>NZ_JAAIII010000009.1 GCF_012932425.1 Bifidobacterium oedipodis | reverse complement strand
CTACCAAGGAACCGGCATCGGTGCCCTCATCCGCATCCGACGCCATCCGCCGACACCGTACAAAATGAACGCAGAAAGTGTTCACGAATCAGTGCAGACACCGACCAGCATTATTTGAACACAGACAACCGTGATAGATAGGCAACCTGACCTTCAATTTCGGAACGGTCACATAGCCCATGATCCCCGTGCCCGTTATGTCCAGCACGGACTCATACTCCTCGAGAGCCTTCTCGTCGCCGTTGGAGCGCAAAAGATCGTTCCAACGAGCCGACTGGTTTTCCTCCGCCGACTCCAGCAACCGGTCGTTGTACGCATGCGCCTCATCAAGCAATCGTTCGCGTTCGCGCGCGCCCATGTCGTCCGCCCGTTCGATGTACGAGGCCACCGCATACGACTGATGCAACCGATTCCACCAATCCGACACACTCGGATACGCCAACAACCCAACCCCCGCCAACAACAACACGGCGAAGAACACCACAAGCAGACGCAAACCCCAATCAACCCGCCTACCATGACGAGCAGCATCCACAGACACAGTTAAGCCATTCCCATGGTTTCCTACCTTTACCAATTTTTATTTTTTAACCACAAATTTTTTAAATGGTTGTTTATGAGATCAAACTCATTACTTGGAGTCACCATGCTATAGCCCATGGAACTGGATACTTGGCTATTTTTCAAACGCGTCAGAGCGGTCTGTAGAGCAGGTTGCAAACAGTAACGCACTACTGCAGGATGTCTCCACAAATCGACAGTGGTAGCGCTCCCGATGAACTGAATTAGAAAAAGCAAATCGTTCAAATTCTGATTTAATAATTGATAGGCCTCGACCGCGCCTTTAGCCAAAGCCTCCGCAAGATCGTTGCTCACCTTAAAGTTATTAAGAGCATGAATTGTCGGAGCTTTTGATCGACGCGGATAAGCCAGTTTCGAATAGCTGGCTGTCGACAGATTATTACTGACCCCAGTTTGAATTTGCGTCAAAGATGGAAAAGGACTATTCGCCCCCAACGAACTGAAGAAATCAGACAAAGCGGCCATTCCAGCAGCCCACAGATATCCATTACTGGCATCATTGGCTGAGACAGCCTCGACAGATTTTTGCACTGAAGCACTGTGCTTCATCATCAAGGCTTCAGATGCCTGAGGCCAAGAACCCGATAGATTAAGCGTAGCAACAAACCTGAATAGGTCATGCAGAGAGACATCCAAGATGCGCTGCTCAACCTGGCTGGCTCTCCGACCGGTTTGGGGAATAGAGGTAATTACTGGACTTGAATCCCATTGCCGACCGGACGCGACTACTTGTCCTTGAACAGGATTGGCAGTCGCACTTGAGAAGAGCGCACCAAAACAAGAATTCAGTATCGGCGACTGTTTACCCCGCAATGTCTGTTGAATCAAATCACAGCGATGCCCCGATCCAGCGCAGTGACACTTGCACGTCTTGCCGCAAGCTTTTTCACATGCAGCATTATGAACCGGCAAGGACACTACACTACCTGTTGATGAAGCCGTCGGCATGATACTCGTCCTTTCAAAACGTATTACTTGTCAGTTCTTCTTCGCACAACAACGGCCTCTGAGCACCAAACCAACTCCCAACAGTATGAGGGCGCTCAGAGCGATGCCGGTTATGGTGGCACCGGTTTTGGAGATGTCGCCGCCGGGTGGGGTGGTCGGAGGCGTTGTAGGCGGTGTCGTAGGCGGAGTTGTTGGAGGCGTCACCGGCGGAGTCTCCGGAGGCGTATACGTGTTGGTGATGGTATAGGTCAGACCTTCACGGTCGATAATGACCGTGTACCCGTCCGGCACACTCTTCTCCACCACGCTCCACTCGTGGTCCGGGTCAAGATCCATCCAGATATGTGTCCAGTTATTGGATTCATTGAGTATGACCGTGTCGTACACTTTTCCATCCCTGAGCAGTTGGACGACAACCTGCGATGGGCGCTTATGCTCCGAATCATTGTCGTCAGCCCAGACCTTGACGACCTTGATCTCAATATCCTTCTCAGGAGGGGTAGGAGGCACAGTCTCGCACTCGGTCTTCGGCTCGACCGTCACGTTGATGCCCTCGACCGTATTGTCCTTGTCCGTGCTCGTCGGCAAAGACACCAGCAGGGCACCCGCATCGCATGACAGATTGCCGTTGCTATACGAGCCGTACACCAGCAGATACAAGCCATCCGGCAAGTTCGAGAACTTATACTCGCCATCCGCATCGGTTTCCCCCGACGCCATCGGCTTGATGCCGTCGCGCTGCGCGTACGAGGCAAGCGTATTCGCCAAATCACGAAGCTCGCTCTGGCTCATAGTGGTCAACTTGGGCCAAGCCACCTCATAGTCTTCGAAATCCTCGGTCGGCTCGGCCTGCCAATCCTTATTCCAAGTGGCGACCCGATATAGGTCAACCTTCACACCGGGCACGGAATCACCGTCATGCTTGTATTCGAACGTGATCGACCCGGAACCGGTCACAGCCTGGTCATCGGCATGGGCGACGTTGCCCAAACCCGCCATACACAACAGGGAGGCGAGCAACACGGCCATACACGCCAGCCACCCCCGCAGTCTCCTGGAACCAGCAGCCATCGAAACCCTCTCCCTCAACAATATGAAAAACTTGGAATGTGCTCTCTTCCCATGCCGAACCATCATCGTCCGGCACGGGAAGAGAGCGAACGCCCCGCCATAACCCCAACGGGACAAAGGGGCCAACTATTGCGGCATGCACCAGCAAACCTTATCGGTTCAGCGACGGCTCTGACGCTTGCGCAACGTCACAGCCAAACCAAGACCCGCAAACACAACCACGGCGATACCGGCCGCATACAGGATCATGGTGCCCATGCCACCCGTGGACGGCAGGCTCGAACCGGGCTTGTTCACCATGTTGTTGTTCATGGTGGATTCCTTGGTCAGCGTCGCCTGTTCCGAGGTGTGGGTCGCGCCAATCGTGATGGGGTGGTCCGCCATGGTGTTGTAGCCGGCCGGGGTCGTGGTCTCCTTGATCACATACGAACCCGCGTCAAGGCCCTTGATATTGAACTGGCCATTATCGTCAGAAGTCATCTCCACACCATCCTTCGTCTGGTCGGCGATCGGGTAATAGCAGCCATCAGCATCATCCTTGGCAAGCTTGACCTCGGCACCCGTTGTGTCACCGTTCTTCAGGTAGAGGCGGAAGCCGGCGCCGGCAAGCGCATCACCCTGCTCGCTGTCCTTGTGCTTGGTGTTGTTGACCTGGAAGGAATACACATACACCGTATGGTCAGGGGTCTTGCCCGTACCATCCGCATTCGGATTGTTCGAGTACTCCAGGTTGACAGTATTCTTGTTCGTGGTCGCACCGGACTGGTTCTGCACGTACGCGTCCGTCGTCAGATGAGCGGTGTAAATGACGGTGACGGTGATCGCCTTCGTGATATCAAATTTCGGATCAAGCTTCTTCAGATCCTCGATGGTCAGACTCCAAGTCGAGATACCGGTCTCCGCATCCGTGGCGACATCCGACTTCACATATCCATTCGGGTTTTCATTACCCTTCTTCTCAGGCACGGTGATGGCTTCATCGGTCCCGCCGCTGACGGTCACGCTGTCGATCTGGTCGAACGCCACGCCCTTGGACATCGTATCGTTGAACTTGACCATGTACGACTCGCAATCCGCACGATCCTCGTCGGCGGGAATCGTCGCGGTCAGCTTGAACTGGAAAGGCTCGTTGATCGCATGATCAGCGGAATCACCCCAACCATTCTCATCGTTGGAGTTGGTGTCCTTGTCGACCGCCTCATCCTGGACCTTCTTATCCACCGACGGAACCGAAGACTTCGGATCAACGGTCACATCCTCGACAATCCTCATGATGAACGACGTATAGGCATCATCCTTCCCATCAAGAGACTTGGACTTATCCTGCACCAAATAATAACCCGCTTCAAGGTTATTAATGACGTACTTCTTGCTGCCCTCATTGCCAGTCTGTGTGCTGGTCGAACCGGTAGGGGTGTCAGTCAGATACTGCGAAACCGCGTCGGCGAACGCCTTGGCATTCGAATCATTCAACGAGGCAGCCAACTCCGCCACACTGGCATACGGTTTCTCACCCTCAGCCTTGCCAAAACCCAACAACTCATCCCTGTCAGATTCCTTCACGCCGGAACCCCAGTCGATATTCGACAAAGTGGTGGACGTGATATTACCCGCCGCATCCTTTGTCTCACTCAACGTACCCTTGAAAATCTGATACGCCTCATACGTATGATTAGGCTTATTATTATTAATCGTAATCGAATACTTCGTGGTATCCGCCATCGCGGTGCTGGCGAATACCCCGCCACCGGCAAACAACATGGCCACGGCGGCGAGGAGTGCCGTCAGGGCTTTGAATAGTTTCTTCATTGTTCTCCCTTGAATTATTGGAAAAATTATTATTTGGAATTTGATGGGAATTCTTGAGGCTCGTTGCCTGTGTTACGGGATTCGGATATGCCGGTAATGCATAATCACAACCTCCTGCGCATGTAGGAGAGGCCGGCCAGACTGCAGCCGACCAGTAGTATTCCGGCCCAGATCATCGCCGTTGTACCGGCACCACCCGTAGCAGGCAGTTCTATACCAGGCTTATTGGCAATCAGGCAGGAGGTATCGCCCGCAGCTCGTGATGCTGCTGCCGATGTCGGAGCAGAACAAGTTGCCTTGTCTGCCCAATTCGGCCAGCTTCCATGGAATGTCATTGCAGATGCAGAAGCAGCACTCTCACCCGTTTTAGGATCCGTTACTAAATCCACCGAGAAAGTCACATACGTAGTTGCAGAGTCAGGAGTCTCGAAACCATCAGGAGCCTGAATCTCCGTAAGCTTATACTCATAACCCCATGGCAAATTAAGGGTGAATATACCCCTAGATCCATTCGTATCCACAGTTGCTTCGGTACAGTTTTCAGCACCCGCATCACAAATTGACGAATATACCGTTTCATACGAAACTTCAGCCGTGTTCTCTGCAGTAGATTCGCTATTCTCCTTAGGAAGAGCTTTACGCTCAAGCTTCCATTTCGACCCCGCCAAGGGATTATGCTCATCATCGGTAGAGTCAACCTTGGTCCATGAAATCGGAGCAGTACTCGACGAATTGCCGATCATGGGAATGCCGTCTTTATTCTTATTGACAGCTGCGCCTCCATTCTGTACCTTAATTTCAGGCAAACCTTGCTTCACTGTTGTGAACGTGTATGTTGTTTCTGATAACTCATATCCAACAGGAGCTTCAACTTCCTGTAGCGTGAAAGTACCAAGCGCTAAATTATTGAGGTTAATCTGTCCTTCATCTGGATCTTGATCAAAGTCACCTTGGTCACTGACAGTTGCTTCCCACACATCATCTGCAATTTCTGCAGTTACAGCACCTTCAGTGCGATGCCAACAATTTACAGCATTCGCACCTTTACCAGTCCGACATTCTTGATTACGAAATTTGTCACTGAACCATGGAGTAACACGTCCAATTTCACTGGTTTGCTTAATATCACTGCCTTTAATAGTCAGTTTCCATGTACTGCCCGCAAGCGGAAGCTTCGTATCAGCATCCACTTTGTTCCATGCAACACGATACGGAGTATCGAAGATTACGCTGCCGTTAGTGCCAAAAGCACCACCTGAATACCAAGCGGTATTGTTCTGGAACAATACATTGGCATGATCTCGATATTGATCGATTTCACCATTCTCCGAATTCCAAGTAGCCTTAAGAGCCACACCAGCACCCTGCGGCACGCCACCTTTGTTGGTACTAGTGAAAGTCGCAGGCGCAGATTGTTCAGTGTGCTGTTGCTGGTTAGCGTATCTTATAGAATCTTCCGCAACAGCGAGGCCTTTGTTCTTTCCCTTGCCATCTGTATCCGCGAGGCTGTTCACAGCCAGACCGTCGGTGTATGAAGTGAGTGTACCATCCTGCCACCATTGCACTACGGATTTAGTATTGTCAGATCCCCAACCCTTGTCAGACAATTCGAACGAATTGGAAATATTCGTCTTCGTCGGTGACATCAACGCAAAATCATCGCCGGCCGCATCTGTATTGTCATTCTCCCCAGCAGAACTTTTATCGTATTCTTTAGATGCCCGATTATTAACGGCAATCATATTGCCGCCTTTAGAATTTACACCTTGACCAGAGGGACAAAGCCACAAGCCACCGCCAAAATGGCCAGCATAGTTTTTTTCTGCAAAAGCACGAGCCATATATGTAGTGGTTTCGTCTTCAGTATAAATTGCACCACCAAGACGATAGGACGTGTTGTTGGTAAACTTTCCGCCCACTAAAATCGCTTCACTACCCCAACCTAAGAAAATTGCACCGCCATCGCCATAAGTCAAGTTGTTATTAAATTCAGTTTTTTGATCATTTGGGTTTTCAACTGTATTTTCAGGATCAGCAATAGTCAGTGTGCTAACAATTGTGTGCTTTCCTGATTCAGTACCATATACGAATAAAGCACCGCCACCAGCCCAACTGCCCACATAGGTTTGCTTGTTGTTATCAACAGGCCCTGCAACGTTATTCGAAAATAATCCGCCTGAAATGCTAATAGTGCCTTGTGCCCACACTGCACCACCACCGGAATATCGATTGTTCCAATCCATAACCTCATCAACTCGGTTACTAGTGAACGTACCACTCTTAATAGCAAGCTGCGAACCCGCGTCAGTTACATACAGCGCCCCACCGCCAACTTTCGTGCCTGTTCCAGTTACCGTGTTGTTTTCAAATATGACGGCGTTATTATCTTTACCGTCCTGACCAATAGTTACGGCACTATTTTCCTTAGCAAATATCGCGCCACCATGGCGTGAGGCCGTATTACCAGAAAACGTACCACCATTGACAGTTAATGTACTGCTATCTCGCAGATAAATTACGCCACCATTACGCCCTTTATTCCCTGAGAAAATACCATCATTGATAACGACAACACCACTGGTTACGTCGACGACAGTGCCACCGTCACCATGATCACCACCCACATTATTGGTAAACGTACCTCCGTTGATGGTAACTGTGCCATATTTGTTCAACACCAAGGCACCTTTACCGGAGTTATTCGCATTGTCTTCGACAACATTAATGCCGCTTACCATGCCGTGATTGAAAGCAAACGAACTGTTGGCGTCGTTAACTTGAGCGAACCGACTCATAGGCTTCGCATTTGTAGCACTATTGGGCATTTGCTTCGGACCATAGCGGAATATTTCGTTGCTGTCATCTGCTGTATCTACAGTCAGAGAACCGCCGCCGCTGATGGTGAACAATGGATTTGCCTTACGCTGTGTGCGTGTTATAACGACAGCGGTATTATCTGCATTGCGCAGCACGACATGTTTATTGTTGATATTGAAATCGTTGTTTAACTCAAAAGTGCCGGCTAGGCAGATGACTGTTGGCTGTGATGCATCGTTTGAAGAATTGGCTATTGCCTGCTGCAGTGCTTGTGCATAACCGTCATCAACGGCGTTGATGGTTTTATCGCAAACGATATTGGAATAGTCTGGGGCATCTGTCGATGCTGTAGAGGTCAGGGCATCATCACTGACGTTATTTTGCGAATCGTTCTGGATTTTGTCATCTTCGGCGGGAAGTGTTTGCTGTGTATCTTGATCAGCAGCAATCTCATCATCAGAAGGTTGCGCGGTGGCGGTAGCGGGAAATATTAGGGCCGCAGACAATGCCATTGCAAGCAATGCGGACAGACATCGCTTCACCACGCCCGTATTTACTTGGTGCGCATTCGCTTGATCAACGTTGGCTCGGCGGAGGCGTTCACCTAGGGCAGGAGCGAATACCCCCCCCCCGTGACAGTTTCTTCTTCACATCAGCCCTTTCTGAGGTTAACGTTAACACTAAACACCGAATGCAACTGATGGAAAACTTGTTGCCATGGTTTCCGGTTTTCTCCATGCAAGCATACACATACCCTCTATCATTACCCCCCAACGTAACCCCTGCTATTTCGAGCACAGTCGTCAATGCTGACACACTACAAAAAGTTGCCCCTGTGCTTACGCATAGGGGCAACTTGATGGTTAGTACTGGACTAATGGGCTAGTCCAAGGCTGCTTTCGAGATCACTCGGTGGCACCGCGGAAGCCGTTGGGGTTCTTGGTCTGCCAGTTGAGGGAAGACTTGGCCATGTCGTCGATGGTCAGCTCGGCCTTCCAGTCCAGTTCCTTGGCGGCCTTGGAGGCATCGCAGTAGCAGGTGGCGATGTCGCCGGGGCGACGCGGCTTGATGGTGTAGGGGATCGGGTGGCCGGCGGCCTTCTCGTAAGCCTTGATGACTTCGAGCACGGAGTAGCCGTGGCCGGTGCCGAGGTTGTAGGTGAACACGCCGGGCTTGTCGATGTGGTCGATGACGGCCACGTGGCCCTTGGCCAGATCGACGACGTGGATGTAGTCGCGCACGCCGGTGCCGTCCGGGGTGTCGTAGTCGTCGCCGAAGACCTGGACTTCCTTGAGCTCGCCGATGGCAACCTTGGCCACGTACGGGGTCAGGTTGGCCGGGATGCCCTTCGGATCCTCGCCCAGCAGACCGGATTTGTGCGCACCGACCGGGTTGAAGTAGCGCAGCAGCACCATGGTCCATTCCGGATCGGCCACGACCACGTCGCGCAAGATCTGTTCCTGGAACAGCTTGGAGGTGCCGTAGGGGTTGGTGGTGCCGCCGGTGGGCGTGGTTTCGAGGATCGGCAGTTCCTTCGGATCGCCGTACACGGTGGCGGAGGACGAGAAGATCAGCTTCTTGACGTTGTGGGCGCGCATGACTTCAAGCAGCACCAGCGTGGAGTAAAGGTTGTTGTCGTAGTATTCGATCGGCTTGGCCACGGACTCGCCCACGGCCTTGAGGCCGGCGAAGTGGATGACCCAGTCGATGTTGTTTTCGGTGAAGATGCGCTCAAGCAGTTCCTTGTCGCGCACGTCGCCTTCGTAGCTCTTGACGGGCTTGCCGGTGATCTTTTCAACGCGCTTCAGTGCGACGGGAGAAGAGTTGCCGTAGTTATCGATGGACACCACATCGTAGCCCTTCTGCAGCAGCTCGACGTCGGTGTGGGTGGCGATGAAGCCAGCGCCGCCAGTAACCAGCACAGTGGTCATTATTGCCTCCTATGTGAGAATTTCCTTCGGTCAATACTCAGTTTACTACATATTGTCACACAACACGAGCACTTCAGGAAAGATTATGTGCGCTTTTGTTCATTTTCAGTAATGGTTCAGACGCTCGTCACAAACCCGAGAGCCTGCAGGAATTCCTGCGTTTGTTCCTTGCGTTTGAACACGGCCGTATTCTCCAAAATGCGATAGCACACACTGCCCAGTTCGTCGCGCACAGCCGCCTTGATGGCGTCGCGATCGCGGTTGCCGGCCAGTTTAGCGCTGATTTCATCCCACACAAGGTGGAATTCGCTCACATCCTCCGGAAGGCCCGCGCCTTGAGCCAACGCATTTTCAATCTGTCCAAGCTGATCGATCAAACGGCCCGGCAGAATGAACAGCCCCTGCGCCTCGATCAGACCAATCGGCTCCTGCTTGATGGGCCAGAACTCCGGGTGCGCATGGAACACACCTTCGGGGTAGTCGTCGCTGATCGCATTATTGCGGAAAATCAGGCTCATTTCATAGCCGCGCTCGGTGCGGATGACGCTGGGCGAAAGCGCGGATTGACGATTGCCCTGCTCATCATGGCTGGCAATGCCCTGCTCGGCATTGCCATATTCCACCCATGCAGCACGGATGATGTCACACACTTCGATAAGCTCATCGCGATCGCGCGTGACAACGCGCACAGCAGTGCCGGGCCAGTCGAGAATTTCCACGGCGACATCCGGATGTGAGTCAAGCCTCAAGCTGGCCCATGTCTTCGCCTTGAACATCGGCAGAATCTCGCCGCCACCCTGGTAGTGGTCGTGGGCAAGCACGGAGCCGCCGATGCGAGGCAGTGCCGCGTTGCAGCCAAGGAAGTATCCCGGGAAGCGATCGACGAAATCAAGCAGATGTCCGAAGGTATCGCGGTCAACGTGCATCGGCGTGTGCTCCGTGTTCACACAGATGCCATGCTGGTCAAAGTATCCGTACGGCGAGAACTGCCAGAACCACGGCTCGCCACCGAGCGTGACCGGTATGGTGCGCAGCGTGCGCTTGCCACGCCCCGCAAACCCTTCGTTTTCATGGCAGATCGTGCACTTGGGGTAGCCGCCGGCCACCGCATTGCCGGCAGCCGCCTTCTTCATATTCTTGAATTCAGGTTTGGCGAGGTTGATGGTCACCACCAAGCCATGCGAATCGAAGCGCGGATTGGCGTCGAGCTGCGCGCGCTTGACATACCCGGAAGCCACGCAATAGTTGTAGAACCATTGCTGCGCGGGCATGCCGCCCTGCTTGGCCTCGATATTGCAGAACCGATCCTGCAACGCGGAAGGGCGCAAAGCCAGCACGCCCATAACAGCGTCGCCATTATCAAGCTCACCTTGTTCCTCGATCTGCAGCAATTGATTGCGCGCCCAATCCGCATCCCTGGGGTCAAGCCCCAGCTGGGTTACGGCCTCGTTCACCAGCGCATCGATGCGCTCCCAATCGCTCATTAATCCGCCTTCCCCATGATTTCGGCCACGATGGCGTTCGTTTCGACGGCTTTCGCTTCCATCTCCTGTACCAGCTTGATCTGTGTGCGCGCACGCACCAGATTATGCTCAGGGTATTTGGTGGCGAAGTAGGTGTCGCCGGCCAGATAGTCGGCAAGGAAACGCATTCCACATTCCATCGTCATCAGATTGCCGGAGAAAGCCAGCAATTCCGCTTCACGCTCGGTGATGCTGTCGCGCAGCTGCCCAACGAATCCTTCGGCATAGGCACGGAACAGGTCGGTGGAGAAATGCACCTTGCTCAAATCCTGCTCATCTTCCAACGCTGTGGATGCGCCGAAGCGGATCGAATCGCCGAAGTCGAACAGCATAGAGCCGGGCATGATGGTGTCGAGGTCGATGATCGCACGCGCCTTGCCAGTTTCGGCATCCATCAGGATGTTATTGAGTTTGGTGTCGTTGTGGGTTACGCGCAGCGGAATCGAACCGTCCGCCAAGCCGTTCATCACAGTGGCGTACTGATTCTCGTGATCCAAGAAGAATTGGATTTCTTCATGACAATTGGCCGCACGGCCGAACTTGTCTTCGGCAAACGCCGCTTGGAAGTCGCCGAAGCGATGCGGAGTGTCATGGAAATGCGCAATGCTTTCCACCAGCTGGCTGGCGTCGAAGCTAGACAGGAAGTTCTGGAATTCACCGAAGGCGGCGCCAGCTTCACGGAACACTTCGGGATTAGGCACGAGATTGTATGACACCGTGCCTTCGATGAACCGGTAGACGCGCCATGCACCGCCGCTTACCTCACACCACGTGGCACCGTCGACGGTTGGCACCAAGTCGAGCGTTTCGCGGCCCTGGCTCCTCAGCGCTGAAGTGACAAGTTCGACGTTGCGCATCAGACCGACGGTGTCGGGGAAGATAGAGGTATTCATCTTCTGCAGGATGAAACGCGGGCCACCGCCTGCCGTTTCGATCAGATAGGTGGTGTTGATATGGCCGTCGCCGTAGCGTTCGATGCTGACGGGTTCGCGGCCTAACTGGAAACGCTCGGCGACTGTGGCGAGCGTTGGGTTGATGGTGGTCATGGAGAACCTTTCTTGACTAAGCGGCACAACGGATGGCTCCGCCGGGCGGACAGCCCACCGGGCTGTCCGCTAATCCGGCTCGCGCGGTCGGCTAATGCAATTCCGAAGGAATTGCGGCTTTTTCATAAGGATGGCTCCGCCGGGCAGACAGCCCACCGGGCTGTCTGCTAATCCGGCTTACGCGGGACAACGGATGGCTCCGCCGGCACGGAAGCCCACTGGGCTTCCTCTTCGGCCGGCTCGCGCGGTCGGCTAGTGCAATTCCATAGGAATTGCGGCCGACCGCCATTCAATCCCGCTATTGGGGAGGGTGAAGGTTTCGGTGGTGCCGTCGCCCAAAGTTACGGTGGTGGTTTGGGGCTGATCGGTGTTGTTAATCACGCAATACAATCCAACCTGCGGGAAGTGCGCGACCTCGCACTCGGGGTTCGAACTGGACCATGCCGCATACTTGTCTTCGTTATGGGAGGCGAAGAACAGAATGCGTTCGAGCAGCCTGGCGTTGGCAGCCGAATACGGCAGACCGGAAATATACACACCACGTCCCTTGCCATATTCGTTGGCCGCAAGCTGCACCTGACCATGGTCGGCGCGAATCAGCGTCACGTTCTCATTCACCGGATACGTGTTGGCAATGGCCTCGCCGAAATCAATACCACCGACTTCGCCGCTCTGACCGCCGCCGCAACCGGACAGTGGCGTGCGACGAGCCTGGTTGGCGCGCGCAATAGTTTCCGGATCCGTCGGCACATCCTCGGTAATGAAATGATGCTCGGCAATCGGCGGGAAATACTTGTCGACCGACAGCGTCTGGAAGCGCTCCTCATCCACACCGAATACGTCGGCAAGCTGGAAGAAGCGGCCGGGCTGGAAGCGTGCCAGCGAGCTCGGCTCGCCCACACCCACCAGCGCACCGCCACCACGCACCCAAGCACGCAGCGTTTCCGCAAGCTTCGGATCGGCCCACACATCGCCGCCGGAATAGGCGGTGTCAACCGGGCCTCCGGTAATGATCACGTCGATATCATCGGCAACGCCACCTGCGAGCACATCATCGAAGCTGATGAACCGCACGTTGACACGCATGCCGGACAGGGCTTCGAGAATGCCGTAATAGGAGTAGGTTTGCTTGTTGGGCAGCGCGTGCGCCACGGTGTACGCCATCCAGGAGCGCATCTTGCCCCAACAGTTGAGAATCGCCACGTTGAGCTCGCCTTCAGCGGCCACGCCTCCGGTGCGCTCGTGCATATCGCGGAATTCATCGGCGATATGGGTCACGGTGTCCACAAACTTCGGGAATTTGGCTGCTAGGCTCAGGTAGCCGCCATAGCCCATGCGGGCGATCGGCGAGCGCAGGATCGCGCGGCGGGCCTTGCGCCAGTTGTCAAGGCCTTCGATGCTTGGATCGTTGCCCTCGTAGAAGGTGTCGGGGAAGAAGTATGGCAGGAAGCGGCCTTCGGTGTATTTGACACCGGGAATATCGGCGATCATACGGGTGGTGGTGCCGTCGCCGATGGAGCCGACCACGGCATCAAGTCCGAGTTCGTCGAAACCATCCTTATATGGTTCGGTGCCGATCCACTGGTCGCCGAGGAACATCATGGCTTCCTTGCCAGCGGCGTGGGCCATATCGGCCATGATCTTGACGTTTTCACGCACGAATCCGGAGAGGAAGTCGATCCAATCGCGCTGGGCCTTGCGCGGCACACGCCAAGCGGAGTTGTAGGCGCCGCCATCCACGAAATCCTCCGGGCGCAGGCGGTAGCCGTACTTGGCTTCGAAATCGTCGAGCGACTTGGGGCTGACGGTGCAGGAACAACCGAACCAGTCGACCACCTTTTCGCGGTGTTTTTCGTCGAAGAGCAGCGTGAACTGGTAGAAGAAGGTGGTGAAACGCACCACGTCAACCTGAGGGTTGTTTTCGAGCCACTGCTTGAAAGTGTCCATCACGAAGCCGCGTGTGGCGTCGTGGTAGATGTCGAAGGGGATTTCGTGTTCCTTGTCGCCCCAATCGTTGGTCAGGTGGTTGTACATTTCCACCGGATCCCAGATGATGTAGGCAAGGAACGAGACCGTGTATTCGTGGTAATCGGTCACGCCGGCAACATGCACGGTGTCGGTTTCGGGGTTGAGGCTCCAGCAGGCGGGGTCCACAACATCACCGGTGGTGCGGTCTACAACTTCCCAGTATTTCTTGGGGTCGGCGTCACGGTTGGGCTTGAGCTGCTCTTCATAAAAGGATTCCATCAGCGGGATATCCGCCTTGCCGCCCTCGGCGAGCACACGATTGGTCAGCAAATAAACCTGCGGCGTCTCGTCCATGTGGAGCGTGATCCACTCGTTGTGCGCGCGGGTGGGGAAATATGCGGAATAGATCTTTTTGCCGAGGGCGAGCACGGCATCATCCAGATGCGTGCCGTCAGAGTTGCGGATGGCGTCCGCACCCCACAGGTCGGCGAGTTCTTTGGTTTTTTCAGCGAAGTTCTCTTCGCTGGGAAGGGTGAAACGACCGGTTGACGTCATGGAGACTCCTTTGTACCCGTTATGCATGAATGGCCGCGCACTCATCGCGCTGTGCCCAATCATATCATTTTGTTAAGACTATTTACTTGAATTTGGCGACACTCGCACACGACCATGTCGCGTCATTGCAACACAGCCATACCGCAACAAACGAAACGCCTCGAACGCAGTCGCACGTCCCCGACTGCACAGAACGCTCGACCTTGCTCGAGGCGAAGACCATCATCGGCACCGGCGCGGAGCCAGCCAAACCGAACGAACGAATCGGTCAGCCAGCTCCACCCGCGCGCCCAATCAGGATCAGCCCTTGACGGCACCGGCCGCCAGACCGGCCTGCCAGTAGCGCTGCAAACCGAGGAACAGCACGATCACCGGCAGCACGCCGAGCAGTGCGCCCATCATCAGAGCACCGCGATCGTTGAACGTGGCCAGCGAAACCATGCCGTAAAGACCCAAGGTGACCGGCTTCAAACTGTCGGACGACACCATCATCAACGGCAGCAGGAAGTTGTTCCATGTTGCGACGAACAGGAACAGGAAAATCGTCACCATGGCAGGTGCCAGCAGACGCAACACAATGGTGAAGAAGATCCTCGCCTCACCCGCGCCATCGATGCGCGCGGCTTCCAGCAGTTCGTCGGGCACCGAGGTCTGCGCATACACACGGCCCAGGAAGAAGCCGAACGGGCTCACGCAGCACGGGATGATAATCGACAGCATCGTGTTGGTCAGGTGCAGGGAGTGGAAGATGGAGTACTGCGGGATGGTCAGCAGTGCGGCCGGCATCAGCATGCAGCCCATGATGATGCCGATGGCGACGTTCTTGCCGCGGAAGTTGAACTTCGCGGTGGCGTAGCCGGCCATCACGGCCACGATGGTGCCCACAAAGGCGGAGACGCCCGAGTAAACCAGAGAGTTGAACACCCAGCGCCAGAACTGGCCACGGGTCCAGCCAAGCAGCTTGGAATAATTCGTGGCGATCGCATCAGGCAGCTGATCCAGCCCCACGGCGAACCACAGGCCGTTGGAGCCGGTCATCTGCGAGGGCGTTTTGGTGGAGGCGATAATCGCCCAGTAAATCGGAAACAGGAAGTAGATCAGCGCGGCACACAGCACCACAATGGTGATGATCTTGACCAGCAGCGAGGGCTGCATGGAGCGGGGCAGATCGTTCTTGGCCGCCTCGCGACGCTTCTCCAGCTGACGTTCGGCCTTCTTACGCGCGCGCTCGGCCTGCTTGGCGCTCATGGTTGCGGAGCTCATTGTTCGTTCACCTTCCTCTCGATAAGGGCGTAGGCCATGGCCAGCACGCCTGCGATCAGGGCCATAACGATGGCGATGGCCGACGCCGGTCCGTCACCGGACGGGGTGATGGTGCCCTGCGAGGTGTTCATGGCCATCATCATCGGCGTATAGGCCTTGGAGATGCCCGGATCGGAAATCTGCATAACCTGAGGCTCGTTGAACAGCTGGATGGTGCCCACGATGGACAGCAGCATGGCAAGCAGCGCGGCGGAGCGCACGTTGGGCAGCTTGATCTTCATGGCGATCTGCCAGCCGTTGGCACCGTCGATGCGCGCAGCCTCGTAGAGATCGTGCGGAATGGCCTGCAGCGCGGCGAGGAAGATCAGCATGTTGTAGCCGGTGAAGGTCCATGTGGTGATGTTGGCCATGGAGGCGAGCACTACATTGTCAGCGAAGAAGTCGACGTTGATGCCCAATGCAGCCAGGCCCTTGACGATGGGCGAAATCTGCCCGTTGTAGAGGTAGACCCAGATGATCGAGGCCACCACGCCGGGGATGGCGTAGGGCAGGAAGTATCCCAGACGGAAGCCGGTGATGTGCTTGACCACGAAGGAGTCAACCACCATCGCCAAGGCCAGGGCGGCGATAATCATAATCGGCACCTGGATGACGGTGTAAATCAGCACATGGCCCACGCCTGTCCAGAACTGCCCCGAAGTAATGACGTACTGGAAGTTCTCCAATCCGACGAATTTGTTGACCAGTTCACCGCCACCATAGGCGCCACCGCCTTCGGTGACCTGACGGAAGAAACTGTTGTACACAGCCCAGATGATGGGCAGGATGAATACGAATGCGAAAAGCAGACCGAAGGGGGCCATAAACGCCCAGCCGGTGCGGTTCTCGCGTTTGGCGGCCAAAGACGCCTTCGGCTTGGCCGCGCGGCGCTTCGCCTTGCCGGCCGCGACCGTTGAAGTTGTTGCAGTCATGATTGATACGCCTGTCTCTTAAAACAGCGGAAAGCAAACATATGCAGGGCACGTCACGCACATGCCCCATGCGCAGGGAGTAAAAGAAATCTCTGCGGATACACGAAAGGCCGGAGATTGCCCCGGCCTTTCGCTCAAACGATGCTTCAGCATCGGACGCTTACGCGTGGGGAGGGGCCCACTTGCAAGCTATGTGTTACTCCTTGACGGACAGGTTGAGGTTCTTCAACGTGTCCACGGAGGTGGTCTGCGCCACGGAGAAGACGTCGGCGACCTTGCCGGAGCCGTCCACAGCCTTGGCGGCGGTTTCCTTCATCGCGGCACCCACAGCGGAGAAGCCGGGCATGTAGGTGAAGTCGCCCATGTTGTCGTTGGCGGTAGCGAACTCGGCCATGATGTCCTGGCCGCCGAAGAACTCAGACCACTTCTGCGGGGTCTTGGCTTCCTCAGTGGTGGCGGCCACAACCAGGCCCTGGGAGACGAGGTCTTCGACCTGGGTGTTGAACCAGTCGAGGAATTCCATGGCCTCAGCCGGATGCTCGGAGCCCTTCAGCACGGCCACACCGGAACCACCGTCGGGGCCGGTCTTGCCCTTATTGCCGAACCAGTCGCCAAGCTGGGCAACCTGCCATTCGCCGGAACCAGTGCCACCGGAGGAATCCATGAACAGCGGGGCCTCCCAAGCGGCGGCCACAGTGCCGATCAGCGAGCCATCCTGCAGGGAAGCGTCGAAGGACGGATCCCAACGCGGATTGGTAGTGGTGGCCTTGGCGTCGAGCAGCTGCTGATAGAAGTCAGCCACAGCCTCGGAACCGTCGGTCTCGGTGTTGACTACCCAGGAGTCGCCTTCGACCTTGTACCAGCCTTCGGAAGCACCGGCCAGACCGGAGAGCATGTTGCCGGCCTCATCGGCCTGGTAGCTCATGATGTACTTGCCGGCGGCCGCAGCGGTCTTGGCGGCGGCGATAAAGTCGTCCTTGGTCTGCGGAACTTCGGTGATGCCGAGCTTATCGAACTCAGCCTTGTTGTAGAAGTAAACCAGCGGGCCGGTATCCTGCGGCAGACCGTAGGTCTTGCCACCCACCTGCATCAGCGAGAACGGGCCGGAAGCGAAATCATCCTGATACTTGGCGGCCTCATCGGTCACATCCTGCAGCAGGCCCTTGGTGAAGACCTCGGGGACCTCGGCGTAGCCGACCTGCGCCAGATCGGGGGCGTTGCCGGCCTTGACGTCGGTTTCAAGCTTCTTGATCATATCGGAGGCATTGCCGTCGAACTTGGTGGCCGTAACCTGAATGTTCGGATGATCCTTGTTCCACTTGGCCACAATGTCCTTGACCAGCGTCATGCCATCGCTATCAGGCAGACGGTGCATGTACGTAATGTTGACGACCCCTCCATCGGACGAGGGATTGTCGGTGTTGGCGGTGTCGTTGCCGCAGGCAGCAAGACCAACACCCATCATGGCGACAGCCGCCAAAGAGGCAATGATGCGCTTGTTGTGCGATACCATAATCTCTATCTCCTTCGATTGTGCGCTGCCACTTCGGCGTGACAACTGTGAACGATATTATTGCGAACTTTCTTAAATGTCAACCTTGCTAACAAATTCAGCGCGCCCCGTTGCAACGCCTAAGATTCGGCCAGCGTTCGCCACACACCCTGCAGCGTAATTACGAAACAAAGTTTACAATTAAGAAATAGATAGACTGGCAACTGTCGGCGAGCACAGATTATTCAGCGCTGCGCCACTGCAACAGCACCACTAACGGAGGCATGATGTTTAGCGTGCTCGATATGTTCACCATCGGCGTGGGACCTTCTTCTTCGCATACGGTCGGCCCGATGGTGGCCGCTCATGATTTCGTCGCCTCACTGCAGCGCGATCATTACCTGCCGCAGGTCAGCCGTGTGGCGACCACGCTTTATGGCTCTCTGGCGCTCACCGGTTTGGGGCACGGCACTGATCGGGCCATTATGGCCGGGCTTGAAGGTAACCTGCCGGCCACTGTGGATACGCAGCATATGTTGCGTATCCGCGAAACCTGCGCGCTGGATAATACGCTGAACCTCGGCGGCAGTCTTGGTGGCGATCTTGGCGCTGGTCTTGGCTCTGACGACGGCCACAACAGCGACCTTGGCAACAATTCCAACAGCAATCTTGAGACTGCTGATCAGAGCTCCCCCGGCGCTCATCGCATAGCCTTCAACTATGAGCGCGACATGACATTTGAAATGTGGCAGCGCATGGCCGCCCACCCCAATGGCATGCGTTTTCAAGCATTCGACGCGGATGGCCGTCTGCTGAGCGAACAGGTTTGGTATTCGATCGGCGGCGGTTTCGTGCGCCAAGGTAAACCGGATGATCCGATCATCGGCATTCATGATCAGCCGCCCGCAGGTACCAGCTTTGCCGACGTTGCTGATGCTGCTGACACCGACGCAGCTGATACTGGCACAGCTGGCGACGCCATGACGGCCGCGCCATATCCATTCTCTTCCAGCGACGAGCTCATGGCGTTGTGCCACACGCACAATATGAGCATCGCCGATATCGTGTGGGCCAACGAAACGGCCACCATGCCAGCCAAACAGGTGAACGACCGAATCGACAATATCTGGCGTGTGATGCGCGAATGCGTGAACCACGGCTGCACCTCGCGCGAGGCCACGCTGCCCGGCGGACTTGACGTGCCCCGGCGCGCGCCAAAAATGTACCGTCGTCTCGCCTCGAACTCCGACGTGCTGCGCCGCAATTCCCAGCGCATCGACGCGGTGCTTGAATCCTCCGACGCCGCATGGGTGAACCTGTTCGCACTGGCCGTCAGCGAAGAGAACGCCGGCGGCGGGCGCATCGTCACCGCACCCACCAACGGTTCGGCCGGCATCATCCCTGCGGTGCTCCATTATTATTGGCACTTCGTCGCCAACGCGAACATGCAGGGCGTGCGCGAATTCCTGCTCACCGCCGGTGCCATCGGATACCTGTTCAAACGCAACGCTTCCATCTCCGGTGCGGAGGTCGGCTGCCAGGGCGAGGTTGGTTCGGCATGTTCGATGGCGGCGGCTGGACTGTGTGCGGTGATGGGCGGCACTCCCAGCCAAGTGGAAAACGCGGCCGAAATCGGTATCGAGCATAATCTGGGGCTGACCTGCGATCCGGTGGGCGGGCTGGTGCAGATCCCCTGCATCGAACGCAACGCCATGGCCGCGAACACCGCCATCAACGCCGTGCGCATGGCCATGCTTGGCGACGGCTCGCACATCGTCACCCTTGATCAGGCCATCGCCACCATGAAGCAGACCGGCGAAGACATGATGGCCAAATATAAGGAAACATCCAAAGGAGGTCTCGCCGTCAACGTCGTGGAATGCTGATGCGACGCAGAGCTGGTGACATACAGCCGCACTAACAGCAGTACTATCTGCGACATCGGCATCATCCGCAGTACCGATACCATCCAAAGTACCGATACCATCCACAACCCACGGCTTACGAATCGTCGCGTAACGCAGCTTGTCCCGATTGTTCCCGACTCAGCCCCTAATCGCCCTCGACCAATCGCAGCTCTCTATATCCAAACTAACCAGTCATACGCAAAGGAGCGCCCCATGACCATCTATTATGTTTCTTCCCTCACCGGCAACGACGCCAATCCCGGCACTGATTCAAATCTCCCGTTCGCCACGCTGTCTGCGGTGAATGCGCTGACGCTCCAACCCGGCGATCAAGTGCTGCTGGAACGAGGTTCCATATTCCAAGGCCAATATCTGCATCCCACCGGTTCGGGCGCGCCCGGCCAGCCGATTGTGATTGGTGCTTATGGACCAGCGGATGCGCCGTTGCCGTCCATCCAAGCGGATGGTAGTGGCGTATGGCATCAGGATTACCACGCGCCAATCGGCGGCGCTCCGCACAAGAACAAGGGTGACGTGTCCACGGCACTGCTGTTGCGCGACATGGCGTGGGTCGAAGTACGTGATCTGGACATCACCAATCGTCGCATCGACGATGCTGACGGACTGGCCTATAACGATCTTGCCGTCATGGACCGCACCGGTGTGGCCGTTATTGCCGAAAACGCCGGCACTGTGCAGCATGTGGTGCTGGAACGGCTCAACGTGCACGATGTGGACGGCAATGTCTACAACAAACACATGGCCAACGGCGGCATCTATATGATGGCCCACTTCCCCACCGATCCGGCAACGGTCGAATCGAATATCGCACGCTTCGATGACGTTACGGTGCGCGACTGCCAGGTGCGTCAAACGTCGCGCTGGGGCATCGCCGTTGGATACACCGCATATCTCAACTACATTGACGGCGGGCAGCGCGACCGCCTTGGGCAGTGGACCAACAAGTTCGACTATGGCGACGGCACCATCGCTGACGCGACGATTGCGCGCTATGGTGCTACGAATGTGCTGATCGAAGACAATGTGGTCGAGGATGTCGGCGGCGACGCAATCACCGTGATGTATTGTGACAGGCCGATTATTCGGCATAATATTTCGCGGCGTGCGGCGAGGCAGATTTGCTCCGATATTTATTCGGCCACCGATGACGGGCGCGTGGCGGCGGCAATCTGGCCATGGCGCTGCAAGAACGCGCTGTTTGAATACAATCAGGCCTACGACACGCTCAATGCCGAACGCGGCAACGGCGACGGGCAGGCTTGGGACGCAGACTACGGTGATGGCACGGTATATCAGCACAACTATTCGTCGGGCAATACGGGCGGCACCGTGATGTTCTGCAATGAGATGGCCGTGAATTCGGTCTTCCGCCATAACGTGGCGCGTCATGATCTGATGGGCGCGATCGATATTCCGCGCAACCCGGATGCCCATGTGCACGACAACGTGTTTATCTTGGGCCCGGACTGCAATCCGCTGCGCGATCAGGATAATCGTGCCGACGGCGTGGCCCTGATCGAGCGCAACGTGTTCATCAATGATGAGGCTGGGGCAGGCGGCGATGTTGTTCCACGCACAGCCAACTGGCATCCGACCGGATCGCATGTGACCTGGCGGGACAACCTCTTCGTCGGTTTCGCCGACGAGCCGCAAGGCAATTAATAAGCCGGATCGCCTTCCGTTTCTTCACCGGTATACCCCAACGCGGCAAGCTGTTGGCGCAGTACAACAACTTGCCGCTCAATATCTCGGACCCGTGTAGCAAGTGCTTTTCCTGTGGTGTCGTCTAATTCATCCATATTGGGGTTGACTGTTGTGTTGTTGGTGTTGTTGTCGGTTGTCTGGCCGTCGGTTTCGCTGTCGGTGTCCTGGCCGAGGGCGCGGCGCATGATCGACTCGTCATGCCGCCACCGGTTCACGCAACGCTCCACACGCTTGGCACCCACCAGCTTCGGACCCAAACCCACCGAACGGAAAATCGCCGACGCACGCTCACCCGCGCAATACCGGCGCATACACTCCACCTTGAACCCGTCCGCATACACGATCCGCTCACGCGACACCGAGGCCACCACCGGCAAGGACGCCAGATACGCCACCACACCATCACTGAACACACCACGCCCAAACGACGACACTTTTACACCATCCTTCCAAAACCCATTTGGTACGTTTATTGTATCGCGGCGCTTATCACACCGTGTTCTTTGGTTGACGTTTCGTATGCCGCTTGTGTCTGGCCGCCAATATGACGGCCGCCACCGCGGCCAATACCAACAGCGCACCGGCAACGGCTACGACCTGGAGGATCATGTTGTCCGGCGAGGGATACGACACATCATCCGCGACGCTTGGGTTGGGGATGCGGTGCCCGCGCACGAGCAGACGATGCGAGTTCACCCCGTACGGCGTGCACGTCACCAACGTCGCATAATCCTTCCCCGGCACGATATCCAAGTCGTCCAATTCGTCCGGCAAGACCACGCTGACATGGTCCACCTCATACGTGTACGTCCCGTCCAGCACATGGAACGCGAACGTGTCACCTTCCGCCAGCTCGTCCAGACCGGTCAGCAGGCGCGCGCTCGGCAAACCCGTGTGCCCGGACACCACCGCATGCGTGCCCACGCCGCCCACGGGAAGCGAACTGCCCGGCAGATGACCCACAGCGATCTGCAAAACCGCGTCATCCGTACCGTGATAGATAGGCAACCTGACCTTCAATTTCGGAACGGTCACGTACCCCATAATCCCCGTACCGGTTATGTCCAGCACGGACTCATACCGCTTGAGAGCCTCCTCGTCCCCGTTGGCGCGCAGCAGGTCGTTCCAACGAGCCGACTGGTTTCCCTCCGCCGACTCCAACAGGCGCTCGTTATACGCATGAGCCTCCTCCAGCAATCGTTCGCGTTCGCGCGCAGTCATGTCATCCGCCCGCTCGATGTACGAGGCCACCGCATACGACTGATGCAACCTGTTCCACCAATCCGATACCGACGGATACGCCAACAGCCCAATCCCCGCCACCAACAACACAACGAAAAACACCACCAGCAGACGCAAACCCCAATCAACACGCCTACGATGGCAAGGATTATTCTTGTACATTTCCTGATAATTTACAAACAATACAGAAAACTCACATTAGAACAAACCCAACGCATAATGCTACAAAAATGGCCAAATAAGCAACTGACAACAATACATTCAACCACACCTTCCCAGCATTCTCCTTATCCTTACTAGCAATAAACTTGATAAAGCCAGGCAAAGCGTTAAGTATCGGAAGAATACACGCATAAATAACCTTGCCTATACCAAGACCCGTCACTTGGGTGGCATATATCCAGATGGTTAACACCAATCCCACAATCGCAAACAATAGCGGCATCCAAACATAAAGGACACGCTTCTTTACGCACTCATGCCCTATCCACAACAATGACAAATTCCAAATCGCCAGAAATGCTGCAGCGACGAATGGCGGCAACGCCACAACAAAATCTTGGGTCAAACACCCCATAAGCACAAGCGCCACATATAGGAAAAATACCAATACACCAAATGAATAAATCCAAACCATACGGCCATCAATAGATAGGCCCTTTTTAACAAAGATTTTCATTGTCACACCACAACCAATCAATCCAAAAATTATTACAACAGCACGAACAACATCAGCACCGGTTTTGCTGATTTCATCTGGAGAAGGCGGCGTCGTGGGAGGATTCTCCGATGGCGGATTCTCACCAGGCGTCGTCGTCGGCGGGGTATACGTGTTGGTGATGGTGTAGGTCAGACCTTCACGGTCGATGATGACCGTGTAACCGTCCGGCACACTCTTCTCCACCACGCTCCACTCGTGGCCCGGATCAAGACCCGTCCAGATATGCGCCCAGTTATTGGACTCGTCGAGCACGACCTCGTCGCACACTTTTCCATCCCTGAGCAACTGGACGACAACCTGCGACGGACGCTTGTGCTCCGAATCGTTGCCGTCATTCCAAACCTTGACGACCTTGATCTCGATATCCTTTTCGGGAGGAGTCGACGGTGTAGTCTCGCACTCGGTCTTCGGCTCGACCGTCACGTTGACGCCTTCGACCGTATTATCCTTGTCCGTGCTCGTCGGCAGGGAAACCAGCAGAGCACCCGCATCGCACGACAGATCGCCATCCTTGTACGAGCCGTACACCAGCAGATACAGGCCATCCGGCAGATCCGAGAACGTATACTCGCCATTCGCATCGGTCTCGCCCGAAGCCAACGGCTTGATACCGTCGCGCTGCGCGTACGAGGCGAGCGTATTCGCCAAATCACGCAACTCGTTCTGGCCCATGGTGGTCAGGTCGGGCCAAGCCACCTCATAGTTCTTGAAATCCTCGGTTGGCTGGGCCTGCCAATCCTTGGACCATGTGGCAACTCGGTATAGGTCGACCTTCACACCGGGCACGGGATCACCGTCATGCTTGTATTCGAACGTGATCGACCCGGAACCGGTCACGGCCTGGTCATCGGCATGGGCGACATTGCCCAAACCCGCTACACACAACAGGGAGGCGAGCAACGCGGCCATACACGCAAGCCACCCCCGCAGTCTCCTGGAACCAGCAGCCATCGAAACCCTCTCCCTCAACAATATGAAAAACTTGGAATGTGCCCTCTTCCCATGCCGAACCATCATCGTCCAGCACGGGAAGAGAGCGAACGCCCCGTCATAACCCCGACGGGACAAGGGGTTCAATTATTGCGATATGTGGCGAACCATGTTGGTTCAGTATTTGGTTCAGCGACGGCTCTGACGCTTACGCAACGTCACAGCCAAACCAAGACCCGCAAACACAACCACGGCAATACCAGCCGCATATAGGATCATGGTGCCCATGCCACCCGTGGACGGCAGACTCGAACCCGGCTGGTTCACCAACTTGTTGCTCATATTGGAGCTGCCCGTCAAATCGACCGTGGGAGTCTTGTCAGGATTAAGCTTGTGCTTTGCGACAATGGTGATCGTGCGGGTCGGAAGCCCATCGTAGCCGGGTAGGGGCGAGGTCTCCTTGAGATAATAGGTGCCCGCGTCAAGCCCCACGATATCGAACGTGCCATCGGAACCAGACTTCATCTCCACGCCCTCACCATTCGCCTGATCGGCAATCGGCGAGTAGGTGCCATCCGTATTCTTGGACAGCTTGATCTCTTGGGTCGCATCCTTATCCGAGTAAAGTCTGAACCCGACGTTCGCCAGAGCGGTATCGTCTCCGGTGTCTTCAGTGCCCTTGCCATCCATCTTGGTGTTGGCGATTTTGAAGGTGTAAACATACACGTCCGGCCCCTCGGTCTTGCCAAGACCATCACCGTTCGGATTGTTGGAGTACTGCAGGGAGACGCCGTTCTTATTGGTCGTGGCGCTACCGGTGGTGTCAGTCACCTGCGCGTCCTTGTTCAGGTGCGCGTTGTAGATGACCTCGATGGTCGCGCCATCAGTCAGATCCGGCTTTTTGCCACTCTCACCCGTGACGCTCTTGATGTCATTGATGGTCAAAGTCCAACTCGTGCCATTCGCGCCGGCGTCCGTGTTGTCGTTGATGGTCTTCTGGTACTGGTTGTTTGCTTCACCAGCAGACACTGCGATGCCGTCGACCTTCACGCTAGCGATGTTCTCGAAGGTGATGCCCGTGGACATCGTATCCGTGAACACGACCTTATAGGTCGGGTAGGCATCCCAGTTGTTGTCGGCGGGCAGGTTCGCGGTCAGCTTGAACTGGAAGGACTGGTTGATCGCATGATCGGCGGTCTCACCCCACCCATCAGTGCCGGTGTTGCCTTCCTCCTGCTCACTGGTGGCGCCGTCCTGCTTGGTGTCATGGACCTTCTTATCCACGGTCGGAGTCTCGGACTTCGGCTTCACCGTGACGTTATCGACCACATCGAGGATGTACGCGGAATTCGCATCATCCTGATCAGCCAGATTGGAATCATCCTTCACCAGGTAATAACCAGCGGAAAGGCCCGAAATAACATACTTGCCATCGCTCGGCACAGTCGCCTCCCCAGCAACGGTACCGAGATACCCTGCTGCGTTGCCCTTGCCGCCGATGAGTTCGGCGAACTCACGCACCACGCCCTTGTTCGCAGCAAGATAATCGGCGACATCCTTCGCCGTCTTACCCTCGGCACCATTCAAATACTTGGCGATCAAGGCCGTACGCCCAGCCTCGGTGATGCCGCTGCCCCACTGAATATTGCCAAGGGACGGATTCGCATCGTCCGAACCATTGCCGCCAAGCGTACCCGAGAAAATCTGATACGCCTTATAACTATGACCCGTCTTCTCATTCTCAATCGTGATCGAATACTTCGCATCCGCCATCGCGGTGCCGGCGAACACCACGCCACCGGCAAACAACATGGCCACAGCGGCAATCAACGCCGTCAAGGCCCTATAGAACTTCTTCATCTCATTTCCTTTCGCTGATATTGACATGAAGCATTACAAACATCGAAAAACATGAACTCAGGCTGCGAAGCCTAGGAAATACGCCCGCGCGACCTCCTTGCCCTCGCCACATCCCGCATCGCAATGGACAAACCACCCACCGCGACACTCACCGCAAGCAAACCGCCCACGACAAAACCAGAAACACCAACACCACCCGTCTCCGGCAACGCCACGTCACTGGTTTTCTTGTTCTTGACGTAGAAGAAATCACCTGAGTGGTAGCGATTGCCGTTAAAACCTTCCGGAGCGATTACCGGATACCGTTCCTCGTCATCGTCAACAACCATGAAGTAGTAGGCGTCATTTGATGCGATTTCATATCCATCGGGCGCTTTGGTTTCTACCAGCTTGTAAGCGATATTGAAATTCGGCTCATCAGCCTCAACCGTTTTGGCATCATGGATATCCACCTTGCCGTTACTGTCACTGATCAACGGAGCCGTATTAATCTTGCGATACCCATCAGCACCACTGTCAGAGGCATCTGGGTCGTACCGATACAACTCGAATTCGGCACCTGCAAGGAAATCACCTGAATTATCAGCATCTACCTTGTATAGGCTGACTCCGAACGTTGTGGCGTGGGCACCACTATTCTCAATTTCAACCTGCTGGTTATCCTTTGAGGCAGTTTTGCCAAGAATAGACGCACTATTGTTGATTGTGCCGTTGCTTCCCAATTTATCCGCCGACAAGCGATATGTATATTCGACAACCATTGCGGTCTTATTGGGAACAGTAATGTTTAGCGTTTCACGATACTGTTGTGCACTCGTATGATCGCTGTCGTAAGTGTAGGACGGTTTATCGTTAAGTAGGTCTCCCTTGCATGGAATGTTGACGTATTCCAAAGTGCAAGAATCCCATGCGTTACCGCTATTGTTCTTCGTCACGCTTTCGTCGTACCCATACAACTTCACGCTGCCAGGCACCAGCGTCGCTTCGATTCCCGCTCCACTGTTAGGGTCATTCCCGTAGCTGGAATACGACAACACATCCTTCACTGTTAACGTCTCAGGCGCACAGGATCCAGACGTATTGCCGGAAGCATCATCACCTGTTGCATCATCGGCATTTTCGGAAGTCAAGCACTTAGCATCAGGGTTTATCGTGACCCAGTAGGTAATTTCATTGCCATCTTCCTTGCTTGACTGCTTGCGGACAACGTTCTTGAGTTCCTCTGAATCGACAACCTGGGTCTGCGAATCTGACTTGGACTCGTCCTTGCCGTTCACTTGATACTGCACTGTTGCGGTATTGCCATAGACACGTTGCACAGCCTTGTCATCGCTGCCCGGGAACTGATCTGCATCAATGGCAGCATTAACACCAAGGTTGATGGTGCCATTACCTATAGCTTGCAGGAACGCTGCAGGTAAAGTAATCCTGATTGTCTGATCTGACTGGGCTGCGTTCAGCGTATACGATTTGCCATCAGCACCGGTCACCGTGACGCTACCATTGCCCGCAAACGCCACCGAATCACTATTTTGCAGGTTCTCTGAGGCAATCGTCAGGCCACCGGTAATGGTTTTTGACTCAGAGCCACCCCACTGATTTTTCACCTTGATTGTGCCCTGATCGGTATCGTCCAGTAACGTCAGCCCCTTGGGCAGAGTCTCAATGACAGTCACATCATTAACGCGTGCACCGCTCTGCACCTGAACAGCGATATTCCATGACAGGAAATGCTTTACTCGGGTGGTATTCGTTGTCACTCCCAGCGGCGAACAGTTATTTTGGTCTTCATTCGCACCGCAAGCATAATCATGCTGAGTTTTGTCTCCCGAAGCAGAAACGTCGGTTTTCTCGATGGTGGTTTCTCCGACTTCTTCCTCAGGCTTATAGTTCAGCGACGGATTGGTAGACAAACCACCAAGAGTGCCCTTGTTGCCGTAGTTAACTCCCCATTCGCCGACATTCGCGGGCAGAACGCCTTGTGACTCGTAATTAAACGAGACTTTCGTCCCCTTCGGAATAGCTAACGTATCGGATGACACAGTGAAACCTATAGCCTTATCAGTCAAATCACCAGTGCCATAGGTAAAAGCAACCTGAATATTGCTGTCGCTGGCAGCGGTGATCCCCGCCGCCCTAAACGCATCAATCACCGATTGCTTCAGCGCCTCCAAGGACGTCAACATGACATGTTGACCGTTTTGAGGCTGCTGCAGTTCGTCAACGTACTTCCACGGTGCGGTGATGTTGGCGTTCCGCGCATCGATGCCTACTGACCATGACATGGCGATTGTCTTAGAGTCCGGCTGCACCGGTTTAATATCACCGGTTTTTGTCAGGCCATTACCATCCTTCCAAATGTCACCGCTGCTGGAGCAGCCGTCTTGCCAAGGATTAGTAGTGCAATCATCCGGACCATTCGGTGGCGTCAGTATAGCGGTATTGCGCTCGTTATTTGCTTGACCATTGAAACTGGTTTTGTAGGTGATAGTGTACGTAGCTTTGGTGTTACTATCGCTTGCATTGCTACCAAACGTGTAAGGCAATATCGCAGTAAAAGACTGTCCATCGGACGGCGTGATGGTTACGTCGCCTTCAATCTTCATGCCGTCACCGAGAATGTCGCTGAGCGTGTAACCATCGATGTCGTATTGTTCTTTATTCACCGTAATGGTCCATGTGCGCAAGCCGTTGTCGTCAGGGTCGGAGCCTTGCTTACTTACGGAAGGTTTCTGCTCGAATGAAGTATCCACGCTGTGCTCATCGTGATAGTCCTTGCCGGAATCCACGCTGGCCTTGTTATTGACGGTGGTTTTGCCATCGGTGGGCAGGTTATCCAACTTGGCGGTGTAAGTAATGATGTATTTATCACCGGGATCCATCTTCGGCAATGTGAGGTTGAACTCCGAAGCCCCATCACTAGGAGCAGTCACCTGAACTGGCTGGCCATCCTCATCGGTAACAGTAAACGCTCCAGAGCCGTCAAACTGCAACGGATTGCCGTCTGGGCCTGTCATCACGTCCTTAAACGACACGTCTTCCTTGGTGCCGTACTTGCTGCTAACCTCCACCACATAGGTGACAGTGCCTTTCGTATTGTCCTGACTCTGCACCCGCTTAGATACGGTGACGTCATACTTATTTTTGATGATTACGGTATGGTCTTGTCCGCCAGGCACAGGAATCTCAAACTCGTCGTCCTTATCTCCAGCGTTAAAATCGACGGATCCCTCGAACGACAACGAGCCATCAATTTCCTGACCGTCACCGGCAGGCTCTGCCCAGTTCTTCTTGGCAAAATCATCATTGAAATCAATAGTGATCAGCCCTTTGGCAATGGTGTATGTGCCGACTTGTTCGTTATTCTGCATAACCTTGCCGGAAACCGCATTGGTTTTCACTGTTTTGGGCAACTCAAACACCATTGTGGTCGTGGTTGTGCCATCAGCCATTTTCAGGCCATCTTCGGGAACTGTATATTCCAAGCCGAAATACAAATCGTCGCCCTCATCCACCGAGGAATCACCTTGGCTGAGATCAACGTCTTGCCATTCGCTTTCTCCCTGAGCCTTGTGTTTCACCACCATATTGGTGCCCCATTGGCCGAAATGCGGGTAATCTTTCGCCTGCTCCGGAGTCATTGGAGTATCAGATTGCGCAGTAGCTATCGGTTGACCGGCTTGACTATCAGCTTGAGCCACCGCTTCGGCTTGAGTCGTCGCTTCAAGACGGGGGAATCGACCCTTACTAGGGCGTGCCTCATTCGTCTGTGCTGCGGAAGAGGAATTAGCTTCAGGCGACTCCATGGCCAAGGCCGTACCAGTCGTCCCCGTGCCCAGCAATAGTGCTACGGACACAGCAAGCGCCATCAATTTGTGACGCAAGTTTCCATGCCGATCATCGTTCATACCAGCTCTCCATCTTCCAATGCCTGAATCCCGTTATTCGCGTATCACATCGGAATTAATCACTGCATAAACAGATACCCCCCCCCGGACGCCTTTTTCAGAGGGGTGTTTAGGGGGGGGGTGACGAAGTTTTGAGCTGCAATCTCCATTAATCAGCTGCTGAAATCACCATAGAAATAATGGTTCGCGTATCACATGCGCCGCCGCATGTAGCTATATGTCTGGCGTCATTAAGACACCACTACGCGCTTATTGTCTGCGACACATACATAGTGCCTTCAGTGGCCCCGAATCCACATGTGGACTGAAAACCACGCTGACTGTGTTCGCAGCGTGGCTGTGAATCCACATGTGGCGTAAATGCCACACTGAGAGCGTGAGCGTGGTTATAACGCCATGCCGTGGAGCAGATACCACGCTCACGAAACGCTCAGCGTGGTCTTAAGACCACATGTGGACTGAAAGCCACGCTCAGATATTCAGTTTCGAAACAGGCCCATGTGAGCCTTCATGACGCATATGCCGCATTACAGAAAACACGTCATATAAGTGGGAACGCAAGTGATGGCCCCATCTTTACGAAGATCCTTAGTATGCACAAGATACTGCTTACCAACACGTGAATGGAACTTGATGGCAAAGTCATCTAGTGATGCATGCGTTCGATAATTCGATGACTTAACCTCGATAGGGCAAATCTTCTTACCATCGGGTACAATGAAGTCAATCTCATAATTACGATTTGCTCCGTCCTTGGGCCAAGTGTGATAGAAGAGGCCCTTGCCTTGGGAAGTAAGCTCCTGTGCAACAACGTTTTCATAGAGCATTCCCAGATTTGCGGATAACTGGTCGGATAGGAGTTTCTTATACACAATGTTGTCAGTGAACGACGCATCTTTGAATGCAAGCGTCACGAAAAGACCTGTGTCAGCCAGATATAATTTGAACTTCTCCAAATCGATACTTGAAGACAAACCTATATTGGGATCATCTACATGATAGGAAACAAGCACTGTTTTTGAATCGCGGAGCTGCGCAATCTCTTCAAGAATGTCTTTTGCTCGATAGTTCGCAAGAACACTCGACACTTGATAGCGTGAAGATTTTTTCGCAAGCTGCGCCGGTATCGCATCGAAAAGCATAGACAACATTCCTGAGGGACTAATCTTGTGAAAGTCCTCTTCATACAAATCGATAATTGTGCGCTTGACCGTATCTACATCCATCAGATTGTTCGTCTGTAGATATGCCTCGACAGCTTGAGGCATACCCCCAACAAGCATATATAGGCGAAAATCTCGCATAAGCTTACGGTTAAGCTGATCCCCCAGAGGTGTTCGAGAGTTGAATGCCTCGCGCAGCAACGGGACAGTGCTGTTATCGCCACGCGCCCAGGTGAATTCTTCGTAATCCATCGGACGCATCTGCACTCGCTGCTCTTCACTCGGGATAAGGATGTCCTGAGTATTTTTGCGAATCGAGATGAGAGAGCCGGTCTCGATGTAGTCATATCGACCATCTTTGACAAGTTTCTTGATCACCTGCCGTGCCGACGGACACAATTGCACCTCATCGAAGATGATAAGAGATTCCCGCTCAAATAGCCTAGCCGCATAGCGTAGCTGCAACTGCAGGAAAAGATAGCTCAAATCAGAGATGTCATCGAAAAGCTCACGAACATCACGAGGCGCCTCTGCAAAATCAATAAGAATATAACTACGATATTCTTTTTTGGCGAATTCCTCCACAACGGTCGATTTGCCCACTCGCCGCGCCCCCTCAACGAGCAGTGCCGTCCTGCCATTGGACTGAGCCTTCCAATCAAGCAAAGCCTGATATATCTTCCTCTTAAACATAGCCGCACCCTCATTTCCGCAGTTCGCCGTAGCAGGTTTTACCGCATTTCCGCAGTACAATGAAGTCCATTTTACCGCATTTCCGCAGTTCGATATAGTGCGATTTACCGCATTTCCGCAGTTCGCGGAGTTTGAGAGCACTGTTCGACAGTGCTTAATCGCGCTTAATCACACTCAAACGCGCTTGGCCGCAAAGCGACAGGACAACGAGGATCTCTGGTTATTGAGCCGAACCGTCGAAGGCTCGGCGTTCAGATTCTTCGAGCGTGGGACAGGTCGCCGGCACCTTAAATCGAGAAATGATTCGCGCACAATGCCTCAGCTTCTGCGCGTGTGGGGCAGGTAGCGGGGCCGTGTTTGGTGACGGATATGGAGGCGGCTGCGTTTGCCAGCAGCACAGCCTCGCGCAGTGAGCGGCCGGAGGCGAGTTCGGCGCATAGCACACCCGTGTGGCAGTCCCCCGCACCATTGGTATCCACCGCTTGCACTGGGAAGCCAGCTACCAGCGCAGCGGGGCGGCCGGGCTCGTCAACCACCCACGCGCCTGCTGCCCCAACACGCACGATTAGTGGCGCACCCAGCAAGGTAGCAAGTCGGGTAACCGACACAGCATTGATGGTATTGACCGTGTCGCCGGAATTGACAGCATTAACCGCAGCATCGGCAGCGACATCGATAGCATCGGCGGCATTGACGACGTCACCGGAATTGACAGCAGCACCTGCACCTGCACCGATAGCGTCATCAGCATTGACAACATTGGCAGCAGCATCGGCAGTATCGCCATTGCCGATGCCATTCGGAAGCTCACCCATATCCACGGACTCACCCATGCCCAATCGTGCGGCCAGCAATCCGGCCTCGCGTCCATTGCAGGACCAGATTGGACGATACGCCACCAATTGAGCGAAACGCTCGTTATCCACTTGCCCGATCACCGGGGACGGGTCGAATACCGCGGTGAATGCTCGATTACTAGGCGAAGTTCGTTCCAAAAATGCCGACAGCCCATCCGCAGTATGGTGAACAAGCGTATAGCCGCTGATATGCACCACATCACCGGAGCGGGGATGTATGCCATCGAAGGTATGCACGCCTCCGGCTGCTTCGGCACCGCGCGTGGAGATAAAGGTGCGTTCGGCCGCCTGATCCGTCAAAGCCACACAGAAACCGGTGTCTCGTAGCTGATCAATAGGCCCATCATGCCGGATGCCATCGGCAGCGAGCGCATCGGCGACCATACGCCCCCACGGGCCGGTGCCGATGATGCCGCCGTGCACCGCCTGCGCACCCATGCAACGCGCCGCGTGAAGCGTGTTGTAGCTGGCACCTACCCGCATGGCCGTGCCATCGGCGAATAGGTCTTCGCCGGGCGAAGGTACACGGGATACCTGCATCGTGACATCCACGATGATCTGCCCCAAAGAAATAACAGTGCCCATAATTCACTTACTCACTATCTTGGCTAGCTGAACTAGCGGAACCAATATGCGCGGAACGCAGGGCACACAGCGCTTGCGCCACGGGCGCGGGGTCGAGCCCATTGTCCTGCTGCAGTTGGCGGAGTACTTGCGCAGCAATCGCTTGATCAAAGGCATCACTGCCATACTGCGCGCCCAGCATTGCGCCGGCCATGGCGGCCATGGTATCGGTATCGCCACCGAGCGAAGCGGCAAAGCACAGCGCGCGCATAGGATCGGTGGCAAACCGTGCGGCGATGGCGAAGGCGCACGGCACTGATTCGTTCGCTTCCACGCTGGTGCCGATTTCGTATCGCAGCATATGGGCGAAACGCTCGTCGTCCACGTGCCGTCCCTTTGAATCCAGCCAATCCATCAGACGTTCGGTGCGGACCAGTACGGAAGCTTTTGCCGACCAATACCCTTGCGCAGGGTGATCGTTCACGAACGATATGGCGGATTGCAGAGGATTGGCGTCACCTTCCAAGGCATAACTGACAGCAGCAGCCACCAGCATGGTGCCTTCGATGCCCTGCGTGGTGTTGTGGGTTACATAGCACGAACGGCGCGCCTCCTGTGCCAACGATGCACCGGGCGCGAAGGCGATGCCTACCGGTGTGGCGCGCATGGCACCGCCGTTGGTGGTGCCGAAACGTCCGGTGAGTTCGGGGCTGACTCCTTCAGCCAGTGCTTTCAGTGCGGCCTTGGTGGAGGGGCCCAGCAAGTCAAGCGATCCCTTGGCTCGCATGGCATCCTCCCAAGCGAGCAGATCATGGGCATAGGCGTTGTTGTCCAAATCGCCGCGATCCGCAATCAGCCGTTGGGCAAGCAGGAAGGCCTGTTCCGTATCGTCGGTAACGGCACCGGCTTTCATACTGGGCGCGATGGGTTGTTCAGGCACGGCGTCGACCAGGCAGGTGATCGGCCCGCCGTAATAATGGGCAATATCGCGCGGCGACATGCTTTGCGTAGGCATGCCCAGCGCATCGCCGATGGCAAGTCCGGTCAGAGCACCAATCGCGCGCTGTTCAAGAGTGGTAGTCATAAGCCTTTCAATCCCCATCGTCTCAGTCTCTGCGTATTCCAACGTCAATTTCAACCAACGTTCCAGCACAGCAGCCTTCGCAACGCAATACACAAAAACCGGCAAACCGTAGGGCTGCTGCCAACGATTTGCCGGTATTCGGCGGACAGAGCGAGATTCGAACTCGCGGAGGGTTGCCCCTCAACGGTTTTCAAGACCGTCTCTTTAGACCGCTCAGACATCTGTCCTTTTCGTGCGCGTACACGCACGAAGGTTCATTGTAAGTGTTCCCTCTGACGAGAGGACACGAACGAACTCAGGCCTCCCACTTCGTCGGCTCGATGACCTCGCGGCCGCCCATGTAGGGGCGCATGGCCTTCGGGATTTCGATGGAGCCGTCGGCCTGCTGGTGGTTTTCGAGGATGGCGACCAGCCAGCGGGTGGTGGCCAGCGTACCGTTCAGCGTGGAGACTGCGCGGGTGGAGCCGTCTTCGGTACGTTCGCGGATGTTGAGGCGACGGGCCTGGTATTCGGTGCAGTTGGAGGTGGAGGTCAGCTCACGGTAGCGGCCCTGGGTCGGCACCCACGCCTCGCAGTCGAACTTGCGGGCAGCGGAGGAGCCCAGATCGCCGGCGGCGGTGTCGATGATGCGGTAGGGCACCTCGACCTTGGCGAGCATCTCCTGTTCCATGGCCAGCAGGTGCTCGTGCTCCTTGTAGGAGTCCTCCTGCTTGGTGTAGACGAACATTTCCACCTTGTCGAACTGGTGCACGCGGATGATGCCGGAGGTGTCCTTACCGGCGGCGCCGGCCTCGCGGCGGTAGCAGGAGGACCAGCCGCAGTAACGCAGCGGGCCATTGGACAGGTCGAGAATCTCGTTCTCGTGCATGCCGGCGAGCGCCACTTCGGAGGTGCCGACGAGGTACTGCTCATCGGGTTCGCGCAGACGATAGATTTCGTCGGCGTGCGAGTTGAGGAAGCCGGTGCCGCGCATGACTTCGGGGCGCACCAGGGTGGGGGTGATGGCCAGCGTGAAGCCGTGCTCTTCGGCCTGGTCGACGGCCATGGTGAGCATGGCGATCTGCATGCGGGCCACCATGCCGCGCAGGAAGTAGAAGCGGGAGCCGCCGACCTTCACGCCGCGCTCCATATCGATGCCGGCCACGCCGCGGCCGAGGGTGAGGTGATCCTTGGGCTCGAAGCCTTCGGCGGCGAAGTCGCGGATTTCGCCGACCTTCTTGACCACCACGTAGTCGTCCTCGCCGCCTTCGGGGGCTTCGGGCTCGACCACGTTGGACAGCTTCCACATGGCGGTGGTGTATTCTTCGGCGGCCGCGTCGGCGGTGGCCTTGTATTCGGAGACCTTGGCGGCCAGTTCCTTGGTTTCGGCGATGAGCTTCGCCTTTTCGTCGGCTGGTGCGGCGGCGACCTTCTTGCCGATTTCCTTCTGCTCGGCGCGGGCCTGTTCGAAGGCCTTCAGGGCTTCACGGCGGGTGGCGTCCGAGGAAAGTACCTCGTCGACGAGCTCAACCGACTCGCCGCGCTTGCGTTGGGATTCCTTGACGATATCGGTGTGTTCACGAATGAATTGAATATCAAGCATGGCTCATAGCCTACCGCCGTAAGCCGACACGCACGGCGTGCATTGCCCGGAACAAGTGCAGGAAATGTTCACGTCGGGCGAAGCTGGGGCCAAGGTGGCCTGCAGACTGACAACAATAGGAAACTATGCCTCATCCTGCACTTATTGTTGTTCTTGTTGTCGTGGCCATTGTGGTCGTGGCTGCCGCCATTGCTTTGGCTGGCCGGCTGCACCGTCGCCGTAGGCTGGCCGCAGCGTTGAACAAGCGCAAGGATGATGAGGTGCATTACGCGTTTATCGTCAATCCTTCAAAGCCGCAGGCAGCGGCGCAACGGTTGCATATCGAGGAGTTCTGCCGTACCAAAGGGCTGACGAATATCCACTTTTATGAGACACAGCTGGATAAGGACGGTCGCGCCTGCGCGCTGGAGGCATTGGACGCAGGTGCCGACGTGGTGATTGCGGTGGGCGGCGACGGCACGGTACGCACGGTGGCTTCCGCCGTTTCCGGCACCGGGCATGCGCTTGGCATTATTCCGATCGGCACCGGTAATCTATTTGCCCGCAATATGGGCATTCCTGTGGACGATATTGATGCGGCGCTTACCGTGGCCACTTCCCACGGCTCACGCTTGGTGGATATGGGTCGCCTCACACTGCTTGACCACCCCGAAGAAGATCACGGCCACGCCTTCCTGATTATCGCCGGCATCGGATTCGACGCGGCGATGATCGACGACACCGACCCCGAACTGAAGGCCAATATCAGTTGGCTGGCATATTTCGTGGGTGGCGTGAAGAACCTGTTCGCCCCGCGCTACCGCGGTGCCCTGACCATCACCAGCAGGGACGGCTCGACACATTCCATCAAAAACCTTGATTTCCGCACGGTGATGGCCGGCAACTGCGGCCAGATTCCCGTCTTCTCCCTGATGCCGGCCGCCTCCTATGACGACGGCCTGCTTGATTTCGAAGTGATTGACACCACTGGTGGCATCTTAGGCTGGGCCAACTTGTTCGGCGACGTGCTGCATCAGACCATCACCGGCAAGCCGGAGCAGAATCCGCTTTCCACCAATTCCACCGTCGAACAAATCCAAGGTGTTAGCGCCGAAGTGCTGTTGGAGAAGCCCGCCAAAGCGCAGGTGGACGGCGATATGCTGCCTGAGACACGCCATATCCGTTTTTCCGTTGATCGCCGCGCGTTGATTGTGCGCGTGCCTGCCGCCTCGGCACTGGAAAAAACCGCGCAAGCCGCCGCTCAGAACGCCACCAGCGACTTCGCAGAAACCACAGCTCTTCTTGAACCGATACGATAACGACACATTCTCACACAACAACGCACAAAAAACGACATTTCGTTACACACCGCATCCGAAAAGTCGAGTACAATCGGGTGCATGGTAGCAACAAATGCGGGCATGCCCGCCACCCCAGCAGATCTGATCAATGTCGATGAGGTTATCGGCAAGTACTATGACCTCGTCCCCGATCCAGCGGTCGCCGAACAGCGTGTTATCTTCGGCACCTCCGGCCACCGCGGATCGTCCCTGAAGACCTCGTTCAACGAGGCCCACATCGTCGCCATCACCCAGGCCATCGCCGAATACCGCAAGGCTGCCGGCGTGACCGGCCCGCTCTACATCGGTCGCGACACCCACGCCCTGTCCGAGCCGGCCCAGAAGACCGCCATCGAGGTGCTGGTCGCCAACGGCGTGCACGTGCGCGTCGATTCCCGCGGCGACTACGTGCCCACCCCGGTCGTCTCTCAGGCAATCCTGACCCATAACCGTGCCGCCGACGGCACCCAGCGCTTCGAAGGCGAAGGCCTGGCCGACGGCATCGTGGTCACCCCCTCCCACAACCCGCCCACCGACGGTGGCTTCAAGTACGACCCCGTCACCGGCGGCCCGGCTCCGGCCGAAACCACCAACGCGATCGCCGCTCGCGCCAACGAGCTGCTCGCCGACTATAAGAACATCAAGCGCGTGCCTTACGAGCAGGCCATCAAGTCCGACCTGGTGGAAGGCTTCGACTATCGCGACCACTATGTCTCCGACCTGGCGAACGTGATCGACTTCGACCTGATCCGCTCCTCCGGCGTGCGTCTGGGCATCGATCCGCTCGGCGGCGCTTCGGTGAACTACTGGCCGCTGATGAACGAGAAGTACGGCACCAACATCGATGTGGTGCGCCCTGAGGTCGATCCGACCTGGAGCTTCATGACCATCGATCATGACGGCAAGATTCGTATGGATCCCTCCTCGCCGTATGCAATGAAGGGCCTGGTCGATTCCCTCAACGCCGGCGCTTGGGACAAGTACGATCTGGTCGGCGGCACCGACCCGGATGCTGACCGTCACGGCATCGTGTGCCCGAACTGGGGAGTCATGAACCCGAACCACTACATCGCCGTGTGCGTGGAATACCTCTTCGGCGGCAACCGCCCGGGTTGGCCCGAAGGCGCCGGTATCGGCAAGACGCTGGTGAGCTCCTCCCTGATCGACCGCGTGGCCGCCTCCATCGGCGCCAAGCTGGTCGAGGTGCCGGTGGGCTTCAAGTGGTTCGTCGATCCGCTGTTCAAGGGCGAAGTCGCCTTCGGTGGCGAGGAAAGCTCCGGCATGAGCTTCCTGCGTCGCGATGGCCGCGTGTGGACCACCGATAAGGATGGTCTGATCCCCGACCTGCTGGCTGCGGAAATCACCGCCAAGACCGGCAAGAACCCGGCCGAACTGCACAAGGATCAGGTGGCCCGCTTCGGCGAAAGCTGGTACAAGCGCGTCGACACTCCGACCACGCTGGAGCAGAAGGCCAAGTTCGCCGCCCTCACCGGCGACGACGTGACCGCCACCCAGCTTGCCGGCGAGGATATCACCGCCAAGCTCACCGAGGCACCGGGCAACGGCGCGAAGATCGGCGGCCTGAAGGTCACCACCAAGGACAACTGGTTCGCGGCCCGTCCCTCCGGCACCGAGAACATCTATAAGGTGTACGCCGAATCCTTCGTCTCCCCCGAGGCGCTGGACAAGGTGCTCGACGAGGCCACGGTCGTCGTCGACAAGGCACTGGCCTGATCTGAAACTCAATCACCGTTCATGGGAGGCTCCTCTGGGGCCTCCCCTTTTTGCATTGCTTCATATCGCTTTATTGCTTCGTATCGCTGCTGGCGGTCAATTTCGCGCCCCGCCCGTAGGGTGGTGGGCATGACTGACGAGATTGTGGTTTCCACGGACGGCTCTGCACTGGGCAACCCCAATGGCCCTATGGGATGGGCCTGGGCCGATCATGCTAAGAATGCGGGTGCCGGCAATATGCCCGGCCACGAGCATGATGAACATGGCTATGACGCCGGCGGCGCCACCAATGGCACGAATCAGATCGGCGAATTGTGCGCGGTGCTGATGGTATTGCGTGCGCACCCCGGTTCTGAGCCGCTGCTTATCGAATCCGATTCGCAGTATGCGATCAACTGCTCGACCACATGGGTTAATGGGTGGAAGCGCAACGGTTGGAAGAATTCACAGAAAAAACCGGTCAAGAATGTTGAATTAATTAAGGCCATCGATGCCGAAATCTCTCGTCGCCCCGGCCCCGTGAAGTTCAAATGGGTGAAGGGCCATGCCGGCAACGCGGGCAACGAGCTGGTGGACGAGCTTGCGCGCACCTATGCGGGCGATTGCCGTTCGGGCGCACGCGACGGCTATCTACCGATCGAGGGGTGGCAGTCGCTGTTGGGCTCCGAGTACGCCAAGGGAACCGATGTGCCGGCCGACGTGCAGCTGGTGCTTGACGGCAAAGCCGATGCCGACACCCTGGTCCCGCCTGCCGCACAGCATACGGAATCCCGCTCCCGATCCGTTGCCGACCTGCTCGCCGAGCCGGAGGGCGTGCCGGATTATCCTTCCCAGCAGCAGGAAGACAAGCCCTCACAACCTTCGACCCAACCATCGTCATCGTCCGACGTCGCATCGAAATCCGGCACCGCCACATCAGACAAGCCCACATCACCGAACGAATCCGCATCGCCGTCCGACGCCGGTTTGCCCACCTCAACTGCAGCACCATCAGCTTCCACACCGGCATCGGGACTGACGGTTTCCGGTTCACTCCGCTTCTCCCCCGCCCCCAAAACCAGCCCGTATTACAACGGGCAGCCCATGCCCATTACCGGATTTATCCGCGTGGAAGGCTTTGTGGACGGCGACGGCAATATGACGCTTGAAGCGGCACCGTTTGTTCGTGGCTGAGTTGCGATTCAGTAGAGGCTGAGTTGCGGCTGCTTGGTGATTCAATCGCCGAGCGGTCCCTTTCCTGAACCATTCCAGCCTGTCCCGTGTTCCAGCTACTACAACCGTCCCGACCATCCCACACGCACCAATAAGCGCACATATTCGCACATAAATCGGACACGATGGCACTACATCGTTCACAACATCTTCAATACGAGTTAGGATAAGGATGGACTGCGCGGACACCGCAGTTGCTGTTGCAAGTCCGCGCAGGTGCGCAGAACAGCGTGCAAGGTAAGGTAAGGAGACCATCATGGATAAGGCGCAGCAGGACGCCCTGAAGAAGGCGGCCGGCATCGAAGCCGCCAAGCTCATCGAGAACGGCATGATCGCCGGCCTCGGCACCGGTTCGACCGTCAAGTTCCTCGTGGACGAACTTGGCCGCCGTCATCAGGAGGAAGGCCTTGAATTCACCGGCGTGACCACCTCCCGCCGCACCCAGGCCCAGGCTGAAAGCTACGGCATCAAGATCGTGGACGTTGACGACGTGGATCACATCGACATCACCATCGATGGTGCCGACGAGGTCGATTCCAACTTCAACGGCATCAAGGGCGGCGGCGCTGCCCTGCTGTGGGAGAAGATCGTGGCCATCAACTCCAACAAGATCGTGTGGATCGTGGACGAGTCCAAGGTGGTCGACACCATCGGCAAGTTCCCGCTGCCCGTCGAGGTGATCCCCTTCGGTGCCGGCCATGTGATCAAGAAGCTTGAGGCCAAGGGCTACAACCCTGTGCTGCGCCTTGACGCCGACGGCAAGGAGGTGCGCACCGACGAGAACAACTTCGTGGTCGACCTGCACCTGGAGAAGATTGAGCATCCGACCGATCTGGCCGAGGACCTCATCAATATGGTGGGCGTTGTGGAGCACGGCCTGTTCCTCAACATGGTCGATAAGGTGATCGTGGGCGACCCGAACGGCCCGCGCGTCATGACCAACTCCAACAAGTGATGCGGTCTCACAGGTAAACGAAAACCCCGGCAGCGAATGCTGACCGGGGTTTTCCATGCCTTGATTGCAGGTAAGACTACTTACGCTGGTGGCGGGTCTTACGCAGCAGTTTGCGGTGCTTCTTCTTGCTCATCCGCTTGCGGCGCTTCTTGATGACGGAACCCATCTGAAGCCTCCATTCCGATTAATCGTAAAAGTTGCAACTTGCACAATACTACACACATTGCGCGACAGCATCATCGGTATGTCTTAGCGAGACAAAGCACCCGACATATCCACACAACATATGCAGCACATCCGTCACATCGGGAACTGCTGATAGAAGCGATTGACCGCTTCCTTCGTACCAGTGGCTTGGAATACCACGGTATCGTTCTGCCAGATGGCCACGGACTTGCTGTCATCGTTGGCATCGGCCTTGACCACATACGCACCGGTGGTATTGCCGGAGACCTTCACATTGCCGGAGGCTTGCTCTTCGCCGGTTTGCGCGGCGACCAACGCATCGTATTGGGTTTTGGCATTGTCTGCGGACGACCACTGCGCGGCAATCAACGTCACATCCTTGGCGGTGTCGCCGGTGGAATACACCAACGTGTATTCCTCAAGCGGCGAGGACGAGCTCCAGTTGGTGGAGGCGTCGGCCTTGGTGCGCGCATAATTGAGCACACTGTCCGGCATAGCCTTGAGTAGTTCGGTGGCATCGTCCGGCAGTGCGGTGGCATCGATGGTCGGAGTGGTCGGCTCACTGGACTGCTGGTTCTGCGTCTGGCTTTGGCTTTGGCCCGTCTCAGCAGTGGTGTCATTCTTCTTGATGGCCCAGCCAGGCCACACGAAGGCGGAAAGCACCGCCAGAACAATCACCACCGCAGCGGCGACGACCACTGCGATCAACTTGCCATGGGACTGCGTAGTCGAAGAATTCTCAGCGTTAGACATGCCCTTGATTCTCTCACAGCCTTGTGACGCTGGCCCCAATTCACAGGGCCATAAGCGGCGCGGATGGGTGAATATTCTGTGAATCGGGCGAACCGCACTGAAACGGGTTAGGCTTGGGAGCATGGCGAAATCAAGCGTGCAGTATGTGTGTTCCGAATGCGGTTGGAGCGGTCCGAAATGGGTCGGGCGCTGCCCTGAATGCAATCAGTGGGGCACGGTGGAGGAATTTCACGAGGCTCGGCCGTCCGCCGGCACACGTACGGCGGCACCGGGTCGCACCTCGCGCACGCAGTCGACCATAGTGCCGCAAACCGCTCGCGCCGCAGCCAGGCCAATCACCGAAGTAGGCACGGAAAGCGTGCGCCGACTGGCCACCGGTTTTACGGAATTCGATCGTGTGCTGGGCGGTGGCGTGGTGCCCGGTTCGGTGACGCTGATAGCCGGCGAACCTGGCATCGGCAAATCAACGCTGCTGTTGCAGACGGCCGGCAATATCGCACGCCAAGTGGCAAGTAGCGGCGGCACAGTGCTGTATATCTCCGGCGAGGAATCGCAGGCGCAGGTGCGGTTGCGCGCCACACGCATCGACGCCGTGGAATCGAACCTGCTGCTGGCTTCCACCACCGATTTGGCCACGGCTTTGGGATTGATTGAGCAGAATCGCCCGGCACTGGCGATTGTCGATTCGGCGCAAACCATTGTCTCCCAGGAGGTCGATGGCATTTCCGGTGGCTCCACGCAGGTGCGCGAGGTGGCGAGCGCGCTGATTGATACCGCCAAAACCTTGGATATTCCGGTGTTTCTGGTGGGTCATGTGACCAAGGATGGTTCGATTGCAGGACCTCGCACGCTGGAGCATTTGGTGGATGTGGTCTGCCAGTTCGAGGGCGATAGTGAAACCGCCCTCAGGATGCTCAGGGCGATTAAGAATCGTTTCGGACCGACCGATGAGGTGGGCTGCTTCGATATGAGCGGCGAGGGCATCGAAGAGGTGACCGATCCGGCTGGCTTGTTTTTGTCGGAGCCCGGTGGCGATGCCGCTCAGCCGGTAGAGGGCACATGTGTGACCTTCACGCTGGATGGTCACCGCAGTCTGCCAATCGAGGTGCAGGCGCTGGTCACCAATTCCGTTTTGCCTACGCCCCGCCGCGCGGTCAACGGCGTTGATTCAAGCCGCATCGCCATGCTGGTGGCGGTGTTGTACCGCCATGGCAAGCTTAATCTCTTAGCCAATGACCTGTATATTTCCACGATTGCCGGTGGGCAGGCCAAGGAGCCGGCCTGCGATCTGGCCATTGTGGCCGCGTTGGCGAGCGCCGCGCAGCGCACGCCGATTGCACGTACCACTTGCGCCATCGGCGAGATTTCCTTAACCGGGCAGGTGCGCCCGGCACCGCGTATGGAGCATCGTCTGCGCGAGGCGGCACGTTTGGGCTTTACTGTTGCCGTGGTGCCCACGCCACGCAAGGCAATTGATATTCCGGGCCTCAAACTGGTCGAAGTCAGCACCCTCGCCGACGCACTCAACGCCCTCGGCCTTTCCCGGCACTGATACGACTGCGTTTGCCACGCCCTATGATGGGGCGTATGACTGAGCAGCCTTCGACTTGTGATTTTGCCGCGTGGGCGTGCGCGTATTCGCAACGCACCAATCGTTCCCTTGCGGGTGCACGTTTTACGCCCCCGGCCAACGCTGACCAACAATTCGTCGCGCAGGCCCGACAATGGGGCATGGTGTGTGATGATACGGACGCAAACAACTCACTGGCAATCCATTCGCACCCCTTCACGATATCCGCCACCGACCCGGCAGAGCAGATTCCTGACGCACGCGCATTGTCAGGTTTGGAGGCGATGGAACATGCGCATCGTCATATGCCGGTGCTGCGCGGGTTGATGCGCACGTTGATTGCCGATGGCGTGGATTTCACCGGCGCGCGAATCGCCGTCTGCCTGATTCTGGAGCCGAAAACAGCCGTATTGCTGCGCGAACTCAAGGCGGCCGGCGCCATTGTCGGGGTATTCGCCGACCCTGCCGACACCGATCAGCGCGTGGCCGACCAGTTGCAGCGCGAAGGAATTGTTGTTGAGGCCGATACAACATGGACGGCCGAGCAAACGCATCAGGGCGCGCTGCGACTGCTGGACAGGATTCGCCCCAACATCATTATCGATGATGGTGCAAGCTTCGCCCGTTTGGCTGCGGCGGAATGTCCGGAACTGATGAAGCAGCTGATTGGTGTGGCCGAGGAGACCACCAGTGGCGTGCGCGCCTTCCAAGCGATGCAGGATGCCGGCGCATTGGATTTCCCGGTAATCGCCGTGAACGACAGCATCCTCAAAACCGGATTCGACAATACCCATGGCACTGGCGAAAGTTGCGTCACCACCATGCAGGAAATACTGGGCGCGCACGCTTTCGACGGCGCGCAGGTGACCGTAATCGGCTATGGTCCGGTCGGCAAAGGCTTTGCACTGCGCGTGCGAGCGTTGGGTGCGCATGTGATCATCTGCGATACGAATCCTGTGGCCGCCTTGCAGGCAGTATTTGACGGGTTCGCCGCACAGGATATCGATGATGCACTGCCCCAAGCCGATATGGTCGTCTCCGCCACCGGCGCGCGCCATACCATCACTGTGAACCATATGCGGCGCATGCGCACCGGTGCCGTACTGTCGGTGATTGGCGGCATCGCCAACGAAATAGCCCTTGATGATATTCCTGGCTTCCGCCATCAAACCGGCTGCGCGCATCGCACGCTCGCAGTGCCGAACGGCCCCATATTGACGCTGCTATCGGAAGGCGACGGCGTGAATTACACGGCCGGCGGCGGCAATCCCATCGAAATCATGGATTTGAGCTTTGCCGTGCAGGCGAGCGCCGTAGCATATCTGCTTACTCATCGGGGCGCGCTGGAACCCGGACTGCACCGTCTGGATGAGGTCACCGATCAACGCATCGCCACAGTCGCGCTCGAAACGCGCGGCTACCATGCCAGCCATGCCGTGGCCGACAACGGGTACGATTGGACACTCACCCGATTCAAGGAGACGCTGTGACCACCGATTCGTTCGACCAGTTGTATGCGGCCGCCCATCCCGCACCATTGCAGGAGGTAACGCTGTATAGCGCGCCACTGATCATCCCCATCACCGGGCCGGTGCTGCTCGATGGTGCCGTGGCGGTCAGCGGCAGTCGCGTGGTGCATGCCGGCACCCGCCGCTGGGTGCTGGATACGCTTAAACAGGATATGGCCCAGGGTGGGCGTATCGAAGAACATCATTGGCACGGCGTAATAACTCCCGGTCTGATCAATGCGCATACGCACCTGCAATATACGAATATGGCCGACGTGGGCCGTGGCACCTACAGTAGCTTTCACGAATGGGAGGAGGGCTTCAACCCGGTATACGCGCGGCTGTGCGAAACGGGATCGTGGAAGGAATCCGCTGAAGAGGGCGCACGTATGCTGGTGCAATCCGGCACCACTGCGGCGGCCGATATCGTCACCAATCCGGAGGCGGCCGGCGCGCTTGCCTCGCAGGGTATGCATGGCGTGGCCTATTGGGAGGTGATGGATTGGCGCAACAGCGATTGGAAAACCGAGGGCATCGCCGAGCTGGTGACCCATTTGGGCCATATGCGCCAGGAGGAACTGCCCAGCATCGGCATCAGCCCGCATGCCCCCTATACGTTGGAAACCGCACCATTCGTGGATTTGCCTGATATCGCCCGTCAGCTTGATATGCGCTTGCATATTCATCTGGCCGAAACCCCGATGGAGGCCGGCGAACGCGATACCAGCTTGTCCACGTATTCGGCGGTCGAATGGCGCGATCAGGATTGGACCAGCTATCAGGAGCTTAAGGAGGCCGGCAAGGGCGCGTCAGCCATCCAGTTCCTTGATCAGCTTGGCTCGCTCGGCCCCGACGTGCATATCGCGCATGGCGTGTGGGCCGATAAGGAGGATCGTCGCATCCTGCGCCAGCGCGGCGTGGGCGTGGCGCTTTGCCCGCGTTCGAATCGCATTACGGTGACCGGGCGAGACGCACCGATCCGCGATTATCTCGAAGAGGGCAATCTCTTGGCCGTGGGCACCGATTCGCTGTCCAGCTCCCCCAGTCTTGATGTGTTGGAGGATGTGGCCATGCTCTATGACCTCGCGCGCGAACAGGGGTATACGAGCGACGATTTGACCCATCGTCTGATTCGTATGGTGACGCTCGGCGGCGCGGCGGAACTGGGTATGCATGTGGGGGCCGGCCGTATCGGCCAGATCAACGCAGGCGCCACCGCCGATCTTGCCTTCTTCGACGTGCCGGTGTACGTGGCCACGCCGCGCGGCATCGAAGACACATTGGAAACACTGGTGCGCCACGGTGCCGGCACAAACCGAGCCACGGTAATCTCCGGTCGCGTGGTCTACAACAATAACGCCTTCTAATTCGCGGCAACTGAAAGGAAGCAGTATGAGTATTGCATTGGAGGATATGAGCGATTACGCTCGCTCCGTCGTACAGCGGCTGGGGCTTGAGGCGCATCCCGAAGGCGGCTGGTACACGCGCGACTGGCAATCGCCGCTCGCCTACCGCGCCGACGATCCCGCCAGCGGCCTACATGGTCGTCCACTGGCATCGCTGATTTATTTCCTGCTGCCGCGGGGAGACGCCAGCGCTTGGCACAAGGTGGATGCCGACGAAATCTGGCTATGGCATGGCCCAGCACCGGTGACATTGGAACTCGGTGGTAACGGCGAGGCACCTGCAGCGGACGAAACCGCACGCACACGTGTGACATTGGGAGCCGGCATCACCGCAAACAATGTCGCCAATGCTGCAAACAATCCCGACATCCCTGTCGTCGGCCATGCCGTGGTACCCGCCGGCGTATGGCAGCGCACGGTACCGGGCAGCGGTGACGCACTGGTCTCCTGCGTAGTCAGTCCAGGGTTCACCTTCGACGGCTTCACCTTGGAATAATCGGCAACGCCGCGCGGCACATCCACCGGGCAAACATCTGGCAAACATGATGCCACTTTGCTGACCCCACGCATATCGCGTTCAACCCACCGCAACTATCTCCTACGGCACCAAGATTTTGGCAAACCAACGGATCCATATGATTGATGCATAACCAGCTATCGGCAATAGCAATAACTAAAGTGACGCGACCGCATCATCACAGCGTTATAATCACCACTGATTGCCAACTTTGTATTGCATTCGCAACAAATTTTTGGAAAGAGAAGACCATGACACAACATCGTTCCCTGCTTCGCACGCTGGCCGCCGGCATCAGCGTCGCAGCGCTCGCCTTCTGCGCCGCCTGCGGCTCCGATTCCGCCGCTAACTCCAACAGCACCGACAACTCGGCCAACAGCTCCGACATCACCCAGCAGACCGTCAAGCCCGGCAAGCTCACCATCGCCACCGGAGACCCGGCCTATGAGCCGTGGGTGATGAACGACGATCCCGCGTCCGGCGAGGGCTATGAGGCTGCCGTCGCCTATGCCGTGGCCGACAAGCTCGGCTTCGACAAGGACGATGTGGTGTGGACTCGTACCACCTTCGACACCGCCATCGCCCCGGGTGCCAAGGACTGGGATATGAACATCCAGCAGTTCGGCATCACCGACGAACGCAAGAAGGCCGTGGACTTCTCCTCCGGCTATTACAAGGACACCCAGTCCGTCGTGGTCAAGAAGGACAGCAAGTACGCCGGCGCCAAGTCCTTGGCTGATCTCAAGGGCGCGGTGATCGGCGCGATGGTGGGCACGCAGGGCTACACCATTGCCAAGGAGAAGCTTTCCGACGACATTCAGACCTTTAATGATGACGCTTCGCTGGCGCAGGCGTTGGACGCCGGCCAGATCGATGCGCTGGTGACCAACACCGTTGAGTGCATTTACATGGTGCAGTCCGAGCAGATCAAGGATGCGACCGTGGTCGGCCGTATCGCCGGCTCCGAAGACAAGGATGGCCTGGGCATCGTGCTGCCCAAGGACTCCCCGCTTACTGCCGCGACCACCAAGGCCGTGGACGAGCTCAACGCCGATGGCACGCTGAAGAAGCTGCAGGATAAGTGGCTGGCTGAGTACACCACCGATCTGACCGAGCTCAAGTAAGCCGGACAATCCATACGATTATGAGCGCACCAACATCATCTGCCGCTCCCCTCGACCTCGCTGACGGTTCCGCTGCCGTTAGCGAGGTCGAGCGTTTCCGCCGCGAGTACCGCCGCAAGCAGCAGCTCAAATCCGTGATTACCAGTCTGGTCAGTACCATTGTGCTGGCGATTATCGTGGTCACGGGCTTGAAGCTCTCCCCCGGCTGGCCGCGTGTGAAGGAAACGTTCTTCTCCGCCGAATACTTCGTCTCGTCGTTCCCTGAAATCCTGGATGGCCTGTGGCTGAATCTCAAGGTTCTGGTCGTCGCCGTAATCGGCGTGGCCATCCTGGCCACCCTAATCGCCCTGGTGCGTACCAGCACCAATCCAGTGCTGTTCCCCCTGCGTGCTTTGGCGGCCATCTATACCACGGTGATGCGCGGCATCCCGATGATCGTCATCCTGTATCTCATCGGCTTTGGTATTCCTGGTCTGGGTTTGTTTGGGCGCATCGATCCTTCGATTCTTGGCACCATCGCCGTGATTATGGGCTATTCCGCCTATGTGGCCGAAGTGCTGCGCGCCGGTTTCAACGATGTGCACCCCTCGCAGCGCGCCTCCGCGCGCTCGCTGGGCCTGACCGCCGGGCAGACCACGCGCATGATCGTTATCCCGCAGGCGCTGCGCAAGGTGGCACCTGCGTTGATGAACGATTTCATCTCCATGCAAAAGGACGTTGGCCTGATCTCTGTGCTGGGTGCGGTGGATGCGGTGCGCGCCGCGCAGATCGAGGTGGCCAGCAGCTACAACTTCACCCCCTATGTGGTGGCCAGCCTGCTGTTCATTCTGATGAGCGTGCCGTTTATTCTGCTTAATGACTGGTATGCGGCGCGACTGCGCAAACGTGAGCTGAGTGGAGGCACGGTATGAGCGATCTCATCAATTCCGCAACTACTGTGGATCAGCCTAAGGGCGGCACTGCGGCATCGACTGCGAACACGGCTGTATCCACGTCGGCCGCTCAAACGGCTCAGTCAAGCGCGCCCGCTGTGTTGCGTTTGGATAATATCCGTAAATCCTTTGGTTCCACGCAGGTGCTTAAAGGCATTTCCTTTGAAGTGCGTCAGCATGAGGTTGTGGCGTTGCTTGGCCCTTCCGGCTCTGGCAAGTCCACGCTGATGAAATGCGTGAATCTGCTGGAACGCGTGGACGATGGCCAGATTTGGCTGGGCGACACCGATATCACCGATCCTCGCGCCGATCAGGATAAGCTGCGCGCGCGCATTGGTGTGGTGTTCCAACAGTTCAATTTGTTCCCGCATATGTCAGTGATCAAAAATGTGACACTGGCCGCGCGCAAGGTGCACCATTGGAGCAAGGATCGCGCCGAGGCTCGTGCGCTGGAGCTGCTTGATCGTATCGGCATGCGTGCCAAGGCCGGCGCCTACCCCGATCAGCTTTCCGGCGGTCAGCAGCAGCGTGTGGCCATCGCTCGCGCGTTGATGACCGATCCTGAACTGCTGCTGCTTGACGAGATCACGTCGGCGCTTGACCCGATGCTGGTGGGCGAAGTGCTCACCATGGTGGCTGAGCTAAAGAGTCAGGGCACCACGATTCTGATGGCCACGCATGAGATGAGCTTCGCTCATGATGCGGCTGATCGTGTGGTGTTGCTGCGCGGTGGTGTTATTGCCGAGAACGGCACGCCGCGCGAAGTGATGGACGAATCGCAGAACCCCGAAACCAAGGAGTTCTTCTCCCACTTCCGTCACTGAATTCGCTATATCAACAACGCAAGAAGGCCGCCATCCTATAGGGATGACGGCCTTCCGTTTTCAATAGCATTGAAAGCGCATCAGGCGGTTAGACGCTTGGTTTCTTCGACGTTGCGCTTGAGCTCGGCGACCAGTTCGTCGGGGCCGTCGAATTTGACCTGCGGACGCAGGAATCCTACGAATTCCACGCGCACATGATGCTCGTACAAGTCCAGCCATTCGCCGTTATCAGTGATGGCGTAGGCTTCGACCACGCGCTCATGCAGGCCGGTTTTCTCGCTGAACGTGGGCTTGGTGCCAATGGAGATGGCCGAGGGCCAGCGCTTATCTCCATCAATCAGCCAACCGGCGTACACGCCGTCCACGGGCAGGTAGCCGGTCACATCATCGCCGAGGTTGGCAGTCGGGAAGCCAATGGTGCGACCGCGTTCCTCACCGTGCACCACCGTGCCTTCAATGGCATGCGGACGCCCCAGAATCGCGTTCGCATCCTTCACCCGGCCTTGCGACAGCAGGTAGCGCACATTGGTGGAGCTCCACACACGCACAGCCTTGGCCTGGTGTTTTTTGCTCCATGCGCGGCGCTCCGCCTTGGTCATCGCGGCCAAGGGATCGGCGGGTTCGCCCCACGTTGTCGGCATCGTCGGCTGGGCGTCCGGCGGCACGCGCGTCTCGCCGGGCCCACGGTCATCCACCACATCCAGTTCGAAAACACCGGTGGCGGCGGCCAGATTGGCAATTGCTTTGACATCGCCCTCACGATTGTTGCCCATGGCAGCATCCTGGCCGAGCACCAATGTACGCATGCCCAGCTTGCCCACCATCTGGCCCAAGAAGAAGCGATACGATTTCGCGGCGAAGGCCAACGTGTAGCGCACCACCAGCACATGGTCGATGCCCAGTTCCTCCATATGGCGCAGGCGTTCATCCACCGAGGTCAGCGCTTGTGAATCCACCATATCGGCCGCAGGCTCTTCGCCGTTATGCGCTGCGGCGTAGCGGTGCACCAAACCGGGACGCGGGTCGAATACCACCGCCACGGCAAAGGCGTCGGCCTTATGAGCCAATTCCACCACGCGTGAGATTACGGCACGATGCCCGAGATGGAATCCGTCGAATACGCCTACGCTCACCACAGCTTTACGATCGTTGCTCAGCGTGGGCCATTCGACCATGCCTTGCTCGTCAGGCGTCAATCTGGTGATATCCATAACTGTTGTCCTTGCGATAAAACGTTGTCGGATCAATCAATATCCGCTCTCAAACCGCCGTCCACTCTAGCAGCAGCCGGCTATCGCACAGGATTATTGCCTGTGAATACAACTCTCATATCATGTGTCTAAACCAATAAGACGGCCGCCATCGTCCTTGCAACGATGACGACCGTCTCAGCGATGAAGCGTCAGAACTGACTAGCGACGATACCTAGCTGCACAACGCACGCATATACCAATGACGCATAGCGACATACTGATTACAGCGATGATTGCAACAGCAGCGCCAGTATTGGCGACGCCATGTTTGCCGCTGGCCGTCGAATCCTTATCACCGCCCTGAACCTCATCAGTAGATCCAGGTTTACTCGGGTCGGTCGGATTCACCGGGTCGGTGGGATCGGTCGGGTCAGTCGGATCGGTGGGATCGGTCGGGTCAGTCGGATCGGTGGGATCCGTCGGATCGGTGGGATCCGTCGGATCGGTCGGATCGGTCGGATCCGTGGGATCCGTGGGATCGGAACGCTTCTCCAGCGCATCGATGGCTGCATACACCGCATCAGCCGCGGACTGCACCATATCCTGCGTCAGTTCACGCTCATCCATAGCAAGTACGACGCGTCCTGCAGCAACCGCCTCATCCAGCGCGTTCCACGATTCCTCGGTGTAATCGGACTTGTTCAATGCTTCCGCCGCCGCGAGAGCTTCACTCAGCGCAGTGCGGTCGACAATCGTTACCAGATCCGAAGTGGACACCACCAGATTGTCAATCGTCTGATCGCCGCTGACTCCTGCGGTGTAATAGTTCACCGCGTACAGCTTCGCCAGATTCTTCGCGGTGATGGACAGCCCCGTCGCATGAACGTCAACCGAACCGCCGCTGATGGAGATATCCGCCGTTTGCTTGGCGAAATCCAAATGCACCGATACCGCGTAGGTTGTGTTCTTGTCCAATTCGCCGGCGACCGTCCACGTAGGTTCGGCATCGCCGGCAACGCCGGAACCATCAGCGCCTGCATCCGCCTTTGCAACCACGGAGTAGCGCAACTGGTCTCCGCTGCTCTTATCGGACGACAGGATCGCGAAAACGAGGCGTCCATCCGAGTCGTGGAATTCCAACGACACCTTGCCGGCATCGCCGACTTGTGTGGCGTAGTCGAAGGAGATATCCACGCTCTTCTGAGCTGCTATGAGATCGGAGAACGCCGTGGATGCATAGGTTTTGTCTCCCATCGACCGTGTGACGGTGAGTTTTCCGCCGGAGATTGCGGCACCGGCGTCAAATCCAAGGTTGATGGGGTCGGTCTGCTGGTCGAAGGTCTCGCACATCAGTACGGTCGTGTCATCGCCGCTCGGGCAACTGAATGGCTCTCCGACGAGTTCGAAATAATCGATGCCGGTGATGTATCCCGTGCTGCTGTCATTGCGTCCGGACACCTGGTACTTGACCGTATGCTCGCCAGCAGTGAGTTCGATGGACCGAATCGTCTCCTTGTTCCACGCGGCACCTGACGAATAGAGATCATGGCTTCCCACTTTCACATCGTCGATGAAGACATCCACTATCGCGCGGTCGGCACCCTTACGGAACATGGTCGCAAGATCGTAAGTACCATCGGCAGGCACAGTGAACTGATACCGGATGTAGTCTCCTTCGGCATTGGCCATATGCTTGTCCCATTTGCCTCCGGATGCGCCATCGTCGTAGCGTTCGATGGCATCAGTGCTGTCGATTTTGGAGCTTTCCGCCTCAAATCGAGTGGTGGGTCCCGCTTCCGGAATGCGTTCGGTGGTCACAACCCTCGCCACATCGCCTGCCGGTACGGTGACGATAAGATCGTCACCGTCTTGCGTGACTTCGGCATCCGATTCCTTCACCCATTCGTTGTCCGTTTTGCCGTTTCCGTTGGTGATGTCGTCGTCGCCCGCATCCGCATCATAGGATCCGAGTTCCACGCTGGCGGTTTTCCCCGCAAGTCCGGATAGCCGGAACGTGGATGTCTCCGTAGAGCCCAGTGCAATTTCGTTGTTGGCACGTTCGATTACGAAGCCGCGCGACGCGGTCCCATATGTTCCTCCCGAAACGACGTTGTAGGAGATGTCAACGGAACGAACTTGGGCGTTCGCCGCGCCTCCCCCGCTTGTGGACCCTGTGGGATTGAGGAAGGTGAGCGTTGAGCCGCCGGCAGCGTCCGCATTGCGCGTGGCCAGGTCATAACCGACTTTGTTGTATAGGTGGTTGACGACGCTCACACGTGAGATTTTCTCCGCGAACGTCATCGCACCGGCGGTGCCGCTGCCCGTTTTCGCATCGGCGGGACGTTCCGTGCGGCCACAGGGCTCGGCGGTGTTGAACGAATCATACAACGCATCGCCATCGAACGAGCAGGCGTTATAACCATTGTGTAAAGCACCTCCGGCGATTGTGGCGAATTTCTTCTCCGCCGCATTCGTGGTGTTCATGCCGTCCTCCATGACGACGGGGAGATTGTCGCCCTTGTCGACATTGAACCAGAATCCGCCGTGGCCAATCTTGTACATTTCCGAGGGACCGGGGCCATAGGTATCCAATCCAACGAAATCGAGATTGGTGCCCACGCCGTTGGAACGCATCTTTTCGTTGATATCCACCAGATATGTAGGCGCACCAAGCTGATGGTTCACACGCGTCCATACCGACAACGAACTGTTCTTCACGCGCTTGCCGAGATAGTCGTTGTAGTACCACACTTCGTATGTGCGGAATTCGGAGTCGGTGGATACCTTATAGCCGCCATGGTCGGCATCGCCTTCGTTACGCCACTTATCGCGCAGGGCCAGAGAAACCGGGGATCGGGAGAACGATGCGGTCGCCAAGCCGTCATTGTTGTTTACTGATTTGATCGGGCTGCCGTTGAGCGAACCATTGTATGGTTCGTTCTGGGTCTGGATACCGATCAATGTGTCCGCATTCGGCAATGTGGCGGTGTGGTCGCAGATCGCGGCGAGCATATCGCCTTCCTTCTCCATCAGTGCGCTGTCGGCGCGATCGCCGAGGAACACATACATCTGGTTGGGGTCACCGATCTTTTTCTGGAACAGCGGCGTGCCCAAGGATCCGTTGTAATTGACCATGCTCGAGTCCTGGTCGACCGTGGTCATCTGATAGTTGTGGAACACGTAGAAAGGCACACGGAAATCGGAGGCCAAGCCAGTGGAGTCAGATCCGAACCAGATGACTTCGAACTTCAAACCGTATTTGGTGGCGTAGCCGAGCAGCGTGTCATAATACGTCCAATCAATGCTGTCCAGACTCGCGTCGGAGAAGAACAGGCGCGGACGCAGTGGCTGGGTCAGCCAATTCGTGTTGCGGCCGGACACTCCTTCATCTCCGTCATCTCGGGTGGAGCTTGCAGTGTCGAAGGAGATCGTCTCGGCTGCGACATCCGCCTTATCCTCACGAGTCGGATCGGTGGATGAGGCGAGCGCGAAGCTGACGCTGGTCCGTCCTTCGGCACGCGCTTGCGCCACGGCGTCGGTCACATCGATGTCGTAGAAATACGTGCGTTTGATCTGATCCCATTTGGCCAGGGTGCTGGTCGGCTGAATGACGTCGCCCTGCGCAGTGGTGATCTCGGTGCCGTCGTAGGTTGCACCTTGACCGAAGGCTTTGTCGAAAGTCATATCTTGGGCGTCGGAGGCATCATCAATCGTATACACATTGAGTCCATGCGTGTAGTACATGCCTTGGGTTTGGCCGAACTCGGTCTGACGGTCGTCATAGCTGTTCACGTACACGCGAATCTTGGAACCATCCACATTGCCCACGGTTTGGGGAATATCGAATTTCAGGAACCCCACCTGCTGTTGTGAGGAATCCCCCTCGACCCAACTGGTTTGGAATCGGTCGAGGTCGGCGGCGGAGCCATCGGCGGCAAGGGTGGCCGATTGAGTCTGCTCGGCCTCGGTAACGATGTCCTTCTGCAGGTCGGACCACAGGATTTGCACATTCACCGTGTTGTAGCCGTCTTCGGCAACCTGCTTGAAAATCGCTTCCAAACTGCGTTTGTTCGGATCGGAAGGATCGTTTTCGGACAGGGGCACATCCACGCGATAGCCGATCTGCGTCAGCAATTTGTCCGCACGAAGCTGAATGCCGTTGTACCAGTATGGCTGGCCATCAACAAGCAACACCTGATCTTTGTCATAGCCGCTGCCCTGAGAGGCATATACCACTTGGGAATGGGGCGTCTGCGCAGCAGACGCGGACGGCACTGCAGCTAACGACGCCAGTCCCATGGATAATGCAATGAAAGCAGCGCCCAACAGTTTGGTTCTGCCGCGCGACCTCGCGCGTTTCACGCCATGGGGATACATTGAAAACACCATATGCACTCCTTTATGTTTATCGGTGTATTCCTATCGCGCGATTCCGGCTGACATCCGCACAGATGAACCGTCCACGCACAGCTTGTTTTTTGTTATTCTTTGTTATTCCTGCCATGCGGTTTTCATGGCTTCGAAAATCTCCTGATCGCTTTCGTGGTTTTCCATGTTCATAATGACCATGACGTCCTTTTCCCACTCGGGATAGAGGAAGTCACGCTTCCACTGGTAATAGTGGGGGCCGTCTCCGATGGCACGCAGCTGCCCCATCAGCGCCTCGCATACCATCGCGGTCTGTTTGACATCCGTCAGGCAATCGTTGCGCCAGAAGTTGCGCCATTTGCCGTGCTCACGTGAACGCATTGCTGCATTCGCGGCCAGGAACGATTCACGGGCTAAGCCGGCATAGTAGAACGCATGCTGCCAATCGCCTTCGAAACCAGCCAGTAGCGCACGGCACAGGCTTGCCGCGCCGGCTGAGCAATGCCGATATACGGTGATATGCAGCAGGATTGAATCGCGCAGTAGTCGCGCGGCACGCGGATGGTCGGCTTCCAGAGCAGCCGTCGAGGCTTCCAATTGGCAGGAGAGACGACGGTATCGTTCCGCAGCCGGTTCAACCAGCGACGCATAGTATCGCACCTGATCGGCCAAGCTCGTCGCCTCAATATGCCCGGCTTCGCACATCCAACGCAGCTCCGAGTCTGCAGCGGCACGGTCGCGCATGAATTGCACCGCCAGCATGCGCGGCACATGGTTGAGGAATTGTTCGCCCGCGCGGTCGTCCCATGCAGGACCGTAGGCGATTGACTCTTTCCGGTAGCCTTCGATGCCGGCAACGCACGTATCTACTGCGGCATCGCCGTAATATGCGGCCGCATATTCCCGTTCGAATGCGTCGACATCCACCTGTCCGTCGCGCCACATTCGAGCGATGAGATCCAGCATGAACGCATGTGGTTTGACATTCGACGAGTTGATAATCCACAGGTCATTGCCGCCGTTGTTCAGCACCGACTGCAGCTCATCGACGATATGACGGGGATCAACGCATAGCGGGGTGATATGGTTCGCGGCCTGCAGATCATAGAAGCTTGCGTGATAGTAGATGCCATTGCGACCGGAATCCGCAGCCGAGGGCATGGCGTCGATGCGCGGATTCCAATTGCCTTGCCGCCGCGACACCATACGGCCGAAACCGTTATCCGACCAGATTTTAATCACATCATCAGGGAAGTGCAACAGTCCCTTGCGATACAAATCCATTGCTTCGCCATACAAGTACACGCTGCAGGGTGCTTCAGGATTGGCCTCACGCACCAGCTCATACTGGCGGCGAATCACTTCGCTCATCACCTGTCCGCGCGATTCATCGGTGTCATACCGCGGATCGGCCGCCCAAAACGGCGAATCACCCTGACCGCGGAAGCCAAGCGTCCATATGGTGCGGCCGTCATGCCCCGCTTCGATGGCTTCACGCCACAGCGCTTCGAACCGTTCCTGCTCTTCAGGCCAGCGGGCCCGCACGCCGGGGTATGCTTCGCTGAACATTGTGGCACCCAGCGGTGTCGCATGATGCTGATTAATATATAGCCCCATCGCTCTGGCCATCGCCAGATGCGACTCGCCTCGCTGCCCGGATCCGGGAATCACCGTGTTGCCACCAAGGCGCAGAATCGTCTCGAACACGCGCCGCCATGGCAAGTTAGGATCGTTGTTCACTGACCAATCCTCAAGCAGCACCTCGTCGTTGACGAAGAATCCCTTGTATCGCACCGCGTCGCCGCCGGCCTTCGGTTCCAGCACCGTGGCATCGGGCACAGTGATCGAATCAATAGGCTCGATATGTTGGTCGTTCCAGAACCACAGATCCTTCACTCCCAGCAATTCACGGCTGATGGCATACAAGCCATAGACCCAGCCAAGGTCGTCGCCGGCCTCAACCACCAAATCACCGTCTGCGACATGCACACGATACCGTTCGGCCGGCAGTTCCTCATGCTTAAGACGGATAGTTGCCCCGGCGGTGAAATTCGCCGCACTGCCGCAATCGCACGAACCGAATACGTTGGCAAGATCACGTTGAATATCCTCAACCGCGTATTGCACGGAAGCCGGCGCATCGTTAGGGACGATGACGGTGGTTGAGTGGTTCAGCACAATGTTCATATGCCATTCCTGCTTTCCAAGACGGTCAAAAGACGATCAAAAGACGATCAATCGGCCACAAGATTCAAAGGATGTTTGACGAGGTCAGCGCAGACGGTGCCGCCCCCGTCGAACCGCGCACCATCAGTATTTCGGGCACCACGACGCACTTCGGTTGACTACCGCGTTCACTGCGCGCGCCCCTCAAGCGCTGCGTCAGCAGTCGTACGGCGGCTGTTCCCAACCGCTCGTGCCGGATAGATACGGAGGTCAGTGCGGGGCGCATGGACGAGGCAAGCACGGAATCGTCAACACCAATAACGCTGATGTCTTCAGGAACTCGTTTACCGCGTTCCATCAAACGTCCCAGCACTCCGGCCGCCATCAAATCGTTGAACGCCACCACCCCAGTGACATCAGCGTCCAGCAACAGCTCGTCGGCGGCATTGACCCCTCCGGTATGCAGCGGTTCGAACGGCCCCAAAACCACACCTTCGAGATTGTAGCGCTGCACGGCACGTTCGAAGCTTTCACGCCTCCTGCGGTTGGTGAAGGAATGCTCGAACGCACCCAGATAAGCGATACGACGATGGCCAAACGAGGCCAAGTGACAGACGCACTGCTCAATACCGGACTCATCATCGACAATCGCGGACGAGAAACCGTCGCAGGTGCGGCTGACCAGCACCGTGGTGTTCGGGTCGAATGTTGCCGCCAGTTCCTGTTCACTCCACCGCGACGACACCACAATCAGACCGTCACTGCGATTGCGTAGAGCGATCAGAGCATCATCACGCCCGGCCACTCCATCGATGTCGCTGATAAATACGTCAAATCCTGAAGCATTGGCATAGGAGAAAATGCCAGCCAGCAAATCATTGAAATAGTAACCGCCCAAATCGGTGACCAAAACGCCAATGGACAGACGTTCCTGCTTTCGCTGGCTGTGGGTTGACTTCGCTACCACTGCGGTGGGAATTTTGTCATACGCGTTGCGCGCAGCATAGTCGAGAACGGCCGATCGTGTGGAATTGCGGACTTGGCCACCGTTGAGCGCGCGGGACACCGTGGATACGGATAATCCGAGTTCGTTGGCGATATCCGTCATTGTGATGCCGCTCATGATGTCGATCCTTTCCTTGCCGATAACGACGCCCGGACGCACGCGGCCGGCGTCAATCTGATGTACAGATATGGACGCCGGCCGCATCCTCAGGGGCCGCATAGGCGCACATAGGTTATTTCAGACCAGTGGTGGCCGATCCTTCGATCAGGAATCGCTGACCGAAGAGGAACACGACGAACACCGGGATCAGCGAAATCGTGCTCATGGCGAACAACGGTCCCCAGTTGGTGCCGGAAGTTGCGTCGGCGAAGTTACGCAGGGCGACTGCAACGGTCAGGTTCTGCGGCTTGGTCAGATACAGCAGCTGGGTGAAGAAGTCGTTCCACGTCCAGATGAAGGAGAAGATGCCGGTGGTGGCCAGGGATGGCAGCACATTGGGCATGATGATCTGCGCGTAGATGCGGAACGGGCCGGCACCATCGACTTTGGCCGCTTCGTCCAGGGACTTCGGGATACCGCGAAAGAACTGCACCATCATGAAGGTCAGGAACGGTTCGGTGGCGAGGAACTTCGGCAGGAGCAGCGGGACGAAGGTGTTCAGGAAGCCCAGTTTGGACCAGATGATGTACTGCGGGATGATCATCACGTAAATCGGCATCATCAGGGTCATAAGCATGTAGCCGAACGCAATGCCTTGGCCACGCCACTTCAGGCGGGTGAAACCGTAGGCGGCCAGCGAGCAGGTGAAGATGTTGCCGATGATCGCGCCGACGGTGATGATTAGCGAGTTCAAGAGATAACGGCTGAACGGATAGGCCTGGGCGTTCCAGCCTTCGCTGTAGTTGGCCCAATCCCAGTCGGAGGGGATCAAGCTGATGTTGCGGAAGATGTTCGCGTCATCTTTCAGCGAGCTGGACACCATCCACAGCAGCGGGAAGATCATTACGAAGCCGACTGCGATGAGCAGCACATGCTTGACGACCGCGACCAGACGGGCTTTGAGCACGGGATCCATGCCGTTTTTGTAGGCGACCGGCTGGCCGTGCCCGGAGGCGAGGGCAGCGGTGGCGGAATTCATGGAGGCAGTATCAGTCTTCATAGTGCACCCACTTCTTGGACAGGGCGAAGTTGAGCAGGGTCAACAAGCCGACGATCAGAACAAGCAGCCAACCCAGTGCGGCGGCGTAGCCCATGTTGCGGGCTGAACCAAACGCCTGCTGGTAGAGGTACAGTGCGTAGACGAGTGTGGAGTCGACCGGGCCGCCGGAGCCGCCGGAGACCACGAAGGCCTGGGCGAAGTTCTGGAAGCTGTTGATAATACCCATCACTAGGTTGAAGAAGATAATTGGGGTGAGCATCGGAACGGTGACGTGCAGGAACTGCTTCCACTTGCCACAGCCATCCAGGGAGGAGGCTTCGTACAGCTCCTGGGGGATCTGGCGAAGACCGGCCAGGAAGATGATCATTGAGGAGCCGAAGGTCCACACGTGCAGCAAGATCAGTGTCCACAGGGCGGAGTTCGGGTCGCCCACCCACGAGTGTCCCATGGTGTCGATGCCGAACCAGCCGAATACCGTGTTGATGATGCCTTCCGCGCCGAATACCTGACGCCACAGCACACCGATGGCCACGGAGCCGGCGAACAGGGAGGGCAGATAGTAGACGGAACGGTAGAAGCTCAATCCGGAGACGCCTTTGTTGAGCAGCACGGCGATGGCCAGTGCCAGCATCAAAGCCAGCGGCACACCCACGATCACATAGATGAAGGTGACTTTGAGGGATTGCAGCAGTCGGGTGTCCGTCAGCATTTTGGCGTAGTTGTCCAATCCCACGAACTTGGGGTCGCCGATGAGACGGTACTTGGTCAGGGACAGGAAAATCGAGATGATCATCGGTCCCAAGGTGATGAAAATCACGCCGAGGAACCAGGGAAGCATGAAGATATGCGCCGCGCGTTCCTCACGTCGCACCGCAATCGGTGCTCGTTTGAACATAGCCATGTGAATGATCCTTGTGTACAGAGGGGGTGCCACGGCCGACCGGAAGATATGGCGTACCATCGGCCGTGGCTTATGGGAGGAAAGTCAGACGAGTGGGAATCACTCGGTGACGGCGGCGTCCAGTTCGGACTTGAAGGTCTTGGCAGCGTCTTCGGCACTGGCCTTGCCGAACATCACGGACTCGTGGGCGCGAGCATAGGAGTCGGTGATCACGGTGGAGGCACCAGCGTTCATCGGGATAAAGGCCTGGGTGTTGACTTCCTGGCTCTTCTCCACCCATTCGGCGAAGCGCTTGTCACCGTCGGACAGCTGCGGTTCAATCGCCTTGGCCATATCGGGGTTGGCCGGCACGCCACGATCGAGACCCATGATCTTGGCGGCGTCCTCGTTGTTGACCAAGTAATCGATCAGCTTGGCGCAGGCTTCAGGATGCTCGGTGTTGGCGGAGACGGAGACAAATGTGCCCTGCTTGGTCCAGCCGCCACGGTCCTTGGCCTGGGTTTCGCCCGGCCAGAGCACCGGCTTCAATTCATGACCGGCGGCGGATTCGAAGTTGGCCAGCTGGTTCATGGAGATCACCGACATGGCGGACTTGTCAAGTGCCAGCGGAGACTGTTCGGGCGTACCACCTGCGGACTGCAGTTCCTGGGCCTGATCCGGAGTGTTGGTGGCACCTTCATCGATCAGGCTCTTTTCGAAAGTGAACCAGTCGGCGAGGGTGTCAGCGTCAAAACCAACCTGCTCATCACCCTTGACGCCGAAGGCCTCGTCATTCTGACGCAGCCACAGGCTGGCCATCTGTTCGGTCATATCGATGCTGAAGCCCACAGCCTCGCCACCAGACTTTTCGGAAATTTCCTTGGCAGCGTTCGAGAAATCATCCCAGCTCCAGGTTTCGTCATCGGGAACTTCGACGCCGTACTTCTCGAACACAGTCGGGTTGATAACCAGGCCGTGACCGGAGACACCGAGGGACACACCATACTTCTCACCATCAGCACCAGTTGCGCCGGCGAAGGTGTCGTCGGAGAACTTGCTCAGATCAAGATCATCCAGAGTGCTCAGGTCAAGCAGCGAGCCGGTATCCATGTAATCGTTCATGAACGGATCGATCATGGTCATCACATCGGGCAGATCATCGGCGGCGGCAGCGGTGGAAAGCTTGGTAATGTAATCATCGTAGTTGGAGGTTTCGGTTTCAACCTTGATGTCGGGGTTCGCCTCCATGAAGTTATCAATAACTTCCTGCTGCATCTTGGCACGGGTGTCGGAACCCCACCAGTTGAAGCGAATGGTCACCTGACCGCCGTCGCCATCCTTGGAGGCGGTATCAGAGCCACAGGCCGAGACGGCGAACAGCATGGCACCGGCCAAACCGGCAGCAATCGCCTTCTTGAACTTGAACGTCATTTTTCACTCCTTTGTTGCATTGTCGGAGACTTTTCACAACCATGTGTGCTTGTCTTCCACTGAACGTCGTCCAGGTCATCGATGCCCGGTCGAATCGTCCTGCAAACAGGATACGCAAATAACGCAAAGATTGCAAATTACCGCAAAGTTTTTGCTGCAATCGGCGTGTTGCGGCAGAATAACGCCAACACGCCGATAGCGGCATAGCCTTTGCTACTGGCGCACAGGGCCAGTGGATGCACGCAACGTGAACGCTTCCGGGAATGCAATATGCTCGGCGCTCCACGCAGACATCCCCTGATCGATCAGGGCCAGATTGCTTAATAGCATGGTGCAGGCCGTATGCATCATCCGCCCCTGGCGGCTGTCCACCGCAGTCAACGCCGGACGCGAAATGGTGGCGATGCTGCTATCCGACATCGATACCACGCTCACATCCTGCGGCACCCTCACGCCGCGCTCCACCAGACGGTTAACCAGACCGCAGGCCAGCATCTCGTCATGAGCCAATACTGCGGTGACATCAGGCTCAACCAGCAAGGCATCAGCGGCATTCAGCCCGCTGGAATAGGTGGTTTCAAAACCATGGAGCACCACCAGCTCCATACCCAGCTCCTGTGCTTCATGCTCGATGGACTCCGCTTTTGTGCTGTTGGACCAGAACGAACCAGACAAACTGGTATACGCCACGCGGCGGTGCCCCAGCGACGCCAAATGGCGCAACGCCAGCCTCACGCCGCTGTTCTCGTCAAGGAATACCGATGAAAATCCCTCGACTTTGCGCCCGACAAACACCGTGCGCATAGGATCGCAAATCTCGCGAATCGCCCGATCCGTCAGCGGTGACGACAGCAGCAGCATGCCATCGCACTCCCCCGCCAGACGCGCGACCAATTCCTCGGCCGGGGCGTCTGGTTCAAGATCAATCAACTGCACGCCATAGCCAATGCGTTGCATGGTTTCGGTAACCGCCACCAGCGTAGACATCTCAAAGAAATCAGCCAATTTGCTGACCGCAAGTCCGATACGTTTGGAAGAAGCACGAGCCGAGGTCTCCACCGTTTGGCGGTGCGCGCCATCGGCAGAAGTGGTCTGCGATGCCTCGATGTCATACCCCAACTCACGAGCCGCAGCCACAACCTTGCGACGGGTTGATTCCCGCACCGGTTTGCCGCTTAAAGCCCGCGAGGCCGTCGACACCGACACCCCAACACGATCGGCGATATCCTGCAAAATCGGCTGCCCCATAATCCTTATCCAATCATTGACATCGTTGCTGTGTTGCTTTCCACTGTTCCCCGTCCGCGAGACAACATCAACATAGAAAAATCCCGCAACTCACCATTTTTTGCATTTTTTGCTTTTTTGCTGCAAAATAGTGCATGGTTCAACGACGATACAACGCAAAAGGTGGCCCAGATGAATATCGCACAACGCTTCAACGACATTTCTCGCGTACTGATTGCGTTCCTGCTGCTTGACCTGGCATTGCTAGTCGCCATGGCACCATGGAATATCGTCATGCTGCTTACCGACGGATTTGCCGCGTTGCCGCTGCCGGCAATCGCCGCCATAGCCGCCGGCGCTTGGTGCCTTGCCGCACCCGCTATGGCGGCGGCCTTTGCCGCATATCGTGACGCTGCCACCATGCGCAACGGCGAATATGACGCCGAACGCGATCGTCGCAACAAACTATACCGTTCCACTGCCGCCATCGCCGACCCGTATTGGTCACCGGCGGAAGATCATCGGACGCTGCGCCCCTACATACGCACCTACCTGCACCTCGCACCGAAAGCATTCACTCTGTCGGTAATCTACGCCATTCCTCTGGCGATCCTTGCTGCCGGCGCTTGTGCTTTTCTGGCGCAGAGCGCACCATGTGCGGCAGTGATGATTGCCCTGCTCGCGTTCACCATGGTTGCACACTTGGTGTCGCTGAACGCCATGGTGGAATTCCCCAACGCACGATATTCGGCTCTGGTGCGCACCGGTTTCGTGTTCGCGGCACGCAGGTTTCCGTTCACGGTGCTTGCTCTGGCCATTCTGGTGCTGTACCTCTGGCTGCTGCTCCAATGGCCGTGGATTATGCTGCTGTTCGGCACCGGACTGACATTCTTCTTCCTGTATCACACAGTCGAACAGATTACCAAACCTGTGCTGATGCAGATGATCGCTGAGGAGATTGCGCCAGAGCAAGCCGTTGCCGAACAGTCTGTCCCAGCACAAACCACCGTCTGATATCTGATAGTTCTCTTCCCTGTCACCTCCCCATCGGTGTACTGCATCAAGTATGTCGATCATTACGAAAGGATTCATCACCATGCCCAGTTGCGAACAGCCCGTCATCATCAACGGCGTACCGTGGTTCGACGACCAAGGCAATATCGTCAACGCTCACGGCTCCTGCGTTGTGCAGGATAACGGGCGCTGGTATCTGTTCGGAGAATACAAAACCGACGCCGAGAACGAATTCAACGGCTTCTCCTGCTATTCCTCGCCGGATCTCGCACACTGGCATTTCGAACGTATGGCATTGCCGGTGCAGGAGAACGGCTCCCGGCTTGGCCCGCATCGTGTCGGCGAGCGTGTCAAAGTCATGCGCTGCCCTTCAACTGGTCAGTATGTGATGTTCGCGCACTCCGATGATCTGCGGTATATGGATCCGTGCATTGTGGTCGCCGTCAGCAACACTATCGACGGCGAATATCAGGTGCTGGGCCCGCTGACACATGACGGAGAGCCCATTCGTATGTGGGATATGGGCACATTCCAAGACACCGACGGCACTGGATACCTGATGACCCACGAAGGCAATATCTACCGGCTTGCTGATGATTATCTGTCGGCCGCACAGCTGGTGGCAAGCAATATCGCACCCGGTGGCGAATCGCCTGCCATGATGCATGCTGGCGACACATATTTCATCATGTTTTCCAATAAAACCAGCTGGGATCGCAACGATAACTACTATCTGTCCGCGCCGTCGCCATCGGGCCCTTGGACCAACCGTGGCCTGTTCTGCCCGGAAGGCACATGCACGTGGAATTCGCAGTGCTCGTTTATTTTCCCGCTGACGCTGGCTTCCGGCGAAACGCACTATATCTATACCGGTGACCGTTGGTCGTACCCGCATCAGGCCAGCAGCGCCTCCACGGTATGGATGCCCATCCATGTGGACGGTGACACCATATCCATTCCTGAATACTGGCAGGCATGGAATCCGCTGACCGCTCGCCCAGTGCCGCTACCGGGCAATGAGCGTGCGATTATGATGAACACATCATATGAACGCACCACGCTGCACGTGGCTTTCTCTGCGGCAGACGACGAGCGCATGGCACTGCTGGCCAATACAGATCGAGATGGCGGATACGCACAGGTCACCATTCAACACAATGCGTCCGGCCGCACAGTATTGTCGTTGCCGGTGGATCTGTATTCGCCCACACCGTTCGATGGCATAGTGCTGGTTACACCGGCGCTCCATACCGGCGATTACACGCTTGCTGTACGCGTCAGAGGTGATGCTTCCGTGTTCTACAAAAAAGACGGCACACGGCTGGGATCCACCGGCACGCGCGTACGCATCACCGGCATCCAAACCATAGCGTCGCCACATTCATCAACGAGATGACGGAAATACGGTGACAGGTTTGGCTTGGGTACGGTTGGCGGGTGCGATCAATGCGACAACATCACCGGTTTGCGGCACGATGGCGGCAGCCTGTTCCACATCGAGATGACGGGTGATGCGTCGACCGAAACGCAGTTCGGCGGCCTCTTCGGCGGTGATTTCCACCACCGGCATGGCACCGCGCACGGCGTCGGCCATGGTAAGGGATTGAGAAAGTACTTCTCCGGGCGCATCCAGCATGCATTTGTTGCGCGTGATGGTCTCGCCCTCACGGTTGGTAAAACTGTAGGATTCGGCATGGGCGTGCACAACACGCGTTGCAACGCTATCGTCGGCGAAGTCGAAGCGGCCGATGCGCGTGCGGCGCAAACGGGTCAGGTGGCCGCCGACACCGAGGCACTCCCCCAGATCGCGGGCCAATGCACGAATATAAGTGCCGGATGAGCAGCTGACGCGCACATCCATATCAATTACCGGCACTGATATTCCAGCCACGTTGACAGCAAAGTCATGGCGCATGTCAAGCACTGTGAACTCACTGATGGTCACTGGGCGGGCCTTCAGTTCCACGTCCTTGCCTTCGCGGGCCAAATCGTAGGCGCGCTGGCCGTTGATTTTAATGGCGGAGAATGTGTTAGGCACCTGTTCGATATCGCCGGTGAACCGCTCACGAATCATCTGCTCGATAGTCTCGCGGCTCAGGCTGGCGATTATGTCGGCAACTGCGGGCTCATGAGCGTTGGAATCAGCCGATTCCGGCTCGATGAGGTCACCCTCAGCATCATCCGTGGTGGTGCGCTGGCCGAGACGAATCGTGGCCTCATAGGTTTTATCGTGTTCGACAATGGTGGCCAGCAGTCGGGTGGCATTGCCGAATCCGATAATCAGCATGCCGGTGGCCATCGGATCCAAAGTGCCGGCATGACCGACTTTTTTGGTGTGCAGAGTCGCTCGTACGGCGGCCACCGCATCGAAGCTGGTCACGCCCTGCGGCTTATCGATAATCAGCAGACCGGAATCAGCGGATGTCATCACGCATGTTCCGTATCGGACGCATCGTCGGACTCATTGGAATCGTCGGAATCGTTGGAGTCGTCAGCATCATCCCAATCATCGGACTCATCAGACTCGTCAGCGTCGTCTTCGTCTTCATCCCAATCGTCATCATCGGGCTCGTCGTCATGCTTGTAAGGATCGGCATCACCGGCGTATTGAGCGGTGGCGCGAGCCTTGGCGAGTTCGGCGTCACGCTTGCGGGCCAGGGCGAGAATATCTTCGATTTCGTGGGCTTCGCCGGGCACTTCATCGAAGATGAATTCAAGCTGCGGGGTCAGGCGCAGACCGGCCTTGGCACCGACCTGGGAACGCAAATGGCCCTTAGCTTGGGCGAGGGCCTGCTTGGCGCGCTTGCGTTCACCTTCTTCCTTGCCTTCGTGGCCGAGAATGGTCCAGTAGATTTTGGCGATTTGCAGATCGTTGGTCACGCGCACTTCAGTGACGGTGACGCCGGCCAGACGACGGTCGTGCAGCGCACCTTCAATCGACGAGGCGACAACGCGCTGGATCAGGGCGGCGATACGCGCCGCGCGAGGGTTGGTTCCTGCCATGGCAATCCTGTTCTTAATCGTTGCTCAGTATGTGCTTTGAATTTGTATGTGTATGTCTATTGTGCCGCAGATGTGGCGAACGCCCGCCGCCGAAACCGGTAGCGGGCGTTCCGTCGCTTGCATTCTTGCGGTATCGCGCAAACTACTTGCGTTCGATCTCGCGCATCTCGAAGGTCTCGATGATATCGCCCAGCTCGATGTCGTTGAAGGAGCCGAGGTTGATACCGGCCTCGTAGCCTTCCTTGACGGAAGTGACATCGTCCTTGAAGCGACGCAGCGAGGAGATTTCCAGATCGTTGACCGTGGCCACGCCATTGCGCAGAATACGGCACTTCGTTCCGCGCTTGACCTCGCCGTCCTGCACCATAACGCCGGCGATGTTGCCGAACTTGGAGGAGCGGAAGATTTCGCGGATCTCGGAGTGGGAGGTGGTGACCTCTTCGTATTCCGGCTTGAGCATGCCCTTGAGGGATGCCTCGATGTCTTCGATGGCCTTGTAGATGATCGAGTAGTACTTGATCTCCACGCCCTCGCGCTCGGCCAAGTCGGCGACCTGACGGTTCGGACGCACGTTGAAGCCGATGATAACGGCCTTGTCGACCGTGGCAAGGTTGACATCGTTCTGGGTGATCGCACCGACGCCGCGGTGGATGACCTGGATGCCGACCTCGTCGGACACCTCGATCTTCATCAAGGAATCCTCGAGCGCCTCGACGGAGCCGGAGGAATCACCCTTGATGACGATGTTGAGCATATCGACCTCGGACTCGGCGAGCTTCTTCTTGAAGTCCTCGAGCGAGACGACCTTACGACGCTTGGCCAGCTGTGCGGCACGCTCGGTGGCCTGACGCTTCTCAGCGATCTGACGGGCTGCGCGATCGTCGGAGGCCACCAGGAACAAGTCGCCGGCGGTCGGCACGGAGGTCAGACCCAGCACCTGCACAGGAGTGGAGGGGCCGGCTTCCTTCATCTGATTGCCGTTCTCGTCCAGCATGGCGCGCACACGGCCGTACGAAGTGCCGGCCACGATGGCGTCGCCCACATGGAGCGTACCGGACTGCACGAGCACGGTGGCCACGGCACCGCGACCCTTGTCAAGTCGGGCTTCGACGGTGGCACCGCGGGCGTCCATATTCGGGTTGGCGCGAAGATCAAGCTCGGCGTCGGCCGTGAGCAGCACGGCTTCGAGCAGCTTGTCGACATTGGTGCCCTGCTTGGCGGAGATGTCGACGAACATGGTGTCGCCGCCGTACTCTTCCGGAACCAGACCGAATTCGGTGAGCTGGCCACGCACCTTGTCGGGGTTGGCGCCTTCCTTATCGATCTTGTTAACGGCCACAACGATCGGCACATGCGCGGCCTGCGCATGGTTGATGGCCTCCACGGTCTGGGGCATCACGCCATCGTCGGCAGCAACCACGAGAATCGCCACGTCGGTCAGCTCGGCACCACGGGCACGCATGGCGGTGAACGCCTCGTGGCCAGGGGTATCGAGGAAGGTGATCTTGCGGGCTTCACCCTCAAGGTTCACGGTGACCTGGTAAGCACCGATGCGCTGGGTGATGCCACCGGCCTCGCGGGCGATAACGTTGGTCTTGCGAATCGTGTCAAGCAGTCGAGTCTTACCATGATCGACATGGCCCATGACGGTGACCACCGGCGGACGAGGCTCCAAGTCCGCGTCATCCTGCAGTTCCTCTTCGTCCAGGTTGATGTCGAACTGCTGCAGCAGCTCCTTGTCCTCTTCCTCAGCGGAGACGAGCTTGATATTCCAGCCGATCTCTTCGCCCAGGATCTGGAAGGTTTCCTCATCCAGCGACTGGGTGGCCGTGGCCATCTGACCCAAGTGGAACAGCACGGTGACCAGCGCGGCCTGATTGACGTTGATCTTCTCTGCCAGATCGGCCAGCGAAGCACCCTGACGCAAGCGGATGGTCTGGCCACCGCCGTTGGGGATGCGCACGCCACCGATGGTCGGTGCTTTCAGCTCCTCGAACTCCTGACGCTTCGCCAGACGGTTCTTACGTGCCTTCGAGGACTTGCCGCCCTGACGTCCGAATGCGCCTGCGGCACCGCCGCGGCCGCCGCGACCACCGCCGCGGGCCGGACCATTGTTCGAAGCGCCGCCCTGGAAGTTATTGCCGCCGGCACCCTGGCCGCCGCGGAAACCACCGCGTGCGCCGGCACCTTGGCCTGCACCTTGTGAGCCGGAGCCGGGACGATTGTGCCCCCACTGGCCCGGACGCGGAGCGCCCTGACCGCCGCCTTGACCGGGACGGCCGCCGCGGAAGCCTCCACGACCCTGGCCCGCGCCCTGACCGGGACGGCCGGGGCGGCCGCCGCGACCGTTTTCGGCGGTCGGACGAGCCATCGGGTGCGGACGCGGAATGTCACCCGGAGTCGGGGTGTGCATGCCCTGCTTGCGGGAGAACGGGTTATTGCCCGGACGCGGGCCCGGCGTATGCGGGCGCGGAATGGCATTGGCGTTGTCGCCGTTGCCGGAAGCATTGTGGTTGGGAGCACCGTTGCGGCCGGCACCCGGACGCGGGGCATTCTGGCCACCGCGATTGCCTTGATGCTGACCAGGCTGACCAGCGCCCGGACGGCCCTGGTTGGAACGGCCCGAACGGCCGCCATTATCGCGATCGCGCTGCTGGCCATGGCGGCCCGGAGCGGAGGGACGAGCCTGCGGATTGTGCGGACGAGCACCCGGAGTTGCGGAATGTGCCGCAGCCTGTGCGGCCTGCGGCGCACTCCGCCACTCCTGCGCCTCCTCCGCACAACCCGCAGGCCCGTCCCCCCGCTCCGGCCCCCCATCGCCACCGCCGCGACCGCGAGGATGGCGTCCGGACGGGCCCTGCCCACCCCGCCCGTCCGTCGGCCGACCCGCCTGCGGCCGCCCGCTGCAACCCCCGGCGCCA
>NZ_JAAIII010000008.1 GCF_012932425.1 Bifidobacterium oedipodis | reverse complement strand
GGTAAGATGGGTGTACCGGCCCATGGGCCCTCCCGATGTCTGGTTGTCGTAAGCAAACACCATGCTATCGGGAACCCATGGGCCCATATCATTCACACCCGTTGCACTTGCTCTGAAAATTCAAGAATCAAAAAGCTAAAATCCGTTGTAATAAAAGGGATTGTGGGATAGTTGAAGAAAACCTTGAACACTATGGGCACGATTGGACACGATGACGGTGGCAGAAAGTGTTTGTGCCGGGGCAAAAGTAGGATATGGCCTGTTTTGTGAGCAATTGACAGAATGGGACAAGAATGCGATCGTATCGTCTGCGTGGCCTACTGATTTTGTGGATAACCGTAAGTTTGCTGCTGTCCACGGCATTCCCCGTCAGCGCTTTGGGTGTTGAGAGCGCGGTTCCAGTGGCTACCTATTCTGATGTGCCATATGTGAATAAAGCCAATGCCCATAAATCGCAGAAGCTTGACCTATATCTGCCATCTGAGGATTCCTATGCCCACAATGATGAGAAAGAATCTGAAACTGATTTGCGTCCTCTTGTGGTTCGTATTCATGGTGGAGCTTGGTATGGCGGAGATAAAGAACTCGGTGATGACGCTCCTGTTTTCGCAGCGTTGCTGGAGCAGGGCTATGCGGTAGCTTCGATTAATTATCGGTTAAGTGTTGAGGCGCGGTGGCCGGCACAAATCTACGATTGCAAGGCGGCGATTCGCTTTTTACGTGCGCATGCACAGCAATATGGCATTGATCCGACGCGCATTACGGTGTTTGGCGAATCGGCTGGCGGTCATCTGGCGATGATGCTGGGGGTAACCAACGGACAACAGGACTGGGAAGACCTTGATATGGGCAACGCGCAGATTTCCAGCGCTGTTCAAGCGGTGATTTCAGTAAGTGGTATAGCGGATTTGAACCAATGGGGTACGCGTACGGGAGACAGCCTTGGTGCCCAAGCTGCTAAAGATTTACTACTTGGGGCAGGTCATGACGACCAGGACGAGGTGAACGCTAGTCCGATTACATATGTGAATGAGCAAACAGTGCCGATGCTGTTGGTTCATGGAGGTAGTGACGATGTAGTGTCGTACCAGCAGTCGGAGCTTATGGCGGAAGCAATGAATACGGCATTGGCGGACAATAGGGCAGAAACTTGGTTGCTTGCAAAAGCAGGGCATATGGATGTGCCTATGTTTTATGCGAGTGATCAAGCGCATCGGCGATACAGCGCTTTCTTAGCAAAGAGTTTGGGATTGTCTGAGCCGTTGATAAGTGTGCGGCGACTGTATAACCCGTATAACGGTTTGCATCTGCTTACTCTTGATAAGGATGAGGATGCTTCGTTGCGGGCGAACGGTTGGATTGATGAATCTTCAGCGTTTCAGGCATTGGATGCGGATGCGGTGAATGGATCGCCAGTGTATCGTTTGTACAATTCTTTTTCGGGCGAGCATATTTTGACCTCGAATGTGAATGAGTACGAATCGTTATCGAGGCAAGGGTGGTTTAGCGAAGGCGTGGCATTCGTGGCACCGTCGGATGGGGACACTTCTGTTTTTCGCCTATTCAATCCATACTCCGGATATCACATGTACACCAGTGACGTAAAGGAGTATGAGCGGCTTGGCAAGAATTCTTGGCAACGTGAAGGCGTTGCATTTATGGTGTCCGGATTGCGATCCACAACAGAAGACTAAGGGATGCTGATAGTTGTATCAGGGAAAGTGGCGGTATAGCTTTCTCCTGATAATAAGACGCCACTGCCGGTAACGGTAAAGGGAGAGGCTTCTGAATCTCGTTGTACGTTGAGTTCGATGCTGTAACCTGTATCGTTGCCGTCTTCATCAAGAATAGAGACACTGGTTCCATCCCAGACATTCCACAGGGCACTATTCGTCATAATGCCGTCAAGCGCAGAGGCGGATGCAGAAATGATGGGGGTGAAGGTAATAGACCCACTGATAACGCCTTTTTTTAACGACACTGCTTCCAAATATTCAACGGTACTGCCATTGGCTGCTGAGCGTTTGCGATGAGTGACTTCTGGGTGTGATATGTGTTTTCCCAAGGCTGCATCCCACTCCATTTGCGCGATATGACGGAAACCCGCATCGGAATCAGGATGAATGGCGTCTTCAGATGTGTTGAAATATTGATCTTGTCCCAGATTCCATTCCCATGCATATGGCGCTACATCTACTCCGGTTTTTTCTGCGGTGTCGATAACCTGTGCAGCCACCTCTCTATCCATAAGCTGGGGAAGGGTCGGATCGTTTGCTGCTAAATAAGGAACAAACAGCACCACTGATGAGGGGAAGGCTTTCTTGAGTTTGGTGAGGCCTCGGCGCACTGCAGAGAGTAGCTGTTCTGTTTCTGCAGAATCGTATCGTTCAAAAGCATCGTTGTATCCACCGGCCACTACAACCAAAGCTGTTTCGTCGGTGTAATTGCCGTTTTGTGCTTCTTCGATTGCCGAGTCGATTTGCGTAGTGAAATCAACGGATTCCCCATCCTTTATGGTGGTTTTAAGCCACCCCGTGCCCAACGTGGCATAGTTATGCAGTCGTAAACCAGACAAGTCGGCTAGCTGCTCACCGGCTTCCTGGTAATCAGTGGTATCGGAATCGTGATAGGAATCTCCAATCACCACTAGTTCCGTACCAGTGAGCGTGCGTTCTGATGAAGCCTTAGGTTTCTGTTGCTGTGCGGCTGGTTGCGGCTCCTCTTTCGTTGAGAACCAGGAACGAATAGTCGGAAGGTGGTAAACACATACACTGGCAGCTACCAGCACTACTGCCATAAGCATGGCGATGAGGCATGTTTTCAGTCGCTTCATAATCCATCCGTTGTTATTGTCCGGGACCAATAATCTGCGCTCCATCATAGACGCTGGTGCCTGAGTGAAACCTATAATGAGGGGCCATGAACAAGACGATGACACAAAACGATGCTGAAACGACAGAACGTGAAGCACTTCAGAAATCTTCCGGTACTCAACGTTGTTTGGGTTTAGACCTTATCAAGACCATCGCCATTTTCATGGTTGTGGTGTATCACGCCGAGGCGGGAAACTATGCGAACTGGGGTATAGTACATTACCCTCATGGGCTTAGAGCTCTGGCGAACTATGCGATAACTGGGGCAATGGCCGTTTGCGTACCATTATTCTTCTTGGTCAATGGGGCGTTGCTGTTTTCTCGGCCGCTGAAGATTCGGCGACATATGACCAAGACGCTTACGGTGGTTGTGCTCACCTTCGTGTGGAGCTGCATCACACAGGCCAGTTTCGAGGCTCTTGGCCTATGGAACCGAATGTCCTTCCCAGACATGATTCGCAATACCTATCATCTGCAAGACAGGTTGAATAATCATCTTTGGTTCTTCTGTGCGTTGGTGGTGCTCTATTGCTTGTTCCCTCTGCTGAAATCTGTTTGGGATCATGAGCGTTCTTGGTTTTTATGTTTTCTAGTAATAGCGTTGGTGTGCACTTTCGGCGTCACACTGCTGCGCAACGGCATTGATGTGGCGAGACTGCTATTCGGTGCAGCAGGTAAGCCGAGCCAAATCGATCCAGTCGGTCCCTTCAATCCTTTGCGCGGCATTGAAGGTTGGTCGATTGTGTATTTCATGCTCGGGGCGTTGCTGTTTGAACGGCGTAAGCAGCTGGTTGGTCGTAAGACGCTGATCTTCTCGTCATTGGTGTTCATGTTCGCCATGCTGGTTTTCTGTCTGTACAACCTCAGCCATATTTACGCGGGGGAACAAGGGTACGACCATATCAGCACTGGTTACGACGATGTGTGCGTGTTGCTCATGGCAGTGAGCTTGTTCATCATGCTTGTCAATTGCCGTTTTACAGCGGCTATCGGGAAGCTGTTGAGCTTTATTGGCTCTAACACTCTAGGCATCTACGTGATTCATTGGATCGTGCTTGGCGCTGGAAGAGCCTTGGGTTGGGATTTCCCTGGACACATCACTTTCCTGATTCCTCCTTATCTGCTGTACGGACTGATCGTTATGACAATATGCGCGTTGATGTGTTGGATACTGCGCAAAATTCCGGTAGTGCGACGGCTCATCATGATGTGATTTGCAGTGTCTTTTGGACCTTTGCGACGGCAAAAATCGGACACGATACAGACACGATGCAGACGAGCCGGCATGGCGAACGAATATGTGGCGTGTGCTTCTGATGCGGATTAAGACTTGCCGTATAAGAGGTTGCAAGTACACTGAGGGGGAGCATCGGCATTTCTATGATCCGATGAGCGAAGCAAAGTGGGAGGCGACCGGTGCGTGAGACGAATAGTAAAGGCAACGCCTTGAATATAACTGCAGTTGTCAGTTTCGCAATCGTGGCGCTTGTGCAATGCGTGTTCTTCATCGGGCATGCGGGGGCATTTTCCATGCCTGACCCCAGTTTGCATCTTCCTTCTACATATGCGTTGGCTACTGGGCAGTCAGGCAACGACACGGAATATGTGACTGACGAATATGGCAATAGAATTCGTCGGCAATATCTGCGCGCGGAAAGTGGATACCTGTCGGTGGATATGGATAACTCATTGACGGTCAATGTCATTCGGCCGGCGCTCTCCGGTGATTCCGCGCAAATCATTAGCAAGCAACGTGCATCTGCTGATGCAGCGGGCAAACCCATCGAAGGATTCTATCGCTCCACACAATATGCACCGACCAATTATGTTCCCCAGGCGATCGGTTTGGCGGTTGGAAGAGCTTTGGGAGTTGCGCCTTATCAGGCTTGGCAGATGGCTAGGGTGACGAATTTCCTAGTATTTGTGTTGCTTATGGGCTTTGCCATCTGGGTGACGCCCTGGGGTAAGAGCGTTTTGGTGGTGATTGGTGTTCTTCCTACCACTGTTTTCGTGGCCTGTTCCCTTATGCCTGATGGCCAGTTCATTGCTTTCAGTGCCTGTTTTATAGCGTTGACGGTTGCATCTGCTCATGAGCGTCGTCCTATGGGTTTGAAGACGTATGTTGCATTGTTGCTGTTGGGCGTATTGCTGTTGTACGGTAAACCGTTGTATTGCGTTGTTGCGTTGCTGGCACTGGTGCTTCCTCATCATGTGCTGAGCATGCGTCGAAAAGCTATTGCGCTAGGAATCGTGGTAATTGCTGCAATTGCTTACCTATGGTGGAGTTCACGATATTCTGGCGGATTGTATGCGGTTAATATGGCGGCAAACCGGGAATATATCATGGAACGCCCATGGAAACCGGTGGTGATGGCCTTGTGGAATATGCTGTGTTCCAAACGTGAACTTGATGTGCTGGGTGCCAACTATATGTATTTGGCGGTGGCGTTCTTGTCGCTAGTGCTGCTGGCATTCATCAAGCAACTTTGGCAGATGCGTGGTACCACGAGTAGAGGGTGTATCCGGATGTCATCGTTGATTAGTCGGTGGCGGTATGCGATTTGCGCGTTGATAGGATTCCTCATGTGCCTGTGGGCCATTTATTTTTTTGAGGCGTTGACATGGAATGATGTATCAAGTATGTCGACATGGGACATGTTAGAGGGATTCCAAGGCCGCTATATACTGCCGATACTTCCGTTGGCGGTGGCATTGCATTGTGTGAAAGACTGTGGCCGTGCTGGCAATGCTGACAACAAGTCCGCAGAGGCTTGATGAGTACACTAGTTTAAAGCGGGCAGATAACATGTGCGGAACAGAGGAGCAAACATGACGATTACTATGGGTGGGCTTTGCAGAGGCAATGGTAAAGGGTATGTGAAGTTGGATGTCGAAGGCCACAGGGTTGAAAACCTGTACGCTGTGGCTACGGCGGCGAACGGCAATACCATTATGTGTGGCGTGTATCCGTATGGATTTCCCGGGGAAGATCCAACAGCTGTTGCCAAGGCTGGGGATGAGCATGCAGTCGAGGGAGACGGCAAATTCTCGTGCGTAGTGGCCGTGCCGCTGCTGGATGGTACAGACTTGACCGTGAATGTTTTCGACCATACGGTCGCGGATACATCCAGGCCCGTATTTACTTTCCCATTCAAACCGCTGGAATCAAAAGTTCGTTCTCGCTTGTTCTATAAGTTTCATTCTGATGTGGCATTTCAGATGCGAGACATTGATCAACGTCGTCTGTCGGGAAATATTCATGTATTTGTGCCGGGTATTTATCCCATTGCTCCCGATGAGGTGTCATGCCGTTTTGTGGTGCGGGCACCCTATGTAGCCAATGCTCAGTATGAGATTCATGTTTATGATCATGATGCATCTGAACTGGATGTTCAACCGATTGTTATTGAAAATGGTCAAATACATGCGAACAATGGCAGCACGATAATGCGTGAAATCTGCTATTCCATTCGCATGCCTAAAACTTCGCGTACATTATGCGTTAGCGTTGAAGAAAAAGGCCATGATTATCCATATGGCAACTTTGCCTGTGTGCTGCCCCCGGCATGGGAAGGCTTCGTTAATGGGGCTTATGAGCATACGCGTAACGCATACCATGATCCTGCATATCCCAATTGGTTGGAGCAGCATCGTGCCACTTACGGTGATTTGGCGCAACAGCGTGCAATGTGCCAGACATGGGAACATCAACCTTTGATAAGCCTTGTTGTTGTGCTATTTCGTACGCCTGCACCTTATTTGCGTGCGATGCTGAATTCGCTGCTTGCGCAGTCTTACGAAAAGTTCGAACTGTTGTTGGTAGATGTAAGCGACAATTACCCCGAAATCGATCGGGTGCTTGCCGAATATCGTGATGATCGTATTCGCGTGATTAAAGCGAAGAACCGAAACATCGCTGATAACACTAACGTGGGTATTCGCGAAGCCGTGGGCGATTACGTGGGTTTTGTTGATCATGATGACACCGTCGAACCGGATGCGCTTTACCAGTATGTTGCCGAAATTAATCGACATCCTGATGTTGATTTATTATATTGCGATGAAGATAGGTTGGAAAATGGCGAATATCGTCAGCCGTTCTTCAAGCCTGGCTTTAATCGTGATCTGTTGTATTCCTATAACTATGTTACGCACTTGCTGATGGTGAGTCGCTATGCTCTCAACCGTGTGGAATTATCTACGGCAGATGTGGCAGGCGCTCAGGATTACGATTTAATTCTTAAAAGCATCGAAGTGGCGCGGTGCATTCGCCATGTGCCTCATATGCTGTACCACTGGCGTATGCATCCGGGGTCTACCAGTGTTAATCCGGATAGCAAGCCATATGCTGATGAGGCTGGTCGTTTGGCACTGAGCCGTCATTTTGAACGCACTGGGGTAAAAGCCGAAGTCATGACCTCGGAATTACCATTCCGGTATCGTACTCGGTATCAGTTCGACCATGCGCCTAAAGTAAGTATTGTTATTCCCACCAAAGATCATTCCGATATATTGTCAAAGTGCGTGGATGCGGTACTGTCCAAAACCGAATATGACAATTACGAAATTATTATGGTTGAGAATAATAGTGTCGAAGAGGCAACTTTTGCATATTACGAGCGTATCGCGGCAGAACAGGAACGCGTTCGTGTAGTGCGTTGGCCAGGGCATGGATTCAACTATTCGGCAATCTGCAATTATGGAGCAACTTTCGCAACAGGCGAGCTCATTCTGTTTCTGAACAACGATACCGAAGTGATTAATGCCGAATGGCTGGGGAATATGGTCAACCATTTCGGTCGTGAAGATGTGGGCATGGTAGGAGCCAAACTCATCTGTCACGATGGCATCGTTCAGCATGGTGGTGTGTGGGTTGCTGTAGATAATTGCGGATACCTTGGCTACGATCTCGCAGCGGATGATAGCGGTTATATGGAAACCATGCGCTATCCATCGAACGTTCCCGCGGTGACGGGTGCCTGCCAGATGATTCGACGTTCCGTTTATGAACAGATTGGTGGTTTGGACGAATCACTGGTTGTGGTGTTGAACGATGTCGATCTATCACTAAAGGTAGGCGAGGCTGGATATCTTGTGGTTTTTGAACCACAAGCAATGCTGTACCACAACGAATTCACCAGCCGCGGGCGTGACGAACGCGATCCGGATAAGCAAAGGCGTGCTGAAGTTGAATATGGAAGATTCCGTTTGCGTTGGAATCCCACTATTGAACATGGAAAGTACATCAACTCAAATCTGAACCAATACGACGGTAACTACAAGATTGCTTGGTGATATCGCCGAATTGGTTCAGGTGAGAGACGCCTTCGTATGCTCATATCGATTATCGTTTGCGTGATGTGATTGCAGCCGTGCGCTCGGTATCAATCGCATTAGCCACCTGTTCCAAGCGTTCCGGGAATAGGAAGCCATACACGTCCAACGTCAGGCTGGCGCTTGAATGCCCCATTTGTCGCTGCAGAATTTTCACGTCCGCTCCGGCTTTGATGGCAATGGCCGCATATGAATGACGCAGCGAATGGGGCGTCAGCCCCTCCACATCTTTCAGGCCTGCCGCCTCGACCGCCGGATGCCACACCTTGCGCCGCCAGTTGTGATCATTGACGTGACCGCCTTTGATCGCGCGGAACACATAGGCGGTTTCCGGTTGCCCCTTGATCTGCTCGCGCAGCGGTTTGACCAGAAACTTCGGAATCGCCACGGTGCGCGGCTTACCGTTTTTCGGCGGGCCAAGCCGTTGCGCCGTGGCGCTGTTCTTCCAAGTGCGGCGCACGCGAATCTTGCGTTCGGTTAAATCCAGATCGCCCACTTGCAAGGCGAAGGTTTCGTTGATGCGTGTGCCCACATAGCTTTGGAAGCGAATGATCAGGGCATCCACTGGCCGCCCGACGGTTTGTGCGGCTTCTGCTAACCGTTCGATTTCGTGAATGTCCAGAAACACCAGATCATGGTATTCCGGTTTGGGAATCTCCACGTCGCGTGCGGGATTGTCCATCAGATATTTAACCTTCACCGCATAATCGAGCACGCCGGCGAACACCACGCGCACAATGCTTTTCACTGATCGGGGTGAAAGCGGCTTTGGTTTCTTTTTCCAGCGCAGATCAACCGGGTAATCGCCGGTGGTCAGATCGGTGACCCAACGGGCCACATCGTCGAGCGTGATGGAACCTATCGGCACATTCGCCCAACGTGGGTTCACATAAACGCGCAACTCACATTCGTAGCGCGCTCGCACACCCTCGCTCACATTGTTCTTGGAACGCATCCACATATCCGCAACATCCTTGAACTTGCGGCGGGCATCATTCGGGTTGGCGTAGCGTCCACGGCGCACATCATCTTCCATTGCCGCTTGGAAAGCTTCGGCGTCAGCCAAGCGGCGGAACGATTTCGAATGTTGCCTGCGGACGGCCCCCTCAATCGAATACCATCGACATCGCCATCGCATGCCATGGCCGAACCGCGAAGATCGCCATCGTTCGGGAACCTGAGCCTGCATAGGGTCGCTCACCGCTGCAAGCGAACGCTTGGCGGTGGAGGAAGGGGGAACGCCGTTGTCGTTCTTGAGCCAGAGATCATCAATCCATACTCTTGCCATGGCAACACAGTAGCCATGCTACGGGGGTGAGTTGGAGAAGAACGGGCGCGTCCTTATTGAAGGCGTTTCCCATAAGCAAGACAATACTTAGGGAAACGCCGGCATACACGTTTTAGTCGTGTCGTCTTTGCAGAAAAGCAAATCGGTTCTGATCGATAACGAATAACTTGCGATCGTTCTTCGCCATTACATCAAGAATGATGCCGGAAACAATCAGCAGCAGCCCGGCAATCACCAGCATCACAGCGCCGATCAGGGTGGGGAAGCGCAACACCACACCGGTATGCCAGAAATCAATAGTGACCGAACTGGTCAGTACTAATCCGATAACACTAAGGATCAATCCGATGCTGCCAAAGAACGGCAGGGGCTTATATTCGCGGATCATGCGGAAAATAGTGCTCATCACCTTGATGCCATCACCCACGGTGTCCAGTTTGGACACTGATCCCTCCGGCCTGTCGCGGTACTGAATCGGCATTTCGAATAGACGCAGGTTGTTGTTCAGGCTGTGAATCGTCATTTCCGTCTCTACTTCGAAACCACGCGAGAGCACGGGGTAGGTTTTGACGAATGTGAAATTGAATGCGCGATACCCGGTCATAATGTCGGTAACGTGCGCGCCGAACAACCCATTAATCGAACCGCGCACCAAACGATTGCCGAAATTGTGGAACGGACGCTTGTTTTCTTGGAAATAAGTGGAGCTCAGGCGATCGCCGATCACCATATCGTAGCCTTCAAGCACCTTGCTCACCATTGCAGGCGCGGCATCGGCCGGATAGGTGTCGTCACCGTCGGCCATAACATATACGTCGGCATCGATGTCTTCGAACATCGCTCGGATTACATTGCCCTTGCCCTGACGCGGCTCCTTGCGCACCACAGCGCCTTCGGCTGCGGCGATTTCGGCAGTTCGGTCAGTGGAATTATTGTCATACACATACACTGTGGCGCTTGGCAGTGCGGTGCGGAAGTCGCGCACTACCTTGCCGATGGTGATTTCCTCGTTGTAGCAGGGCAGCAGCACGGCAATGGTCGGATTCGTAATCTCGGGCATGGTGCCCACTATAGCCAAATCGTTGGCCATATGCGTCGGCAGGGCGCTCGCTACACTGGTTCTCGACGTGCAGGCGGAGATGAGGTGAACCTGATGAAACAACGCATACTGGGCTATGATGTGGCGAAAACCATCGCCATGTTTCTAGTGGTGCTGCTGCATTATTCGTTTTATACGCGGTATTATTCGGGCGGCCTCGATGGAACGTTAGCCACCACGGCGTGCGTGGTGTGTGTGCCACTGTTTTTCGCGGTTAACGGTGCACTGCTGCTGCCACGAAAACTGGATGTGCGTAAGCATTACCGCAAATTGGCCGCAATTGTGGCAATTATTGCCATATGGAAAACCTTGGCCGCACTGTTCTTTGTAGTCGTTGACGGAACACAGCCTGTCAGTATCAAGGATTTTCTTAAGTTCCAGTTCGGCGGTGCGTTCGGCGCATATCCCACCGGCTATTTTTGGTTTATGCATGCATTGATTGCGGTATACGCGGTGTATCCGGCGCTCAAACTGGTGTTTGACGCGGGCGGAATGGCATTACGCTCGCTGGTTGTGGTATTGTCCGCGTTCACTGTGGGCAAGGATACGGCGGTGGTGCTGCTCGATATGCTGGGCGCGGCATCAGGGCACGAATTCGCATCCATACTGGGCGGTTTGAGCGAATTCACCGTGTTTGGTGGCTATGGCTATGTGGCGTTGTATTTCCTTGTGGGTGGCATATTGGGAAATGTCATGGTACATCCCGGGGAGAATCCGCCGACAGCATGGCCATGGAAACGTATCAAACCTGCCGTGGCCATAGCGGCGGTGGTGCTGTGCTATGTGCTTCTGCTGGGCACTCAGCGTTTCCAGCATGCGGTTAGGAGCACCAACCTCACTATTGATTATGGCTATTGGTTGCTGCCCACGTTTGCGACGACCATATTGATACTCGCGCTATGCCTGATGATTCACACCAACAACCACGTTGCGCAGACCATCATCACACAGAGCGGGCAGAACACGTTCGGCGTCTATATGCTGCATCTGATGGCGATTACGCTGTTTGCCAAAGTGCAGCAACTGCCCGGTTTCGCAGCGATGGGTACGTTGCGCCATGGTATGGTCACCGTGGTCAATATCGTATTTGTTTTGATGATTTTCGTATGCTGCTTGCTGGCTTCCTGTGTCTTGCGCAGAGTTCCATTGATCGGCAAGTTGTTCTCACTGTAAGGGTCTATAGGAAGTGGTGTGCATGGCGAAAGAACATAACGGGGTGAAGATGATGTTGATGGAACGTGTGAACAAATCTGGGGTTATGGAATGGCGCACGTTGATTCCCGTGCTGCTGGGCATAATGTTTGGTTTAGGCGATGGAGTTGCCAACGCTGAGGGGCGTCTGCCGCTGAACAATGTGTCCTTGTATGTGCGCATGGTGTTGTTCGCAGCGCTGTTCGTCGTGGCATTCAATGCGTGCAGACTGTTTCTGGGCCGTCGCCGTGAGGCGAGGGCGGCCGCACTGGATTTGAGTGTGGATAGCGACGAGAACGCGCTGATAGACTACCGATGGTCGTGTCGTTCGTTGACGAAACTGTGGGCCATTATTCTAGTGTGCTGGCTGCCGTATGTCGTTACGCTGTTCCCCGGAGTCTACTGGTCGGACACCTCCAAGCAATTGTTGGAACATTATGGCGTTGAACCATTCACTGACCATCATCCGTTCGCTTTGACTTACCTGTTCGGTTGGCTCGCGGATTTGGGGCAGGCATTGTTCCATAACCCGATTCTGGGCTTGTACATACTTGTTGTGATTCAGCTATTGACGGCTCCGGCGTTGCTTGGAGGCATTGTGCTTTATACGCGCCGTCTGGGCCTGAGCCGTTTGGCGTGCCACGTGCAGTTGGCATTGTTCGCCTTGTTCCCGGTGTTCCCGGTGATGTTCACATCGTTAGCCAAAGACACGCTTTCGGTGTTGTTCTTTATTCCGTTCTGCTTGCTGTTCGTCGAGATTGTGCGATCCAAGGGAACGATCTGCAGCAAGCCGTGGGTCGTCCCGACGCTGCTCGTTATGAGCTTGCTGACCTGCGTTACCAAAAAACCGTGCGTGTATATTGTCGTTCCGGCATTGATTATGGTGTGCGTAATGCAACTGACCAAAAAGGCCAGAGCGTTTATGGCAGCTTCTGCGCTGGTAGTGGCCGTAATCATGATGGTGATTATGCCCAAGGTGGTGATGCCGGCTTTGGGCGTGCAGCCGGGCGGCAAACAGGAGACGATTCCTTTCGCCATTCAGATGGTGGCGCACGATGTGAAATATGATCCCGAAGGCATGTCTGAAGCGGATAAAAAACTTGTCTCAGATTTTCTCACTATCCCCTATGATCAGATTGCCGAGGCATACGATCCCGTCATCGCCGACCCGGTGAAAGGCACGAGCCTGAAGAACCCCGATCTTATGGGAGATTTCATCAACCTCTGGCTGCGTAAAACCATCGAACACCCAGCGGGGCATTTTGAAGCTTGGCTTGGATTGGTCCAAGGTTGGTTCAGCTTCCGCAACACGGATGGCTCGCCCAGCTACATGGTGGTGTGCACGGAATCAGCATGGTATTACGATCCCATTACCGAATTGGTGCCCCAATGGCCGAAAACCGCTGTGGCCAGTGGCACAGCCAGAGCGATTTATGATGCCGAGCAAAGCATTCCAGTATTGAACGTACTGTTTTTCCGCGCCTGGTGGGCGTCCATCGTGCCGTTCTTCCTGCTATATCTAGCCATGCGACCGGGTAAAGGCAAATTCCGGCGTTTGGTAGCGATGATGCCCGTGAACATGTCGTTCGCCTACCTGCTGTTGACGCCGGTATCCGGTATGGGCGGAGAGCCGACCCGATACTTGCTGCAGCTGATATGCGTGCTGCCGCTGTTCTTGGCCGCGGCGCTCGCCGAACAGCACGGCCAAGAACAGGGCATGACAGACAGGCTCTGAGATTGAGATGTCCGTGAGGGCGTGAGTGCGTGGGCTTATTTCCGCCCACGCACCATTCGCCCAACGGACTTCAACAATTCACGTCGGTTGCTGCCCAATGGTGCAATGGGATCAATAAGCTTGCGCAACGGATTCGCGTCACCAATCGCCCGCTGATGTTGATCCTTCGGCTCGGGTGGCACAAAGGAACGGACAGTGGCTGCGCTGACTCGTTTCAATAATCGCTCATAGAATGGTGTTTCGCGTGCATAACGCCAGTAGATCGATGCGAAGTCGCAATCGGGGTCGGTCCAAGGCTTGATATAGCCGGCATAATGAATGATGCGCGGATTGCTGCGCGATGCGAGATATTCCTCGTAACGCGCGTTGGGTGCTAAAGCAAAGATACGACCGACGCGATTATCAAGGTCATGCACCACATTCCACTCCCATGGCAGATACGTGACCTTGCCTTGGCAATGGGCGTTCAGCACATCCTGATCGTTATAAATAAGATCGGGATCAGAAGCATAGTTGAGCCACTGCTCGATGGTGTACCGTTCGCGCATGGCCTTGGTATTCAGCACCAGCACCCCGGCCTGGAAGTAATCGTACGGGTTGCGCATACGTAGCGTCGTTTTGGCATACTCCATACGTTTGCCGCCCTTGACGTTGAGGTTGCCAAGGAAGTCAATGTCACGTACGGCCCCCAGCAGGGTATCGCCAAGTTCCGTATCGTACAGTTCGGCGATATTGCCGTTGATGATGATGTCGGAATCCAGATACAACACCTTGTCATAGAACGGCAGAAGTTCCTGAATCAAGAAGCGGTAGTAGGTCTCGACGCTGATATGCGGATTGTTGGTGGACAGCGTATATCCACTCATCATGCGATCCACATCGGTGAATCGCAAGCTCATATTCGAGAACTGGCTGAAGAAATCACGCAAGCGCTCCTGCTTGTCCCACGTGATATTGCGCTGCAACACCACCACGTCATAGAAACGATCCCGCGAAGCGTTCTTCATGGCCGAATAGATGGTTGTAGCCAGCTGCGGCACATAATTATCATCGGCCGCAAACACCACCGGCACAGGGCGAGCGAGCTCCGGCGCATGTTCCCATAGCGGGCGCAAACGCTGTTCCGGCTCGGGATTGGTGAAATGTACACACTGCAGCTCTTTGGTGCGCCAATTCGAACCAGTGCGCTGATGGTGCATCAAATAAATGTTGAGCAGGCGTTCCGAAAGATGCCCAGGCGTGCGTAGCGCCTCCTTGCTGTACGTACTCATATCAGTCTGACGTTCGAATTCCTCAAGAATGGGGAACAGCCACGCACAATAATCCTGGAAAATCTGCTTGCGCATAATGAACATATTGCAGAAACACGAGCGATTGCCGTCCAAGAACGCGTCAGCATCCTGACGGTAATCCGGATGCATACGGCACAGAATCTCGTAGCATCGGCGCAAATCGGCGTTATGCAACTTATCCGCGGCAAACCACACACCCTTCGGGGAATCGTGCTTGTCGATGATTTTGGTCAAATCGCCATAACGCGTGGTGATAACGTCGCATCCCGCAATGACTTTGCGCATAGTGTCATCATCAAGCCCATACTCCCTGATGGCATCAGCATCGATATAGTCGTCCATGACCTCGCCATACGGGTTCTCCTCGTGCTCAGTGTCGGAGAAATCAAAATAGCGACGATAATGGCAGAAACCGTAATAGTCCGCATCCACATTCTTCCAAGCCCAATATTGGGTGGTCAGCTCGCAATACATGGGATTCTTGGCGGAGATGTTATCTCCTTCATCATCCTGGAACGCCCATGGGAATCGGTAGGAGCCGGACTTCAAACCAACCTGCACCGGTTGCAGAATGGCGCTCGCCGGCTTGTCCACATTCTTATGGGTGGTGACGAATATACGAATCGGCTGATCAGCATACTGCTGCTTCTCCGAGGCACGTGAGAGATCGGACAGCAATTCTTCGGCACGTGACTTGGTCTGTCCGTAACGAACCAGCTCTTGTGCACTGCCGTCAGTCACATTAATGGTGCCGGCAATTGCCGACCATTGACGCAATGTGGCAAGATCGTTGGCATCCTGCTGCTTGGAAGTGATGAGTTTCCAAGCCAAATCACGCACATGGCGCCAGACTTCGCGTGCGGTAACAGCGCTGCCCATGATGGTAGACATGGCTTGGGCTGCCTCTGCCTTGTCTGTTTCTGTGACGCGAGTTTTCCAGTCGTTGCCTAGCAGTTCGATTGCCTTATGGCGGAAACCTGCTGCGCACCCATCCAAGTCAAGCTCGGGATGATCCGCAACGAACAAATCGGTTGCATCGAAGCAAGCTTGGAATTGACGGCAGAAATTTGAAAAAGTTGCCGCGCTAATGGTATTGGTGCCGGTTACGCCGCGTCCGTAATGATACCTATATCCGCGGCATTGTTTAGCGCTTGAGTACCATGCAGCCATTGCGGAGATAACCAGGCATTCGTAGCCGTCTTCGGCACGTTCCAAACGATTCGAAGTCATGGCCTTAAAAGCGCGTTTGAGCAATGCGGTGCGGAATAGGCGCTGGGTAACTCGCCAATCCACGCGGTATCCGCGAGATTCAAGGTAGATGTCTCGCACAATGTCACCATGTGCGGATTCGTGAGTGGGCGCATTGTTGAACTGTTCAAAGGCCTGACATTCATCATCCAAAATGCCGTTTTCACCGATCACGGTCAGACCAAAATGAAGAATGTCAGTAGGGGCGTCGTTGATGCTTTTAGCAAGCTGTTCGCACATGTGCGGATCAAGATCATCATCGCCGTCCAAGAAGAAAGCATATTGCCCCGTGGCATGCTCGACGCCGGTTTTGCGAGTAAGATGTAGTCCCTTGTTCTGCTCGTGATTCACCACAATGATGCGAGGGTCGGCATCTGCTGCCTTATTGATGATGGCAGCGGTACCGTCGGTGCTGGCATCATTGACTACGATGGCCTCGATATTCGAGTATGTTTGAGCGCTGACGCTATCCAGGCAGTTCTTGATATATGTTTCTACGTTATAGGCGGCAATGATGATGGAAATCTTCAGCATGGTTCCTCACTTGTCAAGTTTGGGTAACAGTGTAGCCAACGCCGGCGGCATCGGCATACGGGGATGATTGCTTAATGAATCAGTCGTTTGAGCACACGCTGCACGAATGACGGGCGATGAGACGGCGGCATATCTAATCCTGAATCGCGTAGGTGCTGGTATGCAATGGCACGCATGGCGTGATACCGCTCATTGGCGGAATTGCTGACGGCTGTGGCATGATCTCGTTCGATGGATTGCGCCATGTCCAGATAGCGTTTCGCGTTGTCTGCATCGCTCAGAGCTTTCGTGCTGGTGCGATCGGAAGTGACCAGATAGGCATACGCATAATCTCTCGTATATCGATACAGTTCACCACAAACTGCATCAGCAGGCCAACAGTCCAACACATGGTTTAAACCGTCATGCTTCAAAGGTTCGGCAAGATTATCCTGCCATTCATTCATCGCATGTTCTATCAGACGATCGCGCACATCGCTTAATCGTGCATCCCAGTCTGATCGCAGTATGGTGTTGTGGTTGTTACGTACAAAATCACTGATTAGCGTCAGCGCCTTGGCGTCCCTATGCGCAAGCTCACTGAGCGAGTCAACGGACATATGCTGTCCAAGTGTTTCGCCTCGGCCCAAATGATAGATATACCAAGGGGAATCGGGAATCGCACGATAGCATTCCGCTAAGGAATCGAGAATGAAACACATATAGAGATCATCCGATAGCAGCAGCCTGGTGTTTGCGCTCATGGCATAGGCCTTACGTGCCAAGTCGCCTCGATACATCTTATGGTGTACATGCCAGTCGAAACCTTGTTCCTGCGCGAATTGCGTGCGAAGAATGTCTTCGCCACGCAATTCACGCGGCTGGGGCGTCAGGAAACCAGTCATGCCGGGGGCCGCTTGTTGGGCGGCCGGCGTTGCGGCAGATACGCGCACGCCGAAATGATAGATATCGGCTGGATGACTATGTGCAAACGCAATCAGGGCAGGCAATGATTCATCGGCAAGCTCATCATCCTGATCTATGAGCATCACAAAATCGCCGGAGGAATGTTCCATTCCAGTACGGCGTGCAGCCAAAGTTCCGGCGTTGTGGTCATGCCGTATCGCGGTAATTCGCGGATCGTTTGCGGCAAGCTGCCGCGCCACGTCGTAAGTATCATCGGTACTGGCATCATCCACGATGATGACTTCGACATCGGGAAATGATTGCTTGGTTACGCTGTGTACGCATTCCGGCAGATACCTGCTGTTGTTGTATGCGGGGATTATGACGGAAAGCTCGGGCATCGGTCCTCTTTACTCGATGTGACGGTAGTATTGCCTTTTAGTGTAGACAGTAGCGTTTGAGGTAGAAAGGCATGCATGAAAGGCATCATTCTGGCCGGAGGTTCGGGCACACGGTTGTACCCGTTGACCTCGGTAACATCCAAACAGTTATTGCCGGTGTACGACAAGCCGATGATTTATTACCCGTTGTCAACCCTGATGTTGGCGGGCATCCGTGACATTCTGATCATCTCCACACCGCAGGATCTGCCGAATTTCGAGCGACTGCTCGGCGACGGATCCCGGTTCGGAGTGCACCTGTCGTATAAAATCCAGCCATCTCCGGATGGTCTCGCCCAAGCATTCCTGCTTGGCGAAGAATTCATCGACGGGGAGTCCTGTGCGCTAGTGCTGGGCGACAATATCTTCTACGGGAATGGGCTGTCCAAACAGCTCAAAGAGGCTGTTCGGCATGCCGAGCAAGGGCAATCCACGGTATTCGGCTATTTTGTGGACGATCCGGAACGGTTCGGTGTTATCGAATTCGATGAGCAAGGCCGAGCGGTGTCCATTGAGGAAAAACCTCAGCACCCCAAAACCAACTATGCGGTGACAGGACTGTATTTTTATGATGCCCGGGTTGTCGAATTCGCCAAACAGGTACGCCCGTCAGCCCGCGGCGAGCTCGAAATCACCGACCTCAATCGCATGTATCTTGAGGATGGATCCCTACGGGTCACCACGCTGGGCCGAGGCTACGCGTGGCTAGACACCGGAACCATGGAATCGTTGTATGAAGCCGCGGAGTTTGTGCGCTCCGTCGAGCGTTCACAGAGCCTGCCGATTTCCGTGCCGGAAGAAATCGCTTATGAGCACGGGTGGATCAGCAAGGCTGACCTTGCGCTCGCGGCACAGGCATACGGCAAATCCAACTATGGCAAGCACCTCAGCCAGGTTGTAGAGGATCGTGTGCGTGTGACGGTGAGAAAATAACACCTGCGCAATGCCCTCATGCTCCCAATGTTTCGCGAACATGCGGCCGGCATCGGTGCTTTAGAATATGAACAATGCTGCGAAGCCAAGAGCCTGAAGCATTCCAATGGCCTTCGCGTGAGTAGGATAGGACGCTTGTGAAGAACCTGATGAAACACCTCCAAGAGAAATACCACTATGCAGTGGTGGTATTCAAAGAGTTGGTAAAAACCGACTTCCAGTTGCGCTACCAAGGTTCATTTTTGGGCATGGTGTGGTCGGTGCTCAAGCCGCTGATGCTGTTCGGCGTCATGTACGTGATTTTCGTGCGATTCCTCAAATTCACCGACGGAACGCCAACGTTTGCGATTTCTCTGTTGTGCGGCACCTGCCTGTGGTCGTTTTTCACCGAATCCACGACCATGGGATTAAGCTCCATCGTCAATCGCGGCGATCTATTGCGCAAAGTGCATTTCCCGAACTACATCGTCGTGGCTGCCACCAATACCGGAGCATTGATTTCCCTTGGGCTTGGCCTTATCGTCGTTATTCTGTTCGGAGCATTTTCTGGTGCCCACTTCACATGGCGTGTGCTGTTGGTGCCATTCAGCATCATTCAGCTGTATTGCCTGGCTTTGGGCGTATCGTTGGTGTTGGCCACACTGTACGTGTATTTCCGTGATATCGCACAGATCTGGGAAGTATTGCTGCAGGCATTGTTCTACTCCATCCCCATCATTTACCCGCTGTCCATGGTGGCCAGAAGCTATCCGATTGTTGCCAAACTGATGATGCTGAATCCCATCGCTCAACCAATCATGGATATTCGACACAATCTGCTGTCACCGGAATATGTTCCTACGGTGTGGACTAATACCGCTGATTTGGGTGGTGCTATAGATACGCCGGATGTCCCGGCGGAATGGCAATGGCTGAATTCCCCATGCCTAAATATTCTTCCTTATCTGTTCACCGTGCTCGTGCTGTGGCTGGGCATTCATTTGTTCCGCAAGTACAGCCAGAAGTTCGCGGAGGTGCTCTGATATGACTGCGCTGAAAAATACCGTGCCTAATACCCGCAGCGACGACGAGCGACCGGTGGTGCTCAAAGTCGACCATGTAGCGAAGTCCTTTCGCTTGCCCACGGAACAGGCCACCGGTCTGAAGATGGCATTCCTTAACTGGACCAAGGGCATTAAAGGATATACCGAGCAAAAAGTGCTCAAAGATATCAGCTTTGAGGTTCGTCAGGGTGATTTCTTCGGCATCGTGGGGCGCAACGGTTCCGGCAAGTCCACCTTGCTGAAAATCATCTCGCAGATCTACAAGCCCGAGCAGGGTGTGGTGGATGTGCGCGGCAAACTGGTGCCGTTCATCGAACTGGGCGTGGGCTTCAATCCTGAGCTGACGGGGCGGCAAAACGTGTACCTCAACGGTGCATTGCTGGGCTTCACCCGCGCTGAAATCGACGCGATGTATGACGACATTGTGGAGTTCGCTGAGCTGGAAGACTTTATGGATCAAAAGCTCAAGAACTACTCCTCGGGTATGCAGGTGCGTCTGGCTTTCTCGGTGGCCATCAAAGCCCAAGGCGATATCCTCGTGTTGGACGAGGTACTTGCCGTAGGTGATGAAGCATTCCAACGTAAATGCGATAATTTCTTTGCCGCCATTAAAAAAGATCCCAGCAAAACGGTTATTCTGGTAACCCACTCCATGGATGCGGTCAAGAAATACTGCACCAAAGCCATTCTGATCAAAGACGGTGAAATCATCGTCAGCGGCAATAAGAATGATGTTGCTGATCGCTATACGCTGGAGAATCTTAAGAAAAAGCAGTCCGAGCCTACTGAACAGCCGGAAGGCGAATATGCCACTGGCCTGAACGAAACCGTACCTGTGCTGCATGTTGTTCCGACAGGGGAGCCCATCTGCAGCCTGACGGAAGGCTTTGATTTTACCGTGGAATATGATTACCACGGAAACAAGCCGTTCTATGTGGCCATATCGTTGAACGACATCAGACGTGGTGGCGTTCCCTATGGAGATAGCTTCGACCTGTTTGAGCCCGGCAAACACAGCGTGCATTTCAGAATTCCCATGGGATTGTTCACCAATGGGGAATTCCGCCTTATCGCCTCCATCCACGAGTGGGATGGACATAATCCTGAAACCGCCCAGATGATCGCGTTTACCAATGAGAGCAATGCCTGTGACTTCTCCGTTAGAGATGCCGACGGCCTTGATAATTTCGCGTTGATCAACAAGTCATCCATGGCATATCAGGTTTTGGATACACAGCTGGCACGTCGTCAGCAGCAATAATCAGCAATAGTGTGAGCAGCTAAGTTTTCCTTTTCTGCCTGCATTCCAATGAGAGAAGAATTGAACGATGAATTCCGGTACGACCATGGCCCGAGGCGTGCGCTTCGGGCTTGTCATTGTGTCTTCAATTTGTGCGCTGGTACTGTCTTTGTCGGTGGTGTGCGGTGCCAGCGCCAGCGAGTATGCGACGCAGGATAATAATGGGACTGCATATGCTGCTGTAAGTGATGCGAACGGTGCGCAGTGCCGAATTTATTTTAAACGTAATGATGGCACCCACATAATGAACATGTTTATGTATGTGGAAGGCAGCAAGCTTGGCGATAACACGGCATACGCGCGTGAAACCAAGAGCTTGAAGGTACCAGAGGGGCAACAATTCCTTGGATGGTTCTATACGGATTCTCAGGGTGTGCAGGTTCAGGCCGATGAGAACACAGTAGTGACCTCGGGTCTTGTGCTTACTGCCATGTTCGGTACTGTTACTGAAGAAGTTGAAAAGCCTGAAGTTCGCGTGCCGGTATACAGGGCTTATAACTCGTATATGACGCGGGGATCATCCCATCTGTTTACCACCGATGAAACGGAATACAAGAACGCGGTGGCTGCGGGCTGGACGCCGGAAGGCATCGTATTCTATGTTTCTCAAGATGACAGCGGCTCGCCGGTATACCGCTTGTATAACCGCTATGACGGCTCTCATCATTACACAACAGATGCAGCTGAGCGTGACAATCTCATTGAACATGGATGGACTACTGAGGGCATTGCCTGGTACGTGAAGTCAGAAGCCGACACAGACGTGTTGCGAGGATACAACCCATATACCGGCGAACACCTGTTCACCATTGACGCAACAGAGCTCCAAAATGCGGTAGCGGCAGGATGGGAAGACGAGGGTGCGGCGTTCAAGGCTTGGGATCAACAGCAAGAACCCTAACAATTCACCCAAAGTTGCATTAACCGATAGCTGGAAGATAGCTGGCGGAGACCTTGGAACCATACGGTGATGTCTGCAATATGAATCGGGCTGCCGGTTCTTTTCGTTATGGAATGGAAAGAACCTGCGGCGCGATGATCGAGTGAGGAGACGAAAGGAACTCACATGCAGAAACATGGTTTTAAGGCTGCCGCTGCAGCTCTGGTGGCTGTTGCGACGTTAGGCACATTTGCCGGCGTTGCCAACGCGGCTGACGGCAAGTCCGTCAACGAGCTCAAGGTGCATGGTGCCGCGCAGCGCATCGCCGCTATCGGTTCAGCCTCCGCGAAGAACGTTATCCTGTTCATTGGTGACGGCATGGGAGATTCGGAAATCACCGTGGCTCGCAACTACCTGCACGGCGTCAACGGCTCGTTCGATGGCCTCGACAAGATCGGCCAGCCTGCCAGCCTTGGTGACACGAACGCCGGAACCGGCCAATACACCACCTTCTCGTTGGGTAACAGCTCCGACGATTCGGCCATGGCCAAGGACAAGGACGGCAAGCTGACCGGCAACACGAACGTCGGCAAGATCACCCCCGTGACTGACTCCTCCGCCTCCGGCTCCAGCTGGGCCACCGGCACCAAGACCTACAACAACGCCGTGGATGTGGACATCGACGGCAACCCCCAGCTCAACCTCATCGAGCTCGCCAAGGCCAAGGGGCTGGCCACCGGCAACGTGACCACCGCCGAAATTCAGGACGCCACCCCCGCCGTGCTGGAATCCCACTCCACCGAACGCGCTTGCTACGGACCGCAAGGCAAAACCGACGGCTCATCCAATAATGCAGTGAAGAACTGTCTGGCCAGCCAGCTCAAGGAGAACGGCGGCATCGGTTCCATCTCCGAACAGCTGCTCGACACCCGCGCTGACGTGACCATCGGCGGCGGTTCCAAGTATCTCCGTCAGACCGTGCAAGGCGGCGACTACAAGGGCAAGACCGTGTGGCAGCAGGCTCAGGCCATGGGCTACCAGACCGTTGAGAACGACGTGAACGCCTTCAAATCATTGACCTACAAGGAAAACCAGCCGGTGCTGGCCCTGATGGCCGATGGCAACATGGAGACGCAATACAACCCGACCCCGGCCCTTGCTCAAAAGCAAACCATCGAACGCGGCCCGGTCGAATGCTCCGTCAACCCCAAATGGCTCGGCAACCAAGGCGTTGCCCTCTCCGACATGACCAGCAAGGCCATCGACCTGCTCAAGGCCAACCCGAAGAGCAGCAACGGCTTCTTCCTGCAGGTCGAAGGCGCATCCATTGACAAGCAGGATCATGCCGGCAACGCCTGCGGCCAGATTGGTGAAACCGATGATCTGGACAAGGCCATCTCTGCCGCACTCAAGAAGGTGGATCTGAGCGACACGCTCATCATCGTGACCGCCGACCACGCCCACACTTCCCAGATCGTCGGCGCTGCGCCGGCCTACGCCCTGAGCACCATCCTCAAGAACAAGCTCGGCGAAGAAATGATTGTCTCCTACGGCACCGCCGACACCATCGACCCGGATGCCGAGAACCCCGAAGTCGGCTTCAACGACGGCTCCATGGAACACACCGGCACACAGCTGCGCATCGCCGCATCCGGCCCTGGCGCCCAGCGCGTCAACGGTCTGACCGATCAGAGCGACAACTTCTTCACCATCGCCAAGGCCCTCGGCCTAGCGTCGGAGACCAACGACCAGAAGGCCCTGTCCAATAATGCCAAGGTGGAAACCACGGCGGCCGACGGCAAATTCGTGGCCAACGCCTCCGGATTCAACGGCGACGCTGTACTCACCGTGGCCGTCAACGGCAAGACCGTGACCGACACGTCCACACCGGTCTCCGGCATTCGCGTGCGCACCGCCCAGACCACCCCGATCACGCTCGACGGCGTGAAGAAGGGCGACACCATCACCGTCACGGGCCGTCAGTCCGGCAAATCCGTCACCACGGTTGCGGGAGACGCAACATCTGAACCTGAGCCCGAACCTGGCCAGACCTATGTGTACCGACTGTTCAATCCCTATAAGAACGGCAAGGGTGATACCCACCTGTACACGCAGGATAAGAAGGAATATGACTCCTTGATCGCCGCTGGTTGGAAGGGTGAAGGCGTGAAGTTTGTCACCACTAGTGAAGGCAAGCCGGTGTACCGTGCCTACAACAAGTACGATGGCTCTCACCTGTATACCTTGAGCAAGAACGAAATTGACAACGCCGTGAAAGCGGGTTGGGCGGATGAAGGAATCGCCTGGTACGTTTCCGATGATGCCAAGGTTCCGGTGTACCGCGTATACAACGCCTATTCCGGTGAGCATTTCTACACTGCTGACAAGGGTGAGGCGGACAACATTGTCGCTCTTGGATGGCAACTGGAAGGCGATGTTGCGTTCAATGTGCTTGAAGCGCGATAAATGAAATCGAACTGCTTGATATAGCGGTTTTAGTTCGAGAATTACGGTGGCTTACCCTGATATCGGGGCGAGCCACCTTTGTATATCGGGGCGAATTGGTAGTGCGTCCCCCGTGTAATCTGTGGTATATGGCTGAAGAAGTTTTCGCTCCTAAGAACATTATTGTGACTGGTGGTTGTGGTTTCATCGGTTCGAATTTCGTGCATTACGTGGTGAACAACCATCCCGAGACCCATGTGACGGTGTTGGACAAGCTGACGTACGCGGGCAACCCGGAGAACATCAAGGGCCTGCCGGAGGATCGTGTGGAGCTGGTGGTGGGTGACATCTGCGACGCGGACCTTCTGGACCGCTTGGTGCCGGGCCATGATGCGATCGTGCACTACGCGGCCGAGTCGCATAATGACAATTCGATCGCGGATCCGGAGCCGTTCCTGAAAACGAATGTGGAGGGCACGTTCCGCCTCCTGGAGGCCGTCAGGAAGTATGGTGTCCGCTACCATCATGTGAGCACGGACGAGGTGTACGGTGATCTGGCCCTGGATGATCCGGCGAAGTTCACCGAGTCGACGCCGTACCACCCGTCGAGCCCGTATTCGTCGACGAAGGCGGCCTCGGATATGTTGGTGCGCGCGTGGACGCGCACGTATGGCCTCAGGACGACGATCAGTAACTGTTCGAATAATTATGGTCCGTATCAGCATGTGGAGAAGTTCATCCCCAGGCAGATCACGAACATCCTGGAGGGCATCCGCCCCAAGCTGTACGGCAAGGGGGAGAACGTGCGCGACTGGATCCACACCGAGGACCACTCGTCCGGCGTGTGGACGATCCTGACCAAAGGGCGCATCGGCGAGACCTACCTGATCGGCGCGAACGGGGAGAAGAACAACATCACGGTCCTCAGGATGATCCTTGAGATGATGGGCCAGCCTGCGGATGCGTTCGACTGGGTGAAGGACCGTCCCGGTCACGACCGCCGCTACGCCATCGACAGCACCAAGCTCCAGACCGAATTGGGCTGGACGCCGAAGCACACGGACTTCACATCCGGCCTGGAGCAGACGGTCAAGTGGTATACGGACAACCGCGCGTGGTGGGAGCCGGTGAAGGCCGCCACCGAGGCCCGCTACAAGCAGCAGGGACAGTGAGGGGCGGATATGAAAACGGCCGCCCCACAAGTGGACGGCCCTAAGAAACAAATTCAGGATAACACTGATTGGCGGATGTGTAAAGTGGATCGTGATATTGAGTTGGCCGAATCGTTGCTGGGAGGTCCGAGGTTCAGGGCATATCTGGACTATGCCTCCGGCAACAGCGGATTGTCCGATCCCGATGACGTGGGCCGCCTGGCGTTGGAACTCTACCGTTGGAACGTGAGGATGTCCTCCGTCGTGATGGGCTATGTCTCGTATGTCGAGGTTTTGGTTCGCAACGCCATTGATGCGAGACTGTGCGAATGGATTCGACGGCAGAGCGTGTCGGGGTATGCTGACTGGATCGACGTGCATGGCCTGGATCCGTTGGGAAGAATAAGGCGTCTTGTCAACGGCGACGGGATGGATCATCTAGCCGAGGCCATGCAGGATGCGTTGCGCAAACAACGTCAGTGGAAGGCGGATTCGTCCCATCCGAGGCATGACGACCGTGTCAACCGCGACGACGTGTTCACGCAACTGAGCTTCGGAGCGTGGGACGGCATGCTCAGACATGCGGATGGCGATCCCGAGTTGGCGGATGTCCTGATGTCCGCATTCCCGAACATCGAAGCGGCTTGGGCGGTTGAGCAGGCTCGTATGCCACGGGCCGTTCTGCCGGGGAACCCGTCCGATAGCAGTCAGCGCCGTCTGCGTCTGGAACTGGTATGCAGACTTCGTCGTATCCGGAAGGTGAGGAACCGGGCCGGGCATCAGGAGAATCTGCTCCGTGTGGAATTTCCCACACTGCGCAGGGACATGTTCTTCGTGCTGAGCGCGTTGGGACCGGAATGCTTGCATTGGGCGTTGCCTGACCGCGCGCTGGCGCTCAAGGAAGCCGATCCAATGAAACTGGTCGTTGATTTCAAAGCCGGAAGACAAACGCGAAAGGAAATATAAGGTTATGGATTTTGAGAAGGAATTGAAGGTATCTGAGACCGGTATCGACGGTCTGAAGGTTGTGGATCTTGCGGTGCATGGTGATTCGCGTGGCTGGTTCAAGGAGAATTGGCAGCGTGCGAAGATGACGGGGTTGGGCATTCCGGATTTCCGTATCGTGCAGAACAACATCAGTTTTAATGCGGAGCGTGGCGTGACGCGTGGGATCCATGCGGAGCCGTGGGACAAGTTCATCTCGATCGCTGCCGGAAGCGTTTTCGGCGCGTGGGTGGACCTGCGCGCGGGCAGCCCCACGTACGGGAAAGTGTTCACGTGCATACTGGATCCGTCGAGGGCGATCTTCGTGCCTCGCGGCGTGGGCAACAGCTTCCAGGCTTTGGAGGATGGTACCGCGTACACGTACCTGGTCAACGCCCACTGGAGCCTCGAGCTGAAGAGGACGTATACGTTCGTGAACCTCGCCGACCCGGAACTGCATATCGAGTGGCCGATCCCCTTGTCGGAGGCGACGATCTCGGAGGCGGACCTGCACCACCCGATGTTGAAGGAGGTCAAGCCGATGGGCCCGCGCCGCACGTTGGTGACGGGCTGCAACGGCCAGCTCGGCCACGCGATCCGCAAGTATGTCGAGGAGCATGACCTGGAGGGTTTCGAGTTCACGGACATCGACGAGTTCGACTTCTCCGACCCGGCCGCCTATGGGAAGTATGATTGGAGCCTGTACGGGGCGATCATCAACGCGGGCGCCTACACGGCGGTCGACAAGGCCGAGACCCCGGAGGGCCGTCCCATCGCGTGGAAGGCGAACGCCCAGGGGCCGGCGCTCCTGGCGCGTGTGGCGAAGGATTATGACCTGACGCTCGTGCATGTCTCGTCGGATTACGTGTTCGACGGCACCCGTGAGGAGCATACGGAGACGGAGGCGTTCGCCCCGTTGGGCGTGTACGGGCAGACCAAGGCCGCGGGCGACATCGCCGTCGGCAACGCTCCGAAGCACTACATCCTGCGCTCCTCGTGGGTGATCGGCGAGGGCCATAACTTCGTCAAGACCATGATGATGCTGTCCGACAAGGTCAAGGCCGGTGACCTCGCTCAGGTGACGGTGGTGGACGACCAGTACGGGCGCCTGACCTTCACTTCGGATATGACCGAGGCGATCTTCCATTTGCTTGACTCCCATGCACCCTACGGCACCTACAATCTCACCGGCTCCGGGGCGGTGAAGTCCTGGGCGGACATCGCGAAGGCGGTGTTCGACCGGGTGAATGGCAACGGTAATAAGGTCAAGCCCATCTCGACCGGCGAATACTTCGCGAACGCGAAAACCCCCGTTAGCCCGCGCCCCACCCACAGCGCATTGGATCTGGCCAAGATCGAGGCGGCTGGCTACCAGCCCGCCGGCTGGGAGAAAACCCTCAACACCTACATCAACAACGAACTCAACAAATAAAGTTCATGCAGCAATAAGCCGGTGGATTGAAGAACCAATGCAAGTTCTTCAATCCACCGGCTTATTTCATAGCTAGAGCAACCTGTTTACTGATCACAATTTCTCGAGATCACATCCCCATAAAATCAGTATCCTTAAGGTAGTGCTTGCCAGCGGACAAGTCATACTGAATAAGCAGATAATCCGCGAGCATATCCTGAGCTCCTTGAGAAAGATCCTCAGGCAAGATCACGTTACCAGCATTATCCATATAGGTAGGATTGTCACCACTTTCCGCGCTGGCGGTAGGAGTGGAGATAGCGGCAATGGCCTGATGCATCTCGGTGAGGAACGCCAGATAAGGCGTGACCTTTGCGTTCATGTGTTCGGCAGCTTGTGCCATGAAATAATTGGATGAGGTATATCCAGCAGTCTCATCAGACAACTTGGTGCCCTGCGAACCCGATGCTGCATTAGACCAGATGAAGTAATCCGTTTCATGCAAATTGGTGGTGTTTGACTGGTCCTGGGCCGCGCTCGAATAAATGCCCGGCAAATGATCACCATAGAAAATAACAGTGATGGGCTTATCGATCTGATCAAGCTGTTCCAAAAATGCAGCCGTCTCTTGATCGGTGATATTCACGCCCTTGGCATAGGTGTCCACCGACGTGCGTTCATCTTCGCTAAGTCCTTCGGAAGTATCGAGCTCCTTGAATTCGTTGTTCTGATACCAATCGTCGTAAGGCAAATGGTTTTGCATAGTGACAACTTGCAGGAACTGCTGGTCGGACGAATCTGTATCAATGGCATTAAGCACATTCTGATATGTCGACTGATCGGAGGCGTACCATGCGGAATCAATAGGCGAGAGATTCTCCATCTTGTAGTCGCCGTCAACCGCCCAGAATTGGGAGAACCCATACTTCTTGTAATTGGTGTTGCGGAAATACATGGCGCGATAATACGGGTGAAGCGCGATGGAAGCTTGATCGCCGTATTCCTGATTCCACAGTTGGTTGAATGTCGGTGTCCATTGCTGCTTAGGCACCAGCTGCTGGTAGGCAATCTGCAGAGACGGATCGTAATTGCCCATATCCAAGCCAGTCAGTGCCTGATATTCGATATTGGCAGTGCCGCCACCGTAGCCCGGCGACAACATAAGACCCGAAGTGGTGGTGTTCTTGACGTTGCGAATATTCGGCATCGGGTCTTCGTTGAAGGTAATGCCCGGCACGCGGGTCGGATCAGAGAAGGACTCCGACAAAATCATGATTACAGTGCTGTCAGTGAGATTATGCTCGCGCGTCTGGTTGATCGAATCCGCCTTTTTGGCGTAACGTTCAGCAAGATCCTCCATGGTTTGCTTGCTGTAACTCTCGGGCTTATCCATGACCTTGGTATGCACCAAACGCAGGAAATTCATGGCGGGGCCGTTATTCATTGCATCTCCCATGCCATTCCAAGGCTGCGGAGCATCCGACAAGGTGGCCGCCCATTGCCGGGCCCACGATCCGGGAATACCGAGATTCCATACCAGTGTGAACGTCAGCAACACGCTAAGACCTGCGGTAAGCACTCGAGCGCATGCGGCGACAATATTTGGTGCTTGCAGGAATCGACTCGGACGCCATCGCACGGGAATCAGTGCGCCGCGACGGTCAAGAATCTGCAAGGCAATGCAAATGCCCACAAACCAGATAAGCGCGCTAATCGCCGTATTCACCAGTCCCTCGCCGCTTTTTGGCACAAACGACATGATTTCGCCGGTGTTGCCGCTGGCCACGAAGTTGAGATCGGAGGGAATAAGCGGCTCTCCGCGCAGCTGAACCTTGAAGTAGTTGGCTACGGCAAATGCAGCCATCGCCGAACCGAATATGGCTGTTGATATCCAGAATCTGTTGAGGACGAGAATAAGCGTGAGATATATCAGACCAAGCACTAAGAAATTCAGAATCGCCTGATATTGGTGATTAAGCCATATCTGGCTGACGAACTGATCAACTTGTTCAATAATGTAGTGAAGAGTGCCGCCTTCACTATTCTGATCGCTGCTTTCATACACGCTAGCTTGCAGAAGCAGTACAGAGAGAGCTGTTACCAGCATAAAGACCATGAAATACAGCGCAAATGACAGTCGTGGGCGTTTGCCCCAAGCCCAACGAATGCCGTGCCAAGCCGACAACGCGTAGGATTTTGTTAGAGCTTTCCAATCACGTGGCTGCGGCGAATCCTGTGCTTGCTGCTGATCTTGTTCCTGCTTCTGCTTTTGCGTGATGGTGCTCGACGCTTCTGCGGAAGTCTCGTCCCGTTGAGGGGCGTTCAATTGAAGTCCCTGTTTGGTGAGATAGGCAATATAGTCGTCGTTCATCTAGGCGTCACCACATTTTTTGCTAGAGTTCATATCTGACAAGCTGTCATTGTAACGGATGAACCCGAATGCACAATGCCCGCTTGCACTTTCGCATGAAAGAGCAAACGGGCATTGTGATGACGTCAATAGTGACATGGAAAACGGCTTATTGACTACCGTTTCGGCGATTATCTCATCGTTTTCCTTGGATCTTTCTGGCGACAACCTTCATAATTTCGCGTTGCTTGGAACCAGAAGGAGCCACAATATCCGCATATTTGCGCAAAGGACTGTCTTCGGCGATAGCGCGCTCGTGATGCTCGGGAGGTTGCGGACGTTTAATGCCAGCTAGCATTGCGGTGATCTGCAAGGAGAATGGCGTCTGCTGAGCGTACTGCCAGTAAAGCGGCCCAAAGTCGCACCATGGATTCTTCCATGGCTTGTCAAAACCGGCATAGTGCACGATTTTCGGATTCTGCCGGGAATCCGTGTACGCCTTGAATGTATCGGCGGGGGCATAGGCAAACACACCATCGACGCGGCCAGCGCAGTTGTGCATCACATTCCAGTCGTATGGCAGGTAATGCACCATGCCTTCGCATTCCATATTGAGAATGTCCTGGTCGTTGTAGATGAACCCAGGGCGCTGGGCAATCTCCAACCATTCATGCACAGAGTGAATCGTTCGCATGCGGTCGAGGTTCATCACCAGCACGCCAGCTTGGAAGTAGCCATATGGATTGGTCATATGCAATTGCTTGCTTACATATGTTGCTCGGATTCCATCTTTCATATTGAGATTGCCGAGGAAGTCGAGATCTCGCACGGCACCAATGGCGGCATCGCCGATTTCGGTATCGAAAAGCTGGGCGACATCACCGTTGACCACCAGATCGCAATCTAAATACAGAATCTTGGAATAGAACGGCAGTGCTTCCTGAATAATGAATCGATAGTAGGTTTCGATGCTGATATGCGCGTTATTCGTGGTCAGATTGAACCCGGCAATGGCACGGCTAACGTCATGGAAACGGATGGTGGCATTGCTGAATTGCGCAAGGAACGAGGTGATGAGCTGCTTATTTTCCTTGCTGATATCGCGCTCTAGCACGATTACGTCATAGCGGCGGTTGGGGTCAGCGTTCTTCAACATTGAATAGATGGTGGTGGTCACCATGGGCGCGTAAGCATCGTCTGCGGCGAACACTACAGGAATAATGCTCTGCTGATCGCCTTCCAACGGTTCGAGCTGTGCAGGAGGCTCCGGATTGGTGAAATGCACACATTGCAGTTGCTTGACGCGCCAATTCGCGCCGGTGCGCTGCTTATGCGCGATGAAAATATTGAGCAAACGCTCCGATAGATGGCCGGGAGTGCGCAGCGTTTGCATGTCGGCTGCGACGTGATCCCAGTGCTCCGTAAACTCGTCCAGCAGTGGGAACAACCATTCGCAGTATTCGAAGAAAATATCTTTCTTCATAATGAACATGTTGCAGAATGCCGCGCGTCGACCATTGAGCACAGCATCAGCATCCTCGCGATATTCGGGATGACGGGCGCAGAGCAGGTCGTACAAGTGACGCAGATCCTTGAGGCGGAGATGCTGATCGGCGTCCCAATGCTCTTTAAGATTGGCAAATCCGCCGATGCGACGCACATCGTTCAGCGGAGTCGTGATGACGTCCCAGCCTTGCACTGCCTGCGCAATGGAGTAATCATCCAGACCATATTCGGCGATGGCGCGGTTGTCGATGAACATATCCATAATCTCGCCGTAATCGTTCTCAGTATGCGCGGTACTGGTGAAATCAAAATAACGACGGTAGTGGCAGAAGCCGTAATAATCGGCATCCATATTCTTCCACGCCCAGTATTGTGCGGTTAATTCGCAATACATGGGGTTCTTGGCTGAAATATTGTCCCCCTCATCATCATGCAAGGTATCGCTAAACCGTGATGCTGCATTCTCTGCGCCAACTTGGATCGGCAACAGACTGGTTCCGTGGGGGAACGCAGCTGGCTTGTGCGCCGATACGAATATTGCGATGCGAGGATCGTGCTCACGGTTTATTGAAGACATGATTACCGCCTTACGTTGCTGGGTCTTGTGCCATTGTAACGGGTTTTCCTAGTGGGGTAGACAAAGGCTTGGAATAGGTGTTTGCTTGAGCTCACGGGGAGAGAACGATAGGGGCTGATAGGGGTGTGCGAACGCGTCTTTGCGTAGCGCTACATTGTGGCTGTTGTATAGAGAAGAACAAGCGGGGCTCGAATGAAGAAACTCAACGCTTCGATTCGCATGGCCGCTGCAGTGGTTTGTGCATGTGCCATGATGATTATGGGGGTAATGTCGCCTAGTGCTGTCGCCGTAGAGGCGCAGCGCAATGCAGCTGATTTGGCTGCGGACAACATTGATGTGCTATCTGAAGGCACATATGTTGTCGCCGCTGCAGCTGCCAATCAATCTTTGATGGATGTCAGCGGTGGATCCGCGAACAATGGTGCCAATGTGCAGCTGTATCACAACAACGGCACTCAAGCTCAGCGCTGGGTGATCTCCAAAGATGCTGCAGGCTATCTCACCTTCACCAATGCACAATCAGGCAAGGTGCTTGATGTCTACGGTGGTGCAAACCGCAACGGCGCGAATGTGCAGCAGTATGCAGCCAATGGTTCGCCGGCGCAACGCTGGATCGCAGTCGGCACAGCCGACAACTTTACGTTGCATTCCGCGATTAATACCAATCTGGTCTTGGATGCGTTTGGCGGCAACTTGGGCGATAATGCCAACCTGCAGCTATATACCGCCAATGGTTCAGCGGCTCAACGTTGGTCGCTGTTGCCTGCGGATACGAAGCCGGAGGCCGTTGCCAAGGCTGATGCGTTGGCGCAGCAGTATATGGGTACCATCCCCGAAGGCGTGTATGGGCTGGCTGCGGCTTCGGGTGGCATGCTCGCCGATGTCAGGGGAGCGTCGACCTCCAATGGCGCGAACGTGCAGCTGTATCGGAATAACGGAACTATGGCGCAGCGTTGGATGGTGACGCAGGATGCGCAAGGCTACCTGACATTCACCAACCTCAATTCAGGCAAGGTGCTTGACGCGGCCGGTGGAGTTGCACGCAACGGTGCGAATGTTCAGCAGTATGACGCTAATGGCACCAGGGCGCAACAGTGGATTGCTGTTGGTTCCAGCAGCGGCTTTACGCTGCATTCGGCCATTAACGTTGATTGGGTACTGGATATATATGGCGGTTCCTTCGCGAACAGCACCAACATTCAGCTGTATCAGGCCAATAATTCTGCAGCGCAGCGTTGGTCTCTGGATACATCCATGAATATGAGTCTTCCGATTGCGCAATATCGTTTGCATAACGCGTGGTTGGGAGCTCCTACTGGAGCATCGCAGCAACAAGCTGATGGTGTAAGACAGCAATTTGCCGGCGGTACCGTTTATTGGTACGAAAGCGGCTCCACGGTTCCCAGCGTTCAGCAGGCGGCTTCCGAGCTTGGCAGCGAACTTGGTGCGCCGGCCGATAACATCACTGTGCAAACTTCATATGGATTTATGAAGAGCTATGCCAACGGTGTGATTGTGGCCACGTCCGAAACGGATGATTCCAAGACGTTTGTGCTTGATGGTGGCATGTTCGCCTATTGGCAGAGCCAAGGCGGCGCAGCCGGATATCTTGGCATGCCCACCGGTGCGAAAACCGCTGTGAGCCGTGGCGGAATCAATGGTTTTTCGCAGCGATTCCAAGGTGGCGTGGTGTATTCATCCGCACAAACCGGCACACATTCGGTGCATGGCGATATCAAGACCAGTTTTGAACGACGTGGTGGGCTGGAGACTGTTGGCTTCCCCATGAGCGAGGAAACCGGCACCACCCGCAGCGGCGTATGGCAGCATTTCCAGAACGGCTCGATCTACTGGCGTCCCAACCGTGGCGCATTTGCCGTGCTCAATGGCTTCTTCGATCGGTACAAGTCGCAAGGCTACGAATATGGTCCGCGTGGCTTCCCCGTCTCCGAAGAATACAATGACCGTGGTCATGCCCGTCAGGACTTTGAACACGGCAGTTACTGGTGGAACGGCATGCCTGGCGGCACTTACACACATAACGTGCAGTGGACCCCGCAGCCGAACAGTTACACCTGCTTCCCGACCTCGGGCTATATGTCGCTGCGCACGGCAGGCATCAACCGTTCGCCCGTTACCGGTGAAGAGACCACGGTCTGGAATCTAGCCAACCGCATGAACATCACACCGGCCGGCGTATGGAACCCGGACTTCACGCGTGGCATCAACCAGTTCTTGGGCACGGATCTGTATCACTACACGCTCTACCCGAGCTACGACCTGCTGCGTAACGAGATCCTGAACTCGTATCAAACCGGTTACTCGCCGATTGTGGTCGAATATGAGCGTCGCGGTGGCCCGCATCCCAACGGTCACGCCAACGGCACCTTCAGCCATGCCATCGTTGTGGACAGCTTCAGCACCACCGACGGCAATGTGCAGTTCGTCGACCCTGCGCCTGGCTATGGCGGTAGCGCCAAGTTCTGGACCAATTTGGCTGATTTCCGCAATAAGTACATGACGTGGACCTACGATCACGACGCTCCATCCATCGTGGCTACCCGCTGACGTACGTCGGTCGTGGAGTTGAAAGTTGCTGCGCAGCCTGCTGGCACAACAGTGGCTGCGCAGTGTGTTGACACAAGTTGCTGACATGGTCTATAGCACGCGGCATGGCGGCGATCGAAATACGTGGCAGAAGGAGAATAGCCATGCAAGAGTCTGAGCATCCGTCAGATGTGGAATCTCGCCGCTGGCGTTGGGCAGTGCTGGTCGCCATCGCTGCGATATTGGCGGTGGTTTTGGTCGTTGCTGTAACGCTGCATGTGCGGCGTCAGCAGAATGACTCATCCAATGTGACTGGCGCAGCTGAGCATGGCGCAACGGTGAAGCCTGATTCAGGTGATTCGGACTCCGCCTCTGCGTTGCCAGATTTGCCGTTCACTCTGTCTGGGGTTTCATACAACGCTGAACTGGTGGAAGTCAGTGAGGGTGCCGATCCTGCGCAGTTGGCGGACTCGTGGACCTTCGGTGGCGACTTTAGCCGTATCGGCTCGTTCCCAATCGACAACACGCACGTGTTTGGCTCCACTTCGCCTGATTCCAATAACTTGAATGCCTATTATGCTGCCATTCTGGATCGTGACGGCGGTGCGCAGGCGCTCGATACGCCTTCTGGTCCGTTCTACGAACCGCAGGATGGCACGGCAGACGGCAATCGAGCAGTATGGCGCTCCGCCACATTGAGCGGGAACAGCGCGCAACTTGCCTACGACAACTGGCGCGTGCAGGCGTGGGATGCAAAAACTGACACAACAGTGACGCTGGGTACGGCCATCGATATCAACGGCCGCGACGATACTCCCGCTCTGGGCAGCGATATCGTGCCGACTGCCAACCAGTCCACGGCATTCTTCGCCTCCAATATTGCGAACGGTGATCATTGGACGCCTTCTGTACTGGCATTCCCTCTTGCTGGTGGAAGCCATACGGTAATCGACGAAGGCAATTATCCGGCGGCGGTTGCTGATGGTGTGATTTATGCCAGCGATGCGCAGCCGACCGACGATAGCACGGGCTTTCCTGCGTATGCCACACTGAAGCGTAGCGTTGGCAAACAGGGTGCTGCTGCTGGTGCCGGTGACACAGTGTTTGAGATGAAGCCGTCCTCTGATGCTGTGCAGTCGAAGGCACAGTCTGCGGGTGGCAATCAGGGGAGCGGTCCATGGGGCATTGCCGGTGTTTGGGCGCACGAGGGATATCGTGCCGTGGCGTTCTATAACGGCAATGTTGAATCGGGCACCTATATCGGTTTCTGGGCCGATGATTTTCAGCGTCCGCTGGCATGGGTACATGTGAAGTCGCCCAGCGTGGTCGCCTCCATGAATAGCGAATGGTTCGTCTGGGGTTCCGGCTCGCAGTCGGAGAACACCGGCATGTATGCCTTCAACTGGTCCAAAGGCGAAATCACTTACTTGGGTGCCTGCTACGGCTATTCCCGGCCGACCATCGCCTCCGACAACAACACGGTGATGGTGCCCTCCCTACCTGATAATGCCCAAGCCGTAAGCTTCACCGTCGGCACGCTGCGCTGAGTTTTTCGGCTGTTTTACGGTGCTGTTTGTTGTTCGTTGCTTGCTATAGTGGCATGCTGCTTGGATCATCGAATCTTTGCAAAATGCCTGATTGATGGGGCGGAAGCAGGAGCAGCTTCGGTAGAGTAGAACCCATCCACATCTGTTGTACGAGGGAGTTTGGATGCGGGAGCTGACTGGAGTGATAGTGCTGTGCACAGCGGTGATGATACCGGTTGTCATCATTGTTGCGGCGGTGTTGCTGGGCAATCCGGGCAGAAAAGGGCGGATTCGTTTAATGACCGCGCAATGCCCCGGTCTGGTGGTGAGTATCAAATCTCATGGCATGGATACTCCGTGGCGTATCCGTGTGCACTATGAAGTAGACGGCATCGCATATGAGGTTGTCGAATCGCTTGCCCTGAAATCATCGGTGATCAAGGCCGGTCCCATCCCCATCGGACAACGCAAGACCCCAGTGATGGGCCGTGTTCGAGAGGGCGATACCGTCATCGTGATCTACAATCCCGATAAACCATCAAAAGCCCACATCCAACACAACGACGGCTGGATCAACAACTGATGTTGGCTGTTGTTTGCGAGGTCGCGCAGCGCGTCAATAAGAACGGTGCTTGATTTGGGAGTGCAGGGATTTGGTTGTTTTCCGGCGCAGAAGATAGCATAATAACGCGGATTATCCGCACGACTTTGCTGCATCCCCTTCGGCGGGTGCAGAAGTGAGAGCCGGAGACACCCTGCAGGAGCAGGGCCCGGCTCTTGCGAATTCATTACTGACGAGTATGCCATGGTACTGTGCAAACCATTGGATACTACTTCTTCAATCTTTCGACAATCGGGCTTGTTTGCTGGCTTGCCTTCTTCCATGACGCACTGGGCGTCTGTACGGCTGGCGTAGAAGGGGCATCTGCGCTTCTGGGAGAGATTCATTGCCACGTTTTTGGTTTAATTCCACAACACAGCTCATCAACAGTTGCATGGCGTCCATTTGCTCTATGAGGTGATTGCATCCACTGCTCGGATTACGATACCAATCTTCATGGAGTTTCATTCGATCGCAGAAATTTTCAATCTGTCTGGTGATATGTGCCCGCATCGCTGAGCTCTTGACAAGGTTGCAGTGAGCTAACAATACGCAAGAAAAATCATGAATTAGCGCATCTGTTTCTGCTAGATGAAGAGTTTGCTCGACAAATTCAGTTTTGCCATTTAGGAGCAGTTTAAGAAGCTCATTGAGATCTCTGGTTGGTTTGATCTGTTCTGAGGGAGGTAGGAGTAGGCAATTGTGGTGTGACGCTGCATTGCGAAGGAGTCTCACACCATAAAGCAACGAATAGGTAATATCTTGGAACTGGCGATGTTTCAAGAACGAACGATAACAATGAATAAGACTGTTAAGGGAACAGGTTTCCCAAAATAGCCAGATGGGCTTATCGACGAGGTATTTGTCAATCATGCCCTTGGTATATACTGATTTCTGATAGACGCTTTCGGGATTATAATGTTTTCCTTGACTCTCATAAAATGCCATCTGATCTTGTTCGTAATCACGAATCACTTGATAGCCGTCTTCATCAACACGTGAGATAAGATTATTGAAGCGTACTCGAAGTGCATGTTCGATATCTCCGGTCATACGCAAGATTAGAATTCTCAACTCAAAATCAATGGTGGACAAATCACGAAGATAAGCAAAATCTAAATTTTGATATTGGCCATCGGCATCTCGTTGAAAATTTTTATCGAATGCTTTTAATTTAAAGAAGTACGTGTTATCTTGTAGAAATTGTTTAGCTGCTTCTCTGCTGCATTGCTGGAATGTGATGCCATGACGAGCCATAACGTCACATTGCTCATCTGCAGTCATGGCGCGGCGTCTAGGTGTCGTTGCGGGGGACTTGGTCTGTTCGATTGTCATCGCGCCTCCTTGCAAAAGAAAAAGCGGGCAAACAGTGAGGTTTGCCCGCTTTCTGGGAGACCGCTTCACGCCACAAGAGCCGGTCGAGTCATCCCTCGTTCATGCGGATAGAAGCATATCAGTTTTGGGTTGAGTGTGTCAATTTTACAGTGTTTTTACTATATATAGTATCGTTTTTATTCTTTAACAACTATATATGCTCTTTGTGTGTGGTGGGCAACTCGGTCGATGAGACGTTGCGGATAAGATTGTTTGCATTTCGCAGTTGAAAATGATGAGCGGGTGACAGATGGCATTAGGCCTAAACCGCCACAATCCTGGCCGTGGCCGGGCGTAATCTTAAAACATGACTATGAGACTTGCACGATTTTCGCTCAATGATTCGCCGCGCTATGCCTTCGTTCAGACCGACGAGACGGACGGCAAGGACTACCTCGTCGAACTGGACGGTCACCCGCTGGCGGGCGGCCAGGTCAAGCCGACCGGCAATCGTTACCCGGTGGACGGCGACGGCATTCGCCTGCTCGCCCCGGTGATCCCCTCCAAGGTGTTCGGCCTGGCCAAGAACTACGAGGCGCACGCCCAGTTCATGCACGAAGCCGGCCATTCCGACATCGCCCACGCGCCCGAAGACATGATGATCTTCACCAAGCCCTCCACCTCCGTGATCGGCCCGGACGATCCGATCGTCTACCCGGCAGAGTCCAACGACATGAACTTCGAGCCCGAAGTGGCCGTGGTCATGGGCCGTATCGCCAAGAACGTCTCGGTGGACGAGGCCATGGACTATGTGCTCGGCTTCACCTGCGTCAACGACGTGACGCTGCGCGACCTGCAGGGCAAGGACCCGATGTGGACGCGCGCCAAGGGCTTCGACACCTCCTGCCCGCTTGGCCCGTGGATTGTAATGCGCGACGACCTCAACTGGCGCGACGCCAAGATCTCCTTCACCCTCAACGGCAAGGACGTTGAAATGGCTTCCGGCACCACCGCGAACCTGATCCACGGTATCCCGGAGCAGATTGCTGCGATCTCTAGCTTCTCCACCCTGCTGCCCGGCGACGTGATTCTGACCGGCACCCCGAACGCCTCCGGCCACCTTGGCCCCGGCGACGAAGCCATCGTCCATGTCGAAGGCATCGGTTCTCTGCGCAACGTGGTCGTGCGCGGCTGACGTCGCGGCTGGCTGATTGACGCGGCTAGCGGACGCAATAAACAACAGTAGATACAAGAAATTGGCCGTGCGTGGCAAGTAACCGCGCACGGCCAATTTTGTAACCGTCGCACGACCGTCGTGTAGTGTCTGTCTGCCTGTCGTCCTTCGGTCCGCTGGTCTATCGGTCTATTGGTATCGTTCCGTCGTCCGACGATCCGTCAGTCCACTAACCTACCGACCTCAGCAAACGCAACGAAGACGACCCATCAATCATCAATATCAATAATCACCACGTCAGCTGCAGCCCCGGACCGATTCCAAAGCACCTGGCCCTCCACGGACCGGTCGTCGTCATCTGTCCACTGCGCGAACTGCCAGGTGCCGGACTGGTCCGTGCTGATGCGGCTGATGATGTCGGCGGGCATGTCCACGTCGTCGATGGCGCATTGCAATGTCATCGGCATGGTGTCGGTCCACATGCTGCCGGTGGTGAAACGCACGTATTCGGCGTTCGGGCCAGTGCTCCATGTCAGGTCCGAACCGCCCTGCTGTGGGCTGCATTCATAGTATGTTTCCGCCATGTTGACGTCCGGAATGGACCGGTAGGTGTCGGACGAACCGTCGGTGCCGACCTGCAGGGAGTCGACGTAAGCTTTGATTTCGTCCGGCGTGGACTGAGCGTTCAGGGGCGTCGCGTTCGCTCCGGTGCCAGCTGCGGAACCGTTGCTGGACGTCCCAGTATTTCCGTTATTGGTTGTGCTGGTGCCGTTGCCGGTACCTTTATCTGTTGTATCGTTACCGTCGCTTTGTTGCGATTGCTGGCTTTGCTGGTTCTGCTGTTTGCCGGCGTTGCTGCTGGTGCCGTTGTCGGCCGGCCCACCGCAAGCGGTCGTTCCGGCAATGGCCAGTACCGCCACAATCGCCGCGAGGCCTGTGCCCAAAGCGTTGCGGATTGGTGTGTACTGCATCTCTGCCTCCTTGCATAGAGATACTGCAAAAGATACTTCCATTGTAGTTGAGCGGGCATTTTGGCCCGCCGCAGGTGGCTTCCGGACTAGTGTTGCGTACCTCACAAAGGCCGCCGCCGACGACAGAAAACAAAACTTGAGTCACATACACTCAAGTTTTGGGAATAGAATGAGTTCCAGGTCGGTTGACCATATCAGAACACGACGAATAGCGCCGTGCCAGGCCCGTCCCGCCCAAGTTCCGCGCGGCGACGCCGGCCGGCATGACGCATGATATGGAGGAAACGATATGGAACAGAAGTTCACCACCATGGCCCAAGAGGCCATCGGCGATGCCATCCAGAGCGCTTCGGCCGCAGGCAACGCACAGGTCGAAACCCTGCATGTGCTCGACGCTTTGCTGCGTCAGGAAAACGGCGTGGCCCGCACGCTGATCGAGGCCGCCGGCGGCAACGCCCAGGCTATTGGCGCTGAAGTGCGCAACGCCTTGGTCGCGCTGCCCAGCGCTTCCGGTTCGACCACTTCCCAGCCGCAGGCCAGCCGTCAGCTGACCGCCGCGCTTGCTGCCGCCGAGAAAGAAATGCAGGCGATGGGCGACGAATACGTCTCCACCGAGCACCTTTTGATCGGTATCGCAGCCAGCAAGCCGAACCAATCCGCTGACATTCTTGACAAGCACGGTGCGTCCGTGGACGCCCTGCGCAAGGCCGTACCCGGCGTGCGCGGCGGTGCGAAAGTCACCAGCCCCGACGCGGAAGGCTCGTACAAGGCCCTTGAGAAGTATTCCACCGACCTGACCGCCGCAGCCAAGGAAGGCAAGCTTGACCCGGTGATCGGCCGTGACCAGGAGATCCGTCGCGTCATCCAGATTCTGTCCCGTCGCACCAAGAACAACCCGGTGCTGATCGGCGAGCCTGGCGTCGGCAAGACGGCCGTGGTCGAAGGCCTGGCCCAGCGTATCGTGGCCGGCGACGTGCCCACCACCCTGCAAGGCAAGAAGCTGATTTCACTGGATCTGGGGTCGATGGTTGCCGGTTCGAAGTACCGTGGCGAATTCGAGGAACGCTTGAAGAGCGTGCTGAACGAAATCAAGAACGCCAACGGGCAGATCATCACCTTCATCGACGAGATCCACACCATTGTCGGCGCGGGCGCTGCCGAAGGCTCCATGGACGCCGGCAATATGTTGAAGCCTATGCTGGCCCGCGGCGAACTGCGCCTGATCGGTGCCACCACCCTCGATGAATACCGTGAGAACATCGAAAAGGACCCGGCCCTTGAACGCCGCTTCCAGCAAGTGTTCGTCGGCGAGCCGAGCGTGGAAGACACCATCGCCATCCTGCGTGGCTTGAAGCAGCGTTACGAAGCGCACCACAAGGTGACAATCGGTGATGACGCGCTGGTCGCCGCCGCAACCCTGTCCAACCGCTACATTTCCGGCCGTCAACTGCCGGATAAGGCCATTGATTTGGTCGATGAGGCCGCCGCGCACCTGCGTATGGAGCTTGATTCCTCCCCGGAGGAGATCGATGAACTGCAGCGCAAGGTCACGCGTCTGGAAATGGAGGAGATGCAGCTTAAGAAGGCTGAGGATCCTGCATCCAAGGATCGCTTGGGCAAGCTGCAGGCCGAACTGGCTGATACACGCGAAAAGCTGTCTGGCCTGAAGGCTCGTTGGGACGCCGAACAGGCCGGCCACAACAAGGTCGGCGACCTGCGTGCCCAGCTCGATGACCTGCGCGTGCAGGCCGACAAGGCCACCCGCGAAGGCGACCTGGCCAAGGCCTCCAAGATTCTCTACGGCGACATTTCGGCCATTCAGAAGGAGCTTGCTGCCGCCGAGAACGCGGACGCCGAGTCCAAGGCCGACAAGGGCGAGACGGACGGCACTCCGACCAGCGAGCCGATGGTGCCCGACCGTGTGGACGCCGACTCGGTGGCCGAAATCGTCTCCGACTGGACGGGTATTCCCGTTGGCCGCCTGATGCAAGGCGAGAACGAGAAGCTGCTGCACATGGAGGACTACCTTGGCAAGCGCGTGATTGGTCAGAAGGAAGCCATCGCCGCCGTGTCCGACGCGGTGCGTCGCTCGCGTGCCGGCATCTCCGACCCGAACCGCCCGACCGGTTCCTTCCTGTTCTTGGGCCCCACCGGCGTGGGCAAAACCGAGCTCGCGAAGGCGCTCGCCGACTTCCTGTTCGATGACGAGAAGGCCATGGTGCGCATCGACATGTCCGAATACATGGAGAAGGCGTCCGTGTCGCGTCTGATCGGTGCGGCCCCCGGCTATGTGGGTTACGAGCAGGGCGGTCAGCTGACCGAGGCCGTGCGTCGTCGTCCGTATTCGGTGGTGCTGTTCGATGAGGTGGAGAAGGCCAATCCTGAGATCTTCGACGTGCTGCTGCAAGTGCTCGACGATGGTCGTCTGACCGATGGTCAGGGCAGGACTGTGGACTTCAAGAACACGATTCTGATCATGACCTCGAACCTTGGTTCGCAGTTCTTGGTGAACGAAGACATGGATTCGGACGCCAAGAAGAAGGCCGTGATGGACGCGGTTCATATGAACTTCAAGCCGGAGTTCCTGAACCGTTTGGACGACATTGTCATGTTCCATCCGCTCACCCGCGAGGAGCTCGGTGGCATCGTCGATATTCAGGTCAAGGGTGTGGCCCAGCGGCTTACCGACCGTCGCATCACGCTCGACGTCACCGATGCGGCCCGCGAATGGCTCGCCAACACCGGTTACGATCCGGCCTATGGTGCCCGTCCGCTGCGTCGCCTGGTGCAGACCGAGGTCGGCGACCAGCTGGCCCGTATGCTGCTGGCCGGCAAGGTCCACGACGGCGACACCGTGCTCGTCGACCAGACCGGCGGCGAACACCTGGAGCTGTCCGCCTGGGCGTCCGACCAACTCGTCGGTGACGACCCAGCCGTATCAGTAGACAACGTCCAAGAAGACTGATTGTCCTAATCCCTGTCTTTTGGGTGGAGCTTCCCGCTTCGGGGGGGCTCCACCCTTTGGTTTGCTATCAGCGTCCGCCGTACTGGTCGATCTTCTCGCTCAGCATCCAATAATCATCCGCCGTATGTCCCCTGAGCTGGTTGACGGGCTGCAACTGATAGTCCGTCCTGGCCACGGTGGCCGACGTATCGGCCGGATCGTCCCATGTCGGGTCGGTGTCCAGCCATTGGTTGTCGATCTTCACGCGATTCCACGCGTGTCGGCCGGCCGCGACATCACCGGTCACGGATAGGGTTTCCAGTCCGACTTCGCGTGCGATCGCGGTGAACGCATCGGCATACGAGGCGCACACGCCCTTGCCCTTGAGCAGGATGCCGCTGGTCCATGCGTACGGATATCGCTCGTAGGTCTCATAGGGGCTGGAGCCTGACTGCGCTTTGAGCTGCAGATGGCCGTTGTACGCGTCGTAATCATATTGGCCGTTCGCGGCGATCCAGTTCTCGATCTGCTGCGCCTTGGTCTTCTCGTCGTTGCCTGTGACGCTCGCGGCGGCCTCGGTGACACGCTGGTGCATGCGTTGCACGTCGTTGGCCCAGCCGTCCGGATACCACACGTAGAGCAGCTTTTTGCCGTCACGTGAAACCATATTGATTCGCACATCCTCGGACCCCGCAGTCACGTAGGGGTTCTGCTCGCTGACCTCCCGCATGACGTCGCGGATGATTGGCGCGGACGGCGACGCCAGGAACTCCGTTATGTCAATCACTTGGTGCCCGGCCAGTATGTTCTCGGCCAGATACCTGCTGAAATCGGTGCTGCCAAACGGGTGATAGGACTCGACGTCGTTCTTACCGATTGGCTTCGAATCGATGTCCTTTGAAGCCCACGGCTTCCAATCGGTGTCGGGGGCGAACGCCAGGGGGTCGGTCCAGCCGGTCGGTGGCGCGGTATTGGCGTAGCTGGCCATGCGCGTGTTGAAGAAATCCAGCAGACGCGACGCATCAGGCTGCTCGTTGCCCCAATTCGAGGCATAGATGAGCAGGTCGCCGGTAAGCATCGTGCCGGGCGTGGTGTACGGGATGTAGTATCCGTCGCGGTTCGCGGCCGCCGCCTTGGACGTGTCGAAGGTGCGATATCCCGTCTGCGTGTGGCCGTCTGCCATGGTGGTGAAGGAGAACGCCTTCGGGAACAGCTGATCGTAGGAAGGATCCACGTCGAACCCGTACTTTTGCATGCCCTCTAGGTCGGCGTTCAACTCGGCTTGGCCGGCCGCCTTGATTGGAACCTGGCCGAGTATCGAGTTGATGGACGTCGTTTGGGTGAGACCCTCCCTGCCCTTCTCATCGATGGCGGTGACCGCAAGCCATGCCGGGAAATTATCCGTCTTGACATCAAAGGTGGAGTCGTTGCCGTAACGGTCGGTGCAGTAGGTGCCTGAGTCGAGGGCACAGGTGAGTATGTCGTCTTCGTTCTGCCGGTTGATACCGGCGAGCTGGCCGTTCATAATCTGATACCCGCGTTCGAAACCAGCGTCGTCCTTGGTCGTGTCGCGGCATTCCTCGCCGGTTTTCTTGTCACCGCTTCCGTCCCCGATGCCGCAGAAGCCGGGGGAGTCAAACAGGTTCATTTCCGTGGAATCCACGGTGGTGATGGTCGTTCGCGTGATCGGCATATAGGGGACATCGTCGGTTCTGCCGTCGATGATCAGATCGACCCGGTACTGCTTGGCGCCCTCCACCGGATCCCAGCGGGCGCCGAACACACCGCGGCCATCAACGCTGGTGGTGATCGACGTCGTGGTCGGCAGCGTGCCCGCGTTGTCGTCGCGTACGGTGAATAGACGCACCTGCGGTTTGTCAAGTTTCTTGCCGTCGGCATCGACATAGTGCACGATGTAGTAGGCGGGGAATCCGGACCATCCGTAGTCGCCATTAGCGAGTTCGTGAGATCCTGATACGGCAACAAAGGCGTCGGCACCCTCCACCGAACCATTCCCTTGATCGTTGGGCGTTCTGCTGCTGAACATCTCCACAGGAAGCGTCAGATTTGGGTCCGCGAACACGCAAGCCACCAAGCAGCCGGTGTCGCCCAGTTCTTCGTCGGCATACTCAGACACGGTCTCAAGGGCCTTGTCGCTCAAACCGGCGTCCTTGGCAACCTGCTTGAGATCAACCGAAGAGTTGAACGGGATACGCCATTCGTATTCCGCGTCCACATCAATAACCGGATCCAAAAGCTCGTATTTCGATGTATCGAAGTAGTCGCCGTAGGCCTGTTCCTTAGTCATGGTGATCGGGGAATTGGCCTTTTTCCAGACAAAGAAACCTATGGTGCCACCGGTGACCACCAGCACAACCGCCACAATAGCGGCGATAATCGCAGCCAGCTTCTTCCCCTTGTTCCACGGCCTCTTCGGCTTGGCATGACTGGTGTGGTTAGCAAGGTTAGGTGCCATGCCGTACGTCGGTTGCGGCTGTCCAGGCTGCTGGGCATAAGGTGCTTGCTGTTGCGGTGCGTAACCATACGGTGGTTGGGCTGGTTGCGAAACATAGGCGGACTGCTGTGGCATATAACCAGATTGCGGAGTATAAGGTGCTTGCTGCTGTGGCCATTGTCTTGGGTAAGGCTGTTGCGCGGGTTGTGGCTGTTGTGCACCGGATCGGGGTTCGTTCGACGAATTTGGCGTGGCTTCGTTGCTTGTCATGAGTGTCCCTTCTCTGCGACGCGTGCGAACGCTTGCTGCTGGCCAGTTTACTGAAGCATGCGCCAATACCGGCGTATAGCAATGGCATGTGGTCATAATGGTGATTGCTGATGATGACCGTCAGCGCGGGTAAGGTCATATGGCATGACAGGTAGGTTCGCTCCCACGCCTTCGGGGCGTATGCACATTGGCAACATTTATGCGATGCTGGGCGCATGGTTGTCCGCCCGCGCGCAGGGCCAACGCATGCTGTTGCGCATCGAAGACATCGACACCCCGCGCGTGCTGCCCGACGCCGACCGGCTCATGATGGACGATCTGGTTTGGTTGGGGCTCGACTGGGATGGTGAGCCCGTTTACCAGTCTTCGCCCGATCGACAGGCACGGTACGTGGAGGCATTGGATTGCTTAGGCCGCGCGGGGGTGCTGTATCCCTGCTTCTGTTCGCGGGCGGATCTTCGCGCGGCATCGGCGCCCAACGAGGGTGACGGGTTCATGGTGTATCCCGGCACCTGCCGTCGCTTGATTAACGAACATCCGGACGAGGTTCAGGCGCGTCTGGATCGTGGGGATCGCCATTCGCTGCGCATTGTGATGCCTGGCGAGTGGGCCGAGCCGCCCAAAGTCGCCGCCGATGCTTTTGTGGGGTTCGCGGATAAGGTGTTCGGCCCGCAGCTGTTCAATCTGCCGCGCATGGTCGGCGATTCGGTGATTCGTCGCGCGGATGGACTGTTCGCCTACCAGCTGGTGGTTGTCGTCGACGATCTTGACATGGGCGTGGATGATATCGTGCGCGGGCGTGATTTGCTGCGTTCCACTGCGCTGCAGATGTGGATTCGCCGGTGCTTGCTGGATGCCGGATTCGTTCCTGAATGCGCGCGGCAAAGCAGCCAAGACGGTTCAAGCGGTCAAAATCGTGAAACACCACGTGAAACACTGCGTGGAACATCCTGTGAAACATCGCAAGAATCGTCGAGCGGTTCCAATAATCCCACTCATCCGAGCTATGCGCACCTGCCGCTGATTGACAACGCCGCCGGCCGACGCCTGGCCAAACGCGAGCGTTCGCTGGATATGGGAGCGCTGCGAGCCCGTGGCGTTCGCACGGAGCAGATTATCGGCTACTGCGCCTGGCTGCTGCGTTTGCAGCCGACCCCTGATCCCTGCCAAGCCACTGATTTGCTAGACAGCTTCAGTTGGGCGGCGTTGCGGGCCTCGCACGCCGATCGTGCTCTGGATCCATCGGATCCACTTACTCCGCAATGGTTAGTTGAATCCTTGTAAAAATTTCAGCTTCAGGGGGCGGGCAGGCGGTAGGCTGGGCGGTAGCCGCAACCAATCGGCATGAAAGGGTGCCGGCCACGAAAGGATGGAACCTATGTCTTCGTCGAAACTGTTCAGAAACGTGGTGATTGGCGGTGCTGTTGCTGCCGGAGCCGCCGCGTGGGCGCTTGCCCCGCGCTCCTTTAGCGACAAGCGTCGCAATTTTGTGCCTTCGATTCCGGACGTGTGGTATGCCCACCGCGGACTGCATGACGCCGGCTCGGGCCTGACTGCCCAATACGCCACCGAATCCGGTGACTATGTGGCGCTCGCCCGTCGCATGGCGGAAAAGGCAGGCTATGGTTCTGCGGATGCTCCCGGCCCCATCGCCCCCGAAAACTCCTTGGCCTCGTTCGCGGCCGCCTGCGAAGCCGGCTATGGCATCGAACTGGATCTGCAACTGACCCTTGACGGCAAAGTCGTCGTCGTGCATGACCCTGACCTGAAGCGTGTGGCCGGCGACCCGCGTCGCATCGAAGACCTCACCTACAGCGAGCTGACGCGTATTCCGCTGTATCCCACGGCCAAGCCGGGCGATGCCGTTGCCGCACCGCTTCCCGGTGCTGAGGATCGTCCGCCGCTGGTCACCACGCCGTCCGCCGCGCCGGAAGGCTACTATCAGCACGTGCCGCTGTTCTCCGACGTGCTTGCCGTGGTCGATGGTCGCGCGCCGCTGATTGTCGAATACAAGTTCGACGACAACGCCCACTGGGACGAGCGCTGCGAAGAACTGATGGAAAAGGGTGCCGCACTGCTGGCGGAATATGATGGCCCCTATGTGATCGAATCCTTCCACCCCGGTGCGGTGAACTGGTACAAGGCCCACCACCCTGAGGTGAACCGTGGGCAGCTGAGCTGGTCCACCACCGTCAAGGAGTCCGGCGTGGCCGAATGGGCCGCTGGCCTGCTGGCCTTTGACTGGCTGTCTCGCCCTGACTTCGTGGCTTACGATTGGCACGGTGGGGCGCTGCCGCAGGTCAAGCTTGCGCGCGCGATGGGTGCGACCACCGTGTCATGGACCGTGCGCAGCAGCGACGAGCTCGCCGAATGCGATGCATGGTTCGACCATCACATCTTCGAAGCCTTCGTCCCCGACGCCCACCAGTGAGCAGGTGGCGGTAGCTACTTGTGATAGGGCTCGTGCGCGTTGATTTTGTAGGAGCGGTAGATCTGCTCTAGCAGGATCACGCGCATGAGCTGATGTGGGAACGTCATTTTTGAGAAGCTGAGCTTCATATCCGCACGCTTCAGAATTGCATCGTCAAGACCAATCGAACCGCCGATGACCAGCTGAATATGGCTGACGCCTTGTATGCCCAGCTGGTTGATTTTCGCGGCAAATCCTTCGGATGACAGCATCTGCCCGTCAATGGCCAAGGCGATTACAAATGCACCAGACTTCAGGTGCTTGGCGATGCGCTCTCCTTCCTTGGCCTTGATCTGTCGCTCCACACCTTCGGAGGCGTGTTCGGGCGTCTTCTCGTCAGCCACCTCAATGATGTTGAGCTTGCAATAGCGCGACAGACGTTTGGAATATTCAGCAATGGCGTCGGCCAGATACCGTTCTTTGATCCGGCCGACGCACACAATATCAATCTGCATTGCTCTCCTTGGTGAAGACTGTTATTATAGCGAAACAAATTTGCGCGGAGTAGGTATTGTTGCTTCTCCCGTGGTTTTCAACACATCACTAAGGTAGAATAAGGCGTGCATAATCGTTTCTATCGGCCTTGTTGTGCTCAGTGTCGACGCATATATCGAAAGGTTCGTGACATGGATGTCTCGTTACGAAAGATGTGCTGCAAGTTAGTGATATTGGCTTTGATTATTGCTCCGTGCCTTGTTGTTCCTCGGTATGCTGCGTTAAATACTGTTCCGTCACAGTTCATGCGTGACAATTACAAGAACGCTATTATTCTTGGTTTTCGTCCTTCTCCTAACAAAAAGATTCATTTGGAACTCTGGAAATACTGTAAATCTGACTGTTACTTACAAGCTTATATTGCAGATATTGCATCCATCGATGAGCGTTCAATGGAGTATTCAAGGGCGGCCAGCAAATCAAGGTCTATATACTGGAATCATTTCTCTTCTGAGAAATTATGCAACGAAGCTATTGATCACATATTTTGGCTAGATGATAGTTCTATATCTTTTGCCGGCAAGCGAATAAATATCAATGGTGCCGGATACGACTATCGTTTCGCCTTGTAAAATTTACAATTTATATTGTGCCTGCGCGAGACTATGTTGTAATCTCACGCAGGCACAATAATAATCTTTATTTCTAGTCGATGACGCCGTAGAGGCGGTCGCCGGCGTCGCCGAGGCCGGGCACGATGTAGCACTTGTCGTCGAGCTTTTCGTCGACCGCGCACACCACGACCTTGAAGTCGATGGACGGATCGATATGCTCTTCGACGAACTTGATGCCTTCGGGGGCGGCGATGATGTTGATGGCGGTCACATCCTTGGCACCGCGCTCAGCCAGATAGTGCGTGGCTGCGACCAGCGTGCCACCGGTGGCAAGCATCGGGTCGATAAGGAAGCACTGGCGTCCGGTTAGATCATCAGGCAGACGGTTCGCGTACGTCACCTGCTGGGTGGGGTGCTCCTCGTCGCGCTTCATGCCAAGGAAGCCGACCTCGGCGGTGGGGATCAGACGGGTCATGCCGTCAAGCATGCCGAGGCCAGCGCGAAGCACCGGTACGATAAGCGGGCGCGGGGCGGCGAGCTTCTTGCCGAGCGTGGGGGCAACCGGCGTCTCAATCGGGGTGGACACCACGGAGAGATTGCGGGTGGCTTCGTAGGCCTCGAGCATCACCAGCTCGGAGACGAGCTCGCGGAAGGTGGAGGAGGGGGTGTTCTTGTCGCGCAGTACGGTGAGCTTATGCTCAACCAGCGGATGGTTCAAAACATGTAGTTCCATACTCATATGTCCAAGAGTAACGCGCTTCCACCGCCGTCGCGACCACGCCGCGCTCGGCACTTCGCAGATGCGGGCGGCTGCTGGTATCAGTGTCGTGAGCCATGTAATCATCTGGTGTGGTGTGAAGCCTAAATTTGGTGTTATTTCAACGGTTCCAAGCCTTCTGAAGCAAGGAAATGCATAAAACTCGCGCGACTTTTTTGCACGCATGCATATAAGTCACGCGACTTTTTGGTAATGAACACATAAAACGCACATGATTTTTTGCATGACTGATAGCACGAGCTGATACTGGAACGGCGGGTGAGAAGATTTCGGTGATGCCGTTGTGGATGGCGATGTTTTTATGAGAGGGAAAGCGCCGAACCGCGAAAGCGCCTGTCGGCGCAAGGGCCGCTCGCAGCGGCAAAAAATGGAGCCCGGGGCTTAAGCACGGTCCGACGCGGCTTCCCAGTATAAAGCATGCTTGGACGTCACACGCCAGTGGTTGTTTCTCGAGCCAGTACTACTCCAGCCGTCCGCGACGCCATAGGTTGGCACCATGGTGGAAGTCCTTGGCGGTGACCATGAGGTTGCTGGCGGTGTGCATCAGGCGCGCGGCCTTGGTGCGCAGGCGTTTCTCGTCGTTTGCGGCATCGCGCGGATCGCCCGCTGTGGCCGTGGAATCGGCAACGATTGCGGCGGCATGCTCGGTCATGTGTTTCGCTTCCACGCGCAATCCCAACGCCACCACATCCACAAACGATGCAGCACGTTCCAAGGCGACGGCGAAATCGCCGACGAACGCACCTGAAAGAATCGAATCCGCCAATCGGGCGATATCGTCTTCCGTAGGGGCCTGATCCACGCCCGCGATGGCCGAAGCAGTGGTCGCCACCGGCTCGCCGACGCGCCACAGACGCGCGATGGCATCACGATTCGCGCGCATCCACGTGCGCAGCATATACAAACGCCACAGAATGCCCGGCAGGGAATCAGCCTCGGCATCGCTCCACAGTTCGGCGATTTCATCGACACCAACCGTTTCGACCAACGTAAGCACCCTGCGTACAACCTCGGGATCCTCGCTGTGACGCACACGATCCAGCAGCGCTGCCGCCGATAGATGACTCATCTCGCTGATGGCCTGCGGGTCAAGGCCGCCGGCCAAACCATCGGCTACGGCGGGGGAGAGCTGTGCAGGTCGCGAGGGGCGTGCCGCACCCAATTGCGTGGGAGCGAACGATACGCCCGCGGCACGCAGCGAACCGAACCCTGGGCCCAGCCCTGAGCCATGTGCGGCGTGGGATGCGGCTGCAGCGGCCGAGGAGTTGGAGGAATCGGGGTAGGCGGGACGATTGGACAACGCGTATGCCTTTCGATGATTGATGGTGGAATATGCGAAAAAGCTGTCATAACACCATACAACGGTATGAGAACGGCGTTGCTGTAATGGCGTTATGACAGCTACAAGCTGAAAAACTGGGACTCGGATAATCCGGAAACTCAAATAATCCGGTAGCCAAAACCCTGCGAAGACAGCGAATCGGCAATTAGGTGAGTCGGCGACTAATACACCAGCGGCAGCACTTTCTGAATATCGACGATGCGCGGACCGGAGCGCATATTGGCAACAAACAGCGCCATCGCAGTGCCCGTCGGCATAAACGGCGTTTTGACGATCAGGCGTTTGGCCAGCGCGCGGGAATCGCACATCGGGCGCAACCGCTCGAACATACCACCGATAACCGGACGATGCATGCAGATCGCCGTGGCTTGACGCCTATCCAACGCAAATTCGATTTCGCTGAGCAGGCACGTCCAAGCGCCTTCCGGATCGGCCGCATAGGCGTCTTCGGTCAACGGATCCAAAGCAATCATGGGGTGTCCGGTCTGCCAAGATAGCATTTCCATGGTTTCCTGGCAGCGCATCCACGGTGAGGTGGCAAGTCTGACCGGGTTAAAGCACGAAAGCTCATAATTCAATGCGAACGCCGCGGCCGCTCCACGCGGGGTGATCGGGCGATTGGCATCGGTGCCGCGCCATACCTTGCGGCCCTCGGCCTTACCGTGACGCACGATCAACACAGGCGTGGCATCCAACGCGCCCTCCTGCACTCGATCCACGAATAGGGCGAGGATATCTTTGTCGGTGGAGTGGGTGAGTTTCTTGCGTGCCTTGGCGGGAGTCAGCCACACAATTTCGTTGATTTCGCCGACATCGGCCTTATGCACTGGGCCGAAGGCGTGCGTGCGTTTCATATTATCAACGTCACTGATTGGCGACGCCATCCAATACAGCACATGCTTAGCGTCCGAGGTTTTATCTTTGGTATGGCGTAGTTTGCTGCCCTCTTCGGCCTGCGGGTATTCAATTTCGCCGAGGAACGCTCCCAGCGCCACGGGTATGCCGGTTTCCTCGCCGATTTCGCGCACAGCGGCGTGACGATGCGATTCATTCGGATCAACCTTGCCTTTCGGCCAGCTCCAATCGTCATATTTCGGCCGGTGCACAATGCACAGTTCAATGTTGTTCAATACGTTGCTGCGTGTGGCAGCATCCGCAGCGGAATCGGCGGTGGCAAGAGCGTCGGCGTATGCCTGCCGATCATTCTCGGATTTCCAACGGTAGAGGATGCCGCCGGCTGCTTGAATGATTCTTCTCATCTTGTTCGTGCCCATTTCTTGATTGTAGGTCAAAACGTTTGACGCTACGTAGTTTTTGCGTATATACGACAGATGCCCGGCTCTCCGTGTGGAAAGTCGGGCATCGTGTGGAAAAGTGACGATGGGTTTAGTTGTGGGTGGAGGGGCGGCGCTGGTGCTTGCGGATCAGGAACTCCTGGCTGTCGACCAGCGGGCGGCCTTCGTCATCCATGGTGTGCAGCACGTAGCTGCCATCCGGCTGCATATGCCAGCTGAGCGTGGAATCAGCCATCTGCAGATCGATGTACTTGATCAGATCGTCGATCTGCTCCGGGGCGGTGATGCGCACCAGAGCCTCGACGCGACGGTCAAGGTTGCGGTGCATCAGATCGGCCGAACCGATGTAGACCTCCGGGCCGGAAGCCGGACCCTCGCCGATGGCCGGGCCGTCCGAATTGGCGAAGGCGTAGATACGCGAGTGCTCAAGGAAACGACCCAGCACCGAGCGCACACGAATGTTCTCCGACAAGCCGGGCACGCCGGGCTTCAGCGCGCAAATACCACGCTCGACAATGTCGATCTTCACGCCGGCCTGGCTGGCGCGATACAGCGCATCGATGGTCTTCTCGTCCACCACGGAGTTGACCTTGATCTTGATCCACGCCTCCTTGCCGGCGCGCGCGGCATCCTCCTCGCGGCGAATGCGCTGGATCAGGCCGGTGCGGATGGTGCGCGGAGCGACCAGCAGACGATGGAAGCTGGACTTCGGCGCGTAACCAGACAGCTGGTTGAACAGACGCGTCAGATCCTGGCCAACCACCGGATCGCAGGTCAGCAAACCAAGATCGGTATACAGACGCGCGGTCTTCGGGTTGTAGTTACCGGTGCCCACATGGCAGTAGCGCTTGAGACCATCGGCCTCCTGACGCACCACTTCAATGAGCTTGCAGTGGGTCTTGAGCCCCACGATGCCGTAGACCACGTGCACGCCGGCACGTTCGAGCTTACGAGCCCAGGCGATGTTGGCATCCTCATCGAACCTAGCCTTGATTTCCACCAGCGCCAGCACCTGCTTGCCAGCGTGCGCGGCATCGATCAGAGCATCGATAATCGGCGAATTGGAGCTGGTGCGATACAGGGTCTGCTTGATGGCGAGCACCTTCGGATCCGCGGCGGCCTGCGCAAGGAAGGCCTGCACGGAGGTGGAGAAGGAGTCGTAGGGGTGGTGCAGCAGGATATCGCGCTCGCGGATGGCGGCGAAAATATCCTGAGCCCTGGAGGATTCGACCTCGGCGATCTGACGGTTCGTGGTCGGCACGAACGGGCGATTCTTCAGATCCGGGCGATCCACGGCACCAAGCTCGAACAGGACGGTCATATCCAGCGGGCTGGGCAGACGGTACACCTCGTCAGCGTTCACGCCGAGCTGGTCGGCGAGCAGCTGGGAGAGGAACGGGCTGGTGGTGTCGGTGATCTCCAGACGGATCGGCGGTCCGAAGCGGCGACGCAGCAGTTCCTTCTCCATGGCGTTGAGGAGGTTCTCAGCGTCGTCCTCTTCCACGTCGATATCTTCGTTACGGGTCACGCGGAAGGAGTGGGCTTCCTTGATGATCATGCCCGGGAACAGGGATTCCAGATGGGCGGCGATCAGCTTCTCCATGGTGATGAAGCCGTAGCGTTCATCCTTGGGCTTCTCGTCGGTCATATCGTCCACCGGCACCAGACGCGGCAGGTTACCCGGGATCTTCACACGGGCGAAGTGCGATTTGCCGGAGGTGGGGTTCTCCACGATGACGGCGAGGTTGATGGAGCCGCCGGAGATGTAGGGGAACGGGTGAGCCGGATCCACGGCCAGCGGAGTGAGGACCGGGAAGACCTGCTGACGGTAGTAGCGCGACAGGCGTTCCTGCTCCTCGGTGGTGAGCTTGTCCCAGCTCAGCAGGACGATATGCTCCTTTTCGAGCGCCGGCAGAATCACCTGAGTGGCGTAATGGGCGTGCTCGTCCTGCAGGCGGTGAGCCGTTTCGCTGATAGCGCGCAGCTGTTGGCGCGGGCTCATGCCGGCCGGTGAGGGCACGGCGATGCCGGAGTCGATGCGGCGCTTCAGGCCGGCGACGCGCACGGAGAAGAACTCGTCAAGATTCGATGCGAAAATCGCGGCGAAATTGGCGCGTTCCAGCAGCGGGATGTCTTCACGTTCGGCGCATTCGAGCACACGCTGGTTGAACTTGAGCCAGCTGAGCTCGCGGTCGAAGAAGCGATCCTGGGGCAGCGGCGCTTCGCCTTCTTTGTCGAGGCGCCGGTCGTTTTTGTCGGTTTCGGCTATATGCTCCGCGATTTGGCTTCGCAGAATAGCCTTCGAGGGTGCGTCAAATATCTGTGCCATATAGCCATCCTAGGCTTGGGCGTGGTCCTGAAGCGCCGCGGCGCGCGAGAATTCAACGGCCGTTCACTTGTTTGCGTGTCGTGCATGCGACACGCCGCTGCGAAGGGCTGAAAGTCACAAAAGCGAACATCAATCGCGTTCGATGTGAACGGCATCGATCGTTTGATGAGATTTGCTGTGCCCTAGCGAACAGTTGCGATAAAAACCGCACAATAGCCTGTGCCAGCTTGCAGGATGGAGGATGCGCGAATAGATTATGAACTACAAGAACAACTGAACAGAGCAGAGCCCACAAAGAGTGTATGGCCAAGAGGCTATTACGTTGAACGGGCATTGGAAAGACTTACCGTTGCAACGATGTTGTTGTGTAGAGATTCTGCTTTGTGTGTTGAACTTGTCGAAAGGCCCGCTCCGGCGGGCCTTTTCGTTTGTCTGGGCATATTTCTGAGCTGGGGGGCTATGGGTTATAGGAACCAAACGGGCTTGGCCTGTCGGTTTGTGCAGTTCGACTGTTGGTTTGCACGGTTGGCCTGCGAAGTTATCACGTACCTACGTAACAATTCCGCAGGCCAACTGTGCAATCCTGCAGGTCAACCGTGCAAACCGACAGGCCAATCGTGCAACCTGGCAGTTGAACCGTGAAGGTTGCGCTGGCTGCGGAGCGGTACGGTATGGTACGTATGGGCCGGTACGCACGGGACAATGCGTATGGACTCGCATGGACTACAGTGGAGACATGACGGAAACACAGCGTGCGCCCGAGGGCATGTCGTCCAAGCCCCGTATCAAGCCGGCCAATGCGCAGGACGATCGGCCGGTCTCCATATCCGCGCGTCTGGGCCGCCTGCAGTTCCACCATTCCGGCAAGTTTCGTGTGCTGCAGCTGGCCGATATTCAGGACGGTCCCAAGGTGTCCAAGGATACGATTCGCCTGATCGAGGCGAGTCTGGACGCCACGCGCCCGGATCTGGTGATTTTTACCGGCAATCAGATCGCCGGATACGATACGGCGTTTGAGGGCTCATTCCGCAAACGTCGCTGGAGTGAGGAACCGGTGCGTGCCTCCGCCGTGGAGCGTACCCGCGAACTGGTGCGCAAAGCGATCGGCCAGTTCACCGCTCCCATGGCCGAGCGCGGCATCCCTTGGGCAGTGACCTACGGCAATCACGACTTCCAATGCGGGCTTGACAACAGCGCGTTGGATGCGCTGTACCGCGAGTTCCCAGGGTGTGTGAATCCTTCCAGAGAGGGGAAGAGAACGTCTTCCGTCGGCAGCCCATTGCCGGAACAGACCGTATATACATGCGCGACGCCTGAGCCGGGCACGTTTGCACTGCCGGTACACAATGAAGACGGCACGCGCAATGTATTGGGATTGGCTCTCATCGATTCCGGCGACTATGCGCACGGTGGCGGATTTGGTACGCCTTCGGCTGGAGCATTGGATTTGCTGCGTCGCTTGCCGCGCTTGATCGGTGCGAAAACGATGGTATTCCAGCACATGCCGTTGCCTGAGTACTACCAGGTGCTTAAGCCCGTGGAAGCCAAAACGGCTTTCGCAATGCAGGGCTACCGTGCACACGCCGAAACATATTACGTATTGGATGATGCGAAGACGCAGCCGGGCGGTTATCTGGGCGAGGGCATCTCGTGCCCCGATCAGTCCGAGGAGTTTGCCATCTTGCGCGACGCTCGTATTGGTGGGGATCGTCAAGTTGACGGCGATTCCTCTGTTGGTGAGAATCTTGGCGGGGACCGTCATATCAACTGCGATTCCGACGCTGAAAAAGTTGAAGCAAAGGTGCCGGATGGGATTGAAGCTAAGGGCAGCGCATACATCGGTGTTGTGGCTGGGCATGATCATCGCAATGGTTTTGTGGGCGAATATGAGGGATTGTTGCTGATTGCCACGCCGACCTGCGGATTCAATACCTATGGCCCGGCGCCGGCCAAGAGGGCCGCGCGACTGATTGAATTCGACATCCGTCACCCCTATGAGCCGCGCACGCAGTTGTTGGAATTCGGTGAGCTGGTCGGCAAACCCAGTTCCAAGAAGGCCTATACCTATGCGGTGAATCAGGCCACGCCCGGCGAAGGTGAGGGCGACGACCTGCTGCGCAAACCGTCGCTGTGGAGCCGAATCAAAGCGTTACTGCGTGGCCGGTAAATCTACAAACTAGCCCTTCTGCATGGTTAGTCGTGCAGAAGGGCTAATGATGTCAGTAGTTATCTGGCAGTTATATGGTGACGGAATTCAAACGGTTCTGACGATTAGATGATTAACGAACGGCTTTGATCAGAGCGTCGGTCAGATATTTGCCGGCGGCCATCACCAGCGGAGCGTAACGGCGGCCGGGGGTGGAACCCATGCGACCGGTCGGGCCGGAGATGGAAATCGCGGCAATCACTTGGCCGGAAGCGTTACGAATCGGTGCGGAAATGGAGCATACGCCGTCTTCGCGCTCGTTGATTGACTCGGCCCACCCGCGCTTGCGTACGGCGGCAAGTTTGGTGGCGGTGAACTTCGCGCGACGCAGCCCCTGGTGCAGGCGCTCGGAATCCTCCCAAGCCAACAAGATCTGCGCGGCGGAACCGGCTTCCATCGATAGCATGGCACCCACCGGAATCGAATCGCGCAGACCGGAGGCGCGCTCCACGGCGGCGATGCACACACGCTGGTCGCCCTGGCGACGATAGATCTGTGCGGATTCGCCAGTGCGATCGAGCAGGGTTTGCAGAATCGGACCTGCGGCGGTCAGCAAGCGATCTTCACCAGCGGCGGCGGCCAATTCGGCGAAACGTGAGCCGAGCACGAAACGACCGTGCTGATCGCGCAGCACGAAACGGTGCCGTTCCAGCGCGATGGCCAGTCGGTGTGCAGTCGGTCGGGCGAGCCCTGTGGCGGCCACGAGTTGCCCGAGGGTGGACGGGCCGGATTCGAGGGCGTCAAGAATCTTCACTGTTTTATCAAGCACGCCGACGCCGGAATGAATCTCTCCGTCATCTTTCGGTGCGCTGGTGGTATCGGTATCCGGCTCCATGGCTTCTATGGAGGTGGTATCGGTCAGGCTGTCGTCGATCGGCTCTTCGGCCGTGGCGTTCTGGGCAATGGAAGCAGTCATAATATACAGGATTATGCCATCTCACATAGTGAAATGCCAAATCGGTGAAGTGTCTCAAGTGGTGAACGTCGCTGTGGGAGTGCGTCGAGTGAGCATCGTGACGGTGCATCCGTGTGTATCTCAGTATCCGGCCGGTGGAAGGCCACCCCGGAAGCGAACACATAGGCTGTTACCACGAACAAGGCGCGAACACAATACTTCGCGCGAAAAAATTGGAGGAAAACACTATGGGAACGACACTGGCCGAAAAGGTCTGGGCCGATCATCTGGTGCGCAAGGGCAGCGACGGCGCTCCCGATCTGCTCTACATCGACCTGATGCTGATGCATGAGGTCACCAGCCCGCAGGCTTTCGAAGGCCTGCGCTTGGCGGGGCGCAAACCGCGCCATGTGGATCAGCTCATCGCCACCGAGGATCACAACACACCCACCGTTAACATCGACCGTCCCAACCCGGACGAAACCAGCGCCCTGCAGCTGACCACGCTGGAAAAGAACTGCAAGGAATTCGGTGTGCGTCTGCATGCCCTCGGCGATGCCGATCAGGGCATTGTGCACGCGTTCGCGCCGATTCTGGGCCTCACCCAGCCGGGTATGACCATCGTGTGCGGCGATTCGCACACCTCCACCCATGGTGCGTTCGGCGCGTTGGCGTTTGGCATTGGCACCTCCGAGGTCGAGCATGTGATGGCCACTCAGACGCTGAGCCTCAAGCCTTTCAAGACCATGGCGATTAACGTCGAGGGCAAGCTTGCCCCCGGCGCCACGGCCAAGGACATCATTTTGGCGATTATCGCCAAGATTGGTACCGGCGGCGGCCAGGGCTACGTGATCGAATACCGCGGCGAAGCGATTCGCGACCTGTCGATGGACGCGCGCATGACCATCTGCAACATGTCCATTGAAGCAGGTGCCCGCGCCGGCATGATCGCCCCCGATGAGACCACCTTCGAATACCTTAAGGGCCGTCCGCATGCGCCGGAAGGCGAGATGTGGGACAAGGCCGTCGCCTACTGGAAGACGCTGAAAACCGATGACGACGCCGTGTTTGACAAGGAAATCACGCTGAACGCCGCCGATCTGCAGCCGTATGTGACGTGGGGCACCAACCCCGGCCAGGGTCTGCCGATCACTGCGAACGTGCCGGATCCCGCCTCCATCGCCGACGCCACCAAGCGTGCCGCCGCTGAACGCGCCATTGCATATATGGGCCTGAAGCCTGGCATGGCCATCAAGGACATCGCCGTGGACACCGTGTTCATCGGCTCGTGCACCAACGGTCGTATCGAGGATCTGCGTGCCGCCGCCGCAATTATGAAGGGCCACCACAAGGCCGAGTCGATTCACCGTGTGCTCGTGGTGCCAGCCTCCTCCCGCGTGCGTCTGCAGGCGGAAGAAGAGGGCTTGGATCGTATCTTCAAGGACTTCGGTGCGGAATGGCGCAACGCCGGCTGCTCGATGTGCTTGGGCATGAACCCCGACAAGCTGGTGCCGAACGAGCGCTCGATCTCCACGTCGAACCGCAACTTTGAGGGACGTCAGGGCAAGGGTTCGCGCACGCACCTTGCCTCCCCGCAGGTTGCCGCCGCCACCGCCATCCGCGGCACGATTTCCTCGCCGGCTGATTTGTAAAGGATTGTGCATTATGGAAAAACTCACTCAGATCACCGGTGTGGGTGTGCCGCTGCGCCGCTCCAACGTTGATACCGATCAGATTATTCCCGCGGTCTTTTTGAAGCGTGTGACCAAGTCCGGCTTCGACGATGCCCTGTTCTATGCGTGGCGTCGTGACCCGAACTTCGTGCTCAACCAGCCCGAATACGCCGGCAAGGGCCAGATTCTGGTGGCCGGCCCCGAATTCGGCATCGGCTCCTCCCGTGAGCATGCCGTGTGGGCGCTGCACGACTATGGTTTCCGCGTGGTCATCGCGCCGAGCTTCGCCGACATTTTCTACGGCAACACCGCCAAAAACGGCGTGCTGGCCGCAATTATGCCGCAGGAAAGCGTCGAGCTGCTGTGGAAGCTGCTGGAAGAAGAACCCGGCCGTGAGATGACCGTGGATCTCGAAGCCCGCACCGCCACCTGCGGCGACGTGACCCTGCCGTTCGAAGTGGGCGACTATGTGCGTTGGCGTTTGATGAACGGCTACGACGATATCGACCTGACGCTTCAGCACGAGGATGATATCGCCGCCTACGAGGCGATGCGCGCCGAGAAGTTCCCCTTCAAGCCCAAGACCATCCCCGCCAAGCACTGGGCCGAGCAGACCATTGCCTCCGCCCGTGAACCCGAGGATGAAACGTGGGCTGGCCCGCTGGCCGATCGTGGCATCATCTGACCTGACCCCTATTCTGCGATGGTTTCGTGGTGACTCTAAGGCCAGCTCTGAGACAGTTCCAAGAACTGTGACGCGCAGAGTCGGCCTTGCGTATGAATCCACCATGATTCCATCTTGAATCTCAAGCGGCACTGGAATGTCCGGTGCCGCTTTGTCGTAGCTCAGCGGTTCGTCCCAATATTGTTTCGAAAAGTGAGAGGTCAGTGTGTAAGTATGCCATGACTTTCGCTTTCCATGATGTTGGCAAGGGTTCTCTTGGGATAGTTTTTGGCGATAAGTGTGAGTGTGATTCGCTCCAACTCGCTGAGGTCTGAGAAGCATTCGCTGAAGCGTTCGAGTTCATAGGAATTCAGCGAGGGGATATCCACTGTAGTCAGTAAATCCAGTAGCTTCAGGATTTTGACGTTGCTGTTGGTAATCGGGATGCGTGGTTTTTTCAGGATGATGTCACGGTAGCCACCAAATGGCTTGATGTGGCGCAGAGCATTGGTTTCTTTGTTGGTGGTGATTTCTAAAACCGCGGGAACCTGATTGCTTACGTGAGTTTCGTTTTGCAGCGATAATCCGCTGCGGAACCCATAAATGGTATTGCCGTCCGTCAGATATTTTTTGCTAATTACTTTTTCGGCGTTGAGCGGTATCTCCCCGGTGAGCTCGGGGTATCTGCTGTCTTCGTACCTTCGAGGCAGATAATATACTCCGCGATCAAACTGTGCTAAGGCTCCGCTGGCAGTGTTTTTCTTGATGTTTGCAAAAACTGTGCTGCGTGGATCTTCTGGGAAGCAGTCCAGTACTTCCTTAGTAAAAATCGGGGTATCAGCACCGAACTGACGCTCCAATGTGCTGATGAAGTCTTGCATCGGTAGCATCCTCTCTAAGTTGGACTATTTTATAATAAAAACTATAAAATAGTCTAACTTATGGTTGTTGTCTGCGCAAAACAGCGAAGCGCGAGTGTTTATCGCGACCATAGAGTGTGCAGCGTCGGAATGTCCGGTGCCGCTTTGCTTTATGGTTGAATCATGAGTGATTTCGAGCCGTTTTATGACGTGAACCGCACCTATGAAGACAACTACGAACGTGGGCCGTTTGGCGAGTTCGCCGAGGCCTTGAAATCTGACACAACGCAAGGAAGCGTGCCTCATGCCGACGAAAACTTCATGGGCGTCCCTGTGAACCTTGCTTTTGGCATTCCTGCCGGGCCGCTACTTAACGAACGATTCACCACGGCGGCCTTCCGCATGGGCTTTGATCTGGCCACCTACAAAACCGTGCGCTCGCGTGCGTGGGGCTGCAATCCGTTCCCCAACGTGCTTGCCGTGCACCCTCGGTCCGCGGACGGCTCGCTGACCCCTGGTAGCGCCGAACTTGATGAAGGTGTGCTGGCGGATACCAATTACGAGCAGCCCATCTCCATCTCCAACTCCTTCGGTGTGCCCTCGCAAAGCCCGGATGCGTGGCAGCCGGATATGCAAGCGGCCATCAAGGCTGCCGGCGAAGGCCAGTTGCTGGTGCCCAGCTTCCAAGGATCGCGAGATCCAGGTGCCACTGAAGAGGCCTATATCGCCGACCATGTGACCACGGCTCGACTGGTCAAGGAAACCGGCGCGCAGGTGATGGTGATGAACACCAGTTGCCCGAACGAAGGCCACAATCGGTTGCTGTGCCATAATCCGCTGCTGGTGGGGCGCATTACCGAGGCCATCAAACGGGAAATCGGCGATACGCCGCTGATGATCAAGCTCGCCTATATCCCCGATGACGGGGCGTTGGAGACGATGGTGCGTGCCACTGCTGGACTTGGTTCGGTGCAGGGCTTCAGCACGATCAATACCATTTCGGCGCGTTTGGTTGATGCGAACGGCGAGCAGGCACTGCCCGGTGCTGGGCGCGAACGCTCCGGCGTGTGCGGCAATGCGATTCGTGGAGCTGGCTTGAACATGGTTCGCCGTCTGGCAGCGATTCGCGAACGACTTGGTCTTGATTTCGCCATCAATGGTGTGGGCGGCGTGGTCTCGCCTGAGGATTATGCGGCTTATAGGTCCGCTGGTGCCGACTCGGTAATGAGCGCCACCGGCGCAATGTGGAACGCCAATCTCGCCCGAGACATCAAAGCCGCGCGCTGACACACACCTAAGCATGGTTTAACGTCATGCTGAGCGAAGCGTAGCAGAGTTGAAGCATCTCAGTGAAGTGCTGAGATGCTTCGACTCCGGCCTTCGGCTTCCATTCAGGATGACGTATGTGGTTTAGGAAAGTTCCATCGGCGCAGGTTCCAAGAATTGTGCTTGTGGGGAATGTCTCACATTTGAGGCGTGTTTCCTCCCTCTTGTGGGTTACACTTGCAACTGAAAGTTTTGGTTGATTGGTGAAACAGAGAGAAAGGGGGAGTAGTGGAAACGCTGATTCGGGATAGGGATTTGACCATTTTGGTGGATGAGAAGACGCAAGCAAACGTCGTCGAAGTGGTCAATGGCGTGCAGGATATGAGGTCAGACTTGACGCTTGAAGCCAATGGTCATCGCGTCGAGTTGCCGAAAGATGTTTCAAGGATTGTGCTTAGTGTTCTTGAGAATCTCGCTCAGGGGTCTCGTGTTGTCCTCTCCACAACCCCTCAGGAATTACGCACGACTGCCGCTGCGGAAATGCTTGGTATCTCCCGGCCTACGTTGCTCAAGCTTGTCAGGGAAGGGAAGATTGCATCCCATAAAGTTGGCTCGCATCACCGTTTTGCCTTGAATGACATTATGGAATACAAAACCCAGCAACAGCGAGCTAAACGAGAGGCTTTCTTGCATATGCGTAAGCAGCTGGATGATCTTGGCGTGGAGTAGCGGTACCATATCCTTCTAGAGTGCTACTAGAGGGGGCGAAGTCATGCGGGTTTTTGTTGATGCAAATATTCTATATATGAAAACAATACGCGACTGGCTTTTTGCTTTCTCCACATGTAAAGATATTAAAGCGTTTGATCTTTTTTCCAGCAATGATGTGCTGGTTGAGGCGATGTATCACATTCGCCGTAGCAATCCGACCATCTCTGGAAAGAAGATTAACGCTATTTTGGAACAGATGGCGGAAATCGTCGAACTGGTTGATGACTTCGATTGTGAAGCTGCACTGCCAGCTTACAAAGGTTCGGACGAGAACGACCTTCACTTGCACGCTGCGGCTTGCGACAGTCATTCCGATGTGCTGCTGACCAATGACCGAAAGTTGTATAAGCGCCTCAGCGACGAGGAGCTAGATGAGTTGCCTTATTCGGTTTACACTGCCGACGATTTCTTTTGTCTGTTAGCTGAAAGTCCGGTGTTGCTGGATCAGGCCGTAAGTTGTGAATTGGACTATTGGAGCCATCGTTGCGAGGATGGTGTGGATTTGCGAGGGCCTTTAGTGAAAGCGGAATGCCCGAATTTTGCGTATTTGGTGGAGCGTGCTTTGAAGCGCAAGAGCGGTCTTTCGCCTATTAACATTGATGAGCTTCTTCCTTTGGACGAAAGATATTCGGCAGCACTTCGTGTCAATTCGCGGAACGATCTTGCCGTGATAACGGACGATTTCTGCTAATGAGCGGCGAAAGTTGTTGCGCTGCGGGAGCATTTCACGGCTCACGCACATGGCTTATGGCAAACTAGTGTGCAGACAATATCAGTGTATGACATTAGAAGAGGTAGTGGTGGCTGAGGATTCCGAAGACGTGCTGCATGTGGTCGGCGGCAAGCCGCTGAACGGTACGATCAAGGTGCGTGGCGCGAAGAATTTCGTGAGCAAGGCCATGGTGGCCGCATTGCTGGCGCCGGGCAAGTCGGTGCTGCGCAATGTGCCGGAAATTCGCGATGTGCATGTGGTCTCCGACCTGCTGCGCTTGCACGGCGTGGATGTTGAGGTTGACGGTGCCAACGGTGTGGTCGCCATCGACGCCACCCATGTGCAGCTGGCCGATGTGGCCGACGTGGATACGCTTTCCGGCTCGTCGCGTATTCCGATCCTGTTCTCCGGCCCGCTGCTGCACCGTTTGGGTGAGGCGTTCATCCCCGCGCTCGGCGGCTGCAACATCGGTGGCCGTCCGATCGACTTCCACCTGGAAACCCTGCGCAAGCTTGGCGCCACGGTGGATAAGGAACATAAGGACGGCATTCATATCACCGCGCCCAACGGCCTGACCGGTGCGAAGATCCATCTGCCGTACCCCTCCGTGGGTGCCACCGAGCAGACGTTGCTCGCTGCGGTGCTGGCCAAGGGCAAGACCGAGCTGTCCGGTGCGGCGACCGAGCCGGAAATCATGGATTTGGTGGCCGTGCTGCAGAAGATGGGTGCGATCATCTCCGTGGATGTGGATCGCACCTTCCGTATCGAAGGTGTCAAGGAGCTCAAGGGCTACACGCATACCGCGCTTACCGACCGCATCGAAGCCGCCTCCTGGGCGTCGGCAGCGCTGGCCACGCACGGCGACATTTTCGTCAAGGGCGCGACCCAGCCCGAAATGATGACGTTCCTCAACGTGTTCCGCAAAATCGGCGGCGAATTCGACATCACCGACCGGGGCATTCGCTTCTGGCATCCGGGCGGCGATCTGAAGCCCGTGGCCATCGAAACGGACGTGCACCCCGGTTTCATGACCGACTGGCAGCAGCCGCTGGTCGTGGCCCTGACCCAGGCCAACGGCCTGAGCATCGTGCATGAAACCGTGTACGAGAACCGTTTCGGCTTCACCAAGCCATTGGTGCAGATGGGCGCAACCGTGCAGCTGTACCGCGAATGCCTGGGTTCATTGCCGTGCCGTTTCCAGCAGCGCAACTACAAGCATTCCGCAGTGATCTTCGGCCCCACACCGCTGACCGGCCAGGATATCGACGTGCCGGACCTTCGCGGCGGATTCAGCCACCTGATCGCCGCACTGACGGCCAAGGGCCCGTCGAACGTGCACGGCATCAGCCTGATCGACCGCGGCTACGCCGACTTCCGCGGCAAGCTCACCGCCCTCGGCGCACAAATCGACTGAATGAGCTGAATTGACCGGCTGTCTCATTAGGACGTCTCCACTGCGGAGACGTCCTAATCTTTTCGCCGAAAGTCCCAAGCACGTGAGTGCCATAGGAAACTATGGTGTTGAGAATTGACGAAGCCGAATTGCAAGCAAAGCTTTTCGAGCATAAGGAGCTCATCGGCTTGGGGCCGGTGAGCAACGGCATTGTCAACATCGTCGCAGGTATTTTTTACATTCCCACGGCATTAACGTCCTTCTTAGACTTCTGGCCGAGGACATTATTCACGTTAGTGGGTCTGTTCTTTCTTATCTTTGGTATCGTAACTACGATATATGCCGCTACAAGACGGTATGACGCTAAACAGCTTTATGAGGACATTACAGCCATGGATCGAACTGAGCGTAGAAGCTCCATTATCGCATTAAAGAACACAGGTGAGGAGTTTCCCAATCGTTTTCTTGTCTATCTTGACAGGGGATGGAATTGTGTCTTTTTCCCCAACCATAAAACTATCGAGCCCGCTTCAGAAAATGCGCGACAGCTACGACAGTATTTGTCTAGTGAATTTGGTGTGCCGGAAGAGGATATAGATCTGGAATATGTGCGTAATGATGAATCCAAAAAGGCATCGACTGAGCATGGTGGAGAAATTCGTTATTACATATACAGTCTGTACAAGGCAACAGTGAAGCACATTCCTGCATCTTGGCAAGCCGATCAGTTTCAGGTTGGTGCCAAAGAATGTCGGTGGATGAGTCTTGACGATATGCTTGCCGATCCCCATATCAATCAAATCAACCACGATGTTATTGCATTGGTGAGGGATTACGCCAGCTGACTGTCGAAGGTGATCTGAATAGTCGAGTTACGGGCCGCTACCTTTGGGTAGTGGCCTTTGGCGTGAACACAATGGTGTTAGGTGCCTTGACCATACCGACTGACGGTATGTATACTTGATTTGGTCTTAGATAAAATTGGATCTGACATCTGGAAGGACGGTCTGGCATGACACGCAACGCGCATCCCGAAGTGACGCGCCGGCGCATTCTGGACGCGGCACAGAACCTGTTCGCCGAGCGGGGGGTATGAGCGCACGTCCATCCAGAACATCGTCGACGAACTCGGCGATCTCTCCAAAGGTGCGATCTACCATCATTTCGCTTCGAAAGAGGCAATTCTCGAAGCGCTGACCGAGCGCGACAATGACGCGCATTACGCTGCAGTACGTGCGGTTATGGATGATCAGCAGCTTGACGCCCTGCATAAGATACGTGTGATTCTGCGTTATTCCTTAACCGACGCTGGCCATGCGAAGGTGACGCGCGCCGTGGAGCCGTCGCTGGATGATCCAATGACCTTTAGTGCGAATATGCGATTCTGGCGTGAGCAGCTGCCGCAGATGTGGCTGCAGCTCATCGACGAGGGGGCGGCCGATGGCTCGATTGTTACGCAGTATCCGCGCGAAGCGTCCCAGTTGCTGGCGCTGCTGCTCAATTACTGGCTGCTCCCGCATTTCTATCCTGCGTCGAAGGCCGAGTGTCGCCATCGTGTGCAATGCCTGGCCACAATGATGGAGGCGATTGGCGTGCCGTTGTTCGACGACGAGCTCGTGGAACTGATGGTGAATAGTGCGATTGTCGCGTGCGAGTCGGATAAGTAGCGCTCGCAGGAGTCGGTGCGTCAATGGCAAGTGCAAGTGGCAATAATCAGCAGTAAGCAGTAAGTAAGCAAGTAACAAACAGCTTATGTCTCGATTGTTATTGAGACGAAAGAAAACATACTGTCGGTCGGTATTAAAGAGAAAGGCCGTGCTATGAACCAAATAATCCCAAGCAAGTTAGGGGATACAAAGCGCAACCCATTGCGCTCGCGTGATTTCGTGCTGCTGGTAGCGGGGCAAGGTATTTCGCTGTTCGGCAATATGATGCTGCGCTTCGCTATGTCGATGTGGGTGTTGGATGCAACCGGTTCGGCCACCGTATTCGCCACAATTCTTGCGATATCCATCGTGCCAACAATTGTGCTTAGCCCGTTCGGTGGCGTGCTGGCCGATCGCATGAATCGGCGCACCATCATGGTGGCGCTTGACGCGGCTTCCGGAACATTGGTGCTGATCTGCGCGTTAGTATTCGTTGGTTTGGGATTCAATATCGCAGCCATTGCGATGATGCAGGTACTGCTTGCTGTGCTCGGTGCCTTCGAAACGCCGACTGTGCAGGCCGCACTGCCGCAACTGATTGGGCGCAGCGACGCCGAAACACTGCGCAAAGGCATGGCCGTTATCAACCAGGTGCAACAGTTGAGCTCGCTGCTGCCGAGCTTCCTCGGCGGTGTACTGTATGCGATGTGCGGCATCCACCTGATGATGGGCATCACCGTTACATGCTTTGCGTTGGCCGCCGTACTTGAATGCTTTATTCGCTTGGATGCACCCGAACGTGCGACCGATGCTGAAGGCAATCTGCCCACGCCTATTGAAGATCTCAAGGCCGGCCTCAGATTTCTGACACACGAACGTCCGCAAGTATTCCAACTGCTGTTGTTTGCCGCAGCACTGAACTTTATCATCATTGGATTCTCCGGTGTGGGCTTTCCCTACACCATTCGTACTGTACTGGGTTTCAACGCCACGGTGTACGGAGTCGCGGATGGCCTGGTCGGCGTCTTCGGCGTAATTGGCGCATTTGCCGCAGGTCTGTTTTCCGCCAAGCTCACGATGCGGCGGTTTCCGTTGACTATGTGGGCATTCGTGCTGATGATGGTGCCGCAGGGACTGGTATTTCTGCTGCCGTCCGGCGTTTTCGACTCATGGAGCGGCGTGAAATCTTGGGAGCCATGGTGCAAACTGGTGATTCTAGTGGCGTTCACCTGCGGCACGATTGTGGCCAGCAGCTTCGCCAATCTCATCGCCATACCCACCATCCAGCTGAGCACGCCCGAAGCTATGACCGGCAAGGTGATGTCGATGGTCGCCGCGTTAAGCATGTGCGCGCAGCCGCTCGGCCAGCTGCTGTATGGCTGGGCCTACGACCGATTCTCCGTAGCCGCAGTGCTGCTCGCATCCGCCGCAGGCCTAGCCGTGCTCGGCGTGCTGATCGTGCCGCTGTCCAAGCGCTTCGACGCATTGGAAAGGTGATCATAAAAACCGACAAAACATATCGAAGAACTCATGTGCCGAACAGCATCCTGCGTTGCAAACTGCGTAAGTATGCGGGCGCCAATGCAGCCAATGTGATGGACGACGCTGATTGCCTATTAAAGTCATGCTCTGAGCGTATTGGAACCATGAGTGTGCGCTAGTCTAGTTTCAACGGCAGCAGGCAGCGAGACCGGAATAAAGCGAGCATATGGGGGGGTGACGGTATGGGTTTGGATGATGTTGTAGTCCATAGCCGTGTTATGAGGCGACATCCTGAAGTGTCGGAAGCTGATGTTTTGGCTGCATGGCGAAACCGTGTTAGCTGGTCGTATCGTCCTGGTACTGACCCACTTCGGTATCTTGCTGTTGGTTATGATGGTACTGACAGACTACTGGAGATGTGTGCTGTGTGGGACGACAATCATTGGATTATCTTTCATGCGATGCCAGCGACTACCAAGTTCTTGCGCGAAGTGACTGAATGATGGAGGTGCATTATGTCTATTAGCGATGAACAGTTTGAACAGTGGGGTGAAGCTGCGGAGCGTGGCGAGTATGGCGGGGACAAAGGCCCCGTGATGCATGGCCCCATTTTCCCGGTGGACAGGGTATATTCCGATTCCATTTCTGTCGGAGTTTCTGCAGATATGCTGATGTTGCTTGACGCGAGGGCCAAGCAACTTGGGGTAAAGCGTGACGATGTTGTGCGTCATGCCATTGTCCGGGAACTTGCCGCAGCCTAAGTCGAAGAATCTGTATATGGGGATGGGGTTGAGATTCTTCGACTCTGCTGCTCTTCGCTCAGAATGACGGTGAGTATGCAGTTGCGCTCAGAATAATGCCGCTGTCTCGCCGCTTCGACGCACTAGATCGGTGAGCGCGGAGCTCGGTAGTGTCAGCGCGAACGGTATTCTTGTAAGAATGAGTCCTGAAGCCTTAAGTGAACTGATTTCCACGATTGCCCACCAGCTTGTCGCCGACGGCAAAGCCGGCGAATTAACTGACGATCTGATTCCGCCGGTTGACAAGCTCACCGTTATGCGCCCGAAGGATCGCGCGCACGGTGACTGGGCCTCCAATATCGCCATGCAGCTGGCCAAGAAGGCCGGCATGAAGCCGCGCGATCTGGCCGAACCCTTCGCCGCCGCACTGGCCGAGGCCGATGGCATCGCCAAGGTCGAAGTGGCTGGCCCCGGCTTTATCAACATCACACTTGACTCCGCTTCGGCCGCCGCCGTGGTGGACACCATCCTTGCCGCCGCTCCCGTAACCGGCGCAACCGATGATGATACGCACCTGAATAAGGTCAACGCCTATGGTCGTAACACTCACCTCGCCGGCAAAACTTTGAACCTCGAATTCGTCTCCGCCAACCCCACCGGTCCGATTCATATTGGTGGTACCCGTTGGGCCGCTGTCGGCGATGCCATGGCCCGTGTGCTTGAAGCCAACGGCGCGAACGTGGTGCGCGAATACTATTTCAATGATCACGGCGAGCAGATCAACCGCTTCGCCAAGTCGCTGGTTGCCGCATGGGCCGCAGCCAACGATCTCGGTGACAAGGGCTACAACACCGAAACCCCTGGCGACGGTTACAAGGGCGCGTACATCAACGAAATCGCCGCTCGCGTTCAGGCCGAGGCCGAAGCCGACGGCGTGGATCTGACCGCTCTCGACCACCGCGATGGTGGCCTCGACGAGAAGGGCCTGCCGCGCGGCGAGGAAGACACCGCAGTACGCGAGGAATTCCGTAAGCGCGCAGTGCCGATGATGTTCGACGAAATCCGCAAGTCCATGAAGGATTTCCGCGTGAACTTTGACGTGTGGTTCCACGAGAACAGCCTGTACGCCGACGGCAAGGTCGACGCCGCCATCAAGGAGCTGCGTGCGCGCGGCGACATCTTTGAAAAGGACGGTGCCACTTGGTTCCGCTCCACCGAACATGGCGATGACAAGGATCGTGTGATCATCAAGTCCAACGGCGAATTCGCCTACTTTGCCGCCGATATCGCCTATTACTGGGACAAGCGCCACCGTGCCGAGAACCCGGCTGACGTGGCGATTTACATGCTCGGTGCCGACCACCACGGCTACATCGGCCGCATGATGGCCATGTGCGCTGCCTTCGGCGACAAGCCCGGCGAAAACATGCAGATCCTCATCGGCCAGCTCGTCAACGTGATGAAGGACGGTCAGGCCGTGCGCATGTCGAAGCGTGCCGGCAATGTCGTCACCATCGACGATCTGGTGTCCGTGGTCGGCGTGGACGCCGCCCGCTATTCGCTGGCTCGCTCCGACTACAACCAGAATTTCGACATTGATTTGGCCCTGCTCGCCTCGCACACCAACGACAATCCGGTGTATTACGTGCAGTACGCGCACGCCCGCTCCAAGAACGTGGATCGTAACGCCGGTGCATGGTGGGCCGAGCGCAACGGCCTCACGCTGGCCGACACTGACGCCGACGCCGACGCTGCGAATGGCACCCCGCTGAACGAGGTCCTGTCCGACTTTGCCGCCAAGGCCGACATGTCCCTGCTCGACACCGAAGCCGACGGCGAAGTGCTCGCCGCACTCGCCCAGTTCCCGAGCGTGCTCGCCACCGCAGCCGACGATCGTCAACCCCACCGCGTGGCCCGCTACTTGGAGGATCTGGCCGCCGCCTACCACAAGTGGTACAACGTGGAGCGCGTGGTGCCCATGGCACTGACCGAGCCCGAAACCCGCGGCTCCGAAGAGGCTACCGCCGCGCTTGACATCGCCAAGAACCCGTCCGTCGAACGCGCCGCCGCCCGACTGAAGCTTAATAACGCAGTGCAGCAGGTTATCGCCAACGGCCTCGACCTGCTCGGCGTCACCGCCCCGGAGAAGATGTGATGGCAATTACCCCTATCTGGCCTGAAGCCAGCACAATCAACGCCGAAGGAGCAATCGAATTCCACGGCCGTACCGCCGCCTCACTGCTGGACGAGTTCGGCTCGCCGCTCTACCTCATCGACACCGACGAGGTGGTTATGCGCGCCCGCCGCTTCGTGACCGCAGCCGCTGAAGCGTTCCGCAACGCCACCACACATGTGAGCTTCGCCGGCAAGGCATTCCTTTCTAAGGAAATCGCGCGACTTGTCACCGAAGCAGGCACCTACGTGGACACCTGCACGATGGGGGAGATGCGCATCGCACTGGCTGCCGGTGTGCCCGGCCGTCGCCTGGTGCTGCACGGCAACAACAAATCTGATGAGGAGATTGCGCTCGCTATTGAGCAGGGTTTCGCCAAAATCGTGGTCGACGAGCCGGATGAGCCCGCCCGCATCGCTGCCATCGCACATCGTCTTGGCAAGCGCGCCCGTGTGATGCTGCGCGTCACCGTCGGTGTGCATGCCGGTGGCCACGAATACATTTCCACCGCTCATGAGGATCAGAAGTTCGGCGTACCGCTGCTGGCCGCAGGTGCCGATGCCAGTGCACTCGACATGCTGGCTGATTTGGGCGGCGTGACTCCGGCTGCGGCCAACGCGCGCATCGCTGAGGCCAGTGACGATAAGCTGTCTGCCGCTGACGCCAGCACCGACGCTAACACTGGTGCCGCGCGCACACTGCGCTACGACGTCAAATACCCCTACGACCTCAGCCGTGAGGACGTATCGGACGCGGACCGTGCCTTGGCATCAGCCATGGAAGCCGTGGCTGATGGCCCGGCCATCGCTGTGCTCAAAGACATCCTCGCCCGCCAAAGCGATCTGGAACTCGTCGGTGCACATTCGCATATCGGCTCCAACATCCACGACGCGGACGCCTTCATCCAGGCCGCCCGTCGCATGATGCTGCTGCGCAAAACCTTCTGGGCGACCGACGCCTACACCCTGCCCGAAATCGACCTTGGTGGCGGCTACTCCGTGGCATACACCGACGGCGAGGATTCGATGGATATCCACGCCGAACTGAACCGCCTGGCCGAAGCCGTCACCACCGTCAATCGTGCTCTTGGCATGCCGATGCCCGCCATCAGCTTCGAACCGGGCCGCTATATCGTGGCCCCCGCAGGTGTCACGCTTTACCGCGTGGGCACGATTAAGCATGTGCACTTGAGCGGCGACGCCCACGACAGTGCTGGCAACCTGATTGACGAACGCGTGTACGTGTCCGTCGATGGCGGCATGTCCGACAACATCCGCCCGGCCCTGTATGGCGCGGACTACACCGCAAAACTGGCGAACCGCGAGGGCTCAGCCGACACCATGCTCGCCCGCGTATGCGGCATGCATTGTGAATCCGGCGACATCGTGGTGCATGAGGTGCGTCTGCCCGCCGACCTGAAGCGCGGCGACATCCTCGCCGTGCCCGTCACCGGCGCGTACGGCCGCACCATGGCCAGCAACTACAATCAGGCGTTGATTCCGGCGGTTGTGGCCGTCAGCGAATCAGGTGCGCATGTGATGCTGCGCCGTCAGACGGTCGACGATCTGCTTGACCTTGACGTCAGCGAGTGATTGCTGGCACATTGCTAGCACATAGTCGTCGGCAGGTTGTCGACGAATAATCGTCGTTCAATATAAGTGGTCAACGTGTGGTCGCCAACGTGCAATCGCCAATAGGTGATCTGGACGTTGCGCGACCCAAGTCAGATTCCCTCCGTAGAATGGCGGGAGTTGCACATCGGCAGAAAGGCTGGATTCCAGTGGCAGAACAGAACGTAACCCCGATTCGCGTAGGCCTGCTTGGCGCGGGCACGGTCGGCTCACAGACCGCGCGTCTCATCGTCGAACAGAAGGATGAGCTTTCCGCTCGCATCGGCCGTCCGATCGAACTGACCGGCGTGGCCTGCCTCGACCCGAAGGAAACCGAGCGTTTCCCCTGGATCGACCAGTCGATCGTCACCACCGACACCATGTCCGTGGCCACCAACTCCGATATCGTGGTCGAACTGATCGGCGGCACCACCGTGGCTCGCAAGTTCGTGCTTGCCGCCATCGAATCCGGTGCCTCCGTGGTCACCGCCAACAAGGCACTGCTGGCCAAGTACGGCCCCGAAATCTACCAGGCCGCCGAAGCCAAGGGCGTTGATATCTACTTCGAAGCTGCGGTCGGCGGTGCTATTCCGTTCCTGCGCCCGCTGCGCGAATCGCTCGTGGGCGACAAGGTGACCTCGATGCTCGGCATCGTCAACGGCACCACTAACTACATTCTTGACGAGATGACCACCAAGGGCCTGCAGTTCGACGATGTGCTTAAGGACGCACAGGCCAAGGGTTACGCTGAGGCTGATCCGACCGGTGATATCGAAGGCTACGATGCGGCCAACAAGGCCGCAATCATGGCCACGCTCGGCTTCCACACCAACGTCACCATCGATGACGTATCGGTTGAGGGCATCACCAAGATCACCGCTGACGATATCGCCGCTGCCACCGCCGAAGGCAAGGTTATCAAGCTGCTGGCTGTGGTTGAAAACGGTGAAGCTGGAGTCTCCGCCCGTGTTTACCCGGCCCTGATCGACGAATCCCACCCGCTTGCCAGCGTGCACGGCTCCTTCAATGCCGTGTTCGTCAAGGCCGAGGCCGCTGACGATCTGATGTTCTACGGTCGTGGCGCAGGTGGCGCACCTACCGCCTCCGCAGTGGTGGGCGACGTGGTCACCGAGGCCCGTCATATCGCCTCCGGCTGCACCGGCCCCGCCATCCCGCTGTACAAGAACCTTCCCCAGGCGCCGATCAGCGCCTCCAAGGCCGCCTTTGCCGTGCGCTTCCTCATCCACGACAAGCCGGGTGTGCTTGCCGCGATCGCCAAGGAATTCGCTGACCATGGCGTGTCCATCAACGGTGTGAACCAGGATCTGAAGCCCACCATGACCGACCCCGGTTATGACGGCGAAATCCAGCAGCTGCGTCTGGTCACCCATCTGACCGACGAAGTGACCCTGCGCGAAACCGTCGCTTCGGTTTGTAAGCTCGACTTCGTAACCGGCGAACCGTCGATTCTGCGCGTGCTGGACTGATCGCAGGCAAGTTCCGTAGGATTGCAATAACGCGGCAGGAGATACAAATGACCCCAGTATGCACCAGCGTGACCGTGCGCGTGCCCGCCACCAGCGCCAACCTTGGCTCCGGCTTCGATACGCTCGGCTTGGCGCTTGACTACCACGATGAACTGGTATTCACGCTGTCCGAGGATTCGGCGGACACCACAGCCCATGTGATTATCCATGGTGAGGGCGCGGACACGTTGCCGCGCGACGAAACGCATCTGGTGGTTTCCACCTTCCGCCGCGCCTGCTCCACCTTCGGACTGGGCCGTCTCGGCTTCACGCTGGAGGCAACCAACAACATCCCGCAGGCTCGTGGCATGGGTTCCTCCGCCGAGGCCATCGTAGCCGGTATCGCAGCTGCCGCCGCGTTTGCGCAGGCCGGGGAACTCAACCGTCAGGCGATTTTCGACCTGGCCGCTCACATCGAAGGGCACCCCGATAATGTGGCACCGGCCGTATTCGGTGGCTTGACCGTGAGTTGGGATTTTGAAACCGGCGAAGGCGTCGGATCCGTGCCGATTCCGGGCGGTGAGCCTCTGCACGGTGGTTTCCACACCATCAACTATCCGGTTGACCAGTCTGTGACCGCGGCCGTGTTCGTGCCGGATTTCGAACTGTCCACCGAAAAGGCGCGTCAGGCCCTGCCTGCACAGGTGCCGTATCGCGATGCAGTCTACAACGTGTCCCGCGTGGGGCTGCTGCCCGCCGCCATGAATCCGGTGGTGCTGGCCCAAGCCGCCGCGCAGGAGAGTGGTTCGGCAGAGGCCGATGCCGGCAGCGATGCGCCAAGCACCGCAGCATTGAACAACGCTCAGCGTGAAGCCAATGCGCTGCTGTTCACCGCCACATCCGATAAACTGCATCAGCCGTATCGCACCCCGTTAATGCAGCCCTCCGGCGATCTGATTGCCAAATTCCGTGCCAAGGGATACGCCGCCGCGGTTTCCGGCGCAGGCCCCTGCGTTATGGTGCTGCACTACGGCGATGCCCGCGAGGCCATCGACCAGTTGGCGGCTGAGGAGCTCGCCTCCGGCCACTGGAGGGTGCTGCACCTGCCCATCAACACCACCGGTGTCGAAGTGCAGCGCGCCTAGCCGGTGTTATTACACGTTGCAGGGTGCGAGATGCCTCGACTACGCTCGGCATGACGAGCGAAGTCGAGGCATCTCTTCGTCATACCGAGCAGTGTTGCTGATAAGGTGGCGGTATGAGCATTCCGCTGATTCTTGCTTCAAAATCCAAGCCGCGCCGCGATGTGCTGAACTCCGCTGGCGTGTGCCCCACCATTCGCGTCTCCCATGTTGACGAACCCGCCGCATTGGAAGAGGCCGCCCAAGAGCAGGGCGTCACCGTAGACGAACTCTCCATCGAACAGCGCGTCACCATCCTTGCTCAGGCCAAAGCACAGGCCGTATATCACGCCTATCAGGCCGTAGCAGCCACAGCCGCCGCCGCAACCGGCGAACGCATTGTCGGCTATCCGCTGAAAACCGCCAAACCCGAAGAACCCGCGCGAGGCAAGCATGCCAGCGCCACGCAAACCCACGCCATCGACTATTCCAAGGCTGCGGTTGCCACCACACGCGACTTTTCCGGCGTACAGATTCCCACCACAAGCGAACCCATCGACACAGTCATTGCCCGGCAGCCGGGCCTGACGCACAGCGCCGTTGGCCCACTGATTCTCGGCTGCGATTCAATGTTTCTGCTTGACGGCGAATGCTACGGCAAACCTCACAGCGTGGAGGTGGCACGCGAACGCCTGCGCCGCATGCGCGGTGCCACCGGCGAACTATGGACCGGCCACTGCCTGATTGATTTCGCCTCCGGTCGCGTGGCTCGCGGTGCCAGCCACGCACTGGTGCACTTCTCCAACTACACCGATGACGATATCGAACGCTATATCGCCACCGGCGAGCCGCTTGAAGTCGCTGGATCATTCACCCTCGAAGGCTTCGGTGGAGCGTTCATCGACGGCATCGAAGGCGATCCGCATGGCATCATCGGCCTGAGCCTGCCGCTTGCCCGCCGCTTGTGCGGCGAATTGGGCATTCAGTGGACCGACCTGTGGAACGTTGGCCGCGGCGTGCCCGAGTCGGAAAGCAAAGCCGCCGGTTCGGCCAAACCCACCCCGGCTGAAGAGCTCAAATCAGGGCGCGGCGCCAGTGGCAACCCCTCCGGCAAAGTCATCATCCCGCCAGCCGAAAACGTGCATCAGCCCGGCGACGGTTGGATTGATTGCGCCTGCGGACGCAAGCACTGGGGCACCAATGGCGCTTCCGGCATCCTGTTGGCCCGCCGTGACCCGTCGAGCGGCGAAGTGACCCACGTGGTGATGCAGCATCGCGCCGCATGGTCGGCCGAAGGCGGCACCTGGGGCATTCCGGGCGGTGCCAGCGCCGACGGCGAATCGCCGATCGAAGGCGCGTTGCGCGAAAGCTATGAAGAGGCGAACATCACCCCCGAAGACATCGAAGTGGTCGGCTCCTACCGTGAGGACCACGGACCGTGGGCCTACACCACGGTATTCGCATTCGAAAAGCCCGGCCATAGTGTGGAACCGAAGGCCAACGACGATGAATCCATGAATATCGAATGGGTGCCGATCGACGACGTGCCGAACCGCAGGCTGCTGACCGCTATGAAAACCGACTGGCCTAATTTCCGGGCACGTCTGGACCATCTCGCCGCCGCCCACCGTGGTGCTTGACGGTGGTGTCTGACGATGGTTGGCAGGCGCTAACCAGCACCTGATCTTGTACCTGTTCGTCATCTGGCATAAAGCCAGCCCACAGACTGCCGGACTATAGACTGGTGCAACCTGCACACATACGCAACGCCCCTAATCCTTAAGGATGAAGGGGCGTTCGCGAATCGTCCGAAGGCCCGATAGTCCCGGAATCCCGCTGCTCATAGCCTTGGAACTATGAGCACACCAGTACCGCAGCCGACGATGTTCGGCAACCCGCAGTCTTCCCAAACTTCACGTTCCCCGCAGGCTGCGCAACCCGCGCAACCTACGCAACTTGTTCAGCCGGCACAGCCGGCGCATTACACCGGAACAGCCGCGCCCCGACCAATCCTCGCGGCCACCGACCTGGTGATGGACTACACCGCCAACATGCCCCGAGCACAGGCCGGGCATGCGCCGGTCGGCACCATCTACCCCGGCCACACCCTCGCATTGAACCATGTCAACTTCCAGCTGGCAGAAGGTGAGACCGTGGCCGTGATGGGCCCCTCCGGCTCCGGAAAATCCACACTATTGCACGCGCTCGCCGGCATCATCCGCCCCACCAGCGGCACGGTAACCTTCCGAGGCACGGATGTGACGCATATGAGCGATGCCGATCGCACCAAACTGCGCCGCAGCGCCTTCGGCTTCGTATTCCAATCCGGCCAGCTGCTGCCCGAATTGCCAGCCATTGAAAACATCGCCCTGCCCATGATGCTAAGCGGTGCCGATTATCGACAGGCCACTGATGTTGCGGTGCTCTGGCTGGAACGACTCGGTCTGCGCGCCCTCGCCGCGCAACGCCCCGGCGAAATGAGCGGTGGCCAGATGCAACGCATCGCCATCGCCCGCGCCCTTGCCATGCGCCCGGCCGTGGTGTTCGCCGACGAACCAACCGGCGCACTCGACCAAACTACCGGCCGCGAAGTCATGTCCATGCTTATCGATGTCGCGCGCGGCAACGGTGCCGCCGTGGTGGTGGTAACTCACGATCCGAATGTGGCGGCTTTCTGCTCACGCACCGTCACCATGCAGGATGGAGTGCTGCAATGAGCACGTTCGCACTTTGGCGTCTGTTCCATCGTCCGGGCACACGCGGCAATGCCGGCCACACATCGGTGCTCGCCATCATCGCCTTCGCCGCTGCCACCGCAATATTCCTCACCGTGCTTGGCGGCGTGCACGGCTTTATCTGGCGCGCTTCCGCCGACCATACCATCGGCTGTCTATTCGAACCGGCACAATGCGCGCCCGGCACCTACGCTCTTTGGGCCAAGCGTCTTGCCGACGCCAACGATCCAGCCATGTACGCCAGTATGTATGTGATGCTTGCGGCTTTCGCCTGCATACTACTGGTTGTCCCGTTCGTGGCGCTCGCCGGTTCAGCCGCCCGTCTCGCCGCCTCGCGTCGCGATCAGCGTCTTGCCGCGCTGAGACTGGCCGGCGCGACACAATCGCAGGTAGTAAAACTCACCGCCCTGGAAGCTGCAGGACAGGCGTTGATCGGCGCACTGATCGGCATTGTCGGCTATCTTGCCCTCATGCCGCTGATTATGCTGCTGAACTTCCAAAACCAGCATTTCACTTTCGAACAATTGTGGGTAGGCCCTTGGGCTCTTATCGTGGTGCTGCTTGCGGTGACAATACTGGCACTGGTCTCCGCGCTGCTGACGTTGCGTCGCGTCGCTATCACACCACTTGGCGTCACATCTCGCCAAGCTCAGCCGTTGCCTGCAGGCAGCCGTGCGCTGCTGTTCGTCGGCGTGCTGCTGGTTGCGATAGCGGGGCTGTCCAACCTGCAACTGTTCGCCGGACTGGGCACCGCTGTGATATATGGCATCATCTTTGCGTTCATTGCCCTGCCGTTTGCGCTGGTCAATCTCATCGGTGCGTGGACGGTGTCCACACGGGCGAAATCCCGCGCTCGCAGGCCCAAGGATGCTGCCACGATGATTGCCATGCGTCGTATTCTGGACAATCCCAAACGCGCCTGGCGCAACGTTTCCGGCATCGCGTTGGCCGTGTTCATCGCCGGCATCACGTCGGTATGTGGCATGTTTGGCGATAGCGTTGCGGGTGCCGACGCGAACGGCATTGATCCGAACATGCTGATGCTGCGCGACATCGGCACCGGCGGACTGCTGACCTTGGTGTTCGCCGCGGTGTTGGCGGCGGTGTCATCGGGCGTGATGCAGGCAGGTTCTGTTTACGATCAGGTCAATGAATACCGCATGCTGGTGCTGGAGGGCACGGATACGGCCACGCTGAACAAGGCGCGTTTCATAGAGGTGCTGACGCCGCTGAATGTGGTGGTTGTGGTGGCAGGTGCCTGCTCGATGCTGCTGATGTTCCCGCTGATGGCCCAAGATATGACCCATCCGATTACATTGCTGAGCTTCTTCGGCGGCGTCGCCTTATGCTATGCACTGGTCGCTGTCGGCGCTCTCGCTTCGAACCGTGTGGCGGCCAGCCTTAATCTTATGGATTATCGTGCTGACGACTGAGCCTGTCTGAACCTTTAACGGTGTGTGCTGGCATCAGCCAAGCAGCACTGCAACAAGTGCGATAAAGATCGGGCTGGTCATCGTGGAGATCAGGATGCCGTCGCGAGCGAAGGTGAGACCCACGTTGTAACGCGCCGCATAGTTGTAGACGTTCTGTCCGGTGGGCAGGGCGGCGAGCACCACGCAGGCGTACAGTTCCGCACCACGGAAGCCCATCACGAAGTAGGCCAGCAGGAAGGCGATCACCGGCATCACCACGTTCTTCAAAACGGCCACGGTGAAAATGGCCGGACGATCGCCCTTCTGCTGCAACGGCTTGGTGCCGTGCAACGACATGCCGAAGGCCATCAGGATCATCGGCACGGCAGAATCACCGATCATATCGATGGGGTCGAATATGAAGTTCGGCACCACGAACCAGCCGGCTTTGGCGGAAATCGCGGAGATCAAAATGCCGCCGAGCGAACCGATCAGCAACGGTTGGTGCAGCGGCTGCTTGGCAATCTCCTTAACCGACACCTTGCCTTTGGTGGTTACGTCTAGCACGGTTAGGCCAACAGGCGTGAAAATGGCCTGCTGCATCACCAGAATCGGCGCGACAAGCGCCGGATTGCCCAGAATATAGGTGGCAATCGGCAGACCGATGTTGTTTGAATTCAGATACAGCGAATTCAGCGCGCCGATGGTGGCATCCGGGGCCTTCAGATGGAAAAACATGCGATTGAGCAGCAGAAACACCACACCGACCAGCACGGCCGAGAAAAACGCCACGATAATCGAGGGATGGAAGATATCGAAAATCGGTTCTTTGGCCAGAATCGCGAACATCAGGCACGGGCTGGACACGAAGAACGAGAACCGGTTGAGCACCATTTGTGCGGTCGGGCCTCCGATGCGCAAACGTGCGGCTGCGTACCCCACCGCAATAACGATGCCGATTACGCAGAATCCCTGCATGGCGCTGATCAAACCTGGCATATGCTGTTCCTCCCTGACCTCACCAGTGTGGCATAGTCCAAAGTAAGTGGCGCTTCCATCTCACCTATTGGCGGAATATATCGGTGTGATAGGGCCGCTGCGTTGCGTAAGATAAGGCCTATGACCATTACGCTTGACAACACCGAGGCTCAGGGCAACCAGCTGAACGCCCTGCTCACCCAGATTATGGAGCAGTATTCCGTCTCCGACGAGGAAGGCCCCCTCACCGACGAGGTTGAGGCATTCCTTGCCGCCCAACCTCATTTGACCGTGCGCCGGCACGGCGACACGGTGGTGGCCAGCACCAATTTGGGGCGGCAGAACCGCGTGATTCTTGCCGGTCACCTTGACACTGTGCCGGTGATTGACAACTTCCCGCCGCGTTGGCTGGAACCGGGAGACCCGGCGATCCGCTCCGAAATCGCTGAAGCGCACCCCAACGACCGCGTGATGTGGGGGCGCGGTGCCACCGATATGAAATCGTCCGACGCGGTGATGCTGTATCTTGCTGCCACGCTCACCGAGCCTAAGGTCGACCTGACCTATGTGTTCTACGATCACGAAGAGGTCGCCGCTGAAAAGAACGGCCTGCGTAAGGTGGCCGAGGCGCACCCCGATTGGATTCAGGGCGATTTCGCCATTATTGGCGAGCCCACCGGCTGCGGCATCGAAGGCGGTTGCAACGGCACGATGCGCTTCGATGTGATTGCCCACGGCGTTGCCGCACACTCCGCCCGCGCATGGATGGGCGATAATGCCATCCATAAGGTGGCCGATGTGCTCAACCGTCTTAACGCCTACGAGCCGGCCGATATTGAAGTGGATGGGCTGACCTATCGCGAAGGCGTTAACGCCACGCTGATTTCCGGTGGCAACGGCACGAATGTGATTCCCGATTGGTGCCGTGTGCACGTCAACTACCGTTTCGCCCCCGACAAAACACTGGCCGAAGCCAAAGCCCTGATGATGGGCGAGGAGACGGCCGCCGCTGCACAGTTGGGCAACGGCGAACACGAGGCCACCGGTGGTATGTTCGCCGGCTACGGCATTGAAATGAAGGACGAAAGCCCCTCTGCACGTCCTGGTCTGACTGCCCCGCTTGCCGCCGATCTGGTGCGCCTGGTTAAGGAACGTACTGGGCGCGATCCGCTGGCCAAGCTCGGCTGGACCGATGTGGCGCGATTCTCCCAGCTTGGTGTGCCGGCGGTGAACCTTGGTGCCGGCGATCCGTTGCTGGCGCATAAGCATGATGAGCAGGTTCCCGAATCCGACCTTGTGCAGCTCGCCGATATTCTGCAGGAGTGGCTGGGGTAAGTCAGCTGAGATGGTTCTAAGATGATTCGGCTGGGGTACGTCAGTTCGATTACTCCAGCCGGATCATGCAGCCGGATTACACAGCTGGGTCATAAACCAGCTAGGAACTGCCTAGAGCGAGACTCGCGACTTTGCCTATAGTGTCGCGGGCGGGGCAGTTATTGTGGCATACTGAAAGACGGCGGTTCTGCATAACCGTCAGCGTGTGAGATGGCGTCGATCCCCTCGCGGCTCTCGAAAGCGAGACAACGTGAGCGCCGGTGTCCGCCGTCCACAGAGAGACTTTGGACGAAGTTGCCTCTACGGAAGCGCACTATTCGTGTGCGCGGCCACGGTGAGAGCGTGGTGTGAGAGCCGTGAGGCCTGATACAGCGACGTGCCGATGCAGCGCGCGCCGAAGGAGCATTGTGCCCACCAAGAACCGTGAGGGTTTCGTCGGCGACGAAACCAATAATTCAACAGCATCTGAATCCGTTGCGTCCGCAGCCGTGAACGCTGAGCCGCCGCTGCCGCCCGCAAAGAACAGCCGGAGTGCGCAGACTGCTGCAGCTCAGACTGCTTCAACTCAGCCTGCTCCGGCAACGCAGTCATCTCAGTTGGCTCAGGATTCCCAACCTTCCGCTCAGGAGTCTGCCGGCTCTGCGGTGAATGCCAATCCTGCGCCGCGCCGTCGCCGCGGAGGCCGCCGCGTGGTGCGTGGTGCCGGTGCCGCCGGTGCCTCCCTTGAGCTGCATGTGCAGGAGCATCCTGCCACGCCACTATTCGAGGCGCCTGTGCTGCCTGAACCGTCGGTTGACAATGCCGCCGATAAAACCGCCAAAGCCAATACAGCTGATAAGGCCGATACAACTGAGACCAATCAGCATGATCATCAGGATGACACGAAGGCCGAAGAGCCCGCAGCCCCGCGCCGCACTCGTCGCACGCGTGCCGCAGCCGCCGCGTCCGACGATGATGGTGATGATCATGCAGCTCCTCGCACGCGTCGTCGCTCCACCCGTGTGTCTGATGACGATGCCGATGAGCGTGACGAAGCGCGGCCCACACGCCGTCGCACCCGTGCCATGGACGACGATATGGATCGCGATGATCACGACGATCATGATGATCGTCCGTCCGCGCGCCGCCGTTCGCGCGTAACCGATGACGACGATATGCGTGACGACGATCGCCCAACCGCACGTCGTCGCTCCCGTGTGTCCGATGACGATGATGATGTGCGCGATGATGATCGTCCGTCTTCACACCGCCGCGCTCGCCTGACCGATGACGACGATGACCGCCCGTCTGTGCGTCGTCGTTCCCGCACGCTTGCGCATGATATGGATGACGATGATGATGATGACGAGCCGCGCCAGATTCGCCGTCGCAGCACACGCAACGCAGACGCCGATGAGCGTCTGCTTGATGCCGTTGACATGCTGCCGGTGGGGCATGAGCCCACGCGCCAGGGCCGTCCGATGACCTCGTTGCTGTTCCAGGAACCAGTGCTTCCCGTGCGTCGGCCGGTTGATGATGATATCGAAGTCGACAATCGCGCGAATCGGATGGATCATGATGCTCATGATGATCGTGATGACCATACCGAGCACGACGATGCTGATGATACTGAGGCTACGGGGCGTGGCCGTTCTCGCCGCTCGCGCCGTCTGAACGCTCAGGAGCGCCGCGCCGCGGCCGAGGTCGAACAGATTGAGGAAGACCTTGAGCTGGACGACATCGCCTATATGCCGATTGCCGAGGGTGAGTCCGATGACGAGGGTGATTCCTCGCGTCGTTCTCGCCGTCGCCGTCGCCGTGGTTCACGTACGGAAGCTGCCGCTCGCGCCACTGAATCCAATACTGAAAACAGTGAAGCTGACGACAACGCAGACGAGGAATCTGCAGTTTCCACACGTTCTCGCCGTCGCAGCGAGGATGAGGAGGACGACGAGCAAACCGTGACCCGTCGCCGTCGCCGTCGCCGCGGTGCCAAGGCGGAGTCCGAAGACGAGAACGAGCAGCCGTTGGTGCGTCGTTCGCGCAAGCAGCAGTACATCGACGAAATCACCGACGTCGAAGGCTCCACGCGCCTAGAAGCCAAGAAGCAGCGCCGTCGCGACAACCGCCGCGAACGCAGCCGTCAAAGCCAGCTCATGGAGCAGGATTTCCTCGCACGCCGCGAAAACGTGGATCGTTTGATGGTGGTGCGCGAAAAGGAACAGCACACCCAGATTTCTGTGGTCGAAGACAATGTGCTCGTCGAGCATTACGTGTCCGATATTCAAGAGGTGCAAACCGTCGGCAATATCTATCTGGGCCGCGTGCAGAATGTGCTGCCTAGCATGGAGGCCGCGTTCGTCGACATCGGCCAGGCGCGCAACGGCGTGCTGTACGCCGGCGAGGTGAACTGGGATGCAGCTCGTCTCGAAGGCCAGCCGCGCCGCATCGAACTGGCATTCAAGTCCGGTGATCCGGTGCTGGTGCAGGTTACCAAGGATCCGATTGGCCACAAGGGCGCACGTCTGACCTCCCAGGTCACGCTCGCCGGCCGTTTCCTGGTGCTCGTGCCCTCCGGCGGTATGACCGGCGTCAGCCGCAAGCTGAGCGAACGCGAACGCAGCAGGCTGAAGAATATCGTGAGCAAAATCGCCCCCAAGGATATGGGCGTGATTATCCGTACCGCTGCTGAAGGTGCCTCCGAAGAGGCCATCACCAAGGATCTGGAATCCCTGGTGCGCCAGTGGGAGCGTATCAATGCCAAGCGTGAGGAGTTCTGGCATGGCAAGCGCCCCAAGCTGTTGCAGGGCGAACCGGATGTGGCAATCCGCGTGGTGCGTGACATCTTCAACGACGACTTCAACAAGCTGATCGTCGAAGGTGACAAGGTCTACGATCGCATCGAGGAATACCTTGATACCATGGCCCCTGACTTGAAGGACAAGCTGGAGCGTTGGGATCCGGCCGAACACGAAGGCAAGGATGTGTTCGACAAGTGGCAGATCGACTCCCAGCTCAGGAAGGGCATGGAGCGTCAGGTCTACCTGCCCTCCGGCGGTTCGATTGTGATTGACCGCACCGAAGCCATGACCACCATCGACGTGAACACCGGCCGTTTTATCGGCAGGGGCAAGTCGTTGGAGGAGACAGTCACCCGCTGCAACCTTGAAGCCAGCGAGGAGATCGCGCGCCAGTTGCGTCTGCGCGACATTGGCGGCATGGTAATGATTGATTTTGTGGACATGGTTATGCCCGCCAACCGTGATCTGGTGCTGCGTCGCCTGGTGGAATGCCTGGCACGCGACCGCACCAAGCATCAGGTGGCGGAGGTCACCAGCCTTGGTCTGGTGCAGATGACCCGCAAGCGCATCGGCCAGGGTCTGGTCGAAGCGTTCTCCGAGGAGTGCCCGACCTGTAAGGGCCGTGGCTTCATCCTGCATGACAAGCCCACCGTCTCGGCCGACTATGACGATCCCTACGCCATGCGCGGCGGCGATCCGTTCGTGCGCACGAACAAGCACGGCCGTGGCACATCTCCCGCACCGGAACCCGCCGGTTCCAGCGCGGATGTCAAAGCCAAGCTCGCCCAGATCGCAGCCGCCGCGGTGGCCGCGAACAGCACGGAAAACTGAGACCGACAACAATCCTGCGGCGTGTCAGGTTTGACACGCTCAGGAATTGGGTTGCGTTAGTCGCCCGGTGGGTGTAACTTTGACGTTTGGTGTCTGACCGCGAGCTCGGCGTGTCGGGCAAGAAGCTTTCCAAGTTAATAAAGGAACGAATATGTACGCGATTGTGAAGGCCGGTGGCCATCAGGAAAAGGTCGAGGTCGGCGACACCATCCTCGTCAACCGTCTCGACGCCAAGAAGGGCGAGACCGTGGAATTCCCGGTTGCTCTCGTGGTCGACGGCACTCAGGTCACCCTGGCCGCCGCTGATCTGGCTAAGATGTCTGTCAAGGCCGAAGTTGTTGATGATGAGGCCAAGGGTCCGAAGATCAGCATCCAGAAGTACAAGAACAAGACCGGCGTTGCCCGTCGCAAGGGTCACCGCCAGCCGCTGACCGCCGTCAAGATCACGGCGATCGCCTGAGAACCAGAAAGGACCATGAATCATGGCACATAAGAAGGGTGCGTCCAGCTCTCGCAACGGTCGCGATTCAAATCCCCAATACCTTGGCGTGAAGAAGTTCGGCGGTGAGGCTGTCGTGGCCGGCAACATCATCGTTCGCCAGCGTGGCACCAACTTCCACCCGGGCAACAACGTCGGCATGGGCAAGGATCACACCTTGTTCGCTCTGACCGACGGCTCCGTGAAGTTCGGCGTGCGCCGCGACCGCAAGGTTGTGGACGTTATCGCTGCCTGAGCGTAAGTCTTCGACTTAAAACTTTCAAACCGCACCGTGCGCATATTGCGCCGGTGCGGTTTTTGCGTTCAGTAGTAAGCGAAACTGCGAGACCAGACAATCGCGTACAGTAGTGCAGCATGAGTGATTTTGTGGATAGAGTAACCGTTCATGTCAAGGGCGGCGACGGCGGCAATGGTTCGGCAGGTATTCGCCGCGAGAAGTTCAAGCCACTGGCTGGTCCGAACGGCGGTAATGGTGGCGACGGCGGTTCGGTGATTTTCGTGGCCGATCGTAACGCCACGAGCCTGTTGGATTATCGTTTTATGCCGCATCGTGTGGCTGGCAATGGCACCATGGGCCTTGGCGACAACAAAGATGGCTCCAAAGGTGACGATCTGATTCTGCCTGTGCCCTGCGGCACCGTTGTTTTCCAAGCGCGTGGTGCCGTCGGAGCTTCCAAGCATCCCGGCGAACAACTTGCCGACTTGCGCCATGAAGGCGACCGTTGCGTTATCGCTAAGGGCGGTGCCGGCGGCCTTGGCAATATTGCGTTGGCCAACCGAACCCGCCGTGCCCCAGGTTTCGCACTGTTGGGCGAGCCCGGTGAGGAACGCGACGTTATCCTCGAATTGAAGTCCATCGCCGATGTGGCGTTGGTCGGCTTCCCCTCGGCGGGCAAATCCAGCCTGATCGCTGCGATGAGCTCGGCCAAGCCGAAAATCGCCGACTACCCCTTCACCACGCTGGTGCCGAATCTGGGCGTTGTGGTCGCGGGGGAGTCGCGCTACACCATCGCCGATGTGCCGGGTCTGATTCCCGGCGCTTCCGAAGGCAAGGGCCTGGGCCTGGAATTCCTGCGTCATATCGAACGCACCGAAATCATCGCCCATGTGATCGATTGCGCCACGCTGGAACCTGACCGTGATCCGATAAGCGATTATCAGGCGCTGGAACAGGAACTTGCACTGTACGCCGACAAACTGGAACTGCCGCTGGGTGCGATTCCGATCCCCGAACGCCCGCGTATTGTAATCCTTAACAAGGTGGATGTGCCGGAGGCCAAGGAACTTGCCGAATTCGTCAAACCCGAATTCGAAAAGATGGGGCTGAAGGTGTATATCATTTCCACCGCCTCGCACGAAGGCTTGAAGGAGCTGAACTTCGCGCTGTGCGCGCTGGTCGCCGATATGCGCAAGGAAGTCGCCGCACGCGAAGAGGCTGAGGAAGAGGCCCGCGTGGTGATCAAGCCGCTGGAAGTCTCCGGTCGCCGTCCGCGCCGTGCGGATGAGGGTGGCAATGCGCTTGAATTCACCGTGGAACGCCGCGAACTTGGCAATGGTGAGATGTTCTATGAGGTGCGCGGTGCCAAGCCCGAACGTTGGGTGATGCAAACCAACTTCGACAACGACGAGGCCGTCGGCTATCTGGCCGACCGTCTGGCCAAGCTCGGTGTGGAAGACGAACTGCGCCGCAAGGGTGCCAAGCCCGGCGACGAGATTCGCATTGGTCGCGGCAGCCGCATGGTCGATTTCGATTGGGATCCGACCATTTCCGCCGGTGCCGAAATGCTGGACGGCTCCAATTTGGGCGCACGCGGCAAGGATTTGCGCCTGTCCGAACAGGACGGCCGTGCGCACCGTCGCACCAACACCGAGCGCCGAGCGCAATACCACGAGATGATGGATGCACGTGCCGCAGTGCGTGACGCCATGGCCGCCGAACGCAAGGCCGGCCACTGGGCCGATCCCACCATCGACGACGACCGTCACGACGAAACCTCGTTGTTCGGCCGCGGTGAGGATGTGCAGTCACAGGAAGAAGCAAACGAAGAATAATGTCCACACCAAGTCAGGTTGACGTGCGCCGCGCGATTGCCGGCGCACAAACCGTCGTCGTCAAAGTTGGTTCCAGTTCGCTGACCCAACCGAGCGGCCACCTTGATCCCGAGCGTCTTGATGCACTGGTCTGTGCACTGGCCGCCGCCCATATGCAGGGTGCGCGCGTGGTACTGGTTTCTTCCGGTGCTATCGCGGCAGGTTTCGGCCCGCTCGGCTTCGACGCCAGACCCAGCGATGTGGCCACGCAGCAGGCCACCGCTGCCGTGGGACAGGGGCTATTGATGGCCCGGTACGAGACCGCATTCGCCCGTTTCGGCGTTCGCGTGGGGCAGATTCTGATCACTGCCGAAGATACGATTCGCCCGCAGCAGTATCGCAACGTGGAACGTACGCTGACACGTCTGCTTGACCTTGGCGTGGTGCCGATTATCAACGAAAACGATTCGCTGGCCTCCAACGAGATTCGCTTCGGCGACAACGACCGGCTTTCCGCATTGGTGGCCAACTTGGTGCGCGCGGACGCGTTGGTGCTGCTCACCGACGTGGACGCGCTGTATACCGCGCCTCCATCGCAACCCGACTCCAAGCGTGTGGCATACGTGCCCAACGTGATTGATGCGCTCGAAGACATCACCGTCGGCGGTTCCGGCTCCAAAGTTGGTACCGGCGGCATGGTCACCAAACTTGAGGCCGCTCGCGTGGCTGCGGTTTCCGGCATTCCCACTGTGCTCACCTGCGCCGCACAGGCAGGGCCCGCGCTGATGGGTGACCCGGTGGGCACTGTATTCGCACCCGTCAAGGCGCGCGGCTCCTCGCGCCGCCTGTGGATCGGTTTCGCGGCCGAACCGAGAGGCATCATTGTGGTCGATGCCGGCGCGGCCCAGGCTGTGCGTGGTGGGCGTGCCTCACTGCTTGCCGCTGGCGCACTGGAGGTGCGCGGGGAGTTCTCCGCCGGCGATCCGGTATGGGTGGACGACGAATCCGGCGAGCATTTGGCCCGCGGTCTTGCCGGCTTCGATTCCGAGGAAATCCCACAGATGCTTGGGCGCACCACCGCCCAGCTCAAGCGCTTCCTCGGCGAGCAATACGCCCATCCGTTGGTTCACCGCGACAACCTGGTATTGGTGTAATCGTGTGTGGTCGTGCGTGGTCATGTTGTGCGGTGCTGGGTTTAGCATAGGCAGCATGACTATGGCTGACTGGCAGACGTTTTCCGACCGTATCAATCATGTGACCCCGAGTGCCACACTCGCCGTCGACTCCAAGGCCAAGGCCATGAAGGCCTCTGGTCTGGACGTCATCGGTTTTGGCGCTGGAGAGCCGAATTTCCCGACCCCGGCGAACGTGGTCAAGGCCGCCGCTGAGGCGTGCCTTGACCCGAAGAACTACAAGTACACGCCCACTCCCGGCCTGCCTGAACTGCGTGAGGCCATCGCGGCAAAAATGCTGCGCGATTCCGGCTATGAGGTAACCGCCGATCAGGTGGTGGTGACCAACGGCGGCAAGCAGGCTGTGTATTCCACATTCCAGGTGCTGCTTAACGATGGCGACGAAGTCATCATTCCCACTCCTTACTGGACCAGCTATCCTGAGGCCGTCAAGCTGGCCGGTGGCGTGCCCGTCACCGTGTTTGCCGGCGGCGATGTGAACTTTGAGCCGAGCATCGAAGCGCTGGAAGCTGCGCGCACCGAGCGCACCAAGGCGATTATCGTCAATTCGCCGAATAATCCCACCGGTGCTGTGTGGAGCCCAGAAACCGTGAAGGCCATCGGCGAATGGGCCGTCGAACACCATATTTGGGTGATTTCCGACGAAATCTATGAGCATCTCAACTACGACGAGGCGCACACCACCTACATTGGTGCGGTAGTGCCCGAAGTGCGTAATCAGCTTATTGTGCTCAACGGCGTGGCCAAGACTTACGCTATGCCCGGCTGGCGAGTGGGCTGGCTGGTCGGTCCCGTCGAAGTGGCCAAGGCTGCGTCCAAGCTGCAGGGTCATATGACTTCCAATGTGGCCAACGTCTCCCAGCGTGCTGCGCTGGCAGCCGTGTCCGGTCCGCTGGATGAAGTGCATGAGATGCGCCGAGCCTTTGACGCGCGCCGCCGCGCCATCGTGGCCGCGCTGAACGACATCGAAGGCGTTGTTTGCCCGACGCCGACCGGCGCGTTCTATGCCTTTGCGGATATCACCGCGCTGCTCGGCAAGCCGCTCGGCCCCAACGGTACCGTGAGTGACACCTCCTCCGAGTTCGCGGCTGCGCTGCTGGACGAGGCCCATGTGGCCGCTGTGCCCGGCGAAGCCTTCGGTGCTCCCGGCTATCTGCGATTCTCCTACGCCTTGGCCGATGAGGATCTGGCCGAAGGCATGCGTCGCTTTAAGCAGTGGGCAACCCGCCACGATGCCTGATCGGGCATCGGCGCGTCGCGGATTTGCCATAATCCGAGCATGCTGCTAAAGTCTCACCTTGGCGGTTTTCGCTAAGCGAAGCGTCCCCTACGGGATGCAACGCCAAGGTGAAGTTCACCTAGGGAAGTGGCGCAATTGGTAGCGCAACGGTCTCCAAAACCGTAGGTTGTGGGTTCGAGTCCCGCCTTCCCTGCCAATTATTTTTACAATCAAGCAGCTGACACGAGGTAATGAAATGGCTAAGTCGAGCACAAGCGAAAAGGTAGTCAAGCCGAATGTCTTCATGCGCATTGGTCTGTTCATCAAGCAGATCATCGATGAGCTCCGTAAGGTTGTGACTCCCACCGCCAAAGAGCTTTTCTTCTGGTCGCTGGCCGTGTTCATCTTCGTGCTGCTGCTGATGGCCTTGGTCACGGGCATGGACTTCGGTCTGGGCAAGCTCGTGCTGTGGCTGTTCGGCTGATCCGCACAACCTGAAGGTGAACTTACGCATGACTGATGAACTGAATCTCGACAATCTGGACGCCGCTCTTGAAGGGCAAGAACAGTCTGATGAAGCTGTGGCTGAGCATCTGAACGATGATGCTGCGGCTGTCGAAGCTACTGAATCTGCTGTGCCCGAATCCGAAGATATCGCATCGACTGAAGCCGGTGAAAGCGAAGCCGCACAAGCCGAGGATCCGCAGCAGCCTGAGGAGTCTGCACCTGTCGCTGCCGAGGCTGAGCATCCGTTTGTTGATGACGAGGACGAAGAAATCAACGACTCGGAACAGGCCGAAACCACCGATGCCGGTCAGCTGGCTGTTGATGAGTTCTCCAAGTCCCTACGCGCCCTTGAAGGCAAGTGGTATGTGCTGCACACCTACTCCGGCTATGAGAAGCGTGTGAAGACCAACATCGAATCCCGCGTCGCCTCCTTCGGCATGGAAGATCAGATCTTCCAAGTCGAGGTGCCGATGGAAGAGGTGGAGAAGCACACCGAAAAGGGCAAGAAGGTCATCACCCGTGTGCGTGTGCCGGGCTATGTGCTGATTCGCATGTGGCCGGATGAGAACGCCCGCCGTATCGTGCGTGAAACCGAAGGTGTGACCGGTTTTGTGGGCCCGACCAAGGATCCTGCGCCGCTTTCCCGCAAGGAAGTCGTGGCGATGATGGCACCGATGATCGCTTCCGAAGCGCTTAAGAAGGCCGGTGATAAGCCTGCTGCCGCTAAGAAGCGTACGGTTGAGGTTTCCTACGCTGTGGGCGATCAGGTTACTGTCACCGACGGTCCTTTCGCCACTATGGCCGCTGTCGTCTCCGATGTGGAGCCGACCACCCAGAAGCTCACCGTGCTGGTCTCCATCTTTGGCCGCGATACGCCGGTGGAGCTCGGCTTCAACCAGGTCGAAAAGCTCGCCTGATTGTCCTGATTACAGTCGTTACGAAAACCCAGCCTTCATGGCTGGGTTTTCTTGTTTCCGCTGGTATTTCAATTGTCCACTGGAATAGACATAATAGGAAAGCTTGTGTCTGGAGGGGAGACCCGCCATCACAGCACAGCAATATAAGTTGCGGGAGGAGACCGCCCGCGCGCATACGGCACCTGCTAGGTTCGACCTGAGCAGTGACGGCCGCCCGGCATGATGAAATAACGAGTCAAGCGTCATGGCAGGCGACGTACGCCAAGTAGCAGCGCCAGCGGCGACCGACAGTACCGCGTTATAGAAAGAAGAACCATAATATGGCTCCCAAGAAGAAAGTCTCGGCGCTGATCAAGCTCCAGATTCAGGCTGGCAAGGCCAACCCGGCCCCGCCGCTGGGTCCGGCCCTCGGCTCCCATGGCGTGAACATCATGGACTTCTGCAAGGCATACAATGCCCAGACGCAGGACAAGATGGGTCAGGTCATCCCTGTTGAGATCACCGTCTACGAAGACCGTTCCTTCACCTTCGTGCTCAAGACCCCGCCGGCCGCAGCTCTGCTGCTCAAGGCCGCTGGCATCGAAAAGGGCACCGAGAACCCGCTGACCCACAAGGTCGGCTCTGTCACCAAGGCCCAGGTCAAGGAGATCGCTGAGATCAAGATGGAAGACCTGTCCGCCCGCGACATCGAAGCCGGCATGAAGATCATCGAGGGCACCGCCCGTTCGATGGGCATCACGGTCACGGACTGATAAGGAGAAGGACAGATGGTAAAGCGTTCCAAGAAGTACCGCGAAGCCGCTGAGCGCGTCGATCGCAACAACCTCTACACCGCCAACGAGGCCATCGCTCTGATCAAGAGCATGCCCTCCTACAACTTCGACCAGACCGTCGAAGCTGTGCTCCGTCTGAACGTTGATCCGCGCAAGGCCGATCAGCTCGTGCGTGGCACCGTCAACCTGCCTCACGGCACTGGTAAGACCGCCAAGGTTCTCGTGTTCGCTCGTGGTCCGAAGGCCACCGAAGCCACCGAGGCCGGCGCCGACATCGTCGGCGATGACGATCTGATCGCCAAGGTTGCTGACGGCTTCCTCGACTTCGACGCCGTCGTTGCCACTCCGGACATGATGGGCAAGGTCGGCCGTCTGGGCCGCGTGCTCGGCCCCCGTGGCCTCATGCCGAACCCGAAGACCGGCACCGTGACCATGGATGTGGCCAAGGCTGTTGCCGACATCAAGGGCGGCAAGATCGAGTTCCGCGTGGACAAGAACGGCAACCTGAGCTTCCTCATCGGCAAGCTGAGCTTCGATGAGTCCGCTCTGGACGAGAACTTCAAGGCTGTGGCCGACGAAGTCAAGCGTCTCAAGCCGTCCACCGTGAAGGGCCGCTACGTTACCAAGGCGACCATCACCTCCACGATGAACCCCGGCGTTCCGGTTGACCCGAACACCTTCGCCTGATCGCTGTTTGCAGCGTTAAGCGCGTAACGAAAGCCTCGGTACCGTTTGTTTTACGGTACCGAGGCTTTTTACGTATCTGGCCGTCGACCTAGGCGTTGAGTGGGATCATCACGGTGATGGTGAACATGTCGTCGCTGGCATCCACTGCGGCGCTGCCGCTGTGGCGTTCCGCGGTCATGCGAATGCTGGCGAGACCGAATCCGTGCCAGTCCTTGTCTGGCTTGGTGGTCGCCGGCAGATGCTCGTCGGTAAGAAGGATGGGGGAAGGCGCGCGGTAGTTGCTGCAGCGAATCACCGCCATACTGCCGGAACGGGTGGCTTTGAGATCGATGACGCGCAGTTGCTCGGGCAGTTGCGCAACCGCCTCGAACGCATTGTCGAGGATATTGCCGAATAGCGCATACAAATCGATGGCGTCAAGCTGGTCGAATGCCTTGCCGTCCACCAGATAATGCAATGTGACATTCTGATGCTGCGCCGAAAGCAGCTTGTCCGTCAGCAAGACGTCCAACGTGGGATTTCCGGTTTTGGCCAGCGAATCGTAGCGGTCCACAGCCTGCTCGATGGAATCCAACGCCTGACTGGCGGGCACAGTCGTGGAGCTGTTTCTCAGCAGGTTGATTTGTTTCTTGAGATCATGGCTTTTGACGTTGATCAGGTCGATGGTGTTGCGGCTGAGTTCGTACTGCTGCTGATTGAGCTTCCACATGCGATCGGCAAATTCCGCTTCGCGTTTCCAATGCGATTGGACGAGAAGCCCGGATTGAATCGTCAAAGCCAGAAGAGAGCAGAGAATCGCATATATCAGGCAGATGATGTTGATCGCTTGGTCATCTGTGCTGAAATACATGAGTTTGGCGAAACTGATTACCATGGTGATGGTCAATATGGTGGCGGATACGGCGAGCAGCGCGGTGTCATTGACCTTCTCGCCGGCGTTATGCAGCATCGAACGAGTGAATGGGATACTCAGTGCCAGCGCCGCAAACGGATATCCCAACAGCATCACCCATATGGGTTCCAGCGGATTGATCTGCGGAATCGCGCTGGCAAGATAGATGATGCTTTCGGCGCAGTACTGGATCGCATAGGCCGCCACTCCATAAAACAGCGCTTCCCGTATGGTGGCGGAGCAGCACCAGACGATGCCTATGACGGTGCATGCGAAAACGACGAAGAACCGAGTGATGCCGAACCATCCCGGAGACGGCATGATGAACATGACCCAGCTCAGTGCGATGCTTGCTGCGACACAGACGATGACGCGAAGAAAGAACAGCGGCCTACGTGGCAGATTCCGGCAGCATATCGCCTCGGCGAAGATAAGCTCGACCGGGAATCGTCCGGCCATGATCAAAGTCGTGATTCCTGTCATTATGAAACACCCGTCTACTGCATACTGCCAAGGTAAGCGGTGAGAGCCTCCATGAACTCGCGTTTGCGTGCCCGGCTGATGGGCAGACGCTCGCCCCCTACCAATGCCTCATCGCCGTGGATTCCGCTCACATGGCGCGGGTTGACCAAAAAGCTCTGCCCGCAACGAAGGAATCCGTGGGGTGACAGCTGTTCCTCGACGGCTTTCAGAGTTCCGTAGGCGACCGCATTGCCCTGGCTGGTATGGAAGATAAGACTGTGTTTGCTGACCTCCACATAGGAGATGGAGTCGACCGTCACGCGCATGGTTCCGCTGCGTCCGGTGATGGTGACGTACGCCTTGTCACGTCTGTTGATGTGGTTCAGCACGTTGCGCATCTTTAGCGCGAACACTTCCGGTGACACGGGTTTGATGATGTACGAGAGTGCGTTGACATCGTACCCGTCGGTCGCCAGGCTGGCCACATGCGTGAGGAATACCAACGGAACGTCCTCGTCCATGTTCCGCAATTGACGTGCGGCGCTCATTCCGTCCAGCCCGGGCATTTCGATATCCATGAAAATCAAATCCCAAACGGGACGATAGCGATCGAGAAACATATCGGCGTTGGCGAACATCGAGATTTGGTATTGCAAGGCGATGTCGTTCGCGTATGATTCCAGAATTCTGCAGAGATGCTCTTGATCAATCGGCGAGTCTTCGACGATGGCGATGTGCAGCATGTTCCTCCTTGACCAATGGTTCCGATTCTAGTGGCTTGACTGTCTAATCGCGTCATCCTGCCGAAGCGGGTTGTGCTGTGGAACCGCCCGGATATGTTGTCGGTTCTCAAAGAGCTCCGCGTTTTGCTGAAATCAAGGTACGGCTTCAATGAGGTGCCGTTCATAGAAAGACACTGACAGAGAATAGGAAGGATCCACCATGATAGGCATCAATATGGATGATGTCGTTTCGGCTGTGCAGTCGGTGCTGCCGCAGCTTATTGTCATCGGCGTTGTGCTTGTGCTAGCTTGCGTCATCACTGTTGCGGTGAATAAGAAAACCATCACTGATACTGCGTTGCGCAAGATCGTCCACTCCGAATCATGGATTGTCGCTTTGGTTGCCACAATAGTGGCGGTTTGCATGATGCTGTTCGGGCCTCTTTCCACGTTGCTGAACAACGCTACGACGATTAAATACGAGTTGTCGGATGCAACTGTCGCGGCGGCGGATGAGTTGGCTGAAGAGGTGGAGTCCGAAGCCATCACCATGCTCAAGAATGACAATGCGAATTTGCCGCTCTCCAGCAAGAAAGTCAATGTATTCGGCTGGGGATCCACCAATCCTGTGTACGGCGGTACCGGATCGGGCTCGCTAAGCGATAGTTATGAGAAAGTCTCTTTGCTTGAGGGTCTGGCTCAGGCCGGAATCGAAACGAACGACTCACTGACCGATATGTATACCGAATATCGCGAGGGCCGCCCGGAGGCGAAGATTTGGGTTGTTGATTGGACCCTTCCCGAAGTTCCAGCCGACCAGTACTCCGATACGTTGATTGCTGATGCTCAGGAGTTCTCCGACGAGGCTCTTGTGGTGATCACACGCATCGGTGGCGAGGGCGTCGATTTGCCGATTGATATGAAGTCCGATGAAATCACCTATGTCAATAATTCCGACAAGTATGAGGACTTTGAAGCCGGTGACCACTTCCTGCAGCTGAGCCAGACCGAAGAGGACATGATCAAGTTGGTCACCGAGAACTTCGAGAACGTGACGCTGGTCTACAACGGTGCGAACGCCTTGGAATTCGATTTCCTGGATGAATATCCGCAGATTTCGTCTGTGTTGTGGGTGCCTCCGGCAGGCCAAAGTGGCTTTGTGGCCTTGGGCGAGATTCTCACGGGCGAAGTGAACCCCTCCGGCAAGACTTCCGACACCTTCGTGAAGGACCTCACCCAGACTCCGGTGTGGAATAACTTCGGAAGCTTCAAGTATGACAATATGCAGGAATTCGAGTTGGATGAGCGCACGCCCAGCTTCGTGAATTACACGGAGGGTATCTATGTGGGCTACAAGTTCTATGAGACCGCCGACGACGAGGGCTTGATCGACTACGACGATATGGTCGCGTTCCCATTCGGTTATGGTCTGTCGTACACCACCTTCTCCCAAGAGATGGGCGACGTGACCTACGCGGACGGCAAGGTGAGCTTCGACGTGACCGTGACCAACACCGGCGAGAAGGCCGGCAAGGACATCGTCGAGGTCTACTACAACCCGCCGTACACCAACGGCGGCGTCGAGAAGTCCAGCGTGAACCTGGTGGACTTCGCCAAGACCGATCTGCTTGAGCCGGGAGAGTCCCAGACCGTTTCGATCGAGTTCGAGGACGACGACATGGCGTCCTACGACTACGAGGATGCGAAGGCATACGTGCTCGAGGCCGGCGACTACGTAGTGTCCATCAACTCGGACTCCCACACGGTGATCGACGAGCAGACCATCAACGTGGCCGAGACCATCACCTATGATTCCGAGGACAACACGCACGGCGGCGACGCCGTGGTGGCGACCAACCAGTTCGACGATGCGAACGGCGACCTGACCTACCTGTCCCGCGCCGACCACTTCGCCAACTATGTCGAGGCCACTGCCGCCCCGACCAGCTACAGCATGAGCGACGAGGTCAAAGCAACCTTTGTTAACAACTCGAACTACGATCCCGTCGACTACAACGACGATTCGGATGAGATGCCGACCACCGGCGCGAAGAACGGCGTGCGTCTGGCCGACCTGTACGACAAGGATTATGACGATCCGCTGTGGGACGATCTGCTCGACCAACTGACCTTCAACGACATGGACAACCTCATCGCCAATGCCGGTTTCGGCAGCGCCGCAGTTGATTCCATCGGTAAGATTCAGATGGTGGATGCGGACGGTCCAGCTGCGCTGAACAACAACTTCACCGGCGTCGGATCCATCGGCTTCCCCTCATCCACCGCATTCGCCTGCACCTGGAACGTCGACCTTGCGACACGGTTCGGTGAGATGATCGCCCAGATGGCGCATGACATGCATGTGTCCGGCTGGTACGCTCCCGCTATGAACATCCACCGCAGCGCGTTTGGCGGCCGTAACTTCGAGTATTTCTCCGAAGATCCCACGCTGTCCGGTGTGATGGCGACCAAAGAAATCGAAGCCGCTCAGCAGGAAGGCGTGTATGCGTTTATCAAGCACTTCGCCCTCAACGATCAGGAAGCCAACCGCAACAACATGCTGTGCACCTGGGCCAACGAGCAGGCAATCCGCGAGATCTATCTGAAGCCCTTCGAGATGAGCGTGAAGGAAGGCGGCGCTACCGCAGCCATGAGCGCATTCAACTATATCGGCACCACCTATGCCGCGGCTCACTCGCCGCTGTTGAACACGGTGCTGCGTGGTGAATGGAACTTCCGTGGCATGGTGCTCACCGACTTCTTCGGCTACTTCGATTCGTACCAGAATCCCGACCATGAGATCCGCAACGGCAACGATGCTATGCTCTCCACCATCGGCATCGGCAACCACGTGACCGACACGTCGGCCACCTCGGTGAAGGCAATGCGCACCGCGGCCCACAACATCCTGTACACCACCGCCAACAGCTGGATGTACGCGGATGGCGAGCCGGAAACGGTCACTCCGGTGTGGAAGACCATCGCCTATGCGGCCATCGGTGTTATCGCAGTGCTGGTCGTGGGACTTGAAGTGCTGACCATCAAGCGTTACCTGTCCCGTCGCAAAGACAAGGTGATTGTCAAATAGCTGACGTAAACCAAGACCCCCAATACCCTTCCGGTGTCGGGGGTCTTCGCATATTCGCAGTCCTTCATCATGCTGGGTGAAGCGGAGCGAAGTCGAAGCATTGAGATCCCTCGACTCCGTTCGGGATGACGAGAGAAGAGAAGAGGAGAGAAGAGGAGTGGTGACGGATGCGTATCTCGCTCAGTGTGCGGACTGGATGTGGCCCAGGGCGATGGCGCAGGTGAGTACGTAGGCTTCGCGCGGGTCGGTGGCGTCCCAGCCGGTGGTTTCGGCGGCACGCTTCAACCGATAACGAATGGTATTGGGATGCACATTCAGTGCCTTGGCACAGGCTTCCAACGAGCCGCCGAATTTCAAAAAAGTGGAGACTGTGGTCAGCGTTGGATCGTCGCTGCCGGCGGCGGCCAACGAACCATAGACCACATTAACTAGTTCGTCGCGGGCGCTGGTATCGCCGATTAAAGCCCGTTCAGGCAGTGCATCCATAGCCCGCAAGGGGCGAGGCAGCTGCTGCACCGTGGCAGTCAGCGCCGGGGCGGCTTTCAGACAGAACAGGGCAGTGCTGATTGATTGTCGGGCACCATCGGCGCCGGCCAGCGTGGGGCCCAATGCCAACGGACGATTACCGTCAAACGCCACAGCAACGCTGTTGCAGATAACTTCGGGGGTGGCCGCGCCAACCGGGCGAACCAGCGCCACGATTACTGTCTGGTCAGCGGTTGTCTGGCCAGTGTGGGGTTGATCGGCGGAAGGTTGGCGTGAATCATCGGTTTGGGCACGCGTCATACGTTCGGCACCGATACCGCCATTGATAGGCATAGCATATTCAGCGGTCAGACAGTTGCCGGCAAAATCAGTGACGATACGCTCGATATCAGTACGGCAGCGGATGGCAGATTGTGCCGGGTAACCGGCGATGGCGTAGCAGTCGAAGCCGTCAGGCCAACCAATCACACGGAATAGTGAGGCCACACGTTCATCGGACAGTCCTGAGAACAGGCACTCGAACAGCACGCGGCGCACGCGCTCATCGATGGCATCGACGGTGCCACCGGCATCGATGACGCTGCTGCCGGCCTCGCTGGAGCCAATGGTGTCGGCAGCAGTACCGTCACCGTCCAGAGGTGCGGTGTTCAGCAGTTCGAGAAAATCGACGGTCATGCTTCCAGTCTAGCTGCACTCTGGGCGCGTTCGGCTTTGGATTCACGCCAGAACGTCAGCGCCACGAACCCGAATACGAAGGCGACAGGCAGCATATGGCGCTCGAAATTATTGGCCGGTGCGGTGATCATTACGCCCATCAGTAGCAGCAGTGGCATATGCGTCACCAGCGTGAGCCAGCGGCGGCGGATGACTTCGGCAGCTCCGATAATCAACGTCAGCACCACATAAAAATTGCCGTGGGTGAACCAGCCGAGCACCGGAATATGCCCCCAGTCGTCAGCGAATTGAGCCACCTTCTCGCGCCATTCGTGGTTATAGGATTTGATCCACGTGGAATTCTTCTGCACATAGTCGCTGTTCACGTAATAATCCATCGCCACGTATGGATGGTCGGTTACGTTGAAATAGCCGAAACATTTGGCCAGCAGCGCATCGATGGCGATCACCGGATTGTCTTTGACGATTTCAATCCATGCCTTATTGAAGTTTTCCATGTCTTCAGGGGTGACGGAGCGCCACTTGTAGCTCACCTTCTTCGACTGAATGCCTGATGATTTCACCGGATCGGCATCCTGCTGGAAGTAGGCGTCGGCCATCTGGTCGAGATTGAACACTGGTTCGAGCGCGTCGCGTGCCTCCTGACTGATGCCGTCCGGATTGCGTGCGGCCACGCGCGCGATCATCTGCAATTGCACGCCGCGGCTTTCGATGGGATCGCCGCCGATAATCGCGCCGGAGTTGATGGCATAGACGATGCCGCCATGAATGAGCACAGTGGGAATCAGCAGGGCCACGACGTAGGTGCCCCAGCGGCGGCGATCGGCGATAAGCGCGAGCACAATCTGCAATGCGATGATGTACCACGCGTATTTGGCGGCGATAAGCATCACACAGGTGGACAGGATGAAGGCGATCATGCTGTGGCGTGGCAGGCGCTTGGGCGCGTGCGTGGCCTTGGACCAGGTGCAGCGCAGCTCATACCATATGCTGAACCACCAGACGAATGCGAATGCGAACAGCGGCGATTTCGTAATCGAAATGGTGGAGAACACTGCAAGCGGGCAGATGAGGAAAAACAGCAGGATAAGGAATCGTGCCAGTCCGCCGGCGGGAGATTGCGATGTGTTCCATGGCAGATTCAGGAAACGGTTGGCCGCAGCAGCGCAGCAGAATACGGCGAACAGCATTTGGGTGGCGGCGAGCACCACAATGCCGGCATCGTTCGAACCGGTGAGGTACCGGGAGAATGCGGCGGTAGCGCCGTAATACACGGTAAGCACCACATTATGCTGGTCCGTCAGATACGTGGGGTTGTCCGGCCACAGATAATGCGCGGTGGGGTAGATATCCATCGGCACGAACGAGAAGAAGCCGATATATGGCTGTTCAAGTCCGGTCCACTGGTTCCACGCCCAACTGAATTCGCGGATTTGCGAGCGAATATCCGCACCGAACGCCGCCAATAGGGTGGTGGGTGCCCACAGCCAGCCGATGAAGAGGATTAGCGCGATTTTCCACGTGCGATTTGTGGCGCGCGTAATCCATCGGCCGGCCGTTGTGAACGCGATGCGCAGTCCGCGACGGATCACCGTCCATACGAATAGCAGTCGTTCGCGGACGCGCGATGTGTGCGTTGCTTGTTGTTTTGTTGGTTGCACTGATACTGGTACTTGTGCGTGAAGCTGTGCAGCAGTTGAGGTATCGTCCGCGCCACCGGTTTTGCCGCTTGTGCGCTTGCTATCAGCCGTTTGTTTGCGGCGAGATGCCGACTTGGTATGACCTGCGTAACGTACCAGCGCCACGATCAAACCGAAGTAGATTGCCGTTGACAGCAGAAAGTATGCGGTGTTCAGCCACGACCAGTCGGCCAGCGAACCTTCCTGCCAATACAACGGCCCCACTGCCGTGCATAGTCCCATCCATAAACAGGCCAGTATGGCCAGCGTCCAGCGCGATGCCGCAGCTACGCGCGCCAGATGCGGATGCTTGGGCAGCGGACGTGGTATCGACACGGCGGCTTCAGGTTGCATGCTGGTGGTGATGGTCATGGTTGACCATGGTAGCCGTATGCACAAACGGCTGCATGCGTGGGTTTGCGTGAGCCACAACGACACAGGCGCACTGCTTATGTATTGTGCATGCACTGCGCGTACGCATAGTGGACAGTTGAGATTGTGATGTTGCGCACAAAGAGGCGGCTGTTAACGATAACAAGTACCCGATGTGCGAAAAAGGTTGCCATTGTGCGGATTTGAGACGGTTTAACGGTGTAACTAAATCGCGAACGGGGGTAACGTAGAGCCTTATGATGCTTGCACTGAAAGCCGCAACGCCGCAGTTGCCGCGTACCGAAACCATTGCCGACCAAGTGGTCGCCGTCGCCGAGACGGATTCAACCAATGCGCTTGCCGCGCGGATGATTGCCGACGGTTCGCTTGACCTGCCCGTCCACCAGGACGGCACGCTGGGCGTATCCGTAGTGGCGGCCGATCGCCAGACGGCAGGCCGTGGACGTATGGGGCATAAGTGGGTAAGCCAGCCCGGCCGCTGCTCCACGATTTCGTATGCCGTTCGCATGCCGTGCGCGCTCGCGCTTGACGAACGTCTTAACGGTTGGCTGCAGATGATTTCCGGCTTGGTGACCCTGGATGCAATGAACCGCGCGATGGACGAGTTCGGTGCCAAGCCCAATCAGCCCGATTGTCTGCTGGAATTGAAGTGGCCCAATGATGTGTTCTGCCACGGGCTGAAACTCGGCGGTCTGCTTTCGGAATTGGTGATGCTGCCGCAGAATTCACCGGCTGATGCACCGTCGGATGCGGCCGACGATGCGCATGGAGACGATGTGGCTTTGGTGTTCGGCATCGGTCTCAACCTTGCGCTTGGCGCATGCCGTTTGCCAACCCCGAATTCCACCTCACTGCAGCTGCATGTCACAGGTCTGCCTGCATTCGAGCTTATGCGCGATGCGGTTGCGGCATATGAGGTGGAAGGTTTTGCCACTCGCCTTGCGGCATTTATTGCCGACCCCGAAGGCCAGGCCGAACAGTTGCGTGAAGAGATGCGCGCCGTGTGCTGGGCTCGTGGACGTGAAGTCGAGGCGCACTTCACCGACGGTTCAACATTGGTTGGTGAGGCGATTGGCCTGAATGAAGACGCTTCGCTGATCCTGCGCACGCCCGACGGCACGGACCACACTGTCCGCACCGCCGACGTGGGCGTGCTGTAGGCGTATGCGACGTGGGCGTTATGGTCAGCGTCCCAGCTTGCTTAAACCGGTGGCGGCCAGTGCGGCCACCACGGCCTTAACGGCGTCGCCGGCCACGAAGCCCATCGAAGCCAGCGCCACCACGTTCAGCGGAACGCCGGTGAGGGCGGACTGAATCAGGAATCCGAAGGCGTATACCACAGCCACGCCGCCGACCAGTGCTGCGAACAAATACCGTGCGGCACTGATTGCCGCGGCGAGCGGCGACGTCAGATTCGCCTCACCGCGCAGCAGCGCGATCATAATCGCACCGGGCAAGAAACCGACCAGGAAGCCGGCGGTCGGCCCGACCAACGCCATGGTGGAGGCACCGCCTGCGAACACCGGCAAGCCGATCGCACCGGCGGCCAGATAGGCAGCGACGGCTGCGCCAGCCTGGCGCCAGGGGAGCATCAGACCTGCCATCATCACCACCAGCGTTTGCAGGGTGATCGGCACGGGAGTGCCTGGAACAGGAATCTCGCCGGCAGCGGAGGCGAGCCACAGCAGCACGGCGAACATCGCGGGCTTCCAGGAGGCAGCGATAATGCGGCGGGGGAGTGTGCGTGCCGGGGAAGCGGCTACGGTTGTGCTGGGTTTGAATGTCATGATTGGTCCCTTCTCGTAGGTTCGTGTTCAGGCTAGGCGAGTTCAGTTACGGTGACGTTTGTGGAACATAACAAAAACCGACATGGGGTTTTGTAGATGAATCGGTTGAAAACGTCAATATAAAAGAGAAGTATTTGACGGTATGGCTCAAACCGTCAAGAAACTGCTGATCGCTAACCGCGGCGAAATCGCGCTGCGCGTAGTGCGCACGGCCAAGGAGATGGGCATCTCCACCGTGGCCGTCTACGCCGAACAGGATCGCGACAGCCAATATGTGGACATGGCCGACGAAGCGTACCTGCTGTCCGGCGACACCTACAAAGACACCTACCTGAACGAGGATCTGCTCATCGACATCCTTCGCCGATCCGGTGCTAATGCCGTGCACCCAGGCTATGGATTCCTCTCCGAAGTGCCGGGATTCGCACAGAAAGTCGAAGCAGCCGGCGCTATTTGGGTCGGCCCGCATCATCATGCGCTGACCGAACTGGGCGACAAAATCACCGCCCGCCGCGTGGCCATGCGCGCCAAGGTACCGCCGGTGCCCGGCATTTCCGAGCCGGTTACCGACGTGCGCACGCTGCTTGACTTCGCACACACCCACGGCTATCCGATTATGATGAAGCGCACTGATGGCGGTGGCGGTCACGGCATCACCGTGGTGCGCGCCGATGAGGAACTGCGCCGTTTCTATGCGAATCATGACGCGCTGCAGGGCGGCGATTTGAACGAATACTTCATCGAGAAATTCGTCGACAAGGCCCGCCACGTCGAAACGCAGTCCGGACGCGATTCTCGCGGCAACTTCACCGTCTATTCCACGCGTGACTGCTCGGTACAGCGTCGCAATCAGAAGCTTATCGAAGAGGCGCCGGCACCGTTCCTCAAGCCCTCGATCGTCGCCACGCTGGAGGAATATTCCCGTCGCCTGTTCGAAACTGTGGGCTATACTGGCTTGGGCACCTGCGAATTCATGGTCACCCCGAACGATAAGGTCTACTTCCTCGAAGTCAATCCGCGCCTGCAAGTCGAGCACACCGTATCCGAAGAGGTGTGCGGCCTTGATCTGGTGCGCGAACAACTGACCATCGCCGCAGGCGGCGAACTGACGCCGGCGCCTGCCCCGCGCGGCCACAGCTTCGAACTGCGCATCACCTCCGAAGATCCTGCCACCAACCTGACCCCGGGCGCGGGCACGCTGGAACGCATCGTCTGGCCTTCCGGCCCCGGCGTGCGCATCGACACCGGTGTGGTTGAGGGCGATACGGTCTCTCCGAAATTCGACTCGATGATGGGCAAGGTTATTGTCACCGCGCAAAACCGCGAGGCCGCCGTGGCTCGCGTGCGCCGCGTGCTCGACGAACTCGTTATCGAAGGCGTGCCCACCCCGATTTCGCTGTACAAGCAGATCTTCCGCGACGATGACTTCACCGCCGAGCACGGCCATCCGTTCGCCACTACCACCAAATGGCTGGAACGTACCTATCTCAACCGTGCCCCCAGCGCCGCCGCAGCCGGCCAGCCCGCTTCGCTGGCTGCCGGACAGTCTGCTGCGCCGGCGGACAAGCCTCAGACGGAATCCTTCGTCATCGAAATGAACAACCGTCGCGTCAAGCTCACCGTGCCGCTCGACATCGTCGAGAACATCACCGGCTCGGCGCGCTCACGCGGTGTCAAACGCCCCGTCCAGCCGCTGCGTGGTGCAGGCCACGCCGGTGCCGCCGCAGGAATCACGCCCAAATCCGGTGACGCCGCAAAATCCGGTGTTATCGCCTCGCCGATGCAGGCCGTGGTCACGCGTATCAACGTGTCCGAAGGCCAGCAGGTTGCCAAGGGCGATCTTTTGGTCGTGCTCGAGTCGATGAAGATGGAAAACTACGTCTACGCACCGGCCGCGGGTAGCATCACCAAGATCTTCGTCGGACCGGCCGATGGTGTGGAAGCCGGCGACACGCTCGTGACCATGGATGTGGCGGGTGCCTCCGGCGCGGCTGGCACATCCGGTAAGGAGGAACAGCATGACTGACGTTTTGGACACTGTTGCCGTCTCACCGGCCGGCTCTCGCGGTCCGCAGGCGTCTGCTGCTGAATCGAACGGCGGCGAACAGCCCCTGCGCACCGCTGTGGTGCGTGCTGCCGAACTGGCGCGTGACGCCGAGGATCATGCGCGCGAACGCCAGCATGCCAAAGGCAAGAAAACCGCTCGCGAACGCCTCGACCTGCTCTTCGACACCGGCTCCTTCGAAGAAATCGGCCGCTTCCAAGGCGGCAACATCCAGGGAGGCAACGCCGGAGCAGCGGTAATCACCGGTTTCGGACTGGTATACGGACGCAAAGTGGCCGTCTACGCCCAGGACTTCTCCGTCAAGGGCGGCACGCTTGGTACCGCCGAAGGCGAGAAAATCTGCCGTCTGATGGATATGGCCATCGACTTGAAGGTGCCGGTTGTCGCCATCGTGGATTCCGGCGGCGCACGCATCCAGCAGGGAGTCGCAGCCCTCACCCAATACGGTCGCATCTTCAGAAAAACCTGCGAAGCCTCCGGTTTTGTGCCGCAGATCAGCCTGATCCTCGGTCCCTGCGCCGGCGGTGCGGTCTACTGCCCGGCCCTGACCGACCTGATCATCATGACCCGTGAGAACTCGAATATGTTTGTCACAGGCCCGGATGTAGTCAAAGCCGCCACCGGAGAGACCATCTCCATGGCCGATCTCGGCGGCGGGCTCGTGCACAACACCGTCTCCGGTGTGGCCCACTACCTCGGTGAGGATGAGTCCGACGCCATCGACTATGCGCGCACCGTGCTCGCCTACCTGCCGTCCAGCGCCGACAGTCAGCCGCCGACCTACGCCTACGCCGCCACTCGCGCCGAACGCGACACGGCCAAGCGACTCGCCACCATTGTGCCCGACAACGATCGCCAGCCTTACGACATGCTTGACGTGATCCGCTGCATCGTGGACTACGGTGAATTTGTGCAGGTGCAGGAACTGTTCGGCGCCTCCGCCGTGGTCGGCTTCGCCTGCATCGAAGGCAAGCCGGTCGGTATCGTGGCCAACCAGCCGAATGTGCGCGCCGGCATTCTCGACGTGAACTCCTCCGAAAAGGTGGCCCGCTTCGTGCGCCTGTGCGATGCCTTCAACCTGCCCGTCATCACCCTGGTGGACGTGCCCGGCTACAAGCCCGGCAGCGACCAGGAGCATGCCGGCATCATTCGCCGTGGCGCCAAAGTGATCTACGCCTATGCCAACGCGCAGGTGCCGCTGATCACCGTGGTGCTGCGCAAGGCCTTCGGCGGCGCATACATCGTGATGGGATCCAAGGCCATCGGCGCGGACTTCAACTTCGCGTGGCCCAGCTCGCAGATCGCAGTGCTTGGCGCGGCCGGTGCGGTGAACATCATCCACCGTCACGACCTCAACAAAGCCAAAGCTGCCGGCCAGGATGTGGAGGCGCTGCGCGCCAAATACATCAAGGACTACGAAACCAGCACGGTTAACGCGAACCTCTCGCTCGAAATCGGGCAGATCGACGCCATGATCGACCCCGAGCAAACGCGTGAGGTAATCGTGCAGTCCTTGGCCACGCTCGCCACCAAGCGACGTGTCAAACGCACGACCAAACATCACGGCAACCAACCGCTCTGATCGGTCGTCATGCTGAGCGTAGTCGAAGCATCTTGTCCCCAACCGATACAAGATCCCTCGACTCCGCCCTATGGGCTCCGCTCGGGATGACAAAGAGAAGTCCGCTCAAGATAACAACAACAAGACGTAGTAACCAACCAATAGAAGTAAGGAATAACCAGATGACCACCTTCTTCCTCAACCGCCTCGCCGCCGAACCGCATGCGCTCGCCTTCGCCGGCCAATCCACCCCCTGGCCGGTGGCGCTCGCCGACCAGACCGGCGATCCCTCGCTCGCCGAAGCACTGCACACCCACGCCGATGCCGCCGCCCGCCTGCTCACCCCGGTGAACGCGGAACTGCTGGCCACCACCGGCCGCCCTGTGGATTTGTTCGCCTTCACGCCGAACCCGGCCAAGCTGGGTCCGGCCGCCGACGCCACCGCCTCCGTGGAAGGCATCGCGCTCACCCAACTCGGTGCGCTTATCGATTTGGACAACCTCGGCTATGACGTTGCCAGCGCCAAGCCCGTGGCAGTGCTCGGCCACTCACAGGGCGTGCTCGCCGTGCACATGGTTAAGGCCATCGAAGAGGCCGGCTCCATCGAAGCCGCCGCCGCACAGATTGACGAAATCCTCGCCACCGCAGCCCTGATCGGTGCAGCCGGCACCCGCAGGGCCCGCGAACTGGCCCTGAACCCGATTCACGGCGACGCCACCCCGATGCTGTCGGTGAAGGGCGCAACCCGCGTGCAGGTCGAAACGCTCGCCAAGCACGTGAGCAACCCGCGCGGCCCGATCGCCATCGCCGTAACCAACTCCGCCAACCATCACGTGCTCTCCGGCTTCCCGGACGATTTGGCCTCCTTCGCCGTCGAGGTCGAGAAGGAACACAAGAAGCAGGCCAAACTGCGCGAAGAGAAGCTGCGCGGCGGTGCAGTGTTCGCCCCCACGCTCGAATACCTGGACGTCACCCTGCCGTTCCACTCTCCGCTGATGGCACCGGCCGTCGATCAGACCGTGGCCTGGGCCACCGCCTGCGGTTTCGACGCGGATCGTGCCCGCGCGCTCGCCGACGAAGTGCTACTCAACCATGTGGATTGGGCCGCTCGCGTTGCCGCTACGCTGAACAGCACCGATCCGGCCAAGCTGTGGGTGCTGGATATGGGCCCCGGCACCACGCTCGGCAAGCTGATCGGCAATCTGGTGCAGGGCACCGGCATTGGCGTGGTCGAAGCGACCAGCGTTGTCGAACGCGGCGCACTCTCCACGCTTGAGGCGGATCCCGCCCGCACCCAGAACTGGAAGCAGTTCGCCCCGCGCGTGGTCGCCACGCCCGCCGGCGAGAAAATCGTCACCAAATTCTCCGAACTGACTGGCAAGCCGCCGGTGCTGCTGCCCGGCATGACCCCTACCACCGTGGATCCTGAAATCGTGGCCGCCGCCGCGAACGCGGGCTACTGGGCTGAGCTGGCCGGCGGCGGTCAGGTTACCGCCGAAGTGTTCGACCGTCACGTTGCACGTCTCGAGGAGCTGCTTGATGAGGGCCGCACCGTGGAATTCAATGCGATGTTCATGGATCGCTACCTGTGGAACTTGCAGTTCGGCGGCCAGCGCATCGTCCCCAAGAAGCGTCAGTCCGGTGCCCCGATCGACGGCGTGGTCGTCTCCGCCGGCATCCCTGAGGTTGACGAGGCCGTGGCGCTGATCGAATCCTTGCGCAAGGACGGTCTGCCGTATGTGAGCTTCAAGCCCGGCACCGTCGACCAGATCCGCCAAGTGGTGCGCATTGCCAAGGCTGTGGCGCCGACCACGATTCTGGTGCAGGTCGAAGGCGGTTCCGCTGGCGGCCACCACTCTTGGGAATCGCTGGATGATCTGCTGATCGACACCTACGCCGAAGTGCGCGCGCAAAGCAACCTGGTGCTTGTCGCCGGTGGCGGCATCGGTACGCCCGAGCGTGCGGCCGACTACATCTCCGGTCAGTGGGCTCGCGCCTATGATCTGCCGGATATGCCGGTGGACGGCGTGCTCGTCGGCACCGCCGTGATGACCGCCAAAGAGGCGCACACCAGCCCTGAGGTCAAGCAGCTGCTGGTTAAGACGCCGGGTATTGCTGTGCATATCGAGCGCGAGGCGGACGGTTCCGTCGCCCGCTCCAGTGAAGCCGCTGCTACCGGTAGCGATCCCTTCGCCCCGCAGGCCGACCAGTGGGTGCCGGCGGGCAAGTCCGTGGGCGGCGTGGGCTCCGGCCTGAGCCACCTGCACGCCGATATCTACGAGGTGGAGAACTCCTCCGCCGAATGCGGTCGACTGCTGGTGCGCGTGATGAAGCACCCGGAGGAGCTGCAAACCCGTCGTTCCGAAATCATCGAAGCCCTGAACAAAACCGCCAAGCCCTACTTTGGTGATCTGTCCTCCATGACTTATGTCGAGTGGGCGCAGCGCTTTGCTGAACTGTCCTTCCCGTGGGTCGACCCGACCTATGCCGATCGCTTCCGTCATTTGCTGGAGCGTATCGAAGCTCGTGTCAGCACCGTGGACTCCGGCGAATTCACCTCCAAGTTGTTCGCCGCCGAAAACGCTGACGGCCAGGCGCAGCAGAACGACGATCTGCTTACCCCGGCAGCCATTGCGGCCGATCCCGCAGCCGCCATCGCCAAGCTCGCCGCCGCCTATCCGCAGGCCAGCGAACTCAAGGTGGTGCCCGCCGACGAGGCGTGGTTCCCGGTGCTTGTGCGCGAATACCCCAAGCCTATGCCCTTCGTGCCGGTTATCGACAACGATCTGCTGCGCTGGTGGGGCCAGGATCAGCTCTGGCAGTCCGAAGATCCGCGCTATTCTGCCGATTCCGTGCGCGTAATCCCCGGCCCGATCGCCGTGGGCGGCATCACCACTGTGGACGAACCGGTGGCTGATATCCTCGCACGCTTCGAAGCCGCCGCATTGCAGCGCGCCAAGACGGCAGAGGGTGCCGAAACGGCTATCCGCAGCGAATACGCTACGCTGTCCAACGCCGTGAGCGCCGAAGACTTCATCCGCAAGTCGCCGAACATCTCCTGGGTGGGCCATGTAACCGACAACCCGGCCTACGGCACTGCGCTTGGCGATAAGACCTACGAAATCATCGCCGTGGACGAGGCCGCCGGTGAATACGATCTGGATATTCACCTCGACACCTACTGGGACAACGATCCGGACGGCGGTGCATCCAAGCACGCCGTGCGTGACATCGTCATCCCGCTCACCGTGCCGACCAACGCCACCGGTGCCATGCCGATCGTCAACCGCGAACGTCTGGTGCCCGACGTGTATGCGATGCTCGCCGCAACCGCCGGCATCGGCAACACCGCCATCACCGGCGACAAGCTCACCGCCATGCCTGAAGTGGCCGGCGGCGTGGCCGATGAGAACCACCATTATGTTGGCGCAGCGAGCAGCGCTGATGTCAACGCACCGTTCGGCAAGGCGACCGCCCACTACACCTTGTCCGCCAACCTTGGCTACGACCATGAAGCGGCCACCGGCGGCGCACTGCCCGGCACCCTGCGTGCCTCCCGCATCGCCCCCGATGCGCTGGTCGGACCGGCTTGGCCTGCGATTTATGCGGCGCTCGGCTCCGTGTACGTTGACGGCTACCCGGTGATCGAAGGTCTGCTCAACGCTGTCCACCTCGACCATCTCATCGAACTGGAAACCACCGAAGACGAACTGCTCGGTCACGTCGGTGAGGAAATCACCCTGACCAGCTGGGCCGAAGACTACTTCGAATCCGCCTCCGGCCGTGTGGTCACCATCCACGTGACCCATACCGCCGCCGACGGCACCCTGCTCGCCCGTGAAACCGAGCGTTTCGCCATTCGCGGCCGCGTCTACTCCGACGCACTGCCGGCGGACGCGCCCGAATTCGGCGGAGTGTTTGATGCTCTTGAAACAGCGGATGGCGGACTGCAGGCCACTCCGCGACGCCTGCTGCGCCGCGTCAAGATCACCGCACCCCACGATATGACCGCCTTCGCACGCACCTCGGGCGATTTCAATCCGATCCACACCTCCACGCGTGGTGCGGCCATCTCCGGACTCGCCGCCCCGCTCGTGCACGGCATGTGGCTGTCCGCCACCGCCCAGCACGCCGTGCAGGCGCTGGACGACAAGGGCGCGCATTACGAAATCGCCGGTTGGACCTACAACATGTACGGCATGGTGCAGCTGGACGACGAGGTTGAAATCTCCGTTGAACGCGTCGGCAAAGTGCGCCACGGCGGCATGACCTTCGAAGTCACCTGCCGTATCGCCGGTCAGCTCGTCTCCCGCGGCACCGCACTGGTGCGCGCCCCGCGCGCCGCCTTCGTCTACCCGGGCCAAGGCATCCAGAAGCAGGGCATGGTGCTCGACGAACGCGCCAAGTCCGCCGCCGCCCGCGATGTGTGGGAGCGCGCCGATAAGCTCACCCGCTCCAAGCTGGGCTTCTCGATCCTCGCCGTCGTGCGTGACAACCCCAAGGAACTCACCGCCAACGGTGTCACCTACCGTCACCCCGAAGGCCTGCTCAATCTGACGCAGTTCACGCAGGTGGCGCTCGCCACCGTGGCTTTCGCCCAGACCGCTCGCCTGCGCGAAGCCGGCTCAGACATCTGGCCCGCCTACTTCGCCGGCCATTCGCTCGGCGAATACAACGCGCTTTCCGCCTTCGCCGATGTGATTCCGCTGGAAACCGTGCTCGAACTTGTGTTCCACCGCGGCTCCACCATGCATCATCTGATCGAGCGCGACGCTCAGGGCCGCTCCAACTACCGCATGGGTGCGCTGCGCCCGAACCAGTTCGGCGTGGACGACGCGCACGTCAAGCAGTACGTCGAATCCGTGTCGAAGGCAACCGGCGAGTTCATGGAAATCGTGAACTACAACCTCGCCGGCCAGCAGTACGCCATCGCCGGCACCATCGCAGGCCTCAAGGCCCTGCAGGCCGATGCTTCCAAGCGTGCTAAGGAATATGGTGGCAAGCCGCCGTTCATGCTGGTGCCCGGCATCGATGTGCCGTTCCACTCCACGCTGCTGCGCAAGGGTGTGCCGGAATTCCGCGACAAGCTTGACGCGCTGCTGCCGCAGGTTATCGATTACCGCGGGCGTCTGTGCGGCCGCTACATACCGAACCTAGTGGCCGTGCCGTTCGAAATGACCAAGGAGTTCGCCGCCAAGATTCTCGAAGTGGTGCCCTCCGAACGCATCAAGGCTGCGCTGGATGATGACAAGGTCTGGCAGTCCTATGCCGAAGACGATCAGAAGCTTGGCCGACTGCTGCTGACCGAACTGCTGTCCTGGCAGTTCGCCTCCCCGGTGCGTTGGATCGAAACCCAGGCGCTGATGTTCAACCCCAGCGCCAAGGGTGGTCTTGGCGTTGAGGAATACGTCGAGGTCGGTCTTGGCAATGCCCCGACCCTGGCTAACCTCGGTGCCAAGACCCTGCGTCTGCCCGAATTCGCCGGCGTGGATACCACGGTGTACAACGTGGGCCGCGACGAAGGCCGCGTGTATATGACCGACTCCGATTCGCTGGTCGCTGACGAGGAATCGGAAGTTGATGAAGCTCCTGTCGCCGAAACGACTGCCGCATCCGCCGCTCCTGCCGATGTTGCCGCTGCGCCCGCCGCCCAGGCGGCAGCTCCTGCCCCGGCCGCCGCTGCTCCGGCTGAAGGCGGCGTGTCCGGTGCATCCGTGGCCGATATCCCCTTCAAGGCCGCAGACGCCATCGCCATGCTGCTGGCCTACTCGGCCAAGGTGCGCCCGGATCAGATCGGTGGTTCCGACACCACCGACACCCTGACCAACGGTGTGTCCTCACGTCGCAACCAGCTGCTGATGGACATCAGCTCGGAGCTGGGCGTGGCCAGCGTGGACGGTGCCGCCGAGGCCAGCGTGGACGCGCTGAAGGCTTTGGTCAACAAGGTGGCCCCGAACTACAAGGCATTCGGTCCGGTGCTGTCCGACATCGTGCGTGACCGCATCCGCGGTCTGTTCGGTGCGGCCGGCGTGAAGGTCAACGCCATCGAAAAGCGCGTGACCGACACCTGGCAGCTTGGCACCGGCTGGGCCTCCAGCGTGGTGGCCGCGCTGGTGCTGGACACCCGCGAGGGCGCCAGCTCCCGCGGTGGCGATCTCGCTGCTCTGCCCACCGAATCCGTGTCGAACGCCGCCGCTGCCAACGCGCTGATCGACCAGGCGGTGCAGGCTGTGGCCGCCGCGCACGGTGTGAACGTGGCCCTGCCGAGCGCCGGTGGCGCAGCCGGCGGTGCCGTGGTCGACTCCGCTGCACTCGACGCTTTCGCCGAGAAGGTGACCGGTGCCAACGGCGTGCTCGCCGCTACCGCGCGCTTTGTGCTGAACGAACTCGGCGTGGCCGCTCCGGCCGCTGAAGAAGGCGTCGATGAGAACGCCGCCGTGGTCGAGGCCGTCAACGCCGAGCTGGGTGCCGATTGGCCCAAGCAGGTTGAGCCGCGCTTCGATGCCAATAAGGCCATCCTCTTCGACGACCGCTGGGCTTCCGCCCGTGAAGATCTGGCTCGTGCCTTCCATGGCCATGATGCGAATGCGCTTAAGGGTTCCTTCGCCGGTCTCGGCCAGGCTGTGGCCAGCGAAGCTGAATGGTTCGCCGGCAAGATCGACGATGCCGAGCTGAAGGCTGCATACCAGCGTATTGCCGCTGAAGCACTGGACAAGACGACTGTTGCTGGCGAGCGTTTCGCCGGTGATATCGCTGTGGTGACCGGTGTGGCACCGAATTCTATCGCCGCGCAGGTGGTCAATGGCCTGCTGGCTGGTGGCGCAACCGTTATCGCCACTTCGCATAGCTTCAAGCCGAGCGTCAAGGCGTGGGCCAAGCAGACCTATCGCGAGCATGCCGCAGGCGATGCCAAGCTTTGGCTGGTGCCTGCCAATCTGTCCAGCTATCGTGACGTGGATGCGCTGGTTGCGTGGATCGGTGACGTGCAGAAGAAGACTTCTGGTGCCTCCACCACCATCCTGAAGCCGGCCTATGAACCGACCCTGTTCTTCCCGTTCGCTGCGCCGCCGGTGCACGGCACGCTTGCCGATGCGGGTGACCTGTTCGAATCCCAGGCACGACTCATGCTGTGGGGCGTGGAACGCGCCATTGCTGGCCTGTCGAAGATCGGTGCCGACACCGATGTGCAGCACAAGCTGCACGTGGTGCTGCCCGGCTCCCCGAACCGCGGCATCTTCGGCGGAGACGGTGCCTACGGCGAAGTCAAGAGCGCCTTCGACGCCATTGTCAACCGCGCCCGCGCCGAAAAGGTGTGGTCCGGTCGCGTGACCTTCGCCCACCCGAAGATCGGCTGGGTGCGCGGCACTGGCCTGATGGGCGGCAACGATCCGCTGGTCGAGGTTGTGGAGCGCCACGGCATCAAGACCTACTCCACCGAGCAGATCGCCGTTCGTCTGCTGGATCTGTGCACCGCCGAATCCCGTGAGCAGGCCGCCATCCACCCGCTGGATGTGGATCTGACCGGCGGACTTGGCGACGATCCGATCGATATCAAGGCTCTGCGCGCTGAAGCGATGCAGGATACTGCGGCAAAGCAGGCAGGCGAGTCTGCCGACGCACAGTCTCAGGGCAAGGCTCTGCCGGGCGCTTCGCTCAAGGCTCTGCCTACGCCGGAAGTGCCGAAGCAGGCGATCGTTGACCTTGCCGACTGGCAGTCCGTCACCGCTCGCCCGGAAGACGAAATCGTCATCGTCTCCATCGGCGAACTTGGCCCGTGGGGTTCGGGACGTACCCGTTTCGAAGCCGAGCTGGGCATCCATTCGGACGGCACCGTTGATCTGAGCGCCGGTGCCGTGCTGGAGCTGGCTTGGAACATGGGCCTGCTGAACTGGCAGGATTCCCCGAAGCCGGGCTGGTACGACGTTGACGGCAACCTTGTGCCCGAAGAAGACATCGCCGAGCGCTACCGCGACGAAGTCGTGGCCCGCTCCGGCGTGCGCCCCTTCGAGGTTGGCATGGGCTCCGACTATAAGGACGGTGCCGACGAAGAAGAAGCCGAGGTGTTCCTCGACCATGACGTGACCTTCGCCGTGCCCAGCGAGGACGTGGCCAAGGAATACGTCAAGATGGACGAGGCACACACCTCCATCGCAGCCGACCCTGAGTCCGGCGAATGGAATGTGACCCGCCATGCTGGTTCGATGATCCGCGTGCCGCGCCGCGCCGCCATGACCCGTACGGTCGGCGGTCAGTTCCCGACCGGCTTCGACCCGACCCGCTGGGGCATCCCCGCCTCGATGGTCGGCGACGTGGACGAGATCGCGCTGTGGAACATCGTCACCACTGTGGACGCCTATCTGAACGCCGGCTTCACGCCAAGCGAGATTCTGCAGTCCATTCATCCCTCGCTGGTCGCGTCCACGCAGGGCACTGGCTTCGGCGGCATGAGCTCCATGCGCAAGCTGTACCTCGATCGCTTCCTCAACCACGAGATTCCGACCGATATCCTGCAGGAGGCCCTGCCGAACGTGGTGGCCGCGCACGTGATGCAAAGCTACATCGGCGGCTACGGCAACATGATCCAGCCGGTTTCCGCCTGCGCCACCGCCGCGGTGTCGTTGGAAGAGGGCGTTGACAAGATCGCCCTCGGCAAGGCCGACTTCGTGGTCACCGGTGCAATCGACGACATCGGTGTGGAATCGGTGATCGGCTTCGGCAACATGAACGCCACCGCCAACTCCGCTGAAATGTACGGCAAGGGCATCGACGCACGCTTCTTCTCGCGTGCGAACGATCGTCGCCGTGGCGGCTTCCTGGAATCGCAGGGTGGCGGCACGATCCTCGTGACCCGTGGCGACATTGCCCTGAAGCTTGGTCTGCCGGTGGCGGCCGTGGTCGGCTTTATCCACTCCTATGCCGATGGCGCGCACACCTCCATCCCGGCACCGGGTCTGGGTGCGTTGGCCGCTGGTCTTGGCGGACGCGACTCCAAGCTGGTGCACGATCTGGCCAAGCTGGGCGTCACCCCGGATGACATCGCCGTGGTGTCCAAGCACGATACCTCCACGAACGCCAATGATCCGAACGAATCCGAACTACACAACACGCTGGCGCATGCCATCGGCCGCACCGACGGCAACCCGCTGTTCGTGATTTCGCAGAAGACGCTGACCGGCCATGCCAAGGGTGGTGCCTGCATCTTCCAGGTCAACGGCCTGACGCAGCTGTTCAAGTCCGGTGTGGTGCCGGCGAACGCGGCGCTTGACTGCGTGGATCCCAAGCTTGCCAAGGACGATCACATGGTCTGGCTGCGCCAGCCCCTGCGCATCGGCGGTGGTGAAGTCGTGGCCAGTGTGGACGGTGCTGATAATGCTGCGAACGCAACCGGCATCGTGCCGGGCCGCCCGGTGAAGGCCGGCTTGGCCACCTCGCTCGGCTTCGGCCATGTGAGCGGCTTCGTGGCCCTCGTGCACCCCGGTGCCTTCGAGGCTGCCGTGGCCCACGCGGATGGCGAAGAGGCGCTGAACGCATGGCGTGAGCGTGCCAACGCTCGCCTTGCCGCCGGCCAGCGCCACCTTGAGGAAGGCATGATGGGACGCGCCGCGCTCTACGAGCCGATCGACAACCGTCGCTTCCGCGAGGATTCCAAGCGCTACGACCACCACGAGGTCGAGAAAGCCATGCTGCTGGATCCGAACGCTCGTCTGGGCGCCAGCGGCTACTTCGAGGCGTAACAGCTTCAGAACAATGACTCGGTGTGATTCAGGCTGCCTTGCTGCAATCTGAATCAAACCGGCAAAACCTACGGTGCCCGTGCCGTGCGCGATGATATGCATAATGCATCATCGCGCACAGCACGGGCACCGTTTTTTGTTACGCTATGGTCGCGTTATATATGACGGTAATTGACGTCAAATTGTTGACGAATGCAACACGCCGCAACGATATTGTTGTGGCTCGAAAACACAGGCCAAATCGTTTGACGTCATTACGTCAAACGATTGATGCTACTGGCCCTCCTTCATACACTTGAAACTACCGCACAACGAATACAGCACAGTCAAGGACGCATGATCATCGTTCCAAGACTGATCGTTTGCGTGCGGGGATTGGATTATTACGAAGGAAAGAAGAACATCATGGCACGAGGAAGTGTGCGTATTGCCGTTGCCGCTGCGGCTGCGTTGGCGATGATTATTCCACTGTCCGCCTGCGGAGGCAACAGCCAGCCCACCACCGATGCGAATGGCAAGCCGATTGTCAACATCATGGTTCGCCGTAACGTGACGGATCACCCCATGAAGGATACGCAGTATTCCAAGTATCTTGAGGCCCAGTGCGATTGCACGATCCAGTGGCAGGAAGTCTCCGATAACGCTTGGGGCCAGCAGAAGAGTGCGAAAATGGCCGCCAGCGAGTTTCCGGACATTGGTCTGTCGTTGTTCAGCTCCGTTGACGCCGCCAAGTACAAGGATTACTTCGAGGATCTTAAGCCGCACCTGAACGAGATGCCGAACGTCAAGGCTTTCTTCAAGGCTCAGCCCGATGCGCTGAAGTATGTTGAGGATGGCAAAAAGATTCCGCTGCTGCCTTCTGACCGTGGCAAGGGCTACGAAGTGTCCGGCACACATATGTTCATTAACAAAACTTGGTTGGATAAGCTCGGGCTTGACATGCCGACCACGTGGGACGAGCTTGAAACCGTGCTCAAGGCGTTCAAAACCCAGGATCCGAACGGCAATGGCAAGGCCGATGAGATTCCGATGAACATCCGCAGCCTTGGTTTCCAGCTGTGGAGCCCGCTTACGCTGATGAACTCCGAGGGGGTTGTCACTTCGTTCATGGGCGGCAGTGCCTCCGAACAGGGCTTCTATGTGGAGAACGGCAAAATTAAGAGCTACTACACTTCCGACGCGCTGAAGGATGTCATCTCCTACCTGCACGAACTGATGGCCGGAGGCCTCATCCCCAAGGACGTGCTGACGCGTGATGCCTCACAATATAACGCGCAGACCATCAGCGACGGTAAGACTGCACTGACCGGCGTCACCTTCGGCTGGTCCAACTTCAGCGAATTCGGCGATGCCTTGGGCGAACAGTATGTCACGTTGCCGCCGCTGAAGAAGGATGCTTCCACGCCTGATGAGGATGTGAAGTGGGATTATTCGCAGAACGCTGCACGCTGGGCCTACGCCGGTGCCGGATTGAGTGTGAACCCGAACGCCGCCAACCAGGATGCCATTTATAAGGTCATCGATGCCATGTATAGCGAAGAAGGCTCGGTTCAGGGCTACTTCGGCTCCATCCCCGATATCGTCTCCAACGATGGCAACCACCAGTACACCATCAATAAAGACAAGGCTTACGCCGAATACCCGGATACTCGCTCCATCGCACTGCAGGATCGCTTCGGCGGTTGGATTCGCGATGATGTGACCATGGTCAACGATACCAACGCTGATCAGGTAACGGCCTCCGATCAGGCGGTGCGTCCCGCCCGCGAACATGTTGATCCTATCAACGATGTGGTGCCGATTTATGTGCGTCCGAACACCGAAGACACCAATATCTTGCAGAACAACAACACTGCCATCGCCAACTATGCGAACAACCAGCTCGCCAAATGGGTGCAGAGCGGCGGCGTCGACAAGGAATGGGATAGCTACGTCTCCAAGGTGAGCGAGCCGAGCCTGGGTCTCGATGAGAACATCCAGATTTGGCAGAAGTGGTACGACCAGTACACCAAGTGACATTACGGCCGGGCCTCGGCATCCATTGGCCGGGGCCCGGCCCTCGCTTCATCCCTCAGGTTCTAAGGATTATCATGACAGCCAGTGCTTCTTCTTCGCATACTCAGGGAACGCCCGCCGCAACACGTTTGGAAGGCAACGCTCCACGCCGTGGCAAAAAGGGAATCGCCAATCGTATTGCCTTCTATTGGTCTCGGTATTGGCAGCTGTGGCTGCTGAGCTTGCCCGCGCTGATTTTTGTGGGATTGTTCGCCTATGTGCCCATGTGGGGTATTCAGCTTGCCTTCCGCGAATTCGATCCGAGCAAGGGACTGACCGGAGGCAAGTTCATAGGATGGCAGTATTTCCTCGACTTCTTCCATAACCCGCTGTTCGGCGAAATCATGACCAACACCATCCGCATTTCGTTGTGGACGTTGGTTATGGGATTCATCTTCCCGATCATCCTCGCGCTGCTGATCAACCAGATTCATTCCAAGCGCATCAAAGGATTTGTGCAGACTATCACCTATATGCCGCACTTCATTTCGGTGGTGGTGATCGTTTCCATGCTGAACATTTTCCTATCCCCAGGCTCCGGCATCATCGGTCGCTTCTTCGGCGATGAAAGTTTGATGGGCAGCACCACGGCGATTACCGCCGTCTACTGGATCTCTGAAGTCTGGCAGCACGTCGGCTGGAATTCGATTATCTATTTGGCCGCGCTGAGCTCGGTGGACACGTCGCTGTACGAGGCCGCCAAAATCGACGGTGCCGGGCGCATGCAGCTGATTCGTTACGTTGATTTTCCGACGATTCTGCCGACCTGCTCGATCCTGCTCATTATGAATATGGGCTCGGTGCTGAACGTCGGATTCGACAAAATCTACCTGATGCAGAATGCGTTGAATATGCCGGCCACCGAAGTCATCTCCACATATGTGTACAAAATCGGTATTCTCAACGGTCAGTATTCATACTCGACGGCTATCGGCCTGTTCAACACCATCATTAACTTCCTCTTCCTGATCACGGCGAACGCGATTTCGAAGCGGGTTTCGGATTCGAGCATTTTCTAGGAGCGCATCATGTCTGTTGCAACTACCGGAACTGATATTCCTTGGAACAAACCGGTTCGCCAGAAGAAAACGGTTGGCGACTGGGCGGCGACCGTCACTATCAATGGTCTGATTATTCTGGTGGTGATTGCCACCGTCTACCCGTTGTGGTTCGTGGTCATGGCATCGATTTCGAATCCGAATTCGGTTGCGGCCGGTTCGGTGACGTTGCTGCCCAAAGATGTCACATTTATTGGCTATCAAAAAGTATTCGCCAACGCACGTATCTGGCAGGGCTATGTGAACACCATCATTTATTCCGTGGTCGGTACTGCGGTGAATATGCTGGTCACCATTCCTGTTGCCTTCGCGCTCAGCCGCCGAGAATTCAAGGCACGGCGTCTGATCATGTTCCTCTTCACCGTCACGATGTTCATCGCTGGCGGCTTGGTGCCGAGCTACATTCTGTACAAGAACCTCGGCATCAACAACACCATGTGGGTGTTCATCCTGCCCGGTGCGGTAAGCGTGTACAACGTCATCGTCGCCCGCTCCTTCTTCGACACCTCCATTCCTGAGGAACTACATGATGCTGCGCAAATCGACGGTCTGAGCTACATCGGCTACTTCGTGAAGATCGTTCTGCCGCTCAGTTCCGCGATTCTGGCGGTGATCGGTCTGTACTATTTCGTCGGTCATTGGAACGACTTCATGACAGGTCTTATCTTCATCACTGATGACACCAAACAGCCATTGCAGGTGGTACTTCAGCAGCTGCTGCTGGTGGCACAGGGCACGGGTACGAATGTGGATGCCGCAGCACAGCAGCAGGCGGCCGATCAGATCAAATTCGGCATCATCATCGTCTCGACGCTGCCGCTGCTGGTCGCCTATCCGTTCCTGCAGAAGTACTTCGACAAGGGCGTGATGCTTGGTGCGGTCAAGGGCTGATTTGCATGCATGGTGCATGTGAACGGCTTGACGCGAACTTGGTGTGAAAGGGAAACAATAACTATGACTACAACATGCGAAACAGTCACGTTCAGCACGGGCCCGTACACGGTGCTGGAGCTGTTCGTCGAACGCAAGGGATTTGCGGAGCCTGCGGAATCCGCAGCATCCGCAGATGCATATGTTGGCATCTCGGCGAATGGCAATCAGCGCATGTACTACATGCCTGAGGGGCATCGGCGGCATCATTTCCGGATAACGGTGCCCTCCGAATCCGATATCGCAATCGCATTCGACAATATGGATATACGTTTCGCCTACCTCAGCGAGTGTGATGACCTTATTGATCGCGGCGTTCAATATGTCAATCTCAACCCGGCCGAATCCGAGTGGCCAGTGCTGCCGACCACTGCGCAAATCTATGGCGGCGAAGGCCGATCCGGGGCGCATTTCGAACCGTTCGTGCATTGGATGAACGATCCGAATGGATTATGTCGATTCCAGGGCCGTTACCACATGTTCTACCAGTTCAATCCATACGGATGGGGATGGGACTGCATGCACTGGGGGCATGCGGTCAGCCGTGATCTCGTTCATTGGACGCACCTGCCTGTGGTGCTTGAACCACAGCCCGAGTTCGCCGATGACCCTGAACTGACCGGCGGAGCGTTCTCTGGTTCTGCAGTGACCGTGGATGCCGACGGTATGCCCTGTGAGGGCGATCAGGCTGTGGCCATCAGACTGTTCCTCACCAGGCATTTGGAAAACCGCGGCCATGAGGAAACCGTCACCGAATACCAAACCACTTGCCTGTGTGAGGACGGCGTACATGTCTCCGTCGAATCGCCGATTGTGGTGCGCCCGAATGATGATTGCGGTTTGGATTTCCGTGATCCGAAGGTGGAATGCGGTTTGTCTGGCGATGCTGTGCATGGCGATCGCGCCTATATGGTGATTGCCTCGAATCTGCCGGCGGCAAGCATTCCCGGTGCCGGCGATGTCTTGGATGCAGCAACGGCTCCCATGTTCCAGGATCGAGAGAATCCCGGCCTGCCCGGTGTCGCCTCGCGTTCGACGCGTGGATGGTACACCACCATGCAGGATGGTGTTGCTGGCCAGCAGCCTTCTGATACTACGAGCATGCCGGCGATGATGCTGTATTCCAGCGCCAAGCCGCTGGCGCGTAACGCCACCTGGCGCTATGAGGGTCCGGTGCTTGCCGATGCCGGCCATGCACTTGCCCGCACGTTCGAATGCCCTGATCTGTTCGCCTTGGACGGCTCGACTGTGGCGGTTGGTGCGTTGATGCATTACCGTGATCAGCAAGGCCGTTTCCAGCCGGTGCGCTGGTATGCGGGCGATTTGCAGGCCGTTGAAGGCAAGCCGCGCTTGTCTGTCACATCCAGCGGGTGGGTTGATTTCGGCAGTGGCTACTATGCCACGCAAAGCTTCCGCGATGATCGCGGCCGTCGCATCGTCATCGCTTGGTATACCGACTTTCCCGGCGCTCGTACCGAACGTCTGTATGCCGCCAATGGCGCGATGTCGTTGCCTCGCGAGCTGCATATGTGGGAGGGCCGACTGTATGCCAAACCTGTCGCCGAAGTGTATGAGCATCTGCTCGGTGCCCCGATTGATGTGGAGATTGGGGATGGCGAACGCTCCTTCCTTGCGGCCAGTGGTGCCTATTATGCCGATTTGCATATGGCTGATGACGCCGACTTCGAGATGACGCTGGCGACTGGTGCGCCAGCGCATGACGGCGACGCATCATACGTGCGCCTGACGCGTCGCAATGGTGCCACCGCCATAGTGACGCATGGTTTGCGCGTCGACGATGTCGACTTTGACAGCGGTATCGACGAAGTGCGTCATGTGGAAGTGTTCTTTGATCGCAATATCGCAGAAGTGTTTCTGAATGACGGTGAATCCGCAGGCAGTATGCTGTTCCAACCAACAGCTGGGCCTATCCGCTGCACATTGCGCACCAAAGGTCAGGCCAACGAGTTCACGGCGCGTTCGTTAAACAGTATTTGGCAGTGATGCCATACCCGAACCGCTGCTGGACTGATCAAAGCTGTCGCGCGGTGTGCTGTTTCCCTGCCGAACGCGCGACATACTAGGTTCCGTAACCAACATAAATAGGTTGGTTACGGAACCTTTTTGTATATGGGGTGACTATATAGCGCAGGCTATATAGTCACCGGTTATCGTGCGGGATTATCGTATAGCTATATTGCACATAGTTTTTCAGGGCCTGCGACGGAACCAAGATTGCTTGATGCGCAGCTGGCAGGTGATTTTTGCATGATTATCCGTCAGCGGTGGCAGCTGCGCACGATTAATGGGGTATCCGGCGCAGGGGAACGGCTCCGGCGTTTCGCCTTGCAGCATTGAAACCAGCTTGCCGACTGCCCAATATCCCATTTCATAGTGTGGCAACTCCACTGATGAGAGCGGCGGATCGATTGCTTCGGCGATAACCTCGTGATTGTCCACGCCAACCACCGCAATGTCTTTGCCGATAACCAATCCGCGATGGGCTGCTTCTTCGTACACGCCCCACGCGCGAGTATCGTTGAAACAGAAAAAGCCGTCGAGATCGGTATGCGCATTGAAGAACGCAGGCAATCGTGCTGCAGCGTCGGCACCGTCATCCACATTGATCATGATTTCCGGATCAAAAGGAATGCCATGTGCTGACAAGGCGTCAAGATATCCGGCAACGCGACCAGATTGGGCAATCATGGTATGCACGGTGCCTATGTAGGCAATGCGTTTGCAGCCAGTCTCGATTAGGTGATTGGTGGCACACAAGCCGATGTGGTATTCGTCAGGGATGATGGATGGCGCTTGCCCTTCGGCGTCGGTGCCGTTGGCGATTACGGTTCGGCATCCGTCCAGTGGCGCGGGCAGCACGGTGGACTGGTTGAACATGCGAGCGTAGATAAACCCATCCGTGCCGTATTGCTTAAGTGCGGTGATTTCGCGGTCGGTTTCTCTGTCGTTATCGTGCACATTGATGGTAAGCAGCATATAGCCTAAAGCCAGAGCAGCATCCTGTGCGCCTTCGAGCATGCGGCCAGCAAATGGTGTGGTTGCTACTTCGTTGCTAAGAAAACCGATGATGCGGCTGTGGTTGGTGCGAAGCCCGCTGGCAAGACGATTCGGCTGATATCCGAGCTCAAGTGCGGCTTGGCGGATGCGCTGAGCGATGTCTGAGCGAACCCGTCCTCGATCCTTGTCGCTGAGTACCAAGGAAACAGTGGAGATAGAGACGCCGACTTGTTCGGCGATATTTCTCATGGTAACCATAATGTTGTTCCCCCTTGCTGCCCGGATGGTCGTCAGCAATCGTCAGCAGCCGTCAGCGATACGGTGCTGATCGTGTGCGGCGATTCGTCACGGGCCCAGCCTGTGCTGGATACGTACATCACTGTTGTAAGTCATTGCTCGCCGTTGCGGTGGCATATGACATCCATTTGCTGACCACAGTAGTCAGTCAAACGTTTGACGTACAGCTTGTGAGGGCTTCAGGGTGTCGATGTGAAAACTCTTGATTCTATTGACGTCAAATGTTGACGTATGAGGTTTGTGGCGGGCAATACCATCGTGGTGTAAGCACTGTTTAGGCTCTATTACGTATTCCTCAGCGTGGTCTTAAGTCCACGTGTGGATTGAAGACCACACTGACGGTAATCTCAGCGTGGCATTGAGTCCATCTGGTGGTGTGGAAGCTTCACTGGGCCGCTCAGTGTGGTCTTAAGTCCACATGTGGATTGGTTGCCACGCTAATGGTGCGCTCAGCGTGGTATTGAGTCCACGTGTGGATTGAAAGCATCGCTGAGCGCGTCAGTGTGGCTCCGACGCCACGGCATGGATCGATTGCCACGGCTGGGGAACACTCAGCGTGGCTTTGAGTCCACGTGTGGATTGGATGCCACGCTAACAGCCGTTGGATGCGGTAGGCCGACAAGCTTGTAAGGTGGTTGGCATGGGTATTGCGGCAGTGGGTCATGATGTGGTCGATGTGGAGGCGTTCGCCGAGCAGCTGGCGATGCCGGGTTCGCGCATCAAAGGATTGTTTTCGGTGCGTGAACTGCGGCAGGCCACGGCCCGTGCTCAAGCTAAGCATGATGGTGAGGCCGTGCATCTGGCAGCAAAATGGGCAGGCAAAGAAGCTGTGCTCAAGGCTTGGGAACAGGCACTAGGGGACAATCCCAGCCCGTACACGCTGGACAATTTTCCCTGGCGCGGCATTGAAATCCTTGATGATGATCGTGGTCGCCCCCAGGTGATGCTTGCTGCCGATGTGGCGCGCACCTTACGTGACAGTTTGCCGCCGGTGAGAAGTGAGAGGTCGCCGCGCTCGCTGCCGATGCCAGTGCCGGGAGCTATGGCAGGCGCGTCTGCCGCGATCCGTCGGCCTGGGTTTTCGTCTGCGCCGTCCGATTATGTACAGACGCCCCATGTGTTTCGCATTTCGCTGAGCCACGACGGCCCCGTTGCCAGTGCTGTGGTAATCCTCGAATAGCGGGCGGAATCGAACAAATTCGCTGATGAAGCGTATGTGTCGTGGCAGGAACACGCCGACGTGTCGAACCGGTTTGATATTCGCGCCCGCGCGCGATATATTACATAGCAACAACGAAGTTAGGCATCTACCACAAAGGAGTTCCGATGGCCGAACAGACCACAGTTCAATCCACCACTGCAGCAACAAGCGAAACTGCTGATGACGCCGTTTTCGCCGCTCGCCTCGACCGCCACCGTGATGAACTCGAATCGTTGTTCCGTATGATCTACGGCGATTCGCCGGAACTCTCCACATTCGAGCGTGCCATGGCCGACGCCTTCGCCGCCCGCCCTGCCGATCTCAAACAGCTTGATCTGGCTCGTGAAGCCGATCCCGAATGGTACATGCGCGGTGACATGTTCGGTATGACTATGTACACCGACCTGTTCGCCGGCGATCTGAAGAAGCTGGCAGGCAAGATTGACTACTTCAAAGAGCAGAAGCTCACCTATCTGCACCTCATGCCGCTGCTGAAAATGCCGCACCCCGATAACGATGGCGGCTACGCGGTCGAGGATTTCGACACCGTCGATCCAATGTTCGGCACCAACGAGGATCTGGCTGCGCTCACTGCCAAACTGCGCGAAGCCGGCATCAGCCTGTGCCTTGATTTCGTCATGAACCACACCGCATCCTCACACCGTTGGGCCAGGGCCGCGCAGGCGGGCGACCCGGTGTACCAGGACTATTACTTCTGCTATGACGATCGCACTGTGCCCGATCGCTACGATGCCGTCGTACCGCAGGTGTTCCCGAACACTGCACCCGGCAACTTTACTTGGAACGAACGCATGGGCAAGTGGGTGATGACCCAGTTCTACCCGTTCCAGTGGGATCTCAACTACCGCAACCCCAAGGTGTTCGTGTCCATGATGCAAAGCGTTATGAACCTAGCGAACCTTGGTGTGGAAGTGCTGCGACTTGACGCCGTGCCCTATATCTGGAAGCAGCTGGGCACCAACTGCCGTAACCTGCCGCAGGTGCACACCATCGTGCGCATGATGCGCATGATGCTGGAGATCGTCTGTCCGGCCGTGGTGCTCAAGGGTGAGGTCGTCATGGCGCCAAAGGAGCTCGCCGCCTACTTCGGCACCCCCGAACATCCTGAATGCCACATGCTGTACAACGTGTCCATCATGGTCAACCTGTGGAGCGCACTTGCCAGCGGCGACGTGCGTCTGCTGAAGAATCAGCTCGACAAGCTCAACGCGCTGCCCAGCAACTGCTGGTTCGTCAACTATCTGCGCTGCCATGATGACATCGGCTGGGGCCTTGACGAGGACGAGGAAGTGCGCCTGAGCATCGATCCGCTCAAGCACAAGGAATTCCTGTACCACTTCTATGAGGGTGCCATGCCCGGCAGCTGGGCCATGGGTGAGCTCTACAACTACGACGAGGCCAGCAAAGACGCCCGCAGCTGCGGCACCGCAGCCTCCCTGTGCGGCATTGAAAAGGCGATTATCACGCATGACAAGCCAGCGCTGGAAACAGCAGTGAGCCGCGATCTGCTGCTGCACCATGCCATGGCCTTCCTGCGTGGATTCCCGATGCTCAACTGCGGCGACGAAATCGGCCAGCTCAACGGCTGGGATTATAAGGAGGATCCCGATCGTATCGCCGATAGCCGCAACCTGCACCGCAGCAAGTTCGATTGGACCAAGGCTGCCGAACGCAACAAGCCTGGCACTTTGCAGAACGAGTTGTGGGAAGGCATGGCATCGCTGCGTGCGATGCGTAACGATCCCTGCTTTGCGCCCGACGCTTGGGTGACCACGTGGGATACCGACAATGACGGTGTGCTGGCCGTGGTACGCAAGGCGGGGGAGCGGACGATCGTGGGCCTGTTCAACTTCACGGGAGAAGCGCAGACTGCTGAACTCATCAGCATCGAAGGCGTGAATCTGCCTGCCCGTGTGGAGCTCGGTGCCTATGAGGAGAAGGTCATCGTCTGCAGCTGATCTGCAGTTGATCTGAGCCATCGCTAGAAGGGCTTGGCGTGTTGTGTGAGCAACAGTGCGCCAAGCCCTTTTCGTATGCAATGGTGAAATGGCGTAATACTGCGTAATCGCAGCATTATTACGTCTGTCGGCAAGCCTGTGTGTGCGGCGGCAAAGGTGACAGCAACGTGGCAAAAATGCGTGAATAATTTGCCGAACGTGTCGTATGTTCGCACGTTCTCCGCCCCTCATGTATAATATCGAAGTCGCCAAAAGCGACACCATACGCGGATGTAGCTCAATGGTAGAGCCTCAGTCTTCCAAACTGATTACGCGGGTTCGATTCCCGTCATCCGCTCCAAGGGAGAGGCCGGAGCAATCCGGCTTTCTTCATATCGGGCAACTGAATTGATACTGCGGAGGACGGTGGCGCTATGACCGGCGAACGCAACGACAACAATACAGCTACTGAAATTGTCGGGGGCGGCATCGAAACCGTCAAGGTATCCAAGCATCCCGAGGCATCCATTCCTGAAACTGATTTGTCGCTGGCAGATATCGAGCGCGGACGTTCCCACCCACTGCGCTGGGCCATAATTGTGCTTGCTGTGCTGGTCGCCATTATCGCGCCCTACTGGTTAGGTCGCACGATGGCGGTGCATGACACCGCTTCCGTTATTGCTGTGTTGGGAGGCCTCAATCCGCAGGGCATCGCCTTCGTCGGATGGGTTACGGTTCTGGTTGCCTATGTGGGGTTGGCGATGGCCGTGGTCGTCTCGCCTTCCTGGCCGTGGCTCATCGTCTTTATCGCGGGGCTAGCCGCCGAGCAATTCGTCGCCGGTCTGAGCATGCTCAAACTCAACTTTTGGTATTCGACCTATGTGGTGTACGGCGATCAGGCCAATCTGGCGAACGCCGCGAATATAGGTATTATGGCCGCCGCCATCGGCATCGCCGTGTATGCCGTAGTGTTCGTCGGATTGCTGGTGGTGATTAAAAAGCAGTCGCGACTCAATGTACTGACTAAAAGTTGGGCCAGCTTCATCCTGTGCTTTGTTATCGAAGCCGTTGCGTTGTTGGTTGTATTGTTTGGTGGTCTGCTGACCACGGTGTAGGCAGCCACGTAACTTCCGTGCAGTTTTGTATGGTGCCGCGCAAGTTCGCAGGATTAGTCGCGACCTCACCGTATAGTTTCCCTTTGGCGTAAAACGCCCGCGGATAGAGAGCGTTTCGAGCAGCCTGTTCGGGACACCGCGCAACGACCATAAGGAGGATGCCGTGGCACTGACGGCTGAAGAAAAGACCCAGATCATCAACGAGTACGCAACGCACGAAGGCGACACCGGCTCCCCGGAGGTTCAGGTGGCCCTGCTGTCCAAGCGCATCTCCGACCTGACCGAGCACCTCAAGGAGCACAAGCACGATCACCACTCCCGTCGTGGTATGCAGCTGATGATCGGTTCCCGTCGTCGTCTGCTTGACTACCTCAAGAAGAACGACATCAACCGTTATCGTTCCCTGATTGAGCGTCTGGGCCTGCGTCGATAATTCAAGACTTCCGCCCGAGCACCCCGGATGGTGCTCGGGCGTTTTACATATCGCCTGCCAACGGCAACAACGGCAAGAGGGTTAGAGGATAGGCCTGAACAGACGTGAGGACGAGGCCGACAGAGAACCCGAATGAGGGGTTGACACGAGGGGCGGCGGCCAAGGGGCTGCCGAAACAAGGAACCAAGGTATGTTTTGTCCGCTGAAGAGGACAGTCGCGGCCATGGGGTTGTAAGCCAAGCCGCGAGACAAGTATGTAGGAAACACTGATAATTCAAGAAGGAGGAACCCCATGGAGGGTCCCGAAATCAAGGCCGTTGAGGCCGTAATCGACAATGGATCGTTCGGTACGCGCACTCTGCGCTTCGAAACCGGTCGTCTGGCACAGCAGGCTGATGGTGCTGTGGCCGCTTATCTTGACGACGATTCCATGATTCTGTCCACCACCACCGCTGGCTCCAGCCCGAAGGAGAACTATGACTTCTTCCCGCTGACTGTCGACGTCGAAGAGAAGATGTACGCCGCCGGCAAGATTCCGGGCTCGTTCTTCCGCCGCGAAGGCCGTCCGAGCTCCGAAGCCATCCTTGCCTGCCGCATCATCGACCGCCCGCTGCGCCCGCTGTTCCCGCACACGCTGCGCAACGAAGTGCAGGTCGTCGAAACCGTGCTCGCCGTCAACCCTGACGATGCGTACGATGTGATCGCGCTGAACGCCGCTTCCGCCTCCACCATGATTTCCGGTCTGCCGTTCGAAGGCCCGGTCTCCGGTGTTCGTCTGGCCCTGATCGACGGCCAGTGGGTTGCCTTCCCGCGCTGGAGCGAGCGCGAACGCGCCGTGTTCGAAATCGTTGTTGCCGGCCGTGTGATCGACAATGGTGATGTTGCCATCGCCATGATTGAGGCTGGTGCTGGCAAGAACGCCTGGCACCTCATCTATGACGAGGGCCAGACCAAGCCGGACGAGGAAGTCGTCGCCGGTGGTCTGGAAGCCGCCAAGCCGTTCATCAAGGTGATCTGCGAAGCCCAGAACGAGCTCAAGAAGATCGCCGCCAAGGAGACCAAGGAATTCCAGCTCTTCCCGGAGTACACCGACGAGCTGTACGCCCGCATCGACGAGATCGCCCACAAGGATCTCGACGAGGCCCTCTCCATCGCCGAGAAGCTGCCGCGTCAGGACCGCATCGCCGAAATCAAGGAAGTGGTGCGCGAGACCATCGCCAATGAGTTCGAGGATATGGACGACGCCGAGAAGGAGAAGGAACTCGGCAACGCCTTCAAGGAGCTGCAGCGCCAGATTGTGCGTCGCCGCATCCTGACCGAGGACTACCGCATCGATGGCCGTGGCCTGCGTGACATCCGCACCCTGTCCGCCGAAGTGGATATTGTGCCCCGCGTGCACGGCTCCGCTCTGTTCCAGCGCGGCGAAACCCAGATTCTGGGCGTCACCACCCTGAACATGCTCAAGATGGAGCAGCAGATTGACGCGCTGTCCGGCCCGCAGTCCAAGCGCTACATGCACAACTATGAGATGCCGCCGTACTCCACCGGTGAAACCGGTCGTGTCGGTTCCCCGAAGCGTCGTGAAATCGGCCACGGTGCCCTCGCGGAGAAGGCCCTTGTGCCGGTGCTGCCGGGTCGCGAGGAGTTCCCCTACGCCATCCGCCAGGTCTCCGAGGCTATCGGCTCCAACGGTTCCACCTCCATGGGCTCCGTGTGCGCCTCCACCCTGTCGCTGCTGGCCGCCGGCGTGCCGCTGAAGGCCCCGGTCGCAGGCATCGCCATGGGTCTGGTCTCCGGCGATGTGGATGGCAAGCACATCTTCAAGACGCTGACCGATATCTTGGGCGCTGAGGATGCCTTCGGCGATATGGACTTCAAGGTGGCCGGCACCGCCGAGTTCATCACCGCCCTGCAGCTTGACACCAAGCTTGACGGTATCCCCGCTGACATCCTGGCCGCAGCCCTGCAGCAGGCCAAGGAAGCCCGTACCACGATCCTCGAGGTCATCAACGAGTGCATCGACGGCCCGGCTGAGATGAGCGAGTTTGCTCCGCGCATCATCACCACCACCGTGCCTGTGGACAAGATCGGCGAAGTCATTGGCCCGAAGGGCAAGATGATCAACCAGATCCAGGAAGATACCGGCGCTGAAATCGCCATTGAAGATGACGGCACCGTCTACATCTCCTCCGAAGGTGGCGAGGCTGCGCTCAAGGCCAAGGAGATCATCGACTCCATCGCCAACCCGCACGTTCCCGAAGCCGGCGAAACCTACAACGGCAAGGTCGTTAAGACCACCTCCTTCGGTGCGTTCGTGAACCTCACCCCCGGCACCGATGGTCTGCTGCACATCAGCCAGATCCGCAACCTCGCCAACGGTGAGCGTATCGACGCCGTTGAGGATGTGCTCAAGGAAGGCGACACCGTTGAGGTCGTCGTGCAGGGCGTAGATGATCGCGGCAAGATTTCGCTGGCCATCCCCGGTTTCGAGGATCAGGAATCCGGTGCCCGTGGCGGTCGCGGTGGTCGTGACGACCGTCGTGGCGGTCGCGATGATCGCCGTGGTGGTCGCCCGGAGCGTCGCCGTTCTGATCGTGACGATCGTGATTTCGATGATCGTGATGATCGTCCGCGTCGCCGCCGCTCCGATGACTTCGATGATGACTTCGAAGATCGTCCGCGTCGTCGCCGTTCTGATCGTGACGATCGTGATTTCGATGATCGTGATGATCGTCCGCGCCGTCGTCGTGGTGCCGACCGCGATGACCGCGACTATGATCGCGACGATCGCCGCAGCTCCCGTGATGATCGTGATTTTGACCGCGATGACCATGAGGATGATCGTCCGCGTCGCCGTCGCGCCGCTGACCGCGATGACGATCGTTCCGAGCGTCGTTCCTCCGGCCGTGGCCGTGGTTCGGATCGTAACCCGCGCTATGCCACCGATGACAACTATGACGATTACCGCGCCGATCGCGAGGAGCGCTCCGAGCGTCCGCGTCGCCGCGTGCGTCGCGACTTTGATCCGTTCGAGGACTGAGTCCTTTCGGATTACTATCGCAGCCTAGCCGCTAAGCGATAACACCATGGGCAACCCCAACGGGTTGCCCATTTTTTGTTGTCCCACAACTATAAGAGCGCAGACAATAATTGCTTTGCCATACCAGACATACAGCTGTATCATTAACGATTAACAGGTAAAAACTGAAACAGATAACACTGTTGTTATAGTGGTTATTTTTACTTTAGTTTTGGGATCAACGGTGGGATTTCAAGCTGAAAGGATGGGCCTAATGCCGGCTGTTATCTTGATGATTATTTTGGGAATATTGGGCATAGGTATGCTTTGTTTTCCTGAAAAGTTATGGAAAATAGAAATTTTCTATGGGTAAAGAATGGAGAGCCGACTGATTTCTATATCGCTGCAATGCGCATAGGTGGAATAATATTTATTATTTGTGCCATTGCTTCAGCCATTTTCTTTTTTTAATACCTGACAATAGATGCAGGCAGGTCATATCATCCGGTCAGTCGCTGAGCGGCAGTGTGAGACTACTCGCGTATTCTCAGATATTCGCGTAGATAGGGGATAGTGAAGTCCACTGTGCCGCGTTCTGGTGCGTTGATGATTTTTTCTTCAATGAGTTTGACGCGATATTGGTTGGCATAATCCATGGTTGCATTCATGCGTTTGGCGATGGTCTGAGTGCGTGAGGGGCCGTTGTCTTTAGCCATGGCTTTGAGATAATCGACCGCGCGTTCAGGCAGCTTGTCGATTACCGGTGCACACACTCCTTCCCCAAGACGGGCCCTTGCCTGGATAATGCCTGTTTGTACGTCTTCCGCCGTGATTTCATTGGAGGCATTTGTCTTGCGACGCCGAGCTGCCCGCCACATGTGATAGCCAACGAGTTGAATCATGTACGGATATCCTTCCGTAGCTTGCGTGGCTTCTTCCAGTGCGGTGTCGTCTATCGTGATGCCCCTGCTGCGGATGGTATGTGCAAATGACTCGCGCACGTCATCCAGTGGGACATCACCGAGTTTTTTCAAGGATGCTCGGCGAAGAAACGTGACTACTTTGGCGTTCAACAAGTCAGAAATAACCTGAGGGAGTCCTGCGAACGCAAACGCAACATTTGCGTTTTCACGAAACATATGCTGTGCAGCTGTTGCGATGGCAGTGATGTCTGTGTCGTCGGCATCTTGGATTTCATCGATAGTGATCAACAATCCCTTGCCCTTCCCCAGCGTTTTTAATCTGGCATTCATGGCGTCGCGCAGCGTGGAGGGGCGGAGGGCCGGTGCGATTGACACCTCGCCGAGGCTTGCTCCCATGAGTGAGGGTTTGATGGTGGTGCCAGCGAAGATGCCATGATCCGGAGCGATTTGTGCGATTAGCCGATCACATAGGCCGCTACTAGCGGTTTCGTCAATGACGAACCAATGACGTTGCTCGGCAAGTTTGCGCAATTCTATTAACATCACGGTTTTGCCACTGCCACGAGGGCCTGATATCAGCATGAGGCGATCTGGGGCACCGGGGCCGTCGTCCAGTCCTTCGGAAAAGTCTTCACATATCAGGCTTCGGCCGATGAGCACGGGTGGCATTACGCCTGCTGTTGGCTTGAATGGGTTGGCCGGGAATGACATACAGGAATCCTTTCCATCCGTGTTTGCTACCGTAATAGAATAATTAGAAGAATAATAGAATACATGTGGTGATAAAACCAATACTCGTGTTGGTGGTGTTGTTAAGCAAAGATTCTGAGACTACTGATGCCAGAAATAGAACGAATAGAACGAATAGAACGAATAGAACGTACTTGCTGACATGATTGTTCCTTTTGTTTCAAGTGGAGAACCAATGGCGGGCCGCTCTGTGGCTACTGGAGAAGTGCTGGATTGACCTTTATTCGGCGTATTTGACATGCCTGGGTTTGTTTTTTGATGGTTTTTGTGGCTTGGTGGCGTTGTTTGAGTGTGAGTGTGCTCTTAGAAGGCCGTTTTCGACACGCCGGTGGATGTGAGTGTTTCCAGTGGTTTTGGGGTTGTTTTGGTTGGGTGGGTTTGCGTTTTGGTTTGGGGTGGTGTAGGTTATTCATCTGTTGCCGCTTGGCGCTGGGGTTCCGGTTCTTGATTGTTTCCGGGGTGTTGTGCGCCTGTTGTGGTGGTGGTTTGAGAACTCAAGAGTGTGTTTGTACTACTTCTTTATAGTCAATGATTGCCAGTCCGATCCCCGCTCCTGCCTGTTGGTGGGAGTCGCCGAGGGGCGTTGATGGGGGTTGGGGTTTTTG
>NZ_JAAIII010000007.1 GCF_012932425.1 Bifidobacterium oedipodis | reverse complement strand
ACGACGGCCAGGTCCGGACCGTATACGACGCTATCAACCACAGACCACGCAAACGCCACGGCTACAGGACACCCTGGGAAATCCACCATTCAACAACGTTGCACTTGCTCTGAAAATTCAAGTTCTCAATAACCTTCGCCCTAGAAGAAAGGTTCCAGGATGACTGGAAACAAGAATGTTTGGCGCGCGCCGCTCGCGGGCCTCGCCTCGGTCGCGATGATCGCGACGATGGGTGTCGCGGCAAGCACCGCGAACGCGGCGTTCGTGCCGGCCGAGAAGGCTGGAAAGTACACTGTTACCCTTGACGTGAGCAAGCAGTCTGGCGCGAAGCTGGGCACTGCCTTGGTCAACAAGCTCCGCCAGCTGGATGCGAATAACGACTTCGAAAAGAAGACCGATGACACTACTGATGTTGAGGTCACGCTGAACAGCACTGACCCCGCAAAGGCATCCAAGGCCACAATCGAGAACGTCGAGGCGAAGACTGCCGTGGCTGATCTGATTGCCAATCCGGCGGAGCCGGCGAACCGTCACTTCCTGACTTGGCAGGTCGGCGGACGCGCCGTCGCCGGTGATGCAAAGGTAACTGGCGACCTTGATCTGACCGGTCGCTACTATATCTCGGGCAACCTGAGCACAATCGAATTCGAAGGTGCCGCCACCGGTACCCAATTCCAAGTCGTAAAGGGTGACAAGCTGGCTGACTGGCAGGTTGGCAAGCTTGCCGATGGTGCCGATGCGATTCGTGGCTGGAATACCAGCCGCGCCGCCACCACCGCACTTGATCTGTCCACGCTGGACACCACCAAGGACGTTAAGCTGTATCCGATTTACGGCCCGAACCGCACAGTTACCTTTGATCTCAACGGCGGCACCGATGGCACGCCGGCCACTCCTCAGACCGTGAAGGTCGTGGAGAGCACCGCGTTCGAGGCTCCGAAGTATGACGATGACAAGGCTCCGACCAATGGCGACCTGAAGTTTGTGGGTTGGAATACATGGGCCGACGCGAACAACGACGGTAAGGTCACCGACAACGAGTTGACTTCGTTCGATTTCTCCAAGGGCACCGACAAGGATGTGACCCTGTATGCGAAGTACGCCAAGGAAGCCCAGACTGCCAAGATCACCTTCAAGTTCCCGGCTTCCCAGAAGCTTGATGGCACCGTTGTCGCCGAAACCGATTACGGCTACGATAACGTCGTGGTGAACAATCCGGTCGCCCAGCCTGAAGCTCCTGTGGACAACACCGATCAGGGTCGTTCATTCCTGTACTGGACCGAGTCCGCTGATGGCAGCGCTAACGCCGATAACCGTGCCGATAAGGAATACGCATGGTCTGCGAACGTGACTGCGGACAAGACTCTGTATGCTGTATTCGGCGAGGCTACCAAGAAGGCCGCTTCCAAGATTACGTTCGACGAGAATTGGCAGGATGGCGCGATTACCGAGGTTGAGTCCAACGAGGACGGCACCTATACGGTTGATGCCCCGGTGCGTCAGGGCTATACCTTCCTGGGCTGGTCGGATAATGACACGGACAAGGATGAGGACAAGGCCATTGACCTGTCCGACGCTGACTCGGTCAAGGATTATGCTGGCGGTACCCTGTACGCCATGTGGCAGAATCCGGCTGACGTGGACTACGATCAGGCCTCCAAGGTCCTGAACGAGAACGTCTTCACTGCAGACTCCTTCAAGGCCTATAAGAAGGTGTACGACAAGTACTTCGATGGGCAGGGCAATCTGAAGGATGCGTCCAAGAAGGATGAGGCCGTGAAGGCCGTGCTCGCCGCCCAGGGCAAGCTGGTGGAGAAGGATAACGTGACTGTGTATCGTCTGTACAACCAGTACAACGGCGGTCACTACTACACCACCGACAACTCCGAGGCCGCCGATCTGGTGACCCTTGGCTGGACCTATGAGGGTGCCAAGTTCCGCGCCACTGGCTTCGACAACGGATTGAACGAGGCGGTGCACAGCGCGTACAACAAGTACACGGGCGAGCATCTGCTGGTGCGTGCCGACGAGGCCAAGGATCTTGAGAAGATCGGTTGGACCGACGAGGGCCTGAAGTTCTACACGCTGGCCAACGGTTCCGACGACCTGTACCGTCTGTATAACCCGTACGAGACCGGCGCGGCTGCCCACCTGTACACCTCCGACAAGTCCGAGGCCGAGTCCCTGGTCAAGCTCGGATGGAAGTGGGACTTCAACGGCGAGGCCGCATTCAAGGTCAACTGAGCATAACCTGACTGCTCATCGCCCATAGACAAGAATGCCGGGGTTCCAGTGTCCTTTGAAGGATGCAGGCACCCCGGCACTCTCGTTTAACGCAAAGGAACGGTGCCAGTCCAATCCACGTGTGGGATTGGACTGGCACCGTTCCTTATTGGTCAGTCAGTCTAGGAGAGATTCCCTATTGGGGTTTGCTCACTTGACGACGTTGAACAGGACGTTCTCCTGGATCCAGCCGAGCTTGACGTTCTTGGCGATCTCGTCGGAGCTCGTGGTGTACAGGTGGGTGCCCACCGTCTCGTACGGGTTGAACAGACGGGTCACGCCGGTCGTCGCGCCCTGCGGGGCGTAGAAGTACACCGGGTTGCCGTCCTCATCGGTCAGGCTGCCGTCCTTGTCGAACACCCAGCCCGCCTCGGCCAGGCCAGCGGCCTCCGTCTTGTCGGCGGTCAGCAGATGCTCGCCATTGTACGGGTTGTACAGGCGGTACACGGCCTTCGCGTTGCCGAACTTCACCGTGGTGACATTGAACTGCACACCCTCGGCCTTCCAGCCGAGCTTGGACAGGGCGGAGGACTCGTCCTGGCTCGTGGTGTACACGTGATCGCCGTTCCACTTGTTGTACAGACGGTACACCTTCACCGGAGCAGTCTGAACAAGCTTATCCTGAGCAGCCTGAACACGTTCGGCCAGCTTGGCGGCTTCTTCGTTGGACAGCTCGCCCTTGTTCTCGAGGGCGGCCTTGTCGGCCTCGATCTCGTTCATCACTTCAACATACTCGGACCAGTTGGTGAAGTCCTTGTTCTCGGTGATGGCGGTACCGTTCTCGTTCTGAATCGGGGCCTGGTTGATGAGGTTGTTCAACTCGTCGGCACCTGCACGCTTCCAAGCGGCGAACACCTCGTTGTAGATGTTCTTCCACTCGGACTTGTATTTCGCGTTGCCGTCGTTGTCATATCCGTCTGCAACCTTGGTGTCAAGCCACTCAAGGTTACCATTGTCGTTGATGCGCAGCTTAGCATTCGCGGGCAGCTTGAACTGATCGAAATATTCAATCGTATGTGTGCCATTGTTCAGGTTCACATTGGCGGGACGGCTACCAATGGTGTTCTTGGAATAAAAGAACTCAGAACCGCCATTGCTTTGGAAAGGATTGGATGGGGTGCCAGTGGCAACGTACCAGCCGAGCAGGGTCCAGCCGTCACGAGTTGCGGTCGGCAGAGTGAAGGTGTCGCCGGAGGCGTAGTACTTCTCATCAATCTTGCCTGCGTAGTTGTAGTTGAACTTCACCACGGCCTTGGCGGTGCTCCACTGGGCGGCAAGGTTGACGTTGCCGCGCAGGGCCTCGTCGAACTTCACAGTGCTGTAGCTGTGTTTGCCAGAGTTCTCATTGACGCCCTTAGTGTAGTAGGCGAACGAGTAGTCGCTGTTGCGTTCCGGAGCGGCTTCGAGCTTGGCCTTGGAACCACTGTCCACAAGCTCCTCACCAAACGGTACGTCAACATCATTAATCTCGGTGTAGTAAGTGGCAACGAAAGCAGCTTGGAACTTGGTACCGTTGACGTTCCAACGGCTCTCACCCTTTGCCGTCAACTCCGCAGCCTTGGCTTCATCCACGTCCAACTTGCTTTCGAGGGTATCGCCAGACTGATCCTGCCATGCGGTCGCACGCTTCTGGAGCTTATTATCGTAGGAAGCGAAGCCTGTCGCCAGTTCGATGGAATCACCAACCTTCACATCCACACGGGAATCTCCAGCAGCCGGGTCATATCCGTTGCCTGCAATGTCGAACTCCACAGTAACCGCTTTCGCAGTCACCGGGTCCAGATCCAGAGTAACGGGATCGGAATTACCATTGCTCGGGAAGACGGCCTTGAGATTGGAGGTAAGCTGGTCATCGGACACCGCAACCTCAGTCGGGCTCGTCGGGCTCACAGTCTCCCAGCCCGTCAATGCCTTCTGGTTATCAGGACGATCAGTGGGCAGCTCCCACTTGGCGATCTTGTTGTCTGCCTTGGACACCTTGATGACATTGGAGCCGGTGTAAGGATAGTCAGCTTCGCCGCCGTTGAAGTTGACGGTCACAACGTCATCAGGCAGTGCGTAATGCGCATACAGGGTCACGTCCTTGTTCAGGAACGTGGACGGGTCGAACTTTTCGCCGCCCTGCGGAGCCGTATACCAGCCAGTAAACACAACATCCTTAGACGCATTATTCGGAGTGGCGACAACCGATGCGAGAGCATAGCTGGACGCGTCATAAGCAAGTTTGCCATTGGGGGCTGCCACACTTGCCTTTTCCGAATATGTTTCCTTGCCGCTAACAGTGCCTTCACTGCCGGCGTTGAACGTCACCGTGAAATCGTAGGCGGGCACGTCTCCAGCCGCGTTGGCGGTGCTTGCGGCGACGCCCATGGTCGCGATCATCGCGACCGAGGCGAGGCCCGCGAGCGGCGCGCGCCATGCATTCTTGTTTCCAGTCATATTCCTGGAACCTTTCTTCTAGGGCCACAGGAACGAAGATCTGCCTAGGGATTTCGAGTGGACGGCCTATCCCAAGAGCTGCTTTCCCCAAGGATTGTTCTCGCGTCGCCGACGGGGAATTCCCTAGTAAGCATGGGTCAGAAGCGGAAGCTCAAATGCGACTCGTCATGTGCAAGAACGACCAATACACGTACAAACAGGTCGTCATAAACATCGAAGGCGAGTATGCTAGCCGTTCTCCAAACAGCGAGAGGCTACCCACGCTGCATGTTCACACTTGATCTGCTGCCCCCTACAGCGCGACAACATGCACCACACCTCAATCTTAGGACGTCCTCGCCTCCAACTTCGACCTCGGATAAGAGACACTATCCATCATTCTCACAGAACGCATATCTCATGCTAGACAGGTGTTTGCCCATGGAATACGCCATATGATGACCGCATTCCGAACGCCCAACATTAGGGGCATTAGTCCCGCGCGAAAAGAGAATCTTACGAGTAAGCCGCATCGCCGGGGATGAATCGTCGGACAGCACCTTGGCATTTAGGAGGCTCATGCTGGGCGAGACGTCAGTCTGTGGACCTTTCGTATATGATGAATCGTCCTTTCTTGACCGCGACCAGGATTCCTCGGGACGTCATGGCGACAAGGTGACGGTTGGCCGTACGCGGCGTGACGTGCGCAAGTTCGGCCACAGTTTTCGAGGTCACGGTCCCATTCGCGTCAAGCAACCATGCAATGGCGTCATCGACCGCCATGCCCTCAGGATGCTTGTTCCGGATATTCGGCCGAGGCTGCTCCTGCGGGGCCGTGGCGGATCCGTCCGTGAACTCCACCGGCACGAACGCTCTGAACACGTCCCCATCGCTGAATTCCGGTTCCTGGCCCGTGTATTTCCGCGAGTATTTGTACAGGTTGCGCATGCCGCTTCCGAGTTCGTCCGCGAGCCCTATTTCGGTGAAGAAGCCGGCGATTATGGGGTTCTTCGACATGGGATTGAAGTTGTCCGGGTCCAGCCTGCCCTCGTAAAAGGACCTGGACGCGTTTTCCGTGCGGATGCCATCGTTTCCGATGACGAGCATGCCCGGCATCGGGCTTGAGTACTCCCTATGGATAAGGAGGTTCGCGATGAGCTCTCGCACGATGATGTCGCGCGGGCTTACCGACTGATCGTTCTCAAGGTAAAAACTGTCGGGAAGCTGACGCCGGGCGAACCCCGTCAACAAATCGTACGACTCCACCAGATTCGTCTTCGTCAGCAGACGGTCGTCATACCTGTCGAGATCAATCCTCCTGACGATCGCATCCGTGCGGTACGCGGGGCACAGGGAACCGATAACCGAATCCTTGCCCAACAGGAGTACCGAGGCAAGCCGGTATCCGGAGGTCTTGTCCGAAATGTCGACGCCCCACAGGTTCGCGCTTCTCAGCAATTCCTCGGCAGTCAAATCCCTCCACGGGTGATCCGGGCGTCTTGCCACGGCCATGCGACGGCACCGTTCAATCAAATCAACGCGAAAATCATCCAAAGTCAGGGAAGGAAAGACCTTCTGCTCGTAATAGTAGTTCTGCTTGCGCATATACAGCTGGGACAGCAGATAATCGCCCGTGACCTTCCTGTCCACATCGAACGCCCTGTCATAGGCCACGCCCTTGAACCGGATGACGGATGCCGACATAGGAACCCACACCCTGATCACGGCCAGCCCGTCCTTCGTCAAAACCTCCGTCTCGACCATGGGACTCGGATCGAACTGATTGGGGTTACACACCCTATTAACCAGATTGCGTTGAATCTCATCAACCCTTTTCGGGTTCACCCCCTCGACGGTGCCGTCGTTCAACACACCAAGAAAAATATTGCCGCCATACCGGTTGCCGAATGAGCAAACCGTTTCATAGACATCATCCTCGGGAAGACCCCCGCAGCGTTTGAACTCCACGCAGGAGGACTCGCCAGACGCCAGGATCCCCTCGAACTCCTCTGGTGACATGTCCCCTCCCCGATGACTAGACACACGGAACACCTAACAGTCTACCGTGTCCTCGAATGTCCTCGAATGTCCTCGAATGTCCTCGAATGTCCTCGAATGTCCTCGAATGTCCTCGAATGTCCCAATACCCAGTATCGAGACCAAGCAAAGTCTGGGCAGGATAACGAATGCCACGACCGCCAAGAACCAAGATGGACCCACGACCTCACCTGCCCCGGTCTCCTGTCCCTAGAAGAAAGGTTCCAGGAATATGACTGGAAACAAGAATGCATGGCGCGCGCCGCTCGCGGGCCTCGCCTCGGTCGCGATGATCGCGACCATGGGCGTCGCCGCAGCCACGGCCAACGCGGCAAGTGATCTTACACCGAATGAGAATGATCAGTATTTCGGTGTTGCTGTTTACCGCAAGGATCAACCTTGGAAGGCTGTGAAGCAGTACGGTTTCAATTACGTGTACGGCCAGACCTTCGATTTAAGTAAGGTCGCTAATCCATACAGTGCTCTCAATGACGGTAAAGTGCTGACTGGATACTCTTATGACTTGGCAGGCAAGAATGTTGCTAAGCCCGGTTTTGCGGTTAAGGGTGACACCAAGCTTTATGCCCAGTATGCTGACGCTGTTAATGTTACGTTCAAAGGCGCAAGCTTTGGCGGAGCTGACAAAACGATTGAAATCGCAAAGGGTTCTGGTGTTACCGCCGCTGATTACGCTGCGGTAACTGAACCCACCGCTCCTGCTGGCGAGGTATTCGCAGGCTGGAAGCTGACTGATGACAAGGATGCCGAGGATTTATACACTGGGGAAGCGCTAAATTCGGACACGATTTTGTACCCTGTGTTCCGCGTGTATTCTTCTGAAGAAAATCAGAATAATGCTTCTCAGGTGTTCTTCGATGTTCCGGATAACACCACAGATGATGCAACCCTGTATACATTGGATGGCAAGCCGTTCCCGGCCTATCGCGCTCCTGCTGGCACTTGGCTGGATGCCTCCGGCAACTCCTACGACTTCTCTGCTCCAATTGATTCTGATGCAAATGTCGCATACAACCCATCGAATAATGGTGAAGGTGCTGATTTGATTCTGACAGCAGCTACTGCCGCTTCAGACAAATCTTGGACCGTCAACTACGACTTTGGCAAGCCGAATGGAACGAAGGTTGATCCGACCAATGATGTTGCTGGCTCCGATGTGTTCAACACCGATGGGGATCAGGTGTCCGGCGAGTATCTCGCTGCCGACGACAAGGCTGAGCAGCCGGCTGATCCTGCTGTGAAGAATGCAGTGTTTACTGGCTGGTATGATGCTGCCGGTAATAAGGTGGACTTCAATGTCCCTGTTTCCCAGCAGCCTGCTGCCGATACGGAACATCGATTCCTGGAAGTTCACGCTGGCTGGGACACCAAGAATGTGGCTGCTGTTGTCTATTATTACAACTACAAGGAGCAGGGTTGGTCTTTGCCTATTGTTGGTGAAGCTGCTGGTCGTGTAACGCCGAAGACTGGCAAGGCTCTCGATTATGTGACCACTGGTAACGCAATCTCGCAGCCGACCGGTGTCGAAGACTACTTCCAGACCGCTGCCGATAAAGATCATGGTACTTATACATCTCGCAAGGTTGTCGCTTGGCAATCTGTTGCCGACGGCGCAGTTGTTACCAAGCTAACTGCTTCTACGGCTGTATACGCTAAGTGGGATTCTGCCGCATCCATTTTCGTCAATGGAAATGGTGGCTCTTTCTCAAATGGCAACAACGGTATCTATGCCACGAAGACTGATTCTCAGCGTTGGCAGGATGTTGTCGAGACGCCGACCCGCGCTGGTTACACATTCACCTTCTGGACTAACGCCGACAAAACTTTGCGCGCTAACTTGTTTGATGGATATTATTACGATGCAGCTGGCAAAAAGGTTTCTCTGATTGCAGACGGAAGCGAAATCCTTGCTAACTGGGTCGAGAATAATCAAGATAAGCTAGGTTCTCAGATTTATCAGTATAATCTGAGCTTTACGAGCAAGTCCTTCGATGTTGCGAAGCTGGTGAAGGAAGGCTACACGAAGGCCTCCGCCACCAAGTTCGTCGACGAGATGTACAAGCTCGAAGATGAATACCAAGCATACCTCCGTCTCACTGACGCACAGGAGAAAAAGGATGCTGCTGCGAAGCTGACTGTTAAGATTGCGGCTGCTGAGAAGCTTCTGGTTCGTCAGGATGCGGCTGAGGTGCCGGCCGGCACCGAGCCGGTGTACCGTGCCTACAACCCGTACATGAAGGTCGGCTCCACCCACCTGTTCACCACGGACGAGCAGGAGTACAAGGCCGCGAAGGACGCCGGCTGGATCGGCGAGGGCATCGCGTTCTACACGACGACCTCGAAGGACGCGCAGAAGGTGTACCGCCTGTACAACAAGTACGACGGCTCGCACCACTACACGACCGACAAGGCCGAGCGCGACAACCTGCTTGAGGTCGGCTGGACCGACGAGGGCGTTGCCTGGTACGCGGCCTCCGATGCCCCGGACAGCGTGTACCGTGCGTACAACAAGTACAACGGCGAGCACCTGTTCACCCTGGACGCGGACGAGATGAAGAACATCGTGTCCGTCGGCTGGATTGACGAGGGCGTTGCCTTCAAGGCCACCGCGGCCGAGTGAGCCTGGTTGTCCTAGGCGTTGGGTCCTAGGCGACGGCTCCTAAGGATAGAGGGGGTTCTCCCGCCATTGGCGGGAGAACCCCCTCCCCGTTTATCAGGCCGACACAACCATTACCTGAACCCACACTCACAAAAAACAACCTAATGCACCGGGATACGGAAAAAGGTCGGTTCCGATCCCCTTATAAAGGGATCGGAACCGACCTTTTTCCGATTAGGCCGTCAGCCTAGGAGATGATTCCCTATTGGGGTTTTCTCACTTGGCGACGTTGAACAGGACGTTCTCCTTGACCCAGCCGAGCTTGACGTTCGAGTCGATCTCGGACTGATCGGTGGTGTACAAGTGGGTGCCCACCGTCACGTACGGGTTGAACAGACGGGTCACACCGGTCGTCGCACCCTGCGGGGCGTAGAAGTACACCGGGTTACCATCCTCGTCGACCAGGCCACCGTCCTTGTCGAACACCCAGCCCGCCTCGGCCAGGCCCGCAGCCTCCGTCTTGTCGGCGGTCAGCAGGTGCTCGCCGTTGAACGGGTTGTACAGGCGGTACACGGCAGTGCCGAAGGAAGCGTCGTCAGTCACGTTGAACTGCACGCCCTCAGTGGTCCAACCGATATTGGACAGCTGCTGATATTCCTTCAAGTTGGTGGTGTACACGTGGTCGCCGTTCCACTTGTTGTACAGACGATACACCTTCACCGGAGCAGTCTGAACAAGCTTCGCCTGAATCTCCTTGAGCTGCTTAATCAGGGCAGCGTATTCGTCGACGGTATAGCCGTTCTCCGCAGCCTTGTCCTTGGCCTTCAGGTAATCCTGGAAATCAGACTGATACTGCTTGTAAGATTCTTCGGTGACCTTGTCTTTTGCAACCTTCTGCTCAAGCTTGGTCAGGGTGTCCTCAGCCTCGTCATCCGCAACCCACTGGGCAGTGAAAATGGTGCCTGACACAGGCACTGTCACGCTGGGCTTTTCACCCATGAATACCAAGTAGGTAAGCGTGGCAGTCGGAGCCACTGCGGGTTCGGAATTCAAAGTCAGCGGGGTTCCATCCGCGAACGCCGGAGTCCATCCAAGCAGCGTGTAGCCGTCACGGGTGAGCGCGGGGAAATCAACAACGCCGCCCTTGAACCAAGCCTCGGTGGTCTCGCCGCCACGGTAGCCAGACTTGAAGGTGAGCTTCACCTCGGAAACCTTGAACTTGGCCTGCAGCGAGATCTCACCAGTCACAGGATTGGAGAAATCGTACTTCTTGTCATCCTGCGTATACCAGCCAACGAACTCATACTTGTAGTTGTCGTCGGTCTTCAGCGTCGGATCGGCCGGGGCGCTGGCGGTCTTGCCGGACTCGACAATCTGGGCCTCAGGAGCCTCGGAATAGCCGTTCTCCTCAGAGCCGGTAGCGAAGGAGACCTTGTAAGAGACCGTGTCGGTGGTGTCGGCCGCGTAGTAGGTTGCGCTCTCGTTCTGGGCCTTGCTGGCATCGAACTTGGTCTTCTTGTCGCTCTTCACCCAGTTCTGGGCGGTCTTGCGGGCACCGTCCGTGATGATGGTGGCGGTGGGTACGGTACCGGTGTACGGCTTGCCCTTCTCGGCTTCGACGGAATACGAAGCGTCGCCGTTGCCATTGGTGACGGTCAGCTCGATGGTGCGCTTGCTCCACAGATCCTGATCGGTGAAGACAATGTAGACGGAGGAAACCTCCGTAGCCTTAAGATTGATTTCGGTCTCGCCATGGGTGGCCTTGCCGGACAAATCGGTGGTGGGATCCACGGCATCGCCATCGGCAGCGAGCCAACCGGTCAGCAGGACCCCGTCATTCTTGTCCTTGTCCGCAGGCACCTGCCAGTCGGCGACACGATCGAGCTTGCCATCGTTCTCGGCAAGCGTCACTTCGGAAGTCTTCACGGACTTACCCGTGAAGTTCACGGTGTACGGGGTCTCGGACCAGTGCGCGTACACGGTATGCTCGTAGGCGTCAGAGCTATTGTCGAGCTCCAGTGCCGCAGTACCATAGTCGGCGGACGCGAACCAACCAGTGAACACCTTCTTGGAGTCCTCGGTCAGCGCTTCATACGCCTTTGCGGCCTCATCGTCCAGGCGGGCATCGCCATCGGACTTAATGGTGTAGGTATCAACGGTCTTGCCGTCCTCAATGAAGGACAGACCATTACCTGCGAACGTGATATCAGCCGGTTTAGCGGTGGCAGCCGCATTGGCGGTGCTCGCCGCGACGCCCATGGTCGCGATCATCGCGACCGACGCCAGGCCCGCGAGCGGCGCGCGCCAAACATTCTTGTTTCCAGTCATCCTGGAACCTTTCTTCTAGGGCCACGGGCCCGGCCCATAGCGGGGGTATTCCATGATGGTTTATGGATGGGGGAAAAAGGATGATATGTGTGCTATGTTGCTCGCGCCGAATGCTCACGGGGTTGGTGATCCCGTCATGCTGGCCGATGCGGATAGTACCTGGTGAAAGGGCGAATTCGAGAGTCGGTATGGTTCCGAGGACGAGTTGCGCCGCACTTGCGATCTGATCGGATTGAGTTTGGAGCAGCGCATTGTCCTGCCTGAGTTTGACGATCTTGATTTTCTGAAGAGATGACGGTAGTGAACGTCCGGCGGCATAGTTGCTTGGAGTTGGAAGAAGCCGTCAGCCGGGAGCCGTCAATCGTCTTGTCTTACATGACTCAGCACATCTTCCTTGTTGCGGTTCAGCTCAGTGCGCGGATTTTGCGTTCCAGACGGTAGATGAGTATTCCCGCGTAGGGGTCGTTGTGGCCGGTGCCGTTCTGGAGTTCGTCGAGACGCTTGCGACATTTGCTCTTCATATCGCCGGCGCGTCTGCTTTCGTGCTGGTACCACCGGTACAGGCCCTGTAGGGTCTGCATGCGGCCGTATACGAGGAAGCCGTCGTTCAGGTTCAGCAGACCCCGGCAGTCGGAGTCGATCGCCGTGTTGTCCGAGAGGATCTCGGCCTTTGTGTTGTACCGTATCTGCTCGATGTCCGACTGGTTGCGTGGATCCACGGTCAGCTCCGCGTTCCCGCGGGTGGCATCGCACGTGCCGTTCTCCTTGCATACGGCCAGCATGTTGCGGTAGTCCACGGACAGTTCGTCGAGCGTGCGTTTGCCCTGATACCAGTCGCAGTGGCGCGGAATGTAATGCTCGATGTGCGCGTTGCGTGGCTCTATGCGGCGCATACAGTACGCGCACAGTCCGCGCTGATCCTCGATAAGCGCCTTGAGCAACTCATCACGAACCGACAACGATCTGCCTCGCACGGTGACGTAGGAGGGCAGGTTGTCATAGCAGACGGTCTGGCCGGGAGTGCGTCGCATGTCCTGAATCGCCAACGCCAGGATCTGGGGCTGTTTGCTGCGGCTTTTGTCGATGTGCAGCATGGTCAGCCCGCGTCATCCGTGTAGAAGAACAGTTCGGACTGCATGCCGTTGACCTCGGGGTTATCGTCGCCCAGGCCCTTTGCGAGCCGTGCGAGCACTTCGCCCGCCTCCCCGTACTGTTCCCTGTCAAGAAGATCACGGAACCGGTCCATCAGGTCCTGAACCTCCCTCGGCCGTTCCGGGGCTCCCATCAGCAGTCGGAGAATCGCCCCTGTGCTGTTGCCGTAGGTCTCCATGGGCGGTACGTCCGCATGATACCCGACATCATCATGCCGGATAACACGCACGTTCCGCCTGTGCACGGAGGAGATAACCAGCGGCGCATGGGTGGTGACAATGAACTGGATCCCGGGGAACAGGTCGAGCAGATCGCTCAAAATACGCTCCTGCCAGCGCGGGTGCAGATGCAAATCGATCTCGTCGATGAGCACCACGCCCGGGGTCTGCAGAATGGCCTCGTCCTCCAACGCGGGATTCATCATGGTCATGCGCCTGGCGATATCCGCCACCAAGCCGATGACACCCCGGTAGCCATCGCTCAACTGGCTCAGGGGCACACCAAGACACTGCTGCCCGTCGGCGTTGGTGTAATCCACACGCAACTGCCCGCTGAAATAGCGAACCCGAGCATCGTCATAACCGGTGATACGGGCGACGCACGCGCCGATGACGTTCCTCACCGCCTTGAACGCCGGTATGGGCTCGCCCTCGTCGAGCTCCTGCGCGGTCATGGCCTTGAACCAGTTGACCAGCGAGATCTCGCTCAACTGCGAATCCAAGGCACCGGCATACGCATCGAAACGCGTGCTCGCCTCAAGATACGCCGTGGAATGCGCGCCCCACTTCGAACGCTCTATGGGGTGCAGCCTCCTGGTGCCGTAATACCCCAGCAATGGCATCACCACACCGGCATGCCCCTCGCGTATCGCCTTCTGGTACTGATCCGACACCTCGATAAGATCATGAGCCTTGGAACTTGTCATCCGGCTGTTCTCACGCTCGATGGTGCGCAACCATCTAATCTCACGCGGCCGCCACACGCCATCCGGGGATGCCACCGGCATACAGGCCCAGGCCTCGACCCCGACCGGATACTGCGCCTGGGTCTCGGCCTTCCTGCCAAGCAGACGTGTCTGCGCGCGGGCATCCTCACCTCGAAGCCCCGGGCCTTTCACATCCGGGAACCGCACAAGAAACGTGCCCAACGCCACCGCGGCCGCATCCAGAACAGTCGTCTTGCCGGCATCGTTGTCACCGATGACAACGGTGAGCCGATCATCGAAATCAATCGACAGGCAATCGAAACGCCGATAATTCTCCAGTTCAAGATGCGTCAGCTTCATCGGGTCTCCTCGCCTAGTCGTTCACGCCATTATATTAGACCGAATTCCCGTTCACACGTGCAATTAACTGGCCACGATAATACGTTCCACTCACGCTGTCCCCACTCCATTTCTTACTGACAGCATGCAACCATTCCCATAACTTAGAATCCGGTCTCCTGTCCCTAGAAGAAAGGTTCCAGGAATATGACTGGAAACAAGAATGCATGGCGCGCGCCGCTCGCGGGCCTCGCCTCGGTCGCGATGATCGCGACCATGGGCGTCGCCGCAGCCACGGCCAACGCGGCGGTTGTCGACGAAAGCGACAACTTCAGCGTGAAGGTGTACGAGAAGGATCGTCCGTACGGCAAGTGGTTCTACACAAGCCCCAGCAGCATGAAGTACGGTGAGACCTTCGATACTACGACCCTCAAGGATCCGTATGCGGCTGCCGGTGATGGCAAGGTTCTGACGGGTTATTCCTTTGATTTGGCTGGCAACAACGTGGCGAAGTCCGGCTTCGCCGTGAAGGGTGACACCAAGCTGTACGCCCAGTATGCCGACGCGGTCAAGGTCACATTCAAGAGCACCCAACGTGCTGACGGCAGTCTGGTTACTGGTGCCGCTGTCGCTACCACGGATCAGTCCTTCGATGTGGCCAAGGGCGCTGGCGTAACCGCTGAGGATTACAACAAATATTCTGTTACCGAACCAGATGCCGCAGCCAAGCCTGGCTATGTGTTTGTCGGCTGGAAGCTGACGGATGACGCTGATGCTCAGGACATCTACCAGGGCGGCGCGCTGAGCGCTGACACGACCCTGTACCCGGTGTTCGAGAAGTATCAGACCATTGAGGATCAGAACAACGTCGCCAAGGTGTTCTTTGATGTCCCAGATACCACCGCTGGCGATGTGGTGAAGTACACGGTGACCAACAAGCCGTTCCCGGCCTACCGCGCACCCGAGGGCACTTGGCTGGACGCTTCCGGCAACTCCTACGACTTCTCCGCCAATGTTGATTCTGATAAGAATGAGGATGTCTATCCCACCACTGACCCCACTGTCGGAGTTGATTTGACGCTCGAGAAGTTTACTTCGGCTTCGGATAATGCTTGGACCGTTAACTACGACTTTGGCAAGCCGAATGGAACGAAGGTCGATCCGACCAATGATGTTGCTGGTGCCGATGTGTTCAACACCGATGGGGATCAGGTGTCCGGCGAGTATCTCGCTGCCGACGACAAGGCTGAGCAGCCGGCTGATCCTGCTGTGAAGAATGCAGTGTTTACTGGCTGGTATGATGCTGCCGGTAATAAGGTGGACTTCAATGTCCCGGTTTCCCAACAGCCTGCTGCCGATACGGAACATCGATTCCTGGAAGTTCACGCTGGCTGGGACACCAAGAATGTCGCAGCTGTTGCTTACTACTACGGTTACTACGGTAAGGTTTGGAATAACACCGATCCAGCCGGCAAGACCGATCTCGTGAAGGGTGGCAAGGCTCTGGACTACGTGACCACAGGCAATGCGATCCCGCAGCCGACCGGTGTTGAGGACTACTATCAGACCGCTGAGAACAAGGATCACAACACGTACACGACCCGCAAGGTCACTGCTTGGAAGTCTGTTGCCGACAATGCCGACATTACCAAGGTCACCGCTTCCACCAGCGTGTACGCGAAGTGGGATTCCGCTGCTTCTATTCTGCTGAATGGCAATGGTGGCTCCTTCTCCAACGGCAACAACTACATCTACGCGACCAAGACCGATTCCCAGAAGTGGGAGGACGTCATTGAGACACCGACTCGCGCAGGCAAGACCTTCAAGTACTGGACCGACGTCAACTACACCACTTGGTTCAACACCTTCGACGGCAAGTTCTACAACCTGTCCGATGGTACGGTCAATCCTTACAAGCTCGTTGATGGTGACACCCTCGTGGCCCAGTGGAGTGATGACAATCAGGACGAGGTAGCTGCGTTCACCTTCAAGTATGACCTGTCCTATACTAACCAGCAGCGCGATGTTGCGAAGTTGGTGAAGGAAGGCTATACGAAGGCCTCCGCCACCAAGTTCGTGGCCCAGATGTATAAGCTGTTTGGCCAGTATGTTTCCTATGATCAGCTGCCTCAGGGTCAGGCTCGTAAGGATGCCGCTGCGAAGCTGGTTGCCGCCTACCAGGCTGCTGAGAAGCTTCTGGTTCGTCAGGATGCGGCTGAGGTGCCGGCCGGCACCGAGCCGGTGTACCGTGCCTACAACCCGTACATGAAGGTCGGCTCCACCCACCTGTTCACCACGGACGAGCAGGAGTACAAGGCCGCGAAGGACGCCGGCTGGATCGGCGAGGGCATCGCGTTCTACACGACGACCTCGAAGGACGCGCAGAAGGTGTACCGCCTGTACAACAAGTACGACGGCTCGCACCACTACACGACCGACAAGGCCGAGCGCGACAACCTGCTTGAGGTCGGCTGGACCGACGAGGGCGTTGCCTGGTACGCGGCCTCCGATGCCCCGGACAGCGTGTACCGTGCGTACAACAAGTACAACGGCGAGCACCTGTTCACCCTGGACGCGGACGAGATGAAGAACATCGTGTCCGTCGGCTGGATTGACGAGGGCGTTGCCTTCAAGGCCACCGCGGCCGAGTGAGCCTGGTTGTCCTAGGCGTTGGGTCCTAGGCGACGGCTCCCGAGGATAGAGGGGGTTCTCCCGCCATTGGCGGGAGAACCCCCTCCCCGTTTATCAGGCCGACACAACCATTACCTGGGCCCACACCCACAAAAAACAGCCACAAAATCACTCGAGGAACAGTAGTGAGGGAAGATCATGGGGAAGAGATTCCTGATCAGGAATGATTTCCGCAATCGTGGCCGGTCTGGTGTTTCTGGTTTTGGCCTTGGCCCAGTCTGGCTTGTTCATCGGCCGGCTCGGGGTGTTTTCTATACCGGATCCCGATATGCACAGCAGTGGCACATACGCCCTGGTGTCAGGCCAAATGTTCAATCGCCGTCAGGATAGGGTCGACCAATACGGCAACATCATCCATGAGCAGTATCTCAAGGGCACAGGGGCATATCTGGACGTGCCGGCCGATAATGCCGTGGTGGCCGACCTGCTGACCTCCGTGCTTCTGACGAACTATGATGTCTCCCCTCCTCAGGCAAGGTCGGTAGCTTGGCAGAGGGAGACGCTGAACATGCAGAAGGATAAGAAGATCGACGGGGCCTATCGTTCTTCACAGTATTCCTTCATGAACTACATTCCGCAGGCCATGGGCCTTAAAGTCGGTCAGGCGACGCATAGGAGCCCTTATGGCCAATGGCAGATGGCGAGGATTTTCAATCTGGCGTTCTATCTCATTGTCATGGTCGCTGCCATTGTCGTCGCCCCAGTGGGCAGGCCGCTGATCATGGCGCTCGGGCTGCTGCCTCCATCAATGCTCATGGCGAGCAGCATCATGTGCGATCCTCAGTTCCTGGCATTGAGCGTGCTGTTCCTGGCGGTGCTGGGCAGGGTTGCATACAATGGCGATCCGATGGGTCGGTCGAGTTATGCGGTGATGGTTCTGCTGGTAATTTGGCTGGCCTGGGGCAAGACGAATTACGCGGCCGTCTCGCTTCTGGCCTTGGTGCTTCCGTCCAGGGTTTTGTCTTGGCGGAGGAAGGCGGCCGCCGTGGCTGTAAGCGGCGTGGCCTTTGTCCCGTGGCTGTACTGGCACGGCAATTTCTCCGCGCTGAACTACATGGCAAGTAAGGCCGATAACGATGGCGTGGGCATGCTGCGCAAGCTGGTCACGAACACGTACAATACGATCATGCTATACAGGTTCGGCTGTCTCGACATCATTTCCCTGGCCTGTACAATGGCGGTTCTTCTGGTCTTCGTGTATTGCATGGCGGGCCGCGTGGCTGCCAGCGGAATCGGGCGCATGGATGAAGAACCCCGAACGCTCACGGGCAGGGTGCGCGTATTCCTGTCGGATAATCGCTATGCTGTTACTGCCGTCGCGGTGGCTTTTATGGAGTCCTTTATCGCCTCTTGGTTCGTTCTTACGACATGGAACGAAATTCCCGATATGGGAACGTTCGGTCTCATCAGAGGCTTCCAGGGCAGATATATGCTTCCAATCGCCGCGCTGCTGCTCATGCCAGTGCTCGACAAAGCAATCAGAGAACGCCCGGAGTGAGCTATGCCCCGTTCGCTGGATGTTTTATTAGGATACGGGGGCAGGGTGCGAGGGACATGTTCCGGAATTCCTCCGGGATGTACCCGAGTTTGTATCTGGTGCCATTTGGTGTTCCGACGGATGATGTACGCGTCGAGCTTGATTTAAACTGCTCGGACGAGTCGGATTCGTACTTGCGGCAAAACTCGTCCTTGAGATGACCGGGTACCTGCTCGGCGAACGAATGATGGCCCGGAGCCATGGGGTTCCGGGCCATCATCAATCAGATCGTATTGATGTCAGTGGCGATTCACTTGACGACGTTGAACAGCACGTCTTCCTGAATCCAGCCGAGCTTGACGTTCTTGGCGATCTCGTCGGCATCGGTGGTGTACAGGTGGGTGCCCACCGTCACGTACGGGTTGAACAGACGGGTCACGCCGGTCGTCGCACCCTGCGGGGCGTAGAAGTACGCAGTCAGGCTGTCGCCGGATGCGTCACTCTGCCAGCCTCCCTTGACCAAAGTCTTGGCTTCGTCCTTGTCGGCGGTCAGCAGGTGCTCGCCGTTGAACGGGTTGTACAGGCGGTACACGGCGGTGCCGAAGGAAGCGTCGTCAGTCACGTTGAACTGCACGCCCTCGGTGGTCCAGCCAATCGCTGCCAAAGCCTTGTATTCGGTCGAGCTCGTGGTGTACAGGTGGTCGCCGTTCCACTGGTTGTACAGACGGTACACCTTCACCGGAGCGGTCTGGACAAGCTTGGCCTGCAAGGTCTCGAGCTTGTCGATCAGCTTGGCGTAGTCGTTGTTGGTGGACGGGTTGCCCTTGTCCTTCAGGTACTTCTGGTAGTCGGTCACGTACTGGTCGAAGGATTCAGCGGTAAAGTCATCCTGATCCTCGCCCTTGATGTACTTACCATCCTTCTCGATCGTTACCTTCTTCTCGAGGTTCTCGAGCGTGGCCTTGAGGTCCTCGGGCTTGGCGTTCGGATCCACGACCCACTGGGCCTGGAACACGGAGGCCTTCAGCGTGTCGTTCTTGGCGTTGCCGCGACGGCCTTGGAGCTCGTCGCCCTTGATGGTCAGCACGGCGTTGACCCAGGTCTCGTAGCCGGCCGGGGTCCAGGTGTCGATGACGAAGCCATCGCGGGAGAACTCGGGGGCCTGGAACACGTCGCCGTCGGCGAACCACTTGGTCTCGGTCTTGGCAACGCCGTAGTTCGGATCGAAGTCGATGCCGATTTCGGTGACGCTCCACTTCGCGTACAGCGTGATCGCCTTCTCGACCTTGGAGGAGAAGTCGTACTTGGAATCATCCTTCAGGGACGCATCGGTGTACCATCCGGCGAACTCGTAATGAACCTTCTGTCCATGGCTGTTCGTGGCGTAGGTCAGGGTTTCGCCCTCGGCGTTCTTGCCATAGTTGTAGGCCACGCCGGCGGGCTCGGCGACGGTTTCGCCTGCGGCCACCTTGGACACGACGGACTTGTCGTCTCGCTGATCGTTGTAGTTGAACGTCACTTCGTACTGCTGGACGGCATCGCCCGGATACACGGTGACATTCTTGGTGATGGAGGACGGGTCGAACTCGGAACCGGCGAGATCCTCGAGCTTGTTGGCCTGCTTGGTGTAGAACTTGGATGCCTGCTTCGGGCTGCCCTCGTCGCCGGTAATCGCGACGACGGTGCCTTCGAACGCGGCGCCCTTCTTCACATCAACCTTGTACTCCGCGCCCTTCGCAGCGAGCTCATTGTTCTCGCTGTCATACAGGGCGTAGTCCCACTTGCTATCGGCGTTCTTAATGGCGTTCTTGCCGGAGAACGTGACGACCCAAGCGTCCTCGGCCTGGGCGGTCAGCACGATGTTATGTGTGCCCTGATTAGCTGCACCCTCCAAGCCGGAGTTTACGTCGGTCACATTCGTGTAGAAATCGTTGTTGCCGTTTTTCCAGTTTTTGACGACCTTGCCGTCCTGCACGTCCTGGGACGGAACCTGCGAGGTGGAAATGCCATCGGAAGCGAGCACCTGGAACGAGGATTCACCGCCCGATACCAGTTTGTTAGTATTGATGGTCACATTGTAGATGTCTGCGGCATTATCACTGTAGTGCAGGTACACGGTTCGCGAAGTGTCGTCCTTCGTGCTGGAAAGCACGGCCTCGCTCTTACCTGCCGCTTCGTACCAACCCGTGTACGCGCCAGACTTGAGGGTCGGCAAAACCGCCTCAGCGGCCGCGAACTCGTCAGCCAAGCTGCCGTCCTTGTCCGCCTTGACGGTGAAGGTGTCGGATTCCTTGTTCTCAGCATCGGCGGACGCCTTAGAGAACATCACACCACCATCGGTCTTGAAAGTGATAGTCGCATCACCACTGGAGGCCGACGCCGCGTTCGCCGTTCCCGCGGCCACGCCCATCGTGGCCAGCATCGCCACGGACGCGAGGCCCGCGAGCGGCGCGCGCCAAACATTCTTGTTTCCAGTCATCCTGGAACCTTTCTTCTAGGGACAGGAGACTGTTGGGCTTCGTGCCTTTTGCGGTCTGTACGTGGTGCTTGCATTTTGAGTTGAGGGGCACCACTATTGCAAACGTAAGGTTGAGGATGTCAGAGGTGCTGAGAATCTGCTATAGGGGAGGAACCACTCAATAGTTGAAAGCATTGTCTTCGCTTTTTGAGCGCGGCCATATACTGTGGGCGTGAGCAGGAGCGTTCTTGGGGGCAAGCGGTTTGATGCGGTTCGGGTTCTTTGTTTTTTCGCGGTCGGATTGGTGTCGTCTCTGTATCTTGAGTGTTTTCATCAGGCCGTAGTCGCGTCCCGTACCTCTTTCGACGCTACGGGAGTGATTGGTTGGTTTTCCCGCGCGTCATTGTGGCGAGTTCCTCTGGTCTGGCTTGTGATTTCATTGGCGCTTGTCCTTTTGGATGTTCGCGGCAAACCATTGCTGCATTGGGCGCATCGATGGCGTTGGCCGCTGGGCGTGTTGGTTGTTGCGGCATGTACTGGCTGGTCGATCAGCGGTTCTTCTGTCGCCCGATGGTCCACGGTCTTCGGTGGTGTGCCTGATGATGGAACATTGTTCGGCATACCGAGAGGCATCCGCAGTGACGAGTGGGCGGTGTTTACGCCTTTTGCGTTTTCCCAATCCAGCAACAGCTATGCTCCCATTTCAAATATTCTGCGGGCATCCGCAACGGATGTGACCATGCTGTACGGGCAACCTGCGTGGGCGTTGGCCACGGCATTCCGTCCGTTCCTGTGGGGGTTTATGTTGCTGGGTAGTGAACATGGGCTCTCGTTCTTTTGGACAGCGCGTCTTGCTTGCCTGTTGCTGGTTTCGTATGAATTCGGCAGGTTTCTGACCAATGACGATCGGTGTCTTTCCTTTGCGTATGCGGTGTTGGTGGGGTTTGGCCCCGTGCTGCAATGGTGGTTCGCCATCAATGGCATCGCTGAATTGTTTATTTTCGGCCAGCTGCTTGTTCTTCTATTCGATAAGTATTGGCTGAGTTCATCGGTAATTGGCCGGTGGGCTGTTGCCGCGGGGATTGCATATTGCGCGGGCGGATATGCGCTGGTGCTCTACCCTGCCTGGCAGGTGCCTCTGTTCTACGTTTTCGCGGCGCTCGGTGTCGCCGTTTTTATACAGGATTTCGGTATATTCAGTAGGCGGTTGAAGGGTGGGCGGCATTCCAATCGGCGTTTTGCTGCTGGGTTGCTTCCCATATGCGTGATGACTATTCTGCTTATCGTTGTTTTGCTGACGATATGTTGGCAATCGCGCGAGGCTATTCGCCTGGTTGCCAATACCGCGTATCCCGGGGCACGCAAAGAGAGCGGCGGCGGTCTGTTGCAATCCCTGTCCGATTATGTGTCCTCTCCGTTGCTCGCATTGGATGCCGACTCGGCCATACCGAATGCGCCGGAACGCGCTTCGTTCTTCACACTGTTTCCCGTGGGGATAATTCTTGCATTGATGGTGCTTGCCAAACACCGGGATTCAAAGTTGATGGCCTTGCTGCTTTGCGACCTGTTCCTCTTGGCGTACGGGCTATTCGGATTCCCCTCTTGGCTGAGTTCCGCCACTTTGCTGTCCATGGTGACCACCGGGCGGCTGGAATTGGCAACATCCTTCTTGGATATCATCCTATTGATTCGTTCTTTGACGCTGCTGCCTTTCTTGCATCGACCTGGCACGTCAGATGTCAACGGACACGATGATTCCCCTATCTGCCGCGTGATTCCAAGAGCAATCATATCGATGATTCTTGCGGTGTTTCTCGTTGCTTTGGCAGATCGTCTGTCCGAATGTCCCCTGAACCGTGTCTTTACTTGCCTTGCCCTCGCGATTCTTGCGGTTTTTCTGTTCTCCGTGTTCAGCGCAGCGGTCGACAAACAATTCGGAGTCAGACTGGTTGCGTCGGCCAGCGTTATGGTGCTTATCTCCGGCCTATGCGTGAACCCCATACAGCATGGGGCGTCGGCCATTCTCGACAATCCCGTACCGGCAATGGTGCGTTCTGAACTGGGAAATCGCACTAGCACGGCGAAGCTCGTCACCGATGACCCCTATATCGGGCAAGGCATGGTAGCCTCCGGCATCCCCGCCATCACGTCAGCCAACACCATGCCTGCACTCAAACGGTGGCATAAGCTGGATCCTGACAGGCGCTACGAAAAACTCTATAATCGATACGCATTCGTCCAAATCCAACTTCAAGCCAAAGGCTCGCCCTCTTTCGAACTTGCCAAAGGGCATCCTGATTACCTCATAGTGCATATGACGGCTAACGACCTCGTCACGATAGGCGCCACGCACATCCTTTCCAAGCAGAATCCCGAGGAATATCAGACTGATGATGTGCGGTTTGCCCCTATGGGCCAAGCCAACGGGTTCACCTTATATCGCATAGTCCAACGACAACATTTCAATGCACAATAGGAGGCAGCTCTCAACCATGACAAGCAGATATCCTCTATAGGCCCCTACATCTGTTTCACCGACTTCGCCCATATTCTCATCGTTTGGATTCCGAATCTATCAGGCTGAACCTATCATTCCCGATCATTAATCTTTCATGAAAGATTTGTCGATAAATTTCTGACAGGTTGCGCGGATCCCAGACCTATCCGAGATCAAGATCGCCGTCGGCGGCGAGGAAGTCCATGAGGTTGAGATGGCGCACACCGTCTCGCTGCAATGGCAGCGGGTCGAGCGTGAACAGGTAGCGCGGGTATCCGTCCCGCAGTTTGGAGAACGGCCGGTATTCGCGTTCCTCGACCTGCGGGTCCTCGACGCTCATGGAGACCTGTATGTACGCGTACTGGTCGTCCCTGCGCACAATGAAGTCGCATTCGAGACTGCCGATCCTTCCCACACTGACCTTGTATCCCTTGGACAGCAGGTGCGTGTACAGCACGTTCTCGAGCATGGGCCCGTAGCTCAACCGTGTGTCGGCGTTGCGCGCGTGGTAGATGCCCAGATCGGCGAGATAGTATTTTTCCCCGCCGCGCAATGATCTGCGGCTTCTCAGGTCGAATCGCGGACATTTGCACAATATGCGTGCGTTCTCCAACAGGCGCACGTAGCCGGCGAGCGTCTCCCGTTTGATGCGCACGCCCTGCGTGTGCTCCATGTAGTCGATGATGCCGGCGAGATTCGTGGGCGATGCATAGTTGTTGATCAGATAGGTCTGCACGCGCTCGAACGTGTCCCGGTTGGTGACGCGCCTCCTGGCGGTGATGTCCTTCTCGAAGATCTGGCCTATCACGTCGTCGACGTACTGGTCCCTCGCCGCGGGATCGTCGTAGTCGAGGGACTTGGGGAACCCGCCGTAGGTCAGCCATTCGCGGAAGCATTGCGCTCGCGGCGCCTCGGGTTTGCCGAGGAAACCGCGCATGCCCAGGTATTCCGAGAACGAGAGCGTGAACATCCCGATCTCGACATACCGGCCGGTGAGCTTGGTGGCCAACTCGCCCGACAGCAGGTACGAGTTCGAGCCGGTCAGGAAGATCGACACGTCGCCCTCCTCGCGCCACGCGTTGACCACGGTCTCGTAACCCTTCACGTTCTGCACCTCGTCGATGAACAGGTAACGCATGCCCTGCGTGCCACGCAGACGCTCCTCGATGGCCGCATCCAGCAGATCAGGCGTGGTCACATGCCGGAACTCACGACGATCGAGATTCATCTCGACCACATTCGAAGAGGGAACGCCGCCCTCGACCAGTTCCTCGGCCACGGTCCGCAGCAGGCTCGACTTGCCACACCGCCTGATGCCGGTGACCACCTTGATCAGCCCGGCATCGGCATAGAACGGACGGATATGCTCCAGATAGCGTTCCCTGCGATACAGGCGTTCCATCATCATCCCCTTCCCAATTCATTACTTCCGGGGGTTATTCCTCATTGATATTGCGAGAATAACCCCCGGAAGAGACAGTTTGCCAGATAGATTGAGTGCTCGAAATCCCTAGGCCAATTTTCGTTCCTATGGCCCTAGAAGAAAGGTTCCAGGAATATGACTGGAAACAAGAATGCATGGCGCGCGCCGCTCGCGGGCCTCGCCTCGGTCGCGATGATCGCGACCATGGGCGTCGCCGCAAGCACCGCCAACGCGGCTGCGGAGGTTGCGGATTACAACTTCACAGTCACGTTCAACGCTAATGGCGGCCAGGTTAACGGAAAGTCCGTGGATACGTTCAAGACCGCTGACAATCCGTCGTTTAAGGGTGAGCTCGGTTACAATTCGGCTGACTACTCCCTTGAGGGTTATAAAGCGACCAAGAAGTTAGAGCGTTTTACCGGCTGGTATACCGCAGCTGAAGGCGGAGAGAAGTTTAATCCGTCGACGTTCGTGAATGCTGATTTGACCCTGTATGCCCACTTTGCCGAGCCGGATGACCTCTACGTAATCACCTTTGACGGCAAAGGTGAAGTTGACACCGATGCGGATCCAGATAATGGGGATGTCCAAAACACGAAGACGATTGAAGTCGCTGGCAAGGATCAGAAGATTGCCGCTTGGGAACTTCCCGTCGACATCCCTAACGACCAAAAGGCTCTGACCGGCTGGTCCACGAACAAGGGCGATGCCGTCTCTTCGGACGAACTTACGACGAACTTCGTCGACAAGCTGAACTATGACCGCTACCATGCGGACAAAGTCACGCTTACTCCGGTGACCACCGAGGATGCCGTGACTATCGCATACGACTATGACGCTGATGACATTGTCGATAAGTATGTCGACGCCGCATTTGGCTCCAAGATTGAGTATCCGGAAGGCTACACTGCAGTGGGCGCTAAGCAGAACACTCGTGTGCTTACTTGGACGGATGAGGATCAGGGAGGTCGTAAGGGCTTCGATACCGTTTCAAAGTCCAACTATCCTGTTTGGCATCTGAAGGGTGAGACTTGGCAGAAGGCTTATAAGGCCACCTATTACACGGAAATCGCCGGCAAAGATCGCAAGTTCGCCGAGACCATCGTGGACGAGGGCAACACCGCCGCCGCGCCGACTGCTCCGTCTCGCAACGAGGGCTACACTTTCGCCATGTACACCGAGCCGGCCAAGCCGGACACGGATCACGTGTATAGTGACACCGCTGCGAATCCGACGTTCTACAAGGATCACAGCCTTGTTGCTCAGTGGTCCGTTAAGAATGCGAAGGTCACTTTCGACTATAGCTATGGCAACAAGTCGACTGAGAAGTACTATGAGGCTGGCGACGTGTTCACCACTCCGACCGCTTCTGAAGTCACCCGTGACAACTGGACTCTGCTCGGCTGGTACGTGAAGAGCGATGGTACTTCTCCGTTCGCTGACAACCGCGAGGCTGAATTCCAGTGGACCACTGACACCTTTGGTCAGCCTGTCACGAAGAGCCTGAACAATGGCGTGCACAGCATCGGCTGGTATGACGCTAATTTCAAGCTGCCCGAGAACGCCAAGCTTAAGATTGGTGAGGACGGCGTCCTTTACTACCAGAAGACTGCAGCTACCGGTAGCGTCGACGGTGCTAGCGGAAAGCCCGTCTACAAGACGGAATGGGTTCCCACTGCAGGCACGCTGTACGCTGCTTGGAAGAAGGCCGATGTGGAACAGCTGAACAGCCAGTATGACCGCATTCCGACTCAAAACGCTGATGGTAGCTACATCAAGGGCGACAAGCAGTCCGACTGGAAGCCGGAATCCTATGACGCTTATCAGTCCGCCATGGCCGAATATCGCGAGGCCAAGGCTGAGGCCGAGAAGGACGGCATTAACGCTGCCGAGCTGAAGGCGTTGCAGCAGCAGCTTTCCGACGCGCAGGCGAAGCTTGTTCAGACTGCTCCGGTGAAGGTGTACCGTCTGTACAACAAGTGGAACGGCGATCACGTGTACACCACGAGCCAGGACGAGTCCTCCGCCCTGTCCAAGCTCGGCTGGAAGGCCGAGGGCGTGCAGTTCAACGTCACCGAGAAGAACCCGCTTGGCTTGAGCACCGCCGTGTACCGCCTGTACAACCCGTACAACGGCGAGCATCTGCTGACCGCCGACAAGACCGAGGCCGCTGGCCTGGCCGAGGCCGGCTGGGTGTTCGACAAGAGCGGCAGCCTGGTCGACGAAGACGGCAACCCGGTGTACTTCTACGCCCCGCAGGGCGCGACGACCGGCGTGACCCGTCTGTTCAACCCGTACGAGACGGTGGGCACCCACCTGTACACCACGAGCTCCGACGAGATCGCCAAGAACGTCAAGCTCGGCTGGATCCAGGAGAACGTCCTGTTCAACGTCGTCAAGTGAGACGGGGCGCGGGGTCCTTCTGATCCCGCTCCAGGCCGATGACTGACACGAGGGGTGACTCCGATGCGCAAGCACCGGAGCCACCCCTCACGCGCTTTTGTGAGCATTTCCAAGCACCTAGTTACCCACGTGACGATTTTCAATGTGGAAATAACAAAGACGGGGAACGTTTCCACGTTCCCCGTCATCAACATCAACTGTTGCTCTTAATTCGAAGCAACCAAAGTCCATTGAGGAGTAGTTAGCCCCGGATGCGCCTGGCATAACAGCACTCTTCCGTATTTGTCATAGCCTTTCATGCCGATCTGGGCTTTCTTGCAGAATCTACCGTTGACTACCGTGCCCGTCACGAAATTCTCATCCGGAGTAGGGTTCGGACTCGGTGCCGGCGTGCCGGCCTCTAACGCATACCAGCCCACGCCCTCGGCTCTCCAGCCACTGGAAGCAAGCGCGTCATTCTCACTCTTGTCCGTAGTGTAGTTATGAGTGCCGGAAACCGCGTACGGATTGAATTGCCGGTAAACGGGAACTCTTTGCAAGTCATCGGAATACCAGCCGACGCCCTCGTATTTCCATCCCGCGAGCACCATGGCGTCGCGCTCCGTCTTGTCGGTGGTGTAATGATGGTCGCCACCGGGAACGTAAGAATTATATAGACGATACACCGGCGTTTTCGACTCCCGTGGCGCAACCCAGCCGATGCCCTCGTCCCTCCAGCCTATCGACGCCAGAGAATCACGCTCTGATTCTTTTTCGGTGTAAAGATGCTCACCGGTGTACGGATTGTACAAGCGATACATGTCAACCGAATCCCCACCGGTATCGGCTGCCGACGCGGGACAGGCGGAGAGGGAAAAGGCCGAAGCGGAGAGTGAAACCGCAAGAACCGCGGAAAAAGCCGATCGTGAAATGTGATTCGAATACGACATCATCGTCCTTTCTCTAAAACACTTGCATCGTACCATCGAGGCGCTAACATACAGCGAATGTTTCAATATCTGACGAGAATTCAATAAACCATCGAGACCAAATCTCAATTTCCACATTTTCACCTGCATACGAGAGAGGGGTGGTTCCGGTGCTTGCGCATCGAAACCACCCCTCGTGTCAGTCATTGACCGGAAGCAGGTTCAAAGGACCCTGCAGTCCGAATCACTTGACGACGTTGAACAGGACGTTCTCCTGGATCCAGCCGAGCTTGACGTTCTTGGCGATCTCGTCGGAGCTCGTGGTGTACAGGTGGGTGCCCACCGTCTCGTACGGGTTGAACAGACGGGTCACACCGGTCGTCGCACCCTGCGGAGCGTAGAAGTACGGGTCGCCAGCCTTCGCGCCCTCGGTGACGTCGTACACCCAGCCGGCCTCGACCAGGCCGTCGGCCTCGGTCTTGTCCGCGGTCAGCAGGTGCTCGCCGTTGTACGCGTTGTACAGGCGGTACACGGCCTTCGCGTTGCCGAACGCCTTGTTCGTCACGTTGAACTGCACGCCCTCGGCCTTCCAGCCAAGCTTGGACAGGGACGCGGCCTCGTCCTGGCTCGTGGTGTACACATGGTCGCCGTTCCACTTGTTGTACAGGCGGTACACCTTCACCGGAGCAGTCTGAACAAGCTTATCCTGAGCAGCCTTGATGTCGGCCTCGAGCTTGGCATACTCGTCGGTGGTCAGGGAACCGGAGAGCTTGGTCTGCAGATCGGTTACTTCCTTGACATATTCGGGCCAGTTGGTGAAGTCCTTGTTCTCAGCAATCACGTCGCCGTTCTTGTCGGCGATCGGAGCGTTGTTGAGCAGATCGTTCACCGAGGACTTGTTCGCGCGAACCCAAGCGCCGTACATCATGCTCGGAACATCAATCCACTTCGTGGTGTAGGCGGGCTTACCGGTGCTGGAATCAACCTCGTTGGAAACCTTCACGTTCGCCTGCAGCGTGCCCTGAGCGGTGATGCGCAGCTTGGTGCCTGCCGGGATGCGGAAGACCTTCGTGTCGTCACTATATTCAGCGTTGTCGAACATGCTCAGCGGGAAACCAGCCTGATTGACGCGATCGCCCTCATCGAAACGATGATTGTGGTTCGTGTCATCAGCCTTGCCGTCGTTGTTCTTGTCCACGTACTGGAAGTCAGCGGCGATGACGTCATTGTGGACGAACGGGTTGAACGGGTTGTTGTCGAACGTGCGGTTGACGAACCAGCCGTAGAACGCCCAGCCATTGCGCTGCGGGCCTTCGGAAGCGGACGGCATGGTGAACGTCTCGCCAGCAGCATAGGACTTGGTGGTCTTCTTGCCGCCGATATTCCAGTCGAACGTCACACCAGCGGACTGAGTCCACTCAGCGGCCAGCCAAGTCGGACCATAGATCTTGCCGGTGAAGGCATCGCCATACGCATGATCCTTGTTCGGGTGCGCCGGGTTCGAGTAGTGCGTGAACGTGGAACCGCTGTTGCGAGCAGGCATCTGATACTTATCATGAGCGGTATCGCCGTGAAGCACGTAAACAGTGCCCATATAACGATCTTTGCCATTAATCTCAGTGAAATATTTCACCGCATAGGCAGCATCGGCCTCGGCCGGCTTCAAGTAAGCGCCATCAAGAACAGCACCACTTTCAGTATATGTCTTGTTACCATACTGCCACTTGCTGAACTGGAACACGGTATTCTCGCCAAGAACCGGTCCCAGCCAACGGTTACCACCCGGGTAGGTCGGATCGGACAGCAGATCGCCATACGCCACATCAACGGTCACATTGTCTGCACCGGGGATAGCATAGGTAATCTTCGCGGCCTTCTTGGCCACGGCGACAAGATTCAAGGTCACCTTACGACCAGTGGCATCATTACCGAGCTTTGCCTGAAGCTTCGCAGGATCGGTCAGATCCTCCGTGGTGAACTGCACATTTTCAGCAACGCCCACGGTACCCGCGGTAGTCACCCAATAATTCACGACCTTGCCATCGGCAGCCGCATCAGCAGGAATATCCTGAGCAGCGAAACCATCGGTACGGTTCGTAAGCACAGTATCATCGTTGGTGACACCAGAGCCGTAGAAGTTTGCCTCAACGAGGGTGTCGCGAGTTGCGTAATGAGCCTCAAGCGTCGTATCGGCATTCACAGTCTGACCTTCAACGACCTTCTTACCGTTCAGGTACCAGCCAGTAAACACACTCTCCGCAGACGGGGCAGAAGCGACGCGACCTTCAATCCTATAATGATCTTTGCCGTTGGCAGTAGAAGAATTGTTGGCATAGTTCAAATGTCCATCATCAACACCGCAAAATGCCTTTACTGCACCGTCATAATCGTCTGTATAGGTATTGCTGCCATCAGAGCAATTCTCCGACGAGGTGAGGGTTTCATCGCCAGAACCAGCGATACGCCCTTCTTTGGCGTTAAACGTCACGGTGAAGTTATACGAATCCACCGCAGCCGTCTTGGCGTTGGCGGTGCTTGCGGCGACGCCCATGGTCGCGATCATCGCGACCGAGGCGAGGCCCGCGAGCGGCGCGCGCCATGCATTCTTGTTTCCAGTCATATTCCTGGAACCTTTCTTCTAGGGACATCGGGTTTGTTTATGGGGACTTTCCCCATCCCGACTGTGCTCTTTTTTACTACTACCCCTCGGACATTGTCAAACTGAGACTTGTTTTTGAGTTGTGGTGCCTATATCTGGCGTGTCTTCTGGAAGTTTCCTGACAGCTCTGTCCAACAGCTAGCTGCAACCTACGTAAGTCTTAGGTTTTCTACGCTCTTGTCACTCTTATATAGATGTCGTGATGCATATACAACTTGTCTTGTTCGCGGCTAGATGAACCTGAATATTTCCAAACCGTTACAGGTATGTATAAGAAATTCGTATACCCAGAGGCTTTGCGCTCAGCGAATTACGCTCAACGGTGATTCCCGAACCACCACGTTGCTGCAATTTGCATTTATCCACCCTTCCGCATATCCTTCTGGAAGGCACAAGATTTGCAGGCATGTGGATTGAGCGCCTAGTGATTCATATTTTTATGTATTGCTAAAGTCGGGACATCGCGGTAACGAATGCCCGGTCGACAGGTTACTTTCGACCGGGCATTCGTTTATCTGAAGCGATTTCTAATTGAAGGCGGTGAACGCCGTTCCCTCACTGACCCATCCACTCTTCAGCAGCGAGTCTCGCTCTTCAGTGCTGGGCGTGAGATGATGCTTACTGGCCTTAGCGTTATACACGCGATACACCGGCTTATTCCCACCTGTCGTCGGCACATAGAAGGCAACACCCTCGTCTGTCCATCCAGCATTTTTCGCCGCAGTGGCCTCAGCTTGGTCCGGAGTGAACAGATGATCGCCACTATACCGGTTGTATAGACGGTAAATAGGTGCCATGCCGTTGGAAGATTCGTTCGAGGCACGGAAAGACACACCTTCATCGCGCCAGCCGATTTTCTTCATTCCGTCGTATTCCGTTGCCGATGCAGTCAGCATGTGGTCGCCGTTCCAAGGGTTATATAAACGGTATACATCCGTCTTGCGGATCACCGTGTTAGATCCGCTCTCCGCAATAATCTTCCACTGCTGGGCTTCGGAACCGTTGGAATCGTAAATCCACAACGGAGTGCCATTGCCCATGGTGCCGTATTGCACATCCAACGCCTTGTTGGACTTGCTATTAAGCAACGTCACATTGCCGTTGCCAGCGTCGCGCACTAGCCAACGCTGCGCCTGGGTGTCGTTGTCCTGATACTGCTGCACCACGGCACCGCTCACGGTTCGGCCATTGTATACGTCAATGTTCTTACCTGAGTTCACATTCTGAATCTCATACAGCCCGTTGCCCACTTTCGTGAACACGAAGCGCTGCGCAACCGAGCCGTTCGACTGGTACAGATTCAGGGCGGTGAAATTAGCTGTGCTTGCACCAGGTACATCTATTACATACTTTGTGTCCTTAGCCGAAGCCAAGCGCACCTGCTTGTTAGTCGGCACGTTCACAGCAGAGGCCAGGAGCCACTGCTGCGCATCGGTACCATTCGGCGTCCACAGGCGTACGGACGTGCCGTTCGCCGTGGAACCATTCTGCAGGTCAAGCACCAAATTGCCCAATGCGGATTGCAGGTAATAGCCCAACCCATTATCTCGGATGAACCAGCGCTGCGCGGTGGAATCGTTCGCATCATACTGCTGAACCACCGCACCTGCCTTCGCACTGCCGTAACGCACATCCAAAGCCTTGCCGGAATGTACGTTCACAATACTGTAGCTGCCATCGGAATGGCGGGTGAAGCGGAATCGTTGCGCTGCTTCGGTACCATACTGCCATATTTGCGTCGCCGTGGAATTAGCGGTGCTGGCGGAAGGAATATCAACGCTAGCGGAGGCGCGAGGGTAAGAATTAATGTAATACTCACCGTTAGGAATTGTGACTGCGGCCATATTCGCCACATTGATTGCGGGAGCGGTGCCGCCCATGGAAGAGCCATCAGTGCTGCCGAACGCGTTCAAATCCACACTGCCGGAGACACCAGCCACATGGCCCTGCGAGGTGTACTGCCAGCCGCGGCCCCTAACAGTCCAATCCACATAGTTCATGGTCGGGCCATACTGCGCCACCCACGACGTCTTGGCATGGATGTCGCTGCTATTCAGCGGACCATACAGGTAGCTAGTATATGAATAGACTCCCAAGCTGCTGAGCCCACGATTCTTCATATGCTGATACCACGTATCCACAATGTCGTTGTATACAGCGGGCTCGGTCGGATGCTGATAGCCAGTCCAAGTCCAAGCTTCGAGATCGTAGTAAATCGGGTACGCGATATCGCTAGCCTTCACGCCGAAGCTGGCGAGTGTGTCGGCGAGGGACTCAGCCTCTTCGGCTGCGAACGCGGCGTTATAGGCGTAGGAGTACCAGTAGACGCCGAAGGGAATGCCGCGGCGAAGGCATTCGCTAATATTGCGTGCGGCCTGAGCGTCGACATTGCCGATGCCATAGCCCAAGCGGATAATCGCGCCTTCAACACCACCCTGCTTGGCTGCCTGCCAGTCGATGGTGCCGTTGTGCTCGGAAACATCGATCACACCTCGGGCGTTCTGCACGAACATATCGCCGTTCGCATCGAAGAATGCGGAAGTGCCGTTATAGGTGCCCCACGACGTGCCGTAGTCGCTGTTGGGCAGGGCGGCTAGGCGAACCTTTGACTTAGATGCTTCGCTGCTGCGTGCTGAAGCGGGATTTGTGCTGTTTTCTTTGGCGCTGTCTTTGACCTCATCGATCTTCTCGCGCACTTCGCTCACCTGAACCGGGATGAAGGAGTCGCCGTCGGTTTTTGCCAGCGGATCGGGCTGCGTGTCTTTGGTGCCTACCAGCTTCGGATCGGTTACGGTTTTGCCGGTTTCGATGTTCTTCAGATCACCGTCTTCGGTCAACACGTACTGTTCGGAAACCACCGTGTCATTGTCATCAATGGACTTTGACACCTTATCCGGCAGCTCGGCGTTAGGATTGTCCGGCATCGAATCAGCATCGGTCTGGTCGCTAACAGTAGTGGTGCCAGCGGAGAAGGGATTGCTGTCAAGGTTGACGTCGGTCAGCCCCTGTGCGGGAGCAACGGAAACCGACACCAGCATGGCTGTTGAGATGATTGCGGCGGCAACGCTCATACCGCCACGCACATGCGGGAGATTCTTCATTATGCTCATTCCTCTTGTCTTGCGCCGCCCGTGAAACATATTTATTGCGCACCGGCAGTCCAAACACCTCAAGCGCCAGCACAAACCCACGGAACAACTGACTTATGACCTTAGTGCAGACGGCATATATCAACCCTGCTCAATAGCCCCTATTCGTGCGAAATATGAACAACTTTTGGAACTTGTTAAGTTTTAACGCTTGGAGTGACGAACTACGGCGTTTTAAATGGTGGTTGCGCGCTGCTTATGACGTGGTATCTCGTCGGATCTGGCGTGAGGCCCGGTACCGGCGACGGCTTGGGCGAAGTTTGCACATAGTACAATTGATATAAGGAGGCGCTGCTGTACCACGATCATCCAAAACCACCGTCTCAGACTGCAACGACGCAGCCCATACGGTTCTGACAAAGAAGTTAGTTCACCGGAATTGAGGAAACAATGACTACGAAAATCAACAGGCATCTGACCTGGCAACGGATGTGCGCTTGTATGGCCACTTGCGCAATGGCTATTGTCGTCGCATGCCCTATCGCTGGCTTTGCATCGGTGCAAACCGCGAGTGCTGACGACACGGCTAATACCGTTTCGACGATTATCGTGCGCGACGGCATGCTCAGCCGATACACACAACTCGGCGGAGCGCAGGGCATACTCCGGCAACCCCTGGAAAATGAGCATCCCACCGCAAACGGAGGTGCAGAGCAGCGCTTCCAAGGCGGCACATTGTTCTGGAACCCCTCACTGCGAGGCTCCTATCTCGTACGCGACGGCATGCTGAGCCGATACACGCAGCTCGGCGGGCCAGCCGGACGCTTGGGACTTCCATGTGCAGATGAACTAGCGGTCCCCGGCGGCGCTTCGCAAGTATTCCAAGGCGGCACCCTGTTCTGGAACCCCTCGCTACGAGGCGCGTATCTCGTGCGCGACGGCATGTTGTCCAAATATGCTGCAGCTCGTTACGAACAAGGACCATACGGGCTGCCTGTGTCGGACGAATATGCATGGAACGGCGGCGCTCGACAGGACTTCCAATATGGCAGCATGTTCTGGAATGTTTCTGATTGGTGGAAGTATTCTTCGCAAGGGCCGTATCCCAACCTTGCCGGAGTCAGCAATCTGAACGTTGCTGTGTCAATTGCCAGCCAGCGCGTATACATTCGTGACGGCGAACGCGTGCTCTATACCATGATCACATCCACCGGTATCAATGATTGGACGCCCCGCGGCACTTATCGGATCAACGGTCGTGGCCCCTCCTTCTACAACCGGAACGAAGCCATGGGAGCGCGCAACTGGGTGCGTTTTATCGGGAATTTCCTGTTCCACTCCGTGCCCATCGACAGTTCTGGCAACTACATCGTCTCTGAGGCCTGGAAGCTGGGACAGCCTGCTTCGCATGGTTGCATACGCTTGACCGTTGCCGACTCACAGTGGTTCTATAACGCCATTCCTGACGGCACTTTGGTGAGTATTTGGTGACAGTGGTGACAGGTGGTTCTGGCAACAGTAGAGTGATACTGATTGTTTGAGCCACCTGTGGCATCAATGAAAGGAAGCAACATGCCCGTTATCCACACTCATGTGTCTGTCTCTACCACTCCGGAACAGCGCGAGGCACTGAAGGCCGCGTACGGCAAGGCGATTACGGCGGTGCCTGGCAAGTCCGAGGGCTGGCTGATGTGCCCGTTCGAAGACAATATGCCGATTTATTTCGGTGGCGACGATAGTCAGCCGGCCGCCTATGTCGAAGTGAACGTGTTCGGCCGTTCCGTGCCGGGATCCGCGTGGGAGAAGCTGACCGCCTCGATTATGGCGGCCCTCTCCTCCACCCTCGGCATCCCTGAGGATCGCACCTATATTCGCTACACCGCCACCACCGACTGGGGCTGGAACGGCGGCAACTTCTAGTCTTTAGTCTTCTAGTCTTACGGAGTCTTATGGCACTTCTTTGTGTGTTTTCCACAGGAAGTGCCGTGAGCAACCTATTTCCGGCTCCCTCGCGGCACTTCTTGTAGGATTCCCGCGAAAAGTGCCTCTAACGTGCCTCTACGCCCCTGCTAGAGGCACTTCTTATATGATCACCACTAAAAAGTGCCGCGTACGGGCCTGTCCTACACCCGCTCGCGGCACTTTTTGTCAAATTTCCATCACAAGTGCCACTAAGCAGATGCGCTTATCTTATCGATGTAAGCTCATCGTCCTTCAGCTCTGCGTATCCGCTCATATCAGTTCGGCGACGTGTTGCACGGGTAGTGACGGCTTCCGATATGGGATGCTGTTGCCTCGTTTGCTGCGCAACACACTCAGACGGCTATTGAAACTTTCCGTTTTGGATTCCACAGCCATCTGATTATCTGGATCCACCAGATTGATCTCTGCACGCACGCTGGCCACATTGTCCACAAGCGCACGACGGATGGCAGGATCATCATTGCGATGCGCAAGATACATGTATTCACCAATCAGCCTATTGGCGCTCTCGCACATCACATCAAAAATCATGGGGTCGTAGCTGCTAGTGTTCGGCACTCGCCCTCCTTAGCTATCCGGTAGTTCCAAGTAGTGTGCACGCAGCCTGCACAATACGATATCCAACAATATCCATCTTTTTCTGTATCACCATACTGGGAAGCATGCTTCTCTCTCGACACAGCCTAGTCCCACGCATGATCCACCGCGCCCCCAACATGCGCGGTAAACAACGATCCGAGCTATGCAAAAGACGGCGGCACCGGTACCATTGCCGAAGCAGAACTGGGTATTGAATCACACTATGCGAACCTTCCATCTATCTCAATATTTCAAATCCCAACTCCAGGTCTCAATGCCACGCGATAATGGAAAATCTCTATAGACAATCCCATCTTCACAAGTTAGGAGGATAGCGTGAAAGTCCTTATACCCATCAAACCGCAGTATGCGGAGCAAATTCTGGATGGGACAAAGCTGTTTGAATACCGACGTAGAGTCTTTAAGCGTTCAGATGTCACCAGCTTGGTAATCTATGAGTCCGCACCGGTCGGTCTTATCACGGGAGAAGTCCAAATCACAGGCATTCTCAGCGGACCAGCCGAAGAGCTGTGGAAAACAACCGGTGCCCAAGGAGGAATCTCAAAAGAGAACTTCATGCGATATTTTCGGGGTTGCACAATGGCATACGCCATACAGCTCATGAACCCAAAGCGATACGATCGTTCCCTCGCGCTTTCCGAAGTTGCTGGCGCCCCGCCACGCGCGCCGCAGTCCTTCAAATACCTCGATGATATGATGAACTGAACGCAACGACGCGACAGGGGGACCAGCCATGAAAAGCTTTGCGCTGTGGTGCAGATCGACGCAAGAGAATTGCTCGACGCCAATCGGAGTGCTCATGAATTTCAATCTTTGGGCGGAACATACGGAGAAGAATCCAGAAGTTGCTCTGGATGTAGGCGTCATGCTGTTGCCGAAACCTAGCGAATCTAGTACGACCCCAACCGTGGGCACATATGTCAAGGGAATTTCGTTTTATTGTCCTTTCAGTGTCGACGACAAGTCGTGCACCGATCTCATCGATCAAGTGGACGCAAGAACCATCGGTGCCATTTTCAACGATCAGTGCAAAAGTGCTGACAGCGATAATAAAGAATGGAAAGAAGTCACATTGCAGAACGGTAGCCCCTGCGAGGAATTCTACTTCTGCAAATGCAAAAGAACATATCACGACGAGGATTCCGGGACAACCATAGAAATCGACGTTCCGAAAGATGTACCCCAACCTTGGCCTGTTTATTTTCGCTTTCGTCTACGCGGCGAAGGCATCCGACAGCTCCTCACCATTTCACATTCAAAGGATCAGCTTCTTACCAGCGCCTTCTCCAAAGAAGAGGTCGTTGATTTTCGCTTCAATGATTACCGCACCTTGGACGACGACACAGTACGTTCGAAGTTAGACGAAAACGCTAAGGGCTGCGTACCCGTTGACGGTAAAATACCCATCCACTTTCTACTAATGTCCCATGCCACGGTAGACGTAGACTCTGGAGACGTTACAGGTCTGAAAGAACGGCGCCTACTCGAAGAAGAGATATGGGATAGGTACGCTCCAAACTGGAAGCATGAAGAGACCGGAATATTCAAGAAGCGTAAGAATCACCAGCCAGATAAAAGTCGCACCAGCCTTGAGGAGGTAACAGCCTGGCACTGGAAAAAGACCATCGACAAGCCCAGCGATGGTTACAAAATGTATCTACGTCTCAGGCTGCATGTCAGTAACTACGGCACAATCGCGCGCTATCTCGTCATACTGTTTTTCATCACTGTCGTATTCGACAGCCTTGAGCAACCTTTGTTTGCCCTGTGCAAGACTATATTCAATCTACTAATCGACTTGGTTTGTTAGGGCACTACAATGAATGCTAGAATTGTCACTTTGAACGAAAAGCACGCTAACGGTATTAAGGAGGGCATGATGCGCAACGTTGTCACAGTGTCCGTCCTCGAAGCGTACGACGACGAGTCGCTGCTACGCTCATATCTAGATACGTTCACTGATTACTACCCGGATTTTGATGACTGGTTTGTGAACAAGGTTCAGCCCAACTTAGGCAAGTCCCGCTGGATTTTGATAGCCCGCATGGGTAACGAGGTGGCTGGAGTCTGTATCATTAAGGCGACTCCTGCCGAAAATAAGATTTGTGCACTGCGTGTGTTCGATGGTTTCCGCCATCACGGCGTTGGAACGTCTCTTGTTCAGTACGCAATCGATCAGTTGGGAGATCCCCAGCCCCTTGTCACGGTGCCTGAAGAGTTCAGAAGCCAGTATGCTACGCTCTTCCGCAAGTTCGGTTTCCGCCAGATGGCGATTTATCGCGACTACTACCGTTCGGGTAAAAGCGAATATGCGTTCAACGGATTCCTTAACGAATCTGACCACTCGAGCGAAGCGAGAAAATCTGCTGCAGCACCTCGCATAATTGCCTAAGATAACTGGTTTTATAAGTAGACAACATGCTTGGCAGGAGGCTCGGTTCGTTGGGGACGAACCGAGCCTCTTTGATGTGTTGCTTGAGTCGGCTAGCTGACGGGGCAATCAAGCCTAATCAGCCAACTAAACCGGCCAAACCATCAACCGCAATCATCAATCAGCCTCAATCAACCCTAAAATCACACGATCTTGGGCATGGGCGTGGTCAGGCTGCTGGTGAGGTTGACGTGAACCAAGCCAGCACCGGCGTGCACTTCGACCTTCTTCAGGGTCACGGTGCGCTCGTCTTCGGGGGCACGGTCGTTGTCGGTCATGGTTGCGGGGCTCTTAACGGCCACCAGCGCAAGGTCATCCAGGCGGAAGCCGGCGTCGGCGCACAGCGCGCTGGCCGCACCGAGCGAATCGGCGAAACCGTCCTTGAGCACCACGCGGTCGGCAGGCACACCATACGCGTGCTCGGCCACCCAACGGATGTTCTCGATAATGGCCATGCCCTTGTGGCTGTGCGGCTGCGCCGGCATGGAACCGTTGGACAGCGCCTCAACGAAACCGTCGAGCTGCGGGGCAAGCGCCTCACCACCGTCACGGAACAGGTTGCCAACAATCGGCGTGCGGAAGCCCAGTTCGGCTGCGGTTTCGCGCAGTGCCGGAACCTGATCGTCCTCGCCTTCCCACAGGTTGATCAGCGGGAAGGTGGGGATGTCGAGCTTCTCCAAGCGATCGACGTGGAACGGGTAGCGCCAAGCCAGCTCGGGGTCGTCGCGCCAAGTGGAGGCGCGGGTCACGACGATGGCGGCGGACGGCCACTGCGCGCCGTACTCGCGGCAGGCGATGTCAAGCCACTTCTGCGCGCCAGCGTCGGCACCGTAACCGGCTTCGACGATAACCACATCGTGCAGGGAACAGGCCATCTCCACCGAGACGAGCGTCGGGATGCCGATGGACACGTTGGCGAACGGGCCGCCATGCACGTAGACGGGCGAGCCGTTCACGGTTTCGGTGAGGGCCGGCTTGACAGCGTCGGACAGAATGCCGGTAATGCGCCACAGATCAACGAACTCGCCGAAGGTGACGGCCTTGCCGTCCTTGGTGCCGGCGATCATCTTGGCCACGCGCTGGCCGATCTCGTCCATCGAACGCGACAGGCAGACGATCTGCATCAGCTCCGAAGTGGGGGTGAGCACGACCTTCTCGGCCACGTTGTTCTTGCCGGCGTCCACGGTGATGGAGCGCAGGGAGCGGCTCGGCACTTCGGAGACGCGCGGCACGAGAATCGTGTCCAGCTTGCCATCGTCGATGGCCTTTTCAGCGAAGGAGACCAGCAGGTTCTGCGCGGCTGCGATTGCGGCCATTTCGCCGGTCAGACCCCAGTCGATGAGCTCGGGGTGGGTCAGAGAAGCCTTGCCGCCACCGGACGCGCCGCCCTTGGAGCCGGCGGCGGTGATGCCCATGCTCGGCTGGCGCAGCACGGCGGCCGCGTCAATGCCGCGCTTGTTGAGCGCGTCGATCAGAGCGATGGTGGTGGTGGTTTTGCCTTCGCCGCGGCTGGCCTTCAGAGGCGTATCGGCGGTGACGAGCACGATCTTGCCGTGCTTGCGCGGCGCGTCGGGGTTGGCCTTCAGATAGTCGAGGTAGCCAAAGGCGTCGATTTTCTTGACCAGGCCGTACTGGCTGGTGAAGTCCTGGATGGTGGTCATGAAGATTCCTTTCTTGGATGGGCTGTGGTGGTCTGCTGTGGGATCCCTCGACTTCGCTCGGGATGACGATTATCCCCTGCCGTCATCCTGAGCGAAGCGTAGCGGAGTCGAAGGATCCCACAAGAATCTCAAGGATCTCAGGGATCTCAAAGGAACTCAGAAGTCCGAGAGATGGAAGCCGTTCTTCATCTCCATGCTGCGGGTGTACAGCACGGAATCAAGCAGCTTATCAGTTTCCTGACGCAGCTGATCGGCCATGGTCTGGTTGGCGGCGGCGAGAATCTCGCGCACCTCGTTATTGCGCACGGCGGCGATGATATCGTCCGGCTCCATCGGCTGCACATCGCCGTCCACGTTATCCGCCTCGAATTCCTCTTCACGGGCGGTTTCGTGCTCGGCTTCCGCAGCGGTCAGGCCCAAGCGGGCGATCTGCTCGTCAGTGGCGGCGACCAAGCGATGGCCCATCGCACCGGTCTTCTCCTGGTAGCGTTCCACGGCGTTGGAGGTGGAACGGAACGCACCGTCGCACAGCGCGGCGATAATGCGGTTGACCCAGTAGAAGTTCTCGGTGGTCACGCGCGTGGTCGTGTCTTCCAGATAGGCGGGCGTGGTGTTCACGTTCGGATAGAACGGTACCAGCGTGTTGAACGGGTTGGAACCGTAGGCCATCCACTGGATCGCACGCGATGCCTGCGGGCGGTAGGGGCGGATCTGCAGCACTGCGAGCTGGGACTGGCGGTTGATGCCAATCGCACGATACATGCCGCGCGTGCGCTCGTCGCCAAGCTGGCCGTACGGATCGAACGGCGTGCCCTGATAGTGCGAGCTGAGCACATACTTCACATCCTCGATGGTCACCTTGCGCTCAGGCTGGCGGGCCCACGGAATATCGTTGCTCTCCGGCTTATGATCGGCGTCGGGGCCATCCCACACCTCGTCGTAGGGGTTGAGGAAGCGCTGCATGTACCAGGCGCGCGGCGTGTTGTAGACGTGATCGGAGTCGGAGTGCGAACCGAAGGCATCGCGCGGATTGAACGGGGTGGTGGCCTCAACCGCAAGATCCAGGTGGTTGTTTTCGATGAATTCGGCGAGATCGGCGGAGCACATGTGGTTCTCCTGCTCACCCAAGGCGTCGTCCAGATCGAATTCGTCGATGCCCAGCTGGTTCGGCATCGTCACGTAGGCTTCATCGGGCACACGCTTGGCGATCCAGTGATGGCCGCCAACGGTTTCCAGCCACCAAATCTCGTTCACGTCGGAGAAGGCGACACCGTTCATTTCGTAAGTGCCGAACTCCTCCAGCAGGCTGCCCAGGCGCTCGACGCCCTCGCGAGCCGTCTTGATGTACGGCAGCACGATGGTCAGGAAGTCCTCTTCGCCAATGCCACCGGCGACCTCCGGCTCATAGTCGGCGTCGCCTTCCTTGCCCTTGGCCGGAGCGTATTCCACGAACGGATCGGCACCGAGCACTCGCTCGTTGGTGGTGAGGGTTTCGGTGGCGCTCATCGCCACGTTCGCCTCGTTGACGCCGGCTTCGCCCCAGATGCCTTCCTTCAAATCTGCGTTCGGCACTGCGGTGTATTGCAGCGGATTGTCGGGCAGAGCGATGGTCAGATGGCTGATCACTGACCGGTATTCGCGCGGTTGTTCCTCGGGTTTGACGACGACGAAGCGCTTGGGGTTGAATTCGCCGTTTGCGGAGTCCTCATTGCGGGCGATGATGGTGGAACCATCGTAGCTCGCGTCCTTGCCGACCAGAATCGTGGTGCAGGCCATGGAGATGCACGTCCTTTCCTAAGCAATGAATCGTGTTCCAGTCTAACGTGGCGACGGAACACCGCGCCGTCAATTGCATAGACCAGTGAATACATATGGACATGCGCCAGTTGCATGCTCTTAGCAAAGCGTCGCCTTCTCCTTGCGCGAATACGGAAGAGGGGCGAAGACATTTGTCTCCGTCCCTCTTCAAAGGTCTGATGCCTCTGCAAGGCAGCCATCCCGCCCTCGCGTGATGGTAACTAGGCCTTCCGTGTGTTCCAACGGTTTCGCCCGACCTGTGGACTACACCTTCCTTACGGTTCAGGACTTTCATCCAGCGAAGGTATCCGGCAGTGACCTTGCAAGCCGAATCCGCCAACCCGACCCCGGACGCAAGTCGGGCGGGGATGGCTTCATAAGCTTGTACACCACATGATACCTCTTCATGAGTATCTGTCTCAGCTCTAAGCCGAAGCTCTGACTTTTGTCCGTTTTCCCAGCACCAGCGTTCGAATAATCGCATGTGTAGCGGAAATGCAGCAATCCGGTCTCTCTTAGCGTGGCTCTGAATCCACATGTGGACTTAGAACCACGTTGAGGGTGTTGTGAGCGTGGCATCTGCGCCACGACATGGAGTTAAAGTCACGCTTACAGTCTCAGCGTGGTATTGAGACCACGTGTGGACTGAATACCACGCTAAGAGGGCTGTCAGCGTGGCAATAAGTCCACATGTGGATTCAGAACCACGCTGACGCGCTCAGCGAAGCCGTCACGCCACCAGATGGATTCGAAACCACGCTCAGCACACCGTCAGCGTGGCTTTCACACCACATGTGGATTCAATACCACGCTGACAACGCTGTGACAACGCTAACGGACACCGACAGCTAATGGACGCCGACTTGCCCCTATGCGGCCGCGATCCGCCGCAAGCATCTCCGCAGCAGCGTGGACCAACCTGAATCAGCCCAGACCGACAAACCAGCGCAACCCGCCCAATCAGCAGGTGCCGGTCAGGAAGATGCCGCCTTGGTCGGGGGTTTCGTCCAGTGCGCGCAGCTTGTGGAACATTTCGTTCATCCAGAAGCCCTGGTTGAGACCGGCCAACGGCTGTTTGGTGGCCCAGACCACCAGATGGTAGTCGTGATCCTGATCAGGCGGCTGGGGACCGTTGTAGCGCATGGTCACGGCCGGATCATTGTCGCGCCCCACGAACTTGGAGGCCGAGGAGTTGCGCCCCTGTACGGCTTCGGGGATCATCGCCGGCATCTGGCGGGAGAAGTCCGGCGGGATGGCGAGCGCATGAGAATCGTTGAAATCGAACATCAGAGCGTCGATCGGCAGGTTGGCCACGGTCCAGTGGATCCATTCGAATCCGCAGACGGGGATTGAGTCGGGATCGGTGAACGCCCAGTGCAGGTAGCGGGCGGCGGGATCGACTTGGTCGATATAGAAGGGGAAGGAGATGACCGGCACACCGCCGTTGCGGTATTCGGGGGCGGCGGCCTTGGCGAAGTCATCGGGAATAACAGTGAAATCGGCGGAAATCTTCATACCCTCAGTATCCTCCACCAATGTGACAGCCGCCACCATCAAACACAATCGCGGCGCACGGCCCACCACCCAGCTTCTTGCAAAGCCCTACCCCGAGCATCCTTAGGCGGGGATTAGGGCGCAGAAGAGGGCTTCGAAGAGGAGTAGGGGGTTGACGTTGCCGGATAGGCGCTTGCGGGCGCGGGCTACTTCGTCGAGTCGGGCGACGGCATCGGCGCGGGTCAGGCGCACGGATAGTTCGGTGATGGACGAACGGTTTTCCAGGTTGATGAGCCCGACCGAATCCTCGGCATTGTTCTGCAGCACGGCCACATCACGGTAGATGGAGGCGATCGAGTTGAGTGCACGGTCAAGCACATCGCGTGTGCGGCGGGTGGCCAGGCGCTTCATATCGTCCTTTTTGGCGATCTGGTTGAACGCGCCACGCAGCTTTGGCGGGATACGCTCGTCGGGGGTAAGTCCGTTGACACGTCGGAACTCGGCCTCCTGCCCAGCGGCGATGGAACTGGCATCAGCTTCGGCCTGGGCCTTGGCATTATCAATCAGACTGCCGGCGAGCAACACCGCATCCGACGCCCTGGTGAGATTAAGCACGCCAACCACCAGCTCGTCACGGTCAGACATCACGCGTTCATCGGTGGCATACAGTTTCGCCACACCGATATGCCCTTCGGCAAGTCTGGCTGCACGCTGCGCGGTTTTCGGCTCAACGTCGGGCACATGCTGCATCAGAAACTCAGCCACGGCCTGATTCGACGGCACCGCAAGGTTCACGATGCGCGTGCGCGAACGAATGGTAGGCAGCACATCCTGCGCACTGGGCGCACACAGCAGCCAGATGCAATGCTCAGCCGGCTCCTCGATCTCCTTGAGCAGCACGTTGGTGGTGCGTTCCAGCATACGATCCACGTCTTCGATGATGATGATGCGCCACGGTGCGGTGGCCGGCATCTGCTCGGAGGTGGCGATGATGTCGCGCACCTCGTCGATGCCGATGGTCACTTTGTTCGTGGCCAGCACGGTAACATCCGGGTGCGTGCCGGCCAGCACTTGACGGGTGACGCGCGTGGGTTCATCGCCCATACCATGATCGGGGCTTTCGAGAGCTGCTGCAAAAGCACGTGCCATATTCGAACGCCCCGAACCTGCCGGCCCGCAAATCAGCCAGGATTGGGTGATTTGGCTCGCATCCCCCTGTGCCACGGCCGACAGCATGTCGATAACGGGCTTCTGCCCCACCAGTGAATCCCACACGCTCATAGCAAACCCTTTACATCCGATTCGATGGCGGCCCATACCTGTTCGATGGGTTTGCCGGCATCGATCACACGAAAACGATCCGGCTCGTCGGCAGCCAGATCAAGGAACGCCTGCCGTGTGCGACGCTGGAAATCGTCGCCGGCGGATTCCATACGATCCTCGCCATGTTCCAAACGCGCGTGTGACAGTGCAGGATCCATATCCAGCAAATACGTGCGCTCCGGCAGCAGATTGTTCGTGGCCCACATGCTCAAGTCACGGATCTCCTGCGCCGTCAATTCGCGGCCACCGGCCTGATAGGCCAGCGACGAATCCAAATATCGATCAGTGATGACTACGGCACCACGCTGCAATGCTGGGCGAATCACCTCCGCGACATGCTGTGCACGGTCAGCGGCGAACAGCAACGCTTCGGCGCGTGGCGCGATATCGGCCGAGCTTTGCGGCACGCCGTTCAGCAGCAGCTGCCTGATGGTGGCACCCAATGGTGTGCCGCCGGGCTCGCGGGTGACGACAACCTCACGGCCGCGGGCCTCGCAATATTCGCGCAGTCGCTCAACCTGCGTGGTTTTGCCCACGCCATCTACGCCTTCAAAGGAGATGAATATGCCTTGCATATCCATCACTGTACCCTGCGACGCTCACGACGCTACCGCTGCTCGCTGCCACAAACACTCCACCGGACTGTTTGTCCTTCAAAGGAGATGAATATGCCTTGCATATCCATCACTGTACCCTGCGACGCTCACGACGCTACCGCTGCTCGCTGCCACGGACAGTCCACTGGACTGTCCGCATTTTGTGCGGGCGCACGCGCTGCGTGCTTGGCTACGGACAGTCCACTGGACTGTCCGTCCTTCAAAGGAGATGGCAGTTACTTCTTTTTGGCGGGGGATTTGGCCACCACGGCCGGGCGCACATACCCCTCGTTGGCGGTTAGCCATTCGATGTCGGACTTTACGGTGGCAGGCGTGGAGCCGATGCTCTCGGCGATGCGCTGATTGGCCCATCCCTGATCCGCCAGCTTACGCACCTCAGCACGACGCTCGATACGCTTAGCCTCCGCAGCACTCACCTTCGGCGAGGCGGCAGCAGCCGCACCCTTACCCTTGGCACCGGCAGCCTTGCTGCCAGCACGCCCACGACCACGCGCACCACGGGTCGACGGCCCGGCAGCACGCTTTTCCGCCAGCAAACGGAACGCATCCTCAGGCTCGATGGTCGTGGGATCATACTGACGCGGCAGCGTACGGTTCGTTTCACCATCGGTGATGTATGCGCCGAAACGACCGTCCTTAATCGTCACGTTCTTGTTGGTGTTCGGGTCGGTGCCCAGCTCGCGCAGCGGCGGTTTGGCTGCTCCCCTACCGCGCCCGCGCCCATACTTGGGCTGGGAGAACAGTTCCTTGGCCTGATCCAGGGAGACGGTGAAAATCTCGTCTTCACTGGCCAGCGAGCGGGTTTCGGACTTGCCGTCGGCACCAGTTTTAGTCAGATACGGGCCATAGCGACCATTATTGGCGGCCACCGTGCACTGCGAAACCTCGCCAGTTTCGGCATTGGTTTCCTCATACTGGCCGACTTCGCGCGGCAGGCTCAGCAGTCGCAGCGCGTCGTCCAGCGACAGTGATTCGGGACTCATCGTTTTGAACAGGCTCGCCATCTTCGGGCGCGGTGCTTCCTTTGCCCCTTCGGGCGTGGGCAGAACCAGCGCCACATACGGACCGAAGCGACCGTTGCGCACTTCGACCACACCACCGGTGGCCGGGTCGGTGCCCAGCTCTCGCGGCCCGCCCGAATGGTTGTCGATCAGGTCACGGCCTGCTTCGACGGTGAGCTCGTCAGGGGCGAGCGTGTCGGGCAGGGAAGCACGCTTCGGATTGCCCTCGGCGTCCATATGCTCCATGTCTTCCAGATACGGGCCGTAGCGGCCCACACGCACGTGCAAACCGTCGCCAATATCGATGGTGTTGATGGCGCGCGCGTCGATTTCACCCAGCTGGGCGACCTGCTGTTGCAGACCTTCGTGCGCTTCGTCGGCGTTGCGTGCCGCGCCCTCGCCGGAGCCGAAATAGAAGCGCGTCAGCCAGTCGCGGCCGGTTTCCTCACCGTGGGCGATACGATCCAGGCCGTTTTCCATTTCGGCGGTGAACTGGTAGTCCACCAGCTTGGGGAAGTTCTGTTCGAGCAGTTTGGTCACGGAGAACGCCAGCCAGCTGGGAATCAGCGCACGGCCACGCTCGTAAACATACCCGCGATCCATAATCGTGGAAATAATCGATGCGTAGGTGGACGGACGGCCGATTTCCTTGGCTTCCAGCGTTTTGACCAGCGTGGCTTCGGTGTAGCGTGCGGGCGGCTGGGTTTCGTGCCCATCAGGCTTGATATCGCGGGCTTCGATCTGCTGACCGACGTTCATTGGCGGCAGTGAAGCGTTGCTATCAGCAGTATCAGCGCCAGCTTTCGCTTCGGCACCGGCTTTTGCCGTCGCAGCAGCATCGGCCGCGGCAGTACCCGACTTTGCGGCGGCGGGCTTGCGTCCTTCGCCGGTCGCCTTCATAAAACCAGGGAATTCGATCACCGTGCCGGAGGCTTGGAATACAGCCTCGCCGTCAGCGGCTCCGGCCGGAGCGGACAGGCGCACGGTGGCGGTCGAACCGGTGGCATCGGCCATCTGGCAGGCGAGCGTGCGCTGCCAGATCAGCGTGTACAGGCGCAACTGATCAACCGGCAGTTTGCTGGCCAGTTCGTCGGGATCATGGAATCGTGCGCCTGCGGGGCGGATACATTCGTGCGCCTCCTGTGCGCCAGCCGTTTTGGTGGCGTACTGCTTGGGCTCAGCCGACAGGAACTGATCGCCGAAGTGATAGCTGACAGCGTTGCGCGCCGCCTGAATAGCCTCCTGCGAAAGCGTAACCGAATCGGTTCGCATATACGTGATATAGCCGTTTTCGTACAGGCTTTGCGCGGCGCGCATCACTGCACGGGCACCCATGCCCAAACGGTTGCCTGCGGTCTGCTGCAGCGTGGAGGTGGTGAACGGCGGCTGCGGACGGCGACGGTACGGCTTGGTTTCCATCGACATCACCGTAAAATCGGCGGTCTTAAGCGCTTCGGCCACCGCCGTGGCACCAGCTTCGTCCAGCTGGCGAACATTATCTTTGAACCCGTCCGGCGTCAGCTTGCCATCGGCACCAAAATCCTTGGATCCGGCGAGTCTTTTGCCTCCCAGCGACACCATGCGCGCGGAGAATTCGCTGGTTTCCCCCGACGCATCGGGTGCGGCCAGCGTGGCGATAACATCCCAATAGGGCGCGCGGCGGAAGGCCATACGCTCGCGCTCACGCTCCACAATCAGGCGGGTGGCCACGGACTGCACACGGCCGGCGGACAGGCCCGGCCCAACCTTGCGCCACAGCACCGGCGACAGCTCGTAGCCATACAGACGGTCGAGAATACGGCGCGTCTCCTGCGCGTCAACCATCGCACCATCCACGTCGCGCGTTTTGGTCAACGAGGCGTTGATTGCGTCTTTAGTGATCTCGTGGAACACCATGCGCTTCACCGGCACCTTGGGCTTCAGCGTTTGCACCAAATGCCATGCAATAGCCTCACCCTCGCGATCCTCATCAGTGGCGAGGTAAAGTTCGTCGGCACCCTTGAGCGCGGATTTGAGTTCGGAAACCGTGCGCTTCTTGTCGCCGTCCACGATGTAGTAGGGCTTGAAACCGTCGTTGACGTCCACGCCGAACTTGCCGAACTTGGCTTTGTCGGCCGCGGGCACCTGACTGGGCTGTGCAAGGTCTCGGATATGGCCCACCGATGCCATGACGGTGTACCCCTTACCTAGGTAGTCACCGATTTTGTGGGCCTTGGTTGGGGACTCCACAATCACCAGCTTGGTAGCCATAGCCTCTCCTTATATATAGTGGCGACGAATGGAACGTCTGGCGTCATAATACTCACGGAATATAGCCAAACGGCAAATCGTATGCGCGTTATCTGGCGTTTATCTGCGCGGCGGGGCCGGCGGCGCGCCGATAAGACCGAGCCTGCTCAGAGGCGACGCCGTGAGTTGACGAAACGTCAGAATCAGACCTTGCGTGAGGGCTGCCAGCCCGCTCAGGCCAACGATGGAGCTGATAATCGCGCCTTCGACCGACCAGCTGGCGCTGATGGTCAGCCCCGGTGCCACCTGCCAGATGACGTACGCACTGTAGGCCAGCAACAGCAGTCCGCCGGTGATCAGCACAGTGCCCACAATTTGTATGCTGACTGATGAGACACGGCGGCCTGGCTCGTCCATGCCGGAAGCGCGGGTGAAAGTCAGGGTGAGCAGGGCGATGCCGGCGACCAGCAGCAGCGACATTGCTACGTCGCCGGTGCGATGCCACTGGCCCACCATCACCGACACGCCGACGGTCAGCGACCAGGCCACAGCGACGACGGAAGCCAGTGCCCTGGCTGCCCTGGGCACGCCGAGTACCAGCACTACAACTGCTGCTGCGGCCAGAATCGTATGGCCGGAGGGTGCCGAGTTCGCCGCAGGTGATTCGGTGTTGATGATGAATGGGCGAGGCAGTAGGCCTTTCAGGCGCGTTGCTGTCAGACACAGCACGGCGAAAACCGCCATTTGGCCGAGCAGCCACCAGCGGCGACGCAGAGCGGCTATGACAATGCCGATGATGGCAAGCACGCAGCTGACAGCGATAACCAGCCAAGAATGTGCGACGGCACCCATCAATCCCATGCTCCATGCGGGCGCGCGATCCGGCAGTTGCTTCCAGATCAGTTCGTCGTAGGATTGACCGCTTTCGGTGAATACGCAGCCATACCATACGCCGAACGCGGCGGCGATGAGCAGCAGGCCGAACAGCACGCACAGTATGCTGCTGGAGATGCGCGGGCGTGCGATTAACGGATCGACGCGTGTGATGCTGCGGTCAATGCTGGATGCGGAAAGGCCCGTCGGTGTATTGCGGTCGGGGCCGAGGGCCGCCAACGGATCCTGCTGATTGTCCGCGCGCAGGTTGCGCAACGCGTCAATGCGCGGAGTGTCAGCGTAAGATTCACCGGCATATGCGGCACCAGCGCGACTGCCGTCGGCGTGGCCAGCTCCAGCATTCACGGCACCGGCGCGCGGCATACCAACCGAAGGACTAGTCGGAGCGCTGCCGAGCGCATCGACCATATTGGCCGGCTTGCGCGAGTCGCGGATAATGGGATTGTGCACATCACTCATGGTTCCGACTGTACGGCTGTGCCCGGAACAGCGGCCACCTCGCCGCCCAACTCAGAGCCAAACCCGCACAACACGGGTATTTTCCTGGTTCGCCTGTCGTTTTGTTACTTTCGCCTGTCGTTTTGTCGCTTTCGCCTGTCGTTTTGTCGCTTTCGCCTGTCGTTTTGTTACATACTTACGTAAGAATCCCGCAGGCGAACCGTGCAAACTGATAGGGGAATCGTGCAGATTTAGTTCCTATAGCTCTTGTAGCCGCTAACCCCATATCTCATAAAACAAAACGGCCATCCTCTCGCGGAGGATGGCCCTGAATGCATTTACACTATAAGCATGAACGAAGAAGAAGTCAACCTAACCAGCGTGGAACAATTATTGAGCAAACCGAGGTTCCAAGCTTACCTTGATTATGCCAAAATGACGCTGCCAAATGCCGAAACATCCATCATCAACAGCAAAGCCGTTGACCTATACCGATGGAATAAACACGCTGCAGGAAAACTTCTGCCCATACTTTCAGATGTCGAAGTTGTGGTACGCAACGCCATAGACCAGCAGTTGATACATTGGCTTAGAGAACAGCAAGGAAGAGAACCATCAGACTGGATTGACGTAGGTTCTAATACGCCTATCGAACAAATCCGAAATCTCATTAACGGGAACAACCCAGATTGTAAAGATTATTTAGCTGAAGCTCGTTCACGTGCTAGACGCAACGAGAAAAATTGGCGCAGAAACAGTAATGTGCGTCATCCACGGCACAATGATGTCGCCAATCGTGACGACGTGTTTGCCGAATTGACTTTAGGCACATGGTGCGGCGTACTAGACCGCATCTCAGCAAACGACTCCCCTTCACTGTTTGACTCCATAATGAACGCTTTTCCTCTAGTGGAAGCAGCTTGGAAACAAGAACAACAGCGAATGCCACATGCACAGCTACCGGGCAATAATTCAAATCCAAGAGATGGCTATCGGGAAGAGCTATCCTCCAGACTTAAACGAATTAAAAATATACGAAACCGCGCAGTGCACAATGAAAATCTTCTGCGCGTCGACTTCCCAGGGCTAGCCTATGACATTCTGTTTGTACTCAATGCTATCGGGCCAGAGAGCGTCCAGTGGGCAATGCCGGACAAAGGACGATGGCTACGCCATGAAGCCGACCCCAAGATCATATTTCACTCTGACAGGCCCACAACTAGTCAAAAACCTCGTATCACGCCAATAACCTCCAGACGTATATTCCGAGATACGGCGGTTTCTCTCGCCATGAGAGAACTGGAATCTCACAACGCCCAGATTCTCTGGCGAAAAGGGTTCTTCGGGCCAGGAGCGCCTGCCATCCTTACTGTTAACCAGCAAGGGCGGCGCACACTTTATTTCGTTCTAGCTCGCATAGCACACATACCTCACGCGAATATCAAAATCCATATCGACACCATCCGTAAGCTCACAAGCATTGCACAGAAAGAGAATGCTGCACTGGGAATCTCGACAGTGGTAAAAATCATCTCTGATGAAGACTCGTCACAAGAACTCTATGATATTCGCCTATTTGATGGGCCGCTCATCGACGAAGATCCCGTGTTCAATCAACAATGGATCTCTCTTGTCGGCAATACAACACGTCTCTTTTCTGATTCATCTCATGTACAGTACCTTCGTCAGTCGGTGGATTCTCAAGCAATATAAACACTTAGCCCCACCACGAATGCTCGGCTGACGTATGGAATGAGAACACGCATGGCAGATGACAAAATCAGAACGGTCCCGGATTATTTGCGACGCATATTTAATGAACCGGCAACAGAGTTTTATTGATAGGACAACTGTGCAGACCCGCAGGCGAACCCGAATTGGACTACAACTCCAGCCCACTCTGCGGAAAAACAAAAAAACCCTCGCATCTGCGAGGGTCATTGGCTGGGGTGCCTGGACTCGAACCAAGAATGGCTGAACCAGAATCAGCTGTGTTGCCAATTACACCACACCCCAATTTGGCTTGGCGTAGCAACCCCGAAGAGTTGTTTCGTCGTACCCCCAACCGGATTTGAACCGGTGTTGGCGCCGTGAGAGGGCGTAGTCCTAGACCGCTAGACGATGGGGGCATATTCAGTTTTCACTGGCTGCTCAGCAGTGCGCTGTGCAACGAGTGATTAATCTACGCGACTCCACCAACAAGCGCAAATTAGCGGCGTGTCGCGCGCCAATCTTTCCTTTTGGGAAAGATATATGCGCGCGACGCGAGGAGGCCGAAGAGAAAGCCCAGTGGGCTTTCGTGCCGACGGAGCCATCCTTATAACAAAAAGCCGACCCCATATGAGGTCGGCTTTATGCATCAGCTACGCAAACGCAGCATCACAGGTGTTCGCGCAGGCCTTTGAGGCGGGCGATGGTGATTTCCTTGCCCAGGATTTCCATGGACTCGAACAGCGGCGGGGACACGCGGCGGCCGGAGACGGCCACACGCACCGGGCCGAAGGCCAGACGCGGCTTGTAGCCGCCCTCTTCGATCAGGGCCACATTCAGCAGCTCGTGCAGCGGTTCGGCCTTCCATGCGCCAGCAGCCTCATCCACGCCTTCGAGCGTGGCAATGGCCTTGTCAAGCACATCGGCTGCGGAATCCTTAAGCGTCTTGCGTGCATCGGCTTCCGGCTCGATGTAGCCCTCGGTGGACAGCAGCGAGCCGACCATGCCGGAGACTTCGCCCAGCAGACGCACGCGCGGCTGCACGAGTTCGGCGGAGGCATTGAGAATCTCACGTTCGCGGTCGGTAAGCGCGTCCCAGGAATCGGCGGAGACCACGCCATCGCGGAAGAGGTACGGCACCGAGCGAGCCAGGAAGTCAGCCGGCTCAAGCATGCGAATGTGCTCGGCGTTGATCGAGATGGCCTTGTCCAGATCGAAGCGGGCCGGGTTGGCCTTCACGTCGCGCACGTCGAAGGCGGCGATCATCTCGTCCATGGAGAACACGTCGTTGTCCGGCGCGATGGACCAGCCGAGCAGCGCCAGATAGTTGAGCAGGCCTTCGCGGATGAAACCGTTGTCACGATGGTTGAACAGGTTGGATTCAGGGTCGCGCTTGGAGAGCTTCTTGTTGCCCTGGCCCATCACGTACGGCATGTGGCCGAACAGCGGCATCTCCTTGGCGATGCCCAGTTCCATCAGGTAACGATAGAGCACGATCTGGCGCGGGGTGGAGCTGAGCAGATCCTCGCCGCGCAGCACCACGTTGATTTCCATCATCGCATCGTCCACCGGGTTGGTGAGCGTGTACAGCGGATCGCCGTTCGGGCGCACGATCACGTAATCCGGCACGGAACCAGCCTTGAATTCGATGGTGCCGCGAATCAGATCCTCGAAAGCGATATCTTCATCGGGCATCTTGAGGCGCAGCGCAGGCTTGCGGCCCTCGGCGCGGAAGGCGGCCTTCTGCTCTTCGGTCAGGTTGCGATCGTAGCCGTCGTAACCGAACGCTTCGGGGCGGCCGGCAGCGAGGTTGCGCTCCTTGATTTCCTCCGGCGTGGAGAAGGATTCGTAGGCGTAGCCGGCTTCAAGCAGCTTGGCGGCCACATCCTTGTAGATGGCGGTGCGCTCGGACTGGCGGTAGGGGCCGTGGGGGCCGCCCACGTCGATGCCCTCATCCCAGTCGATTCCCAGCCAGCGCAGGGATTCGAGAATCTGGTTGTAGCTTTCCTCGCTATCGCGCACGGCGTCGGTGTCTTCGATACGGAAGATCAGCTTGCCGCCGGTGGCGCGCGCCTCAGCCCAGTTGAACAGGGCAGTGCGAATCATGCCGACGTGCGGCGTGCCGGTGGGCGACGGGCAGAAGCGTACGCGCACGTTCTTCGGCAGCGCAGGCTTGCCATCCTTGGGTTCATAGTATTTTGCAGTAGCAGCATCAGTCATAGTCCACTATTGTGCCGCGCGCCCGAGACCCTGCGCCAATATGGTTCCAGCGATTTCGTGAGGTCGTTAATCAGACATTTTTAGGCGATTATGTTAGGTTGTAGGGCGCAACTATGGAAGAATAGGCTGTGATGTAACCATCTTGTGAAAGGGGAACAATGACTGATCCCAACAACACTCCTGACAACACTTCCGCAACGCCTTCGCCCGACGGTGCGCCCACGCCGCAGCAGCCTGTGGTGCCGCCAATTCCCGCCGTACCCCAGTATGGGGCGACGCCGGCGAGCGCGGCCCCGGCTTACAGTCGGAACGCTCCCGATTATGGCCAACAGTATGGCGCCCCTGCTGATCAGTCTGAGCCTGCCGCAGCATACGGAGCATACAATCAGAGCACTTCCGGCTATGGTGCTGCCGGCTATGGCGACGCTTATCAGGCGCCCGCATACAACGCGACGACGCCAGGTAACGCTGGAAATGACAATAGCAACGGCAATCCTTTCGCCGCTAGGTCGGCTAATCCGTACACCCAACCGCAGTACGGTCAAACGCCTCAGTATGGTCAACCCCAGTATGGCCAGCCACAGTACGATCAAACACAATATGGCCAGTCGCAGTACGGCCAGCAGCCGCAGCAGCCTACACCACAGTTTGTGCCGCCGCAGTACGCACCGAACTCCCCCACCGGCGGCGAAGTTCCGCTGGATAAGCCCCACTATGGCTGCTCGATGCCCGAAGCGTTCCTGCGTTTCTGGAAGAAGTACGTCGTATTCAAGGGCCGCGCTTCCCGCAGCGAATATTGGTGGTGGATTCTGTGCGCGTTCATCATCGGCACAGTGCTGAATATCATCACCGATAATGGCGATAATTCCTTGGGATTCCTGTCTACGCTATGGTCGCTGGCCACGCTGATTCCGACGATTTCGTTGGCTGTGCGTCGCCTGCACGATATCAATAAGCCTGGCTGGTGGGTCGCTATCTTCTATGGCGTAGCGTTTGCCGCCGGCATCATCATAGCCATTGGTGGCGGTGCCGCCCTGCTCGGAGCCATCGGAGCCTACAGCGCCGCCGGTTACGGTTATCACTACAGCAGTTCCGCCTCGACTGCGGCAGGCGGCATTATCGCGGTTGTTATCGGCGGATTGCTGCTGCTCGCCACTGCCATTACCTATATCGTGTTCATGGCGATGCCCAGCAAGCCGGAAGGCGCACGCTTTGATGAGAATTATGTCGCTCCGGGCGCGGGCTACGGTACTGGCTATGGCACCGGCTACGGCGCTCCGGCCGCACCTTACGCTCCCTACGCACCTTCGCAACCATATCCAACGCAACAGGCTCAATCGGCACAGCCTGCAGACAGTCCTGAAACACCAACGACTGGCTCGGCGAATAATCAGAGTACAGACGCTGCAAACAACAACGGTCAGCGTCCTTGGTAATTCATAGTTAATAGTTATTTGTTTATGCCTACCCATCAATGCCATTGATGAGTAGGCATAAACATTTTTCGTCAGCAACGATAATTACAACTCCACGTGCGGCTTGGAGGGATCGTCTTTAACGTGCGCGAACTTGGCGGCGAGCGCCTCCTTGTTGCGCTTTTCGTCCTCTTCTTTGGCCTTCTTCTTGGCCTCGTCGGGGTTCCACAGCACGTCTTCGCGATGCTTGCGCCATTCGACGGCGGCAAGCGGCGCAATGGTCACGGCGGTCACATCCAAGGTGGCGTCGGCGGCATCACTGCGAGCGGCAGCGGCCGCACGCTCACGAATCAAATCCAGCACCTGCTCGTCGGATAGGCAGATGCGCGGAATCGAGCACTGTTCGCGCAGCTCATTGACATACAGCAGCACCGGCAGTGCACGGGCAGCAGCCGCGCGCACCGACTCGTCGTCGGCAGCATCGGCAACATTGGCGACTTCGCCGAGCAGCGCATCGCATACGGCAAGTGCGGAGGCAAAGCGTTGAGCGATTGCGGCGGTCTCGTCAGCCTTGTCGCCCTCAGCTTCAGTTGCATCGGCAGCGTCGACACTGGCAGTATCATCTGCGTCACCGGCCTCACCAGCTTCCCCAGCCGCATCATCCTCAGGGGCCTCACCACCCTCAACAACCTGCGCTTCAGCAGCGTCGATAGTCTCACGCACGGCCGCAACCGTGGCGTCACCCCAATCCACGCCCAGCGCTTCGGCAGCGTCGAATACCAGCTGAGTATCGCCGGTGTCGGAGTAGTCGGCCATCGCATCATAGGCGTCGTTGGCGGCAAGCAGCGCATCAACGATGGTTTGCGGGCGTCCGGGGATTTCGTCGGCACCTTCGTACACGTATTCGGCGTCGGGCACGGTTACGTCCTGACCGGTGAGGATGCGGGCAAAGGCGCGGGTGATGCGCACTTGCAGGTTCTCCGCGTATTTCGCGTCGTTGTCCATCTGCATGGCCTCGGTGAGCGGCCACAGGGCGATCAACTCCTGCGCGGCCTTGGCGGCTTCGACCACGGCTGGCAGCCCGGCTACGCGCGCGATGGATTCATGGTTCAGCTCAACAGTCATTCATGCTCCTTTGCGGGGACGTCTCTTTCCGTATTGTCCCTCTATTCCACGTCGGCCGCAGGGTCAACATACGTGATTGACATCACACGGCCGTTCTGGTTGTCGTAGGTCACCGACGTGACGGACGCCAGCGCGGTGTGGCGAAGGAACATCCAGTGTTCGGGATGGCCGGTTTCCAGCATATGCCGGTAGCTCCAAATAGGTGATTCGTGGGAGACGACCACGATCTGTTGGCCCGGATGCTGGGCTACTTTCTCGCGTGCGAACGCGCTCATACGCTCGGCGATATGACGGTAGGATTCGCCCCAAGTGGGCTTGTAGAGGTTGCGGATCAGCTTCAGGTTTTCGGGACGCCACAGCGCGCCGGCACCGTAGCCGATGCGTTTACCGCGGAACTCGTTGGACGCTTCGATCACACGTTCGTCGGTGACCAGTTCGAGCGGGGCTTCGCCGCGTTCGGCGCGCACGGGGTTCAAGGCGTCGAGAATCGCACCGGCTGTCTCGCGCGTGCGGTCCAGCGGCGAGGAATAGACGGCGGCGATGGTGTTGGTCTGCGGGTTTGCCGCCAAGTAGGCACCGGTGGCTTGGGCCATGCGCAGGCCTCGATCGGACAGATGGAAGTCGGGCAGACGCTCATACAGCAGATGGTCGGGATTGTAGACCTTGCCGTGGCGCACAAAATGGATGGTCGTTGCGCTCATCAGTTCTCCTTTGCTGCCGTTGGGCCGCCGGGCGGGTGAATAACATTTAATGCTCCACTCACCAATCTACCCACCAATGTACCGCGTGTCGTGGTGCGGCAAACGATTAGAGTATGCGTGACGCAAATATGCGAACCAAACAGCGACGGGCGGCACCCACGTGGGCTAGTTGCTAGCGTAGGTCATTCACGTAGGTTGTTTTCAGCAATCACCGCGCGGGGCCGGACCGAATCGCACGCAAACTTTGCGCGACCATGGACACCAACACACATCATTCGATGAGGGCTTCGTGCGCGACGCCAAGCGCGCGAGGGACATCCAATCGGGAGCGGAAAGGAGCGTAGTGCTGTCATGTCCAATCAAGTCATAGCCGGGATCCGGGAAGTGACCCATAAGGTATTCGGCGGGTACGCGGAGCTGCTGCGCATCCCGCATACCGCACGCTATTCCATCGGCTCGGTGATCGCCTGCATGCCGTTCCCCATGGTCGGCATGACCATCACCATTTCCGTGCAGCATTACTACGGCAACTATTCGCTGGCCGGCCTGCTGACCGCCGTCCAAGCGATCGCGCTGGCACTGGCCACACCGTTGCTCGGCAAATTAACCGATAAGTTCGGCCAACGTCAGGTTTCGATTCCGACGATTATCGTGTGGATTATCGCCGCGATTTCGCTGGTCACCTGCATTACCAATCGTGCGCCGGAGTGGGTGCTGTTCTGCATCACGCCGTTTATGGCCGCGATTCCGCCGTGGGGTGCGATGAGCCGCGCCCGCTGGACGCGCATTCTTAAAGGCGATCACGAACGCACGAATCGTGCACTGTCGCTGTGCGGCGTGCTCGACGAATGCATGTGGGTGATCGGCAATCCGCTGGCCTCCACACTGGCTGTAATCTCCGGTCTGTTGGCCTTCTCGTTCACTGGCGTGTGCGTGGTAATCGGTGCGCTGATGTTCCTAACCGAGCTGAGCACCGAGCCGCCGTCGCAAACTGATTTGGCTCGCGCCGACGGTATCACCCGCAAGGAATATCGCGAGCGTGAGGCCGCGCGTGCGGAGGCGTTGAAGGCGGAAACCGCCGCCGAAGAGACTCGTCGTCGCCTGAAGCGTGAGGGCGTAACCGACCAGACTGCTATCGACCATGCTGTGGAGCAGGCCGTGGCTGACGCGCGCAGTGGCAAGAAGCAGTCGATTTGGGGGCCGGGCTTGGTTGCCGTGTGCATCACCTGGTTCTCGCTGGGCGCGTTCCAGTCGGCCACCAGTATTTCAATCATCGCGTTCGCCACCGAGCAGAATATGAAGCAATACACGGGCTTTGTGTTCGCATGCTTCTCAATCAGCTCGCTGATTGGCGCGCTCGTTTATGGCGCGAAGAACTGGCATATTCCGCTGTGGAAGCGCTTCTACTTCTGCCTGGCAGTGGTCAATATCGGCATCGGTACGTTCATGTTCGCCAAGCATCTGTGGGTCATCATGCTGATCTACCTGCTGATCGGCGTGTGCCAGGCACCGACGTGGATCAACGGCAATCAGCTAATGCTGCACTTGGTACCGCCGTCGCGCCTGACTGAAGGCATGGCATGGATGGGCGCGATGAATTCCATCGGTTCCTCCGCTGGCTCGGCCATCGCCGGACAGTTCATCGACCGTATGGGCTCGCACGGCGGCTTCATGGTGGTGACGGTGCTGGCGCTCAGTTCGCTGGTGATCGCATTCCTCGGTTTCAAGCAGATCAAAACCTCCACCGAACAGCCCACCCTCACCGAAGTGGCGGTCTGACGGCGGCGGTTGGCCGCTTGCCGACGGCCGCCAGCGCTCCGGAAACCCGGTTTCGCAACTTTCGCGACTATTTGGCGGCCGTATCATCGCACGCATAATCACTACCCCGCAAAATCAAGAATCACTACCCCACAAATATCGGCATATTTGCGGGGTAGTGATTATCACAGCCCCACAGATACCGGGATATTTGGTACTTGTATATAAACGCCTCTATCACTACCCCATAGGTACCTTCATATCTCTGGGGTAGTGATAGCAAACAATAGCCAACAACCGACAGCACCCGCTGAAACGGACGGTTTCAGCGCCCAAAACCTACTTTGGCCAGCCGTCGGGTGTGTGATCCAACGACCACAGGCCGAGACGATGGGAAAAACTGCGCTCCCACTTGGCCTCAAGCTGCTCGGGGGTGAGTTTCTTGTCCCCGGAACGCAGACGGTTCATGGCGTTGGTGTGGGTGTCATCCAGCAGCCACTTACGGATCACGAAATTCCACACCATTACCACGGCGGTGGCCACCAGCTTGCCGATATTGGTGCGAATCATGTATTCGGTGTGCTGGGTGATCATGGCGTCGTGGTTCATGCCGAACGTCGAAATGTAGATGATCACTTCGTTGATGAACAGGCCCACCACAGACGCGCCAACGAAGATAAGAATCTCCATCCAGCGGGCCATATCCGGGCGATGCTTGAACACGAACTTCATGCTCGCCACGTAGTTGAAGGCCAGGGAAATCAGGAACGAAACGGTGCTGGCGAGGATGTTGTGCAGGTGGAAGGCCAGCAGCAGGTTCATCAGGCCATAGTCGATCACGAAGGCGACTACGCCGACGATGCCGAATTTCATCAGCTGTTCAATCAGTTTTCTCACGAAGCACATTCAACACTGCGAGGCTGACCATACCACCCAATAGTTCCGAAAAATCCACTGAATCCCCGTAGAGAGAGGATACAAGCGGGATACTGAGCTGCTACTTGGCGAGCATGGGTGCGACCTGCTCCTCGTAGGCGGTCAGCGCGGTGTCGATCACCTGGTGCATGTCGTAGTACTTGTAGGTGCCGAGCCTACCGCCGAACACCGTGTTCGGTTCGGCGGCGGCCTTCGCCTCGTACGCCGCGTACAGTGCCTTGTCCGCATCCGTGTTCACCGGATAGTACGGCTCGTCGCCACGCTCGGCGAAGCGGGAGTATTCCTCCCACACCACGGTTTTGTCCGGATTCTGCGATTCGCGGCGCTCCGGATTGAAGTTCTTGAACTCAATCGCGCGGGTGTATGGCACGTCCGCGTCGGAGAAGTTCATCACCGGGCAGCCGAAATGATCGCCCTCGTCGTAGCGGCGCTCCACGAAGTCCACCGTGCGCCACTTCAGATCCCCAAGTTCGTAGTCGAAGTAACGATCCACCGGGCCCGTGTACACCACCGGCACGCCCGCTTCAGCGAGGGCCTGCTTGTTGTACGGTTGCGTCTCGTCGAAGAAGTCCACGCCCAGGCCGACCGTGATCTTGGGATCGTCGATCATCCGTTCCATCCACTTGGTGTAGCCGTCCGTCGGCAGGCCCTCCCAAGTGTCCCTGAAGTAGCGATTGTCGTAGTTGAAGCGCACCGGCAGACGTTTGATGATGTCCGCCGGCAGCTCGGCCGGATCGGTCTGCCACTGCTTGGCCGTGTAGTTCTTAATGAACGCCTCGTACAGGGGGCGGCCGATCAGGCTGATGCCCTTGTCGTTGAGATTCTCAGGATCCTTGCCGGCCAGTTCGCCCGCCTGCTCGGCGATCAGCGCGCGGGCCTCATCCGGCGTGTAGTGCGCACGGAAGAACTGGTTGATCGTGCCCAGGTTCGTCGGCAGCGGATATACCTCACCGTTGTGGGTGGCCCACACGCGGTGCACATAGTTCGTGAACGACGTGAACCGGTTCACGTAGTCCCACACACGCTTGTTCGACGTGTGGAACAGGTGCGCGCCGTAGCGGTGGATTTCCGCACCCGTCTCCTCATCCATATAGCTGTATGCGTTGCCGCCGATATGGTCGCGCACGTCGATGATGTGCACGCGAGCGCCCGCATGCTCCACCGCCTGCTGCGCCACCGTCAGGCCGAACAGGCCGGCACCCACAACCACCAAATCCGGATAATCCACAGCAGTCATCATTCTTCCAATCGTTCGATCATTCAACCGTTGTCCGTCGCCCATACTACCGACGCCCCTGCCGCGCACGTTGCCGGCTGGCGTCATCCGCACCGCACCGGCACAGGTGGACAGTCCTGCCAGCGTAAGTCTATCCGTGCCGGCGAAAGCCCATTCGTCGGCACGATTGCTGTAACTATCGCAACTTCACAGCCACCACAGCAGATGTGGCCATTACAACCAACACAATCAAACAACTAACGCATCCAAACAGCCAACGCACGGCACCAATCAGTATCTATCGTTTATTTGATTCGTAACTGCGAAAAATGCACCTCAAACACCAAAAACGTTGGAATTCCAACGATTATTTATTTGACTGGTATTTGACTCGTATTTGATTCGTATATGACTGACACGCTATGCTAGTAACTGCAACAAGCCTTGCCTGTCCAAAGGAAAACCCATGCCGGAAGATCTCATTCAACTCATCGACCAGCTCATCGCGCGATCTACCGAGTCCCAGACGGTGGAGTTCAAGGAGTCGAACGACGATGCCTTCATGATTGGCAAGGACATCTCCGCACTATCCAACGCGGCAGCCATCGAAGGCCAGGATTACGCCTACATGCTGTGGGGTGTGGACGACGCTACGCATGAGATCGTCGGCACTTCATTCAATCCTCTCGCCGCTAAGCACAAGGGCCAGGAACTGGAGCTTTGGCTACGTCTGAAGCTGTCGAAAAACGCGGAGTTCAAGTTCATCCCCGTGGATTATCGCGGCCATCGGACGGTTATACTGCGCATCTGGCCGGCAACCGGCTACCCTGTGTCGTTTGATGGCACAGAATACATACGTTCCGGCACCTCCACACAACCTGTTGCGAAGAATTCCCAGCGCGAACGTCGCCTGTGGGAGGTCACTAAATCCGAAGCCTTTGAGGATCAGATCGCAGCCCAATGGCTTACAGCTGAAGAAACATTGGATCTGCTGGATTGGAATATCTACTTCCGACAAACAGGCACTCCCCTGCCTTCGAATCGCACGGAAATTCTCCACTATCTTGAATCCGACCACATTATTCGGTTTCTTGACAGCGGTCAGTATGCCATCACTAATCTCGGAGCGCTGCTGTTCGCCGCTGATATGCAACGTTTCCCCACGGTCACGCGTAAGGCGTTGCGTGTCATCAAATACGAAGGCGACCGCAAATCCTCACCGTCGCGTTCGCGAGACTATGCCCATGGGTACGCCGATTTGGATGACGTCACGGCTTTTCTGCAAGCATGGCTGCCAGAGAGTGAAACCATCGGACGTGGGCTTCGCGTCACACATACCGCCTATCCGCAGATTGCGATCAGAGAGTTGCTGGCCAATATGCTGATTCACCAGGATCTCACGACCAGAGGCGCCGGGCCATTGATTGAGATTTTCAACAATCGTGTGGAGTTTTCTAATCCTGGCAATTCGCTGATTCGTTTGGAGCGACTGGTTAACGATCCGCCGGAAGCACGCAACCCGAAGCTGGCTGATTTGTCACGTCGCCTGCGCATGTGCGAGGAGGCAGGTTCCGGCTGGGACAAAATCATCGATGCCTGCGAGACTGCGCATATCCCTTCGCCTGTGGTGCAGCAATCTGATGGCACCGATGGTAACGCCAGCATTATGGTGCGACTATCCCAGTATCGCTCCTACCCTGATCTCAGCCTTAGCGAACGCATGGATGCCTGCTATTGGCATGCCTGCATTCAGTTTGCCAATGGCGAGTGCCTCACCAACGCTTCGCTGCGTGAGAGGTTTGGATTGGATGACTCATATTCGTCTCCCATCTCACGGCTGATTCGCGAAAGTGTAACGTCAGGGCTTATCAAACCGTCAGATCCGAACGCGCCACGCAAGAAGATGGAATATATCCCCGGTTGGGCGTGATAAACGATTGGGTCGCAATTCGATTTGCGGCCCAATCGTTTATTTGATTCGTAACTGTGAAAATTGAGGATCAAACATCAGAAACGTTGAAATTCCAACGATTTTTTATTTGACTGGTATTTGACTGGTATTTGATTCCGAAGCCGTTTATCGCCAGCCCCAGAGCACCAAAGATTGGCTGTTGGGGTCGGTGGGGGAAGTCGCTCCGGCAGTGCCGCGCGCGTTGGTGGGCGTGCCGTAGGTGGAGCGGCTGGGCAGTTCGCGGGTTTGACGGCGAATAGCATTGCGCCATAGGCGCGCACGGTTCGAGCGTTGCACTTCGACGATATCGCCGTCGCGCCCGGCTGCGAATACGCTGTCTTCATCCTTGGCCCGCAGGCGCTTGAGTTCACGGCGCAATTGGCGGTTCTCTTCTTCGAGATCCAGAATGCGGGTGATGCCCGTAAGATTGATGCCTTCATCCTGGCTCAGGTGCTGGGTGTGCGCCAAACGCGCGATATCGCGCAAACAGTAGCGACGCGCGCCACCCTCAGTGCGCTGGGGGCGCACCAAGCCAAGACGGTCGTATTGCCGAAGAGTTTGGGGGTGAATATTGGCCAGTTCGGCGGCCTGACCAACAGTGAACACAGGCAGCTCGATGTCGAAGCCGACATCATCGGCACCATCGAGATCCGCGCGTCCCATGACGAGCGCGGTTGCACACATCGCGTAGAGCTGCCGCATATGAGTGTCCAACCGCGCCATCATTCACCTCCCGATTGGCCCTGATTGAGCAGGGCATTGTTTTGACGTTACAGTCTCCCGACTGCCTCCCGCTTGCCGACGGGAGTATTGGTCAGCGTTCCAAGTAGTTGCCGGCCTTATCGTCGAACTCCTTGGCGGCATGCTTGACGCCAAGACCCGGCTTGGCGGGAACCATGATCTGCACACGACCGATCAGGTCGCCCGGCTGGTTGCCGCGCTGAACGCCCAGTCCCGACACCCTGACTTCGGTGCCGGAGCTGGATCCGGCCGGCACCTTGAAGGTGACGGAATTGCCGTCGATATCATGAGCCTCAACCTTGGCACCGGCCACGGCTTCGCCCACGGTGACGGGCAGATCCATGACGATGTCGCTGCCTTCCATGCGGAAGGTCGGATCGGTTTTCACGCTGACGTGCAGGTACAGGTCACCGGCCCTGCCGCCGTTGCGCCCAGGCTTGCCTTTGCCGGCCAGCTTGATCTTCTGGCCGTCCTTGACACCTGCAGGCACGTGCGCCTTGAACTTCTTGCCGTCGACAGACAGGGATACGGTCGCGCCTTTGACCGCCTGGCGCAGGGTCAGACTGATCTTGGAGTTACGATCCTCGCCCTGCTCGGGTTGCGGTGCCTGTTCGTAGGCCGACTGGCCGTACGGCGAGCCGCCATACGCGCCACCTGCACCAGGGCCGCCAGCGGCACCACCGAACATCGAGAAGATGTCGTTGAGGTTGGGCTGACCGCCGTTGCCAGAGGTGGAGAAGCGAATACGCGAGCCGCCGGGGCCGCCTGCGGCACCACCGAACATGCCTCCGAACAAATCGGAGAAGTCAGCACCGGAGAAGCCACCTGCGCCGGTACCACCGGCGAAACGTGCGCCACCCATACCAAATTGGCGAATGGCGTCATACTTCTGACGGCTGTCCTTGCTGCTCAACACATCGTAGGCTTCAGAGATGTCCTTGAACTTCTCTTCGGCTTCCTTGGTTTTATTGACGTCCGGGTGATATTTACGGGCCAGCTTGCGGTAGGCCTTTTTAATCTCGTCGTCGGTAGCGTCCTTGGAGACACCAAGGACCTTATAGAAATCTTTGGTCAACCATTCATTCTCAGCCATCGTTGCCTCCCTTCGTTACAAGTCATAGCTGTATAGGCTGTATAGTCTCGTCATTTTTCAGCGGAGCCGAGGAATCCCTGAAGATTCTTCGGCTCCATGTTCGACTCCGCTAAAAATGACGGATAGGGTCAGTTTTGCGGGGAAGCGACGACCACGCGGGCGGCGCGAATCACGCGATCGCCGATGCGGTAGCCGGCTTCCACCACGGTATCGACGGTTTCCTTCTCAGCCGATGCGTCCGGCTTGTGCAGAATCGCGTCATGCTTGGTGGGGTCGAAGTCCTCGCCCTGTTCGCCGAACTTCTCCACGCCGAACTTCTCGAAGGCCTTGTCGATTTTCGCGGCTACGGCTTTGAAGGAGTCGTCCATCTCGCTGTGCTGACGGATGCGGTCGATATCGTCGAGAGCCGGCAGCAGAGCGGTCAGCACGTCGGTAATGCCGTGCTGACGGAAGCGCTCCTGCTCCTTCTGGGCGCGGTTACGGAAGTTGATGAACTCCGCACGTTCGCGCTGCAGGGCTTCCAGATATTCGGCAGCTTCCTTCTTGGCCTTGCCCAGCGGGGTCAAAGTATCTTCGCTCGCACCTTCGCCGTCACCGGCACCGGCAGAATCAGCAGTAGCTGCCGTATCGGCACCAGCATCAGCCGCACCAGCGGTATCAGCGGCAGAAGCAGCTGCAGAAGCAGCGCCGGCATCCGCCGGGGCCGAGGAGGCCGCCTGATCCGCAGCAGCGGACTGGTCGGCAGCCTGATCGGCGTCCGGCAGATCGTTCAGGTAGTCGTCCTTGTTGAACTCAGCCATGGGGCGACCTTACTTGTTGTTCTTGTCGTCGTCATCGTCCACGACTTCGGCTTCAACGGTGTCGTCGTCGGAGCCAGCAGCGGCGGAATCGGAGGCACCGGCACCAGCAGCGCCGGCAGCGGCACCTTCAGCACCCTGCTGGGCGTAGAGGGCCTGGCCGATCTTCTGGGCGGAGGTCATCAGCTCGCTCTGCGCGGTCTTGACAGCCTCGGTGTCCTCACCCTTCAGGGCTTCCTTCAGAGCGTTGACCTTGTCGGTCACTTCCTTAACGACATCATCGGAGAGCTTGTCCTTGTTGTCGTTGACGAGCTTTTCGGTGCTGTAGGCGAAGGCTTCGGCCTGGTTGCGGGTCTCGGCGTCTTCCTTACGCTTCTTATCCTCGGCCTCGTGGGCTTCGGCTTCCTTAACCATGCGGTCGATTTCGTCCTTCGGCAGGCCGGAACCGCCGGTGATGGTCATGGACTGTTCCTTGCCGGTGCCCTTGTCCTTGGCGGAAACGTGCACGATGCCGTTGGCGTCGATGTCGAAGGTGACCTCGATCTGCGGCACGCCACGCGGCGCCGGAGCGATACCGGTCAGCTCGAAGGTGCCCAGCGGCTTGTTGTCGCGAGCGAACTCACGCTCACCCTGGTAGACCTGGATGAGCACGGACGGCTGGTTGTCCTCAGCGGTGGAGAACACTTCGGAACGCTTGGTCGGGATGGCGGTGTTGCGGTCGATGAGCTTGGTCATGATGCCGCCCTTGGTCTCGATGCCCAGCGACAGCGGGGTCACGTCGATCAGCAGCACATCCTTACGGTCGCCCTTGATGACGCCGGACTGCACGGCAGCGCCCACAGCCACAACCTCATCCGGGTTCACGGACTGGTTCGGTTCCTTGCCACCGGTGAGTTCCTTGACAAGCTCCTTGACGGCGGGCATACGGGTGGAGCCGCCGACCAGCACCACGTGGTCGATGTCGCTCACGGAGATGCCGGCGTCGTGCAGCACGTTGTTGAACGGGGTGCGGCAGCGGCCGAGCAGGTCGGAGGTCATTTCCTCGAAGCGGGCACGGGTCAGGGTTTCGTCCAGGTGCACAGGGGTGCCGTCAGGGGTCATCGCCAGGTACTGCATGGAGATGGAGGTCGAGGTGGAGGAGCTCAGCTCCTTCTTGGCCTGCTCAGCGGCTTCCTTCAGACGCTGCAGAGCAATCTTGTCCTTGGACAGATCCACGCCGTACTTGTTCTTGACTTCGCTCACCAGCCAGTCGATGACCTTCTGATCCCAGTCGTCGCCGCCCAGGTGGTTGTCGCCGTTGGTGGCCTGCACCTGGATGGTGGAGAAGCCGTCATCATCCTTGCCGATTTCCAGCAGGGAGACATCGAAGGTGCCGCCACCGAGGTCGAAGACCAGGATGCGCTCATCTTCCTTGCCCTTTTCCAGACCGTAGGCCAGAGCCGCGGCGGTCGGTTCGTTGATGATACGCAGCACGTTGAGGCCTGCGATCTTGCCGGCGTCCTTGGTGGCCTGACGCTGAGCATCGTTGAAGTATGCCGGGCAGGTGATGACCGCGTCGGTGACGGGCTCGCCGAGGTAGGCTTCGGCGTCGCGCTTCAGCTTCATCAGGATCTGCGCGGAAATCTCCTGCGGGGTCCACTTCTTGCCGTCGATGTCGACGGTCCAATCGGTGCCCATGTGACGCTTGACGGAGGAGATGGTGCGGTCAACGTTGGTGACGGCCTGGCGCTTGGCCACTTCGCCGACGAGGATTTCGCCGGACTTGGAGAAAGCGACCACCGACGGGGTGGTGCGCATGCCCTCGGCGTTCACGATAACGGTGGGCTCGCCGCCTTCCAGCGTTGCGATGCAAGAGTTGGTGGTACCAAGATCAATACCGACTGCACGTGCCATAATGTGTGCTCCTTTTGTTCGTTGCGCCCCAGCTTGGTTCGGCTGCGGCGCAGGTTCTGTTTCACGGTTTCCCGCTCACGTTTTCTTCGAGCCTCCGGTGGTTCTTGCCGAACCATCTTTCGACCCGTTCCAAAACTTGAGCCTACACCACTCAACTTTGATTCGTCAACTTTTATTCCCGCCTCTTCACAAAAAACTTGAGTCTTCTTGACTGAACTTTTGCAGCGTGTCGTATATGAGAAAACCCGCCCAGGTTCGCGGGAACCAGAGCGGGTTATCGTGAGTGCAGATATCGGCTAGCTTTGCGCAACCTATGCGCGCAGCAGTACTTCTTCGATGGCACTGATCACGCTTTGCGGCATATGCGACTGCCAGAAGTCGCCTTCGCCGCGCTTGTCACGTTCCAGCGCATGCAGGCCAACGAGCGCGCCCATGCCGAGACGATCGACCATATCCATGGCCTTGCCCTTGGTCAGGAACTGCATCTGTGCGCTGTTGAGAATAGCGAACACGTCGTCATGCACCGGATTGTCGGCCACAAGGGTGGCCTTGCCATCCGCCGGGGACAGGGAGATGACGATGCTGGAAGCCGTGGATACGGCCGGCAGCGTGACGCTCATGCTCAGCGTTGCGGGATCGTAGGAGGTTGTTGCGGCAACTTCAGCGCCATCCACGCTCGCCGTGCAGGTTGCGGGGGCGACACCGCGCAGCACGATGGTCCATTCGCGTGCGGCAGGCACGGATGCGACTTCGCCGCGAACCGGGTCGATGGCGAACGTGCAGCCGGCACCGTCGGCATTCCAAGTCAGGTGCATATCGGTTTGGGCGAGGCCAGCTTCGCGTGCGGCCGTTTCGGCATCATGGGACTCCGGGAAGCGCCCGGCGTCTTCGCTTAGGGTGAACGAACCGTTGGCACCGGGGAAGGCCACCACGCGCAGGGCGCGGGGGTTGGCGATGTCGTTGCAGCGCTGGGCGTCAACATCAGTACCAGCCACAGCAGCATCAGCGGCACCAGCCTCATCGACCAGCGGCTGCATCGGCACAATCGCACCGGCCTTGGCGAACACAGGGATGCGGTCAAGCTCACGCCATACCGACAGGCGACGGCCGTTTTCATCGGCGGCAACGTAGCGTCGGCCGTCGAAGAAGTCGAACCATTCGCCCTGCGGCAGCCATACGTCGGCCTTGGCACGGCGCGCATCGGCATCCCCCGGATCAACGATCGGGGCGACGATCAGTTCGCTGCCGAAGCGGAATTCGTTGCGGTAGTCGTAGGCGCTGTCGTTGTTGGGTTCGGCCCAATACATCGGCTGCACAATCGGCTCATCGTCGAAGGCGGCGCGCCAGTTCATGGTGTAGAGGTACGGGATGAGCTCGTGGCGCAGTCGCAGCGCCTTGTTCATCGCCTCGCGCGTGTTGCCGTCGAAGTTCCACGGCTCCTTGCCATTGAACGGCGAATCGGTGGAGTGCAGGCGGTTGATGGGGCTGAAGACGCCCAGCTGATACCAGCGAGCCTCAAGCTCGTCATCGCGGTAGCCGAACATGTGGCCGCCGATATCATGGCTCCACCAGCCGTAACCCACATTCGAGGCAGTGGCGGTGAATTCGGGCTGGAACTTGAGCGACTCCCACGAAATCACGGTGTCGCCGGAGAATCCGACCGGGTAGCGGTGCGAGCCGGGGCCGGCGTAGCGAGAGAAGGTGAGCGGCCAGCGGCCGTCGCGACCGGAATCCAGGTAGTGCATGTGGTTGAGCATCCACAGCGGGTCGAGGCCTGGCAGGCGGGTCACGCCGCCCTGCTGCCAGTCAAGCCACCAGAAGTCAACGCCTTCATCCTCCAGCTCATGGTGCATGTCGAAGTAGGCTTCCATGAACTTCGGGCTGGTCAGGTCGAATTCCACGGGTTCGCCGGCCTCGGCATTCACGCCCATGGCAGCCGCAACTTTGGCGTAGGGCTTTTCGAAGGCACGCACGCCGTCGCGCGGGTGCACGTTCAGCGTGGTCTTGAGGCCACGACGGCGCAGTTCGGCAAGGAAACGCTCGGGGTCAGGGAAGAATTCGGTGTTCCAGGTGTAGCCGGTCCAGCCGGAGCCGTACTTGGGGTCAACCGCGTCGACCAGATGCCAGTCCATATCGATGACGGCGGTGGTGAACGGCAGTTTTTCGGCTTCGAAACGGTCCATCAGGTTCAGGTATTCCGACTCGGTGTAGCGATGGTAGCGGCTCCACCAGTTGCCCATGGTGAAACGCGGCAGCAGCGGGGTCGGGCCGGTCAGGCGATACAGGTCGCGCACGGCGTCCTTGAATCGCAGGCCGTGGCCGAAGAAGTAGAGGTCGGTTTCCTGGTGATCGCGCGGGGCGACCCACAGGCCGAACGGATTCGCCTCACCGTTCACCTGTTCGGCAGCCGCGACCACGTTCGAGGCGGAATCGTCGATTACCGCCCAGCCGTCGGTCGAGCAGACACCGAGGCCCATATCAGTGCGACCGTCGACCTCATCCAAGGTGCGGGCGGTGCCGCCGAGATTGCCGTAGGGCGTATCGCCGTAATGCCAGGTGTTGCGCTGCGAGCGCGGCACGCCTTTAACCACGATGCTCAGGCCCTCCTTGGTGAAAGGCTTGCGATCGTAGGTCAGGCGCAGCGCGTCGGTTTCGATAATCAGCAGGCCGTCGCGCTCATCGGTGGTGAAGTGGGGCGTCTCACCGCCAAAATCGCGGTTGAAAGCCATCTGCGTGGCGTTGTCTTCAAAGACACCGCTGTCGGACCATTCGAGGCGCAGCAGTGAATCGGACAGGATGCCGATGCGCCAGTAATCGCCTTGAATTGTGGCAGCGGCGTTCATCCGCGGGCTCATGGACGGAGTGAACGTGGCAGCGGAAATGGAAGTCATAATGCGGTCTCCTTTTGTGACCATATGGAGGAAGGTGGCAGCCCCCCCGCGAATAGTTCGAATATCACGCGCATCGCGCCATTGGCATGACAACAATGCACAAATAAACCGGATGCCGCCAGTGTATCGCCTTGGCGGCATCCAGGGGCTGAACTACTTGCCCGAACCGGTGGCGATACCGGCGATGAACTGCTTCTGGAACAGCATGTACACGATGATTACCGGAATGATGGCGATTGAGGTGGCTGCGAACAGTCCGCCGTAATCAGTGCCGTACTGGCCGGAGAACATCTTGAGGCCTACGGACAGCAGCTGCTTGTCGTCATCGGTGATCATCAGGAAGGGCCACAGGTAGTCCTCCCAGTTCCACAGGAACACGAAGATGGCGAGCGCGGCGATGGAGTTGCGGCTCATCGGCAGCACGATGCGGTGGAAGATGCGCGAATCGCTGGCACCGTCCAGTTTGGCGGCTTCGATGATTTCGTCGGAGATGCCGCCGATGGACTGACGGAACATGAACACGCCGAAGCCGTTGATCAGACCGGGGATAATCAGCGAACGGTAGGTATCGAGCCAGCCGAACTGCACCATCATGTCGTACTGCGGGATGATGGTCACGGCCCACGGCAGCATCATCGTGGACAGCACTGCACCGAACAGCACGTTGCGCCCGCGGAAGTGCATTTTGGAGAATACGTAGCCGAGCACAGCGCTGAAGTAGATGATAAGTACGGTTTTGATGGTTGCCACGAACAGCGAGTTGCCGAACAGGCGCATGAAGTTGAACTTCTCTTGGATGCCTGTGTAGTTGTCCAGCGTGCTAGGTGTGGGGAAGATACCACCGGTGATCTTGACGATTTCACTGTTGGGGGCGAACGATGAGACCAGCATCCAGATGAACGGGATAACGGTGATGGCTGCCAGCACGAACAGCAGCGCGGTGATGACGATGGTCGAAATCTTCTTGCCGGTTGCGGTATTCATCGCGATTCCTCCAATTTATCGCCGGAAGCCTTGAACATGAGCAGCGTGAGTACGCCGGTGAGGACGAACAGGATCACGCTCATTGCGGAAGCAACGCCGAAGTTGTATTTGGTGAACGCCTGATCGTAGATGAGGTAGCTGATGGTGTAGGTGTCGGTGCCGGGGCCGCCGCCGGTCATCACAAGAATCTGGATGTAGGCCTGCAGGTAGGTGATCAGCGAGGTGATGACGATGAGCAGCGTGGTGGGGCGCAGCAGCGGCAAAGTGATCTTCCAGAACGTCTGCCATTTGCCGGCACCGTCGAGGCTAGCGGCTTCGTAGACGTCGGTGGGCAGGGACATGATGCCGGCCATATACAGCACGGTAGCGTAACCAAAGTCCTTCCAGATGGTCATGATGATGACCGCTGGCATGGCCCAGTGCGAGTCGTTCAGCCAGCCGATGTCAAGTCCAGTGACCTTATCGATCATGCCGAACTGCGGATCATACATCCACATCCACACGAAGCTCACTGCCACCAGCGGGGTGATGGTCGGCATGTAGAACAGGCCACGCAGAGCACTTTTAGCTTTGACGAGCTTCGAGGTGAGCAGCAGGGCGAGTGCCAGTCCCACGATCACACGGAATGCGACGGAGAAGAATGAATAGACGGCGGTGTTCCAGATCGACTTCCAGAACAGGGAGTCGGTAAGCACCTGCGCATAGTTCTCGAATCCCACCCACTGGTAAGTGTCGGTCAACGGGTTCCAGTTGTGCATGGAGCCGGCGAAGGCTTTGATGATTGGATAGGCCATGAACACCGCGAAATAGCCGACAAGCGCTACTACCGCGATGTTGCGCATCGAAAAGATGCGTTGCAGCGTTGTGTTGTGCATGGAACTTCTCTTTTCTTAATTCTGTATTGCTGGTTGCGTTGCGCGGTAACGGGCTACTGTGCCTCGTCGATGTGCGCGTACTTGGATTCAAGTGAGACGAAGTCACTGCCCTTCATATCGGTTTCGATCTGCGCTTGGGCGGTGGCTACGGCGGTATCGATGTCCTGACCGTTCTGGATGACGTTCTGGAACGCGATCTTCGGGCTGCTTTCCAGAGTGGAAGGCACCGGTCCGGGCCAGATCAGTCGGTCAAGGCGCGGCTTGATGGCAGCCATCACCGGGTTGGAGAGGATTTCGGAATCGTCCTGCAGACTCTTTTTGCCGGGGAAGGAGTTCTGCAGTTTGACCGCGGAGCGTACGTAGTCGTCTCCGGCGAGCAGGAATCGGATGAAGTCCTGCGCCACGGCACGCTGTTCCTCGCTTTGGTGCACGTTGATGCCGGGCGTGGATTCGCCGTTGTAACGGTCGTAGGCGAAGGGTACGTCATCGCTGAAGGTCGGGGTAGGGAACACACCGTAGTCGATGTCGGGGTATTTGGTCTCAAGGGTGCCCTGCAGCGCACCCCAGGCGTAGATCATGGCGGATTGCCCGTTGCCGAAGCTTTGTTCGGAATTGTCGCCGAATTTCACGGACGAGACTTTGTCGGTTTCGTACAGGTCGCGCAGGAATTCGAGGTTTTCCTTGGTGGCTTCGCAGTCGTAGTTCGCGACGGTGCCGTCCTTGCTGAACATCAGAGCGCCGCGCTGGTAGTTCAATCCCTGCCACAGACCATCGTAACGACCATCGCCGTTCATATTGAAGCCGGACTGAATCATCTTGTTGCCGTCGAATTTGGTAAGCTTCTTGGCGACTTCGACGAATTCGTCCCAGGTGGCGGGGATATCGTCTTCAGTCAGACCGGCTTCGGCCCACAGCGTTTTGTTGTAGTAGATATTGCCGGTGTTGATCACGGAGTCGATGTACATGATTTTGCCGTCGACGACGTGCAGGTCAACATTGGTGTAGTCAGCCTCGAGATCGGCCGTGTCGATGTCGTAGGCTTCCATGTGCGGGCGCAGCAGCGCGTCCTGAGAGTTGTGCACGTTGAACAGCACCGGTGCGTTCTTGTTGCCCTTAAGCGACAGGGGCGTTTTCACCCAGTAGTCGCTCCAAGCCACCTGCGAGATTTTTACGGTGACATTCGGATGGATCTTCTCGTATTCGTGCAGCATACCGATCACCGGATCGGTGCTGGCGTCACCCCAGCTCCAGTAGCCGATTTCGATGGGCTGCCCGTCGTTGACCAGATGGTTGGGATCGTAGGTGACGTGGTCGCCGAGTACGGCCAGGCCCTTGTCCGCGTTGGTATCCACAACGCCGGATGCTCCTGCAGTACCGCAACCGGTTGCAGCAGTAGCAATGAGCACGGTTGCAGCAATGGCCGCACAGGTTTTTGCTAGTTTCATACTCTCCTACTTCCTTGTAAGACTGAAGAAGTATGAAAAGTATGGCACGCTTGAACGACGCCGTCAACCAACTTTCAACTTTGTTGCAACCCGTTGCATCTGCAACCCGTTGCAATTCATGGTTTTCTCAGGTTTTTATTTGATAACATACGGCGTGTCGCAATATGACAACAGTTTCATATATAGCGCACGAAATACGCTCTGCAACAACTTCGTCGTGCTAAGCTGAACAACAGCACCCAGCAATCACGCGACGAAAGCCGCCGTGGCAGTCGACACAAAGGAACGCGACTGATGAAAGCCAGTATCGACGACGTCGCCCGCGAATCCGGGGTCTCCAAATCCACGGTGTCACGAGCGCTCTCCCGCCCTGACATGGTGTCGGACGCCACCTGCGCCAAGGTGTTGGCTGCAGCCGAACGCTTGAATTTCTCCGTTTCGCGCGCGTCAGGCATCCTCAAATCCGGCCGCTCCCAGCGCATCGCCATGCTGGTCGGATCGAATCAGATCGACTGGTTTTCCGCCAAAATCATTGAGGGGCTAAATCCGACATTCCAACAGGCCGGCTATGACCTTGTCGTATACCCCGTCGCAGGTCAGGAGGAGCGCGCCACTTTCTTCGATAAGCTGCCGGTGCGCGGCAACGCCGACGCCGTGGTCGTCTCGTCCTTCGACATCAGTCCTGCCGAAATCAAACGCTTGGGCACCGCGCACGTGCCGATTGTCGGCATTAACGTGGCCTCCACTGACGAATTCACGGCTTCGGCCAGCATCGACGACGACGCCGGCATTCGCTTGGCCGTCAAGCACCTCGCTCAGCAGGGGCATCGCAACATCGTTTATGTGCAGCCGCAGGTCGTCTCCACTCTGCACTTCAGCTCCTATCGCCGTATCACCGGGTTCACGGCAACCTGCGCACAGCTAGGGCTGCTCGGCCGCACCGTGACCGTGCCCGCGTCTCAAGGCGAGGATGACACCCACGTGTTCGATGCCGTGATCAGCGACATCCTCGCCGCCGACGACCGCCCCACTGCACTGTGCTTCCATCAGGACTCGATGGCAATTCCCTTTTTCTTCCGTCTGGGCCAATGCGGCCTGCGCATTCCCGACGATATTTCCATCGTCGGCTATGACGACAGCACCTTCGCTGCGGAAGTCGGCCTGACCACCATCCGTCAGGATCCGCGCGCCATGGCCGAGCACGTGGCGCGCGCCACCCTGCGCCTGATCGACGGCGGCACGTTGAGCACTCCGCACGAACGATTCGCCCCGCAGCTTATCGTGCGCTCCTCCACCGCACCTGCGGCCTGATATTCCGGCGCTTTCGCACATTCGACACGCCTTGCGCAATGTTTTGCAATCGTTGTCAAAAAGTCGTACGCTGAGTCATGCATTACTTGCATACCGCCACCATCGTTCAACGACGATCAGCAATGCCTGACGTATGCAACCAGCACACAATCGGCACGCAACCAGACAGAGGAGTCATCATGGCATCCACCATCGAACAGCGCAGCGAAAGCCCGGAACGACTTGCACGACCGCTGATCAGGCTCGCCAAAACACACGGTCTGTCCACTTCGTTCTTCGATCAGCTGGGTAACTACACCGAAATCAGCGACGAGGCGCTGGTTGCCGTGCTGGCCGCGCTGGGCGTTGACGCATCATCGGAACAGTCCATCGAGCACGCGCTGGAACAAGCTGCACAGGCTGATAGCAAACGTTTGCTAAAACCAACTATCACCACTATCGCTGGCTCCCCTGCCACCATCGAGCTCAACTGCACAGCCGACGAAACCGTCAACGCCTCCATCGAACTTGAAGACGGCACCACATTCGCTGGAACCATTGCAACACGTACTATCGAAGCCGGCCATCACACGGAACAGGCCGAACAAGCTGAACAAACCGATCATGCCAGCCGCGCCAAGCACACCGAACACATTACGCCTACTGAGACCACCGGGCACATTGCACTAATCATCGACGCCAGCCTGCCAATGGGCTACCACACGCTTACCGTCACCGCCGGCGAGCGCCACGGCACCGCCACCATCATCAACGCACCCTCCCGCATTCCTGTGCCGACCGCCGTGCAGGAGCACCATCGCTGGGGCTGGATGACGCAGATGTATTCGGTGCGTTCGGCTGATTCGTGGGGCGTGGGCGATTATGGAGATCTGAAGCTGCTGCTGGGCGATGCTGCCAAGTCCGGCGCTGATTTCATGCTGATCAATCCGATTCATGCCGGCGCCCCCATCCCGCCGCTCGAGCCCTCACCGTACCTGCCGGAATCGCGCCGTTTCTTGAACGTCACATATATTCGCCCGCAGAATATTGCGGAATATGCCACGCTTCCGGCAGAGGCCAAGGCACAGGTGGACGCCCTGCACGCTTCGGTGGCCGAACGCAACAACGATGCCGGCCCGATGGACATCAACGCCGCATGGCATGCCAAGCGTCAGGCGTTGCGGATTATTTTCGATGCCGGGCGCAATGCAAAGCGCGAGATGGAGTTCATGCATTTCCGCACCACAGCCGGCCCTGATCTAGAATCTTTCGCCACCTGGTGCTTGTGTTTCGAGCTGTGGGGCGCACCTTGGGAGTCAAACCGCTGGTTCTTCGAAAAATCCATTGATTCGTCCGAAGTACAGGCATTGGTCGAGGCGCATAAGGATTTGTTCGATTTCAACTGCTGGCTGCAATGGATTGCATCCGAGCAGGTGAATGCCGCACAACAGGCTGCACTGGATGGCGGCATGGCGCTGGGTTTGATGATGGATATGGCTGTTGGCGTGCATAGTTTGGGCGTGGATGCCTGGGCCAATCCGGAACGTTTCGCTACCGGTGGCGTGAGTGTGGGCTGCCCGCCCGACTTCTATAACCAGCAGGGCCAGGACTGGGGGCAGCCGCCGTTCAATCCGCGTTACTTGGAATCCACTGGCTACCGGGTGTATCGCGACATGGTGCATGCGATGTTTGCGCATGCGGGTGCGGTGCGCATCGATCACATCCTCGGCCTGTTCCGCCTGTGGTGGATTCCTGCCGGACTGGGCGCGAAAAACGGTGCCTATGTGAACTACGATCATGAGGCCATGCTTGGCATGCTGGCCATTGAAGCCACGCGCGTCGGTGGCATGGTGATCGGCGAGGATCTGGGCACTGTGCCGGATTATGTGCGTCGTATTCTGGCTGATCATGGTGTGCTGGGCACCGAGGTGGAATGGTTCGCCCGCGTGGACGATTCGCCCAACGCCGGCGACCCGTATAAGCCGGCATGCGACTACCGTAAGCAGGCCTTGGCATCGGTGACTACGCACGATCTGCCGCCTACCGCAGGCTATTTGCAGTTCGAGCATGTGAAACTGCGCGAGCAACTGCAACTTTTGTCTGGCCCGGTTGAGGAATTCGCGGCGTCCGCCTTGGCCGAGCGCACAGCGATGATGAATCGGCTAGTGGAGAGCGGATATCTGCCGCAACAGTATGCCGATAATGTTGACGAGCATATTCAGAGCATTGTTGAAGCGATGCATGCGATGCTGGCGGATACGCCGTCGCTGCTGCTGCAAGCAGCGCTGGTGGATGGCGTGGGCGAATGCCGCTCGCAGAATCAGCCCGGCACATCCTGGGAGTATTCGAACTGGCGTGTGCCGTTGGCCGATGAGCATCTCACGGTGGTACACACCGATGAAGTATTCCAGTCGTCGCGCGTGCAAGCCCTAGCCCAAGTCATGTGCGGAACGCGATAGTAATAGTCAGGCGCAGTTGTCACTCCGCAGCGTTCCGCTTAACGTCTGCGCCCACTTGCTATCTGCCCGCTGATGCCTGTGCCGAAGCCCCCGCGATGATACCGGCGCAGGCATCAGCCATCTCAATCACAAACATTTACTGCAAAGCTGTTAAAAAATTACCTCAAATACGGCCGCAAGGCATGCTCCAGCAGAGGGATATGCAACGCAATCATAGTGCCGTACCCCAGCACGACAAGCAGAAATAGTCCCTGCGGCATGAGGAACCAACTGGCCACAAGCAGGCCGAGGAATACAGCATCGATGGCCAACATCGCCAAGGTGACGGCGAATTTGGTCACACCGAATACAAATGCGTTTTTCCAAGTGGCAGTCACTGGATTCTCAAACCGTGCCTGCAAAGCGAAAGTCCATTCGAAACCAATCAGCCAAAGCATCGTAAGCGCAAATTTTGCAATAAGCAATGGCGTGATTTGCAGCACCACCCATGCGTACAACAGGCCACAGGCAACCAACAGATAAGGCAGCCATAATATCGTGGCCTTGACAAAATTCGAAGCAAACGCCCTACAGTAATTGCGAGTCGCTCCACCTCCTTCTCCCTGAATGGAACGACGAATCGCATCATGTCCGGCGGCAAGCGAGGCACCAATGGTCACTAAAGGGATGGATGTGATCAACATCAGAATATTGACCACCACCGCATCAATCAGATTGCTCAGCCCCTGCATGAACTTCGAATCGGGGGAAAGAAAACCCATCACACCTCCTAGTCAATATCCCAGTTGTACAACTAGTTGAGCCCCGCGCAATGCACGGGGCTCAAATTTTCTTCGCCGCCCTGCCAGGCCGGCTCAGGCAGACACCTGCGGACGCCCCACCGGGGCGTCCACCAAGGACTGATGACACAAGTCATCAGCCCTTAACAGCGCCGCCTTCGGCCCCGCAATTACGGACCACGCTTCGCGCGGACCCATCATTACCTTCGCCGCCCTGCTAGGCCGGCTCAGGCAGACACCTGCGGACGCCCCACCGGGGCGTCCACCAAGGACTGATGACACAAGTCATCAGCCCTTAACAGCGCCTGCCATCACTCCGCTGACGATGTACTTTTGGCAGACTAGGTAGAAGATGATAATCGGAATGATAGCCAACACTAGGCAAGCCATCATGGCACCCATATCCACCGATCCATAACCGCCCTTCAAATACTGCACAGCCACCGAAATGGTCTTGTATTTACCCAAGTCAAGTGTGAGGTACGGCAACAGATAGTCGTTCCAAATCCACATGGCCTCAAGAATCGCCACCGAGACGATAGATGGCTTCATAATCGGCACCACAATCTGGAAGAAAATACGCGGCACGGAAGCACCATCGATCATAGCCGACTCTTCCAATTCCGCAGGAATGCCCTTAATCACGCCAGTGAAGATGAACACGGCCAGACCAGCACCGAAGCCAAGGTAAACAATCGTCAATCCCCACGGAGTATTGAGTTTCAACATGTCAGCGATCTTGGAAAGGGTGAACATCACCATCTGGAACGGCACGATCATATTGAACAGGAACAGGGTATACAGCAGCTTCGCGGCCCAATTGTTCACACGTACAATCCACCACGCGCACATTGAGGTACATAGCAGAATCAGCACCACTGAACCAACGGTGATCAGCAATGTCCAGCCAAAGGAGGCGAAAAATTGTGTAGTTTCGATACCACGCGTATAGTTTTCGAAACCGACGAAGGCTTTACCCATAGGAATCGAAAACGCGTTGCGTGAAATATAAGCCTTCTGCTTGAAGGAATTGATCACCACCAAAACAATCGGGAAAATCCAGAACAAGGAGATGACGGTAAACAGTACCGTCCACAATCCGCCGTGCTTGACAGGCTTGTTGTTCTCGTTCATCAGGCTGCCACCTCCTTGCTTGTGGTGAGTTTGTTCTGAATAAGCGCGATAACCGCCACCAGAATGAAGAACAACACGGCCTTCGCTTGGCCAACGCCTTCCCAGCCCATACGTCCATAGAAGGTGCGTGTGATGTTCATGGCCAAGCCTTCGGACATATTGCTTGGCGCGCCATTGGTCAACGCAAGGTTCTGATCATACAGCTTGAAGCCATTGGTCACAGTCAGGAAGGAGCATACGGTGATGGACGGCATCATCAGCGGAATGATGATGCGGAACATCGTTTGACGTCCATTCGCACCATCCACCTGTGCTGCCTCAAGCACGTCAGTGGGCAATGCTTGCAAACCGGCGATATAAATGATCATCATGTAACCGATCTGCTGCCAGCACACGAGAATGACCAAACCCCAGAAACCATAGGAAGCTTTATAGGTGAGCGCTCGACCCCAGTGTGCCAGCACGCCGTTGAGCAATAGCAGCCAGATATAGCCCAAGATGATGCCGCCGATAAGGTTCGGCATGAAGAACACCGAGCGGAAGATTGTGGAGCCTTTGATGGCTTTGGTCAGCATGTAGGCGATGGCAAAGGCCAGCACGTTAATAACGATGGTGGTAACAATGGTGAAAGCTGTCGAGAAACCCAGCGCATGCAAAAATTCGGGATCCTTTAGCGCTTTGCCATAGTTCTTAAGACCTACCCACTCACCGTCGGTAACAGTGGTAAATTCACAAAAGCTCAGGTACACACCCATAATGAACGGCACCACGAACCCGATAATGAACGCAGCGAACGTGGGCAACGCGAACAGCGCCCACCATCTGCGTATCGCTTTGCCAGCCATGCTGATCATAGCATTCCTCCTCCTTGAGCCACCGCCAGCTCAACGTTGGTCGGCGTCCATTCTCAATAATGACTTCACGTTTGGTATTGGCTGCCTCGCCAATGCCATCGCGCAAATCTACCGATATGATAACGCGCATCTAACATGAAGTCAAACGTTGTCATTTTGCAGCATTCACACTCATCATTTAGGGTGATTTTGCCTAACTCTCAAATAGCATTAAAATGTTGTTTTATCAACGATAATTCAGCATTATTGCCCTATAACAAACGTTTGCAATACAATCGTTATCATCATATTATCCACAGCATTGCCGTGTACACTGGAGTGAGTTCAAACAATCCCTACACCCAGCAAAGGAGCGGATATGAGCAGCAGTCTCCAAGACGTCGCCAAAGCGGCAGGAGTTTCCATTTCCACCGTATCCCGCTCATTCACACGCCCTGATCTAGTCTCGGCAAAAACCCGCGAACGCGTGCTGGGAATAGCCAACGAACTGAACTTTTCGCTATCTCGCTCGGCGGCGGCACTCAAGTCTGGACGTGCGCTACGCATCGCCGTACTTATGAGCGGACATATTCGCCTGTGGTTCACCGCCTCAGTAATCGAAGGACTGAATGAAGTACTGAGCGCCAGCGGCTATGACATCTCCATATTCCAAATCTCCAGTATCGAAGAACGCAGGGAATTCTTCGAAATGCTCCCCATACGCCGCAATGCCGATGCCGTGATCGTAGTGTCCTTCGATATCGACAACGAGGAGACCAAGCAGCTTGCCTCCGTGGGAGTACCAATTATCGGCATCAATTCGGTCGATCCGGCCGAGCGAGGGTTCGCGGCCGCCGTCAATATCGACGATGACCAGGGCTCCACGCTTGCGGCCCGCCACCTTATTGCTTTAGGCCACCACGATATCGCTTATATCAGTACCAACCGCGAAGTGTCGCTGAGCTTTTCCGTGCAAGGACGTTTCGGCTCATTCATCTCCTATTGCAGAAGCGAAGGAATCGAGCCACAGGTAATCGTATGTAAAGTAGATGCCAACGGTAAGTATCAAATTGGCGACGTGGTCACCCAGCTGATGAGTCTGCCTACAATGCCCACCGCCATTGCCTGTCAGGAAGATGGCATTGCGTTACCGTTGATGTTCCAGCTGGAACGCAACGGTTTCCGTGTGCCCAGTGATGTATCCGTAATCGGCTATGACGATAGCTTCTATACTGACGACATCGGCCTGACCACGATTCGTCAGGATCCTACAGAAATGGCGCGGCAGGCGGCGCATATGACACTTGACCTGATCGAAGGCAAAACACCAGACGAGCCGTATGCCACATTCCCCGCTCATATCATGGTTCGCGCCTCCACCGCACGTGCCCGCTGATTGCACCACCTACAACCAACCGGCTCCTAACCATGATTGAGGCCACCGCCCCGTAAATGGGCGGTGGCCTCAATCATGGTTAGGAGAAGCTTGAACGCACTAGCTGCACTGGTTGGTACGCGAATGAAGCTTCACGCACCAACCATCAGGGCTCACACTCAGTGCGAAGCCGCGTATTCGGAAGCCCAGCCCTTGACGAAGGCATTTTCGACAGCAGACCAGTCACCAGTGCCCTGAGCATACTCAAGCAGAGCAGCACCAAGCTTATTCTTCCATTCCTCAGAAGGCATCATAGTGAAGTTCCAGCTCACGGCGGTGCGTCCGGACTTCTGGTCGGCCACAGCGGCTTCAGTCAGCGGGTTGTCAGAAGTCACATCGTCAAAAGTCTTGAACGGGGTGGTGAAGCCCATGTCCTTGGACAAAGCTTCCTTACCTGCATCAGAAGTAATAACCCACGTCAAGAAGTCTTCAGTGGCCTTCTTGTCAGCATCAGAGGCTTTATCGTTGATGCACCAGTAATTTTCGGAGCCAGTGGCCAGACCCTCATTTTCCTCGTCCGGGCCGCCGATGTAAATCGGCATCATGCCCACGGAATCGGCAGACATACCAGCCTTCTGGAGGTCGGTCCAAGCCCAAGTACCGTTCTGATAAAAGGCCGCTTCACCGAGAGCAAACTCAGAATTAGCATCGTCACCAGTCTTGGCGCTAATCTGGGTGGGCTCAGTGGTGGAATCCTTCAGATACAAATCCCAAATCTGCTTGTATTCCGGCAGATAAGTACCCTTGATTTCTGCCGGCTGTTCGGTGACGTTGTCTTCCTTGAACTCGTAATAGAGCGGCAGATTAGCCAGATGGGTCTTGAAACGCCAATCCGAGGAAGAATCCATGCCAGCGGAAGTGAACGCACCCTTGATACCAAGCTCATCCTTCTTAGCCTGCATGTCATCGGCTACAGCCTTCAGCTTGTCAAAGGAATTGATCTCATCCACGCTCTTGGCTTTGGCGCCATCGGTAGCAAAGTACTTGTCAAGGATATCTTTGTTGTAAATCAGACCATAGGTCTCCATCACATACGGCACGCCCACAACCTTGTCGCCATCCTTCAAGGCAACATCCTGATTGGTGAGTTCCTTGTAAATATCCGTGCCAGACAGATCAGCCGTGTACTTCTTCCAGTTCTGGTAGCCTACCGGCCCGTTGACCTGGAACAGGGTTGGAGCTTCGCTCTTGGCGATTTCCGACTTCAGGGTCTGCTCATAAGTACCGGAGGCAGCGGTTTGCACCTTGACTTCGACACCTTTTTCTTCAGTGTATTTCTTGGCCAGAGCTGTCCACTGATCAGCGGCTTCAGGCTTGAAGTTCAGGTAATAAACTTTGCCCTTAGCATCCCCGTCTGAGGAATTCGAGCTGCCGCAAGCGGCCATGCCGAGCGACATTGCGGCAACAGCAGCAACTGCAACCATCGACTTCACTGTGCGATTCATCTTCGAACCTTTCTCTATAGGTCGTTTCCAGCAATCTGCTGGCAGGATGATTCACTCCCCATCCTTGCGACTAACGACATGTTCTATTCTGCACCCATTTTCCAGAAATTGCAAACGATTTCATCTGGCCTATAAGTAAAAATAGGCACATTGGAGCTTAATATCTACACAATTACAAAATATTCTTTTATCAAGAAATAGGCTAAACATCAATGTTTTCAGCATTGATAGCGTTAACAGCAGCAGCGAACCGCAATCTTTGCTTTTGTAACATATCTGCGACACGCCAAACAGTTTTTTAGCAATCGTTTGCTAATTGATCTGGCCTCAACAGATCTCGTCTAGCTTCAATCAGAAGCACTTACTCTAAGCCGCGATAAGTGCCCTAACACAAGACGCAAGGTCTGTTAACGGCACTTTTCGCGGAACAAACCGCAAGAAGTGCCGCAAGCAAGCATAAAACGGCCGCTACGAGGTACTTTTTGCGGAACAAGCCGCGATAAGTGCCTCTAACGCGGGATGCAGGGTTCGTTAACGGCACTTTTCGTAGGGAAATCCGCAAGAAGTGCCGCGAACGATGCGCCGCACACGCACCGCCACACATGCACCACGGCAACGCAGCACGCACCACGGCAATACGACGAAACAATACGACGAAGGCCGCCGCTCCGAGCGAATCGGGGCGACGGCCTTTATCGTATTAATTGCGTAAGTAGCAATCAAACGTTATTTAACGAGCTCACTGCACCTGGGTACGAGCGATCTTGCCGTTGAAGGACTGAGCCATATCGGCGTCGGCGTCCACCTGGTTGTTCCAGGAGAACATGGCGCGCAGCTTCGGACCAACGGTCTCCAGGTGCGGGTGGCTGTACTCCTCCTGCAGAGCCTTGAACTTCGGAGCGCCGTTAGCCTGATCCTCCATGAACTCCTTGGCGAACTCGCCGTTCTGGATGCGCTCAAGCTGGTACTGCATGCGCTTCTTGGTGTCTTCGTTGATGACGATGCAGGTGTAGTCGCCGTACTGGGCGGTGTCGGAGCAGGACCAACGGGCCTTGTTCAGGCCGCCTTCGTTAGCCAGGTCGATGAGCATCTTCAGCTCGTGGAACACCTCGAAGTAGGCGATCTCCGGCTGGTAGCCAGCCTCGGTCAGCACGTCGAAGCCGAGGTCGCACAGGTGGTTGATGCCACCCATGAGCACGGTCTGCTCGCCGAACAGATCGGTTTCGGTCTCTTCGGTGAAGGTGGTCTTGATGCCACCGGCGCGCAGAGCGCCGATGCCCTTGGCGTAGGCCAGGGTGATGTCCCAAGCGTCGCCGCGGGGATCCTGCTCGACGGCCACGACGACCGGCACGCCACGGCCGGCGGCGTACTCACGACGAACGATGTGGCCCGGGCCCTTCGGGGCGACCATGAACACCGGGTGGTCTTCGGTGGGCTTGATGTAGCCGTAGTGGATGTTGAAGCCGTGGGCGAAGGCCAGAGCGGCGCCTTCCTTCAGGTTCGGCTCGATCTCTTCCTTGTAGACCTTGGCCTGGTACTGGTCAGGCAGCAGGATCATGACCACGTCGGCCTCAGCGGTGGCTTCGCCGACGGACTTGACCTCAAGGCCCTGCTCCTTGGCGAACTCCACAGACTTGGAGGTCGGACGCAGGCCCACGACCACTTCAACGCCGGAATCGCGCAGGTTCAGCGCGTGGGCGTGGCCCTGGGAGCCGTAACCGATGATGGCAACCTTCTTGCCATCGAACACGGACAGATCGGCGTCCTTTTCGTACCAGATAGTTGCTGCCATAATTTGGCACTCCTTTTGTATGTAGTGGGGTCGGACACGGCATTCGTGTTCCGAGTATCTACTTGTCTTCGTGTTCGGCCTCCGCGCGCCCACGATTGGTGACTCATGATCGGGCGGCGGCCTTGCGCTGCAATCAGAAGGATTGTGTCCTTCAAACCGAGCACTATCCTACCGGCAACCCCGCCGAATCAGACTTCCAGTCCAAAACGTGAGCCGGACCACAACCACAGCGCGACCACAGCACAGCAACAGCTACTGCACAATCACTTCCCTGTCAATAAGCCCGTTGCCGCTTCATTACAGTAGTTGGCCATATTTCATTACGGTAGTTGGCCATTTTTTGTTACAGTAGTTGGCTGTTTTTTACTACGGTAGTTGGCTATATTTTGTTACGGTAGTTGGCATATGTCTGCCTTTGCACTTGTGAAAAATGAGGGAACGACACTGCAAGGACCAATCCTAAGGAAAAGAACCACCATCGGTTTCTTCTGAGCATGCCATCTCAACAGTTGAGGATATGCGAAGGCCGCCATCCGGTTGGGGTGGCGGCCTTCGTATGCGTTTTAGGATTCGCTACGCAGTGGGCGAATCAGCAAGCAATGCTCACTGAATTCTGCTCACTAAGCGTGACTCACTGAACCTGGGCGCGAGCGATCTTGCCGGTGAAGGACTCGGTCTCGTCAGCGTCCTTCGCAGCCTCGTTGTTCCAGGAGAACATAGCGCGCAGCTTCGGACCAACGGTTTCCAGGTGCGGGTGAGAGAACTCTTCCTGCAGCTTCTTGAACTTCGGAGCGCCAGCGGCCTGGTCATCCATGAACTCCTTGGCGAAGGAGCCGTCCTGGATGCGCTTGAGCTGGTACTGCATGCGCTTCTTAGTCTCCTCGGTGATAACCGTGGAGGTGTAATCGCCGTACTGGGCGGTGTCGGAGCAGGACCAACGGGCCTTGTTCAGGCCACCCTCGTTAGCCAGGTCAACCAGCATCTTCAGCTCGTGGAACACCTCGAAGTAGGCGATCTCCGGCTGGTAGCCAGCCTCGGTCAGCACATCGAAGCCCATATCGCACAGGTGGTTGATACCACCCATCAGCACATCCTGCTCGCCGAACAGATCGGTCTCGGTCTCCTCGGTGAAGGTGGTCTTGATGGCACCAGCGCGCAGAGCGCCCAGAGCCTTGGCGTAAGCCAGGCACAGCGGCCAGGTCTTGCCGTCAGGATCCTGCTCAACAGCCACGACGACCGGCACGCCACGGCCAGCAGCGTACTCACGACGCACAATGTGGCCCGGGCCCTTCGGAGCAACCATGAACACCGGATGATCCTCAGAAGGCTTGATGTAGCCGTAGTGAATGTTGAAGCCGTGAGCGAAGGCCAGGGCAGCACCCGGCTTCAGGTTCGGCTCAACTTCTTCCTTGTAGACCTTGGCCTGGTACTGATCGGGCAGCAGGATCATCACGACGTCGGCTTCCTTCACCGCGTCGGCCACGGACTTGACCTCGAGGCCCTGCTCCTTGGCGAACTCCACAGACTTGGAGGTCGGACGCAGGCCCACGACCACGTTGACGCCCGAGTCGCGCAGGTTCAGCGCGTGGGCGTGGCCCTGGGAGCCATAGCCCAGGATGGCGACCTTCTTGCCATCGAACACGGCGAGGTCGGCGTCCTTTTCGTACCAGATAGTTGCTGCCATAATTGGCACTCCTTTGTTGGGATGGGCTGGGCGGCGTGTGCCGTCCGGCGTTCCGATCCACACGGGTCGTGCGGGGAATTCGGCCTGCCCTGACCAAGCAGCGGGTTGGATTCTTCGGTGATCCGCATGAATGCGGAGAAGTTTGGATAAATATTCAGTTATATGTCATGCGCCCTGCCGCAGGGGTATCGCGGGGGCTACGTGGTTTTCCTTGTGGGCTTTTCCGGTATGTAGGTTTAGTACCAGCACCGGAACGAAGCACCATGGGGTTCACGTTGTGGACGCAAGTTTTTCAGTTATGAGATTGAGGTTTGCCGAGCAAAACCACCCTGTCATCCTGAGCGGAGGCCGTAGGCCGGAGTCGAAGGATCTCACGAACGTTTCGGAACGGAGATGCTTCGACTCCGCTACGCTCCGCTCAGCATGACGAGGCAACGATTTACTTGGTAAAATCGACGTCTTTAGTTTCACGGCAGCTGAGCACAGCGATAAGCGCGCACACGGCCATCACGCCGAGGTAGAGGCCCACAGAGTGCACGCCCCAGTGGGAGCTCAGCCAGGTGGCGATGGTCGGCACGAAGGCCGCGCCGACGATAGCGGCGAGGTTGTAGCTGATGCCGGAGCCGGAGTAGCGCACATTCGCTTCGAAGAGTTCAGGCAGGATCGCACCGATCGGGCCGAAGGCGCAGCCCATCAGGGCGAAGCCGATGCACAGGAACACCATATTGGCGAAGAAGTTGCGCTGGCCGACCACTTCGCCGTTCAGCAAGAACGGGAACAGTGCAGCGAACACAATCAGCGCCACGGACGAGAAGGTGATCACGCGACGACGGCCGATCTTATCGGCGTTGACGCAGGAGATCACGATGAACGCGGCGAACACGCAGATGGCGATCATAAGCATCAGCAGGTATTCCTGATTGGTGAAGCCCAGTCCGCCGCCGCCCTGGCCGGCTTCCTTGGTGCCCCAAGCCAGCGACCAAGTAGCCAGCGTGTAGAACAGCGTGTAGGTGACGGCCACAAGGAAGGTGCCCTGCAGCACCTGCAGCCAGGACTTCTTGAACACTTCGACCAGCGGCGCCTTGACGACTTCGTTGCGCTCCTGAGCCATACGGAAGATCGGGGTCTCCTCCATATGCACACGCACCACAAGGCCAACGATCACGAGGACCGCGCTCAGTAGGAACGGCACACGCCAGCCCCAAGCCATCATAGCGGCCTCGTCGTTGAAGGATTCCAGCACAAAGTAGGTGCCGTTGGACAGGAAGAAGCCGATCGGAGCACCCAGCTCCGGGAAGGAACCATACAGGGCACGCTTGCCTTCCGGTGCGTTCTCGGTGGCGACCAGCGCCGCGCCGGACCATTCGCCGCCCAGGCCGATGCCCTGCACGAAACGGCACAGGCACAGCACGACGACAGCAACGATGCCCCACATGTCATAGGTGGGCAGGCAGCCGATGAGGAATGTGGCGATGCCCATGGTCAGCAGGGAGACCACCAGCGTGGTCTTGCGGCCCATGCGATCGCCGAAGTGTCCGAACACCAGCGAGCCCAGCGGGCGTGCGATGAAGGCGATGGCGAAGGTGAGCAGCGAGGCGAGCAGGGCGACCGTGGGGTTGCCGGTGTCGCCGAAGAACACCTTCGGGAAGTAGTTTGCCGCGGCGGTGCCGTAGGCATAGAAGTCGTAGAATTCGATGGCGGTACCGACCATGGAGGCGGCGATCACGGTTTTGACCGAATCGCGGGCCATGGCTTGGACCTTGCCACCGGCAGTGTTGCCAGTCGTGGGTTCGACTGAAGTCATGAGAGGGGCTCCTGACAATGTTGTGTACTGTTACGTACTCTTGTATTCTTCTCTGTGCGACTGCTGTGCGGGCCCTTGTGGGGCATAAAACAGCAAAGCCCCGCCAGTTTGAGGCGGGGCTTGAAGCAAACGTTATTTGCCGACCCCGCCTTCACTGGCGGGGCTTACTTGCGATAGCCGAATTAGTCCGCCAGCGAAGACGGAATAATAATTCGTGCGGACACAAAACGTTCCATCATCACGGCGAACCTCCTTTCGCTATCAAAGTCGTTCATCGAGCTTTCGCTCGAACCAGTTGCAGAATTTAGGAGCGTCCCTCGGCTCGTTCCAGCGAAGGTTCACTATGTGGGCACCACGTTACACAGTAACGCTATAGCCTTAGCGGCATGGGAACACCAAGGTAAGGTGTCTCCATGCCGCCAAGGCTATAGCGTTACTAATGAATGCCGGAGTGCCGACTGACCGGTCGGCCAGTCACTCAGGCGTTACGACGCTTGAGAATCGTCACGCCCACACCGGCAACCAGCGCAATCCCTGCGATCGCAGCAACGATAGCCACCGAGGCACCGGTCTTGGCAACACCGATAAGCTGGCCAGAGGACTCCTGGCCCTGACCGCCAGGCTTCCGGTCGTTATTGTCGGATTCACTGTCTTGTCCGCCAGTATTGCCTTGATCGCCTTGACCACCGGTATTGTCACCAGAACCGTCGCCACCAGGCTGTTGGCCCTGATCTGCCGGCTTCAACGCGGCTGCAGCGGCCTGCAGGTTCGCAAGCGCGGCGTTAACCTCGTCCTGCGTAGCGTCGGCGTTAGCGAGCACTTCCTTCGCAGAGGCCAACGCCTTGGCAAACTTGGCCCACGAATCAGCCGTGTGATCCGACTCCGCAAGTTTGCCAGCGGCGTCCACAGCAGCTTGCAACGCAGCCTTATCAGCCGGCTTGACTTCCGGATCGGGTTCAGGTTCGGGTTCAGGCTCCGGATCGGGATCCGGCTTAGGTTCTGGATCAGGATCAGGATCAACGGTCTCATCATCCGTAACCTGAATCGTCACATGGCCAACATTGCCCTCGATATCAGTGGCAGTCACCGTGGCCTCGCCGACCTTGAGCAAACGCACCTTTTGGATCGACGCAACGGATACTGTAGCGACACCATCGGCCTTAGACTTCAGCAGCTGCACCACCGCTTCATCTGAAGACGACCAAGTAACAACACCCTCGATGGCCGGCATGGTTACGGTGAGTGTCAGTTCATCGCCAACCTTCGCCTGAACCTTGCCATCAACGATCTCGGCACCCTGCGCCGCAACCGCGATGTCCAGCTGCCGGAGCACAAGCGCCTCGCGCGCCTGCTGCAAGCGGCTGCAAGCTGAATCAACCTCGGCCTGCAGAGCGTTGGTATTGCCCGCCACAGTCTTCGCCGCAGATAGTGCCTCCTGGAATGCCTTCCACGAGCTGACCGTGTACTTGCTTTCGGCCAGTGCACCGGATTCAATCTGGTTGTCCACATCAGCGATGGCTTGGTTCAGCTCAGTTTTGTCACCGCCAGCCTCAGAAACCCATACCATGGCCAGACGGGCGTTCCACCCGGAAGTGCCGTTGGTGCCGAATTCGACGTCGACCACGCCATCCTCGGGCACGGTCACGGTCTGCACCACCTGCGTGGCCTCGCCGTTGGAGTCGGCGGTCTTGTGCCCGGCGAGCACGGTGCCATTCTGCGAGACCGTGGTGTAGATTTTGGTGGTGCCACCCGAACGCGGGTTCTGCGCCGCGCCGATTCGATACGTGCCGGCCTTAAGAGTCAGATGGTAAGTGACGGGCGTGTTGTAGTAGCAGCCCAGGAACGAGCTGGTCCAATCATCCACGCTGCCGGCCGTGTTCGATCCGAATCCGCCGGAATAGCCCCAGGTTTTTCCTTCGCTAACCCCGTCCCATGTCTGGTCGGCAGCGTCCGCATTAAGCAGACCTTCACCTGCTGCGGTCTTCACCGCGGCGAATTCCTTGCCGGACGCATTCTCCGCACCGGAGTCGATGAAGTAGCGCAGGTTCTCCGGCACGGTCACCACATAACCGGAGACGGGAGCGCCGTCTTCAGTAGTGCCGGACACGTTGAGGTTCGCCACCGTCGTGGCCTTCGCGGCCGCAGCCTTCGAAGCCTCGGACCATGTCACCTTCGCGCTCTTGCCACCCACGGTCACGGTCTCGGGCAGCACGCCCGCGGCCGCGCCCACGAAGCCAAGTTCCTTCTCCTGCTGGGTCACGGTCAGCCAGTTGAGGATCGGATCGGCGCCGGCGCCGGATGCGCGGGTCACCGTGTAGGTTACGGTCTGCGCCTTGTCGAGCGTGAAGTCCACGCTGCCGGTCGCGGACGAGGTGCCCTTCTTGGTGACGACAGAGTCGCCAGTGGCAATCACGGTGCCGTCCTCACCGGTGATGGTCTGATCCATCTTGCGGTTGTTGTTGTACTGCGCCCACCAGTCGTAGAAGCCGGCGTTCAGCGTGTACGAACCGGCGTCCAACGTGAGCTTGTACGAGATGGTCTTGCCGCTATTGTTGGTGTACAGACCAGTCTGGTCACGGGAGTCTCCGGCATCGTTCTTCACCACGGCGTTCTCGGTCACATAGCCCCAGTTCCTGCCTTCAGCCCAGGCCTGGTCGGCGGCATCGGAATTCCGCAGGCCCGGCACGGCTTTCACAACCGCCTGGTACTCCGCAGCCTTCGAGGAATCGGTCACGCCGGAGTCGATGTAATATTCCAAGCCCGCAGCGATCACCTGCACGGAAATCGTGTAGCGCTTGCCGTTCGCGGTGAAGTTCAGACTCAGCGTCGCGTTCGCGGCGGCGTTGGCCACCTCATCCTCAGCGCCGTCCGCCCATGTCACCGGTGTGTCGACATCGTCGATGGCGACCGTATCCGGCAGCAGCGAACCCTTGGACAGCACCAGCGTGCCGGCATCCTGCGGCATGCGGTACAGGCTCTCATCATTCGGATCCCAGGAGTCGTAGCCTGTAATGTGGAACGGATCGGCGGAATCGGTGTCGCCGAGTTCGATCGGTGCCCAGATGAGTTTGGTGTCCGAACCGGCGGAACCGGTTCGATTATCGACCACCCAGCGGTCGCCCATATAGATGAACTCGCCCTTGGCCTGGTCCTTGACCAGCACGTAGGTGGTCTGCGTATCCAACGCCTTGTCGGCGTTAGCACCGCGGAACGGATTGCCCAGGTATTCCCACTGCTCCGACTGCAGCATGCTCTTGGCACGGAACACGGTGTTCGTGTTGGACGCCCAGCCGCTGGTGCCGGAGGTGATCATGTAGTAGTAGCCGTCCCAGTAGAACAGGGTCGGCGCCTCGCGGATGTCCTGCGGCAGCACGCGAGCGCGCCAGTTCTCGCCCTGCGGCTCGCTGTCGCCTTCCACGGCAGGGCCGGTGTAGTCGTTGTTGAGGCGCGAGATGTAGATCTTCGCGTTCATTTCCGAGGAGTAGACGGCGTAGGCGTCCACGCTGCCGTCCGCGTTCGGGTTGGCGTAGTCCACGTACACGGTCATATCGCGCGATTCACCGAAACGGGTCGAGTGAATCGACTTGTCATAGTTCATGCGGGTGGAGTTGACCAGTTTGAACGGGCCGAACGGGGTGTCGGACACCGCAAAACCGATTTCGGCGCGGGAGTAGCGCGAACCGTTGTTGTCGCTTCCGTCGAAGAAGTATTCCTTGCCCTGCGTGATATCGTACTTGCCGGAATCCGTCAGGCCGGTCACCCATTTGGCACGATCCGCATTCGCATTGGTGGCACCGTCGGAGTGGAACACGATGACGTATTTGCCGGTGTTCTTGTTGTAGACCATCTTCGGACGTTCAACGATGCTGTACATGCCATACAAATCCACGAAGGCGAGCTCCAGCGCGTCTTCGTCGTATGCCTTGGCGGTGCCGTCCGCGTTCCATTCGGCGACATACGCTTTGATGAACGTCTTGGCGTTGGCTGCGGCATCCGCATGATCTTCGGCGGCGGCCGCCTCCTCAGTCAGGTTGGCGAGACGCTTGAGTTCGGCGAGGTTCTCCTCGCTCATCACCGTGTACTGCTGGGATCCGGACGCGTAATTACTGCGCTTGCCGTCCTGCGAGATCTTATGGTCGGCACAATACTGCTGGGAGTCCACGTCGGTGTAGCATTCGTCGCCGGCGATGGCGATGGTCTTGTGCGGCAGCACCTCGTGGGTGGCGAGCACGGTGCCCATGTTGTGCCAAGTCACCAGATCGGTGGACCAGTAGCCATTCACGCCATCGACCGGGCGGGTGGCATTGGTTTTGTTCTCTCCATACAGCAGATAGACATCGTCATCCATGTCACCATCACCGGTGACGTCGTAATTGAGTTCGGATTCCTTGTACATCATGGCGCCGCCGCCATGCGCTTCAATAAGGTTGCCGTCGGTGTCTCTCCATTCGGATCCAACCTGAATCTCATTGGAAGACACAGTTTGCGCTGTGGCCGCAGCTGCGGCCACAGCAATTTCTGAATCGTTTGCGAAAGCAGGCGTGGAGACCAGTCCCACACACATTGAGACAACCGCCGTCACAGCGGATACGCCTCGCATGGGTCTCTTTCCCATAAGGGTTCCTTTCCTTGTATACAAGCCACTTCCAAGGCAGCAACGCCCTTGACTCCGTTGTTCAACGGTGGTTTCGATCACTAATCTTTTGTGATCAACGTCAATCATCATAACGCAGTTACAATCATTTATCAAACGTTTAAGAAATTGTGTCGAATATAACGCAGGCATGCTGTGCCATCTACGACTAGAATCCGCCTAGATCATGGGATACCATCGTTTCAGATGACTGTAAGGGGGAGGTCACGATTCCCATGGACACCACGTCTGGCCCATCGCAACACCGGCAGCAAACCACGCTACGCGACGTGGCGAAACTCGCAGGAGTCTCCATCGCCACCGTCTCCCATTATCTGAGCGGCTACCCCTATATGAGGGAATCGACCAAGGCTCGGGTCAAACAAGCCATCGACCAGCTCGGTTATGTAGCCAACACTTCCGCCCGGAACCTCAAGGCCGGACGCACGCATCTCATCACATTGTCGGTGACCGATCTGCGGCAAAGTTATTTTGCGGAACTCGCAGAACGCATCATCGCGGCCGCACGCTATCGCGGATACAGCGTGCTGGTGGAGTCCACCGGACTGAATCTGCAGAACGAACTCGCAAGCATCGATTCCGTGCGCCAACAACGCACTGACGGCCTGATCATCAGCCCCGCGATACTCGACACAGGCAATTCGTCTGCGTTGGACGGCAACTGGCCACTAGTAATGCTGGGGGCACAACCATCCCCCGCCTCTGCCCCCTACATTCATATCGACAATACGCAAGCGGCCAAGGAGGCCACAACCAGTCTGATCAATGCAGGATGCCGCCGCATCGCCATGATCGGCGGTGCGCTCACTGGCCCAATCTCGTCACGCACCACACGCGCCAAAGGTTACTGCCTTGCCCTTGAAGAAGCCGGCATTGCCCTTGACAAACGACTTATCCGCGAGGTCGGCGATTGGAACAGCCTTTCCGGAGCGCGGGCCATAGGTGACCTGTTTGATTTGGGAATACAACCTGATGGCATTCTGGCAGGCAACGATCACCTAGCATTCGGCGTCATCCGACAACTTAAGGACATGGGTCTGCGGGTGCCTGCCGATGTGCGCGTCATCGGATTCGACAACATCGACGAGGCACAATATTCCATTCCCTCGCTCACTTCGGTGGATCAGAACGCCGACAATATTGCTATTCGCGCAGTAGACTCACTGATCGACCAAATCAACGCGGGCCATCGCGCGCCTTCCGCCGATATCGTTATGCCGCACACCATCGTGTACCGCGCCAGCTCACCAAGCGTGTAGCCATGCCGATAGGATGCCAACAGAACGCTGAAGCACGAAGACAATTACTGATTACTTAGCACCTGTTACGGATAGGAATTCTGCCTAGACAACCACGACTATCGCGTTGTCTTGCCGGCTACGAAGGTCACTGGCACCAGCGCATCGAGGGGTTCGTCAGCAGTGGCATCAGCGTTGGATGAACCGTTTCTGGCGATGCCACGCTCCATGCGTTCGGCCACACGACGTGCCAGCGCATCCATATCCTGGCACACCGCCGACAGGCGCAAACCCGCCGCATCGGCCATATAGGTGCCGTCATAGGCGATGATCTGCAGATCCTCGGGAATACGAATACCGCGCCGCAACGCTTCCTGCACCGCATAGGCCGCGACAACATCGGAGCCGACAATGGCATCCGCATCGGGGAATCGGTCGAAAATCGAGCGGGCGGCACGGGCATGCGATCCCAAATCACTCACCGAACCGGCATCCATATAGTCCCATCGCATGCCAGCCTGCTCCACCAGCCGTTCCATCGTCAGGTGGTATCGGGATGTGGGGAAGGTGGCCTTCTCCCCCAACCCCTCGAATTGCGATCGCGGGCCACCGACCGTTACAACGTGACGCGCACCGGACGCGATAAGATGCTCGGCGATCAGACGACCACCCTGCTCGTGATCGGATTCGACGGATGGAATCGCCCCGCCCAGCCGACGATCGAAGGCGACCACCGGCCGATCGATGGAAGCCCAGTAATCCTCGGTATGTTCGGTGTGCGCGGCCATCACAATGCCGTCCATCATGTGGCGTCTGAGCATATCGACGTATTCAGCCTCGCCGTTGCGCGCATCAGCGGTGGAACAGAGCATCGTGCGCAAGCCCAGCGCCGCAAACTCACGTTGCAGCGCGGCCATTAGCGTAGCGAAGAACGGGTGGCTGATAGTAGGCACGATCACACCAATGGTATTGGTGCGGTCATGATACAGGTTGCGGGCCAATTCGTTGGGGATATAGTTGAGCTCCCGCATCGAGGCTTCGACCTTGGCGCGCATGTCGGCAGAAACGTAGCCGGTGTTGTTGACCACCAGAGAAACGGTGCTCAGAGACACTCCGGCCGCTTTGGCCACATCACGCATGCCTACCATGATTCACTCCCTCGTTACTTCGGCACTCAGCGATTGCTAATTCCCCATCGTCCGCAACGAGCTTGCGGAACTTAGTCAGCAGCCCGTTATCGTTCGGGAAAAAGACATAATACCGCCCTAGTGTACCCGAACGTTATTGAATCAGATTGAACCGGATTGCACCGGATTGCACCGGTCAATGGCGAGCCGACATCGTCAGCACACCGGAGATCAGCACCATCACGATGGCCGCAGGGAACAGCACATAGTAGCCGAAGCTTCCGGCAAACACCGTGACCAGCACAGCACCGATAATTGCCGCAGCGGCCTGACCTGCCATATTAGCCAAGCCATAGAAGCCGAGATCATGGCCGGCGTTGCGCGGATTGGGCAGCGCATCCATCACCAGTTCCAAGCCAAGCGCATCAACCAGACCGAAGGCGAAGCCGGTGACCAGCGCAAAGATGATCATGCCGTTTTCGCGCGCAGTGCCGGCGGACCATACGCCCAAGCCCCAAGCCACGGCCACGCCAGCGGCGTAGAGCACGCAGCATCCAGCCACAACCTTGGCGGTGGCGAGGCCACGATCTTCCACCCATTCGGAAATCGGGCCTGCAGCCCACGAAGCCAGTGCGGCACCGGCGAGCGTGGCCAGCGCCATCAGTACAATCAAGCCTCCGGCGGGCACAGTCAGCGGCGCGGATGTGAACACTACAGCCTTGCCGTACACCCAGAAACGCACGAGATACCACAGGAACACACCGGTCAGACCCACACCGGTCATCATGCATGCGCGGGCCGCGAATACGCGCGCGAACGCAGGCGCATCCGCCGGCGGACGCAACTGCGTACTGATTTGCTCCCAATGCAACCTCTGGATCGGTTGTGCCTCGCTGGATGGTTCCTTGGGCAGAATCAGCACTGTGACAATACCGGAGATGGTGAATACCGCAGCAATTGCCACGAACGGCACGTATGGGCCAAACATCAGACTGAATGCCGCAAGGCACACACCGGCGGCCTGTCCAAGCATCACGCCAATGCCATGCCAGCGTTCGATGCGGGGACGGAACTTATCGGGCACACGCTCACTCATCGCGGCAGCCAGCGGAGCGGACATCATGGCATAGGTGAACTGCAGCAGAATCCACAGTATGCACATTGCCGGCAACGCGGCGCATTGGCCGAGGATCAAGGTGAGTAGCGCGCACAGTACACCGCCGCCCACCATCCACGGGGTGCGGCGGCCAAAGTTGACTCGCGTGCGATCGGATAGTGCGGCGACCAGTGGCGTGGAGAATAATGCGGCGATTATGCCGAGCACCACCACAACCGCAAGCGGCGTGGCCAGCGAGGTGCCGGTGGGCAATGCGCGGCCGGTTGCAGGGTTGACCGCCGCCGCAAAGAACTCGGCGGTGTTATAACCACCAATCGCCGCAACGACATTGGCAATCGCAACAGTGTTCAGTGCCATCCATGGTGCACCGACCAGAATCGCGGCCACGAAAAAGCCCCAATTCAAACGGGAAACCTGCTTGGCGGTTGGCCGCTGACCGTCGGCGGACACCATCGGGTCGCGCATATCAAGATAGGCGGATGACATATCCGGAGCTGGAGTATCCACGCTGGCGGCGGCTGCAGCGGCCGTCGACGAACCAGCGGCGGCCAAGCGGGCGGCCTGAGCTTCGGGCTGATCGGCCGATGCCTCAGGCGGACGGCGATGATCCTTGATGGCCAGTCGTGCCACGGCGGCTTTGTCTTCCGGGCTTAATGCCTTGTCAAGATCCGGGCGATCATCAATACCCGGACGAATATATGGTTGCAACATCCTCAAGCTCCTGCTTCTTGCCATTCCTTACGCGTCGTGAGGCCGCAGGCAGACGGATCAGCGACCATTGCACAGCCAGAAGCGACTTCACACAGCCTCAAACGCGAATCGCCCGCAGCGCACTGGCTTCAGTGCACGGCGGGCGATTCATCTTCCTTCTTCTAGTTTACGCCGAAGCGGGTATGGCCCGGGTTCGGCGTCCATGGTAAGAACGTTGAGCCGAAACGGCTGTTACTTCACGTTCTTGATACGCATGATCAGGAACGCGGCGATAAGAACCACGACAATGCACACCGGGAACACCAACGCGTAGTTGCCGCCGGTCATCATCACCAAACCGGAAGTCAGGCCGGAACCAAGCACGGTGGACAGGGTGTTGGACATGTTGAGCACGCCCAGATCCTTGCCCGCCTCAGCCGGATTCGGCAGGATGGATACGTTCAGCGCCTGGTCAATGGCGTTATACACGCCATAGCCGAAGCCAGCGATCGCGGCGAACAGGAACATGCCCATGGCATCGCGGAAGATCCACGGCATGGCCGCACCGATGGCGAACAACACGCTGGAGAGTGCGACCGGCACCTTGCGCATGCCCAGACGGTCAGACACCGGGCCTGAAATGAACGCGGCCAGCAGCGACACGACCATGGTGATCACGGACATGGTGGCGATGATGCCAGCGGCCTTGGTGGACAGATCGTCAGCGTTGAGACCGGAATCCGACAGCGTGTAGTACTTGACGATGTACAGCTGGTAGCCGGTGATCATCTGGTAGCCGGCGACCATCATCAGACGGCCGAACAGCGCGTAGTAGAAGTTGCGGGCACCCTTGCCGTGCGGCGGGATGAAGGCCATAAGCACGGTTTTGACGCTAAGCGGCTCGCGCGGCTCGTCAAGGTTGGAGCCTTCACGCGGCCAAATGCCGATAACCAGGAAGCCGACCATGGCGAAGCCGATAGCACCGATGGCGAAGCCCAAGTCGATGTTGGTAATGAGCATGGAACCGACCAGTGCACCAGTGGTCTGGCCAAGCACACCGCCCGCACCCATGAAGGATGAAACGGTGCCGCGGAACTTGTCGGGCACACGGTCGGACAGCGTGGCGACGAATGGCGCGTTCATCCAGTTGTAGAAGAGCTGCATGCCGCACCACAGCAGCAGAATCAGCGGCAGCGAACGCGTGAACGTGAGTGCGAACACGCACAGGCCGCACAGCACGCCACCGGAGCAGATCCACAGGGTGCGCTTGCCGAACTTTGAACGGGTCAAATCGGAGAAGGTACCGAACACAATGTTGGCAATCAGCGCCACCACGGAACCGACGGCATTAATCAGACCGATGAAGCCCTCACGCTGCCCGGGGGCAATAGTGTCGACGAGCTGAGGCACGAGGATGCTAGACAACGACACCCATACAATGCCGGTGATGATTAGTGAGAACGTAAAGCCCGCACCCAAACGGAACACATCGAGCTTGCTCGGACGGGAGCCATTAGCCGCCACCATCGGATCACGCATGTCAAGGAAGGCGGATTTCGGGTCGGCGACTTCGGAGCGCCCTGCAATCGCACCAGATGGGTTGGTTTCAGCCATGCGGGCCGTCTGGCGATCGGTGTTTTCCACAGCCGCCTCGGACTCGATGGTTTTGGTGTTGGTCGGATTAATAGCCAAACGATTAACCGCGGCCTTTTGCTCGGGCGTGAGCGCCTTGTCGAGGTCCGGACGATCATCGATGCCCGGACGGATGAAATCATCTACCATGATGACTGCTCTTTCTTCCTTGTGTTTTCTGTTTCTTGTTGTTGTGTTGTTTGTTGTGCGCTTGGATAAGCATGGGCGATCCCTCGACTACGGACTTACGGCCTTCGCTCGGGATGACGGGAAATGAGCCTTACGGCCCTTGCCCGACATGACGCATTGATTGTCATGCCGAGCGAATATTCCCGTCATGCCGAGCGAAGTCGAGGCATCTCCAATACGCGAAGCCGCACTCAGGCGACGGTCGGCGGGTTGTTCAGCAGGTCGTCGGTGACGTGCTCGCCGGCGGCGTCGGTCCAGCTCAGCGAGGCGACCGGAGTGGTGTTGTCCACGCCGAGGCCGCGCTTGGGCTCGAAGGTGAGGGATGCAGCGGTGGTCGCACCCTTCCATGTGAAGGTGATAGAGTCATCGCCGTCAGCTTCGTAGCTGAATTCGCCGTCGAAGGCGTCGAGTTCGTTGCGGAACTTGGCCAGCGCATTCAGCGCCTTGACCACCGGGCGAGCGAGATTCTCGTCGATTTCGGCGGTCGAGTAATAGTGGCGGTTGATGTCGCGGCCGTTGTTCGTCTTGCGCAGCAGTTCCATATCGTTCTTGCCGGCAAGCGCACCCACGTAGTAGACCTGCGGCACGCCCGGCAGGAAGAACTGCACGGCGCGGGCGGCCAGATAGTGCTGGTCGTTGCAACCGAGAGCCGAGTAGTAAGTGGAGTTCACCTGATACAGGTCGAGGTTGGAAGCGGCGGCACCGGTGGCGGCCTGGGATTCGCCGTGGGTGTTGGCGTGGATGGTGTTGACCAGGTTATCGACGTCCTCGTCGGGCACGAGGCCCTTCAGGGAGCGGTCGAGCTGGTCGGAGCCGATGTCGATTACGCCGATGCCGTCGTGCGTATCGAGCACGGTGACGGCGTTGTTCGGGCGGATGCTGGTCCAGTGGGCGACGGGCTCTACGTGGCCGGTGAACAGGCTGTGCAGCAGCAGCGGAGGCAGGGCGAAGTCATAGACGCGATCCACCTTGGAGGCGATTTCCACCTGCTTCTTGTAGTAGGAGTGCACTTCGATGAGGATTTCCAGACCGCGCTTGACGCCCTCTTCGCGCAGACGGGAGATGAGCTTGAAGGTCTTGGGGGTCATGAAGCAGCTGGTGCCGGCTTCCTTGGCGCCGTAGCCGACGGCGTCGAGGCGGATGTAGCTCACGTGGCTGGCGGCCATCTGGTCGAAGATCGACATCAGGTATTCCCAACCCTTGTCGGAGTCGGTGTCGATGTCGACCTGCTGCGGGGTGAAGCTCACCCACACGAGGCGGGTTTTGCCGCCGAGGTTGTAGTGGGTGAACGGCAGGCCCGGGCGCGGGCGGTAGATGCCGGCGAGGTCCTCTTCGGTGGCACCGTTCGGGAAGACGGAGCTCATGGTCAGGAACATCGGGTAGTACTCAGACTTCTCACCGTTGGCAAGCACGTCCTGGAACTGCTTGGATTCCCAGCTCATGTGGTTCACGATGGCGTCGACCATGATGTTGTGGGTGGCGGAGAGTTCGGCCACATCGTCCCAGCTGCCGAGGCGCGAATCGACCTTGGTGTGGTCGATGGGGTCGAAGCCGGCGTCCGCACCGTCGAACGGGGTGAAGAACGGCAGGATGTGCACGCCGTCATACACGCCGTCGAAGCGCGTGCGCAGAATCTCGGTCATGGACTTCAGCGTGCCGTCGCCAAGACGATCCGCGTAGGTGATGAGCTGAACAGTGTTCTTCATAGGCAACCTCTGTGTTGTGTGACAAGTGCTTCGCACCTGTCGTTGCCCGCACGCCGGCGGACTGCTGATTATGTGGTGCGTCCGGTTATACCCCGCCGTATCGAACCGGTTCGATATTAACGCAAACAACTAAGTATCGTCCAATTACCGGCGTGTCGAACCGGTTCGATGTCAATTGATGTAATCCGGCCCACGAAATGCCGCAGCTCCCCTGTTAATCGTCGCGGTTCGCCTGTCAGTTTGCACGACTGGCCTATCAAACCGCACGGTTCACCCGTCAGTTTGCACGGTTGACCTACCAAAACGCACGGTTGACCTGCGGGATTGTCACATACTTACGTAACAATCCCGCAGGCGAACCGTGACAACCAGCAGCCCAACTACACAAAACCGCAGTTCACTACCAAAAACGCCGATGAGGGCCGAAACGACATTGCATTTCGGCCCTCATCGGCGTATATCATGCGGTTCAACCGCTATTGGTTGCGTCACTCGGCAACGAATCCGACTCCTTCATCGCGCCAACCGGCGGCGAGCACGGCGGCACGTTCCACCGCATTGGCGGTAAACAGATGATCGCCATTGCCCGTATTGTAGAAGCGCGCCACCTTCGTGCCGCCATCTTGCGGCGCATGGAAGGCGACACCTTCATAACGCCAACCGGCCGCACGCAATGCAGCCGTTTCGGCCGCATCGGTGGTGAACATGTGCAACCCTGAATAGGGGTTGTAGAAGCGGTGCACCTCGGTTCCGTAGTCGGACATAACAAACGCCACGCCCTCATAACGCCAGCCTCTGGATACCAGCCCGTTCTTCTCCGTCACGTTGGCGGTATAGAAGTGTTCTCCCGAACTGGTGTTGTACAGTCGATGCACACTTACGGAACCAGCGACAATCTTCACCTCGAACGTCACTTTGCGGCTCCGATCCGCTTTCAGCGTCACTGTTATTGTCACGGCGCCCGGTTTGGACGAGTCGAATCCGCTGACTTCATAATCGTCAGCCTTCACCAGTTGTGTGGATCCGTCGGACCAGTGCTTGGCGACTTTCAATCCGCTCAAATCCAGTTCATCGCCGATGCCATACGTGGTGCGATCCGGCTTTGACACAATGGTGATACCCCGATATACAACCGATGGTGGAGGCGTCGGAATTGCTGTAATGGTGATGGTGAACGTGGCTGTTTTCGACGTGTCCTCATTGAGGGTCACCGTAACGGTCTGTTCGCCAGCCTTGCTCATGTCAGGGCTTGACAGCGTATATTCGTCAGCTTCCAGAACGATTTCATCCCCGTTGGCCATGGTTTTGGTGACTTCCAATCCCGCAGGGTCGAACGTGTCGCCTGCCTGGTATTCGGTCACCGTCGGCGACTGTGTAACAGCAATGGATACGACGTTGTTCGCGATCTCCAACGTTACAGAAGCGCTATCGCCACGGGTCGTATCATCTCCCTTGCGAACGATGGTGATGGTCTTGCCGTACCAGTCTTTTGCGATGGCAATGCGACCCTGGTCATCCGCCGTATACGCGACAGCTTCGCCATCGGCAACGGCGATAAGATATTCCACGCCGGCTTCCAATCCGGTGAGGTATGCGCCGGCAGAGTCCATCTGTGGCGCAGGAGTCGGCCATGCTTCAAGCACCGTTAGGGTGAATGTGTAGTAACGCATACGCTGCGAGATGTTCGGCGTGCCATTAGGCCCATTTGGGAGCCCTGTGACATCAACGCCGGCTCTATAGGTTATCTTGCCAGGTTTGACTGGCTCTGTCGGTGTCATGAAGCGTATGCCCAGCGCTTTCACATTTGTGGCGTGGGCGGAAATGATTTGCCAGTCAGCATTGTTGTCATCCCCGAACAGCAGCAAACCATTCGATTCCGCAAACGACGGTATATCGACACCCAGCATGGCATCAATCGAGGAGACGTTCGACACCGTGAACAGATCACGCCTCCACGTAGACGTATATGCGCTGCTGACCGTGCCGAGCTCGATCACCGCTCCATCTTCGGGCAACCCTTTGATCACAGTGTCATAATGCATGGTGATTGTCATGTCAGACGAACACGTCCACTTGACACCTGACTTCATTGAAGACGAAGAGTAGTAGGAAACGTCACCCTTTACCGGAGTGAATTGCACCTTCTCAAGGATTACGTCCTCATCGGCCTCGAAACGGAAGACGACCTGCGTGTCATTGGGAATCGTCACCGTGTCCACTCCCCTATCGACTGCTACGCCATCGATATACGTGGTGAACTGTCGATCCTGTGGCAGCGTGATGGTCACATTGTCGGGGTCCACATCCCAAATCGGGGTAAAGGTATTGGCTCCGGCAAGCAGATACACGGTTTCGCCAGGTTTGAACTCACGATTATCTTCCGCACGCGTGAACCCCACCAGCGTTACACCGTCTTTGGTGAACTGATCTGCAGTGGGAAGAGCGATGATATCGCCGCCCGTCGCCTCTCCGCTGGGAGTGCCCGACAGTGTGCCACCATCAATGGTGATCGTCCATGTGGCGGGATCCTTGACTTCCTCCGCAACGGTGAACCAACCGACGGTAATCGTCTCTTCGATAGGCTGATTATTTTGGCGCGCAGTGATCTTCACTTGCGCAATGTATGGCGTCTCTCGTGCCGGCATTCCTGCTTTAGGCGCGATGCGGTTTATTCCGCCAGAGCTCGTCGCGCTTAAAGTAGATCCGCCTCTAAGATTCGTTTCAAAAAGGAACGCGTCGGCATCAGGGCCCGCGATCTCTGCTTTCACGCTAGAGGCTTTGACGCTGCTCTGGTTGCCTATTGTCAGCGATTCCATGCCACCTTGGGCATAGCCGACGGTAAAGGTTCCCCAGTCCTTCTGTTTCATGTAGCTGCCGTATACGTAGCTATAAAACACCGAGGAAGTTTCGTCAGCCGTCGCTACGGCGAGGGGTGCCACGATGAACCCCACAAGACATAAGCTCAGGCTTGCCAATATTGAACATAATTTCGCAATAAAACGTTTCATGGGAATACACCACTTTCCCAGGCGTCTTCGCCTGTCCCCTCACGCTAACAAGCATTAGGGGGGAGGCAACTTCGTGGGCACGAAACGCCGCATCGCGTGCACGAAATGCAGTATTTGACGTACGAAATACAGTGCTCGACGCGCGAAGCGCAATACCCCCTATGCGAACACAGCCGCGCAGCAATTACGCGGCAATCAGATGGAGCGAAGACGCCATGAACCGTTGCGGTTGGAGGCCACGATCATCTGATCGTTGTCAAGGTCGATCCAGCCTTCTTCAGCACGCTGTTCATAGCCCGACGAGGACACCACAATGCCCGCCGGTCGACCGCTGGCATCGGTTAGTGCACGGTAGCGCAGCACGCGGTAGTCGTGGGCCTGTTCGCCGCGACCGTACTGATCATAGATTTCCACGATGCGCGGGCTGGTGGCCTCGCGACCGCTGGCACGCAGGGCAATGAGCTGATCCTCAGACTGGATCATGCAGTTGTAGCTGGACTTCGGGTAGGACTGGCGCAGTTCGCGCACAGCCTGTGCCACGGCCTCGTCCAGCGGGAATCCGAAACCGATGTATTCAAGAATCACGGCAAAGAAAATGGCCGAATCGGAGCGTCCGCCGGTGGACAGCACCACGCTGTGATCCACAGGATAGGAACGGTTGGTGATGATGTTGCGGCCGTTGTCGTCGGAGATATCGCCGTTGTGGATGAAGCTCAGCCCGTTGGCGTAGAAAGGCTGCTGGTTCTCCATAATGAGCGGCAGGTTGGAGCTGGCCAAGCGCAGGTGCCATAGTGCACCGCGCGCGGCTTCGTTGGCCAGCACGTTGAAGGTGTCGTCATGACGGGCAGCGATGGTGGACTTGTACAGTCTGACGCCGGTTTCCGGACTGGGGGCACCGCCATCGCGCACATATGGGGTTTCGCCGGGGTCGGCAAGCTGGGCCACTCCCCAACCGTCGTTGTGAATCTCGGACAGGTCGCGGAAGTCGTCAACATACTTCTCACCGAGCATGGCGGTGAGGCTGAGGTTGAATCCGGCCGTCGCGTATCCGAGTAATCTGCACATGGTATTTCAAGGTAGCCGAGCGCAACCACGAACGCGCGGGCATCGTTATAGCCATTGCTTATAAGGTGCGCAAGCTACGAAGACCATACGCAGATCAACGCAAGCAACTGTTATATACAACGCTGAGGTGACAGTCACAGTTGACAGTCACCTCAGCGCACGCAGTTGCCAGCGTATATAGCCGACGCAGCCCGATACTGCTTAGTTTTTCGCCGCAGCCCCAGATTTGGCTCCGGCCTTGGCCGCAGCTCCGGCACCAGCCTCAGTATCGATCCCGGTCTTGGCTTCGGAGTCACGCACTAGCTGGCCGAGACCAGTGGTGGTATCAAGCGGATCAGGAGCGGCGGCCGGATCGGCCTTGCCACGCGAAGGCACGGGGGCAGGCTCAAGCAAGTCGGTGCGCTTCAGGCGCGGAGGCCTGCGCGTGGATACGAACAGCGGCTGCACTTCAATCAACGGATTGTACGGTGCCAAGCCGAACCACTTGGTCGGCGAGCCGGCCACATGGCGAATCGCATACTTGATGCGCAGCGACAGCGCGCCTCGCTCGGACACCTTGGATTCCGGCATCAGGGCCTTGTGAATCAGCACGTAGCGCACGGTGCCGATGTTCGGATCGGCATCGACCTTGGGGTAGATCGACTTCTGCTTGGGCAGTTCTCCAGTTTTGCTCAGATCGTGCATGATCTGGTGGATATAGGCCGGCAGCGACTGCGAAACCTTGAAGCCCAGACGCATGCGCACACGGAACACATAATTCGTGCCGAAGTCTTCCACACAGTATTCGCGCGTGAACGGCTCATCGGTGGTTTCCACCGACACGGCCCACCAGGCGCGGGCGCGCTTGGGATGGTCGGCGAAAATCGAGAAGAAGATGTCGGTGTCGAGTCGTTTGGTTTCCGAATCGGAGGTCAAGTAGACGATATTGTCCGCGAAATAGGGGATGCGGAAGTCATCGTGCAGCTTGTTGAGCGCGGGCAGGAAGTCCTGCGGCTGCATGTGCCGACGTTGCGCGCGTTCCAGCTTGGTACCTTCGTTCCACGTGTACATAATGCCCAGAATCGCGAACGTGAGCAGCATGGTGAACCAGCCACCGTGCAGGAACTTGGCCATGGAGGCCACGAAGAACATGATCTGGATCGCTAGGAACAGAATCGTGAAGATGATGGCACCAATGCGTTTGCCGTCATGCCACAGGTAGACGCCGAGCAGCACGGTGGTGGTGATCATGGTGATGGTCAGAGCCAAGCCGTAGGCGGCGGAGATGTGTTCGGAGTCACGGAAGATCGCAAGCACTGCCAGCGTGGCAACGCACAGCACCATGTTGATAACCGGAATGTACAGCTGGCCGCGGGTACGGGCCGGGTAACGCACCTGCAGATGCGGCATCCAGTTGAGGCGCGTGGCTTCGGAAACCATGGTGAACGCGCCGGTGATCAGAGCCTGGGAAGCGATAACGCCAGCGGTGACGGACAGTGCCACGGCCACGTAGCGCACGTTCGGGCTCATCATCTGGAAGAAGGGGTTAAGGCTGTCGATTTGGGCAAGGTCGGGATTGTTCTGGTTCTTCAGAATCCATGCGCCCTGGCCGAAGTAGCACAGCACCAGCGCGACCTTGATGAACGGCCAGGTGAAGTAGATATTGCCGCGGCCCACGTGGCCCATATCGGAATACAATGCTTCGGCACCGGTGGTGGACAGGAACACGGTGCCCATTAGGGCGATGCCGGCGGCATTATGCGGGCTGAACAGGAATTCGATGCCGTAGATCGGGTTCAGGGCTTCGAACACGGTCCAATCATTGGACAGGTTCACCACGCCGACAACGGCGAGGAAGGAGAACCAGACGAGCACCATCGAGCCGAACACCTTGCCGATGCGTTCGGTGCCGCGCGACTGCACGGAGAACAACACCACGATAATGACCACGGTGATCATCAGGGTCAGTTCGGTGTTTTGTTTGAACAACGGTTCCATCAGCGGAATCGTTTTAAGACCTTCGACTGCGGAGCTGATCGACACGGCCGGGGTCAGCACCGAGTCGGCCAGGAAGGCGGCACCGCCGAGCATGGCCGGAATCACCAGCCAACGTCCGTAGCGGCGAATCAGCGAATACAACGCGAAAATGCCGCCTTCGCCATTGTTGTCGATGCGCATGGCAATGAATACGTATTTGACGGTGGTGATCAGCGTAATCGACCAGAACACCAGCGACAGCATGCCCAGCACTGCCTCACGGTTGGCGGCGGCGAGGCCACCCTGCCCGGAAAGGAAGGTTTGCGCGGTGTATAGGGGCGAGGTACCGATGTCACCGTACACCACGCCCAGCGCCACGATGGCCATGCCCCAGCTGACGCGATCGGGGCCGGATTGCAGTCTCAGCCACCATCGGCCGATGGGGCCTTTGGCTTTCTTGGCTGCAAGTCGTTCCTGCTCTTTGGTTTCAGCCTCACGCTGTTTGGCGATCTGCTCGCGCTCTTCCTTGGTGAGTGTGCGTCGGGAGACCTTGGGGGCATTGGTAAACGTGTCAGCCCTTAACAAAGCCTCTTCCTCGGCTTTGCTGCCGGACTGCGGATTGTTCTCCGCCATATCGCATCCTCCTGGCGGAGCCGGGCCCCGCTCGGTATTGATACCTGGCTCACACGCGGAATCTACCTCTTCCGACGCCGGTATTCCCTAATCAATCCGTTACCATTTTAACGGCTTGTTCACAAACAAGCCGTCAGTATATGCACGTTATGCCGATTCCAGCAACTTAAGGCATAACAAAAGGGCAACGAAACGCCTCCGCGAAGCCGTGCCGCAGCCAGCTTCACGGCTGACATAACAGCTGACATCAGGCTGTCGTCACGGCTAGCGTCACACGCCATATACCGCGCGCGTGGTGCGCCGCGTGGCCTGCGCGACCTGCGCCAACGGCAGATCGAGCGCATCGGCGAGCGCCCGCAGTGTGTAGGGGATCATATAGGGCGCGTTGGTGCGGCCGCGGTAGGGCATGGGCGTGAGGTAGGGCGCATCGGTTTCGACCATGATATGGCTCAGCCCGACCTCGCGGGCCGATTCGCGGATGCCGTCGTTGCCCTTGTAGCTTACAGTGCCGGAGAAGCTTAGGTACCAGCCGTGTTCGTGCGCGATTTGCGCCATGTCACGGTCGCCGGAGTAGGAGTGGAATACGGTGCGTTCGGGGGCACCGTCGGCAAGCAGGGTTTCGATGACTTCGCGGTGTGAGTCGCGGTCGTGGATCTGCATGGGCAGGTTCAGTTCCTTGGCGAGTGCGATATGTGCACGGAAGGCCTCGCGCTGGAGTTCTTTGGCACCTTCGCCGGTGCGGAAGAGGTCCATGCCGGTTTCTCCGATGGCCACGACTTCGTTGGGGTAGGTGGTGGCGAGACGGTGCACTTCGGCGATTGCATCGTCGAAACTGGTATCGTGCCAAGGCTTGTAGGTGAGCGGCAGTCCGTCCGGGCCTGGCACGCCGCGGTGTCCGTGGCGCACGGCTTCGTTGGGGTGTATTGCGAGCGCCGCGTGCACATTACCTGGATGATCGAGGGCCATCTGGACAGCGGTCATCAGGTGCGGCAGCTCGCAACCGCAGTCGATGATACCCTCAATGCCGACAGCGCGCGCCTGCTCCAGCAGTTCGTCCACATCGTAGACGGGCACTTCCGGCTGGCCTTTTTCAGCGGCTTCGTGTGCCATGGCGCGGGCGAAGGGCACCACAGAGGCCACATGCGTATGGTTGTCGATGGTACGGGCGTCTTCGGGCAGGGGTTCCGGGGCAGGTGCCCAGCTGCGGTCGCGATGGTGTTTGCTCATGGCTTCCAGCCTACCCGCGACACCGGTCCCGGTTGGGGATAAACCGGTTGTAATCGGTCCGGATTATCCCCTATCTGCTCGTTGCAGCTCCTCTAGCTGCCCGTCAGTGCTGCCCGTCAGCGCATCAGCCGGCCTTCGAGTCCAGTGAAGTCGATGGTGCGCACGGTGCCGTCCGCAAGGGTGAGACGCACCGGCCCGTAGGCGCCGACCGACTGCGGATCCGTGTATTCCACGGAGCGGATCGGGAAGAGCTCGTCGTCGCTGAAATCGTCGAGGCTCTCTTTGGTGATGACCTGCGAAAGCAGCAGGTAGGGTGCGAAATGGTACTGTTCGCGGCGTGCGGTGCGCCCGTAAACCACGATGGAGCGCGGCGAATCGGGGTTGCTGCCAACCGAATGCATCACGTCGACGCCCTCCCAGCCGTCGAATACGGTCATGGCGAGCTGGCGCGGCTGGCCGGTGTGATCGTGGCCTTTAAGCACGATGGCCTGCGCGCCCTGACGTTCGCGGCGGATGATTTCGGTGCCGTTGTCGGCGAAACCGTAGGCACCGAGGGTCAGCTCGATCGGATGCCCGTTGACCCGCAGTTTGTCCGCGCGCAGAATGCCGTAGGGCAGGGCGATATCCGCCAAGTCGATGGCGTTGCCCTCCTGGCCGCCGCGGAAGGCGAAATGCTGGCGACGATACAGCACGCCGTCCTTCTGCCCGCCCCACAGTGTCAGGTTGCCGTACTGCAGCGTGTCATCCACCAGATCGTGCATGACGTATTGCTGCGATTCCACGGCGCCCGGCTGGACGGTCGGTTGCGCGGCCAGTTGTTCACCAGTGTTCTGCGATTCGTCAGCAGTACCGGTCTCGGGCTTTGGCGTGGATTCCCACGGGAATTTCGAATCGAAGCAGAGCTTGCCGTAGTTCCACATGCCGTGCAGGTCGTCGCGGCCTCGCTCCACTTTGCCTGTGCGCAGCACGGTTTCGCCGTTGCCGCCATGGTTGGAGATGCAGATGGCCGGCCCGTCGAGCGCGGTTTGCGCCACGTCGTTTTCGCCAAGCTGCTCCCACAGGCCGCCCTGCTCGGTGGCCGTCCAGAACGGGTGATCCGCGTCCAGAAGCAGGCATAGGAAGCCCTTGCCCATCCAATACGGTGATTCGGTGCACGAATAGCCTTGCACCAGCGGTGTGAACTGGCCGTAGAAGCCCATGGTGGGCACGCCGTCATGCAGGAAGTCGTCGCGGCCGAGGAACTGCATCAGCGAGCCGGAGGCGATGCGTCGCGCCAGACCGGGATCGAAGGCATACGCGTTGCCTTCACGACCATCACGACCGTCGCGGCGCGGCATTGTCAGGTTCGCGGCAAAGGGGCTGACCGCAGCGAAACGGTAGACGTTACTGCGGCCCCACATCGTGGTGAATCCGTCGCGATCGAACATGCGTGCATAGCTGGCCATTAGCGTATTGGACCATTCCTCGAAGCGCTGGGCCACATACGGCATGTGCTCGTAGCCATACCACTGGTTCCATAGCGGCGCGTACACGTTGAACGCCCAGCAGGAGTAGTAGTCGAAGGCGGCTGCGTCGCGATACCAGCCGTCGCCCACGTAATAATCACAAATGCGCGTGGCATGTTCGAGCATGACCTGCTCATCGATCGGATAGCCTTCCATATTCAGGAACGCCATATCCAGCATGTTGAACAGTCGCCAATTATTCGGCGCGGTGGGTGCGTTCGCGTATCCGGTGAGGAATTCGGCGATACGGTCGCGCTCGGCTTTGGTATAGGTGTTCCAGATCACATCCTTGGTGATCCACAGGCAGATTACCAGCGCACAGGTTTCGACGGTCTGCTGGAACACATGCCAGCCCGGCTGGTGCGGTGCCGGCCTGCCATCGGCTTCGGCTGCCGCAGCACGCCTGGCATCAGCCCACGCGCACAGATCCTCGTAATAGCCCACGCACTGGTCGTCGCCGCGCGTACAGGCCCTGAGGATATGCGACTTGTAATAGTCGCGCAGGTTGATGCCGTTCAATGTCAGGCCCGGATTCTCACGGATCAGGGGTGCCGCGATAAACATCGTGCGCGTCAGGCCTTCGAAGTATTCGGCTTTGATCTGCTGCACATTGCTGGGATCGTGCGGATAAATCACCCCTTCGACCTGCCGGGGCAGTACCATCGGATCGTCGAAGTGCTGGATATGGCGGAACGCGCCTTCGAGCAGGTATTCGCCCGCTTCGATCCAGCTTTGGCGCGTCAGCCCGGTGTAGGGGCTGAGCGTGCGGTCAACGGTTGTGGGGCAAAATACGTTGCCTGCCATGGTTTATCAGCTTTCTGTATTGATAATTGCTGTGTTGACGTTGCTGCTGTTACTACTGTTGTTGCTGATGCTGCGTTGCTACGTTGCCGTGCCGCAACTCACTACCAGATGAACAGCTCCCGGCCGGTGAGCTTCCAGATGGCTTCCACGAAGTAATAGTCACCGTAGATGATGGCGAACTCGTGATCCTTATCGTGGTATGCGGCCGTGCAGTGGGTGAGCAGATTGTCGTGACCCTCATCCCACAGCACGCGATTGTCGGCGAGCGCCTTGAGCAGTCGCAGCGCAGCGTCACGGTAGATGCGCGCGTCGGCCTCGGTTTCGCCCTCGCACTGTTTGGCGATTTCCAGCATGCCGCAGGCGGCGATGGCGGCGGCCGTGGAATCCTCCCACGTCACGTTTTCGGGCTGGCGGAAGTCGACGGGGATCAGTCCGTTGGCGGGGGTGTTGGCGATGAAGTAGTTGGCCACGCGCTTGGCAGTGTCCAGATACTGCGGGTCTTGCGTGTGGATGTAGCTCAGCGCGAAGCCGTAGATCGCCCATGCTTGGCCGCGCGTCCAGGAGGAGCCATGGCCGTAGCCCTGACCGCCTTGGGAGCCAAGGTATTCGCCGGTTGCGGGGTCGAAGTCGATGATGTGGCGCACCGAGCCGTCGGCACGCACGAAGCGCTGTTGTGCGGTGTTCGCGTGGGCTACGGCGATTTGCTTGAAGCGCGGATCGTCGAGTTCCGTCGAAGCCCAGTAGAGCAGCGGAAGGTTCATCATGCAGTCAATGATTGCGCGACCGGTGTTGGGTTCGCCATCCCACGAATTCCATGCGCGGATGAAGTTGCCGGCTGTGTTGAAGCGTCCGGCCATATTGGCGGCGGCAAGCAGCGCACGGTTGCGGGAGGCCTGATTGCCGGTTTCACGCCAGTCGGCTACGGCGGTGGGCAGCCATTTGAAGCCGTTGTCGTGGTCGAGGCCGTCGTAGTTCATGAGCACGGCATCCAGCTTGCCTTCCAGCTCCTCGGCGATGGTGCGATAGAGGTCGTCGCCGGTGGCGTGATGCAGCTGCCACATCAGGCCGCCCCAGAATCCGTTGGTCCACCAGTTAATCGCCCCCGGAGCGCTGTGGTCGTCGAAGCGACCGTCCTCGCCGGTGGTGTAGGGCACGGTGTGCTGGTTGCGTTCGGCGACCACTCGCATTTTGGCGATGATCTTGTCGGCGATCTCCTGCGCCCACTGCTCGGTATTGACTTGCGCAGTGGTATTGGCTTGTGTAGTGGTATCGGCTTGTGCGGCGGTGTTGGCTTCGTGCATTGCTACGGCACTCCTTCGTACATCGTTTTGACTATTGCCCTTCACCGTAGCAGTTCCGGACTTTGGCGGTATAACCGATATGGCGAATGCCTAACCTATCCTGCTATTTATCTGCCGGCAACCATACCGGCCGTCATACTGTTTCACCTGCGATTCAACTGCTATCCACCGGTTTGCCGCCCTGCTACTATCGGCGTCATGTTCCATCTGATCACCGGTGGCGTCGATACCTATCATCCCGGTCCGTACACGTTGTCGCGCCCGAACGGCCTGGCGCGCTACGTACTGCTGTTGACCGGAAGCTGCACCACGTTTACTATCAACGGCCGGCTGTATCAGGCACCTGCGCCCAGTCTGATGCTGATCACGCCGCTGACGCCGTACGTCAACCACAGTACTGAGCACGGCTACCGCGATGATTGGATTCATTTCACCTGCGACGATGGCGATATGCAAAGCTATCGATCCATCACCACCAATCAGCCTGTGCGGCTGACCAATCCGGCGATGCTGAGGCCGGTGGTGCAGCAGCTGCTGTGGGAGCACAGCTATGGTTTGGCCGACTGCCGCGACACCAATATGGATCTGTTGCTGCGCGTACTGCTGAACACCATCGCCGCGGTCTGCGCGGATACCGCGAGCGAACCGTACCATCCGTGGCGTGCCCGCTTGCAACGGCTGCGCATTGATATGCGCTCGCAACCATGGCAGGCGTATTCGGCCGCCTCTCTTGCGGCCAAGTTGGGCATCAGCGCATCATATTTTCAGCATTTATACACCGAATTGTTCGGCGTCTCGTTCCAGGCCGACCTGATCGATGCCCGTGTGGCGTATGCCAAGGAGCTGCTCGCTGGCACTGATATGACCATGGCTCAGATAGCCCACGCTGCCGGCTATGCCACCGAAGTGCATTTCTACCGGCAGTTCCGCAAACTCACCCAGCTCACTCCTGCTGATTGGCGCACCGCCACCGTGTCCGGTGCCGAGCCTTTCCACACTGGAAGGCCCGGCACAGGATCCGCTGCTGGCAAACCCGTCGCTGGCAAACCCGCCGCCGAAGCGTAGCTGCCGTTCGCAGCTATACAGGGCTATTCAACCGTTCAGCTCAGCGTAACTACGTACCTTACGCAACAGCCGCACGAATCATAGCGTACTGAGATTCATACAGTCGCCAGTAGGCACCACGGGCTTCCAGCAGCTCGGCGTGCGAGCCGCGCTCGACGATCTGACCATGGTCGATCACCATGATTTCGTCGGCGTTCTCGATGGTCGACAGGCGGTGCGCGATGATGAAGCTGGTGCGCCCCTTGAGCAGTTCTGCAAGACCAGCCTGCAGCGCCTCCTCAGTGCGAGTGTCGATATTCGAAGTCGCCTCGTCGAGAATCAGAATGCGCGGATCAGCCAGCAGCACACGTGCGAACGCGATCAACTGACGCTGGCCGGCCGACAGCGTCGAGCCACGTTCCTCAACCGTCGTGTCGTAGCCGTCGGGCAGTTCCATAATGAACTCGTGCGCATGCACGGCCCGCGCGGCGGCCTCAATCTGTTCATCAGTGGCGTCGAGCCGGCCGTAGCGGATGTTCTCGCGCACATTGCCGGAGAAGATGAACGTATCCTGCAGCATCACGCCCATCTGGCGGCGCAGGCTGGCGAGCGTAACATCGCGCACGTCGTGGCCGTCGATGGTTACCGAGCCTTCGCTCACATCATAGAAGCGCGACAGCAGGCTGACGATGGTGGTTTTGCCGGCACCGGTCGGGCCGACCAGCGCAATGGTGCGCCCCGGATCAACGTGGAAATCAACCAAGTTCAGGATGTTGCGGCCGTCCTGCTCGTAGCGGAATACCACATCGTTGAAGTCCACGCGACCCTTGATCTGCGGCAGGTCGCGTGCGCCCGGCTTGTCTTCGATTTCGGGGCGCACATCCAACGTTTCGAAAATACGCTCCAGATAGGCCGAGCAGGTGACCAGCTGGTTGTAGAAGTTGCCGATATTGATCACCGGGTTCCAGAAGTTGTTCGCGTAGCCGACGAATGCGATCAGCGTGCCGGTGGTCACGGTGACCCCGCCGAAACCGGTGACGCCAAGGAAGTAGATCAGGCAGATGGTCATCACGGAGATGGTCTGCACGCCCGGCCACATCAGGAACTGCACGTGCACAGCCTTCATCCATGCGGAACGCACCTCGCCCTGCTGTTCCTGGAAGGTGTTGAACTGGGCACGCTCCTGCGCGAAGGTCTGTGTGGTTTTCACGCCAGCGATCGACTCGTGGATGTAGGCGTTCAGGTTGCTCTGCTTATTGGACAGCTTCTGGTAGGCGCGACGCTGGAAGTACTTGAGCGTCAGCACCCAGGCGATCAGCAGCGGGAAGAGCGCCAGCGAGAACAGGGCCAGACGCCAATCGACCACGAACATCACGATCAGCGTGAGCATGAAGGTGAACACGTCGGAGATCACCGTGATCAGGCCGGAGCTTAGGGTGTCGGACAGGGTGTTGACGTAGTTGACCACGCGGATCAGAATCTTGCCGTGCGGGCGTGAGTCGAAGTAGCTGAACGGCAGCGTCTGAATATGAGTGAAGATGTCGCGGCGCATGTCCTTGAGCATCAGCTGACCCACACGCGTGATGGCGATGGTGCGGTAGCGCATGCCGAACTCATAGATCACGATAAGTACGGCGAGCACTACGACCAGCAGCCCCAGCAATCGCAGATCCTTATTCGGAATCGCCTCGTCGATCATGATTTTGGTGAGATAGGGCACGCTCACCAGAATCACGCTCAGCGATATGACCACCGCAAGAATGCGCGCGACCTGACCGACATAGGGTTTGAGGTATTTGCCCACGCGCAGAATGTCACGCAGGTTGATGCGTTCGGCGAGTTCCTCATCCTCGCGATACGTGTTGCGTTGTGCCATGGTTGACTATTCCTCGAATCCTTGCGCGCGGCCGGCGGCGAGGCCAAGCTGCTTGTGGTAGATGTCCCAGTAGCGACCGTGGGCTTTGACCAGTTCGTCGTGCGTGCCGCGCTCCACGATGCGGCCGTGTTCGAGCACGAGAATCAGATCCGCGTCCTTAACCGACGAAATGCGGTGGGCGATGGTGATGATGGTTTTCTTCTCTTCCAGTTCGGCCAGATGCCGTTGGATATCCGCTTCCGTTTCCATATCGACGGCGGATGTGGTGTCATCCATGATCAGAATCGAAGGATTGTCGGCAAGCGCTCGGGCCAGCGACAGACGCTGCTTCTGCCCGCCGGAAAGGCCCACGCCGCGCTCGCCCACCACGGTGTCGTAGCCGTCAGGCAGGGCGCTGATGAAGCGATCCGCGCCGGCGATGGCGGCCATACGGCGAATGTAATCGTCGTCGCGGCGGTCGCGATCGCGCGTCTCGCAGCAGTTGTCATCATCAGCGTTGCTGTTGCGCGAGTCGATGCTGTTGGATGCGCCAAAGAGGATGTTACCGCCGATGGTGTCGGAGAACAGGAAGGTATCCTGTGCCACCACGCACACTTTGGAGCGCAGGGTGGCCAACGGCCAGTCGCGCGCATCCATGCCGTCCACCAGCACGCGGCCGGCGGTCGGATCGTAGAAGCGGCACACCAGATTGACCAGCGTGGATTTGCCGGAGCCGGTTTCGCCGAGAATGCCCAGCTTGGCACCGGCCGGCAGTGTGAAGTCAATGTCTTTGAGAATCGGGGTGTCCGGATCGTCTGGGAAGGCGAAGTCGACGTGTTCGAATCGTACGTCGCCGCGGATTGTGCGGGCTGCTGCGGGTGCGGACACCGGCGTAGTCGTAGAGCCGGTTGTTGTAGTGGTTGTTGCTGTTGCGGTTGCAGCTGTAGCGGTTGCTGCGGCCGTGCTGTCAGCCGACGACGCGCTGGCAACATTCGCTGCGCTTTCAGCGGGATCGTCGATATGGGATTCGGCGGTGAGCAGTTTGCGGATTTTCACGCAAGAAGCGTTGAATCGTTGCCAATCGTTGACCAGCCAGCCGGACTGGCGCACCGGACCGTCGAGCATCCATAGGAAGGAGTTGAAGCTGACGAGATTGCCGAGGGTCATATATCCGCGGATCACCAGGAAGCCGCCGAGGCCGAGCGTGATGAGCTGCAGCGAGAAGCCGAGACCGTCCAGCCAAGGCATGAAGCGGGCGGTGTTATAGGCCTGCGCCATGTTGCGGTTCATGTAATCGTCGTTGTGGGCGTCAAATTTCTCGGTTTCGAACGGTTCGCGCACGAAGGCCTTGACCACGCGGTTGCCTTCGATGTTCTCTTCAACCATCGAGTTGAGTTCGGCCAGCGAGTTGCGGATGGCAAGGAACAGCGGCCTGGCGCGGCCCGACAGCGCGCGCGTGAGTACGAACAGCGGCGGCGTGATGGCGGCGAGCGCCAGCGCCAGACGCCAGTCGATGGCGAACATCACGCATAGCGCGCCCACGAACATCACCACGCAGTCGAGGATGTTGTAGCTCACCCAGCTCAGGGCGTGGCGGATCGCGTCGGTGTCGGAGGTCATGCGGCTCATGATGTCGCCGGTGCGCGTGTGGTTGAAGTAGGTGAAGTCGAGTTTGTGCAGCTTCTCGTATTCGTCGGAGACGAGACGGAAGATCGTGTTCTGCCCGAAGCGTTCCATGAACATCACGTAGCCGTAGCGTGAGGCCACACGGATCAGGGTCATGATGATCATGGCCACGCACAGCGGAATCAGCAGATTGGTTTCGCCGCCGGTGATCACCCGGTCGACGAGCATGCCGGTGACCAGCGGGATCGACAGAGCCATCGTGTCGTTGACGACGAACAGTGCGATGGCTCCGCCCACGCGTGGCAGGTCGGGCTTGCAGTAGGGCATGATCCATTTGAGGTTGCCCGCACTTTGATTGCGGTTCGGATCGACGTACATAACGCTCACTTCATAGTGGTCGAGGGTCGGTTGGGGGTTCAGATGAGTGCGGCCGGCGCGGCAACACGGCCAACCATGCTACACGCTCAACCGGGCTTGAGGGCAAATCAAGACACGCGGGGCATACGCGCGGCTCATCCGCACAGCCCCGCACGGTTCACCTAGCAATCCGCACGGTTCGCCTGTCGATTGTCACGATACGACTGCGAGTTAGTTACGTATGTACATGACAATTCCACAGTCGAACCGTGCAAACCAGCAGGCCAAACGCACAAACCGACAGCCGAAGTACGCCAGCAGCGCCACACTCGCACTCTCTGTTATTTATAATCTTATAAATAACATGATATAGTCGTGTGTACAGCAATGATGCCGCACGAAAGGAGCACAATGAAGTACGGACATTTTGACGACGCCGCACGCGAATACGTCATCGACACCCCGGCGACCCCACTGCCGTGGATCAACTATCTGGGCAACGAGGACTTCTTCTCCCTTATTTCAAACACCGGCGGCGGCTACTCGTTCTATAAGGACGCCAAGCTGCGCCGCATCACCCGCTACCGCTACAACAACGTCCCCGCAGACACCGGCGCCCGCTCGTACTACTTGACCCAGATGCGCGACGATAACGGCACCCTCACGCCCGCCGACACCTGGTCCCCCACCTTCCTGCCCGCCAAAACCCCGCTGGATTCCTACCGTTGCCGCCAAGGCATCGGTTATACCGTGTTCGAGGCGGCCAAGAACGGCATCGAATCCACCCTCACCGCATTTGTGCCGCTGCACACCCCGGCCGAGGTCAACAAACTCACGCTGACCAACACCACCGACCGCGAGCAGATCATCGACGTGACCGGCGCAGTGGAATGGTGCCTGTGGAACGCCGTCGACGACTCGTCGAACTTCCAGCGCAACCTTTCCACCGGCGAGGTCGAAGTGGAGCAGCAGGCCGACGCCACCCTGCTGTATCACAAAACCGAATTCAAAGAACGTCGCAACCACTATGCCTTCTTCGCCGTGAACCATCCCACCATCGGCTTCGACACCAGCCGCGACGAATTCCTGGGCCAGTTCAACGGCTGGGATGCCCCGCAGGCAATCGCCGAAGGCGTGGCGCACAATTCCGTGGCGCACGGCTGGTACCCGATCGCCGCAAACCGCGTGCGCGTCACCCTGGCACCGGGTGCCAGCGAGACGTTGGTATTCACCCTCGGCTATATCGAGGTGCCCAACGATGCCAAGTGGGAGGATCCGAACGATCCGGCCAAGGTCGGCATCATCAACAAGGCCCCGGCCCATGAGCTGTTCGCACGTCTGAACAGCGCCGAACTTGTCGACGCAGCGCTGGCAGAACTGGCCGACTATTGGAACGGCCTGCTCGCCATCTACAACGTCAGCTCCGGCGACGACAAGCTCGACCGCATGGTCAACATCTGGCACCAGTACCAGTGCATGGTCACATTCAACATGTCCCGCTCCGCCTCCTACTGGGAGTCCGGCATGGGTCGCGGCATGGGATTCCGCGATTCCAACCAGGATCTGCTCGGCTTCGTGCACCTTGTGCCCGAGCGTGCCCGCCAGCGCATCATCGACATCGCCTCCACCCAGATGGAGGACGGCTCGGCCTGGCATCAGTACCAACCGCTGACCAAAAAGGGCAATGCCGACATCGGTGGCGGCTTCAACGACGATCCCCTGTGGCTGATCGCCGGCACCCACGCCTATCTCGCCGAAACCGGTGACGCCGGCATCCTCACCGAGCCAGTGCCATTCAACAACGTCGAAGGCTCCGAACGCCCGCTGCTCGATCACCTACGTCGTTCGGCGAACTTCACCATCGAGCATCTGGGCCCGCACGGCCTGCCGTTGATCGGTCGCGCCGACTGGAACGACTGTCTGAATCTCAACTGCTTCTCCGACACCCCCGGAGAAAGCTTCCAAACCGTGGAGAACAATGACACCGGTATTGCCGAATCCGTGTTCATCGGCGGCATGTTCGTGCTCTACGGCACCCAGTACGCCGACATCCTCGAACATTACGGGCAGGATTGCGGCATGCAGGCCGATGAGGTCGCCCGCGAAGCCGCGCAGGTGCGCGCAGCCGTCGAGCAGGTGCGCGCCGCCGTCGAAAGCGCCGGCTGGGACGGCGACTGGTTCGTGCGCGCCTACGACGCCTACGGCCGCAAGGTCGGCACGGCGCAAGACAACGAGGGCCAGATCTATATCGAGCCGCAGGGCATGTGCGTCATGGCCGGCATCGGCCTGAACGACGGCAAGGCCCGGCGCGCGCTCGAATCCGTGAAGGAACGCCTCACCTGCGATTGGGGCACCGCGATTCTCGCGCCCGCCTATTCCACCTACCGCATCGAACTGGGCGAAATCAGTACCTATCCGCGCGGCTACAAGGAGAACGGCGGCATCTTCTGCCACAACAACCCGTGGATCTCCATCGCCAACGCACTGGCCGGCAATGACGACGAAGCCTTCGCCGTGTATACGCGCAACTGCCCGGCATGGCTTGAGGAGCATTCCGACGTGCGCAAGGTGGAGCCCTACGTCTACTGCCAGATGGTTGCCGGCCCCGAAGCTCCCACGCCCGGTGAAGGCAAGAACAGCTGGCTGACGGGCACCGCCGCGTGGACGTTCGTGAACGTCTCCCAGTATCTGCTCGGCGTGCGCCCCACGCTGGATGGTCTGGCCATCGAACCGCATCTGCCGGGCGAATACACGCAGCTGACCGTCACCCGCGTGTGGCGCGGCGTCACCTACCGCATCACACTGCAGCGCACCGGCGAGCGCACGCTGATCGTCGACGGACAGCCCGTCGAAGGTGGCGTGGTGCCGGCACCGACCACGGCCGGCGGCACGGTGGATGTGCAGGCCACGTTCTGACGTTCATAACCAATATCCATACATGTTCATAAAGCGTCCATGAATGCCCGCCCGGCGCGCACCAGTGTGCCGGGCGGCATAATATGACGAACATAACCCATTGCGCTGGGCAGTTGCATGACACACTCCAGCGCAGGCCACGGATACAGGCCACACACGTTCCGACCAAAGAAGGGCATATGCAGTATTTCGAACAGACACTGACCGGTCTTGACGGCTCCGAAGCCCGTTTCATCGGTTATTGCCTCGATAACAGTCCAGAAGTTGATATGAACCGTCGCCGCCCGGCGGTGCTGGTGATTCCCGGCGGAGGGTATGCGATGACCTCCGATCGTGAGGCGGAGCCTATTGCCATGAAGTTCCTTGCCGCCGGCTATCAGGCGTTCGTGCTGCGCTATTCGGTGGCCCCCAGCCGTTACCCGGTCGCATTGGCCGAAGCGGCCGAGGCGATGCGCCTGATTCGCACCAATGCGGAGCAGTGGCATGTGCAGCCCGATCAGGTGGCGGTGATTGGTTTCTCTGCTGGCGGCCATCTGGCGGCCAATCTGGCCACCAGCGCCGGAGACGACGATCTGGCCGAACTGGGCTACGATCCCGACGCCGTGCGTCCGAACGCGCTGATGCTCGCCTACCCGGTGATCACCTCAGGCAAGCTCGCCCATCGCGGCAGCTTCGAAGCGCTGCTTGGCGAGAATAAGGATGATCCGGCTTGGCTGGAGAAACTGTCCATCGAACGACATATCGACGCGAAAACGCCGCCGGTATTCGTCTGGCACACCATACCCGACGATTGCGTGCCAGTGGAGAATACATTCATGCTGATCGAGGCCTGCAAGGCCGCCGGCGTCAGCGTCGAAGCGCACCTCTTCCCCGAAGGCGGCCACGGCCTGGCGCTCGGCACCGAAGAAACCGCCTGGGGCGGCAAGGGCAACGTCTTCCCCTGCATCCAGCGCTGGCCCGAACTGGCCTGCGCATGGTTGGGCAGACTATTCGAGAAGGAATGAGCATGACCGCCGCAGTCTGGGAGCCGTTTCTCGACAAACCAACGAACTGGTCCGCCGCATCGAACGGCGACGCTGAAGCGACGGTGGCCCGCGATGTGACCGCGGGCAAAACCTTCGTCAAACGCAAGCGTATGACCCCGGAAGAACGCCACCTGCAGATCCTCGAAGCCGCCACCCGCGTGATTGCACAGAAGGGCTTCTGGGGTATGTCGCTGCAGGATATCGCCGACGAAATCGGCATTACCGAAGCGGCTCTCTACCATTACATCCGTTCCAAGGATGATTTGCTGCGCATGGTGCTGGCCGAGGGCTACGATACGCCCGACGCCGACGAATTCAACGCATCCTCCGCCACCCTGACGGACTGCGATGGCCACCGAGTGATGTTCTTCCCCCGATACTGCCTCAACATTGTGCTGTACAACCAGCAACGCCCGGAAATGGTGCGATTGTTCTCCACGTTAAACGGCGAGGCACTGACCCCGGATCATCCGGCACACGGGTTTTTCGTGGGCCGCCAGCAACGCAACTGGGACCTGGTCAACTCGATGCCCTGGGTGCTGCCTGAATCGTTCGATGCGGAACGCTTCTTCCACCTGCACACGCTGGCCATGTCGGCGATGGACGGCCTGCAATATCGTTGGCTGGCCGATCATTCCTTCAATCTGCTGGAGGAATGGGCGCATTTCTCCGACGAAATGTTCCCCGCCAGCGATTGGGCGGGATTCTTGGATCCGTCCGAATACGACGCCTCAAGCGGCAAATGCCTGGAGCCGCTTACGCTTCAGGCTCGCTCTCGTGCATGACCTCGATCATGAACGCATAGTATGCCCCGATCAACCTTGCGTTGCCGGAATGACGGCAACGCAAGGTTTCGACTGCTACTCCCCTCGCTCAAGACGCAAGTCCTGAGCCAGAGGCGAATCGACCGGAGTACTGCCATCTGGCGTCAATCCCAGCAGCACCGACAGCACGGCAACCGAGGAGGCCGCCGACCATGCCTGCGGATGGCAGGCGGCAGGATAAGGCGACGGGCCACCACAGTCGGATGAATCGCCGGAATATAGTTCGGGAATCTGATAGTCGAACGCGTCTGCCGCCCGTATCAGCCCTTCCGCAACACGCACCGCTTCCGTCACATATCCTTCGTCGCGCAGACCGCACATGGCAATCGCACTGTCATGCGCCCAAACGGATCCGCAATGATAGCTGTGCGGCCAGTATCCGCCGCAGTCCGCGCTCATGGTGCGCACGCCGTAGCCGCTCATCATATCGTCGCCCATCAGCCTCGTCACAACATCAGCCACACCGCGCTCGTCGAGGATACCGGTGCCAAGCAGATGTCCGATATTGCTGGTCAGTGAGTCCACCGGGCGTTTCCGCGCATCCAAGGCGATTGCAGGATATCGGCCGTTGCCGTCATCAACCCAGAAGGCTTTGTTGAATCGTGCTTTCAGCTGCGCCGCCCATTCACGCCACGCATCACCGCCGTCGCGGCCGAAATGGTCAAGCAGATCAGCACCGGCAAGTGCCGCCTGATAGGCGTATCCTTGCACTTCGCACAGCGCGATCGGTCCCTCGGCGATACTGCCGTCATGCCAGCGTACGGAATCGCCGGAATCCTTCCATCCCTGGTTGCTTAGGCCATGGCCGGAACGGTCGATGTATTCCAGGAATCCATCACCGTCGCAATCGCCCCAATCGCGCAGCCAGGCCAGTGCGGCTTCGAGATTGGGCAGCAGCTCACGCACCTGATCTTCGGGAGCACCCCATCGCCATGCTTCACCAAGCAAGATAATCCATAGTGGAGTGGCATCGATGGTGCCGTAATACAGTGGCGGCAGGCTCATGCCGTCGCTGGCGAACGCGCCTTCCGACACCACCGCTTCTCCGCGCAATTCGTGGGGAATCTTTCCTGGATCGGCGTTGGTTTCCGGATCCGATGCCGTGGCTTGGAAATGCGCCAGCGTGCGCAGCGTGCCCATCGCCGTGACTGTGGTCAGCGGCAGCATGAAGCGTGCGGCCCACAGCGAATCACGTCCGAACAGGGTGAAGAACCAGGGGGCGCCGGCGGCGAGGAACTCGTCATCCGGCAGCGCCGGCACCGACATGCGCAGTCCGGCAAGATCGCCCAGCGAAGCGTTCACCCATCGCGATACACGGCTGTCAGCCGCACTGACGCGCACATCTTGCCATGGGCAGGTGGTGCGTGCATCAATAACAGGCTGGTTTGACGATGCGACGGCAATCGTAAATGCCGCGGTCGCGCTGCCGCGTGCAGCCACATGCAGCGGCCAACGCATCTCACAAACCATGCCATCGATAGACAATGCCGGCTGCGCCTTCATAGATAAGGCCGTGCCTGCATCCGCAGGCGTATCCATCGCGCCGTCGGACATATCGACGTCAGACATATCGATGTCGGCGGTCACCGGCCCACAGACAACATGAACACGATCGGATGCTTCCTGCGCAATCGTGACGGTTCCATTCGAGACCGCCGACGATTTCGCACCGCCTTTGACTTCTTGCATGGTGGCCATATCCATGCGAACCGTTGCACGCAGCGTGATGTCGATATCATGATCGAGCGAACTGCGCACCACCATACGTTCCGTCAGTCCGGCTGGCGTCAGGTGACGATGCTCATCCAACCGTACGGCAGGATCAACCGTAGCCCCATCGATTCCACGAGCAATCAATGTGCCAACGCTGGCATCATGGCTTATAGCGCGGAAGGAAATCGGCGTGGGAGTTTCGTCATCCACCATCCACTGAATCGAAGACAGTACGCGGGTGTCCCCCACATACAGGCCGTCGATGCCAACGGCACCTGAGCGGATGGCAACGCCGTCGATGTCACCGACGCAACCATCGGACGTGCACCAAAGCTGTGCGGGGGCGGCGATCAGCGGAATCAAATCCTGCATCCACGGCTGTCGTTCGTTGTATGTAGTCATGGTTGTTTTCTCCAAAATACAAGTGTGTGCGTAACAAGTGTGTGCGTAAGCGGGCGTGTGTTTGCATTCGCAATGCTGCCGAAGCCGGCGAGCCAGTGGTCGGTTATTCCTTAACCGACCCTTCCGAAGAGTTCATGATTCGCTTCTGGAAGATAAAGAACAGCACGGCGACGGGAATGGTCATCACTACGGCTGCGGCGAGTTTGACCGGGTACTGGTTGCCGGAGGACAGCTGCCCGGATGCCAGCGAGGCGACGCCTTTGGTCAGCGTGGTCAGCGACGACGACTGTGTGGAAACGATGAAGTGGGACAGTTCGTTCCATGACCCTTGGAAGGAGAGGATGGAGATGGTCACCAGCGCCGGACGCGCCATGGGCAGGACGATCTGCCAGAAGATGCGGAAGGTGCCGGCGCGGTCGATCATCGCCTGCTCCTCGACGGAGCGGGGGATCGACTCGAAGAAGTTCTTCATAATGAATACGCCCGACGCATCAATGAGCAGCGGCAGAATCATACCTGCGTAGCTGTCGTAGATGCCCAGGGATTTGATGATGAGGAACTTCGGGATCAGCAGCACCACCATCGGCACGCTCATCACCGCCACTAGCATGGCGAAGATGATGTCACGGCCGCGGAATTGCAGCCGGGACAACGCATAGCCGGCCAGCGAATCGAAGAACACACGCCCCACGGTTACCACGATGGTCACGATGAACGAATTCTTGAACCATACCGGGAAGTCTGAGTTGAGGAACAGTTTGCTGTAGGCGGCCGTGGTCCAGACCTGTGGGATCAGCGACACTGGATTGGCCGTGGCGTCTGCGTCGGTTTTGAATGAGGTTGCAACCTGGATGATGAACGGCATGATATAGATCAATGCCAGGAACGCCAGCGCCACATACAGAATGACGCCGCTGTGCAGGATGCGCTTGGGTAACGATTGCGACGACTTGCCTACCATCGTGTGTGCTTTGGTATGGCCGGTCATGTCAGGCTCCCTTCCTTGTTGCAACTGCTTCGGTAACGCTTGCACGAGCTGCACCGCCCGAGGGCTTGTTCGCTGATGGCCGGCCGAGCGACATGATCTCGTCTTTGCTCATCGCACGGGCTTCGGCCTTCATCGCCGCGTAATCAGCTTGGCGACGGCGAGACATTTTCTTGTCTTTCATCAGCTGGCGCTGCATCCAGGTCATAACAATGATGATGAGGAACAGTACGAATGAGATTGCGGCACCGCGTCCCCATTCCTGGCTGTTGAATGCTGCACTATACGACAGATAAGCGGGTGTGAGTGTGGTCTTCGCCGGTCCGCCCTGCGTGCCGGTGTAGATCTGGTCGAACACCTGCCAAGTGCCGATGATGCCGAGCGTAACAACCGTGAAAATCGTGGGCTTAAGCTGCGGCACGGTCACCTTCCACAGACGCTGCCAGGATGTGGCACCGTCCATGATGGCGGCTTCTTCGGTGGCCTCGCCGATGCTTTGCAGCGCGGCGATGAACATCAGCATGTAGGTGCCGGAAGTGGTGAATACCACCATCAGGATGATGGCGAACATGGCAACCGATGGGCCGGACAGCCAGTCCCATAGGCTCACGCCGAGGAAGCTGTGTTCGGTGAGAGCGGCAGGGCCGGCGTCCACGCCGAATGCCGACAACAGAATATGGATGATGCCAGTCGGTTCGTTGAACCAGTTCGGCCCGTTGATGCCGAACCATCCCAGCACTGCGTTAATGGTGCCGGAGGCGTTGAACAGGAACAGCCACAGCACGGTGATAGCCACGGAGCTAGTGACCGAAGGGAAATAGAACACCGTACGGAAGAAGCCGCGAGCCTTGAGAATTTTGCGGTTCAGCATCACCGCAAGCAGCAGACTCAGCAGGGTCTGCAGCGGAATGACCAGCAGTGTATACCACAGGTTATTGCGAATGGCGGTGCCGAAATCGCTTTGCGCCAGTCCTGGCTTGACCAGCACATCCGTATAGTTCTTCAGACCAATGAATTGAACATTGGATCCGAAGGGCGTACCGCGTCCGGTCCAGTTGGAGAAGCTCACCCATAGAGCCATCACAATCGGAATGAACAGGAACACTCCAAGGATGACGATCATCGGCAGGCAGAACAGCCAACCGGAGATTGTCTCCTCTTTTCGACTGATGCGCTGCGAGGATGCCGCGCGCGCTGATCTTGGCTTCATTCATCTCCTCCTTGAGATGGGAAACGTTGCTTTCCGTTCGTCAGAGAGCAACGCTTCCCGCTGCCACTGTTGTTACCGCTGCTGTTTGCGCCGTTGCCGCCGTATCTGCGACTACTGCAGAATGGATTCGAGGTTGGTCTGGGTCTTGTCAAGAATCGACTTCACGTCGCCGTTGCGCAGACCTTCGAGCTGTGCGTTGAAATCGGTAATGACATCGGCCGCACCCTTAGCCGTAGGCACAGTGACGGAATACTCAAGACCATCCATGAACGCGGACAGCTCCGGGAACTCGGACTTCCACTTGTCGGCCAGCGAGGTGGTGGCCGGCATGATGCCGAAGTCCTTGGCGAACTGCATCACCACGTCATCGCTGGTCAGGTATTCGACCAGATCGATTGCGCCCTTCTGATTCGGGCTGTCCGCGGCAATGCCCCAACCGTTGGTGAAGTGCATGGTGCCCTTGCCGGCAGGACCGGCCGGCAGCTCAACAACCTGGTACTTGACGTCCGGATAGTCGGCAGCCAGACCGCCGGTAATCCAATTGCCTTCGATGGCCATGGCAGCCTTGCCAGTGCCGAAGGCCTCGCCACCCCAGCCGGTGCCAAGATCGGCTGCGTAGGCGGCATGACCGCTGTCCAGCAGCGTCTTCACTTCTTCGAGGCCAGCGACGCTTTCATCGCTGTTGGCGATGGCCTTGGTGCCGTCGTCGCTCACCAGACCGCCACCGGCCTGCTTCATGAACACACCCACGCGAGCGTATTCGCCGCTGAATGCCAGACCAACGTGATCATCGGTGGTCAGCTTCTCGGCGACCTGTGCCAGTTCGTCCCACGACGTGGGGTAATCGGCGTCGGTCAGGCCTGCAGCGGACCACATGTCAGTGTTGATGACCAACTGCAGCGTGGAGACGTCCTTGGGTGCTGCGTACAACTTGCCGTCGTAGGTGAAGGTCTGCAGCAGGTTGTCGTAGAAATCATCCTTATTGGTCAGCTGATCGCCGTATGCCAGCAGGGAACCGTTCGACGCGTAGCCGGCAAGCTGCTCAGGTGCCAGATAGAACACGTCGGCGGGAGAGCCGCCAGCGAATCCCTGCGAAAGCTGCTGAGCCATATCGTTGGCCACCTGAACCTCGGCCTTCTGCCCGGACTTCTCGCTCCATGCGGCCACGGCCTTCTTCACCGACGCGGTTTCGGCATCACCGGACGAACCGATGAGCACGGTCAGCGCCTTGGAATTGTCGGAGGTCGCTCCGCCATCCGAAGTGTTGGAGGTGTCGTCGAAGCCGTTTCCGCAGCCCGCGAGCGTCATTACCATCGCCGCGGTCGCAGCCATCGCCACCGTGAATCGCTTCCTCATCGTCGAGTTCCTTTCCTCTGCGGTTGCGCAACTCTTGCGCTTGTTTTTTAGAACGTTAAAATTTTTCTCAGTAATATTTTCAGAGGCTTTACCTGTTGCTTAGCTTGCACTAACAGCGCGTAACGTGCTATTCCTCGTCGAATATTGCCGTTTTTAATTTTTACGTTCTAAAAGTAACTTCATACTAAACATATTTTTCCCTTATGTCAAATCGGAACTATCGTTACAATGTGAAGAACGGGAATCAACGTCGCCAACATGGCCGACGCATCGAAACAGGGAGGAATCATGGTCAGCATCAAAGACGTGGCACGAAGTGCCGGAGTCTCCCCCCAAACTGTTTCCAACTACCTCAATAATCCTGGCATCGTCAAAGCCAGCACCCGCAGCCTCGTCGCCGCCGCCATCGACGAACTCGGCTATACGCCCAACGCGTCGGCGCGTCGACTGCGCACGCAACGCAGCAACACCATCGCCATCGGCATCGCTCCGGTCAGCTATTCGCGCGTATACGATCGTTTTCTACACGCCATCGCCACCGAAGCCGACGCGCACAATCTGCGGATTATTCTGTACAAAACCGACTCGAAATCCGACGAAATCCGCCAATTCGAATCATTAACCGCGGGAGGCGACGTCGACTCCTTCGTACTTGCCGACACGGTTCACAACGATCCACGCATCCCCTGGCTTATTGAGCATAAGCAGGCTTTTGTGCTGTTCGGACGCCCTTGGGGCGAATCCAACATGAACGATCCAACCGTGCCATGGGTCGATGTCGACGGATATGCAGGTATCGCTTTGATGACCCAAAAACTCATCCTCACCGGCCACAAGCGCATCGGATTCATAGGCTGGCCCGGCACCTCGGGAACCGGCGATGACCGAAAAGCCGGATGGCGAGACACGCTGCTCGCTGCAAAAATGGCGTCCGAACAACAACTCGACGCACTCTGCGTTGACGCTCTGGACGATATCGCCGCCGGGCACGCAGCCTGTCTGACGTTGCTGGAACGTCAGCCCGACCTTGACGCCATCGTTTGCGTCAGCGATACGTTGGCAGCCGGCGCAGTCATGTCACTGACGGCATCGCCGACGCACAACATCACGGTCACCGGATTCGACAACACCGTCTCATCGCAGTCGTTCGGATTCCCCACTATCGATCAACCGCTTACCGCCTGTGCACAGGAAATCGTCCGCATTATCCAACAGCAGCTGGATGGTGCTGCATCGCATGCACAGTGCAGCGCAGTTCCTGCGCAAACCTCGGCGCCGGTCACACACGACGCATCATTCCACGGCGCGGCTACCGTCTCACCGCATTCCGCAACAACCGCAGCAAAAAGTGATTCCCGGCACGTACTGCTGACACCCGCGCTGATATGGCGATGATTTTCCTGGCCCGCGGCTTTCCTCAGCTTCCTGCCCCGATACTCTCGTACGGCAACCGCTTGGAACCGCTTGCCACTTACGCTTCAGGCTCGCTCTCGTGCATGACCTCGATCATGAACGCGTAATATGCCCCGATCAACCCAGCGTTGCCCGAATGACGGCAACGCTTGATCGGTGTGCGGAAATCCTTCCAATAAGGAATACGATCCAACGCCTCACGCAGCAGCGGCAGCAGCGTCACCTCGCGGCTGGCGGCACCGCCGATAAGCACACATTCGGGATCTAACGCCGACACCACATTGAAAATACCCACGGCCAGATAGTCGGCCCATCGCTCCACGATTTCACGTACCTGCGGCTCCCCCAGTCGCCGCAGCATACTAGTGGCCACCACGCTGTCGGCCGGAGCATCGGCGGCTTCGGCCCATCGCTCCGCCAACGCCGCGGTGGAGGCATACGTGTGCAGATTGCTGACGCCGCCGGCCTCATAATTGGTAATCATCATGCCGAATTCGCCGGCGCGCCAATCGCGCCCACGGTGGATTTTGCCGTCGAGGAACACGGCACCGCCGATGCCATGATCTACGGTCACCAACACGAAGTCCTGAAGTTTGCGGGCGTTGCCGCTGCGCTGCTCGGCGATGGCGGCGCAGTTCGCGTCGTTTTCCAGCCATACTGGCACCGGATGATCGAGATATTCCTTGAGCTCATCGGCAACCGAATGTTTGTACAGCGCCGGCAATGGCCCCGCAGTAATGGTCTTCTGACGTTTGACATCCACAAAGCCGGGGAAGCTGATGGCGATGCCATCGAGTTTGTCGCCGTGCGCATTGGACACGTCCGCCAAGGCGCGGTAGAACGATTCCGCACCGTCCGATGGGGTGACGATCGAGCCGACCATGCCCGGTTCGCCGTCCGTAAATAGGGCATGACGAATGAAATACGGTCCAACATCGAACACTAGTACTTGCGGTCGCACAGCCATCACACCCTCCCTTGCCAGCTTTCTGTAACTATAGCGTAATCAGGAAGCCTGCAACAGGGGTGGAAAACGTTCTTTTTCAGCGGAAAATCACTCTCGAACGCCGTCGGTCGACGAATCGTCGTCCGATGTCAGTTTCCGAAGAATCTTGCGGGCATATGCCGGGTACATTCGATGTATATTCGAGGCACTACGCCCAGCGCCGACTATCACAACCCCACAAATACCAGCACATTGTGGGGGTATTGATTTTCGCGACCGTCACAACCCGACATATACCGGCATATATTCAGGGTCGTGATCCGCGGCATTCATCACAACCCCATAAATATCGGCATATTTTCGGGGTTGTGATTAATGGCGCCTATCACAACTCACAGATACCTCCATATTTCAGGGGTAGTGATACGAAGCAACTATCACTGCCCCGCAAATACCATCGCATTTCGAGGGTAGTGATGCACCCCATAATCACAACCCCCGAAATACATCGATATTTCAGGGGTCATGACACAAAAGGCCGTCACCGCCCCACGCACCTACCTAGCATGAGAACGGTGACGGCCTAAGCAAACAACCGCAGGATCAACAGCTCCTATCCGCGGTCCTGATACTCATCTTCCACAGCCTGACGAGCCTCCGTCATCGCCTTGCTATTAGCAAGATCAATCTGATACACCTCGTCATAGCCCAGCGCCTCAACGTTTTGGACGCCTTGGGACCAGACGGCATCAAACTCGTCGTCACTGTCGGTGAACACCGCTTGCCAGCAGGCATTGACCACGGCGGTCTTGATCTGTCCACGAACCGCAGTGATTTTGGAATCCTCGTCGGGAGCCACATACGTCGCGCCCGGAATCACAGCCAACTTGTCGTTGGCTTCCAGGAACTCCATGGTGGTGCGGGCGCCACCCATATGTTCCTGCCAATCCTTATCAAGCGCGGTGTCACGCTTGGCAAGTTCGGAATCCCACATTTGATAGTTGTAGGGAGCGCCGGTATTCGGATCGGTGTCCTTGTTCAGCACGGTGCTGACGTTCAGCTGGGAGGCACCGTCGGTATATCCGCCACCACCGTACTCTTCCGGCACATTCACGCTTTCACCAGACACTGCTTTGACGCCAAAATCAGTCAGCTTGGGCGCTCCCGCGTCGTTCAGCTGCCAAGTCAGCCCCTCGATGCCGGCCGCACCGTTGGTTTGCGAACCCGATGCCTGAATGCCTTCGGGCGAGTAGAGCCAGTCGATGAACTTCACCAAACGTTCCTTGTTCTTGGCCTTCGCGCCCACGGCGATGAAGGTGCTGGTGCCGTTGGGCTGCGCGCCCTTGGAAGCGATGGTCATATCGTCGATGTCCAGCATCATGAAGCCCTTGCCGGCCTCTTTGTTGGCTGTGGTGTTATAGGCGGCCTGCCCCAGCCACGGCCAGAAGGAGAACAGCACCTTGCCTTCCTTGTACTTCGAGTACATGGTGTCATAGTTCTGCGTGGTCGATTCGGGATCGACCAAGCCCATCTGGTAGGCCTTGTTGAAGAATCTCAGCGCACGCACATATTGGCTGTTTTCGTCGATCAGCGATTGATAGTCGCTGCCGTCATACTTGGTCAGTACGTAGCCTAGGCCCTCGGCGTACCCGTAGAACGCCGGGAACTGGTAGCCGTTCTGCATGGCCTCGCCGTCCCAATCTTTGAACAGACTTAACGCGTAGATATCGTTGGTGCCTTCGGTTGCACGAGCCTTGTCCTGCATGTCCTTAAGCACTGGCAGCAGGTCTTCCAGCGTGGCGACTTGCGGGTATCCGATGGCCTTGTAGTAATCCCAGCGCACGAATGGCCCAAAGGTTGGTTCCACACCCTCGCTGGATTCCGAAGGCGACAGCGACGAAACCGACGTGGGGATGCCCCATACGCCGTCCTGCTGGTTGGCCGTTGCGGTGAGTTCGTCGATGGCACCTTGGTATTGCTTGAGATATTCGGTGTCGTCGATATAGTCGCTCAGGTCCGCCACCAGACCGGCTTTGACTACGCGTTCCGCCTGCCCGCTGCCGCTGCCCATAATGATGATGTCGCCGAGGTTGCCGGCGGCAGAGCGAGTGTCGAACAGTGTGGAACCACCGCCCGCCACATTCGGGGCGATGATGTTGAGCTTGATGTTGAACTTATCCTTAATGAGCTTGGCGAACCAGCCCTTCTGCTCGCCCTGATAGTTGGCCAAGGCGTCGAACACCTCAACCGTCATCTCCGAGCCGTCATCAGGGGCATCGACAGCAGTGTCTTTACCTCCGCAAGCGGCCAGCGAAGTTATCATGCTCAACGTCACCAAGCCTGCGATAACGGTTCGCTTTAAATGGTTCATGCTTCCTCGCTTTCTTCATTCCCGGAAAGCCGTTGCGTCGACATCGCCGCAGTCTTGGTTCCCTTCCGGTTTCTTGATTGTCAGGATATTGGCAGCAGATTCGCGTTGAAAATTATTTCGATGTTTTTCGATGAACTGGCGCGATGGTTTTCCCTACGCTTCCGCGTTGCAAGTATTGCACCGGCACCAGTTCCGTCAGGCCATCTGCAGGGCGTTGGCGCTTGCCTTCGATAAACTCCATCAGCAGGTCCACAGCACGCCCGCAGGTCGCGTAAGGCTGCATGGGAATCTCATCGATTCTCACGCCCATGGCCGAGGCGTAGCCGAACGAGCCGAGGGCGATCATCGAGAGGTCATCGGGTATGCTCATGCCGCGCTCGTGCAATACAGCCGATAGATTCGTCAAAGCGTGAGGATCGCATTGGCCTAGCACCGCTGTGATCGCAGAGGATGCAGACAGCATGCGATCGGCCAAACGACGCATTTCCTCCAAGCCACCGTCGCTGGTCGAGGCAAATGACACATGCATGCCGAGCGATCGAGCCCTGGAAAGAATCGCGTCTCGCGTGCGCACCAGAAAATTCACCTTGGATAGGTAGGCGCTGACCGGAGAACCGACAAACAGCAGATTGCGGTGCCCCAGTTCGGCAAGTTTGTCGATGGCGCATCGGCCCATGGCTTCAAAGTCAAGGTCCACTGCCGCCAGTCTCTGCACATGCCGAGGGCAGCCGATTGACACCATCGGCACACTGGACGTTGTCGCAGCGGCGGCCCGGGGATCGTCCACCGTCACGTCCAGCAATAGGATTCCATCTACCAGACCCGCATCCGCAACACGTTCCATGTCCTGCTGCTCGCCGGCGAGCAGCAGGACATCATAGCCATGCGCACGCAGCTTAGAGGCTACCGCAAAGAAAAAAGGCGACCAGTTCGCATAATCCGTATCCGGGCCTATCGGGGAACTCACCGCAATGACATGGGTGAGTTCCCCGCGCAGCACATGCAGCGCATCGGAGGGGTAATATCCGAGTTCTCGAGCGGCTTGGCGAACGCGCAGCTTGGTTTCGGCGCTGACCGGCCGTTTGCCGCTCATCGCATACGATACGGTGCTGATGGATACGCCCGCCCGCTGCGCTACCTCCTTGATACCGACCATTCAACGGCCAGCGCGGTAGGCGATGTCGCGGAAGGCGACTTGGCCCAGGCCGTGGGCGTAGAGTCCCAATATGATGCCGGTGAAGCCACCCGCGTTGGAGAACGAGAGCACCTTGCCCGGCGCCTCGTCCAGCACCGATTCACCATCGGTGTCAGCGGATGAGACGAGGAAGCGGTAGCCGCGTTCGTCGCCTTCCACACGGAAGGTGAGCGCCGGGGCGGAGGGCACGCGCACCGAGCCAAGACGTGTCACGAGCCCGGCGTTGTATACGCGCGCTTCGACGGTGGTGGTGCCGTTGGCGGCCGCTTGGGCGGCGATCACCATGTAGTGGCGTGAATTGGCGTAAACGGTCACGCCGGTTTCGCCGATTTCCAAGCTTTTCGGATTGACCAGCGTAGCCGAGAAGCCGAAGCGCACGTCGGTTTGCCGGGTGCCGATCAGACACGGACCGTGGGATAGGTCGAAGCCGTGCGGCCGCGCATCGATGGTAATCGCCGAAGCAGTGCCGCCCTCGCTGCCATCGTTGCCATCACTGCCCCCGCTGATTACCATGAAACGCCCATCTTCGTCGATGCTGGGCGTCACCCATGCGACGGCCTGTTCGTTGGCCTGCCCGTCGCCCACGAGCTGCGTGTCATAGGATTGGTCGGCGAGCGCCGGCCAGCCGTCGGCCCAATCGAACCACACGCCGTAGGGTTCGCGGCCAACCCAACCTTGGGCCGGGTATTCGTCGTTGTTGCGTGTGCCGTGGAATACCATCAGCGTACGGTCGGCTTCGAAGTGGGCGCAGTCGCAGTGTCCGATGGCCTGCAGGGTCAGGTGGGTGGATCGGTTGGTAATCAGCGGATTGCCGGGGTACATATCGTAGGGGCCGAACGGATCGGTTGCGCGGGCGATATTTTCCATATGCCCGGATTCGGTGCCGCCTTCGGCCCACATCAGATAGTAGGTTCCCTCACGCTTGTACAGGTGCGGCCCTTCGGGGTTGGAGCCGGTGATGCCTCCGCAAATGCGACGGCGACGGGTCAGCACAGTGCCGGTGTCCGGATCGATGGCAGACAGGTAGATGCCGGCCGGTTCGATGTTGCCGTCCTCGTCCGGGCCGCCGCCTTCGTTGCCGCAGATGTAGACCGTGCCGTCATCGTCGAAGAACAGGCTCGGGTCGATGCCGGGCCATCCCTCCACCCAGATCGGCTCGGACCAGCCCTGGTGCGGATCGGCGGAGGTGAGGATCATATTGCCACGGTTCACGTTGGTGACGATCAGATAGTAGAGGCCGTTGTGCCAGCGTAGGGTGGGGGCGTAGATGCCTTGGTTGTTGTCCATCGAATCGTAGGGGAACTGGCTGGCTCGGTCCATCGCGTTGCCGACGCGCGTCCAGTGTTCGCCGTCGTCGCTTTCCCACACCGGAAGACCTGGGAAGTATTCGAAGGAACTGTTCACCATGTAGTAGCCGCCTGTCGGCTTTTCACAGATGGTCGGATCCGGATAGAAGCCTGAGGCCAGGCGCTTGGCTTCGGTGACGTTGAACAGTGTCATGGGTGTGCTGAACTCCTTGATATGCGTACGTTATAGGTGCGTAAGGGTGCGTAAAGGTGCGCAAGTATGTGCGATATATACGCGCGTCGCTGCGCGTCTGATACGCGCAAGGTGCGCGCCGCCAGGGTTATGGCACCGCGCACCTTGCGTGAATGATTGTTGATTATGCCGGATTATTGGCTATGAAGCCTTACTCGCCGAGCGGGTTGCTGCCGGGGCGGGCGAGGGCGGGCAGGGTGTGGTAGTCGAAGGTTTCGGTGTACCAACGGCCCGGCTCGTAGGCCTTGCCGGTCAGGATGCTGACCCACGGCTGGCCTGCCTGTTCACCGCCCGCGTCGGGCACGTAGAAGCGCGCGGTGCCGTCTTCGCTGAACACCGGTGCCACCAGCAGGTCGTCGCCCAGCATGTACTGGGTGTCGAGATCCTCGCAGGCTGGGTCGTCGGGGAATTCCAGCACCATGGCGCGCATCATCGGCACACCCGTTTCGTGCGTGACCTTCATCTGGTCGAGCAGGTAGGGCTTGAGGCGCAGCTTGAGCTTGGTGAATTCGCGGGCCACGTCCACTGCTTCTTCGCCGTAGAGCCACGGCACTTTGTATTCGGTGGAGCCGTGGTAGCGCGAGTGGGAGCTGAGCAGACCGAACTGGGTCCAACGCTTGTACAGGTCGGGGGTCGGGCGATCCTCGAAGCCGGCGATGTCGTGGCTCCAGTAGCCGAAGCCGGACATGCCGAAGCTCAGGCCGGCGCGCAGGGATTCGGCCATGGACGGATAGTTCGACGAGCAGTCGCCGCCCCAATGCACCGGGAAGCACTGGCCGCCCACCGTGGCGGAGCGGGCGAAGAGAATCGCCTCGTCCTTGCCTTTGGCTTCCACCAGCAGGTCGTAGACCGCCTTGTTGTACAGGTAGGTGTAGTAGTTGTGCATCATTTCGGGGTCGGAGCCGTCGTAATAGACGACGTCGTCAACCGGGATGCGTTCGCCGAAGTCCGTCTTGAAGCAGTCGACGCCCTGGTCGATGAGGTGGCGCAGCTTGGACTGGTACCACTTCGTGGCTTCGGGGTTGGTGAAGTCGACGATGGCCATGCCGGCCTGCCACTTGTCCCACTGCCACACGGAGCCGTCCTTGCGCTTGATGAAGTAGCCCTTGGCGGCGCCTTCCTCGAACAGCGGGGACTTCTGGGCGATGTAGGAGTTGATCCACGCGCACACCTTGAGGCCCTTGGCGTGCAGTCCGGCGAGCATGCCCTCGGGGTCGGGGAAGGTGTCTTCACGCCAGGTGAAGTTGCACCATTCGACGTCCTTCATCCAACGGCAGTCGAAGTGGAACACCGACAGCGGGATATCACGCTCGGCCATGCCGTCGACGAATTCGTTGACGGTTTTCTCGTCGTAGTCGGTGGTGAACGAGGTCGACAGCCACAGGCCGTAGCTCCATTCGGGCACCAGCGGCGGCTTGCCGGTCAAATCGGTGTAGTTGCCCAAGATGGCCTTGAGGTCTTCGCCGCCGATCACCGAATAGGTCATCTCCTCGCCGGGCACGGAGAACTGCACGCGGGAGACCTTTTCGGAGCCGATTTCGAAGCTGACCTTGCCGGGGTTGTCGACGAACAGGCCGTACTTCTTGTTCGACAGGTAGAAGGGGATGTTCTTGTAGGCCTGCTCGGTGCCGGTGCCGCCGTCCTCGTTCCAGATTTCGACGCTCTGGCCGTTCTTGACGAAGTTGGTGAAGCGTTCGCCCAAGCCGTAGATCTTCTCGCCCACGCCGAGGTTGAGCTGTTCGGAGACGTGCAGACGACCCTGATCATCGGTGACCAGCGCCTTGGCGCGCCAGCCGGAGCGTGCGATCTCCTTGCCGTCGTACAGGTACTGGAAGTCGATGGATTCGCCCTTGGCGATGCGCAGGGTCAGGCGACCGGAGGTGAAGGACCATGCTTCGTCGTTTTCTTCGATGCTCACATCCGGATCGGTGGTGTTGAGCTGGAACGCGGGGCAATGATCGCGGTTCTTGCGGAAGTTGATCATGCGCGTGGTGATGATGTCCGGACGCGGCGAGGTCACTTCGATGGTGAGCATGCCGCCGTCGAGCGTCTGGCCGGGGTGATGGATCGGCACACCGAACGGGCAGTAGAGGGTGAGTTTCTTCTCTTCGATGTCCGCGTCGTAGATGTTGGCCGCGTATTTGACGTCGAAACCGTCGCGAATCAGCCAGCCGCCATTGAGGAACTTCATGGAAACCTTGCTCCTTTGCGCTTGAAGCGCCCGCCCGCATCGGCGGACGCTTCGTCAGATGGTTTTACTTATTTATAAGTTTATAAATAACGTCACGCGACACGCCCGGTAAGGCGAATATCATGCGCGGATTCGCCAACAAACACCTTCGCCTCCGGAGCAAGGGCGAATGCGGCAGCCGTATTGGACCAGTAGCGCAGCGCCTGGCTGGCGTCCAAGGGCACCGTCACCTCAAGCGATTGGCCGGGTGCCAGTTCCACCTTGGCAAAGCCCTTAAGCTCTTTGGCGGGGCGGTCCTCGCCGGTGCCTTCCAGGCCGAGATATACCTGGGGCACGGCCTGGCCGGCCCTCTGCCCCACGTTGGCCACGGTGAAGGACACCAGAATCTGCGCCTTCTCGCCATCATCCACCTGTGCACGCTGCACATGCAGATCCGAATACTCGAAGGTGGTGTAGCTCAGACCATGGCCGAAGGGGAAGCGCACGGGCACATTCTTCGTCTCATAGTGGCGGTAGCCCACGTAAATGTCTTCGGTGTATTCGACGTGCAGACCCGGCCCGAACGTGCCGATCGAATGCGCCGGGCAATCGGCGAGTGCAATCGGGAAGGTTTCGGGCAGGTGACCGCTCGGATTCACGCGCCCCAGCAGCGCTTCGGCGAGCGCGGTGCCGCCTTCGCAGCCGTTGTACCAGCTCCATACGATGGTTTTGGCGCGATCGGCCCATGGCATTTCGACCGGCGAGCCGGCGACGAAAACCAGGATGGTGTCGGGAGCGGCGTCCAGCAGTGCTTCGATCAGCTCGTCCTGGCCGTAGGGCAGGCGCATGGTGTCGCGATCGCGGCCTTCCAAATCCTGCTCATGGTCAAGACCGCCGACGAATATCACCGGATCGCCCGAAGCGGCGAACTCGCGGGCCAAGGCCACCGCTTCGTCGCGCAGCGTACGGGCACGGTCGGCATCGTCGGATGCATCGCCCACGGAGTTGGTCAGGCTTTCCTCCTGCCAGGAAGCGTCCTGCACCACCTGCTTGGCGTCGTAGCCGAGCGCGTGAATGATTTCGGCGTTGCCGCCGAGCTGACCGTTCAGACCGAGCAACGGCGACACCTCATGCAGTGCCTTGATAACGGCCGAGCCGCCACCATTGGAATGAATGCGATCGGCGTTCGCGCCAACCACAAGCACGCGACGCAGGGCATGCTCGTTCAAGGGCAGTGCGTCGCTGTCGTTCTTGAGCAGCACCACGGCTTCGCGAGCCACGTCCAGCGCGGTCTGCGTATGGGCGATGGTGGCGTAGGAACCTGCCTTGCGCACCGGAGCGGCGGGAACGACGGCAGCGTCAGAAGCAGCGGCAACGTCAGAGCCGGTGGAATCAGCCGGCTCATCAGGCAGCATATGCAGTGCATCCATCACAGCGAGCACGCGCAGCACCTTGGTATCCACATCCGCCTCGCTTACCTCGCCGGCTTCGACGGCGGCCTTCAGCGGTTTGGCGAAATAATAGTCGTCGAAATTCGGTGTTACCGACATTTCCACATCGAGGCCGACTTCGGCGCTTTCCTTGGTGCGTTTGACGGCGCTCCAGTCAGAGACCACGAATCCTTCGAAGCCCCATTCGTCGCGCAGAATATCGTCCAGCAGCGTGGCCGATTCGCAGCATTGCGTGCCGTTGACCAGGTTGTAGGCACCCATGATCGACAGCACGTTGCCCGTCTTGACGGCGGCTTCGAAGGCCGGCAGGTAGATTTCGCGCAGCGCGCGTTCGCTGATCGTCTCGTCCACGTCGAGACGATCGGTTTCCTGGCTGTTGGCCGCAAAATGCTTGGCGCAGGCCGACACATCATGCTCCTGCACGCCTCGAATCACCTCGACGCCGAGCGAGGACGTCAGGAACGGATCCTCGCTCATGTATTCGAAGTTGCGGCCGCACAGCGGACTGCGCTTGATGTTGATGGACGGGCCAAGAATCACATCCTTGCCACGCCCACGCGCCTCTTCGCCGAGCACGTCACCCGCGGCTCTGGCCAGCGTCGGGTTCCAAGTGGAGGCGATGGCCGAGCCGGACGGCAGATAGGTCACGTAGTCGCGTGTGTTCCACAGCGGCATCCAGTTGTCGTTGTGCAGTTCGGCTCGCGGACCCATCGGACCGTCGTCCATGCGCATGGGCGGGATGCCCAGACGCGGCACACCTTCGGTGCGGAACAGTCCCGCGGCGTGAATCATGGCGATTTTCTCGTCTAAGCTGAGCTTGGCGAGCAGTTCGTGGGCCTTGGCTTTGTTGGCTTCGGTGATGGCGGCCATCACTCCCCCTTCGTTGGTTGGCTATGTCGACGATTCGATAGGTCGGGTAGGTCGATCCGTCGATGGTTGGATTTGTAGTGCACCTGGCTGCAGGCGCTGTCAGGCGACGCGGATGGTGAAGCCGATCGGCACATCCGGCGCAACACCGGGGCGGGCCGCTGGCGTGATTTCCAGTGCATCATCCGCGCGATGCCATGCCACCGGGCCTGCGCCCAGCTGTTCCACACCAGTTATGATGCCGTGGAACTGTGCGCGCTGGCCATCATGATAAGCGTGGAAGCTGGTCAGTTTCAGCGTCTGCGCATCCGCCGGATTGAGACAGAATGCGTAGATATTGCCGTTGGCTGCGGTGAATCGCCAATCTTCCGCGGTCCAGTTGATGACCGTTTGGTCGGCGAACGAGCCGGAGCCGGCCTGGGTGGGCCCTTCGCCGTTCACTCGCCATGGGCGGGTGTCGTAGATGCCCTCGCCGTTGGCGTCAAGCCATGCGCCGATGCCCAGCAGCAGTTCGCGGTCATGTTCGGCGATGGCACCGTCGGCGCGCGGGCCGACGTTGAGCAGCAGATTGCCGTTCTTGCTGACCGTGTCCAGCAGGGTGATGATGAGTTCGGGCAGGGTTTTGTAGTCCAACGACTTCGTATAGCACCAGGAGTTGCGCGCGATGGCGGTGTCGGTTTGCCAGACGAACGGCGTGGGCGCGGCGAATCCGCCTCGCTCCACGTCGGCCAGGCCGGCGCCGAAGGCCATGCCATCGTCCTTGTAACATACGATTACCGGCACGCCCCATTCGACGCCGCGGTTGTAGTAGTAGGCGGCGAATTTCTTGATATAGGGTTTGAATGATTCGTGCTGAATCCACCAGTCGAAATAGACCATTTCCGGGCGATACTTATCAACCAGTTCGCACACGCGCAGCAGCCAGTCGTCGAGGTATTCCTCGTCGGGTCGCGGCACGCTGAACAGATCCTGATTGTCAGGTTCGGGGTGCGCCGGCCAGTAGAAATCGCCGCGCTGCATCGGCTCCTTCACGTCGGAGTCGAACTCCTGCCCATGCCCCATGAACCACCAGTGTTCGGCACGATGGTTGGATGCGGCGAAATGCATGTCGTGGCGCAGGGTGGCCTCACGCAGCTCGCCCAGAATATCGCGCTTGGGGCCCATTTCCGCGGCGTTCCAGTGCGAGAGTTCACTGGCGTACATCTGGAAGCCATCGTGGTGCTCGGCCACCGGGAAATAGTAGCGGGCACCCGACGCGGCGAACAGGTCGAGCCATTCGTCAGCGTCGAAGCGCTCGGCCGTGAACATCGGGATGAAGTCTTTGTAGCCGAATTCCTTCTGCGGGCCGTAGGTGGCCACATGATGGTCGAACTCCGGGTATCCCTGGATGTACATGTTGCGCGAATACCATTCGTTACGGAATTCAGGCACCGTATACAGACCCCAGTGGGTGAAAATGCCGAATTTGGCGTCGGCGAACCAGCCCGGCACGGCGATGCGTGACAGTGAGCGCCAAGTAGGCTCATAGGGGCCGGCTGCGATGACGGCCTCAACGTGGTTCATATCAATCATCGAAGGTGCTCCTATTCCAATCGAAGCCGACCGCCTGGCACCACGAGCGGGCGATAATCATCGCACCACGCTCGAAGGGATGCACGCGATCCGGGCTGGCCAGGCATCCGTGCAGCTGGGTGAGCCAATGGTCCACGGCGGCCTGCGTATCTACGAACATAGCGCCGTGGCGTTCGGCGACCCGCCGGGATGCGGCGGCGAATTCCTCGACTTTGGCGCGCATCTGATCGGCCGGGTTCGGCTCGAACATGAACGGGCGCATTACGATCAGTCCTTTGAGATTCGGCACTTCGGCTTTGGTGCGTTCCAGCAGCTCGTCGTAGATGCGCTCGTAATCCTCCACCGTGTTCAGGCGCGCCTGCCACAGCGGGCCGTCGTAGTAGCGCCAGGCGTCGTTGACGCCGATCATCACGGATACGTAATCGGGGTTGAGATCGATGACATCCTGCTGCCAGCGTTCGGCCATGGCCACAATGTCATCGCCGGAGATGCCGGAGTTGATGGTGCACAGCGCACGGTCGGGATATACGGCCGTGAGCAGGTTGTGCAGTGTGTTGACGTATCCGTTGCCGTAGCCCCAGCCTCCGGGGGTGGCGGTACGGTCGCGGCCCGCGTCGGTGATGGAATCGCCGACGAATACGATGCGGGAGGATTTCGGGAATGGCAGCATTACGCTCCTTTGGATTATGATGCCGGGGATGAGAATGGGGATGTGAAGTTAATGAACCCCGATGTTCGGGGACGTGATATGCGGGCGGGGCACCCGCTTCGATTTCGCGCAGGTGCCCCGCTTCTTTCCGCGATTATTCAATTATGGTGATTTGGTTATGGGATTCGAACGCCGAGGTCACTCGTCGCTGCCGTGTTCCGCTGCGTAGTCCTTGACAATCTGCTCGCGGGCGGCCTGCTGATCCTTGGCGTTCTTCATGTCGACGTCGAGCACTTCATCAATGCCCAGGCCCTTGACGGTGTCGCGCATCGTAGCCATGATCTTGTCGCACTCGGCTTCGCTTTCGGCGAAGGAGGCCTGCCAAGAGGCGTTGACGATTTCCGTCTTGATCGAACCACGTAGGGTGGTGATCTTGGAATCCTCGTTCGGGGTCACGTAGGAGGCGCCGGGGGCAACATCAATCATGTTGTTGGCCTCAAGGTACTCCATCGTGGTGCTGTAGCCACCCATGAATTCGGACCAATCCTTGTTCAGGGCGTAGTTGTTGGCCTTCTCCAGCTCGCTCGGCCACATCGAAGCGTTGAACGAATAGCCGGTGTCGGGATCGATGTCGTTGACCACCACGGTCGGGTAGTTCAGTGCGGAGACGCCATCGGAGTAGGAACCGCCACCCCATTCGTCCGGCACGTTGGCGCTGCCGCCGTTGAGCACGGTGGAACCGAATTCGGTGAGCACGGGTTCGCCGTCCTTGAGCTCCCAGTTGAGTCCCTGGGGGCCGGCCGCGCCACCGGTCTGGGCACCGGAGCAGTAGATGCCTTCAGGAGAATACAGCCAGTCGATGAACTTGACGAGGCGCTGCTTGTACTTGCACTTGGAGCCGATGCCGATGAACTGACGCTCGCCGTTCGGATGGGCACCGTAGGAGAAGATCTTCTGATCCTTGAGAGGCGCGATCATGAAGCCCTTGCCGGCTTCCTTGTTCTCCACGGTGTTGTAGGCGGCCTGACCCAGCCACGGCCAGAAGGAGAAGAGGATCTTGCCTTCCTTGTACTTGGAGTTCATGGTGTCGTAGTTCTGGGTGGTCGATTCGGGATCGACGATGCCGGCGCGGTAGGCGGCGTTGAAGAACTTGATCACGCGATCGTAGATGCCGCCTTCGTCGGTGATGGACTCATAGTCCGAACCGTCGGCCTTGGCCAGCACGAAGCCCAGCTCGTCCCATCCGTAGAAGCAGGTGGGCTGCTTGGCATTGTTCATCATGTTGCCATCCCAGTCCTTGAACAGGCTCATGGCGTAGATGTCGTTGCTGCCTTCGGTTTCGCGGGCCTTGTCCTGCATCTGCTTGAGCACGGGGATCAGGTCCTCAAGAGTGCTGATTTCGGGGTATCCGACGGCCTTGTAGTAATCCCAGCGCAGGTAGGGGCCGAAGGTGGGCTCCAGGCCTTCCGAAGGATCGGTCGGCGGACGCGACGACACGGAACCGGGAACGCCCCACACGCCGGACTCCTGGCCGATGGTTTCGTTCATGGAGTCGATGGCGCTCTGGTACTTCTTGATGTTGTCCATGCCGTCGAGGTACGGGGTCATATCAGCCAGCAGATTGGCCTTGACCAAACGCTCGCCCTGACCGTTGTCGTAGCCGTAGATGATCAAATCGCCGAGGTTGCCGGCCGCGGAACGGGTGTCGAACAGCGTGGTGCCGCCGCCTGCCACGTTCGGGGCGATGATGTTGAGCTTGATGTTGAACTTGTCCTTGATGAGCTTGGCGAACCAGCCCTTCTGCTCGCCCTGGTAGTTGGCCAGGGAGTCGAACACGTCAACGGTGATCAGCTCGCCGTTGTCTTCCACATCGGCGACGGTGTCGTTGCCGCCGCATGCCGCCAGCGACATCGTCATCGCCGCAGCCAGGCCCACGGCGATCGCCGAGGTGACCTTCTTCTTGATGGACATGGGTTTTCCTTTCTGTTTCTTTTGGTGATGTGAAGTGTGGGAAATCTTGTTATCGGTTGGATGCGGTCGCCCGCTGCAGTGACGTTCGACTCCGGCCCGCCCACGGGGAGCGGGCCTTGGTGAGGTGCCTCAATCAGCCCTTGACGGCGCCGAGCATCATGCCCTTGACGAAGAAGCGCTGGAAGAAGGGGTAGACGAACAGGATCGGCAGCACAACGATTACGGAGACGGTCATGCGGATCGAGGTCGGCGTCTGCTGGGTGGCGAGAGCGGCCACGTTCAGTGCGGTACCGGCGCTGGCCTTCACCGAAGCGGCCAGTGCGTTGGCCTGGTTGATGTAGGTGTAGAGCAGGTACTGCAGGGAGTAGAGCTTGGAGTCGGTCATGTAGACCAGCGTGTCCTGGAAGGAGTTCCACTGGCCCACGGCCGAGAAGATGCCCACGGTTGCCAGGATCGGCGTCATCATCGGCAGGACAATCTTCCAGAACACCGTCAGCGTGCCGGCGCCGTCCATTTCGGCGGCTTCCTGCAGCGAGGCGGGGATCGACTCAACGAAGGTCTTGACCAGGATGATGTTGAACGGCTGCACGATGGCAGGCAACACATACACCCAGAAGTTGTTGGTCAGTCCCAGGTTCTTCATGGTGATGAACATGGGGATCAGGCCGGCGTTGAAGTACATGGTGATCACCACGAAGCGGTACCAGAACTGGCGGTGCCACATCTTGCGCTGGGTGAACATGAAGCCCAGGAAGGCGCTGGCGGCCACGGTCAGCACGGTGCCGATCACGGTTCGGGCCAGGGAGATGAACGCGGCGGTGGTCAGGCCGTCGAGCGCGAACACCTGCTTGTAGTTCTCCCAGTGGATGCCCTGCGGCAGCCAGTTCACTTCACCGGCCGCGGAGGCGGAGTTGTTGGAGATCGAGTTGATGATCAGGTAATAGAACGGGTAGACGCAGATGAACGCGAACATGACGCAGAACACGATGTTGAAGACGTTGAACGCCTCCTCGCCGCGGGTGCGGCGCAGCGCCGGGGCAATGCCTTGCTTGATCTTACGGCTCATGGTAATTCCTTTTCTCGTATGTTCCCGCGTATCAGACAATCGATTCGCCGCGTGTGCGCTTGGACAGCCAGTTGACCAACAGCAACAGGCCCACGGAGACCAGGGACTTCAGCATCGAGATGGCCGTTGCCAGAGACAGCGAGCTTTGGCCCATACCGATGTTGTAGACATAGAGGTCCAGCACCTGGATGTGCTGCATGTTGAAGGCGTTCTGGAACACGTAGTACTGATCCATGCCGTTGTTCAGGAAGTTGGAGACGGAGAGCATGAGCAGCACGAAGTAGGTGGGCAGCAGCTGCGGCACGGTGACGTGCAGAATCTGCTGGAAGCGGTTCGCGCCATCGACCTGGGCGGCCTCATACAGCTCCTGATCGATGCCGGAGATGCCGGCGAGGTAGAGGATGGAGCCCCAGCCGACACCCTTCCACAGGTTCCACAGCAGCATCTTGAGCCAGGTGTGGGAGTCGGAATCAAGGAACTTGATGGGTTCGGTGATCAGGTGCAGGTTCTGCAGCAGTTCGTTGAACATGCCGGTGGAGGAGAACATGGCGAATGCGACCGCGTACACCAGCACCCAGGAGATGAAGTTCGGCAGTGTGGTCAGAGTCTGGATCAGGTTCTTGAACCACTTGGCACGGATTTCGTTGAGCATGATCGCGAAGATCAGCGGCAGGAACGAGGTGAGGATGTTCAGGCCGCTCATGGCGAAGGTGTTGATGAGCACCTGGCCGATGGCCTTGAGCTGAGCGGGGTTCTGCACCATCATCTCGAACCACTGCAGGCCGACGAATTCGCTCTGCTCCAGCGGAATCGGGGGCTTGTAATCGAAGAATGCATATACCCAGCCGAACAGCGGCAGATAGCTGAACAGCACGGACAGAATCAGGAACGGCACGATCAGCAGCCACAGATTGAAGCTGTGACGCTTGGTGCTGTTGTTCGCCTTGAGCTGCTGCTCAGCCTTGCGGCGATCGCGACGGTTGCGGCGCTCTTCGCGGGCGCTGCTCGCCGAACGGGTATTCTCAGCCGATACGGCAGTCGCGGCAGCAGATGAACCCTCGTGTGACGGCACCTTCTCCTCCTTTGGTTTGGTGACTCTCCTATAAATCGAACATTGCGCATGTTCGAACCGTTGCGATGTTGGGCGGCGCTTCTTTGTCGTCTAACCTTCAACGGCCTTGTTTATTAGGTTATAAATAAGATAGTATATTGCTTGGGTTAAACTGTCAAACTAATACCGACACGCCTAGAAAACAGCTGAATTCCAAACGAATGGAGCAAACAATGAAGTTCAACCTCGAAGGACCGTTCTGGCAGTTCATGACGCTGTGCGTGCGTTTTTTCGCGCTCAACCTGCTGTTTATTCTCACCATCATCCCTGTGGTGACCATCGGCCCTGCACGCGCCGCACTGTATAGTACGGTGTTCGCTTATACCGACAACGAGGACATCCCCCTGTGTCGCGAATACCTGCGCCGCTTCAAGCGCGAATTCATGCGCAGCATCGTGGCTTCGATCATTTTCGTGGCGCTGGGCGCGGCCATCATCTTCGGACTGGTGTTTTGGAACGCTCTCGACACCGATCTGGCCTATGTCACCCTGCCGTTCTTGATTCTCGCCGGTGCGATCGTGTTCCTCACCTTCGAGTACTACTTCCCGCTCGAAGCACGCTATGCCAATACGTTCAAGGCGACGCTGACGAACGCCGCGCGCATGCCTTGGGCCGCTTTCGGGCACACCATGGGAATCATCGCCATTGATGTGGCCGCCATCGCACTGTTCGCATTCACCGGATTCTTCCGCGTGCTGTTCGTACTGCTCGGCTGCGCATGGCTGGCCTACGCCAAGTCGCTGGTGTATCTGCGCGCCTTCGCCCGTGTCGATACCACGAATGGCGCGGCGCATAACGAACGGCCTGACTATACATTGCCTACCGCTTCTATTCAGTGAACGCTTCAGCCAGCGGACGTCCCGCTGGCTTTTTCATAGCAAGCAGCCGGCTGCTCAGCGGATAAAAAGAAACCCGCCGGAGGGAGCCGACGGGTGAGAGAGAAGAGAGAAGAAGGGTTCAGTTATGGGGTTCGGAAGAACCTCGCCAGTAGTGTGTTCCAACCGCTGACATGTTTTAGTTAACCCCTACTTCCTTGACGTTATGATGCGTCTTCCTGAAAAATCACTTGGTGCTTTGTAACAGGTTTGTAATCCTCCCTTACAAAGCACCAAGATATCAGCTGTTGAGCTTGGCCTGCTCGGCAGCGAGACGGTCGGCTTCGGCCTTGCGTCGCGCGGCAAGCGCCTCATCGAAGCGGGCCAGTTCCTCTTCCACGGCTTCGACGGGGATCTTGGCGAAGATCGGGGTGGGCTTGTCCACCGTGGCGCCGACTTCGATCGGCTCGCTCTTCCACGGGTGCACGTTGACACCGAGCTTGTAGTCGCCGGTGATAATCGGATAGGTGAAGCCGGGCTTATCCAGATCCTCGACTTCCTTGAGCTCGGGCAGCGGTGAGAATACGCCGGTGCCGCCGAGAGCCTCCCACACCTTCTGCGCGGAGTGGGGCAGGAACGGGGCAAGCAGATGGTTCGCGTCGGAGACGGCCTGGGCGGCCACATGCAGCACGGTGGCCAGGCGGGCCTCGTCATCCTTGATCTTCCACGGTTCGGTGGCGGAGATGTATTTGTTGATGTCGCCGACCACGCGCATGGCTTCGGCCAATGCGTTCTTCTGGTGGTGAGTTTCGATGGAGGAACCGACCAGGTCGAAGGCGGCGGCGGTTTCTTCCAGCAGCCCGCGGTCCACATCGGTCATGGAATCCTCATCGAGCGCCGGGATGGCACCGAAGTTCTTGTGGATCAGGTTGGCCACACGGTTGACAAGGTTGCCCCAAGAGGCAGCCAGCTCCTCATTGTTGTGGCGCACGAACTCCGCCCAAGTGAAGTCGGAATCGGAGGACTCGGGGCCGGCAACGGAGATGTAGTAGCGCACGGCGTCCACGGGGTAGCGTGCGAGGATGTCCTTGACATAGATCACGATGCCGCGCGAAGACGAGAACTTCTTGCCTTCCATGGTCATGAATTCGGAGGCCACAACCTGCTCAGGCAGGTTCAGCGGGCCAAGCTCGCCGGTTTCGCCGCCCTTGGAGCCCTGGCCGTTGTAGGCCAACATTTCGGAGGGCCAGATCTGGGAGTGGAAGGTGATGTTGTCCTTACCCATGAAGTAATAGCCGGGAGTGGACGGATCATTCCACCATTCGCGCCACAGTTCCGGCTCGCCCTTGCGGCGGGCCCATTCGATGGAGGCCGACAGATAGCCGATCACGGCGTCGAACCACACGTAAAGCTTCTTGTTCGGATTATCAATCCATCCGGCCACCGGCACAGGGATGCCCCAGTCGATGTCGCGGGTGATGGCACGCGGCTTGACTTCCTTGAACAGGCCAAGCGAGAAATTGATGACGTTGGTGCGCCAGCCCTTGCGGGTTTCCAACCACGCCTTGTTGGCTTCGGCGAGCGCCGGCAGGTCGAGGAAGTAGTGCTCGGTCTGTTCGAAGCGCGGAGTTTCACCGTTGATCTTGGAAACGGGGTTGATCAGCTCGTCCGGATCCAGCTCATTGCCACAGGCGTCGCACTGGTCGCCGCGGGCACCGTCGGTGCCGCAGATCGGGCAGGTGCCTTCGATGTAACGATCAGGCAAGGTGCGGCCGGTGGAGGGCGAAATGGCCACCTGCTGGGTGCCCTTATAGATATAGCCGTTCTCCAGGCACTGCTTGAACAACTCCTGCACCACATGCTCGTGATTGCCGGTGGTGGTGCGGGTGAACAGGTCGTAGCTCAGGCCCAAATCCGCCAGATCCTTGGCGATCACGCGATTGTAGCGGTTGGCGAGCTCCTGTGCGCTCAATCCTTCTTTCTCGGCTTCCACGAGAATCGGGGTGCCGTGTTCGTCGGTGCCCGACACCATGAGCACATCATTGCCTTTCATGCGCTCGTAGCGTGCGTAGACGTCGGAGGGCACACCGAAGCCCGCAACGTGACCGATATGACGGGGGCCGTTTGCGTACGGCCAAGCAACATTCACCAAAACATGACTCATAAGCCCCGATTATCCGGCGCGGCGGGGACACGCCGGGGATTGGCATCAGAGAGAGCGCTGAGGTGAGTTATCCACAGACTTATCCACATTATTTGTCGTTGGTATCGGATTATCCACTTGTCCACCGTTTTCACAATTCGACTGGCTGCGGCGCTGGGAATATGCCATCGTCTTGGCCATGAACACGAATGCCAAAATCAAAACTGCAATCCGATCGATATCGGATCCTTCCATACCGCCGGTGCTATCCACCGGCGACCTGCCCGGACCGCTGAGTCTGAACCGACTGGCCGCATTCGGCACGGTTCGCAAGCTGGACGAATCCGCAGGATACTGCGTCAATCGCGCCAATTCGCTGTATGGCCGCGCAATCATCATCGGATCCCTCTCCCCGTTTGGCACGGTGGTGTGCATGCAAACCGCCGCATGGGTGTGGCTCGGCGGCGAGCACTTTCCCGACACTATCGACGTGATCTCCACCTCGCAGTTCCGTTCGACCTCCGTCGGCCGGCGCATTCGCGTCTATAAGCGATTGACATTGCCCGAACAGGTTATCAAGTTGGGAACATTGCAGATCACCACGCCGGCCCGCACGGCCTGCGATCTGGTGATGGCCCCGGAGGATGCGACCGATCCTTCCGACGTCAACACATTGGTGATGCGGCTGATGACCGTCTACCGATTCCGCCCGAACGACTGTTTGCGCATTGTTCGCGAGCACCGTCATCATAAGTATGCGGCGCGTGCGAGGACCTTTTTCGATGCGATTCAGCGGGAGCTTAATGATTCGCCGTTGAATTCCCCGCAGGATGAGTCGTCATTGTCTGTCTCACAGACTGATGCATCGTTGCATGCTTCGCAGACTGATGTGCAGTTACGTGCTTCACAGGCTCATTCATCATTGCGCACTTCGCAAACTGAGCCACCGTCGCTTCCCCACAAGCAGGAGCGCCTATGATCGAGCGCATCCCTAAGCATGGCGCTCAGCACGGCGGCAAACATAGTGGGAAACGTGGCGGTAAGCATGGTAATAAGCGTGCGCACCGGTTGCGTCGATTGCGACAGTTGCGGCAGTCGCAACGCCTGGCTTCCGGCGGTTCCGGCACTTCCGACGTCTCCGGATTTCCTAGGGCCGCCGGAACTGCTGGAAGTGCCGGAACTTCCAGGATTGCTGGGATTGCCGGAGCTATCGGAACTACCAAGGCCTCCGACGGTGGGATTGCCACTAGGATTCCTAGCACTGCATCGTCGCCAATATCCGATATGACCGCTCCCCCGAGCCCACCGATCAGATTGACACCGGCGGTAGCGGTGTCGCCGGATACACCGCAGGAAATACTCTGGCATATCGCACAGCATGCCCCTGAATTGCGGCGCTGGCTGGTGGCTAATCCGCGTGCGGATGCGATTCTGCTCGAATATATCTCGCAGGCCGGCGGCCCCGGCGTGAAGCAAGCGTTGGAAGTACTGCTGGAATCGTTGGAAGACAACTGACCGACCGACCAACTGACTGGCCAATCAGCTAACCAGCTAACCGACCATTAACCTACTACTGCACTAACCAGCTGCAACAAAGCCAAGCGCACCGGCTCAGTTCTTGATAGCCAGCACCGCAGCATACACCTGTTTGCGATTGGCCAGCGACCCATCGGCCAGCGGATGTTCCTGCACCACTTGAGCAATGGCATCCTTGATGCGCAACCCGTCCTCCCGCGCACGGTCGATGGCGAGCACGGCCATATCCTCAATACTCAACGTGCTGGTCGAAGCAGCTTCTGCTTCCTCATCAGACGCACCGCCGATCACCAGCACCATCTCACCGCGCGGCGGATCGTCAGCCACGCTCTGGCGTACCTCGGCAATGGTGCCGCGACGAATCTGCTCATAATCCTTGGTCAATTCACGGCACAACGCCATTGGACGATCCGCGCCGAGTACATCGAACAGGTCATCCATCGCTTCGGCGATGCGGTGGGGTGTTTCATAGAACACAATCGTGCGGCGCTCCCCCAGCAGCGCGCGCAGGCATTGCACACGTTCGGAGTGCTTGCGCGGCAGGAAGCCCTCATAGCAGAAGCGGTCGGTGGGCAAGCCTGATAGGGCAAGCGCGTCGAGCACGGCAGACGGTCCGGGCGCACAGGTGACCGGCAGCCCGCGTTCGATGGCGCGGCGCACAATGGCCAAGCCCGGATCGTTGATAGTGGGCATGCCAGCGTCGGAAACCACCAGTACTGTGGCCCCTTGCGTTTCCACCTGGTCAAGCAGGCCATCGGCTTTGTCGCGTTCGTTGTGGTCATGGTAGGCGACGACGCGGCCAGACACATGCACGCCGAGGCGATTCGCCAGATCATAGAGTCGGCGCGTATCTTCGGCAGCCACGATATCGGCGTCGGCCAGCAATGTCTTGAGCCGGTCGGAGGCGTCACCGACATTGCCGATCGGGGTGGCCGCCAATACCACGGTGGCCGGCGGAACCATAGCAGGCCGAACCGCAGTTGATGGAGCTGTGGCTGATGGAACCGTAGCTGACGGAACTGTGACCGGCGGAACTGTGACCGGCGAACCCGCAGCGGAGCGGACGACGTCATTAGTTTCGGATGCGAGTGTCATGCCTCCAGTATCCCCCACACCCGTCACAACCGCTGCCGCGTCTACACGGCCTCGGATTTCTCGCAGGTATGAACAGGCATGAAAAAGGCCTCCGGAGGTGGAATTCCGGAGGCCTTCGTGGAGCTGACGGTAGTCGAAACCGCGACCTCTTCGATGCGAACGAAGCGCTCTACCAACTGAGCTACAGCCCCTTGGATGTTGCTTTGCTCCGCAAGGCAACTCGCAACACAATAGTACGAGGTACACCCAAATGCAATTCGCGCAACACAAACGTGTCTTGCATCATAAGCCGCAGTGAACGCACATCAACGAACGTGTCACAACACGTTACAAAGCACGCATCCGGAAACGCCCGTAACCACCGAGACCAACACCGCGTCCAAGCATGAACGGTCATACTGGAGGCAACGCCCTCTACCTTTCTAGGGCGTCCAGCACCTTGTGCTCGTTGTAGAAGGCGAACACCACACCGCCGATGCCGCATAGCACGGCCGCGCAGATCGCCGCCACACGATAGCCCGCACCGGAGCCGGAGGCCACGCCAATGGTGGAGACACCGGTGAAGAGCAGCATGGCCACCGACTGGCCCATTTTCATCGCGAACGTACGCGCCGCATAGAACATGCCCTGACGATCCTGACCAGTGGTGCGCGACGAAGCGTCGGCAATATTCGCCACAATGGCCTGCGGCAGAATACCGAATGCAGCCATCGGAATCGCACCCGCCACCGACAACACCAATCCCTGCGCCATCGGCGGCAGGAAGCCCAGAATATCCGAGCCAAGCGCGCCCGCGAACGCGAAGGCCGCGGTAAACACCACGAACGCCGCCAAGAGCACCCGTTTCTTGCCGACCTTATTAGCCAAAATATTGACCGGCAGATAGAACAGCACGGATACGCCAGTCATCAGCACGAAATAGATGGTCGTGGTGGTTTCGGGCAGCTTCAGCAGCGAGGTCACGAAGAACGGCAAACCAGTTTGGAAGGTGGTAATGGCCACCCAGTAGACCACATCGGAACCGACGAATTTGCGGAACTCACCATCGCGGAACGTTTGTTTGAGCGACTCTATGGTGGATTCGCTGGTGGGCTGGGAGTTCACATAGTCGCGTTCGCGAATGGTCAGTGGCGGTACCAGCATGCACACGGCAGCCACGCAGGCCATGATGGTGAAGGTCAGACGAATCGCGTTCACACGCCCCAGTCCCGGCACAAACATGCCCCAGATCACGGGCGCGACATAGGCCATGGCCGTACCGAACACCCAAGTGAAGGAAATGGCGGTGGAGATGGTCAGTTGTTGTTTGGAATCGTGCCCCAATTCGGCAATCAACGCATTGTAGGGCGTGCAGTAGAAGGTAAGTGCAATGTAGTAGCCGATGACGGTGACGAATAGGAACGCGGCATTCACCCAGCTGGTGCCGTTCACCGGGCTCCAGAACACCAGTACTGTGACGATCGCGAGCGGAATGCCCGCAAACATCAGGAATGGCATACGTCGTCCGGCTTTGGAGCCGCACCGATCGGAAAGGGATGCCACGGCCGGATCCACAAAAGCGTCGAAGAACCGGGCGAAAGCGGTGATGCCGCCTACCACGGTTACGATGCCCAATACCACAAGCCCTTGCGGCACGAACACCGTCTGGCCTTGGGCAATGGTCTCCTGATCGGGCTGATAGAAATACACCAGCCAGTTCGATATGATGCCGCTGAGCAGCGCCCAGCCGAACTGTCCGATGGCGAACAGCCAGATCTTGGGCATCGGCAGATCTTTCACCTGGCTCACTGACTTCACTTGATTCGCCGGATCCATCTGATTCATCTGGCTCATCGGCAGCTCCTTCCCATCATTGCGAACGCATTGCGAACCGGCAGGTTGACACTATGTTAACGCGTGGCCCGCGCTTACAATGGGCGACATGACCGATTCCGCCGAGCGTGTTCCGCATATCCTGCCGCTGCCACACGCGTTGGGCACGGGCATCATCATCGAAACCGGCCAGATCCTTAGCGATGGCAATCAGGCAGCAATCAAACAGTTCATCGATGAGTACGAATCCGCACTGTCCCGGTTCCGTGACGATTCGCTGGTTGGGCGGATGCGCACGGCTTCACACGGCGGTACTTTCGATTTCCCGGATTGGGCGGTAGAACTATTCGACCTATACGATCGGCTATTCGAGGCCACAGCCGGAGCCATTGATCCTTGCGTCGGTGCAACGCTGATTCAGTTAGGATATGCCCGCTCGTTTGAACAGCAGATGCTTGAGCAACAAACGCTCGAGCGACAGACGTTCGAACACCGGACACTTGATCACCAAGCTCACGCCCGCAACAGCAAGTCGGCACAGTCCAAGTCGCCCACAAACCCGAGTCCTACCAACTGGGACTCCTACCGCACCCGTATCACATGGCGCGATATCGAACGCCACGGCACCACACTGGTCACGCACGCCCCGGTAGCACTTGATTTTGGCGCGGCAGGCAAAGGATATGCAGTTGATTTGCTGGCCGAACAATTGCAGACGACTGCGGCGCAATCGTTCGTTATCGACGCGGGTGGCGACATGCTGATTCACGGCAGGCAGAGGCCAATCACCATCGCGCTGGAGAATCCCCTCGATCTCACCCAGGCCGTGGGCACGGCCAGTATCACCGAGGGAGCATTATGTGCCAGCGCGCCGAGCCGACGCCATTGGACCGCACACAACGGACAGCAGGTGCATCATCTCATCAACGCGCTCGACGGCCAGCCCGTCGACGAGGTCACCGCCACCTGGGTGAGCGTCACACCGCAAACCGGCCGGCAGCAGCCTTTCCCCACTGCAACGGCCGACGGACTGGCCACCGCGCTGTTCACTACTTCCCCGGCTCGGCTGCGCGCATATTTCGATTTCGAATGCGCGCTGCTCTATGCTGACCACACGGCCGCGCAATCCGCCGCCTTCCCCGGCGCGTTCTTCACAGAAGACCGGTAAACAGTGTCGGCAGGCAGCCAAGTAGCAGGCAAGACAAGAAAGGCCTCCGCTCGAACCGTTGCCGGAACGAACGGAGACCTTTGGAAGGCACTCAGGAAAAGCACGGCCAAAACCTGAAAACGATTATCAACAGCCGCTTCCCGTTAGTTATCGCAACGCCTCACGCATGCGTTCGTAATCCTCGCGCTCAAGCGACACCACGCCGCCGTGCTTGGTATGTTCCCGCAGGTAATACTGCGGGTCATCAAGCGGACGCCAGCCCTCATCAAGATCATTGGTGATCATCGGCTGGTAGCCGATGGAAGGAATCACGTCTACAAACAAGTACCATTCGTCGCCGGAAGCTCCGACGTTATGATGGCTGGCAAACACAGCTGGCCCCTCAACCCCACCAGGATTGCCATCGGGCACGTAGTTGGCACCGATGCGCTCCTGCACAGTGTGCCACTCGGTTCCAGCCTGCCACCAACGGGGTTCATCCGTGGCGTCCATCCAGATGCCACGCCCGAAGGAATTGTCTTTGGTAATGCGGTACGTGCGCATGCCGCCATCGGCCAGCGGCCGCTGCACCATCGTGGTGTCGATGCTGTTGCCGCCCGTGTCGATGAACACACCACCGTATTCGTAGGTTTCCTGCGTAAAGTCACGCGTCACGCCCCATAGCACGGTGTCGTGCACATCCTCCGCCTCATGGCGCAGGTCGGAGTCGCCGAACACCTTGCTCGACCAGTACATCACGAATGCGCCACGTCCGCCCTCGTGCCCGGCCGGATAATATTCCGGCACCCACAGGCTTTCGCATGCCCAGGCCATGCCCAGTTCCATGCGTGTGCCGTCGGGGCGAACCGCCACATCCAGCGTGCGCGGCCCCTGCCAATGAACCAGATCGTCGGATTGCCACACGATGAGCTTGGTGCTGCCGTGATGCGAGAATTCATACCAGTCTGGCTCGTACCCTTCGCCGAACACGCGCAGGTCAGTGCCAATCACATACCACATGCCGGTTTCGGGATTGCGGGCAACATGGATGTCGCGCACGCCGGTGGTGCCGATGGAGCTGGTCAGCACCGGCTTCCCGCCGTTGAGCGGCTCCCACCGACGCGGATTGTCGCCGTCAGAAAGATCAAAATAGACTTTTTCGGCATAACCTTGCGGATCTTCGCGGAAATGCGCAAGCAGGTAGCCATAGGGTTGCGAGAGCGTTTGCGTGGACATGCGTCACCTTTCATAGTTGCCGTAGATTCACCGTCTCAGCACCGCCATCGTGCCAGTCGGCGCAGAAATAAGCTCGACGAGACGACGAGTAACGATTCATATACAACGAAAATGCCCGCACGGCTGCAAGGAAGGAAACACCGTGCGGGCAATTCGTGAGAACAGAAGGATTGGAACGGAAGGATTGTTTGGAACAGAAGGAAGGACGCGACTCAGCCCTTGACTGCGCCGATCATCACACCCTTGGTGAAGTACTTCTGGATGAAGGGGTAGATGACCAACAGCGGCAGGGTGGAGACGATGATGATGCCGTACTTGATCGAATCGGCCAACTGTTGGCGTTCGATCATCGACTGGCCGTTGCTGCTGCCGCCGCCGGATGTGGTGACCTGGTTGGCAAGCAGGATGTTCTGCAGAATCACCTGCAACGGCTGCTTGTTCTGGTTCCTGATGTAAATCAGGCCCGTGAAGTAGTCGTTCCAATGGCCCACGAAGTAGTACAGCGCGATTACGCCGATGATGGCGCTGGACAGCGGCAGCACAATCTTGATGAAGTAGCTGAAGTATCCCAGACCATCGATCTGCGCGGCATCATGCAGTTCTTCGGGAATCGAGGATTCGAAGAAGGAACGAACGATAATCACGTTGAACACGGACACGGCGCCCGGCAGGATGAACACCCACATGGTGTCGAGGATGTTCAGATCCTTCATCAGCAGGTAGCCGGGGATCAGGCCGCCGGAGAAGAACATGGTGAAGGTGAACAGGAACAGGATGATGCGGCGGGGCTTGAACTCCGCGCGAGACAGCGCGAAGCCCACCGGCAGCGTGACAAGCATGTTGACCGCCGTACCGACCACGGAATACAGGATGGTGTTGCGGTAGCCGATCCAGATACGCGGCTCCTGCATCACCTTAAGATAACCGCTGAAGTTGATGCCCTTGGGGAAGAGCACTACTTCGCCCTGGGAGACGAGTCCGGCGTTCGAGAAGCTGGCGATTACCACGAACCACAGCGGGTAGATGGTCACGAACACCACGGCAACGATAATGGCTGCGATAATGATGTCAACGATCCAGTCGCCGACCGTCTTGTGCTGACGAACCTTGGGGTTCCACGGAATATCTGCGCCGGAAGCCTTGGCGGCGAGCGAGGGGGCGGATGCACTCATGGCTGATGATCCTTTCTTAACGTTTCATTCCCGCATCAGAAAATGCTGGTGTTGGATGCTCGCTTGGCAACCTGGTTCGCGACGATCAGGAACACGAAGTTGATAACCGTATTGAACAGGTTGATTGCCGTCGAATAGCTGTATTGGTTAGAGACCAGACCCATCTTGTAGACGAAGGTCGAAAGCACTTCGGAACCGGACAGGTTCAGCGAGTTCTGCATCAGGTAGACCTTTTCGAAGCCAACGCCGAGCACGGAACCCATGTTCAGGATGAGCAAGATGCCACAGGTGGGCAGGATTGTGGGGATATCCACGTAGCGGATGAGTTGCAGACGCCCGGCGCCGTCCATCTTGGCGGCTTCGTACAGCGAGGTGTCCACGCCGGCGAGGGCGGCCAGGTAGATGATGGAGTTCCAGCCGCAGTGCTGCCAGACTTCGGTGATCCAGTAGATCGGGGCGAAGGCGTCGGGGTTGCCCAGGATGTTCGTCTCTCCCAGAAAACGGCCGATCATGCCGGAGTTCGGGGCCAGGAAGATGTTGATCATCGAGACGATGACCACGGTGGAGATGAAGTGGGGCATGTAGGTGATCGTCTGCACGAAGGACTTGGTGCGCTTGCCGGCGATCTGGTTGATGAGCAGGGCCAGGATAATCGGTGCGATGAAGCCCAGTACCAGCGTTCCCAGAGAGACGCGAATCGTGTTGATGATCAGGTCGTCGAACTGTGGGGACTTGAAGAACTGATTGAAGTATTTGAATCCGACGAATTTGCCGCCCGATAGGCCTGCGCGGGGTACGAACTCGCGGAAGGCGAGCTGGATGCCATACATGGGCACGTAGGCGAACAGTCCGATGAAAATCATGGCGGGCAGGGACATCAGCCACAGCTGCCAGTAGCGTGACAGATGGAAGCGGATGCGAGCCATCAGGGACGACCGCTGTGCGGTGTTGTCGCCCGCTTGCCGCGATGGCTGTGATGCGGAAGACAGATCTTGGGCGCTGTGCACGCCTCGTGTTGCGGAAGCCATGGATATCCTTCCCCTCAATGATGTGTGATCTATGGGTTGCGACGAGTGTTCCGGAGCGATGCCGCTCGTTGCTGCGGCATCGCAGGTCTGAGCCGGGTGACGCAGGGCCCGATTGCCGTTCGCACGTCTGTGATGGCGAGGGAATCGGGCCCTGGTCTATTGGGTTATGTGCGCGATGTTCTCATCGCGCTTTCATGCTCGGCTCAGGAGGCGGCGACAGTGTCGTCGTAGGCCTTCTGCCATAGCTCGATGTTCTGCTCGAGACCGCTGCTCTTGAGCGTTTCGATGTACTCGTTCCAGCTGTCGTCGGTCAGACCGCCGTCCTGGATCCAGGTGGAGATCAGCGGCAGGGCGTAGTTCCAAATGGTCGAGTTGTTGTTGGAGACGGTGGTGTTGTCTTCGGCGCTCAGGCGGGTGTACATCGGGATCAGATCGTTTTCGCCGATGTGGGACTGCTGGGTCTTGTACACGGTGCCGTCTTCCTCAGCCAGAACCTTGTCCTGATCACCGGTGACGGACATGTCCTCGCGCACCCAGGTCAGACCGCGGTCAGCCAGACCGAAGGTGGACAGATCGTCCTGGAACTTGAGCACGTTGTAGACGCCGTCGCCAGCGTTTTCGACATAGGTGTCGAGGTCGCCGTAGTAGGACTCCATGGAGATGTCCGGATCGAGGAACTTGTCAATGATCTTGAGCGCAGCGGTCTTGTGGGCCTCATCCAGGCCGGCTGCGACTGCGGCACCGTTGTAGATGTCCTGGAATTCGGGTTCCCAGGTGGTCTCCTCATAGGAGACGCCGGGAGCGGCAGGCACTTCGATGGAGACGTATTCGTCGGACAGGTCGCCGAAGTTGCCGGTGTTCCAGCCGAAGATCATGCCGACCTTGGCGGTCTCGCCATCGGAGGAGATGTCGGCGGTGTTCAGCGAATCGTCGCGGGTGAGCACGTCGGCGGGCATCAGGCCGGCTTCGATCAGAGAGTGGTAGTACTCGATGACGGAGCGGAAGTTGTCGGTGAGCATCCAGTTGTTCACCTTGCCGTCCTTGACGTACATGCCCTGGGAGCCGGCGGTGGTGATCACCTGGGTGTTGATGCCGGTGCCGTTGAGCAGCAGGAACGGGCTCCACCAGCCGAATCCGGCGGTGCCGAGCTTGTTGATCAGCATCGGGATTTCGTCGGCCTCGCCGTTGCCGTTCGGATCCTGCTCCTTGAATGCGGTGAGCACGGTGGTCAGCTCATCCCAAGTCGTGGGCACTTCGAGACCGAGCTTGTCGAGCCAGGACTTGTTGATCATAAGGTTCTGGCCGGAGGACCACTTGGCGCCGGAGGCGTTGCCGTAGTCGGAGGGAACCTGCCAGATGTGGCCTTCGAGGTCGGAACCGAACATCTTGGCTTCTTCCACGGTGTCGAAGTATTCCTTCACGTTCGGCATGGCGTCGAGGTCGTCGGAGAGATCCTCCCAGTAGTCGTACTGGGCGAAGTTGTCGGCGTTGTAGCCCCAGATGGTGATGTCGGCAACGTCGCCGGATGCCAGCACGGTGGAGGCCTGCTGCGCCCACTGGGTGTCAAGGATTTCCTCCCATTCGATTTCGCAGTCGCAGGCGGCTTCCAGATCCTGGGTGAGCTTCATATCCTTGGCTTCGATCTGGGTGCTGCGCTTGATCAGGCTGATCTTGATAATCGGCTTGCCATCAGCGTTGGTGGCGCTTTGTTCACCGCCGCAGGCGGACAGGCCGACGGTGGCGAGCATGGCGAGGGCCGCTGCCGCAGCAAGGTTCCTCTGCATCTTCATGGTGTTCTCCTTATTACTTCCTTGGTCAGAGACCAACATCTTGGTATTCGCCTGAGGCGTGCTCTTCATTGATTTCCAACGATGTATTTTTGATTGTACATGAATTTTCATCGTTGTACAAACGGGCGCGTCGCGCGTGTTGCGGGGCATATGCGTCCAGCCCACGCACCGTTTTTAGACGGCCGCAATCCTTTCGCCCGCATGAGGGCCACCATCCGCCGGTAGCACTTCGGTGGTCGAGGGCGACCACAGAGTATCGGGTTCGGGCACACCGAAGTCGGGGGTGCCGTCGGCATTCCATCGCACCACGCCGACGCGGGCATGGCGGTTGGGGTCGAACAGCGGATCGCCCTTGATATCGGTGTAATTGCGGCAGTGGTAGATCATGAGGTCGGTTTCGCCGTCCTCCGCCTTGGTGAACGAGTTATGGCCGGGGCCATACTGTCCGTTTTCGGCGCAGGTTTTGAATACCGGCACCGGGCTCTTGGTCCAGCTGGCGGGGTCGAGCAGATCAGCGCCGCGATCGGCGGTCAGCAGGCCCACGGCGTAAGGCACACCGGTGCCGGACGCCGAGTAGGTGATGAAGATCTTGTCATCGTGGAACAGGAACGCAGGCCCCTCGTTAACCAGGAAGTCGATGCACTCCCAGTCATATTCGGGCTTGGTGAGCATCACCGGTTCCGTCTCGAGCGTCCACGGATTCTTCATACGGGCGATGTAGAGGTTGGAATTGCCGGGGATGTCGTAATCCTTCTGCGCCCACACGAGATACTGCACGCCGTCGATTACCGTGCTGGTGGCGTCAAGGGAGAACGAATCCATCGGGGTGATGATCTGCCCCTTTTCCACCCAGTTGTCGGTCGTGGGATCCTCATCGGTGTTTTCCAGCACGAACATGCGGTGGGTGGGCATGCCGCTGGCTTCGAAGTCGGTGGCCGCGCCGGCGAAGTAGATATACCAAGCGCCGTTCACACGGTGCAACTCGGGCGCCCAGATGTATTTGCTGGCGGCACCTTCGTCATGCTTGCGCCACACCACGGTTTCCGGTGCGGACTGCAGGTCGGCGAGGGTGGAGGCATGGCGGATGGCGATGACGTTGTATTCGGGGTCGGAGGCGGTGAACCAGTATTCGCCTTGTTCCTTCAGCACCCATGGATCCGCGCGCTGCAATACGAGAGGATTGTTATAAACAGCCATTGTTCAACCTTTGCAATCCAATGATTCCAATATTTTCATCGTTGAATATAGCATAATTTATAACGATGTAAACCATCGGCGTGCCTTATAGCACCCGCAAGAAAAATTGAGGGATGCATGCCGCAGCACGCATCCCTCACACCCCTAAATCATCAAGCACAAGCGCAAATCCAGATCTACTCAACCCCGTCCGAGAAACCGGCCGAATCCGACCGCGCTTAATCTCACCTCTTACAGCCGGATCGAAGGATCCAGCACACGCGTGGACTGGCGCACCACCAGCGACGAGGTGACCTTGCGGAACACTGATACGCCTTCGGCAACGCCAAACGGCGCCACTCCGGCTATACGGTCTTGAAGCACCTTGACCGACAATCTGGCCACCGCATCCAGTCCTGGCGCAATCGAGCTGAGCGCAGGTGACATATATTGCGAATCATCGGAATTATCAAAGCCGATCACCGAAATATCATCGGGGATTTTCAACCCCCTCATCTGAATGGCATACATAGCACCAGAGGCCAGCATGTCGTTCAGAGCCACCACACCGTCGACTTCAACGCCTGAATCCAGCAGAGCGTTCATCGCTTCGACGCCTTCATTACGACGCCAGAACCCGGCCGGGACTTCCAATGCTGAATCGAATTCGATGCCACCCTCTTCCAGCGCTTCCTTGTAACCCCGCAAACGCAGACTTGCCGAACCGATATCTTCGCCGGGGTGGGTGCCCAGCACGGCGATATGCCGGCACCCGGTTTGCAACAGGTATTGGGTCGCACGCTTAGCACCTTCAACGTTTTCCGTGGAAATATGGTCGTAGCGATCAGTGAAGATGCGTTCGCCGATCAGCACCATTGGATAGTCCAAATTGATATCGTCGAGATCCGATTTCGCCAGTTCCAGCGGGCTGTAGATCAGACCGTCCATCATGGATTGCTGGGAGCCGAGCAACGCATCGAATTCACCTTCGCGCGAATACTGCGTGGGCTCCACGATCACACGCAGGCCGACCTTCTTCGCTTCTTCGATAACCAGCGAACTCAGTTGCGCAAAATACGGCAGCTGCAAATCGGGTACGGCTAGACCGATGATGCCGGTCTGGCCCTTGCGCAGGTTGCGCGCGGACATATTCACCGTATATCCCAGCTCGTCGATGGCTTGATTGACTTTGTCTCGCGTCGACTGGGACACGAATTCATAGTCATTGACCACGTTGGAAACTGTTTTAATCGATACGCCTGCAAGCTTGGCGACGTCACGCATGGTGACGACGTGCTCGCCGGCCTTTCCGATAGTTCTTCTGGCCATTATCGCTCCATATTCTGTTCTCGTTTGAGGGGAATTCGCGCAACGTCCCCCGGCGATGTTTGGTCGGGGCTTCAGCGCACCACAATTTCCATCGTTATACAAGCATAGCTTGGGTTAAGTTCCTCGTCAGCCTGCATGTCGAGGATTGGCATACCATCCGAGGCCCAATGCACGCGCCGCACCTGGGCGTCGCGCCCGCCATAATGCCCTTCGGAGTATTCGGCGTTGTGGAATACATAAATCAGATTGCCATCCTCATCATGCGACCACATGCCATGGCCGGTGCCCAGCTGCCATTCGCCGTTGTACATGCCTGATTTCTGCAGTGGATAATCAAGCTTGGTCCATACGCCCGGATCCGTCAGATCGGCGCGACGCCCGGCCGGCGCACTGATCAGACCGGTGGTGTAGTCGATGCCGACCAAAGAGCCGGAATAGATCAGGTAGATGCGTCCTTCATGCACAATGGCGTTCGGGCCTTCGGCGATGAGGTTGTCCCATGCGAATTCCGGCACGACAATCTGCTTGGGTGCGCTCGTCAGGCGGGCGGGATGCTCCGGATCGAAGCGCGCGATCCACACGCTGCCCACCTGCTGCCAGGCGTAATACCAGCGGCCGGAATCCTGCAGCACCGTCATATCCAGGCTGATGCGCTGCACTGGGTTCAACGATTCGCCTTCGGGCCCAAGAATCGGTTCGGGAACGCTCCAATTGGCTTTGTCACGCGGATCAAGATCACGGCCATCCTCATCCTGTTTCAGTTGCATGATATGGCAGCTGCCGGTCCACATATCCGGCTTGCCGGCCCGTTCGTTCGCCGAGCCATCGGGGTTCTCGGCCTCGCCGTCGAAGCAAGGCATGAACAGAATCGACAGGCGACCTGCGATAACGTGCAATTCGGGTGCCCAGAAGCAGCCGGTCATCTCACGGCCTTCGCTGTTCAGGTCGCCGCGCACCAGCACATCAACCTCACGTTCGCGCCCGCCGGCTTCGTCGGACAGTTCGACGATGGACTCGGCCACGCGCAATGGCATATGCGTGGCACCGCCGTTGGGATCGATGCAGTTGCCATCGGTGTCGTCGGTGGCGATGAACAGGAACAGCGGTTTGCCGTTGTAGCGCCATGCAAACACCGACGGATCGGCACGTTCGACCGCGAACGGCACCGGATACACGGTCTGGCGCACGCGTCCATCTATGCGCAAGCGCTGGCCGGGTCGCAACTTGCCTGCGACGGCCTGTTCGCCGAGCTGTGCCAACTGGGCTTGGTCCCAATCCACGCGACGCACGGTGGACGAGCCATCGGAATAGCCCAACGTCACCGTGGTTTTGTTCAGCACTTCCACGGCCTCCCGCGCCTCTTCGCCGCGCAGTGATGCGGAGAGTCGGGCCGGGCGCACGGTGGCGCTGGTGTTGTGCACACGGCCGAAACGCACCGTCAGTCGCTCAGCCTCGCTTTTATCGATGGCAATAACGTTGCCCGGCACGCAGCCGGCGATGCCATATTCCTCATCCTGCGCCGCATAATCGGTAACAACATCCGACCATGCCAAGGCCTGTGCCGAGGGAGTCAGGGCGTCTCCGCCCGCCGCCGCAACCAAATCACGCACTGTCGCGGCAGCCATATTGCCGTCATCATCCTGCCAGCGCACCACATAGCAGTCGTGTGCGGCATCGTATGCAGCAGCCGGCCGATGCACGCCGTGAGTATCAGCCACCGTGACCTGACCCAGTTGTGTATACGACAGCAGATCTGCACTGACAGCCAAGAGAAAGGAGTTTCGCTCGGATCCATCTGATTCGCCGCCGCGGGCGGTGCGTGTGGCAACGATGGCGAAACGTCCGTCTTTGAGGCGGAACAGATAGGGATCGATCAGGCTTTTCAAAACGATATCGACGTCAGGCATCGCCGCCTGAAGTTCCACGGCCGCGGAGGCCGGCGCATCGCCTTCGCCCGAGAAATGGGATGACGCACTCAACGCACCTCTGGCATGGGTCGGCACAGTGGCCAACGGCACCGCAGCCGCAAAGAAAATGCCATAGTTCTCGTTCAGCGGCGTCCATTCGCCATCAACATGGGAGCGCAGCGCGAGATGCATGCTCAGCGCGATATCGGCATTATTCGCCTCCTCACGACTGGTGGGGATGCGTGTATAACTCAACAGCGAGTAGGTGCCCTGCATTGGCGACGCCTTTCCGGTTGCTTTTCATGTTTACAACGTTGTATAATTGTAATTGAAATTTACATCGTTGTACAACTCCGTCGTGTCGAACCATGACGCAGGCCCACCATAGGAGGCTCCCATATGACCGCACCACGCACCCGTCTGTCACACCGTCTCGCAGCGGGAATGGCCGCGACCACACTGGCGCTCACCGGCTGCACGGCCCCCAGCCATAGTTCCGGTGCCATCGTCGACCAAGTCTCTGATATCAAGCGTGTTTCCGTGCACGATCCCTCCGTGGTCAAAGCCAACGATACCTACTATGTGTTCGGGTCGCACCGTGCATGGGCAAAATCCACCGATCTGGTCAACTGGGAAACTTTCTCCAACAATCTGAGCACCGATTTCAAAGACATCCTCGGCGATATCTGGCAGGCCTGGCCCAAGCAGCCCGCCAACTCCGATCTCACCGGTAATATGTGGGCCCCTGAGGTGGTATGGAACGAAACCATGGGCAAATGGTGCATGTACATGTCCGTCAACGGCACCAACTACAAGTCGGTAATCGTGCTGCTCACCGCCGACGATATCGAAGGCGACTGGACCTATGTGGGGCCGGTGGTGTATTCCGGGTTCCGCACCGATACCATGGCCGCTACTGACGTGCCGCAGGTGTTGGGCAGCGATACCACGCCCAGTCGCTACCTCTCCCCCGGCGACACCGAAATCAACGCCATCGACCCCTGCGTCACCTATGACGAGGACGGCACGATGTGGATGACCTTTGGTTCCTGGTTCGGTGGTCTGTGGATGCTCAAGCTTGACCCAGCCACCGGCCTGCGCGATTACAGCACCACCTACAATCAGGTCGAGGATCGCTCGGACCCCTATTATGGCGTCAAAATCGCCGGCGGCCACGCCGTCAGCGGCGAAGGCTCCTACCTGCTTAATACCAATGGCTACTGGTATTTGTTCGTGTCCTATGCCGCGCTGCAGCAGACCGGCGGCTATCAGGTGCGCCTGTTCCGCTCCAAGGACATCACCGGCCCTTATCTTGACGAAGCCGGCAACAGCGCGATTTTCACCTCTTCCATCACCGAAAACTGGCTGGGCGGCACCGGCATCCGACTAATGTCGTCCGTGCAGTGGAGCGGCAACGACAGCGATGCCATCGAAGTGGCACAGGGCCATAATTCGGCAATGGTTGACGACGACGGCACGGCCTATATCGTGTACCACACTCGTTTCTCATCGCGCGGCGAAGAACATGAGGTGCGCGTGCGTGAGCTGCTGCCCACCGCCGACGGTTGGCTGACAGCCGCACCATACGAATACACCGGCGTCAAAGCCGCGAGCGCAGGCTACGCAACCAGCGAGTTGAGCGGCGACTACGAACTGGTCGTCCACAAGACCGCCACGTTCTTCCAAGGATTGCAAGCCACCGCCAAGTCCGATGGCGATAACTCCGGCACGCAATACAAAGGCGTCGAACTGCCAGTATCGATTACGCTGCACGCCAACGGCACCGTATCCGGCGAGCGCACCGGCACATGGAACGTTAGCGAGGGCTCGAATCAGATGACCATCACGCTTACCTCAGACGATGGTGAGACGACCTACGCCGGTGCATTCGCCGATCTTCCGCGAGACAAGGATTTGAAGCAGGTGATGACGTTCAGTGCTATCGGCGGCAACCAATCCATTTGGGCGTCGAAAGTGTGAGTTCGGCGGCAGACAGATGCCGCAGCATGCGCAGTGTCACAGCAGCGTCACAGTCGCGTGGATTCGCGCTCGACCAATGCGAAATCGGTGACATAGGTGCGCGCCGGGCCATCATATCCTTCGATACGTTCGATCAGCATGTCCACCGCCCGGCGCGCATAAGTCTCAACGTGCGGATCGATGGTGGTCAGCGAAGGCACGGAATACTGCCCTTCAGGCACATTATCGAATCCGATTACCTGCACATCGTCGGGCACGCGCAGGCCACGCCGCTGCAATTCATGCATCGCGCCAAACGCCATGGCATCGTTCAAACAGACGATGATCTCGGGGCAATCGGTGATGTTCATGCCGTCGAGCAGCGCGTCAATTGCCCGCACGCCTCCGGCCTGATTCCACAGTGGTACCGTAATTGCCAGCCGCCAATCCACCGGCATACCTCGATCCACGAAGGCTTTGGCATACCCCTGCACGCGCAGGGCCTGCGTGCCTTCCGGCGACGCAAGCGTGGCATCAATCGCACGCTCTCCTAGGGCGCTCAACCGGCAACAGACTTGGCGAGAAGACACGTCACCGGTCAATTTGACATCCGAAGCACCCAACAATGCGATACGTTCATGCCCTTCATCGATCAAACGCCCAACCACACTGGCCAATGCTTCGACATTGGGCATGGTAACCGCATCGGCAGCACCATACGCCAGATAATCGCCTGCCAGTACCACCGGATATGGCTGTCGCAGCACTGCTCCCTTGTGCGCCAACGGGCGTTCCGTGAAGAACAGCCAGCCGTCGGCACCAAGCCTGTAGGTGTCGTCGATAATGGTCGGCAGGCCTTCGCCTCCCGAACCATATGTATTGATGATTACGCCATATTCGCGCTGTTTGGCGTATTCAATGACGATATCCGCCAGATAGGGGGCGAATGGCTGGGAGAAGTCAAAAATACCCAATCCGATGAGACGCGTACCGCCGGTTTTCATCGCGCGCGCGGACACGTTCAGCGTGTATCCAAGCCGTCGCATGGTGTCTTCGACGCGCTGCCGCGTCTCCGGGCGCATGCTGCCGCGGTTATTCAGCACATTAGACACCGTTTTGATGGAGACCTGAGCCTCCCGCGCCACGTCCTTAATGGTTACGCGCCCCGCCATACGCTCCCTCCGATGTTCCAAGACTTCCACGAGCGTCGCTGCCCGAGAGCCCATGTTTTCTTCTATGTATACCATCGCAAACTCCCTCATTGGTATGCGTCGCATCAAAAAGCATTATGAAAAAGGGCAAGTCCGCTTAAAGAAGCGAAACTTGCCCCCGAAACCTGTCCTCTAACGGACATTCAGGCATCAGCCAGCGATCACCACGTCAGTTCTGCCGCACCCTGACATGCATGAGCCTGCTTATCGCCCACCATAATCGACCAAGCAAGGCCCGTGTCCGAAGCTTGTGCCTGCAATGCGTTGCCTATGCGACGCATACGGAATTCCACAACGGCGGCATCCTGTTCGAATCCGCGGCGAAGCTCCACGCTCGTCCATTCCTCACCCAACGCCTCGGGAGCAAACACCTTAAGGGTCACGCCATCCAGCAAATCACCTTCAGTATCGACGCGGCCTTCTTGCACGGGGATTACGGCACCAGGACGAACCATCAGCGGCAATGACATGTAGTCAAACGTGCCGGTCACCCATGCAGGACCGACGATACGTTCCCCGGTCAGGTAATTGGTCCATTCGCCTTCGGGCACATAGTATTCCACGCAACCATCCGGCGAGAACACCGGAGCAACCAGCAGATCGTCACCCAGCATGTACTGGCGATCCAGATACCGCACCGCAGGGTCATGGGGGAATTCCAATGCCATCGGACGCATCAACGGGATGCCGTCCTCACTGACCTGACGGGATCCTCGCGCCAGATACGGCAGCAGGGAGAGCTTGAGCTTGGTGAATGTGCGCAGCACATCACACGATTCCTCATCGAAGGCCCACGGCACACGCACGGTTTTCGAACCATGCAGACGCGAATGCGTCGACAGCAGCCCGAACTGCACCCAGCGCTTATACAAGTCAGGACCGGGATCACCTTCGAATCCACCAATGTCATGCGCCCAATACCCAAAACCGGAGCTCATCAGCGACAAGCCACCCCGCAGTGATTCAGACATCGCAGGATAGGTGGATTCGCAGTCACCGCCCCAATGCACTGGGAACTGCTGGCCTCCCACAGTAGCTGAGCGGGCGAATAGCACTGCCTGCCCCTTGCCTTGCCGCTGCTCCAGGTAGCGGTACACCGTTTCGTTGTACAGATAGGTGTAGTAGTTGTGCATCGCCACCGGATCGGCACCATTGTCATATACCACGTTGGTGGGGATGGATTCACCGAAATCAGTTTTGAAGCAGTCCACACCCATGTCGATCAGTTTGCCCAGCTTGGAGCAATACCATTCGCGAGCGTCGGGATTGGTGAAATCGATGAGCCCCATGCCTGGCTGCCAGAAGTCGGTGGCAAAGGCGCTGCCATCTGCGAGCTTCAACAGATACCCGCCTGCCACAGCCTCGTCATATAGCGGAGATACTGAGCTGAGGTACGGGTTAATCCATACGCAGACCTTCAATCCCTTGCGATGATGCTCAGCGATGGTGCCACTGGGATCATGGAACATGTCGCCGTCCCATTCGAAATCGCACCAATGATACGGACGCAGCCAATAGCAGTCGTAATGGAATACGGACAGAGGAATATCACGTTCCCGCATGCCGTCCACGAAACCGGCGACGGTGGCGTCATCGTAGTCGGTCAGGAATGAGGTGGTCAGCCACAGACCGTACGACCACGCCGGCAGATATGGAGCACGACCGGTTAGCGCAGTGTAACGTCGCAGCATATCCTTGGGCTCCGGACCTGCGATCACATAGTATTCCAACCGTTCTCCACGCGTGGAGAACTGGATTTTACCCACGGTCTCCGAGCCGACCTCGAACGAAACGTCTTCGGGATGGTTGACAAATACGCCGTACCCTTTGCTGGTCCAGTAGAAGGGAATCGACTTGTAGACGGCATCAGACGAGGTTCCCGCATCGGAATTCCACATCTCCACGCTCTGTCCGTTCTTGACGAAATGGCCGAAGCGTTCGCCGAACCCGTACACCTTCTCATCGGGTGCCAAGCGCAGCTGTTCGCGCATATAGTTGTGACGCACGCCGCAGCCTTCGTCGAAATCCAGATGGGCGCGGGGGGACGCAGTGGCGTAGTCGGCCGCTTCATCGCGGTACACGCCCAATCCCTTGTAGGAGGTTCCGGTCAGGTTCACACCACCGGAGCGGAAATCAAGGGAAAACACCTCTCCCGGATTGGACACCACTGCTTCCAGGCAACCGGCACGCAACCCCGTGCCATGGTCATCGTGGAACACCTCGAAGGAAGCATCGGGATCTACATTGAGCTGGAAGTGAGGGCCTCGATCCGGCACACCGCGATAGTGCTCCTCCACCACACGAATCACTCCTTCAGCCGGAGTGGAAAGCGTGACCGTGAACATCGGCCCGCCCAGTGTCGCGCTGCGATCGCCATAAGCGAGATTGGCAGCAGCCCGCGCGCGCAGACCATTATCAATGGGATCCACGGTAATCGTCTGGCGGGCCCAAGCTGCCTTGAATCCCTGGCGCACGCGCCAATAGCCATCGGAAAGCTTCATATCTGTCGTCCTTTCTCACGGATCGAACCACGCAACGCTCGCCGCTGCGCAAGTATCGTTATGGAATAGCTGAAATGTGCGTCAGAGATTGCGGGGACGGACGGAAGGAGGGACGCCGGCCCCGCAAATCGTTTACTACTTCACCGCTCCTGCAGTGATGCCCTTGGTCAGAGTCCGCTGGAATACCAGGAAGAACAGGAACGCCGGCACAAGGGAGATCAAGGAGCCCGCATTGATGGTCGGCACGTCCATGATGCGATCACCCTGCAGCGACGCGATGGCCAACGGAATGGTCTGCGTATCGCCGGAAGTGAGGAAGATGAGCGTGAAGTAGAACTCGTTCCATGTCCAGATGAAGAAGAAGATGAACAGCACCGCGCAGTTCGACTTCATAATCGGGAACACCACGCCCCACAGTGTGCGCCAACGGCCGGCACCATCGATTTGTGCTGCTTCCAGTAGTTCCTTGGGGAACGTAGACATCACAGAACTCAGCAGATATGTGCCGAAGGCCATATTGATAATGCCGCAGATGATTACGATGGTCCATTGAGAATTGCCCATACCCACTGCGTTGAACATGTAGAACAGCGGGTAGATGAAGCCTTCGCCGGGCAACATGGTCAGGATCATAAACAGTGCCACAATCCACGCGCTGCCGCGCACGCGACCGATACCCAGCGCATAGGCGTTAAATAGGGACAGTCCCACACTCAGCAACGCGGACACTACGGAAATCCACAACGAGTTCCAGAACTTGATGGGGAAATTCGTGGCTTTCCAGAAGTTCACCAAACCACCGAAGTACAACTCGCTTGGCAAAGAAAGTGGACCATTTTGCGTGTAATCCGTTGAGGTTTTGAAGGCATTCAGCACCATAAGGAACAGCGGGGAAAGGATGATCAACGCCAGCAGCACACAAGCCACCAGAATCACCCATCGCATCGGATTCATCGGCTTGCGGCGGTTCGCCGTTTCCCGTTTGATCTGATCTTTGCGTTCGATGGCGGTCATACGCCCTTGGATGGTGTTTTTCACGGATGACGACATGCTCATGCGTTCAGAGCTCCTTCCCGTTCACGCGCGGCGCTGCGGTTCTGGAATACCATGATGACTGCGGCAACAATGGCGATGAGTATCGCCAGAACACTGGCGATGGCGGCACCGTAGCCGATTTGTGATTTACCGAAGAAATTGATGTAGGAATAGTAGGAAGGCACCAAGGTGGAGCTCTGCGGACCACCCTTGGTCAGCATGTACACCGGTCCGAACACTTTCAGTGCCGCCACCGTGCAGGTGAGTACCACCACGAAAATTTCCGGCTTGATCTGCGGCAGTGTGATGGCGGTGAATCGTCGCCACCATCCAGCGCCGTCCAAAGCGGCAGCCTCATACAATTCGGGATCCACACGGCCAAGCGCGGACATGAAAATGACCACGGGGTAGCCGATTTGGCTCCAAATCAGCATCAGCATCACGGCATAGATGGCCAGATCAGGATCGCCCAGCCAATCCGGGGTTTTCTCCACACCGAAGAATCCGGCGAGGATGCGGTTGATGGCACCGGTCTGCGAATTGAGGATCCAGTTCCACAGAATGCCGGCGACGCCAACGGGCAGAATCTGGGGAATGTAGTAGCAGGCGCGCAGGAAGCTGGAGGTTTTGCCGCCGAATTCTCGTCCGATGTAATCAAACAGCACTGCTGACAGAATCAGACCGATCAGCAAGGGGATCACGGCCATTGCCACAATCATGTAGATTGAATTGCTGAATGAGGTCCAAAACTTTTCGTCACCGATCAGCTTGATGTAGTTATCCAGACCGATGAACTTCATCTTGCTGCGTCCGCCACGCCAATTGTGCAAGGAGATCCAGATGTTGGCCACAAATGGAATAAGCAGGATGACTACGGTGCCGATTGCACCGGGGATAATATAGCGGCCGTAACCACTGCGGAGTCGTTTTTCGTAGATTTTCTCGTTGGCATTCCGCTCACGCTTGTTATGAGCCGAAGTTGCAGTGCGCGACATACAATCCTCCTTCGTCGCGGCGCACGCCTGGGGCCGTTATGATATCGTCACCGGAGACGTGCATGGATATGTGATATGCGCTTGGGGTTTCGCGCGGGGATGGGACTGGGTTGGCGGCAAACAGTTAACTCACCGCCAACCCAACTCAACCGTCCAGTCACTGCTTACAAGCCCAGGTCGGACTTGCCTTCCTCATAGGCGGCCTTAATCTCATCGGTCGCCTGCTCGGGAGTGGAGTTGCCATTGATCAGACCTTGCAGGGCGGAGTTCAGAGCGTCATACATGCCGGCGCTCGGCCAATCCGGGTACAGGGCGATGGCGTCATTGTCGAGCAGCTGCTCGAACACATCGTTGAATTCCTTGGCGGATTCCTGCATCTCATCGAAGGTCTTGAGCGGGTTCCTCAACTCGTCCGGCAGAGCGTCGAGCGAATAGTCATCGGAAGCGTTGAACGGCAAGCCAGCCTCAGTGGCAAGCATGTTCTGCACATCCTCAGACAGCAGGAAGTTCAGGAAATCAGCGGCGAGATCCTTGTGCTTGGAGGTTTCGGGAACCACCCACAGCTTGCCGGTGGCACCGGTGTTCAGGTTCTCGTTGCCGGGCAGGGCGCGGAAGGTGCTCTTGAAGTTGCCGTCCTGGTTCACACGGCCGAACCACCAAGAGCCGGAGAACATAATCGGGTATTCGCCGGCGCAGAACTGGGTGATCATGTCCTCGGCGACCAGACCACCGGAGTTGTCAGGCAGATACCCCTTCTGCACCCACTCGGAGAACTTATCCGCCGCATAGGTGAACGGTTCTCCGGAGAAATCAACGTCGTGCTCGTAAGACTGATAGTCATTGACCCACTGACGATCGGCCTTGGAAAGCGCCAGCTGGTACCACAGGTGCTGAGAAGCGGTTTCGTTACCCTCGAAAGCAACCGGAGTAATGCCCTTGTCCACGAACTGTTGCATGGCATTTTCCAAATCCTCGAAGGTTTCGGGGATTTCAATGCCATTGGCATCGAACATGTCCTGGTTGTAGTAGACCAACACGAATTCGCCGTTGACCGGCACACCATACCACTGGCCTTCGGGAGACATGATGCCACCGTCGTCGGCCTTGTACTTGGCAACGGTCTGAATGGATTCAGGAAGAATATCGGTCCAGCCATACTGATCGGCGTATTCGCTCAGATCCGCGAGAATGCCTTGGGAGGCGAGGTTACCCACGGAGCTGGTGCCCTGATTGTACAGTGCCACGTCCGGAGCGTCATCGGCCTGCAGCGTCAGCGCAGCGTTCTTCTGCATCTGCGGGAACGAAGTGTGCACCTCATTAATCTTGATATCGGGGTTCTGCTTCTTGTACAGATTAATGGCGCGCTCCCACGTGTCGCCGCCACCGGAAGAGTAGTACCACGAAATCGTCAGTTCTTTTTCTTCAGACTGCGCAGTCTCGCTGCCGCCACAAGCTGCAAGCGAGGCTAGCAATGCGCTTGCGCTCAGGGCTGCAATGGCTGTTCTGATGGACTTTCTCATTGCTGTTCTCCTTTGTTATAGGCCGTTTCAACGATGAAATCGGCACATTTATTTGTTAGGCGGTGCGGTCTGACCACCGGCCAGAAAACCGCACATACCGTATGTCGCCAGCAACATTGCAAAGCGACAAACGAGGATCCATGGGCGGAAGACTTATCGCTGCTGTAGTCGATGAAACGAATATCAGCATTGACTTATTCGTTCCGTCGAGGCCAAGCCTCCGCCCATATGTTGCGTCTGTTTGCGCCCGTAGGGGCGTAAGCCGCTATCGCACGCTTACCGCGGTCCAGGAGACCGGCGGAAGGGTCACGCGCACCGTGCCGTTTGCGGCGTCGAGCGCGATGGTGTCGTTGGGATGCAGGGTCACACGATCCTGTTCCTCAAGGGTGTTGCAGGCGAGAATGTCGTCCTCGTGCAGGGTCTGCGCTTCGGCCTGAGTGGCCGCGAAACCCTTGGGAAGCTTGATTTCGAATTCCTGCGTCTCATCAAGGGAACGGTTGACGGCGAATACGTTCACCGTTCCGTCCGCACCTCGCACGGCAACCGAATTGACAACCGGCACCTCGCCGTAGCGCGGCGTGGTAAAGGTGCCGGAGGCCAACTTCGGCTCGAGGACGGTCCCGCCCTTGGCGAGCTTGGCGGTGACGGAGAAGGGGAAGAAGGTCGTCTGCCTCCAAGCGGGCCCGCCGGGTTCGGTCATGATTGGCGCGATCACGTTGACCAGCTGTGCCAAGCTGGCCGCATGCACGCGATCGGCGTTCTTCAGCAGGGTGATCATGAGATCGCCGAACACCACGGCGTCGGCGGCGGTGTAGATGTCCTCAAGTAGTCGCGGGGCCACCGGCCAGTTGCCGATGCCCTCGGGGTTCTTGCTCGGTTCCTCGTTGAGATACCACACGTTCCATTCATCAAAGCTGATGAATACGTCATGGTTCGACTTGAGCCGAGCTTTGGTGGCGTCGATGGCGGCGGCCACATCCTTGATGAAGTTATCCATATCAACGCCGGCTGCCATGAAGCTGACCATGTCGCGGCTGCCGTCCGGCTGCAATTCGGGATGATAGTAAGCGTGGCAGGAGATGAAGTCGACCAGATCGTAGGTCTTCTCCAGCACGGTTTCTTCCCAGCGCCCGAAGGTGTCCATCACATGGCTGGATGAGCCGCATACCACCAGTTCGACGTCCGGGTCGATCTGGCGCATGCCGCGCGCCACGGAGGCCGCAAGCGTGCCGTAGTCCTCGGCGCTTTTATGCCCCAGCTGCCAATTGCCATCCATTTCGTTGCCCAGGCACCACATGCGGATGTCGAACGGCTTGTCGGCACCGTTGGCGCGGCGACGATCGGATAGTTCGGTGCCACCCGGCACATTGGCGTATTCCAGCAGGTCAAGTGCTTCTTCGAGACCACGTGTGCCGAGGTTCACCGCCTCCATCAGCTCGTTGCCGCCGGCGGCTTGAAGCCATGCGGCCATCTCGTGCAGACCGAACTGGTTGGTTTCGGTGGAATGCCACGCCAGGTCAAGACGACGGGGGCGATCCTCCTTCGGCCCCACGCCATCTTCCCAACGGTAGCCGGAAACGAAGTTTCCACCGGGGTAACGGATGGTGGTGGCTCCCAGCTCCTGCACCAGCGCGATCACGTCGCGGCGGAAGCCCTGCTCATCGGACTCGGGATGCCCGGGTTCGTAGATGCCGTTGTACACACAACGGCCCAAATGTTCTACGAATGAGCCAAACAGGCGGTCGTTCACCGGCGCAATTTCGAAATCATCATCTACGACAAGGCGGGCCGCGCCTGTGCTGTTCTCCTGTGTCATGACGCCCTTTCCGGTCTGGTTCGTTCGGCAAGTACAACGTTGTTCTCAATAAGCATGAGACCCCGCGCCTCCCTTTTCGGGAACTGCCTATGGCCTTGCTTGCGATTGTTGTGGTTGGTTAGTACAACCTTGTACTTCTTGTTGACATTTACGATACACCTGCACAACGCAGCACGCAAGCTTCAACTAGTACAACGTTAGACTTTTTGGCTCCAGCACTTGCGACACGCCGCGCAATATCCTGGGGGCGACCATCGTCAGACCGTAGCCATCATCAGCCGACACCCCAACGGCTCACTATCTTGCACTCATCCCCTGCGCCTTCGACGCACGCACAGCACAATCATCGCGCGACCGGCAGCGTGAACAGCACTATAGGTAGGTTTGCACGCCAAGCGTTACGGCAAGAATCAGACCGGCGGCGCAGGCGATGGCGCGCATGATGCGATCCGGCACGCGGCGCACCACGGCCGGTGCCAGCCATCCGCCGATCATCGAGCCGGCCATCAGCGCCAGCGAGGCTGGCCACACAATCGCGCCGGTCAGCGCGAACACCACCGTGGCGGAAATGTTGCCCATACCCACGCCCACGGTTTTCAGAGCGTTGATTTGTGCAAACGGACCCACACCGCCCACAGACAGCAGAGCCAAAGCGCAGGTGCCCGATCCGGCACCGAAATAGCCGGAATACACGCAAGTCACGGCCATACCAGCCAACAACGGCTTTCTGGTGCCTGCAGCCCACGAAGCAGCATTGGCGGCACTCTCCGATCCCCCACCGTCATGCGCATTCTTCGGGCGATACAGAATCAGCAGCGCGCTGAACGCGATCAGCCAAGGCACGGCGTAGGAGAACAGTTGGGCGGGCAATTGCAGCAGCATCCACGCGCCAACAACGCCGCCCACCAATCCGAAGCAGGCATACAACACCGCAAGTTTCTTGCACTGACGTAACTCCGGCAACGCACCGATACATCCGCCGATGGTCGCGCCCACATTGCCCACGGTGTTGGTGGCGGACGACGTCACCGACGCAATACCCACGGCCAACGTAGCCGGGTACGAAATCAGCGAAGCCAGCCCCACGGAATATCCCACGAATCCCGCGCCGATGCCGGCCACAAACAAAAACAGCAGTTGGCTTATACTCATCACTCACACCTCACTGGATATTTCACCATCGCCTATGCTCATCCCTCCCGATATGGCTGGTAGACGCAAGGCGTTCCCCCGTGCTTGCAAAACCAGTGCATACGTCTCGTAAAGTAGAACTCCGAACGCTTCATATTGCTAACATAGGCATCCCAAGCTTGTTCAGAAGTCTTGTTTGTCTCATCATATACCGGGATTCTAAAATGAATAATGAAAACAGAATTTTCATCTTGCGTTATTTCGTTGTTCTCATAAGCTTTTCCATCAAACGTGGATCCACGCAGCACTTTGAACCATTCAACACCAGGCATCCAGTCTTTATCGTTCAGCGCTTGCATTATATCATCTTTTGCAAAAAGCCTGTCTTTACAAGAAGGCAATTTCAACATAGGAGCAATAAAAATCCCATTTGCGGTTTCATACCTAAGCATATAGGAAAGGATCTGCTGGTAATCCCTGCTACCTGAAATCCCATCTTTATATTTTGCATCAGCGATAGCACATTTACCTGATGAGACACCCGCCATATTGCCGCAAGAGATAAAGTCAGGATAATGTTCCCCCACTGCTTGATTGGGAATTGACGATTTTTTCTTCCAGGGATTAACTGGACAAATGAATAATTGAGACGAAGCATTCGCAGCTTTTTTCTTATCTCTCAATTTATTTCGCGTGTGATGAAAGTCGTTTTCGATCAGGAGACTGAGGTATTCTTCCCAAAGCCACGCAACATCGATAAGAGACCCAAAAACCTTACGATCTTTACCCGCAAACCCTACTTTACGTTTGTTGAGAATGCTGATGCAGAGTTGCTGAAGATTCCAGTAAGCCGAGTATTGCATCCCTGTCACTGGATGCGTGCGATTGTATCGCAGAATATCATCACGTTTCCATGGATTATAGGACGGAGTACAGTTTTCAATCTTTGCGACATTTTGAATCAACTGAGAATCTAAATTCCATATATTTAATTGACCATTTGTCTTCAAATACTCGACAGTATGCCGGATAAGCTGCATGACTGGATTGTCTTCTTCTCGATCTCTTGTATTGTATGCGATGAGATTAGACTTACCTGCATTGAATTTTATTTGCTTATCGATGTTGATTGCCCCACGCGGTTTGGAACCATTGCACTCTTTGCGAACACGCTGTCGATACGGCCCCTGCCTTAAGGCTTGATTCAGATCGTCGGGGAATGCCGCCACGGAAATCTCGAACAGAGGTCGAGAACAATCAGATGATGTTTTGTACGCCTTGGAAAGGTTCAGGCGAAACACTCGATGCATTATATAATTAATGAAAGCATCACCGTGATTAATATCTTCAATATCGGTATTAGCAAATCTCGAGACAAACCGAAGCTCATTTTCCCCGTCGCTTAGAAAGCCAACGACATTTCTGGCATGACCTGAATCCTTGAAAACGGTGTCTGAATTCCCATGGAGATCTTCGCCCTCGTCTTTGAGGTCAGGAGGGAAACCGAAAACATCAGGACTTTTCCAGATTTCTTGGACAGTATGATTGATTAAGTATTTTCCTAACGTAGTTTTTGTAAATGATTTCCAATCGTTACCAGATTGTCGGCCATCCGTGATGAATTCACCATTATCTTTGCAAACGTAGATTGCCATGTCACGCCTCAACACTACCTACTGAAGCATCATGTAGTTGCTTCAATTTTTCATCAATGTCATCACTGCCATACAGGTATTCTTCAAGCAACGGCCTAATGTCACGTTCCCAAAACGGCTCAAACTTCAATCCCGGATCATCCACATATGGCTTGAAATAGGCAGCACCCAGTTGATATTGTTTTCCAAGGCCAATGCCAACACGCTGAATAGCTTCGTTAAGACGGTTCATTACATTTACCGTTTCTTGCGCACGCTCACTGCTTCCATCACCTAGCATACTCTGACTGCTATTCGGGTCAATCTCTACGAAAGAAAATCTACGGCGCGTAGCGAAATCGAATGTGTCAATGCTGCGATCTAAATCATTCATAGTGGCTAGCACAAATACATTCTTGGGCACATATATCTTCGCGTTTTCATCCGTGTGCATATTAGCGAATTGCGTCTCAATGGAACCCTTAGGGCCACGGTACCCCGGGTCGATGGCGTAGAACAGCTCTCCCAAAATACGTGCGATATCACCGCGGTTAATCTCATCAATCAGAAACACAAATGTGACATTACGCTCTTCATATTGTTTTGCAAAATCAACAAAAGATTTGAATATGCCAGGCTTGAGCTCAAACTGCGCTCTACCATCGCTATCGGTTGCCGGTCTCAAGCCTTCAATGAAGTCAGAATAATCATAGTTTGGATGGAATTGCACAAAACCAAACTGTTTGCTTGTATCGAGTTCATTTTCGTCAATCCCGATGATTGATGCTGCAATTTGACGAGCCAAAAATGTCTTACCCGTGCCGGGGACACCGTGAAGAATGACATTCTTATACTGCAACAAACGTCTAGACGTTTCGGCAATAATAGTTCTTTCAGGAATTGTATCGTCGGTGAAGTCGCCCAATTCATCATTCAATGCGGTAGAAGGCTCGAAACCATCTGCTTGGAGTGTATTATCGTTTGGGGTTTCCATATCAATGGAGGTGCCATCTTCAGCAGACTCCCCTACATTTCGCCCCTTCAGGAAATCCTCATAATGCCGTAACGCAGACCAGAGTGCGTTGTGATCGCTTCCGTTTTTACTACGTCTTACGTTAGTTGAGGCACCAAATGAATTAAGTATTTTGCGAATGTCATTGTGATCGATCAAGTCAAGAAATGTAGTTCGCGGATCAATACCCATGACATCGGCGACACTCTCTGCCTTATCTCCATACCCCACTTTTCCCAACGTCTCATTCAATACTGACGCATACGATGAAGCGGTACTATCTGCCTTTCCAGCCCCATCTTCAGCATTGACATATGCTTTAAAATTCATCTTTCGTTGATTCACGTCGTTGAATGGTTGCGGAATGCATTGCAATGATATAAAACTATCCGGGTCAGCGGAAAGCTCCTCAAGAAAGAAGATCATCTGCCGGTTGTTCGGCTGAGCACCATGATTAACAAGCTCGCTCTTGATCAGGGTGTTTTTGCTGACATGAAGCACCAATCGACATCGATTCGCCCGAACAAAATCCTCAATGGAGATGCTGTGTTGTGAATCCAGCCATCCAAAATGACCATTGTCATCCTTCCACTGATGGCAATCAACGAACAGGTAAGAGTCAACATCCGAAGGCATCCGGGCAAACAGTAGAAAAACGTCACCATTTTCATAGCGTCCCTTTTTCCCTCCAAAATGGAAAGTTGTTGAAGGGTAATTAGGAATATCGAATGATGGCAAGAAGTAATCCAGCCTCAAATCGGCAGTATTGTAATGTTCCCAGCCATCGGTCAAAACCAGTCGAATGAAAATTTTCTTCTCATCCTCTTCGTTGAGGCCTAGATACTCGGGCAACGTCAACGACATGATTACTCCTGTTCTCTTTAACTGAGCAAACTTTACCTATCCTAGCCCTACCACATCAACATCAGGGCAGCATTCATGCACTGTCCCATCCAGGCCGAATGGATGCATCACTCTTCTGTGAACAATGCCACTTCGCCTTCATCGTATGCCCTCAACAGTTTCTTTAACAGGAATGTCGTGAAATATGGAGTAGTAAACAGCATGTCGCTGCTGCCGATATTGCCAGCACTGAGTTTGATGCCGAACTGAATATCCGGATAGGAATCTGACGTAATCAGCGTGCGCATCGACTTGGCAGTGCCTTTTTTGGATTTCACTTCGACCGGTACCAAATTGTTGCGGGTACGCACAAAAAAATCCTCCTCAAGTGTGGAGTTTTCCCGCTTGTAGTAATACAGATCGTAACCCGCCTTGTGCAACGCTTCTCCAACAATACTTTCGAACAATGCGCCCTTATACACTCCCAAATTGCGGTTAGCACGCAGGTCATCGCTGGCCTCATCGTCCAACATCGATACGAACAGCCCTGTGTCGGCGAAGTATATCTTGTACTTGTTCTCGTCGTAATTGCCCTTCAACGGCAGCTCGGGGAATGACAAGCAACGGCAGACATTCACCATGCCCGCTGATTCCAGCCATTCCACACACCCACGATAATCCTTGAATCGGGCACCGCTGGATACTTTGCTGATCTGGAATTTCTTGTTTTCCTTAGCCAACTGCACGGGAATATGCCTGAATACATTGAGGATTCGAGCCTGATCCAAGCCTTCAGCATACTTCTGAATATCTTCCCGATAATCTGCCACCAACTGCCGTTGAAGCTGCAAAGTGCCCTCGAACGTGCCGCTTTCGATATATGAAGCGACAACCTCCGGCATGCCACCCAGCGTGCAGTAATCCATGAACAGATTGCTATACACATTCATTTCAAGCTCGCTAAACGGCTGCAATCGCACCAAGTGCTGGAAAATGGCATCCGCCGCGTCGTCGCCATACCCCTTTGCCCACAGGAATTCCTCAAAATCCAGCGAAGACATTTCCACGTCTGTTTTGTAGCCGACGCTGTTACTTTCAATCGTCCGGTAGTTGATGCCCAGCATCGATCCGCTGCAGATCACATCGAACCGCCCGTCCTGTTTAAAGAACTTCAGCGCAGTGGCAATGTCCGGATGATCCTGCAGTTCATCGAAGAAAATCAGCGTCTGACCAGGAATGAATTGCTTCGAGGGATCCAGCAGCGAGATATTCTTCACCACCTCGTCCACGCTATAGCCGCTAGAGGTGATAGCCGCATATCTTGGCTCTTCAGCAAAGTTAATCTCCACTACGCTCCGATAATGTTCCGCAGCAAAGCGACGGATCGTAGCGGTCTTCCCCACCTGACGTGGCCCCTTGACGATCAATGGTTTTCGCCCCTCGTCCGACTTCCACGCTTCCAGTGCCGCATCCATCTTTCGCTTGAGATACATGAGACCACCTCCATAAACCGTTGCAATTACTATGATTTTACACTTTTATGAGCGAGTTTTCGAGCAAAATTACAATTTCATGAGCGAGTTTTTGGAAAAATTCACACTTTTATGAGCGACTTTTAGGCCAGATTCACACTTTTATGAGGGAGTTTGCTTCAACGTGAGCCATCATTCCCCAAAATGGCACCTGCGTCGGCATCAACATCGGCATGAATCAACACATACAAAAAGCGGGGCTGCGGCATCCATTGGTAACAGATGCCGCAGCCCCGTTGGGCTGGTTCCCTAGTACCAGCTCCGATCAGGCCAGCGCGCTGGTTAGCAACGCAACCCGACAGACAGGCCAACCGACTAATCGGTCAGCGCGAACTGGGAGTTGTAGAGGCCCGCATAGAAACCGCCCTTGGCGAGCAGTTCCTCATGCGTGCCGCGTTCGATGATGTCGCCGTGGTTCATTACCAGAATCATGTCCGCGTTCTTGATGGTGCTCAGGCGGTGCGCGATCACGAAGCTTGTGCGCCCCACCGCCAGCTGGTCCATGGCCTTCTGAATGAGTTCCTCGGTGCGCGTGTCCACCGACGAGGTGGCTTCGTCGAGAATCAGAATCGGCGCATCCTGCACCATCGCGCGGGCGATGGTCAGCAGCTGCTTCTGCCCGGCGGATAGCGCGGTGTTGTCGTCAAGCACCGTATCGTAGCCGGCAGGCAGGGACGCGATGTAACGATGCAGTCCTACGGCCTTGCAGGCGTCGATGATCTGCTGATCGGTGACGCCGGGCTTGGCGTAGGCGATGTTCTCGCGCACAGTGCCGCGGAATACCCACGTATCCTGCAACACCATCGAGAACTGGTCGTGCACGTTCCAGCGGGGCACGGACTTGGTATCCACACCGTCGATGGCGATGGAGCCGCCCGAAATCTCGTAGAAGCGCATCAGCAGGTTCACCATCGTGGTCTTGCCGGCACCGGTCGGCCCCACGATGGCCACCTTGCTGCCGGAGGGCACGGTGGCGGAGAAATCGTGGATAATCGGCTTGTCTGGCTCATAGCCGAAGCTCACGTGGGTGAAGGTCACGTCGCCCTTCACCGGACGGGGATTACCCTGCGCATCGTAGCCCAGCAGTTCGGCTCGCTGGCTCGGAGCCATTGCCGAGACGCCAGTTCCAGCAGCGGTCTTAGTCCCAGCAGCATGAGCACCAGTTCCAGCGCCAGCAACAGCGGGCAGCAACTCCGCCTGCGTCGGCTCAGCCGCCATCTCCGGCTCTCCAAGGAATGCAAACACGCGCTCGGCCGCCGCGCCCGCACGTTGCAGATTCTGGAAGGCCATGGCGAACTGCTGCAACGGCTGGGTGAACAGTCGCACATACATCATGAACGCCACAATCACGCCGAAGCTGATGTCGCCGTTCATCGCACGCTGCGCGCCCACCACGCACACGGCCACGAAGCCGAGGTTGCCCACGAACATCATCAGCGGCTGCATAAGCGACGACAGGAACTGGCTCTTCCAGCCGGATTCGTAGAGGTTCTGATTGTATTCCTCGAAGCGACGAATCGAATCTTCCTCGCCTGAGTAGGCCTTGACGATGATGTGACCGCCGTACATCTCCTCAACGTGGCCGTTGACGTCGCCCAGCGCCACCTGCTGGCGCACGAAGTACTTCTGGGAGAACATCATGATGACCACCATCAGCACCATGCCCACCACCGAGCAGCCGATGGCCCACAGGCTCATCACCACGTCGTTGACGAACATCATGATCAACGCGCCCACGAACATCGTGATCGAGGTAATCAGCGAGCCAAGCGACTGGCCCAACGTCTGGCCGATGGCGTCCACATCGTTGGTGATGCGGCTCAGCACGTCGCCGTAGCTGACTTTGTCGAAGTATTTGAGCGGCAGCTTGTTGATTTTGAGGCTGATCGCCTCGCGCAGATCCTGGGCGTTGCGCTGGGTGATGGTGGCCATAATCCAGCTTTGCGCATAGTTGAGCACCGCATAGCCGGCGTACAGGGCGACGAGGGTCCACGCGACGGTGGATACCGCGCCCATGTCAATCGAGCCGATTACCGGCTTGCCATTGACCAACGCTGGCAAGCCTTTGGCGATCTCGTTGGTGATGTCCTTGAGCTTGTCCGGTCCGACGATCTGGCATACCGCGCCCAGCGCGCCACAAACAAGCGCGACGATAACGCCGGGAATCCATTTGCGGCAGAAGTCCAGAAGTTGCGACAGGGCTTTGCCGAGATCCGCTGGTTTTTCCACGGGCCCTTGCCCGCGTCCCATCCTAGGTGGCATTGATACGTTCCTTTCAGGCAGCCAGCTCGTCCTTGGAGAGCTGGGATTCGGCGATTTCGCGGTAGACGGGGCAGTTTTCGAGCAGTTCCTTGTGTGTGCCGTGCCCCACTACTTTGCCGTCGTCAAGTACGAGAATCTGATCGGCGTCCATGATGGTGCCGATGCGCTGGGCGACGATGAGTTTGGTTGCGCCCTGGCAATGTTTGGCGAGCGCCTCGCGCACCGCACGATCGGTGCGGAAGTCCAGCGCGGAGAAGGAATCGTCGAACACAATGATTTCAGGGTTACGGGCCACCGCGCGGGCGATGGAGAGGCGCTGCTTCTGCCCGCCGGACACGTTGGTGCCGCCTTGGGCAATGTGCGCGTCGATGCCGCCGGGCATCCTATCGACGAATTCGCTGGCTTGCGCCACTTCAACGGCCTGTTCGATGGCGGTGTGATCGGCGTCTGCTTCGCTGGTTGGATAAGCCACATTGCTGGCCACCGTGCCTTTGAACAGCACGGAGGTTTGCGGCACGTAGCCGATGCGGTCGCGCAGGGATTTAAGCGTGTAGTCACGCACGTCGCGGCCGTCGATCAGCACCTGGCCGTCGGTGGCGTCGTAGAAGCGCGGCACCAGGTTGATCAGTGTGGATTTGCCGGAACCGGTTGCGCCGATGAAGGCGATGGTTTGGCCAGGCTCGGCCTTGAAGCTCACGTGTTCGAGCATCGCTTCGCGCGAATCGGGGTAGGTGAAGCTGACGTTGCGGAATTCCACAGTGCCGCGATCACTCTCATCTGTCTGCCCAGCCCAATCGCCGTCTTTCACGGCGGGATCGGTGTCGAGAATTTCCAGCACACGCTTGGCGGAGACGTCGGCGCGCGGCCAGAGCACGAATACCATGCTCATGGTCAGGAAGCTCATAATCACCTGCACGGAGTAGCTGGAGAACACCACCATATTGCTGAACAGCGTGAGCTTGTCCATCGCATCGGCGGCGTTGATCAGCACGGCACCAATCCAGTAGACGGCAAGCATCAGGCCGTTCATCACGGTGTTCATCAGCGGCATCATCACGGCCATCGAGCGGTTGGTGAACAGCTGAGTATCGGTCAGGTCACGGTTCGCCTTGGAGAATTTGGCTTCCTGATAGTCCTCGGCGTTGTAGGCGCGCACCACCTTCAGGCCGGTGAGATTTTCACGAGCCACAAGGTTGATGTTGTCGGTCAGCGTCTGCATGGCCTTGAACTTCGGCATCACCAGAGCCATCAGGATGGCGACGGCCAGCAGCAGCACAACCACGGCGACGCCTGTGGCCAGGGTCCAGTCAAAGCCTTTGCCGGCGATCTTGCACACGGCCCACACAGCCATAATCGGCGATTTGACCAGCAGCATGACGCCCATGGTGATGAACATCTGAATCTGCGTGATGTCGTTGGTGGAGCGGGTGATCAGCGACGCGGTGGAGAAGCGGTTCAGTTCGGCGGGGCCGAAGCTTTCCACTTTGGCGAATTCCAGCGAACGCAGGCGACGGGTGAACGACGCGCCCACGCACGCCAGCAGGAAGCCGGTGACGATGGCCACCGCCACCGAGCCAAGGGATACGCCGAGCATCTTGCCGCCGGCGATCCAGATATCCTGCATTTTGCTGCCCGGGGTTTCCACCAATGTGGTGATTTCGCTCATGTATCCCGGCAACTCCAATTCGAACCAGATTTGCGCCACGATGGCCGCGAAGGCGACGATCAGTTGCGCCAGTTCGGTTTTGGAGAGGTAAGTGCAGATGCGTATCATCTATTTCCTCACATTATTTGATTACTTACAGTGTTAACTATTGGATACCGTAAACCTTAAAACAACCTGAGTACATGGCCCTTAGCCACGCCAAAATACCCTAACTTTCGGCATGCGAGCACTCACCTTTCGGCATGCCGAGCGGAGTCGAGGCATCTCAGCGCAATGTAACCGGCCTAAGCAGCCGAAGATTCACGCTTGGATTCGGCAGCAAAGGCCTGCGCCACCTGTTCGGCAGTCGGCCGCGGCTTGCCGGGCACGCAAATAGACATATACGTGGAGAACTCCCTCACCAGCTCTGTGAATTCGCGCGTACGGCGCTCCCCCATTTGACTGAATACCCAACGAATACAGTCCTTGGCCTCTTCCATCTCCTGATTGGCGACTTTCCGCCCTTCATCAGTCAAATCAATGCGCACATTACGTCGATCATCAGGGTCGACGGAGCGTAGAATCAGCCCCTTTTTCTCCAACGAGGCGAGCATGGTCGATACCCGCCCGCTGGTCACCCGCATCGCGGAAGCCATCTGGCTGGGAGCCATAGTGCCGTTGCGAACCAGTTGGCGCAGGGCGAACGGCTCGCCTTTGCTGGCACGGGCCACCGCATCGCGCATCTGCGATCGACGCTCCACCACGCTGACAATCAGCTCATCAAGCGCTTCTTGCTCGTATCCCATAACCACCTCATTCGCCGCACGCCGCAACCATCACTGCTATCAGCCAAATCAGCCTAAAAATTATCTTACAGTGTTATAATATTTATCCAAGCCGACAACATGCCGTCCACGAGCTGGACAGCACCAATATCGATCAGCATCGTTGCCATTACTGGAATTATCGCTCAATATCAGCATTTCCTATAACATTGCCCATTCATATTCGTAACAAATCCGACTACACTGTCAATAAGCGGCATCACAACCGTTGCGATGCCACATCCCGAGGAGGGGGTAGTCATGGGGGAACGTATCTGTTCAATCGCCGGTTGCGGCGAAATAGCTGAGGCACAGGGTTTGTGCACCAAACATTTCACTGCAGCGCTCACGCATGGTGTGTTTTTCGGGCGTAGGCGCTCGTTCAACGAACAGCATCCGGCACAGGCGACGCACCAATCCTGCGTTATCGCTCAGGCTTAATCGTCTCGTTACCAAGACGGCCGCAGACCAGTTCGGATTATTACCGAAGCCGGTCTGCGGCCGTTGTGCTGTATTGAGTTGTATTAGCTGTATTTACCTAATTCTGTAACCACGCGAGATTACGCGATTACGCATCTTCTGCGTTACTTCGAGCGCCCCAACGCATTCTTGAGGTCGCGGTTCTGGTAGCGTTCGTGCAGCACACAATAGCCGCCGAACACTGCCAGCCACGCGAGACCCAGCACAGCCGAACCACGTGTGTCATCGGCCAGGAACAGCGTGAAATAGACGAATGTGAAGAACGCGATGGCAATGGTGTTCAGCCACTTCCATGCCGGCATCACGAATCCGTCGGCGATGAAGTCGGCTGAGCGACGATAGCGGCGATGCGATAGCAGCGTGAGGATGTAGATAAACAGGAACACCGCCGAGCTGGCCGACGAGAACAGCACGAACGCGCTGGAGACCTGCGGGAAGGCGTTGATCAGCGGGGAGAAGAGGATCAGCGCGGCGGAGATGACGATTGCTCGCGCCGGAACCTTGCGACTGGACACCTGACCGATGCGCTGCAGCGCCGGCGAATCGGATTCCGCGGCAATCTGGTAGAGGTGACGTCCGGCCGAATACAGCAGCGAGTTCAGCGCCGAGGACGCGGCGGTGATCACCACGAAAAACACCAGCGCAGAGGCCCAGTTCAACCCGGCATACTGGAACACCATGATGAACGGGGAGGCGAAGGAGCCGTCCTTGTTTGCGCGGAATGTAGTCCACGGCACGATGCACATGATGGCCACCAGCGCGCCCACGTAGAAGATGAGCACGCGCACGATGATTTCGTTGATGGCCTTGGGCAGCACCTTTCTCGGATTTCGGGTTTCGGAGACGGTCACACCCACGAATTCCATCATTTCATAGGCGAAGAACACCATCTGGAAGCTCATAAGGAACGCCATCCAACCGTTGGGGGCGATTGAGAAGCCGGCAAAAAGATTGTCAAAGCCGGCGTGGCCCGCGGGACTGACGGCATCCGCGCCCTGGATTTGCACGGACGGATAGTGGTAGCCGATTACGATCATCACCACGGCGGTGGCGATCATAGCCACAATCAGCGTGATTTTAATCATCGAGAACCAGAATTCCACTTCACCGAACACTTTCACGGCGATAAGGTTCACACCGGTGAGCACCACGAGGAAGCACAGTTCGATCAGCCATTTCCAACGGCTCAGATCCATACCGAAGGTGTCGAAGAAGGTGACGAAATATTGTGAAACGGCTGTGATTTCGGTCATGCCGAGCAGCACCAGCGCAATCCAGTAGGTCCAGCCGGCGAATTTGCCCCATCCGCGGCCCAGGTATCGGCCGATGAAGTTGATGAAGGTGTGCTGGCTGGGATCGCGGTACATCATTTCGCCGATGGCGCGCATCAGGAAGAACATCACGACGCCGACCAGAATGTATACGAACACAATGCTCGGGCCGGTCAGTGAAATCGATTTGCCGGAACCTAGGAACAGGCCGGTGCCGATGGTGCCGCCGATGGCGATGAACTGCACGTGCCGGTTGGACAGCCCGCGCTCCATATCGTTGGATTGATCCAGACTCTCAACGGACTGTAAATTGCCGGAGGCATTGTTCTTGTCGCTCATAGGCGAACACCATATTGCATGTTTGTTAACCGACGCGGCACCGTCCCGTATACAGAGCGTAACGGCGCGATGCCTCAGGCCTTGTAGCCGAAGTCAGGGATGGCCTTCCAGCGATCGCGCAGGAAGTGGGCGGCCATCTTGGGCTGGCGGTCGCGGGTCAGGATGCCCTTGCGGTTGCCTTCCACACGCATCGGTCCTTGGATGGTGGAGAAGTCGGCGAAGTTCCACAGCTGTTCGCCGATAATCCAGTCGCGCTTGTCGAATTCGGCGTCGACACGGGCAAAGTATTCGCGCTGGTATTCCTCGGAGAACATCTCGCCGTGCGTGCCGTGAATACCTTCAACGGTGTCGGCGCCGTATTCGGTGAACATCACCGGCTTGCCGATTTCGTCCCAGAAGTCCAGTTCGACGTTCAGCGCATAGCAGGCGGCGTCAAGGTTGCCGGAGAGGTTGTACCAGCCGTAGTAGCGGTTGAGGCACACCACATCCATGGTGCGGGTGACCAGATCCTTGGTGTAGTCGTTCTGGCAGCACACCACGGTAGCCGGGCGGCCCTGCGGATCGACCTCATGCACCAGATCGCGCAGCGGGGTGAAGTACTTGAGCGCGTTCTCGCTTTTCTCGCCGCCCTGGTCATACCACGGCTCGTTGGCGATGGACCACATCACCACGCACGGATGGTTCTTGTCGCGGGCGATCATGTCGCGGATCACCTGGCTGTGGTGCTCGAACAGGGCCTTGTCCGTGTACTGCGGCCAGCTCATGCCCACGGCCGGAGTCTCGTCGATGATCACGATGCCCTCACGGTCGCACAGATCGTACATGTTCTCCGCGTACGGGTAGTGCGAGGTGCGGAAGGAGTTCGCGCCGAGCCAGTGGATTAGCGATACATCCTTGACGTTGAGCACCTGGTCGGTGCCGCGGCCGTGGAAGAAGCTGTCCTCGTGCTTGCCGAAGCCCTTGAAATAGAAGGGCTTGCCGTTGATAAGGAACTGACGGCCCTTGACCTCGATGGTGCGCACGCCGAAGGTCTGGCGGTATTCGTCGCCGACTTCCTCGCCGGCATCGGCGAGCGTGACGACGGCGGTGTACAGGTAGGCCGCGCCCGGGTTCCACAGGTGCGCCGCCGGGATTTCGATATCGCCTGCGGTTGCACCCGACGCCTCGGCTACAGTCGCACCGGAGGCGTCCACGATGCTCACATGCACATCGGCGGGCGCCGCACCCTCGCCGCCCAGGGTCACGTCATAGCCAATGACGGCCGGCTCGCCTTCGCCGCCAATAGATTTGGTGATGACGGCGATGTCGGCGATGTAGGACTTCGGCGTGATGTACAGCTCCACGTGGCGGTTGAGTCCGGCGAAGTTGAAGAAGTCGAAGTTCGGCATGTTCTGCGGCGTGTGTTCAAGCGCCCACTGCTTGCCCGCCTCCACCGAGGGGATGCCGGCGTTGTCGGAGCCGAAGAATGCCACATTGCCCTCGTTGCCCACCGGCAGTGTGGACTGGTTCACGCGGTTGTCGATGGCCACGGCGAGCAGGTTGCTGCCGGCTTTGAGCTTGTCGGTCACATCGAATTCGAAGGGCAGGAAGCCGCCCTTGTGGCTGCCGAGCTTTTCGCCGTTGAGGTAGACGTCCGCCGCGTGGGTGGCGGCGTCGAAGCGCAGCACGGCGCGGGAGTTCTTGAGCAGCGCGGCCGGCACTTCGACGGTGCGCTGGTAGACGACCCAACCGTAGTGTGCGCGCAGGTTGGTTTCGTCGTTCTGGTCGTTGTAGGAGCCAGGCACCGCCATCGGCATCGGCTCAGGCAGCGGGGCATCCGTCCATTCAGTCGGGTAATCGGTCGCACCGGCGGTGCGGAAATTCCATACGCCATCAAGGCTAACGACGGTACGGGCGGCATTGGTTTGTGGGTACAGCACTGTTATCCCTCACGTTCTCTAGTTATGATCAGAAACCATCATCAACGATCATTGTAGTGCATTATGACGATTATTGCACATCAGACATGCGCAGAATTAGTCATCATTTTCTACAAAACTCCCCTTTATCAGACTGCAAACAATCACTTTCAATCAAAGAAAAGCTCCAGCGCGCTGGGCGAGCATTGTCGTCGGCACGGCAAACCTCGCCCACTATTGCGCCAGATATCGCGACTATTCCACGGATTTCAGCGAGCTGACCGGATCGATCCTGTCAAGCACCGGATTAACGAACAACTGCACCAGCAGTGCAAACACCAGCGTGGCACCGGCTGCAATCAAGTAGCTCCACCAGTGCACCTCCACCTCGAAATAGATGCTGGGCATATTAAGCACTGCGGTAAGCAGCCCACCGATCCAGCGGCCAAGCGGCAAGCCTACGGCGATGCCCATGCCTGTCAGAATCATCATTTCCTTGTTCACATAGGTGTGCACTTCGCGGTCGAAGAAACCGAGCACCTTCAGCGTCGCCATCTCGCGCACACGCTCCGACACATTGGTGTTCGACAGGGTGAACAGCACCACCAGCGCCAGCGAGCCGGCGAGCGCCACAATCAGTCCGACCACTGCGCCCATCAGTTCGAAGGTGAAGCTGCGTTCCATATCGTCGCAGCTGACCGCGCTAAGCACGGCAGGATCGTGCGACAGTTCGTCGGAGTAGGCGATATTCGCGTCGGCGTCGCCATCCAGCGTGGCAAGCATGGCGTTGAGCGTCAGCGGCGCTTCGTTGCCGAACACCTGATCGTATAGCGCATTGCTGATGTAGATGTCGGAGCCGATGAGGTTACGGCTGACTGCCGCGACCTTTGCCTCGCCGTGGCGCATCTGCCCATCGGTGAGCGCCACAGTATCGCCGGCCTCCACGCCCATGGCTTTGGCCGCCGACTGGGAGACGATGATGCCGTCGTCGCCCAGCGTCACTGTCTCGCGTGAATCGGAGGCGTTGCGCAGGTTGATCATGGAGGCCAGATCGTCGGCACCACCTTCGGGCACGATCATCAGTTGGATGGTTTCGCTGCCACCGTCGGCTTCCATTTCGCCGCTTTCAATGCGAAGATCCATGGTGCGCTCGGTTTTGCCGTCGTCCTTCACCCGTTCGCGCATCTGGTCGGCGGTATCGTCGGAGGCGACCAGCATAAGGTCGTAATGGTAGATATCGTCGTATTGTTTGGCAGCCAGCGTATCCACCGAATCATTGATGGCCAGGCCGCATACGATCAGCGCGGTGCATCCGGCCACGCCGCCCACGGTCATAATCAGGCGTGATTTGAAGCGGAAAATGTTGCGTACGGTCACTTTGTTGAGGAAGCTGAGCCGTTTCCACAGCGGCGTGATGCGTTCGAGCAACACACGCGCACCCGCCTTGGGGGCTTTGGGTCGCATGAGTTCGGCAGGAGTTTGTTTGAGTTCGCCGGCGCAGGCCACGGCGGTGGCCGCGAGGATGCCGACCACAAACAATGCGATGCCGGCCGAGCCGGTGATCCAATCGTATTCGAGGCGAATATCGGGAATCACATACATGTCTTTGAGCACCAGCAGCAGGAAGGCCGGAATGCCAAGGAATCCGAGCAGCAGGCCGAGCGCGCCGCCGATCAGGCTGGCGAGCACGGCAAACAGCACATAGCGCGAGGCGATGGCGAGGCTGCCGTACCCGAGGCCTGTGTAGGTGCCGATCAGTCCGCGTTCCTCTTCAACCATGCGGGTCATACAGGTCAGGCTCATCAGCACGGCGACCAGCAGAAATACCACGGGGAAGGCGAGGCCTATTGATTCGATGGAGCTGACGTCGGATCCGAGCGAGCTGACACCGCCGATGCTGGAGCGGGTCTGCACATACCATTGTGCGCTGGCGATATCATCGATGGTCTGCTGCTGCTTGGCGAACTCGTCCTCCGCACTCTGCCGTTGCGCATCAAGTTCGGCTTGGGCCTCGTTCAGCTGCGCCGTACCGTCGTCCAACTTGCTTTGCGCTTCCTTCAGCTGGTTCAGGCCGTCTTCAAGCTGCTGTTTGCCGGACGCAAGCTGGGCGGACTGTGTTTCCAATTGCACGGCCTGGGCTTCCAAATCGCCGGCTTTGGCCTCCAGTTCGCTTGCCTGCTGGTTGAGCTGCGCCTCGCCGGCGGCGGCTTCCTGTTCCTTGGCGGTCAGCTGCGCGTTCTGTTCGTCAAGCTGGCTTTGCCCGGCGGTGATCTGATCCAAACTGGATTGCAGCTGCTCACGTTGCGTCTGCATTTGCGCAGCCGTATCCGCCACCTGCTGTTTGAGGTTTGCCAGGCCACTGCCCGGGGGCGAGGCTGGATCCGCGTGGATGCCGATCGCCTCCAGCAGGCGCACAATATTCGCCCACACGTTGAGGTCGATGGGATCGACGGTGGGCAGCCGATTGAGCATATCCTGCGCCTGCTGGGCGATGCCGAGCATCTGATCAACCTGCGCGATACCTTGGTTGACTTGCGCCAGGTTGCTGTTGAGCTGCTGTTGGGCGGCGTCCAGCTGTGTTCTGGCTGCCGTCAGTTGCGCCTTGCCGGAGTTCAGTTGCGCACGCGCTTCGGAGATTTGCTGGCGTCCTTGCGTGATTTGCAGGCGACCTGCGGAGATTTGGGCGCGCGCCGTGGCAATCTGGGTTTCGCCAGAACTGATTTCGCGCTGCTTGGCATCCAGCGTGGCCTGGTTGGAATCCAGTTCGGCTTGGTTTGATGCCAGTGTGGCGGATTGCTCGTCGATCTGCCGTTGCGCGTCATCCAGCTGTGCCAGTGCGTCGGTTTTGGCCTCGTCCAATGTTTCCTGGGCGCTGCTCACGATGCTTTGGCGCCGGGCCGATTGCCGGTCATCCTGCACGGTGTTTTCGATGCGGTCAGCCACCTGCTGCACTATGTCGTCGTAGGTGTCGGAAAAAGAGTCCTCGTCGACGCCACCATCGACGGTCAGGCTGATCGCGGTATATACGGTGCCTGTCACACCGTCGCTGGGTGCGAAGAAATAATAATCGGCGGTGGTGGGGCTACGGAAGGCTGCCGTGCTGTATCCGGTGGGATTGGTCAGATCCTTGGGATCGAGCACTTGTGCGGTGATGGTCAGTTCGGTGGGGAACGACGCGGCCTCTTCATCGGTCGTATCGGTGGTTTCGGACGCAGCGGCGTCCGATGCAGTGGCGTCTGGCGCGGTGGTTGCCGCGGCATCCGAAGCCTCCGCGTCAGCGGTATCCGAGGAGTCTCCGCTTGCCGACGTCTGGTCATCCTTCGGCGTCACGGTGATATGGTCGCCGATGCTCAGCCCCGAATCCAGCAGGAATTTTTCGGTAACGGCCACCTCGCCGGCCTCGTCGGGCATTTCGCCCTCCTGCACGTACGGCATATCCAAGCCCTCAACGCCGATCTCGGTCATGGTCACGCTTTTGTCGGTGCCGTTCACCTCAGTGGTGACGCTTTGCGTACGTTCGGGTTGCACCGTCTCGACACCTTTGACGCGTTTGAGCGCTGCCACATCATCATCGGTTAAGCCGTAGGTGGATAGCACCTGAATGTCATGCAGTCGCTGCGCATCATAGAAGCGGTCGGCCGCGCGGAACATGTCGCGGCAGCCGGCATAGATGCCGGTGAGCACGGCCACGCCCAGCATCGAGATGATGGCGATGGATAGGAACCTCTTCCACCCGCGCGCCCAGCAACGCATCATATCCTTGACGAACGCACCAGAGAGGCCCACAGCACCCCGCGAATGTTTCACACTACGTTTCACACCGTGTTTCACGACACGTTTCACAGCCATCGCACCCACCACCTACCATTCGATGTCGGCCACGGGCAGCGGATGGGCATTGTCGTCCTGGCTGACCACCTTGCCGGAACGGAAGCGGATCACACGATCGGCCATCGGCGCGATGGCCGAATTATGCGTGATGATCATCACCGTCATGCCTTCGGACCGGCTGATATCCTGCAGCAACTGCAGCACCTCCTTGCCAGTTTCGTAGTCGAGCGCGCCGGTCGGCTCATCGCAGAGCAGCAGTTTGGGCTTCTTGGCAATGGCGCGGGCTATGGAAACACGCTGCTGTTCGCCGCCACTCAGCTGCGCGGGGAAATTGTTCAGCCTATCCCCCAAACCCACTTTGTCTAGGGTTTCAGCAGGATCGAAATGATCCGGGCAAATCTGTGATGCAAGTTCCACATTCTCCAGCGCGGTGAGATTGGGCACCAGGTTATAGAACTGGAACACGAACCCGATATCGCTTCTGCGGTATGCAATGAGCTCACGATGCTTGAGCCCCGAAATATCGCGCCCGCCCACGCTTACCCGGCCGGACGTGGCGGTATCCATACCTCCCAGAATGTTCAGAGCCGTGGTTTTGCCTGCACCTGATTGGCCCAGAATAATGCTTAGCCGGCCCTCATCGGCCGTGAAGCTGGCCTCGTCCAACGCGCGAATCGCACTTTGACCCGACGCGTACTCCTTGACCACACAATCGAATTCGATATACGCCATGCCACACCGCCTTGTCTAACGACAATTCACTGATATAGTTTTAGTAAAACAACACAGTGTCGGTTTGGCAACCAACAGTTGGACTGCGGGTTGTCGGATTGCGGCGCAGCTGCCGCACCCCGCCACGAACGACACCACACAAGCTTCGCAATCCAACAATCATCACAACGCATATTCAAGGATCGGTTATGACTGCCAGAGAACTTACTGAAAGTCGACGTACGCGCACCACCCGGCGACTATTGCAGGACGCGCTCGTAGAACTACTTGCCGAACGTCCGCTGAACAAAATCTCAATCAAGGAACTGTGCATACGAGCCGACGTGAACCGTTCCACCTTTTACGCGCATTACACCAGCCTGGACGATCTGCTGCGTGATATCGAAGACAACACCATCAGCTGGGTAAGCGGGGCACTTGATCAACTGCTGGCGCAACCCGACACCGCCGGCATCGAACATGTGATCGCCAGCATCTGCCAGTACATCGCCGACAATCGCAGCCATCTGCAAGTGCTGATGAGCCCCAAAGCCGATTTGGGCTTTCAACAGCAGCTGCTCGGCCTGATTTACTCGCGCCGCTCCGTGGCGGAGCAGTTGCAATCCCAGAGCACCACTGACCCTGCCGAAGCCGAGATGCGCGTGCGGTTCGCCGTATCCGGCTCCATCGGCCTGCTGCAATACTGGCTCGCCACCGACCTTGAGGCCCCGGCCGAAACCATAGCCCGCACCATTTGCACCATGACGCTGCCCGCCACCACATAAATATGCCCGCAGCGTCCCGAACCTGGGAAAAATATGGTCCCTTCCCAGGTTCGGGACGCTGAAACGTGCTTGGCGTCCCAAAGTTGGGGAACAATACGGATTCTTCCCAAGTTTGAGACGCTGAATCCGAATCAGCGTCCCGAACCTGGGAAATGACCACAGCCACTATCACGATTCCAGAATCGCAACTCCCCAAGGAGCGAGAGCAAGCGCAGAGCCAGCTTCCACCGTGGCATCGTCATGCAACAGGTCGACGCCAGATTCGTGTACCGTCACCCGCTGCTCTTCGCTGGAATAGTTGAGAAAATAGGTGATCCGCTTGCCGAACTCATTCATGCCGCGGCGCACACGCACCGAAGTGCCGGCCAGTTCGCTAGCCCAATCGGTCACCCCGGCATGCTCGGCGGCCTCACGCAGTATTGGCTTAACGTCTTGTGCGGAAGTCATGGTGCCGACCCACTCGGCCGTTCCCTTCCCGAACGCATGGCGTGTAACAGCCGCATATGTGCCCCACGGCTGACTATAGGTAGCCAGCACCTCAGTGCCTTCAGCGGGCCTCAACAACTCCATGAACGCTTGGGCCTCGCACTGACGAGCACCTTCAATCCCCTCGGCGAAGCAGATTTCAGTGCCGTCCGGGTTGGTGAACTGGTTGTACGTCATACCGAACACATCGGTAAGGTTATGCGGCTGACGATCATGGTAGACCTGCACATGCTCGTCCGTGAAGAACGACTTGAACGTGGCCAGCACATGCCCGCCTTCTTCGACGTAGGCGCGAATGTTGGCGATTACCGACTCCGGCGCCACATATAAGGCCGGCACCAGCAGCAGTTTGTAGCCCCGCAAAGTATCCGGGTCAGCTGTCGCCGGCACGAAGTCGGCTTCGATATTCATATCGAACAGAGCATCGTACAACCAACGCATCACGTCGTTATAGGTGGTCAGACCGGAGACCTCTTCATCGTACGGGTGCGGATCGGGGAATCCCGTATCAATGGTGAAGCGCGTTAGCGCAGTCAACGCATCGTTGCTCACCATAATGGCCACCTTGTTCTGCTTCTTCAGATTGACCAGATGAGAGCCGATGTTCTCGATTTCACCGCCGAACACCGCAGCTTCTTCATAGGTGGGGTTCGGTTCGAAGTCGTGGCTCAGCAAGCCCTTCCAGTACGTTTCAAAGGAGTTGTGGATGGAGTGCCAATGCCAGTACATCACCGAATCAGCGCCGTTGGCCAGATGCGAGTAAGCCTGCAAACGCAACTGCCCTGGGTAGGGCAGCCATCCGTTTTGCCCCTGCGCCTGAGTCTCGATAAGCAGGAAGTTCTCACCACCTTTGAATGAACGGGTCAGATCGCCGCCCATGCCGATTTCGCGGCCGGTAAGATGCTTTTCGCCGGGGTGGTAGATATCGACGCCGGCAATGTCGAGATGCTTCGAGGTTTCGTAGTCATCGGCCCAAGGCTGCAGCCCATAGGAGTAGCCACGCCACTCGAGGTCGTAGTTCTGGGTGATCCACTGGTCGGGACGCGCATATTCGCGCACGATATCGGCCTGCCATCCGATGTAGTCGGTGACAAGTTTGCGGCGGAACTTGTCGAATGCAGCACCGAGCGAACCATTGATGGTGCCGGTGACATCAGGAAAATCATCCCATGAGTTGATGCGGTTGGACCAGTAGTCAAGACCATAGGCGGCGTTCAATGCACCAAGGTCATCATGGAACTGTTCGCGAATGTATTTGACGAACAGCTTCTGCACATTGTTGGATACGACGTCGTAATACTTGGTTTCATTGTCGACCTGATAGCCAATGACGGCCTTGTGTCCGGCGACGTGTGCGATTAGCTTGCGGATGGCTCGTTCGGCATAGTGCAGAAATGAGGCATCAGTGATATTCATGATCTGGCGGCCGCCGTAGATGGCTTTGCCCTTGTGTGTGGTTTCCAGTACGTCGGGATACATGTTGGATAGCCAGGAGGGGAAAGCGTAGGTGGGCGTACCGATAATCACGTCGATGCCGGCTGCACCCATGGCATCAAGCACGCGGTCAATGTGGGAGAAATCCCATACACCGGGCTGCGGTTCCATGGTGCTCCATGTGGATTCCGCGATACGCACCACATTGATGTGCGCGCGCTTCATCAGTTCGATGTCTTTGTCAAGACGATCAGTGGGCATGTATTCGTCGTAGTAGGCTGCGCCGAAGAGAATGTGATTGACAGGTGCGTTCATGAGGTTCCTTATAAACTAATACGCCGTCCGCAACAATGTCGCGAGGAGGAGAGACGTTGCGGACGGCGAAATCAAGACGGCGATAGGTACGGAAAATCAGTGCTTTTCGCGGATCAGCATGACCAGACCGGCACCGACCAATGCGATGATGGACAGGAACGGCAGAATCGGCATGTATTGTCCGCCGACGATCTGGAAGAGGATTGCTCCCGCGACGGGTGCAAGGATCTGCGCGCCAGTGTTGGCAAAGTTGAGGATGCCCAAATCCTTGGCAGCAGTCTGCGGGTTCGGCAGCACCTCAAGATTCAGCGCCTGATCGACCGAGAAGAAGATGCCTGCGCCAATGCCGGCGACCACGCCATACCACACCATGGATGCGGGCTGCTGGTAGACGAACGGGATGATCGTACCGATGGCGGTGAGCAGGGCGGAGAACGCGACAACCTTCTTACGGGTGCCGAGCTTGTCGGAGATCGGGCCGGAGATCGGCGCGAAGATGATGGCGGTGACCATGGTGGCCACACCCATCGCGGAGATATAGTTGCCTGCCGTGTCGGAATCCACGCCCATGCCGGAGGTGAGGTAGAACAGCTGATACACGGAGAACGCGGTAACGGCAATGTTGATCATCATCTTGCCGAACAAGGCGAGATACAGGTTGCGGGCACCCTTGGTCGGGAAGCTGAAGTGATCCTTGAATACGCCGGCGTCGAACTTGAGCTTGGGCATGCCGAGGCTGGACTTCTCGCGCATCAGCACAGCGGCGACCGGACCAGACAACAGCATCATGATGGCGAGGGCGTAGTAGCCGGTGTTGACGAGCGCAGGGTTGGCATCGCTCAGGAACCGGCCGCCGATAACGGGACCACCGTACTGGCCGATGATGTAACCGATGGCATACACGGACGAGATGAGACCACGATGCTTTGGCGCGGTACGGTCGGCGATGACGGCAATCAGCGGGGCGACAATCATGTTGATGAAGGTCTGGATACCGCACCACAGCAGGGTGAAGATCCACAGCTGGGAGCGATCGTTGACAGCACCGAGACCGACCATCACCAGCGCAGTAAGCACGGAACCCGCGAGAATCCACGGCGTACGGCGTCCCCAACGGGTGCGGGTGATGTCGGTGAGCGCACCAATGATCAAGGTGGTAATCGTCGAGACAATGGCACCGATGGTACCCAGCATGGCGATGTAGTTGTTAACTTCAGCACCTGCCCCGCCCATGATGTTGGCGAGCTTGGCCGGATTAAGAACGGAATTAAGGCCCATGAACGGGGCGAGCCACAGCAGCGCTCCCAGACCAGTGGCAACGCCGATGATAATCGGCGGTTTGGGTTGTTCTTCGTCAGTGACGCTGGCCGACCAAACGTCGGAGGCGGTTTCGTTCGACATAGAATCACTTCCTTGTGTGATTAACGGTTTTCTGACAGTCATCGAATGGCGGATAACCACCTGCCATTCTGACTCAACGTTGTGTCATGATTACGATAACACCAATTGGGTAATCGTTGAGTCATTCGGCGTGTCGCCAAACCACATAGGTATACGTTGCGCGCGTGCACTACACTGAGCAATCGCACACGTTCCGAAAGATCATCATGACTAAACGCATTACTCTGGCCGATGTGGCGGCTGATGCCGGCGTATCAGCAAAAACCGTCTCCGACGTCATCCATCATCGCGGCCGCATGCGCGAGGAAACGCGCGAACGAGTGCGCAACAGCATGCGCGCCCTCGGATACACCACCAATCTCGCCGCTCGCACGCTGCGCACCGGTTCTGCCAAACTCATAGGCCTGGCCATACCAAACTTCGCACAGCCCTTCAACGGCAACTACGCAGACATCGTTACCTCCTATGCATGGGCCAAAGGGTACCGGGTCTCCATCACCACCTACCACCGTCTGAGCCAAGGATTGCGCGAACTGAGCGCAGACGCCTACCGCTTCGGTGTGGATGGGTGGATTTTCCTTACCGATACTCCCATTCCCGCGCAGGACAATTTCCTGAACCAAGACCGTCCCGTGGTACTTACCGGCGACTACCTATCACACGGCGTCGCCGACACCATCATGTTCCCCAACGTAGAAGCGTCGCAAACCGCAACAACCCGACTGTTCGAACTTGGCTGCGAGCGCATCGGCTTTATCGGCGCCCCGGCCAACGCCGACAGCCTAGACGTCACCACGCAGCAGTTGGACGCTGCGCTTACTGCGCAGGAGGGCAATTCCGCGATGCGACTGCGCGGCCATCTCACAGCCCTGCTTCAACACAACAGGTCGCCACTCCCCTCACTGGTGGGTGCTTGCACACGACTTGATCGATCCGACGGCGAGAAAGCAACGCTCAGGCTACTTGATGCCGGAGCGCAATTCGATGCACTATTTTGCGCCAACGACGCAGTCGCCTTGGGCGCGATGTCCGCACTGACGTCGCGGGGGCTGCGTATCCCCGAGGATGTGCAGATCATAGGATTCGACAACACACCGGACGCAGCGTTCTCTAGTCCACGTCTGACCACTATCGATCCCTTTACCGAACAATACGCCCAGATGGCAGTTGACTGCCTTATCAGCCGGCTCGAAGGCGATGAAACCGCCCCAACCGTGCATATCACCGACTTCGCGCTGATCGAGCGAGACTCCACACGACACTGAACGGTTGCCCCTTCCCAGGTTCGGGACGCTGAAACGTGCCTGGCGGCCCAAACTTGGGAAACAATACGGATTCTTCCCAAATTTGGGACGCTTAATCAGGCTCAGCGTCCCAAATTTGGGAAGGCCCGTCCCGAACCTGGGAAAGAGGCCAACCCTGGCGGCCCAAACCGCCAGTTATTGGCCACCATCACCCGCTTCCGCCTCTCCACACCTAGAATGGCACCGTTGTCACTTACCGAGGAGAAGAAACAGGGCTTATGAGCAATCACATCTCCACCACGCCCAAGGACACCGACGATGTGCCGGTGCCTGCGACGTTGCGCAAGTCATTGAAGAACCGCCATATCCAGTTGATCGCACTGGGCGGCGCTATCGGCACCGGCCTGTTCTACGGCTCCAGCGAATCCATCGCATTGGCCGGCCCGTCCATTCTGCTGGCCTACCTGATCGGCGGCCTAGCGATCTTCATGATCGTGCGCGCACTGTCTGAAATGTCGGTCGAGGACCCGAAGGCCGGCGCATTCAGCTACTACGCCACCCGCTACTGGTCGAAGCGCGCCGGATTCATCTCCGGCTGGAACTACTGGTTCAACTACATTCTCGTGTCGATGGTGGAATTGGCCGTGGTCGGCAGCTTTGTGAACTACTGGTTCCCGGCCATCCCCACCTGGGTGTCGGCGGCTGTGTTCCTAGTGGCTATCACGCTGGCCAATCTGTTGGGCGTCAGCAAGTTCGGCGAATTCGAATTCTGGTTCGCCATCATCAAAATCGTGGCTGTGATCGCGATGATCCTCGGCGGCATCGCCGTGCTGATCTTCGCCCTGCCGACCGCTTCCGGTGCCAAGGCGAGCTTCGTCAACTGGTTCAACGATGGCGGCTTCTTCCCGAACGGACTGATGACCCATAACTCCGACGGCTCCTGGTCCGGCCTGCTTATGGCGTTGGTCGTGGTGATGTTCAGCTTCGGCGGCACCGAACTCATCGGCATCACGGCCGGCGAAACCGCCGATCCGCGCACCACAATCCCGCGCGCCACCAACGACATCATCTGGCGTATTCTCGTGTTCTACATCGGCGCGCTGGGTGTGATCATGGCCGTGGTGCCGTGGCGCTCCATCGACGGCCAATCCAGCCCGTTCGTGCAGATCTTCGACTCGGTGGGCGTGCATGCGGCCGCCGGCATTCTGAACTTCGTCTGCCTCACCGCAGTGATGAGCGTGTACAACTCCGGCCTGTACGCCAACTCGCGCATGCTGTACTCGTTGGCCAAGCAGGGCAATGCGCCCGCATTCCTCGGTCGTCTCAACTCCCGTGGCGTGCCGGTGGCGGGCGTGCTGGTTTCCGCCGCCATCACCGTACTGGCCGTGGTCGTTGTGTTCGTCTGGCCGGATTTCGCATTCAACTATCTGATGTCCATCGCTACCATTGCCGGCATCATCAACTGGACGATGATTATGATCGCCGAAATGCACTTCCGTAAGGTGGTCGCCGCCGGCGACTCCCCCGCTGATTCGGCGTTGGCCGGCAAGTCAGGGCAGGAAGCGTTGGATGCGATCCACTTCAAGCTGCCGTTCGCCAAGGTGACCCCGTGGGTGGTGCTCGCTTTCCTCGCGCTGGTTGTGGTGCTGATGTGCTTCTCCGCCGGCTACCGCGTGGCTGTGATCGCCGGCATCATCTGGCTGGCAATTCTGTTCGCCGCCTACGCTTTGACCCAGAATCGCAAGCACTAGTCAGCAAATCAACAAGTCAATCAACCGAATGCCGTCTGCGGCAGGGAGCAACACAGAACTTCCCGCCGCAGACGGCATTCGCCGTATTCATGGGCATTTCCACAACACACACCAGCACAACCGTACAACCGCACCATTTCGCCGGCACAAGCGATAACGCTCCGCGCGGAAATATCGCCAATATCGCTATCACAGCGCACAATAGTGAAGGAACATAACTTGAATGAGCCCGACCGCCGGGCCCTTTTCTGCAACCCAAGGAGCGACACTGATGTTTATCCCGAAGTATTACGAGGATTTGGGCACGCTGCATGTCGGCACCGAACCCAACCGCGCCTATTATGTGCCGGCCAGCCAGCCGACCGAAACGATCGGCGAGCATCGAACCGATTCCGATCGATTCCACCTGCTCAATGGCGAATGGGATTTCCGCTATTACCCCTCCATCTGGGACCTGGACGCTGAAGTAACGCGTGCTCAGGCCGCCCACGATCCCACATTCTTCGAACAGGGCTTCAACGCCAGCCCCTCCGCCGGCTTCACCCAAGTCCAAGTGCCTGGCGTGTGGCAAAACTACGGGGTGGACGGCCATCAGTACACGAACGTCAACTATCCGTTCCCACTTGACCCGCCGCATGTGCCGCAGGATAATCCCTGTGCCGTGTATCTCACCGACTTCGAATACGAGCCCGACCCCGAAGCTCCGCGCACGTTCTTGAATTTCGAAGGCGTCGATTCCTGCCTGTACGTCTGGCTGAACGGCCAGTTCGTCGGCTATTCGCAGGTTTCCCACACCACTACCGAGTTTGAAGTCACCGATCTGTTGGAGGAGGGCGAGAACACGCTCGCCGTACTCGTGCTCAAATGGTGCGATGGCAGCTATTTGGAGGATCAGGACAAGTTCCGTATGTCCGGCATCTTCCGCGACGTGTATCTTGTGGCCCGCCCGGAACATGCGATTCGTGATTTCTTTGTGCATACAACGCTGCACTGGGAGGATGATGCGGCGGCGAGCGCCGACGTCGCGCTTGACCTTGCCTTCTTCGACCATAAGGCGACCGAAGTCACGGCCACCCTGTTCGATGCCGCGGGCAACGCTGTGGACTCCACTGCCATCACTCCCGCCGACGTCGCCCTCTTCGGCGGCAATGCCGCTGACGCTGACACCACCTTCCCCATATGGGACGGCACGCTGTCGCTGCATATCGACGCCCCGCAACTGTGGACTCCGGAAACGCCGTATCTGTATACGCTGGTGCTTCAGACCGCGCACGAATCCATTATTCAGCTGATCGGAGTGCGTGAGATCCGCAAGGTCGCCACCACTGACGCGTATGGCCACACACGTGAGGTGATCGAGCTGAACCGTCACACCTTCACCATCCATGGCGTCAACCGGCATGATTCCGATCCGGTAACCGGTCCGGTGATCAGCCAGGCGCAGATTATGGCCGATCTGACGTTGATGAAGCAGCATAACGTCAATGGCATCCGCACCAGCCACTATCCGAACGCCCCACATTTCTATGACTTGTACGATCTGATGGGCTTCTACGTCATTGCCGAGGCTGATAACGAAAGCCACGGCTGCGATGCGTTCTATGGCGACAGGTCCGAAGCCAATCTGGCGAAGGAGCAGTGGAACGATCGCATTGCCGACAATCCCGACTGGATTGAGGCCACTGTGGATCGCACGCAGCGCTCGGTGGAGCGCGACAAGAACCATGCCAGCATCCTGATGTGGTCCATGGGCAACGAATGTTCCTACGGCTGCACGTTCGAGGAGGCGCTTAGGTGGACTAAGCAGTTCGATCCGAGCCGTCTAACCCATTACGAATCCTCGGTGCATGCTTCCGAGCGTCGCATCCGCCAAGCGGCCGATCCCGCTATCGCAGCACTTGCGCCTGCAGATGGCGAGGCGTTCTACAACGCCGTGCGCGCATCCTATGATTTCTCCAATCTCGATGTGTATTCACGCATGTATCCGACGTTGCAGGAGATTGAGGATTACTTCTCCGATCATGATCCGCTGGGCAATCCCTATCACACCGGTGATAATGGCGACAACGGCATCAAACCGTATGTGTTGTGCGAGTTCTGCCATGCCATGGGCAATGGCCCGGGCGATTTGGAGGATTATTTCGAGGCGATCCAACGCCATCCCAGCCTGGTCGGCGGCTATATCTGGGAATGGTGCGATCATGCCATCGATCGCGGCACCAATGCGGCCGGCCGGCACGAATACGCCTATGGCGGCGATTCCGGCGAATATCCGCACGATGGCAATTTCTGCATGGACGGTTTGGTGTACCCCGATCGCACGCCGCATACCGGACTTGCCGAGTTCAAGAACGTGTATCGTCCGGCACGCGTGGTCGGCGGCGTGCAGCGCGTCGTGTTCGCTTCGGCTGAACAATTGGCTGAACAAACCGAAGAGCAGGGGTTTGCCGTCACCTTGCATAACTATCTCGATGTCTCCGCATTGGGCCAAGTGGCGACATTGATGTGGGAGCTGTATGTCGACGGCGAGCTTGTTTCGTACTATTTGTTCGACGAGTCCGATCAGGAACAGCTGAATGCCATCGCACCGCACGGCGAGGCCACGGTGCTGCTGCCCGGTCTGGATCTGCCCGAGGATCTGCATGGTCGCGTCGCGCTGGTGGTGCGTTATCTGACGCCGCAGGCCGTCGTCAACCCTGTGGATGGCAGCGAGTTGTTGCCCGAACTGTTCGAGCTTGGCTTCGATGAGATTCCGATTGATACGGGCGACGACCGCAATCGCACCGCTGTGGCCCGGCAGGAGTCGCTGCGAGTGCCGACCATGGAAAAGCAATTCGCCGATTCGCCGTTCGCCATTCATGTGCGCGAGCAGGGGCCGATGCTGCTCGTCGAAAACGCACTGTTCCGTTACGCTTTGGATCAGCGCACCGGATTGTTTGCCGAGATGACGCTGAACAATCGCAGCCTGCTCAGCCGGCCGATGCAGGTCACCGTTTGGCGAGCACCCACCGATAACGACCGGAACATCAAGCATAGTTGGCTCGCCGCTCGCTACGATCACGCCACCGCTCGCGCCTACGACGTCACCGTGCAGGACAGTGCTGCTGTCGATAATGACAATATGGATGGCGCCGTCACTATCCATGCCACGATGGCGCTGGTCGCCCCCGTCGTTCAGCCAATCGCCCGGATCGACACGTTGTGGACCATTCACCCCTCCGGTGCCGTGGAGCTGAACATGGACGTCACACGCGATCCAAGCTTCCCGTTCCTGCCGCGCCTCGGTATCGAGCTCACGCTGCCCGAAACCATGAACCGAGTGCAATACTGCGGTCTCGGCCCGCTGGAAAGTTATCCCGACAAACGCCGTGCCTCGTGGCATGGCGTGTTCGAGAGCACGGTGAACGCCGAGTTTGAGCCGTATATCAAGCCACAGGAGAACGGCAACCACCATGATTGCGATTGGGCCAACATCGTCGGCGACGAAATTGCCTTGCACATCTATGCCGGCGAGCGCGATACCACCAATGCAACCAACACAGCCAACGCGGCCGATACAGCCGATATGACACCGTCGCTGGTTACCTTCGATTTCCAGGCTCTGCCGTATTCGGCGGCCGAGCTGACGAAGGCGCAGCATAATGCCGAGCTTGCCGACTCCCACGCCACTACGGTGTTCGTGGGTCTTCAGTCCGGCATCGGCTCGAACAGTTGCGGACCGGAGCTTGGCGAACAGTATCGGCTGGATGACGAACGGTTTGCGCTGCGTCTAACTTTCGCGCCTGAGGCACAATAGTCGGCCAACGGTGCGGCAAGCAATCAAACATCCAACAGCAAGCCCCACAGTCATGCCATGAGCTGATAAGCGCAGCCGATGGCATGACTGTGGGTACACTAGGAATGCGAACGTATGCATGCAAGGAGGCGACCGCCATGAACACCAGTGACATCCATGATGTGGCCAAGGCGGCCGGCGTATCCATTTCCACGGTATCGCGCGCGTTCACTCGCCCTGATCTGGTCAAGAAATCCACCCGCGACAAGGTGCTGCAAGCCGCCGATAAACTCAACTTCAACATCTCACGTTCGGCAGGCACCCTGAAAACCGGCCGCACGAACCGCGTGGCGCTGCTGATGAACGAGGAAATCACCAGTTGGTTCAACGCACATGTATTCGCCGGATTGGAATCCGTGCTGCACGATGCCGGCTACGACATCTCCCTGTATCAGCACATCGACACAGCCTCCACAAGACGCGATTTCTTCACCACCCTGCCGGTGCGACGCAATGTCGACGCCGTATTCGTAGCGTCCTTTGCCGTTGACCCCGAGGAGGCCGCACAGCTCAAGCGCATCAACGTGCCGATTATCGGCATCAATATCCCCAAAACGGATAGCTTCGACGCATCGGTGAGCATCGACGACGAAGCCGGCATGCGCACCGCTGCCCAACATCTGATTGCCTTGGGGCACCGCCATATCGTCTACGCATGCTCGGCGGCCAGCGACACCATTGATGCCAGCATCGACGCCCGCGGACGTGGTTTCATCAACGCCTGCGAGGATGCCCAGCGGGCAGGCCGCGATATTCAATGGCAGGTGCTGACGGTTCCTCGCGGCAGTGATATCGCCGATTCCGCGTTGGCCGCCTTACTGTCGCTGCCGGAATTCCCGGACGCCATCTGCTGTCAGATGGATATGATTGCCATTCCGCTGGTGATGAAGTTGCAGCGCTATGGACACATCACCCCGCGCGATTATTCGATTATTGGCTTCGATGATAGCCACTATGCCGACACCGCCAACCTGACCACCATGCGCCAGGATCCTTGGGCCATGGGTGCGGCGGCCGCGCGCAAGGCCCTGAAGCTGATTGATGGCGAACCGTTGGACGAGGCGCACACGGTGCTGCGCCCGCAGCTCACGCTGCGTGGCACCGATGCGCCTTTCGTCCCGCAATCCTAGACGGCTCAGGACAGCTCAAGACAGCTCAAGACCCCTGCGGCCAAAGCCCTAACCATCCGTGGACCTTGGCCGCATCAGAATCAGAATCCCTAGCCGATTAGATTCCAGCTACCGATATGGCTTACCGCAACTGCCATATCGCAACGCTCTGGGCACCCATGGTCACTGCGCCGGAAGCCACATGATATTCGCCAAGCGACACCAGCACATCACCAATCACCCCGCAGCTGCCAGGCAAAGCGAAATCTTCCTCGCCAACTCCAGGATTGACCGCCACCAGCACCCGTTCGCCGGATGCTGCATCAACACGTTCGAAGGCAAACAGCCGCCCATGTTCGGGTGCCGCGATCACATGCAGCGCAGCACGCGCACGCAATGCGGAGCATCCAGCTCGCACATTCAGCACAGTGCGCACCCAGTTGAGCAGCGAGGTAGGATCCGCGCTCTGCTCGGCGACGGTCGGCGCATCTTCGGCCGGGTCAACAGGCAGATACAGCTCTTGCGCCGCTGCTGAAGAGAAGCCCAGATTGGCGGTTCTATCCCATTGCATTGGCGTGCGCGAACCCGTGCGCACATATCCGCCTTCCTTGGTGGGCAACGGCCGGTATCGCATGCCGATTTCGTCGCCGTAATACAGGAATGGCGCTCCCGGCAGCGTGAATAACGTCGCGTAGGCGAGTTTGAGTTCGCGTGATGTCAGCCGTTGCGCCGTGCGCAGTGTGTCATGATTGCAGGTGATGAGGTCGAAACAGCCGCCGGCATGTTCCGCTTCGGCCAAGCGCGGCAGGTATTCATCCAAGAACGGTCGAATCGACGCGCCGCCGTCGGCATGGAAATAGCTGGCGTCGCCCTCACGCTCCAGTGGGGTGTCGGTATTGCGCAGCAGCAGGTTGTATCCGTTCGGATAACCGCCCCAACGCCAGTCCAGATAAAAGTCCATGTCGAAACCGGCAGCCATGGATTCAGCCGGACGTCCCCATTCAGACACGAATACGGCTTGCGGGAATTGCGGCCTGATATGGGCGAATATCCACTGCCATGTACGGATGGTGTAGGGCTTGCCATCCTCGTCATGTTTGACCAGACTATCGGCCATATCCACACGGAACCCATCCGCGCCAGCTTCAAGCCAAAATCGCATTACATCCAGCAGTGCCTCACAGGTGGCGAGCGCATCAGGGCCAAGCGCAGGCTTCTGCCATGCTGTATTGGGATGTGCAAAACCATAGTTCAGCGCCGGCTGGCATTTGAAGAAATTCAGCACATAGGTGCCATCGCGCTCGGCTTCGCCACCGATGAAGGGCAATCCGTCGCCGCCGGAAATCCAACAATCCGTCCAGATGTAGCGCTCGGATACGTTCTCGCCGCCGGCAAACCGTTCAGCTGGCTCCGCCTGGCAGCTGGCACGGAACCACTCATGCTCTTCGCTGGTATGACCGGGCACAAGATCGAGCAGCACATGCATGCCGCGCTCATGCGCTGCGCGGAACAGGTCAACAAGATCCTCGTTGGTGCCATATCGAGGCGCGACCTTCTTGTAGTCGCGCACATCGTAACCGGCGTCCTTGAACGGAGAATCATAACAGGGGTTGATCCACAGGGCGTTGCAGCCAAGGCTGCGAACGTAATCAAGATGTGCGATGATGCCGGGAATGTCGCCGATGCCGTCGCCGTTGGAATCGGCGAAGCTTTGCGGATAGATTTCGTAGAACCGCGCATCATCTAGCCATTGCGGACGCCCGAACGCGTCGCAGCTTCCCGCATCACAGTCTCGGCCAGCACCACCGGCACAGCCAGTACCGCTGTCAGCACCGGCCGCAACAGGCCTCATCGCCCCATTTGTATGGTCCATATCATCCTCGGTTTCTCGAACATCACTGTAGGCACTACCAGTATACTCACACCAATACTTTTTGCGAACGCTGTCAAAAATAATGAATCAAGTTCATGGTCAAAACAGTCTAAATCCCAGTATTTTCAATACTCAACACACCTTCAATGCTGATTTGCATACGTTCGCAAAATAGCGATACACTATGTCCATCAATCCGGTTTTGCGCGCGGCAGTCATCACGCGCAGTCGCAGACGACGAACCGGTGCGGAAGAAAGGAAATCAATGATGATTGCACGATGGAAATCCATCCTCGCAGCCGTCACCACGTGTGCCTTACTGGCTTGCGGACTGTCCGCATGCGGCACTGGCAACGATGCGACGGCCGGCGACGAGGGCAAGATGACCCTCGTGGTATGGGCCTCGCAGGAGGATCAGCTCAACGAGGATTCATGGCTGCAAACCATGGAGCAGGAGTTCGCCAAACTCCATCCTGAATACGACATCACGTGGAATAATCAGGTCATCTCCTCAGCCGATGCGGCCACCATTGCCAAGCAGGATCCGACCGTGGCAGCCGATGTGTTCATGTACGCCAGCGACCAGCTGGGCACACTCAAGGAGGCGAATGCCATCGCTCGCATGAGCGACGACGCAGTCAAGCAGATCAAGGCGCAGTATAAGGGCAGTGAGTCCATGATCCAATCGGTCACCGGCGACGACGGATACCTGTACGGCGCACCGTTCGGCGGCAACACATGGTTCATGTACTACCGCAAAAAGCAAGTTCACCGAGCAGGACATCACTTCGCTGGATGCAATGCTCGCCAAAGGCAAGGTTTCGTTCCCCCTGACGAATTCCTGGTACCTGCCGGCCTTCTATATGGGCGCGGGCGGCACATTGTTCGGCGAAGACGGCACCGATGGTGACGCTGGCGTGCAGTTCGGCGGCGATATCGGCGAAGCCGTAACCGATTATCTGGTGGATCTGCGCAACAATCCGAACTTCGTCAACGACACCAACGGCTCCGGCCTGGCCGGACTCAAGTCCGGCGCGGTGGATGTGGTGTTCTCCGGCTCATGGGATGAACCGACGGTCAAGGAGAATCTCAACGGCGATTATGGCGTGGCAGCCCTGCCGACCTTCAACCTGAATGGCACACCCGCACCGATGAAGTCCTTCGCAGGCTCCACCGTGGTCGCTTGGAATCCGTACACCAAGCATGCCAAGGCAGCCGATCAGCTGGCCGCATTCCTCGCCAGCACCGAATCGCAAAAGGCGCATTATGAGATGCGTGGAACCGTGCCGTCCGATATGACGCTCGCCTCCGAGCCGGAAATCGCCAACAATCCGGTGGCCAAGGCACAGCTTGACACCATCGCACGCACCTCCGTGGTGCAACCGTCCATCCCCGAGATGGCGAACTTCTGGGGACCGTGCGAAAACTTCGGCAAATCCATCCTCGGCAACGAGGTCAATCACAATAACGCGCGCGAGCTGACCGACAAGTGGATGGCGTCCTACGCCAGCCTGATGTAGGCAGCCTACAGCAGAAAGAGTTCCCATTATGGAAGCAACAACCAGCGCGCGCCTCAATCGGCGCGGCCTCATCCGCCGCAAGGCGGACTACATTCCGCCGTCGCGATACACCTTGCGCGCGGCTCTCGCCAACGGCGACGCCATGACCCGTCTGTCGTTCCTTATTCTGGGCGCAGGCAACATCGCCCGCAAGCAGATCATCAAGGGATTACTGTTCCTCGCCGTCGAAATCGCATACATCGCCTTTATGGTCACGTCGGGCGCGGCCAATCTCGCGATGATCCCCTCACTGGGCTGGCGCAAGCAGACCGTGGAGAAAATCGACGGATACTGGCATTACATTCCCGGCGACAATTCGGTGATCATACTGCTCTACGGCGTGGCCACGATATTCATCACCCTGCTGTTCGTCGTATTCTGGGCATATGCGGTGCGTTCCGCCTACAAGGCGCAATTGCTCGCCGCAGAAACCGGCACTGCACCAACCCTCGCGCAGGACTGGCACAACATCACCGACCGCCAGGCCCAGGTCTCGCTGATGGCATTGCCTGTGCTCGGCATTCTCATCTTCTCGATTCTGCCGACCGTCTTCATGATGTGCATGGCATTCACCAACTATGATGCCGACCATGTGCTGCTGTTCGACTGGGTGGGCTTCACGAACTTCGGCCAATTGTTCAGCGCCGACGGCGCGGTCAACGCCAGTCTGTTCGTCGAAGTGCTGGTCTGGACCTTGGTGTGGGCGTTCTTCGCCACCTTCCTGAACTTCTTCTTCGGCCTGTTCCTTGCGATGATCATCAACCGCGCCACCACCCGTTTCAAGGGATTCTGGCGCGCGATCTTCTCGCTGTCGATCGCGGTGCCGCAGTTCGTCTCCCTGCTGATCATCAACCAGATGCTGCAGCCGGAGGGTGCCATCAACCGTCTGCTGATGAGCTGGGGTTGGATCGACCAGGCGTTGCCGTTCTTCACCGACGCCACATGGGCTCGCGTGACCGTCATTATCGTGAACCTGTGGATCGGCATCCCGTTCACGATTATGCAGATCACCGGCATCCTGCAGAACATCCCAGCCGAACAGTACGAGGCTGCACGCATCGACGGTGCAAACTGGTGGCAGACCTTCACCAGAATCACCATGCCGTATCTGGTGTTTGTGCTCACCCCATACCTCATCACCACGTTCACCGGCAATGTGAACAACTTCAACGTGATCTACCTGCTGTCCGGCGGCAATCCGACGCCTGTGGGCGCCACCGCCGGCAAAACGGACCTGTTGATCACCTGGCTGTACAAACTCACCGTCGATAAGGGTGATTACAACCTCGGCGCCGTCATCGGTATCTTCACGTTCATCACCCTGGCGATCGTCTCGCTGATCACCTATCGTTCCAGCGCATCCTACAAGGACGAAGGAGGCTTCCGATGAGCCATACCATGCAAGCCGCATCTGTGGATTCCGGCACAATCCCGTTTATGCGCGACCAGCGCAAGCGCCGTATCGTCGGCGATATCCTCTCCCACCTGCTGTTGGCTGTTCTCGCCGTCATCTGGGTGATTCCGATTGTCTGGGTGGTGCTGGAGAGCTTCAACAAGAACACCGGCCCGTACAACGAGACGTTCTTCCCGACGGAATACACACTCGACAACTACGTGCAGCTGTTCACCGACAAGCATGTGCTCGACTTCCCCGCGATGTTCATGCGCACGCTGGTCATCGCCATGATCGTGTGCGCGATCAACGTGTTCTTCGTGCTGTGCGTGGCGTTCTGCATGAGCCGTCTGCGTTTCCGCTTCCGCAAGAGCTTCATGAACGTGGTGCTGGTTATGGGCATGTTCCCCGGCATTATGTCGGTGGTTGCGATCTACTTCATCCTCAAGGCCATGGGCCTGACGCAGGGCATTGGCGTCACCATCGCGCTGATTCTGGTCTATTCGGCCGGCGCGGGCGCAGGCTTCTATGTGATGAAGGGTTATATGGACACCATCCCGATGTCGCTGGATGAGGCTGCATATCTTGATGGCTGCACCCGCTGGCAGGTGTTCACCAAGATCACGATTCCGGTGTGTAAGCCGATGCTGGTCTATCAGGCGCTGACCGCGTTCCTAGGCCCGTGGCTCGACTTCGTGATGGCCAAGGCCATCTGCCGCACGCAGGATAATTACACGGTGGCGTTGGGACTGTATCAGATGCTGTCGCGCGAATACCTCAACGTCTGGTTCGCCCGCTTCGCCGCTGCCGCCGTAATCATCTCCATCCCCATCGCCATCCTCTTCATAGTCATGCAAAAGTACTATCAGGAGTCAATGTCCGGTGCTGTCAAGGGCTAACAGCCCGACTGGGAGAGCCTAACAGGCTCTCCCATAGGCACCGCCAAACACCCGCCCCACACGTGAAAGGAACAACCGTGTCCGACCAAATCCACGCGCTCTCCCTCGCCGAGCAGACCCCGGCCGAACGCGCCTGCGCATGTCCCGACTATCCGGTGTACACCGACGATGATCTCGGCGCATTCCCGGACGATAAAGGCACCACGTTCCGCGTGTGGGCACCCACTGCCGCCGGCGTGACCTTGCGCCTGTTCGCCACCGGCAGTGCCGATGAGTGCACTGAGGCACAGGAATGCCATGAACTCACGCCTGGCGCCCAGGGCACATGGCTGGTGCGCTGCGACGGCATCGGACACGGCGTCTACTACGACTACTTGGTTCGTTTTGCCGATGGCAGCACGCATCGCACAGCTGATCCGTGGGCGCGCGCCGCCGGCGTCAACGGCCGCCGATCCATGGTGGTGGATCTGGCGCTCACCAATCCGCAGGGTTGGTCGCAGGATCACCGCCCGCATATCGCCAGCCATGAACTGGCAATATGGGAAACCCATATCGGCGATTTCAGCAACGACCCACATTCCGGCATCCCCGCCGAACATCGCGGCACCTACCTCGCATTCACCCACAATGACACCAGTGTGGATAGCAAAGGCACCTTCCCCACCTGCATGGCCTACCTCAAGCATCTGGGCGTCACCGCCGTGCAGCTGCTGCCGTTCTACGACTATGGTTCAGTGGATGAATCCGTGCCGCTTGGCTCCCCCAATCGCACTTTCAACTGGGGCTATGATCCGCTCAACTACAATGTGCCCGAAGGTTCATATTCCACCGATCCATTCGATGGCGCGGTTCGCATCCGCGAATGCAAGCAGATGATTCAGGCCTTGCACGCCGCAGGAATCGCCGTGATCATGGATGTGGTATACAACCACATGTTCTCCACCGACAATTGGTTCGAACGCATGATTCCCGGCTATGCGCTGCGCAGGCGCGAGGACGGCAGCTTCGCCGACGGTTCGGCCTGCACGAATGATGTGGCCAGTGAACACCCGATGATGCGCCAATACATCGTCGATTCGGTAACCTATTGGGCGCGCGAATACCATATCGATGGTTTTCGCTTCGACCTCATGGGTCTGATTGACGTGGACACGATGAACGCGATCCGTGATTCGCTGGACGCCCTGCCCGGCGGCGCTTCGATTCTTATGCACGGGGAACCATGGTCGGCGCGACAAACCGCACTTGACCCGGCTAGCAACACGATTCTGGCCGACAAACGCGCGCTGAGCCGGCTCAGTCCGCATATCGGCGCGTTCTGTGATTCGACGCGCGACGCGGTACGCGGTCACGTGTTCTATCAATGGGTGCCAGGCTATCTGACCGGAGCGGCCGACGATTATGCCAACGATATTCGCAACGCCGTCAACGCCTGGCGTGGCACACCGCGCGAAACAGCCAGCGTGGGTCAGGTGATTCAATATGTTTCCGCCCATGATGATCTGACACTGTGGGACAAAATGTGCGCTGCGACCCGTCGTATGCCTCTGGATAGTGATTATGAGGCTTCAGGGGATGGTTGCGCCGATCTGCTGAACGCGAATATGCTGGCCGCCGGAATCGTATTCGGCTCGGCCGGCGTACCGTTCATGCTTGCCGGCGAGGAATTCGCCCGCACCAAGAGGGGCGTTTCTGACTCATTCAGCAGTCCTGCCGAGCTCAATCAACTTGATTGGCGCCGCGCCGAGCGTCTTTCCACGCTGGTGGATCACTATCGCACGCTGATTCGTGTGCGCCGTAGCAATCCGGCATATTTCGGTGGACATCGCATGGTGGTGCCACGTCAGGATGCAGCAGTGGTGTTCCGCGTCGGCAACGATTGCATAGCCATTAATCCCACCGACGAATCGTTGTGGCAGTCCACGGAACCACTGGAGGTCACCGGCCCATACGATGAGGTGTCACAAATCGCTCCCAACGGCTGGACGTGCGCCTACTATGCGGGTGCCGAAATGACGCGTCCCGCTGCTGCGACCAACCGTCAAATGGCGCTGCCTGCGCATAGTTTCGCCATCTGGCGTCGTCAATAGTCAATAGCCAAGAACTAAAGCAGCCCGAAAGGATCGCCATGAATCGCACCGCGCATCAGCCTGCACGCGGGCTATCCAATCTCCGTCTCAAAATCATCGGTATTGTGCTGACGGTGCTATCCTGCGTTAGCGGTGTGATCTTCCCCGCTGGAATAAACATTGCCGCACAAGACGTGAGCATGTCCGATCTGACCGCCGCCGTCATTTGTGAAGCGATGTCTTGGATAGCGGTGCCCATTTATGCCTGGCTGCTGGTGGACGGCTACCGACACACACGCAGCATACCGGCATATGCCATGCGTTTGCTGGCATTGGCTGTTATTGCCGAAGTACCTTACGATCTGGCGACCACGGGCACACCTTTGGATTGGGGCTCGCAGAACCCGGTGTTTGCGCTATTCATCGCCGTCATCGCGTTGGCGCTGATCGATGCATTCGCCGATCGTACGCGAGCTGTGCGCATGGTCATAGGCGCGATTGTTGTCGCGGCAGCTCTGGCATGGATGGTGCTGGGGCATATCGGACTGCGGCAGCAGATTATGAATACAGGCGTGCTGCTGCTGCTGATTCTGGTATTGGTGTTCCGCTATATGGCCGCGCGCGAGAACACAATGATGATGGTTGCAGCCGCATGCAGTGCCTTGTTCTGCGTCCTCCCCGCCTTCGGCGTCGCGCTGCTGCATTACCGCAATGGCAACCTCGGGTACAACCGCACGGCAGCACCGTGGGTACAGTGGCTGTTCTATGCCTTGTACCCTGCGGTATTGCTGCTATTTGCCATACTGTAGTTGGCCGTAGTGCAGTAGCTGTTTTAAGCGCTGCAGACGCTCGTTCAGGCGTTCCAGCGTTCGATAACGTGATCGCCTTTATAGGTGCTTAGCACACAATAATGAGCGGTGTCCAAGCGCAGCTTGCGGGCGAATAGCGGATCGACATCCAGCCACTGTGTGGTCAGAATGCGCAGAATATGCGCATGAGCCACCAACAGCACATTGTGGCCGGCATCAAGCAACGGCATAATCTCGTCAATGGCGTTCTTCGCCCTGGCAGCTGCCTCTTCCAGCGTTTCACCGGCGCCAGCGTGCACACTGACGGTTTCACCACTGGGCAACGTTTCCTCCCAATCGCCTTCCAATGATTCGGCAAGCGCACGAGGACCATCGCGCCACACGTCCCATGCGAATCCGCTGACTTCGCTCACTTGCTGTCGGGTGCGGCCCTCCGCACGGCCATAATCCCATTCAGCGATGCCATCAAGTGTGTTCGGGTGGGTAAAACCTGCCAAGGCTGCCGTCTGTTGGGCGCGGCGCAACGGACTGGCGAACACGCAGTCGCTTTCGAATCCTTCGGGGAACGCCTCACGCAAACGTTCACCGGCGGCCACCGCCTGCTGCTCACCGACAGCGGTCAAAGGAATATTCGTGCGCCCGGTATGTTGCCCGGATTCGCTCCATGCGGTTTGTCCATGGCGCAGCAGCACCAAGTAGCCAGCGTCACCTTGCTTTGTCTCAACGGCCACAGTGCCGTCCGTATTCTGATCGCTCATGCCTCCACTCTACTGGGTATTCGCCCTATTCCCGCACGCGTCGCCATCATTTGGCGAAAACGGAGCATTACACTGGTAGCTATGACTGACGAGCACGCCTCCATGCCTTTCGACCACCAGCCGGCTCATGCGTCTGTGCGCACTGACACCGTCAACTCCGGCACGTCTGCGGCCGACAGCGCCGTGGATGCTTTGCACCGTATCGATGAAAAGGTGAATGCCTTGCGCGACCAACGACTCAATGATCCCGAAACTTTGGGAGATAAAATCCTAAAATTCGCCCTGCCTTCCTTGACTGGGCTGATTGCCGGCAAACTGTTCCAAACGCTATGGAACAAGGGCGTCTCCCGCCGCAATCTGCGGCGTGGCCTCGCTGCTGACGCACAGCAGGGTTTCGCTATGACATTGGCATTCGCCGCAGCTTCTGCGGCGCTTGGTGCCGTGGTTTCACAGCTTTCCGACCGTGGTTCGCAAGCACTGGTGAACCGACGCCATCAGCCCAAGCGATAGTCGTTATAGTTCTTGCCATGCTTCGTAGTGGTGAGCCATCGGCGAAGCGCTCTTTTTTCATTGGTTGAATCATGCGACAATACAAACATGGTTACTAATACAACTATTGAAGCACTATTGAACCGTCGCTCGATTCGCGCATTCAAGAATGAGTCCATCGATGCCGACACCATCGACGCGTTGGAAAGCGTTGCACAGCACGCTGCTTCCAGCCAGTATCTGAATGATTGGTCTGCGATCCGCATCAAGGACCAAGCACTGAAGGATCGTATGGCTGCCATTGGCGGCCAGCCGTATATCGCTACCGCGCCTTTGCTGTATGTGTTTGTGGCCGACGAGCATCGCAATGCCATGATTGCCGAGGCCAAGGGTGTTTCCACCCAGCCGGAGGAGTATGGTCTGGCCTCCAGCTACCGTTTCACACAGGCGCACAACGACGCTGTACTGGCCTTGCACGCTATGGAAACAGCCGCCTATTCACTGGGCTTGGGTTGCGTTATTCTCGGCTCCCTGCTCAATGATGTGGATGGTTTGGTCGAGGCCCTGCATCTGCCGCAATACACTTACCCTGTGCTGGGCCTTGCCATCGGCAAGCCTGATCAGGATCCGGCAGTGAAGCCTCGTATGCCTCGTGCTTTGCAGTTCTTCGATAACACCTACCCTGCTGATGATGCCGCCAAAGCAGCAATGCAAAGCGAGATTGCTGATTTTGATGCCACTGTGCATCAGTATTACGATCTGCGCCAGGCTGACCGTCCTGTGGACGCGTTTAGTGATCAGATTGCGCACCTCGCTGCCCAGCAGATGGATGAGGCGCACCAGGTGCTACCGCATGCCCATGCGCAGGGGTTCCGTTTGTAGCGATGACCTGTTCTATTGGATTCTCGTTGAATCTGAATAGCTACCGATAACTACCGGCGACGAGGCTTATAGCCTTTCTTGCGGCTATGTGGCTTCAATTCCTGATTCAGCGGCACATACCGGTAGGCAGCGCTGGGATCTCGATGAGTGAGATGCCAGCTGCCGCAGAATTCACAACGATACACCCATAGCTCAGCGCCACGCTCGATCAAACTTTGATCGGCGGCCCGCTGAGCTTGGGCTTTATCGTGATACATGATTTTGTTAGAGGACGCACACCGCTTTGGCGTGAAGTAATGCATGGCTGAGCGTTCCTCTCACGTGTGTTTGTGCTGGTGTGTTTTGTGTTTGGATATGGTTGGACCCCCGGGGGCTTGAAGCCTCGTCCGGGGGTCCATTGGTGTGGGTGCGGCGGCGTGCTACTCTCCCACGCCCTGTCGGGCGCAGTACCATCGCCGTGCCAGGCCTTAGCTTCCGGGTTCGGAATGGGACCGGGCGTCTCTCCT
>NZ_JAAIII010000006.1 GCF_012932425.1 Bifidobacterium oedipodis | reverse complement strand
CAAAAACCCCAACCCCCATCAACGCCCCTCGGCGACTCCCACCAACAGGCAGGAGCGGGGATCGGACTGGCAATCATTGACTATAAAGAAGTAGTACAAACACACTCTTGAGTTCTCAAACCACCACACACAGCCAACCAGAAGCAACCCCACACAGGAGCAAACCCCTCGCCGACCGGCAGCAAGAGATAAACATACTCCCTTTGGCGACATCGCGCAAATCAGGGCAGCACAAAATGGCGAAAAGCGTTGCAAACACTGGCCTCCCTCGGCGTGTCGCACGCCGGCTTCTTTGGGGCGAGACCATGATGCTAACGGTCATTTCGTCGCTGATACCTTCAGTGTAAGCTGCCAAACTACGGATCGGCAGCTATGCAATCACTATTCGCCAACGTGTCGCGTACCGTTCATCTTGGGATCCTTTCCCTCCTATACCGGCCACAGCGCACTAGGATTGAAGCATGAGCACAACAATCGCAGTATTAACCGGCGCAGGCATCTCCACCTCTGCCGGTATTCCGGATTTTCGTGGTCCCGATGGTGTGTGGACCAAGCATCCTGACCAAATGAGCGTCTATGACATCGATCTGTTTCTGCACAACAAGGAGGATCGCGAATACTCCTGGCGTTGGCAGAAGGAATCACCGGTATGGAATGCACAGCCTGGCGCAGCGCATAAGGCATTGGTCAAGTTGGAGCAAGCCGGCATGCTGTCGCTGCTGGCCACACAAAACTTCGATGCCTTGCATGAGAAAGCCGGCAACAGCAGTGACGTCATTGTGAACCTGCATGGCACCATCGGCACTTCGCACTGTATGAAATGCCATAAGCAATATGCCACTGCGGACATCATGGCCCACTTGGATGAGGAACCGGATCCGCATTGCCATCGCAGGCTGCCATATCGCGGGGATATGCCCTGCAATGGCATCATCAAAACCGACGTGGTGTATTTCGGCGAAGCGCTGCCGGATGGCGCGATGGAAAAATCGTATGAACGCGCCTGCAAAGCCGACGAGCTGTGGGTAATCGGCTCGACCTTGGAGGTCTACCCCGCAGCCAGCATCGTGCCGGTTGCGGCGCAGGCCGGCGTGCCCATCACCATTATGAATATGGGCAGCACACAATATGATCGCCTGGCCACACGTCTTATTCACGACGACATCGCTGTGGCCCTGCCGAAGCTGGTGGACGAAACCATCGCCAAAGGATAGGCCCAGCACGCAGTCAACCGATAGCAATCAAAGGTTTATATAGAAGAAAAGCCCTGCGGTAAGAAGCCATTTGAGGCTTACTACTGCAGGGCTTTCTGCTTACCTAAGCCAAGGGGTCGCCGCTCGGCAAGGCAATAATCAGTAATTAGTAAATGCGCTTGGGGCTGTAGCCTGCGGAGCGCAGAGCAGCGAAGACCCGATCAATATGGTCGGGGCCACTGGTTTCAACGGTGACGCCGAGGGATACCGCGTTCGTGTAATGACCGGAGGCTTTGAACTGGTCGTGGTTCAGAGCGATAACGTTGGCACGCTCCTGCGCCAGCAACGTGGCAACCTTAACCAGCTGGCCCGGAGTATCGGGCAGTTCAACCTCAAAGTTCATGATGCGGCCACGGGCGATCATGCCCTTCTGAATCACTGCACCAATCGACACCGTGTCTTCGTTGCCGCCTGACAGAATCGGCACGACCACATGGTTGCCACCGGCTGCGGCAAACTTGCGCGAGCGCAGATTCAGATGTTCCAGCGCAGCCAGCGACACCGCACCAGCAGCTTCAACCACCAGCTTGTGCTTTTCAAGCATCAACAGAATCATCTCGTTGATATCACGCTCGGAGACGGTGACCAGATCATCCAAGAACTCATTGAGCAGCGCAAAGGTCAGATCACCCGGACGCTTGACTGCCACGCCTTCGGCCGAAGTGAGCACCTGGTCGGCCGGCATCACACGGCCTGCGGCCAACGAGTTCTTCCATGCGGGGCTGCCCTCAGGCACGGCACCAATCACGCGAACTTCGGGTTTGAACGTTTTGATGGCCAATGCCACGCCAGCACCCAGGCCGCCGCCGCCCAACGGCACAACCACATCGGTGACGTTGGGCACATCTTCCAGGATTTCCAAGCCGATGGTGCCTTGGCCGCACAGCACCTCGTAATCATCGAAAGGCGGCACATAAATCATGCCCTTGGTTTCACTAAGCTCCTGCGCATGCGCGGCGGACTCGTCGAACACTTCGCCGACCAGCTCCACCTCGGCCCCATAGGCCTTGGTTGCATCAACCTTCAGCGGCGGGGTGATCTGCGGCATAACGATGGTGGCGCGAGCACCACGTTCGCGAGCCGCATAAGCCACGCCCTGAGCATGGTTGCCGGCCGAAGCGGTGACGATGCCATGGGCCAGTTCCTCATCAGTGAGGGAAGCGATCTTATTGTAAGCACCGCGAATCTTGAACGAACCAGTGACCTGCAGATTCTCCGGTTTCAGCAGAATCTCATGGCCGGTCAGCTCGCTCAACTGCGGGGATGGGATAATTTCGGTATGCTTCGCGGTACCCTTCAACCGCTCGGCGGCAAGTTTCAATTCAGCCGCGTGGTCACGCTGCAATGCTTTGAGGACGTCCTTTTGTTCCATACTGGCTTATTGTATGCGCTGCCCGGCAAACGTCCGATCGCGCGTTCAGCGGGCGGACTGGATGCCATCGCGAGCAGCGAGATACCACCCGCTGGCGATGGGATGAGTCATCGGTTCTTGAAGTAGCGGAAGAGATGTTGCTCGCGAATCATCACAGCTGTGAAAAGCGCTCCGACAAGCCCGCCGATCGCCGCCGCGACAGGCACACGCAACACAGTATCCGTCAGCGCCCATGCGTCCGCATTATTGGGATTATTCAGCCACGTCCATGCGAGAAGAGGACTGGCCAGCAACACCGCAACGACCAACCATAAGCCGGTCTCCAGCATCAGCTGAGTCACCAATGCCTTTTTCGGCACACCGCAGTGCAGGGCGGACGCACATTCCAACCGTCGCATGCGAATAGCGATGACGCCAAGTAGCAGGCCGGCTGCGAGTGCAACGACCGGCACCCATATGGTGAGCCGTTGATGGTAAAGCGCCACGGCGTCAAGTTCTGTGCCATGGGAGGTGTTGAGCTGGGAGACCACCGGCCGTTCCTGCCCGGTGGCACTATCGCCGACGGTGGCCAATTGCAGCAGGCTTTCGATATTGCTAGGCACCGGCCACGCCTTGACCCAGCATGAGTCGAAGCGTTCGGCCCGATCGGCCGGCACCGGTTCCAGCACCGCGTAGGAGTAGCCACTTTTACGGCCGTCGTCCGGCCAGTCGTAGACGCCGCCGATACTCGCCTGACGTCCATCATTCAACGGCACGGTTTCGCCGGCGGAGGCATGCAAGGGTTCCGCAGCCTCGCTGGAAAGCCATATGCCTGAGTCTAAGGCATCTGAGATATCTGAGACGATACTTGCTACGCCATCGGTTGCGCCGCCGGTAGAGTCGGAGAACAATGCAATCGCCCCTTCGGTGACCTCATAGGAGGGCACGCCTGTGGCGGGTAGCGTGGCAAAAGTGATTTTGCTATCGGCTTGCCGGAGGGCGCCTGCCGCACGCACCCCTTGCAATGATGCCAACGATTCGCAAGCCACCGGGTCGATACGACCGGCGTAATTGATGACATATGTGGATCCTCCTGCCGCCACATAATTGTCCACTTGCGCTTGAATGCGACTGATGGTTAGCATATCGGCACCGCAGAGTAGGCCAATCACAGCGGCGAGCGCCACGGCGAACGCACAAGCGTGGGTGGTACCGGAGGTTATGCTGCGGCGAACTTCCCCAAGTACACCCACCAATCGCATGCGCATCATGTCGTCTCCTCTTTACGATTGATAATTCCGCAAATCGATTAGATCGGTGCAGGCGTCGCGTGTGCGCGGATCATGCGTGGCGATGACAACGATTGCGCCCGACATCGACAGATTGTTGAGCCGTTCGTTCACCGTGGCGGCGGTGTTGAGGTCGAGTTGCGCGGTGGGCTCGTCCACCAGCAGCAGTCCCGCGCCCGATGCGACGCCGCGCGCCAGCATCAGACGCTGCGCTTCGCCGCCGGAAAGGTCCTTGAAGGGCTTGCTCTCCACGTCAGACAGGCCGAAGGCGTCGAGCAGCTCCCGCGCATGGTTTTGCGCGTCGCGGCGACGCTCTCCGCGCGCCACGAACGGCAGCGCCACATGGTCCAAGGCCGCGCGACGGGCCACGCCATGTGGGTTCTGCAACACCCATGCGATACGCCCGCAGTCAACGCGCTCCACACGGCCCGCATATGGTTTGACCCACCCCGCGATAATGGACAGCAACGTCGATTTCCCCGAGCCGCTGGGCCCGGTCAGGGCATAGACATGCCGCGGCAGCAATGTCAGCATGAGGTGGCGGAACAGCATATCCTCACCCGCACGGTCGAAGGTATGCCCCACATCGGTCAGATGCACGGCACGCCCGCCAGCATGATCGTCGTAATCGTCGTGATCTTGAGTGGCCATGTCGCTCACCTACATGGCTTGGGGTCGGTAGGATTGACCTCGACCATGGTGATGTCGGCATCGTTCTCGATCTCGACCATGGTTTTGCCCAATTGGCTGGAGATGATGCGCACCGGCACGGATTCGCCAGCGGACGCCACACAACCCAGGCCGTCGGATACATGGGTTACGGCGGAAGGCGGTACGGTAACCGCGCTGATCGGTGTTTTCAGCCGCCATGTGTATGAGACGGAAAGCGCGCCGGAGCCGCCCGTTGAGGATGCTGTACCGGCGTCGGAGGTCATCATGCCTCCCGATGATCCGCCCGAGCCTGCAGACAATGTGGCCAAACGGTATTCCGTGCTGGCGGCGATGGCCGACAGCAGCGCGACATCCGTCAGTTCGGTGGTACCGGAGGGTACGTCAAAGGTCTGTTCACCAATGACGAGCGTGCGGTCGCCCGCAACCACGTCATTCGCGGCGGTAGGAAGCGTGGCTTTGACCGGGGTGGCGGCGGAGACGAAAACCGCCTGCCCGGATGTCGCCTGCTGCCCGACAGAGATGGAGCAGGATGCGATGCCCAAGGATTCAGCGGGCAACCACATAAAGGACTCCGGCCCGATTCCCCATCCCGATTCGGCGGTGAGCCGTTTCGCGCCGACTGTATCAGCGAGCGCGTTATAGGCAGTGATAGTCTCCCATGTCATCCAGTCAGAATCGGGTGCCGCGTAGCCCAACACGCGAAGCGTCTGATTCAGGGACCGTGCGTCGGCACCGCTCATGCCGCTGGTCAGGGTGCGGTACAGCGGCATCTGCGTATGCAGAGCGAGGACCGGCACGGCGTCCACGTCCATCAATGATCCTCCAGAGGCGATCGTGCCGCCGACGGTACAAGTCGAGGCCGTCACCGTACCGGATATCGGTGAAATGACAGTGGTGGATGAGCCGAGCCCCACCGACAACGACACCGAACGCGAATCATCGAATGGGGCGCTGCTTACCGTGATGGAGCCGGCATCGGTCGATGACGTCAACGAGGAGGGAATTCGCGAGCGAGTCAGCAGGAACCCGCCGCCCACTCCGACCGCCACCAGCACCAATGCCAGCACGACGATAATCGACACGGAAACCGCGTTTCGCGCGGCCTTGCGTTCAGCGAGGTGCAGTCTGCGCTGCTCACGACCCTCGGCTCGCTGGTCAGGCTCGTACTCGCCGCCAACGGTGGTATTCGAATCCGTCCCCTTCATTCCGGCCTCCTTGTCTTGCGATACACGGTCTCACCGTGCCCCACGCTTCACGGTTTTCATCTATTCCGCGTGCACCGGATCCGCTTCGCAGTCGTAGAAGTAACGATAATCCTCCGGATTCTGCTCCCAATCCAGATACTGGCCAAATCGTTCCGTATACGCATCGTGGTCCTGAAGCAGGTTTCGATATTCAGGCACTGTCATCCCAGGTTCAAGATACTCATGCCGCACCAGACAATCGATGGTCAGCTGGGTTAAGGCATCATCGCTCAGTTTGTCAGGGTTCTTGTTCACCGATTGGTAGAGGGGCATGATATCCATATAACCGGTCTGCGTCTGGCATTGCTCCGAGGCCGCATCAACGTCCGATTTCTCCGGATTGGGATTATCGGCGTTGCCTGCGATCTGTTCGCCGCTTTCCACGTCGTATGACCACGTCAGGCCATGGGAGGACATGCAGTCCTCGTATTGCTTCTTGAACTCCTCGAATTCCGCATCGGTGATTGTGGAATCCTTCACGATGTCCCGAATCAGCGCATGCTCCGTGCTCTCATACACGTTTTGAAAATCCGCCGCATACGGCCCGGTAAACGTCGCTGCCTCGCCGCTCGCCGCGGATCCGCCGCAGCCCGCGCACCCCATAAGCAACGCCATCGCCACCATAAGAGCCGTCATCTCACGTCTCATCATCCATCCCTCCATGAATCGACTGTCGCCTCATTGCCGAAGCCGCAAGAACAGTACCCAGCTTAAGAACAGGAACGCTCCTAACACACAGCAATATGCTCATCATGCAGTTCTTTCGACTACATATGAGGAATATGACGATGCTTCCGCGCCACGACTTGTTCATGCGGATGGATCCGTCTCACACGAAAACCACTGTTGGGTGTCGGCGCTGTCCGTATCTTGGTAGTAATCGGCAAACGGGCTATTCGCCAACGGATCACTGTCTGTCGAATCCGATGTGGCACCCATGATGTCCTTGTATTCTTCGATACTCATCCCCGAATCAATCAGACCATGCCGTTTCCGGCATTCGAATACCTTCTGCTGAAGCTCATCGTCGCTGACGTTATCGGGATTGGCGTGCATCTGCTGATCCAGCGGAACAAGATCGAAATACCCCGTCTGGTTGCGGCATTGCTCGATTTTTTCGCTTAGCTGATCGGGCTCGTATTGCGAGAACTGATCCGCCACGGATTCGCTGCCATCGTCGCGCGAATAACTTGAGGTCAGGTCATACTGAGCCAGGCACTGGTTGTACGACTCCATAAACTCCTCAAATTCGGCATCCGTAATGGAACCGTCTTTCAGAATGGCGCGAACCATGTCATTATCGGTGCGAGATTCGATGCGTTGTATCTCCGCGCTCCAAGGATTCGCGGATTTCTGCCCTTCCCCACCACCATTCGAACAACCCGTAAGCGTCAGTCCCATGACCAAACACAGAACCGGCAATACCATCCGCGCCTTACTCACCATAGCCGTCCCCTGTGTGCTCGAAAGCTGCTACAACAACTTCGATGGTAGAAAGGCGACATATGGCGACGCCCTCAACAATCCCAACCTGTAGTTCTTTCGACTACATGCGCGGATGTCAAATGTTCACATTGAGCTTGCGGCTTGTTGGCAATCACGACATAGGAATGAAAACGTACAGGTTCCACTGCTCATTCTGAGCTGTTGCCGATAGCATCCCTCCGGCAGCCTCAATACGCCCGTTATATATCTGGAGTCCTTTCCCATATGACGTCCGCGACTCAGACTTGGCGAGCGCATTGGTTTGCGTAATCTCCACTGAGTTATCGCATAACGTTATGGTCATTTGATATGTCCCTTGTCGTTCGCAATGCTTGGAAATATCGACATAGACTTCCGCAAGAACGTCGAACAGCAACCGTTTTCGCGATGCGATTGGTTTGGCGATCAATCCAAAATCGTTAATTCGAGCGCGTCCCTGTAGCCCTTGATTATGCATGGCTTCGTCCTGACGACTACACCATTGAGCAAGCTCATCATGCAATTGCTCCGATATGACTCCGGCATATTCATCAGAAGGCACTAACGACAAGCAATCTATCACCGCATGAAGTTCTTGAATGCTACGCGCCGATTGTTCCGCAACCAGCTGCCAACTGGCGGTGTTCGCGGAATTCCCACTACGCTCAAGATTTTTCTGTGATTCCAAAGCAATGGTGGTAAGACCATTGGCAATCTTGTCGTGCAGCTGTGCAGCGATGGATAGATTCTGTTCATATTGCCGACGGGCTTGGTCTTGTACGAGTTCCGCGGCCTTTTGTTCGACACCACGATTCTTATCAACCACCTGGCGACAGATATAACCAGCCATTGCAGAAAACACCAATACACCAAGCAAACTGACGCCAGACCCATAGTCAAGACCCTGACCGTAGTCGCTGTAAGTAATAATCTGCCCCAATTGCAGTATTGAGAAACCAGCCGCCGCAAGGATGGCGGCGCCTAACGTGCCTTCGCAATATGCAAATAATCCTATTGCGAAACACACGCCCCATAATCGACTTGGGCCACCAACCGCAGGGTATAGGCAACCTGCAAGCTCTAGCACCATCAAAGCCAAGCAGCCTATCTGTGGGAATACCGGCAGCGCGGCGACCACCAGTAAATGCAATACACCAACAACGCAGCTATATGTATTTATCGGGGAGGCTGCCATCCAATCAATAATGCTCAGAACAACAATGAATACTGTTACAGCGCATCGCCAAGGATATTGGCTGATAAATGTATGTGCTCGCTGCACCAGCATGGACAATTGCTGTTTCATGCTGCACGCTCGCCGGTCCAGACGGCTGCGGCTTCGGCGGCTGTGCGCACATGAAGTTTGGCTTTGGCTCGGGCCATCAGGGAGTTGACAGTCGGCTCTTTGCATTCCAGTCGCTGGGCGATCTGCTTATTCGTCAAACCTTGGGCTTTCAGATCCAACGCCTCCTGCTCCCTCATCGACAGCAACTGTCGCGGTGAGCGGGGATGGTTTTTAACCCGCACATGTGCGGTGATCGTTCCTTCAAAACGCTCGCCCCATGTGCCGCCGCAGGCCACGGTTCTTATGGCCGAACGCAACGTATCGCGATCAGCTTTGGAAACAATGCCCTGAGCCCCTGCGATTGCAGCTTCGCGCTCATAAATATGCAAGGGGAAGGATGTCACCGCGAGTATTGCCACGGCATCGGTTCTTTCACGCACCCGCCTGCACACATCGGTTCCGGACAGCGCATTGCGCGATTCTCCCAACGACATGTCCACCAGCAGCACATCGGGCTTCATATCGGCACCTGTTGCCAATCGCACCGCTTCGTTCGCGTCTGTTTGCGTCCAAATCACAGTTCCCATTCGCAGGGATTCCACAATTTCCGTTAATCCGATAATCGTAATCGGATCATTATCAAGAATCGCAAACCGAATCGACGGAACACATCCATCATTGGCCGGCATCATTGTCCTCCCCGCACATCGCACTGCTCTCCGCACACCATAATAGCGACCATGAACTGTGCCGCAGCGACTCGGCTTCGCAGTCACACAAATAGAGCGACAGCGAGAACCGCAGATAGCAGCAGATAGCAGCAGATAGCACAAGGGTCATGCATACTGAGACGACAGCCCAGCACACATGACCCTTGATATGTGGTGTTCAGGTGATTACGCGTTACAGCGCAATGACGACGGCCTCCCAATCGCGCAGCTCGTGGTTGGTCAGGGAAGCCACGGCGTGGGCCGCCCCTTGCGTGGAGATGACGATCTGCTGCTCGTTAACACCGCCTTCGAGCAGCGCGGCGCAGTCAGCGGGAACGTCAACGTCGCGGCCAGAAAGGTTGGCCATAACCAGCAGAGTCTTCTCACCCAGTGTGCGGGTGAAGGCGTAGACGTGCTCACCAGTGGCATCCACCAGCTGGAAGTCGCCGGCGGCAACCACGGGGTCGTTGTGGCGCAGGGCGATGAGCTGCTTGTAGAAGGCGTACACCGAGCTGGGATCGTCGAATTCGGCGGCCGCGTTGATTTCGGCATGGTTCGGGTTGACGGAAATCCACGGTTCAACCGGCGCATCGGGAGCGGTGAAACCGGCGTACTTCGAGCCATCCCACTGCATCGGGGTGCGGGCGTTGTCGCGGCTGATCAATGCCAGGGCGTCCATCATCGATTCTGCACCCTGCACCTTGGCTTCCTCGACCCTCTGGCGGAACGAGTTGAGGGATTCCAGGTCGCGGTACTGGTCGAGACGAGTGAAGTGGGCGTTGGTCATGCCCAATTCCTCACCCTGGTAGACGTAAGGGGTGCCACGATGCATGTGCAGCAGCAGTGCGAAGGCCTTGGCGCTGGCTTCGCGCGCTTCCTCGGTGGAGTCGTCGCCCCAGCGGGACACCACGCGCGGCTGGTCATGGTTGCAGAAGAACAGGCTAGCCCAGCCGGCCTGCTTAACCGCCGACTGCTGATCGGCGAGACGCTCACGCAGGTTCTTCACCTCGAAAGGCACCACATCCCACTTGGAGCCGCCCGGCTTCTGATCCACGCCGACATGGTCGAACAGGAAGAGCATATCGAGCTCCTTGTTCGCCGGGTCGGTGATGTGCTCGTTGCGCGACGGGGTGACGCCGGGAGCCTCGCCCACGTTCATATAGCCTTCACGACCCTCGAACACCTCGCGACGCATCTCTGCCAGGAACTCGTCGACGCGCGGGCCGTCCGAGCAGAACGGGAACGGCGAGGAATAGCCTTCTTCGCCCACCGGGTTGTCGGCGATCAGCGAACCCTCCTCGCCCGGCAGCTTGCCATTGGCGTCGATGGGCTTGGAAATCTGGGTGATCACATCCATGCGGAAGCCGTCGATGCCGCGATCCATCCACCAGTTCATCATGTCGTACACAGCCTTGCGCACGGCAGGGTTCTCCCAGTTCAGATCAGGCTGCTTCTTGGAGTACTGGTGCAGGAAGTACTCACCGCGCTCGGGTACATACTCCCATGCGGAGCCGCCGAAATAGGAGCCCCACTGGTTCGGCTCGGCGCCCGGAGTACCGGGCTCGTGGCCGGGCTTGGCCGGACGCCACCAATACCAGTCCGCATGCGGATCGTTCTTATCCTTGGACGCCTCGAACCACGCGTGCTCGTCGGAGGTGTGGTTCACCACGAGGTCCATCACGATCTTCAGGCCGCGCTTGTGCGCCTCGGCCAACAGCTCGTCCATATCCTCCAACGTGCCGAACAGCGGATCGATGTCCTGATAATCGGAGATGTCGTAGCCGTTGTCGTCCTGCGGGGACTTGTACACCGGGGACAGCCACAGCACATCCACGCCCAGGTCGGCCAGATAGTCGAGACGGGAGGTGATGCCCTTCAGATCGCCGATGCCGTCGCCGTTGGAATCCTGGAACGAGCGCGGATAGATCTGGTACACCACTGCGTTCGACCACCACGGATTCGGCGTCGCGCCGTTAGTGCGGATGGAATCGGCGAGCGCCGGACGGTTGAAATTAGTCATTGCTGCGGTCCTTTCCGTGAAAAATTGAAGATTGTAGGCTTCATTGCTTGTGATGGTTTTATGCTACGAATCGATGGTTTTCATTCCCATTCGTCGCGCATTGTGGCGCGTCGGAAACAAAATATTGCGCGACTTTGCGTGCAATAGAGTGGGCCCGCAGAACGTGTGTTCTGCGGGCCCGGTGTTGGGGGATGTTGTTCTTTACTTAACGGCGTCCTGCAATTGCAGACGGACGAGCAATTACTCACTTGACCGCGCCTGCAGCAATTACGGACCGCCTCCGGCGGGCTCAATGCTACCCTCGTTCGGCTATCGCCTCACTCGGGCGGCGCCTATGAACAGTCCACTGGACTGTTCACTTTACGGCGCCGCGCATCACACCACCGACAACCCACTTTTGGGCGAAGATGTAGACGACGAGGACCGGGGCCATGGCCATGAGGTAGCTGGAGAACGCCATCGGGTAGTTGGTGGCGAACTGCGAGCTGAACACGTACTGGGCCAGCGGGATGGTCTGGTTCGACTGGTCGGTGAGCACAATCAACGGCAGCAGGAAGTCGTTCCATGCCCACAGGCAGGTGGTGATGGCGATGGTGGCGTTGATCGGTCCCATCAGCGGGAAGATGATCTGCCAGAAGATGCGCCAGGTGCTGGCACCATCCATGCGGGCGGCCTCTTCCAGCGAAATCGGAATCGACTTGATGAAGCCGGTGGCGATGAACAGGTTCGTGCCGAGGCCGAGGATCGTGTACAGCACGATCAGACCGAGCTGGTTGTCGAGATGCAGGCTACCCATCTGCTTGGCGATCGGCAGCATCACCACGGAGAACGGCACGAACATGGCGAGGATGAAGAAGTAGTACAGGAAGCGGAAGAAACGCTTGTCCTGGTTGCGGGCCACGGCGTAGGCCACGAAGGTGTTGGTCACCAGCGTGAGCACCACGGCCGCGACGGTGATAATCGCGGAGTTGAGCGCCGCCTTGGGGTAGTTCACCTTGTTGGAGGCGTCAAGGAAGTTATGCCACTCCCACGAAGTCGGCAGGGAGAAGGTGCCGGCCTCGGCCGGGGTCTTCAGCGCCGTGACGACGGTGAAGTACAGCGGCACCAGGATGGTCAGGGACAGCACCGCGATCACGGCGGTCAGCCACCAGTTGATGTTGCGGTCCTTGTGGAATTTGAGATCCTTCGCGCCCGTGGTGGAGGCGACGGTGTTAGTTGCGCTAGTCATAATGCTTACCCTCTACTCTCAGATCTTTTCCTGGCTGCTGGAGATGCGCAGCTGGATGATGGCGATCACTGCCAGCACGACGAAGAACAGCACGGCGTTTGCGGTCTGGTAGGCGTATTCGCCACCGGTCAGACCACCCTTCCAGATGAGATAGGTCACCGTTTCGGTGGAGGAGTTCGGACCGCCGTCGGTCAACGCCACAACCTGATCGAAGGTGTTGAGCGCGTTCTTGAGGCTGATCACCAGGTTGATGGTGAAGAAGGGCCCGATCAGCGGGAAGGTGATCTTCCAGAACTTCTGCCAGGGGTTCACACCATCAATCGACGCGGCCTCGTAGATTTCCTCGTCGATGGTCTGCAGACCGGCGAGATAGAGCAGCACCGAGTAGGCGACGGACTGCCAGACGGCGAGGAACACGATCGGCAGCCAGGCGAGGCTCTCATTGGTGAGCAGCGAGCTGGACAGCCAGTCGATGCCGAGCGCCTTGCCAAGTTCGGGCAGCGGGTTCATGAAGATGTACTTGAACACGTAGCCGATCACCAGCACCGAGAGGGTGTAGGGGATGAAGAAGATCGCGCGGAAGCCATTCTTGAACGCAATCTTGCCATTCAAAGCGACTGCGATGAACATGGCGATCACGTTCACCAAAATGGTGATCACGATAGCGATGGCGAAGGTGAACAGGTAGGCATGGCCGACGCGGTTGTCCTGGAACAGGGCGAAGTAGTTCTTCAAACCGATGATCTTGAAATCACCGTAGCCCTGGGAGTTCGTGAAGGAGTAGAACACACCCTGCAGGAACGGCACGTACAGGAAGGCGGCGAAGATAATCGCTGCGGGCACGGCCATCCAGTAGTAAGCGTGGTCAACCTTGCGGGTGGAGAAGGCGGAAACCTTCTTCTTGGCGGATTTTGCGTTGCTCATGATTCTTCTCTTTCTTCCTCGATCACTCGAAGGTCCTGGCCTGGACCTTGTCCCATTCGGTTTGCATCTGGTTCAGGAAGCGGTCGGTGTTACCGCTGGTCACCATGGTTTGCAGGTAGCCACCAATGTTGATGGACGAGGGGATGTAATGGTCGCAGAAGTCGGCGAGACGGTTCTCCTCGAAGAAGCTGCGCACGGTTTCCAACGCCTCGTTGCCGAAGTAGGTCTCCTTGAGCGGGGTGATGGCGGACTGGGCGTCGGCGTAGGCGTTGAGCTGTTCCTTCTGCATGAGGAACTCAACCAGCTTCATCGACTCTTCGGGGTACTTGGTGTCGGCACCGATGGTGAGCATCACGTCGTCGCCAGCGGTCAGAATCTGCTCGTCAGGATCGTCGGAGGCAGGCATCTGTGCGAAGCCCAGCTCGATGTCGGGGTTGATCAGCAGGATCTGCGGGATGGCGTAGGTGCCAAGCGGGATGATCGCGGCCTCGCCCTTGGCGAAGTTCTGCGTGCCCTGCTGGTAGGTGACGCCGGTATCCGCAGTGGAGTAGGTGAACAGTTCGGCTTCCTTTTTGACCGTGTCGCTCCAAATGTCCTTGAAGGTGGTCTCGCCGGTCTTCAGCTTTGTGTACTCGGTTTCGGGAACCAGCGTGCCGGCCAGCGAGGCGAGCGGCGCCTGCGTGGTCCATGCGTCGGCGACGGTGCCCTGCAGCGGATTGATGCCGGCCGCCTTGAACTTCTCCAGCATGGCGGTGAACTCGCTCCATGTGGTCGGCGGATTCTCCGGATCAACGCCGGCCTGACGCCACAGTTCCTTGTTGTAGATGTAGCCGGAGGCGTTGCCGGCGAACGGCAGGCCGTACAGGCGCTTCTTGGCAGGATCGGTGGTCTGCACCAGGTTCTTGGCGATCTCCACCATGCCGGGGTTCAGCTCGTTGACGATGTCTTCGTCGGTGAAGTCGTAGAACACACCGGAGGCGGCGAACATGCCGAAGCTGATATCGCCGTTGAAGGTGATGACGTCGGGGATGCGGTTCTTAACGAATCGGGTGCGCAAATCGGTCTGCGCGTTGGCGGAGTTGTTGATGGTCACCTTGATGGTCGGGTTTTCGCTTTCGAACTCCTCAACCATCGCTTTGAACTGGTCGGCGGCCTCAGACTTGAACTGGAAGAAGTCCAGTGTCACGGTGCCGGCGGTGCTTGAACCACAGCCTGCCAGTGAGAATCCGACGGCAACGGCGCATAGTGTGGCCGCTGCGCGAGCTACCAGGCGCTTGACCCTGGTGGACGGGGTGGGGGAATCGCACATCATCAGTTTGTTGACTCCTTTATCTTCTTCGTGCTTGCGGCTTCAGTGCCTCAAGCGGTGTACCACTAAGGTACAAGAATCACGTTTTTATTCCCAGCCCCTGCGAGCCTGCTTGCGCAGGCAAGTAAAACGGCGTTATTTTTGTGCGTAGCGCAAATAAAAAATGGCGATGGGGGCAATAATGGCTGATTTCAATGTGATTCCTCAATGGTTTGAGGGATCGGAGCATACGCATCGTGTGGCGGCGGCCATCGCTCAGTACGGGCCGATCGCACGCACCACGCTGGCGCAGATGCTCAGTCTTTCGCAGGGTGCGCTGTCACGCATCACCAGCGATCTGATCTATGCCGGCGTAATCGAGGAACGCCCCTCAGCAGGTGGCGTGCAGGGCAAACTGCCGGAAGGGTTCGTGCCCAAGGAAAGCTCTGATCGACGCGGCCGGCCGCAGACCGCCCTGGTGCTGTGCGCGAACGCACGCACATTTATCGGCGTTAAGGTGCATGGCACATCGGCGGTTGCGGCGGCAGTGAACGCGCATGGCGAAGTGGTATCGGGTCGCCATGAGGAAACATTCACGGCGAATCCGTCTCCCCAGGTTATCTGCGATATCATCGCACGCTTGTGCAAGGATTGCGCGGCAGACATCGCCGCCTCCGGACTGCCCTCCCCCACTGCGGTCGGCGTGGCGGTGGGCGGTCATGTGATCGAAGATTCCGTGGTCACCTTTGCACCGTTCCTGCATTGGGACGGCGAAGTGGATCTTGGCGCGATGGTCGCCGACGCCACCGGCATACCGTGTGGCGTGTTCAACGACATTGACTCGCTGCTGGTGGATGCCTGCTGGTTCGGCCCCGGCGTAGGCGTCAATATCTTTGCAGTGGTCACCATCGGCGTGGGCGTGGGCTATTCGCTTGCCATCAACGGCCAGCCTGTCGCCTATCCGGATAAAAGCTATGGCCTCGTGGGCCATGTGCTGATCGACCCGGAGGGGCCGCGCTGCACCAGTGGTCATATCGGATGCGCACAATGCCTGACCGATGATTCGATTGCTGAACAGTATTCGGCCATTGTGGGGCGCGCGGTAAGCTTCGAGGATTTCGCACGCGATGCACTGGCGCGCGTGCCGCAGGCCACGCAGTTGGTGAATCGCACATGCTTCCGCCTGGGATCACTGATCGCCACCGTGGGCAATATTGCGATGCCCGGTTGCGTGATGATCGCCGGCGAATCAGCGTTTTTGGCGAAACTGGGCACCGATTCCGTGCGCGATGGCATCCGCATGTATCGGCATAGCCAAGCGAGGTCGATGAAGTTCACCGTGATCAATCACGACTGGCAGCTGTGGGCCAAGGCCGCCGCCAGCCGTGTGATCGTCAAGCACATTATGTGAGCTGTATGATCTGACGTTCCTTTTGTGGATTGCGGCCCGACTGTGTTGTGCGCATCACGCACGTAGCACGGTCGGGCCGCAAGTTTTTCACGTCAGGCCAGCACGGCCTTGAACAGCACAGCCTGTGCGGGATGCAGTGCCGGCGGACGGATGCCGTAGCGCTGGAGCGCTTCGCCGTCCATCAGCACGCCGTCGGAATTCCACCAACCGAGCGGGCTCTGACCGTTGGTAATGCCTTGGGCCGCCAAATCGAGGCTCGGGTCGAGCGGGCTGATGCGGTAGGTGCGCTTCGGATCGAGGCCGGGCAGACGCACCGGTGCGGCCGGATAGGTCTGGCTGGTGGTCAGCTGGGTGAAGCGGTAGATGGCGGCGCTCTTGTCGGGCATCACCATGCCGTCCACGCGGATGGCCGGATCGTTCACATCAGCATGCACGCAGGAGTCGATGGCGAACCAATCGCGATGCTTCTTGAATTCGGCAACCCACACGGCCAGCTTGTCGAGGGCTTCGTGAGGCTCCTTGAGCAGGTTCCATTCGATGCCCATGTGCCCGAAGAAGGCCATGGCCATGCGCAGCTCCTGGCTGGTTTCGCGGCGCGTGGAGTGGGCGGGACTGGCACCGACGTGCTCGCCCATCATCGCGGGGGGCACCAGCAGCGAGGTGTAGCGCTGGATGTCGGCGCGCTCGACCGGATCGACGCAGTCGGACACCCAGATACGGCTGGCGTATTCGAGGATGCCGAGATCCACGCGGCCGCCGCCGGAGGAGCAGCTTTCAATCTCAAGACCGGGGTGCTTCTCCTGCAGCGTGCGGAAGATCGCGTACACTGCTTCGGTCTGGGCGTGCACGGCCGGACGGCCGGAACGGTGGGAGGCGGCTTCGGTGACGAGCTTGTTGTGATCCCACTTGATGTAGTCGATTTTCAGCTCGCCGACCAGCTTGTCCATTGCATCGAGGATGTAATCGAAGGCATCGGGATTGGTCAGGTCGACCACCTGCTGGGTGCGACCCTGCATGGGCAGACGACCGGCGGTGGGGGACAGAATCCAATCGGGGTGGTTGCGGGCCATATCGGAATCGGGGTTGACCATCTCCGGCTCGAACCACAGGCCGAATTCCATGCCCTTGGTGTGCACGTAGTCGGCGAGCGCCTGCAGCGACTTCGATCCTTCCGGCCAGACTTCGGGGCTGATCTGCCAATCGCCGAGGCCCTTGGTGTCGTCGCGGCGTGCGCCGAACCAACCGTCGTCCACCACGAAACGTTCCACACCGGAGGCGGCGGCCTTGTCGGCGAGCGCCTTGAGGGTATCGAAGTTGTGCTCGAAGTACACGGCCTCCCACGTGTTGAGGATTACCGGGCGCCCCTTGGAGAAGAGGCGCGGGTGGCGGGAGCGCACATAATCGTGGAAGCGGGCGGAGATTTCGTTGAGGCCGTCGCCGAAGGAGCCGAACAGCCACGGGGTGGTGTAGACATCGTTCAGGTCTCCGGCACCGAGGCTGCCGGCAGCGATGCGCTTGTCGGCTGCTGCGGTTTCGGCATCATCGGCCGGAGTGCCGGCGAGCATGACTTCGCCGCCGAAGAGCAGTTCGCCGCCGCCGATCAGGCCCTGGGTATAAGGCAGTCGTTCAGCGGAGAGCACGGAGTTGCCGGACCATGCCACATGCACCGAGTAGGCTTCGCCGTTTTCGAAGCCGAAGCCGGGCTTGCCGGCGGTCAGCAGCAGGCTGGCATCGAAGTCGGGACGGCCGGCGAGCGCATTCTTTTCGAAGCGGCCGATGGTCAGCTTCTGGCGCTGCGGGCTGCGTTCCCTCAGGTGGTGGCCGGTGGTGGTCAGGATTTCGCCGGCGATTTCGGGCACGGGGAAACCGAGTTCGACCTTGCCGATTTCCAACGGTGCCTGATGGGTGGCGCTCTGTGCGGCGTTCTCATCGACCGGCAGGCCGAGGGACTGCAGTTTGGTCGTCTCGCCGTAACCCCACAGGTTGCGAACCTTCGCCTGCTGACGGGCCAGGCCACCGGGCAGGAGTTCGAGCAGCCAGTCGATGGCCACGCCCTGTTCGCTGTCTTGAGCGGTGATGGTCATGCCGGGCACACGGGCTTCGCCGACGCCGCGAGAGCGTCCGGCAACATCGGTGTAGGAGTCTGCCGTGGCGGAGGCGTCAACGGTTGCCGGCAGTTCGCCGACTTCGGGGCCGACGGTCAGCGCGGTGACGGTGAACTTGGGGAAGAGTTCCACTCCCCCACGGCGCAGTACGATGCGCGGCTCACCGATCCACGATTCGCTTTGCGTGGGCAGAATCGAGGGCCATGCGGTTTCATCGAGCGCGCCGGAGACACGCTGCGGGCGCACGGCGTCATAGGCGGCAAGCAGGGTGGAGGGGTTGGCAAGCGGACGACCCCAGTGCACGATGCGAGGCAGTTCGTTGCCCGGCACAATCAGGCCGATGGCAACATTGGCCGCAGCTTGTTCGAGGTAGACGGCGGTCAGTTCGGTGCCGTCAACAGCGGTGCCGGTGAATACGTTGTTGTCACCGGTAGCGTTGATGGTGATGGTGTTGGGCATGTGTCGCTCCTTCGACGTTGAGGATGGAACCACTACTTCTGCCTTGATGGTATGTGAAATCGATTATGTTGCCCTGATGCTGCGTGTTGGTGAATCGAAGCAAGAAAACATTGATTCCGCGCCTATAACGCAATTCGCAAGCCATAGCGTGCGAGGGCGAGCGGACTACCGCCGGTGTCCAAAGAAGCGCGACAGCACTTGGGCGCATTCAGCTTCGAGCACACCACCGTACACTTCGGGGGCATGCCCGATGTGGGGGTCGCGCGGAATATCCCATATCGAACCGCAGGCGCCGAGTTTGGAATCCCATGCGCCGAACACGATGCGTCCGATATGTGTCTGTACGCAGGCACCCGCGCACATCGGGCATGGTTCGAGCGTAACGACCAGCGTACAGTCGGCAAGGTTCCAGCCGTTGTTCTTAGCGGCGGCCTGACGCATGGCAATAATTTCGGCGTGCGCCAACGGGTCGCCGTCAGCTTCGCGCGTATTGCGGCCCTGGCCGATGATCTGGCCGTCTGGCCCCAGCACCACCGCACCGACCGGCACGTCGCTATCTGCCGCCGCCTGTTCGGCAAGTGCCAGCGCCGCGCGCATTCCTTTGCCGTCCATAGATCCAAGATGCATGTCAGCCTAGATTCCCGAGTCGGCGTCGACCTGCATCACGTAGATGTTACGACGCAACGCACGGGCCTGCGGACGGGTGATGTCACCGGCTTCGAGCATGTCCTGAATCACACCCAGTTCGATAGCGTAGCTTTCGCGCTTCACGTCCTCGGCCTGGCTGATGGCCTGGGCGCTACCGCCCATGTTCGGGCGTGCTTGCAGCGAGGCTTCGGCGCGACGGTAGTCCAGCAGCAGGGCGGAGCAGTGTTCGGTGTTGTAGGTGCTGCGCCCCATTTCATCCACCAGTCGTTCGATAACATGGTGGATCGCCTCGACCTGCAGTTCGCGGGTGCGTGCGAAAATCTGATCTTCGCTCACCAGCGGCGTGGTGTGGCGGATTTTGGAGATGGTGCGTTTGGTGAAATTGCTCATCTGACGCTCCCACATGCGCATGCGGCCGCGAATCTGCGACACTGCGTGCCCGGAGGCGGGGTTGGTGTGCGTGTGGCGCAGCGAATTCATAATGTGGTCGAGCATGCGCTCCGATGCCTCGACGTCAAGCTCCTGCTGTGCCGGGTCGCTTGCCGGATGCGCTTTGACTTCGGCCAGATGATCGCGCACGAACTCCTTCTCCCAATGCAGCGCCTCGATTTGCAGGCGTTCCAATCCTTGCGGATCAAGTTCGCCGATGCGCTGCTTCAAACGGCTGATGCGCTTGGTGTACGAATCGATCACCATCAGCACCGCGCGACGGTTGTCCGGCGTGATGCGCCCGGTGAGCTCTTCAACGGTGGTGCGCAGCACTTCGATGGTAATCGGCACCAAAGCAGCCGACTCGTCTCCCCCACGATTCGGGGCGAGCAGCGGCAGCAAGAAGTTCGCCAGCATCAAGGTCAGCAGGATCACGCCGGAGGCGATGAAAATCAGTTCGTCGCGCATGGGGAATGGCGTGCCGGCGGATAGGGCGTAGGGAATCGTGAACATCAGGGACAGGGTGATGGTGCCTTTGGGGCCGCCAAAGGTCATCACCGCGGCCGAACGCCAGCGTTCAGCCGTCATTTTGCGACGTTTGCCGGTGTTGGTGTCGCGTGCCAAGCGCAGCATGGCCGCCACCCATACGAATCGCATCACAATCACCACGGCGCAGATCAGCACGATGATGCTGATAAGCATGTTGTTGCTGATATACGGATCGGACCAGCTGGCTCGCATGGCACGCGGCAGCTGCATGCCGAGCAGGATGAACACCGCACCGTTGAGGGAGAACGACAGCACACCCCACACCGAGGTGGACACAATATTCGTGCGCGCCACATTCGGTCCGACGCCGGTGCGATCGAATCGGACGAACAAGCCGGCGGCCACAACGGCGAGAATGCCGGAGAGGTGGAAATGTTCGGCACCCAAATACAGCAGGAATGGCAGGAACAGTTCCATCAGAATGCGCGAAGTGGTGGTTTCCAAGCCCAGCGAGCGCACGGTTTCAAACACCCAGTTCGCAGCCAAACCGATGGCAAGGCCGAAAATAGTGCCGCCGATGAACGAGACCACGAATTCGCCGGCGGCCTGCCCCACCGCGAATTCGCCGGTGAAGGCGGCGGCCAGCGCGAACTGGAAGCCCACGATGCCCGAAGCATCGTTGAATAATGATTCGCCTTTGAGCACGCTGCGTTGACGTTGGCTCAATGCGGCCTCGCGGCCCAAGGAGCTCACGGCCACCGCGTCAGTGGGGCCAAGTGCCGCGCCCAAAGCCAAGGCTGCAGCCAGTGAGATGGACGGCCATACGGCGTTGAGCGTGAATCCCACCGCCACCATAGTGGCAATGGCCAGTCCGATGGCCAACGACAGACTTAATCGCAGTGTGCCCAGCAATGCCGATTTGTCGATTTCATGGGCTTCCAGATACAGCAGAGGCGCGATGAACAGCACCATGAACAGTTCCGGATCCAACGCAACGTCGGGAAAGAATGGCAGGAACGCCAGTGCCACACCCAATGCAATCTGCACCAACGGAGTGGAAACACGAGGAATAAACCTGCCGGCGAACGAGCTCACCAGCACCGCCGCGACAATGCATAACACGAGCTCAAGTACCGCCATTGTCCCACCTTTCTCTCAGCCAAGACAAGTATATGGGGAACGCCGGGAAATTGCCGGAAATTACGCCGTCAGTTGCCGTGACTATTGCCTGTGTAGTGCCTCCGAACCGTGCGATTGTCGCCGAATATGCCAGTGGGCGGCCCGCCGCATGACGGACCGCCCACTCTATGTGATGTATCGAAACGTACCGATCGGATGGCACCTGCCGCTAGGCTGCCTTGGCGGCTTGGGCGGCCTTGGTGGCCTTCCATGCCACGAAAATACTGCGCAGCAGCAGTGCGGCCAGGTAGACGATGAACAGCATGGTATTCACGCTCGGGCTGGCGATACCGGCCAACCATGTGCCGAATGGTGTGATGCAGGCGGCGATGATGCCGATGATCAGCGCAGCCTTGGTGTGCACCATGCCACGCTTCACGTTGGCCACGGAAGTGGTGATGGCGTTGGGGAACATGGCCAGCAGCGACGTACCGCGGGCGATCAGATCGGAGGCATTGAACAGAATCGAGAGCGCCGGCACACAGATCGCTCCGCCGCCAATGCCCAGCAGACCGGCCAGTACGCCGGCGACAATACCGAACACTGCCATTTCGATGCCGGTGGCAACGTTCAGGTCGATGGCCGAATCACGCGAGGGCACGAACAGTGCCTGATTGATGATAACGAATACCAGGAACGCCACGAACACCCAGCGCAGCACCAGTTCAGGCAGTCGAGACAGCAGCCAGGAACCTATCTGCCCGCCAACAAACATGCCACAGAACACCAGCAGTGCGGCAATCCAATCAACGTGGCCGTTGAGGGCATAGGAAATCACGCCGGAGATGGAGGTAGGTACGATCGCCAGCATAGAGGTGGCGGCCGCATGCCGCTGGGTCAGTCCCAACCACACCAAGGCCGGTACGATTACCGTGCCGCCGCCGATGCCGAACAGGCCAGACAGGATACCGACTGCCACACCCACCGCAGCCATGATGGCAATGCCACGGGGAGATTCATCCAAATGATTCTCGTCAATCTTTGCTTCACTCATGGCCCCCAGTCTATGCCTACCACGACCGCGAATGATTGCGTCGTATCATCAGACTGCCGTCAGAGCACGCCGGAGGTGATGTCGTTGTCCAGCAGCCACTGGCGCAGATCGGCGAATTCCTCCAAACTGACGTTGTGGTCGAGGGCACGATAGCTTTTGGTTTTGAGCCACGTATGCTCCTCAAGCCATGCGGCGGCGGCGAACAATTCATACTTGGGAATCACCGCATCCCTTTTGCCGTACGCGTAGAACACCGGAATATCAAGATCTGGCAGGCGGTCATCAGCCGGAGCCGTGCCCGGCACCTGACCGGGCGCGTTAAAACCGGACAACGAAATCACCGCACGGTATCGCTCAGGATTGATACGCAGCAGATGCACGGCAATGGCACCACCCTGCGAAAAACCGAGAGGCACCACCGGCCGGTCGACGGCGATGTGTTCGCTCACCCATCGGTCGACGGCCTGGGCGGCGGCATAGGCGTCGTAATCCAAATCCTCACCAATCGGCAGGCAATCATGGAACCATGCGTAGTTGCCGGCCTCGCGACTGCCCTCCGGCGCTTCTTCCAGCACCAGCGGCCCACGTAATGCCACGAAATCGTTGTAGGGGGCGATCAGGCGCATCACATCCGCCATCTCCTCCTCGTTGGATCCCCAGCCATGCAGACACAGGAACAGCGGGTGCGTGGGATGCTGATCATATCCGCCGCGCGAGGTCAACACATGTTCCACGCTAAGAGGGTCTCCAAAACGACCGGGAACCACAGTGGCTTCACGGCCGACCAACGCTGGATTGCTATTCGCTGCTTCGCTCATACTTTCTCAATATATGCGCGCAATGTGCAGCCTCATACCCGTATGGGCATGATTTGCCTCACACTCGTGAATCTACTGAGCCGTAGCAGAGCTATCGGATCCAGCGGAATCCCCGGTATCTCCGGCATCTCCGGCATCAACTGTCGAAATACTGCCACCCCACTGCTGCTGCAATGCGCTGATGGTCGGCGCCTCGCCGAACACCGTCCAGCGTTCGCCGCTCAGCAGCCGCCAGTCGCCCTGCGCCTGCTCGTTGCCGGCGTTCTGGGCAAGCAGCGTGGAAATGCCGCTTTGCACCGGTATGCGGCCAATGGTCGCTGACGCTTCTGAATCGAAGGAGACGAAGGCCACACGACGATCCTCGCACACCTGCACAGTGATAATGCCGGGAAGACCTCCAGAATTCATACCCTGCCAGCCTGATTCACAGGTGCCCGCCACCTGTTCGATACCCTGTTCCATTTGTGCGGTGTTATCCACCGGTGCCACGTCACGTTCCTGCCGTTGCACCAAGCCTTCGGGGAACAGCACGCCAACGGCCACACCGACGGTAAGCAGCACAATCGCCGCCACCAGCGCAACAATGCCGCCGGCACCGACGCCGCCGTGTGTGGCGTAGCGTGGCATGGAGGCGCGTGCCGCAATCACCAGAATCATGGTGATTGCAATCAGTATCGCGCCGGCAAGCGCAATATAGCGGCCGGGCACCGACACCAGAAAGGAAATGGCGAACGGAGCGACTTCATGCACGGCAGAGGCAGCCGATACCAACACGGCCATGCAGCCTGTGAGCAGCGCCAGCTTGCGCAATAGTCGCGATGCAGGGCTGCTGGTTTTCAGTCGTGGGGTGCGGAAGCTGCCAATGCGTCCGCCGCTGCGTCGGCCGGTATGTCGCTGCGGTGAATCCTGGTATTCGGCACCCCCAAAGAAATCGTAATTCTCGTTGTTGTTGGTCATCGACGCCCCCTTTGCCGTTCACCCCAAGTCTAACGCGCTTATGCACTCGAAGCACTCATTCCAAGGAATGAATCAGCCCAATAAGTCGGTTCAACAAGTCAGCCCGCTGAACCAGTCCAACGAGTCGACGGATGTCAGACAAAAAAAGAACCCCGGTGGGGGGACCACCGGGGAGAGAAAGGAGAGAGAAGAAGAAAGGGGTTCAATTGTCGGGAACTGCTGCGGCTCCTGGCCAGCTTCTGTATTTCGCTGACATGTATTATGTAATCACCTGTTCCTGTGCTTATTGCTGTGTTTGTCTGAGAATAACCTGAAAGTTTTTTCTTGCCTTATCCTCCACTCCCCATCATGGCTCGATAGCCGAAGCGTATGGTTCGTAAGCTTCGTAAAGCAAGCCCTACTAGGCGGAAGAGGTTGGGTTAGACTTAGGGGCAGTATTTACCACGCATGCCAAGGAGTTTCATATGCTGCTGTCCGATCGCGACATTCTCGCCGCACAGGCCGAAGGCCATATTGCGATGGAGCCGTGGAGTCCCGAGATGGTGCAGCCCGCCTCCATCGACGTGCGTCTGGATCGATACTTCCGCTTGTTCAACAATCACGCCTACACCTATGTGGATCCGGCTGAGAACCAGGGTGCGCTGACTGAACAGTTCGAAGTCGCTCCGGACGAGCCGTGGATTCTGCATCCCGGAGAGTTTGCGCTGGGATCCACGTGGGAATACGTCAAGCTGGATCCGACCATTGCGGCACGTTTAGAGGGCAAAAGCTCGCTGGGCCGCCTTGGCATTCTGACTCATTCGACGGCCGGATTCATCGACCCTGGATTCGAAGGGCATATCACGCTGGAGCTGTCCAATGTTTCGACGCTGCCGGTTAAGTTGTGGCCGGGTATGAAAATCGGTCAGATGTGCTTTTTCCAGCTCAGTTCGCCAGCCGAGCATCCATATGGTTCCAAGGGCACTGGCTCGCATTATCAGGGCCAGCGTGGGCCGACGCCAAGCCGATCCTACGAAAATTTCTATCGCGCGCGTATCGACGATTAATTCGCGCCGCCTGCGCCATTGTCCGCAATCGCATAGTTATTTGTTCCACAGTGCGCGCAAGCATGTGTTCTCACCTAGGTAAGGAGCGTTCATGACCAATAGCGATGGTGGTTTTGATTTCGATTTCCAGCATCACGAGAAACGCAAGCAGCCTTCGGTGCCTCCCCTGCCGGATATGCCCACTGCAGTAACACAACCAACGCCGGCCGCCACTACGCCAACGCCAACAGCCGGTCAGGACGCTCACAATCAGCCGCAGTATGTGTGGGATCAGGCCACGCAGCGCTTTCTGCCGGCGGATCAGTCCGCGGCAACACAGGCCTTCCAACCGACCCAGGCTGCCGCGCCCACGCAGGCGATGCCGTATACGCCGGATGCCACACAGCCGTACACCTCCCAACCGTATGCTGCCGGCGCGCAATCCTCGACGGATCAGCCAACTGTCGCCGCAACCCAACCTTATGCCGCCGCACAGTTCCCCGTGGATCAGCCGACCATAGCCGCAACCCAGCCGTACACTTCCGGCGCTCTGGGCACGGCCCCAGCTGATTCGTCAAATGCTGCTGCAACCCAAGTGTTCTCGCCAGTCAGCGATGCCAATGCCAGCGCACAACCGCTGACTATGCCTCCTTCAATCGCGCCGATTGATCCTCTTGCCAACGATGGCTCGGATTCCAACGATGCGCCTCAGGGAAAGCGCAAGAGCGGCTCGAAGTCGAACACCGGCAAAATCGTCGGCATTGTCATCGCCGTTATCGTGGTACTCGCACTGATCATCGGCGGGGTGTTCTGGTGGCGTTCCAACGGCACCAAAGTCACTCAGGCTGCGGCGTTGGCCGAATGCCAGACGGCCGCGAAGCAATATGATGCCGCCAAAAAGGAACTGACCACAGCGGTGACCAACGGGCAGAGCGCCGCGCAAACACCTGCAGACCAGGTGACTGATTCCGGTACGCTCAGCACCCTGAACAACGCCCTGCAGAACGCGTCCACTCCAGCGGACACCACTGAATGCACCGCCACACTCACTGCTGACGAACTGAAAAAACGCGCCTCTGATATGCGCGACCAATTGGATACCGTCACCTCGCAGACGGACGCCATCAATGCCGCCGTTAAGGCCGTGGACGATTCCAAGAATTCGGCCAGTGTCAATGCACTGAAATCAACGTTGAGTTCGGCCATTGAGCAGGCACAGAGCACGCTGAATAATTCGGCGGGTACCGTGGCCGACGAAAATACGCGCACGGCACTGCAGTCCGCCATCGCCAGCGCGAATAGCGTGCTGGGCGGCGACAAACCTTCCGAAACGGATGTCAATAACGCGATTTCCGCACTGCAGAAGGCCGAGTCGGATGTGAACGCTTCGATTCAGGCCAAAACCGATGCCGAAGCCAACGCCAACACCAGCGATACCAATGGCACTGACACCAACAACGGCACTGATACCGACGCCAACAATAGCGATACCAATAGCAACGGCAATACTACAGATACCACCACTGGCACCACCGACGGCGAGACGGAATCCGGCACAACCAATTGATTGCTACTAGCTACCGGTAGCTATCGGGTTACGGTTGGCTGCCGCCCGCTACAGCCAACGAGAACCAGCTACTGTTCGCAGTAGTTGATGAGTCAGCCAGTGAGGTTCGTGAGCTGGCAAGCACCGTCCGGCAACCATCGCACCCGTCACCAATTCCACGCATACGAATGCCCCTCAGTGCGGAACTGAACCGCGCTAAGGGGCATTATCGTTATCTGGCTGTTAGTCAGCCTCTATTCGGTGTTCATTACCGGCGTTCGATAAAGGCCTGCAACTACTTCTTGGCCATCATCCTGAGCACCAGCTTGCGCAGCTCGGAGGCGACCAACACGAACGCGGCCAGACCGATGCATTCCAGCCATGCCATCGCCGACAGCGGCGTGGTGCCGAACGCGGAGTTGAGGAACGGTACGTAAATCACCACCAGCTGCAGTACGACAGAGATGCCGATGGCACCCCACAGCCACTTGTTGGAGAACAGACCCACGAACGCGGACTGTGCATGCGAGCGGGAGGCGAGGGCGTTGAACAGCTGGGCGAACACCAGAATCGTGAAGCCCATGGTGCGTGCCTCAACCATCTGCGCCTCATGTCCGAGCGCATCCACCGAACGGTCGGTGAACAGGCCACCCGACAGGTGCATATCCATGCCGATCAGCGTGACAGCAGCCATGATGACGCCGATGTAGATGATGTCGCCCCACATCGAGGCGTCGATCACACGGTCGGTGAGCTTGCGCGGCCTGCGGTTCATCACGTCTTCGGTCTGCGGGTCCACGCCCATGGCCAGGGCCGGTGCCGCATCGGTCAGCAGATTGATCCACAGCAGCTGGGTGGCCAGCAGCGGCACGGTGACGCCCACCGAATCCGGCTGGGAGATGCCGAGGAATCCGGCAAGTACCACGCCGAAGAACACGGTGAACACTTCGCCCACGTTGGAGCTCAGCAGATAGCGCAGGAACTTCCTGATGTTGTCGAAGATCACGCGACCTTCGCGCACGGCGGCGACGATGGTGGAGAAATTGTCATCCGCCAGAATCATCTTGGCGCTTTGCTTGGTGACCTCGGTGCCGGTGATGCCCATGGCCACGCCGATATCGGCAGACTTGACCGCGGGAGCGTCGTTCACACCGTCGCCGGTCATGGCCACGATATTGCCCTGACGTTGCAGCGACTCCACGATCTTGAGCTTGTGCTCGGGGGCCACACGGGCGTAGACGGACACTTCGGAGGTTGCCTTGTCGAATGCGGCGTCGCCCTTGGAGGCAAGCGCGTCAAGCTGATCGCCGGTCAAAGCCTTGCCACCGGACTCGATAATGCCCAGATCGGAGGCGATGCGTGCGGCGGTCAGCGGGTGGTCGCCGGTGATCATAACGGCGCGAATGCCGGCGCGGTGAGCTTCGGCCACGGAGTCGCGCACTTCGGTGCGCGGCGGATCGATAATGCCCACCATGCCGTTCCAAATCAGGTCGGTTTCGATGGCACCGGACTGTTCGGCGATGTCGGAAATCTGTCCGGCAGCGTTCACGGCGATGCCGGGAACCTCGGCCAGCGAACTGGTTTCCAACGGGCGATAGGCCTGTCCCAGCGTGCGGTAGGCCTCGGAGGAAAGGCGTTCCACGGTGGCGAGAATATCCTGACGATCGCCGTCGGTCAGCGGGCGCACATGGCCACCCACCTGAATGCGCGAGCAGTAGCTCAGCAGCACATCGGGCGCACCCTTGGCGAACACCGTGAGCTTGCCGGAATCGGCGTCATCCTTGGCAACGATGGCCATGCGCTTGCGTTCCGAAGTGAACGGAATCTCGGCGACGCGAACGTAATGCTTTGCTTTGCGATCGGCCTTCACCTTGCGCGCGGCGACAACCAGCGACACTTCGGTGGGGTCGCCCACGATGTCCCATGCGCCAGGCTTGTCGCCTTCGCGCAGTTCGCCATCGTTCGCCAGCGTGCCGGCGATCAGGGTGGCGGTGACTTCGTCGCGGATGGCCATGCCTCGTTCGGATTCGCCGTCCACGCCGGCCGGCAGCACCATGCGGCCTTCCGGCGCATAACCAGTGCCGGTGATCTGCACTTCGCCGGATGGCGTGACCACACGCTCGACGGTCATCTCGTTGCGGGTGAGCGTGCCGGTCTTGTCCGAGCAGATCACGGAAGCGGAACCGAGGGTTTCCACCGAATGCAGTTTCTTGACGATGGCATTGTGCGCGGCCATGCGTTGCACGCCAAGAGCCAGCACCACGGTCAGAATCGCAGCCAAGCCCTCCGGCACGGCGGCCACAGCCAGTGAGACGGCCAGCAGCAGCGAGTCGATAACGTCGTGGATGTCATGGAAGCCTTCCATGATGGCGAGCGCCGCCAGCACCACAACGGCGATGATGCACACCGCGATGCCCAGAATCTTGGAAACGTAGTCCATTTCCTTCTGCAGCGGGGTTTTCTCGTCTTCGGTGGCGGACAGCATGTCGGCGATTTTGCCGACCTGCGTGTTCATGCCGGTGCCGGTCACGATGGCGCGGCCGGTGCCTTGGGTGACGGAGGTGCCGTTGAAAATCATGTTGGCGCGGTCGCCCAACGCCTTGGCCTGTGCCAGGGTTTCGGGTTTCTTGCCTACGGGCACGGATTCGCCGGTCAGCGAAGCTTCTGCAATGCGCAGGGACGCCGCGGTTACCAAGCGGCCGTCGGCGGAGACGGAGTCGCCTTCGGCGAGCACGATGATGTCGCCGGGTACCACATCAGCAGTATTGATACGCACCACTTTGCCGTCGCGCAGCACGGAGGTTTGTGGCGCAGTCATTTGCGCCAGCGCTTCAACGGCGGCTTCGGCCTTGGCTTCCTGAATATAGCCAAGCACGGCGTTGACGACGAGGATCAGCACAATTACCAGCGCATCGAAGGGCAGCGCCTCGCCACCTTCGGCACCGGGGGCGGTGTTGGCGCGTTCAATGAACCATGCGATCACCGAAATCACGGTGGCCGCAAGCAGCAGGTAGACCAGTGGATCCTGGAACTGCTGCAGGAACTTCTTCCACTTGGGCACGGGAGGTGCTTGGGCCAGCTCGTTCGGCCCGAATTTCTCACGGCGGCGCTTGGCCTCCGCCTCACTTAAACCGACATTGGGGTCGACGTTCAGAGCCTTGGCCACATCGGCCACATCGGTCAGGCTGGGGTCGGCATCGGCCAGCAAAGCCTGCTGGGCCGCAATGCCCTTATCGACAGTCGATTGATCGTTGCTGTGATCAACCATGGTAATCTCCTTGAGATTGCCGCGGAGTAGTCAGCCCGCTTGATTCGGCTGTGGCCGCGCCCCTTCCGCGCCACCACAACCTCGTCGCGCTGCTGCGCGGTTGTGGGCACCGGCGCAAACGCCACCGATGCATACCTGCCCCATTATTCCACACCTTGGTTTGCACTCGGCGTAACCTGCGCACCTATTCGCGCGACATCTCAAGTTTTATAGCCTTATACGTTGATTTCCTTCAGGGTGCGGGCGGCACCACGCTCCCGGGAGGCCTTGGACAGCGCAAGACCGACGGTGACGATAACCAACACCACAGTGCAAGCGATCCACAGGCTGCGGCCACCGAAGCCGCTGATCACCCATCCGCCAACCAACGGCGCCAAAGCGATGGAAACCGACCACAGCACGTTGTAGACGCCCTGGTAGGTGCCGCGCGCGTCCGCCGGGGCCATTTCGGCAACCGTGGTAGTGGCGATTGGGAAAGTGCCAAGCTCACCAAGTGTCCACAGCACCACAGCAAAGGCGAAACCGACCCATGAGTGCGCGAAAATCTGCACGGCATAGCCGATCGCGGTAACGGCAAGCCCGGCCACCAGCACACGGGCGTTGCCCATGCGGGCGAATAGTTTCATTGCAGGAATCTGCAGCAGGCATAGCATGCCACCGTTGATGGTCAGCAGAATCGAATACTCGCCGGTGCCCATGCCCAGCTCGGTCATTGCGATGGGCAGGCCGGAGGTGGATTGGAAGTAGACAATGTAGTAGCCGAACATCAGCACGGCAAACAGCATGAACGGGCCATCGCTCAAGGCGCGAATGTAGTTGCGCGCCATGGATACCTTGGCCGGCGCATTATCCGTTGTATCGCCGGCCGTATCGCCGGCACGCTCCTGGCGCGCCTCTCCGGGTTTCGGCAGCGACAGCCCCAGATGGCGGGCTTCGCGGAAGAACGCAACCAGCAGTATGGCAACGGCGACCATCACCACCGCTTCGACGTAGAACATCAGCGCATACGACACCTTAACCAGCTGGTTGGCGATAATCGGGCCGATAGCGTAGCCGAAATTGATGGCCCAGGATTGCAGCACATATGCGCGCTGACGATTCGGGGCCGGCACCACGTCAGCGATATAGGCGGCGATGGCTGGGCTGGGCAGCGAGGCGAACACGCCATAGACGAACAGCGCCACGCCCAGCGAGATTGGTTCGATCAGGAACGCCATGGTCAATATCGCGACGGCGGCACCGATTTCACCGATGATAATCATTGGCTGGCGGCCGAATCGGTCGGACAACGCACCGCCGAACAGGCAGCCGAAAATGGAGCCGAAGCCATACATGGACACAACCGTGCCAACCACGCCCTCATCGATATGCAGAGCGGATACCAAATAAATCGACAGGAACGAGGTGACGAAGCGACCCATCCACAGGATTAGCAGTGCCAGCCACAATCCCCAATACAACATTGGCAGCCCGAACAGGTTGCGCGTGGTGCGCAGCTTCATAGTCGCTGCCGCCTTGCGCGTATTCGTCGCCTTATTCCCGGTCATGGTCGTCACCGCCTTGCATCGCTGTCAAGCAAACCAACCAGACCACTATACGCGTAGGACGCTCCGCATGCGCGGACGCCTCGGCACCAACCGCACGCGGCAGCGGTCGATTGGGCTGGGGTGCTGGGACAATAACACCTATGGCATTGAAAAAAGGACCGACCAAGGGGTCGGGTGGTAAGCATCGTAACGCGCTTCGCGGCAAGGGGCCGACCCCGAAGGCCGAAGATCGCGTGTATCACAAGGCATATAAGGCAAAAAAGGCCGCTGACAAGCGCAAGATGGCGGATCCGCGTTTGGCGGCCCGTCGTCGTGTGGACAAGTTCTCCTCCGCCGACACCACTGATCTGGTGTTCGGCCGTAACTCCGTGCTGGAGGCGCTGCGCGTAGGCGTGCCCTCCTCCACGCTGTATATCCTCTCGCGCATCGAGCATGATGATCGCACACGTGAAATCGTGAAAATCGCCGGCGCGAATGGTTTGCACATGATGGAAGCCGACCGTCTGGAAATGGATCGCATTGCGCGCTCCGGCAACCATCAGGGCATTATCCTTAAGGTCAATCCGTTCCAGTACTCCTCGCTGCACGAAATCGCCGAACGCGCGGAGAAGAAGGCTAAGGCGATGGAGGCCGCGAACTCGGCCGTCGCACGTATCGCCGCACGCCCGCTGTTCATCGCGCTTGATGGCGTGACCGATCCGCAGAACCTCGGTGCCGTGATTCGTTCCGCTGCGGCATTCGGTGCCAATGGTGTGATTCTGCCCGAACGTCGCTCCGCTTCGGTGAACGCGGCCGCGTGGAAGGTGTCGGCCGGTGCCGCCGCGCATATGCCAGTGGCGCGCGTGGTCAATCTCAACAAGGCGCTCGAAGGCTTGAAGGAGCGCGGCTACTACGTGGTCGGTCTGGACGGCGGCGGCGACAAAATCGTCGGCGAAACCGGTTTTGAAACCGATCCGCTGGTTGTGGTGCTCGGCTCGGAAGGTTCCGGCCTGGGCCGTCTGGTGCGTGAGGCCTGCGACGCCATTGCAGGCATTCCGATCTCCTCGTCGGTGGAATCGTTGAACGCATCCGTGGCTGCGGGCATCAGCCTGTATGCCGTGTCCACCGCGCGCCGCAAGGCCGCCGAAGCGTAAGCATTTGGCGCAAGCTGGTACTTGTTTGTCGGCCTTGCCGGCATCATAGCCAATAATTACAGCACTACAAATGAAGCCCTGCTTATTGGCAGGGCTTCATTGTTATTCGGCATTATCCGACGTTCATGGTGCGTTGCGCGACGCGCCACTTTTCAACTTTCCAACGCTGTTCCCGCCATACCGGCGGTGGCAGGTATCAAGCCGTGTGTTTAGTGCGACCAGACAGCCGCATCCGGGTCATCGTCGGGATTGTAATCGTCGTCGGGATCGTTATACGTGGATTCGTCATCGATCACACCGGCGTCGGCTTCTTCGAGCAGCGCGTCGATATCCTTCTTATCGAGCTTGTATTCGGGCAGCACATTGTCGATGTAGCTGGTCACAGCCTCGCCCATCGGCACGTCATGACCGGCCTTTTCGGCCAAATACCAACGGTGGGTAAGCACTTCATGGAAGAACTGTGCCGGTTCGATCTGCGAACGGTATTCGCGCGGAATCATGCGCACGGTCGGTTCGAATACCTCGCGCATCCAGTCGGTGGCTACAATCTCCAGGTCTTCGCCTTCGCGCCAAGTGGAGGCACGGTAGGCGTCCAGATCGTTGAGCAGACGACGGGCCTGATTCTCCTGCACATCCAAACCAGTCAGACGCAGCAGCTTGCGGTTCGCATAGCCAGCGTCCACCACGCGAGGACGCACCAACACACGCTTGCCGTCCTCGGCGGTTTTCATCTCCAGCTCGTCCACATCGAAGCCCAAATCGTTGAGCTTGTTGACGCGCTGTTCGATCTTCCACATTTCGTCGGGCCCGAACTTGTCGGTGTTGGTCAGAGCGCCCCACAGCGAATGGTAGCGTTCCACCAGACGGTTGCCGACCTCAATTTCGTCCACATCACCGGGCAGTAGCTTGCCGGAGCTCAAATCCATCAATTCACCAATGATGTTGGTGCGGGCCAGATCGATATCGTATTCGCGCTGGCCTTCGGTCAGCGTAATCTGCAAATCACCGGTTTCCGCATCGACCAGGAAGGCGGTGAAGGCGTCGGCATCGCGCAGGAACAGCACGTTCGACAGCGACACATCACCCCAATAGAAGCCGGCCAGATGCAAACGCACCATCAGCACGGCAAGCGCGTCAATCAGACGCTCGGCGGTGTCAGGGCGCAGGTTGCGGGCGAACAACGCACGATACGGCAATGAGAACTTCAGGTGCTTGGTGACCAGAATCGCCTCCAGCGGCTCGCCGTTCTTATCGTGACGGCCGGTAACCACGGCAATCGGCGTGACAGTGGGCAGTTCCAGCTTCTGCAGACGGCGCAGAATCTCATACTCACGCTCGGCGACCTGTCGCGTGATCTCCTTCATTGCGTACACCTCGTCGCCCACATGCACGAATCGCACCACGTGGCGGGAAATACCGCGAGGCAGGTTGGCGAGTAAATCTTGGGGCCAAGTGGCCAGAGGTTTGTGCCACGGCAGCGTGAACATTCTCGGGTTCGAGCTGGCGGCGGTAATCTTCAGGGCCTGCGGCTCCACCGAATTGGCATGTTCATCCTCTGCCTGCACGGAGGTGGCCTTAGCGGCTCGCGGGTCCAACTGCGTCAAATCCATTGCTGCTTGCATCATAGGTACCAGCGTACCCGCTGCCCGTTCCATCCCAGCCCCGCGCCTGTCATGCCCAGCCGCCCTCAGCCGTACCTCGTACCTCCTAATTGCCATCTGCTACTGTTTCCTGCCATTTGTCGCGGTCGGGCTGTCAAGCTGCACGGTTCGACTGACAGTTTGCACGGTCGGACTGACAGTTTGCACGGTTGGCCTGCGGAATTGTTACGTAGGTATGTGACAATCCTGCAGTCGAACCGTGCAGAATGGCAGTCCAACCATGCGTGGGCTACGCCGTATTCAGCCGTGCTCCCCGTGGTAATCCCGCAGCTACCAGTTTGTTAACCAACGGTACACGGCGTCTCACCTCTTCGAAGGTGCATCTCACTATCTCCGCTACACCGCAAGTTTGCAAGGTTGCCTCACGCCTACGTTCATCCGCCACTACTTCACCGGTCGTTCTGCCACCGGTCATGGTTGGATCGTCGTATTTCCTCATGCCATCAAACTCAATCACCACCAATCGGCCATCTTCGCGGACAGCCACAAAATCAGCTCGCCGACGATCATTGGCATCCTGCGGATTCACAAACTCAACCTGCTGCCGCACATCGGAAAACCCCTCCTCCAACATCGTTGCGTAGCAGAAGGATTCTCCACCATTCTCGTTCAATCCCGTCGCATGTTGAGCCACCAACAGCGCTTTATCCTGACAAACTCCTAAACGAGGCGTTTCAAGATATTCGAGAAGCTCATCACGGACAACCAAACCTTGTGCGATAGCCGAATCAAAGAACGCCATAGCATGGCGAAACTCGTATGCTCGCCCACAGTCGAGCAATGTTCGTTTGATACCGGTGACATTCACACCGTCGCGGGACTGCACTGATTCGCGCTCCCAATCAGGAAGATACGTGGCGCATAGCTTACCGTTATGGGATGGTGTGCGACGGTTCGATGCGGAAGAAACAATAATCGCCCCTCCCCTATCGAGGTATGTGGAATGTTCCAACCGCCATAGGCATGCAGCGGTTAAACCACCGAACACCCTGTTCGGGTGACGTTGCCCCATGGTTCTAGCGACTATTCTGGTACGTTCGGCCGCAGGTATCGACTGCCAATACGCCTCCCGAGCATAATAATTGGAGAAAGGATTGCAAAGATACCCCTTAGCAGCCCATCTGCGCAGGAACATATACTCTTGCCTATCTGCTGCTACGAGACAGATGCGGCTGTGCTCGCATTGAGTCAGCTTCTGTTGCATACCCATACGCATCGTTGCGCGACTTAATCGTGTACTACCCATATTGCGAGCGTATGAGCGTAACCGCCGCAATCGCAAGCCATACTGACAATGTGGAGAGAGCTTGCCGGAGACACCGACTTATCCACTTTTGCTGTGGATAAGCTGGTGGATAACCAAGATGCTCGAACCTCATCCATAGTTGTTGAGTACCGACATGACTTCCGCCCACCCATTGCCGTGATTTACCTGCTAATCCGCACGATCGGACTGGCGCTTCGCACGGTCGGGCTGTCAAGCTACACGGTTCGACTGATAGTTTGCACGGTTCGACTGCGGAATTGTTACGTAGGTATGTGACAATCCTGCAGTCGAACTGTGCAAATTGACAGGTAAAGTGTGCTGACGGGACAATTGGAGTGTTTCTGCGTTGTCGTCATCACACAAAATAAGGGCATAAACAAGAAAAGCCCCGCAGCTATGCAGGGCTTTTCCAACGAGGCTATAAGAGAGGAAGAGAATCGCCTCGTTTAATGGTTGACCGAGCCTTGTCAGGCGCAGCCAAGTTTTAGTTATTCGACCACCCGACCGGTATTCAAACCAGCCGGTTGGTCACTCGTACGGTCAAACGACCGATTCGACTAGTTCAGACGCAGCTCGGTCGACGGAGCGAACAGGTGCATCTTGGCCGGGTCGATCTTGATCTTGACGGTCTCGCCGACCTTCGGCAGCACACGCGGGTTCACACGAACCGTGGTGAGCTTGTTCTGGTCGGACATGAGCTGGGATTCCTCGGCGGCGGAGCCATCGGTGAGGATGTTGCCGTAGATGTAGCCATCGGAGCCCAGATCCTCGACGTTGACGACCTTCAGGGAGAAGGCGTTCGGATCATCAGCCGGAGCCAGGGTGGCGTCTTCCGGACGGAAGCCGACGACGATCTGGCCATTGTCCTCAGCGGTCAGCTTGGCGACAGCCTCGGCCGGCAGATCGACGGTGTCTTCACCGATCTTCGCCTTGCCGTTGACCACCGGGTGGGTGTTCAGGTTCATCGACGGGGAGCCGATGAAGCCGGCGACGAAGACGTTGGCCGGACGATCGTACAGCTCGGTCGGAGCGCCGACCTGCTGCAGGATACCGAGCTTGATGACGGCGATGCGATCGCCCATCGTCAGGGCCTCGGTCTGATCGTGGGTCACGTACAGGGTGGTGACACCCAGCTGACGCTGCAGAGCGGCGATCTGGGTACGAGTCTGGACACGGAGCTTGGCGTCGAGGTTGGACAGCGGCTCATCCATGAGGAAGACCTTCGGCTCACGGACGATTGCACGGCCCATGGCCACGCGCTGACGCTGACCACCGGACAGAGCCTTCGGCTTACGATCGAGGTACTCGGTCAGATCGAGGATCTCAGCGGCCTTCTCGACGCGCTTGCGGATCTCTTCCTTCGGAGTGCCGGCGATCTTCAGAGCGAAGCCCATGTTGTCGGCGACGGTCATGTGCGGGTACAGAGCGTAGTTCTGGAACACCATTGCGATGTCGCGGTCCTTCGGCTGCATCGTGGTGACATCCTTGCCACCGATGAGGATGCGGCCCTTGTTGACCTCTTCCAGACCTGCGAGCATGCGCAGGGTGGTGGACTTACCACAGCCAGAGGGGCCAACGAGAACGAGGAACTCGCCGTCCTTGATATCAAGATTCAGGTCGTCCACAGAGGGCTTATCGTTGCCCGGGTAGACACGAGTGACATGGTCGAAAATGACTTCTGCCATATTTGTTCATCCTTTCAGAGGCAGGTACGTGCCTCACGATCCGTTGTAAAGGGATTACTACGGTGCTTCCGCTCGTTGCTGGCCATCAACAACATCATTTTCAGGCCTGCCGCAAACTTCGGCGTTTACTTTTCTTCGCGGTTCGGTGAAGAGCTCTCTTCGCTGAGCCACGTTCCACTATACACATGGATACGACTTTGGCAAGGGACGCGCCGACAATACGGCGTTTCTTGATAGGAGATGGCGACAATGGTATCCGGGATTTCTACCCTGTAACGCGTTCACGATTAATGCGCATGGATTGGCATGGGCATCAACCATCTACCGATTGAGCATCCCGGGCCATATGCCGGCAGTCATTTTGTCGCACGAAAACTGCAACAAGCACCCAGCATCGAACAGGCTGTGGATTTTTACAATCACATCCCATGACCGGAGGATTCAGCTTCAATTTCTCCGACGCAGGTCACAAGCATCCGCTCATATAGAGAGGAAGGGCGATGCGATCCCCATCCACTTGAAGCTGCTTCGGATGCAGCACATATTCTTTGCCTAACCGCTGACCATATGCTTTGCGGAATTTGTCTAGCGAAGACGTCCCGTACTGTTTGGTCGACTTCACTTCCACCGGGCTCACTCGTTGTTTCATGGCGGCATTGTCGTACTCACGCACGATAAGGAAGTCAATCTCCATGGTCTTCGTAGCATCGCCTTTCGCGTACCTGGAGAAGAAGAACAGACGGCGCCCAGCTGCCTTAAACTGTTGGGCCACTGCATTCTCCACAAGCATTCCTTCATTCAACGAAAGCTTGTCGAAAAGAATATCGCGGTACACCTCGTCAGGAGTGGCTTGCTGATCCGCAAACGTCTGAGAGACAAGCAGGCCAGTGTCCGCCATATAGCACTTGAACGACGCGCTATCCTCATATAAACCAAGTCCGACAGTCGGATCAGTCGAATTATGGCATATATTGACCAGACGAGCGTCATCCAACCAAAAGAAGGCAGCGTCATAATCCCGCGAGCGCGCATCTGGGGTAATCGAGGCGAGCGTGAACTTCTTCTCATGTTTGGACAACTGGCCTGGAATCTGTGCGAAGATGCCGCGAACTCGCCCGGCATCACCGTTCGCGAACTTGCCGATATCATCGCCGTACAACCCTAAAATATTACGTTTGATTCTGTCGGCTTCGCCGAAGTCCCTATTGGTCACATATTCATCCACAACCTGAGGCATGCCCCCCACCAGCATGTATTCGCGCCACAGTCTCATCGCGCGCTTGTGCAACGCATCCGGCATTGGCTTCAATGCGACGAAAGATTCTCGTATCGCCTCGGATAGCAGGCGCTCTCCCATCGCCCAGCAGAATTCCTCGAAATCCATCGGTTCCATGTGAAGTTTCGATTCCTCAGAGGGAATCAGGATATTCTCCACATTCCGTTTGATGGAAATCAAAGACCCGGTCTCCACATAGTCGTACCGTCCGTCCGCCACCAGATGTTTGATCATCTCTCGCGCCGGCGGATACAACTGAACCTCATCAAAAATGATCAGAGACCGTCGCCGCACAAGTTGAGTTCGATAATAGACGGAAAGCATCATGAAGAATGTGTCCAGGTCATCTTTCTGCTCTTCGAAAATTGACCTGACATCTTTGGGAAATCGTGAGAAGTCCACGAGAATGGTGGACTCATACTCGGTTCTTCCGAATTCCTGCGCCACGGTGCTTTTCCCCACGCGACGAGCTCCTTCGATCAGCAAAGCCTCTTTGCCATTCGTGCGTTTCTTCCAAGAAACCAACTCCCGCAATACTTTTCGTTCCAGCATGTCAACCCCTTATCACGATGCCGCCGTGTGGAGATATTCAGTATAACACGATGCCGCTGTGCGTAGACCCCCAGATATACACGATGCCGCCGTGAAGCTTTGGCTGCACGGCGGCATCGTCAGGGAAGGAGTAGAGGAAGAAGAATGGGATGGGCTGCGACTGGGCGGTCGCAGCCGCAAGGATTATTCGGCGTCAGAGGCTTTGGCGTCCTTGTTCTTGGGCATGATCCAGAACTTGAGCAGCGGGTAGCTCACGACAACCGCAAGCACCGTGTTCACCACGGAGGCGATGGTGCCGGCGAGACCGGCGTTCAGACCCCAGCCCTGGCACAGCGAGGTAACGTAGCCCGGCAGCACAAGGTTGACGACCACGATGACAACGGCGAGAATCGCGTACTTCCATGCGGCGTCCTTGAAGCTGGAGTCGGACTTGAACACCCACTTCATCTGCACGAAGAAGTTCACAACCTGCGCGATCACCTCGGCGAAGAGGAAGGTCAGGAAGCCGCCCAGACCGTTGCCGGACTCGGGGTAGTTGAAGATGAGGAAATGGAACGGCGCGGTCAAGCCAAGCCCTGCGACGAACACCGCGGTGCCAATCCACGTGACCACGAAACGAGCGATTGTGGAAATGTTCGACAGGACGTTGAACACAATGAATTCCCAGATGGTCGGGTGGTCCTTGATCCATTGGCGGATCGGGCCGAGCTGCTGGGTTTCGGCGTTGGTGTTGGTCATGATGCGCTCCTTAGCGTGCTTGAAGTTGGTCTCGTTGTCTCTGTTCATGCGTCGGCCTTTCGGCAGCTCAGCCGATGGCCGACGCATGCGTTGCTATAAGTGGGATGCGGATTGTTCGCAGGATTCCTGACTGTTAAGGATTCAGGACTCTGAACTCAGGACTCCAGTTCCTTCGCGGTTTTCTTGTTGGCAGACTGGTTGCGGAAGAATCCGGAGATCACCGTGCCAAGTCCGCGGAAGGTGTGGCCGTTGGCGATTTTGACGATGCCGTCGACCATGGCCGCGTCAACCATGCCCTGGGTCATCTTGCTCATGGCGCGCGGCGGCATGTTGAGCACGAACAGGGAGTTCAGGTCTGGCTGGCCGGTCTTCTCACGCGTCTTGCGCTCCTGGTTTTGCAGCGTTTTGGCGACGGTGCGTGCCACAAAGCCCTTGGAATCCGCCCACGAAGAGATCGGATCATTGACACCGAAGGTTGTCGGTTTGCCGGGCGCGATGACGTTATGGCCGAACAGTGCCACCATTTCAGCGTCGGTCGCCTCCTTGACCTTGCCGGTCAGGTAGGCGCCAAGTGCCGGATCAGCCGGCTTCGGCTCCACCGTGCCAACGACGGTGAACGTGGTGGACAGCACCATGCTGTGCGCATCGGTGCCGACCATCAGCGTCCACTCGCCGGACTCGGTCTGCCAGGAATTGCTCGATACCTCGAAATGGCGGAAAGTGTATCGATCGAAATCGATGCGGACGGACTTGGTTTCGTGAGCATCGAGCTGAACCTTGGCAAATCCCTTGAGTTCGTGGTCGGGGCGCAGCACGCCGCCCTGAGGACCGCGAACATACAGCTGGGCGACGGTGGCACCCGGCACGTCGGAGTCATTGGTAATGGTGAAGCTTACGCCCTGCTTGTCGGCCTTGATATTGGCATAGGAGAACGTGGCATAGCTCAGACCGTAGCCGAACGGGAAGCGCACGGGTACACCGGCGGTTTCGTAGTAACGGTAGCCGACGAACGGGCCTTCACGGTAGATGGCGTCGCGGCCGATGGCCGGATACCAGCCGGCGGAGGGGCAGTCCTCGTAGCGGATCGGCCAGGTTTCGGCCAGATGGCCGGAAGGATTGACTTGGCCGGTCAGGGCGCGGGCGGCGGCAGATGCGCCGGCCTGGCCGGACAGGCCGATATAGAGCACGGCGTCCACATCGGCAACCCAGTCGGTTTCGACCGGGGAGCCGGCGACCAGCACGACGACGATCGGCTTGCCGGCATCCTTAAGCGCCTTGACCATATCAAGCTGCACGTGCGGAATGGCCATGGTGGAACGGTCGAGGCCTTCGGATTCGCTGCGTTCGTCGAGGCCGATCACGGCGAGAATAGCATCCGTATCTTCACGGGCTGCGAGCGCGAGCGCATCGTTGATCAGCGCGCGGTTCTCGCCGCCCTGGCGCTCGTAGCCCTGCGCGAAGCCGACTACGGAGACGCCGTCGATGGCGGTGAGCTCGTCGAGGATGTTCTCTTCGCGGGTGGCGTTCACCTTGGAGGAACCGGAGCCTTGGAAGCGCGGGGTTTTGGCCATGTCTCCGACGACGGCCACACGGGTGCCGTTCCTGAACGGAAGCACCGCGTTCTCGTTCTTGAGCAGCACGGAGGCGTTCTCGGCCACGCGGCGGGCGACCTCGTGATGTTCGGCGATGATGGCGTCGGTGAGCAGATCATCGCGGCCTACGCCGGTGGTTTTGGTGAGTCGGGCGATTTTGGCGACTTCGGCCGCGCGGGCGTTGAGGTCGGCTTCGGCGAGGGTGCCAGCGTTCACAGCACCGACGAGTTCGCGCACGGAGGTGAAGCCGGGGCTGGGCATCTCCAGGGTGCCGCCGGCCTTGACCGCGGCAACGGCGGAGTTGGAGCCGCCCCAATCGGAGACGACCATGCCGTCGAAGCCCCATTCCTTGCGCAGAATGTCGATGAGCAGGTGCGCGTTCTCGTGCGCATACACGCCGTTGATCTCGTTGTAGGAGGTCATGATGGTCCACGGCTTGGCGTCGCGCACGGCGATTTCGAAGGCGGTGAGATACAGCTCGCGCATGGTGCGCTCGTCGATCACGGAGTTCGAGGCCTGGCGGCGCAGCTCCTGGCTGTTCACCGCGAAATGCTTGGGGCAGGCGGCGATGCCGTTGGACTGGATGCCTTTAACCAGGCCGGAGGCCATACGGCCGGCGACCTGAGGATCTTCGGAATAGTATTCGAAGTTACGGCCGCACCACGGGTTGCGCTTGATATTCATACCAGGTCCGAGCAGCACGTTCACGTCGAGGTCGTGCGCTTCGCGGCCCAGTGCCTCGCCCATGTCTTCGGCGAGTTCGGGATCCCAGGAATTGGCCACGGTGGCGGCGGTCGGGAAGCAGGTGGCGGGCTTGGACTGGCCGAGGCCCAGATGGTCGCCTGCGCCGAGCTGACGACGCACGCCGTGGGGGCCGTCGCTCATCACAAAGCTGGGGATGTCGGCACGTTCGATGCCGCGCGAATCCCATTCGGAAGCGCCGGACAGCAGCGACGCCTTTTCCAGCACCGACAGGTTTTCGATCTCCATGGTTCTCCCTTGCACTCGAGGACTTACCAACGAACCGGAAGCATGATGTGCTGCGGCGCACAGGTCTCACCGATTCATCGCTAGTTTGATTGAATCAGACTTTCGAGTGTCATAACGCGGGTTTTCACAACCTGTCGTTTTCACCGCACAATCGGTCGGCTTCTGCGTTACGCGGCACATCGGATCCCGCGGAATACATCTACGCCACGAAGTCGGCGAGGGCTTGAATGAACGGGGTTTTGCAGCGGCGGGAGATGCCAAGACTGACGCCGCCGCGCACGTCGCAGTTGTCGCGCTGCACGCTAGTCACGTGACGCATATTGACCAGATAGCAGGCGTTGCATGATGCGAAACCGCGATCCTCCAACTGTTCTTTGAAGCTTTTGAGTGTGCCGACGAATTCGTAGGTGGCATCGAAGGCATGCACGATCACCTTGTGACCTTTGCCGCTTTCGAGATATTGGATGTCGCCGAGCGGCACACGCGCCACACCGCCGGCGACGCTCATGGTGAGCATATCGGTTTGGCTGCGTCGTTTGGCGGCCACGCAACGATCGAGCTCATGTTCGAGCGCGAAATACGAGACCGGCTTGAGCAGGTAGCTTTGCGCGCCCACCTCGTAGCCACGGATCGCCATCTGCGAGATGCTGGTGACGAACACCAGACTTGTCTGACGATCGTATTGGCGCAGCCCGTGGGCGATGTCGAATCCATCCGCGCCTCCCATCATCACGTCCATCAGCACCAGATCGAATTCGCAACGATAGCCACGCAACAGCTCTTCGCCACTTGAGTATTCACAAATAGTGAATACCGCCGGATGTTCCTGCTCGTAGCGATGCAGCAATTCGACCAGACTGGCACGAATCGACTGCTCGTCGTCGACAACAGCCACTGAAAGCTTCTCTACTGTGGTCATGTCAGTCCTCCATGACTTTTCGCGATTACGCCTACAGTTCCGTTCTATCGAGAAATCATGGGATATGGAATAGCGGACTTCTCCAAGCCTGTATCAAGGTAAACTTGACACTTACGGATGTACCATACCCGCACAAGACTTTCGGCATCGCTGCCAAGTCTCGTCCATACCCCAACATGCCGCCTACCAGCCGTTGCACAGCACCCACGAAAGGAGACTTATGCTCGACCAAGCCGTCAACGTGTTCCTTCAAGTCGCGCAATGCGGCAGCTTCACCAAGGCCGCGGAACAGCTCTATGTCACATCGACCGCGGTGATGAACCAAATCAACCGGCTGGAACGCCATCTCAGCGTCAAACTTTTTAATCGCAGCCCAAGCGGCGTAATACTTACCGAGGCCGGCGAAATCTACCGGCAAGGCGCACAACAGTTGGTCGACCTCGACCGGGAGCTGTGCGAACGCACACGTCATGCGGCCACACGCACCTTCACTTTACGTATCGGCGATTCCCTGTTCAGCCGCTGTGACAAGCTCCCCCACATTTGGAGCAGTTATCTAGCCGAACATCCGCAGTCCGAGATGCACAATCGATATGTGTTGCAGATCATTCCTTTCCGCGATGGCGATAACATCAACGGAACGGCCCCCGAAGGACTGGGGGTTGATTTCGACATGGTGATGGGTCATTTCGACCAACATGCCCTTGCCGGGCGCTATCGATTCCAACAGTTCAGCAGCACGCCATGTTGTCTGCTGGTGCCGCGGTCACATCCACTGTTCGGCCGCTCAAGCGCACATATATCCGAACTATCAGGGCAACGGCTCGCCATCCCGCAGAATTCTCGTTTCACCGTTTCCGGCGAGATTCAAGCCTGGTTGCGTGAGCGTTACCCCGACATCATTCTCGAATTCGTGCCGTATCGTAACGATTTGGCCGTATTCAACCAATGTTCGCTGCAGGGCACGGCTATGCTAGGGCTGGATTATTGGAATGAGATTTACCCGGCGATGGCACCTGTGCTGCTCAATTGGGATTTCTGTATACCCCACGGCATGGCTTGGGCGGCGAGCGCTCCGCCCGAAGTACATCGTTTCGCCGAACTGATCTGCGCGCAGGTCAACGAGTACCGCACACGCCACCCCGATATGCCGACGCCGCCGATACCGGACTAGCCAGCGCCCTGATATCGGCGGATGACGGCGACAGGGCGGGGCAATCTTGCCGATCGCCTCACCCTGAATATTCAATAGTTACTTCCTACCAATCGGATTGCGATGGAATCAGGCATCGCCTCCCTCGGCCGGCGTCACGGTGACGACCGTCTTGCGACGACGCAGGTAGCGCATCACCGTCAGCACTTCCAGTCCGACGATGGCAACCGCCAGCACGCCGACCGACGCCCAGGTGATGGTCTTCCACAGCGGCATTTCGGACTTGGGCTCGCCGTCTGCATAACGCCATCCGCTTACCGAGGTGTAGAGGATGTTGTGCACCGCGGTGCGCATCGCCTTCACCGAAGTCGCGGACTTATCGGTGATGTGGTTGGTGGACTCCATCGGTGCGAGCATCGCGTCGTTACCATTGCGGATGGCCTGGTCGCCGTACATGTAGCCGAGCCCGTTGAAGAAGTCGGTGAGCACATGGCCTTGGAAGCCCCACTCGCCGCGCAGCACGGTCTGCAGCAGGCTGGAGTTCGCGCCGGACCACGTGGTGCCGATGTAGTTGTAGGAGCTCATTGCGGCCTGTGCGCCACCGTCCTTGACGGCCATTTCGAAGGACTTCAGATAGATTTCGCGGATCGTCTGCTCATCAGCCCAGGTGCACAGCATGCTGTGACGGTTGGTTTCCTGATCGTTGAGCGCGAAGTGCTTCATGTAGGAGTACACACCCTGCTCCTTGGCACCGGCGATCTCCTGCGCAGCCATCACACCGGACAGGTAGCCGTCTTCGGAGAAGTACTCGTAGTTACGGCCGGAGAAGGTGGAGCGGTGGATGTTCATGGCCGGCGCATACCAGCCATCACAGTCGATTTCCTGGGCCATCTGGCCGATCATCAGACCGAACTCGTGAGCCAAATCGGCATTCCACGTGCAGGCGAATGCCACGGAGGCGGGGAAGCCGATGGAGCCGGAGCCGGTGAAGTTGCTGTTGAGCGAGGCCGGGCCATCAACGTCGTTCATCTTGACCTTGCCGATGGACTCGATTTCAGCGGTGCCATAGCCGGCGTTGGCGATGAGGTTGTCCATTTCGTCGAAGGTGAGCTGGTCGAGCAGATCATCCCACAGTTCGTCGTCGTAATCCTTGCCGCGCAGGTCGGCCAGACGAACGCCGTTGTCGGCACCGGTGGTCGGCATCTCGTCATCGTCGTTGTCATGCGATTCAGGATCGTAGTTCTGGATATTGGTGAACTTCGCCTTGTCCTCCTCGGGCATCGAATAATCGCTCGGGGCGGCCGTGGCGGTCTCGTAGTTGGCGAAACCGTCGGCGCGAGACAGCGTCTCGTAGTTGCCGTGAGCATCGTCGAAGGCGTTGGTGGCAGCGGTCTCGTCGGTAGAGCGCGGGTTGTCTTCGTCGTAGACGATGGTTTCGGGCACGTTGACGGTCTGCTCGTCGATCACGGTGTGCGAGTCGGACTTGATGGCGATTTCGTAATCGCCCTCCTCCAGCACATAGGCCTTCTCGTCCTCGTAGTCGTAGGAGGCCATGTCCTCATCGGTGAACTCGATGGTCACGGTCTGGCTTTCGCCCGGCTCCAGCTCGTCGGTTTTCTCGAATTCGACAAGGTTGGCGGTGGCCTTTTCGATGCCGCCGTTGGTGTAGGGCGGGTTGTAGTAGACCTCGACGACGTCCTTGCCGGCCGTGTCGCCGGTGTTGGTGACGGTCACGTCGAAGCTGATCGTACCGTCGGAGCCGTAGGTCACCTCACCCATCTCCTGCGAGAAGGTGGTGTAGCTCATGCCGTAACCGAACGGGTAAAGCACCTGATCCTCATAGTCGATGAAGCCTTCGTCGGCGGCCGTCTCATAGTACTTGTAACCCACGTAGATGCCTTCGACGTAGTTCACGAAGGTCGGCGTGGTGTCCTGACCGGTATCGGCGGAGTTGCCGGTGAATTCGCTCATGTTGTCGTAGTCGAAGTCGCCGAGGTTGTTGAAGCTCGGAGACTGGGTGAAGTCCACGGCGAAGGTGTCGGAGGTCTTGCCGGAGGGGTTCGTCTCACCTGTGAGCGCCTCGCCCAGCGCGATGAAGCCGGTCTGGCCTGCAGGCGGGCACCACAGCACGGACTTGATCTGCGGATAGTCCTCGACGAAGTCAAGTTCGAAGGCATTCGCACCGTTGTACACCAGCGTGACATTTTCGAAGTTCTCAGTGACCAGCTTGATCAGGTCCTCTTCGGTCTGGCTGAGCTCAAGGAAGTGCTCACCTTCCTCGAAATCCTCGTATTCGGTGGAGTTGTTGGTGTAAGTGATGCCGTCGGCCTTCATATTCATCGGCAGATCGGCACCTTCACCACCGACGCGGGAGATGACGATTACGGCCTGATCGGAGAATTCCTTTGCGTTGGCAATAATCTCGTCGGAATACTGGTTCGCAGGCACTTCCGGCAGGGTCCAATCCTGCGTATTCATACCGACTTCAGGGCGGTCGGAGCGATAATCGGTGTACAGCTGGCTGAGTTCGCTGTTGGTCTCCAGGCCAGCCTGAGCGAAGCCATCCAGCAGCGAGGTGGTCTCATAAGTGCCATTGAGTGAACCGGAGCCGGTGCCACCATAAACCGGATTGGTGGAGGCCCAGCCGAACACGTTGACCTTGGTGTCGCTCATCGGCAGATTGTCGTCTTCGTTCTCCAACAGGGTGACGGATTCGCGGTACACGTCGGTGGCGAGTTCCTCCGCCTGCTCGATCGTTGAGTCCGACAGCGCGTACGTTTTCTGCGAAGCGTTCGTCAGCAGAGTGGAGAACGGGCCGTACAGCATCATGACCACGGCGACGATAATAGCCACCAAGGCCACCAGCCAGGATTCGGAATGTACGAGCTTACGCGCCGCCGTCTGCTTGACGGTGTTCTTGTTCACGGCAAAGGTGATGACAAGCGCCAGCACCAATGCCACGCCTATCGCCACTAAGTACGGTGTTGCCGACTGCAGCACCGTTTTGACGTCCATCATGTTGACTTCCAGCATGCGAACCTCTCCTTCGGTAATTGATTCTCTTGGTCGAACTTCGAGGCGACCTATGACCTGTATCCACGCTGAAGTCGATCACGCTTCCATGTGTGATCGTCAACTGCAACAAATCATTCGCCGCTTCGACCATTCCATTCCATCAGCGTCCATACAGTTGATGCCCCTGGTTTTCAAAACAGGCAGACCGCCGTTCAAAACTGGTAAACGTCACCCGCTTTGACGACCCCATCGCCATGGACATATCATCATGCATAACAACGGGTGGAAGACACCGACGCCTTCTGCCCCAACCACACAATCACTCTTATCAGAGGCTTCTACGCCCCGCACGAAGGAGAATATTATGGCAAAGCTTGACGGCAAGGTCGCCCTCATCACCGGTGCGGCGGCGGGACTCGGCGAGGGCATCGCCGAAGTGTACGCCAAGTACGGCGCGAAAATCTGCATGGTGGACCTCGACCCGGCCGTGGAGGCCACGGCCGAGCGCATCCGCGGCATGCATCCGGACGCGCAAATCATCACCGCAATCGCCAACGTGGCCGACCGTGCGCAGCTCGACGAGGCCGCCGCGCGCACCATCGCCGAATTCGGCACCATCGATATCGCCTGCGCCAACGCCGGCGTATGCCGACTGGCACCGTTCGAGGACATGCCCGACGAGATGCGCGACTTCCATATCGACGTGAACATCAAGGGCGCGTGGAACACCTGCAAGGCGGTGATTCCCGCCATGCTCAAAGCCGGCAAGGGCGCAATCGTGATCGCTTCCTCCGTGACCGGCGACATCGTGGCCGACGCGGGCGAGGCAGCCTATGCGATGAGCAAGGCCGCGCTAGTGGGCCTGACCAAGTGCCTGGCGGTGGAGTATGCGGACCGCAACATCCGCGTCAACTGCTCGCAGCTGGGCTACGCGCGCACCCCGATGGTTGAGAAGATGGCGGTGGAGTCGAATCCGGACGATCCGGAGTCGGCGATCAACGACATCGCGGTCGGCGTGCCGATGAAGCGACTGGCCAAGCCGACCGAAGTCGGCGAGCTGTTCGCCTTCCTCGGCTCCGACGAGGCGAGCTACATCACCGGCGAACAGATCGTCATCGACGGCGGCAGCACCCTGCCCGAAACGATGAGCATCGGTACCAACTAAACGAAACGCTAGACGCTTCGGCGGACGCGAAGGGCGTGCGACGGTTCCAGTCGCACGCCCTTCTTTGCGTTCCGAGTGGAATGCCGAGAAAGCGATATGGCCAAATGAGGAAATGAAAACCGTCCAAATGAGGAAGTCAAAACGGTCCAAATGAGGAAATGGCCTCTGAGATGCTAATGATTCCAAGGGTTTGCCGTCGACCGACAGTCACCGTTTTTATCGCTTTATATTCTTTTATACTCTTTTGTAGTTTTTATATTCTTTTATATTGTTCTATACTCTTCTATAGTCTTTATATTCTTCGTATTCTGAATTTCACCCTAGGAGGCACCAATGGCGGCAACGACGAATCCGTTCAAGCCCACTGCCGGGCGCACTCCCCCACTGCTCATCGGCCGTGAATCCGTTATCGAAGATTTCGAGGAAGGTCTGGAAAACGGGCCGGGCGCCCCAGGCAGACTGATGCGCGTCACCGGCGCGCGAGGCGTGGGCAAAACCGTATTGCTCACTGAATTCGGACGTATCGCCAAAGCCCGCAAATGGGAGGTGATCGACGAAACCGCATCCGCCGGCTTCACCCAGCGTCTCCTTGACCGACTGACGGCCTCCTCATCGACGTTCAGCGCCACCATCAAGCCGACCATAACGATTCCCGGCCTCAGCGCCTCGCTTGGAGAAGCACGCATCTCCCCCAATATCATGCCGTTGACACTGCGCGAAGCGATCGGTGCCCGGCTGGACGTTCTGGAAAAGAAGAAAGCCGGTCTACTCATCACCATCGACGAAGCGCAGGCGGCCGAACGCGACGACATCGTGGCCATCGCCACAGCGGTCCAACACCTGATTCGGGAGGACCGCAATATCGCATTCGTATTCGCCGGGCTGCCGTCCATCGCATCGAAATGGCTGAATGACGAAGTGCTCACCTTCCTGCGTCGAGCCCAGCCGGAACAGCTCGGAGACATTCCCCTGTATGCGGTGCGCGACGCTTTGGAAGACACTTTCACGCAATCCGGCTTCACTTTCGAAGACAAAGCGTTAAGCATGGCCGTCGACGCCACCGAAGGCTACCCGTTCATGATTCAGCTGGTGGGCTACCATATCTGGCGTCTCGTCAACCGGCACCGCGACCGCAGCACATCCGCCAGCGAGCAGGATGCGCGGGACGGTATCAGCGACGCGCTCAGCAGACTGGGCGACACCGTGCACGGGCCGGAACTCGACGGGCTTTCGGCGGTCGACAAAACCTATCTGCTCGCCATGGCACAAGACGACGGACCTTCGTCCACCGGAGCGATAGCCGAACGTATGGGCAAAACCATCAACTACGCCAACACGTATCGCACGCGCCTTATCGAAGCGCAGGTCATCAAAGACCTCGGATACGGATTGGTCGACTTCGCCATCCCCTACCTGCGAGAGTATCTGCGAGAGCATGCGGCATTCATCCGACTGTCCACGGAGAGCCAACGGTGACGGCATAGCCAAATGAGAAAGGGCCCGAACCGGGTGGTTCGAGCCCTGTGGGATGGGAGCCGCGACGCTGGATTAGGCGGCGATGGCGGCTAGGTAGCCTTCTTCGACGGCACGATTGATGTCGGCGGCGCGGCCGTTGCAGTCGCCGGCCAAGGTCACCTTAATGCCGGCGGCCTCAAGCGAAGTTGTGTCGAAGGCGACCGGGGCGGTGCCAAGCGCCAGCACCACGCAATCGCAGGGGATGGAGACGGCTTGCGTTTCCGGCTCGGGTGCATCGGCGGGAGTGGCACCCGGAGCACCACCGGGAGCGGCAGGACCGCCGGGACGTACGCCAGCTCCGGGGGCACCGGCATCGGGACGAGAGCCAGACGCACCAGCACCCGGACCTGCGGGGCGACCGCCAGGAGCACCACCGGGGGCACCGGGGCGTCCGGCGGGGGCCGGCGGGTTTAGGGTTTCGGTGGCTTCGACCGATTCGGCAGTGATGCGGTCCACCTTGGTGTTGGTTTTCAGCGTCACGCCGTGCTCGGCGAAGTCGGCCATCATCACCGGCTTGATGGTCTGCGATTCCTCGGCGGCAATCTGCCCCATCATCTCCACGATGGTGACCTCGCAGCCGTAATCGTCGCCTGCGATCAATTCGGCTGTTTCCGCGCCGACCAAGCCGCCGCCGATGATAACGGTGCGGCCGTGGGGCTTGACTGTGCCGTCCAGCACGGACCATGCATCCATGACGTGCGGCAGATCCAGACCGGGGATGGGCGGGGCAGCATTGCGGCCGCCGACCGCAACAATCACTTCATCGTAGCCACCTGCAGCCAACGACTCCGCCGTAACCGTACTGTTGAGCCGCACATCCACGCCTGCAGATTGCAACGCACGCTCATACCATGCGGCCACACGACGCATGGTTGCTTTGCGCGGCGGCACGCTGGCGATGCCGAGCTGGCCGCCCAATTCGCCGGCCTTTTCGAACAAGGTCACCGTATGCCCGCGCAATGCGGCCACACGTGCGGCCTCCATACCAGCCGGACCGGCACCAATCACCGCAATGCGACGCGATGTTTCCGCCGGTTTGATTACACGCTGGTATTCATAGCCGTTCTCAGCATTGAGCACGCAGGAGATGAAGCGACGGCTGGCGATGGCGTCCGTGCAGCCGCGATTGCACATGATGCACGGACGGATAAGATCCTCCTCGCCGGCGGCCACCTTGTTCGCATAGTCCGGATCGCACAGCATCGGACGACCGAGACCCACATAGTCGCAGGCGCCCTCGGCAATCAAACGTTCCGCTTCGGCGGCCGTGGGAATCGCACCGACCGTGGAGACCGGCACCGGCACCACAGCCTTAATACGCCGCGAATATTCCTCCATGAAGCAGTCGGGGCGCGTGCCCATTGCGGGAATCGTGTCGTTGAGGTTGCCGGTGTGGTTGGCCTGACCCACATGGAAGGTGTCGACACCGTCTTCGACAAGCAGTTTCGCCAGTTCCACGGCCTCGTCGATGAACAGTCCGCCGCGGCCAAGCTGCGGGTTCTCGGTGATAATCGGCAGCTTATAGTCGATGCAGATATCGGGCGATCCCTCACGGATTGCACGCACCACCTCGCGGGCGAAGCGGGTGCGATGTTCGAATGATCCACCGTATTCGTCGTCGCGTTCGTTGATCAGCGGCGAGCAGAGTGAGCCGACCAGTCGATCGCCGTGCACTTCAATCGCGTCGGCACCGGCAAGCGCAGCGCGGCGGGCGAGCGCCTTGATGGATTCGAGGATCTCACCGAGCCGTTCGGCCGACACTTCGTTGATGTAGTGAGCCATATCGTGATGGAGTTTGGCGCGAGCACCCATCATGTCGCCTTTGGCGAAGAGTTCAGCAACTGCCACTGTGTCGTATTCGGGGTGGAATACCTGCAGGCCGAGTTTGCAGTCGAATTCGTGCAGGGCATCGGCGAGCGCGCGGAAGCTGGGGATTTGTTCGTCGGTGACGAGTTTGGGCGTGGGCGAGATGGTGTGTACCGGAGTCACATCGCCGAGCACAATGTAGGCGGCGCCGCCTTCGGCCACGCGCTTGTAGAAGTTGATGCTCTGTTCGGTGATCGATCCGTCGCGAGCCTCATAGCCGGTGGTCATCGGTGGGAACATCATGCGGTTCTTGAGCCGCATGTGGTTGATTTCCAGTGGTTCCAGCAGTCGCTGCAATGTCATTGCACGCCTCCTTGTAGTGGTAATGGATTACTCATTTCGTTCGACGGCGGGGAGCCGGCCTTGCGCCACTTGCGCCAGCGGTGACGGCGGATCACGCCGCGCGTGGTGAGGAACAGCAGACCGATGATCACCAGGCCGACCACGGCCTCAATACCCCACAGCCACTTCTGCCAGATTGGGGTGATGTGTTTCACGCCGCTGTCCGCGCCCATGGTGTTCATGGCGTTGGAGTTGGCGATGGCATACACCACGTTCTTGGCGGCGCGTTGGAAGTCGGCCTGTACGGCCGGCGTCATCTCCGCGTCGGAGAGCTTCCACAGGGTGGAGCTGGAGTTGAGCCACAGGTCGGTGCCCGCGGCCAGGCCTTCGCGCAGATCGGAGTAGCCGAAGTTCGGGAACGAGGTCTGGTCGGTGATGGCCACGCCCTTGAATCCCCATTCGCCGCGGGTCACGTTGGTCATCAGGCCCTTGTGACCGCCGGACCAGCGGGCACCGATGCGGTTCATCGAGGTCATCAAACCCATGCAGTCGGCATCGCGGATGGCCATTTCGAAGGGCTTTAAGTAGATGTCACGCACGGATTGTTCATTGGCGAACATCGCACCGCCCATACGGTTGGTCTCCTGATCGTTGACCACATAGTGCTTGAGGAACGGGATCACGCCCTTGTCCTGCGAGGTGGCGATGATCTTCGCGGTCAACTGGCCGGAGAGCATCGGATCTTCGGAGAAGTATTCGAATGCGCGGCCGCCGTAGGGCGAACGGTGGATGTTGGCGGCGGGGCCGTACCAGCCCGCCACGCCGAGGGCGAGCGAGTCCTCGCCGATGGCATTGCCGAAGCGTTCGGCCAGCTCGTCGTTCCATGTTGCGGCGATCACGACTTCGGGCGGGAAGCCAGTGCCGGAGGCGCCACCCACCAGAGTGGAGGAGATGCCGGCGGGGCCGTCCTTGTCGATGGTGCCGGGCAGGGCGATGGATTCGATGGCGTTGGTGGTGTAGCCGCCGTTGCGCACCAGAGAATCAATGTCGGCCACGCTCATGCGCTCGACCAACTGCATCCAGCCTTCGTCGTCGTAATCCTTGCCGATCATCTCAACCGTCTTGCTCGGGCCTTCGGTTCCCTCAGTAGTGACCGAGGTCGCGTCAGAGCCGGGAGTGGTGTCGATTTCCAGCGCGTCAACAAACTCGTCGGGCGCAGTCCAGGAGCCATCGGCGTAGGTCGTGGGCCAAGTGCCGGTCCAGTCGGAACGGCTCAGGTAGGTGAAGGAGTCGTCGTAGGTGCGGATGTCCACATCATCGAACTGGTTCTCAATAGCTGCGCCGGTGGCGACGGCCGTCGCATAGGTGGTGGCGTCGCGTTCGGCGATAGTGACCTGCGAGGTCAACGCCGCATTGCCGTCCGCATCCATGCCGTCGTCCGTGGTCTTGCCTTTGGCTGCGAGCACGTTATTGAGCGCATTATGCGCATCTGTGCCGGCGGTGAAGTAGTAGTCGCCCGCGTCGACGATGTAGGTGCCTTCGCCGTCGGCGTCATAAGCCTTCATCGACTCCTTATCGACGGTGACGGTGACGGTCTGCTTCTCACCGGGATCGAGAAGGTCGGTTTTCGCGTATCCGACGAGTTCGACGGCCGGCTTCTCGATGCCATTGGCCTTGTCGTAATCGGTGTAAGGCGACTGCATGTACAGCTGCACAACGTCCTTGCCCGCCACGTCGCCCGTGTTGGTGACGGTGGTAGTGAACTCATAGGAGTCACCGGCCTCGCGCATCGCAAAGTCGCTCCATGAGAAGTCGGTGTAGCTCAGGCCGTAGCCGAAGGGGTACTGCACCAGCTTGCCATAGTCGAAGTCGCCCACGTTGCCCTGCTTCAGCACCGCGTCCTCGTAGCGGGTTTCGTAGTAGCGGTAGCCCACGTAGATGCCTTCGGCGTAGACCATGTATTTAGTGCCGGAGGTGACGGAGGAGTTGGCGATGGTGTAGTCGCCGGTGTTGATGACGCTGGGCGCAGAGTCGAGATCGTAGGCGAAGGTGTCCACGAGGTGGCCGGAGGGGTTGATGGTGCCGTTGAGAATCTCGCCGATGGCGTTCGCGCCGGTTTCGCCGAACGCGCCGACCCAAGCGACCGCGCCCACGCCGGTGTCGGCGAGCGGTCCAAGCTCGACCGGGTTCTGTGTGTTGAGCAGTACGACGACCTTGTCGAAGTTCTCGCAGGCCATGTTGATCATGTCGAGTTCGTCGGGGTCGAGCTGCAGATATTCCACGCCGGATTCCAATTTGCCGATGGGCAGGTCGGAGCTTTCGGAGCCGGAACGGCCGATGACTACGATGGCCGCGTCACCATAGTCGGCGAAGCTGTTCTTCACCTCATCGGTATAGACGCTGACGGGCACCTCGTTTACCGCAAAGGAACCGACACCGGTTTCGCCCGGCAGGGTGCGGCGGTAGTCCTTGCCAGCGCCGGTCTCATAGAAATCGGTGAGCGTTGGATTGACGGAGAAACCGTCTTCTTTGAGTGAATCAACCAAAGTATCGGCATTGGTCACGTCGATGGAGCCAGCGCCACCACCGCCGTGGATAAGGTCGACCGAACCTTGGCCGAATACCGACAGTCGCGCGCCAGATTTGAGCGGCAGAGTGGCATCATCGTTCTGCAGCAGGGTGACGCCTTCGCGCATGATGTCGGTGCCGATTTCGCGATTGGCTTCCTTACGTTCCGCATCCGAGGAATAGTCGGATGCGAAGTAGGTGGCCGACGAATCGGGATTGGTGATTTCGGAATTCGTCTGTCCGGCGAATGAGGTGATGAGGTTCGCGTAGCTGCCGGACAGCACGATAACCGCGGTGAGGATGATCGCTAGGATCAGGGTGAAGAGATAGGAGAGGATGGACCAGGCCAGGAACCATCCTTTGTAGGGTTTACCATTTTTCTTGAACTTGATTTTCAACGGCTTCGCAGTGTTCCGTGACATGGTGACGCGCTCCTTTCATACCGCAACCGAAGCACCATTACTCCAGTTCTTGTTCGCGTCGCTTGCCCGATATCAGGCTGTTTCGGATGATGACTGACTGATTATTCCTAGCTAAATATCTCAAGAATTTCAGTGGGAGTTCCGAAGCAACGTCGCCTCGAAACCCGTTTTTGTTAGGCCACTTAACAGTATCATATTCGGCACGTCCACACACCAGCGCATAAGCAGTGGTTAGGCAATGAGGTTCCTCGACTTCGGCTACGCCTGCGCTCGGGATGATGGATGGATTATCCGGGATGATGGCAAAAGACATTGAAGAGCAGCGAAAAGCGGGCGGCACCCGGATTGCTCCGGATGCCGCCCGCTTGGCTACTGATGAATATTTGTTAAGGTTCCGCCGCTGGAGGAGGCGGAACCTTGGGGTTCAGGCTTGAGCTCAGGCCTGGATCTCGGCGGCCGCCTTCTTGCGATCGAGGAACTTCTTGATCGCCAGGGCGCTCAGGCCGAGGAACAGAACCGCGGTGACGCCCCAGACCACGTAGGTGATGGTCTTCCAGATCGGGGTGGTGACCTCGGGCTCGCCATCCTCGTACAGCCAGCTGTTGGCGGCCGTGTAGAGGATGTTGTGCGAGGCGGTGCGCATCGCCTGGAGCGAGGTGGCGGACTTGTCGGTGATGTGGTTGGTCACGTCGGTGGTGGCCAGCATCAGATCGTTGCCGCCGCGGATGGCGCGGTCAGCGCTCTGGTAGCCGTAGCCGCCGAAGTAATCGGTCAGGACCATGCCACGGAAGCCCCACTCGTCGCGCAGAACGGTGTTGAGCAGTCCGGTGTGGGAGCCGGCCCATTCGGTGCCGATGTAGTTGAAGGAGCTCATCACGGCGCCGGCGCCGCCTTCCTTCACACTCATCTCGAAGGGCTTCAGGTAGATCTCACGGATCGACTGCTCGTTGGCCCAGGTGTTGAGCTCGGAGAGTCGGCGGGTCTCCTGGTCGTTGAGCGCGTAGTGCTTCATGAAGGCGTACACGCCCTTGGACTGGGCGCCACCGACCTGCTCGGCGGCCATCACGCCGGAGAGGTAACCATCCTCGGAGAAGTACTCGAAGGTACGGCCGGAGAAGGCATTGCGGTGGATGTTCATCGCGGGGGCGTACCAACCGGCCACGTGCATGTCGTGGGCCATGTCGCCGATGCCCTCACCGAACTGGCGGGCCAGATCCTTGTTCCACGTGCAGGCCACGGAGGTGGACGACGGGAAGCCGATGGAGCCGACGCCGGTGAAGTTGTTGTTCAGGGAGGCCGGGCCATCAACGTCGGTCAGGGCGACCTTGCCGATGGAATCGATGGCCTGGGTGCCGTAGCCGCCGAAGGCGATCAGGTTGTCCATCTCGTCGAAGGTCAGCTGGTCGAGCAGCTGGTTCCACAGCTCGTCGTCGTAGTCCTTGCCGGTCAGGTCGGCCAGACGCACGCCGTTCTTGGCACCGGTGGTCGGCATTTCGTCGGAATCGTCGTTGTATTCGGCAGGATCGTAGTTCGAGTTGTTGCGGAACTCGGCCTTGCGCTCCTCGGACAGGCTGTAGTCGGTCGGCGCGGCGGTGGCTTCGTCGTAGTTGGCGAAGTGGTCGGCGCGAGACAGGTAGGTCACGTCGCCGGCGGCATCGTCGAACACGTTGGTGGCCACGGTCTGATCACCGTTGTGGGTGTTGTCTTCGGAGTCGTAGGTGATGGTCTCGTCGACGGTCACGTTCTGCTCGTCGATGGTGGTGTGGGAGTCGGACTGGATGGACACCGCGTAGTCGCCGGCTTCCAGCACCCACGCCTTGGCGTCGGCGGAGTCGTAGGAGGCCATGTCGTCGTCCTCGAATTCGATGGACACGGTCTGGCTTTCGCCCGGCTCAAGCAGATCGGTCTTCTCGAAGGCCACCAGGTTGGCGGAGGCCTTCTCGATGCCACCGTTGGTGTACGGCGGGTTAACGTAGGTCTCGACGACGTCCTTGCCGGCCACGTCACCGGTGTTGGTGACGGTCACGTCGAAGGAGATCTTGCCGTCCGCATAGGTCACGTCGCCCATCTCCTGGGAGAAGGTGGTGTAGGACAGGCCGTAGCCGAACGGATACTGTACGACGGCGTCGTAGTCGATCGCACCCTCGTCGGCGGCGGTCTCGTAGTACTTGTAGCCCACGTAGATGCCTTCGACGTAGTTGACGAACGCCGGGGTGGTCTCGCCTTCCTCGAAGTTCTCGGTCGGGAACTCGGTCATGTTGTCGTACAGGAAGTCACCGAAGTTGTTGTAGCTCGGTGCCTGGGTCAGATCCTTGATGAAGGTGTCGGAGGTCTTGCCGCTCGGGTTGGTCTCGCCGGCGAGCACGTCGCCCAGGGCGGAGAAGCCGGTCTGGCCTGCGGGCGGACACCACAGCACGGACTTGATCTGCGGGTATTCGTCAACGAAACCGAGCTCGAAGGTGTTCGCGCCGTTGTAGACCACGGTGACCTTGTCGAAGTTGTCGGTCACCAGCTTGATCATGTCCTTCTCGGTCTGGGAGAGCTCCAGGAAGCTTTCGCCGTCCTTGAAGTCCTCATAGTCCTCGGAGTTGTTGGTGTAGGTGATGCCGTCGGCCTTCATGTTCATCGGCAGGTCGGCGCCTTCGCCGCCCACGCGGGTGATAACGACCATGGCCTCGTCGGAGAAGGACTTGGCGTCGGCGATCAGGGAGTCGGAATACTGGCTGGCCGGAACCTCGGGCAGGGTCCAATCCTGCTCGGCCATGGCCACGACCGGGCGATCGGCGCGGTAGTCGGTGTACAGCTTGCTCAGGTCGGCGTTGGTTTCGATGCCAGCTTCCTTCAGGCCGTCGAGAATCGAAGTGGTCTCATAGTTCTGATTCATCGAGCCGGAGCCGGTGCCGCCGTAGACTGGGTTGGTGGAGCCCCAGCCGAACACGTTGAGCTTCTTGTTGGCCAACGGCAGGTTGGCATCATCGTTCTTCAGCAGGGTGATGGCTTCCGACTGGATCTCCTTGGCCAGATCGCTGGCGTTGGAGATGGTGGTTTCGGACAGCGTGTACTTGACGGCCGTGGCACTGTTGAGCAGCGAGGCCAGCGGGCCGAACAGCATCATCGAAACGGCGACGACGGCGGCCACCAAGGCCACCAGCCACGACTCGGAATGGACCAGCTTGCGGACGGCGACGTCCTTCACGGTCTTCTTGTTGATGCCGATCGTCAGTGCGAGCGCAAGCACCAGTACCACGGCGATGGCGATCAGTTGCGGGGCAACCGACTGGATAACGGCGATAACATCGCCCCAGTTAATACCTAACATAGGTTGTCTCCTCCATTTCTCATTGCATTGCAAGGGCAGAAGGAAGCTGCATCTTCGCTTGTCTCTCATGGAAGTCAATGACGACACATCCTTATGCCTTGGTTTGATTCAAACAGATATCGTCCGGATATCGCGACCGGCACGCCCAACCTGTCGGTTCTCGTGCATAATCTGTCGTGAAAACGACCGTTCGTGTCATTTCACCGCGTGTTCGCACAACGTTGTGCTAGAGCAGCGCTACCACGTTCCGCAATCGTTGACGCCTATACTTGACACGGCATGGCTTAGGCTTGTGGTGTTGTCGAAAGGAATGCTATGCGCGCGATACGAATTGGTGTGGTCGAGGATGATCCCACGCATTGTCAGCGTCTGTTGGATTATCTCAACCGCTATCAGAGCGAATCCGGCGAACAGTTTGCGGTGACGGTGTTCGACGATGGTGCGGCAATCGTCGAGAATTACACGCCCACCTACGATATTTTGCTCATGGATATCCAAATGAAGCAGATGGATGGTATCGACGCCGCCCGTGAGATTCGCAAGCGCGACGATTCCGTAGTGATTGTGTTCATCACTTCCGCAGCCCAGTACGCCATCAACGGCTATGAGGTGGGTGCGTTGAGCTTCCTGTTAAAGCCCGTGCCGTGGTTCGGCTTCCAGCAGGAGCTGAAGCGTTCGATTGCGCAGGTCAAGCGCAATACCGACGATTCCATGCTGGTGGATACCGGCAGTTCATCGATGCGATTGGCACTCTCCGACATCTTGTATTGCGAATCGATTCGTCACACCATTGTGATTCACACTTTGAATGGCAAACTCTCCATCACCTCCAGCCTGAAAAAGCTGGAAGAGCAATTACAGGGGCACCATTTCTTCCGCTCGAACTCCTGTTATCTGGTCAATCTGGACCATGTGACGGCCGTACAGGATTCCGATTGCGTGATGTCGAATGGTGAGGCGCTGCGCATCAGCCGCCCACGCAAGAAGGATTTTCTTACCGCGCTGACCAATGTCATGGGAGCCGGCCGATGAGCGGACAGATCACCAACGCCCTGCCCGATATCCCCCGCGTCTATACGGCAATCTGCGAATGGCTGGCCTGCATGATGTATGTGGCGGCCGTGCCGCGCACGGTGCCGCTGCCGCGCACCTTGGGCGTGGGTGCCGCAGGATTGGTGGCCGTGGTGGCCCTGCAGTATCTTGCTGGCACGTTGCCGTTAACGTTCTGGATTCTCGGCATGTGCCTGGCGTTCGGAGCGATGTGGCTGATCATTCTGTTCGCATCGGGCAACGGCAAACGCACTGCCCTATTTTTGACGGCGCGCGCTTTTGTGCTGGCTGAATTGGTCGCATCCTTGCACTGGCAGATCGACTCATTCATCAGACCGGATGATGCGCCGCGCTTCGGCGTGTGGCCGATTCTCGTGCTGGTGGTGATTTATGGCGTCTGTTTCGCCGTTATCTGGCTTGCGGAACGCCATAATTTCAGCGGCGGCGAGCTGGTGGCACCCACCGCGCGCGAGGCGCTGACCACCATCATCATTACGTTGATCACCTTCGCGATGAGCAATCTGAGCTTCATCTCCACCAACACCCCGTTCTCCGGCACCGTGGGCCAGGAAGTGTTCTATATCCGCACGTTGGTGGATTTGTGCGGCTTCGTGATGCTGTACGCACAGCAGGAGCAGATTCGCCAGACGCGCGCCTCTCTGGAGCTCGCGTCGATTAACGCAAGCCTGCAAAGCCAGCATGCGGAATACCTGCAATCCAAGGAAAACATCGAGGCGATGGGGCGCCTGGCGCACGATCTCAAGCATCAGATCGTGGCCTTGCGCGCCGAACTTGACCCGCAGCAGGCGTCGGCGCAGTTCGAGCGGCTTGAGGCTTCGGTGAACGAATACAGCGCCCAGCAGCATTCCGGCAACCCGGTGCTCGACGTGATCCTGACCACCAAAACCCGCACCTGCAACGATCGGGGCATCACCTTCACCATGGTGGCCGACGGCAAACTGCTTGACGGCATGGATTCCATGGATATCGCCACCCTGTTCGGCAACGCGCTGGACAATGCCATTGAGGCGACGAGCCGCCTGGCCGACCCTGAGCAGCGTCTGATCAAGCTGGCGTTGCACCGCCATGGGCAGTTCGCAGTGGTGCGTGTGGAGAATTACTACGATTCCACGCTGCGCCACGCGGCAGACGGCTCCCTGCGCACCACCAAGCGCGACACTCGCTCGCACGGCTTCGGCGTCAAATCAATCCGTCATATCGCCAGACAATACGGCGGCGAAGTGACCATCGACCCCCACGATCACTGGTTCGACCTGCACATCCTCCTGCCCCTCCCCCTCACCAAAGTGGATTAGGCATCTTGCCGGGACAGGTCTGCGTTTCCTGTAGTGATTACCGCACGATCTTCCGCCAACGTCAATGGCACCACGCATACTCCGGCCACAGCCATAACAATGGCCGAAACCGCCATCACCACTGGCATAGAGGACCGCACCAGCAATCCATACAGCGCATAGGCAAACGGTATGCATCCGAAGCTCAAAGCGTAATCGATGGATGACACACGGCCCATATGCGCCTGATCCACGCGCGACTGGAGCACGGAACCCCATAACGCTCCCGATATTTCCAAACCCATGCCGGCCAGAAAGGTGACGATAATCCAGACGACATAGTTGTTCCACAGTGCCACTACCACCAACTGCACTGCAGCAAGCAGTGACCACAGCACTGAGCCTGTGAGCAACCAGCGTTTCATTCCATATCGCAGCACCACGATGCTGCCCGTAATATATCCCAATGACAGCACGGCAGTCATTAGCGACCATGCCGCCTTGCCATGTCCATCAACGACGTACAGCGGCAGCAGGACGTCGGCGGCACCGGACTGTACGCCCAAGAACAGCGCCCAAAACACCACCCCAACCGCCAGCCAATGGTAGGTGGCAAACACCTGCGGGATGGCCAGCAAGCTGCTGCCGATACTTTCCTCCGACCCATCGTGCTCATCAACACGCTCGTCACGCATACGTAGTCCAAGCAGACAAAGCGCGGCAGCGGCTTCAACCGCTCCCGAACAAAGGAACAGCGCCGCGCTCGACAGCCAATTGGCAATACCGGCGGCCAACAACGGGCCAATAATCGAACCAGCATTTCGCAACGTACGCACCACACCGTTGCCATGCACAATATCATCAGCATCAACGATGGATGGCAGTAGCGCATATAATGCCGGAGCACCAAGCGCGGAGGCAAATCCCGCCAATAACGACAATGCTTGGACTTGCCACCCTAATCCATATGGACCAATCAGCAGCGCGTCGACAACATACGTACAGGCTACACATGCCAAAGAGACAATGGCGATATGCTTACGCGACCATCTATCCGCAAACACGCCTCCCACAAACGCCAAAATCATGGTAGGCAAAGTGCGCAAGGCCAAGGTAATAGCCAGCCCCATTCCATCCGATTGTTCAGCACCGGCAAATACCAATCCGACTGCGAACATGGACGAGGCCAAGGCCATTGCCCCTTGCGCCGCGGCAAGATACCCCAGTCCCCTTGACATGCTTTTGCTTCATTCCCCTACTGTTTGAACTACACAAACTTTGCTTCTGGTTGTTCATGTTTGAGGACTGCGTGTCAAATATTGAGACGACGAGATTCCGCGATGACTGACGACAAGCTTTGCTTGATATGTAATCACAGCATTTCCGTCACGGATCGATAGCTAGGATGGGAGGCATGAGTGATCTGAGCACGTTGAATCTTGAGCCGGGCGAAGTGGTGGGTGGCTACACGCTGATCTCGCGGCTCGGCTCGGGGGCCATGGGATCGGTGTGGCGCGTGCGCGACGACGGCGGGCAATCCTATGCGATGAAGATTCTGCGTGATTCGCTGGCCGACGACACGGATTCATCGGCCGGCAACCAGGGGGCTGCCGCAGACCCGGATCTGAAAGAGAATGTGACACCGCGCGAGCGACTGCGCCGCGAGGCCTTGGCATTGAAGAAAATCAACCATCCCGGCGTATGCGGCATTGTGGATATGGAGCTCGACGATTCGCTGGCGTTCATCGTCACCGAACTGATCGACGGCAAGAATCTGCGCGACGATGTGGCAGCTAACGGGCGATATACGGGCGACGATCTGGAGCGTTTGGCCCGCAAACTCATCGAAGCGGTGCGGGCCGTGCATGCGGCCGGCATTGTGCACCGCGACATCAAACCCACCAATGTGATGGTGAGCGCCTCCGGGCCGGTGCTGGTGGATTTCGGCATCGCCATGGGCGAGGGCGAAAGCCATGTGACCCGCACCGGGCTGGTGATGGGCACACCAGGGTTCATCGCCCCGGAAATCATCGAGGGTGCCGAATCCGATGAGACAACCGACTGGTGGTCGGTGGCCTCGGTTCTGGCGTTCGCGGCTACCGGCGCACCCGTATTCGGCACGAAGCCGATGATGGCGGTGTTGGAACGCGAGGCCCGCGGCAACGCGAATCTCACCGGTCTGCCAGCCGGCACGATGGCCGCCTTCCGTTCGGCGCTCAGCCCTGATCGCACCCAACGCTGTTCGCCGGATCAGCTTTTGCAGGCCATCGCATTCGACGCATGGCACAGCCAATCCAATCCGTTGGGTGGTGCTGCCGCCGGCGCGCCCACTATTGCGACCCTAAGCGCGGCCAATGGGGAAACAGAGGCGATGCCCCCTTTTGGTTTGGCCGGTTCAGCCGGTTCCGCTGACACTGTCAGGTCCGCTGGCACTGTCGGTTCCGCTGACACAACCGGTACTGCCAATATCGTCGATATCGACAATCCACGAACCCTATGGCGTGCGTCTGATGCACTGCACGGCACCGGCGCGCCTGTGTCAACGCTTGACGCAGGACCAACGCAGGTGCTCGCCGACGTCACAACACCGCTGGCTGATACCACCACACCAATGGCTGGCACTACCTCCTCCCCCGATGCCACCACACCATTAGCTGACGCCACCGCACCGCTAACCGGCGCTACCACACCCCTGACCAGTGCCACCACACCACTGGCCGAGCGCACAGCAGTAATGCCATCCTTCACGCCGCAACCAGCCCAACCCGCTATGTCACAGGCCACACTGCCGCTCAACCCGCAGCAACCGTACCCCGGTTTCCCCGGTGCCCCGCAGCCACCCGCCGTAGCGCCTCAGGTGCGCCCGGCATTGCAGAACATCATCGACCACACCGCCCAAGTGGCACCCACCGAGGCGATGATCCAGCAATCCGCGCCCAACCCCGCCGATCTGAAACGCGGCTCATATCTTCAACGCGCCACGCTGCCGATACTGCTGCTGGCTCTTCCCCTGGCCATTCTTGCGGCCATCATGCCACTGGCCGCCGTTACGGCATCCGCTGCAATAACCTGGCTGCTACTCACGCTGGGATGCAATGCCGAATCCCAGCTGGAGAGAGAATCGCGCCGTGGCGGCACGCGCAAATCCGACACCTGGATTCGCGCGGCATCACTGCCTTGGCATGTGGTCAAAGCCCTGCTGATGACGATTCCGCGCACACTACTGGCAGTCATCATCGCACTGCTCTGCGCGGCGGCCGGCACACTGGTGCTGAACCTGCCCACACAAATCCTGCTGTGGCCCATCAATCCCAGCGGCAGCTGGACGATTCCCCTCCCTCTGCTTACCGATATATCCAACTCTTTTTCGGGCATAACCCTAGGTTGTGCGATGGCCGTCGGCTGGCTGGTCTCCTCATTCGGCCCGCAATCGATGCTGCTGCGTCTGGGCGCAGGCGTGATGCGAGGACTCGCGCGCAAACAGCCGGCGGATAATCCTTCACCGCTCACCTTCGACGGCGCTCCCGCACCAACGCCCCAACCCACACCCCGACATAGCGGCCGCAGCGCCATGCTGCTGACACTGTGGGCTATCGTTACAGCGCTGCTGGGTGCGATGATACTGCTGGGAACATCAATCAGCTGGGCCCCTTTGATCTGACTCCTGCGGCCTGACTTCCCCGCGAACCGGCTCCCCTAGCCTGACGTCACCTCGACTGTATCCTGACTTTTACATGGAATTCACGTTCAATCCGCTCTGAGCAGACCTAGGCTCAGGGCTGGTCGTTATTATTGGGCCACAGCATATTGCTTACCAAAGGGGATCACATGGCAGATCAGAAACGCCAAGTCAAGAGAACCACGCGCGCCGAACGCCGCGAGGCCGAAGCCGCCGCGGCACGCGCACGTGCCGAGCAGGCCGCCAAGGAGCGCAAGCAGCAGACCATCATCGGCTGCATTGTGGTGGCGTTGATTGTGGTGCTGGTGGCCATCGCCGGATTCTTCGTATGGCGGGCCATACAGCCAAGCGGCGACGATCAGTCCAGCGCACAAAGCGTCGACGAGGCATACACCGCCATGCAGCAGGTTGAGCTCAAACCAGCCAAGGCCAATGACAAGGCGGGATTCGTCATTTCCAAGAACGGCTACGACGACAAGGTGAAGGACGCTCCCACCGTTGCCATCTATATGGAACCGTTGTGCCCCGGCTGCGCCAGCATCAACCGTCAGCTCGACCCCACGCTGATCAAACTCATGCAGGCCGGCCAGCTCAATATTGAACTGCACTTCCTGAACTTCCAGAACAACAAGAGTTCCGACGACTATTCCAACCGTGCGTTCAACGGTGCCATCTACATCGCCGAGCATGACGACGACCCGGAGCATCTGCTGGAATACATCGCCAATATCTACGCCGAGGACTTCCAGCCCGGCGAGCTGTCCAATTACACGCCCACCGACAACACCAAGCTTGAGGAGCAGGCCGTTAAGGCCGGCGTCAGCGAGGAAGTGGCTGCCCAGGCCTTCAGCGGCGACAACGAGTACGTGGAATGGCTCACCGCCTCGAACAACTACACGATTCGTCGCCCTGAGCTGTTCAATTCCAGCGGCAACTTCTCCTCGCCCACCCTGACCATCAACGATCAGTATTGGAAGACCACGGACGTGTCGTTGGCGGATATGACCTTGGTGGATGGCTTCCTCAAGTCCATTGGTCTGGATGCTGACCAGGTCGGCAAGGAAGGTGCTATGCCCTCGATCGGTGCGGATGGCAAGCCGATCTCACTGACCGAATAGCACTTACCAATAACCTCCAAACAACCAACGGACACAAAAGAATCTATGTGCTTTATCGCACCCAGTGGTCATTCAGCGACCATTATTGGCGTGATAAGGCACACCGTGTGGTCAGTTGAATTGACCAACCGCAACCAGCTGGTAAGCTGGTCATGTTTGAAAACAGCGCATCATTATCATGATTACGCTGTGAGAACAAACAAGCCTCTTTAGCTCAGATGGCCAGAGCGGCCGCCTTGTAAGCGGCAGGTCGTCGGTTCGATCCCGACAAGAGGCTCGTCGCGCATGAAAAGGGCGTATTATGTGTGATACGTAGCTTTTCTACGCAAGAGTCTTACCTTGGGTAAGTACTCCAGGAGCCTTCCCCCCAACTACGGGCTTCCTGGAATGAGGGCGGAGCGTCCCCCAACCAGCTCCGCGCCTAAGGGGGCGGGAACATCCCCTTCTCTCCCGCCCCCTTTTTCTTTACCTTGTTGAAGGGTATAGACCATCTTGCAGGTGTTGGTGTGGTGATGGTGGCGAGAGGGAAAACCACTATTCCTCCTGAGCCGATACGATGGAGCCTTAGCATATTGGCAATTCAGACTCTATAACAGCCCAATCAGGGAGGGACTATGACAAGGCGTTGGACACCGCAGCGGTTCGCGATGTTGCGGCGCATTCGCGTAGCCGCGTGCGTGATTAGTCTGAGCGCGGCAATGATCGGCAGTTTCGCCTTTACCGCCCGCAAAACCGTGGCGTTAACCGTCAATGGCGAAACCACCACTGTCAGTACCTATGCGATGACTGCCACCCGCTTGTTGCAAGAGCAGGGCATCGACGTCAAAACACATGATCTGGTCGAAACCTCGTCCGGCGACCATTTGGCCAACCATGCCGTGGTTACCGTGCGTTCCGCTTATCAGACCACCATCACCATCGACGGCGTTCAGGTGCCGTTCTGGACCGTGGCCACCAGCGTCGACCAGCTGCTTGGTTTCTTTGAAGAGAACGAAACCAACGCCGCCTCCATCACCGTGGATATCGATAACGTCTACAATCAGCTCACCGGCGGCCTGGTGATTAACGCCAACGGACCGGTTACCGTCATTGCCGACGGCAAAAGTTCCGTGGCCCCCAACGGCAAGCTGCCCGCAGCCTCGATTCTTGATTCCAAAGGCATCACGTTGAACAAGGAGGATCGCGTCAGCGTCGAAAAAGATAATGGCACCACGATTCTGCGCGTGCAACGCGTCACCCATGGCCAAGAAACACGCACGGTTTCCGTGCCGTTCTCCACACAGACGATTGTCGACTCGAGCTTGGCGGCAGGTCAGGTGGAGATTCGCCAGCAGGGTGTTAACGGCGAGAAAACCCAAACGCTGAACGTCACCTATGTGGATGGTGTGGCGGAATCCGAAACAGTGGAGTCCGAAACCGTCACCACCATGCCCGTCGATCAGATCGTCGCCGTGGGGCCGTCTACATCGGGCAGCACCGGTAATTCCGGCACATCCGGCAGCCAGTCCGGCAGCGCTTCGGGTAATGGATCCACCGCAGGTTCGTCCGGTACCACCTCAGGCAACAGCAGCACCTCCGGCAATTCCGCTGGAGGCACGACGGGCGGGTCCACTACCTCGCCCAATGCATCCGGCAATACCGGCAATAGCAATACCGGCAACAGCGGCAATAGCAATACCGGCAACAGCGGCAACGATAATACCAGCGATAACAACGCAACAGATACGCCGTCCGACACCCCCAACGCCGATACCAACGACACTCCATCAGACAATACCGGATCCGGCGACACCGGCGGCAGCACCGGCAATACCACAACACCTTCCGGCCGCCTCTGGCATCCGACACCGGCCCAAGCGCAGGCCTATGCGGCAGGAGCGGCGGCCCAGCGCGGCTGGACCGGCAACGAATGGGATTGCCTGCTTAAACTCTGGATGCGCGAATCCAGCTGGCTGTGGTACGCGGAAAACGCCAGTTCCGGCGCCTACGGCATTCCTCAGGCGTTGCCGGCCGACAAAATGGCCGCCTTCGGCGCGAACTACCGGGACGACGCCGCCGTGCAAATCGACTGGGGATTGTCGTATATAGCCCAGCGGTACGGCAGCCCATCCGAAGCATGGCGTCATTCCGAAGAGGTCGGCTGGTATTAGCGCGACGCCGCCGCACAAGACAGCACAACACAGGTCATTGAAGAGAAGTTGAGGATAGTCATGGTCACCGATACTGCCGAACAGGTCGCCGTTCCAGCCTCCGGTCAGCCGCGAGAGACCGCACACCTGCTGGGTGCGGCGGATATTCGCCGTATCGCAGCCGATGCGGGCATCAGCCCCACCAAGAAATTCGGGCAGAACTTCGTCATCGATCCTGGTACCGTGCGCCGTATCGTGCGCGAAGCCGGTGTCACAGCCGACGATCATGTGATGGAAGTGGGGCCGGGCCTGGGCTCGCTCACCCTGGCGATTCTCGAAACCGGTGCCACGATGACCGCCGTGGAAATCGATCCGCCGCTGGCCGAACGCCTGCCGGGCACCATCGCCGAGTTCATGCCCGATGCTTCGGATCGTTTCACTGTGGTCAATCGCGATGCCCTGACCGTCTCCCCGGCCAATCTGCCTGATTTCAACGATGATGACTCGTTCACGCTGGTGGCCAATCTGCCGTACAACGTGGCCACGCCAATCCTGCTCACATTGCTGGAACGCTTCGATAATCTCGGCTCGTTCCTGGTGATGGTGCAAAAGGAGGTGGCCGACCGTCTGGCCGCCAAGCCCGGCTCCAAAATCTACGGCACCCCAAGCGTCAAACTCGCTTGGTACGGCACCGCGGAGCGCGTGGGCACCATCGGGCGCAACGTATTCTGGCCGGCACCGAATGTAGATTCCGCTCTGGTCAAATTCACCCGCTACACCGCCGATGATGCGCAAGCACCCTGCAATGGCCCCGATGCGCCCGATCGTGAACTGGTGTTCCGCTTGATCGATGCCGCCTTTGGCCAGCGACGCAAAACCCTGCATGCGGCACTGAAAACCATAGTGAGCGCCGAAGCCTTCGAATCGGCCGGAATCGACCCGACCCGACGCGGCGAGACGCTGACCATCGACGAATTCGCAGCATTGGCCCACGCCGTCGCCGCACATACCACGGCGTCGGCAGACACTGCAGATACTGCCGACACATCCGAAGCCGACGGCGAGGTGGCCCGATGACTCCCGTAGCCACCCGCATGCGTCCCCTGCCTGTTCAGGAACAAAGCAGCCAATCGCACACCACTGCCACAGTGAGCGTCGATTGCCCTGCCAAAACCAATCTGACGCTGCATGTGGGCCCCACCCACGACGAGTGGGGCGGCAGACATGAACTCGATACCATCTACTGTGCCGTGGGCGTCTATGACACCGTAACAGCCACCGCCAAAATGCCGGGCGCTGGTTTTTCGCTGGAATTGGAAGGCGCGCATCTGGGTGATTTGGCCTCATCCAGCAGTGATATGCGCCGCAATCATGCGGTGCTGGCCCTATTCGCCATGGCGCAGGCCGCCGGCCGCGATCCGGATGTGGCCCTGACCATCACCAAGCGCATCCCCGTAGGTGCCGGCTTGGGTGGTGGATCGGCCGATGCCGCCGCCACGCTGCTGGCCGTCAATCAGTTATGGGGACTGAACTGGACCATCGAACAGTTGCGCCCCATCGCCGCCACCCTAGGTGCCGATATGCCGTTCTGCTTAAGCGGCGGCTACGCCCAGGGCACTGGCTTTGGCGAACGCATCACAGCAATCGACCCACAGCAGCTCATCGACCAGGGGTTCGCCGGTGATGTGCTGGTGGGTGCCTATCAGTCGCAGCTGAGCACCCCTGAGGTGTATCGCACCTTTGATGTGGTGGGTGCGGGAGCAGACGACCGCAATCATCTGCAGGCGGCCGCAATCAGCTTGCACCCACGCTCCGGTCATGCCATCGACGCCGCCCGTGAGGCGGGCGCACGACATGCGTTTATCTCCGGTTCCGGCCCTTCGGTGGTGGCATTCGTTCCGGATGACGCCACAGCGCAACGTGTTATCGAAGCCTGGCGAACAGCCGAGCTGGTGGATCGCATCATTCGCGCCAAGGCCCCCGCACACCCCATTATCGGCGTCACGCAGTGACGCTAAGGTAACAGCAAGCCCACAATCGAAGGGAAACAACGATGATGCAGGTTGATGAACGCGAGGCGCGCAAGGCGTATGTTCGCCGCAAGCAGACAATCGTATTCTCCATCAGCGGTGCCGTAATGGCGGTGGTGTTCGTCATCGCCTTGTTGTTCAACATGCACGTGTTCGGACTGGGATTGGTGTCCACGCCTGTCGCCGAACCGAACTACGGCAACACCGCACCCTGCGCGGTCAAGGGAGAAGACGGCAAGGCCAGGTATGTGGCCAACGGTTCCGTAGGCGTGCGCGTGCGCAACGGCACCAATCGCTCCCAGTTCGCCAAGGCGGTGAGCGAGGCGCTGGCCAACCGCGGTTTCACCATCACCGTGGTCGATAGCTACTCCTCCACCACCGTAGAACGCACCATCATCTATTTCGGCAAGAACGCCATCAATCAGGCCTACACGTTGGCCGGCAACTTCACCGATGCCACGATGGTGATGACGGCGCGCGAGGATCAGCTGATCGACGTGGTGCTGGGTGCCACATTCAGCGATTTGAAGGAATTGTCGTCCTCGCCGCAGGAAGGCAAGGAAATCACCGAGATCAGCAACTGCGTGGCTGCCGATTCGATGACCGATCTGCCGGCTGACGATGAGCACGACGTGTATCCTGCCGCTCAGTAAGTAAGACACAGCCATACATACAACCAACCATACCTGTGTACGAAAAGCCGGGGATTCTTGTTCAGGAATCCCCGGCTTTTCGCATGTATCCCACGTTGGTTATTGCATGATTATGGTTCCGCGGACCGGCTCGCGCAAGCTCGCACCATCACGCACCATCACGCCGGTTGCTGCTCGGCATACCAACGTTTAAGCTCGGCCACCGCCACATCATGCTCTACCGGCCCATTATCCAGACGGTATTCCAGCATGTGCTTATAGGCGCGCCCGACCATGGGACCGGGCTCCAGACCCAATAGTTCCATGATTTCATTGCCGTCCACATCAGGGCGAATCGCGTCGAAGTCTTCCTTCTTCTTCAGTTCGCGAACGCGCTCCTCCATCTCATCCATGGCCTGGGAGAACACCAGTGCCTTGCGCTTGTTCTGGGTGGTGGCGTCCGCGCGGGTCAGGCGGTTGAGCCGCTCATAGAGGTGGCCGGCGTCCTTGACGTAGCGCCGCACGGCCGAGTCGGTCCACGGCTCATCCACATAGCCGTGGAAGCGCAGATGCAAATCCACCAGTTCGGACACATCCTCGATGAGATGGTGGTCGAAGCGCAGGGCGCGCAGACGCTTGCGGGTCATTTTGGCGCCCACCGCGTCATGATGGTGGAAGCTCACCTTGCCGCCCGGCTCGAAACGTCGCGTTTTCGGCTTGCCAATGTCGTGCATGACAGCCGCCAGACGCAGCGTCAGGTCAGGGGCCGGCACCGGGCCGTCCGGACCGGTTTCCAGCGCGATGGCGCGTTCCAGCACAATCATCGTGTGCTCGAATACGTCCTTATGACGATGGTGCTCGTCGATTTGCAGCTGCAGCGCCGGGATTTCCGGGAAGACAATATCCGCCAAGCCGGATTCGACCAACGCCTCCAGTCCGGCGCGCGGACGGTCGGAAAGCAGCAGTTTGGTCAGTTCGTCGCGTACGCGTTCGGCGGAGACGATATCGATGCGATCCTTCATCTCGCTGATGGCAGCGGCAGTGTCGGGCACGATGGTGAAGCCAAGCTGGGCCACAAAACGCACCGCACGCATCATGCGCAGCGGATCATCGTCGAACGACTGATAAGGGTCGACCGGGGTGCGCAACACACCCTTGGCCAGATCGCTGGCACCGCCGAAAGGATCCACGAATTCCAGGTCGGGCACGCGCAGGGCCATCGCGTTGACGGTGAAGTCGCGGCGTGACAGGTCGCCTTCCAGCGTGTCGCCGTAATTGACCTCGGGTTTGCGTGAATCGGGATCATAGGTATCCGAACGGTAGGTGGTCACCTCCACCTTGACCTCGGTGCCATCCTTGCGCCGGCGCATGGCACCCAGCGTGCCGAATTTACGGCCCATGTCCCAAAAACCGTCATGCCCCCAACGGCGCAGAATCGGTTCGAATTGTTCGGGTCTGGCGGATGAGCAGAAGTCCAGGTCGTGACTGGGCCGGTGCAGGAGCAAATCCCTGACCGGACCGCCGACCAATGCCAGCTCATAGCCCTGTTCGGCGAACATTCGGCCAAGTTCGATGGCTTCGGGCCATACTTCGAAAACCAAGGCACACCTTTCCGTCATAATACGTTTTTCTGCCCTACCAGCATACCGTTACCCCACCTGCACACAGAATTGAGTAAGGTGGAGAGCATGATTACACCCGCCGACCTTGCCCGCATGCTGGGGCAAACTGCCAACTCGGCGGATAACCATACCCAAGCCCAGTTGTTCTATACCTCGGAAACACCGCGGAAATCCGCCGATTCTGAGCCTATTGACGCTGCTGGGAGCGCACATCGAGACAGCACTGAAAGCGATGAGCAAGACGCCCACACTGCCGCGCCGGCATCTTATGCGCATGATCAAGAAGAGCTTTCTGAGGCTGTTCAGCACTCGGCGACGCGCCCGGCGCACCCGACTCCGGCAACCGTATTCGGGATGCGGGCCACGGTGACCATCGCCACCGCCAGCGAAACCATCGAGGGACAAAGCGATGACATCGCCGCCGAAGCGGATGCCGATACGGTCGCAATCGCAGTATCGGCCGCGATCGAAACCTCCATCACGCAACCGGTCGAACAACAATCCTCACCGGCACATCCGACTCCGGCGACGGTGTTTGGCAGGCGTTCGCAGCATACACTCACACGTCGCACGCCACGTGGCCCTTCCCCCGCCATGATGCCGCAGCGCCGCAAGTCGGATAATCCCACCACGTTCGCCTCGCTGGATGCGCAGGAACTGCCCGTGGTGCGCGAATATTCGGCTGGCGGGCTGATTTTCGATGATCAGAATCGTGTGGCGATTATTGCCCGGCACTCACGCTCCGGGCATTTGGAATGGTGTTTGCCCAAGGGCCATATTGAACGCGGAGAGACGCCCCAGCAAACCGCTGTGCGCGAAGTGCATGAGGAAACCGGCATTCTGGGCGAGGTCATCGATTCGATAGCCACCATTGACTATTGGTTCACCGGCAGCACGCAGCGCGTGCACAAGCTGGTGCATCATTACGCGCTTCGGCAGATCGGCGGCTCGCTGACTGTGGAGGGCGATCCCGATCATGAAGCAGAAGACGCCATCTGGGTGCGTTTTGAAGATCTTGACGACGTGTTGAGCTACCCGAACGAACGCAAAATCGCATGGCTTTACGCCAAAAAGAAGAAGAACAGGCAGGCAAACGAGTGAATCTACCCGCACGCCACGGTATTCGCATCATGCGCGCCCTTGCGGCGGGCCTCGCCCTTGTGGCGATGCTGGCTGCCCCCTTAAGCGCCCGCGCCGAAGATGCCAACGGCACAGACACGCAAACCGCAACCTCCGAATCCCAGTCTTCAACGCAGGCTGCAACACTGACCATCACGCAGACCACGCCTGTGGTCACCAGCACGTCGGGGTTCCATATCAAGGTTTCCATAACCAATAACAGCAACGAAACCACACCTGCAGGCACATTGAAGGTCAGCACCAATACGCTGTTCACCTTCGTGTCCCGCTCCGACATCCAAAACTGGGCCGAAGGCAACGCACCCATCCCCACCCCTGATGAACTGGGTTCCGCAAGCGTGCCGGCCATGCCGGCCGGTGATTCGGTTACCGTCAGCGTAGATGTGGACAGCAACCAGCACACGCTGGCTTCCATCCCCTCATGGGGCCCAAAGCCGCTGCTGGTGTCTTATAGCACCACAAACGAGCCACAAGGCGAACAACAAGCGGAGACACAAGCCGAAACACACAGCTTCCTAACCCGCTCAGGCGACGGTCTGACCACCGCCAAAACCCCGGATATGAACCTCACCGTGGCTTTGCCGCTTACCGCAGACAGTTGGCAGGTCGACGGCACGGTGATCAACGAACTGGTCGCCGATACCGACGAAGGCACCACTTCGGCACTGGTCGCCGACGCTGGCGATCATTCCCGCACCCAAACGCTGTCCAAACATCAGCAGCTGCAGGTGGTGGCCGATCCCAGCTATCTGGAGGCCATACAAACATCTCAGACGCAGGCGACGCAGACAACAAACGCGCACAATGCCAAGGAATCTGTAAACTTTGCCGGTTATGCCGGCATCATGCAGCCCTCTGATTTCGACATCACCACCTATGGTTCGCTGAACGACGCTGAGGCTTATGAGAGCGCCGGCATCTACACGGATCAGTGGTCCGCCAAACAGGCGTTGAGCAGCTACCGTTCCGCCATAGGCGACAATCAGGCTTCGACCGACACCTACGCTTGGCAGGGCGATTCCGGCTGGTCAATGGAAGCGCTAACAGCGGCGCGTGAGCAAGGCTATAGCACAGTGATCGCCGATTCGTCCTTTGATGAGGAGCGCACGGCCACCGTGCATACCGGCACCTATGTGGTCAACACCGAGGCGGGCGACGTCACCGTGCTCAAGGAGCAGCATGAGCTCAGCACGCTGACCCACGGCCAGGCCACCAGCGATGATGCCACAGCGGAAACCAGCGATGCCGGCCGACTGGCACGTCTGCTTGCGCAAAGCGCGTTCTATCAGATGGAGCAGCCCTACACCGAACGCTATCTGCTCACCACCTTCGACCGCAACGCTTCCGCCGAATGGATCGAGCAGGTGATGAGCGCGCTGGAACAGGCCGACTGGCTCAACCTCACCGATTTGCACACCATGGCGCAGGCTGATCCCTACAGCGTAAGTGACAGCGTGAATCTCGCGCAGGATGATCAGGATGCGCAAAGCGAAAGCTCCGAGGATACCGAAAACGCCCGTTCCGATGTCGGTGACACGCGCTCCGCACTGAAGCAGCTGACCGCCAGCCGTCACGACATTATGCGCATGGCTACCTCCGTGCTGAAAAACGGTGTGGATGTGGATGCCTTGTCCGATCCGCAGGCATTGGCACGTCAGGATGCCAGCAGCACCGCCCAGCATGACACCGACCCCACCGCATGGATAGGCTCTCTGCTGGCCGCGCACGATGCCATGGCCCTGTGCGCCATGGATGGCGACAGTGATACCGGTAATCGTCAGCAGATGGTCACCGGCGCACGCACGCTGGCTGACACGCTGCTCAGCGGCGTGGTGATCACGCCGTCCGAATCGGTGTCCGTGTTCAGCGAATCGGCACAGATGCCGGTGACGGTAAGCAACGAACTGCCGTATGCGGTGGGAGTGCAGGTGAATTCGATTACCGATTCGATGCAGATCGTCACGTCCAGCACCAACGAACTGGATATTCCGGCACGCTCCGACGCCCAGGTGGCGTTCACCATCCGCGTGTCTACCTCCGGCTCCACCGTTGCGCATGTATCGCTGGCTGACCGGCAGGGGCAGCCGTTTGGTGCCACGCAGGACACACCGATTACCAGCGTGCTGCGCATTAGCGATATGTCCGGCTTTATTATCATCGGCTTTGCGGTGCTGCTTGGCATCGTGGGCCTGTGGCGTCAATTCAACCGCACAAAGGATCCCGACGAATGAGTTCCACGGTAGGGCGTAATTCCCTGATCATGGCCAGCGGCACGGCCGCCTCGCGCGTCACTGGCCAGCTGCGCACCATACTGCTCGCCGCAGCCATTGGCACCACCGGTTTGGCGGCCAACGCCTATCAGGCCGGCTCCATGATTCCCCAATCGGTATTCACGTTGGTGTCCGGCGGCATTTTCAATGCGGTGCTCGTGCCGCAGATCGTACGCACCATGAACGAGAAAGACGCCCAGGAGCGCCTTAACCGTCTGGTCACGCTGGCCATCGCCATCCTGCTCGGTATGACGGCGATTATGGCCATCGCCACTCCCCTGCTCACCCGGTTGTATGTGGGCAGCACCAATCCGGATATGATTGCGCTCACCAACGCCTTCACGCTGTGGTGCATGCCGCAGATCTTCTTCTACGGCCTGTACACCGTGTTGGGCCAGATATTGGCGGCCAAGGATCATTTCGTCACCTACGCGTGGAGCTCCACCGGTGCGAACATCATCAGTTGCGCCGGCTTCGGTGCGTTCATCCTGCTGTTCGGCAAAGCCAACGAACAGCCGTTGGGATTCTGGACGACGGATAAAATCGCTCTGACCGCCGGCGCCTGGACGTTGGGCGTGGCTTTCCAAGCTCTGATCCTGTTCGTGCCGATGGCCCGCGTCGGATTCAAGTACCGTCCGCAGTTCGGGCTGGGCGGCTTCGGTTTGCGGGCTATGGGCCCGGTTGCGTTGGGCTCATTGGGCGTGGTGGCCGTCAGCGAAATCGGCGGTATCATGCTCACGCGCATTGCCACATCCGCTCCGGAACTGGCGCAGCTTTTCAATGGTGCCAACCCATCCGGCATCGCAGGCAACGCCACCTATCAGAATGCCTATACGCTGTTTATCCTGCCGTATTCGCTGATTGCGGTATCGGTATCCACCGCAATGTTCCCGAAAATCTCACGCTCCATCGCCGACCATAATTTGGACGAAGCCGCTCACGATCTGACCGGAGCACTGAGCACTGTGGGACTGATGATCTGCTTCTTCGCCGCCGCGATGGTGGTGTATCCGGAGGCCATCATCCGCGCACTGCTGCCGTCGGTATCCATGCAGGAAACCATGCTGATCTCCTACGCGCTGACGGGCCTGTCATGGGCGCTGCCGCTTGGTTCGGCCGTGCTGCTGGTGCAACGTACCTTCTATGCCTTCGAGGATGGTCTGCATCCGTTCCTGACGACGCTGGTCCAATACATCGTCGTTATCGCGCTGATGATCGGCGTTTCTCAAGTATTGCAGCCCGAACACTGGGTGACGGGCATCTCCTACTGTGTGAGCATCGGCAGTGCCGTAACACTGGTGACGATGATGTGGATGTTACGTAGAAAATTCAACCGTCATATGGGAGGCGCCACGGTTGCCCTCACCTATGCGAAAGCCTATGGCGCCGCCGCCGTGGCCGGAGCGGTGGCCTGGTTGCTCAAGACCCCGATCGCCACCCTGTTCGGTGCGTCCATCACCCCTCAAGACGGCCATATAAGCTGGTTTGCCGCGATAGGTATCGCCGCCGTGCTCACCATTGTGCTGGCTGTGGTCTATCTGGCTGCGCTCTGGCTGCTGCGCGTCAAGGAACTGGCTGACATGCTTACGGTTGTGCGCAGGCGTTTGGGGCGCTGAATAACGACTGTATAACGCGCGAATCGCCTCTGAGCGGGCCCGTTCGCAAGGACAGCCCCGAAGCTAGAATGTCAACGAACACTGCGAACACCACCGTGGCCAACCCCCATAGCCACCATCGACATTACGGAGCCGGACAGCATATGAAACCGCAACTGGGTGATACCATTCTCAACCGATACACGCTGGTGTCAACTTTGCGTCATGCGCCGGGACTTACGGTGTGGAAGGCCAGCGATCGTGTAATGGCCAAGGATTGCCAGTTGGCCATTGTCACCTCAGGCCAGGCGCTGGCACCGGTGAATTCCCTGACCGGGCGTATCGCGGCCAGCCGCCCCGCTCATTTCGTGCCCGTGCTGAAGTATCGTCCACAGGCCGAGGTGATGCTGGTTATCACCCCATTGGATGAGGGCCTGTCCCTTACCGATTATTTCGCCGGCGCTGCGGGTTCGCTGCTCAGCTATGACGCCATGCGTTCGATTGTCGGCGAAACCATTGAGGCGATTCGCCCGATTATCGACGGCAATAACCCCGCGGAAATCATCCTGTCCACCGACACGGTGCGCATCACTGCGTCCGGAGTGCAGATTGCCGATGCCCCATTCTCGTGCCTGCTGGCAGATACGTCGGGCACGGCACCGTACACCCCTATCGAACGTCATGCCGTGCGCCAGTTGGCAGCGTTGCTGTATGCCATGCTCACGCGCACGCCGAGCACCACCGACACCGCATTCTCCATGGATCGTCTGCCGGCCGATACTCCGATGGAATTCCAGGTCATTGTCAAGCGTGGTTTGGCGCTGATGGATGACGACGATTCGACGCTGCCTATGGCTGCACTGATCGAGCTTGAGGCATTGCTGGGCGATTGGAAGCCCCTGACCGACTTGGCGGACACGGATATTGCGCTGCCGCATGTCAGCGGTGAATGCTCAATTGCTACTGCCATGTTGGCATCCGTTGATGAACAGGATGTCGCCGATATCCCGGATACGCTGATCAGCAGCGAGAAGCTGCCCAATCTGGCCATCAACCAGTCATTACCCGCCCTCGCTTTCGTGGGCGACACTGACGAAGACGCTGCCGATGCGCACAATCATGCTGGCAATGCCGCTTCCGGTCAAGCGGGTGACAAGGAACGTCGACTGTTTGATTTCAATCTCAGCGATAATCTCTCCGAAGCATGGCGCGACGAAAATCTGTCCGGTGAAGACACCGGCGATTGGTTCACTTCGATGCACCCGCATACCATGCCCGCTGGCGACAATATCCACCCCACGGTGCCGATTTCGACCGCCGAGGCTGGTGTGGGAGAAACCACCAGTCGTATCCCGGTGTTTGATGCCGATGGTCGTCCGATTGCCCCCGGTGAGGAGTCCGAGCGCGCGCTGGAATATGAGCAGGAGCAAATCGCCGCCATGAATCCGGTGCCGCCCAGCTTCACTCCGCAGGATCATGCGCACACCGAAGAAAACGACAAGCTTCCCGACGAGCGGCTGTTCGGCAGCTTGTCCACCAAAGTGGTGGCCATCGTGGTGGCTGTGCTGGTGGTGATTGCGGCAGCGATCTGGGCGATGAATGCGTTCCAAGGCAGTTCGTTGAGCCCTGCCGATCGTTCCAATAATGTTTCCGAGGGCCAGTGGCCTGAGCTTGATGTGGACGATGTTCCCTTCGGCAGCTCCACCGGCGGGCAAACGTCGGATTCCGAGGAAGAGAACGACGAGAACACTCAGTCGTCGAACACTACCAGTAGCAACAGCGACAGTGATAGCAGTAGCACGAGCAGCAGCGACAGCAAGAACACCAAGGATAAGGTCAAAACTGGCGACAAGGATTCCAAGGCCGTACCTGATCCCAAACATGTGAACACAACAGCCTACACTGTTGCTTCCAGCAATTTCCTCACCAACCCCGGTGGACAGTCGGGCTACGCCTATTATCTGCATTTGGATCAACCGCACGACGTGTATCGCATGACCATCACCATCCGTACGTCCGGAGGCAAGGGCTATATTCGCGCAAACACCACGGGCGACCCGACGCAGGGCGATCAGGTGGCCGAATTTGAATTCGCCGAAGGTGGCACCACGGAAATTCCGTTCACCCGCGTAATCAATACGCAGGATCTGATTCTGTGGGTGCCGACTGACAGCCTGCCGCAGAATCAGCTCTATATCGAAAAGGTAGAGGTGTTCTAATAGAAGCTGATTAGACTCACGATCATTCGCAGCACGCCGGTATGTTTCACGTGAAACATACCGGCGTTGTTTTTGCGCTCTGTGCGTAGAGCATAACCGTGCATGGTATTACAGTGGACGGCATGACTCAATTGCATGACGTACTGATTATCGGATCTGGACCAGCCGGCTACACTGCGGCGATATATCTGGGGCGTGCCGGTTTGCATCCATTGATGATCACCGGTTCCCTAGCTCCCGGAGGTCAGCTGGTGAACACCACCGAGGTGGAGAACTTCCCCGGTTTCCCGGAGGGCATTCTTGGCCCCGAACTGATGGATCGCATGCGTGAACAGGCCGAACGATTCGGACTGGAATCGATTGCGGAGGACGTTACCAGAGTGGAGCGCATCGACTCAATGTACCGCGTGCACTTGTCGGATGATTCCACCGTAGATACCCGCTCGATTATCGTATCCACGGGTTCCAAGTTCCGCACCTTGGATGTGCCCGGCGAACGCGAGCTATCCGGACATGGCGTGTCATACTGCGCCACCTGCGACGGATTCTTCTTCAGGAACAAACCGATTGTTGTGGTGGGCGGCGGCGATTCCGCATTCGAGGAGGCGCTGTTTCTTACCCGCTTCGGATCCAGCGTCACGCTGATTCATCGTCGCGACCAGTTCCGCGCTTCCCAGATTATGGTGGATCGTGCCAAAGCCAACCCGAAGCTCACACTGCTAACCAATACCGTAGTGACTGCGGTGCATGGCAGCGCTGCCGAGGCAGCGCCAGCCAAGCCTCGCATCGGACTGACTCTGGCGGGCAACTCCCCCGCCGCCCCGGCTCATGTGACCAGCATTTCCACGCGCAATACACAAACCGGTGAGGAAGGCACGTTGGACACGAATGCCGTATTCGTGGCCATTGGGCACACGCCGGCCACCGACTTCCTGAAGCCCTTGGTTCAGACGGATGATGATGGTTATATTGTGGTCGATGGTGACAGCACGCGCACCAACCAGCCCGGCATCTTCGCCGCCGGCGACTGCGTGGATCGCACCTATCGACAGGCCATTAGCGCCGCCGGCATGGGCTGCCGCGCAGCTTTGGACGCACAGCACTACCTCGCGCAGCAGCAATAACCAGTAAGCACAGTGGCTAGTAGTCGCATAGCCACACTAATGTGTTGGTTGGTAACGGCAATGGCGCCGTCACCAACCAACACACATCATGACTGCGATATGCGATATAGGTATCGCGATATACAGCTCAGACCCAGCCCTGTTCCGGCTTGGTTTGTGCAGGAACCAGAAGCTGGAGAATACGATCCATATCCTCAGGCGAGGAGAACACAATTTCAATGCGTCCATGTTTGGCGGAACCCTTAATGGACACCTTGGTATCGAAGTGATTCTCCAGGCTCTGCTGGATTGCGGAGCCGACCCAGGGATTGGTTTTCGAGGTCTTGGGTTTCTTGGGCTGCTCCCCCGAGGCAATTTTCATCGCCACGATTTCCTCGGTGCTGCGCACCGATAATCCTTCGGCGATAATACGTGACGCCAGCTTGTCCATCTCCTCGGCACTGCTCAGACCGAGCAAGGCGCGCGCATGACCGGAGGACAGCACACCGGCGGCGACTTTCTTCTGCACACTGACCGGCAGGTTAAGCAGTCGCAAGGTGTTGGCGATTTGCGGCCTCGATTTGGACACCGATTTGGACAGTTGCGCCTGAGTCAGTCCGAATTCCTCAATCATCTGCTGATAGGCCGCAGCCTCTTCCAACGGATTGAGGGCAACGCGATGCAGGTTTTCCAGCAAGGCGTCACGCAGCATATCGTCATCGGCAGTGGTTTTGACGATTGCAGGAATGGTTTGCAGACCAGCCAGTTGTGATGCACGCCAACGACGCTCACCCATGATCAATTCATATGGGCTATCCATATGACCAGCGAAGGGATTGGCACTGGCAGACTGATCAGTGGATTGCGCCTTTTTAGCGGCTTCGATCTGCGCAGCCGGACGCTTACGCACTACAATCGGTTGCAGTACACCGACTTCGGTAATCGACGCAGCGAGCTCATTGAGCTCATCTTCATCAAAAATGGTACGCGGCTGATGTACGTTCGGACCGATATCGCTGAGCTTCAGCTCAGCCAGATAACCACCTTCGACAGGCTTCAATTCCTCAACTGGCTTGTCTTCGCCGGCAGATGTTTCACGTGAAACATGCTTCTGCGAAGCCTTGGATGACGTGTTCGTGGCAGTGGTTTTTACAAGCTGAGATTTCTTAGCATCAGCAGCAACCGGTTGCACACTGGCCTTCGGAGCGATGGTGGGATCTGCCTCTCCCCCGAAGAACAGGTCGCTGGGGTGAGCCATGGTGCCGATGGCAGGCATGGCCGCACGTTTGGTTGGCTTTGCCTTAACTTGGGGTTTGTTGACCTGGGGCTTGTGTTCGGACTGTGCAGCAGAAGCAGTGCTCGTGGCGTTGTCGGTCTTCTGAGTGCGCGTATCCTGCTGTGTTTTCGGTTCAGCGGATTTCGATGCGCTGGTCAGCGTGCCGGTCGCTTCCTCCAAGGTTGACTGCGCAGGTTTTTCATCACCGGGCAGCGAGGGGAACAAAGCGCCAAGGCCTTTGCCAAGTCGTGATTTCGATGCCATTAGTGTGCCTTTCTCCTCGCATCAATCGCTTCCAAGACATTCGGGGATCGTTTGGCGAATTCCAATGCCGCCTCACCATAGGCGATGGCGCCGATACCACGCGGATCATAGGCGATAACAGACTGTGAAAAACTGGGGGCTTCTGATATTTTCACCGTGCGCGGGATCGTGGTGTCCAGCACGATGTTCGGATAATGGCTTTTTACTTCGCCATATACTTCGCGGCTGAGCAGGGTGCGACGATCGAACATCGTCACCAGCATGGTGGATACCAGCAGCACGGGATTGAAATGCTCCTGCACCAATCCGATGGTGTTGATCAGCTGCCCCAAACCTTCCAGCGCATAGTATTCCGCCTGAATGGGAATCAGCATCTCGGTGACCGCGCACATGGCGTTGATCACCAGCAAACCCAGGCTGGGCGGGCAATCGATAAACACATAGTCATAGTGTTTGTCGGACTGCTGCAGGAACTGCTCCAGCGCCTCCTTGAGCAGGGTATTGCGATTGGGCAGATCCGCCACTTCCAGTTCGGCACCGCTCAAATCAATGGATGCAGGCACGACGTCAAGAGTCGAAAAATCAGGGCATACTGAAATAACATCGCCCAGTCCACAACGCCCTTCGATCACATCGTATACGGATGCGCTGCCGGAGGCATGCGGCGCTCCCAATGCAGTCGAAGCGTTGCCCTGCGGATCCATATCGATAACCAATACTTGGGCACCATGGCTGGCCAGGGCGGCGGCCATATTCACTGTGGATGTGGTTTTGCCCACTCCCCCCTTCTGATTGGCCACTGCAATCAGCCTAGTACGTTTCGGATGCGGGAAAACAACCTTGCTTAATGCCTGATAGCGCGACGATTCATCAGTGATCTGCGCACCCAGCGCCGAGCTGCCGTCGCCAAAAATACGCTGAAGCGTATCCGCTGCGGATTCGATCCGTTCGGACTGATGTTCCTGATCGGACATCGCTCCTCCTTGTACAGACGTATGTTCCATTGTCTCTCTCATACGGACACTGGTTTCCGATATTGCAAGTTATCCACCAAAAACTCATTCAATGTGGATAACTGTGGATAACCGCAACCAATCATGTCTTTCTGGCCTCAGAATTAAGCCCCAAAACCCTTGAAAAATCAATGATTGTGACTTCTCCACAGTTTTCCACAACAAATGTGGATAATTTTGAGTGTTGTGATGAAATGTGGATAACTGAGCATACATTGGCGATTCACCAATCATCGTTTATCCACAAGAACCACATGCGTGGACTCCAGGCCAGGGCCCACGGCAGCTTCAACAACCCGTGCGTTGCGCCCGCCAAAGCGCGTGATCTGATCGGCGGCCTTCTCAAGCTCGGCCTGTGCAGACCGACCTTTCAGCGCGACCAGACGACCGGAGGGCTTCAGCAACGGCAATGTCCAACCAGAAAGTTTGGTCATCGGCGCCACCGCTCGGCATGTCACCACCGCGTATGGATGGATGGCATGCTTCCGCACTTTCGCAATCACTTCTCCAGAGCGGCCGCGAATAATACGCACATTGGGCAATTGCATCTCACGCACGCACTCATCCAGCCATTCAACACGTCGCTCCATGGGTTCAATCAATGTGAACTCATGATCCGGCAAGCATGCGGCGGCCACCAATCCAGGGAAGCCACCGCCACTGCCCACATCGGCCACGGTTTTGTAGCGTGCACCACGCGCGGCTTCCTGCACATATGGCACAATGGCTGCGGAGTTGAGAATATGCCGTTCCCAAATAATATCGACATCTCGCGGACCAATCAGACCACGAGGCTCCCCCTCTTGCTCAAGCTTGGCATGGAAGCGTTCCAGTTGCGGCAACGCATCCCCCAATACTTCGGCAAGCACCGGTGAATCTTCCAGCTGATCCGTCATGCTAGACCCCCTCGCTTTGTTTCACGTGAAACACGCACCCATACACAACACAGCGTCATGTCAAACGAATCGCAACATCTCGCCAACTAAGCCGGATGTTGCGATTCGTTCAGCATGACGCCACGCACAGAGGAATGCGAATTACTCCTGCTCATCCTCAATGTCGACGTCCTCATCGGCCGCATCGACATTCGCCTTGAGATACACCGTGACATAGCGACGAGGCTCTTCGCCATGGGAACGAGATTTCAGCCCCTCCTCGCGCACCACATCATGAATCACCTTGCGCTCGAAGGAATTCATCGGCTTCAAGTCAACCGGATCGCCGGTTTCCTTCACCTCATCGATGGCATCCAGCGCCAAATCACGCAGACGCTGGCGCTTGCGCTTCAGGAATCCATCCACATCCACAATCAGATGGGAGCGCTCACCTGTTTTCTGCTGCACGGCAAGACGGGTCAGCTGCTGCAGTGCGTCGACCACTTCACCGTTGCGTCCGATCAGATGCTTGATATCCGTGTCATCGTCGGCGACGATTTGCACGGTGGGTCGGTTGTTGCGCACGCCCATCTCAATATCGCCTTCATAGTCGGCTATATCCAGCAGACCTTCAAGATAGTCGGCGGCAATGTCAGCTTCTTCGTTGAGCTGATCGATGGTCTTCTCATCGTCTTGTGCCATGGGTTCTCCTTAATCGCAGTGATACCTGTCAAGTCTAGGCTATGAAACTCCGAATCCAAGTCAGCGAGTCCAAAGCAAGTTGGGGTGTGATGTTTCACGTGAAACATCACACCCCAACCAATGTCACATTATTTCTTTTTGCGCTTGCGCTGAGGCTGCTGTCGCTGATAGCCCTTCGTCTCGCGAATCGCAGCTTCTTCCTTGGCTTTGATCAGCTCCTCTTCTTCGAGGGAAGGCAGACCGGCTTTCGCGCGACGCTCGTTTTCACGAGTATGGTCTCGCTTGGCCTTATCCTCGGCGGCCGGCGATCCCGGAGTCGGGAAGCTGTACACCTGCCACATGGTGCGGCACAGGTTGCATACGTTGTTGGTCAGCCAGTACACCAGCACGGCGAACGGCATCATGATGCCGGAGAAGATGTACATGATGGGGAACACCCACAGCATCATCTTCTGCATGGTCTCGGTCTGCTTGTTCATTGCGGCCGCGGCCATATTGCGTTTCATGCTGAAGAACTGCATGAACCACAGGCAGAAGCACATGAGGAACACGAACACGCCGATGACGATTTTGCCGCCCATCGCCGCGGAATTGAAGTTATCGGTGACGCTGACGATACCGAACACATCGGTTTGCGCGAAGGACTGCGCCGTATCCACATTGAAGGCACCCAGCGGCGCGCGCTTTTCGCGGGCGATATAGGGAATGGCCGACAAGGTGTAGAACATGGACATGAACACCGGGCCCTGAATCAGCGCCGGCAAGCACGAACCGGCAGGGTTGGCATCGTTGTCCTGGTACAGCTTCATCATCTCGCGGCTTTGCGCTTCGCGGGATGCCTGATCTGTTTTGCCCTTGTATTTGTTCTGGATGCGCTGCATCTTCGGGGCAAGGGCCTGCATCTTGCGCATCGATTTGATCTGCTTGTAGAACAGCGGGAAGATGCACGCCTGCACCACCATCACCAGCACGATGATGGCGATAACCCATGAAATGCCGGACTCGCCCAAGCCGAGCATCACGAAGAAATCGTGTACCAGCTTCATGATCCAAGTCTGCAGCCATTCCACGGGGGTCAGGATTTTGTACAGCCACCCCCAGAAACCACTATCCAGAAGGAACTGATCTTGGTTCGTCATCGTCGGGCCTCTCCTTTAGTTGTGGCCAATGGCGTCAGTCGAGGCTCTTCATGGGCCTTCGACCAAGAAAAACGGTAAAACAGGGAATAACGTTGCGGCACATCGTCGATACCCCCTCGGCTCCATGGCCTGCACCGCAGCAATCGCAGCACAGCAAGCAGTCCCCCCTTGAAGGCGCCGTATCGTTCCAACGCTTCGATGGCATAGTTCGAGCAGGTTGGATAATACTTGCAGCAAGGCGGCGTGTTCGCCGAAATGTGCCGCTGATACCAGCGCACACCACGAACCAGCACCGCCTTGATGGAAGCAGTCATACCTGTGCCGCCTTGCGGGCCACGGTGTCGAATGCCCGAGCGATCTGATCGTCCAATGATTGGAACGACGCCGATGCCGCGCTGGGTTTGGCGCGCAGCACAATATCGCAATGCGCAGGAAGGTTGTGCTCGTATGTGCCGGCCAGCACTCTGAACCTGCGCTTCACCGTATTCCGGGTAACCGCCTTGCCCACCGATTTGGAAACAGCCAGCCCCAAACGGCGCGAAACCGTTTGATCATCCTGAGTGTCGCCGGTCACCAGATAGTGCACGACGATATCCCTGCCACCGACTTTGCGCCGACGTTTGAGCACGTTGACGAAATCGCGGTGGCTTTTCAGCCGTTCCACTTCGACTACGCCGTGAAGGCTATAGGGAAAATCAGGCGGACAGGGACTTGCGGCCCTTGGCGCGACGACGGTTGATCACCGCGCGGCCGGAACGGGTGCGCATGCGCAGACGGAAGCCGTGCTTCATGTGACGACGACGGTTGTTCGGCTGGAACGTCCTCTTCATAATTGCTCCTAGGTCTATTCGGCAACGCTTCGCGCTGCCCTCACGTGAGTCAAGCTCTATTAAGCTACCCTCACCCCTACCCACAAGTCAAAACGAGACGCGATATTTCACATTTTGTTTTTACGGCGTGTCCCGCGTAATACTCACAAAAATGGCGGAAAATCAACCTTTTATCTAACAAAGTTATCCACAAATTACATGCCTGTTATTCACATTCCAATGATTTCAACACGCGAGACGGTGGATAACTTCGTGTATTCGGAGTAACAATTGTATGTTGTATATTTTTCGCACGAAAGAAGGGGTGGCCCATGGTTGAATCTTCCGGCGACCCTGCTCTTGAGGCCGCCCGCATCTGGGCGGATGCGTTGACCGTACTCAAGCATAATGCCTCGTTGAGCTCGCGCGAAAAAGGATGGCTTGAGGGAGTCGTGCCCGAAGCGGTGTTCGGATCCACCATCGTGCTATGCGTGGAAAACAACATGACGCTCGGCGAATTGCAAGGCAATCTCAACGGTCCGCTGATGCAGGCGCTCCAAACCGTCACCGGGCAGGCGATGTTCCCGGCATTCAAAGTCGCGCCTCGCCCCGAACCGGAGCCCAAGTCGATGGCCACGCCGTTCGCCATCGATGCCTCCCCCACCGTCGCCGATTTCGGCAAGGAGTCGTACGGTTCGAATCCCGTCAGGGAACGCAAATCACAACCGGCGCCGCCGATGCCCAGCCCGGAGACGACCTATGCGGTCGGCGGGCAGAAGATGAATCGCGACCCCGAAACCCATCTGAATAAAAACTTCACCTTCGATTCCTTCGTGCCCGGCGATTCCAACCGTTTCGCCCGCACGGTCGCACTGGCCGTGGCCGAAGGATCGGGCCAGGACTTCAACCCGTTGTGTATTTATGGTGGATCGGGTTTGGGCAAAACCCATTTGCTCAACGCCATCGGCAACTATGCGCTGGTCAAGGATCCCGGCATCAAGGTTCGCTACGTCACCAGCGAGGAATTCACCAACGAATTCATCGATGCACTGCAGAATCCAAACCAAAGTCAGGGCCAAATCGCTGAATTCAACCGTCGATACCGCGAAGTCGACGTGCTGCTGATCGACGATATCCAGTTCCTCGGTGGCAAGGAAGCCACGCTGGATCAGTTCTTCCATACGTTCAATGCGTTGCATCAGGCGAACAAACGTATCGTTATCGCCTCCGATGTGGCACCCAAGAACCTGAAGGGATTCGAGGCCCGACTCATTTCGCGCTTCGAATCCGGTCTGACCGTAGATGTCAAACCGCCGGATTTGGAGACGCGTATCGCCATTCTGCGCATGATCGCCTCGATGAACGGCTCGAAAATCCCCAATGACGTGCTCGATCTGATCGCCGAACGCTTCACGGAGAACATTCGTGAGTTGGAAGGCGCGCTGACCCGAGTCACCGCCGTCGCCTCGTTGAGCAACCAGCCGGTTACTCGCGCTTTGGCGGAGCAGACGCTGCAGGATTTCTTCACCACCGATGTGGAAATCAAGCCCACCGACATCATCGGTCAGGTTGCCAAGTACTTCCACCTGACCTTCGATGATCTGGTGGGGCGTTCGCGCACCAAAAATGTGGCGTTGGCTAGGCAGATCGCCATGTACTTGGCCCGTGAAATGACCAGTATGAGCCTGTTGGACATCGGTGAGGTGTTCGGCGGACGCGATCACACCACGGTGATGCACGCATATACGCGTGTCAGCGACGAAATGCAGCAAAAACAGGAGATCTATAACTACGTTATGGAGCTCACTGTGCGGCTGAAGCAGAACAACGGCACTGACTGACCGAACTGCCGGCCGAAGCCGTCATCCAGCACAATCGTTTCTGAGGACCGTTTTCGGTCCTTTTTTCGTATGCTCGGAAAAACCGTCAAAAACGGTCTCCAGAATCGATTCTCCCAGCCGACTAGTGCCTTCAACACGCCGGTGAACTACCGTTTTTCGAAAAAAGTTATCCACATAGTTGTTCACAAATGTGGGTAAACTCTGCGGATAACTCGTGGATTACCCATCCTTTTACTGTGGATAACTCGTGTACAAACCAGCCTCGCATGTGGATAACTCCAGCAAGTCGATTTCACGGTGGATAACTCGCCTACTTATCCACCGTCCATCCAGAAGTTATCCACATTGTGCATAGGGTTATCAACCGTTGCGCCAGTAGCGTTCAGGCAACTTATCCACACTATCCACCGCGCTTATTATGACGATTACTTACTTGACTTACGTAAGGGTCACCGCCGTAACGATAACGGTCCTCACCTGCCGCACATTAGGTCACCGAACGCCGGTTAGAATGATTTCATCACACCGACGAAGGGAATCTGGAACACCATGAAAGTCGAAATCAATACCTCGGCACTGGCCGACGCCGTAGCTTGGACCTCACGCGTCATCGACGCGCGCCCGTCCAACCCGATTCTCGCGGGCATCAAGCTTGAGGCCATTGACGGAACCCTGCAGTTTTCCGCATTCAACTACGAAATCTCCGCACGTCACCACATCGAAGCTGGTGTTGACGAATCCGGCACCGCTTTGGTGCTGGGCAAACTCCTCGCCGATATCACCAAATCGCTGCGCAGCGAGAAAACATATCTGACCACCACCGATTCGACTCTGACCATCAGCTCCGGCAAATCGAACTTCACGATGCAGCTGATGCCTGATACCGAATACCCTGATCTGCCGGTGGTGCCGGCCGCGCTCGGTCAGGTCGATGCGCCGACCTTCGTGCAGGCGGTCAACCAAGCTTCCGTTGCGGTGTCCCGAGAAGAGAACCGCCCGGTGCTGACCGGTGTTCGCATGCAATTCCAAGGCGACAAGGTTGTGATGACCTCCACTGATCGCTTCCGTTTGGCGCGTGCCACCTTCACTTGGACCCCCAATGATGCGAATGTTGAAACCACAACGCTGGTTCGCGGCTCTCTTCTTAAAGATGTGGCCCGTTCTCTGGACGAACATCAGAACGTCAAGCTTGATTTTGATGCCGACTCCCCCACGCTGCTTGGCTTCGAAAACGCCGGACGCGTCTCCACTTCCCAGCTGATCGATGGCGAATTCCCCGCGGTCGATCGTCTGTTCGCCGACGAATATCCGATTCATGCGGTGGTCGCCAAGCAGGAATTGCTTGATGCGATCAGCCGCGTGGCGCTGGTTGCCGAACGCAACGCTCCGATTCGCATGACCTTCTCCGGTCAGGAGCTGGCACTGTCCGCCGGTTCGGTGGACGAAGCCCAGGCCAACGAAACGTTGGATATTGATATGGATGGCGATGACATCACCGTCGCATTCAACCCGGCTTATCTCAAGGAAGGTTTGTCCGCGATCACTGAGCCGTTCGTTCGTATGAAGATGACCACCCCGGTTAAGCCGGTGGAATTCAACGGCCAGCAGGAAGCCGATTCCGACGAGTCGATGGACTACCGCTACCTGCTCGTCCCCATGCGCTTCAACAACTAAAGACAACTAAAGCAGATATTTCAAACTTGCAACCATGAAAATTACGTAGGGTTTTTACGGATTGCAAGTTTGAAATATGACTCAACAACAACGTTCAAAGGGAAGCTGGCATCGTGCACATTTCGCGTCTGGCGCTTGATCATTACCGCTCATGGCAGTCGGTGGTGGTTGATTTCGAGCCGGGCGTCAATGTTCTGATCGGTGCGAACGGTCTGGGTAAAACCAATATCGTGGAGGCCGTCGAAGTGCTTTCCACCGGCTCCAGCCACCGCACCTCATCCACGATGCCGCTGATCGAACGTGGCGCCAACCGGGCCACAATCCGCGCCAACGTCGATGACGGCAGCGGACAGGTCACCACCTTGGAGGCGACCCTGACCACACGTGGCGCCAACCGGGCCCGGCTGAATTCGGGATCGTCGCTGTATCTGCGCGACATCATCGGCCGCGTTCCCTCAGTCAGCTTTACCCCTGAGGATCAGCGTCTGGTATCCGGCGACCCGGCGGCCCGCCGCATCATGCTTAACCAGGCCGGTGCCCTGCTGGAGCCGGGATATGCCGCTGCTGCGGCCCAGCTGACCAAAATCGGCAAGCAGCGTGCGGCACTGCTCAAACAGCTCGGCACACGCGACGGCATGCCACAGGACGCCACGCTCAGCGGTCTGGAAATCTGGACTGGCCAGTTCATCGAAGCTGGCGTGGCCCTGACCCGGATGCGCGCCAAAGTAGTGAAACTGCTGGCCGAACCGTTCGCCGCAATCTACCGCGATCTGGCCGGTCAGGACGAGACCGCGACTTTGACCTACGTCCCCTCGTTCGACGAAGTGCTGGCCTTCGATGACCCCAGAAGTGCCATCAGCGAGCATTTCCAGCGCATCTATCCGGGCGAGGTGGCAAGGGGCGTGAATCTCATCGGCCCCCAGCGCGACGATCTGAGCCTTGACCTAGCTGGCATGCCGGCCAGGGAATTCGCCTCAAACGGTGAAATGTGGACGATGGCGCTGGCCTTGAAAATGGCATTGTTCGCCGTGGTGCGCGAACGGCTGGGCACCACCCCCATCGTTATCCTCGACGATGTATTCGCCCAGCTTGATAACAATCGTCGCACTCAAATCCTCGACTTCGCTGCCCGGCAGGATCAGGTGTTGATCACCGCCGCCGCGGACGGTGACGTGCCTGCAGGTCAGGCGCACCGCATTGATGTGGGCGAGCTGCGTGAATCAAGCCTGAACGGCAACTGGGGTATGGCATGAACCCGCCGGTTGCCGAACGGCTTAAGCTTGACCAGACCAAACTGCCCGCCGACGTGTTCGAGCGGCTTTCGCATCGCGGCGCGATCTTAAAGGACCGGCGGCGCAGGCGTGAGGAGGCCATCGAGAACTTCGGCAAACCCGGTCGCGATCCGGCAGAACTGGGCAGCGTGATGACGGCGATCGCCGGCAACGGCGTCTGGACTACCAATATGCAGCTCGCCAGGCTGCGCAACCACTGGGATCAGGTGGTGGGGCAGGCCATCGCCAATCATTCCCAAGTGGCGGGGTTCACCGATGGCGTGCTCACCATTCGCGCCGAATCCACGGTGTGGGCCACCCAACTGACCTATCTCATTCCGCAACTGAGCGCCACCATTCGCGAGCGTCTTTCCGGCCTTGATATCCGCGATATCCGCGTTACCGGACCGGCCTCGGCGCGCTTCACTCGCCGATGGGCCCCAAGAACGTGAATTATGGCGTCTCTGCGGCCGTAGTCGTGTGAAACGAGTAGAATCACATGCAGTATGCTCAAATGGCTACACGCCCCCTTTACGGGCGTCAGAGGCCATGTCGTTTGTGCAAACGGCCCTCGCAGAGAGGTTGTTTTGCGGGAAGGAAGCCTGTTGGCAGAGGAAACCAGCAAGGAAGAACAGCTGAAGGCGGCTGCGGAACACATCAGCACCGCGGAATTAACCGAAGGCGAACTCGACGAATCCATGTCGCCCGAACATTATGAGGCCTCCGATCTGAAGGTGCTGGAAGGCCTTGAAGCCGTGCGCATCCGCCCCGGCATGTACATCGGCTCCACCGGCCCCAGAGGCCTGCATCATCTGGTCTATGAGATCGTCGACAACTCGGTGGATGAGGCTCTGGCCGGGTATGCTAGCCACATCGAAGTGTCGATTCTGGAAGACAATGGCATCCGCGTGGTCGACGACGGCCGCGGCATCCCGGTTGATGTGGTCGAATCGACCGGCATCTCCGGCGTGGAAACCGTGATGACCAAGCTGCACGCCGGCGGCAAGTTCGGTGGCGGTGGCTACGCGGTTTCCGGCGGTCTGCACGGCGTGGGCATTTCCGTGGTCAACGCCCTGTCCACCCGCGTGGACATCGAAGTGCGCCGCCAGGGCTTCCACTGGACCCAGACCTACATCGATCAGCATCCGGTCGCTCCCCTGAAGCAGGGCGAGCCGATGGCCGAAGGCGAGGCCACGGGCACCACCGTGACCTTCTGGGCCGATCCGGCGATTTTCGAAACCACCGTATACGACTTCGAGACGCTGCGCAGCCGCTTCCAGCAGATGGCGTTCCTAAACAAGGGACTGAAGATCTCGCTGACCGACGAACGCTCCACCGACCAGGCCGGCGACGAGGTAACTGGCGACGAAGTGCCTCAAGCTGGTGCCACGCACCAGTCCGTCACCTACCAGTACGCCAATGGCATCCAGGATTACGTGGAATACCTGGTCAAGTCCCGCAAGTCCACGCCGGTGGAAGACGAAGTGATCAGCTTTGAGGCCGAAGACCTGAAGCTTGGCATCTCCGCCGAACTGGCCATGCAGTGGACCACCGCCTACTCCGAATCAGTGCACACCTTCGCCAACACCATCTCCACCACCGAAGGCGGCACTCACGAAGAAGGCTTCCGTGCCGCGCTGACCTCGCTGGTCAACCGTTACGCGCGCGACAAGGGCATTTTGAAGGATAAGGATGAGAACCTCTCCGGCGACGATGTGCGCGAAGGCCTGACCGCCGTAATCTCCGTCAAGCTTACGAACCCGCAGTTCGAAGGCCAGACCAAGACGAAGCTCGGCAACTCCGAGGCGAAGACCTTCGTGCAGCGCGTGATGACCGATAAGCTCGGCGACTGGTTCGATGCCCACCCGGGCGAGGCCAAGAACATCATCCAGAAGGCCATCGAGGCCTCCCGTGCGCGCCTGGCCGCCAAGAAGGCCCGCGAGAACACGCGTCGCAAGTCGATTTTCGAATCCGCCGGTATGCCCGACAAGCTTAAGGACTGCCAGTCGAGCAATCCGGAGGAATGCGAGCTGTTCATCGTGGAGGGTGATTCGGCAGGCGGCTCCGCCATTCAGGGGCGCAACCCAATCACCCAGGCCATCCTGCCGTTGCGCGGTAAGATCCTCAACACCGAGCGCGCCAGCCTGGATCGCATGATGAAGTCCGACACCATCGAATCGCTGATCACCGCCGTCGGCGGCGGCTACGGCGAGGACTTCGACATCTCCAAGGTGCGCTACCACAAGGTCATCATCATGGCCGATGCCGATGTGGACGGTGCGCACATTGCCACCCTGAACCTGACGCTGTTCTTCCGCTACATGCGACCGATGATCACCGCCGGCTATGTGTATGTGGCCATGCCGCCGCTGTACCGACTCAAGTGGACCAAGGGCCCGCACGACTTCGTCTACACCGACGCCGAACGCGACCGTGTGCTCGCCGAAGGCAAGGAGAAGGGCCGTCAGCTGCCCAAGGGCGAGGGCATCCAGCGTTACAAGGGCTTGGGCGAGATGAGCTACCAGGAACTTTGGGAGACCACCATGGACCCCGAACACCGCATCCTGAAGCAGGTGCATATCGAGGATGCGGCCGCGGCCGACGAGACGTTCTCGATGCTGATGGGCGACGAGGTCGAACCCCGCCGACTCTTCATCCAGCGCAACGCCAAGAACGTGCGTTGGATCGACGCGTGATCTCCTGATCTTTCCGGAACATAACAACACTTCAGCACACAAGCCAGCGATAAAGGAAAACAGTTTTGGCAGACGAAACCACCAATGACGGTATGACGCCGAACGAATCGGGCGACTTCGGCGAGCAGTTCAACCCCGATGGCTCGATGGAACCGTTGAGCCCGCAGGAGGCCGACAACACCGACTACGGCCTGATGGCCGGCGAACGCATCCAGAAGAAGGATCTGCAGCAGGAAATGCGCGAATCCTATCTGGCATACGCCCTGTCGGTAATCGTCGAGCGCGCCCTGCCGGACGTGCGCGACGGCATGAAGCCGGTGCATCGCCGCGTGGTGTACGCGATGTACGACGGCGGCTACCGCCCCGACCGCGGCTACAACAAATGCTCGCGCGTGGTCGGCGACGTGATGGGTAAATACCACCCGCACGGCGACTCCGCCATCTACGACACCCTGGTGCGTATGGCCCAAAGCTGGTCGATGCGCTACCTGCTGGTCGACGGCCAGGGCAACTTCGGCTCCCCCGGCGACGATCCGGCCGCCGCCATGCGTTACACCGAATGCCGTATGGCCCCGCTGGCCATGGAAATGGTGCGCGACATCGACAAGGACACCGTCGACTTCGTGCCCAACTACGACGGCAAAACGCAGGAGCCGACCGTGCTGCCGGCCCGCTTCCCGAACCTTCTGGTCAACGGTTCCGCAGGCATCGCCGTGGGCATGGCCACCAACATCCCGCCGCATAACATGCGCGAGGTGGCCGAAGGCGTGCACTGGGCGCTTGATCACCCGGACGCCAGCCGCGAGGAACTGCTGGAGAACCTGATCCGCATCATCAAGGGGCCAGACTTCCCCACCGGCGCCACCATCCTGGGCCATAAGGGCATCGAACAGGCCTACCGCACCGGTCGCGGCTTGATCACCATGCGTGCTGTGGTCAACACTGAGGAAATCAAGGGCCGCATGTGCCTGGTGGTCACCGAGCTGCCCTACCAGGTCAACCCCGACCGCTTGGTTGTCTCGATTCGCGAGGCCGTGCGCGACGGCAAGATTCAGGGCATCGCCGACATGCGCGACGAAACCTCCGGCCGCACCGGCCAGCGCCTTGTGCTCGTGCTCAAGCGCGATGCCGTGCCGAAGGTGGTGCTGAACAACCTGTACAAGCATTCCGCGCTGCAGCAGACCTTCGGTGCCAATATGCTGGCACTGGTTGACGGTGTGCCGCGCACGCTGTCGCTGGACGCTTTCATCCGCCACTGGGTGAGCCACCAGATTGATGTGATCGCCCGCCGCACCGCATATCTGAAGCGCGAGGCCGAGGAACGCGACCATATTCTGCAGGGCCTGCTCAAGGCACTGGACGCCATCGAAGAGGTTATCCGCCTGATCCGCTCTAGCCAAGGGCGTGAGGATGCCCGCCCCAAGCTCATGGAATTCCTCGACATCGACCAGGTGCAGGCCGATGCGATTCTGTCGATGCAGCTGGTGCGACTGGCCAATATGGAAGCCCAGAAGATCATCGACGAGCACGAGGAACTGCAGCGCAAGATCGCCGACTACAACGACATCCTCGCCAAGCCCGAACGCCAGCGCAAGATTGTGGGCGACGAGCTTGACGAAATCGTCACCAAGTATGGCGACGAGCGTCGCACTCGAATCCTGCCGTTCTCCGGCGAAATGAACGTCGAGGACCTGATCGCCGAAGAGAACGTGGTGGTTACCGTTACCCACTCCGGCTTCATCAAGCGCACCAAGGCCGACGAATACCGCGCCCAGCATCGCGGCGGCAAGGGCATCAAGGGCACGCGCCTGCGCGAGGACGATGTGGTGGATCACTTCTTCCTGACCTCCACACACAACTGGCTGCTGTTCTTCACCAACAAGGGCCGCGTCTACCGCATCAAGGCCTACGAACTGCCCGAAGGATCGCGTGACTCCAAGGGCCAGCATGTGGCCAACCTGCTGCAGTTCGGCCCCGACGAGACGATCCAGACCGTGTTGTCTATCCCGAACTATGAGGTGGCCAAGTATCTGGTGCTCGCCACCCGTTCCGGCAAGGTCAAGAAGACGCCGCTGGCCGAATACGATTCGCCGCGCGCCGGCGGTCTGATCGCCGTGCGCCTGATGGCCGACGAGAACGGCGAGAATGCCGACGAGCTGATCGGTGCCGCACTGTGCAACGCCGAGGACGACATCATCCTGGTCTCCAAGCTCGGCATGAGCCTGAAGTTCCGCGCCGACGACGAGCAGCTGCGCCCCATGGGCCGTCAGACCGCCGGCGTGCAGGGCATGAAGTTCCGCGACGGCGACGAACTGCTGGATATGGACGTGGTCTGGGGCGACAGCGACAAGGATCTGTTCGTGGTCACCAACGAAGGCTTCGCCAAGCGTACGGCCATCAGCGAATACCGTCTGCAGGGACGTAACGGCTTCGGCGTCAAGGCCGTGCAGCTGGTCGAAGGCCGTGGCGCCCTGGTCGGCGCGCTGGTGGTCTCCGAAGACGATCAGGTGATGGCCATTATGAAGTCCGGCAAGGTGGTGCGCTCCGACGTGGCCGAAGTCAACCGCACCGGCCGCACCACGCAGGGCGTCACCTTCGCCAAGCCCGACAAGGGCGACGAAATCCTCTCCATCGCCCGTAACGAGGAGAAGGACGATCCCGAAAGCGACGACACCGAAACAACCGAATCCGCACAGACGGAAGCAGGTGCAGTATCCGGTGAATCCGCACCGGAGACCTCCGGCTCGGATGCGTCGCAATCTCAAGAGAATGTGAACAACCCAGACCAGGCGTGAGCCGAGTCGTGGAACACTGGTAGTCTCTGCTTCAAAGCAGAGGCTACCGATAAGCCCGTGAAGGAGCAACGATGAGCGAGAACCTCGAGGACAACGAGCCTGTGACGATCGAGCCCAATGTCGACGACAACGCACACGATGTGGTTGATCCGCTGATCGAGGAGAAGCCCGAGACAACGCACGCGCCGCGTGTGGCCCGTTCCGTATCCAGTGGTTCGGAAGAATCCGGCACCACGTCTGGTACCACCACCGTGCGCCCGGCCAAACGTCGCAGCATTCCCCGCGCCCGCCGCATGAGCCTGTCCCTGACCCGTGTGGATGCATGGTCCGTGGCCAAGGTGTCGTTCATGCTCTCCATCGCCGGCGCCATCATCCAGATTGTGGCCGCAACCCTGCTGTGGCTGCTGCTGGACGTGGTCGGCGTATTCGGACAGATCACCCAGATCGTCTCTTCCACCGGTCTGGACGCCGGCGGCTTCGATCTGACCAACGTGCTGTCCCTGACCACCGTGGTCTCCGCCGTAACCATCTTCTCCATTATCGAAGTGATACTGATTACCCTGCTGGCCACTATCGTCGCGCTGATCTACAACGTGGTCAGCTCGCTGGTGGGCGGCATCCACGTCACCCTCGGCGACGACTGATGCCCAGCATCTGATGCCGTAGCGCATCGCAAAAATTCCTCAACGGCCTCTGCCTTTCACGGCAGGGGCCGTTTTGTTATGCGTTTGCCTTCCGCAACCTAATCGTCCGTAATAATCGTCCGTAACCTGATCGTCATGCAAATGCAGTCGCCTGAAACATAAGTGCAACCAGACTGGTCGTTTGTTTTGCGACAGTGCCTTGTGTTATCCACCAGTGCCGGTGCGGCATCGATGGATGGCCGTGCCCGCTGAACCGTGAGGGAGGGACAGGCGTATGGGCATGTCGCGAATCAGAAGATTGGGAGCTGCGGCCTGCGTCGTCGTGGCGCTGCTGGCCACCAGTGGCTGTGGCTGGGGGCGCACCGTGGCCGACAAGGAGGCCTTGGACGCCTCCGACACAGGATCATCCGCGGCATCCAGCTGCGTGGACACGTCGGGCGATTCCATCAAAATCGGCTTCGTCAACTCCATGTCCGGCACGATGGCGATCTCCGAAATGACGGTGAACAAGTCGCTGCATATGGCCGTTGACGAAATCAACAGCAATGGCGGCGTGCTGGGCAAGAAGCTCGACGTGGTCGAAATGGATGGCAAGTCCGAGCCGGCAGTATTCGCCGAAAAAGCCCGCTCCCTGATTGAAAAGGAGTGTGTGGCCGCGGTATTCGGCGGCTGGACCTCATCTTCCCGCAAGGCCATGCTGCCGGTGTTCGAAGCGGACAATGCGCTGCTGTTCTATCCGTTGCAGTACGAGGGTATGGAATCCTCCCCGAATATCTTCTATACGGGCGCGGCGCCGAACCAGCAAATCGTGCCGGCCCTCGACTATCTCAAGGAACAGGGGCATAAGAAACTGTTCCTGGTCGGCTCTGACTATGTGTTCCCGCAAACCGCCAATCGCGTGGTCAAAGCCTACGCCGAGGGCAACGGCATGGAGGTCGTCGGCGAGGAATACACGCCGATGGGCTCCACCGACTTCACCACCATCGTTAACAAGCTCAAGTTCTCCGGCGCGGATGCGGTGGTCAACACCCTGAACGGCGATTCCAACGTCGCATTCTTCAAGGAATACAAGGCCTCAGGTTTGACCGCCGACCAAGTGCCGGTGATCTCCATGTCTATTGCTGAGGAAGAAGTCGCCGCCATCGGCGTGGACAACGTGCTCGGCCAGCTCACCGCCTGGAACTACTACCAGACGCTCGACAGCGCGGAAAACAAGAAATTCGTCAAGGACTTCAAAGCCAAGTACGGCGCCAACAAACCCACCTCCGATCCGATGGAATCGGCCTACACCTCCGTCTACCTGTGGAAGGGCATGGTGGAGAAGGCCAAAAGCTTCGACGTGGATAAGGTCAAGGCTGCGGCCGACGGCGTCACCTTCGACGCCCCGGAAGGCACGGTCAAGGTGGACGGCGAGAACCACCACATCTACAAAACCTCATACATCGGCAAAATCGGCGAGGATTCGCTGATTCACACCGTCTGGCAGTCCGATGGCCCCATCGCGCCGGATCCGTACCTCAAAACCTACGACTGGGCCGCCTCGCTGAGCGCCAGCGTGAACAAGTAAGAACAGGAAGAAGGGTTTGACATGGGTATGATCTTCCCCCAAATCGTCGCCGGCCTGTCCAACGGTTCGATTCTGCTGTTGGCCGCGCTCGGCTTGTCACTGACGTTCGGCCAGATGGGCGTGATCAACAACGCCCACGGTGAATTCATGATGGCCGGCGCCTACACGGCCTACGTGATGAGCTCCATCATCGGCTCCAAAACCGTGGCCTTGGCCGTGGCATTGGTGGTCGGTTTCATCGTCGCCGGCCTGCTGGGCCTGCTGCTTGACGTGACATTGCTCGAACGCATGCGCACACGTCCGCTGGACACGCTGCTGGTCACCTTTGGCGTCTCATTGGTCTTGCAACAGCTCGCACGCGACATCTTCGGCTCCTCCGGCGTATACGCTCAGGCACCGGCGGCGCTCACCCAGCCGGTCACACTGTTCGGCTACAGCTTCTCCGCCGCGCGACTGTTCATCTTCCTGCTGTCGATTGTGTGCGTGGCCGCGCTGTATGCGGTGCTGAAATTCACGCCGCTCGGCCGTCAGATTCGCGCCACCGGCGAGAACCGTGATCTGGCCGAAGTCTCCGGCATCTCCACCAAAACCGTTGATCATGTGACGTTCTTCTTGGGCTCCGGCCTGGCCGGTGTGGCCGGTGTGGCGCTCAGCCTGCTCAACTCGATCAGCTACAACTTCGGCACCACGTTCATCGTGCAAGCCTTCCTTGTAGTGGTGGCCGGCGGCGTCGGACAGCTTAAGGGCGCGGTAATCGCCTCCTTCGTGCTGGGCCTCGCTCAGTCGTGGATCGAATTGCCTACTTCGGCATCGGTCGGTCAGGTTGCGGTGTTCCTGATCGTCGTGCTGTTCCTCCAGTTCCGCCCGCAGGGACTGGTTTCCATCCGCTCCAGGAACCTGGCGTAAGGGAGGCCTGCAATGAATAATCTCAATCTCAGCGAACTGTACGCCAAGCACAAGGTCTGGTTTGCGGTGGTCATCGCCGTGGCACTGATTTTCCTCGCGCCGGCTGTCTTAAGCTCCTACAACCTTGGTCTGCTGGCCAAATACCTGTGCTATGCGATGGTGGCCGTGGGTATCGGCCTGGCCTGGGGCCAAGGCGGCATGCTCACCCTCGGCCAGGGCCTGTTCTTCGGACTTGGTGCCTACGTGATGGCCATCCATATGAAACTCTCCGACATCGGTGCAGGCCAGGTGCCCGACTTCATGGCGCAGTACGGCATCGATCAGGTGCCCGGTTTCTGGGAACTGTTCCGCAACCCGGTGATGGCGGTAATCGGCATCGTCGCAGTGCCCGGCATCATCGCCGCGGTGCTCGGCCTGCTGGTGTTCGGCCGTGGCGTGCGCGGCGCATATTTCGCCATCCTCTCGCAGGCACTGGTGGCAGCCTTCGCCGTGCTGCTGATCGGACAATCCAAAACTACCGGCGGCACCAACGGCCTGAGCGATTTCAAGGGCTTCTTCGGCTACGATCTGACCGACCCGGCCAACAAGCAGATGATCTACTACATCTGCGCGTTCTGCGTGCTCGTGATGATGCTGCTGACCTATTGGATTCGTCACTCCTTCATGGGCGAGCTGGTGATCGGCGTGCGCGATCAGGAGAACCGCATGAAGTTCCTCGGCTACAATCCTGCCTCGATCAAGGTGTTCGTCTTCTCACTGGCCGCGATGTTCGCCGGCGTGGGCGGTGCCATGTTCGTGCCGGTTGTCGGCATCATCTCCCCTTCCGATATCGGCGTGACACCCTCCATCCTGATGCTGGCCGGCGTGGTAATCGGCGGACGCACCACCCTGCTGGGGCCGGTTGTCGGCACGCTAATCGTGCGTTTTGCTGAAACCCAGCTTTCCGAGGCGTATCCGAGCGCATGGACCTATATCGAAGGCGCGATGTTCATCCTGGTGATCGCCTTCGTGCCCATGGGCTTGGGACAGTTCAAAGGCGTGTGGCCGTGGCTGAAAGACAGGATCGGCATCGGCAAGTCGGGTGTCGGTGCGGGCGCGGCTAGTGCCGTTCCTACGTCGGCGAAGGCGGTGAAGGCATGAGTGACAATCGTCAGGAGCATACGATGAGCGAAACCGAACTGGAACAGTTGCGCCGTGACATGCAGCAGATGCGTGACGAAGCCAAACAGATGCGCGACGAAGCCGCGCGGATGAAGGCGGAAATCGCCGAGGAACGCGAACGTCTGGCCACACAACTGGCCGCATTGGACGATCGTGGCGGGCAATGGAACGACTATCTGGAAATCCGCGGGCTGCACGTGCAATTCGACGGATTCGTAGCCGTCAAAAACCTTGATCTGACCGTGATGCACGGCGACCTGCGCTTCCTGATCGGCCCCAACGGCGCCGGCAAAACCACCATCATCGATGCGATCACCGGCCTGGTGCCAGCCACAGGATCGGCCACCTTCCGCGGCGAACAGCTGCTGGGCAAAAAGCCGAACGACATCGTCAAACTGGGCGTCGGACGCACCTTCCAGACGGCCTCCGTGGTCGAGGAATTGAGCGTGCTGCAGAACCTGCAGATCGCCGAAGGCTTCCGCAAAAAGGGGCGCGAACTGTTCGCCAAGCCTACGGGTGCCTCCCAGAATGTGGAATACATGATGGAAGTGTGCAACCTCAAGGACGATGCGAACAAGCTCGCCGGCACCCTGCCACACGGCAAGAAGCAATGGCTGGAAATCGGCATGCTGCTGGTGCAGGACGCGCACCTGCTACTGCTCGACGAGCCGGTCGCCGGCATGACACCGGCCGAACGCGAAGCCACCGGCGAACTGCTGAAACGCTGCTCGCGCAACCGCACGGTCATCATCGTCGAACACGACATGGATTTCATGCGCCAGTTCGCCGATTCCGTAACCGTGCTCAACCAAGGCGAGATACTGGCCGAAGGATCGGTTGAGGACATCCAGAACAACGAAGAGGTAGTGCGCATCTACCTGGGAGGTGAACAGCAATGACGGACGCGAATCAGCCGATGCTGTCGGTGCAGGGACTGAGCACGGGCTATGGCAAAGTGACGGTGATTAACGACATCTCATTCGCCGTTGACCCTGGGCAATGGGTGAGCATCGTAGGCAACAACGGTGCCGGCAAAACCACACTGCTCAAGGCCGTGCTCGGCCTGCTGCCGGTTTCGAGCGGCAAGCTTGTGTTTGATGGCAACGACATGACCAAAGCCGCGCCGAATCAGCGTATCCGCGCCGGCATGGCGTTCGTGCCGCAGGGCCAGCAGTCGTTCGGCACCATGACCGTGGATGAGAACCTGCATGTGGTGGCCGACCGCTTCGGCGTCGAATCCGCCGAACGCTACGAGGAGGCCGTCGAAGCTTTCCCGGTGTTGAAGGAATTCCGTGATCGCCGCGCTGGTCTGCTTTCCGGTGGCCAACGTCAGCAGCTGGCCATCGCACGCGCCCTGATCACGCGCCCGAAGCTCATGATTCTGGACGAGCCGACCGAAGGTATTCAGCCGAATATTGTGGCCGATATCCAGTGTTCGATTCGTTCGATGTCTGAAGACAAGGGCATCGGCGTGATTCTGGTCGAGCAGAAGGTGCAGTTCGCCGTCGAACGCGCGGACCGCTACTATGTGCTCGCCGCCGGACGGTTCATCGCCGCCGGTGACGGTGGTCCGGCGGCCGTGGCCGAAGCCAAGGAATCCATGAGAGTGTAGGCGGAACAGTGAGGCGAGCGGACATTCGCCATCAGCGGATGTTCGCTCACTTTGTATTCGATTTGGTTGTTATCAAAGCAAAGAAGGCTCAGCAATTCGGATTGATTGTCTCGAATGAGATTTGGAGAGGGCCCACGAGACGTTTGCTTCTCCCTGATATATTTGAAGAGAGTTGAGGTGCATGCCTGTATTGGGATGGAGTGTGGCGTGAGAAGTATAGAGCTGTTTGCAGGCGGCGGCGGCTTGTTGTTGGGATCCGCATTAGCAGGTTTCTCTCATGATGCCGCTATTGAGTGGGAGCGAAACTCCTGTGATACGTTGCGGTTGAATCAGGGTCGCGACTATCCGTTGTTACGCGGTACCTCAATTATCGAAGGCGATGTGCGCACAGTGGATTGGTCGCAATTTGGAGATGATCTGGATCTGCTGGCCGGTGGGCCTCCATGCCAGCCATTTAGTCTGGGCGGCTTGGCTCGTGCGGCGCTAGATCCTAGGGATATGTTTCCCGCCATGACTCATGCTCTGGCTGAGCTGCGTCCCCGGGCATTCATCGTCGAGAATGTCAAGGGGCTATTGCGCTCATCATTCGCTGATTATTATGCGTACATTCTATTGAGGCTGCAGCACCCGTTGTTGACCGCGAACGAGGGAGAAAGCTGGAAGGACCATCTCACTCGATTGTCTAGGGAACACACCAATGGTGTGCACGATGAACTTCGATATGAGGTTGTGCCGACTCTGGTGGATGCTGCCGACTATGGTGTGCCGCAGCATCGTCATCGGGTCATTATGGTCGGTTTCCGTTCGGATGTTAATGCGCAATGGGCTTTCCCTGAACCCACTCATTCAGGGGCGGCTCTTGCCGCTGCGCAGCAGACGGATGATTATTGGGATGTTCGTCAGGTCTCTCGGCGGCAGAGGCATCCATTGTCATGTCGTCAGGGGAATCCCGGCTTGAAGCCTTGGTGTACGGTGCGTGATGCGCTGGAGGGACTGCCGGCTCCGAAGGATGCGGAAAATGCGGTTTGGCCCAATCATATTGCCCAACATGGGGCAAAAATGTATCCAGGACACACCGGTTCGGTTTTGGATGAGCCATCGAAGGCTATCAAGGCTGGAGTGCATGGCGTGCCCGGCGGAGAGAACATGATTCGGTACCCGGACGGTCGAGTCCGGTATTTCAGCACTCGTGAGGCCGCTCGTATTCAGACTTTTCCCGACGCGTATTGTTTCTCGGGGGCATGGGGAGAAACCATGCGGCAGATCGGCAATGCCGTGCCAGTTCGTTTAGCGCAGGTCGTTGCTTCGTCAGTGGCTATTGCGCTGCGACAAGACGAGATTTCTCATTCCATGGATGAGGATTTGTTTGCGTTGACCCATTCGACAACGAATATAGTGGAGGTGAATGCGCATGCAGCAGCCTGATTTGTTTAATCCTTTGGCATACGAATCAATTTCAGCTTCGATATCAGATGCTTTGATGAGATCGGAGAATGTGCCATTGGCCGAGCTTGAATCATTCGACGGGCCGGGTGTGTATGTGCTGTTTTATGAGGGGGATTTTCAGCCCTATCGATTACTGGGCGATCAGAACAGGCGTAAGGCAGGATCATGGCCGATTTATATCGGCAAGGCTGCTCCCTCGACACGTAAAGGCAAGGATATTGCTCCTGATGATTTTTCCGGCAAGGAGCTTTATACAAGGTTGAAGGATCATTGCAAGTCGATTCGGCAGGCGACGAATCTGGACATTGCTGATTTTTCGGTAAAAATGCTTATTCTGTCCTATATCTGGGTGCCGATGGCGGAAACTGCCATGATCACCATGTACCAGCCGTTGTGGAATACGCTGATTGACGGTTTCGGGAATCATGATCCTGGGAGTGGACGCGCTAACGGTAGACGATCTCGGTGGGATACTTTGCATCCAGGGCGTCCTTGGGCCTCCAAATATCCAGCGAGAGAAGAAAAGCCCGAGCTGGTTGTCCAAGAGGCGGTTCAGCATTTGAAGATGAGTATTGGCGGTGGAATTGGCTACGTGGTCTTGTAAAGCAAGGAAGTTTTTCGATTGTTTTTCACAGACTGCGTGTGAAGGTACGTTACTGTATCGTTGACATCCGAATCCGTCGATCTGCGTTATCAGGCTGTGCATTGGTCGGCAACGATTTTCTGAGACTGACGGGACGAATTGTGTGCGATTGTAAGCATCTCGTGCCCCGTAGACGGTTGATTTCTACGCAATTGTAACCTGTGTATTTCCTCCGGTCATCTTGTCGAAAAACAGTGATGCAACAATACTCGCTGGAACGACAATCGTGGCAATAACCATGACCACATGGTGCAGGCCATGTTGCATCAATTGGCGGAATGAAGGGAATTGCATGAGACTGACGCCGAGGGAAACCGACAAACTGCTCCTGCACTTGGCAGGAGAGCTCGCCAAGGAGCGGCGGGCACGCGGAGTAAAGCTCAATTATCCGGAAACGGTGGCGCTGATCAGTTCCGAAGTGATGGAACGGGCGCGCGAAGGCCATACGGTGGCCGAACTCATGGCCTACGGGCGCACCATCGTAAGCGCGGACGACGTGATGGACGGCGTGGCCGAAATGATTCACGAGGTCGAGGTTGAAGCCACCTTCCCCGACGGCACCAAACTCGTATCCATCCATGATCCGGTGGAAACCACCGAAACGCTTGTGCCCGGCGAATACATGCCGGCCGATGGCGATCTGGTGCTCAATCCTGGCACTGAAGCCATCGAAATCGACGTGACCAACACCGCCGACCGTCCGATTCAGGTCGGATCCCACTATCACTTCTTCGAAGCGAACAAATACCTGCGCTTCGACCGCAAAGCCGCGTGGGGTAAACACTTGGACATCGCCGCCGGCACTGCCGTGCGCTTCGAGCCGGGCGAATCGCATCGCGTGCAGCTGATTGACTTTGGCGGCACTCGTGAGGCACATGGCTTCGCACAGTTGGTCGAAGGGAAGCTGGACGATTCTGCGGTGCGCGAGGCGGCGTTCCAGGCCGCGCGCGAACGGGGATTTTTGGGCATGGATGACGAGGACTCGGCGCATAACGGGGAGGACGCACGATGAAGACGATTTCCAGACGTGACTATGCAGGCATGTTCGGTCCCACCACGGGCGATCGCGTGCGCTTGGGCGACACCAGCCTGATTATCGAAGTGGAACGTGACTGCACTCGCTACGGTGACGAACTGAAGTTCGGTGGTGGCAAATCCTTCCGCGACGGCATGGGACAATCCTCGGTGCAGTCCGACGCCGAATCACCCGATACTGTGATCACCAACGCGCTGATCGTGGACTACACCGGCATCTACAAAGCCGATATCGGCATCAAAGACGGCAAAATCTCCGCCATCGGCAAAGCCGGTAACCCCCAGACCATGGACGGCGTGACGCAGGGATTGGCGGTGGGATCCGGCACCGAGGCACTGGCCGGCGAAGGCCTGATCGTCACAGCCGGCGGCTTGGACACCCATATCCACTTCATCGCCCCACAGCAGATTCGCACTGCGCTGGCCGGCGGCACCACCACCATGGTGGGCGGCGGCACCGGCCCTGCGGACGGTACCAACGCCACCACCTGCACACCGGGTGCCTTCCATATGGCCCGCATGATCGAGGCGGCCGAAGCATTGCCGGTGAATATCGCGTACTTGGGCAAAGGCAACGACTCCTCCCCCGAACCATTGCGCGAACAGGTGCGTGCGGGTGCGGCCGGCCTGAAAATCCACGAGGATTGGGGTGCCACACCGGCCGTAATCGACACAGCCTTGTCTGTTGCGGACGAAATGGATGTGCAGGTGGCGATCCACACGGACACCCTGAATGAGGGCGGCTGTGTGGAAGACACCATCGCCGCGCTTAAGGGGCGCACCATCCACACCTACCACACCGAGGGCGCGGGCGGTGGCCACGCGCCGGATATCATTCGAGCGGCCGGATTCCCGAACGTACTGCCTTCGTCCACGAATCCGACAATGCCGTTCACGCGCAACACCATCGACGAACATTTGGACATGATGATGGTCACGCACCATCTCGACCGCAATGTGCCCGAAGATATCGCCTTCGCCGATTCACGCATCCGCCCCGAAACCATCGCCGCAGAGGATGTGCTGCATGATATGGGCATCATTTCGATGATGAGCTCCGACTCCCAGGCCATGGGACGTGTGGGCGAGGTCATCACGCGCACCTGGCAGACCGCCGACAAGATGAAGAAACAGCGCGGTCCGCTGCCGGAGGACGAGCACGACGGCAACCGCAACGATAACTTCCGTGTGAAGCGGTACGTGTCGAAATATACGATCAACCCGGCACTCACGCACGGCATCGCGGATTATGTGGGCTCGATTGAAGTCGGCAAAATGGCTGATCTGGTGCTCTGGCAGCCGGCGATGTTCGGCGCGAAACCGGAAATGGTGATCAAGGGCGGTTCGATCGCTTATTCGCGTATGGGTGATGCCAATGCTTCGATCCCGACCCCGGAGCCGGTGATCTATCGCGATATGTTCGGCGCATTGGGTCGGGCGCTTGGCTCCTCGTGCGCCACGTTCGTCTCCCAGGCTGCCTTCGACGATGACATCAAGGGGCGGTTGGGGCTTGCGCGTCAGGTGCTGCCTGTACACGGCTGCCGCACGATCGGCAAGAAGGATCTGAAGTTCAACGATCGGATGGGTGACATTCAGGTCAATCCCGAAACCTTCACCGTAACCGTGGACGGCGAAGTCGTCACCTGCGAGCCCGCCAGCGAACTCCCCCTCGCACAACGCTACTTCCTGTTCTAAGCAGCGAACTGTTGTAACCTTCCCCATCATCCCGTTAAATGCGAAAAAATGTATTCTGACACATTTTTAAGTACGAAAAAATGTCAGAAAATACATTTTTTCGCATTTATCAATCGTGATTGGTGAGTAGGGCGGTGAGTTTGGTGATGAAGTCGTAGGCGTCGTCGCCGCGTTTGGTGAGGATACGGACGACGATGCCGTTCATGGCGCGGGTGGCACCGAATTCGCCGGGGAAGTTGGATTCTTCGGCGAATTGGCGGATGCGGGCGATGATGGCTTCCTCGGCGGATCTACGTGCGTTGGTGTTGCCTCCGACGGTTCGTGCTGAGGCTGCACTTGCACTATGTTCACTGCTGGTTCCGTTGCTTATGCCGTCATCGTTTCCACCGGTATGGTCCGCTGGATGCTCCGGCAGGTGGATGTACATCAGACCGCAATGGGTGTAGCCACGCCACATGGCCATATGGGTGTAGTCGTAGCGTGAGGGGTCCAGCAGCGTGTGATCGGCAAAGGCGAGATGGCTGATGGGCTCTTCGGGATGCTTGCGTGGTCTGCCACGGCGATGATGGTCAGTTTCGTCGGCCTGTTCGTCCACATAGACGCGCAGCGAGCTTTCGAAGCGTCGCATTAGCCACTGTTCGCCCATGCCGGCGCGGCCATTGGTGACCACGTCGGCATACACGAACGTTGATTCGGGGCTGATATGAGCGGTGGTGGCGGTGGAAAACGCACTGTTGCGAAACGGAATCACAGGAAACGGCAAGAACACGGCCTTGGCGTCGCCCTGCACCGTCAGATCGATGGTGCGTGAGGCAGAACCGTCCTTGGTGTCCAGCACCTTTTCGTAGCTTTGCGTGCTGATGGTGGAATCGGTGCCGGGAGCGAAGGTGATGTTCATCCGCGCGGTGTCGCCGGCCAGGAATCCCGGCCCCACGAAGGAAATCATGTATTCCGCATGCCGGCCGTTGACGAACGGATGCATCAGCTTGAACGGTGCGCTGAAATAGATGTCGTCGATTTTCGTACGGCCATGGCGGAACGCGGTGGTGAGGCGGAATTCGCTGTGCATGGGAAAGCCTTTGCCTACATACCTTCGAAGAGGACGGACTTTTTGATCCATGCGATGACGTCGTCCACACCCTTGTCGTTCATGAGATCGGTGAAGATATACGGCCGTCCGTTGCGCATTTTTTCGCTGTCGCGGGCCATCACGCCCAGATCGGCGTGAACCAGGTCGGCGATATCCGTTTTGTTGATAACCAGCAGATCGGAACGGGTAACGCCGGGGCCGCCCTTGCGCGGAATCTTGTCGCCCTCGTCGGTGGCGATTACGTAAATCGTCGCGTCGGCCAGATCCGGGCTGAACGTGGCGGACAGGTTATCGCCGCCGGATTCCACGAAAATGATGTCCACATCCGGGTGGGCTTCGGCCATCGCCTCGCACGCCTCCAGATTCATCGAGCAATCCTCGCGGATGGCGGTGTGCGGGCAGCCGCCGGTTTCCACGCCGACGATGCGGTCTTCGGGAAGGCGCGAGTTGGCGATAAGGAATTCCGCATCTTCCTTGGTATAGATATCGTTGGTGACGACGCAGATCGAATACTCGTCGGCCATTTTGCGGGTCAGGCGTTCGATCAGTGCGGTTTTGCCGGAGCCGACCGGGCCGGCGACGCCGATGCGTACATAAGACATGATGTTTCCTTTCTGATGATGAATGGGGTTTGTTGCGGGATAAGATTCTTCGACTCCGGCCTTCGGCCTTCGCTCAGAATGACGGTTGGGTCTTTGCTTGGGAAGGTGGGTGGGGAGTTCGTTAGTCAGCTCATATACAGCCTTGAATACAGGGTTTCGTGCTGCATGGCGGCGATGTCGAGGTAGGCACCGGAGATGCCGAGATCATCCGGTTTGAGCGTGAACGCGAGATCGACGGCGGCCACCATATCGGGGAAACTGTTGCGCACCGCAATCTGACCGGCATATTGGCTGACCGGCACGGCTTTGACCGCACATACTGTCAACGCGCTGATCAGCGAATAGCAGTAGGTGATCGCCGCCTCGCGCAGACTTGGCGCTTTGTCAGCGGCGAACAATCCCATGGCGATGGCGTGCATCCCAAAAGCTTGATTGGCGTCGATCAGTTCCTTATAGGCGTCGAGGTGCGGGACGGTGCGATTGGCTGATTTGATGGGGGTTGGCGTGCACGGCGCAATCGGCATGGTTGCTGTGCTGGTTGCGGTCGAACCGGTCGACGGTTTGGCCGGAGTGGAGCCAGCGGCCATATGCCCGGCCAAATGGCGCGAATCTGCCGGCTGCAGCGGATGCTCTTCCATCTGATCGACGAGTTTGATGAACCGCATGCACATCTTGTTCTGCCCCTCGCGGATTTCGCGTGGTGCGGTCAGGGCTGCGCACAGTTCATCGAGTTCGGCAAGTTTGCGCGCAAAACCATCAGCGCTCAGTCGCTTATCCGACGCGAGCCGACCAGCGAGCACCATATAACCGATTTCCTTGTAGGCGGCGACCTCCAGATAGTTCTCCACATACCGCGCGAAATCCTCATTGGAACGGATAATGTCGCGCTGCACGAAGGTTTCCATGCCATTCGACAATGCAAACGCTCCGACGGGAAACACACTGTCGCACACCTGCAGGTAGTTGAGGCGTTGCAGTTCGGTGACATCATCTGAGGAAAACATGCTGGCCATAGGCTGATCGATTCCGGTTGATCCGTTGCAGGGTGGCTGGCAGATCAGTGCTGATGCCAGGTGTGCCCGCCATCGTGGGAGTGCATGCCGTCAGCACGATGCAGCACGCCGTTAATCTCGTAGGTGCCATCGGCGGATTCCTCCGAGGCATCAGGGAGGTCATGGTTGTGGCCGTCATGGCTGTCATGATGATGGCCGTGCCCCACTTCATGATGATGCACGTGCGGCTGAACTGGTGCGCTCTCCTCCTCAGCCTCTTCTTCCAAGTCGCCGGTGGTTTTGCCGGTGCCGGGAACGATGGTGCCGGAGCCGGCGTGGGCCTTGACGATCAGGAATCCATCGAATCCGCCTTCGATAATGTGAGGTTCGAAGCCGATTTTCTTCGTGTATTCCATAGTGGGATGATCGTAAGGCACCAGCACGCGATGCTCCTCGACCTTCAGCGAAAGATGTCGGTTGCCCAGCTCGAAGCACAACCGGCCCATCTCCTTCATGGTCGATACCGGAATTTCAATAAGCTGCGCGGTTTTCATACGCGCGTAATAACGCTTGTCATCGGTTTCGGCCAGCACATCGCCATCCTGAATGGTCTGGCCCACCATCACACCAAGTTCAGTGCCATCCTCGGCCACTTTATGCATGCGTTTCTTGGATGCTTCGAACCATTCGAAATCAACCGGCACATTCAGTTTGCCGTCCGCAACCGGTGCGGAAATAATATTGCCGGAAATTGTTGTGGCGATCATAACCTTACTGCCGCCTTTCTTGTACGGTGTCTGACTGGACTGGGACACACGATACGAAGAAAAAGCACGAATAATGTAACGTCGATCATGCCGCTGCGCAGCGTGTATCACCGTGCGGTATCGTGCAGCGATATATCAATCGGATGCTCCAAACACATAGAAATCCGCGCAACAGCACGGTTTACGGTGCTCATCGCGCGACGCAATAGCGAATGCACGGTGTTTCGACTCTGTTACGCCACGTTATGGCGACGACATAATCGCGCGTGACCATATTTCTGGCAAGTTGGGCCTGGGGCCGATTCCGCAGCCGATGGACATTTATTCTCGTTCATCCATCATGGAATTCGGTGCCGCTGAGAAAGGAAGCCGAATATGGCATGTTTTATTGTTCCTACCGCTGAGGCCGTCGCGGTGGCTGTGGTGCGCAAACTGGTGGTCAAGAAGGAACTGGAAAGCGGCAAGGCCAAAGAAGTGGACGGTGCGATTGTGGCTGCCGAGCCTGGCGCCATTCTGCTCAGCCGCAAAATCATGTGGCTGCTCAACCTGCTGCTCGGTGGTGCCATCCTGCTTGCTGTGGAACACATCTGGCACGGTGAGGTGGTGCCGTGGCCGCCGTTCCTCACGGCAATGCGATCCGCGGCAGACACTCGCGCAATGCTGTTCGAAATGGCTACCACGGGCGTGGGCATGGCCGTGCTGGTCACTGCCGTATGGTTCGTGGCCACGCTGGTTGCCGACCGTCTGGTGGCCCGTTCCGTGGCTTCTGTCGCACTGAACGACTGAGTGTGGACTGAGCCGCAGAAACTGAGGGTGAAAGGCTGAATCGATGACTTTGGTAATCACTGCTTTTGCTGCTGTTGCCGCCACTGTGGCGTGGTATGCGACGGCACCTCGCAATCAGTATCGTTTGTCTGTGCTGGCGCTGATGTACTGGGGCGCGGTGCTGATGTGGACGGTGGACGGCATCGTCGAAGTGATCGGCGGTGGTGCGTTCATCGATGTCTCTGATCCGGCCGTTGTGTTCGATGATGCCATGCTGGGAATGGTGGTTGTGCTGACCGGATTGATCGTATGGGTTGTCACACTGCTGATCAAAGATCCGAAGCATGTGTTCAAGCACCTGTTTGCGGCATGAATTCGCAGCCAATGCATTAATACGTTAGTTAACGGCCTCTGCTGATACGGCGGGGGCCGTTTTTGCGAACTTGCGTTTGTCTGGAATCGGACTATAGTGGTCATTTGTCTGAAATCAGACGAATGTGCCGATGGATGATGACGGGAGGTGAGCCGTGGCAGACGATTCCGCAGTGTTGCTGGAACGGTTGAATCGCAAATGGAAGGAATGCGACCGCATTTACCATGAGGTTGCCCGGCGCTCCGGACTGTCCGACTGTGCCTTCTGGATCATGTATGGCCTGGTGTGCGCCGACGGACCGTTGCCGCAGAAGAATATGTCGCAGGCCTGGCAGTACAGCAAGCAGACCGTGGCCTCCGCCCTGCAACAGCTGGAGCGGCAGGGGCTTATCGTCGTGCGATTGGCCGAAGGCAGCAGGCGAGACAAGGTCATCGAACTGACGGAAACGGGCGATGCGTTCTGTGACCGTCATGTTCGTCCCGTCCTTCAGTCGGAGCGCCAGGCCCTGCAATCGATGGGTGCCGAACGCGCCGAAGCGCTGATCGAAACGATGGGTCACTACCTGCAACTGCTCAGCCAAGTGATTGACGAACGACGCGGCTGAAGCGTATCAACCTGCGCATGGTGTGGCACTCCCCCATGCTGATGCAATCCGATGCTGCAGGTACCCACTGACCTGACCGATACGGTCGAACAGTAATAAAGCAATAATCACACGCCGAATGCGGACACTATGGAAGGAGTTAATACCCGCATGAGACTGTTGTTCAGATTCCTGAAACCCTATACGGGCCTTGTCGCTGCAGCGTTGTTCGCGCTGCTGCTTGACGTCGCAGGCGCGTTGCTGGTGCCCACGATTCTGGCCGAAATGATTAACGTCGGTGCAGACGGAGGCACCGACCATATTCTGCCTATGGGCGGGGTGATGCTCGCCGTGACGGTGATCTCCGGCCTGGGCGCATTGGGCGGCAGCTATCTGGGCGCCAAACTGTGCTCGAACGTCGGACGCGATATGCGCAACGCGATTTATGATTCCTCGCTGCGCTTCGCGGACAGCGACTTCAAGCAATTCGGCACCGGCTCGATGATCACCCGCACCCTGAACGATATCAATGTGGTGCAGCAGACGCTGATGCTCAGCCTGCAGATGCTGGTTCCCGTGCCCATCATGTGCGTGATGGGCATTGCCCTGGCCTTCTCGCTTGACGTGGTAATGGGCTGGGTGCTGCTGGGCGTCGTGGTGTCGGTTGTGGCACTCACCGTGATTATCGTGGCCAAAGCCGCGCCGATTTTCGAACGTTTGCAGCGCTACATCGACCGCATGAACACCGTGCTGCGCGAGAACATCACCGGTGTGCGCGTGATCCGCGCCTTCGGCCGCGATAACCATGAGCGCAAACGTTTGGGCAAGGCGTTCTCCGACTATGCGACCAGCGCCATCCGCGTGAACACCCTGTTCGCCGGCCTCGACAGCTTCACCTTCTTCCTGATGAATATCGTGATCGTGATCGTGATGTGGCTCGGCGGCGACCGTGTGGGCGTGCACGCCATGCAGATCGGTGACATCACCGCGCTGATCGAATACGCGATGTGGATTCTGTTCTACATCATGATGGCCGGCTTCGTGATGTTCATGGTGCCGCGTGGCCTGGTGTGCCTGGGCCGCGCGCGTGAGGTGATCACTTACCAGCCTTCGATCGCCGATCCGCAACCTGGGGTGGTGAAGGCATCGCAGAATGCTGAACGTATTGCTCAGCCGGGTACCGTGCAATCGGATGGTTCGCAGTCGGATAGTGTGCAGTTGGATAGTGCGCAGCCGCCCAGCGAACTGGATGCCGCACATCCTAAGGTGGCATGCTTCGACCATCTATCCTTCCGTTTCGCCGACGGATCCGAAGACACACTGCAGGATCTCACCTTCTCGTGCCGTCGCGGACAGACCACGGCGATTATCGGACCCACCGGTTCCGGCAAATCGACTATCGCACGACTGATGCTGCGCCTGATCGACGCAACTGAAGGACGGGTGCTGATCGACGGCCGCGACGTACGCGAGATGACCCAGCGTGAGCTGCGCAACCATATCGCCTACGTGCCGCAGAAAGCGTGGCTGTTCTCCGGTACCATCGCCGATAATCTGCGCTATGGTGACTCCAGCGCTACCGACGAAGAGCTCTGGCATGCGCTCGATGTGGCACAGGGAAGATTCGTGCGTGAGCTGCCGGACGGGCTTGAATCCCGTGTGGCGCAAGGTGGCACGAACTTCTCCGGCGGTCAGCGTCAACGTCTTGCCATCGCCCGTGCTCTGGCCAAAAAGGCTGACCTGTATATCTTCGACGATTCGTTCTCCGCGCTGGACTTTGCCACCGATGCGGCGCTGCGCAAGGCGTTGGCGAGCGAGATGACGGATGCGGCGATGCTGATCATCGCCCAGCGCGTGAGCACCATCGTGCATGCGGATCAGATCATTGTGCTGGAAGATGGCAAGGTGCGCGGCCGTGGCACCCATGAGGAACTCATGCGCGACTGCCCGACGTATCGGGAGATTGCGCAATCGCAGATGAAAGCCGCCGAAGCTGGAAAGGAGGCGAACTGATGAGCCAGACGAATACTGAAAAACTCAAGAATACCGAGAATCTCGAAAATACCGAAAATGTCGAGAATAGTGAGGAAGAGGAGCTGGAGGTACCCCGCGATACCAAGGCCACCATCGCCCGCCTGTGGGGTGTGGCCAAGGAGCAGCATTGGCGTATTTTCGTCGTTTGCGCGTCCATCGTGTGCTATGTGGCGGTGACTCTGGCCGGCCCGATGTACACCGCCTATCTCATCGACCTGCTGTGGGAGAAGATTCAGGCGGCGTTCACGCGTGGCGAAACCTTCCGCATCGGGTGGTTTGACGGCGGCCTGCAAATTGCGTTGCTGTTCGTGATTTACACGGTGCAGTGGGGCTTCTATTCCGCCCAAACCTTTATCATGGCCAGCTTCGCTGAACGCATCAACCTGAAGCTGCGCAACGCCGCAAGCGACAAGTTCACCAGGCTGCCGCTCAAGTATTACGACGCGAACCAGCCCGGCCGCATCATCAGCCGTGTGACCAACGATCTTGACAAGATGAGCGAGGTCATGCAGACCGGTCTGCTGCGTCTGCTGGTCGCCATCGGCCAGGTGACCGGCTCGGTTGTGATCATGCTGGTGATTAACGTGTGGCTGGCGTTGCTGTTCATCGTATTCGCTGCAGGCGCGATGGTTGTCACGCGTTTGGTGTCGAGTAAAACCTTGGTGCTGGCCGCCGAACGACAGCGTGCGGTGGGCGTGCTCACCGGGCATGTGGAGGAGGCCTATAGCGGCCGCTCCATCATCCGCTCCTTCAATCAGGAAAACACGAGTGCTGCGCGCATCCATCAAGCGACGCAGGATGTGGCGGAGGCCACGCTGCGCGCCGACTTCATGACCAACGCGATCAACCCTGCGATCCGACTGATCGTGCGTCTTTCGCAGGTGGGCATTGCGGTGCTGGCTGGCTTCATGCTGGCTGCCGGTCAATTCACTGTGGGTGTGTTCCAGGCGTTCTTCCAATACATCAACCAGGCCAGCGAACCGTTGACGGAGATGTCGTTCACCATCAACAGCCTGCAATCCGCACTGGCCTCGGTGGAGCGCGTGTTCGACATTCTGGACGCCGAAGAGATCGAGCCTGAACCGGCCGATGACAAGGCATTGCAGGTGGCGCAGCCGATTCGCGGGCAGGTTGACTTCCAGCATGTCCGCTTCGGGTATGACCCGGCAAAGCCGCTGATGAAGGACGTGACCTTCACAGCCGAGCCTGGTCATCGCACGGCCATTGTGGGTGCGACTGGTGCCGGCAAGACCACGCTGATTAACCTGCTCATGCGCTTCTACGAGATTGACGGCGGCCATATCCGTCTCGATGGTGTGGACACGCATCGTATGAATCGTGCGGACCTGCGTGCGAACTTCGGCATGGTGCTGCAGGACGCGTGGCTGTTCGACGGCACCATCGCCGAGAACATCGCCTATGGTCGACCCGATGCCACACGTGAGGAGATTATCGCCGCCGCGAAGATGGCGCGCGTGGACTACTTCGTGCGCACGCTGCCCGACGGCTATGACACGCGCCTGTCGAATGACGCGGAGAATATCAGCCAGGGCCAGCGACAGCTGCTCACCATCGCACGTGTGATCCTGTGCGATCCGAAGATCCTGATCCTTGATGAGGCGACGTCTTCTGTGGACACTCACACCGAGCAGGAGATCGGCAAGGCGATGGACACATTGATGCACGGGCGTACCAGCTTCGTGATCGCGCACCGTCTGTCGACCATCGTGGATGCCGACCTGATTCTGGTGATGGACCACGGCACCATCATCGAACAGGGCACACACCGCGAGCTGTTGGCCGCCGATGGCGCCTACGCCAAGCTCTACAACAGCCAGTTCGCGTAAGGGCTTCGCGTTGCCACCCTAGGAGATGCTTCGACTCCGCCTTGCATGACAGTGGAAGCGTTAAATGCGAAAAAATGTTGTGGTTTACATTTTTAAGTACGGAAAAATGTAAACCACAACATTTTTTCGCATTTATGATAATCTGGTGTTGTTGGAGAAACTCTGGAGCAAAGGCGGAAGCGTCATGAAACGTGCGATTATGGACACACTGATCGCGTGGGAATCACGTAAGCGTCGCAAGCCTTTGCTGGTCTATGGAGCGCGGCAAGTAGGCAAAACACATGTGTTGAAGGCCTTCGGCCAAGAGCATTGCGAATCGTGCGTCTACATCGATCTGGAACGGGATGGTCGCGCCCGTGCCGTGTTCGAGGCCGATCCGCATGCAGATCTGAATCCTCAGTCGTTATTGCGCAGGCTGAGCGCGGTGACGGGAGAGACGATCAACCCCGATTCCACATTGCTGGTGTTGGATGAGATTCAGGCATCCAATCGTGCGTTGGCCTCGTTGAAGTATTTCGCCGAGGACATGCCGCAACTGCGCATTATCGGTGCGGGCAGCCTGTTGGGCGTGGCGGTGAGACGCAAAGGATTCACTATGCCGGTGGGCAAGGTGCAGACCTTGACCATGCATCCGATGACCTTCCCGGAATTCCTCGATGCGCTGGGTGAAGGCGGTTATGTGGATGACATTCGCGAATGCTTCGCCACAGGTGCTGCATGTTATGCACATGAACATCTCATGGAACGGTTGTGGTCGTATATGTTGGTTGGAGGTATGCCCGAGGCAGTGGAGGTGTTTGCCGAAGACGGGGATTATGACGCGGTTGCGGAGGTTCAGCAGGATATTCGGGATTTGTATGCCGGGGATATGGCCAAATATGCGACTCCCGCAGAAACCGCCAAAATTCGTGATGTATGGGAGAGCGTGCCGGCACAGCTTGCCAAGGAGAATCATAAGTTTCAATACAAGGCGGTGAGAAGCGGTGGCAGGGCGTCGGTGTATGGCGATGCCATCGCATGGTTGTTGTCGGCCGGACTGATCAGTCGTTGTGTGAATGTGAACTCCGGCCGCATGCCATTGAAGCAGCATGAGGATCTGGCATCGTTCAAAGTGTATATGGCCGATACGGGACTGCTTGCCCAAGCCGATGGTCTGAACGCGCAGGTGATGTTTGACGCTGCGTTACGTCGCAATCTTGATTTGGGTGGCCTTGGAGAGAATCTGGTGGCGCAGATGTTGTCGGCGAATGGGGTTCCGCTTCGATATTGGACCAGCAGCAGCACCGCCGAGGTGGATTTCGTGGTTGAACGTGCGGGGATGGTGGCCGGGGTTCCAGTCGAAGTGAAGACGTCGGAGCATGTGCGGTCAAGAAGTCTGGCTTCGTACCGTGGAAAATACGAGCCTACGGAAGCCATCAGAATCTCTGCCAAGAATTTCGGCATCGACAACGGAATCCGATCAATCCCTCTCTATGCGGCCTTCTGCATCCAACCGTGAGGTCGTCAAGAGCTTCCTACTTTACAATTCCTACGAGCTCTACTTTACAAATCCTACAGTTTCTACTTTACAAATTTTACAGATGAGGTTTGTTTGGCTTTGTCAGTAGAGGAATCGGTAGAAGAAGCAGGGGATAAAATCCGAATCCAAAATGGTGTAAAAACACAAACAGAAATGGTGTAAAATCCTAATTAAGAATGGTGTAGAAACACAAATGTAAGGTGATAGAGCTTGAAAACTCTCATGAGAGAAGGCTATCGTCCTCGGGTTGTTGACGGACGGCTTGAGACGCTACTGCATGCATTCGGTGGGGTCGAAGTTGTCGGACCCAAGTGGTGCGGGAAAACTTGGACTGCAATGGCGCATGCCCATAGTGTTGATCGGTTGGATGAGGAAGCGACGTTGGAGGCGGCGCAAACCGATCCCAGCCTTGTACTGGAAGGTGAAGAACCACACCTGGTCGATGAATGGCAGGAAGTACCCGGTGTGTGGGACGCCGCGCGCCGTCATGTGGATGACAACGCCAACCGCAAAGGGCAGCTCATTCTTACGGGCTCGTCGAAGCCAAAAGATGAGGACAAGATTCGCCACAGTGGTACCGGTCGAATTGCACAGCTGCGTATGTGGCCGATGAGTTTGGCTGAGTCTGGGGATTCTACTGGCGCGGTGAGTCTGGCAAAACTCTTTGACGGAGATTTTGAGCCGACAAGACGTAAAACCGAGGTTGAAGACATTGCCCGATGGTGCTGCAGAGGAGGCTGGCCGTCGAATCTGGGCGTGGAGGACGAGTTCGCATTGGAGACTCCGTCTGAGTACGTTCGCAGCGTACTGGATGTGAGTATTCCCAAAAGCGGTAAAAGTCCAGAAACGGCCCGGGCGCTAATGCGCGCGTTGGCGATGAATGTTGCCCAAGCGCCGACGTATGGGACGTTGGCGCGCGATATGGCCTATGGCGACGAAGGTCGTGTCCCAGCGGATGAAACCGTGAAAAGTTATATGGAAGAGCTGAAGAAACTCTACCTTCTCAACGATTTGGAGGGATGGGCTCCTCCACTGCGGGCCAAGACGCGTGTGCGCACCAAGCCGAAGCGGTATTTCGTGGATCCCTCTTTGGCCGCCGCGATGATCGGCGCCTCCCCCGCGACATTGATGCGGGATACCCAGACGTTGGGTGATTTGTTCGAAACGTTATGCATGCGCGATCTGCATGTCTACATGTCGTCCATGCCGGGGGCGACATCCCGGGTGATGTACTATCGCGACGACAAAGGACTTGAAGTGGATGTCATCCTGGAACTGGCGGATGGGCGTTGGGGAGCGCTGGAAATCAAATTAAGTGACCTCAAAGCCACGGATGTCGCAGCCGATAAGCTCAAGACATTCGTAAAGAAAGTATGCGGCAATCCGTTGGCTCAGGTGAGAGAGCCGGAGTTCCTGGGATTCCTTGTAGGCCGTGGCGATATCGCCTACCGTCGCAACGACGGCATTCTCGTCATCCCTATTGCCACGCTCGGCGCATAATCCACGATTGGCGATTGAGATGTATACCAAGGCAATATAACGATGGTGGGGGTAACGGAATGAATCCGTTACCCCCACCATTATGTGAGGTGCTATGCGCGCCAGAGCCTTATGCGTTAGGCGTCAGGATGCGTTGATCAGAGCACGCCCTGGGCAACCATCGCGTTGGCGACCTTGACGAAGCCGGCGATGTTGGCGCCAGCCATCAGGTCACCTTCCTCGCCATACTCCTTGGCGGCGGCCAGCGTGTTCGCCACGATGGACTCCATGATGCCCTTGAGCTTGGCGTCGGTCTCCTCGAAGGTCCAGCTCAGACGATAGCTGTTCTGGCTCATCTCCAGACCGGAGACGGCCACGCCACCGGCGTTGGCGGCCTTGGCTGGACCGTACAGCAGGCCGTTCTTCTGGTAGACGGCGATGGCCTCCGGGGTGGAGGGCATGTTAGCGCCCTCGCACACGACCTTGCAGCCGTTCTTCACCAGAGCCTCAGCGGACTCCTCGTTGATCTCGTTCTGGGTGGCGCAGGGCAGGGCGATATCGCACGGCACGGTCCACACGCCGGAGCAACCCTCGTGGTACTCGGCACCGGGCACGCGCTCGGCGTACTCCTTGATGCGGCCACGGTGGCCGAGCTTGATGTCCTTGACCACATCCAGCTGGATTCCGTTCGGATCGTAAACATAGCCGTTGGAATCGGAGGCGGTGACGACCTTTGCGCCGAGGGCCTGAGCCTTCTCGGTGGCGAAGATGGCCACATTGCCGGAGCCGGAGATCACAACGGTCTTGCCTTCGAAGGAATCGTTCTTCAGCACGCGCAGGGCTTCCTGGGTGTAGTAGCACAGGCCGTAACCGGTGGCCTCGGTGCGGGCGAGGGATCCTCCGAACTCCAGGCCCTTGCCGGTGAGCACGCCGGAGTACTCGTCGCGGATGCGCTTGTACTGGCCGAACAGGTAGCCGATCTCGCGGGCGCCCACGTTGATGTCGCCGGCCGGCACGTCGGTGAACTGGCCGATGTGACGCTGCAGCTCGGTCATGAAGGCCTGGCAGAAGCGCATGACCTCGGCGTCGGACTTGCCCTTCGGGTCGAAGTCGGAGCCGCCCTTGCCGCCTCCCATCGGCAGCGTGGTCAGGGAGTTCTTAAGAATCTGCTCGAAGCCGAGGAACTTGATGACGCCCTCGTTCACAGTCGGGTGGAAGCGCAGACCGCCCTTGTACGGGCCGATCGCGGAGTTGAACTGCACGCGGTAGCCGCGGTTCACCTGCACCTTACCGGAGTCGTCCACCCAGGCCACGCGGAACTTGACCACGCGCTCAGGCTCCACGATGCGCTCCAGCACGCCGTTCGCCTCATATTCCGGATGCTTCTCGATCACGGGCTGCAGGGTGTCCAACACCTCATACACGGCCTGCAGGAATTCGGGCTGATCGCCGTCGCGCTTGGTGACCTGGTCATACACGCGCTTGACGTACTCATTGGTAAGCATTTATTTGCTCCCTTGCGTTGGGTATCAATAAGACGGTTCTGATTGTAAGCGCGCGCGAATCGCCCCACAAGACCCCGCCCATATTACGGTATGGGTTCAATGGTCAATATGTGAACAACGCTGCCCACGAGATGGGACAAAAGACTAGCTTCAACGGCGTTTGGCTTAAAGAGAGGAAGTCATCATGGAAAAAGTCAAAGCATTCAGCGCGTGGCTGACCAAATGGTTCACGCTGTTCGTCGTTGTCTGGGCTGTGTTCAACTATTTCGTGCCTGCCACCAGCATCTGGGCAAAGTCCTACACCAACTATCTGCTGAGCATCGTGCTGTTCGGCATGGGTCTGACCCTGTCGCTGGACGATTTCAAGCGCATCCTGACCCAGCCGCTGATGGTGATCGTCGGCACGGTCGCGCACTTCATCATCATGCCGTTGGTCGCCGTGGCCCTGTGCGCTATTTTCCATCTTGACGGCATGCTGGCCGTTGGTGTGATTCTTGTGGGCTGCTGCCCCTCCGGCACCTCGTCCAACGTGATGAGCTTCCTGTCGCGCGGCGACGTGGCGCTGGATGTGTCCATCGGCATCCTGTCCACCGTGTGCGCGCCATTCATGATCCCGCTGCTGATGCAGCTGCTGGCTTCCCGCTACGTGGCCATCCCGTGGCAGTCGCTGTTCCTCAACGCCGTGAAGATCGTGCTTATCCCTGTGGCGCTCGGCGTGATCTGCCACACCATCTTCGGTCAAAAGCGCATCAGCAAGGTTACCCCGGTGCTTCCGATCGTCTCCCAGGTCGCCATTCTGCTCATCATCGGTGTGGTTGTGGCCGCCAACGGCCCCAAGCTGTTCCAGGCTGCCTCGCTGATGGCCATCCCCGTGGTGATTCTGCACAACCTGTGCGGCTACGGTCTGGGCTTCGGCTTCTCCAAGCTTATGTACAAGGTGTATCCGAAGGGCTTCCGCTACGCGCAGCAGAAGGCCATCACCTTCGAGGTGGGCATGCAGGACTCCGCTCTGGGCGCCACGCTGGCCTTGACCTCCTTCGCCGCCGATCCGATCGTGGCCGTACCGAGCACCTTCTTCTCGGTGTGGCACAACATCTCCGGCTCGGTGCTTTCGAGCTGGTGGCGCAACCATGATGACCGCCACAACATTCACCCGGATTCCGACAATGGCGAGAAGGGCTCTGCCCTGACCGCCGGTGCCGCTGCCGAGGCCAAGGAGCCGGCTGCTGCAAAGGCCGAGTGATTGTCTGAATGATTGCGGCGCAATCGCGTCAATCCAATAGTCATCGTATAAACGGGTCATGTCGTCATATGCGGCATGGCCCGTTTCGTCTATGGTTTGAGGCTGCCGAGATGCGGTCATAGGTTCGTGATTGAGCAATGAACGTTGATGGACAGTCTATCTGCGTTACGGGTAGTGGATTTATGGTGTCGCGGAGGTCGATCTGCGTTACTGGTAGTGCCCAATGGGACGTATGCCGTGTATCCGGCTTGATATTTCAACGGTCATAGTCGAGTTAAAGCCAAAGACGCACTACCCGTAACGCAGATCGACCTCCGCAAGTCTCAATTTCCACTACCCGTAACGCAGATAGGTCGATCGAACAGCCAATATGATGAAGATAAGAGATAGTTGGATCCCGATTGGTGCGATAATGGCTGTATACGGAACCAAGGAAGGTTTCGCGCGGGAAGGGAGACGATGATGTTTGATGATTCGCTGGACCCGTTTGCAACGGCGTCTTTTTTCGATCCTTTTATCACGATTGCGTTTGTCGTAGTGTTGCTGGGTTTCGTGGCTTTTGTGATCGCCATTCCGATTCGGCTGGTTAAGGATCGGAAGGAGATCAGGCAGGCGTGGGAGGACGGCTACCAGCATGCGCTAAGCGTGCATGGCATCGCATACACCAAGTTCGATATGGATCTTTCCTTAGGGGATCATAAGGCCAGTTCACGTAGTGAGTCGTGGGAAGCTGGCTATCGCGCCGCGTTGGAGAGGCATCATCTGCCGCTTTCCGAGCGTGACAGTCAGGAGTTGTGGCATAACCCGCACAGGCAGGCGGATGCGGCGCGCATTATCGCCCGCACCAGCCATGGCGGAAACACTTATCATCACATGCCATGAGCTACGGATACTAGTGCCTTGATAACTGTTCCCTCAGGGGAGCAAGGCAAGCGAAAGTCTTATGCGAAACGAATCTTGCCGGCGGCTTCTTGTTTTTTCAGAAACGCCATGATCTCCGGTGTCATCTTGTCTTTGGGCCAACGGTCCAGGAAGACAGTGCCAACTCCGCCGCTGAAGTCGTATTCGCCGCGCTCGATTTTCTGTCCTTCACTTTCAAAATCGAACACATGCACGTTCGGATCATCAGTCATTGAAATCAGCTCCTTAGATTTCCGCCATATACGAATCGATATTGCGCAGTGAATGATGAACACATCGTAGTATCCACTTGGCACCAACACGGTATCGTGGAGTGTGAGAGAACGATGTATGCGATGAAGCGGAGGCGAAGATGTTCAGGGTCGCTGTGGTCGAGGATGAGGATGATGCCGCCGACAAGCTGATCGCCTGTCTGCGTCGTTACTCGGACGTTCATGAGGGCATCGCCTTCGACATCGTGGCGTTCGAGGATCCGGTCGGATTCCTGAAAACATTGACTCCCGATGAGTGGGACATCGTGTTCATGGATATCGAGATGCCGAACATGGATGGCATGGAGGGCGCGCATCGTTTCCGTGAAATCGACCGTGATGCCGTGCTGATTTTTGTGACCAATATGGCTCAGTTCGCAATGCAGGGCTACGAGGTGGATGCGTTGAGCTACATCCTCAAGCCGTTCTCCGAAGCTGATGTGGAACGTAAAATCACTCGGGCCATCCAGCTGCGCAACCGTGACGCAGAATCAATTCTCATTACCCAACGCGGTAATATTCAACGTTTACCGTTGCGAGACATCATGTATGTCGAAGTAAGGGGACGCAATCTCGTTTATCACACTGCGTCATGCACGTACACTGCAGCCGGCAGTATGAAATCCGTGGAGGCAAGCCTCGGGGAACGTGGCTTTGCGAGATGTGCCAATTCTTATGTGGTGAATCACCGTCATATCGCTTCGGTCGCAGGTGCATCCGTCATCTTGTCGAATGATGTCGAATTACCGATTGGCCGTTCATTCCGCATGGATTTTTTGGCTGCTTTGGCGAAAATTGCGCGGTGAGATGATGAGTAGCGAGTTGTTGGAGGGATTGTCTCACGTGGGATCTGCCATTGTGTTGCCGCTGTTTACCAGTTTTATCGTTGAGCTGCTGGTATGCGCCGGATTGTTTGTGTGGAGGCGGAACCGTCGTCCTCTTTTTGTGGCACGTGTGATGCTATCGGTGATTGTTTGTGTGGCAGCGGCGGTTCTGACGTATGTGACGGTTCGTTTTCCTACGTATGTACGTTTGTATAGAGAGTCTCCTGAACTGTTAACGAGCGTGATGCAGCATATGCCGGTGCTTCAGCGATGTCTCTACGCTGTGCCGACCATATTGCGGTTCATGATGCTTTATGCGTTGTGTTATGCAGCGATTCATTTTTGTTTCAGGATTAAGACTTCAACGGCATTGTTCTATACTGCCGCTGCAGTGGCGATGCAGCATTTTGTGCACTGCGCTTCGCAAATCATCGTTGACATGATGCCGGGAGAGTGGGGTGATGTCGATCAGTGGCAAGGAGCACTGGTGCTGTTTCTTTTGTCTGTGGTTTGCGAGATGGCCGGCTATTGGATGTTCGTGAGACCTTTGGCTGTAATACCTGAGGGTTTGACCGGACATGGAGTGCTGCTGCTGTTCGCTGGATTGATGTTGTGCGTCAATGTATTCGCATGCCTGCTGAGCACGTTTCCGTTGTTGCCACATGCTGTTTCCGTATTGATGATGTTGACGAGATTGGTGACTTGTGCATTTGTTCTTGCGCTGTTGGCAGTGATAGCGGGGCGTGAATCCGCTGAACGCGATGGTGCGGTGTTACGCGGATTGCTGAGCCAGCAGCAAGCGCAACTGGCCAGTGATAAGGAGACCATTGATCTCATCAATATAAAAACGCATGATTTGAAGAAACAGCTTACGTTGCTGAGCGGAAGAATTTCCCAGGATGAGATTGCTGAACTCAACCATCTTGTTGACATTTACGACGCATCGATTCGCACTGGTAATGAGGCGCTGGATGTGGTACTGGCGAATAAGTCCCTATTATGCGAGCAAAAGGGCATCAGGTTTGAGCGGATGGTGGATGGTTCGCAATTGGTCGCGATGAAGCCGGCCGATATTTACGCGCTTTTTGGCAATGCCATCGACAACGCTATAGAGGCCGTGCAATTCATCAAAGAATCTGAGCGTCGATACGTTGAATTGAACGTACGCGAACATATGGGCATGGTTCGCATTCATATCGAGAATCCGTATGATGCCGAGTTGACATTTGATGATGGATTGCCGCGTACCACCAAAAGTGATCGCCAATACCATGGGTTCGGTTTACGATCAATGCGTATGATCGCCAAGCAATATAAAGGTGTGCTTACGGTGAGCGCCGAAGGCGGCGTCTTTGCTGTGGATGTGCTGCTTCCGCTTAGCTGATTACCGAGCTGAATGTCTTGAATAAGTCCTGAATAAAAAGCATCTTTATCCTCTGTGTTTCAGCGTGATTGGCTCTGCGCATCGGTCACATGGGCGAGTGCAGATGTCATCCATAGCACGAAACCTACAGGTTGTCCGAAAACCTTCGAATTGCTGTATAACGATTCGCACAATGGAAGCACAAGCCTTGTGCAAGGCGGCATACGGGTTCTTTGACGAGCGGTATGCCTGATAATCAGTTGTTTCGTGTAAAGGAGCATCATGAACGCTGCGAAAAAGAAGAAGGTACGCAAACCTCATTCGATTCGCCACAGTATCGAATTATTCTTTGCCACATTGTTGGTTATTGTGGTGGCGGGGGTGAATGCGTTAGCGTTCTCCATGGGCACCATCATCGATGGATTCGTCGGAGCCGCATCGCCACAGGTGACGGCTGAGCAGCGTCAGGAAATTACTGACAAAGCCGAACTGCTAGCCAAGCAAGTGGAGTCGGAAGGCGCCACGCTGCTACGCAACGAGAATAGCGCTTTGCCGTTGTCTGCGGACATCACGCAGGTGAATGTATTCGGTTGGGCTTCGTCCGCATGGATTGGCGGCGGCTCAGGTTCTGGCACCATCACCGGTGTGGAGACGGATCTCATTGACGCATTACATGACTACGGCATCGCCACCAATACCGCGCTTACCGACATGTACAGGCAGTTCCAAGACGGTCGAGAATACACCAAAACGCTGGGAAGCCGTCCGGAGCAATCCGCCCGTTTGTATGAGCCCAGCATCAGCGATACTCGCTATTATTCTCAGAAGCTGCTTGATGATGCACAGTCCTTCTCTGACACTGCATTAGTGGTGATTGGACGCTTCGCCGGCGAAAGCAACGATATGCCGCGCCAACAGTACAAGCGTGTTGCGCAGGGGAGTGACATTGTCGTGGATGAGACGCGCACCAGTCTGCAGCTGTCCACCGAGGAAGAAGAGTTGCTCACCTATGTGGGAGAGCATTACGATCATGTTGTCGTGGTACTCAATACCGGTAATGTGATGGCCATCGGACAAATTGAGACTATTCCTGGTGTGGATGCCTGCTTGCATGTGGGAATGTCCGGTCAGAACGCGGCATCTGCCATTCCGGAACTGTTGTGGGGTGAAGTATCGCCGAGCGGGCGCACCGCTGACACTTGGGCATATGACATGGCGACTGCCGCCAGCTGGGCGAATGCCGGTCTTGAAGGTACCGGTTCGTATGACAATGCCGATGGGCTGTATCCTATTGGCACGTCCAATGGCAATCTGGGAGAGCCTGCGACATTCGATCGGGTGCCCTATGTAGATTATGCAGAAGGTATCTACGTGGGCTACAAGTGGTACGAAACCGCTGATGCGGAGGGTTACTGGAACGATGTGGCGAATGAGTATGGCTCCGGCTACGACGCTGTGGTGCAGTATCCTTTCGGCTACGGCCTGAGCTACACGACGTTTGATTGGGAGGTCACGCAGCCTCTGTCAGGAACGTTTGACGGCGATGATGAGTTGAGCGCGACGGTTCGTGTGACGAATACCGGTGACGTGGCAGGCAAGGATATCGTCGAACTGTATTATTCTGCGCCGTATACCGCAGGCGGCATCGAGAAAAGCGCATTGAATCTGGCGGCGTTCGCCAAAACCAAGCAGCTTGCCCCAGGTGAGAGCCAGGAGGTGACGTTGACCCTCGAAGCGGAGGATATGGCCTGCTATGATTTCTCCGACGCCAATCGGAACGGATTCTCCGGATACGAACTTGACGAAGGCGATTACGCGTTGACCTTGCGTCGCGACGCGCACACCGTGTCTTCCGCGGCCGACGCGACGATGACGATAACCTTGAAAGAGAACGTGCAATATGCCACGGATTCCTCGACCGGCAACGCAGTGGGCAACAAGTTCACCGGCGACGACGCGATTGACGGCGTTTCCATCGACGGCGACGATTCCGGACAAAACATCGTCTATATGACGCGTGCCGATTTCGCCGGCACCTTCCCCGCCGATAACGTCGACACCCGCGTAATGGACGATTCGCTGCGCGAGACGAATCTCTACGATGCGTCTCAGAATGGCGGCGATGGAGACGTTCAGGATGTGACCACTGGGGCGAACAATGGTCTGCTCGTCGAAGAGAACGGTGAAATTACCGAGTTGGGATATCAACTCGGCGAAGATGCCGATGATGAGCAGTGGGATGCCTTGCTGGATCAACTGACCGTTTCGGAGATGAAGAACATGTTCGTGCGGGCCTATGGTAATACTGCGCCATTAAAGAGCGTGGGCAAATCGCAGGGCAAGGATGCCGACGGTCCCGCGCAGATCGGTAGCATGACCGGTATGGGTGCCGGCACCGGCTTCCCGAGTTCGAGCACGATGGCACAGACCTGGAACACCGAACTCGCGCAGGAAGTGGGGCGCATCATGGGGCGCCAGGCGTTGGTGAACGGTTACAGCGGCTGGTATGCGCCCGCGGTGAACATGCACCGCAGCCCGCTGAACGGACGTAACTACGAGTATTACTCCGAGGATGCGATGCTCTCCGGACAGTTATGCGGACGTGTGGTTCAGGGTGCCGGCGAAGCCGGGGTCTACACCTACGTCAAGCATTTCGTGTGCAACGACGGCGAAGCCGGCATCTACCGTGATTCGGTGTATACCTGGATGACCGAGCAGGCGCTGCGAGAGGTGTACCTGAATCCCTTCCGCACCATCGTCGAGGACTATAACGCGGTGGGTCTGATGAGCGCCTACGGCCGTATCGGCGCGGTGTGGACCGGCGGCAGCGAGGCATTGCTGACGGGCGTGCTGCGTGACGAGTGGGGCTTTGACGGTGCGGTGATCACCGACTATTCCGACCATCACGAGTTCATGAACGGTGACCAAGCCTTGGCTGCAGGCGGCAGCTTGTGGATGAGCGGTCTGTTCGGAGGTTCGCTGCAGGGTGGATCTTCATCGACACAAACCGCTGACCTGCGTCGAGCCGCTAAGGAAACGCTGTATATGACGTTGCATGTGCGTGCCATGAACCGGGATTATGTTGAAGCAACTGGTGATACGGCGATGGAGCGTCCCGTTTTCCAGACCCGCGACGGATTCGGTTGGCGCAAACTGCTGGCAGTTGTGGATGTCATAGCACTGCTATTGTTTGCATTGCCGATCTGGGGTCTGGTTCGAGACCATAAGATTCGCAAGGCGCGCAAGGTGAATTTGGTCGTGGTTTCATCCAGGGCGGGCGATGCTGCCGCGGATGGGGCAGACGATTCGAGCCGGGCAACCGAGTAAGGAGGTGTCCTCCATCTAATCTAGATATCTCTCGCATTGCATAATGGAATGGGGGATGCCTTGGCGGCGTCCCCCATTCTTTGTCTTACGGCGGTCCGCCGCAATCAAACGCAACTACTCGGAGCGGGCCATGGCCTGCTCGTAGTCGCGGGTGCCCTTGAAGACTTCCTTGAGCCAGGGGTTGACGCCCTGCTTCTTGGCGCGCACCAAAATGTAGGTGAGCGCGGCGATGTTGGCGAGTAGCGCGACGATCGAGACCGCGAGGTTCACATTCGCGTTGTTCACGGACTGGGTGGAGAACACGGAATAATCCTGGAACATCGGGAACACCTGCGCAAACATGCACCACAGGGCGAGTGTGTTGGCGCGGTTCTGAATCCAACCGCCCTTGTTCCACAGCGCGTTCGCCACAGTGGGGGCGAGCAGCAGCGCCAGACCGCAGTACCAGGCGTGCGTGGGCAGGCAGTTGTAGGTGTAGCAGAAGTTCCACAGATCGTAGGCGACGATGAACACCCAGGTCATGTCGGGCCAGAGCATGTCCTGCTTCTTCTTGCTCACGTAGATGCCGAACCAGCCGGTCATGCAGGCGATGTTGATCAGGCCGGCCACGCCGTTGAACACGTTGTGCCAGCCGCCCATCAGGGTCACGCCTTCGGTGGAAACCCAGGTGGTGCCCCACGCGCGGACGGCGGATTCGAAGTCGGAGACGACAGCGATCAGGATGTTGATGGCCACGATCACGAAGGGGAAGCATTTGAACCATTCGGATTTGCCGATGCTGCCCCAGCGGTATTTCAGCGCCATGAAGCCGATGCAGCCGGCGGTGGCCGCATAGAGCTTGGCGTAATGGAACCAGCTGGTCATATGCACATAGGTTGGATTGTTCAGTGCCCAGTCAGCGCCGGCTGCGGCGGCCACATAGATAGTGACGAAGTAGACGGTGAGAATCGCCGGAATCACCACGAAGGCAACGATACCGCCGGTTTTGGTGCGGCGGGCCAGTTCGTTGGCGCCAATTAGGCAGCAAAATACTAGGATCCATCCGATCCATTGGAACACGGCATTGTCGCCGTAGACCTGGAACAACATGACGTTGGCCTTTCTTCAATCTCGTTCGCCCCTCGTCGGGCGTATCGGCGGATTCGTCGTGCGTCAAACAAGTTTGACAATCCGTCAATCACTAACGGACAGCAGTATATGTCTGAGTTGACGCTATGTCAAAAAGTATGTGTGGTCGCTGGCGGCGTTGTGGAATTGCAGCAGGCTGATGGCTGACTGGTGGCTGGGTTGGTAGGTGTTTGAAGGACGGTTGAAGGACGGTTGATGGGCGGTTGGTAAGGAAAAGGTATTACCGATACCCTGTTCATGTACTTGGTTGACGTGCGACTGCTTGGCGGTATGCATTGCGCCAGCTTGTTGCAAGCGAAGGAGGAATCATGATTGATGGTTTTAAGAAGTTCATCGCCCGCGGCAACATGATTGATATGGCCGTTGGCGTGGTTATGGGCGGTGCGGTGACCACCGTGGTCAACTCCATCGTCAACAACCTGATCAACCCGCTGATTGCCATGATCTTCGGTAAGCCCAATATGGATGGCCTGCTGGCGTTCACCTTTAACAACGCCACCATTTCGTTCGGTGCCGTGCTTGGCGCGATGCTGAACTTCCTCATCATCGCGGTGGCTGTGTATTTCTTCGTGCTGGTGCCGATCAATAAGATTCGCGATATGTCTGCCGCGCTGCTCGCCTCCAAGAAGGCGTCCGGTGACGACGATGCCGCCGAAGAACAGCAGAAGACCTTAAGTCCCGAAGAACAGACCGTGATCCTGCTCGAGCAGATCCGCGACCAGCTCGCCGCGGAAAAACAGTAAGATTGAAGAGTGTCGGGAATCAGACACTGAATCATTCTGATTGCACAAACTGTCCTGTAACACCTACGGAAGTCGGAATAGCGGTGCATATTGGCCTTCGTAGGTGCCTGGCTGCCGAGAATGCTGTAGATGATGGTTTGAAATCGTTGATATTCCAAGGTTTTCGTTACTGTTGATGAGATACATTGTTTTGACTGGCACCTACGGAAGCCGGTTTTGATGTCTATTATGCCGTCCGTAGGTGTTTGTCCTTGAATAATGAAGTAGCGGACAATGTCAAATCGTTGATATTCTGCGGTTTTCTAGGTGCTATTACTGAAGGATCGTGTCTCCATGCACCTACGGAAGCCGATATATGCCACTATTTCGGCCTCCGTAGGTGTTGTCGGATGGGCGAACAGATCGTGTGACTTAATGTGTAACTTAACGCTGCCGTATCCTGACCTATTATGGAAAGCCTTGGAGCCAAACAGAAACAGCAACGAAAAAGGCCTTTGGGATTTAGAATCCAAAGGCCGATTGTGGAGCTAGCCGGGTTCGAACCGGCGACCCTCTGCTTGCAAAGCAGATGCGCTACCAGCTGCGCTATAGCCCCGTTCGCTGTGCCGTGGCACCGCTGAGAAAAAAAGAGCGGCTGACGAGCCGCTGAATTTTTCCTGTGGGCCCGGGAGGACTTGAACCTCCGACCTCATCCTTATCAGGGATGCGCTCTAACCACCTGAGCTACGGGCCCGATCCGTGTGCTTTTCAAAAGCGCACAAGTGACTATGATAGCACCCAACCAATATATGTCAAACGGCGTGTCGCGCGCCGATTTTCCTTCGGAAAATCACAAGCGCGCGACGCGAGCTGGAATAGCGAAAGCCCAGTGGGCTTTCGCCCAGCGGAGCCATCCTTATAACCCAACTGGACCACCCGCAAACCGCGCGACGCGAGCCGGCCGAAGAGGAAGCCCTGTGGGCTTCCGTGCCGGCGGAGCCATCCTTATGACAAAACCTACCCACCCACAAACCATCGCGCGACAAATGAATGCCCATCAGACATCTGTGCTGTTGGTGTCCCATTGCTACTAACCTCAGCTGCTCACAAATCCACTAAACAAACGTCAATGAAAATTCCCATTCGCTGCAGATGGCCGAATAACCATCATCTACCCCCCGCACAGCGTGCGCCCCACCCAAAGACAACCCCTCGCGGCACAATACACGCATGCTGATTGATGGACTGACCGTAACCGTGACCCGTAAGCCCATCAAAAACATGTATCTGCGTATCAAGCCGCCGAATGGCGAAGTGGTGATTTCCGCACCGCGCCGCACTTCGGATGCAACGATTATCGAATTCGTGCGCGGGCGTCGTGCCTGGATTGATCGCAATCGGCAGCGCATGCGGCAGGCGCGCGAGCACTCCGATACGCCAGCGCCGTCAGAAAACGCCGATGAACAAACACCAAACACCACATTCGTCTGGACCGATGCCGCACGCAACCGTGCGGCTGCGAATATCAACGCTCAGCTGCCTGAATTACTGCGCAAATGGCAGCCGATTATCGGTCGCGCGCCGACGCGTATCACTTTGCGGGTGATGACTACGCGCTGGGGCTCCTGCACTCCGAAAACCGGTCGCATCCGGCTGAATCTGCAGTTGGGACTGATGTCCCCGCAGTTGCTGGAATATGTGCTGGTGCATGAAATGACGCATCTGTGGGAACGTGGGCATGGCCCCGGTTTCCAGCGGCGTATGTCTACATATCTGCCGAATTGGAAGCAGTTGCGCCGCGAGCTCAACCGTTGCGTGGTGTTGTAGGGCGACGAGCTATACGTTCAGCGAGCTATAAGGAACCGTGCCGTAGAGCGGTGGCCCCGTAGATAACGTCACCGTAGTGGGATCTGTAGGCGATGGCATCGCAGAAATAAACGCTAGCTGCAGATTGTTGACGACTTATTAGCCGTTTACTGACGCCCCTCCGATGCGGCTGATCGCTTCGTCAGATTCGCTGACGATTTGTCTCATTGCCGCCTCCGCCGCTTCGCCGTCGCCTTTGCGAATCAGCGCTGCGACTTCGGTATGCAGGCTGAGTGCGGTTTGATCGGCGACTGCGGGCATCAGCTCGTGTTGTGTGCGCCCGGCGAGTGTGGAGGCAATCACGTCGCCCAGCGCGGCGAACATCAGGTTGCCGGAGGCGGCCAGCAGTGTGCGGTGAAACAGCACATCGGCATCCAAGTATGGCTGTTCGTTGGCATGATTTGAGTAGGCGACCATGTCGATGGCGGCACCGGTGAGCGTAGCCCAGTGTTCGCTGGTGGCATTGGCGGCGGCTAGTCGCGCGGCTGTCGGCTCCACTGCCGCGCGCAGTTGGGAGAGCTCGTGCAGGGCGGCTATGCGATACGGGCTGCGCAGTCGCCAGTGGATTACCTGTGGGTCGAAGACGTTCCAGTCGGCGGGCGGGTTTGCGGTGGCGCCGGCCTTCCTTTTCACGCTGACCAGCCCCATTGATTCGAGCACACGCGTGACTTCGCGGGTGACGGTGCGCGAGGGGGCGGCGTCGCCGTCCATCGTGGGTTCGGGCAGACGCTCGCCTTTGGCCACGTCTCCGCGGATTACGGCCATTCCCCATTCGTCGAGCAGGCGGTCGTGCAGCGAGGTGTCGTTGGTGCTGGTGCTCTGTGGATTCATAAGACAAGTATCTCATAGGGGTTTCAATATGGCATACATATTCAACACGCCGGCAGTAAAAGATATTGCGTAATCCAAAAACCGGCGCTATATTATATTTCGTCACACAAAAAGAGCATGAATGATGTGTTTTATCATTCAATAAACATACTCAAAGAAGAGATGGATTATGAATACAATACTGATGGCTGAGGCAACCACGGCGGCTGTGCAGCTCAACAGCACCCAGCTGGGGTTGAGCGTGGTTGCCAGCATCGTGGTGCTGATTCTGCTGGTCACCGTAGCTAAGCTGCATCCCTTTGTGTCGCTGCTGATTTCGGCGCTCGTCGTCGGCATCGGCTCCGGATATGGGCCGGTCGCCACCGTCACCAGCTTCTCGGACACCTTCGGCTCCACCATGGCCTCCGTCGGTATCCTTGTCGGCCTTGGCGCCATGCTCGGCCGTGTGCTGATGGACACCGGCGCAGCGGACAGCATTGTGGACACGTTGCTGGCCAAGTCCACCCCGAAAACCATCCCGTGGATTATGGCGCTGATCGGTGCGCTGATTGGCCTGCCCATGTTTTTCGAGGTTGGACTTGTGGTCCTCGTGCCGGTGATTATCCTCATCACCCGCCGCTCCGGCCTGCCGCTGATGCGTGTGGCCATCCCCACGCTGGCCGGCCTGTCCGTGATGCATGCCTGCATGCCGCCGCAACCCGGCCCGCTGGCCGCGCTCTCCTGCTTCGAGAATGGTTCCGTGGGCGTGACCATGATGTTCGGCCTGCCCATCGCCGTGATCACCGCCGCGCTCGTCGGCCCGCTGTTCTCTACCATCGCCGCCAAGTGGGTGCCGGTCGGCGCTCCCGCCAACTTTGATACCGCCAGCGCCACCCGTCTCGATGCCGACGGCAATCCGATTACCGCCAAGCCGCCGTTCGCGCTGTCCGTGCTATGCATTCTCGTGCCGGCCATCCTGATGCTCGGCAACGCGATCTTCGAAATCGTGGCCCCCGACCAAGCCAACTCCGATGCCGTGTACGCCCAGGTCTTCGCCTTCTTCGGCAAACCGGCCATCGCACTGGCCACCGCCGTGCTGTTCGCCATGATCGTGCTCGGCCGCGCCACCCATATGACCTGGAAAACCGTCAACGACTCGCTGAAGGCCGCACTGCCGCCGATTGCCGGCATCCTGCTGATCGTCGGTGCTGGCGGTGGCTACAAGGGCGTGCTGGTGGACACCGGCATCGGCGACATCATCGGCAAATTCGTGGAAAGCTCCAGCATCTCCATCTTCCTGCTGGCATGGCTGATCGCCGCCTTCGTGCGTGTGGCCACCGGCTCGGCCACCGTGGCAATCATCACCACCGCGGGCATTCTCGGCCCTGTCGTCGAGCAGATGGGCGTGACCACCCCCGCCATCGCCCTGCTGGTCATCGCCATTGGTGCCGGTTCGGTCTTCCTTTCGCACGTCAACGATGCCGGTTTCTGGCTGATCAAGGAATACTTCGGACTCGAAGTCGGCGAAACATTCAAAACCTGGACCGTGCTCGAATGCCTGCTATCCGTTGTGGTGCTTGCGCTGGTGATGGTGTGCAGCATCTTCGTGCCGCTCGTCTGAGCCTCATAGAATCCTTCTGACTCACACCTATCCTCCATCGCTCCGTTATTCCATCCGCCGCACTATCGACGAACAAATCCGAAAGAAGAATCCAAATGACTGCAATGTGTGCAACGCTCGCTGAAACTGCTGCCGAGACTTCCGTTGAGGCATCCGCTCCCGCCATCATCACCGCCAACAACATTCCCGGCGACTATTTCGAGCACAGCACCCCGATCATCGTGATGATGGGTGTGTGCGGCTGCGGCAAAACCACCGTCGCCGAACATCTCGCCGCCCGCTTTGCCATGAAATCCGCCGAAGCCGATGACTTCCACCCCCAAGCCAACATCGATAAGATGTCCGCCGGCATCCCTCTGACCGATGATGATCGCTGGCCATGGCTCGACACCATCGCCGCTTGGATTGACGAGCGTATCGCTGCAGGTGAACCGGCCGTTGTCACCTGCTCGGCCCTGAAGAAGATGTATCGCGACAAGCTGCGTCGCAGAGGAGTGGTGTTCGTCTATATGCAGGGCGGCTTCGACGAGGTGATGGAGCGTCTGTCTCACCGCCAAGGCCACTTTATGAAGCCGAACATGCTGCAATCGCAGTTCGACATTCTCGAAGAGCCCGGCGACGACGAAGTGCACGTCAACGTGCATATCGGGCAGGGCAGCCCCGAACAGGAGGCTGCGGCCGTGGCCGAGGCGCTGGGACTGTAAACGAATTCCAAACTTCGCGATGCAATCGAAAGGAAAAAGAACTATGCAGATGGGAATGATCGGCCTCGGCCGTATGGGTGGCAACATGGTCAAGCGCCTGCGCGAAGGCGGCCATGAAATCGTCGGATTCGACATGAACCCCGAATCAGGGCGTGACGTCGATTCGCTGGAGGCGTTGGTCGCCTCGCTGGCCGCCCCGCGCATCGTGTGGGTGATGGTGCCGGCGGGGGCCGCCACGGACTCCACGGTGAACCAGCTCGGCGAGCTGCTGGAAGCCGGAGACATCGTGGTCGACGGTGGCAACTCCAAATACACCGATGACCGTATCCACGCGGCCGCTTTGGCCGACAAAGGTATTGGCTTCCTTGATTGCGGTGTTTCCGGTGGCGTGTGGGGTGCCGAGCGCGGCTATGCGCTGATGATCGGCGGCGAAGATGCCACGTATGAAACCGTGAAGCCGATTTTCGAGACCCTAAAGCCGGAAGGTGAGTATGGCCTTGTGCATGCCGGTCCGGTTGGCGGTGGCCACTTTGCCAAAATGGTGCACAACGGCATCGAATACGGCATGATGCAGGCTTTCGGCGAAGGCTTCGCCACGATGATGCGCAGCGAATACGTAACCAATCCGGCGCAAACCATGGATTCCTGGCGCTCCGGATCGGTCGTGGCCAGTTGGCTGCTGGATCTGTTCGAGAACGCCACCGCCGACGATCCTGAGCTGAAGGACGTGCCTGCCGTGGCCAACGAATCCGGTGAAGCCCGCTGGATGGTTGAGGCGGCTCTTGAACTCGGTGTGCCTACCCCGGCTACGGCCGCTGCTCTGTGGCAGCGTCAGACTTCACGCGGTGGTGCGGACGATATCCTGCGCACGGTAACCGCGCTGCGTGCCCAGTTCGGCGGTCACGTCACCAAAGTCGACGAAATCGCCACTCACTGATTGGTTTGTCTCCTCAATCTCGCCAATCGTCACATAAGCATGAAGAGGCCGTTCGGAACGATATCCGAACGGCCTCTTTCATGAACTCCAAGCCTTACGCCAGATGGCTACGCATGAACCACTGGAACTTTTCGAGCTGTGCCACGTGATCCTGCATGATGTTGGAGCTCACTAGATCCAGATCGTCGAGCTCAGCGATGGCCTTGCGGTCGTCGGCGATGAAGGAATCGTAGTATTCGATCAGGGCCTTGAGATACTCCTCAGTGGACTGGCGGCCTTCCAGATCGAAGGTCTTCCAGGTGCGGTTGCGGGTGATCGCGTCGGCGCGGCCATCGGGCGTGCCGCCCAGGGTGGCGATGCGCTCGGCGGTTTCATCGGCCTGCGCGAGCACGGACTCGACTTCCGGATCGAGCATTTCGTGCACGGCGATGAAGTTCGGGCCGGTCACGTTCCAGTGCGCGTGCTTCAGCACCAGTGCAGCCTCCTGCTCCTGGCTCAAACGGTTCTGCAGAATAGCAATGGCCTTCTCGCTGGCAGCTTCGTCGAGGCCGGGCACCACAAATGCAAGTGTCATATCGTTCCTTCCTTTCCTAGTGAGGAATGTTCACCCCAGTCTACGGTGTATCTGTTCGCTACAGGCCCGAAAAGAAGTGTTATCTGAGGCACTTCCTGTAGGAAATCCCACAAAAAGTGCCTCTAGCGTGTCCGAAAAGATCTCTACGCGGCACTTCTTGTGGGAAATCCCGCGAAAAGTGACTCCAGCACCTTTAAAAAGACTTCTGCGAGGCACTTTTTATGGAATATCGACAGAAAGTGCCGCGAGGGACTGCAAAAACGCGAGTTGGCGGCACTTCTTGTGGAAAAGTCCGCAAAAAGTGCCGCCAACTCATAACTCATATCGCTGGGCAGTCATAAATGTCGTCGACGGATACGCCTAAGCCGGACTAACCCGTTAAGTACTGATTTAGTGGTTGTTCGTATCAGCGGCTTCGGTATTTGGCTTGGAATCGATCGTTGCGGCCGCTGCAGAATCGTTGCTGGCATCAGACGCAGCAGTTGCATCAGACGCAGCAGTCGCATCAGACGTATCGGCCAGCGGCGCATGGTCGGGAGCGCCGGCCTTGCGCACTTCGATGGTTTCGATGCGTCGGCCATCCACCTTGGTCACTGACATGTCGTAGCCGTCGTCGGAGTGCAGCACGTCACCCACCTGGCCCATCTTGCCGGTGTGCGCCAGGAAATAGCCTGCCACGGTCTCGTACGGGCCATCCTCCAGCTCAATGCCGGTCAGGTCGGCGAAGTCTTCGATGGTCATGGAAGCGTCGATGGTGGCCACGCCGTTGACGAAGGCGGTGCGCGGCGTGCGCTCGCCGCCCTTTTCGCTGGGCAGATCGTATTCGTCGCGAATGTCGCCCACCAGCTCCTCGGTCATATCCTCAAGGGTGACGATGCCGTCCGTGCCGCCGTATTCGTCGATAACCACAGCCAAGTGGATGCCGCGCTTGCGCAACAGTTCGAGGCTGGGCAGCAGTTTTGATGTGCCGGGCAGCGAGATGCCTTCGCGGGTCACGTCGCGCACAATGGTGGCGTTCGGATCGCGCACATCCAGCAGGTCGCGCACGTGCACGAATCCCACCACATCGTCGAAATCCTTGCCGGTCACCGGGTAGCGGGAATACGGCTGGTCGCGCACGAATTCAGCGGCCTGAGCGATGGGCTGGTCGGCGTCAATGAACACCACGTCGGCGCGCGGGCGCATCACTTCGGCCACGATGGTTTCGGAAGCGTCGAACACGTCGTCGAGAATCGTGCGTTCATCCTTGGAAAGGTTGGTGTTGGAGCTGACCAGCACGCGCAACTCGTCGTCGGACACTTCGGATTCGGTCTGCTGCGGGTCGAATCCCAGCAGTCGCACGATGCCATTGGTGTTCTTGCCAATCAGCCAAATAATCGGGCGGCAGACGGTGGCGAACGCATCGATGGCGGGCACCACGGCGCGTGCGATCTGTTCGGTGCGCTGCATAGCGATGCGCTTAGGCACCATTTCGGAGATGACGATGGAGCAGTAGGAGATAATCAGCGTCAACACGATATTGACCAAGCCGCCGGCCATGCCCTTGGGTACGCCCCAGCTTTCGACCAACGGCGTGATGTAGGGTGCGATGGACGAGGCGCCGAACGAGGCGGACAGGAAGCCGGAGAGCGTTACGCCGATCTGCACGGTGGATAGGAAGGTGTTCGGATCACGCGCGATTTTCGCTACTTTCGCGCCGCGCGCATCCTCCTGTTCCATCTGCTCGATCTGTGAGCCGCGCAGGGAGACCAGTGCTAATTCGGTGCCGGAGAACATGGAACCGATCAGCAAAAAGACGAATATCAATACGATGTTCAATCCAAGTGACATAATGCTCCCTACTGTAGGGGTAAGGCACGTCAATTTGGACTTCCAGGCTGCACATGTTGTGCGGAGACGTTGGCCAAAGAATTCGTGAGGCCGGCCGTTAAATCTCCTTGGACGTCATCGCTATGACTCTAGCCTTCTTAGAAGCTGAGCACTTCGACCTTGCCATCTTCGAGGCTGTAGCGTGCGCCGACGATCATCAAACGGTCGTCGGACAGCGCTTGCTGAATCGACTCGGAGCGTTCCACCAACGTTTCGATCGTGTGGGCGATATGCACGCGCTCGACGTCATCAGAGGAATCGATTTCCGCTTCGCGCGCCTGCCAAACCGAATAGCCGGCCTGACGTAGGAAGATGGAATCAGCGTCGAGAATCGCGCTGTCCAAATCGTCCATCGCATCGGCGGCCTCCAGCGAGCCTGCAGCCTCGTTTACCGTGCGTTCCAGCAGCTGGTCGAACTGCTTGGTGGCGGATTCAATGGCACCGCAATGCTCGTGGCCCAGCACCACAATCACGCTCACATGCAGATAATCCACTGCATATTCCAGAGAGGCGAGCACAGCATCGTCAATAGTCATGCCTGCGGTGCGCACGGTGAACAAGTCGCCTAGGCCCTGGTCGAAGATAATTTCCGGGGGCACGCGCGAATCGGAACAGGCCAGCACAGCGGCGTCCGGATTCTGACCGTCGATCAGCGTTGTACGGGTTTCCTGATCCTGCCACGGGTGGTCGGGTTTGCCTTCAGCGAACCGGCGGTTGCCTTGCAACATACGGCTCCAAGTGGCGTTGGCGGTGGATTCATGCTCAAGCGGCGCTTCAAAATCGGTCATAAGCCTAATCCTAGCCACGGCTGTGCGCGAACCGGCGAAGGTTGCGTGGGTTTCACGCGTGGCGCACGCCGCATACCATGCGCATAACGGCATAACGCATGCGTGGCGCGAACGCGGGACATTTGCTGAGACTAAGTTCACAGCGATAACCAGGGCCTCTCCCCCGTGTTCGATGCCGCGAACGGCTAGGCTGAGTATAGGTCGATAACGGCCCCTGTGTTACGGATCCGAAGGGTTACGAATCCGAAGGAAAGGAATCCATCATGACGATGCTTCAGCATGAAATCACCGATTTCAAAGCCCAAGCCTTCCAGAACAACGACTTCCACGAAGTGACCAAGGCTGACGTGCTCGGCCACTGGTCCGTGTTCTTCTTCTACCCCGCCGACTTCACCTTCGTGTGCCCCACCGAGCTTGAAGACCTCGCCGAGGCCTACCCGAAGTTCAAGGACGCCGGCTGCGAGATCTATTCCGTCTCCTGCGACACCCACTTCGTGCACAAGGCGTGGCATGACGCCAACGAAAAGATCGCCAAGATCGAATACCCGATGCTGGCCGACCCCACCGCCACCCTTGCCCGCGACCTCGACACCTACAATGAGGCCGATGGTCTGGCTGAGCGCGGCACCTTCATCCTCAACCCCGAAGGCAAGGTTGTGGCCTACGAGGTTATCTCCTCCAACGTTGGCCGTAACGCCGACGAACTGCTGCGCCGCGTGCAGGCCTCCCAGTTCGTCTACGAGCACGGCGATCAGGTCTGCCCGGCCAAGTGGCAGCCCGGTGAGGACACCATTGAGCCGAGCCTTGACCTTGTCGGCATGCTGTAAATCGCTGCTAATCGCTGATCAATGAGCTGATCATTTATTGGCGATATGTGATTTCGAATCGGCTCCCGTTTGCTTGTGCAGCGGGAGCCGACTTATACGAGGATGTTGCGGGTATCGAAGATATCAAGAACATCGGGAATATCGAGATATCGAGGATATAAGGAGAATCGTGGATACCAAAACTTTGTATGACGTCGTTGTAATCGGCGGCGGCCCGGCCGGCCTGACCGCCGGCCTGTATCTGGCCCGTGCGCGCTACCGTGTGCTGGTGCTGGAAAAGGACGATTTCGGCGGGCAGATCACCATCACCGACGAAGTGGTGAACTATCCAGGCGTGGGCCGTACCTCTGGTCGCGCACTCACCCAGACCATGCGTCAGCAGGCCAAGGATTTCGGTGCTGAATTCATGAGCGCTGAAGCCACCGGCTTCGAACTGGGTGGCGACATCAAAACCGTGCACACGTCGCGCGGCGATCTCAAGTGCTTCGGTGTGCTGCTGGCCACCGGTGCCTCCCCGCGCAAGCTTGGCTTCGCAGGTGAGGCTGAGTACGCCGGCCGTGGCGTGGCCTACTGCGCCACTTGCGACGGCGAATTCTTCACCGGTCGCGAAGTGCTGGTGATCGGTGGCGGTTTCGCCGCAGCCGAAGAAGCTGTGTTCCTGACCAAGTACGCCAGCAAGGTCACCGTGCTGGTGCGCGAAGACGATTTCACCTGCGATGTTTCCGTGGCCGCCGAAACCAAGAAGAACCCCAAGATCGAAGTGCGTTATCACACGGAAATTGCCGCCGTCGAAGCCGGCCAGGGTGGACTTGTCTCAGCCACGCTGCGCGACGCCCACTCCGGCGAGACATCAACCTGGCAGCCGGCCAGCGGCGGCACCTTCGGCGTCTTCGTGTTCGCCGGCTATGTGCCCGCCACCGGTTTGGTCAAGGGATTGGTCGATCTTGACCCGCAGGGCTACGTGCTGACGCACGATTACCTCGAAACCTCGGTGCCGGGCGTCTACGCCGCCGGCGACCTGCGCGTTAAGAACCTGCGCCAGGTGGTTACTGCGACCGCTGATGGTGCGATTGCGGCCGTGGAATTGGAGCGCTATGCCAAGGCGATGAGCGAGAAAACCGGTCTGATTCCGCCGCGTCCGACCACTTCCGCCTATGAAAAGGCTGAAGCTGATGCCGCCGCCAAGGCACAGTCTGCTGCGCAGGCTGGCACCACACCCGCCCCCGCGCCGGCCAAGCGCAGTGCCGATGCGGCTGCTGCTGCCTCTGCCGCACGCAAGTCCGGCGAACTGTTCTCTGATGCGGTTAAGCAGCAGTTGAACGTGGTATTCGGACGTATGAGCCGCCCAGTCACGTTGCTGCTGGAACTGGACGAGACGCCGCTATCGGCGGAATTGGAAGGATTCGTCACTGAAATGACGAAGCTTTCCGGTGGCAAGGCTGTTGTGGCCAAGGCTGGCGATCCTGGTGTGACGGTTGCTGCTGGTGCTGCGGTTGCTTCGGCAGCGGCTGAACTGGATGAGAACGGTCGTGCAGTGTTCGATGCTGCCGGTGTGCTGCCTGTGGCCCGACCTTGCGTGCGTGTATGTGTGGCTGGCGACGGTTCCAATGGAGGTAAGCCGGGTGAACTGGTGCCCACTGGTCTGGCATTCCATGGTGTGCCGAGCGGTCACGAATTCAACTCCTTCGTGCTGGGCCTCTACAATGCGGCCGGCCCTGGCCAGCCCATCGACGACGACCTCGCCGAACGCGCGAAGGCTATCGCAGCGCCTGCGAACGTGATGATTCTCGTGTCGCTCAGCTGCACGATGTGCCCCGAAACCGTGCTGTCTGCCCAGCGCATCGCCTCGCTCAACACGAATGTGCGTGCGGAAGCCTACGATGTATCGCACTTCCCGGAGCTCAAGGATCAGTACGGCGCGATGAGCGTGCCCTGCATCGTCATCAACCGCGATAACGAGCCGCAAAAGGTCGAGTTCGGCAAGAAGGGCATCGCTCAGATGCTTGCGTTGCTCGGTGCCTGAGCCGTAGCTACGCGTAAAGGCATATAAGTGTGGGTGGTACCTGACCAAACTCAGGCACCACCCACACTTTAATCTTTCGGTGTTGTTACTTTGCTCTCAGATCTTCTGCGTGGTTGGAATTCAACGTTCGGCTGTTGAAATATTTACCATTGCTGAATAATGTGGCATACTTGTAAGCACGAATCAGCCGGATGGCTGGTGGAAATTCTCTCTACCAGAGAGACCAATTAAGACCGGATTGGATAATTCGGCGGAAAGAAGGTTGCTATGGTCAACTCTCCCTATACATGGATCCCAACTTTGGGCTGCTTATTGAGCGCAAGCTGTTGGCGGATAAATTGATCAACGAGTTCGGTGACAATGAAGATGCCGATCTGCTTGGTATGGCCAAGTTCTGGTTCCATATCAATGTGTGTACGTTTGCCACATAGCGTGTAGGTTGCTTTGCATCAATCCTGTCACTCTTAAATACTGCAAAAGATGCAGTGAATAGTAATCAAGATACATGCCGGTTGACGAGTCTCCGAAGACTCGCAAACCGATATTCAAGAAAGGAGACGTATATGAGCGTCGCAACAACAAACGTCAATACCGCGGAACGTGATGAACAAGGTGTCATCGTCCGCTTCGAAAAGCCTTCCCGTCAAACCATCGGCGATACCAGCAAAATCACCGGACTGGTGAAGGCGAAGTATATTATTCCGTTGATCGATCACCTTGATCTTCAAGCGAATCCTCGTGATTCGAAAACTGGTAATGTCACTGATGCCATACAGGATTCCATCGAGAGCGATCCTTCATTGTTCCCATTCAAGACTAAAGGTATCCTTCTTGCGGCATCCGATTATGAGGATCTTGAACGGGATCGCGTACACATGTTTTTCGATAATCGCAGCATTGAGGGCATCCTCGACGGTGGTCATAACACACTCGCCATTGGCATGCTGATTCTGAAGCGTGCTTTGGCGTTGCAGGGCAAGAAGCTTGGTCGCAAACGCGTGACGTGGAGCGAATTCAAGGAACTGTGGAACGATAACCGAGATGCAATCCAACGCTATCAAATTTCTGTACGTAAAAGCGCCGACGGTTCCGATGAAGACAGTGGTGAGCCAGACCTTTCATTCTATGTGCCGGTTGAGCTGCTTGTCCCCGCGAATCCTGATGATAAGCTATGCGCGGAAGAGTTCCGTCATAATCTGCTGGAAATTTGTGAAGCCCGCAACAATAATGCGGAACTTACTGCTTCTGCGAAGGCGAACCAGCAGGGTCTGTTCGATGAGCTGAAGAAGCAGTTGCGTAAACGTGACCCGAATCTGTATGAACGCATCGAGTGGAAGACCAATGAAGGCGGCGACATCCGCGTTCAGGATCTCATCTCGCTGGTCTGGATTGTGCTGCGTCATGCTCCTGTGGTTACTGACGAGGATGGTAAGAAGGTGGAACCGCCGGCGCCGGTGAAGATGTACAGCAGTAAGGCGGATGGTCTGCAGCGTTTTGAGCGGTACATGAGCTCGCCCGATGTGTCATCGGCAACTGGCGACTACACCATGGATTTGCGTAATCCCGCCACGCTTCAGGCATTGAAGCTCGCCGTGGAAATCCCAGCGCTCTACGACTATATCTACGAACAGTTCCCGTCGTTGTACAACCGTGCGGGTGGTGCATACGGCAAGATCACTGCTGTTGAGAAGGCCAATTCCACTAACACCATTAAAACCACTCCGTTCGGGGGTAAGAAGGTGGACAAGGAGAATCCTGAAGGCTTTATCGTGCCACTTGTATATGGGTTGAACGCGCTGGTTGATCCGGAGACGTTGACATGGAGGCGTAACCCGCAGCGGTTCTTGGAGCAGTATTTACCGGCCATCGTGAAGCGATATATAGAGGTATTCAAGCCTCTGGGCTGGGATCCACAGAAGGTGGGTAAGGCTGCGATGAGTTACAGCACTGTTGAGGACGCCTACAAGATGGCACTCGCTGGCATTCTGAGTTGATCGCTGGTGTGGAAAGCTGAGGCGGAGTGACCGATCGCTATTCACGATCAGTCACTCCGCCTTTTCCAATTTGGCCTATAACCCCAAAAACCTTGGTTGCTGTCGGGGACAATCAGGGTGCTGAGAGCGGTACTAATCTCGTGGTCGTATGCGTTTGTGCGGCAAGACATCCTGTGTGCGTTCCAAGCCGGATGCCACTCGCTCTGCATCCCGGTCGGATAATGCTCCGAAACGTCGGTAAAGGTCTTCGAGTTTGAATTCAAAACGTTCGCCGCATCTGACCATTGAAGGAGCCAATAAACCTGCTTCTTGCCAGTCCAACAACAGTACGTCACCGGCACCGGTCCAATCGGTTCGACTGGTCACTTTTGCGACCACGCCGGAGATTGAATCGTCATCGACTTCGGTAATCACCACTGGACGAGTTTTACCGATGCCGGGGTGATCTGGAAATTCCACCCACATCAGAAAAACATCGTATGGCGTAACGTCACATGTTGTCATAAATGGCATCCTCGGGATCATCCCATTCGGCTGGCAACACAATACGGCCGCTGGATGACCTTTCCGGTTTGTATACAGTATTGACTTTGACAACGCGGCGTTCGCCAACTGCTGCGACTCCCGCGAGATAGGCGCTGATCATATCGATGATGTTGGAACCGCGTGCCTTGGCCACGGCTTCTGCCTCTGCATAATGCGGCAAAGATTCAACCATAGTCATAAGCCACCTCCTGTTGATATTGCTATTCTATCGGCTCTCTCTGTGAGAGATCGGATTTCGATCTTGGCATACTCTTAGTCTGCGCGCATCAGGACGATGCACAATCATGGAACTAGCTATTCGTCATACGCCAATTGCGACACCATGTAGATCGGCAGATAATCGATGATTCCGTCAGTCTCCACATTGGCTTTGGCAAGAACGATGCCATGCTCCATGTCATAATTCGGGGTCGATAGTGCACGCGTCAATGCGCTGTGTCGCTTGTAGTTTTTCCCGGCCTTCACTTCAATCGGCATAACGCGACCGCGCGGGTGCTCGATTACGAAATCAAGTTCCCCTATCGCGTTGTCCTTGAAGTAATACAACGGGAAACCATGCGCTTTCAGTTCCTGAGCTATGGCATTCTCATACAGTGCGCCATAGTTGATGTCGGTGCGGTCGTTGAGCAGATCACGCACTATGTCCATGCCGCACAGACAGGTCAGCAGACCCACGTCATCCAGAAATAGTTTGAACAAGCGCGAGTTCATGGACAACATCAGTGGATATCGTGGTTCGTCAACGTTGTATACGGGAATGGCCACGCCGGCGTCGGCCAGCCAGAGAAAGTCGTTCTCGTGGCGGGTCATGCGAGCGTGTGTATCCATGCTGGAAATGCGGAATCGTTTGTTTTGCTGATTGAGTTCGCTGGGAATCAGATCGAAAATGCGACGAATATCCTGCTTATGCGCCAACGAATCGGCATACTGTGAGATGTCATCCTGATAGCGGTTGATGATGGCTGTCTGCCGCGCCCGCAGTGATTGTATATTGTGCTCCGCGATGAATACGGAAACCGCATCCGGCATGCCTCCCACCAGCAGATACTCATGGAACAGATCGGTCATACGCTTGTGCACAGCTTGGTTGACGGGACGTCGCTCTACATATGCGTCGGTTACTTCCTGCAACACATTCTGCGGCACTTTGCGTGCCCAACAGTATTCCTCAAAATCCATGGGGTACATGGTGAAGGAATCCAAATAGCCAACTGGTACGGAAACAACTGATTTCAGTTCGACGCCAAGCAGCGATCCAGACAATATGTAGTCGTATTGCCCATAGCGGTTGACGAGGAATTTGATCATGGTGACCACGTTGGCGCATTGCTGGACTTCATCGAGGAAGATCAGTGTTTCACTGGGAACAAGTTCGTCGTCAGCGTAGGCGGAGATGGCGAGAAACAGATCGTCGGCGGTGCTCGCGTTATTGACGGCAGTGAGTGCATCGGGATTGTCTACGAAATTGATTTCGACCATATGCTGGTAGTTGGAGCGCCCGAAGTCCTCGATGATACTTGTCTTGCCAACTTGTCGAGCTCCGTCGATCAGTAATGCCTGCTTGCCCTTGTGCTGCTTCCAAAAGGATATCTTCTCAGTTGCCTTGCGTTTCAACATGTTCCACCGCCTTATGTCACATAATAGAGCCAATTATTGCAGTCCTATGTCACATTATAGAGACAGATTAGCCCTCTGTTTGTCACATTATAGAGCCGGTTTGAGGGGTGATTTGTAACATTATGGAACCGTGCGCTGGTGTTCGAGGATTGTTGGCGCGATGGGGTGGGGCGGTTCTGGACTCGATGGTGTTGTCCGTCCATAATGGGAGGCAAGGCATTGAGGCAGGTTTCACAATGGCGAAAGGAGACGCGACGATGAGTGTTCCACAGGAAATTTTGGATGTTATGCGCAGCCCAGGTGTGTATTTCTGCGACTACCCCGGCATGGCCGAGGCACAGCGTGCGCAGTTGCAGCTGCTGTATGACTTCAACAATTCACGCCCCGACGATCCGGAACGTCGCAAGGCGATTATGAAAGAGTTATTCGCTGAGGTAGGCGACAGCACGTATCTTGAGCCGCCCGTGCACGCCAATTGGGGCTGCTGCACGCATTGGGGCAGCCACTGCTATGCAAACTTCAACCTCACACTGGTTGACGACACAGACATCACCATCGGCGACTACACCATGATCGGGCCGAACGTCACCTTAGTGACTACCGGGCATCCGATTCGTCCTGATCTACGTGAGAAAAGTGGCCAGTATTCCGCGCCGATTGTCATCGGACGTAACGTATGGATTGGCGCTGGCGTAACTGTGCTGCCCGGCGTGACCATTGGCGATAACAGCGTAATCGGCGCGAACAGCCTGGTTACCAAAGATGTTCCGGCGAATGTGGTCGCTTATGGGAGCCCTTGCAAGGTGATTCGCGAGATTGGCGAGCATGATTATGAGTATTACTGGAAGGATCGGCGGTATTAGTTATTGGGGGCCAGTGTGTGATGGTATTGACTGAGGGGCACGATAGACGCGATAGAGAAGACTCATAAGTCTGAAAAAGGAATGGCCGCGCAATGTGCGCGGCCATGCTGTACTGCGAGTGTGATGCGCGGGAGCTTCGCTCCCCTCGAGCGCATCACACTCGCTACATTTGCGGTTTGAAAGCCCACTGGGCTTTCAAACAGAAGGTATCGCGCGCGGGCGCGATACCTTCTACGCAAATGTCGTTTTGTGCGACGCTCGCGACGCTATCGCTGCTCGCTGCTATGAACAGCGCACAGCGCTGTTCATCAGCCTGTGTTCTGCAGGCCGGCGGCGACGCCGCTTACGGTGCACAGGATCAGATAGATGAACCCGGCCTGTTGGCTCTGGCTCAGCTCTTCCTTGTCCACCTTCTTACGCAGCGACTTCAAGGCCAGCACCTGCGTGACGGACAGTGCGTCGACGTACGGCGAGCGGATGCGGATCGCCTGGCCGAGCACGTGGCGGTGCTGCAGCGGCCATTCGTCGCCCACAATCTTCAAAACCCACTTGCGGGTGAGTTCCATCTCGCCAAGCACCTTGTCGTTGAGATCCTCACGGTCGCCCAACGCCAGATACATCTTGGCGATGCGCTCGTCGGTCTTGGCCAGCGACATTTCGATGTTGTCGATGAACGTCGAGAACAGCGGCCATTCCTCATACGCCTTGCGCAGCGTAGCCAGATCGCCGAACTGCTCGCACGCGGTGCCCAGACCATACCAAGCGGCCAGGTTGATGCGAGCTTGAGCCCAGGAGAAGATCCACGGAATCGTACGCAAATCGTCGAGCGACTTGGCACCAAGACCGCGCTTGGCCGGACGAGAGCCGATCGGCAGCAAGCCAATCTCCACCAGTGGCGTCACCGTGGAGAACCACGAAGCGAAGTCGTCGGTGTGCAGCAGATCCAGGAAGCGTTCGTGAGATGCCTTATCCAGCGAGGCAGCCATGTCCGCATACTTGGCGGTCATGTCGGTGTTCGTCTTCTCCACACTCGGCGCGGACTGTAGCAGGGTTGCCGCAGCCACGGATTCGACGTGGCGGATGGCCAGCACCGGGTTGCCGTAGCGAGCGAAGATGACCTCGCCCTGCTCGGTGAGCTTGAAACGGCACTTCACCGAACCGACCGGCTGGGCGAGCACCGCACGGTTGGCGGGGCCGCCACCACGACCAACAGCACCGCCGCGGCCATGGAACAGGGTCAGATCGATATCGTGCGACTCAGCCCACTTGGCGATGCGCTCCTGAGCGGAGTGCAGAGCCAGCGTGGCGGAAGTCGGGCCAGCGTCCTTCGAAGAATCGGAGTAGCCGAGCATGACTTCGAGCTTGCCGCCGGTGGCCTTAAGACGTGCCTGTACTTCAGGAATCTTGATCATTTCCTCAAGCACATTCACCGAGTTCTGCAGATCCTCAAGCTGCTCGAACAGCGGGATCACGTCGATGGTCGGCACATCCTCAGGATGAGCGAAAGCCAGACGGTTCAGCTCGTAGACGTCCCTGATGTTCTGGGCGCTCTGCGTGAAGGAGATGATGTAGCGGCGAGCGGCCTTTTCGCCGTTGCGCTTCTGGATTGCGCCGAGGGCACGGAAGGTGTCGAGCACCTCGTGCGTCATCGGCTGCAGTTCACCGCGTTCGCCGTGCAGGCCGTGCTCGCGAATATCCGCAAGGGCGCGGGCGTGCACCACGGAATGCTGACGGAACTCCATCTCCACCATGTGGAAGCCGAAGGTTTCGGCCTGCCAGATCAGATCCTGCAGCGGACCGTAAGCTGCGCGCTTGGCGCCAGCTTCGGCCAGGGAACGCTGCACCACCTTAAGATCGGCGATGTAGTCATCGCAGGAGTGATACATGAGGTCGGCGTCGCGTTCAATGGTGTAATGCAGGCGATCAGCGATCACCAGCATCACCGCACGATGCAGCTCCTTGGTGGAGATCAGCGCGGCCTTGTCGGTCAGACGCTCGCTCATTTCCTTCTGATGACCCCACAGTGCCTTCAGCTCGGGCGAAGTCGGGGTGGTTTCCGCTTCCATCGTCAGGTTGCGGCCCACGGTGCGGGTGGCTTCTTCAAGCGCAGTCAACACATGGTCGGAGAACTTGCGAGCCACCTGACGGCTCACCTTGGCGGTGACGTTCGGGTTGCCGTCGCGGTCGGAACCGATCCAGCTGCCCGGGTGGAAGAATGCGGGGCAGACAGGCTCAACCAAACCGGCCTTGTCGCCCAGCACCCAATCGTCAAAGCGACGGTACACCTGCGGAATCGTGTGGAACAGGGTGTTGTCGAAGATGTCGAGAATCGTATCCGCTTCCTCAACCGGCGTCGGCTTCTTCAGCGCGATCGGCGACGTGCGGAACATGGCGTCGATCTCGTTATAGAGACGACGGCAATTCTCCTTCTTATCCGAGCCGCCGAGCGTCTTATGCAGCTCCAGCAGTTCGGCGATGCGGCGGATCTTGCCCTCGATAGCCTTACGACGCGCCTCAGTGGGGTGCGCGGTGAACACAGGGTGGAATTCGAGGCGATCCAACAGCTCCTTGGCCTTGGCCGGGCCCATCTCGTTGATGAGCTGATGATAGGCCACGGTCAGTTCGTTGATGGGATCGACGGCCTGATCCTCGGAAACCTCGGCTTCGCGCTTATGCAGCACGGAAACGCGGTAATTCTCCTCAGACAGGTTCGCCAGATGGAAGTAGGTGGCGAAAGCGCGAGCAAGCAGTTGGGCATCGCGCAGACGCATGTTGTCGATTACGTCCACGGCTGCCTGAAGACCATCATGCCCGGGGTTCGGGTCGGTCATGCCGCCGAAGTGCTCAGCCGAAGCCTCCACCGCGTAATTGCGCACGGTATCGAAGGTGGCGAGCAGCTTGGGATCGTATTCGCCCAGCACGTCACGCAGGATCGTAAGACACAGATCCATGTCGTGCTTGAGGTTTTCGGGAAGATCATGCTCCTCCGGCACCTTGGTTCCGGTTCCGGTGGTGACGATGGCGGCGTCAGCGGGAGCGATCTGTTCTTCTGATGATGCCATATAACCTCCTTTGCTGAATCACAGGTTGCTCGGTCTGCCGGTCGTCCGCGGCTCCTCCGCGGTTGTTGAGGCCGGTTGTTGCGAGCCCACAGCCCAAAATCCAACTTGGTTGTTGTGTGCGGACTAGTTTAGCGCCGCCTAATCACCATTTACGTTACGAAGTCCACATTGTGCGTAATTGTGCGGGTTTATGTGCGGGAATGTTTGCGGGGTGTACGTGGGGCGTTCGCGGTTGTGCGTGGGGTATCCCCACCAGTAAAACGGATATTGTGAGCGAACACAATCATCTCGGCGACAAAAAGAACACTGGCACTGCCGAGGCCTCAGGTGCCTCCGCCGTGCGCAAATTCCATACACATTCGATTCCATTGGATATGGAGGATATTGCCCGCGATTGGGAGCGTCCGATTGTGGACGCGGGCATCGCTGCCAAAGCCAGCGTGATCGTGCGCGTGGGCATGCTGGACTTGGGCGCGGGCACGGGAAGCTTCCGCGTGCGCGAGATGATGCACCGCATCGCCTATCCGCTGGGCGTGCACGTGCGCGCCGACGTGAACCTCACCGACATCGAAGCCACCTGCACCGACGGTCGCCATCGCATCACCGAAGTGGTGGATCTACCGACCACAGGCGTTAATACTGAACGCATCTGGCTGCTGGAGCACTTTGCCGACTGGTTTGCCGTGAACCTGGGCAAGGGATCGATGTATCACGTGGATTCCAGGCTGTCCGAAGGGGTGGTCCGGCATTTGGACGAGCGCGATGCCTCACAGTATTCCGCAGATCTGGCCAAGCGTCTGCGCGAACAGGCTAAGAATGATGGCAATGATGGTGCCGCTGGCACTGCAGAGGCGGTAGCAGCTAACGCTGAAACCGCAGCTTCCGGTGATGAGCAGTACAGTGAACGGTCTGGTGAGCAGGCCTATAACGAGGCGGAGGCGTTCGCTGGAGACTCCGATGTTGCCGTGCAGGGGGCAGCGCCGGAGAGCGATGGCCAGTCTGCGCACTCGTTGGACACCCGCGTGGATCAACAGCTGGATCGCCAAGCCGCCAAAGACAAAGCGCGCTATGAAAACATGGGCTACGTGGACGAACAAGGCCGTCCGCGCGAAGGTGGCGAGGCGTCCAAGCCGCGTCGTAGCAAGGCGCCCAAGGGCTATGCCGAGCATTTCGAGCATGTGCAAGGCAACGCAGATGAGTCTGCGGGTGGGGCTGCCACCTCTGCTGCATCACCATCAGCGCGTGGTCTTAAGGGCATTACTGTGCGTCAGGCGCATGAGAGGCTGGATCTGATCGAACGCCGCAAGCCGCTGTACAAACCATGGCAGTCGGGTTTTGCTTCGGCTGTGGCCTGCGCGGCCTTCGTGTTCCTGCTCGGCGGCGGCCCCTACGATATGGTTGGCGCATTCGTCGGCGCCGGACTGGGCCACTGGCTGCGTCGCCGCTTGTTCGCTCATCATCTCAACCAATTCTTCGTCACCTTCGTGTGCGTGGCCGTTGCTGCGCTTGCCTGCACCGGCATGCTGCGTCTGATTGGCATCTTCGACCCGGTGGCATTGCAACACGACACCGCCTATATCGGCGCAATGCTATTCGTTATCCCTGGATTCCCGTTGATTACCGGCGGTCTTGATATGGCCAAAATCGACTTCCCATCTGGCATACAACGCATCGCTTATGTGTTGTGCATTATCCTTATGGCCACGCTTGCAGGTTGGATGGTCGCCATCATCGTGCATCTGAACCCCGAAGGCTTCGAACCATTGGGATTGAACCCCTGGGTGAATTGCGGACTGCGATTCGTGGCCGCGTTCCTCGGTGTATGGGGCTTCTCGGTGCTGTTCAACTCGCCGCAGCGCATGTGCATGACCGCCGCCGTGATTGGTGCCATCACCGACACCCTGCGCCTCGAACTGGTGGATGCCGGGCTGCCGCCCGAAGGCGGCGCCTTTCTCGGTGCCCTGTTGGCGGGTCTCTTGGCCTCCGCATGGCGTTCCTCAGTGCGCCACGGCTGGCTGCCGCCCCACCTGGGCTACCCGCGCATCTGCCTGACCGTGCCCTCCATCGTGATCATGGTGCCCGGATTGTACATGTATCAGGCCATGTTCCACCTTGGTCAATTCGATACCCAATTGGCCATCGATTGGATGTTCCGCGCGTTCATGGTCATCATCTGCCTGCCGATCGGACTAGCCATGGCGCGTGTGATAACCGACAAATCCTGGCGCTACGACATCTAATCAACGTTCCGCGGAGCGTTGGCTGCGTTGCTGTTCGCTCGACGTACCTCTGTACGACTTCGCTCACGCGCCTTGCCACCGCACACGCGGAACGTTGATTGACAATTGTCACGCGCACGGAGTGCTTGGGGAGCCGCACACGTGTGCGTGCAGATTCATAACGTTCCGTGCGCGGCTGCCGGTTACTTGTCGCGGACGAACGGATCGCCTTCGACGTGTTCATCGTCTTTTTTGAGAATGAACCAGGCATATATGGCTGCGGCGAACACGATGCCGGTGATAATGAGGAAGGTGCGGTGGTAACCAATGGCGTCACGCAGGCTTCCCAACGGGGTGGAGAGTGCTGCAGTGCCGAGCTGCGCGGCGATCTGATCGCCGATCATGTATAGCGTGGCGGACATTGATGGGTTGAAATGCAGCGTGAAATAGCGGAAGATGGGCAGGCTGAACATAGGTACCTCGACGGCGCTGAGCATCTTCACCAATGAGATGACGATCGGATTGGTGAACGTGGCACATCCGAGCAGACGGATGAACATGACCACCATGGCGAGCAACAAGGTGTTGCGCACGCCGACTTTGCGCATGATTACAGGCACCAGTCCCATCATTGCCGATTCGAGAAAGACCTGCACCGAACTGAGCGTGCCGTAGAAACGCTGGCCCTGTTCGGGGCTTTCAAACAGGTGGGTGTAGAAATCGGGGAACATCTGCTGATCGAACACGGTATAGAAGGTCCAGGAGAACACCACGAACACGATCAACGCCCACAGCATCGGAATGCGAAGCAGTGACAGCATCTGTCGGAATGACGGTGTGGGGGCTGCCTCTGTGGATGCGGCTGCATGGTCGGCTTCTCGTTCGGCACGAGGCCTCCACAACAGCACGTTAAGCAGCATCGCCAATCCGAACAGTGATCCCACCCAGAAATTCAGGCTTGGGTCGATGGAGAACAGGAATCCGCCGACCAAGGCCACGACCGCATAGCCAAACGATCCCCATGCGCGTGCTTGTCCATACTCGAAGTTGAACCGACGGCTGAATCGTTCGGTCAACGCCTCGACCAAACTGCAGCCAGCGATGAATCCTGCGGACAACACCAATGAACCGACAATAGCGCCCATCATGAGATTGGTGGCGAGCAGAGGGCGATACACCCATGTGGCGAACGGTCCAATCAACATGGCGATGGCGGCCACGGCAATCAGCAGATTGCGCTTGATGCCGAGGCGATCCTGCGCCATACCGTACAGCAGCATGAGAATCAATGAAGTGATGGAATTGACGGAGTAGACGGTGCCGACCTCCCCACCGCTGAGCATCAGTCCCGCGCGCTCACTGGTGAGCCATAGCTGGAAGAACGCCCACCAGATGCCCCATGAGCAGAAGAACAGGAAGCAGGTGAGCGAACTTTGCAGATACCAGGGATTCTTGGCGGAATGCATGAGATTCATGGGTGTGTTCTTTCAATATCAGTGGTTGGCTCGATGGTTGACAGCGGTGAGGAATTGCATGGTCCGCTCAAAGAGGGCGGTGCGGGTGGGGATGGTTGACCATCCGTGCGTGGCCTTGGGCACGATGGTCACTTCGACGGGTTGGCTGTATGCCGCGGCGTAGTCGTGCGCGTAGTGTTCGGGTACGGTTTCGTCACTGTCGCCGAGGATGACGGCAACAGGTCCGGTGAAACGGGTCGAGACGCCGTAGATGTCGATGGTTTTGAAATCGTCGAAGAACCGTCTTCCGACGGGGAAGCTGAGATAGTCACAGTGGCCCAGTTCGTTGAGCTGCTGGTTCACGTCGGTGCCGGCTAGAATGCCTCGGGGGACGTCGTCGCCAAACACCGCTGCAGGGGACCACATGCAGACGGCGTTCACTTGGTCGGTGGCCAGGCCTGCCACCATGCCTGCGGCCACGCCACCCAAGCTCATACCAAGCAGGGAGATGCGGCTTTCGTCCACGTAGTCGAGGCTGCGTATGCGGTTGATAAGCTCGGTGCCTTCGCGCAGCTCGTGGCTGAACGTGAAGTTGATAGGTTCGCCGTCGCTTTCGCCGTGACATGAGAAGTCGAATCGGATTGCGCAGATTCCGGCCATATTCAGCAGACTGGAAAGCTGGACGAAAGCGTTGAAGCATTCATCTCGCACGGCAAAGAATCCATGGAACATCAGTACGGTGGGGAACGGGCCGTCGCCGTCTGGAATATGTGCGGTTCCGCGCAGAGTGAGACCGTCGATGGTCTCTTCGAGGTAGGTGATATGGGATTGCGTCATCTCTCAGCTCCTTTGATTGAGATCGTGCTGCTCATCAGTGAAGTAACTCGTGTTACTAACACGTGTTATCTGAGATTCTATACTGGTGAAGGAATTTGTCAAATGATGATGGTGGTGTGTTCATGAGTGAGTCCAGCACAAGCAAAGCCAAGGTGAAAAGCCAAGATGTGGCTGACTTGGCTGGTGTGTCGCGCACGACAGTGAGCTTGGTGCTCAATGGTCGCGGGGCTTCCATACCCGAGCGCACCCGCATCAAGGTGGTGAAAGCTGCGGAACAGTTGGGTTTCGTGCCGTCGGCCGCCGCTCGAATTTTACGCAGCGGCAAAGCCAATGTCGTGTTGGTGTTGGCACCGGGCTGGATGTCGTCTGAGCGTGCGGACCGCATGTGGGATTCCATCAGCAAAGGACTTGAGGATCAGGGCCTCACTTGTGTATTCTCGCGTTCCGCTGGAACAATCAGTCCTTTGCGCCAACTGTTGGCCGACCTGACGCCAAGTGTTGTGGCGAGCTTTTTCTCGTTAGCGGAAGAGGATCGTGTGTTGTTGGACCGCATGAACATTCCGCTTGTGGAACTCTTTCTACCCATGATGCAGGGCAGAGAGGGTGCGGATACGGTGTTCGCGCAATTCCAACAGCGTCTTGGCTATGCACAGGGGCAATATTTCGCACAGGCGGGGGCGCGCGATGTCGCATACCTTGGCACTTCGGATCCACGGGGCAAGGAGCTGCAAGATTACCGTGTTCTGGGTGTCACACAAGCCTTGGGCGTCGCCGGATTGAGTTTGGTCTGCCAACGCAACGTTGGGCTGAACGATGAAGCTGATATGGACCAAGTGCTGCATGAACTGCGCGGGCATACAGTGGACGCTGTTTGCGCTTTCAACGACGACTATGCGGCTGCCCTGCTCAGCGCCGCACGACGTTGCGATGTCAATGTGCCGAAGGATATGAAGGTGCTTGGAGCTGATAATTTGGCGATGGGACGATATCTAGTTCCGTCATTGTCCAGCGTCGATTTTTCGATTGATTCGTCTCTGTACGCGCGGGCGATTCTGCAGGCGTGTGATCCAAGTCGTGCGTCGGCGGAATGCCAGATGTCGGTGCCAAATGACGTTTGTCTGGTACGTCGGGAATCGGCTTAATGACCGTGCTCGAGTGGACGTTCCCATTGCCGAATTCATAGGCGGACTCTATGCGGAAAAGAGTGGAACGCGGCTGGCCCTGCTATGTCATCCTGAGCAGAGCGTAGCGGAGTCGAAGGATCTTGGCTGTGCTCCCACGTTCTGAGACGTGGGCGTGGACAGTAACTCTCGCTCGGTACATTGTTGTGGCGCGAGCATTCGCTTGCGGCACAACACCGTCACACCATATCGGCCCGGCGGCGCAACGCGTCCAAGCCGGCATGGGGATTCGCTGAACAGAGAGGCGAACACATGATTTCGAGCGATTTCTGGGTCGCGCTGGCCATGATCATCTACTTCGCGGCCATGCTGTCCATCGGCTTCATCTATTCGAAGCGCTCCAATTCGTCCGCCAAACAATACTTCGCAGGCGGCCGCGGCGTCGGACCCTGGCTCACCGCCCTGTCCGCCGAAGCCTCCGACATGTCCGGCTGGTTGCTCATGGGCCTTCCCGGCGTGGCCTATTTCACCGGAGCGGCCGACGCGATGTGGACCGCCATCGGACTTGCCATCGGCACCTACCTCAACTGGAAAATCGTGGCCAAACGCCTGCGCCGCTACTCGGTCGTCGCCGGCGACGCCATCACCATCCCCGACTTCTTCTCCAAACGATTCCACGACCGCCGCAACATCATCTCCACCATTGCCGCACTCATCATTCTCGTGTTCTTCTGCGTATACGTGGGCAGCTGCTTCGTCACCGTCGGCAAACTCTTCGCCACTCTGTTCGGCCTCGATTATCGCCTGATGATGATCGCCGGTGCGCTAGTGGTGTTCGCCTACACCATCATCGGCGGTTACCTATCCGTGGTCGTCACCGACTTTGTGCAGGGCGTGCTGATGTTCTTCGCGCTCGCCGTCGTGTTCATCGGCTCCGTCGTCTCTGCTGGCGGCGTGCATGAGACCATCTCCTTCTTGCAGTCCATTCCCGGATTCCTTTCCGGCACGCAACTCGCCACCCCGCAGCTCGACTCCGCAACCGGCGAGCAGCTCGTCGAAGCCGGTCGCGCGTTGTTCGGTGAGCCCTCCGACTATGGCATCATCACCATCGTCTCCATGCTGGCATGGGGCTTGGGATACTTCGGCATGCCGCAGGTGCTGGTGCGGTTCCTCTCCATCCGCAGCGCTGACGAAATCAAACAGTCGCGCGTTATCGCCACCACCTGGTGCGTGATTTCCTTGGCCTGCGGCATTTGCATCGGCTTGGTCGGCCGTGCCATGATGCCGACCGAATTCGCCACGCAGGCCGCTGCGGAAAGCGTGTTCATCGTCATCGCGCAGGCCCTGTTGCCGAGCTTTATGTGCGGTGTGGTGGTATCCGGCATTTTCGCCGCCTCGATGAGCTCGTCGTCCTCATACATGATCATCGGCGCATCCGCGTTCGCAGAGAACATCTTCCGCGGCGTGCTGCATAAGAAGGCCACCGACCGTCAGGTGATGATCGTCGCGCGCTGCACGCTGTTCGCCATGCTCATCTTTGGCATCATTGCCGCTTCTGATCAGAACTCCTCGATTTTCCAGGTTGTCTCCTACGCGTGGGCTGGTCTCGGTGCCTCGTTCGGTCCGCTGATGTTGTGCTCGCTGTATTGGCGTCGCGCCAACAAAGCCGGTGCCATCGCCGGCATGCTGGTCGGCGCGGCTACTGTGTTCGCATGGCATACGCTGGTCAAACCGCTGGGCGGCGTATTCGCGATCTACGAACTGCTGCCTGCGTTCCTCATGTCATTGTTGGCGATCGCGGTGGTTTCACTGCTCACGCGTGCGCCCAGCGCCGAGGTGCTCGACGAATTCGACCACTACATGGATCGTCTGCCCAACGAAGTAGTCGCCGGCGGCGTAATCTCCTCCGAAACTATGGGCGATGCGGTGGCTCATTCGCCATCCGTCTGAGAATGGAGCCTATTAGCTGCGTTTTGGGCCGATGAAGGTGTATTGCCGGAATTCATGTGGATGGTCGTTGCATGCAGCGTGTTAATTCGGTCATTATCGTAGCTATCTGCGTTACGGGTAGTGGATTTGGGACGTTGCGGAGGTCGATCTGCGTTACGGGTAGTGCCATCTGAACTGTATCGCATCTATGACTGGCGGAATATCAAGCCTCATACACGGCATACAGTCAATTGGGCACTACCAGTAACGCAGATCGACCTCCGCAAACCCAATAATCCACTACCAGTAACGCAGATAGGCCTAAACGGAATACAATTCAGGCAATGTTATCAAGGTCATCGCCATATTGGACAGTACGGTCGAACACGCTGCCCGGATTGATGCCATTGTGATCCGTGAAGCCTGCTGCTGAACCGTCGATTTTGATGCCCTGTTCTGATTCAACGATCGTCTGTTTTCCTCGTGGCGAGGAGTTTTCGGTTATTCCCAATCTTTTCCATAGCGGTTGGATGCGCGTGCGACGGCCATCGCAAAGATGCTGTATGGATTGTCGTTCGGTTAGGGGAACGAGGACTCCTGTTTGTCGTTCTATGCTTTGGGCAACGCGTTGGGCCAGTTTTTCCTCGGACTGGTCATTGCCAAGGTTGAGTTTGGTGATTTGTGAATAATCCCATCCCTCGTCTTCAATGAGTTGCTGTCTGGTGACATCTGCCAGCCATTGATCGGCATGATGGGAGCCTTCATATTCAATGGCTACTCGGAATTCCGGATACGCCATGTCGATGTATAGGGTTTTCCCGTTCTTCGGGTTACGTATGGGGTAGTTGAACTCTGGGTGATCGAAGCCGTACCGCATCAGTGCAATGCAGGACCGGGTCTCTTGTGAGGAGTCCGAGCATTCGCGCATGAGACGAAGTGCGCGCCGGCAGTTGCGCATGCCCCGGAAGCTACGTTTGCCCTTATTCTCTGGCTGCTTCAGCCAATCGTCCACGCTATCGAGATAGGCGATGAAATCGGAAATGCTTGCGCGCCGCAAACGTTTATCGCGTCTCATCATGGCATCACCCAAAACGATCAGTTCTTCCAAGGTGATTATGGATGACATCATGGCCCATGTGCATGCCGGCGATGTGCATACGAGTTGCCGTTCGACGGTGACGGTTTCCAAGGGCCACGACCATGCCACGAACGATAGGTTGGGTGAACGAAATCTTGCGTTATGAGCCCGGATCACAACGTAGAGTGTGTCGGCGCGCTGAGCGCCACGCGGTATGTGGGGTTTTTCCACAGAGAGCAATTCTAAGGCTGTGGAGAGCGCATACACGTATCGGGTCGATACATGTTTCTGCAGCTCGAGGCAGGACTGCACTCGCTGATACTTGAGTTCTGTAAGGCCGGTGAGTGCCAAAGGTTGCTTGCTCATGCGGCTCACCTTATGGCGGTTTGATTCAAGCGTCCAGCGACCTTGTGAAAAATGTGGATAAGTGGATAACTCAGTAGGCCGTGGGCGCGTGTGGCATCAGATATCGAACATTAACAGGCTTGATAGGTCCAGTGGCCGGCGAGCATGGTGGCGGTGACGTGTGCTGGCATGGCGCGCATGGACTCGGGGGACTCCAGTGCGTATGGGTCGCAGTCCAGCAGCACCAGATCGGCGGCGTCTCCCGGGCGCAGATGGTCGCGGCCGAGCGCGGTGCTGGCTGCCAATGCCGTGCGCACATCCAAGCACTGCTCGGGCTGGAAAGGCTCGCGCTCGGAGCTTTCCGTACCGAACGCGGCGGCGGAGATAGCCAGCCAAGGGTCAAGCGGCGCAACAGGAGCGTCAGAGCCCATGCGCAGTGTGGCACCGGCTTCAAACAGCGAGCGGAACGCATAGGGGATGCCGGCTGGATTCGCCCAGAACCGGCCGATTACATCGCGGTCGTCCATGGCATGCTGCGGCTGGATGCTGGCTGCCAGACCCAGCGCCGCAAACCGTGGAATATCCGTGGGTTTGAGCATTTGCGCATGTTCGATGGAACCGTGGGCATGCGTGCGTTCCGCTGCATCAAGCACGATGGTGTTCGCTTCGTCGCCAATGGCATGGCATGCGATGGCGAAGCCGTGTTCGGTGGCCAAACGCATGTAATCCTCGATCTGCTCCGGCGTATAGCTCAGCACACCGTATGTGGGCGGCGTGATGCCGGAATATGGCGTGGAACAGTAGGCGGAACGCGTGTTCAGTGAACCGTCGGAAATCATTTTCATCGCGCCCACATGGCCCAGTCCACGGCTGCCGGGCAGTTCGTCACCGGTGTGCCAACCTGCGTCGATTGCGGCCTGCAGCCGTTCCGGGTATACGCCGGCGTCCACACGCAAACCGTCGATTCCGGCGGCGAAGCGAGCAATCCAGCTGTCGATATTCTCCGCCATCTCATAATCACGGATGCCCACCACGCCCTTGCCGGCGGCATCGGCCTGAGCCTCGCGCAGCAGACGATCGGTTTCCTCGGCCGCGCCAGGCGCAGCATCGAACTTGCAGTAGGCGTCAAACCATTCCAGCTCGCCCACCAGGCCAGTGACCGGATCAGGATGCACGCCAAGCAATCGCGCTGCAGCCGAATTCACCCATCCGCAGTGCATATCGGCGCTGGACAGGGCCACGGGCTGTTCGCCGGCAGCCTCATCGATTGCGGCCAAAGTCGGCTGTTCGCTATCGGCCCACAGTGAATGGCGGAAACGCATACCCACCACGAAACGTGACGGATCCAGCGTGCCGGCCTTGCGCCGCTCATCCAGATGTGCGCGCAGCAATGCCATCGCCTCGGCCGCGCTACGGGCCGTGATCAGATCAAGTCGACCAAGAGTTTTCGCCCACTGCGTGAAATGTGTGTGGCAGTCCCACAATCCGGGGATGATCCAACGTCCGTCGGCATTGATGACATCGGCAGCATCAGCAGCGTCGTCAGCGCCAGCAGCATGGGTGGCATGGGCGGCACGATTAACATTGGTGATCTGTGCGGCCCTGCTCGCAGAAGCGTCATTATGCGCCACAATTGCCGTGACTGCGCCATTCTCAATCGTCACATCCACCACGTCATCGCAGCCTGGCACCCGGCATTCTCGCAGAATCATCGCACTCATACACGTCATCATAGGCGTGACGCATAACGGCCCGCCCGCACCCGTACAAGAGACGGGCGGGCATAGCAAAAGCCGCTCCGGAAAATCCGAAGCGGCCTCAGCTATGTCTACGTCTACGTAAGAGTACTTACGTGAAGAAAAGAACGATCGGCTCAGTACTTCATGCCCATGGCGCAGCGCACTTCGTCAAGGGTCTCCTCGGCGATGGCGTTGGCGCGCTTGTTGCCGTCGTGCAGAATGTCGCGCACGGTGTCCATGTCCTTGGCCAGTTCGGCGCGGCGCTCGCGGTGCGGGGCCAGGAACTCGTTCACCGAGTCAATGACGTACTTCTTGAGTGCACCGGCACCGGCATCGCCGATCTCCTCGGCGATTTCCTTCGGGTCGCGGCCGGTCACCAGACCTGCGGTGGTCAGCAGCGCAGAGACCTGCGGGCGGGCAATCGGATCGAAGGTGATGCGGCGCTCGGAATCGGTGGGGCTCTTCTTGATGAGCTTGGCGGTTTCCTCGGCGGTGGCGCCCAGCATGATGGAGTTGCCGTAGGACTTGCTCATCTTGCGGCCGTCAAGACCGGGGATTTCCGGTGCTTCGGAAAGAATCGCAGCCGGCTCCGGGAACACGGGGTTCTTCTTGGCGTAGCGCTCGTTGAAACGACGCGCGATGGTGCGGGTGATTTCGATATGCGGCAGGTTGTCCTTGCCGATCGGCACGACGTTCGCCTTGCAGAAGAGGATATCGCACGCCTGATGCACCGGGTAGGTGAGCAGCAGGCCGGTCAGGGCATGACCGGAAGCTTCCATTTCGGACTTCACGGTGGGGTTGCGGTGCAGCTCCGCCTCAGTGACCAGGGAGAGGAACGGCAGCATCAGCTGGTTCTCGGCCGGCACGGCGGAGTGGGTGAAGATCATAGTCTTATTCGGGTCGATGCCGGCGGCCATATAGTCAAGCACCAGGTTCAGCACGTTGTCGTCAATGTGCTCGGTGGTGTCGCGGTCGGTGATCACCTGATAGTCGGCGATGATGATGTTGGTGTTCACGCCACGCTCCTGCATGGCGACACGTTCGCGAATCGAACCGAAATAATGTCCAAGATGCAGACGCCCGGTGGGACGATCGCCGGTGAGCATCGTGAACTTGCCCGGCTCGGCCTCCAGCTTGGCAAGCGTTGCGTCCGAACGCTTCTTGGCCGCTAGGAAGCTGGCGCTCATCTCGTTGCCTGCCGCTGTCAACTGCTGCTCGTCGGTCATCGAAAAGTCCTTTGAAATAGCCCTGAATTCAACGTTTTTATGGTAAAAGTGTGAGCCGACAACGCCGAAGCCGCAAACAGGTGGTACTCTTGCTTGTTGATGAATCGAACTGTATGAAATCTCAGGGGGTCAAATGGGCCGCGGACGTCAGAAAGCAAAGCAACAGAAAATTGCCCGTAAGCTCAAGTACTTGACCACCGACACCGACTACGATGAGCTGGCCAAGGAGCTGAGCGAACGGGAGCCAGGTGAGGGATCGTTCGATCCGTTCGCAGACGTTGATGATCAGTATGCTGTTCACGATGCGGACGCTTCCGATGAAGAATCTGCGTCGGTTTCCGGCAAGCAGCAGGAATCCGCTGTGGACGACGATCTTGATGAGTACGCAAAGTGGGCTGCCGAGGCAGCGGCGAAGGCGACCAGCGGTGAGTTCCCGAAGACTTCCGCCGCTTCCGCGCCGAAGCCGGCTGCGCCGCGCAAGCCGATTCCCATGCCCATGCCGAGCGCACTTAAGCCCAAGAAGGCCTGACGCCTAGGACACTAGAGCAGCGCCCAGTGTAGGCCTAGCGCAGATCGGCACAGGCTTAAATACGTAATACGGCCAACTACAGCGGCAGTAGTTCGCTCAGGTCGTCGCGTTCGCCGACGGCGGTGATGTGCCCGGCTTCTTTTTCCTCATCCCACGTGGTGATACCCGCGGCCAGACGCAGCCAAACGTCCGGTTCCAGCTCAATAACATCGGGCGGGGTGAGATTGTGGGGGTCGGATGCTGGTCCGTCCAAGATTTTGATCGCACCCCATGGTGCCACGCGTACTTCAACGCCGGGGCCGGGAGCCTTACGTTCCAGCAGGAACAGTGTGTATCGCACGGCCATGGCCCATGTGGGCCTGGGCAGATCAGGGCTGATGCTGTGGCGCAGCCAGTCGCGTCCGTCGCAATCGGCGTTCAGCTTGTCGGCCGCCGCGCACCATGTATCCCAAGCGGTGCGGCCCTTGCTCAAATCCTGTTCGCGTATTACTGCCATGCGCCTTATTGTACGACCGGGCGTTACGCGCGTACTGATGCCACGTCGGTGCTAGCATCCCATGGCAGGCGCGCATACAGGATCCAAACGCCCTCCTCGGCGTTGGTGTGGAGCACGCCGCCGAGTTCGCGGATGCGCGTGCGATGCATGTCCAGTCCTCGCCCCGATCGCTCCGCTTCGGTCAGATTGTCGGGCGCAATATCATTGGTTTCGCGAATTTCTACGCATTGCTCCGACACCAGTACGGAAATAAGATACGAATCACTGCCTTTTCGAGCATGACGACTGATATTCGTGCCCAATTCCGTGAGCAGCGAACACACCTCCCGCTGAACGTCGGGTGCCTTCCCGAGGAACAATCCCGCGCAATCGCAAGTGCCGTCGTATCCCATTGCGGCGAGTTGGTCATGCACATCGGTGAGTCGCCGCTGCACCTCATCCATGAATGGCGGTTCCGGCAGTGATGAATGTTGCGGATCGTCCAAATAAGCGATGATGGCGTGAACCTGTTCGAATGCTTTTTGACTGCGTTCCAGCACGCTGCTCCATGCTTGAGCATCCGGTGAGTCGGATTGCAGCCGGTCTCGCGCGATGGAAGAGACGAAGGTGAGTTCGTTGGATAGTGTGTCATGAATGGCGATGGCCAGCTGATTGTTGTGCTTGAGCCGCACCAACTCTTCGTGCTCATCGGCTGCTTGCTGTCGGCGGTTTGCCGCCAGATAGCGGCCTCGCGTGAGCAGCCGACCAAGTATGACCATGCCTGCGCTCAGAGCCGCCGCGGCCACGGTGCGTATCGTCCACTGAGCCGGTGTCGCCAAAACGGTGGGTAGCGGAATACTGGCCAATATCACCGCGACATTGATGGCGCAGCAGAGCGCCGCAATGATAGCCCAACGCAGCGTGGAATAATACGACAGCACCACCAGTGCCACGCACAGGCCGACCAAACGTGACGTTCCGGCAGGCATCACCAGGGTCAGGGCGATGGAGAACAGTATCGTCGCCCATCCGGCACGGCGAGGGTCGAGCATCAGCATTACCAGCGCGGCGGCCCATGCTATGGTCAGGGCCCATACCAAGGGACTATTCGGCAGCTGTGCGCCCGGTGCCAGTGCCAGCCAAACCAGGCTGGCAGCCATGGCGACGAACACCACCGAACTGACGTGAATGGATAGGTCGATGTCCAGTGAAGAATCATTGCGGGGCGGTTCGGTGGACTGCCGTTCACGACGATGAGCCGACGGTCCTTTGTTGACAAGGTAAGCGTTATGCATTTCAGTGTGTGCTCAACTTCACCCATGCCGCGATCAGCGCGCGATTGTCGGCAACGCCCAGCTTGTCGCATGCGCGTTTGAGTTGCGTGCGCACGGTGGGCTCGCTGATGCCCAGCGCGGCGGCGATGGAGGCTAATGATTCGCCGTGCGACCACATATTCACCACCTCGATCTCGCGCGGAGACAGTTCGCGCGTACCTTCGGCTTTGACACGTCGATGAGCTTCCTGCATCGTATCGAACCGCACGTCGGCGGTGTCTCCCCAAGTATGCCCCTGCAACAGCGCATGGATGGCTACGGCCAGAAGCCGTATGTCGTCATTCTTGCTGGCGATGCCTTGCGCGCCGGCGTCGGCCATATCGCGCGCATGATTGGCCAGCACGGAGGCCGTCAGCGCGAGGACGGCGGTGGTGTCATTGGTTTTGCGAATGGCGCGTACAACCAGCGGCCCGTTGATATCGTTCATCGACACGTCCGCAAGCAGCACGGTGGGTGGATGCGCGGTACCTGTGCACAGGCGGATGGCATCCGCGCCTTGGCTGACCGCAGGCAACATAGTGCAATCCGGCAGCGCTTTAGTGAGCAGCGTGGTCAGGGCCATGCGAGCCATTGCGTCGTTATCCATCAGCAATATCGTCGGCTTCCCCATGCGGCTCATCCTAGTGCGCTAGACATGCTAGTGGCGCTCCAGATGCCATCGTTCGATATGCTCCTCCCAATGCTGTGGCGTGGGCAAAGTAATCAGGCTGCGCATGGTGATGGCCGCGATAGCTGCGAGGGCGATGGTTGCCGCAAGCCCCACACATGTTGGTGCGTAACCCCACAGCTGCATGCATGAGCCTGATCCGGCGGCGAACAGGGCATACGCGCCATATTGCACAAGTCCACTTCCAGCGCCGACGCGTCCCTGATTGCCTTCGGAGACCAAAGCGGTCGTAAAGCCACCGAGCACTGCGTTGGCGGCGGGAAGCGCAACGACAGCCAATGCTACGAATGCTGCTTTGCCGCTTGCGTCGGGGGTGAAGGCCGCGCCAGTGAACCCGATGCCCATGGCTACGAACATCACGCCGATAAGTATGCCGCCTGGAACGCGGTCGATCAGCGTCGGGGCGATGAGCGCGCCGACGATCATGCTGGCAGCCGACACCATGTTGAGTAATCCGGCTGACACCGTGGCGGTGCCACTGGCGGATATGTGCATGACGGTGACGAGCAGAAAAGCATTCGAAGCCCCTACCAGAGCCGCGCTGATCAGCAGCAGACGGCGTTGGAAACGGTTGGTGAGCAGCCATGTCAGTCCGCTGAACGCATCCTTCCATGCGGAGGTCTGCGCTGCTGCGGGGGCGTCCGTCGATGTGTGATTCGCTGCGTCATCGTTGCTGGGATGGGAGGCTTTGCGCTGAGAGTCCGTGCGATGAGTATCCGTGCGCTGCCAATACCGGTGGATGGGTGCGGTGGATACCATGCCCATCAAACTCAGAACCGCACTGGCCAACAACGGGCATGCGTTGCTGATCGTCATCATAAGGCCACTAATAGGGCCACTGAGTAGCGATACGGTGTTGTCGCGTGCGTCATTCATCGACAATACTTTGGGTAGCGCGCTGTCGGGCACCAGTCCGCGCAGCATGGTGTTCGAGGCGTCCTGCAGCAGTCCGCCGCGCACGCCCATCAGCAGGGCGAGTGCGACGATGGTGGGTGCCGTAAGCCAACCTAAGTGTTGCATGAGTGCGGCCAGCGCGAACAGCGTCAGACCGGTGCCGCCCCATAGGGCCATGAGCAGCTTGCGATCGCAACGATCCTGCAGCAGTCCGCCGGCAAGTCCTACTACGGTTTGCACGGCGACGCCGGCCGCTTGCACGAACGCGGCGATGGCCGGAGAGCCGGTGGCGGATAGGGCGATAAGCGGCAGCGCGAAGGTTGCGATGCTTTCGCTGAGCGCGCCGAAGGTGTCGGCTCCCAGCCACCAGCCATAGTCGGTGGTGCGCAACAGATTTGCATAGGTTGGACGTACGCTGGCGCAACTCATAATCAACTCCTTGGCTATGTGAGCTTTGTCTGCCAACATAGGGCGGTTCACAAGTGCTACGGAAACGATGTCATCAATGGTGCGGACGGATAGTAAGGCGTTGTCATCATTGGTGAGGACAGGGCGTGCCGCAGTTGCTCGGGGTGTGTTGTCTCACAATAAGCAAAGAACCGGCGCTGGAGTAGGTGTCCGTGCGTGGGCTACGGTATAATGAAGCGCGATGACAACGTATGCAAAAGACAGTGAGGCCTTTATGTAACCAAGAGTTCATACACACTCTCGTCAACCGGAGCATATCCGGGCATAATGTTGTTTGGGGAATAATCCCGGAAGGAAAGCAGAATATGACCGAAATCACCGCACCGAAGTCCCCCGTGACTGCCGAGCAGTTCACCGAGGAGATTCGCGAACAACTCAAGTACACCCAGAACGTCACCCCTGAGCAGGCCACCCCTGCCGACGTGTACGTTGCCGCCTCCAAGGCCGTGCACAACCATCTCGCCGACTCGTGGTTCAAGACCCAGGCCGACACCGTCAACGGCAACACCCGCGCCGTTGGCTATCTGTCCGCCGAGTTCCTCATGGGCAAGCAGCTGCGCAACGCCCTGCTGAACGCCGGCCTGACCGACCAGTTTGAAGCCGCTGTGGAAGCCTTGGGCTTCTCGGTGCAGGACGTGGTCGACGCCGAATACGAGCCTGGTCTGGGCAACGGCGGCCTTGGTCGTCTGGCCGCCTGCTTCATCGATTCTCTCGCCTCCCTCGGCGTGCCGGCCTTCGGCTACGGCATCCAGTACAAGTACGGCATCTTCAAGCAGGCCTTCGATAAGGACGGCAAGCAGGTGGAAACCCCGGACTACTGGCTGGCCAATGAAGAGCCGTGGGGTCACATCGACTACAACCGCTCCCAGAAGGTCTCCTTCGGCGGCGAAGTCGTCGAGGAAAGCGGCAAGAAGGTCTGGAAGCCGGCGTGGTCCGTGCGCGCCGTGCCGGTTGATTACTTGGTGCCCGGCTATGCTTCCGGCCGCGTGAACACGCTGCGTCTGTGGAGTGCCAAGAGCTACGACGAGTTCGATCTGCTCGCCTTCAACCGTTCCGAATACATGGAAGCCGTTGAGCCGCAGGTCAAGGCCGAGAACATTTCCAAGATTCTGTATCCGGAAGATTCCACCAAGGTGGGCAAGGAACTGCGCCTCGAACAGCAGTACTTCTTCGTCTCCGCCTCCCTGCACGACGCCATCCGCGTGTTCTACCCCGGCCAGGACAAGCCCGACCTGACCACCTTCCCCGACAAGATCGTCTTCCAGCTCAACGACACCCACCCGGTGATCGGCATCCCCGAGCTGATGCGCATCCTCATCGACGAGTACGACTACGACTGGAACACCGCCTGGTCCATCACCACCAAGACCTTCAACTACACCTGCCACACGCTGCTGCCTGAGGCTCTTGAGGTCTGGCCGGCCAGCCTGATCGGCGAACTGCTGCCGCGTCATCTTGAAATCATCAAGAAGATTAACGAGCAGTTCGAGGCCGAGCTTAAGACCAAGAATGTGGACGCCGCCACCATCAAGGATATGGCGATCTACACCGGCGACTCCGTGCGCATGGCTTACCTCGCCACCTACGGCGGCTCCCACGTCAACGGCGTGGCCGAACTGCACTCCCAGCTGCTTAAGGACGTCACGCTGAAGAACTTCTCCGACGTCTACCCGGACAAGTTCACCAACGTGACCAACGGCGTCACCCCGCGTCGCTTCATCAAGCTCGCCAACCCGCGCCTGTCCGACCTGATCACCGAAGGCCTCGGCACCGACAAGTGGCTGAGCGACCTCGAGCTGCTCAAGGGCCTCGAACCGCTGGCTGCCGATGATGAGTTCGTCAAGAAGTTCGCCGCCGTCAAGCAGGCCAACAAGGTCGACTTCTCCAACTACGCCAAGCGCGAGTACGGCTTCGACATCGACCCGAACACCATGATCAACACCATGGTCAAGCGTCTGCACGAATACAAGCGCCAGGCCCTGAAGATCCTCGCCCTGATCGCCCGTTACGCGGACATCAAGAACGGCAACATGAAGGCCGACGAAGTGCTGCCGCGCACTGTGGTCTTCGGTGCCAAGGCCGCCCCCGGCTACTACCTGGCCAAGATGACGATCCAGCTGATCAACAACGTGGCCCGCGTGGTCAACAACGATCCGGACGTCAAGGGCGCTCTGCACGTGTACTTCCCGTGGAACTACAACGTGCGCCTGGCTCAGCACCTGATCCCCGCCACCGACCTCGACGAGCAGATCTCGCAGGCCGGCAAGGAAGCCTCCGGCACCGGCAACATGAAGTTCGCCCTCAACGGCGCGCTCACCGTCGGTACCCTCGACGGTGCCAACGTTGAGATCCGCGAGCGTGTGGGTGCCGAGAACTTCTTCCTCTTCGGCATGACCGTTGACGAGGTGGACGCCCTCTATGCCGAAGGTTACGATCCGGCCAAGTTCTACGAGGCCGATCCTCGCCTCAAGCAGGCCATCGACATGGTCTCCAACGGCACCTTCTCCAACGGCGACCGCAACGCTTACGCTCCGCTGGTTGCCGACTGGCTGACCAAGGACTGGTTCATGACCTTGGCCGACTTCCACGCCTACACCGAGATCCAGGGCGATATCGAAGCCCTCTACCGCGATCCGCTCGAGTGGAACCGCAAGGCCATCCTCAACGTCGCCAACTCCGGCTACTTCAGCTCGGATCGCTCGATGGAGGATTATTTGGAGCGCATCTGGCACACCGGCCCTCTCGCCTGACGGCTCGGAGCCGGCGCGCCAGATGCGCGCTGGTTCCTGCCTCACGACTGTCGTCGTTCGGCGTCGCCTACAAACACCCCACTGGGGTGTTTGCTATACGGCGCCGCACTCTGGCACACCGGCCCGCTTCAGTGATGATGGAGCGTCCTCGTCGTTGCGGAAGGCTCGACGTATTCCAATACGCCTTCGCCTTCCGCGCCTAGAGGACGCACGCATCATCACTTTCGCTCCGCTCGCCTGACGGCTCTCCTGCCTTACGGCTGGTGCCGTTCGGCGCGCAGGGCACATAGCAAAGAACCCCGCAACTGTAATGGTTGCGGGGTTCTTTGCTAACGGTTGCGAAGGTTCAGGCGACTTCGGGAGCGACCTCAGCCTCTTCGGCCTCCGGTTCGGCGGCTTCCTCAGCCTTCTTCAGGCCCAGGTCAACCGGCGAAGAGCTGTTCTCCCACGGCTCCTCCCACGGATCGTAATCCGGGTTCTGCTGCTTATAGATGTACAGGCCTACCACTGCGGCGAGCAGCGCGCCGAACAGCAGAGCGAAAAACTTCCAACCGTTAGAAGACTTATTCTCCATGACGGCTCCTTTCCCTGAGGATTCTTGGCCGGTCTGCCCATTCAAGCCGACCCTGCCTTCCATCATAATCCCGTTGTTGTGACGATTGAGTGAGCTTGCCAGACGAACACCCAACGTGTCGATTCCGCCCCCGCCCAATGCCAAAAGCTCACAACAGTTCTACAACAGCCGTCTGTGGTCTAAGCAAGTTGGCGATTATTCATTGGGGAGTACCTCGATGTGTTGGTTGAGAGCTGCCATCACCATGAGTACGCGGCGGAAGTCGAAGGCAGCCTTTCCTGTTTCCACTTGCGCTAACCAGCTGCGCGATACATGGGCTTTGGATGCCAATTGCTCTTGCGTCAATCCCAGTTCATCGCGAGCATCGCGAATGGCGAGACCCATATCGTACATGGTGAGAATTTTCATACTGCCTCGTCTGTTTGATTACGTTCGTGTACAATCTATATTGTATACGAACGTGTACATTCTTGGCGTAGGAACGTGTCAGTTTCGCCTTCAATGGTTGAGTTTGAGACTGACCTACAACAACCGATACCATGGAATTTATGACACGATTCAGCATGTTTCCGCAGTCCCCGATGTTTGGCGGTTTGAACAGGAAGACGATCGCCTACGAGTGGAAGCATGGTGGGCCGGTGATCACGTGGGCGATCATCCTCGTCTGTGTAGCCGTGTGGCTGATCGAGGTGCTGCTTGGCTTCCTGTCCCCAATATTGCAGGGGTGGTTCATTTCGATGGGCATGATTGCGCCGTCCGCTGTAATGCGTATGCCGTGGACGCTGGTCACGTCGATGTTCCTGCATGCGCCGAATTCGATTATGCACATTCTATTCAATATGATTGCGCTATATTCCGTGGGTCCGGTGCTGGAACGCATGATGGGCCATTGGCGTTTTCTGGGATTGTATATGATTTCCGGCTTCGGCGGCTCGCTGGGCCTCATGGTTTGGGCGGTGGTTGCCCCGAACGGTCAGGGCTGGCAGGGAGCCGCCTATGGTGCCTCCGGTGCGCTGTTCGGACTGTTTGCCGCGCTGCTGGTGGTGTATCGCCGCATCGGTGTGGATATTCGTTCAATGCTGGTGTGGATGGCAATCAACTTCCTGCTGCCGTTCGTGGTTGGTGGCGTGGCGTGGCAGGCGCATATCGGCGGCTTTGTGGTGGGTGGCGCGCTCACATGGCTGCTGGTGGCCGGGATTCCCGCATGGCATGGCAAAAGTCTTGCATGGCGCATGCGCGTGTATGGTGGCACGATGACCGTGCTGGTGCTTGCGTTGATCGCATTGTGCAATCTTGCCAATCCATACAGCGCGATGCTGTAATCGCCCTCGCAGTTCACTCCGTGGTTGCACCTCACAGCTGTGCTTCGCAGCTGCATGCCCGCTAACAATCCACAGGCATTCGCCTTATGTGGATAACTTGAAGTTGTACACAACGAAAGAATGTGGATAACTCAAGTTATCCACACCACTACATGTAGTGGTGTGGATTCTCGTTTCCACTATCCACTGGTTATCCACCACTTATCCACCGGTTTTACACGCTGAAATCAAGGTTGTCCACCACTTATCCACGGAGTTATCCACATTATGTGGAGAACTACAAGTGTGTAATTCATCCACATTCTGTGGAAAACCATGTGGATAACTCGTGGATAACCTGTGCACAACGGTGGGTAACTGATGCAGATAACTTGGCAACCGTAGTGTGCACAGGTGGGAATATGCGAGTAAGTGCATAAAATAAGCCGCTCGGAGCTTGCCATTAAGCTCAAAGCGGCTCTATCGGATTTGAAATGGTTGGAGAAGAGGGCGTTACTGCCGAGCGTGCGCCCGCTGATATCGGCAATAGAAGACGGCTGCTATCAGAAGGAGCAGGTAGGCTGCCTCGATCCATAGGTTTCCGTATCGCACCACAAGCCATGCCAGAGCGGCGATGACAATCAATGGGCGAGTGGGGCAATAGGCACCCGCGATAAACAGGGCGATGGCATACAGCCAACTGCTCAGAATATTCAGCAGCAGCACAGGAAGGGCGTCTGCGGTGAATCCCTGCCGTGGGAAGTCCCCGATGGCGGCGAGCACGATGGTGACGATGGCGGCGATAAGCACCACCTCGCAGCACACCAACGCCGTTATGCGCGCAATATTCGACGGTGCGACGATTGCCCGGATTTTGGGGGTATCGGCGTCATTATGAAAGGTGAGGGTTGCCAGCTGAATGCCGCAACAGGCACCTGCGAAGCTGAACAGCGGCGACAGTTGGCGCAACAATGCGGCGACGTCGCTGGTGTTCACGTTGGAATAGCTGGGGATAAGGCACAAAAGTCCTATGCCTGTCCAAAGCAGCATCGAGCGCAGTATGCGCAAAAGCCGTGATGTCATCAATCTTCCTTCTCTGTGGGCAAGCGCAATGGCGGGGCATGTCAGAACAATGCCGTGTCCCCACCATTGCGCTTGATTATATGCCGGCGATATTTCTGGCGTGAGGAATTGCAGAGCAACATTCCATATTGTTGCGAAACGCGGTTGTGTTTCGCATGGCTTATATAGGTTCTCTCGTGGTAAGCGATTTCATCGCGTGTATGCCGGCTTTTGTTAACGGGTGTCCACTGATATTTGGCGCGTGTGGACGATTGTTGCTTGTGGATATGAGAATCGGTGCGTGGAATGTAGGCGAGATGGCTAAATGACAACGTATGTCCACAAATTTGCTTGATTGGGCAAACGCAGATGATCCAGCCGGTAGATTGCACTATATGGATAGTCTTGATAATGGTGCTGATGGCTTTCAGCCATTGCGTTTGGCCATCGTGGATAACGACCCGTTGACGGTGAAGCTGTTGGCACAGGCGGTGCCCAGATGGGTACCTGGAGTGCAAGTGATGTGGTACACGCAATCCGGCGGTGATGCGGCACGCAAATGCACCAACCCCGAACTGGCCCCGGATATTCTGATGCTTGATATGTCGTTGAACGACGGCGAAAGCGGCTTGGATGTCTGCCGCCTGATTCGCTCGGATACGGATAAAGTGCCAGTGTTGGGCATCACATCATTCAGTCTGACCTATTACGCGGCAAAACTTGCCGCTGCCGGTGCCCAAGGACTGGCCACTAAATCCGATAGTTCCATGATGTCATTAGCGATTAGTCGGCTTCGTCGAGGAGGAACCTTCAGCCCTGTAAGTGGTGTGCAGTTTGAGACTACGGAAGAGGCGCACAGGCGCATTATCAGCGAACCTGCCTCCACGCGGCCCAAGCTTAGCGCGCAGGAAGCTCGAATTCTGGACCTACTATCTCAGGGAAGAAAGTATGCTCAGATTGCTGAGGAATTTGGCGTTACCGAATCCTCGATTCGCACACAGTCACATCGTGCAGTCAAAAAACTCAATGCCAACACCTTGAGCCAAGCCATAGCCATCTGGGTGACGGGTACATGGCAGTGAAACTGAAACAACTGACAGCGCAAATAAGCAAGTGGGTGGCTCTGATTGTCAAAAGAGGCGGCGTGGTGCCAATCGTGCTTATAGGCATGGTTTGCTGCATTACGTTGTCGATTGTCGATAAAACGTATGCATATGGTTGGACCGGAATTATTCTGACGATCTGTGCTGAGTGCGTTCTGATGTTAATGATTCCGTATAGTCGTATTGGTGCGATTGCGGCAATAGGGCTGAGCGTTTTTATCGACAATGCTCCATCCTACTGGGTTTCTCCGTTGGTGACATTGGCAATGACGATATGCGCAAGTTTCATATTTGGATATGTTGAGCGCAGCAGATGGTATTCCATCGTATTTGTGTCTTTGTCAGCAGTGGCATTATGTGTGGGGGCATTTCTGAGGAATGGGGAGGTGCTGGCGGTCATACTGTATGGGGGCATCACGCTTTTGCCGTGGTTGATGGGGCGTGCAATGCAACGTTGGATGATTGAGAAAGAAGAAATGAGCGCTCGTTTTGCGTTGGAAAAAGCTCGTATGAGGTTAGCGCAGCAAGAGCAGAATAATGCGTTGGCAAGGCGTATCCATGATTCGGTGACCAATGATTTATCCGCCATTCTTCTGTTGACGGGGCAGCTGTCGGATAGTGCGTCTGCGGAATCCGTACGGATTGGTATCGATGAGCATGCGCGTCAGGCTCTTAATCATGTGCATGAAGTGATTGATTTGTTGAATTTAGATATGAATGGCCATTCAGAGGACTTGAGTGTTCATCATATGCAGGGGGTGAAATCTCTACGTGAGATATGCGACCAGAAAGATAAAGATCTGAGTCGTCAAGGAATACAAGGAACTTCAGCTGTCATGGGGGACGTGTTGCTTTCGGACGAGCGCGAAGAATTCATAGCGGATTTATTACAGGAATTATATACGAATATTCTTCGTCATTGCAGTGGTGGCGTAGATGAATACTCTGTAGTGGTCAAATTGTCTGTTGACGGTGTTCGTGTTATACAAACGAATACATGTGCGAATGGAGCGCGTCATATGGAAGGGGTTCGCTCAGGGCGTGGCTTGTCGTTGTATCAGCAGGCGGCACAATCTCTGGGAGGCCATTTGCAGACCGGTTTTGAGGATGGAACATGGATGCTGAACTGCTGGATTCCTGTTTGACGTGTGAACATATGCGTACAAAAACTACAGTGGTGTAGACGTATGTTGACATTTTGAATAATTTGCTAACGCAGCAGATGTCTCTAGGTGTGTGATGAAACTGAAGTTGTAATCCGTGATGAAAGAAAGGGCATTATCATGGACAAGTATGATGAAGTTTTGTCATTTCAGGCGTGCGAACCTGATGAGCTGGGTGAGATCAACGGTGGTGATCTTGCCAGTTTTCTTTTGAACCTGATATTTAATAAAAGATGACAGTTTTTACTGTGAGAAATATTAAGATTTGATGCTCTTACGAAATATAATTCGTAATTATATGAAACTTATGATAATGGCTACGACGATAACTGTCGTAGCCATTTTGTTAATGTAGAAACATTCGCTTATGGCGCATTAATATATCGAAGAGTTTTATATTAATCCTTGATTAAGGCTATCGCGTTGTGGACGGTTGCTGCATGGAAGAGAGTTTTGTAAACGAGAGTTTATCGTTTCTTTCGGGGAATGGATGATGGCATCGAAGATGTGTTGAACTGAACATAGGTCGTCATATTCGGCCTATAACAAGAAAACGAATGAAAGGATTGCATATGAGTAATGCGATGGCGCAGTTTGACTCACTGCAAGAAGATGCGTTAATGCAGGTCGAAGGCGGTGTGGTCATCACGGCGACGACTTGTGCCGCTATCGGTTTGGGAATTGCCGTTGTTGGCCTTGCGGCTGGTATTTTTGTTGGCGCTCATTTGTGATTTATGGAGGATAGAAATGGAAAATCAAACTGAATTGACAGTTGCCGAGCTCGAGACTGTAGACGGTGGATTTGTTATTACAGGTAGCATGGTAGCTTTGGGTGTCGGTATTTTTGCCGCTAGCTTTGCTGTAGGAGTGCCAATTGGTCAAGCTTTTTTCGGAAAATAAGCATGTGGTCATTACTGGACGTATGGTAGCCAAGGTGATTCTTATCAGCGCGATGATTGCGCAAGCAGTTATGTTAGCGTTGGCTTGCTGCGGCTTTGTATTTCCACCGTCGAGTAAAACAGTATTATTGCTAGGATTACCTGCGACCTTTTTGACATATTTGACGGCGATTCATAATCCGTCTAAAACAATCAATAAGGCAAGCAAAGAATAGCGATGCAGTAAACGAATGTCCACAATGAGTAATCATTGTGGACATTCGTTTATTAAGAGAAGCATATGAGTCGTGGAATGACCGTGCGCCTGATTGGATGGAATCATTCATACGGCGGCTTACGGATGATGGGGGTTTCATGTTCAAGCGATACGCTTATGTGCCGCAGGTGGACATGCGTGATTGCGGTGTGGCTGCGCTGGCTACCATCGCCAAGCATTATGGTTCTGACTATTCTCTGGCGCATCTGCGGGAATTGGCGAAAACCAATATGGAGGGCACTACTGCGCTTGGCTTGGTTGAAGCTGCCAAAGCCATCGGTTTCGAGACCAAAGCCGTCAAAGCAGACATGTCGTTATTCGGCATGGATGATGTGCCGTATCCGTTCATCGCTCATATCCTTAAACAAGGCAAGCTTCTGCACTATGTGGTGGTGTACAAGTCCGTAAAAGACAATCTGGTTATCGCCGATCCCGACCCGCACACGGGCGTGCGCAAGGTCGCCAAAAGCGATTTTGAAAAAGAGTGGTCGGGCGTGGCCCTGTTCATGGGGCCGGCACCACAATACCGGCCGCACAAGGAGACAAACAGTGGTCTGCTTGGCTTCGTGCCGCTACTGTTGAAAAACAAACGGCTCATCGCCAACATCATTGTTGCCGCGTTACTGGTCACCCTCATCAACGTGGTGGGTTCATACTTTCTGCAAGCGCTGATTGACACGTATATTCCAGATCAGATGAAATCAACGTTGGGCATCGTCTCCGTCGGTCTTATCGCTGCTTATGCTATCCAACAGGTGCTGTCATATGCGCGGCAATATTTGCTCACCGTGCTTGGGCAGCGTCTCAGCATTGATGTGATTCTTTCATATATCCGTCACATCTTCGAACTGCCCATGAGCTTTTTCTCCACTCGCCGCACGGGAGAAATCATCTCGCGTTTTACCGATGCGAACTCGATTATTGACGCTCTTGCCAGCACCATCATCTCCGTGTTCCTTGACGTCGGCACAGTGGTAATCGTCGGAGCCGTGCTCGGCCTGCAGAACGTGCAATTGTTCCTGCTGACGCTGGTGGCATTGCCGGTGTATGCACTGATCATCTTCGTGTTCGTGAAGCCATTCGAGCGTATGAACAACGATACGATGCAGGCAAACTCCATCGTCAGCTCATCCATCATCGAAGACATCAATGGCGTGGAAACTGTCAAATCTTTGTCCAGTGAGCAGGAGCGTTACAGCAAAATCGATCGTGAGTTCGTGAAATACCTTGACAAGTCTTTTTCCTATGCCAAGGCTGAGACGCTGCAAACCGTCTTGAAAAGTGCTGCGCGGCTGCTGCTCAATGTGGTGGTGCTGTGGGTGGGTGCGCGATTGGTAATGGATAATGCAATCAGCGTCGGCCAACTGGTTACCTACAATACGCTGCTTAATTATTTCACTGAGCCATTGTTGAACATCATCAATTTGCAGACCAAATTGCAATCCGCGCGAGTCGCCAATAACCGCCTCAACGAGGTGTTTCTGGTTGCATCGGAACACAACAACAGCCAAACCGTCACCGACTCCGCGCAGCTTGCCGGACCTATCAAACTTGATCATGTGTCATATAAATTCGGATATGGGCGCAACACCCTTACGGATATCAACCTGACCATTCAGCCAGGTGACAAGCTGGCAATCGTCGGTATGAGTGGTTCGGGCAAGACCACATTAGCCAAGCTGTTAGTTGATTTCTATGACGTTACCGAAGGCAGCGTGACTGTTGGCAATGCGAACGTGAACAACGTGGAACGAAACGTTCTACGTCGTCATATCAATTACTTGCCGCAGGAACCCTACATTTTCTCCGGATCGATCATGGACAACCTGACGCTTGGTGCCAAGCCTGGAACCACGCAGGAAGACATCATACGGGCCGTGGAAATCGCTGGAATTCGAGCGGATATCGAATCGATGCCGATGAATTATTCCACTGAACTTACCAGTGACGCGGCTGCCATTTCCGGCGGGCAAAAACAACGGATCGCTCTTGCCCGTGCCCTGCTTGCGGATGCGCCCGTGATGGTGCTGGATGAAGCCACCAGCAGTCTGGACGTGGCTACGGAAAAGATAATCATTGATAACCTATTGGCCTTGCATGACAAGACCATCATATTTATTGCACATCGTCTTACTGTTGCCTCGCGCTGCGGATCAATTATGGTGATGAACCACGGGCGTATCTGCGAACAAGGCACCCACGAGCAGCTGATGGCGAAGCGCGGCGAATATTATCACCTGTTCACCGATTGATGACGAAACGGGATTGTTATGGACTCACGACTGTTTGAAAGTTCGGAATACTACAGCCGGCGATACAGGAATTTTTCAACAATGGTAATCATGCCGGTGCTTGCCATTGTGGTGGGATTATTGGCGTTTTCATTGATCGGTACGCGTGAGATTACCGTGAAAACCGTTGGTGAAATCGTGCCGTCGCGAACTGTGACACGTATCCAATCCACAAGCAACAAACCGATAACGGTTAATCATGTGGAAGAAAACCGTGAAGTGCATAAAGGCGATTTGCTGCTCGCCTACGACAGTGCGGAAGATGACACTCAGTTGGAAGCACTACGTCAACAGTTAGAAGTGGCCGACCAACAGCATCGCGCCTTGGAACGTCTGATCGCAGGATTGAACGACGACACCGGAGCTTCCATCGAGACTGATGAATTTGGTTACAGCGCCATGCTGGACGATTTTCATGCGCGGGTGGACGCACTGCGTCGTGATGCGGCTACGCAGTATCAATCCACTGCTGATCAGAATGCCGCTATCGCCACAGTTCAGGCATCCGTGGATGAGCAGATAGTTCACGCGCAGCAATTGCTTGATGACTATGCACAATTGCGACAAGCAGTGGCCTCTGACGGAGTGCTGCCCGACGACAATGCTTTTATCGCATCGTATGCTACATACCAGGCCCAAGCGAATGCAACTACAGATGCGGAACAGAAAACAACCCTGCAAAACCAAACCCTCGCCGATATTGATTCGTCCGTGCGGGAACTGAATGAGTCAATCGCGTCATTGCGCACACAGCGAGCAAGTGCCGGCTCGATAACCGCTCAATCCAGCAGCCTCGACAGCCAAATAGAAGCCTTGCAAGCCCAATATCAACTGAATGCCGATAAAGAACTGGCTACCGTGCAGTCGAAACAATTGGAATTGAAAACCAGCATTGCCCTTGCCCAAGGTGACACAGAGAATCTGTGGGTGGAAGCGACCGCGAATGGTGTGCTGCACGTCAATGAGGAAGTGAAGGGACTTAAGCAGATACCTGCGGGAACGACCGTGGCTGAAGTGTACCCAAAACTGACTGATGGAACACAGCTGGACGTGATGCTGATGGTGCCGGTATCCGAAATCACGGAAATCCGAAAGGGGCAGGGGGTGCGTCTCAGTAATTATCAGAATTCAGCGAAGCCGCTAATTCTTGAGGCAACGGTTCGCTCCATCGCCTTGTCTCCTACTCGTACGGAGCAAGGTAATTATTATGAAGTGCGTGCGAGCGTAGTCAGTAAACCTGGCCAGTCGCAGTATCTACGGTATGGATTTCAGGGCGAAACCGTGATTATCACGGGGAAGAAGCCCTATTTGGCCTATTACTGGGACAAATTAGTGCATCCGTGATGCCGAGGCGGTGCTGAATCGTACTAAACCTGCTTGAAGCAGACCTGTTCGCGGCACTTCTTGTGGATTTTCCCCGAAACGTGCCGTTAACAGACACAGAATGGGCTACTCGCGGCACTTATCGTGGAAAATCCGCAAGAAGTGCCGCGAACAGGGCGTAATAATGCTGTTGCCGGCACTTTTTGAGGGAATCCCCAACAAAAGTGCCGGCAACAGGCATATAACAGACTATTTGAGGCACTTCTTGTGGGTATTCAACAAGAAGTGCCTCAAATCAAACTAGAGCAAGCTCAATTACTCTAAAACCAAACGCTTTAGCGCCATCCCATGGTCATCAGGAAGCCGACCATGATCAGGGCGAAGCCGATGGCAAGGTTCCAAGCGCCGATGTTCGGGATGGGCCAGGAGCCGGAGGGGGAGAGGTAGTAGACCACGCACCAGATCAGGCCGATGATCATGAAGAAGCAGAACAGTGGCACGAACCAGCGCGGGTTCGACTTGGTGCCCTTGATGGTCTCTTCCACACGCTTGGTGTTCTCTGCCTGACGGCTCATCATACGCTGCATCTGCGGGGTCAGCGTGGCCTTGTCGGCGGTTGCGTTGAGCACGGCCTGGACTTCTTCCATGTTGACGCCAAAGTCCTCATCATCCGTGGCCGTTGCATCAGCAGTAGTATCAGCGGCGGCAGTATCGGTCGCAGCAGCGTCGGTGGTCTCGACGCTTTCGGCGGAAGCCTCCGCCTGCAGGTTCTTCTGGTCGTTCGAGTCGGTTTCGTGCAGCTCTTCGTCAGCCATCAGCTTAGTCTCCATTCATTAGGCTAGAAATCATAATAGTGGGTAGACTCGAAAGCAGCGCACAATCCACCAAAAAAGTAGGGTAAAGGCAGGAAATTCATGGCTAAGCACGTCGGCAGACACGGCATACGCCGCTCCATATGGGGCAGTGTGGCCGTTTTTGTCGTAGTGGCGCTCAGCGGATTCCTGCTGACCACCAATATGCGCGTCAATCAGACTGCCACCGTATATAACGATACTGCCGACCGTGTGGAGCAAAGCGTTGACGAAGTCAACGAGTTGCAGAAAGATATCACCGATCTGACAGCTCAAGTGGGTAACCTCACCGAAGTGCTCGGTGACGGCAAACAAGGCACGGATAGCGATGACACCGGTTCCAGCCTGATGCTGCCACGTTTGACGGGTGAAGGCGTCACCGTGACCCTGGATGATTCGCCGATGTGGGAGACCGCCGTCAACGACAGTGGTTCGACTGCCAATATCAACGACTATGTCATCCACCAGCAAGACGTCGAGGCCGTGGTGAACGCGCTATGGGCGGGTGGGGCCGATGCGCTGATGATTATGGATCAACGCGTGCTATTCAATTCGGCAGTCTATTGTTCGGGCAACGTGTTGTCGCTGCACGGTAAGAAATACGCGCCTCCGTTCACCATCTCCGCCATCGGTGATCCGGAGGAGCTGCGCAAGGCGCTCAACGATTCGGATGCCATTACGATTCTTAAACAATACGTCACCACATTCGGTATCGGGTACAAGGTGGAAACCAAAACGGATCTTGATTTTCCGGCCACCGCCCAGTTGTTGCAGCAACTGCAATATGCCACGGTTGATACGTCGAAACTGGAAGATGGCCAGCAGAGCACGCAGTCGGGCACGGGTACAGGCTCCGGTGACGGTACAAGCAACGAAAACTAACAGGAACAGAAGGCATATATATGGCACGCAGTAGGCACGCAGCCCATCGTTCCAGTGAAGGTAAAGCATTGAACACAGAGGCGACCGGCAGTGCGAACGTCGTTACGCACGAACGTCGTGGCGTGCTGTGGCAGCTGCTGGGCATTCTGGCGGAAATCTTGATTACCTGCGCTGCGATCTGCGCGCTGTATATCGTTTGGCAGATGTGGTGGACCGGCGTCGAAGCGGAACAGACGCAGAATGAAACCATGCAGTCGGTGTCGTGGAGCGAACCCGGGCAGGACGGCGAACAGGTCAGTGTCGCCCAAGCGCAAGAGGGTGATCCGCCAGTTCAACCCGAAAGCCCGCAATACGGTGATCTGATCGCACAGGTGTACATTCCCCGCTTTGGTGAGAATTGGCATCGCAATCTGGTCGAGGGCACCACACTCGAACAGCTCAACCGTCACGGGCTTGGCCATTATTCCACCAGCCAACTGCCCGGTCAGGTCGGCAATTTCGCCATTGCCGGGCATCGCAACGGCTACGGTCAGCCGTTGGGCGACGTGGATAAGTTGCAGGTTGGTGACGCAATCATCATCCGCACGCAGGATTACTGGTACGTCTATTCCTATGCCAGCTACGAAATCGTGCTGCCCACCGACGTGTATGTAATCGGTGCCAATCCGGAGAATCCGGGAGCCGAAGCCACCAAACGCATGATCACTCTGACCACCTGCGAGCCGAAATATTCCACTCCCACACACCGGTGGATTAGCTACGGCGAGCTGAAATATTGGGCCAAAGTATCCGACGGCGTACCCGCCGAGCTGGCCACCACCGATTCGTCCGGCACGGTGACGTTCGCAGTCAAACAGACCCCCTCCGTCGCCTCGCGCATCGGTTCGCTGGACAAAGTGGTGGCGTGGGCGTTGGTGGCTTGGGCGATAGTATTCATCGCCGCCGCTGTGGCCTGGCGCTGGCCTGCGCTGCGTGCGATTCGTGAGGGCCGTCGTCGCCGCCCCGATGCCTCCATCTACGGCACTCTGCAGCGCTTGCAGCCCGGCGTACTGCCGATCCGGTGCCTGTTGCTGTTGCTGTTGCTGTTCGCCGCTGCTGCCGCGCTGTTCCAGTGGGGATTCCCATGGGCTGCCGCCAATATTCCACTGTTGCAACAGATGTCGAATTTCGTGGCCGTTGAATGAGTAGTATGGCTTGCAGTACCAGACGTGAAGGAGAACAAGCATGACTGATTCGGCGCACATCTTGGTGGTGGATAACTACGATTCCTTCGTCTACACCATCGTCGGATATTTGAAAACCCTGGGTGCCACCGTGGACGTGGTGCGCAACGATGCCATCGATCCGTCCGCACCCGGCGTGCTTGACGGTTATGACGGCGTGCTCATTTCCCCTGGCCCTGGCGCTCCGGCCGACTCCGGTGCCAGCGAGGATATGATTCGCCTGTGCGCCGCCGAAGGCATGCCGATGTTCGGTGTGTGCCTGGGATTGCAGGCGCTCGCGGAGGTCTACGGTTGCACGGTGAGCCACGCGCCCACCATTATGCACGGCAAAACCAGCTTGGTAGAGCATGTGGATGATGAGATTTTCGAAGGTGTGGCCAATCCGATGACCGCCACCCGTTACCATTCGCTGGCAGTGGAGCCCGATTCGGTGCCCGATACGCTGGTCGTCACCGCTTGGACGCAGGATGATCATATTGTGCAGGGCATTAGGGTGAAGGACAAGCCGATGTATGCGGTGCAGTTCCACCCGGAATCGGTGATGACCCAGGACGGCTACCGTCTGCTGGCCAACTGGCTGAAGGTGTGTGGCCAGCCCAGCGCGGTCGAATTGTCGGCCGGTTTGCAGCCTAAGGTCAATAAGTAGGCGGTCACCTGACAACAATCTGTCTTACGAAAACTGCCCTTGGCAGTGTCAGCTATTAAGTTGACACTGCCAAGGGCAGTTTTCGTTTGTTTGATTATCGCCGAATCAGTCGGTGTCGCTACCGCTGTCAGGATCCGGCGTTGGGGTGGGTGTAGGCGTCGGCTCCGTTGTGCTGCTGCTCTGGGTGGTGACGGTGATGGTTGCGCCTTCATCGGCCATTGTGCCGGATGCCGGGTTGGTGGACAGCACAATATCGCTGTTTCCGGAGGATCCGGACTGCGTCACTTTGAATCCGAGCGATTCCAGCTGTGCCTTGGCCTGGCTGAACGTCCAGCCAGTCACGCTTGGCACGGCGACCTGGCTCTTGCCGGACGACACCCAGATGGTAATGGTGCTGCCCTGCATCACCGATGTGCCGGAGCCGGGCTCCACACGGGAAACCGAACCGGCTGCCACATCGTTGGATGTTTCGCTCTGAATCACCACGGAGAAGCCACGGTCGGTCAACGACTTCTGCGCCGCATCCTGCGTTTGCCCCACAAGATTGTCAGGCACCTTGGTCATGCCGGACGAGACGTAAATCGTAATCGACGTGCCCTTGGGCTGCGAGGAGCCGATAGCCGGATCGGTTCTGGTCACCATATCCTTGCTGATAGTGTCGCTATCTTCGGTGCGTATGCTGGAACTTACCGTGAAGCCGGCATCCTCAAGCTCTTGGCGGGCCTCTTCCTGGCTCTTATCCTTAACGTCAGGCACAGGCACGGACTGCGGTCCGGCCGAGAACCAGACCTCCACTTTGGAGCCCTTCTCCACGCTGGTGCCGCCCTCCGGATCCTGATCGGTGAAGGTTCCGGCCTTTTCGGTGGAATCGGTGTCCTGCCGCTCCACCATCGTCAGGCCCAACGCCTTGAGCTTGGCGCTGATGGTGTCTTTGGACATGGTGGCGTTGAACGTGGGCACGGTGACCATTTCGGTGGTGTTGTTCTTCGGGTTGCCAATGGCGAAGGCGATGCCCAGAATAATCGCCAGCAACGCCAGTATGCCGATTACCGAACCGATGATGATCTGCTTGCGACGCTTGGTTTTGGCCGCCGCCGCACGCTGCTCGGCGCGTGATTTGACGGCGGTGGGGTTGTTGAGCGGCGACGGTGTGACGCGCTCGAACTGCCCGGTGATCGGATTGAACGTCTGCGTGGCCGTTGTGGGGGCAGTGCCGTTTTTATACGCGTCATCCTCGGCGGCTTTGCGCGCCTTGACATTCGACAGGTCGGTTAGCGGGTTGAACGCGGCCGCCACCGGCACACCACCGTTCATGAACGACAGAATATCGTTGCGGAATTCGGCGGCCGTGGCATAACGGTTCTGGCGATCCTTGGCCATGGCCTTCGCACAGATGCGATCCCACATGGGCGGCAAGCCCGGCACCACCGAAGACGGCGGCGTGGCGATTTCGGAAACATGCTGGTAAGCGATGGCCACAGCGGAATCGCCGGTGAAGGGCGGGCGTCCCGTCAGCATCTCATAGAGCACGCAACCGGCCGAATACAGGTCGGAGCGCATATCCACGGTTTCGCCGCGAGCCTGTTCGGGGCTCAGGTATTGCGCGGTGCCCACCACACCCTGGCTCTGGGTCATTGTGGCGGCCGAATCGTCGAGCGCGCGGGCGATGCCGAAGTCCATGACCTTGACCACGCCCTGTTCGGAAATCATGATGTTGCCGGGCTTGATATCGCGGTGGATCACACCCATGCGGTGCGAATAATCAAGGGCACCCAGCACGCCGAGCATCACCATTTCGCTGTCGCGCTGGCTCAGGGCACCGTTCACCTTGATGATGTCGCGCAGGGTTTGACCCTTGATGTATTCCATCACGATATACGGCAGGGTTTCGGTGGTGCCGTTCGGCCCCTCAACAACCTCTTCGCCGGAATCATAGATGTTGACGATGTTCGGATTATTCATCTGCGCCACGGCATGAGCTTCGCGGCGGAAACGCTTAAGGAAGATGTTATCGGTGGCCAGATCGGCGCGCATGATCTTGATGGCCACGGTACGGCCCAGACGCGTGTCCAGGGCCACATGAACCTCGGCCATACCACCGCGTCCGATGAGCTGACCGAGCTGGTAACGCCCGGAAGCCAGCGCACTGGGCATAGTGCTGCTCATTGCTAATCCCTTCTTCCAATTGTCGTGCGGCCGCTGAGCACAATGCGAGGTGTGCTGGAGACTCTACGGGGCAAGCGGCTGCCGCTAGTGACCATGGTGCTATCCATCATTTCCGTTTGCTGGTCCAACAAACGGCGTTCGATGCGCGCCAATGTGCGCGACACCACCAGCGCATCCTTCGGGCGATCGAGAGGGTCTTTGGCCAGCATCGACATTACGAATTCTCGAAGCTGAACATCCACCGTATCCGGCAGGGGCGGTACGGGGTCGTTAACGTGTGCGGCCGCGATATCCACCGGTGTGGCACCGGTGAACGGTCGATGGCCGGCAAGTCCTTCGTAGGCCACTACGCCCAGCGAATAGATGTCTGACTGGGGTGTGGCCTGCTGTCCCTGCGCCTGTTCGGGGGAAATGTATTGCGCGGTGCCCACCACCATGCCATCCTGCGTGATCTGGCCTTGGCCGGTGGAGTAGCTGACGCCGAAATCGGTGATTTTGACTTCGCCGGAATCGGAGACCATGATATTTGCGGGCTTCACGTCGCGGTGAATCACGCCATGCGAATGCGCAATGAACAGGCCGCGTGCCGTTTGAATCAGGATCGGCAGCAATTCGATGGGATCCATCGCGCCTTTTTCGTGGTACAGGTCGGCCAACGATTTTGACGGCACGTATTCCATGATCAGGAAGCCGATGCCATCGTGCTCGTAGTATTCAAACAATGCTGCGATGTTCGGATGCGCCAAATTGGCGGAATTATGCGCTTCCGCACGCAGGCGACGCAGTTTGGCCTCGGCGCTGGTCACATCCGATCGCAACGCTTTGATCGCTACGGTGCGGCCGAGCTGAATGTCGTAGCCCTTCCACACTTCGCCCATGCCACCTTGCGCGAGTCGGCTGTCGAGACGATATCGACGATGAATCAGCTGTCCTTCGATCAGTTTCATTGCTGCAACGCCTCCTGCATCATCGCACGCATGATCGGGCCAGCGGCGAGCGAACCATAAAGATCTGTATTATGCACCACCACGGCGATGGCGATTTTCGGGTCTTCGGCCGGAGCGAAGCCGATAACCCAGCCGTCGATGCTTTCGCCATTGACACCAATCTGGGCGGTACCGGTTTTCGCAGCCACGGAAATACCATCAAGAGCCAACTGCTGGTTTTCCTTGGTCACTACGCCTTGCATCATCGAAGTGAGCTTGTCCGCGGTCTCCTTGCTGAAGACATTGGCCATAATCTGAGCCTTGGTCTGCGAAATCACGCTCAAATCGGCGGCACGCACGCGGTCAACCAGCGTCGGGCGCATCAGCTCGCCGTTATTGGCAATCGCCTGAGCCACCATAGCCATTTGCAACGGGGTGGCAGTCACATCGCCCTGGCCGATGGATGCCAAAGCCAGCCTGTCGTCAGCCGGATCATTGGGGAACGAGGAGGCGGTGGCCGTCATCGGTGTGCCGGTGGACTCGTTGCCATCGATAGTGATGGTGCTGCCGAATCCCAGCTTGGTGGCCATATCGCTTACCTTGTCGGCACCAAGCGTGACGCCCAACTGCGCGAAAGCGGTGTTGGACGAGTAGGCAACGGCGTCCTGCAATGAAATCTGACCATTGGTGCCATCGGCAGCCGCGTTTGAATTCGGCAGCTGGGTGGCCGTGCCGGGCAAGGTATAGGTGGAGCCGGCCGGTATCTGCGTATCGGGCTGATAATCGCCGGTTTCCAACGCAGCCGCAGCCACGATCGTCTTAAAAGTGGATCCCGGAGGGTACACCTGGGATGTGGCTCGGTTGATCAGCGGGCTATTCTCGCCCTGGGCGAGTGAGTTGTAGGCTTCGGCCGCGGCCTTGGTATCGTGCGTAGCCAGTGTGTTCGGATCGTAGCTTGGCGTGCTCACCATGGCCAGAATACGGCCGGTTTTCACCTCAATGGCCACAGCGGCACCATCGCGATCGCCCAGCTGATCGTAGGCCACCTGCTGCAACGCGGGGCTGATGGAGGTTTCCAGCGAGGCGCCCTGATTCACACCGCCGGTGAGCAGGTTCTTCAAACGCTGCCACATCAGCGAATCAGATTCGCCGTTGAGCAGCTGGCTGCTGGAGGCTTCCAGACCGCGGTCTGCCGGTTGGCTGATCGAGAAGTAGCCGGTAACCGGCGCATACAGCGGACCATTCGTGTACGAGCGCTGATATTTGAAAGCGTCGTTAACAGGCTCGGATTTGGCCATCACCGTGCCGTCTGAAGCGAGGATTGCACCGCGATAGGCACCCAGCTGGTGATACAGCGAGCGGGTGTTGCGAGAATCGCTGTTCAACTCATCGGCGCGAATCGCCATCAGTATCGTGGAACTCAGCCCAAGCACCACAAACAAGACCACGACGGCAGTGAACAGCTGACGAAGACATTTGTTCATGCGCGTTCACCTCCGTTATTGCGGATCGTTGGTTTGTTGGTTGTGCTGGCTGAACCGCTGGTTGGCGGCAGCGGCGGAATCGTGCCGGTTGTCGGCAACGCCTCACTGGTGATCGGCAGATCGCCGTCCTCGGCGTGCGCTGGCGTGGCGGCATGGCGTGCTTCGGATCGTGTGCTGGTCCACGCGTCGGCCGGCGTATCGGTTGATGTGTGATCCGACGCATGGGTCGGCACGTGGGCAGGCGTGTGCGCCGGCTCTTCAACCTGTGCGGCATATCGTGGCGCCGAAGCACGCGGGCGTTCAATCGGCTCAGTGGCACGGGCGCGTGCCTCAAGCTCCTTATTGCGCAGCACGGCGAGAGCCTCGTACTGGAATGTATCCGACGTCAATTCCGGCTCGGGTTTGTTGGCCGCATTGGAAATCACAATCAGCAGTGCGGCAAGAATATAGTTGGCGATCAGGCTGGATCCGCCAGCCGCCATATACGGCAGGGTCAGGCCCGTAAGCGGAATCACCAGCGTAATGCCACCGACCACGGTGAACACCTGGAAGGCCATGGTGAACACCAGTCCGGAGGCCAGCAGCTTGCCGAACCCATCCTTGATTTTCATGGCAGTGATGAAGCCGGAGGCGATAATCAGCAAATACAGCACCAAAATGGCCAGCAGTCCGACCAATCCCAACTCTTCGCCCAAAGAGGCATAGATAAAGTCGGAGTTCGCGAATGTGGTGAGTGCAGGATGCCCCTGGCCCAAGCCGGTGCCGACCATACCGCCGGACGCCAGGCCGAAAATGCCGGTAACTAGCTGCCAGGAGCCGCCATACGGCTTGGTGTACTGCTCGTTGCTGAACGGATGCAGCCAGGCATCCACACGCGAGCCAACATGGCTGAATACGCTGGCCGCCAGCACCGCACCGGCAGCGAAAGCGATCAGACCGATGATAATCCAGCTGGTGCGGCCGGTGGACACATACAGCATCGCCACGAACATGGCAAAGAACATCAGTGACGTGCCCAGATCATGCTGCATAACCAGCACGCCCATCGAAGCGACCCACACCAGAATAATCGGGCCTAAATCTTTGATGCGCGGCAGTTGCAAGCCCAACACTTTTTTACCGCCCACAGCCAGCTGGTCACGATGATCGAACAGGTAGGCGGCGAAGAAGAAGGCGAGGAAGAGTTTGGCGAATTCGCCCGGCTGGAACGAGCCGAGACCGGGAATCTTTACCCAAATACGCGCGCCGTTGACCTCGCTGCCGATCACCGGCAGCATAGGCGACAGCAGCAGCGCCAAACCCACCACCATCGACACATAGGAAAAACGCCGCAACAGGCGGTAATCGCGCAATCCCACGATGATAATCGCCACCAAAACCAACGCCAGACACAGCCACTGCAGCTGGCGCATGGCACTGGCAGTATCCAACGACTGATCGATGCGAGCGATCATCACCACACCAGTGGCCGTCAGCAACAGCACGCATGGTGCAATCGACTGACTGGCGTAGGGCTGGAATTTAACGACCAAACCCCACACCACCACGTTCAGCAGTGCGACCATGCCAAGCATAATCGCATAATTCGTCGGGAAACTGCCTGCGGTGCGCATGAACATTTGGAAGAACGCAAGAAAGCCGATGCCCATGGCGATCAGCAGCAGCGAAATCTGACGCAAACGGGTCACGATCATTGCGTGCCTCCCGTTGTCGCATCATCGGCTGCGCCAATATCCGGCTTGTTGTCGGATTGGTCGGATTTATTCGACGTATCCGATTTGTCGGATGCATCAGACTTATCGGATGCATCAGACTTATCGGATGCATCAGACTTATCGGACGTATCCGACTTATCTTCGGACTTATCAGAGGATTCGGATCGCTTGGTATCCTCTTCCTGCTGCTTGCGCAGCTTATTCATTTCGCTGCGGATAATGTCCACATGGGACTCAGCTTCGCTGAGCGAATCCACGGTAATACCCTGCTCCAATTGATCCTGCCAGGTCTGCGGCAGCGATGACGTGACGATGGATGTGCGCGTCACCTCGTGAGACAATTCAAATCCAAACAAATTCGTGGGCACGCCCTGATAAATCGTAACCTTGCCGTTGCTATTGCCCACATAGTAGCGCGTCTGGCTCCAGGCGTAGGTACCAAAACCTGCGCCAACCAGCGCCAGCACCGCAAGTACGGAGATGATAATCGTTGCCAGACGGCTGCGGCGTTTCTTGGCGCGCGTGGCCTTGCGCTGTTCGGCCTGCTCGGCGCGAATGGCCTTGGCCACCTCCGGGTCGTTCGGATCGGCGGAAATACGGCCGTCCGGCTTTTGCACCACCGGAATCTCACCGGTGTCGGGATTCGGACGCTCGCCGATCTCTTCGCGCACGGTTGACGGCTGCACCACGCGAGAAGCCTGTTCCTCAGAATCCTGCGTATCCTGCTGTGTTTCATTGTCGTTTGCCGGGGCTGAAGCGGACTGAATCAGCGCCGCCGCGCGCTGGGCGGGCGAATCATCCTCGCGCAGGGGAGGGGCGGTGGCCACCGGTTCGTTGACGATATCGGCGATCGGCTCCAGATTGCTGCTGGCCGCGCCACCCACCAAAGGCGTCTGATGCGGCAAATCGAACGCATCGGCATCCAGCGCCAGTGTGGCGTCGGCGATTACGGCGGTGACATTATCGGTGCTGCCAGCACGCAGGGCCATCTGCACCAGCCGCTGAGCGCATTCGCCCTGATCAGACATGGTGGTCAGGGCCTCTTCGAGCGTGGAATCCTCCAGCACACCGCACAGGCCGTCGGAGCATAACAGCCAGCGGTCGGCAGGGTGGGCCTTGCGAATCGAAATATCAGGCCTGGGGTCGATGTCGAAATCGCCGAGCACGCGCATAACCACGTTGCGCTGCGGATGATTCTTGGCCTCGGATTCGCTGATGCGGCCAGTGCTGATCAAGTGCTGCACATAGCTGTGGTCACAGGTGATGCGGCGCAGATGGCCGTCGCGCAGCAGGTAGGCGCGCGAATCGCCGATGTGTGCAACCACCCAATAGCCGGCCACCAGCGCCACTGCGGTGACGGTGGTACCCATGCCGGCAAGCTTGCGTTCGCGCTTGGCCTTGCCCACGATGGCGTCATGCGCGGCCATCACGGAGGTTTCCATCATGCGCGAGATGACTTCCACGTCGCCGCCGGTGTCGTCCTGCTCGATATGGGCGAGTGAGCGGATGGCGATGCTGGAAGCTGTGTCGCCGCCGGCGTGGCCGCCCATGCCATCGCAGATGGCGATAAGATGCTCACCTGCGAAGGATGAATCCTGATTATTCGAACGCACAGTGCCCACGTCGGACACGGTGGTGGAATACAGGAACAACGGTTGTGAAGCGGCGGATGTGGGCATGCGGCTACCTCAGTTCGAAGGTGGTGGCGCCGATGCGCACGGGAACGCGGGCGGGCAGAATAGCAGGCTGGCTAATGCGCTGCTGATTGACCACGGTGCCATTGGTAGAGTTGAGATCCTCGATGACCCACTGGCCGGAACGGGAATCCTTGTATACGCGGGCGTGATGGGATGAGACGAATTCGTCATCCAGCACTACGGTATTCGACGCGGCGCGACCAAGGCTGATTTCGGTGTCGGTCAGCGGCACGGAACTACCGGCCAGCGGCCCGTCGATAATAACCAACAGCGTGGGCTCCACACGGGAGGCCGGCTGCTGGGGATGCTGCGGGCGCTGAACCTGAGGTGCGACCGGCGTCGCCGATTTGGCGGCGGTCGCCTCACGTTCGCGGCGACGACGCGTGCGCGAAGGTCGCGGGCTGAACGTCTCGATGTCCTTATGCAGCGAACGAATCGCCAGCCATACGAACACCCAGAGCAGGATCAGAAACCCGTACTTTAACAGGGCGAATGTCAGTTCGGTCATAAGCCGGCCTGACTACTCCTGGGCTTGCGCGGAGGCCCAATACAGGATGCGCGTGCGGCCAATCGTAATGGTATTGCCGTCCAGCAGTGTGGCGGCAGGAACCTGATGGCCTTCGACGTAGGTGCCGTTGGTGGAACCCAGATCGCGTGCAATCACGCCATTATCGGTGATGTCAATCTCCAGATGCTTGCGTGAAATGCCCGGGTCGTCGATAACGATGTCGCAGCCGGAGCCGCGGCCGATAATGGTCTTTTCCTTGGTGAGCAGGTACTGGTTGCCGTTCACCTCAAGCACGGGGCTGTCCTGGGTCTGCGCGTCGGTGGTGACGGGCACGGCATTGCCCTGCACCGATTCGGAAGACAGATTGAAGTTGCCCTTGCTCAGGTTCAGATCCTCTTCGAAGATCACCACCACCGGGCCTACGAAAGCGTAATGCTGGCTTTTGGCGTATTCGGTGAGGTTGTCCGCCAGCTCGTTGGCCAGGGTTTCGCTGCCCCATGCTTCAATGCGGTCGAAATCCGGGGTGCTCAGCTTGAATCGGTATTCGTTCGGGGCCACCGTGCGGTCGCGGCCCACGGGCATGGCTTCGGCGTCGATCTCGCGCTCCAGGGCGCTGGATAGATCGACGGGCTGCAGGTCTTTGGAGCCGAATTTGGCAAATACTCCGTTGACCGCGCCTTCCACGCTTTTCTCAAAACGGTCGAGAACGCTCATAGTCCTCCCTTTCTATTCTTGGACTATAGTACGCACCGAGCCGCATTAGGCCAAAACCACTTGTGAATACTTGCAAAAGCTTCATTGCGTGCCGTAAGCGTCGAGAATTGCAGGGGCATGTTCTTATGGCACTTCTTGTCTGTATTCCCGCAAGAAGTGCCTCTAACGGAGTGAAGTTTGGTTCTACGGGGCACTTATTGCGGGGTTTCCCGTAAAAAGTGCCGCGAGCGGTCGGAAAATGGGCTGTTGGCGGCACTTATCGTGGATTTCTCACGAAAAGTGCCTCTAACGGAGCAGAGCATGGTTCTACGGGGCACTTATTGCGGATTGCTCCGTAAAAAGTGCCGTAGTGATGTTATACAAAACGTCGGTAGGGCGCACAGATAGTTCGTCGCTGCGTGATACCGCATATGTGCTATTTCGTCATTACAAGATAGTTCCGTAATTCTCGTAAAACAACGATGAAGGAAATATGTCTACTCGAGGAATGCCGGCCAGATCCAGCTTGCGTTTGACAATCTCGGGTTGTTGTATGAGCTGCTTGAAAGAGAACCGCACCAAACCGATATTGCCAGAGAGCAGTAAGTTACTTTCTCGCTCTTTTTCCTTGAGTACCACGTCTACTGCGTCAAGTCCATTGGTTATTGCCGGGTCGGTGTACTTTGCCTTGCCATCAAGTTCGCCGATAACTATGCGTCCGTTGGGAAGTTTCCAGAGAAAGTCGACACGGTAGGTTCCCTGCGAAATGGGATCGGTGAAGGTTGCTTGAACGTCCGGAATCATATATCCCCATTCGCGCATGGCGGCACGGGCGATGGATTCACCTCCGCTTTCGCTGCGTGGATCGGCGCAATCCAGAACGAATAGCACACGTTCCCGGCCTTGCTCGTGGAGTGATTGGAAATAGCGGCGTAGCTCGGCTTTACTATTGCCGCTAGCCATGCCTATTCGTGAAGCATCGGCAATCATTTTGGCAAGTCCGGCATCCATTATGGCGACTGCGTCGCGGAATGGCAGCATCCGCGCGCAGTCAAAAAGAGTGCGTGATAGTCCGGTTACTTTGATGCCCTGCACAAGTTGTTCATCCGTTGTCGGTATGGGAATGAAGATGAGGAAGTTGCGCTTGAGGGGCTGTGAGAGATATTTCGTAGTGATGAAGGTTCGTGAATGCAAGGCATAGGATTGTGTGAGCCCCCAGACTGCGGCCGCGCTGATTCCTATTAGTGTCCAATTCGGTTGCTTAGCGGATACCGCGCGCAGAATATGCATGATGCGTTCATAATGGCTTAGCGATTCCCAATAGCTTGTTCGCGTGTACAGCGTTTTGCGAACGCGGGTGAGATAGCCGCCGCGATGGTGCCGGTACAGGGTTTTGCGCCCGGCGTTGGTTGTGGCCCATAGGCAGCGTTTGGCATGCTCGGCTTGGTTGAGCGCTTGCTCTAGTCGTTTGTTACGTCTCATGTTGGGACCATAGCTGATTTTGCGTTCGGATTGCCATAAAAATGAGGCATGTGGAGAGAGCTTTCGATTATGCGAGGATATGTTGTTCGATGGCGGTTTCTCCGATGTGTTTGTGCGGTAATGTGCGCAGTTATCCACATTGATACGGGGTTGGTGCGTTGTTCGCACTGATGCGTTGAGATGGAGGTTATTGCAACAACAGGCGCGCGGCAGTATGGTCGGGGCACTTTTAGCGGAAATTTCTACAAGAAGTACCGCGAATGGAACTGAGCACGGTGCTACGAGGCACTTATTGCGGATTGTTCCGTAAGAAGTGCCGCGAGCGGTCGGGAAATGGGCGGTAGATGGCACTTATTGTGGATTTCCTACGAGAAGTGCCTCTAACGGAGCAAAACACGGTTCTACGAGGCACTTATTGCGGGGTTTCCCGTAAAAAGTGCCATGAACGGTGGGCACCGACTGCTCAGGCCGCTGCATTGTCGTTGGACTGGCACTGGGCGTGGCAGAGGGCGGCTAGGGGTATTAGGGTGGGGAGCATGAGCGAACAGCATGATGACAAGAAATTTGTATCGGCATCTGAATCGAATGGACAATCAGTGCCGGCAATGGCGAGCAAAATGACGCAGCAGACACAGCATGATGAGATGAGCGAAGTCGCGGCGATTGCGGCATATCCGCGTATTAAGGCCCGCACCTTGCGGTTTGGTTGTGGTGCACCGCATGCGGCCCAAGCGATTGGCGATGGCACGCGGGCGTTATTCCTGCGGTCGGATGGTGCCGAAGACCTGGTGAACAACCTGTGGATGAGCTGGTTCGATGCCGCCGGCAATCATCATGAAACCGAACTGGTCGATGCACGCAACCCGTTGGGTGCCGAGCAAGACGACAAGGATGTTGCAGGTGACGAAGACGTGCCGCCGGAGGAACGGGCACGTCGTGAACGCGCACGCGAAGGCGGTGCCGGCATTGTGAGCTATAGCGTTGACGATGCGGGCAAACGAGTGGTGTATGTGATCGGCTCCCGCCTGTTCGTATCGACAGTTGATATTGCTGACGGTACGCAAGATTCACAGGGCCAGCGGCCTGCGTGCGTGGAGGTGCGCACCAGCGAAATTCTCGTCGCCGACTTGGCGGATCAGTCGCAGGATGATTTCGATCCCACTCCGGTGCTCAATCCGCGTATCAGCCCGGATGGCCGTCGTGTGGCTTGGAGCACGGGTTCACTGCTGGTGGTGTTCGACCTGCAATCGCATGCCATCGACGCGGTGATGGGCGTGACGCCTGAGCATCGGGATGTGGTGAAAGTCGGTCTTGCAGAATTCGCCGCAGGCGAGGAAATGGACCGCTATGAGGGCTTCTGGTGGGGGCCGGATTCACGGACGCTATTGATCGAACGGTTCAGTGCCGAGCAGGAGCCGGTTTGGTATATCAGCGATCCCACCAACCCCGAAGCGGCCGCTACGGCCCGCCGCTACCCGCGGGCGCTGTCGTCCAACGCGCAGGTGGCATTGTATGCGGTGCGTTTGGGCGAGAACGGCACGCATGTGGAGGCTGCGGGCCGTGTGGCTTGGGATAGCGACGCGTACGAATATCTTGCCGTGGTGAACTGGCGTCAGGGCCACAATCCGCTGCTGTTGGTGCAGAATCGCCGGCAAACGGACGACCAGGTGCTGGAAGTATTGATTGCGGGGGATGATGCGCATTGGTTGGATGCTGATGTTCTGGATGCTGCCGTTGATGCTGAAGTCGCAGTCGACGCTGACCAGCCGGAAGCTTCCGCCACGTCATGGCCGATGATCGAAACCCGTGTGCTGCAGGAACATCACAACGACCAGTGGCTTGATTTGATCGCCGGTACTCCCGCATACACGCCGGATGGCCGGTTGGTATGCGCGCTGAACGATATGCAGTCGGACACGAACCGGCTGACTGTGGATGCCCGTCCGTTCACGCCGGTGGGCTGGAATGTGCGTACGGTGCTGTCGGTAACCGATCAGGACGTGCTGTGCGTTATTCAACGTGATCCGCAGCTGGCCCATGATGTGCCGGCCGAATGGGGCGAACATGCCGACACAGACCAGCACGATGCACGCAGCTTCGATGTGGTGAGCTTCGATTATGACGGGCATGTGCGCCCGATTACTACTACGCCGGGCGTATGGACCGCGACTCGCGGTGAGAGCGGTCTGGTCGTTTCCGGGCGCACGATGGGCGACCGTCAGCCCACTATGCTGCATTGCCTGTGCGGGGTGCAGGGGGAGCGCGGTTCGCAGTCGTCTCAGCCGCAACAAACGCCAGCTGGTGAGGCTATGTCTTCTGAGACTATGTCTTCTGAGAACGCTGCGATTGCCGATAGCGCGGCCAACGATGCCGGATCTGGTGATTGGACAGCCGATACTGCATTCGACGATGTGACAGCAGAATACCGCACATCCTGCGTTAGCATCGCCAGCTACGCCGCCGACCCGGGCTTCACGCCAAACACTCACTTCGTCACCATGCCCGGCGAACATGCGCTGCTGGCCGCCATCACCATGCCAAGCGCAGGTAGTGAGTATGCGAAGGCTGCGCAATTGCCGGTGCTGATGTTGCCGTATGGTGGCCCCGGCTTCCAGCAGGTCGCGCTTGCGCAGAGCTACTATCGCGACGCACAATGGTGGGCCAATCAGGGCTTCGTGGTGGTTACGGCGGACGGTCGCGGCACCACAGGCCGAGGCCCGAAGTGGGATCGTGAGATTTTCGAGAATATGAAGGCCGTGACGCTCGCCGATCAGGTCGAAGCCGTGCACGGTCTTGCCGAGTTGATGAAGCAGTGGCCGGCCGATGCGCCTCGTCCGAATCTCGACAAGGTGTCGATGATTGGATGGTCCTATGGCGGATTCCTCTCCGCGCTCGCCGTACTGGACGCGCCGAATGTGTTCAAGGCCGCCTGTGCCGGCGCGCCGCCCACCGATTGGACGCTGTACGATACGCACTACACCGAGCGCTATCTTGGTCTCGACCCAGCCGTTTACGAGCGCAACTCCATCATCGCCGACGCGCCGAAGCTCGTGCGTCCGCTGATGCTAATTCACGGTTTTGCGGACGACAATGTGACCATCGCACACTCCCTGCGCCTCAGCCAAGCGTTGATGGCCGCAGGCCGACCGCATACCTTCCTGCCGCTGACCGGCATCACGCATATGACCAACGATGAGACGGTGGCCGAAAACCTGCTGGTGCTCCAGCGAGACTTCCTCAAGCAAGCACTGGCTGACTGACGCCTCACGCTAACGCCTAGAGACAACACCTAGAGACAACGTTCAGAACTGATTGGCCCGATTGATCCGATTTGTCGCAATTGCGCTGACCGGATTAATCGGGCCAATGAGCCCGATTGGCGGCGAACGCCCCGCTAGGATGGTCGATATGGAATTCAGCTTGATTGACGAGTCCAATTACCAGGCCGAGATGGAAGGCACGGTTCTGCCTGCGCTCGCCCGCTGCCGCCAAGAAGGCTGGTTCGACCCGACCAAGGCCGAGCGTGACGCCGGTTTGGAACCGTTGACCGATGGCGGATTCGTCGTCGAGCTCGACAGCACGACCCAGCCGATTGCACAGGGCACCGTATCCAGCACACTCGCCGACGAACGAAACGGCAAACTGCACTATCTGGCTTACGATGCCGGCAAATTCGACGAGATTCGCGAGCAGGGTGCCACGGCCAGTTTCCGTGGCTGTATCGTTATCAGCCATGGCTTCACCGAATTCGCTGAAAAATACGACGAACTGGTGTGGTATTTCCTGCTCGCCGGCTATTCGGTGTGCGTGCTGGAACATCGCGGGCATGGCAAGTCCGAACGCAACGTGGACAATCCCAGCATGGTGTGGATCGACGATTGGCAACGGTATGTGGTCGACCTCGCCGCATTCGCGTCCAGCGTGGGCCAACAGTATGCGGGCGGTATGCCGCTGAATCTGTTCTGCCATTCGATGGGCGGCGGTATTGGTGCGGCGCTGCTGGAACGCTACCCCTCGCTGTTCGATAAGGCTGTGCTGTCCGCTCCCATGATCGCCCCGCAAACCGGCATGCCGCTATGGCTGACGCGTGGTTTGGTCGGAGCGCTATGCGCGTTGGGCATGGGTCGTCAGCGTGTATTCGGGCAGAAGGATTTCGACGGTGTGCTCGACCTGAGCTCCTACCAATACTCCAGCGAAGCCCGCGAACGCTGGTATCACAAGCTGCGCTGTGAGCATCCCGAATACCAGACTTACTGCGCCACGTTCAGCTGGGTGCGTGAGGCGCTGCGACTGAACCGTGCGATTCTCCAACCCGAGGCGTGCGCCGAAATCGAAACGCCGTTGCTGCTGTTCCAGGCCGGGCGCGATGTGTGGGTGCTCAATAAACCGCAGAACACGTTCGTCCAACGCGTGAAGGACGGCGGCGGCGAGGCACAGCTGGTGCGATTCGCCGAATCCCAGCATGAGATTTTCTCCATGCCCAACGCCACCTACCAGCCATATCTGGAACGCATCCTGAACTTCTACGACGATCCAATGATTGCCAGCGCATCCTATTAGTTCCGACCCGTCAATGGCTCGCACACATCGCGACAGACCGTATCGTGTGCGGTGGGTTGGCGCGGTAGGTCGTGGTCGATAGAGTGTCCCTGTATTGCGTAGGAACATGTTCGTATGCGAGGGGATTATGGCGGGTATCAACAACAATCGGCTTCCGGCTGGAAGCCATGTGATTTCCAGCCGGGCCACCAGCGTAGGATTGCTGGCAATCGCCCTGTGGAGCTTGATGGCCGGCACTGTGCGCATCGTTGCTGAAGCGTTTGGTGCCACGCTTGGTTCGGCGCTGATCTATACCGTTGGCAGCGTATTACTGCTGATATTCCGGCGTCCCGCACCGCTTAAGGAATTTCCCAAACGATACCTGATTATCGGCGGCGCATTGTTCGTGTTCTACGAATCTTCGATTTCGCTGTCGCTTGGACTGGCATCCACCGCTGCCTCTTCGGTGGAGGTGAGCCTGGTCAACTATCTGTGGCCCACCATGATGGTGCTGCTCACTGCGATTGTTTCGCGCCGGCGGCATGGTCTGCTTAAGGTGCTGCCCGGTGCGATTGTGGCCACCTGCGGCGTGATGCTTGCGGTCGGCGGCAATTCCGGGTTGGACTGGGGCGCGGCGGCCCAGCACATTATCTCCAACCCGTTGCCGTATGCGCTGGCGTTTATGGGGGCGTCGGCCTGGTCGGTGTATGCGGTGTTCACCCCCGCCCTGTCACGCGGAGTGGATGGTACGTCGCTGTTCTTCCCCTGTGTGGCTGTGGCGCTGTGGATTATTCACTTCGCTTCAGGGCAAGGCATGCCGGTTGTCGCGCCAAACGTGGTGGATTGGTTGTTCGTGCTGATTGCCGCTGTGTCCATCGGTGGCGGCTATGCCTGCTGGGGCCATGGCATTCTGCGCGGCTCGATGGAGACGTTGGCCGTCGCGTCCTATGCCACGCCGGTGCTGTCGACCGCAGCCAGCACGGTACTGCTGGGATTGTCGCTGTCGCTGCCGTTCTGGGTGGGCGTGGCGCTCGTGGTGACAGGTTCCATGCTCAACTACATAGCTCAGCGCAAGCAATCCCGCCGCTAGATTTCGGCAAGTTCCCAACGATTGGGCTTGGGGAGCCTGTGAATAGGGACGGTCGGAATGATCCGAATAACCGAAGAGGCTGAGGGAAACTGTCGCTACATAGTGACATCAGACATGATTTTGCTGTGGGAATAATTCCGGAATGACCTTTGCCTCGGAATGTTGGGTGAAGTGAACAAGGAAAACGATGGAGCCCCGGTGAGGGGTTCCGGGAACGGCTACGAAAAGCCGGCCGGATCGCTTGGGCTTGTGCCGCAAGGTGCAGGGGCTTGGGGTTCTGGCCGGCAAGCCAAACCGCTCCAGCTCCAACTAGGGAGTATGGATTATGGCAATGTTTCCGGCTTTGATGAATGACACAATGTTCTCCGATCTGTTCGATGATCCGTTCTTCTCGGGATGGCGTGAGGCTGCGAACACCGCTGCCGATCGCATGCCCTCGCAAGCGTTGATGAGCACCGATGTGAAGGAAAACGAGCACAGCTACGATGTTGATATCGATATGCCCGGCTTCAAGAAGGACGATATCAATCTGGAACTGCAGAACGGCTATCTGACCGTGTCCGCGCATCGTGACGGCTCTCACGAAGACAAGGGCGAGGACGGCAAGTGGCTGCGCCGCGAACGCTACGCCGGCTCTGTGTCCCGCAGCTTCTATGTGGGCGAGGACGTGAAGGAATCCGATATCCACGCCTCCTACAAGGACGGCACGCTGTGCCTCGAAGTGCCGAAGGCTGAAGCCAAGCCGCAGGTCGAGGCCAAGCACCAGATTGCCATCGAAGGCTGATTCCACAGCTTAAGACTGTTTGATAAGGGTCGAAACCGCAAGGTTTCGGCCCTTTGCCGTATGTGATTGCGTATCAGAGTGCCCTATGTCGGTGCGGTGGAGCCTAACATGACGGATCATGGCGTGGATGACCATGGGTATCCCTGTGATATCCATTTCTGATTCATTTTGCTTGACTTTGTAGCGTGCTGCTGATGGCATGATGTTGTTGCCAGAGACATGGAGCGATGTTGTTTGAGTCTGCTCGCCTCATCTTATTGCCGGTTCACCGTGAGATGCATTACGCACGGGGATAAGGTGTGTCGATGTTTTGAAAGGCGTAACATAAATTATGTCTACAGCTTGCTGGTAGTTGGGAAGCTGCACTATCTGACATGGGGTTCGTCAGTGTCCATAACTTCTTTTCCTTTCATACAAGGAGCATGCAATGAAGCATTTGAAGAAGGTGGTGCTCGCGATTCTCGCCGTGACGCTGGCAGTTGGGGCTGGAGGGTGCGGAAATGCTCAGGAAGCCGAGGTATCCGATTCAGTGGTGAAGGCGACTAGTGACCTCGTCACCATCGACCCGGAGATTATGCAAGCCTATGGCATTCTACGGCAGCAGTGCGCTCGGAGCAGAGGTTTCGACGTTCCCGTGGACTACTCGACCATCCCGATGCTTCAAGGATATGCGGATGTTGGAGGTATCTTTCGCAGCGAACAGGAGGCTGTGTCCTTGGGATACAGCATGCAGACCATGGACCAAGTCGAGGGGGATTTCTCTGAGGAGGATTTCGAGAAAACCTTGGGAGCCGAGGATCGGAAACGCTACGAACATGAGGTGATTGGGGACATTTCTGACGAAAAATCTTTCTTCGGCAGTTGTGCGGCGCAAGCATACGCCGCGTTGTTTGGATCCTATGAGAAGTCCAACGAGGTGCTCAACACCTTTAACGAGATGGCGAACGAACAGACGCGCACGTCTTTGGATGACGGTGAGGTTCGCAAAGCGATCACCGATGTCTATGCGCCGTGCATGACAAAGGCCGGCTATCCGTTGAGGGGACTGAAGGCCGGCGAACTCGCCGGCGAACGGTTCGGCAGATACCGTGCGTGGAACGAACCTCCGAACGCCGAGGAGCAGGCCATGGCTCGGCAGGATTATGCATGTCAAAGTGAGGCTGGGATCATGGAACGCATTGACATGGCCATGGAACGCAACGCTGGCGCGTGGATGGCTGCGAATGAGGCGACGTTGCTGGCTCGGTATGAAACATTGGAAGAAGCCCTTGGCAAGGCCAACCAAGTCATTAACGGGCAGGCGGATTTTGACAGTCTCATGGCCCCCTGATGGGCACGGGCTGTAGTGGGGGGCAAGATGAGACACACGACGCGGGGCAAGGCCGCATCCGGCGGCAAGGAGCGCGGTTTCGACGGCAGTGGGACGCCAGACGTTGCTATAGCGGAGAAAAACAATCGTGCGCCATCCAGACTGGGATCGGTGTTGCTTGGCGCATTGCTGGCGCTTATGCTGGTCGTCGGCACATGCGTGGCCACCCTTGGTATCCGGGCGGAATGGGAACGCGAGACCGAACCCGAACCCATTAAGGTGACTACCACGGTGCGCAGGACGACACTTCGTCACAACGCCACCGGTCGTCTCGAGGCCTCGTCTCACGGCAAGATTACGGTGCGTGCTACGGGAACCGTGACCCGCAACGGTCTTGTCGCCGGCGCGGAGGCAGCGGAAGGCAACGTCATCGGAACCATTGATGAGCGTCCCGTCCTGCTGATGCAAGGCGATGTGCCGGCCTACCGGACTATGGCTCCCAACATGAGTGGCACGGACGTGCGTCAGCTTCAGGCGGCGTTGGGGCGCCTCGGTTATGTGTCATACGACGAAGCCGGAACCTACGGCGAATCCACGGCTCTTGCCCTGTACCACTTCATGCGGAACTTGGGATTCGCCACGGTGGACGCCTCCGGCGCCGAACTCGCCAGCGCCGACTGGAAGAACAGTGCCATACCCCAGGGGCAGGTCGTGTTTGCGAGCCAGCTGCCGCTTCGCGCCGTCACCACTTGCGGCATTGCCGGGCAGCAAGTTCAGGACAAGCTGTGCGGAATGGAAACCGTCGCCCGCGACTATATGGTCGGCTTCCTCAAAGTCGACGTGCCTGATGTCACTGTGCTCGCCGGCAAGGAAGCGACGATACTGCTAGGTGAGCCCGCCACAGTGACTCTGGGAGGCTCTTGTGCCTCGCCACAAAACGCAGTGGGTGATGATTTGGAGGGCGGCGCATCGACAGGAGCTTCAGCGTCGAGTCTTTCGGACTCCGCCAGCGAGCGGCAGGTCGAGGATCGTACGTGGGTATGTCTTGCCGATGCTCGGGGTGTGTCGTTGCCAGTTGATCCAGGTGAGACCATGGTCACCGTCACGTTAGGGGCGAGCGCCGAGAATACCTTTGTCACCGATGTCGTCGCCTTGCGGGGCGATGGCACGTCGCGCTGGCTGGAACAGCGGAACGGTGAAAGGGTGGACGTGAAAATGGGCTTCTGCTATCAGGGTGAGTGCGAGATCAGTGGAGAGAACCTTAAGGAAGGCATGGTTGTCATCGTCCCGACCGATGGCTCCTCCGCTGGTGCGGCCGGAGAAGTCTCTGCGGCCGATGGGACAGGGACGGCCGGCGATGTGTCGCAATAACCAATGGGATAAGAAGTGCACCAAGATAGCCGAAGACGCGGCAATGGCGGGGAAGAAACAAACGTCGATATACCTCTGCTCAGGTTGGTGAACGTCAGCCGCACGTTCCCACCGAGCAGCGTCGCCTTGCGTCATGCCAGTCTTGACGTGCATGCTGGAGAATCTGTAGCTGTTACCGGGGCGTCGGGATCCGGCAAATCGACGTTGCTTGCCATTATCGGCCTGCTGGATCGCCCCACCGACGGCATGGTCCTGCTGGACGGAATGGATGCGGGACACGCGCCACCTCGTGTGCGTAACCGGCTGAGGCGTCAATATGTGAGTTTTGTGTTCCAAGCCTTCCATCTCATTGATCACCTCACAGTGGAGGAAAACGTCCGCTATGCGCTTGCTATCAAAGGCATCAGGGGAGTGCAGTCGCGGACACTGGCGCAACGGGCGCTTGCCCTTGTAGGGCTCGCGGACAAGGCTGGTGCCTGGCCGGCGGATCTCTCTGGCGGAGAACGGCAACGTGTTGCCATTGCCCGGGCCATCGCCAGCCCTCCTCGTTTGTTGCTGTGCGACGAGCCTACCGGCAACTTGGATTCCGTTAACTCACGTCTCGTCGTGGATCTGCTGCATCGTACGACGGCAGGGGACACCACCCTTCTCGTCGTCACCCACGACGAGGACGTGGCCCGCTCTTGCCACCGACGGTTACATGTTGCCGATGGAACGGTCCGGGAGGGGGAAGGATGACGAACCCCGTGACATGCGCGCTACTGGCATTGGCGCGCCGATGGCGCAGGAACCTGCTGTCGATGCTCGCCGTGCTGTTCTGCGCGGCCACACTGGTCGCGTTGCAAGGCATAGGCCTAGCATCCGGTGACCGCACCGCGCAACGCTTCCTCGACATGGAGGATTCCACTGTCGAGGTTACGTTGCCGACCTCGGCTTGGGAATTGAATGAACGTGAACTGACGGCGCGCCTTGACGGTATTGCCCAAGTGATCGAGGCCGGTACGCTCAACATTCCCGACGGTTCCGGCGTCTCCTTGGACGTGTCGTCCACCGCATGGGGGATATCTGTGTCGGCCAGCGCCGCCATCGCTTCGATGGAAGGCCTGGAAGCACGTGGTGCCGCATTGACTGCGGGACTGCCTCTTCCCCCGGACGAAGATCCGTCCAACGACCACCGCATCGTGCTGCTGGGGACTAGGCTCGCGCGACAACTTGGTATCACCATGGCACAGCCCGACGCGGCGGTGGACATAGGCGGTGTCAGACTCAGGGTGACGGGAACCATACAGGACGCAGATGGACGCTCCGCGCTCTCCACAGCCGTCATCATGGGGCCGGACACCGCGCGCATGCTCGGCATACTGCCGATGCAACGTGTCATGCACGTGGCTGTGGAGGACGGTTCCGTGACACGTGTGGCACAGGCTCTGCCTGTGGCGCTGCTGCCCTCCGATCCCGAGACGGTGGCCGTGCGCGCCCCATCCGACCCGGCGCGGCTGCGGGCCGGTCTTCTTGAGGACTCCGAAACTACCGCCGGCATCATCACTGGTGTGATGGTCGGCGTGACCGCGTTCAGTATCATCAACACGATGCAGATGGCCGTGTCCGAGCGACGCAGGGAGATTGGCATCAGCCTCGCCCTTGGTATGCCTGCATGGCATATCGCCGCGCAGTTTCTGCTGGAAGCGATGCTACTGGGATTGGCTGGCGGCATGCTTGGGATGTTCGTCGGCGCACAGGCGGCGGCTGTAATTGCTTATGCCAACGGATGGCGGTTTCTTCTTCCTGTGTCGGTTCTGGGTGTACCTGTGCTGGGGGCGGTGGCTGGAGCAGTGTCCGGAACACTGCCCGCCGTGCAGGCCACGAAGGTCAATCCTGCGGAGTTGTTGCGCTCCACTTGAGCTGAGGGTGACGCGCTCTTTTGCCGTATGTGCGAGCGAAAAGCAAAAAGGCTGGAACCTTTCGGTTCCAGCCTTTTCTTGCTGGTGCGAGTGGGGGGAGTTGAACCCCCACGAGCATACACTCACTGCCACCTGAAGACAGCGCGTCTACCATTCCGCCACACTCGCAGACAAAAGGACAATTTACCACTACTGGGTGCGGTAGGCAAATTGGCGTGTCGCGCCGTGACTTTCCTGAAAGGAAAGTCACGGCGCGACACGAGCTGGAATAGCGAAAGCCCAGTGGGCTTTCGCCCAGCGGAGCTATCCTTATAACCCAACTGAACCACCCGCAAACCAGCGCACAACATGAGCCGTACAGGCAGCCCTCCTCCTACTTCCCGTAGAAGTGCGCCAGCGACTCGTCGCGGAATTCTTCGAAATATCCACCGTCGATGGAGTCGCGGATGTCGTCGAGCAGCTTCACGAAGAAGTGCTCATTGTGAATTGTGGCTAGGGTGAAGCCGTTGATTTCGCGGGCGCGCAGCAGATGATCCACATAGGCCCTGGAATAGTTGCGGCAGGTGTAGCAGTCGCAGCCCTCCTCCAGCGGGCCGAAATCGAGCTTGTGTTCGGCGCGTTTGATGTTGTAGCGGCCGAAGCGGGTGAAGATTGCGCCGTTGCGGCCGCAGCGCGCGGGGGCCACGCAATCGAAGGTGTCGCCACCGTTCTCCACGCATGCGAAGATATCGTCCACCGAGGCGATGCCGAGCACGTGGCGAGGCCGGCTTTCGGGCATCGCATCGCAGATCCACGCACAGGTGTTGCCTATGATGCGTTTTTCGATGGCACCACCGATGCCCACGCCGTCAAAGTCCAGCGAGGCGATCTGCTCGGCCGCATGCCGGCGCAGATCCTCATAATTCGCGCCCTGCACCACGCCATACAGCGCCTGATACGGCTTGCCCAAGCGTGCGGCAGTGAGTCGTTCGTGCTCCGCCACGCACCGCTTGGCCCAACGGAACGTACGCTCCACCGACTGCTCCTGGTAGCCGCGCGTATTCATCAGCGTGGTTAGTTCGTCGAACGCGAACATGATATCCGCGCCGATCTTGTGCTGGATGCCCATCGAAATCTCAGCAGAGAACCGGTGCTTGTCGCCATTCAGCGGCGATTTGAAGGTCACACCGTCCTCATCCACGAAGGCCAGACGTTCCTTGCCTTTGGCGATCACATCGTCGGATTTCATGCCGGTGACGTCCATCGCCAGCGTCTTTTTGAAACCGGCACCCAGCGAAAGCACCTGGAAACCACCGGAATCGGTGAAAGTGGGCCGATCCCAGTGCATGAAACGCCCCAAACCGCCGGCCGCGTCCAGCACGTCTTCGCCGGGGCGTTCGAACAGATGGAAGGCGTTGGCGAGCATGCACTGCGCACCAAGCTCCTTCATCGTTTCAGGCAGCACGGCTTTCATCGCAGCCTGCGTGCCCACCGGCACAAAAGCAGGCGTGCGAATGTCGCCGTGCGGCGTATGGATGATGCCGGTGCGCCCATATCGGGCCCCGTCGCGCCCTAGGCCTTGCGCGCTGGGGGACAAACGGGTGATGGTTTCGAAGGAGAATGCGCTGCGGTCGCCGGGTTTGCCGGCCTCGGCTCCGCGTGGGTGCTCAAGCAGGTCTGTCATATGATTCACTTTAGGCGAACAGGGGGAGCTGTGCATCGATTGATGGCCGAAATTGAGGGGTTTAGGCGGCTTGCCCTGTGAGTTGCGAGAAGATTCGATTATTTCTTCCAACTAACATTCAGGAAACTTCCAGAGCGGATATCTTTACTACATAGGTAGCGAACGAAAGCGGCGGATGAAGCAAGCGCCGCACCACACAAGACGTTCAACGTACAAGGACAAAGGAGCAGCAATGGCTGACGAAACCAATGGCACCTGGAACGCCGAGAACGGCGACCAGAACCAGCCGACCACCAGTGGCGGATCAACCGCCGCCAACGCCGACAACACTACCAATACCAACACTACTAACAATGAAACCAACGGTGGCGATACCGCCGTTCAGACTCCGGTCACCTCCGAGCCCGCGCCCGACTACGCGTCCGCTAAGGGCGAAAGCACCGTGGTTTCCAACGCGCCGACCCAGCCGATCAATATGGGCCAGCAGCCCAGCGCACAAGAGCAGCCGACCGCGCCGCTTTACCGCCCTGCCCCCGAATTCGGTGCGTATGGCCCGGTTCCGACCTCGGTTACCAACGCACAGAATGCGCAGAACCCGCAGAACGCGCCAACCCAGCGATTCCCGTTCGGCGGCCAGCCGCAGACTCCTGCTTCGCAGAACGGCCAGCAGCCCCAGGGCGGCAATCGCAACCCTTACTTCACCAATACCCCGTTCTCCACGCCGGCCGGCCAGCAGAACGCGCAAAACGCTCAGTCGCAGAACAACGGCAACCCCTTCATCAATCCGAATGGGCAGAACGGTGCCAACAACGGTGGCCAGCAGCCTCCAACAGGCCCGTTTGGCGCTCCCGGAGTTCCGAACGGCCCCGACGGCCAGCCGGCCGCGGCCAAGCGCGGCATGTCGAAAACCGCCGTCAGCATTCTTTCCGCAGTGATTGCCGCCGTGGTGGCCGTGGCGCTGAGCCTCGGCCTTGGCTTTGCTGCCATCACCAACGGTTGGGTCAAGGTGCCGACCTCCAATTCGCTCAGCAATGTGAGCTCGAATAAGTCCGGTTCCGGCAGCGCTACCGCCAAGTCCGGTGAGGCCGCCGACTGGCAGGCAGTGGCTAGCAGCGTCTCCGATTCCGTGGTCGCCATCACCACCCAAACCAGCGACGGCACCGCACAGGGCTCTGGTGCGATCCTCGACACTGAAGGTCATATTGTGACCAACAACCACGTGATTTCCGGCGCTCAGCAGATCACGGTGACGTTGTCCAACGGCACCATGTATTCCGCGCAGGTCGTCGGTACCGACACCACCACCGATCTGGCCGTCATCAAGCTTGACAACCCGCCGAGCGACTTGAAGGCTGTGGAATTCGCCGACTCCGACAAGCTCGCCGTGGGCGAAGGCGTGATGGCCATCGGCAACCCGCTCGGCTATGACGACACAGCCACCACCGGCATCGTTTCCGCGCTTAACCGCCCGGTGAGCGTGATGGACGACAACAACTCCGAAATCGTGACCAACGCCGTGCAGATCGATGCGGCCATCAACCCGGGTAACTCGGGCGGCCCGACCTTCAACGCGGCTGGCCAGGTGATCGGCATCAACTCGTCGATCGCTTCCACTGCCAGCTCGTCCAGCTCCGCCGGCTCCATCGGCATCGGCTTCGCCATCCCCTCGAACCTGGTCAAGCGCGTGGCCGAAGAGATCGTCAAGGACGGCTCCGTGAAGCATGTGGCGCTGGGCGTGACCATCAAGAGCACCACGGTCACCGCTGACGGCGTGACCCGCGCCGGCTCCCAGGTCTCCAACGTGGTCTCCGACGGCCCCGGCGACAAGGCCGGAATCAAGAGCGGCGACACCATCGTGGCCTTCAACGGCAACGCGGTGAGCAGCAACTATTCATTGCTCGGCTTCGTGCGCGCGGCAGCCCTCGGTGACAAGGCGACCCTGACCCTTGTAAGGAACGGCAAGACCATGGATGTGGAAGTCACTCTTGATCAGGAGGAATCCGCAGTCAACGGTTCCAACCGCTCTGAGTCGAACAACAACCAGAACCAACAGAACCAGCAGAATCAGCAGGATCAGCAGGATCAGGACGGCAACAGCCAGAGCCCCTACGGTGACGGCGGCGGCCTGTACGATCCGTTCGGTCTGTGGTAAACCCAAGCCGTTACTAACGGCACCATAGCGCGAAACCCGCGGCAAGCACATCGCTTCGCCGCGGGTTTTGTGTTTTTGCCGGACCTTTGGTACGGTAATCACCGATAACTGAATATGACATTCTTACGCCGTGTATCGGAAGGTCGCGCTCGGGCTTAGTGCCTTGGCAATGACGCCGGTGGGTTAACAAGGCGTGACTGCAGTGCCGGCGCGGGCGAAAGCCTCGACGTCCGGCTCCGTATACGAGCGTAAGGAGAATTGATGAGTCGAATCATCTCTATCTTCACTAAAATTATTGACCTGTGCCGTCGCGTACCGCTGCTGCCCATCGTTATCCTCGCGGCGATTCCGCTGATAGTGTGTCCCACTTGGCGACCGTGGGGGCAGTTGGATTGGCCGGTGAATCCCGGCGTGGGCCAGTGGATTGTTATCGCGCTGGTTGTGTACACGATTATCGACACTGTGCGCGGCATGATCGACGATATTCGCCATGGTCAGGTGGGCGTTGATTTGCTGGCCGTCGTGGCCATTGCCAGCACTGTCGCCGTGCAGGAATATTGGGCGGCTTGGGCCGTTACCCTCATGATTTCTTCGGGCGAGGCCATTGAGGAATACGCGCAGGGTAAAGCCGAAAGCAATCTGACCGCGCTGATGCAAGCTGCGCCGCAGATCGCACATATCGCCACGCTGCCGGGCGTGGGTGCTGGTGCAGGAGCTGGCGATGGCAGAGTTGTTACCTCTGAAGCATCCGGGGAATCTGGACAATCTGGCGATGCCGAACAAAGCGGCAAAGCCGACGACGGTTTCCGCCCTGTAGCTTCGGCTGCTGCAGCGCGCACGAAAGCGAATCACAACAGCCAGTCGTCCGCCCATTTCCGCACGGTGCCGGTGGACGAAGTGGCGCTGGGCGACGTGCTTATTGTGCTGCCCGGCGAAACCGTGCCGGTGGACGGCGAACTGCTGTCTGGCTCGGCCACGCTCGACCTATCCAATATCAACGGAGAGCCTGTGCCGCGCGAGGTATTCGCCGGTGCGCGTGTGATGTCCGGAGCGGTGAACGGATCCACCACGCTGACCATGCGCGCCACCGAAGTGGCCAAGGATTCGCAGTATCAGCGCATTCTGGAGCTTGTGGCCTCTGCGCAGGAATCGCGACCGGCCGTGGTGAAAACCGCCGATCGGCTTGCGGTGCCGTTCACTATATTGGCGTTCATCATCGCTGGCGTGGCGTGGGCCGTGTCTGGCACGCCGCTGCGTTTTGCGCAGGTGCTGGTGCTGGCCACGCCATGCCCGCTGCTGATTGCCGCGCCAGTGGCCTATGTGGCTGGCACTGGGCGATTGGCTAAGGCAGGCATTCTGATCAAAGCACAGGATGTGCTCGAAAACCTTGGGCGCGTGAATCACGTGTTCTTTGATAAAACCGGCACGCTTACCGTCAAACAACCGCAGGTGGTGCGCGTCGACCGTCCATTGGGCAATACTGCGCTGGGCAATGCAACGCTGAGCAATACTGCGTTGGATAATAGTGCGCTCGGCAATGGTGGGCCAGCGTCGGCCTCTACGGCTGCGCAACAGCGGCCACAGACGCTGAACGACGATCATGTGCTCATGATGGCGGGCGTGGTCGAAAGCTACTCCGTGCATATTCTGTCCAAGGGCATCGCTGCGGCCGGTCTTGAAGCCATGAACCGTCTTAACGGGCGGTATGCCGCTGGACAGCGCCAGTGCCCTGAGCGTGATATGCCGGGCCATGGCCGCGATTATCCGGTGGTGAAGAACATCGTCGAGGACGCAGGCAAGGGCGTCAGCGGCGAGGTGAACGGCCATGTGGTGCGCGTCGGTCGCTTGGCTTTCGCCAGTGCCCGTGCCGACGGATTCCAGCCGGTTGTGCCGGCTGGTGGTGCTGCGGTGAGCGCGGTCGGTGACACAACTGCTACGGCTGCGGCTAATACGGTTTCTGGCGTTACGACTGGAGCCAAAGCCGCGACGAACGGCGAAACAACGGTGCCTCGCGTGCGTTTCGCGCCCCTGGCGGCGGACGAAATGGCCACTTATGTATCCATCGACGGCGTGCTGGTCGCGCGCATCGTGCTGCGTGACGTGCCGCGCAACAATGTGCAATCGGCACTGGCATGGCTGCACAAGCTGGGCGTAGGCGAACTGACCATGCTCACCGGCGACAAAGCCGCGTCGGCGGCCGTCATCGCCCAGGAGGTTGGTATCGACGAGGTGCATGCTGAACTGTTCCCTGAAGACAAGGTAGCTGCGGTGCGCGAAGCCACCGTGCGCGACAGCAAAGCCGTGACGATGATGGTGGGCGACGGCGTGAACGATGCGCCGGTGCTGGCCGCCGCGACCATCGGCATGGCCATCACCGACGGCACGTCAACGGCTGCCTCGCAATCTGCGCAAGTGGTGATCATGAACGACGACATTGCCTGCGTGCCGCGCGCCATCGCCATCGCCCGCCGTACCAAGACGGTGATGCTGCAAGCCGTGCTGCTGGGCCTCGGCCTGGCGTTGATCGGCATGATCGCCGCCGCGTTCAACCTCATCCCTGTGGTGGTCGGTGCGTTCTTGCAGGAGGCCATTGATGTGGTTTCGATTCTGTGGTCGCTGATGGCCTTGGTGGATAAGGAATCGCAGTGATATTCCGCTGTCGGCCCCTGTTGCGATTCGCCGTCTTGCGCTAGGCTTGTCCCCGTGACTGAATCTCAAGAACTTCGTATTGCCGTAATCGGCGCCGGTCCGGCCGGCGTGTATTCCTCCGACATCTTCCTGCGCCAGCTCAAGAAGCTCGGCGAGGAACTGGGTCTGGGCACCAAGGCGCGCATCGACCTGTTCGAAAAGCTGCCTGTGCCCTTCGGCCTGGTGCGCTACGGTGTGGCTCCCGACCATCCGTCCATCAAGTTCATCGCCGACGCGCTCGAAAAGACGCTCGACAACCCCGACATCCACCTCTACTGCGATGTGGAATTCGGCAAGGATGTGACGCTTGACGAGCTGCTCGCCCGCTACGACGCCGTGCTGTTCGCCACCGGCGCGGTTAAGGACAAGCCGCTGAACCTGCCCGGCGCCGACCTTGACGGCGTGTACGGTGCGGCCAAGTTCGTCGAATGGTACGACGGATACCCCACCGGTGCTCGCGAATGGCCGCTGACGGCCGAAAACGTGGCGGTCATCGGCGGCGGCAACGTGGCTATGGACGTGGCCCGCGAACTGATGCGCAACGCTGACGATCTCAAAGCCAAAACCGACATCCCCGACAACGTGTACGAGGGCATCGGTGCCAACAAGGCGCGCGTGCTGCACCTGTTCATCCGTCGCGGCGTGGCCCAGGCCAAGTTCAGCGTGCAGGAACTTCGTGAGATGGAGAAGCTGCCCGGCGTGCAGCTCATCATCAACGAAGACGATTTCGACCTCGACGAGGAAACCATCGAGGTGGCCGGTCAGGACAAGCTCACCCGCCAGATGGTCGAAGAGCTGTTCACCATCCGCGAGATGGCCGAAGACATGGAAGACGACGGCGACGTCGACTTCGAAGGCAACCCCGCCGACCGCAAGTACTACGTGCACTTCAACTCCGCCCCCACCGAGATTCTCGGCGAGGATGGCAAGGTGAAGGCGATTCGTGTGGAGCGCACCGAAACCTCCGCCGACGGCAAGATGAGCCGCACCGGCGAATTCACCGATTATCCGGTCGAAGCCGTGTATCACGCCATCGGCTACCAGCCCGCCGAAGCGCCCGGCATCGCCTACGATACTAAGGGTGCGCACCTGGCCAACGCCAATGGCGACGGTCGCATCACCGTCGAAGCCGAAGCCGGCTCCGAGGTGCGCGAACGCCTGTATGCCACCGGTTGGGCCAAGCGCGGACCGGTGGGTCTGATCGGCTCCACTAAGTCCGATGCGCTCGCCATTGTGACCAATATGCTGGAGGATCTGGCCAAGGCTGCTGAGGGCGGACGCGTGGCTGCCGACCGCGACCCCGAATCCATCGACCGCTTGCTGGCTGAGCGTGGCATTAAGCCGATCGACTTCGCTGGTTGGAAGAAGGTCGATGCCTACGAGCGTGCCGAAGGCGCGAAGGAAGGCCGCGAACACAAGAAGGTTATCGAACCTGAGCAGATGCGCGAGCTGGCTCACGCCTGATTCTCGCATGTGATTACGCGCGGCGTTTGAGGGCAAGCATTGCCGCAAGTATTGGCCGTCATGCTGAGCGGGGCAACGCCGGAGTCGAAGCATCTCCCTGTGGGGTGCTCCGACTCCGGCGTTGTTGTGATCAGAATTCTGAGCATCGTATGCGTGTGATTTTGGATTTTCGTCTGTAAGCGCACGTTCAGATAATTTTCAGCCAAAATCTTTACGCTGAGCCTCATGGATGCCAAACTACGGGTTCATGGCCATTACAATGGCTTGAAAACAACGCTGCTGTTCGCCCTGATGTGGGCCATTGTCATGCTGATTTGGTGGGCCACTGGTGGCAGCCGCCAAACACTCGGCATATACATCATCATCGGTTTGGCCACAACATTCGGCTCCTACTGGTTCTCCGACAAACTCGCCATCGCTTCGATGGGCGCGCGCGAGGTGTCCGAGCAGGAAGCGCCGCAAATCTACCAGATCGTACGCGAACTATCCGCCAAGGCCGGCAAGCCGATGCCTCGCATCTATATCGCGCCAACTATGAGCCCCAACGCCTTTGCCACCGGACGCAACGAACGTCACGCGGCAGTATGCTGCACACAGGGCATCCTGCAGATACTGAACGCCCGTGAATTGCGCGGTGTGCTCGGGCACGAACTGATGCACGTCTACAACCGCGACATCCGAACCTCTGCCATCGCCTCCGCCATGGCCACCGTCATCACATATCTGGGGTATTCGCTGATGTATTTCGGCGGCGGATCCTCGCGCGACGACCGCGATAATGCTTCGGGCGGACTGGGGCTGATCGGCTTGCTGCTGAGCATGATTCTCGCTCCCGTGGCCGCTTCTCTGATACAGATGGCTATCTCGCGTACGCGCGAATATGATGCCGACGAGGATGGCAGTGTGCTGACCGGAGATCCCGAAGCGCTCGCCTCTGCGCTCAATAAAATTTCCTACGGCGCGCAGTCTGCGCCGATGCGCAAAACTGCAGGCACCCAATCCGTTTCGGCGATGATGATTGCCAACCCATTCTCCGCCGCCGGATTCTCCAAACTGTTTTCCACCCATCCGCCGACCGAGGATCGCATCGCAAGGCTGATGCAGATGGCTGCTGAAATGCGCGGGGCTGGCATTGGGCAAGGTGCTGGCGGGTATGCTGCTGGCGGGTATGTCGGAGGCCGTGTCGGGGGTGGTCAGGTTCGTTATTGATGGTGTCGGCTACTGGGTGCTGGCTGCGGGTGCCGGCTCGAGGTGCCGACGGTGTGTTATAGCCCCCATCCCCGGCGTTGTCTTGGGGAACAGTGGTGACATGGCGGCAACGTGCCGGCGGAATAACGGATAAAAATGGGCAACAGGCGTTGCCGCTGGCAAAGGCATGCTAGACTAACCACTTGTGCCCCACAAGGGCCGCATGCGGATGTAGTTCATCGGTAGAACGAAAGCTTCCCAAGCTTTAAAGGCGGGTTCGACTCCCGTCATCCGCTCCACTTCAAATCATTGGAATTTCAACGTTTTCAAGGCTTTTATCGCTTGATAATTTGTGTATTGGTACCATTTTGGTACCAATACAAATTATTCTTACGAAGCTCGCCGCAAACAATATGCCATGAGCTTCGTCATTGTAGGTGCTTTTATCTGGTGAATATTCTCAAACACTCTGTATAGTGGTTGAGAAGAGATTGAACACGCGTCCTGTTGCTGAATTCAATGTTTGGTATAATAACCGTGTTGTTTGGCCTGTCCTTCTTCGAAAGTCGGCTGCATGCCGTTGTTGCATAAGCAACTAGAGTTGTGACGGGCCGTTCCTTTTGCTTATGGTTCTGGCCACTCAGGCTTACGCCAGTCAGCGAAACCGATTGCTTCAGCTGTCAGCGGATTGTATTTGGTTCTGTAGTAATTTTTTGATTTTTCGTAACGACTTTGGTCGTAGACGTCATGAACCAACTTAATTTTTGATTCCAGAAGTTTGTAGTACTTTGTATCGCCTTTTTCGAACACCCTTTGCGCGGACCATAGGCAGTAATCGGTTAGTGATAGCAACAATTCATGGTCATAAGGCTGTACGTTGAACTTAACCTTGTTGTTCATCTCTTTTGTCAAAGTCCCGCGGCGACTGCGCTCGCGGGCGACATCAACTGCATGTTGCAAATTCATGTTAGAAGTGCTGCTGCCGCGTTCTGCGATATCAAGTATCAACGGGTCGATTTTATGAGTGTATTTGAGCAGATGAGACATGAGATCGGCATAGAACTCGCGCTGCAACCTTTGGTGTTTGCGCAAAAAGACATCCGGTAGCTTGCGGCCTACAACGATTTGAGCAGAGAAATCAATCTTCTCCTTCATGAGTTTGAGAAATTCATAGCGTAATTCTGCCGGGTCTTTACTCGCATGAGGATAATATCCCTGCCACCCTTTTTCTGTTCTGGAGGCAACGCTTGGAAAGCTTTGGAAGAATTCGTTGGTGTCTACCATTTCGCAAAAGACTTTGATTGCTGAACGTGCTTCCGCCAGATCTCCTTTAACGTGCACCATGCCTACCATGAAGCATCTAGAGACGCCGGGGTCTCCGATGAGAGAAGTTTTTGAGCCTCTTTTGCTTGAAAAGAAAGTCATGTCTCCAGCCTCATCGATAAAGCGATGATTGTCCCCCGTGTGTACAGCAAGCTCCTTGGTGTCCATGGCACGCTATTGTACCTGAAATTAGCTTCACTGAGGTCGATGTCATATTGTTGACAGACTGTTGGCTGTTGCAATGATGTCATGAGGCAGTTGGAGCATCATGCTTGAAATTCTTGTGAAAGTGCATGATGTATGACTTTTGTCAATCTGTATACATGATGTTTGGTTTGCTGGTGTTACTTGTTTTTTGAGAGCTTTTGCTACTGGATTATGCTGTCAACGAAATTGCAGATAAGCAAAACCATGTTATGGTGTTGGCATTGGTTTTTCGTGTTGGTTCAACGAAAGTGAGGGGCTCATGGCTGAGCGCAAGATGGTATCTGTGCAAGAAATTGCCGGTATATATCCTGTCAAGGATGCGGATCGTATCGAAAAGGCGAAGGTGCTGGGTTGGATTGTTGTGGTCGGCAAAGATATGGGACTCAAGCCGGGTGATCATGTTGCATATTTTGAAGTGGATTGCCTGTTGCCAGCTGATGATCCTCGATATGCGGCGTTCCAGAAACGTGGTGTGAAGACGTTGATTGTGGAAGATCCGAATACGGGCAAGGACGTAGAGGTTTCTGGTCATGTGCTGCGTACCGTACGACTGCGTGGTACTTATTCACAGGGGCTTATCATGCCGTTAAGCGAGTTGGGAATCGATCCCGAGACTCCGGTGGGCGCGGATGTCACGCGCGAGGCAGGGGTATATAAATACGAAGAGCTACCGCCATTGCGTGGCGGTGATATGATTGGCCCGTTTGGCTCAGCATATGCTTCGAAGTCGGATGCTCCACGACTGCAAAACTTAACTGATGTCTGGAGTGAACTGGTTGGTTTAAGGGCTACGCCGACGGTGAAAGTGGATGGCACCAGCACCACCATTGCGCGTGATGATAACGGTATTGCACACGTGTATTCGCGTAACTGGGAAATTAAGCCGGAATGCACGAATATGGTTGTTGCGCAGCGTGATGGTTTGGTTGACGCTCTTGAACCGGGGATGGCTATTCAATTTGAACTGGTCGGCCTTGGGATTCAATCGAATAGGTTGAAGCTGCGTCGTCCTACTCCATTCGTGTTCGCGGTGTGGCGTAATCATCGGAAAATCAATCGTTCCGATTGGCCGCAAGCCTGTTTAAACCATGCGGTACCTGTGCTTGATGCTGCACGATGGCGGCTGGAAGGTTCTGTGGAAGACATGGTGGCCAAGGTTGACGGGTTGCGAGGCTGCGTAACAGATGGAGTGCTGGACGAAGGCATCGTATGGCATTTGGACGCTGATCAGCTGCTAAGTAGTGATGTTGCCGGACGGCTGAGTGCCAATCGCTGCTTCAAAATCATCAACAATAAATATTTGCTCAAGCACGGCCTATAAGTCCCTATGCCGACTTGGCAAACTGACTCATGGCTTATCTACCCGCTGAGAATGAGATGCGTCGCAAACAATATGAATATTGTTTAGGTTGTCTGCTGTCATTCGGACGCACCTACGGAGGGCGATTTGCGATGCTATTTCGGCTTTCGTAGGTGTCGTCTTTAGGTGATGTCTCGGTTTGTGTGTCGCGTAAACCGCGGAAATAAGCCATTTTGCATATTCCTGCAATTTGCGTGGCGGTGTTGCAACACCTACGGAAGCGCATTTACCTGCCTATTGGCCCTTCCGTAGGTGTTTGACGGAACTGCTTATCGGAGTGAGGAGCGGCAAATTGGCGGAAATAAGCCATTTGTTAGAGATGTGATTCAGTACTTAAGCAAGTGAGGCACCTACGGAAGGCGAAATAGCATTGCAACTGGGCCTCCGTAGGTGTTTGTGTCGGCGAACTGGAGTTGAGGGTGGGCATGAGAATTATGCTGCGTCGGCAAGAAATATGTGTTTGTGATGGTATTCGATGAATTCATGAGATGGCAGGTTGATTGACGGCAGAGTAATCGCGTGCCCTTCAAAGCTGTAGATCCACTTATCGTTAATTTCGGAGTGCTTCACTCTGCCATGATTAACCACGACACGATAATCGTCGTCGATTGTAATGAGCCCCTGGTCAAAAGCACGATCGTGAAACGCATTGAGTAGCAGTCCGTTGGCTGCTGCGGTTTTCTCTGACGGCGTTGATGCCTTCCACGGTTTGATGTGACTTGCCACAAGTAGTGAGGGGATTTGTATTCCGGTCATGCAGCATGTATTGCGGTAATTCTGCAGCAATGAGTTGCGGAAGTAAGACTGGTTAACTCGCTGGAGAGTTGTCGCCATACGTTCTTTGCCATCGGGCGTCTTCCCTGCGAGCAATAGCTTGGTGGCGGATTCCAATGAAGAGTGCCTGTCTGGCGCGAGAGGTGTGAGCGTGGAAGTGCTTTCGTCTGCTTGGAGCAGTGCGTTCTCTAGCAGGGTCAAGCATTCCGCCATGAAGTTATCCGGCTCTGCTGCATACCATTCCCAAATCCGGGCGTCCATCTTACTGCCATGCTTCATGCCGGCAAGGCCTCGAGCTTGGCGGTTGACGTCATAAGCCGCAATATTCCAGATTTTTAACGCCACTGAGCCGGGCGTGCGCTGCAAAAAACGTGCTAATCGTTGAACGTCAAGCCCTTTGTCATCACATTCGCGTGGTTCAAGTATTCTGTACAGCGCAAACGCCATCATCGTTTCCTCGCGCGACCAATTGCGGCGGGGTATTTTCGAGCTGACGTTTGTTGCCATACAACCAGGATAGTGACGAACGATATTGCGCCGTGTCCTGGGCGCGGCGCATGAATGCCATCAGCCGATTGGAACGAATCAGCCGTTATATTCGATGCGCAGGCTGGGGTCGGTCTCTTGCTCGTCGATGATTCTGTTGTAAGTGGCTATGAGCTTGGACAGCGACGCATGGCGCGATGCGCTGTCAAAACGCCCATGCTCGTGAATATTGGTGGATAGGAACGATTGTATGTCCCAGACTTCGATGTTCTCGGCGATGCCTGCATCGGCTGCCAAAGTATATGCGGTGTTAGTGCGCTCGCGAATGGTGACGATGATGGGATGAAGCCCGTCATTGATATTGTGTTTGCATTTTTCGATAAGAAGCGAACCGGGTGCTGTGGTGCAGTGAATGGCAGTATCTCCCACATTAAAGTCGCCGTCTCTGCCGGTGGGTGTATCCGCTGTGGAAGCGCCGTTGATTTCGATATTTTCGATTATGGAAGATAGTTTGGCAGCTACAAGTTGTTGTAGGACGGTTCCTGTGTAGGTGGCACCAGGAATGCCTTGTTGTCGTTTGGTGGCTTGTTGCAGTAGGTGATCAATTGCTGTGCTGATGGAGAGCGAATTATCGGCTTCCAGCTTTAAAGGCTGTCGATTAAGAAAGTCGAGGATGCGATCAACCCAATATTGTTCAATGATTGCGAATTCTTGCTCTGAAGGCGCAATGGCATTGATGAGTACGGCATAGTCCCGCATAAGACTCATATTGCCGCGATTAGTGCGGCCTCCTTCGGAGACAAATCGTCGATTCATGCCGTGTTCGCTGAGAATCTGCTTGAGTCGCGAACCGCTAAGACCTTTTATCTGGCCTTCCTTGTCGGTGAGGTAATTCTCAGGGTTGATCGGAAGCGTGTCCTTTGAGAAAAGCCTTGTTAGTTGAAGGGCCGCTGCTAATGCGCCTTTGGTTTCAGCGACATTATGGGCAATGCAGAATTCGTTGAGATGGTGCAGATCCATGTGGAATTCTCCTTAACTGGCAGAGGCAAGCAGTGTCTGCTCGGTGTAGAGGTCTTTGCCAAGAGACCCGTGCAAAGCGGGCATGAAATAGTGTTTGCCAAGCCATTCCACGACGGGTACGGATACGGCATCACCAAAGCCGAACATAACTTGGTTTGGACGCAGTCCGTCAATGTTGTAATGGGCCGCGCCCATAAGAGTTGCATACTCTCGGGGCGTCATCCAGCGAACGGAGGCTTTACCGTTGCCCAGTCGAATGACGGCTTGCCGGGAAGATCCACCTCGAGCAGTGCGCAGGCATCCTGATACATCATCTGCGCGCACTTCCCAAACGGCTTTGCCATTGCGGGTGCGGCGATAAGCGGTTCGATAGGATTCGTTCGTGCTCTTGCGTAGCGATTCGATGCGGCTGAATTGGACGGGCGATAGAGTGTCGAGAAATTTGTCGGTTTTTTCAGCGTCCCACCAACGGCCGTCATTGTCAGGCATGTTTTCGATATACATGCTCAACCCAGACATGAGGGGAGACGGAGGCTCAGGCAGTGGCGCGCGGTGTGTGCGTAAGGAACTATCAGCGAATACCTGTTGCATCCAATCCGGGCGCAACGGGGAATTGAACTGTTCAATGGCAGGCGGATCCTGCAGCCCGATGAGGAATAGTCTTGGCCGGGATTGTGGAATAAATCGGCGGGTATCGATGGACAACACATCTACGGAGTAGCCAAGTTCGTTAAATGCGCGCACTGCAGCAGCGAGATCTTCGCCTGAATGGGAGGTTGCTAGGCCGTTCACGTTCTCTAGCACTGCGATTGGCGGACGGTCGGAGCCGAGTTCTCTCAGCAGGCGTGCGTATTGCCAGAAAGCGCCGGACTGCTTACCGTTCAGACCTGTGCGCGTGCCGGCAAGGGATAAATCGGTACAAGGCGAAGACCCCCAGGCGAGGGAGGCATCTCGCGGCAGATCTTCGCCATGGAGATTGCTCATGTCGCCTTCAATAAGCTTATGTTCTGGCGAATTGCCGAAATGATTACGGTACATTTCGCATTTGGCAGCATCGATATCGTTTGACCATTCAACTTGGAAGCCGGCTTCTTCAAGCCCGAGTCGTGCGAGGCCTATGCCTGCAAAAAACTCAAGCGCTTTGGGGCATGCCAAATTGGTGGTCGTGTGCGTGCGGTTGTCTGCCATGGCTCCACCTTACCTCGCCCGTACTGCTCATTTTTAAATTATGATACATGGTGTATCGAACATATGTTCGACGGTAGTGTCGAAGTTGTATTGCTGTGCCGGGCCTTTTGCTTATTGGCTTACGCTGGTAAACGGCCCGTCATATCAATGGGGATTCCGTAGGTGGTGGCATCGCGTATCAGGGAGTAGCGGGATGAAACCTACCCTGACGAACTGCGGTGTTCGTCCCCGAATGTTGACGGTGTAATGGCGCTGCGTTGCTGTGTTTGACTGATGCCGAATGATGGAACATTGGCCAATGGTTCCGGCAACCGTAATGGTTCGCGTTGCTTGAGCGCATTTGTTTATGGATCGGGGCGGCAGCGCTATGACGCAGGACATCGAAAACAGCATTCTCGTCTTCGACCAAGTGTCGAAACGCTACATAAGGGACGCGAACCGCCGATTCGTGCTGGGAAAGATCTCCTTCTCGCTGAAAAGCGGCGAAATCCTGAGAATCCGAGGCGACTCCGGCTCCGGAAAGACCACGGTGCTCAGAATCGCCGGCCTGCTGACGGTGCCGGATCGCGGCAGCGTGCACGTCTGCGGCGAAGAGGCGGCCAGTGAGAAAAATCGAGACCGACTCCGTGCCGCCTGCATCGGAATAGTGTTCCAGAACGCCAATCTGTTCGATCATCTGACAGTGCTGCAGAACCTCCTCGTCGCCGATCAAGGGAACGGGAACCGCGAGGAATGCTTGGAAATGCTCGCCCGGTTCAATATCCAGCGACTGGCAAATGTGAAGGCTGGCAGAATCTCCGGCGGCGAACTCCAACGCGCCGGAATATGCCGTGCGCTGATTAACCGGCCGAGACTGCTGTTGCTGGACGAACCCACTTCATCACTCGACGATGCGGCCGCCGATGAAGTGGCATCTGTTATTCGCATGCTGAGCGAAAGGGGAGTGGCGATTCTGCTGGCCAGCCACGACCCTCGTTTGGACGGGTTGGAGACCAAATCGTTGCGTCTTGAGGCCGGAAAGGTGGTTATGAGCTGATGAAAAGGGTTCTGCGACTGGTCTGGTTTGAACGATCGTATACGCTCAAAACGTCACGCGCGCTGGTTGTTCTGCTGGCAATCGTTGTCGGCACCTGTTACTGCCTTCAGGGGTTTGTGGTCGGTGCCGTTCAGGCGCATGCGAGCAATGTCGAGAAACACTCCAACGTTTCCGTCATCGAACTCAACACAATGCGTCCGGACGCACGTGTTTTGAACAAGAAATCACTCTCCGAGATATCCAACTTGGAACATGTTGTTTCCGTGTCTCCATGGATGCAGCATGACTTGGATCTGGCCGATGAGGGAGATTGGCCGGATCCGACAGTCGGCCCCGGATCCTTGTGGGCCACCACGTATTTCGAGCCCCGGCTTCCGAAAATGATCAAGGGAGACAGGCCCTCAACCTTGCAAGACAACGAGATTCTTTTGCCTCATTCCGTTCCTGGAGGCGATCTCAGCCAGCTGTATGGCAAGACAGTGACGTTTGGTTACACGCACATCGACGGCCAATATCAGGGATCATATAGAACCATCCCGCTCAAGGTGGTGGGCATTTACGACAACTCCGTGCCCGATAGAGACGGCGAGAATCCATCCTATGTTTCCGAAAACACGATGAATACTCTGTTCGACGAAAAGACCCCGGAATCCTACACATTCGCCTATGTGAAAGTCGATTCGGGCAAGCATGCCTCGGCAGTTCAGAAGGAACTTGCAAGCAAGGGCTTCGGAGTGACCGGTGCCGCGGGGCAGCAAGACACTATGGGAATTCTTGCCACGCTTATGAACATAGGCAGGTTCGTGTTCCCTGTTGTGCTTATCTGTTCCCTGGTATTCGGCGCCTTCCTGAGCGTGATATGGATGAAGCAGCGCAAGCGCTCGCTGGCTCTGCTTCGATGCTTGGGATACACGGCCGGTCAGCTAAGCGCTCTCGCGCTTGTCCAGGTCATCCAAATGGTCATCGCGTCGGGCATCGCCGGCATCATTGTGGGCGTATGTGTGAACCTGCTGCTGACGAACTTCATCAATACCAACGATTTGCTTAATCTTGTGAGTTTGGATGCAATGGTTTTCGACCCACTGCTGGCGCTTGAGATGCTTGGTATCACTGGCGTTGGTACGATTCTTGGCGCGCTTCCTTTGAGTATGACGATTGCGCGTACGCAGCCGGATGAGCTGTTGCGCAAGTAGTCAGATCTGTAAGTATCTGTAAGTCAGTATTCACGTACGTCAGTATCCGGCTTTTATGGCGGTTATGGTGAGTTCGCCGCGGTTGGTGTATCCGAGTGCGGTGAATATTTCGGATATGTAGGAGCGCACAGTGGCTTCGCTCAGACCAAGCTTTTTGGCGATTGTCTTGTTCGGTAGCGCCTGGATGAGCAGGTCAAATGTGGCACGCAGATAGTCCGGGAGCTGTTCCACCTGTGCGCGGAAATCATCGTACCCGGGGTCGTTTTTCCCGGAGCTCAGGTAACTGTCGGCGAGAATCTGTGTGGGGCGCGGCCCGAACACCGAGTATCCTGCGTGAGCTTGTTTAATCAATTGGGCGAGCTGTGCGGAAGGAATGTCTTTGGTCAGGAATCCGCGTACGTTCAGGGCCAGCGATTTGGCGAGTGATTCCTCATGTTCGAACACGGTGAGCATCACTACGGCGACTGACGGGTAGAGTCTTGCCACTTCCTTCGCCGTTGCTATTCCGTCGAGGACAGGCATGTCTACGTCCAACAGGGCCACGTCCACGGTTTGCTTGGAAAGCTCGCGCAAGGCTTGGCTTCCGTTCTCCGCGACGGCGACCACGCTGATACCATTCTGACGATTCAGCAGACTGGCAAGCCCCTCGCGAATGATTGCGTCATCGTCGGCGAGCAGAACGCGAATTGCCTCACTCATTAGAGCCTCCGGTTTCCCTTTGATTCGGTATGACTGCATTGACGATCCAGTGCCCCGAATTCGAAACGAAAGATAGTCTGCCACCCTCGCTCTCGATTCGGGACTTCAGATTGCCGAGGCCGAAGCCTCCTGTCAGTGCATTCTTCGAAGGCTTCTCGGCGATTGCGTTGGTCATCATCAGCGACAGTTCCCCGTCTCCAACCTCCACGAATAGATCCACAGAGGTTTCTTGCTGCGCATATTTCAAGGCATTCGTGGCGGCTTCGCGCGCGAACAGCGATCCCGTAAGAATCGCCTGCCTCGAAAGCAGTTGGTCAATATCCTCAGGCATATGCGCAACGAGGTCGAGTTGTCGGGATTGCAACATCAGCTTGGATTCCGCTATGGCATTGTTCAGGCTTGGGGTAGGTGCGTCGGCGCTGAGTTCCATGATCACGGGCCGCAGACGGCGCGAGGAGTTATGCACGAGACCAACGATTGGAGTGATTTCATCGGTCAGATCCGGGTGTGCTGCGGCGAGACTTTCCAGTGAAATGGAGATGCGGGCGAGATCCCTGGCGATTGTGTCGTGCAATCCCATGGCGAGCTTGGCGCGAATCGCCTCCGCCGCTTTGGCGGACTCTTCTTTGGTTTTCTCTAAATCCTGTCGAGACTGCTCGGCCTCATCCATGAATTTTCTGAATGCGAAGCCGACTGTGAGCACCACGACCATCAGCAGGGTATCGCTTGCAAGACGGTACAGTCCGGCATCCGTCTGCCAGAACATCAGCAGAACATACCCGGCAAGCAGCAGAACGGCACGGATCGCCTGATGGCGGACGATCCATACAGCGGCGATCAGAAACACGCCAAGCACAGGAAACGTAAGCGAGAAACCATAGTGGAGGATCCCCACCGCGGCGAACGCGCCCGCATACAGGAAATCCCCAATATTGCCCAGCCAAGGTGCTGCTGCCAGCAACGTGCACAGCATCGCCAACAACAGTGTGTCGGAGCCATTCAGCGGACTTGAAATCGCGTGGAAAACAACCTCCAAAACCGCAATCGACGCCGCCATGAGCAGGTATGCCAGCCTATAGCCGCGAGAATATGGCCGTACGGCATTCGAGAACAACCCCGACAAGGACTTGCGCATTATTTCTTCTTGCCAATGTTCGAACTAGAAAATGATTTGAACAGCGTTTTCTCCCAATGGTACAAAGCAAAGCCTCGGTTTCAACACCGATAAACGTCAGGGTCAGACTCCCTCTGTTTTTGATAACAAAAGGGTTTTGAGATTTCGTTCAAAACCCTGATGGCGGAGGATGGTAGGGCTTAGTGGAACCAAAAAAGAGATGTTTACTTTCTCCTTAACGATATGACTCAACTCACCTTGTAGAACACGAAATCATTCCCGATTTCAAACGGACCGTTGGAGCCCGACTCTTGCTGGAACACGAGGAACGATCGTGACATATCCGGGTCGCTTCCCCGAACTACAGAAAATGACTCTTGCTCTGCAGTGCCCAAATCCGATCCTGCCGCAACATAATAGAACCAAGCAGCTAACGGTGTATAGCTTCCATCTGAAGAATTGCAAGTGCCTGCATTTCCCTCAGTGCCATTTGGACATGATAGGTTCGCGTCGCCGCGAATGCCAAGATTGATTGCTGCCGAAGTTTGTGGAGGTGTTGACTGCCATGCCACTTGCAAAGTCAAACCTTGTAGCTTGGATGAAAATGGGTATGAGCCATTCGTGTTGTCTGTCCCATCCGTCATCGTACGTGCTACTGAACCATCCGAATTGAACGTCAGACATGCCCCATCATTCCTGCAATACTGACCGGCAAGGCCAGACCAATCCAGAGTATTGAGCTGGTTCACAATGACTGAAAGTGGCGTAGATGTGGCGGCGGTTGTGTCGTTATCGTTGGCAGCTTGTTCTTCGTTAGGAATGGAATCGTCTGAAGCGGCCATATTGCTAATGTCTTCATGGAAGTAGACGAATGTTGCTACACCTGCTCCTTGCCCTAGTGCCGACACCATTGATACGCTGCTAGTAAGTTGGATTCGATTGGCCTCCATCAAGTCATGCACACCATCTTCATCAAGATGGGATTGGTCCTTCATCGAAATGTAGGAGCCATCGGACTGTGGAACAATTACCGGACCTTGCATCACCTTGGTTGCCAAGTTCATGGCAGCAATTTGATCTAGGTCGGATTCTGAAGCGATGCCCAGCTGTTTTGCCACGCAACCGAAGAGAGCCAGCACTTTGGAGTCCAAACTGTCTGCCTCCAGCAAGTCCTTTGAAGGAGCCGTCAGTAAGAGATCGCCCTTGTACGGGCCGTCTTTCTTTACCTGTCCAACTGCTAGAAGGGAATCGACATCATTACTCGGAGCGCATACATCATTGACCTTCTTCAAGGTTGGAGCATTCGACCAATCAGCCTCATCGGTTGTCGTTTGCGACGTGTCTAAATCATCGGAACCATTGTCTTTCACTGGTTTGGTATTCACCGCGACAATGACTCCGATAACTAGAGCAGAGATCACGATAATAGTGATAATGATGCCGATGATTGCGCCAAGCGATAGTCTCTTATGTGACGTATTCCCAGTGCTGGAAGCGCTTTCGTCCGAATCCGGATTATTGGATGTCTGATGCGCCCATGCTGGTAATGGTTTCTGCTGTGGCGCTATCGGTGTTGGATCTGTAACAGACTGTGCTGGCTTGTTAATCTGTGCGTTCGTATTTGTGTCGGGTGCGTCTACTGGACGTCCACATTTGGGACAGAACTTTGAATCAGTGGGCATACCAGTGCCGCAATGCCGACAGAACATCTTTGATTCCTCTCTCCGTTAAGAATCTTTCCGTCTTCCATTGTTCCACTGACGAACGTGACCACTCGCCGCAGCCGCCAAAATGACAGGTGAAGATACCAGAACAGAAGGCTCTGTTAAATCGAAATTGGCATGCTGGTAAGGGGCTGCGGGCGTCTCCTTGAAGACTGAACACTCATGCTCCTTTTGTGCTTAGTCTCCGAAAAACGCCCGCAGTCCCTTGTCTTACTTCAGTCGGTTCTCCCATTTTTCTCGCAACTGAAGTGGCCTGATTTTTGTTCCGCCTCACTATGAAGGCGGAACAAAAATCAGGCCACTTCATTATTTGCGACTGGTCAGATGGTGTCCGAAATGGTGAGTTCTGGCTGCCGCATGATATTTGGCTGCATATTCTGGATCGTTTTCATCTAGCACATGGAGTATCGGGTAGATGGATTCGCGTCTAAATCCCAACTCGGACGCGACTTCATCGATTGTTTTGCCCCCGATTAACTCGTCGGCGATGTGCCGGGCGCGATTCAGGCGCTGCTCAGCGCGTAGCCGGCGTCGTTCCTCTGCTTCCTCTTTCCTGATTTGGTATTTTCGTTTGAGGATTTCTGCTGCTTGCTCTGGCGGTATGCAATTAGTGATGTACCATTTTCTTTCGTTTCTCACGTGAGCGGTTGTAAGCCCAACGGTTGCCGCGATTTCATCGAATGTTTTCCCGTTTGCATACTGTGCAAAGTAGTACTCTGCTCGGCGGCGGCGGTTCTCAAGCCGCTCAGATTCGGGGAGTTTATGCTTTCGTGTGTCGAAAACTATAGGCTTGTCGTCCATAGGGCCTCCCGTTGTGAGATATTCCGAATCGGTAATTGGATTATATAATAATTAATCCTCGAAAAATACCAAAACTGTTGAATAGATGGGCGGTGCCTTGGGGATGGGATGCTGTCGCCTGGGGCGCGAAATCTGCTGGCATCAATACGTTTCATGTTGCCGCGTTGTTCGTAGTGCCACAGGAACAATGACGTCGATGGCAGACAGCCGCCCATGCTTGGCTTTTCATTTGCGGGAAATTAAGAAGGAGCTGATGAAACATGTTGCCATACGGTAAGTGCTGTGATTCTCTCAATGAGAGGCTTATGTCATATGGCAACATGTCGGTTAAACCGGTCAATTATGCGACGGCTTCTCGGATCATTGCGCGGATTGCTGCTCTACGGGCTTCGATGAAAGCTCGAAAATCTTTGAGCTCGAGGCTGGTTCCCTCTGGCACGTAGAAGTTTCTGGGTGCATTAGGCTTGGAAGCCCATTCAGCGAGTGACATGTTGGACTTGTCGATATTGCTGAGCTTCTCGAGGAGTTGGAGGTTGGCGATGCTGTTCCAATTCGCTTCATCCTTTGCAAATTGGAGATCCTCATTATTGGTAAAGGTCTCTTCGAGCTTCTTCTCATCATGGAACACTGACTTCGGGTGTAGATGGTCCTGCTCGTAGCTGAGTCCGGGATTGACGGCTCCCTGCAGCAGGCGCAGCACGTATTCGGTGCCTGACTGCTGGTAACGGTAGTCCATGATTTGATCGAGGAAATCGTCGTCCACACTGTAATTCTTGTTGGTGCCCTTGAATTCGGCGATGATTTCCTGGAACGGGAAGCGCTGGTCAGTGCCATGCTGTTCGATGACGTCATGCAGACGCTTGAGTAGCGTATCGGTCTGGCCGCTGAAGATGTTTTTCAGGAAAGAAATTGTAAGCCAATGGATAATATCCATCGTGATCTCTGTCGAGAACGTGGTCTTTGCTGCTGAATGGTACAGTCCCGTCTTTTGGAAGTAGTGCATCAATGGGATTGCCGCGTTCTTGGCGCGGAACAGATCGTCAGTGAAGTTCTGATTCTTCAGGAATAGGAAAGTATTGGTGGTGACCTCGGTCAGCTCATCCCATTTTTCTCGCAACAGATCAACTTGAGACTGCCCGAAGTTATTGACTTTAAACCGGATGTCGTTGGGGTTGTAGATGACGAGGAACGACTTCAAGATGAAGTCTTTGCTGACACCAAAACCGGTGTCGTTCCATACGGTTCTGACGAGCTCTTCCGACTTTTCGCGGATTTCCGGCCAATTCGAGGTGGCGATGGCCATGATGAGATCGGACTTGCTGAGGGGAACCCCACCGCTGTTGGTACGGGTGAATATATCGAGTACCTTGTCTTGGTTTTGGTCGTTCTGCTGATAGTAGGTGACAGAAGGATTCTGGCAAATTGCCGAATAAAGACGATCAAGCATCTGGCGGGCTGGTTTCGGCAGATTGTGATTGATCACATAGTCACTTATGTCGTTGTCCTCGCCGGGTTTAGACAAGTTTAAGATTTCCCCGACTGGGAACCAGTAGCTGCCGTCCTGTATGGTTTCATCGCTGTCAGATGGTTCCCTGAATTTGAAATCATAAACAACGTTGTCCTCATCAGGTTCGGTTTCTTTCATGAGGTCAAGATACAGGTATCGCTTCGTGAAATTGGACTCATTCTTCCACGACTTATTTTTCTTGTGGCTTGAGTAGCTGCCCAGCAAACCGATGTACAGGCTTGTTAGACGTTGCTGTCCATCAATAACAGCGTCGAAATCCTCTTGGCCAGAGGCGTTGCATATTTGATTCGTTGTTCCGCCTGCGAATTCCGAGTAGTCGCAAATGAAGTCGTAGAAGCGATAGTCCTTCTTGATATTGGAGTCTGTGATATGCCAGAGCATCAATGTGTTGATGGGATAATCCTGCATCAGGCTATCGAACAGCTTCTCGATGCGTTCTGTGTCCCAGGTAAAGCGTCTTTGAATACCGGGCAGCAGCCACTTCCTTTGACGGATGTTCTTGATTGCTTCATTGATGGTAATCGGCATCTGATACTTATTATCGCTCAATGTCAGGCCTCCTTGACCTAGCGTTTGGCTAAGTATATCTCCAGACACGCGTAGTGAAAGGTGCGCGCATCGTTGTGAATGTTGATTCTATGATTGCGTTGGATTAACGTGACCAGAAAAGCAAGGTCGAGGGGAACCTCATGATCCCAACGTTTTTGAGACTCAGATGCAGACGGAGATATGTGATGCCAATATCAACTACCATTCCTCTCCGATGCCGCATGGCTCGCAAGTTGTCTCAATTGCTGTGTGTCAGATACCCCGTCTCCCGATAATCTGTGCTCCAGCATGGTGTAGCAGCGCTGGGATTCGTATAAGTACTGCCATAAAACTTGCGGGTGCTTGCCGATGTGATCATGTGTCGTGACAGGATCGAATGTGGTTAGGGGTACCGGCGCGGTACCGGTAACGATACCGCGCCTTATGAATCGGCTAGGCTATGAGCCTAAGCAGCTGGTAGAGTTGCCAGAGACTATGCACGTTGAAACGTACACCGTTAACCGTGGCGTAGTGTTCGGAACCACCCAGATGGATGGTCACGGACTGTCCGCGCACGGTCAGCTCGCCATGCACCGTGATATTATTCATTTGTACCCTTTGGTTAAGGGCGAAAGCCGATAACCAATCAAGGCCCGGCACTGCAATGAACTGCCTCCCATTTCTTGGACACGAGAAATGGGAGGCTCTTTTATGACTGGAAAAGCCATCTACGATGTCGGGATGAGGATGCGCGCCGTCGAGCTGTATGAGGAGGGGCGTGGCTACCCCTCC
>NZ_JAAIII010000005.1 GCF_012932425.1 Bifidobacterium oedipodis | reverse complement strand
AGGTAAGATGGGTGTACCGGCCCATGGGCCCTCCCGATGTCTGGTTGTCGTAAGCAAACACCATGCTATCGGGAACCCATGGGCCCATATCATTCACACCCGTTGCACTTGCTCTGAAAATTCAAGAGGCATAAATCGTAACGTTTTACGAGACTGGGCGTCGGTGCTCACCAATCGTGCAGCCCCCGACAAGGCTCCGCAGGAAATGCCGGAAACCGCACAAGCAGACGACACACAGAAAGATGCAGCCTGAATAATCGCCTATCATTAAAAGTCAATGTTCATCGAGGAATAACGGGGGGTGAAACATGGATGAAAAATCGTTGTGTTTCCAGCTAGCCGAATGCCCACGTCTATTCCACTGCTGCACCAGTGCCCCTGTCTCTGCCTCCACACGCCCAAACTGCTACGTGAAGGACGACATCAAACGTGTGGCTACCAGTGATTTCCGAGCAAACGGAGCAAGATACGCCATGCTGGGAGCAGTCCTCGGATTGATTCACCATGCAGAACAAGGAGATCTTGACGCAACAGACCCCATTCCGGGGCAGAGCAGCGATCCAATACATAAAATCGTGTCACAGCCGGACATATGGGAATTGAGATGGAAGATAAGAGGAAATCCGTATCGTCTGTACTATGCCGAGGATATAAGTGAAAAGCCCGAATTTGTGGGGCTGAGCTTCGTACGGAAAAGCACCAACGGCACTTCAGAGGAGATAAGGCAATGGCAGAATCAGGATGCCGCTCAAGCGCAAGAACGGTATCGACATGCCCAACCCTTTCAATGGGGACATACAACCAAACGCAAAAGGTGCGAATATTGTTTCGGCGATTCGATTAGCGATCTCCTGTAGATAGTGAAGGACAAACAATGGCTTCCCAAAGACTTGAGGATTTGCATACTCCGGAGCAATACATAAGACTGGCCGCGACCTTGGAATCGGATTGGCTGAAACTAAAACACTATCTTGTGCAACGTAGGAAAGATCTCACCGATCCGAAGCATCTAGCTGATTTCCTCGACATCACCGAGCAAGAGGTTCTTGATTTCGAACAGTATGATTACGACCCCACGAAATCACAACTCAACGAGTATGCAATGGCTCTAGGGGTACGAATCCAACCCACTGCGCATGAAGTGGCCAATAGTGAGACGACCATATTCGCCAACAACGAACATGTCGCCGATATCGCATCTTCGCCAATCAGTCTGCCGGATTCACAGTTCTCTACGCTAGGAAGAGTGGTGCAAAATGTCTGAACAGAATCTCGTCAAGCAATACCAGCAAATTGGAGCGTCCGCCTCGATCAAAAAACTGGTATCAGATGATGACAGCATCCGATACGCTATGCGTATGAACTTCGCCAATGCTCCGGTGAAGTCGGAAGACATTCAAGCATCACAAGCCTTGTTACTTAAAACATCTGTGGCATTCATTCGATATTCCGCCGCAGACAGCCTTGATCCACAAGCTGATCCCGTAATTGATGCGGAATCAGTATTTTTCGTCAAGCCAACAATAGCAAATGCAGATGCTTACAAACTCGTCGTCGAGCTATGGCCCGTCATCCGCTATTCAATCCTGACTCAGGTCAGTCTTCTCGGGAAAGATATGTCGCGATGGCTGCCTGTCAGAATATCAACATCAGATATCATCCAAGACTAATCTTCCGTGCGAAGCGGTATTCTTTGCATGTACGAGGGTTGACTCGGCTTGGCATAAAGGCTGTGGTCCCCAAGGGGGCGTTGCGATTTTTCGCTACGCCCCCACTTCGTTTCATCAAAAGAGATGAATTGAACAACAACCAGGACGAAGCAAGATTTCTCCCCTGCCGAGAGATGGCCACTAGAATGCTGCTGTCCGTATTGGCGAACACTGACCGATTTGCGGCAGATTCTTTTACAGCTAACAACACACCCTGAAAAGTCACGCCCAACTGACCGCATTCGCTCAAGCAACTACTTCGCTGACACCTACGGAGGCGAGATTAGAAGCATATATCGGCATTTGTAGGTGCACGGAAACTCGATCCCGACATTGCAGCACCCCCAAAACCGCAGAATATCAACGATTCCAAATTGTCCCCAGTCATGCAGCACAAGGACAAACACCTACGAACGGCCTAATAGACCTCAAAACCAGCCTCCGTAGGTGTCATACCGGGCAGCATCCAAAGATATGAAAAGATAGAAAAACATAAACAAAGATATGAAAACATAAACAAGGATATGAAAGGATAGAAAAGATATAACTCAAACGAAACTTAACTTCAACAACGTCGAAGCATGTTTACCGCGACACTCAGGATGTTGAAAACAAGCTGAACCAGAAAGGAGATCTGCACAATGCTCGCAACTGTCAACCCGTTCCGCCCTTCGGCAGGAGCAAATCCACCGGAACTGCTCGGCCGTGAAGAGATCCTTGACGAATTCGAAGAATCACTGATCTCCGGCCCTGGTTCGCCCAGCCGTCTGCTGCGCATCACCGGTAGCCGAGGTGCAGGCAAAACCGTGCTACTCAACGCCTTGGGCAACCGCGCACGCATTCACAACTGGCAGGTGCTTGACGAGACTGCCACTCCAGGATTCATCAACCAAATCATCTTTGCTCTCGAAGAAGCAAGTCAGCATAAAACCGTCAAATCAATCGACCTTCCCAGCCTCGGCGTTGACGGCATCGGCAGTATCGAGTTAGGCAGCATTGAATTCGACAGATCCACTCTGCCATTAACCATTCGACGCACGCTCACCGAATGCTTGGAACGTATTGCCAAGCACCATCCCGAACGAGGTCTGCTCATCACCTTGGACGAAACACAAGGTGCCGATCCACAAGCGTTACGCGCATTAGCTACAGCGGTGCAGCATCTCATTCGTGAAGATCGGAATATCGCCATCGCCTTTGCAGGCCTGCCAGGGATGAGTTCATTCCTTCTACATGACGAAGTCACGACGTTTCTACGGCGAGCCACACCCGTCAATCTTACGGACATCCCGCTCGACTTGGTAAAAAGTTCCTTCACCAGTATCCTGAACGCTCACGATTACACCATTGATCAGAATGCGCTTGACGCGGCCACCGCCGCCACCTATGGTTACCCGTTCATGATTCAGCTGGTCGGATACAACATCTGGCGTCGCGCCAAAGATAACCACATTGATCTTGCAGCGGCCCTCTCCGGCATCGAATCCGCGCGTATCCGTCTCGGTGGCACTGTGCATGAACCCGCCGTAGAAGACCTATCTGACGTGGACCGCACATATCTGCTTGCCATGGCACAGGACGACGGCCCATCCCGCACTGGCGATGTAGCCAAACGCATGGGACGAGATTTGCAGTATGCAGGCCGATACCGCGAACGTCTCATTCAAGCAGGCATCATCTATCCGGTCTCATACGGCTATGTCGATTTCACCATACCCTATCTCAGGGAATGGCTGCAACAGCATGCAGCCACACTGGTCATGCAACGCTCTTCGCAAGCATAACGCCGGAAAGACATGCCGGATTAACGTTAGCAAGATAAGTCACGCGTTGCATAACACCTACGGAAGCGGGATTAGAGGCATATTTCGGCATTTGTAGGTGCGCGGAAACTCAATTCCGAAATTGCAGCACCCCCCAAAACCGCGGAATATCAACGATTCTAAATTGTCCCCAGTCATGCAACACAAGGACAAACACCTACGAACGGCCTAATATGCCTCAAAACCAGCCTCCGTAGGTGTCACCCTGAAGTGGCCTGATTTTTGTTCCGCCTTTATAGTGAGGCGGCTTGTGTCGCTTGGTGTTGATAGTACTCGGTTTCCACCGCTTCCGGTGTCCTGTAGCCCAGGGATTGGTGCAGTCGCTTCGAGTTCCACCACGCCACCCAGCGGAACGTCGCCAGTTCCAGGTCGGCGAGATCCCGGAACGGCTTGCGCCGCCGGACGAGCTCGGTCTTGTACGCGCCGTCGGCGGACTCGGCCATGGCGTTGTCGTACGAGTCGCCGACCGTGCCGGTCGACGGCAGCATCCCGTATTCCATCACCCTGGTGGTGTACACGAGGCTGATGTACTGCACTCCGTGGTCGGAATGGTGCACGAGCCCGTCGGTCCCGCCATGCGACGCGGCCCACGAGATCGCCTGCTCCAACGCCTGCAGGGGCAGTTCCTCGGTGTTCATGGTGGCGGCGCACGCCCAGCCGACGATCCGGCGGGCGAACACGTCGGTGACGAACGCGGTGTAGCCGAACGAGCCGTCGGCCATGCGCACGTAGGTGATGTCGGCCACGTGCAGCCTGTTCGGCGCCTCGGCCTCGAACCTGCGTTCCACGAGGTCGGGTCTGCCGCCGGCGCCTTTCGCGGGTTTGGTGGTGACGGGCGTCTTGCCGCGCCTGACGCCTCGTATACCGAGCCCGCGCATGATGTTCATCACCTGGTCGCGGCCGATCTCCCCGGGAACCCAGCCCTGCGCGATCAGCTGGGCATGCATCTTGCGGTAGCCGTACACGGCCATGAGGAAATCCGAGTGAATCTCCATGACGTCCCGGGCCAGCGCCTCGTGGCGCGCCCGCATGCGGCTGACGGGACGGGACCTGAACATGCGGTAGCCACGTTCCGTGACGAACCCGCAATCCAACGCCGCCGCCAGGGTCCGGCAGATCGGCCCGACCCCGAAACGATCCCGATATTCGTCGACGTACGCGACCATCAGGGACGTGTCGGGTCGAGCCGCGCCGCGAAAAAAGCCGACGCCGTCGTCAGGATCTCGTTCGCCCGGCGCAGTCGCGCAACCTCGGCGCGCAACCGTTTGAGCTCGGCCATCGCGTCCTCGGCCGACTGCTTCGTCTCCTCCGCGGCCGTCGCGTCCTGCGCGTTGCGCCAGCGTCTCAGCGTTTCCGGTGCTATCCCCAGGCCCTTCGCCACCGCGCCGATCGCGCTCGTCTCCGACGAATACGAGGAACGCGATTCCGTCAGCAGCCTGACGGCCTTCGCCTTGAACTCCATCGTATACCGTGTGCCCTTTGCCATGGTTCCATCATCTCCCATCAAGTTAGAGGAAATGCGGAACAAAAATCAGGTCATATCACCCTGAATTACCAAATACTTGATCCAGCGTCATGCTGGCCTCATAGCAGAACGAATTACCGGCTCTTCCAAGTCGGAACAAAGATGCTCTCGTAGCGGTATCGCATCACACGTCGATGATATTCACGATATTCATCGGTCATCACGGTAACGCCATAGGCCTGATCCGGCACCATATCCAGAAGCGTATCGAACGCATCGGCATCATATCGCTCCATAAATCTGGCAAAGGCCTTATTGCAGTCCTCATCCTGACCAGATGCAATGTATTTCAATGGAGCAATTGGCTTGCCACGATCATCTGTATAGCAGGAACGCACATCGAACGCATCCTGGCGAATCAAATCAGCATCGGACAGCCTACGGTCGATACCCCCATCTGTACGCTTATTAAAGAACGAGCTGCCATTGTCATACACGGGAGCAAGCTCAGCCGGCTGGCCGCCACCGGTAAGAATGCCCCAGTTCGTATTATTGCGATCAATGTTGCGAATGAACGCATCGATGACAAACATATTCCAGAAACGTTCAACCACGCCATTAATCTCCATAAGAATGGGAATACGGTGCAGTGCAGCACGTACGTCAGCCAGTACAACGCCACGACCGCTGGAGGGGGCCTCGGAAAAACCCGGCTCATCATCAGATAGGGAGTTTTTCAAATCATGGAATTCAACCAATCGGCGACCAGTATCGGTGAAGTCATGGCAGGCACACACCAATTTCCCATCTCGAATGCCCAACATGGTGTCATGAACGGGGACGCCCAACATCGCATAGACATGCGATCCCAGATATTCCGACAATGGAGCCGACGTATATGAAGGAACCGAACCTTCAAGATGGCGGGTGGGACCTGGATATTTGAGTATCCAATCCGCCCCATTCCAAGTGACGCCAACCTTACGGCCCGCGTCACCGCCATAGAATCGTCCCGAAAGAGGGGCACCTTCGAAATTCGCCAGTTCCATCACGCACGACATTCTACCTGAAAAACCAAAGCCCCAAAAAGCCTTAGCTCCGCATCATCCAATCAGAGGCCTGACGCCATAACGCTGATTGGAAAGCAGCATTCTTGCAAGGGCCGGATCAACAGAACGAATCGAACAGTCACCAACGTTCCTTGATCCACACCTCAATAGAGGCAAACTGCCATACCATACCAGCCGATCATCAAACACCGCGCAATCGGCACACCATTCGACTTCACGCACCATGCAGCCCAAACGTTCCAACCGCCGAAGCAAGGCTTCCACACGACTTTTCACAGCCCGCGAAGCATTCTCACGTATCTGCAGATCAATATGTATCACGACACCACGCTGAATGGCAGATGCAAATCTTCCCTCAAGGGATTTGAGCGCAACATTGGTAGCCACGGTCGCAGCAATGGTAATCGACCTCTGACACATGGCAACATCATCCAACAACATTGATGTATAACCATCTGCGAAATACATGCATGGCTCCCCTACACTCCCATTCGTCGTTCCTTGCAACGGTTCGGACGCCGTATTACGAGCCAGTCGATATCCCAACTTGGCATATGCTTTTAATCGACGGCGGTACATGCGTTCCAACATTGGCACACCCACGTCCACATAATCATAAACCAACACCTCATGCTTGCCAACAAAATCACGGTGCAATCGCCCAACTGCTTGAGATACCGGCCCTTCCCAAGAAGCAGGCGCTGCCAAGAACAACGTATCCAACCGTGGAACATCAAAACCTTCTCCCGCATACGATAGTGTTGCCACAATAGCCAAGGGTTCGCCCGCCGGCAAGAATCGAATACTCTCCAGCACAGCACGCCTGTCAGCCTTATTTGAAACCTGACCGGTGAGTAATTTGACATCATCGCAACCTCGTTGCTTCAACATCTTGGCCAAGTGCTTCGCATGGTCAACGCGTTTAGTCAACACTAAAGGCGCATGTCCGCCGGCGAGCGCGGCTACGACATCATCGACAATCAGCTTGTTCCGAGATTCACTTGAGCACACTGCCGATAGGTAATCATTCAGCGTGGCAGACGATCCCAAATCCATATTTATCGCAGTAAAACGTGGCACCAGCCGCCTTTCGAACTGCTGTGACGCCATCTGCTCAGCAACATCCACAGTATGCCGGATCGGGCCACAATGCATAAACGTCACCAGCTGCATACCGTCTTCTCTCTTCGGCGTTCCAGTCAAACCATATACATATTTCGCGCGCACAGCCCTTGCGATGGCCTCGTGACCAGAAGCAGCCACGTGGTGACACTCATCAAAAATAACCAAGCCATAATCGTTAACCATATCTTTAACAGTTCGAGCACCAGTTTCGCCGTCTTTTTCAAACAATGATTGGGCGAGCGCAATGTCAATGATTCCGTTCGGCTCGTTTCTGCCATCCCCCACTTGACCTATAACTGATGGTTGTCGCTTGGCCAATCGACCAGTTTTCGTCATTCTGGGAACAATCGTCTCACGAATATCAAGCATTGCCAATAGGGATGTACGCCATTGCTCCAGCAAGGCCGCCGATCTCAACACAATAAGTGTTGAGATCTTCAATTCGCCAATAATTGCAGCCGCAATTACCGTTTTGCCAAAACCGGTCGGTGCTACCAGCACACCATCGTCATGCCGTAGCATTACTTCTTTTGCCTCAACCTGACGAGGCCACAGAATCCCCTTGAAAGAGACATTAATTGCACTCCCCTGATACCGTCGATCCTCAACAACTGCGTTGATTCCATTCTCTGATAGCAACCGCAATAGCGATTCCTCACAGCCGCGTGGAATCATGATGGCATCGCTTGTCTCATCCCCAAGATCAATGATTCGTGGTTTGCCCCAGACAGGTTGCCTCATGGTTTGAGCCCGATAGAAATCGGGATTGGCGAACGCGGCAAGCCGACGGATAGCATTGCGCACTGATGGCGGCACATCTTGCTTGCCAATCTCTAACATGTTGGATCGCACAACCGTTATCATTTGCGGCATACTCACGTTCGTATTGCCGCTTTCCGAAGTGGATTGTCGTATAGTTGGCTCATTGGTATCGGACATATCCGCCACCGTGTTCTGCTCTTTCGCAAGTTGTCCGAGCGAACCATACGGTTTCAGAGCAATGACCTCGCGTATCTTCTCGACGTTCACCCGTTTCATAGATGCAAGAAATGCCCACTGATCTTCGTATGGATTAAATGCCTCATCCACGAATACGCTGTTGCCGTTATCACGCGCCTTTTTCTGCAAGGGCAAAGCAATGAGATTGCCAAATCCTCCCGTAGGAATCATGTCTTGATTGGGGAACAAACGGTCATAAGCAGTGAACTCATTGATGTCTCCAGATTCAGCCCCCAATGTCAGTATCGTTTCTCCGAAGCGTCGAGACACGGCTCCATCGCATAGCTTGTCGAAGAAAAACCATACATGAGCGCCATTGCCCGACTGGGAACGTTCCACAGCGCACGGAATCTCAAGATTCTTGCAAATGCCACGCACGCACAAGACCTCGCGCTGCCACTGTCCCTTGTCGAAATCAATGGCCAGAAACCAAGTCTGGTTACGTTCATCCATCGGATAGATGCCAATAACATTATTCAAGTCTTCGCGCACCTGTGTAAAATGCGCAAGCAGCACCTGATCAGTCAATTCATCGAATCGTCGATGCTTGCACTCTCCGCATTTGCCACCACGCCCCATCTTCAGCAAGCACAATCCTGGCTTCCATTTATTGGCACATGACGGAGAAAACCCCTGCGTTCCTTTTCTTGTATTGCGCCATTTACGGGCAAACATATCTTCACGCCCATGAAACAGCGAGCGGAATAATGCAAGTTTCCGTCGTGCAGAACTCCCCGCAGTTACAGGCTCATCGCTCGCTGATACCGACCGCGTTGCAGCATACAAGCATCCCACACCTGCTAACCATTCCTCCATCGTGGCATATCTATATTCGCCAATCTCGTTATGACTACAATCTGCAGGCTTTGCCATGTCATCAGCCCGTGATGCCGGCATGCATACCACCATTGATTCTCTGGCATCATCGTCCACATGCGGAACCACTGCAATCAAGCGATACCGCTGTTGGCCCAACAACGCCTCCGTCTTTATCCCCTCAACATTGTCAACATCCATGCGCGAACTCCTTCGTTCAATTCTGTCAATCTCTACCATGCAGCATAGGCAGTGCAAGATTCATCTATATTTCGTCACATAGAGGTTGCAACTATCTGCGTTACTGGTAGTGGATTCACATGTTTGCGGACATCGATCTGCGTTACGGGTAGTGCCGTTTCGCCTGTATCTCATGTATGAGCCTTGGAATTTCGCCGAATATATTCAGCATATGCGCGAAACGGCACTACCCGTAACGCAGATTGATGTCTGCACGAGGCAAAATCCACTACCAGTAACGCAGATCGCATGAAGTGAACCCGGGTTCACGGTCAGGCTCCCGTGCATCGTGATACGATTCATTTCGTAACCTTTGTGATAAGCCGACGTAAGCCGACAATCACACTGAAGGCCCGGTATTGTGAACTGCCGGGCCTTTTGCTTATCGGGGGTTAAGTGACAAAACGTAGACATACCACCATTTTTGGCATGAAAAAAGGGTTTTGAGCGATTGGCTCAAAACCCTGTGGGCGGATAAGGCGAGATTCGAACTCGCGGAGGGGTTAACCTCACACGCTTTCGAGGCGTGCTCCTTAGACCGCTCGGACACTTATCCATTGCTACCAAAACGGCAACTTGAACATTATGCCACATTCCGGCGACGTGGCAAGTTATGGCATGACATCCCGCGTGTTCTGACACATGATGCCACATCATGCCCCATACAGCAGCCGGCTGCAATGCACTGCATGCATTGCCGTCATGATGCCCATTTACTGGCAAACAGCACCAACACCGACGCTGACATCAGCACCAACCAACCGACGAACAAACGCACCTCACGCATTCTGCTCATGCACGGAGGCATTCACCCACTGATGCTGCTGCACGTTGTATCCGGAGAAGATGCCGATGTCGAGCATACAATCGCGATAATCACGGCCGTGGGCGATGGTGATGTAATTGTCGTCAACCATGCGGTTGTGCGTGGGGTCCAACCCGATCCATCGACCGTTCTGATAGACCTCCACCCATGCATGGGTGGCACCTTCACCGCCGAGCAGACCGGCAATATATCGGGCGGTAATCCCCACATGACGGCAGACGGAGAGCATCACATGCGCGTAATCCTGGCATACGCCCTTGCGCTGGGCCAACGCCTGTTCGGCGGTGGTGCGAATGGTGGTCGATCCGGGCGTGTATACGAACGCCTTGTACACCTCGTCCATCACTTCGGCTGCCTGCTGCACAACGGTCGCATCCTGCGGTAATGCCGCCAAACGCCCGCGGCACACATCAATCATCGCTTCCACACTCAGGCCTGGAATGGTCAGTGCGGAGTTGAACCGATACAGCGGCTTGTAGATCTCCTGCTTGATATGGTCGTTGTCCACGAAGGCGATGCCAGTAACCGAATAGCTGAATACGTCATGGGGTTCGGGAATGAACCCGGTCATCACCACGGAATCGAAGGAGTCCACGGTGGTTTCAAGCTCGGTGTCTGGTTCGAGCTTCACCTCGACATCAACCACCTGTTGGCGCGGACCAGTGGCGGGGATGCAGCGAAGCTGGAATCGATGGTCGGTGACCGGTGAGCTGAACGTGAGTTTCATCTCATAGTCGAACACGAGTTTTTTCACGACGTCTCCTGAGGGATTCGACTGGCGGCTAGCGGCGTAAGCCATGGCATGCAGACGGCACCAGCAGCCAGCACATGCGGCAGGGGCACACAGTCACACGCATGGTTACGCAAGGTTACGCAGGGCAATGTGTGTCCCCACCATAGCATCCAATGCCGCTCAGGGGCGCTTGGCGTCCATACTCATGGCGCTTAACGATCCCATGTCTTTGATGGCCAGCGCGCTGACACGACCGGAATAGTCTTCCAAGTACTTGTTGAGCTGCTTGGCGAGTTCATCATAGCCACGTGCCGGCAGCTGGCCGATCAGCCAGCTCAAACCTTCGACGAAGCAGCTGGGCAACGGCATACCGTCAAGCGTCATGGAATAGGAGGCGAGCTTGCGCATCGGCGCGTCCATTTCTTCCATCGACAGACCGAAACGCGTGTACAGGTCAATGCGCTCCAGGTATTTGCCAATGAAGATGAACGCTTTCAGCGTGGGATCGACCGGAGAGTTCTCGATGCCACCCCAGAAGGCGAGCATGTCGTCGGCAATGTCGCGCTGATTGTAGATATCGTCGGCGTCGGTGGCGTTCTTGGCTGCCGACGTGATGTTGGTCACCGCCAGCTCGACGTATTGCAGCAAGCGCGAGCTTAGTTCCGGGCGCAGAATCACCGCGTTATTGAATGCGGCGGTAACCGCGTACCGCACGGAGTCCGGGTTGGAGCCGTCGTAGAGGAAGTTCTGCACGAACTCGTCGAAGTCCTCGAAATCCACCGGCAGATCCAGCGCCTGAGCGAACGGGCGGAACGCATCCACATCGGTGTCCATCACGCGATCATAGAAGGGGAAGAACTGGTTCAACGTGGTGAATGCACGCTCCGTGTAACGGCCCAACCAATAGAGATTGTCGGCTTTGGATGCGGTGACCAGCGACAACGAGTGCCGGCGCGACTGGCTGAGCAGATTTACCACCTGCATTTCGGCACCCTGCTCATGCTCCACACCACTTTCGGGTGCCAACACCCACGTATCCTTGAAACCGCCGCCCTGCGAAGAGTTGACGATCATCTGGCCAGGCACCGACGAGTAACGGGTCAGGCCCGAATACCACACGTGTGTGTTCTTGCCGGTCACCACGAAGGCACGCAGATCGCATTTGCGTGGCGACATTTGGCCGGTTTCGGGGTCGACCACGTCGATGTCGCGGAACTGGATGACCTCCTGCGCGATGAAGCGGCGTGGCTCCTGCTTGATGCGTTCGGCGAGATCCGCGCGCCCGGCCGTGTCAAGCGACGAGCCGAACACCACGCCGTAGCCGCCTGCTTCGGCCACGTCCTTGATCACCAGTTCGCCCAGTCGGTCAAGCACCTGCTTGCGGTCGGCTTCGAACATTGGCATATAGGTGGGCGCATTCTGCAGAATCGGCTCTTCGCCCAGATAATACTTGATCATCTGCGGCACGAAATAATAGATGGCCTTGTCGTCGGCCGCACCATTGCCGGGTGCGTTGATAATGGCCACGTTGCCCGCGCGATAGGCGGACAGGATGCCCGGCACGCCGATCACGGAATCAGGGTTGAAGGCAAACGGATCAAGATATTCATCGGACAAGCGGCGGTAGACGGCACCCACGCGGTGGCGCTTGCCGGCATAGTCAAGGAAGTAGACCTTGTTGTCCACCACTTCCAGATCCTCCGGGAAGGCGAGCGCCGCACCGGTTTTTTCGGCCAGATACGCGTGTTCGAAGAATGCGGAATTGTAGCGACCTGGGGTAAGCACCACGGCGATGCCTTCGGTGGAGACGAAATCCATGGCTTTGCGCAGCAGGCGCGGGTATTCGCGGTTGTCGCGAATGTGCACGTCGCGGAACAGGCGCGGCGAGATGCGGCGTTCGATATCGCGCACGAACAGCGGGTAGCTGGCACCGGAGGGGATGCGCAGATTATCCTCCAGCACCCACCATTTACCGTCCTCCCCCTGCACCAGGTCTTCGCCGGCGATGTGGGCGAATACGCCGCCGGGAGGCGTCACGCCATTGACCTGCGGGAAGTAGCCGGCGGAGGTATACACATATTCTTCCGGTACCACACCGTCGTGAATGATTTCCTTGTCGGAATAAATGTCTTTCAGGTAGGCGTTCAGCGCGTTGACGCGCTGTTTCAAGCCTCGTTCCAGCTCGTCGTATTCATCGGATTCGATGATGCGCGGCACTGGATCGTAGGGAAATAGCCGATCATGGTATTCACCGTTTTTGTAGATGCCGAAACGCACGCCGTTGCGCGACAGCTCGCGGTTGATCGCCTCGCGGCGGTTTACTAGTTCATGCGCCAATCTGCGTGCCGCGGATTCGATCATTGCGTCTCTCCTTTGATCTCAGCCTGCAGGTACAAGCCCGTGCAGGCGTGCTCAACTCACGGCCGGCTGCCGTCTGGGTAACAGGCCGCAAGTCCTCTGTCGGCAACGCAAGACTGCATATCACCCGCACGTTTTCGCGCGCGAGGAACCGCAGACGGTGCTTGCCGCTTGATGGCTACAACCTATCCCCCTGCCGTTTCTGCAAATGCACTGGTTTGTTACGCGCAGGTCACCAACGCCGCGGTATCGCTACAATATGGCCTATGACACGACTGCGCATTGACTTGGCATATGATGGTGGCGACTTTTTCGGCTGGGCCAAACAGCCGGACAGGCGCACCGTGCAGGGCAGCATCGAGGCGGCATTGCACAAGGTATTGCGCGTGGATGATGCCGATGAATCCGAACCGTTGCGCCTGACTGTAGCCGGCCGTACCGATACCGGAGTGCATGCGTCGCATCAGGTTGCGCATGTGGATGTGTCTGATGAGGTGTTGCAGCGTTGCGTGGGGCATATGCAGGTATCGGCACCTGATGCTCTGGCCCGTCGGCTTAGGGCTGTGCTGCCGAAGGATATCGCGATTCACCGGGTGAGCGTCGCCCCTGATGGGTTCGATGCGCGCTTCTCTGCGCTGGAGCGTACCTATATCTATCGCGTGGCCGATAGATTCGCTGAGGTTGATCCGCGACTGCGCGGCTGCGTATTGCAGTTGGATGAAGACTTGGATCTGGAGCTCATGAATCAAGCTGCGGCGATGACAATCGGTTTGCATGATTTTGGTTCGTTCGCCACGCCCAATCCGGGAGGCACGACGATTCGTGAGGTCAAAACCGCGTATTGGCGCAGGATTCCCGTCACACCATTGGTTGGGGACGATATGACGATGGGTGAGGCTTGGCGCACGCCGTCGCTGGAGTCCGGGTTGGCGGTGTTTACGATTGTGGCGGACGCCTTTGCCCGCAATATGGTGCGTTCCTTGGTCGGCTCGTGCATCAAGGTTGGTTCGGGGCGCAAAACGCTGGATTGGTTCGCCGATAAAATGGCCAATCCTGTGCGTGAGGGGTCGTCGGGGCCTATTGCTCCGCAGGGATTGACGCTGGAGCATATCGCCTATCCCCCGGATGATCAGCTTGCCTCACGCGCAGAAGCGATTCGCGCCGTACGCACGCTGTAAGTCCCAGTGCTATAGGACACGACCTGCGTCCCACAGTAAACGCTCCCGCAGTAAACGCTGAGACTGCCACGGCTGCAACAACCTAGAAATACCAACCACAGCAATACGTCAGAAATACACAAAGGGCTGGAACCCAATCGGATTCCAGCCCTTCATTATCGCTTAGCGAAACGCTATGCTCACTCGGCCTTCTCGGCTTCGGTGGCCTCAGCAGCTTCCTCAGCCGGAGCCTCGGTAGCAGCGGTCTCCTCGGTCACAGCTTCTTCAGCCTGAGCGGGAGCTTCTTCGGCAACCTTGGTGGTAGCTTCGGCTTCCTTCACCACAGCCTGCTTGGCGGACACCGGCTCGGTGACGAGCTCGATGATAGCGGCAGGAGCGGCATCGCCCACGCGCGGGGCGATCTTGACGATACGGGTGTAGCCACCCTCACGCTGCTCCATCTGCTGGGCGATCTGGGTGAACAGAATGTGCACCACGGACTTGTTGCGGATGACGCGCATCACGCGACGACGGGAGTGCAGATCACCGCGCTTGGCGAAGGTGATCAGGCGCTCGGCCAGCGGGCGGAGGCGCTTGGCCTTCGGCAGCGTGGTGACGATACGGCCGTTCTGGAACAGGCTGGTAGCCATGTTAGCCAGCATAAGGCGCTCGTGCGCGGGGCTGGACGCCAGACGCGGGCCCTTCTTGGGTGTAGGCATGGATTTACTCCTTATTGTCCGTTAGGGCTGCAGGTGGGCATATGCCCGAACATCCGCAGCCCATTCACAACGGGCGGTTGGTCAAAAGTGGCTGATCACTCGTCCTCAGGCGAGAAGAAGGTGCCACCTTCGAGGTTATTGGTGTCGAAGGCCATCGGCGAAGCCTTAAGGCTCAGACCCAGGGTCTGCAGCTTTTCCTTGACTTCATCGATCGACTTCATACCGAAATTGCGAATGTCGAGCAGATCCTGCTCGGTGTGGGAGACGAGCTCACCGATGGTGTGGATGCCCTCACGCTTGAGGCAGTTGTAGCTGCGCTGCGTAAGGTTGAGATCCTCGATCGGAACAGCCATCTCGGGGTTGGATTCCTCAGCCACCGGGGCCGGGCCAACCTCGACGCCTTCGGCCTGGGTGTTGAGCTCACGGCACAGGCCGAACAGCTCGACCAGGGTCGAACCGGCGGAAGCCACCGCATCACGCGGGGAGATGGCGGGCTTGGTCTCCACGTCCAGAATGAGCTTGTCGAAGTCCGTGCGCTGTTCGACACGGGTGGCCTCGACCTTGTAGCTCACCTTGAGCACCGGGGAGTAGATGGAATCAACCGGGATGCGGCCGATTTCATCATTGTCGCTCTTGTTCATCTGCGCGGGCACATAGCCACGGCCACGCTCGACGGTGAACTCGATTTCGAGCTCGCCATCCTCAGCGAGGGTTGCGATGTGCTTGTCAGGATTGGCGATGGTGACGCCAGCCGGCGGGGTGATATCCCCGGCGACTGCCTCGCCCTTGCCACTCTTACGCAGATACATGACCACAGGCTCGTCGTACTCGCTGGTGAGCACGATGCCCTTGATGTTGAGCAGGATCTCGGTGACATCCTCCTGCACGCCCGGCAGAGTGGTGAACTCATGCAGGGCGCCGGAGATACGCACGGAGGTCACGGCAGCACCGGGGATGGAGCTCAGCAGCGTGCGACGCAGCGAGTTGCCGAGCGTATAGCCGAAGCCAGGCTCAAGCGGCTCGATGGTGAAGCGGGAGCGCTGCGGATTCAGAGATTCCTCGGTCAGAGTCGGACGCTGTGCAATAAGCACTGTGGTTATCCTTTCAGCTTGAACTCGGTGGTGCACTCACCGGTCAGGCGGTTTTGGATTGGTTTGGTATTGCTGAGTGCTCAGACGCGACGACGCTTCGGAGGACGAACGCCGTTGTGGGCTTGCGGGGTGACGTCGGTGATGGAACCGACCTCAAGGCCCGCGGACTGCAGGGAGCGGATGGCGGTTTCACGACCGGAACCCGGGCCCTTGACGAACACGTCGACCTTCTTGACACCGTGCTCCATCGCCTTGCGGGCGGCGGACTCAGCAGCCATACCAGCGGCGTACGGCGTGGACTTGCGGGAGCCCTTGAAGCCGACATCGCCACCGGAGGCCCAGGACACCACGGCGCCGGACGGATCGGTGATCGAGATGATCGTGTTGTTGAAAGTGGACTTGATGTGAGCCTGGCCGACCGGGATCGACTTACGATCGCGACGACGGGGCTTACGAGCGGCTTGCTTAGGCGCTGCCATTGACCCTCGTTTCCTAGTAACGAACTTATCTGTTTGACGTCCAGGCGATGGGATTGTTCATCCCGTGGTCTGGAACATGCCACCGATTACTTGGTGGCCTTCTTCTTTCCGGCAACCGTGCGCTTCGGGCCCTTGCGGGTGCGAGCGTTGGTCTTGGTGCGCTGACCGCGCACAGGAAGTCCCTTACGGTGACGCTGGCCTTGGTAGCAGTTGATCTGAATCTTGCGACGAATATCCGCGTCGATTTCACGACGCAGGTCACCCTCGATCTTGTAGTTGGCTTCGAGGTAGTCACGCAGCGTGATGAGCTGCTCGTCAGTCAGATCCTTGACGCGGGTATCCGGGTTCACACCGGTCGCGGCAAGCGTTTCCTTGGCACGAGTGCGACCCACACCGAAAATATAGGTGAGGGCGATCTCGATGCGCTTCTCATTGGGGATGTCGACTCCGGCAAGACGTGCCATTGCGATTCCTTCTGGTTAACGTAGGTCTTGCACCCATTCGTCCGGTTCCCCGGCACGGGCCTACGTACCCGTGGTTCAGTGTCGTTCCCAGAGGGAAGCACTGTGATTGAGTGCCTTGTTTACTTAGTGCCGCTGGAATCTGCTCAGCCCTGGCGCTGCTTGTGGCGCGGGTTGACGCAGATCACCATGACGCGGCCGTGACGACGGATCACGCGGCAGTTTTCGCAGATCCTCTTCACACTAGGGCTGACCTTCATGGTTTTCCTTTACTTGTACCTTTACTTATAGCGGTACGTAATACGTCCGCGGTTGAGGTCGTACGGGCTCATTTCCAGTACGACACGATCCTGGGGAAGGATGCGAATGTAGTTCTTACGCATCTTGCCGGAGATGGTAGCAAGCACAATATGCTTGTTCTCCAGTTCAACGCGGAACATCGCGTTCGGCAGTGCCTCCACTACCTGACCTTCGACTTCGATCACACCGTCTTTTGCCATGCGCCTGAAGTTCCTATCCTTTGGACGATTACACTGTTGTGTTTAGTGAGGCGTAATTACCCCTGAAAACACACCAACTTGCAAGAATACACAAGAGGGGCCCCAAACCAGCACACGGCGTGTCGGTTTGGAGTCCCTCTTGTGTATCAGTACCTAAATTCAGCGAGCGTCGAGAGCGGCGACGATGTTGGCCTGGATGGCGTCGACGTCACCCTCGCCGTCGATGGCGACGAGCTGTCCGCGCGAGGCGTAGGTGTCCAGCAGCGGAGCGGTCTCCTTGGCATAGGTCTCAAGACGCTTGGCAATGACCTCCGGCGTATCGTCGGTGCGGCCCTGCTCTTCGGCACGCTTGGCCATGCGGTGCATAAGCACATCATGGTTGGCGTCGAGAGCAACCACGGCGTCCAGCGGGGTGCCGAGGTCTTCGAGCATGGCGTCCAGCGCCACAACCTGGGAGGCGTTGCGCGGGTAGCCGTCGAGAATCCAACCGTTCTTGACATCGTCCATGGCCAGACGGTCCTTGACGATCTTGTTGGTCAGTTCGTCCGGAACCAGCTCACCCTTGTCGGTGTAGCTCATGGCTTCAAGACCGAGTTCGGTCTTGTTCTTGATGTTGTAGCGGAAGATGTCGCCGGTGGAGATGGTGGGGATGCCATAGTGCTCGGCGAGCAGCGCGGCCTGGGTGCCCTTGCCGACGCCCTGGGGGCCCATGATCAACATGCGCATGATGGTTTTCCTTTGCACGTAATTGGATTACTGAATGGTTGTGGGTTGAGAGCCTCAGCCCTCGGTGTGGCTCGTGTTCTCGAACAGGAATCCGGCGTACTGGAACTGCTCGGTCTGGGCCTTGGCCTGACGCAGGGTGTCGAGGCCGACGCCCGCGATGATCAGGATGGTGGTGCCACCGAACGGCAGCTGGGTGTTGAGGCCGAGAGCCATGATCAGCACGGTCGGGATCAGGGCCACGAACAGCAGGTAGACGGCACCGACGGTGTTGAGTCGGTTCATCACATAAGTCAGGTAGCGGCTGGTGGCGTTGCCGGCGCGGATGCCGGGGATGAAGCCACCGTACTGCTTCATGTTGTCGGCGGTCTCGTCCGGGTTGAACGTGATCGACGTGTAGAAGAAGCAGAAGAACACGATCATCAGCGCGTACAGCGCGATGTACCACACGCTGGTGGTGTTCGCCAGGTTGGAGTTGATCCACTTGACCCATGCCTGATCAGAGTCGCCGAACTGGGCGATCAGAGTCGGGATGGCCAGGATCGAGGAGGCGAAGATCGGCGGGATAACGCCAGACATATTGACCTTCAGCGGTAGGTAGGTGGAGGAGCCACCGTACATCTTGCGGCCGATCATACGGCGGGTGTACTGCACCGGGATACGACGCTGCGACAGTTCCACGAAGTCAACGAAGATGAGGATAACGACCAGCACGCCCACGACGATGCCGAACTTCCACCAGTTGCCATCGGTGCCGTTCGTGCCCCAACCGATCTCCCACAGCTGCGGCAGGAAGCCGGAGCAAATGGACATGAAGATCAACACAGACATACCCTGGCCGATGCCCTTATCGGTCACCAATTCGGCCATCCACATGATCAGGCCGGTACCGCCGGTCATGATCAGCACCATAACGACGAGGTTCCACACGGAGCCGTCGGGGATGACCTGATCGCAGGCGTAGTTGAACAGCGCGCCGGAGCGGGCGGTCACCAGAATGGTGGTGGACTGAAGCACCGCCAGGCCGATGGTCAGGTAACGCGTGTACTGGGTGAGCTTTGCCTCACCGGACTGGCCTTCCTTGTGCAGCGCTTCGAAGCGCGGAATCACCACGCGCAGCAGCTGGATCACAATGGATGCGGTGATGTACGGCATCACGCCCAGTGCGAAGATGGACAGCTGGAGCATGGCACCACCGGAGAACAGGTTCACCAGTCCGATGAAGTTCTCCTGGCTGCCGGAGCCCATCTTGGCCATGCATTCGTTGACCACGTTGTAGTCCACACCCGGGGTGGGGATGAACGAACCGATGCGATAAATAATGATGATGAAGAGGACGAAGAGAATCTTCTTCCTCAGTTCCTTGGTCTTCAGGGCCTGGATTAGTGTCCTCACCTGAGTTTCCTCCCTATAACACACCCGGAGTGATTGAAAATACACAAACTATCGAACGAGCATAGTCTAACGTGCCTACTTATGGCACTGAACGTCTCGTAAATGTTTGCTGTGTACTGGATGTTCATGAACGATACGATATCGTCATGCTGAACGGCAGTGAAGCACCTTCCAGCCGCGAGAGATGGATGATATTCCGCCGCGTTCAGAATGACGGGGGTTGTCCGTTGATGACAGGACTGGCGATATGCCGATGATTTGCGTTGCATGGCAACGAGATGTGCGCATAGGCGCTGTATGGGCGCAAAGACGACGTTACCCCCGTCCGCGATCAAATGCGGGCGGGGGTAACTTCTATGCTTGGGTCATCCCCGTGGATTTTAGTCCTCGGAGACAGAGCCGCCAGCGGCTTCGATCTTGGCCTTGGCGGAAGCCGAAGCCTTGATGCCCTTGAGGGTGAATGCCACGGTGGTCTCGCCATCGCCCAGAACCTTCACCGGGTAGCCGTTGCGCACGGCGCCCTTGGCGACGAGCTCTTCGACGGTCACTTCGCCGCCGGCCGGGAAGACCTCGACCAGACGAGCGATGTTGATGACCTGGAACTCGGTCTTGAACGGGTTCTTGAAGCCACGCAGCTTCGGCAGGCGCATGTAGGTCGGCAGCTGGCCGCCTTCAAAGCCCGGACGCACGTGGTTGCGCTTGGTCTGACCCTTGGCGCCACGACCAGAGGTCTTACCCTTGGAGCCTTCACCACGGCCCACACGAATGCGGTCCTTGTTGGCACCCGGGGCAGGCTTCAGATCGTGCATCTGCAGGATTTCGTTATCTGCCATAATCAGTCAACCTCCTCGACGGTGACCAGGTGACGCACCACGTTCACCAGACCACGGTTGGCCGGGGTGTCCTCGCGAATCACGGTCTTGCCGATCTTGTTGAGGCCGAGGGTGTGCGCGGTGGCGCGCTGCTTCGGCGTACGGTTCACGAGGCCGTGGTGCAGCGTAATCTTCAGGTTAGCCATGCTCACTCACCATCCTTCTGCGCTTGGGCGGCCTTGGCGGCAGCCTCTTCACGAGCCTTGCGGGCCTCGGCGATGCCGGCGGCGCGAGCGCGCAGCAGGGCATCGGGAGCAACCTCGTTGAGGGCCAGGCCACGACGGGCGGCGATCTCTTCGGGCTCTTCGAGCTGCTTGAGGGCATCCACGGTGGCGCGCACCACGTTAACCGCGGTGGCGGAACCCATGGACTTGGACAGCACGTCGGTGATGCCTGCGCACTCCATGACGGCGCGCACGGAACCGCCGGCGATTACACCGGTACCCGGGGCGGCCGGACGCAGCAGCACAGTGCCGGCGGCGTCGTGACCCTGAACCGGGTGGGTGATGGTGCCGCGGACGCGAGGCACAGTGAACATGTGCTTCTTGGCGTCGAGCTGGCCCTTGGCGATAGCGGCAGGAACTTCACGGGACTTGCCGTAGCCGACACCCACGGTGCCGTTGCCGTCGCCGACCACCACGAGGGCGGCGAAGCTGAACGTACGACCACCCTTGTGGGTCTTGGACACGCGGTTGATGGTCACCACGCGATCGAGCAGCTCGTCGCCGTGGTTCTCTTCACGACGGTTGCGACGCTCGCCGCGACGGCCTTCACCGCGGTTGCCACGACGGTTGCCGCGACGATCCTCGTTGTTGGATTCGGTTGCCGCAGTGTTCTGAGTTTCTTCAGCCACTTGGGTTTCCTTCGTTTCGATGTCGCTCACAGTGCCAGACCTCCCTCACGGGCGCCTTCAGCAACGGCTGCGACGCGACCGGTGTACTTGTTGCCACCGCGGTCGAACACAACCTCGGTGATGCCGGCGGCCTTGGCCTTCTCAGCAATCAGCTCGCCGACCTTCTTGGCGGCCTCGACCTTGGTGCCCTCGAAGCCGGCGAAGTCGGCCTGCAGGGTGGAGGCGGACACGAGGGTCATGCCCTTGGTGTCGTCGACCACCTGGGCAACCATGTGGCGGTTGGAGCGGGTGACCACCAGGCGCGGACGCTCGGCGGTACCGGAGATGCGCTTGCGGAGACGAGCATGACGGCGCTGCAGAGCAGCCTTCTTGCCTTTTCCGAGAATCTTGACGCTCATATCACTTACCAGCCTTTCCAGCCTTGCGCAGGATGTGCTCGTCGGCGTACTTGACGCCCTTGCCCTTGTAGGGTTCCGGAGCGCGCAGCTTGCGGATGTTGGCGGCAACCTGACCCACAGCCTGCTTGTCGGTACCTTCGACGACCACGTGGGTCGGATCGGTAACCTTCAGCGTGATGCCTTCGGGCGGGTTGACGGTGATGGTGTGGGAGTATCCGAGGAAGAACTCGATGCCCTGGCCCTTGGCGACGGCGCGGTAACCGGTGCCGACGATCTCAAGGGTCTTGGAGTAGCCATCGTGCACACCCTTGACCATGCCGGCCATGATGGAGCGGGCCAGACCGTGCTTGGCACGGGTCGGACGCAGGTCATCAGCCGGGGTGAGGACGATCTCGTTGCCTTCGACGGCAGCGGTGATGCCTTCCGGGATCTCGTAGGAGTCAGTGCCCTTCGCGCCCTTGGCGGAGAAGGACTGACCTTCGATCTTGACTTCAACGCCAGCAGGGATGGCGATGGGGAGCTTACCAATATGCGATGCCATGTTTCAGCTCTCCTTTCTCACCACACGTAGGCGACAATTTCGCCGCCAATGCCTCGGTCGAGGCATTCCTTCTGAGTCAGCAGTCCCGAGGAGGTCGAGATGATGGCGATACCCAGACCACCGAGCGGCATCGGCAGGGAGTCGGACTTCGCGTAACGACGAAGGCCCGGCTTGGAGATGCGCTTGATGCCCTGAATGGAACGCTCACCGTTCGGACCGTACTTGAGGGTGACCTCAAGAGTCTGGCCGACCTTGGCTTCCTTAGCGGAGAAGTCCTTGATAAAGCCTTCGCGCTTCAGGATCTCGGCGATGTTCGCCTTGAACTTGGAGTACGGCATATCCACGGTTTCGTGCTTGGCCGCGCTCGCGTTACGCAGACGCGTGAGCATGTCTGCGATCGGATCTGTCATTGTCATTTGGGCTTGTTGCCCTTTCTCGCCGTGGTTTCCGCCGCCCCGCTCCCCTAGTGCAGGGAAGTCTGGGGCCGCGGACCTTCAGCGTCGATGTTTACCAACTGGACTTCGTAACTCCGGGCAGCTCGCCGCGGTGGGCCTTCTCGCGAAGGCAGATGCGGCACAGGCCGAACTTGCGGTAGACGGAGTGGGGACGACCGCAGACCTGGCAGCGCGTGTAGGCGCGCACCTTGAACTTCGGCTTTGCGGCCGCCTTGTTCTTCAGAGCGGTTTTTGCCATATCAGTTCTCCTTGAAGGGGAAGCCGAGGTGCTTGAGCAGCGCGTAAGCTTCCTTGTCGTCCTTGGTGGAGGTCACCACGGTGATGTCCATACCACGCTGATGATCGATCGAATCAGGATCGATCTCGTGGAACATGGACTGCTCGGTGAGACCAAAGTTGTAGTTGCCCTGGCCATCGAACTGGTGGCCGTTGATGCCGCGGAAGTCGCGGATGCGGGGCAGCGCCAGGGTCAGCAGACGATCAAGGAATTCCCACATACGGTCGCCACGCAGGGTGACGTATGCGCCGATGGCCTGGCCTTCACGCAGGTGGAACTGAGCGACGGATTTCTTGGCCTTGGTGATCTTCGGCTTCTGGCCGGTGATCAGGGTCAGATCCTTGACAGCGCCTTCGATGAGCTTGGAGTCGCGGGCAGCGGCACCCACACCCATGGAGACGACAATCTTCTGGACGCGAGCGATCTGCATCGGGTTGGAGTAACCGAACTCCTTCTCGAGCTCAGGGATGATCTGCTCGTTGTACTTGACCTTCAAGCGCGGGGTGGCCGGCGCTTCGACAGTAGTATCGGTCATGCCAGCTCCTTTCCGGACTTCTTGGCGACGCGCACGCGCACGGTCTTGACCTTGCCGTCACGCGCCTCTTCCTTGACGATAACGCCAACGCGGGTCGGCTGCTTGGTCTCCGGATCGACGACCATCACGTTGGAGCGATGGATCGGCGCCTCGACGGAGACGATGCCGGCCTGCTGGCCCTGCTGGGTGGCGCGAACGTGCTTCTTGACGATCTGCACGCCTTCGACGATCAGTCGATCGTTGGGCAGCACCTGCTTGACGGTGCCTTCCTTGCCCTTATCCTTGCCGCGGATGACCTTAACGAGGTCGCCGCTCTTGATCTTGGCTACCATCTCAGATCACCTCCGGGGCGAGGGACACGATCTTCATGAACTTGTGCTCGCGCAGTTCACGACCAACCGGTCCGAAGATACGAGTGCCCTTCGGTTCACGGCCGGAGCCGAGAATGACGGCGGCGTTCTCGTCGAACTTGATGTAGGAACCATCCGCACGGCGGGATTCCTTGACAGTACGGACGACGACAGCCTTAACCACGTCGCCCTTCTTGACCGACCCGCCAGGAATGGCGTCCTTGACGGAGGCGACGATCACGTCGCCGATGCCGGCATAGCGTCGCTTCGATCCGCCGAGCACTCGGATGGCGAGGAGTTCCTTCGCACCCGTGTTGTCGGCGACATGAAGCCGCGTTTCCTGCTGAATCATTGATTCTCCTTAGCCGAGCTGGTTCTCCCCGCACACTGCGGCACTCCCCGCCCTTAAGGGGCCAAGAGTGCCGCAATGTACGCGGAGCCTTGCCGAACTTTACTTACTTGGCGCGCTCGATAATGGATTCGAGACGCCAGCGCTTGGTCTTGCTCAGAGGCCGAGTCTCCATAATACTCACAAGGTCGCCAACGTGGGCTTCGTTGTGTTCATCATGGGCCTTGACCTTCTTGGTGGAACGAACGACCTTGCCGTACAGCGGGTGGGTCGAACGCTTTTCGAGCTCAACGGCGATGGTCTTGTCCATGGCATCGGACACGACATAGCCGCGGCGAACCTTGCGGAAATTGCGCTCTTCAGCCATGATCAGTTCTCCTTAGCTTCCGTAGCGGCCGGCTCCTGACCGATGCCAAGCTCGCGTTCGCGCAGCACGGTGTACATGCGGGCGATGTCGCGCTTGACGGCCTTGAGACGGGCAGTGTTCTCGAGCTGACCAGTGGCGTGCTGGAAGCGCAGGTTGAACAGCTCTTCCTTGGACTTCTTCAGGAAGCCCTCAATCTCCTCATTGGTCTTCTCGTTGAGATTCTTGATGGAGTAATCAGCGGTACCGATTGCCATCAGATATCACCACCTTCACGAGCGATAACACGGCACTTCATGGGGAGCTTGTCGATAGCGCGGCGCAGAGCCTCGCGAGCGACATCCTCAGACACGCCGCCGATTTCGAACATCACGCGACCGGGGCGAACGTTGGCGACCCAGAACTCGGGGGCACCCTTACCGGAACCCATTCGAGCACCAAGAGCGTGCTTGGTCAGCGGGCGATCCGGGAAGATGGTGATCCACACACGACCGCCACGCTTGATGTAGCGGGTCATGGCGATACGAGCGGCTTCGATCTGGCGGTTGGTCACGTAGGCCGGAGCCAGAGCCTGGATGGCGAAATCACCGAAGTTGATCTCGTTGCCGCCCTTGGACATGCCAGAGCGCACAGGACGGTGCTGCTTGCGGTACTTAGTCCTCTTGGGGATAAGCATTCTTGCTCACTCCTTAGTTTCTGCAGCTTCAGCGGCCTGGGCCGGAGCTTCGGCCTTGGGGGCCTCGGCGTTGGCCTGGGCTGCGGCCTGACGGTTGCCACGGCGCGGACGGCGATCACCGCCACGACGGCCCTGACGGTTGTTCTGGGCAGCCTGCTGCTCTTCGAACTCGGATTCGGTCATATCGCCCTTGTAGATCCACACCTTCACGCCGATACGGCCGTAGGTGGTCTTGGCCTCGAAGAAGCCGTAATCGATGAGGGCACGGAGGGTCTGCAGCGGAACGCGGCCCTCGCGGTAGAACTCGGAACGGCTCATTTCCGCGCCGCCGAGACGGCCGGAGAGCTTGATGCGGATACCCTTGGCACCGGCGCGCATGGCGTCCTGCTGAGCCTTGCGCATGGCACGACGGAAGGTGACGCGGTTGGTCAGCTGCTCGGCGATGCCCTGAGCGACGAGCTGGGCGTCCAGCGCGGCGTTCTTGACTTCGAAGATGTTGAGCTGAACCTGCTTGCCGGTCATCTTCTCGAGCTTGGCGCGAACACGCTCAGCCTCAGCGCCACGACGACCGATCACGATGCCCGGGCGGGCGGTGTGAATGTCCACGCGGACGCGGTCGCGGGTGCGCTCGATGATGATGCGGGACACGCCTGCGCGCTCGAGGTCCTTGCTCATCTCCTTGCGGATCTGATCATCCTCGAGGACGAAGTCGCGGTAGCGTTCGCCGGCCTTGTTGGAATCGGAGAACCACTTGGAGCGGTGGTTCTCGGTGATGCCCAGACGGTAGCCAAACGGATTGATCTTCTGACCCATCTTTAGCGGGCTCCTTCCTTGTTAGCCACGACGACCGTGATGTGGGAGGTGCGCTTGTTGATGCGAGCAGCACGGCCCTGAGCACGAGCGCGGAAGCGCTTGAGGGTCACGCCTTCATCAACGTAGGTCTCCTTGATGACCAGGTCGTTCTCGCGGAACGGCTCACCGGCCTGATCGGCCTTAGTGCGAGCGTTGGCGATGGCGCTCTCCAAGGTCTTGCGAACCGGCAGGGCCGCAGCCTGGGGGGCGAACTTCAAAATGGTGATGGCTTCGGTCGCCTTCTTGCCGCGGATGAGGTCGACCATGCGGCGAGCCTTGCGCGGCGTCACGCGGACGTGACGAGCGATTGCTTTAGCTTCCATGTTCTTGTTCCTTATCCTTAACGGCGGGCTTTCTTGTCGTCCTTCACGTGACCCTTGAAGGTCTTCGTGGGGGCGAACTCACCCAGCTTGTGACCAACCATGGCCTCGGTGACGAACACCGGGACATGCTTGCGACCATCGTGAACGGCGAAGGTGTGTCCGATGAAATCAGGGGTGATCATCGAACGACGGGACCACGTCTTGATGACGTTGTGGGTGCCCTTCTCGTTCTGCTCGTCGACTTTCTTCTGCAAGTGGGCGTCGACGAAGGGGCCCTTCTTGATGCTACGAGTCATCTTCTCGATACTCCCTTACTTGCGGTTCTTGCCATTCGGACGACGACGAACAATCATCTTGTTCGAAGCCTTCTTCGGACGACGAGTACGAACTTCGCCCTTGCCCCACGGGGAGACCGGCGGCTTGCCACCGCGGGTACGACCGCCGTGCGGGTGGTCGACCGGGTTCATGGACTCACCACGGGTGATCGGACGATGACCGATCCAACGAGCGCGGCCGGCCTTGCCAAGCTGGATGTTGGCGTGGTCTTCGTTGCCGACCTCACCAACAGTGGCGCGGCAGTTCGCGTCGACGTTGCGAATTTCGCCGGAGGGCATACGCAGCTGGGCGTAGGCGCCATCCTTGGCGACGAGCTGGACGGAGGTGCCGGCGGAACGAGCGATCTTGGCGCCACCCAGCGGGCGGAGCTCAATAGCGTGAACCACGGTACCGGTCGGGATGTTCTTCAGCGGCAGGTTGTTGCCCGGCTTGATATCAGCCTGAGCACCAGTCTCGATGACGTCGCCCTGCTTGACACCCTTCGGCGCGATGATGTAGCGCTTCTCGCCATCTGCGAAGTGCAGGAGGGCGATACGGGCGGAACGGTTCGGATCGTATTCGATCTCGGCAACCTTGGCGGGCACGCCGTCCTTGTCCCAACGCTTGAAGTCGATGAGACGGTACTGACGCTTGTGGCCACCACCGCGATGGCGGGAGGTGATACGGCCGTAGGAGTTACGACCGCCGGTCTTGGAGTTCTTGCGAACCAGCGACTTCTCAGGCGTGGAACGGGTCAGATCGGAGAAATCCGACACAGACGCGTTGCGGCGGCCTGCGGACGTCGGCTTATAAACGCGGATAGCCATAATATAGTTCTTCCTTTAACTTTTCTCGGCTAGCCTTCAGTTGCCGAAGATGTCGATCGTCTGGCCCTCGGCGACGGTCACGATAGCGCGCTTCTGGGAGACACGCTGACCGAAACCGGTGCGGGTGCGCTGCTTCTTGCCAGCGCGGTTGAGGGTGTTGACGCTCGTCACCTTGACCTTGAAGATCTCTTCAATTGCCTGCTTGATCTGCACCTTGTTCGAATCCGGGGCAACCACGAAGGTGTACTGGCCACGGTCGGAAGCGGCGTAGCTCTTCTCGGAAACGACGGGCTTAAGAATCACGTCGTGAGCGGGCTTGTGAATAGCGACCATCTAAATCAGGCCTCCTTCGGCTCGGTCTTGGCAGCCACGAAAGCCTCGAGGGCTTCCTTGGTGAAGACCACGTACTGCGAGGTAACCACGTCGTACGTGTTGAGCTGATCGACGAAAATCGGGTGAACGGTCGGGATGTTGCGCACGGACAGCCACTCGTTGATGTTGTCGCGAGTGAACACCACGGTGGTGAACTTGTCACCGGTGATCGGGTTGAGCGCGGCGATGGCAGCCTTGGTGGACGGCTCGGTGATACCGAAGTCAACCACGGCGATGCGGCCGGCGTTGGCGCGATCGGAGAGGATGTAGCGCAGAGCAGCGGCCTTCATCTTCTTGGGGGTGCGCTGAGAGTAGTCACGCGGCTGCGGGCCGAACACGGTGCCGCCGTGGTACCACTGAGGAGCGCGGATGGAGCCCTGACGAGCACGACCGGTGCCCTTCTGCTTCCACGGCTTCTTGCCGCCGCCGGAGACCATGCCACGAGTCTTGGTGGCGTGGGTGCCAGCGCGAGCAGCAGCGAGCTGGGCGATGACAACCTGGTGGATCAGCGGGATGTGGGCCTTCACGTCTTCGGCGGAGTAGCCGAAGAGCTCAGCGGGGGCCTCAACGGTGCCGGTGGCCTGGCCCTTGGCGTCGGTGACGTTCAGAGTAACGTTTGCCATGGTTTATCAGGCTCCCTTCACAGCCGAACGGACGAGAACGAGACCGCCCTTGGGGCCGGGGATGGCGCCCTTGACAGCGAGGATGCCGTTCTCGACATCAGCGGAAACGATGGTGAGGTTCTGCACGGTGGAGGTGACATGACCCATGCGACCGGCCATCTTCTTACCCCTGAGGATACGAGACGGAGTGGCGCATGCGCCCACAGAACCGGGACGACGCTCGTTCTTGTGGGAACCGTGAGAACGGCGGTAGGACTTGAAGCCCCAACGCTTGATGGTGCCGGCGAAGCCCTTGCCCTTGGTGGTGCCGGTCACATCGACCTCGGCGCCTTCCTCGAACAGTTCGGCGGTCAGTTCCTGACCGACCTGGAACTCGTCGACATTGTCGGTGCGCACCTCAGCGAGGTGGCGACGCGGGGTGACGCCGGCCTTGGCAAAGTGGCCAGCCAGGGGCTTGGTCACCTTGGTGGGGTCGATGGCGCCGTAGCCGAGCTGGACGGCCTTGTAGCCATCGGTTTCCTCGGTCTTGACGGCGGTCACCACGTTGGTGTTGACGTCGATCAAGGTGACGGGCACGAAGAAGCCGTTCTCGTCCCACACCTGAGACATGCCGAGCTTCTTGCCCAGCAGAGCCTTGCGATTAGACATTGTGCTTCCCCCTCCCTTACAGCTTGATCTCGATGTTGACATCTGCAGGCAGATCGATGTGCATCAGGGAATCCACGGCCTTGGGGGTCGGGTCCACGATGTCGATGAGGCGCTTATGAGTGCGCATCTCGAAGTGCTCGCGAGAATCCTTGTACTTGTGAGGAGAACGGATAACACAAAAGACGTTCTTCTCGGTCGGCAGCGGAACGGGGCCAACAACAGTTGCGCCCGCGTTCGTCACCGTTTCGACGATCTTCTTCGCCGATTGGTCGATGACCTCGTGGTCATAGGACTTAAGCCTGATGCGGATTTTCTGTCCCGCCATTGCCGTCCGCCCTTTCTAGCGATATTCGTTGTACTGTTTACCAACCTGCTTCTTCCGGGGCACCGGCGCGCATGGCCTCCGTTGGACATACGTGACGTATATCGTTCTGGCGGTCATCCGACATCAGTGCGCGAATAGCTGAGAACCACAGGTTGTAGTCCCCTGCCTTCGCGCTCGCTTTTTATATTCCAATTTGCGAGCCCAAATCAGGCAACTTGAATATTCAAGCATTGGCGTAGGACAGGAGAAGCCGGGCGTGTCGCAGCCTTGTAGCTACGTGCAAATCATGGCGTACGTGGGCTTCAGGGCAAACTAGACGGATGACTCACACCTTATAGGTAGTAGGTAGTTCACCTGTCAGTTGTCACGGCTCAACTGCGAACTTGCACGGAATTCCTGTCAGTTATCACTATTCGCCTGCGGATTGTTTACGTACCTATGTAACAAACCCACAGGCGAACCGTGCAGTTCTACAGGTGAACCGTTACAACAAGCGGGCAAACTCCATCAGCCGCAAAATTGGTGGCAGCCGATACTTACGACAGTGCCCTGGCTCCCGTGGGTGGGAGTCAGGGCACTGGGTGGTTAGGCTATCGCCGGGTTAGCGGGATCGGCCGAACTAACGGACGACAATCAACGCTGGGAGGCTTCCTCGGTTGCGGCTTCGCCTTCGCGCTCAACGCGCAGCTTGTGGCCTTCGGCCTGGCTGACGCCGTAGTAAGCAGCGATGGCGATATCCTTCATGTCGTTGATCATGGGGATACGCGGGTTGGCCGGGGTGCACTGATCCTCATAGGCGCGCATACCGATCTGGTCGAGCACACTCCAGAAGTAGTCCTCGTCCACACCGCAGTCCTGGAAGCTCTTGTTCATGCCGAGCTTGTTGTCGCGGTAGTCCTCGACGGCCTTCGCCAGGTTCTCCACGGCTTCGGCCGGGGTCTTGCCGGTGTCGATGCCGAGGTTGCGGGCGATGTCCTGGTAGCGCTCCGGGGCGATGTACTTGTTGTACTTCGGCCAGCTGGTGGGCTCCTCGGGCACAGAGCCGTTGTAGCGGATCACGTAGGGCAGCAGGATGGAGTTGGTGCGGCCATGGGCGATGTGGCACAGGGCACCGATGGTGTGGGCCATGCCGTGGCACATGCCGAGGAACGCGGAGCCGAAGGCCATGCCGGCCATGGTGGCGGCGTTGTGCATCTTCTCCTGGGCGTCGGTCTTGGCCAGGCCGGGCTCGCCGTTGACGGATTCGGCCAGGTTGTCCCAGATGAGCTTGGCCGCGTGCAGTGCCATGCCGTCGGTGAAGTCGTTGGCATACACGGACACATAGGCCTCGAAGCTGTGGGTCAGGGCGTCGAAGCCGGCGTCGGAGGCGAGCTTGCGCGGCTGAGTGCGGGCCAGCACCGGATCAACGATGGCCACGGACGGGGTCAGGGCGTAGTCGGTGATCGGGTACTTGTAGCCGGTCTTGTGGTCGGTGATTACGGCGAACGGGGTGACCTCGGAGCCGGTGCCCGACGAGGTCGGGATGCACACGAGCTTGGCCTTCTTGCCCAGCGGCGGAATCTTGAACGCGCGCTTGCGGATGTCGAAGAACTTCTCGCGCACGTCGGAGAAGGCGATTTCCGGGTGCTCGTAGAGCAGCCACATGATCTTGGCCGCATCCATCGGGGAGCCGCCGCCGACCGCGATGATGGTGTCGGGCTCGAACTCCTCGCGCATCATCTCCGCGCCCTTCTCGACGGTTTCGACCGAGGGCTCGGGCTCCACGTAGTCGATGATGCGGAAGGTGACGTTGTTGGCGCGGGCGCGCAGCTGGTCGATGACCTTATCGACGATGCCGAGCTGCTCCATGACCTTGTCGCACACGATGACGGCCTTTTCGATGCCGAACATGTCGCGCAGGTACTTGATCGCGTTCGGCTCGAAATAGGTCTTGGCCGGGATCTTGAACCACTGCATGTTGTTGTTCCTCCGAGCGATGCGCTTGATGTTGATCAGGTTCACGGCCTGCACGTTGCCGGACACCGAGTTGCCGCCGTAGGAGCCGCAGCCCAGGGTCAGCGACGGGGCGATGGCGTTGTAGATATCGCCGATGCCGCCCAGGGACGAAGGCTGGTTCCAGATGATGCGGCAGGCGTGCATGCGCACGCCGTACTCGCGCACGAGCTCCTGGTTGTTGGTGTGGATGGCGGCGGTGTGGCCGGCGCCGAGCTTGAGCATGGCCTCGGCCATCTCGAAGGCCTGTTCCTTATTATCGGCCTTGAGCACGGCCTGCACCGGGGCGAGCTTCTCGTGGGTCAGCGGTTCGTTGTCCGACACCTCGGAGCACTCGGCGCACAGGATGGTGGCGTCTTCGGGGATCTCGAAGCCGGCGGCCTTGGCGATGTACTGCGGGGACTTGCCCGGCACCACGGAGTTCAGGACGGGCTTCTGGCCGGAGCCGGAGGTGCAGCCGAACATGTACTGCTCGAGCTTGGCCTTCTCCTCCGCGTTCACGAAGTAGGCCTTGCGGCGCTTCATTTCGGCGATAAGCGGAGCGTAGACGTCCTTGTGGGCGATGATGGCCTGCTCGGTGGCGCAGATCATGCCGTAGTCGAAGTGCTTGGAAAGCACCAGATCGTTGGCGGCGCGCACGATGTCCACGTCGTTGTCCACGTAGGCCGGGGCGTTGCCCGCGCCCACGCCTAGGGCGGGCTTGCCGGAGGAGTATGCGGCCTTGACCATGCCCGGGCCGCCGGTGGCCAGGATCGTGGCGATGCCCGGGTGCTTCATCAGTGCGCCGGTTGCCTCGATGGAGGGGTGCTCGATCCACTGAATACAGTTCTCAGGGGCACCGGCCTCGATGGCGGCGTCACGCACGATGCGCGCGGCTTCGACGGAGCACTTCTGTGCGCCGGGGTGGAAGCCGAACACGATCGGGCAGCGGGTCTTCAGTGCGATCAGGGACTTGAAGATCGCGGTGGAGGTCGGGTTGGTAACCGGGGTGACGCCGGCGACAACGCCGACGGGCTCGGCCACTTCGTCAACGCCCATCACATCGTCTTCGCGGATGATGCCGACGGTCTTCTGACCGGCCAGATAGTTGGTAATGTGCTCGCAGGCGAAGATGTTCTTGGTGGCCTTGTCTTCCACCAAGCCACGGCCAGTCTCCTCGACGGCCATCTTGGCCAGCACCAGATGCTTGTTCAGCGCGGCGACCGAGGCCTTGGCTACGATGCGGTCGACCTGCGCCTGATCCAGATTCTCGAATTCGTCAAGAGCCTTCAGACCCTTCTGGACGAGTGCGTCGACCTCCGCCTCGGCAGCGGCCTTCTTCTCTTCCGGAGTGGGCTTGGTCTCTTCGACCTTCTGCTTTGCTTCTGCCACTTGGGTTCCTCCTCGAAATGCTTGGGGTTGGTAGCAAAGTGCATGTTCACTTGTTGCCACAATTTTCTTGTGACCTACCTCACAATGTAATCGAACTCAGCAACCTTCGTGTTTGTTCGTCGTGTCGAGCTGTTTTTGTTTATATTTGCGCGAATTATGTGCGATTCACGTTAGTTTTTTGCTCGAATTGTCGTTCAAATCGTTGATTTGGTCACTTTTGTTCGTTTCTACTGTGAAGTTGACATAGCTCAATATATCTTATAGAAACTACTTTTGCAAATCTATAGTAGATATATTTACCATGAAAGCAAAGATTTAAGAGGTCATTTTACAAAACTGCCCTCACCTATGCACATGCTCATACGCACTCACACATGCAAACACAAGCAAAAACGGTGTTACGACTTTTTCAAAACGCCTTTGCTAAACTAGACCTTCAGAGTATTACGTTACGAATCAGGAGGAAGCCGATGAAGGCCGCATCCGTTGCCACATTGAAACAGGCGAATCGTCACGCCATTATGGACTTCATCTATCACCATCACGATGTGACCAAGCAAACGTTGGAGCGTGAACTCGGGCTCAGCCTGCCCACCATCACATCAAATCTTCGCACGCTCGGCGACGAGGGGCTGGTCGGCCCTGGCACATTGATGGAATCTACGGGTGGCCGCAAAGCACAAACCTACGAACTCATGCCGTCGGCCTATGCTGCCATCGGGGTGTCCGCTCGAGCCAGCGCAATCACCATGGTGGCGATTGACCTACGAGGCACCGTGCTTGCGCGCAAAACCAAAACCACGCCTTATCGCGACACCGATGCCTACTACAGCCGGCTCGGCGCGCTGGTCACCGAATTCGCCAACACTGTGGAGACCAAAGGCAGCCACGTGTTGGGAGTGGCTTTTTCCATCCAAGGCATTGTTTCGGCAGAGGGCACAAGCATCACTTTCGGGCAGATCGTTGGCAATACTGGGCTGACTTTGGAACGTTTAAGCCAAGGCATTCATCTGCCGACAATCATGATTCACGATTCCGATGCCTCAGCCTTGGCGGAGCTGTGGTTCGACCCCTCGATCACCGACGCGGTATGCGTGTATTTGGAGCGGCGGCCTGGTGGCGCGGTAATTGTCAACGGACAACTCTATCGCGGACCGAATCTGTGCAACGGCACGATTGAGCATATGACGATTGTGCCCGGCGGCGAGGAATGCTATTGCGGTCAGCACGGCTGCATGGACACAGTATGCTCGCCGGAGACACTGATGGAAGATGGCGAAAGCCTGCCCGGTTTCTTCTCAGTACTCGAACAGGGTGAGCGAGGACACCGGCGGCGCTTTGATGCATGGTTAGGATATGTGGCGCAGTCCGTGGCCAATATCCGCGCGGTGCTCGCCGGCGACATCATCATCGGAGGAGAAGCGGCGCAATACCTCGATGACCGCGATTTGGCTGATCTTAAGCACCGCATCGAGGCGCTGAGCCCGTTCCCCTCCGCACATTTCACACTGCGCAAAAGCAGCTGCGCCGACGATCAGAACACCATTGGCGCAGCCCTATGCTTCATCCAACCCTACGTCAACCAAATCTGCGGTCGGCTGTAGCTCTCGCACATACCGGTTAACGAATGCTCTGTCATTCCCAGCGGAGCGCAGCGCAGTCGAGGATTCCCAGTCTCACACGATCTGGCAGAATTCGATGGTTTCGCCGTTGGGACCGTAGACGTTGAAGTAGCGGATGCCGTTGTCCCAGAAGCTATCGATATGCTGAATTTCTGTGTCTTTGAAATTCAGCCCAAGCTCCTTGGCATTGGCGAAGGCGGCCTCGATATCCGGCGTATCGAATGCCCAGTGGTTAATGGCCCCGGTGATGCCCGGCGCAGGATCGCCCTCCCAAGTTTCGATGGTCAGATGTCCGTAGCGCAGGAAGGCACAACGGTTGGCACCGTTATAGAACAGTCCGGCCAGTTCGAAGCCGAGCACTTCGGTGTAGAACTTGATGGTTTCGTCCAAATCCTTGGCGGGCATGCCAGAATGCTGAAGATCAGTGGTGAACGCGGTCATTGGCTTGGTCATGATAGTCTCCTTTGATTATTGGCGATCGCTCGCCGACATATTGTTGTGCAGGGCACGCATGCAAAACATGCAATGCTCGTGTCACGCGTCCGGCATCGCCGCACGCTGCGGTTCGACAGGTTCGACAGGTTCGATGAATTCGATTGTATGCTGTGCAACCTGCGACACACGATCTGCGGCAGCTCCGGCAACCGACCCGACATCCAACGCCTGGTGAGTGAAGGACGGTATGACATGTCTGTCAGCCCAACCGGTGATGCCGCCTTGGAACAAGAAGGCGAATACCGTACCGACGCCGAAATAGTTGACCGTCAGCCCGCCAGCACGCACCGACAGTATCGCAATGGCGGCAATCGCCACCAGCGCCGGCGGCAGATAGGAAAGCCACATGGCCCGAGCCGCATTGCCCTTGCAGAATTTGAATCGCAGAATCTGCATAAGGTCATCGGCTGGATGCAAGGCAATATTCGCACGCTGGTAGAGCGAGATGGCGACGGCGATCAAAGCCACTCCCCCAAAGTTAAGCGCTATATACAGCAAGTGAAGGGCCATGCTATCGCCCGCATAAGGCAAACCGTTCCAGCCTGGCGTGAAGACGCCGAGCAGCAGGTCGGTGAATACACCAACCAATAGGGAAAACGGCACCAGAAAGGCAAGGTTGCCAAGGATGCGCAGCCAGTTGACACGACCGACCAACAGCTGGTTCACCGCGATTACCACAAGCCCCACCAAAAAGAACGACCAAAACTGCACGTTGCATATGCCGCCCACATTCATCCATGAGGGAAACACGTCGGCCATGTTGTATTCGCCGGCGGTCCAGAACGCGGCACCCAGATATGAGGCTGTGGCATCAGGCCCGGCAACACGGTTGGATGTGACGGCAGTGAGTACATTACCCAGCGCGTTGAGAGGCAGGGACAGCAGGAACAGGCTAATAGTCAGTCCCATCGGCGCAGTGCGCTTGCCGACTGCGGTACCGTTGTCACGCCGGTCGGGTTCGACATCACCGATGAGCTGTTTGGGTTGCGAAGTCATCATTGACTGCCTTACTTATGTTGGTTTCCAATAGTCGAGTGTGTGGCCGTCGGCGAAAAAGGGGAAACCGGCGGCCAAGCATACATGGGCTTTGCGCTACAGACCAAAGCCCGGGCAGGGAACAGGACAGAGGCGATTATTCGAAATCGCCGACCTTGACGACGGCCTTGGAGACGCCGGTGAACTTGCCATTGAGGAAGTCCTCGACTTCGCTCAGGTCCAGCTCATGGCTGATGAGACCGCCGATGTTCATCTTGCCGGCAGACACCAGTGAGATGGCATCACGGAAAGTGAGCGGGTTGATGAAGGACCCCTGAATGGTCAGCTGCTTCTTGTAGATGTCGTAGGTGTTCATCTCGAAGTGAGCCTCCTGCGGGCCGACACCGAACATGAGCACCTGCGCGCCCTTCTTGGCGGCGGCAACCGCCTGCGCCTGGGTGGTCGGCAAGCCCACGGCTTCGATGATCACGTCATAGGAATCGGCGGGGATCTCCTCGCGCGTGGTGTTATAGGTTTCGGTGACGCCGAACAGTTCCTTGTTGCGATTGAGCTTGTCATCGAAGATGCCAGCCAGATCGACCTGATGCACGCCATATGCCTGCACGAGCTGGGCGAAAATCTGGCCCATGAAACCGTCGCCGATTACCAGTGCTTTCTGATAGGGGCGCAACTTCAGCAGGTCGAGGCCGTGCACGGCGCAGGAGACCGGTTCGATGGCGGCAGCATCCTTAAGGGAGACGTTGTCGGGCAGTTTGTAGACGACGGTGGCCGGGGCAGTGAACTGTTCGGCCAAGCCACCGTCACGAGTGACGCCCACGGCGGAGAGATGGTCGCACAGCTCAGGCCGTTGCGTAAGGCAAAATTCGCACTGTCCGCAGTAGATATTCGGATCGACAGCTACGCGGTCACCCACTTTGACGTTGGTCACTTGCGCACCGACGGCGGCCACAACACCAGAGTTCTCATGCCCAAGCACAATGGGAGGCACTGCGGCGGCAGAGCCGGGGCGACCGGCGTACAAGTCGTGATCCGTGCCGCACACGCCGGCATAGGCAGTATTCACCAGCACTTCATTGGGTGCGATTTCGGGGGTGGGCAGTTCCTGCAGTTCGAATTCCTTGACACCGGTTAAAACGAGGGCCTTCATGATGATGTTCCTTTCTGCGGCGAAAGCGTTATTGGTTGTCTTCGTTGTCATCCCGCGAACCTTGCGAGGTGTTGAGCTACACTCTAGCTTCTTTTAATTTGTTTTGCAAATTCATTTTGCAAAACATGTTTACACAGCGTGTCGCAATGAACCTGATCCAGACAACCTGCCGCTGTGCAAGCTCGAGCATCAGCAGAATCAGCACCCAGCTTCGGCGTTTACAATGGGGCTATGAGAAATCCACCGCTACATCGCTATGCCACACGCCCCGGCCTGTACTTCACCGATGACGGCGGCGCGGACGTCGTAGTCCGTTCCGAAACCGCCGATCAGGTATGGCTGTGTGTGCTGGAGCCCATTGACCAACCCAGCGCGTTTTATCAGGATTCCATTCGCCTGTTCAAGGATCCGAATGTGTCTTTCATCCAGCAGATCCATGAGTTTCCGATCTGCACGCGCATTATCGAGCGTCTGTATCTGCACGAGACCCTGTTCCGCATGACAGGTCCGAACTACGGCCTGTGGTACGTGCATCTGCCCAAGGCCTGGGACGGCATGCGATACGGATACCGCGTCGACGGCGCTTGGGATCCCAAGCATGGCGTTCGATTCAATCCTTATAAATTCCTGCTCGACCCCTACGGCAAAGGCGTCGACGGTTCCATGGAGCTGAGCCCGGCGCCCTTCTCCTACGAATGCGATGTAGTGAACAACAAAGTGGTAGGTTCGGCATTCGGCGCGATGAGCACCGTTGACTCGCTGGGGCATGTGCCTGTTTCCGTAGCCATCGACGACCGTGACGTGCACAAGCATGAGGGCGATCCCCAGCACCCACATGTTCCCTGGCGCAAAACCGTGGTGTACGAACTGCATGTCAAAGGCTTCACCGCAAACGCACCATGGCTACCCGAAGCCCTGCGCGGCACCTACGCAGGCCTAGCGCACCCGGTCACACTCAGTTACCTGCAAAACCTTGGAGTCACGTCCATCGAACTGCTGCCCATCCAAGCCAAGCAGGACGAGCTTTTCTTGCAGGAGCACGGGCGCACGAACTATTGGGGATATTCCACCCTCAGCTACTTCTCCCCCGAACCCTCCTACGCGACCAAAGCCGCGCAGGAACAGGGTGCCACCGCCGTGCGCCAAGAGGTTATCGATATGGTGCGCGCGATGCACGAGGCCGGCTTCGAAGTGATTATGGACGTGGTTTACAACCACACCTGCGAAGGCGGCGTCGAAGGGCCGACCGTCTGCTGGAGGGGCCTCGACGCCATCGCCTACTACCGTCGTCAGAAAAACAACATCGGACGCTTGGAAGACACCACCGGTTGTGGCAACACCTTCGACTTCACCAACACACATGTGGTCACCTTCGCCGTCGATTCGTTGCGCTACTGGGCCAAACGTATCGGGGTTGACGGATTCCGTTTTGATCTCGGTGTCTCGCTGGCTCGCCTCAACGGCGAATTCACACAGCATCACCCGTTCCTTTATGCCCTCAGATCCGACTTGATGCTGGGCAATCTGAAGCTCATTATGGAGCCTTGGGATCTGGGCAATCTGGGCTGGCGCACCGGTCAATTCGGTATCCCGTTCGCCGAATGGAACGATCGATTCCGCGACACTGCGCGCACATTCTGGCTGGAGGATGCGGACGGCAATGCCCGCCAAGGGCATATCTCGTTGCAGGAGATCGCCACACGCATGTGCGGTTCGGCGGATCTGTTCGCCACCGATCCGGGCCGTGGCGCCACTGCATCGATTAATTTCGTCTCATGCCACGACGGTTTCACCCTCACCGATCTGACCCGCTATTATTCCAAACACAACGAGGCCAACGGCGAAAACAATAACGACGGATCCTCGGTGAACCATTCCGCCAACTTCGGTGTGGAAGGCGTAACCCAGGATCCGGCAATCATTGCCACTCGTGAACAGGCCGCCATGAACCTGTTCGGTATGGTGCTGCTATCGCTGGGCACCCCGATGCTGCTGGCCGGCGATGAATTCCGCAATACGCAGGATGGCAATAATAACGCCTATTGCCAGGATAATCCCATCACCTGGTTGAAATGGGATTGGCTGTATTCGGCGGAGAAGACGCACGAAATGCATCGTTTGGAAACGGTGTCGCGACTGATATCGCTGCGCAAATCGCTGGATCTGTATCATCATGAAGGCTTCTTCACCCGACTCACTCAGCTGGGACTGCTCAAGCCTTCCAGTCTTGTGCAATGGTTCCTGCCCGACGGCACCACGCCTATGGATAACGATTGGTTCGATCTGTCCAAACGCAGCTTCACCATGCGCCTGCTCTCCGACTCCGAGGTGGACGTGTGCATTGTGGTCAACGGTTCACCCGAGGATTGCCAGTTCCGCATGCCATCAGACAGCGATTGGCTGCCGAAATGGTGCTCCGCTGAAATCAACAACAAATATCCGGGGCATGGCACTGAGATTGAGTACGGCGAGTATGACCTTGACTCCGTGTGGACGCACAATGTTCCTGAATCAAGTGCCCATATTCAGCATGTAGTGGAAGAGGTGCAGAGCGGGCGGTTCCAGTCAACAGATTCTGCAACGGAGCGACTCACACAGCTGGGCACGCAGCAGCAGTCCGCCGATGGTACTTCGATCAATACTGCTCTTGCCATGCAGCAGGAAGCCGCGGGCGCATCCGCAGAATCCCAAACAGCCAGGCAGCCAGACGCCAATGTCTGGACTGTGCCGGCGATGAGTATCACACTGTTCAAGCAGATGTAGATAAGCAGATGTAGGTCTGGCTGTTCCGCTGCCTTTATTTATGAGGCGGAGGAACGGCCAACTGCAGCTGAGACCAACGAAATCTGACCCACACAATCTGTCCAAATACGAGGAAACCCCTCGACTCCTGTGGAATTCGAGGGGTTTCTTGTACGCGGCAGAACCGCCAAGCATTAACGCTTGGAGAACTGCGGAGCGCGACGAGCCTTGTGCAGACCAGCCTTCTTGCGTTCCACGACACGGGAGTCGCGGGTCAGGAAGCCAGCCTTCTTCAGGGCGGCGCGGTTGGCGTCACGATCGATGGCGTTCAGGGCGCGGGCCACGCCGAGACGGATGGCACCGGCCTGGCCGGTGGTGCCGCCGCCGTCAACGAGGACGATAGCGTCGAACTTGTTCTCAAGCTTGAGCAGCACGATCGGGGAGTTGACCTCACGCTGCAGCAGCTTGGAGGGGAAGTACTCCTCCAGGGTGCGGCCGTTGATGGTCCACTTGCCGGAGCCCGGAACCAGACGGACACGGGCGACAGCTTCCTTACGACGACCGGTGCCGTAGCCCGGTTCGATCGCGGAGGTGCCGGTGCCGGCGCCAGCGTTGGTTTCGGTGGTGTAGCTGGTGAGCTCCTCTTCGGTCTCGACAACCTGGGAGTCGTTGGTGTTTTCAGCCATGATTCTTATCTCCTCTCAGGTTTCACTTGGCCTGCTGCGAGATCTGAGCGATCTCGAAGACCTGGGGCTGCTGGGCGGTGTGCGGATGCTCGGCGCCGCGGAAGACGCGCAGACGGTCAAGCTGCACCTTGGCAAGCTTGTTCTTCGGCAGCATGCCCTTGACGGCCGCCTTGATGATGCGCTCGGGCTTCTTCTCAAGCAGCTCGGCGTAGGAATCGCGACGCAGACCACCAGGACGACCGGAGTGCGAGTAGAGTTCCTTGCCCATCTTGTTGCCGGTCAGAGCAATCTTGTCGGCATTGATCACGATCACGAAGTTGCCGGAATCGGCGTGCGGAGCGTAGGTCGGCTTGTTCTTGCCGCGCAGCAGGTCGGCAACCTGGGTGGCGAGACGGCCGAGCACCACGTCGGTGGCGTCGACGACATACCAGTCATGAGTCAGATCAGCTGGCTTCGGAGTGAAAGTCTTCACTGTTGTACCTTTTCTATTCATTGTGTTCCGGGTCTCAGCTGCCCGGGGTATGCCTAGTTAGGGCACGCCGCCGAGAGGCTTCGAACCTCTTTATCCGTGGGCTCCCTGAAAGTCCTCGATGGCGAGTGGGAAAGCGCTTTGAAGGACCCCTTAGGGAAACACAACAATCCACTAGTATATCGCCGCCCCCGACAATATTGCGATACTGCGAGACACGGCGATGAGCCGTTGGCAACTGGCTGATATCTGGCTGGCACCTTGCTGGCACCTGGCGGTATCAACCGTTCATAATCTCGGCGAAACGTTGGACGCCGGGGGTGTCGAACAGCACTTCCAGCGGCACCACGTTGCCGTGGGCGTTGGCCAGCGGCACGCGCCAGTTCGGGTATTCGTTGTTCGTACCCGGCTGATTCTGCGCGCGCTTCTCCCCCACCGCGTCGGTGATGGAAGCGGCGAGCAACTTACACGGCGATCCCTTCAGCGCGCGATACAACGCATCGACGATATCGGCCTCATGCTCGGCACGTGCCTGAGGTTCGGCGAACGCGGGATCAAGATAGCCCTCATCGACCAGCATGTCGATCATCGCATCCTGTTCCGCTTGGGCGGAAGCCTGGAATTCCTCAACGGAACCAGTCAGCAGACCCAAACGCTCGCGAATCTTGACATGCTCGAACTCCAGATAACCGGCTGCCGGGGGCAGATCATGGGTGTTGACGGAGGCCAGCGCATATTCGCGCCACTTGGACGGCGCGCGGAAGACGCCATCCTTCTGTTCGAACCATTCCACCGCGCAACCAAGCAGTCCGTGTTCGGACAGCGAATCGGCCACATACTCGGGCACCACACCCAGATCCTCGCCTACGACCACGCCGCCGGCGCGGGAGGCTTCGAGCGCCAGAATGCCCAGCATGATGTCGGAGTTGTAATACACATATGCGCCGTCCACGGCCGGATGCCCTGCGGGAATCCACCACAGACGGAACAGTCCGAGAATATGGTCGATACGCACCGCGCCGGCACGTGCGAACATGCCATGCACCATATTGCGGTAGGTTGCGTATCCGGTGGCTTCCAAATCAAGCGGGCTCAGCGGAGGCTGGCTCCAATCCTGCCCCTGCTGGTTGAACATATCCGGCGGAGCGCCCACCGTGGCACCCTTGGCGAATCGTTCCGGATTCCACCACACATCGGCACCCAGCGGATGCACGCCCACGGCCATATCAGACATAATGCCGATCTGCATACCGGCATCCTTGGCCGCCTGCTGGGCTGCAGCGAGCTGTTCGGACGCAATCCATTCCAGCCAACGGTAGAAATCGAGCGTGTCGGGGAACTGATTCCTCAGATCGGCGATCTGCTGCGAATCGCGGGTGAAGGTCTGCTCCCAGTTGGTGGGCCTGTCTTCGGGCGTGCCCCACTTGTCGTAGCACAGGCACCATGTGGCGTAGGCCTCGAGGTCGGTGCCGCACTCCTGCTTGAAGCTGTCGAAGTCGGCCTGACGCTCGGCGCTGCGCCCGGACTTGAAGATAATCCACAGGGCATGCATCTTGGAATGCCACATGGCGTCGCGATCGATCAGCTGGGCATCGCCGTTCAGCGGTTCGGTTTCCGCATGCAGGGCATCGACCTGGTTCTTGGCCTCAACGCTCAGGGTTTCGTATTCGGCAATGGATTCCGGGCGAATATACGTGAAGTTGATCAGTCTGCGACTCACCGGCAGGTACGGGGACGGGGTGAGCGGGGAAACCGGTTCGGCGGCGTGCACCGGGTTGATCAGCACGAAGTCCGCGCCGGTTTTCGCCTTGGCGTCCACCAGCATCTGCTTCAGATCCTCGTAGTCGCCCACACCCCACGAGCCGGAGGAACGGACGGAATACAGCTGCGCCATCCATCCCCACAGCGTGCCATTCTTCATCGAATCCAGCAGATCGACACGGCTGGGAGCGCTGATCAGCGTGGCGTCCTGTTTGCGACCGGCCACGTTGACGTGCAGCGTGTGATAGCCCACCGGCAAATCCTCGGGAATGATCAAGGCTGCGTTAGAGATGAATTTGCCGTCCAGATCGTAGGCGGTGGCTTCATTGCCGGCCCCTACGCCGATAACGCCTTCATATGGTTCGCCGTTTTCCAAGGTGATGGTAGCTGAGGGGATTTCCAGAATGCCGGTGTTCACCAGCACCTTATCCTGCGTGCCGGCGATATGCAGCACGGTGGGTGCCACCAAACGCTGATGTCGCTCACGCTGGATGCGACGGATAGCGGCTATCTGGGCCTCCTCATCATGGGCGTCGATATTCAAAGCCCCCAGCACCGCAATCAGGACATCATCGTCGATTTCGTGGTAGTCGTGGCTCATGCCCACGTAATTCGTGCCGACACCAACCAGCTTGGCAAGCTGAATCAGTGGCCGTGCCAGACGATCTTCACTCTCAGTATGCTCACTCATAGCCCCAGTGTATCGCGGACATGCCACGCCACACCGTAAGGAAAATGCGCTTTTGAGACGAAAATATCGCGATATGCAGCAAATTTTGCCTTCAACCTAGGTTGAAGGCGCTGCACTTATCGTCTTTCATCGCCTTTTCATTGTCTTCCGGCTGCCGCATGGCGGACTTCATCGCTGGGATCGTTGGCCAGCTTGGCCAGCATCTGCGAGGAAGTGTTGGGGTTCAACGCCACAGCGCGACGCACCATCGAAGCGAGCACCTTGGGGGCGCCTTCCTCTAGGTCGGTGCCGAGAGAGCCCAGGAATTCCAATGTCTGCGCATCCACTTCAGGATTCTGTGCACCTTCCAGGCGCATTTTCCAGCTGGTGCGCTTGTTTTTCAGTGCCGTGTCACGAACTTCGGGCACTGGATCCTTGGTCAGACGCCCGACCAGCCAGTTCTTGTCATCGCCGTTGGCGGCCACGGCCTGACGCACCGAGGGGTCGGGATCAGCGGACAGTTTGACGAGTACGTTCGGGAACGGCATGGTTTGCGCGAGAAACACACGATCGGCGACCGGCGTATGCGGATTGCCGGCCACGGCTTCGAGCAGTGCCGTGGCGCGCGAGAACGCTGCCTGATCGGCGCGATCCGGCAGCGGGGTGCGCGCGAATTCGGAAAGTTCGGCAGGGTTGTCGGAGTGCCGCAAACGTTCGTAGGTCACGGTCAGCGGCTCGAAATCAGCGGCCTCTGCGGCGGTGTTCTGGTTCTGCTCTGCGGTCTCGTTCGTCTCGTCAGTCATGCTGTCCACTGTAACGCCTCTATGCGATGGGCACCGGCGTATTGATGCGGTCGATGGGTTCGGGCTCAACGGTGGCGTTGAAGGTTTCGCGCACCATCGCTTCGAATCGCGGGCATTCATCCACCGGCAGCGCGGCGGTGAGCGTGACATCCGCAGCGTAGGATTCGTCGGACTGTGCACCGCCCACTTGGGCGAGAATCTGCTGGAACCTGGCCAGTTGCGGATACTCAAGCACCACCAAGTAGCGCTGGCAGGGCACGATGGCCGCGAGCTTGGCGGCTTTGACCGCAATGGATGCGCCGGTGGAATAGGCTCGAATCAGGCCGCCCGATCCCAGGAGGATGCCGCCGAAGTATCTGGTGACGGCCACCACCGTATCGGTCAGATCGTTGGCGCGCAATACGTCAAGGATCGGCTTGCCTGCGGTGCCGGATGGTTCCCCGTCATCGCTCATGCGTTCGGCCACGCGCCCATCCGCACCACCGCACACGGCGGCATAGGCCACATGGCGCGACTTGGGGTGCTGTTCGCGAATCGTCTCTACGAAGGCGAGTGCCTCGTCCAGCGAATCCACATGTGCGGCGTCGCCGATGAACTCGGATTTTTTCTCGACGAACGCATCATGCGCCGGCGAATCGGTCGGGTTGAGTATGGTGCGCATGGTTTCGGGCCTATCAGCGCTCGGCGATAACGGTGTTGTAGTGTTCGCCGTGATAGAAGGCGACCAGGCAAGCGATCATTTGACGGGTGAGTTCTTTGAATGCCCCGTCGGTGCGCCAGCCGACATGTGGTGTGAGCACGATGCCGGGTACGTGGCAAATGGGATCCTCAGCCGTAAGCGGCTCGTGATCGAATACGTCAAGGGCTGCGTGGATGTCGCCGCGCTGCAGTCGGGCCAGCAACGCACCTTTCTCGATGACCTCGGAGCGAGCAGTGTTAATGAACAACGTGCCGGGCTTGAGGTGTTCCAGATGGTCGGCGGTGATGATGCCGGCCGTGGCACTGCTGAGCGGCAGGTGCACGGAGACGATATCGCTGTCGGCGATGAGTTCATTCAGGTCGGCTACAGGTGTGGCACCGGAGCGTTCAAAATGTTCGGCGGGCACGTGGCTGCTCCATGCGGAAACTTTCATGCCGAATGCGCGTGCGATGGTGGCGACGGTGACGCCAATGCCACCCAAGCCGATGATGCCGAGTTTGCGGCCGGCGAGCTGTAGGCCGTCGCCGCCCTTCCATGCCCAACCGCCTGCTTTGACGTTCGTGTCAAGCGAGCCTGCACAGCGAGCCAGTTCGAGCATTAGTGCGAAGGTGTGTTCGGCTACGGAATTGTCGCCGTAATGTTCGGCATTGCAGATGCGGATGTTGAGTTCGCGGGCGAGATCCAGATTGATATAGCTGGCCACGCCGGTGCCGCAGAACACAATGCAGCGGATATGCTGTTCGCCGAGCGTGCGCAGCAGATCATCCGAGATATGGTATCCGCCGACTAGCAGGGCGTCGCCTCCTTGCGTGCGTTCGGCGATTACGGTTTCGTCGGAGGTGAATTCCTCAAACATGCGCACACGTGCGATGTTTTCAAGCGCGGGAAACTGGGCTTTGATGGGTTCCACCATTGCGTCGAGCACCGCGGGCATAACAACAAGTGGCAGATCGGTGCGTTCGGGTTGGGTCTCGTAGATCTCGGTCATGCTGCCTAGATTAGGTCGTGGCACTGCCAACACTGCCGACACTGCCAACTGTCTTGTTCTCAGCTATTGAGATTGGTTCCGGGGTTCGACGTGCCGCGCGCATCCGTTCGCTAGAATGAGGCTTCGGAGGCGGACGGACAATGGCGTACCTCCGGCTCCCTTATATGGTTCGCTCATACGCCAACATCATTTGAGTTCGGATTTTCCTCATTGCGGCGGGTCGTCCACACCCCGGTGGTAATGTAATATGCTGTTGTGCTCATGTAGCACAACACCGGAGTCATGCCTGAGTGGCCGATAGGGGCACCCTGCTAAGGTGTTAGTCGTTTATTGCGGCTCGAGGGTTCGAATCCCTCTGACTCCGCGGGAATCAAAGGACGGTATGTGTACCGTCCTTTTTTCGTATTCCCGCATGCGCTCTCCGTAGCTGGCCCGTTTTCATACCACTACTCCCGAAATACCTTCATAATTCTGTGCCTTCAACACCGCTTCAACAGGGCTCAGGTATCACTGCCCCGGCAATATCGATGTATTTGGTGGGTAGTGATTTGGGACCACTATCACAACCTCACAAATATGCTCGTTTTTCATAGGTAGTGATAACGACGCACCATCACTACCATCGAAATATCAACATATTTCCGGAGTAGTGATTTACCGGCATTATCACAAGCCCACAAATATGCCCATTTCTCACAGGTAGTGATAACGACGCACCATCACTACCCTCAAAATATCAACATATTTCCGGAGTAGTGATTTACCGGCATTATCACAAGCCCACAAATATGCCCATTTCTCACAGGTAGTGATAACGACGCACCATCACTACTCTCAAAATACCGTCATACTTCCGGTGATTCGAACACTTGTACAATGGGGTTATGAGTAATGCACCGAGACTGGAGGCCGCCAAACGCGATTGGGGGCATGACGAGACCGGCTGCACGGTGCTGCATATCGATATGGATGCCTTTTATGCCTCACTGGAGGTGGCCCGCCACCCTGAGCTCAAGGGCAAGCCGGTGATCATTGGCACAGGCCAGCGCTCGGTGGTGTCCGCCGCAAGCTATGAGGCGCGGCGATATGGCATCAATTCGGCGATGCCTGCCTCCAGAGCCCGCCAGCTGTGCCCGAATGGCGTGTTTCTGCCGGTGGATATGGCCTATTACCGCATGATGTCGCATCGCATCATGCATGAGGTGTTTTTAACCATCACCGACCGCTTCGAGCAGGTTTCGGTGGATGAAGGCTATATGGATGTATCCGCGGCGCTGCTCGCGTGGAAACGCCCAAGTGCGATCGGCGCGTGGATTCGCCGCGAAGTGGCCGAACGCTTTCATGTGACTTGCTCGGTGGGTATTGCCTGCAACAAGCTGGTGGCCAAAATGGCTTCAACCAACGCCAAGCCAAACGGCATGCTGTTGATTCCGGCCGCCAAATCCGCTGAGTTTGTGCAGATGATGCCGCTGCGTGGCATTCCCGGCATCGGGCCAAGCCTAGAGAGACGGCTCAATGATTGGGGTATTCATTCGGTGGCCGAACTGGCGCAATGCGATGTGGTGACATTGACGCGCGCCACCGGCTCACCCGCCGCCGCACAAGGTTTGTGGGCGGCTTCGCACGGGTTGGATTCGCGCGAAATCACGCCGGTGCGCGAGGAGAAATCGATTGGTTCGGAAGAAACGTTAATGACTGATACGCGCGATATGCGCCAAGTATGTGCATTGTTGCGCTCGGCGTGCGATGATGTCGCGAGCAGCCTGCGCCGTCGCGGTCTGGTCGCCAGAACCGTAACGGTGAAACTGCGGTTCGCGGATCTGAGTTATCAGACACGTTCGCACACTATGGAGCGGCCGGTGGATTGTGCAAGCGCACTGTATCCCGAATGTGTGCGGCAGTTGTGTATCATGCTTGGGCTTCCCGCAACCGCAGGCCCGCTCACCCGCTTGCCCAAGGAGATCCGCTTGGCCGGTATGAGCGCCAGCGGGTTGAGCGAAGCTGTCTCCACCGCCGTGCAGCCTTCGTTGGATGACGTATTGGAGGAGACAAATGCTCCCGGCAACGAAACGCAATCGGCACGGTTGCGGGGAGCAGAGCAGGCGTTGGACGCTGTGCGCCGTAAGTTCGGCAGGCATGCCGCCAGCTTTGGCGCGTAAAGCTGTGCTGGCGGCGTGACTACCAATCGAACAATTTATTAATTACCTATCAACTGCCGCTAGTTATGCAGCCTGCTAGTTGCGCAGCCGTTCACAAGCAGAAGCGATGGCCTCGTCCGTGGCCGTGGCGGAGAACCTCAGAAATGCCGGTGCGCCATAGAATTCGCCGGGACTGGGGATAATGCCGAGTTCGGCCAATTGGGCCATATCCTCCCAGCAGTCACCTGACTTGGCCTTCACCCACACGTACAATGCGCCGGCGGGCATATGCGCTTCGTAACCATACGCTTGCAGCGCAGCGACCAGCTGAGTCAAACGATTACGGTAGCGGTTCCACTGCTCACGCACGGAGGCGGTATCGCGCAAGCCTGCGGCCATAGCAGCCTGCACCGGGCCGGGGATGATCTGGCCAATCTGTTTGCGGTATTCGGCCATTTCAGCGACCAAACGGTAGTCGCCAGCAATCAGTGCCGTGCGGTAGCCGGCCATATTGGATTGCTTGGACAGCGAATACAGCACCAGAATGTTATCGGCGCTTCCCTCGCATACCTGCGGCCCTAACGCACAAGGCGCGGCGGCACCGTTGTTCTGCCAGGAAACCAAGGCATAGCATTCATCGGAAAGCACCACGGCACCGATGCGTCGAGCGGCAGCCACGATGTCGGCAAGCCAGTCGGAGGAAATCACATCGCCGGTGGGATTGGAGGGGGAATTCACCCAAATGGCTTTGACGTTCGGCACATTCACCCAGGAATCCACATCAGCCACGTCATCGACCTTGAGCACGGTGGCACCGGCAAGCTGTGTGCCGATTTCGTAGGTCGGATAGCTGATGCGAGGCTGCACCACCACATCTCCGGCACCAAGGTGCAGCAGCGAGGCCATCAGGGCAACGGCTTCCTTGGAACCGACCGTGGGCACCACACCGGCGTTGATGGCTTTCAGATCCACACCGCGAGCCTCACGGAACCAGTCGTCGATGGCGGCCTTGAGGTCTGCGGAACCGGCGGTGACGGGATATCCGTAGGCATTCGGGGCGTCGGCGGCACCGGCGAGCGCAGCCTGCACCGAAGCGGGTACGGTATCCACCGGCGAGCCGACAGAAAGGTCGATCATGCCGCCGGGCACAGCTTTTGCCGTAGCCTTGTAACCAGCGATACGCCCCCAATCATAGGGCGAGGAATATGCGTGAAAACCCATGGGTCAGTGTCAAGGTCAAGCGGGTCAGGCGTTTTGCGGAGGCAGAGCGGCGACCTGTTCGGGGTCTTTGCCGATCGGGCCGTTGGCGGAGGCACCGCCCAGATCGCCGACTTCGGCGAAGAAGCTGACGGCGGCGTCCTTGTACCAGGCCCACTCCTCAGGCAGGTCATCCTCGTAGAAGATGGCTTCGGTGGGGCACACGGGTTCGCACGCACCGCAATCAACGCATTCGTTCGGGTTGATGTACAGCGAGCGGGAGCCCTCATAGATGCAATCGACGGGGCATTCGTCCACGCAGGCCTTGTCCTTGACGTCCACGCAAGGCTGAGCGACAACGTATGGCATGGTTCCTCCTTGATAATAAAAAGCTGTCTCTAGGATACTCGCTGGCATCACCCGGCGTTATTGCCGTGGCGCATCAGCCAGATCGCCGCGACCGAGGCGGGAGTGCCGGTAGCCGTAGCCGAAATAGATGGCGAAGCCGATGGCCAGCCATGCCACAAATCGGATCCATGTGAGCACCGATAGGTTGAGCATCAGCCACAGATTGGCCAGTGCGATAAGAATCGGCAGCCATGGGTTGCCAGGAAGTTTGAACGAACGCTTCAGGTCGGGGCGCTTCTTGCGCATAATCGGCACCGAAATGGCCACCAAGGTGAATGCGGAAAGCGTGCCGATATTGACCATGTCGGAGAGCACATCGATCGGAGAGAAGGCGGCGATCACGGCCACCAATATGCCGCCGACGATTTGCAGGCGGGCGGGAGTGCCGTGCTTGCCGGTTTTGGAGAATCCGCGCGGCAACAGACCGTCACGGCTCATGGCGAATACGACGCGTGCCATGCCCAGCAGCACCACCATCACCACAGTGGCCAGGCCCAGTACGATGCCGAAGCTGATCACTTTGGCTGCCCAGGTTACGCCGACCAGTTCGAAGGCGGTGGTCAGCGACGGGTTCTCCACTTGGGCGAGGTCTTTGTAGGACACCATGCCGGTGGTGACGATGGCGACCAGCACGTACAGCACGATGATGAACAGCATGCCCACGGAGATGCCCAGCGGCACATTCTTGTGCGGATCCTTAGTTTCTTCGGAGGCCGTGGCCACGGTGTCGAAGCCTAGGAAGGCGAAGAACACCAGCGCCGCGCCGGATAGGATGCCGGGGATGCCGTAGATCGAGGGATCCATGCCGGAGATGGCCTGCCACAGCGGCTGCAGCATGGTGGCACTGTCACCGGTTGATGCTGCGGGTTCCGACGGCGGAACAAAGGGCGTGAAGTTGGACGGTTTGATGTAGAACATGCCGACCACGATCACGAACAGCACGATGGCGATTTTCAGCACGGTCATCACGCCATCCACACGTGCGCCGATTTTGGTGCCGAATACCAGCAGTACCGTGAAGAACGCCACGATGATCAGCGGTGCCACATCGAAGCTAATCGGCCCCAAAGCGACATTCGTGCCGATGTTCCAGCCCATCAAATGGAAGAAGTCGTTGAGGTAGACGCCCCAGTATTTGGCGATGACCGAACTGGTCATCATCATCTCGAGGATCAGATCCCAACCGATCACCCAAGCCATGAGTTCGCCGACGGTGGTGTAGGTGAAGGTGTAGGCGGAGCCGGCCACCGGCAGCATCGAGGCGAATTCCGCGTAGCACATCACGGCCGCACCGCATACGATACCGGCGATCAGGAAGCTTAAGATCACGGCCGGGCCCGCATGGAATGCGGCGGCCTGCGCGCCCATGGAGAAGATTCCGGCACCGATGGCCACTGCCACGCCCATAACCGTCAGATCCCACCAGGTCAGATTGCGCTTGAGCGTGCGCCCTTCCTCGCCGGTTTCGGCAAGGGTTTGTTCAACTGATTTTGTTCGGAACAGTTGCATGGTTCCCTCTTCATTCCCTCGAATGCACATGCCCGTTGCGCGTGCAACCGGGCACACAGTATAGCGGGCGAATGTAACAGGCAGAAAGCCGTGGACGGGTGACGTGACGGCTTTGCTGCCTGCCGGTTGTTTGCGCGTTCGTGCGGTCAGGAGCTGTGACGACCGCCAAGCACACCCACGCACACCGGCTCAGGGATAAGGCAAACACCGAAGGCGTGTTTGACCGCCGCCTGCACCTGCTCGGCCAGTGTCTCAATATCAGCGGCTGTGGCTTCTCCCCTATTGGTCAGGGCCAGCGTGTGGCGCGTGGACAGGCTTGCTTTGGCATCAGGTGCTACGGCATACCCCTTGGGGCAGCCGGCATGGTCGATGAGCCACGCGGCGGAGGTTTTGACGCCCGGCTTGCCGTTCGGCAGTACTGCGTCGAATCGCGGGGCGTCGGCGGGCAGCTTCGCGGCCTGTTCGGGTTCGAGAATCGGGTTCATGAAGAACGAACCGCAGCTGTGGCGATCCCAATCGGGGGACGGCAGCCCGGATTCGTCGGGGACTATGCCGACTGCTTCGTTGGCGTCCGCTAAACGTCGCAAATCGGCGAGAATATTGTTCTCTCGTTTGGTGCCGGCCATGGCGGCCAATGTGTAGCGGGTCGGATCTTCCAGCATGCCTTTGGCTGCACGCACTCGCAGTACGGCCTCACGGATGGTTTTCGTGGCCATTCGTGCGCCGGTTTCGACGCCAAGCGCTTTGGCGAGCTGGCCGAAGTTCACTGTGCCTTCCGGCGAATGTGTCAGGGCGAAGGTCACCGAAAGCACCACGTAACGTGGGGTTGGGAAGAAGTTCGCTGCCGGCTGGCCGGGAGCGGCATACATCGATGCCTTCAGCGCGGAGGAACGGTAGCCGAAATCAAGTTCCGAGGGCGTCAGGTCGCGGGTGGTTTTGGTTTCACGATCCCATACTTCCACCGATTCGACCGATGTGGAGACCTCCTGCCCATAGGCACCGATGTTCTGCACTACCGAAGCGCCCACCGTGCCGGGAATACCGGATAGGCCCTCGACGCCTTCGAGGCCAAGTTCCACGGTGAAAGCCACGAAATCATCCCAATTGGTGCCGGCTTCAGCGTTGACATGCACGGTGCGGTCGCCACCTTCTACGGGCGCGGCTTCATCGGGTACGGTGATCAGTCGGCGCGCGTCACGCACTACAACGCCGGCGAAGGGTTCGTCAGATACGAGCATGTTGGATCCGCCGCCGATAACGATCAGCGGCAGGTTTTGGCTGTCGGCATCCTCCACGGCTTCGATCAGACCGACGCGCGTGGTCGGCTCAATAAAACGGACGATGGTGCCGCCCACGCCGATGGTGGTGATATCTGCAAAGGAAGTCATGGCTGTTAATCGTAACGCGCACCGGCAACCGTTGCCGAGACGCTACCTCACCGGCTTTTCGCCAATGCTCCTATAGCCTCGCAAATCTGTTTGAACATGTGGGCATATACGCAAAAACCCGGCCACATGGGCCGGGTTTGAAAGCTGTAAGCCTCGAAGATCAACGAGTCTCGCGATGCACGGTCTGCTTGCCGCAACGAGCGCAGAACTTCTTGAGCTCAAGACGGTCGGGCGTATTACGACGATTCTTAGTCGTGATGTAATTGCGCTCCTTGCACTCGGTGCAGGCCAGCGTGATGCCCGGACGGATGTCGGCGCTCTTAGCCATTCTCATTCACCTCTGTGTTCTAGGTCTAATGGTGGCGCCCACCGGTTGGCGGGCGCTATTTGTAGCGAGGAAGAGGCTCGAACTCTTGACCTTACGATTATGAGTCGTACGCTCTAGCCAGCTGAGCTACCCCGCCAGAGAGCCCCGAGTGAGAATTGGACTCACGACCTCTTCCTTACCAAGGAAGTGCTCTACCACTGAGCTATCGGGGCGTGGCGGATAGTGGATTCGAACCACTGAAGCACGAGGCGACTGATTTACAGTCAGTTCCCTTTGACCGCTTGGGAAATCCGCCAGTCTGTTTCCCGCCGCGGTGTTTGACCTCAACAGGCAACTTGGCTAGTAAACCACGGATTCGCTGGTAATGCAAATCGACCCACTCAAACACCATCTTTTGCCTTGGAATCAAGCCGTTTTGCCGGCGTGTCGTTTATGAGCTGATTGTGCGGTGCCAGCGGCAAGATAGCGCTGCAGCTGCTGATCTAGATCAGCAACAGGCGCAGGGCGACCACCAAATGAAGCGGCTGTGGCGTTGTGCATCACTGATTCGACGAAGGTTTTGTCGGCTGGACGGCTATTGACGATGGTTGCCGCGACATCGCAATCAGTGTCGGTGGGTTTGCTTCTGACATGGGCAGTGCGTTGGATTTCGCGCCATACCGACCGCCATGCAGCACCAGACAAATCCATGTCATGCGGCGAAGCATCGGCACGCGCAATAGCCCGGTACACGCGACGGCGACGCAGCCAACGCCATGCGCGAGGGGCACAAGCCGCCGCCACGACTATGCCAGCCAACACCAGCAGCGCGGCCATAGCCAGCAGCACACGCGCCCATATCGGCAAAGTCTTCAGCCAGTCAGCCAATCGTTGATGACGCGCCGTGGAATCGTCGCCGGCCTTGCGCACGTCCACATTGGTGTCATCTTGTGCCTCATTGGACTGGTCGGTATCAGCGGCGGCATCATCGGACTGGTCAGCGTCGTCAGCAGAATCGTCGGGGGCGATTGTCACTTCCAAATCGGAGTCGCTGCCGCTGGGCGACGTAACGGTTGCGCTGGAAGTCTCGCCGGTAGCGGAACCGTTCTCTTCGGTGGCGGGAGTCACATCGAACGGCACCCAGCCGATACCATCGAAATAGACTTCAGTCCATGCGTGCAGCTGTTTGGAGGCAACGGCATAGGAGCCGTTCTCTCCTCGCTCGCCGGTGCCGGCATTGTAGCCAAGCACGATGCGCGTGGGCAGTCCCAACGCACGCCCTAATACGGCGAGCGCGGAGGCGTAATGCTGGCAGTAGCCCACATGTCCGGTTTCCGGGTCGAGGAAGGCGTCCAGCATGTCAAGGTTGGATCGGCCGTCTCCATCGGGTGCGTTAAGTGAATAACTAAACCCGTTCTCGGGGTTGGTGAAGTAGTTGACCAACCAACGCATCACACCCGTTTGTTCCTCGTATGAGGCGGGATCGGTTGAAACCCCTGCAGCGTGCGCTTGCTGGACAACAGCGCGAATGTTGTCGGGCAGTTCATTGGGTAGCGCGGTGAAACGATCGGCGTGCGCCCTCTGGTCGCTGCTGACGATTGCCTGTTCGATGGCATCAGACCTGGAATTCCCATAGTTCAGGCTGCCTGGATGACTGGAAAAGCCATAGTCCGCCCACCCCAGGCTTTGCAGCGTTTCGTAGGCGTTTCTTTCCCAACTAGCGCCGAAATCGGAGCCTGTTTCCAATTCCAGCATGGAGTCGCGCGCGTCTTCTTCGCTCGAGGCGCTCTCGTACAGTGACACTTCAACCGGCATAACCAGCATGAGCCCATTCGATCCCGCTGCGACGATGTACGAATCCTTGCCGAGGCCCAACTGTTCCGCGACTGTGCCGTCGAATCGGATTTCGCCGGGCATATCCACCGAATCGCTTCCCGAACCAATGCTTCCGCCGCCGGAGGCTCGTCCCAGCACCTGGCCGCTACGCGTAGTGACGGTGCTGTCTTGCAGGCTGTAGTCGATGGGGATGATGACGTAATCGTTACGTATCATGCCCAGTCCGTTGCTTTCGACGGTGCGACGCGCTTCGTTCCAACGCTGCGCATCACTTTCGTCGGCCTGTTGTTGGCTGACGATTCTGTTGTGGGCGTCGTTGATGAGATTCAACTGGTCAAAACCTGAGTCCGATGTGATGGGATCGACGCCGGAAGCGTACACCGAGTACGAGGTGTCGTCGGACGTGCCGGTGGAGCGATTGTACACGGTGCCATCCTGGTAGGCCAGCCAGTCGCTGCCCATGCCGCTCATCCATCGTACGTTGCCAGGAACCGGCAGGAATCGCGAATGCAGGGAGGTGATGTCAACATTGGCGCTTGCCATGAATCGTTCCAACGTATTCTCGTTGGCGGTGGATACGTCGTAGCCGCTGTAGCCAAGCTCATCCATATACACATCCAACGGCCCCCAACTGGCGCGCTGCTCATAGGTGAGATCCTCGTCGTCGTTTCGCCCCAATCGGATGCCTGAACCATATAGCCCGGCGTCAAGGGCGAACTGCTTGTCGTAGCCCCATGTGTCGCCGTCGAAGTCATCGAGTGTGGTCATGCGCAGGTATAGGCGCCTGCTGGCCTGGTATTCCAGCACTGTGGAGTCGGATCCGGCAAGAATGTTGCGTTTGAGATCGATCATCGGGCTGACGGTGTTCGACGAGAACATGCCGCCGCCCTCTCCTATGGATAGCGGAATGCTATAGGCCAGGCTTGTTGCGGGGGCGACCAGCGGCATCGTGACGGCGGCGGCAAGCACGGACGCGACCAGTGGCGGCGCGGCGGCAAGCAGCGCGAATCGTCGGAACTTCGGCAGGCTGTGATGCGTCACAGTTTGGGCGCTCCAGAGCGCCAGTGGGAACGCGCAGGCGATCAGGCCGATGCCCCACAGCGGCACACGGTGACCCACGAAGGCATAGTCGGCAGCAAGAGCGACCACGGGCAGCAGGGCCATGAAGGGAATCGCGAAACGCCACGTCAGCAGGCAGCGGATAACGATGGCGAGCGCCGCCGCGCATACGATGAGCACGATATCGCTGTATTCGGATACGTCTAATGGCGGCAATTGCAGGTTGAGCTGGTCGAAGCCGCGTTCGAATGCTTGCGATACGGTGGCCCATGGGTCGGCTCTGACCAAGGTGTCGCATACGACGACACCGTCAGTTTCCGTCTGCGGGCTGCCGTCGCACACCATGGGCATACGAAATAGCCAGTTTCCGGTGATGACGTACACACGGAGGGTAATTAGCGCGGCCGCAGCGATCAGCGTGGCGATGATGTAGCCCAGCAGACGCAGCGTGGCTGGAGACAGTATACGGGTGATAAGGGTGCGCTTCTTCTTACAACTGCTTGCGCGGGATGGCACAGCAGTGCCGAGGGCGGCGAGCGCCAGCAGTACCGCCGCAAAACGGAACCATAGGCCGTCGACGGACACCATGCCGGCGAGACCGTCGAGCGTCATGGCGAACATCGTCAGCAGGGCTAGGGCACCGGCAAGACGTTGACCTAGCGTACCGATTGTTGCGACGCCTGCTGTGCTGGCTGCTGTGCCGACTGTTGTGGATGCGGTCGCGGGGATTGCCGCTGTTGCCTCTGTGGCTGTACGGGCAAGGCTGTTGAGCTTGAGATTGCCGACGGCAGGCGTTGTTTCGGGGAACAGCCCGATGCGGCGTAATTCGTCCGGCTCGGCCGGTGGCGTTGGGGCAAGTTCGATGATTCGCTGCGCGATCGGGGTGTGTTTGAGCGCGGCAAGCAGTTCGTTGGAATCCGCGGCGTCGCATACCAGCACGCGCACGGGCCCTTGTGTTTGCAGGACGATACGGCTGATTGAGGCGGCAGCGCGGGTTATGTCGCTCTGCTGCGGCTGATGTGATTGCTGCGATTGTGACCGTTGCTGCGGCTGCGATGGCTGCGACTGAGCCTTCTGGGGTTGATGAGTCTGCTGAACTTGCTGGCCCTGCTGGTCGTACTGATACGTTTGCGGCTGAGCGGCGGCAAGGAATCGTTCAACCGCTTCAAGCCCCTCATGGGTTTGCGTGCCATCGGTAATAACCAACCGTTCGGATCGGCTGGCACCGACGGCTTGTGCGCATGGCAGCAGTGCGCGAACGGCACTGTCGAGCTGGTCTACGCGCAGATTATGGGTGTTGAGCACAAGCAAGGCTGTGGCACGCACATCGCGACTGGATTCGCGGGTCATGAGTTCGCCTCGGTGTGCGGTGTGCCGCCATGCTATCAGTTTGAGCGGGTCTCCGGGAGCGTAGGCGCGCACACCTCCGGAATGTTCCGACTGGTCGGCGCCGGCACTGCGCTTGTCCACAGCTGAAACACCGGTCTGGCTGGTGTTATCAGGCACGGGCAATAGCAATGTTTCCGATTGCGCAGGTATTACGCGTCGCGCGGCTATCAGACCGAATGGTGACTTCCAACGCACCACATTGCTCACGCGCACATACAGGCCGCGCTGTTGCGGCAAATCGCCGACAATACGGCCTACCACATGGCCTTGCTGATCGCGTTGCTCACTTTGCGCGACAATGCGCGCTTTGGAACCAATAACAAGCAGTCCGAACCATTGCAAGGCGACGATGATGATACTGAGCACCAGCAGCGCCACAATGGCCACGGTGGCAGCCATCAGCGTGCGATCGTCCAGCAACAGACCGCCGTAGCACAGTCCCGCACCGATCGCGAGCAGCACCAATGCGCCGACGGTGGGTCGAATCACACCAAGCTTGCAGAAATGTCGGGCTGGCCTGCGCATGATGCTGCGTATCCGACGTATGCGCCGCATGGGTTGAACAGGCTTGCTTTCGCTCATGGCGTTCGCCTTTACGCACGCGGCACGGCGGTGGCAGCTACGATGTCGGCGATCAAGGCGCGCGAGCGATCAAGAGTCGCAGAGCCGAAGCCGGCATCGTCCAATACCAGTCGGTGGGCGAGCACGGGCACGGCGAGCGCAGACACGTCATCGGGCAACACATAGTCGCGGCCGGCGATGAAGGCACGGGCACGTGCCATAGCCGCCAAATACAGGCTGGCGCGAGGCGAAGCACCATAGCGAATGCCATCATGGTTGCGGGTGGCACGCACCAATGTTGCGATATAGGCCGCCACAGCGTCGGAGAGCGTTACCTTACGCACAGCGGCGCGTATATCGGCAGCCTGGCTGACTTCGCAGATTTGATCCAACCGTTCAACTGGGTTGGCCCAGTCGGTTGCGGTCAGCATGGTTTTTTCGGCGTCGTAGGTTGGGTAGCCGAAGCTGGTGCAGGCCATGAAACGGTCAAGCTGTGCTTCGGGCAGTGGATAAGTGCCTTCCAGTTCGATTGGATTCTGTGTGGCGACGACAAAATAGGGGTCGGGCAGTGGGTAGGTTTCGCCGTCCACGCTGATTTGCCCTTCGTTCATGGCTTCCAGCATGGCCGACTGGGTTTTGGGATTGGCACGGTTGATTTCGTCGGCGATGACGATATTGGCAAATAGCGGACCTGGATGGAATTCGAAACGCCCGGTGTTCTGCGAGTAGATGTTGACACCGGTCAGATCGCTGGGCAGCATGTCCGGAGTGAATTGGATACGGTGGGATTCGCCGCCGATAGCGCGGCTCATGGCACGAGCCAGCGTAGTTTTGCCAACGCCGGGTACGTCTTCCAGCAGCAGGTGACCGCCAGCAGCGAATGTGGTCACGGCAACGTCAATAACTTCGCGTGAGCAGGCCAAAGCGGTTTCAAGCGCGTCTGCGATACGCACCAATGCGTCGGATGTGGCGGTCATAACAGCCTCTTTCGTCAGGGGTCCCCTTCGTAAGCTCCCTCTCCACATGCCAGTGTACGTGTTCGGCAGTGCGACACTCAAATGCATGGAACCGTGGTTATGCCATGCCTGCGGCGCATGGCATACCGGTTTTGGGTACAGCAAAGCCCCGGCTGCGTCTGCAACCGGGGCTTTGCAACAATTCCTGTGATGCGCGAATCAGCCAAGGATGGCGAGCACGTCACGGGCACCGATGATGAGGTAATCCTCACCCTCGTAGTGCACTTCGGTGCCGCCGTACTTGGAGTACAGCACCTTGTCGCCGACCTTGACGTCCATCGGGATGCGCTCGCCCTTGTCGTCGCGACGGCCCGGGCCAACGGCCAGGACTTCACCCTGCTGCGGCTTCTCCTTGGCGTTGTCCGGAATGTACAGACCGGAAGCGGTCTGGGTCTGGGCCTCGGCCTGCTTGACGATGATCTTATCTTCCAACGGTGTGAGCTTGATCGACACTGTGGGTCACCTCGTATCTACTCGTGAGTTCGTTAATGCCGCGCCAGAACGCCTCAAGAGGCTGACGATCACTTGCGTTGTCCCTTTGCGCTAGGACTTATGGTAGCGCGATTGTTAGCACTCTGCCAACTCGAGTGCTAACGCTGTGAGAGAAATCATGGCGAATAGCCGACTTCGGCACACGCGAATCAACTGATTCGCCGATCAGTTGCCGCGACGGGAAAGAATGCCGGCCAGACCCGCACCCAGCGAGTCGGATGTAGCAGCCGGAGCCTCAACATCAGCCTGCGATTCCTGCTTGTGGAAAGCATCCGCATCAGTCACATCGGGAACGGCAGTGGCATTGGAATCAGCCGCAATACTCACACCATCCGCGGCATCGGCAATAGCCGCAGCGGCTTCCACAGCGGCCTTGGCAGCTGCCTGCGCATCATCGGCGGCCTTAACAGCCTTAGCCTCATCAATCAGCTGTTCAGCGACCTGCGGTGCCACAGGCTCAGCCTTGGCCACCTGACGAGTCGACTTGATTTCCAAGCTCTCCGGCGCTGAGCCCAGCGAGAAGGAGATGAGATCCAGAGAAGATTCCAAAGGACGCGCCGGATGCACGGTTGCCAGCTCGGATGTGGCATCGCGCTCATCGCGCACGGTCAACGACGGTTCAACACTATGATGCGTCGCAGCCTCGGCCTCGCTATGTTCCTGTGCCGGTTCGGCAACGGCGGCAGCAACGGGCTGAGCATCTGCCGCCTGTTCACCGGCCTGCTCGGCCTTAGCAGCGGCGGCACGCAACGCTTTGGCTTTAGCAGCCTCAACTTCGGCATCATGCAGCGCACGACGAATCTGGCGCTGCTCCAACACTTCGGTGGAGGCATCATCGTCAACATGCTGGACGTTCTCGGATTCGGCAGTCGCAATAGCCTTGGCCGCCTGTGCTTGCTTCAAGCGCTCCTTATGGGCAGCAACGGCTTTCGCAGTCTTCCTGCGGCTGCGCTCATAGCGTGCAACTCGGCGCTCCCATTCGCGGGCCTGCCGCGAGGCGCGCACACCCATCACCAGCACTGCGATCAGCAAAGCGAACGGAATCAGCGCGAACCAGAGGCTGAAATGCAACGGGACGGCGATGACAAGTACTATCGCAGTCACTGCCAACAGACTGCCGGCGATAATCTGGCGACGACGCACGGCCGCACGGCGCAGTTTGCGCACATGTGCAATGTGCTCCTCAGTCAGCTTCGCTGACGTTGATGATGCTGGCACTGCTGCCCCTTTCGCCTGATGCGGCTTCGCATCTCCGAATCGACTGCCATCCTGCACCTCAACGATGTGCAGCGAAGGCGAGTAACGATCCTGCCGATGCTCGGCCACGCGTTTCATGCCGTTCGACGTGCGCACAGGCAGCCAAATGGCAATGACCATCGCCACAATCACCAGCACGACAATAGTGCTTAGTGATTCGTAACCCATAGTGATAAGAATAGGAGACTCATTGACGAACTGAAGTCTTATGCTTCGGGCGTGTCGGGCCGCAGCCGTTGCGCCACGCCGCTTTCGGCGCGGCTCGCGGCCAGACGCGCGCAGAAACCTTCACGCAGATCCTCTGCCAAGAGTGCAAACGTGACATGATCACGCCACCGGCCATTAACGTACATATATCGTTCACGCAAGCCCTCATGATGCGCGCCGACCTTGCGCGCCACGGCCAGGGAACGCGTATTTTCCGGCAGAATGGCGATTTCAAGACGATGCAGGGCCGGGCCGAACGGATCGCCGAGCGCCCAGTCAGCCAATAAACACACAGCCATGGGCGCGAAGCCGCGGCCAATGTATTGCTGATCCACCCAATAGCCGATGATGCCGGTGCGCATGGCACCATAACAAATCGCACCCAATGAGATCTGACCGACGATATGCATCTGGTATTCGATGGCAAACACCACGTCGGTGCCGCGTTGCTCGTTGCGACGCTGACGTTGCACCCACTGGTTGTAACTGATGGGACCGCCATGCGCGGGATCGCCGGATTCCCAAGGTGCCAGCCAGTCGTTATTGCGCCAACGCACGTCATTCCACTCGTCGGCATCGTCGAGGGTCAGCGGCCGCAACACAATGGGCAGCGCCGGATGGCTCAGCCTCGGCGGGCGAATGGCATTGCGACTGCTGGGACTGATGGCCTCTTTGATGGACTGGAATACTGACACGGAAGGTATTGTAGCCATGCCGCAGCGAATTGCGGGCGGATGGCTCGGATATGGTCATCCGCGTGGGAAGCTTTGTGAGCTGTTGCGCGTGCTGCGACCAACGGCTCGGTGATTGATGGCTTTACAATCGCCTGTCTTGCGCTCGTTGGTCTTGCGCTCGATGGCCGTTCGCTCCTTGGCTGTTCGCTCTCCAGCTTTGCGTAAGTCGTCGATTTCCCGATACAGCCTGTCCACCAGATTTTCCAAATCAGCAATCCGCAGAGCTTGCCGAGCGATGAGATGGTCGCGGGAATCCTCATCACGCGCAGTCTTTGGCTCTCCCATTGCCTCGCGCACTTTGGGATCGGCGTTATTCCAGGCTCGTTCAATCGCACTAGGCACGGTGTTGTTACTGGAACTGATCATGGAATCAATGCTGGGTTCAGCTGTGACGGAGCTTGTGTGCTGGATGCCGGGCGAACTGGCAGTACCGGCCGCTCGGGTTCCGGATGCCCCCGAACGCGCCGCCGCCTTCCATCGCGCAAACGAACGCTCGATACGCTTGTATCCGACCAAGCTGGGGTCGAGACCGGCTTCGCGGAAGATTTGTACGGGACTTTGGCCGGCCAAGTAACGGCGTGTGGCTTCGTCGCGGAATTCGTCGCTGTAGGTGATGCGGGTGGCACTTACCCCTGCCACCGCCGGAAGCATCTTCAGGTAACGCATCTCCGAACGAGTAAAGGTACGGCTTCTGTTGGTCGGACTAGTCCTCATGTGGACTGTCTTTGTTTTACTGCGATTTGGCCTTGGACCTGCTTCACATTTACCTCGGTTACCGGGCATGATGGGCCGCGGTTCCCGTCGCGTGACCGACTTCGGCCTTGCGCTGCAGCAGTACGCCTGCACCGGCCATTAGCAGCGCAGCCACGACCTTAGCATATAGGGGGGGGGTCTTCTGTTTTTGCATGATCGCACGCTTTCTCCGGCTCCGCAGGTACATCCTCGTCACCGGTCTCTCTCGTATCCATCGGGCGGATACTTCTGTACAAAGTCGCACGCTAGTTACGCTGCCGCAGCGCCTGCAAGCCCCCAAATAGGGTGAATTACATGGGGGTTTCACCTGTCATGCAAGCATTGGCAATGCGTCGCAAACCCCTTTCGCATACCCCCGAGTATTTTGCGAATATCTCATATAGCATGCGCTTGGCCTGTTTTCTTGTCCACTCTGACCCCTCATTGACGCTTCCGCATACACACTTCAGATAGCTCTTCGCAAACTCGACAATGCGCCGCAAACGGCATATACACGTTGCAATGCACCAGTAGAGTGGTGCAAGGATCCTTATAATCGTCACCATGAGTCAGAAGGATCAGTTGCGGCATCAGGCATTCGCACGGCGCAAGCTCACCACGCCTGCAGAAAGGCAAGCCGCTGGTGGCAAGCTGCCGCTGATGCTTCCGAACGATTTGCTAGCATCAAGCTCTTTCACCGAATTGGAGAATCACACGCTAACAGTGGCCGCCTATGTGTCGATGGGCACGGAAATCGAAACCCGCCCGCTATTGGGCTTCCTGCTGCATCAGAATTGCCGCGTACTGGTTCCGCGATTGGGAAGCGGACGTGACATCGGTTGGAGCGTACTGTCTTCCTTGGATCAACTTCAACAGACCAACGTGGCAGCTGGCAATGGCGCACGTCCTGACGAACCAGATACTCCCCTGCTCAATCCTCAGGCTTTGGCACAAGCGGATTTAGTATTTGCCCCAGCACTGGCGGTCGATCCGCGCGGATACCGTTTGGGCCGTGGCGCCGGATGGTACGATCGCGCTCTTGCCGAGCGGAATCCTGGCTGCCCGCTGATCGCCATATGCTGGCCGTGGGAGGTCTTGGATTTTAACCTACCTGCCGAACCCCACGACGTCCCCGCCGATGCCATACTCACACCAACCAGCTTCACATGGCTACACCAACCCACCCCATCCGCATTATCATCCCATTAAGCCGCCAGCTTGTTTGGACACGACAATGTGTCGGGGTGGCGACTAGGATATGAACGGTTGCACGGCATGGCGAACCCAGTCTGTGCGTTACGAACAAGCTTGTTGGAGGAATCCGTTGCCTACGTATCATTACCGCTGCAAGAACTGCGGCTACGACTTCACCGAAGTTCAGTCCTTTACCGACGACGCCATTACAGTGTGCCCGAAGTGCTCCGAAGAGCAGGTGCATAAGGTGTATTCTGCCGTGCCGATCGAGTTCAAGGGCCACGGCTTCTATCGCACTGACAAGTCCGGTAAGTAGTACCGGCTGGTTCAACAGCACTGCGGGCCAATTCGTCCGCATTGAAACTTTGCCTTGAATCCCTCACTCCTGTTGTGGCGGCGAGGGATTTTTGTATATGTACCGAACGCGATAGGTGAGTTCAGAAAAGAGTTGCGGACGTTAGCCACTGGCGATACATCATCATTGTGGATAACTTCGCAAGCTCGATGCACATAGGTCGTTCTGGCTTGCGCAGCCGCGGATTCGTCCCTCACCATGAGAGCATGGTGACCTTATCCTTGTTCAAACCGCCAGCCCGCGGCTCGCTGCAACGCAGGCGTGCATTGCACGTTATGCGACGCTTGACCGCAGCATTATGCGCAGGTCTCGCCGTGTGGTGCGCGTTAGAAGCAGTGTTGTCCACGATTGCGACCGCACCAATGGCGGTGGCAGCGCAAACTATTGAACGAGGTGCGGTAATCAGAGCTGATGATGTACAAATAATCAGCGCACCACAATCGCTTATCGGACCGTCGATACTCACGCAGGTTGAGCAGGTGACGGGCAAAGTCGCCCAAATCACCATCGAAGTCAACGATCCGATTTCCACGCATATGGCACGGGACGCACCATTGGCCCCAACCGGCACCACCGTTATCGAGGTGAGATTGGCCAGCAATCCCGAAGAGCTACTGGCTGGTGATCGCGTACGCCTGGTGTCGGCCGTCGGCTGCGAGGGTGAGGAATGTACCTTGACCGACGATGCATTAGTTATGGGTGCCCATATATCCGATTCGGAAGATTATGGTTATGGCTCCGCTTCAAGTAATGGCAACGTCCTGAGTCAGGGAGTCCAGACCGTCTCGTTCGCCATGGATCCTCAGGCAGCGGCGCGTGTGATGGCGTTACAGGAGGCCGGTGCGATTATGGCAGTGATGCGCTAGTTGCACCATCCCATACCGGTTCCCACCCTTCGCACGCGACTCACGTATGACCGCATCCTGCTGATAGGGCATGCCAGCGCGGAGCAACAGCTGCGCTCTACTGGCGCTCATTGAACACAGCCCAATGCGGAGGCAGCTCGCCGAGGATGCGCTTGTCGTCATCCGCGGCGCGCTGCTGAGAGGTTTGCATGTCACCGGGTTCGAGTTTGACGCCATCGGCGTCGAAACGCTCAGTGCCTTTCATCACCACGCGCTTATGTGCACGCGGAGTGCGGCGCGAGGCCGAATATTCAGCCATGATTACTCGACCTCGCGGTAAATCTCGCCAACGCGGGCAATGATGCGGTCAACCTCTTTATCGGGGTTCACGAACGCACCCACACTCCACACGGTCATCACGTTCCAACCCAGGGAAATCAAATCCTGTGCGGACAGGCGATGGCGGCGGCGGGTGGATTGCACCGACATGAAGTTCGCATCATCGGTTTGCACAGCCAAAGCGAACGGCTTGCCCTTCAAACCGACCACCAGAGGAATCTTCACGCCCTTATCGAAACCGTAATCGACCGCAGCATCCAAACCGCGCGCACGAATACGTTCGGCAAGGTCAGCGAACAGCACATTGCTGCCTTCGGCGTCGCGCACCGGCAACACCGAACGCCCATCAAGCTGCTCGGCCCAGCCGAGCATGGTCTTGAGGAATTTCGCACCACTTTGGTGCAGGCGCTCGGAGTCCATGTCTTCGGTGCCGAATGCGGACACAATGTCAAGATTGCGGTCGGCCAAGGCCAACGCATCCAGCAGCATGCCACGTCCCGCTTCGCTGTCGGCTATGCCGAACTGTTGCAGCAAACGACCATGCGTGGTCTTGGCGTAGCACAGCGAAAGAATCACATCCGTGGCGCGGCAGCCGGCGACATCCTTGAGCGACACGATGCGCACATGGCGCAGGAATCGGCCCATCTCTTTGGACTTGGACGCCAACGATTTGAGCTCGGCACCCAAACGAATGCGGAACACCTCGGTCAGGCTCACCACCACCAGCAGGTAGCTGGCCGGAACGATGGTGAAACTTGAGGCGCGTTCGGTGATGAGGCGGATAACCTCTTCAATCTCCTGCTGACTGGACTCCACCAGACCGGACGACATAACGGGCACACCATTGGCTTCGATGCGGTGATAGTTCACTTCGCCGGCTGCCGCCTCAGTGGCGGCGTCGAAACGCACGGCACCATAGCCTTCGGATTCAAGGAATGCGGCCAATCGTGGCGCACGGCGCACCGGGGCAGCTTCGATCTGCACGTGCGGGAGCATGCCGATCAGCTGCTTGACGCCTTCCGAGGTGACCGTCTGGCAATGGGCAATCACCACCACCTGACGCACACGGCTGAGCACAGTGAGTAGTTCGATGGAAGGCATATGCGCGCACGCGTCAAGAATCGCCACATCGGCAATTACACCCGGTTCGGTGAGAGCGGCCAGAGTGCCGGGAGTAGCCACCAGAATCGGTTTGGCAGCCGCCAGAATCTCAGGATGATCACGGCGCACACGGCTCAACGCCACGTTGGAGCGCCCGGCCAGCACAGTATGCAGCTGGTTGGCCTCCTGCGTGCGCGAGAACAGCATATCGCACAGGCGACGCATCGATTCCTGCGCCACCATAGGGCCGATGGAGCGCACATGCTCCACATCAACCTGGGCGAATCGGTCGGAAGCGGCTTGCAGGGCGGAGCCATCCTGATTGGAGATGATGGCCGAGGAGCGCACGATATCCTCGAATACCGTGGTCCACCAAGCAAGCTGCACTTCGCCACGCACCTGGGTGACTTCAATACGGCGGTTGGTCAAATCCTCAACCAGCTCGCCCAGGCCGCAACCGTTGAAATCCTGCTCCAACAGGCAACGTTCAGGCAATGTATCCAACGCCTTGCGGTCGTCAAGCAGCGCTTTGAGTCGCTCTTCAACCTTGTTGAGGTCAGAGGTTTCGAGGTTACCGCCAGCCGGCGTGGTGGACAGAATGGCATCCAGCGCCATCAGGTTGCTGCCAAGTTCATCCTGGGTGGAGATGATGTCATCGAGTTTGTTCGGCAACACCGGCCAGCCGCCGTGAGGCACGAACTGATGCCACTGCTCACCCTGCTTGGCCACCACCTTCAACGCCTCGTGCAGATCCTCGACCTGGGCACCCACACGCAACAGCCCCTTGGCTTCCTTAACATGGCGGCGGCGTTCCCAGAAGCCCATGGTGGTACCCTCCACCTTGCGCGCGGCTTTGGGTTTGGTAGCCTCAATCATCGATTCGATGTCACGTTCGAAAATCTCCGGCTGGAACACGTCGAGCACGCGGCGCAGATTCTTGAGCACCGTGACCTGACGTCCCCACTCGTGTGCAGTCGCAGGCACGGGGAACCCGCAGGTTTCCACAGTGCGGGCTACCTGCTCGCGGGTGGCAGGCAGATAACGGCGCAGCAGGTCATCCACACGCTGGTACGCCTTGACTGCCTGGTCTTCGGAGGTGATGGAAGCCTTATACCAGGCGGTATCGTCCGGCCCGATGGTGAATTCGCCGAGTTCGCCGGCGCGTTCAAGCTTGCTGATCCAAGCGTCCATATCGTTGCCCACGCGCAGCGCCGTTTGTTCGCTGAGTCGCACATGCGTGGCCGGATGCGTGGGCAGGGTGGAGATGCGGGCGAGGTTCTGGATGGTTTCATAGGCCGAAACCTTCCATTTATCGCTGCCACCATGCAGCTCACCCAAATAACGGGTCAGACGCGAACGTACACCAACCAGCTCATCGGCCAACTGGTCGAATCGCTGCGTGGCAACCCCAGGCTGGAACCCTACGGCGGCAATCAGCTGCTTGTCTACAGCAGCTTTGGCGTTCTCATCGGCCACATCCAGCATCTGCCCGGATAATTCGTTGGCCGATACCGTTTGCATGAAACGACGACGCTGTTCGCCGGCTCCCGGCACGTACAGCACCGAGCGGCCGTTCATCAGGCAACGTGCGGCAATAGCCACAGCCTGGTCGGCACTGCCTTTGGCATTGTCCACCACGATATTATGGCCGTCCGCAGCCAAGGAGGCGGCATACCGTACGGTATTATCCACATCGCCGACCTCATATTCGGCATGCGGATCAACATCGAAGGGACTATAGTCCGGCAGTTTCGCATCCCGCAGGTTCGCCTGCGCGGTTTCATGGCCGGCGAGCGCATCGAGTAGCGTATTGCCGGTGGCGCCGTTTTCCAGTTCGTTGATCAGTTGCTGGCTTTCGTTGATGATCAGCGCGTTCGGATCCATGAAACAGCCGAGCACGATTTGGCGTTCGATGGTGAAATCGGCGATGTTTTCCGCAGCCTCTGCGGTGATGCGGCTGAACATGGCGGAGGTTTCCGGCGCACCGCTTTCATAGGTGGAACCGTCAAACAGTGAGGATTCGTCGAGGGTAACGCCTTGTTCGCGCAGCACGGTAACGAACGCCGTGTTGAGCTTGACACGTCCGATCACGCGAATCATGGGTGATTCATGATCTGGTGTAGTGACCTGCACCGGGTACAGCAGCACGGGCAGTGCGTTGCCTTTCCATGTGGCCACACCGACCACCAGTGACAGTTCAGCCACGCCGGAGACGCGCTGCTTGGCGATTTGATCGTCCAGCACGCGAGACACGTGGCGTTCGGCGGCCTTGAGCACACCGCTGTCGCGGAACAGCGATTCCAGCGTCACGTGCCCAGAGGCGAACAGTTGGGCGATGCCCGAGGGGTGGGCGTGCGTGATATCAAGTTTGGCGGCCAGCTGGTTCACATCCTCCAGCGGGGTGGGTGCCAGCATGCTGCGGTATTGGTCACGCCAACGGCGAATATGATCCAAGCCGGAAGCAACGTTCGTAGTGCTTGTTTGAGTCATCTGTGGGCTCACTTTCCAACCGCTTCGCGGTATTCCTGATAGCCCGAGTTGTGGGCCAGTGCCTCATCAATATCCCGCTCACCGCGTGCGGCAAGCCAGGCATACAGGTCATCGTATAAATATGGGTTCATGGCAAGGAAGGCCAGCAATTCGGGGTGACGCGCCATTTCGAACTGTGTGGAGAAATCCTGCGTGGTTTTGGCGTCGGTCGAATTGAGACCGTCAATCTCAATCACTTCCTCGGCGGCTTTGAACTCGCCTTTGGCCACGCGTTCGAACACGGATCCGGCCTCAAAGGCAGGCGTGTAGTCACCGGCGTTGGCATTATCCTGCGTTTGCACCGCAGCAACATTGGCGGACGTTTCCACTGCAATGGTTTTATCTGCTGCCGACTCATCGTCCGCGGCAGATTGCGCAGACTGCGTTGCATCCACCTGTTCGTTAGATTCGGCGGCTTCGGCAGCGGCCGGTTCAGTAGCATTCGATTCGGCTACAGCCAGCTCGGCAACGTCTGCTTCGCTCGGCGCATCAGCCAATGCTTCAGGTGCTACTGCGGCCGCAGCATCAGCAACCATTGCAACCGGCTGTTGGATCTGTTCAACCTGAGCCGGTTCGACAGGCCTGACCACGGCATGGGCAATCGCTTCCACCGGCACCACATCATGCATGGCGGAACGCACCGGATCGCCAGCCGGCGAATCCGGGCGCTGAGTACGCTGCCCACCCTGAGTATCCTGAACAGGCTGAGCAGACGGCGCGACCTGCGCTGCAAGCTCAGCATGCGCACGATCCGCTTCTGCCAGTTCATCGGCATTCTGCTGCGCCATGGCATCAACGAACAGGTCACGCGGCTTTGCGGGTTCCTCCGGCTCAGTCACAGGCTGCACAATGGCAAGCGGCTCCATATCAAGCGAATCCACCTTGCGCTTCACATTCGAAGCGCGGAACATGGTGGTGGGCTCCCCCGCACGCAGGTCCAAAATATCGTCCACCGACATATCGGCGGCGTCCGGTTCGGGCGAAGGCTCGTTCACCGCATAGCCGAACAGGTTGGCCACAGGCTGATCATCAGCGGTGTCATCGTCCTCGACCATCACAAAATCAACCGGCACATCACCGAACTGCATGCGCATGGGTGAGGTCGGCAACATGAATTCAGTATCGGGCGGAAGTCTGAGTAAATCGCCATTGTCGCGCACCACATATGAACCATTCGTGGAGCTCAGATCGGTGATGATTGCCGAGCCGCCGGGTTTGACTTCAAACAGGGCGTGGCGTTTGGACATCGACTTGGTGCTATCGACGACGTCAAGGCGTCTATTGCCATCGTCGGCCAGGGGGCGCAACGGTTTGCGCCCAATTTCCATGCGCTCGCCGGGTTTGACGCTGGCCTGATCGGCACCGTTTACCCGCACCGTCCATTCGCTCACTTGGTTGCCTCCTCGATACGCTTCACACTCACGTGCCATTGTGTCATCTTTTGCCGGTTTTCGACGGATGTCAAGTCGGTTCATTGACAACTTCCGCCAATTAGCGGGTCTTTAATCCAGCCAATACACGATTCTGCAACGGGATAGTGACCAGAAGCGTCAGCACGTCAGACACGGACTGAGCCAACTGCACGCCAAACACGCCAAGGAAGTGCGGCAGTATCAGCACCACGGGTGCCAGGAACAGACCAGTGCGGCACATGGCCAGGAAACTGGCCACGCCGGTTTTGCCGATGGTTTGCTGCATCATATTCGACGCCATGTTGTAGCCGTTCACTGCCACGGTGATGCATTGGATACGCAGGGCCAGCGTTCCTACCGCAACCACATCCGGGTCGGAGCGGAACACCTCAACGAAAACGGGCGCGAAAGCAAACAACAGCACAGCCAAGCCCAGTAATACCGTAGTGGACAGCGTGGCGGTGAACCGGTACCCCTGCTTGACGCGGTCGAACAGCCCCGCGCCGAAATTGTAGCCGCACACCGGCTGGAAGCCTTGTCCTAGACCCACAACAACGGAGTTGGCGGCCAGCATGATGCGCATAACGATAGCCATGCCGGCGATGGCTGCGTCGCCAAAGGGGTTGGCGGCGATATTCACGCATGTAGTAGCGATGGAGCCTGCACCCTGACGCACCAGAGACGGCAGACCACCGCCGAGAATCTCGCGCACCAGCAGCGTATCCGGCCGGCATTGCCGCAACGATAGTTTGATTACGCCGTACTTGCGCGCGAACGTTGTCAACAACACGAAGCTCACGCTCTGGCAGATGCCGGTGGCAAGTCCCGCACCAAAAATGCCCATATCAAGCACAAAAATAAACAACGGTGCCAGCATAAAGTTCAGTACCGCGCCGGTAACCAATCCGATCATGCCGAACATGGATTGGCCTTGGTAACGCAGCAATCCGTTCAGTGCAAACGAACCGCATACCATCGGCGCGGCACATAGGATCGGTGTGAGATATGAGACGGCGTAGGGCGCGATGGTGGAGGTTGAGCCAAGCATCATCACCAGATGCGGCAGTGTGATCAAGGCGATGGACGCCACGATCAGTCCGGATAGGAAGGCACCCACGAATCCGACGGCCAGTAGCCTAGCGGCACGATCGTTGTTCTGTTTGCCCAGCTCGCGGCTCATCGAATTGCCGGAACCGTTGCCGAAGAAGAAGCCCAAGGCTTGCAACACGGTCATTACGGAGAAGGCAATGCCGATGGCACCGGACTGGGAGGTGCCGAGCCGCCCGATGAAATAGGTGTCGGTGAGGTTGTAGGCCATGGTGACCAAGTTGGAAAGCACCGCCGGCGCGCACAGCTTCAGAATCAACCTGTCCACCGGCTGTTCGGTCATCTGATGATATTTTGCATCCGCGCTGGCACGTTTGATACCGTGCACTCCGGTTTGCTTAACTGTCTGCTCCACCTGATTCACGCGCCTCAGTGTATGCCCGACCATAATGCCACCACCCCATTCGTCTCGGCGAATGATTGCTACATTATCGCTCACCTAGTCACAGTCTTGGTTTGCTGACATGCACTATTATTGCAGTAACTCTTGCGGCATCAGTCAATCGGACGCCAACACCGTTCCAGCCCAACCATTGCACCCCAAGAATGAGAGGAGCACGATTCATGCAAAACGCCGACGCATTAGCCGAAAGCTCCTTCCAACATGATCTCTGGGAGCGCTACGACAGTAAGCTCGTCGAATTCACCAAACTGGCCGATCAGTACGCACACACGTCCACCGTTCGGGCGAAGCGTCTGCCCACATTGGAATCCGTACGCGCAACAGTCCGACAGGAACGCGAGCGCATGATGCTGACCCGCGAACAGCTTGCCGTCCAATCCAGAGTGCCGGTGAAAGTTGTCGACCAGCTGGAGGATGTGGGGGCAGCGGATATCGAATATGCGCAACCCGTATTCGACACATTACATATCGAACCATTCTTGCTCCCTACGGAGTTCGCCACCATCGCGCTAGGGGGAACAATATGAGCCGAACATTGAATGTATGGTGGGCGAATCGGTATGTTGGGTTGTTCACTGAAGAAGACGGCCATGTCAGTTTCCAGTATGATGATGCCGCTCCCCATATGTCGATCAGTCTCAGTCTGCCCAGAGACGGCGGCTGGCAGCAGGATGCTCCCGCCAACTTTCTGGAGAATCTGCTGCCGACCAGTCGCAAGGCACGTTATGCAATGATGGACAGCCTGCATAAGGATTCCATCAATCCATTCGATCTGCTTGACCGTGTGGATGCCACCGGAGGACTGATATTTTCTTCCTCCGACATCATGCCTGATCTACGTTCGGAAGGCGTCGAATATGTGGATGAAGGAACCATAGCTAAGCGCATCCGAGCCATCCGTCGTATGGGAAGCGAATGGTGGGAGAAAGATCAACGATGCCGCTTCTCCATAGCTGGTGGACAGGGCAAGTTCACGCTCACGCGTTTGAACAAGCGTTGGGCATGGCCGAACGCCGGTATGCCATCTACGCATATCTTCAAACCAGATTCAGTGGACTATAGCAACGCCACTTACTTGGAACATACAGGAATGCACTTGGCTGCCCTATGCGGATTACAGGTGCCGCATACCACGGTAGCGACATTCGAAGATGAACAGGTGTACGTTGTGGAGCGCTTCGACCGCCGTATCAACAATGGTCAAATACAGCGGCTGCATATGGAAGATCTGCAACAAGCGCTGGGCAAGCCGATGGAGGACATGTATTCCACAATGCCAGTTGAATGTGTGAATATCCTGCGAGTAGCATGCCCTGATGATGAGCTGGCGTACCAATGGATCCAACAACTGGCATTCAACGTGAGCATAGGCAATTGTGATGCCCACGCTAAGAACTATTCGCTGATGCTAGATGATGGCACCGTGAAATTGTCGCCTATGTATGATGCCATGCCTACGCGCTACTGGATTGGGCTGGATCAGGAACTCGCTATGCCTATCGGCGATGCCGAATACGCAGAATGGGTTGATAAAAACGCTTGGGCCAAGCTGTCGCATGAATGCGGCTTGGATGAACAACGTGTAGTTGACATCGCCACTGAAATATCCAACAAAGTATGGGAACGTTTTGACGCAGCGTGCGATGGTATGCCGTCAACTATGAAAGACAGACTGTTTGATGTGCTGAAGAAAGTCAACACTGGAATGTGGAAAGAGAAACTGCAATAAATAACTGAAATTGAACAACACAACAATAGCGGAAACCCCGCGTATCTGAGAGATTCAGATGCGCGGGGTTTCTGCAAGAAGTTGTCAGCGAGTGACTGCGGCTTCAAGCCGCGAAAATCACTTGAGCTCGACGGTGGCGCCAGCTTCTTCCAGCTGAGCCTTGGCCTTCTCGGCGTCTTCCTTCTTGGCCTTCTCGAGCACGGGCTTCGGAGCGCCGTCCACGAGAGCCTTGGCCTCGGCCAGGCCGAGGGAGGTGATGGCGCGCACGGCCTTGATGACCTGGATCTTCTTGTCGCCGACGGCGGAGAGGATGACGTCGAACTCATCCTTCTCTTCCTCAGCAGCGGCAGCAGCCGGAGCAGCAGCAACGGCGACAGCAGCCGGAGCAGCAGCCTCGACGTCGAACTTCTCCTCGAAGGCCTTCACGAACTCGGAGAGCTCGACCAGGGTCATCTCGCCGAAGGCTTCCAGCAGCTCATCGTTGGTGTACTTAGCCATAATGGCTTCCTTTCAATTCTTGGATTCCGGGTGAAGTGGTAGCTCCGGAATCTCAATAAACCTTTGTTTATTTAATTATCGAAGCGACTGATTCAAGCGACGAGCGCTATGATCAGGCAGCCTTCTCCTGCTTTTCGCGCAGGGCGTCGATCGTACGCACAGCCTTGGTAGGCAGAGCGTTGAACAGGTACGCGGCCTTGGCCATCGTAGCCTTGACGTCGCCGGCGAATTCGGCGAGCAGCTGCGGGCGGGACTTGAGATCCGCCAGCTTCTTGGCGCCCTCGGCATCATAGACGGTGCCGTCAGCGGCGGCACCCTTGATGATAAGAGCCTTGTTGTCCTTGGCGAAGTCACGGATGACCTTCGCAGCCTCGATGAAGTCACCCTTCACGAAGGTGATGGCGGTCGGGCCGGAGAGAATCTCGTCCAGACCTTCAATGCCTGCTTCCTTGGCAGCGATGCGAGCCAGCGTGTTCTTTGCCACAGTGTAGGAAGTATCGCGGCCTAGCTTTTCGCGCAGATCGGAAATCTGCGGAACGGTAAGCCCGCGGTACTCGGTCAGGTAGACGGCGTCAGCATTACGGAACTGCTCCGTAAGCTGGGCGACCACCACTTCCTTTTCGGGCCTCTTCATGGCGTTCCTTCCTAAGTCGGCCGTTGACTTGGAGTTTGGAACTGGAGGCCGGGCAACAAAAAAGCCCTGCGCACAGGCAGAGCAACATAACCTCGCAAGTTTCCTTGCGAACCCTTACGGGCTTATATCTCTCAACCTGCGCTGGCTTGGCGAACCAAACTTCGGAAATGCACTTACGCACACTTCAACCAACGGTCTGTGGTTTACAAGTCGATTACTATACCCATCCGCACGGACTCATGTACAATCCGGGCGTGTCGTGCGGTCGTTACACAAGACCGCAGCGATTATGCGGATTCACCTCGCACAAGGCGAAATCCCGCAGTCTGGCAACGCGGCGGAATCTCACCGTCACTTTTGATGCGGTCAATCACCATGGATACCGCCGCTTCTGCCATGCCCTTAAAATCCAATGCAATAGTGGACAACAGTGGGGATGAGTACATAGCAGGGCTCACTCCATCGAATCCGAATACCGCCTTATCTTGTGGAACACGAACCCCCATACCTTGAAGGCCACGAATCAAACCAAACGCGATAAGGTCGTTCATGCACAAAAACGCGTCATACCCAAGGTCTGCCTGCATGATGGTGGCCGCAGCCTTGGCACCGCCGTCGGCTGTCCATTCGCACGCAATGGTGTCGGATTCGCTGCTCAACCCTGACTCAACAAGAGCATGAAGCGCAATTCCCGAACCAGTGTTGCGGCCGACGGACGCGAATTCGTCATCATCGAATCGCTTGCCTCCTACAAGAGCGACATGCTCATATCCCTGCCGACGCAGGTACTGAGCAGCTGTTGTAAATGCTGCTTCCAATGGCAATGTCACATTGTCATATGCCGGATGATCGGCATAGTCTTCAAACAGCACAGCCGGATGATCGCCGATAAGAGAGCGCAGCTCGTCTTCGGATACGTTATGTAAGTTCACAATCAGCCCATCGCACATCGGTGCGCTGATACGGCTGAGCACATCACGCTCGCCGCCTACAAGCGCATTGGTCTGCTGCACCACAATCTGATATCCACGTTTCGCTGCCGCTTGGGAAATAGCCCACGCGAGATCGGAAAAATATGGATTGCCGAGCTCTGGTACAACAAACGCAATCACACCGCTGGTGCCCTGTTTGAGAAAACGGGCAGATATATTAGCCCGATAATGCACTTTCTCAGCGGCCGCGAGAATACGTTCACGCGTTTCCGTTTTAAAGCCAGGCTCCCCCCGCAACACCACTGAGGCAGTGGCCACGGACACGCCCGCTTCCTTAGCGACATCACGCAGTGTGGCCATGACATCCCTCCTTCGACTTCATCCCACTGTAGACGGCCTTATAAACGTTCTTGTTTCGAATCGCCGCTACGTAGCGCCATGCCACACCACATATCCCACGCTTATCCGATATATGCGAGAGCCCCACGGCAGAATGAACTGTCTCCCATTTCTTGGGCACAGGAAATGGGAGACAGTTCAGAACGTGGGGTTCTTAATCGTTATCATGCTAAAAATAGCGGCAATCGTCACTTCACATGTCTTGGTGATCTGCGCAGCACGACCAGGGATATTCCCGCGACAATGGACATCGCCACACCAGCCACGGCCATGGGCCACACCGACGTACCAGTGTTCGAAAGCCACCCAGCACCGTTCACTTCAGCCGAGGATGTGGAATCGGGGCTCTGATACTGGCCGTCGTCTGGATCCGCGCTGCCGTGACCATCCGAATCCTGACCACCGCCCTGGCTCTGGCCACCGCCCTGATCTTGGCCACCGTCCGGATCCTGGCCACCGTCCGGATCTTGGCCACCGTCCGGATCCTGGCCATCGTCCGGATCCTGGCCACCGTCAGATGGCTTGTTCTCCAGACCATCGATTGCAAGCTTCAACTTGTCCATCGCGTCCTTCACCTGTTCCTTAGTGCAGGCATCGTTATTCGCCACAGCCTGAGCCGCCTCGATGGCCGACCGCAGAGCTTCAAGTGAGGACTCGGTATAAACATCCGTCCGGACGACCTCCTGATTGGCCAATTCGATCTGTTCCATCAACTGCGCAACAAGGTCGTTGACCGGTTCGCGCGAATTGGTCACCTGAATCTCCGTGATGTAATACGCTCCCCAGCTGGTGTTTGCCTTGTTGATTTTCAGGCGCAGCCCCTTGATGCCTTGCTGCATGGGCACACTCACGCTTTTACGTTCGGCGGTGTCGTCGCTACTGGCCCACTGCACGTCTCCTGAATTGGCGATCTTCGTCCATGTGGAGCCGTCCTTGGACACCTCGACATCCCAATTGGTGGGGTTCTGACCTTGCGCATAGATGCCGACCAGGTCGACCGCGTCGAAGCTCTGCGCCTCGTCCCAGGTCAAGGTGACATACTGGGGGACGCTGGCGTCCTTGCTCTTCAGACCGGTCCATTCGTCGCCGTCGTTCACGTTCGATGCGGGATAGGCGGACTGCTCGCTGGTCGTGGAGGCTTCCGCAGTCAACGCAAGGTTGGTCAGCTCATCGCCCACGGGCATCTCGAGACGCAACGCCTCACCTGCGTTCAGCGTCACCGCATAAGTGCCGTCATCCAACACCGTGATGTCGCGCTCGGATTCGACCGCCCATTCGTCACCGTTCAGACCACCCGCCGAAACGGCATCCGGCTTCTGCTTGGTCGTCACGGTCACGGAGGTGGCGGTATCCGAGGTGATGTACAGGTTCTGCCCATCCGCCACCGCGATGCCCACAGCACCATCGGTCGTCTCGAAACCGAGTTGATAACGTCCGACGCGATTCATAGCTTCGTATTGAGTCAGCGGATCATCCGTGTCGACATTGAAGGCGGTACGGTTGGATGCCACAGCACCGGCGATCTTCGTGCCGATTTTGTTGAGGCCAAGATTGTATCGCTGCACGTCTTTGGCCTGCTGTGTCATGGCCGGAATCTCGCCAAGCGTCCACTCGTAGTACATCTCCTGGTTGTCACCAGCGGTGTCACGGTTGCTGTACAACGCGTGGGGACCGTTGAAATGGCCACCGCCACCGTCGCAGAACCAGTTGCTCAGCTGCCAGGTGCCGTAGTATCCGCCATTGACGAAAGTGGCGGTCTCCAGTGAAGTGAGGTTGCCATAGCTGCCGGAATTCTCGGCGATATGGGCCAACGTGTTGTACTGCTTGCCATTGGCGATGATGCTCTTCATATCCGAGACCTTCGTGGAGTATGGGTCCGGTCCGGCGAAATCCAGATATTCGTAGTCGTTGATATTCACATCATTGCCCCACCCCGAATAGTTGACTCGGGTGGCCACCACATAGTCGGAAGTCTTCACCGCCTTGCCGAGGTAGTTCATCCATTGGATGTATTCCGTTTTGAACTGCGGATTACCGTTTGGCTCATTCTCGATCTGGATGGTGATCACCGTGCCGTCGGGATCGGCCTGGGCAAGATGCTCGAAGATCGCCGCAAGCACGTCATACTCGGCCTGCTTCATCTCCTCGGCCTGCTCACCGGAGGTAATCAGCGGATAATCGACTTTGCCCTCGCCACTGGAGATATCGTAGTATGTGCCGATTGGGTTGCCTTCGTCATCCTGCACGTACCACCACGGCGGCGTGTACTGGTAGCCAATATCGACCTTCTCGCCTTTGCCGTTCCATGCATAGCTCATCGTGGGGATACGCGACCCGCTCTGACAGGCGGAGCCGAACCAGGCCAGATCTATTTTCATACCGTATTTCTTGGCCCAATTCACATAGCTATCCAACACGGTGAAGTCGTAGACGCCCGGTTTCACCTCGATATCGCGCCACAATAGCGCCTGAGAAATCGTGGAATAGTTCAGATTGGCCGTTTTTTCATACATGTTCTCCGTAAAGCTGAGATCCAGCTGAGCGGTCGGATAATCAGGGTCATCAGCACCTGAGTCTTCCTTGAATTCCTGTTGGTGTCCCAGCCGCTCCCACGTACCCATATTCTGCACGAATGAGTAGAGATACGGTTGTCCATCGACCTCCAAATACCATTCACCATTGTCTTTTTGTTTGATCTGGGAAATCACGCGGCCGCCATCGTTGGCTTCCACCGCGCCAGCGTACGTTGGAGTGGCAAATCCCAAAGCCATCGTCGCCAGTACTACAACCGGTGCCGCCATCAACTTGCGCAGCATCTGTTTCGTTGTCATGTCGTCCTTTCATCATCATTGATTAGAAGGTGGGATTATCAAGGCATGGCGTCCATGCCCAATGCGCTACCGAATGCTCTCCTTTCTCGCTTGACGTGCCAACACAACCTGCACCCCATCGCGAGACTCCCCCACGTCATGACATTCAACACCGTCAACGCGCACCGTCAGACCGACACCACAGCCATACCGGTCGCCCTCACGGTCATACAACACATCAACGCTATGCCCCCTGACTGGCACACCCAGCAAACGCCAGTAAGGCATCGACCTTCCTGCGGCAAGTGGCTCGACGACCAGCACTGTCGCATCCGCATGCTCGTCCACACGCAGGCCGGCCAGCCCGGAGATAATCAGGTCGGCGAACGCAGAATGGTTGTAATCCTTACCTCGCTCATAGCCGCCTTTGTCGTCGCGCCAACCCCACGCTTCGAGCTGGTCACGCGAAATCCATGCTCCGGTGTCAGCATCCAGGTCTTCGTCCAGCCAGTCGACAATCTCGCCATCATCACGCTGGCGAGTGTGGATGGCGGCGTACCGGCGCAGTTCACGCATGAAATCGTCCGCCGACAAAGCACCTCGTCCAGACCGAATTTCCGCCAACATAGAATTCAAGGTCTGCGTGGTGGCGAATGGCCAGCACGGCCCATTCCACTGGCACTCGTGCGCGGATTCGCGGTTCATATACCGAGGGTGGTTGATTTCGGCCGTGCGTATGCCGACGGCACCGGCAAAATAATCGGAATCATTCAGCCAAGACCAGGCTTTTTCATGGGCGTTGTCGGCCAATCCGAATGCCCATGGGATATAGCCGATCTCTTCACGTACGTTTCGTCCCGGATCCACATCCGCAAAATCCATTGACGCCAAAGCATCGTCTTTGTCATTCAACGGAATGACCTTGAAGAAATCCGCATCCTTATCCCACAGATACGTACGAATCAAATCGGTCAGCGTATCCGCTTTGGTGTCATATTCGAATGCCAGAGTATCGTGTCCAGCCCAGCGAGCGATTGTCGCGATGGCTCGGGCGTTGGCCGCCATGTAGCTATTCAGCGTAGGCCGCAATCCCGAGCCGGAGATGGAGTCCTCCATGGCGTCACGATCATCATATGACCAGAACAGGCCATACCGCGTCATATTGCGATCCTCAACGGTGCGATAGAAACGCACGAACTCGTCAAGCAGCCCCACCGCCAGCTCACGGTCATCGCGCAGTTCGGCATACCGCACGATGGCATCAATAACCCATGAAGAATACGACAGTTCGTCGCCCGGCCCTTTGAACCAGAAATTCACATATTCACGAATCAGTTCTTTGCCGCCGCGCAGCCAACGCGCTTCAGCAATGTGATGTCCGCTGGCGCAATTGATGGAATTGTAGGCGCCCGACCAATACACATCCGGCAGGAATTCCGTAATGATGTGTCCATCAGGCGTATTGACGATATGCTTGCGGAACACCCACCAGCGGAACCAGTACACGCGTTCCAACAGGGAATCGGCACATTCGAAGAACGGCACCTCGCGCTTCATCCACTCAGCCGCCAACGCATTGGGCACTCCCCCGTGCCGCAATTCTTCATCATGACGGTTGAAACACGCGACATAACGGTCAATCACCTCGTCCGGATTTCGAAGAGGCCCCGGCGCGGTACGCTCCTCCACTGGCTGATATATTTCAGTCATCGGGATTCCCTTTCTTCGTTCATTACATAAAATCGATATCGATTAAGCTGTTTCGCCACGAATCAGGCAGAAGCCGCTGTCCACACGCTTCGGCGCATCTTCCGATCGATTCCTGATCCGCTCCACCAACATCGCAACGGCCGATTCAGCCATGCCGTCAAAGTCCACAGCGATGGTGGACAATTGTGGGGACGCGTATGATGCTGGGCTCACACCGTCGAAACCACATACGGCTTTGTCCTTCGGTATACGTATCCCCATGTTCCGAAGTCCCTGAACTACTCCGAACGCAATCAGATCGTTCATACAGAACAATGCGTCATGCTCAAGGTCATCGTGAATGGCCGTAACGGCAACGTGAGCACCGCCGGATACCGTCCAATCGCAAGCGATGACATCAGATTGAGTCCCCATGCCGCTCTCCACCATGGCCTTAACCGCCAACCGGGAGCCGACGTTGCGACCTCGGGCGCTGACTTCGCCATCAGCAAAGCGACGCCCACCTACCACGGCGGCATGCCGATATCCTCGTTCCCTGAGATAAGAGAACGCCGTTCGGAAAGCAGCTTCCAGGGGCAAGGCAACGTTGTCATACAACGGTTGCTCGGAGTAATCTTCGAACAAAACTGCCGGATGATCGCCAATTAGCGAGCGCAATTCATCCTCCGGCACATTGTGCAGGCTGAGGATCAGACCGTCGCACATCGGAGAGTTCACTTTTTTCAAAAAGTCACGTTCCGTGGCAAGTGACGCGTTGGTCGGTTGCACTATGGTCTGGTATCCGTGTCGGGCGGCAGACCGTGATACGGCCCAAGCCAAATCAGAGAAATACGGGTTTGCCAAATCAGGCACAACGAATGCGATTACGCCGCTGGCACCTTGTTTGAGGAATCGTGCTGGCATGTTTGCCGTATAGTGCATCCTGCGAGCAGTATCGAGAATGCGTTCACGGGTGGAGGAGCGAAATCCTGGTTCGCCACGCAACACAACTGAGGCAGTGGCTACAGACACGCCGGCTTCAGCGGCTACATCACGCAGTGTGACCACAATCGCTCCTCCTTTCCGTCTATTTGATATCGAGATACTGCTCAAAGTGGGTCTTGTTCTACTTAGCCCTTTACCGCACCAGCGACCAGACCGGAGACGATGTAACGCTGGCAGAAGAGGAAGAACACAACCACTGGCGCCAAGGCGATGCAGGTGATAGCCATGAACAACGGCCAATCTGTCGAGAAGGTGTCAACCGCGTTATAGACCTGCAGCACGACGGTGCGCTTGGACTGGTCGGTGGTAAACACGCTGGGGCGCAGGAAGTCATTCCAGACGGCCAGGGTTTGGAACACCACGACAGTGGCTAGAATCGGTCGAATCAGCGGCAGTACAATCTGCCAGTAGATGCGGAATGGCCCGGCACCGTCGACTCGTGCGGCTTCCAGCAATTCCATCGGCAGCTTGCGCATATAGCCGACAACAAGGTAGTAACAGAAGGCCGAATCGACCAGATACAGCGCGATCAGACCGGGCAATGTGTTGACCACGCCGATCGCACCTTCCATCTGATACAGCGGAAGCAGCGTGGACTGCACCGGGATGCAGAAGGCGATGGTCAGCACCGCTCCCATGCCAACGGTCAGCCAATTCTTTTTGAGAATCATCGCGTATGCGGCAAGGGAGCCGACGGCCACCTGCAGGATTACTGCGAAGAAGGTGACGACGATGCTGTTGCCGAAGGCCAGCCAGATTGAACCGTCGGCGATAGCCTCCTGATATTTGGTGAGATCCCAGTGCTGAGGCAATGCAAAGGGATGCTGGGTCATCTCCGTATTCGTTTTGAACGAACTGACGATGACGTAGTACAACGGGATGGCGCAGATGATGGCCAAACCCAGCACCACGATAGTGCGCAGAATCCTACGGGGCAGGCTGTTGGCGCGTGACTCGGTCATTCGAATCTCCTTTGTACGGCACCGGCGACGAGCTGCTGCACAGTCACCAGCAAGAGGCAGACGATGGTGAACACGACGGCGAGGGCGGAGCCAACGCCGTATTGGGATTGGCCGGTGCCACGCAGCAGAATCGCTTGCGTGATGGTCATGGTGGCGTTGCGTGGACCACCAGCGGTCAAGGTGTAGGGCAGGTCGTAGATCTTGAGGTTGCCGGTCATGATGAGGAACGTGGAGACCACAACACATGGCACCAGCTGGGGCAAAGTGATGTGGAAGAACTGCTGACGGGAGTTGGCACCATCAATCAGCGATTGTTCGTACAAATCAGCGGGAATGGCCTGCATATACGCCAAATAAAGCGTCGCGTGCCAACCAGTACCCATCCATACACCTACGAAGATCACGCAGAACTGAGCCCAGTGATCGTCGGAAGTCCATGGAATCGGCGGAATGGTGAATAGATCAAGAACCTGGTTGATGATGCCGGACTTCATCGGAGAGAAAATCTGACGCCAAATCAAACCGATGATGGCCTGTGCAGGGACGCCGAGGAAGAAGAACAAGGAGCGAGCCACCGAACGCCCATAGAAGGCCTTGTTCAGAGTGACCGCCAATGGCAGAGCCAGCACAGTGATCAGAATCGTGGTGGAGATGGCGAACAGCAGGGTGAATCCAAGGCTGTGCAGCAACTCGGCTTCGGTGAAGATGGTGGCGTAGTTTTTCAGTCCTACGATCGAATATTCGGGGTTGAAACCGTTGTAGTCGGTGAGGGAGTAATAGATGCTGGAGAGTAAAGGCACTAGCGTCAGTACGACGAAGACGACCATAATCGGCAGCAGGAAGAAGAACGTGGCCCTGTCTTCCGGCTTGATACGCCACCGGGGTTTCACCACCGTCTGGGCGTGCGATGCGGAGGCACTCATAAGAAGCAGCTTTCGTGATGATGTGATGTGTGGAATTTCGGCGAGGCCGGGACCGACCCGTCAGAGTTGACGGACAAACCAGATCAAAGAGGCGACGGGTCGGTTTGCAGGTGAGATTCAGGCAGTTCCCGGTTGACGGCTACTGCACCGATGCCCATTTGTCGTTGATGCCCTTGGCAGCTTCCTCCGGAGTGGACTGTCCGCCTTGGACACCCTGCTGCTGGGAGATGACTTCGGCGCTCATGGCCGTGGATCCCTTATCGAAGGACACCCAGAAGTACTTGTTCTGGAAGAAGTAGTTATCATACAGCGGCTTGATCTGCTCATCGACCTCGGAGGTGTAATTGTCGGAGATGGAAGCGGAACCATAGGCGGTGGTGAAGGCCTCCAAGCCTTCCTCAGAGTTCATGAAAGCGAGGAACTTCTCTGCCAGATCCTTGTGCTTGGCTTTGGACGAGATGGCGAAGGCCGGATCGGCACCGCCGTCGATCCACTGTTCGGAGCCCGTAGCGGCGGGGAACGCGGCAAAGCCGTAGTTCACGCCGGCTTCCTTGATATCGGCCACATCCCAACCGCCGGTGCGGTACATGGCGGCTTCTCCGTTGATGAAGGACTGCTTGACCTGATCGGCGTTCAGACCGGTGGCCTCGTCGGGGAGAGCGCCGGACTCGATAAAGCCGGTGTTCCATTCTTCAAGTGCCTGCTGCCAGACATCGGTGATATTGGCCTGATCACCGAAGCCCTCCAAACCGGTCTACTTATTGATGCTGCCCATCAGCGCAATAAGCGAACCGCTCATCTCCTGACCGTTTTCAAGATACGGCGTAATGCCCTTGTCGTTCAGTGCCTTAACGAGTTTGGCGAAATCCTCAAGATTGTCGGGCACGGTGTCGTAACCAACTTCAGCCAGCATATCCTTGTTGTAGACGATGCCGGCAAGCCAACCGGAGATGGACATGCCGTAAACCTTGCCGTCCTTGCTGTAGGCGTCAAGATAAGACTGGTCGATGCCATCGAGATAGTCAGCACCGGTCAGATCGGCGGCCGCTCCGTTGCTCATCAGATCGTTGGCATTGTTGCCGGAAAGATTGAATACATCGGGAGCCTGATTGCCGGCGATGCGAGTCTGGAGCGTGGAGTTGTAATCGGAATCGCCATTGCCGTAAGCGATTTCAACATTGATGTCGGGGTTGGCATCTTTGAAGGCTTCCACGACCGGAGTCATGGCATTCTTGTTGTAGTACGAATAGATAGTGAGCGTATTGTCGGATGAGCTGCCGTTGGACGAGCCGCAGGCCGCCATCGGCACAACAAGTGCCGCTGCACCAATCGCCGCGATGATTGCCTTGGTAAAACGTGACCGCATTGTCTTTCTCCTTTGCGTTGTTTCCGTCACTCTGTCGTTGAGCTTGATATCAGCATAACACATTTTTACAAGAACGTTTAACTTCGTCATTTAATACATCGCAAAATACCTTAAAAACACTTATTTACCAAGGATTATTGCCACTATTATCAAGCCGAGCTCTCGGCGTGTTGAAACGTTCTTGTTTAGCCATTTACTTAAACGTTATTGCCATATATGGCAGCCGCTCAAGCCTGTTGAAGGCCAAGCTGACCACGTCGTCGGCAGACGGTTACATCCATACCAGAAGGACGAGCATCAACAGAAAGTTATCCACATTCTGCAATTACTAACTACGTCACTGTCTCCACATTGCCCTCTTGCGCTTGCGCACCCCAGCGATATCACTCAGCATGAGTTATACAGCACGGAATGTCTCCAGCAAGAAGCCAACAGGAGGTCAACATGTCACAGCCGATACGTCTCAATCCTCATTTTGCGCTGCATAGTAGGCTAATTGCAGGTCGAGCTAGGCACGCATCACCCGAAGACATAGTTTACGCATGGCAATCACCGTATGCACAAGGCATTAGAGCAAACGAGACTCCTTTGCAAATCATCGCAGCAGGCTATACAGCAGACGGGATTATGATGGAGATGATTGCACAAGATGCTAAGCCCTATACCGATGCACAAGGAAACCCGCTGAGGGTGCTGTTCCACGCTATGCCAGCAACCAAGAAATTTCTGCGAGAACTTGGCATCGCAGAACAGTAACCCACAGCATGAAAACCCAAGGAAATAACATGACACAGCATTTGAATCCCATCGTCATTGATCTCAATGAAGAAGGTGAAAACATCGAACGCAACGGAATCACCGGCCCGATTACCAATCTCACGGTTTACCCAGAAAACTGGCCGAAGAACAAACCCGTTCCCGATGAAGTTAAGAAATGGTTCCTCAACGGCGTGGCCAATGGCAGCATTCTTGTGGGACATAACTCATGAGCGCCATCAGCCGATCAAAAGCCTTCACTAACAATCAAGACAATCAAACGAACTTGCACGCATACAAGAATGCTGCCAAGTTCAACCGCAAAAACGCAATGCCGTTCAAAGCCACAGGGCATAAGGGCGGCATCAGCCGGCAGGGATCGAAGCGCGGCTGATCATTCGACAACCGCCCAAAACATTTGCACAGCTTTGGCCGTCAGTGACCGCCGCCGAAGAGGTTGATGAGCACGACGCCGGCCACGGTGAGCGCGATGCCGACGCCGGTCATCAGGTTGAGATGATCCTTGTACACTAGCACGGACACAGCCGTGGTGATGATGATGCCGACCGCGCACCAAGTGGCATACGCCACTGACAGCGGCATGCCTTCCAACGCTTTGCTGAGCATGAAAAAGCAGACGGCATACAGCGTCAGGCACACCACCGACGGCACCGGTTTGGTGAATCCTACGGTCGTCTTCAGCATCGAGCTGGCGATACATTCCAGCACAATCGCCACACCCAAAAACACGTAATGAATCATTCAGCACCACCATTCATCCGGCAATCTGCTCACAGACCGCAACGCAATGTTTGCCGCTGAAGACGATACCCCAACGGACACGACCTTGCGCGCCTAACTTCGACGCATCTGTGTCATACGAGCGTTCTTCAATCTGCTGAATTGCCGCAACCGCTCTGCTGCGCAGCGCGTCATCCTGAAACATAGAGTCGGACAGAGCACTGTCTGCCTTCAGGTACTTCAATTCGATAGTAATCAACGGTTTGCCGGTGGAAGGCATAAAGGAGAACGCATCAGGCCCACCAGCTGCAGGGACAAGACGAATATCGTAACGCCCATAACCAGCCTCTCTGTTGGAGGTTGGATCCGCATACCCTGGCACCCCGAAGCACAGACCCATCAGCAGCATGTGACAGGCATTCTCATTGACTAAGTCGAAACTGGACAATGAGTCGCGCAGCATACGGTTCAATTCTTCGTTCAGGCGTTGCGCATCTCCCTCGACCAGTGCTTTTCGGAAGGATTCCAAATGGTCATAGCCACCGGCGGCATCGGCAAAACGCTCAATGATTTCGGAATGGTACAGGCTGGCGATCTCCAAATTAGGGATGCGCAGCCGGCGTGGCAATTGCACCATACCAGGGCGCGAGGTGTCGTCCGTAGTCAAATACCCGGCAAGATACAGCATCGACCAGATGGCATTCCCACGAATCCCTAGATCCGGAAACACAACACCGAGGTTTAGCGGCGCAGACACCACCCCTCCCGGCTGCATCAGTGTGTATATCTTCTCCAAGGTCTCGGCGTTGGCACTACGCATCAGGCCACCGATCACATCGTTACCAGACGTATTGCCCCAGTACACGTCCGCGGCGCATCCTTGCTTGAGATAATTCAGCACGCTCCATGGGTTGTATACGTCAACGTCACCGAATCGGTAGCCGTCATACCACTCACGCATCTCATCCATGCAGTCGCTATAGCCCAGATACGCGGCCAATGCCTGCACCTGCGCATCCGTAAACCCGTAATGCTCATCGAATTCAGTAGACAGCGCGGTATCCACAACCATATTGTTCAAATCGCTGAAAATAGACTCCTTGCTGATGCGCTGCACGCCGGTCAAACATGCGAACGCCATCAGACCGCCACTATTCTTCAACGTGCCGGTGAGCAACATCTTCAAAAAGGAAACCGCCTCATCGTAATAGCCACCGCCGGGAGCAGAATACGCGGCCATAATCGGAGCGTCATACTCATCAATCAACACCACCACGTCACGATGATGATACTGACGCAATATCATCGCCAATCGTCTCAACGACGACAAATAATCCCGTTCAGACGTCTCTCCAGACAGAATCCGTTCAAAGTACTCTCGATCATCAGCAGCAAGATTGTCGCTTTCCAGCACATACCTGTGTCGCGCATATTCACCGATGATTACGTCGGTCAGTGCAGCATACGTATCTTTCCATGTCTGCCCTTTGGCCGCGAGCATACTCATATGCACCACTGGGTACGCGCCTTGGTATTGACGATACCGGCCTCCATCAGCCTGCCAGATATCCGTTCCTTCGAACAAAGGCGCACGACTGCGACCGTCGGTGGGAATCTCAAGGAACGCTTTCAACGTCGTCATATTCAGCGTTTTGCCAAAACGACGAGGGCGACAGAACAGCGTTACAGCGTAACCGCTATCCAGCACATCAGCAATCAGCTGTGTTTTATCCACCAGAACCGATGTTGCAGCCACATCATCGAACCCGCCGAAACCAATGGGCAAACGCTTGCGCCCGGAGCGATCCACAATGCACGCTCCCGGTGCGCGCCAAATCCCGTTTCCGCATGATTCCAGTGCTACGCCGCCGCTCATATCACCCTTCCGAAAGCCAGTACGCCCACACAAAAGCTACGGTTATTCTACCGTCTAAGCCATACCCAGCTATACTCGACGGAACCTCAGCAGACTAGTTTTTAGGATTGATGAGGAAGTCGTAGAACTTGAGGGCCCAGTCCTTGTGCTCCTGTTCGGTGACGTTGCTGAACATCAGCACGGCTTCGTCAGGTAGGCCGTCCACCTTGGCCCATTCGGCCGAGGAGTCGGCGTTAATCGTCACGCCATACGCCTTGGTGATGTCGTCAGTGGGTTCACCCTTGACATCAACCAGCAGCCCTGCATCCTTGGCGGCGTTCAACCGCTGCTTGTTCAGCACCTCGGAAGCCTTGTTGGCAGTGCCTCGCTGGCCGGCCAGCATCGCCACATCATCACTGTTGGCGAGCATGACGTTGAGCTCACCGGCGGAGGTCATGGCCACCAGCTTCGTGGAATCATCCATCATGCCACTGGACTCGCTGTAACCGTTCTCGGTGATAGTCATGGCAGCGGCTATTTCAACCGTGCGATCATCTTTAACGCCCTCAGCTTTGACGAAATTAGCCTTGAGCTGGTCGAATCCATCGGCATACTGGCTCATGTTGATGCCCTGCACGCCAATGACGGAGTCCACACGATTGAACACCATCTGCCACACCAGCGCTACCACCACAACAACAGACACCACGATTGCCACCACGCCGAGCAGGAAGTGCTGCACGAAGAACGGCCATTTCTCCTTGGCTGGCAGCGCCATGAACGTTTTCCACTTCGACTCGTTGCCGTAGTTATGTGCGTTGGCGAGCACAGCCACTGCTTCGCTCTGCTTGTCGTCGAGCTGGTAGCCGGACTTGCTGCCGATGCCGGTAGTGCGGCCGTCATGGTCGTCGTGATTGTTGCGGACGCTGTCTTCGCTGGCCATAAATATTCCTGCTTTCTGGATGCGTATGCTGCCCAGTGTACGACGCGGGCCCGCTCTCGTCTGCAAGAGCGGGCCCTGTCGGCCTGAATTTTCAGGCAATCCGAAGGTTTGTTCGGACTAAGTTCAGCGCTGGATCAGCACACTGTGATGGTGGTGAACGACCAAGCAGGCGCTTCGACCACACCATCGCTCAGATCGATGGATTCCGCAGCTGGTTTGGTGGGCGATTCCTCACCCTTCACACCGGCGTACGGATCGTCGCCGCGCAATACAGTGGCCGTAGCGGCAACCAAGGCCGACTGTTCCAAGCCCAGTTCGTCGATGATCTGCTGCAGATTCACCTGCACCGGTTCGCCAAGCGCGTTGACGATACGCACATAGGTTGCGCCGGTTTCGCTGTCGCGGGACACGGTGACGGTGCGACGCGGCTCTTCGGCTTCTTCGCGCCCTTCGGCGATCAACTTGCCATCGATGAACAAGGCAACGTGTTCTCCGCGATCGCTCACACGCACTTCGGCATGCCACACAGTGCCCGGACGAACCATATCCATCGAGGTTTCGGTACCGCCGATGCTGTAACCGCTGCCGTCACGAATGAGTTCGATGCCGAAGCCACGTCCGAAGGAGATCACGTTATGGTTCGGCCCGGTCACGTCACCGGTGTGCATCTGCACGCCCCACATGCCCTCGTGGTAGGTGACGGTGAGGTTCACCGTGTAGGCGTCGGCTTCCAGCGCCAGTCCGGTATCGGCCGAACCGTTGCCACGATAGTGGACATCCGGCAGTTCAACGCGCTGGCCTTCGGCGGTGGTTACGACGATGTCAGTCAAATCGGCGTGCGCACCACCGGTGAATGTCAGCCCCAGTATGCGCGGCAGGTCGCGGCGCAGCGTGGCCGGGCCTTCCAGCGACACCGGCCAAGCGGTATCGGCGGTAGTGGCGGCGAACATCTGCTGCACCCAATAGCTGTAGGGATGATAGACGCGCTCATTGTCGAAGTAGATGAGGTCGGGATCCCAGCTATTGTGGCCATTCTTGCAGAACAGCGGAGCGTAGGATGCCATGGCGACTACATCGCCGTTGAGCTCCATATGGCTCATGAACGCCGCTTCGGACAAGCCGTTGATCAGGTGGGTGTCACGGGAGCCGTATTCGCCCAGATACACCTTGGGGCCTTCGCGGTCGGCTTCGTCGTAGTGGTGGAGGTTATGGAACCACCAGCTGGGCGACTGGTAGGAGTGCTCGTCCACAATCGGCACACCGGCCTTGCGCGCGTAAGCCCAGCCCGCTTCGTAATCCTGCCCGGAGGGCGCGGGGCCCACAGTACCGACCACGATGATTTCGGGATGGGCGGCCTTCACCGCGTCGAAGATCTGCTGGAAACGGTTCTCGAACACGGGATCGATAAGATCCTCGTTGCCGATGCCCAGGTATTCCAGGTTGAACGGTTCCGGATGGCCCATAGCGGCACGCTTCGCAGCCCACTTGTTGGTCGCCGGATCGGCATTGCAGAAGTCGATCAGCCCCAGCACCTCGTCAATGTAGGCGGGCATGTCCTCCTGAGCGATGGGGACCGGCCCCTGGCTGGTGTTCTGGCAGCTGACACCGGCCGGCAGCACCGGCAGCGGCTTCATACCCACCGTTTCGCACAAACGGAAGTACTCGTAGAAGCCGATGCGGAAGGACTGGTGGTATCCCCACACGTTGAAGTTGTGCGGACGATGCTCCACGTCGCCGATGGTGCGATCCCAGTGGTACATGTTGTTCAGGCCCAGACCATGGGTGATGCAGCCGCCGGGGAAGCGCATGAAGCGGGGCTTGAGCTCATCCAGCGCCTGCACCAGGTCGGGGCGGAAATGTTCGAGGCCCTTATAGGTGGTGGCGGGCTCGCAGCTGACGAAGTCCACATCCACCGTGCCGGTGCTGGGGAACATGATGCGCAGCGTGCCTTGCTCGGCGACCTGAGGCTTGCCGGCATACGGGTCGTTGGTTGCAGACGGTTGGGCGGTGGACTGGCTTTCTCCGGCAGGGATCGTCAGCTCTGTTTCGATCTTGCCCCATGCACCAGCGGGAGCAGTAACGTCGGCTGACGCCAGTACCTGACCGGCATCACCGATCAGTTCAACCGTTACCGACGCTTCAGCCGAGCCATTCACCGCGCGCAGCCATGCGGAGAAATGATAGGTTTCTCCCGCGCGCAGCACCATGCCGTCAAAGCCGATGTTTTCAAGACCGACCGGGCCGCCTTCCACTGAACCGATTTCGAAGCGCGCATAGTGCGGATTCTCCGCTGCCACCGGATTCACGTCACGTATGCCGAAGGCACCGAACGAGCCGGCGGGCACCAGTTTGCGCCATGCGGTGTAGTTGCTCCAGTCCCTGCTGTCGGCGCGTGTGTATTCGAATGCGCCGTTCTGCACGAGGTCGCTGTTCAAACCACCATCGGCCGACGATGAGATGTCTTCAAAGAACACACCCCACAGGTCGGTGCTGATGGCGCGCACCCCGGCCTTGTCAAGGGTGGCGACGAGTTGGTCTGTCATGAATTACTCCTTCATGTGTTAATACGTACCAATTGCCTTGCTGCGTTGCTGCACTGCGCTTTGCGATACCGGTTCGGTTCGCTCACTGCGGGTCGAGGGCAATCCACAACACACCGTGCGCAGGGATGGTGCCCTTGATCACACGATCCGAACCCTGACCTTCGATACGCGCATCCGCATCGGCCATGCCATCGGCAACGCCGGCAAACAGGTCGGTCAGCGTCCACGGCTCTTCCATATGCTCCAGACCCACGATGGACTTGAGTTCGATGTTGTCGCCAAGTTCGTAGTCATCCTCGCCGGTCCAAATCAGCGCGGCATAACGTCCGTTCGGATGCGCGGACGGCGTGCCATCGGCCCAGTCGGCGGCGTCGGCCGCCCATACCACCAAGTCACCGCGGTAGGAATCAGGGTTCCACCACTCGGCGAACTGGCGCTCGTACACGGTTTCGCGGTTGTTCGTGGAGCCAGCCGTAACCTCCTGCAAGGCCGGATTGGCCAACAGCGCGATGGTTTCCGGCGTGGAAGTGGGCAGGTCGCCGCCCACCATCAGCGGCGAGCGCCCCATGCACCACAGGGCCAGCAGTGTGCGACGTTCGGGGCCGGTCAGGCGGCTGTCACGGTCGTCGCCGCGTTCGGCGCGAAGTCCGATATGGCCCAGCGGCAGCATATCCGCGTCGGCCCAATGGCCGGTCTGCTGGAGGGGTGCCCAGCGCGGCAGGCGGCGCAGCTGCTGATAGATGTCTTCCCAGCGATCCCACAGGTCGTCGCTGATGCGCCACATTTGGGCATTGTCACGCAGAAAGTCCACGTAGGTGGTGCTCACCCAGCCGCCGGGTGACAGCGACAGGCTGATGTCGCGGCCCCACTTGGCTTCAGCCTTGGCGATCGCGCGATGGTAGGCGGCGATTTCTTCGGCATGGAACGGGGTCTGCATGTCGTCCACTTTGAGGAAGTCGAGTCCCCATTCGGCGAACTGGTCGATCTGCGCGTCGTACCAGTCTTGAGAGCCGGGATGACCAGGCTTCAGGCCGTAGTTGTCCGGGTTCCACTTGCACACGTGGTCGAGGTCGGCCACGTCCTTGGCGGTGAACGTGGAGTTCTTCACCGGCAGATCCTTGTCCACGGCGATGCGCGGAATGCCGCGCATCATGTGCACGCCGAGCTTCAAACCCAGCTGATGCACTTTTTCGGCCAATGGGCCGAAGCCTTTGCCGCCTGCCGCGCTTGGGAAGCGCTGCGGGTCGGGCAGCTGACGGCCGAATTCGTCGAGGATCAGAGGCGCGTCGGTGTTGTAGCCGTGGGCGCGGGCGGTCGGGTCGTACCAGTCGATGTCGATGACCAGGGTGTCCCAGCCGGCGGCGAGCAGGTGTTCGGCCATGAAGCGTGCGTTGGCCAGTACTTCTTCCTCGTTGACGGTGGTGCCGTAGGAATCCCAACTGTTCCAGCCCATCGGCGGGCGCCATGCTTTGGGAGTATTGCTTGTTGCAGTGGACATACTGCCCCTTCCTTAGGATTTATGTACCGATATATATCCTATAACATAACCGATTGAAGACATGCGCGAGTCGCGCATAAAGTATCGTTACAATGTTGTATATATACATTGCATAGTGTTTGGCAACAGTTGTTTGGGAAGGGAGCCGACCATGGGCAACAGGACTACAACCTTGCGCGACGTGGCCAAGGAGGCTGGCGTCTCACCGATGACCGCATCCAACGCCCTGCACGGCAAGCCCGGCGTCAAGGAATCCACCCGCGCCAAAGTGCTGGCCGCCGCCAAAAAACTGAACTATCGCATCAATCTGACGGCCAGCATGCTCAAATCGGGCCGTAGCAACATTATTCATATCGTCGTCAACGAATTCGATTCACCGTTTTATGCCAAGCTGGTGCAATCGCTGAGCAACGAAACCAAGGCCAGGGGCCTGACCCCCTTCTTCGAAGACACCTGCTACTCCCCCGACGCGGCCAAGCGGGCGTTGACCTCCACCCCGTTCTCCGCACAACTGTTCGACGGCGAAATTCTGCACGCCTCCGGCCTGAGCCATGACGCACCAATCGATATGCTCACCGGCGGACGTCCGTTCGTGCTCATCGATTCATGTGAAGACCAGCCCACCACCGATCAGGTGAATTTCCCCAACGAAGAAGGTGCCAGGGCTGCGGTGCAGCATCTTGCGGAACGCGGCTGCAAGCGCATCGCGCTGGTGGGCGACCCGTTCCGCCCACGCGCCGAACTGGCCCGCGCGGCAAGCTCCGGACTGTTGCGGCTACGCGGCGCTTCGGGCGCACTGCTCGACGCCGGACTGCCCTACGACCAATCCGTTGTGTTCAACGCCTACAATGCCGATGCCGGCAGGGCTGTGGGCCATGCCATCGCCGACGCGAACTCGCAGGGCGCGGGATTCGACGGTATCTGCTGCGTGAACGACTACGCTGCCTGCGGCGTGCTGCGAGGATTGGCCGATCGCGGCGTGCGCGTGCCGGACGATATCAAGATCATCGGATTCGACGGTGTATCTTCCAACAGTTACGCCGTTCCAACCCTGAGCACCATCCAAGTTGACTTCCAGCAGCTGGCGCGACTCACGCTCGATATGCTCGTTCGTCGCATCGAACAGCGCTCGAACGGCGGGCATGAGGATCCGCCGGCGCGCGCCACCATCGGATACCAACTCATCGCCCGCGAATCCACGGGGCAGACCGCAGGCTAAGACGCCTCGGGCGACCACCGGCCAGATGCCAGCCCATCATTCATCAACCAAACCAAATCCAACCCAATAAATAAGGAATATAAGGAACACACCATGACCGAACCCACCACAGCGTATCTGTTCGTTCACTTCATCGGCGACGAAAAGACCCCCACCGACGAACAGCTGTATTTCGCCCTTTCTCGCGATTCCGTGCATTGGCACGATCTGCGCCCCGCAGGCAAGCCGGCGCTGGAATGGCTGGGCGGTGAAAAGGGCACGCGCGATCCGCACATCGTGCGCGATCCGAAGGGTGGCTTCCATATCGTGGCCACCGACCTGTCCATCCATTATCGCGGCGGCTGGGGGCCGCACGATGGCGCCACCACCAACGGTTCGACCGGACTGGTGATCTGGGATTCCCCTGACTTGGTGCACTGGAGCGAGCCGCGCCTGGTGGATGTGGCCTCGAAGATTCCGGGCGCAGGCATGGCCTGGGCGCCGGAAGCCATGTGGGATCCGGACAAAGAGCAGTGGATTGTGTTCTGGGCCACCAAGACCAACGAAGACGCCCCTGCCGGCTCCGATGCCGCTGCGCTCAACAACGAACTGGGCGATCGCACGAATATGTATTACGCCACGTCCAAGGATCTGGTCGAATTCTCCGACCCGGTCAAGTGGATCGATCGCAAGAACTGCGTAATCGATTCGACCATGTTCCGCGATGCCGACGGATGGTGGTACCGCGCCTCCAAGGATTCGGAAATCACCATCGAGAAAACGCGCAACCCCTACGCCCCCGCCTATGAGGTGCTGCGCGTGGACGACCCCCAGCAGTGGAGCTACGTCGGCTCGCTGACCAGCATTCTCGGCAACGGCCGTTATTCGTGGCACTATCTTGAGGGCCCGGAAATGTTCCAGTACAACGATGCGGATGTGCGCACCATCAACGGTCGCAAGATGCGCTTCGGTCTGATGTGCGACCAGTTCGCCGAGGCCAAGGGCTATCTGCCCTTCCGCACCGCCGACTTCGGTTCTTCCGATCCGTCCGACTGGGCTGTGGCCGACGATATCGACTTCGGCGAGCTGAAGAAGCGTCACGGCGCGATCATTCCGATCACCGAAGCGGAATACAACGCCGTGGAAGCCGCGTTCGCCCTGTAGTCTCGTGCGCTGCACGCTCCGTATGAGGCTTCTCATGCGTCCGTGTGCTTAGCGCGTACACTCTCAACGTCACAACCCCGGGAATACCAGCATATTCCCGGGGTTGTTTTTTGCGTGCTATCACAACTCCCCAGATACCAGCGTATTTGTAGGGTTGTTACATCTCTTCGGGAGAGGCCAAACGTCACTACCCCGGAAATATCGACGTATTTCCGGGGTAGTGATTTGGGGTCGCTGTCACAACCCCACAAATATGCTTGTATCTCCTGGGTTGTGACGGAAACGCACTGTCACTACCCCAGAAATACCGTCATATTTCTGGGGTACTGACAGTAAGCCCAATCACTACCCCGGAAATATATCGATATCTCGGGGGTAGTGATTGGAGTTCGGCGATAGACGCGGCAATAACCAGCGAGCCAGGCCTTATTCTGCGGCAACCGTGCCCTGTTCGCTGACGAAATAGAGGCGAGAGTTGAAGTCGCGGCCGAAGAGATCCGTATCATCGAGTCCGACGTGCATCAGTTCGGCACCGGAATATACACCAGGCAGCATATGGAAACCGGCGAGCGCAGCAGCAACACCAGCAGTGTCGGCAATGCCAGCACCAGCACCGGCAGACGCACCAGCGTCACCGGCAACGCTGCCAGCATCAACGGCGTCGCCAGCCGAAGATTGCGCCGCTTCCACCGGTTCATTGGCGTCACGATAGCGCACCTCATACCAGCGCTCGGGGTCAAGACCCTGCATATGCAACCGGCTGAGCGGACGATTCGGCACGCCCAGAATGCAGAAGTCAGCAACGAGTGCCTGCGAGCGATCTGCAGCAACGCTCATCCACGCGGTTTTGCGATTGCCGGCAGGCGCGGCGAGCCGATAGAAGTCGCCGTTGTGAATCAGCGGCGCGAACGTCTTGAAGAACGCGGTTTGCCTGCGGATGGCCGCTAAATCAGATTGCGGCACATGGTTCAAATCCATTTCGTAACCGAAAGTGCCGAACATGGCCACGTTCGCGCGCGTATCGATGGGTTCGCAGCGCCCGGTCTGGTGGTTCGGCGTAATGGACACGTGCGCACCCATCGCCGCCACCGGGTAGAAGTAGCTGGTGCCATATTGCACATGCAGTCGTTCGATGGCGTCGGTATCGTCCGAAGTCCAGATTTGCGGACTATAGGCAAGAATGCCCATGTCGAAGCGAGCGCCGCCCGACGAGCAGCCTTCGATGATAAGGTTCGGGAAGGCTTCGAGCAGGCGACGATACAGTTCGTAGACGCCGAGGATATAGCGGTGTAGCATCTCGCCCTGTCGTTCAAGGCCGCGTGTGGCATCAAAGGCTTCGGTGATGAAGCGGTTCATATCCCATTTGATGTAGGCCACGTTTGCGGAGTCGAGAATCGCATGCATCTGCCCATACACGCTGTCAACCACCGCCTGGTTGGCGAAGTTGAGCACATGCTGATGACGGTACATCGACTGCCCGCGCCCGGGGGCGCTAATCACCCAATCCGGGTGTGCGCGCACCACGTCGGAATCCGTATTGGCCATTTCCGGCTCGAACCACAGGCCGAACTGCATGCCGATATCGTTGATTTTGCGGGCGATGCCGGCCACGCCCTCCGGCAGACGGTCGGGATTGGCCACCCAGTCGCCCAGTCCAGAACGGTCCGAAGTACGAGAGCCGAACCAACCATCGTCCAGTACGAACAGTTCGATGCCTTGCGCTTTGGCGGTGCGTGCTAGTTCAAGCAGCTTGTCTTCGGTGAAGTCGAAGTACGTGGCCTCCCAGTTGTTGATAAGAATCGGCCGCTCCCGGCGACGCCATTGCGGCCGCTGCAGGTGATCCAGCACGATGCGGTGGAAGGTATGGCTCAGATCGTTGAGGCCATGCGTGGTGTGTCCCAGCAGCGCTTCAGGCGTTTGGAAATGCTCCCCGGGGGCCAGGTGCCAGGAGAAGCCGAGCGGATTGATACCCAGTTGCAGGCGCGTGGCCTGGTAGCTGTCGACTTCGGCATGCAGATCGAAATTGCCGGAGTAGACGAAGGCAAGCCCCCACGCTTCGCCATCCTGCTCATTGGTATCGGGGCGCGCAATGATGGCGGTGGGGTTGAAGTTCGGGCTGCTGGCACCGCGCGTGGAGCCGATCGCTTGCATGCCGGGATGCAGCGGCTGGCTGTGCGGTTCGCGCTCGCGCGCCCACGCACCCACGAATTCAGTCATTGTGTAGTCGCTGTCCGGCAGATCCAAGTTGAGGCTGGCCGCGCGTTCGATGGTCAACGACTGAGAGCCAAGATTTTCGACCAGTACGCTGCGCGCAATCACCGCTTCGTTGGTGAAGATCGTATAGTTCAGGGTGACTTGCAGTCCAATCAGTTCATCCAGCAGGCGAATTTGCAGGGTTTCGGCCACATCCGCCGAATCAGCGCGGGTGGATGGCAGTGCTTCCAGCTCTGGCTTGCCCGGTAGCACGCGATAGCCGACATATTTGAGATCGGTCACGCGCGAACCGTCGGCTTGCAACACGGTCAACGCCGGTTCGCGGAAGTCGCCGCGCCCGTATTCGGGGTATTCCATGCGTACCAGCTCCGGGCGCAGGTTGCCGTCCTCTTCGTAGGTGGTGGTCAGCACGCGGAAGTGACGGTCAATCAGGTAGGAAAAGTCGCTTTTGTCCGCAATCGCACGGCCGGCATAGAGATTGAGCGGTTTGCCGGCTTCAATGCCGATGATGTAGCTGATCAGACCATTGGTCAGGTGGAATTGTCCGTTGTCTTCGTGTACATGAATCAGACCGTTGGCCATAGATCCTTCTTTCCGTGCCGCTTTCGTCGACGTTATCTGGGAGTTCGATTTCGATATGACGATCGTTTATTGCAATGCGGCAAGCAGTGCGTCGCGTTCAGCTGCGGTGATGGGCATGACAGTGCCATGGCGGGGCTTGCCGCCGTCCGCATTCGTTGGGATGCCTGCACGCAGTTTGTCGGATACCGGCTCCCAGCCGTCCGGATCCATCAAGTCGCGAGTGGCGAAGCCGATGTAATGGTTCGGACCATCGTGGTATCGGGGCTGGTCGATGAACAGGTACCATGCATAGCCGTTCACGTCACCGGGGTTGGCGGGGAAGATGCTGGGGCCTTCGCCGCAGGTAAAGAGTTTCGGTTTGCCGGTTTCGGGGTCAACCTCACCGTTGGGAAGTCCGACGCCGACGTTCTCGCAAACCAAACGCCAACCAGTGTTATTCCCAGTATCGGCTCCCGGCAACATGCCGGACACGGTGGCGAACAGATCGTCGCTGACTTCCTCGCGCACGGTCATCGTGCGTTCGTCTTTGATGAATCGCACCCACTGATTATGCCCCTGTTCGTCGGTGTCATGCGCGACGGTCACGTCGATGGTGCCGCGCCCGTCTTGCCCGTTGCCGGAGCATACGTCCACCCACACCTGCGGTTCGCTGAAGGTGCGGAAGTCCTTGGTTCGAGCAATCATCATGCGATTGTAGGTGCATTGCTCGCGCAACGATGGGTCGGCAGCAGCCTGTGCCTGATACAAGTTGGACGCCCAGTACACGGCATATTCGCCACAGGCCGGATCCCAGATAGCTTCCGGTGCCCAAGTATTGCCGGCATCAGCGCGATTAACCAGTACATGTTCCTGCTCACCCCAGTGCACCAGATCAGGCGAATGCCAGATTTCCAGGTACCGGGAGCCGGTGCGCTGCGCTTTGCCGAAGCTTCCTTCCAGGGCATGCACGTTGAGATCCGTGGCCAGAATGGCGAAGCCTTCACCTTGCTCCAAGCGCATGATGAACGGATCGCGCAGGCCTTTTGTGCCATACTTCGACACGAACAGCGGTCGGCCGCCGTTCAGTGGCGTCCAATCCAGCGCATCATTGCCGTTGGACACAGCAAGGCTGATCTGTTCTCCGGCTTCACCTTCTCCCGTGAAATAGGCCCATACGTATGCTTCATACTGCGGCTGCGCGCTCATGTCACAATCTCCTGTGATCCGAAAACCCCTGTAGTATATGTAACGGTACATATACTACAGGGGCTACTATCCACCAACATCCGTGACACGCCACCAGCTGCCGTGATTTGGGCTACATCTCCACGTCAAAACACTCCCGCCTCATCCGGCATTCTAATATACAGTCATACGTTGGTACCGGTACAGAAGCGCGTATGGAGAATTATCGAACCACCCGAATAGCCACATGCTGCATATCTCGCAAAGTTCCAGCGCAAACGTCACGAAACGCGTTCCGATACCCACGGGTTAGACTGGCAACATTACGGTTGCAACAGTCGCACGAACAATTGTGAATTGCAGACTAGTGAAGCGAAAGGCGAATTATGGCGGTGACGTTGGCGGATGTGGCGCGCAAAGCCGGGGTGTCCGCGCAAAGCGTGTCTAATGCGGTCAATGGCACTGGGCGCATGAGCGAGCGCACGCGCGAACGAATTCTCGCCGTCGCAAGTGAAATGGGATACCACACTAATCGTCCGGCGCAAATGTTGCGTGCGGGCGCCACCCACACCATTGGTCTGGCGATTCCGAACTTCGGCCAGCCGTTCTTTGCCTATTATTGCGATCTGCTGATCAACGCAGCCGACAAACTGGGGTACGGCGTGGTTATCGCCACTTATGTCCGTCACGCCAACGGGCTGGCCGATTTGATCGAAGAGACCTACCGATTCAACGCCGATGGATGGATTTTCTTCACCGACAAGCCACTGACCGACAGCAAGGCAGCCACACTATTGCGTCAGCAATATCCGGTCGTTTTGACAGGCGATTATTCCGCGCATGGACTGGCCGACGACATCATCATGGCGAACGTGGATGCGGCGCACGATGTGACGGACTGGCTCTTGAGCGGCAACAACCCGGCACATGAAGTGGCATTCATTGGCGCGCCCCCAGCCATCCATGAGTTGGCGGAACAGACCGATGGTGACCTTGATGCGCTGGAATTGGCCACGGTACAGCTGGAAGGCGGTGCCGCACAGCGTTTGTCAGGCTATCTGCGCGCCATGCGCGAGCATGGCATGGACGTGACGGCATCTCGTCTCGCCCCTTGCCGTTGGCTCTCGCCAAGCGAAGGTTTCAATGCCACACAATGGCTGATCAACGAATATCGCAGCACCGACAACCCCCTGCCGGATTCCCTGTTCTGCGCCAACGATGCCATCGCCATCGGCGCGATGGAGGCCGTACACCAAGCAGGCCTGCGCATTCCGGATGATGTTGAGATTATCGGATTCGACAACACGTCGGAGTCGCAATTCGTCACCCCGCATTTGACCACGCTTGACCCCTCGGTTCAGCAATATGCGCAGCTTGCTGTGGATCGCATTATTGCGCGCATTAACGGCGACGACTCCCCCGCCGCAACATACAACACCACGCAGTATCGCATCGTAGAACGCCAGACCACTCGACCGCGCTGACACATCAGACGGACGCCAAGGACATCGAACAGCACGAGGAGTACGGCGAACTTGCTTGTTCCCCAACGCGTCATTCGCTGCCGTCATCCGAATCCGACACTCTGCGAGCCCCCTGTTGAACAGTGTGCCGAGGCGACGTATACTCACTATTGATTTAACGATAAATCTTCGGGCGGAGTTACGCGAAGGCGCACCGCCTCAACGAAAGGACTTCCCATGACGACCCGATCCGTCAACCACCTGCTATTTGGTGCCGCCTACTACGACGAATACATGCCCGAGGAGCGCCTCGCCAAAGACGTGGAGATGCTCAAGGCCGCGCACTTCAACACCGTACGCATCGCCGAATCCACATGGGCCACCATGGAACCACAGCCCGGCGTCTTCGACTTCTCCCATATCGATCGCGTGCTCGACGCCATGGGCAAGGCTGGCATCGGCGTGATCGTAGGCACTCCCACCTATGCCGTGCCTTCGTGGATGACCAACACGCACCCGGAAGTACTGGCCGAAACCAAGAACGGCAAACGCAAGCCAGGCCCACGCCAGAATATGAACCAGTTCAACGCCACCTATCGCTTCTACGCGGAACGCGCTATCCGCGCGCTGGCCAAGCATGTGGCCGACCATCCGGCCGTCATCGGCTGGCAGGTGGATAACGAAACCACCCACTTCGATGTGGTCAACGCCGACGTGCAGCAAGGCTTCGTCAAGTACCTGCGCGAAAAGTTCCACGATGATATCGAGGCGATGAACGCCGAGTTCGGGCTGGATTACTGGTCGAACCGCATCAACGCGTGGGAGGATTTCCCGGATGTGACTGACACCATCAACGCTTCGCTCGCTGGTGAATTCGACCGCTACCGTCGCACTCTTGTGGCCGAACACATCGGCTGGCAGGCCGATATTGTGCGCGAATATGCGCGCGACGATCAGTTCGTCACCCAGAATTTCGATCTTGATTGGCGCGGCGGTTCCTACGGTGTACAGCCGCGCGCCAATGATTGGCTTACCTCCGGGCATCTCGACTATGCCGGCGTGGATGTCTATCACGCCACCGGCGCGAAGCTCGAAGGCAAGAATGTGGCGCTGGGCAATGATCTGGCTCGTTCGTTCAAGGGCGGCGAGAACCATCTGGTGATCGAAACCGAAGCGCAGGGCAATATGGGCTGGCTCCCCTACCCCGGCCAGTTGAGGCTGCAGGGCTACAGCCACCTAGCATCGGGCTCGAATTCGGTGATGTATTGGCATTGGCATTCACTGCACAATGCCTGCGAAACCTACTGGAAGGGCGTGCTTTCCCATGATTTCGAACCGAACTATGTCTATCGCGAGGCCGGCGTGCTCGGTGGCGAACTCGAGCGCCTGAGTGACAAGCTCATCGATCTGAAGAAGCACAACAAGGCCGCCATCGTGGTGAGCAACGCCTCACTGAGCGCCATCGAGCGTTTCTGCATCGATTCAGGCAACAGCTGGGGGCAGACGAAGTATAACGACGTGATGCGTTGGGTGTATGACGCATTGTTTGCGCTCAATATCGAAGTGGACTTCCTGCCTGACACCGTGGGCGCGGATGAGCTGAGCCGTTACCCGCTGGTGGTTACGCCGGCCTTGTATTGCGCTTCGCAGCATCTTGTGGACGCCATGCGCGCCTATGTAGCGCAGGGCGGACACTTGGTCTCCACGTTCAAGTCGTTCTTCAGCGACGAATGTGCCAAGGTGCGCCACGAACGCCAGCCGTATGGGCTGAGTGACGTGTTCGGCATTCGCTACGGTGAGTTCACCAATCCAGTGGATGTGCCGCTGGTTTTTGCCGACGGTTCCGGCGTGGACGCAGCAACAGACGGCTCCGACCTCAACGCCAAGGTGTTCATGGAGCTGCTGGAGCCGATCGAGGGTGCCGGCACGCAGGTGCTCGCTTCCTATGATCATCCTTCGTGGGGCGCATGGTCGGCGATCACGAGGAACGCATACGGCGAGCGCGGCGGCTGGGCCGAATGGATTGGCACCATGACCTCGCCCGAGGTGATGCGTGAGCTGATGCTTCAGGCGGCCAAAGACGCCAGCATCACCGATTGGGCGCAGGATCTCGCCGACACCGTCACCGTGCGCCGCGGAACCAACCGCGACGGCAAGGCCATCGCGTACTTCCTCAACTACACCAGCAAGCCCGTTTCGTTTGCCGCACCCATCGTCGGCACCGAGCTGCTGGCCGACAAGCCGATCAGCACAGACGATACCATCGACCTGGATCCCTGGGATCTCGCCATCGTCGAAGGCTGACAGCCCTCATTCACAATGTAGGCAGCACACTTTTCAGGCGTTAAAACTGACGTTTGATTACACTTTTCAGGTGTTAGAACAGGTGTTTGGACACACTTTTCAGGCGTTCGGCACTTGGTGCCCATCACTTCACTAACAGAAATGGCACTTCTTGTCGCAATCTGACAAGAAGTGCCATTTGGGTCGTGTAATTCGGGCGTGTCACGGCACTTTTCGCGGGGAATCCACAAGAAGTACCGCAACGCTCGCATAATCCGGGCGTGTCACGGCACTTTTCGATGGAAACCGACAAGAAGTGCCGTTAGCAGCAGACCGGATGCCGCCAGCAGAAGCTGCAATCAGCAAGCAGCCGATAATCAGCCACAACAGGCTGGCAATCAGCCGATTTGACCGTCCGCAGCCTGCAGTCGCCCGTATTCGGCGCGCGACAGGGTCAGCACACCGCCGTGCTTGGTGTGCGGGGCCATGTAGAAGGAATCCGAGCGCAGGTAATCGAAGCCCTGATCAGGGTTCGCGCTCACCATCGGACGGTAGCCAATCGACGGAATCACATCCACATACAGGTAGGTGTGCCCGTCGCTGTGCGAATCGAACAGGGCCGGGCCTTCCACGCCGCCAGGATTGCCGTTCTCGGTCCATTCCGCGCCGATGTTCTCCTGGATGATCGTCCATTCGGTTCCCGGCTCCCACCAACGCTTGGCGTCGGTGCGATCCAGCCAGATATTCGCCTTGGGACCGTTGTCTTTGGTGGCACGATACGTACGCACGGTGCCATCGGGCAAGCGATGCTGCAACATGGTGGTGTCGATGGTGGGATGCCCACGATCGATGAACACGCCACCAAATTCGAAGGTGTCGTTGGTGAAGTCGGCGGTCGCGCCCCACATCACACGGTCATAAATATCTGGATTCTCATGATTCACATCATCGTCGGCGAACAGGGTGCTCGACCAGTACAGTACGAATGCGCCGCGGCCGCCCTCGTGGCCTTCCGGATAATAGTCCGGCACCCACAACGCCTCCGGCGCCCACGCCATACCCAATTGAGCACGCGAGCCATCAGCGCGACGCGACACATCCAGCGCATGAGGCTCGCTCCAGTGCACCAGATCATCCGAGTACCAGATGATCAGGTTCGTGGAGCCGTGGTGGGAGAAGGCATACCAGTCGGAGTTGCCGTCCGAGCCGCCGCCATGCGCGAACACCTGCAGGTCGGTGGCCAGAATATACACACGGCCCGTTTCAGGGTTGCGCACCAGATACGGGTCGCGCACACCACGGGTACCCAACGGCGAAGTCAGCACCGGCTTGCCACCGTTGAGCGGATGCCACACCTCAGGATTGTCGCCGTCAGACAAATCCAAGTAGATGCGCTCAGCATAATGCTCAGGATCCTCAATAAAATGCACCAGCAAGTAGCCGTAAGGATCGGTCACCTGATGCGCCGCGATGCTCGCTTCCGAGCCCGCAGCCATACCGACATTCGTCATTATTGTTCCTTTCTATCGAAAGTATTGTTGTCACATACGTTCGCGTATGCGCTTATCGATCGATGGGTCCGCCGAGCAGCACGCCATGCAGCACACCACCGGCGCTTCTGGTGGATTCGACATACAACAACAAATCGCCCTCGCCTTGAGGAATCAGGAACAAGTCACCGCGACCACCTGCGAAAACTGTTCCTGGCAATCCGCCAAGCACCACACGCCCCAAACAATGCTCGTTGGTGAAGGCCGTCAACTGCAGACCATCACCTTCGAAGCGTGCCACGGTGTTTTGCGCATGTTCGCTTTGCCGTATCGACGCTTCCGGCACGCGCAGCCACACGCCCTTGCCGCCCGGCACAGTCAGCGGCATAGTCGCGGGAGCATAGTCCGCATGTTCTCCCGCCATACGCAGTTCCGGCAGGCCTTGCGATTCGCAGGTCCAGCCGGTCAGTTCATGGCCCAGCAGCAGCGAAATGCGACCAGCCTCCTCGCCCCACATACGGCTGACGGTGATGGCCAGTTCGCTACCATCGGCCACGTTGCCCAACCAGAGGGTGGGCTTCAGTGGTGTGATTATGCCGATCGGCTGCCCGTTCACCCGCACTTCGCAGCGGGTCTGCCCGTGCTTGATATGCAAGCATGCGGCGCTTGCACTGCCCATGGAAAGCGTGCGCGTGTAGGTCAACGTGTGCGGCCAAACAGTGGTGCTGCGCGAGCCGAATCCGCAGCGAGGGGTGGGATTGTTGCCGATGACTAAGCCAGCCTTGCGCAGCTCACGCTCAGCGGCACCATCCGCAGCCTCATCCGCCTGCCCGTAGCCAACCAGCCACCCCGAGCCGATATCCAGCTTCCGTTCGATGGCCATAGCTCCGCGAATGCCACGCTTGGCATCCAGTTTGAGCGAATCCAGGCGCGTATCGTCGAAGTTGGAATGTCCCCAGATGCGCGCGGTAACAGTCAGTTCGCCGGCATCACCAGTAACCGGCCGGTTGAACGGCATCCATAGATCCACGCCACCGCAGGCTTGCCAATCGCTGACCATATCTCCGTAGCGCAGGCTCACGGTGTCAGCGGCGTCGTGCAACACCACGCCCAGCGCATCGCTGAGATCCGCTTTGGCGCGATACCGTCCGGTTCCGCTGTACACACCCCAATCTTCCAGCGGCAGTGCGTCGTGAGCCGCCACCTCACAGCGAGGAATCCAGCGTGGTTCATTCGCAGCGGCACTTATCGCACGCAGCGAGGTTTGCGGAGCACAGCTTGGCGTCACCAAGCGTTCTGATTGTTGGAATACGACACGCCAGGCCGCCGCACCTTCACCAATCGTCGCAGTGCCCCGCTCCCCCTGCACCAGCAGGAAGCCATCACCGCTGCAGGATTGCAAATCGGCGTCAGCATGCGTTACTGGCAAGGACTTGCCGGCCAACGTCGAATCATCGGCAGCCGTAAACGCCGCCCAAATCGCTCCCGGCACCATGGTCGGCGCAGCCAAAGTAAGCGTGTGAGCGGATTCATCCAGCGCAATCAGTTCGCCCGAAGTCGCATGCAAAACCAAGCCATCGCCCAACGGCAGATCGACCGGAACCATTACTCCGGCACCCGCCGGAAGCATCAGATCCGGAAGTATCGAATCCGACACTTCCGATGCCTCCGCTGCCTGATTCGCTGCAGTATGCGCACCGATGCGCAGCGGCACTGTGACTTCGGATACGTTGGTCAGCGTCAGCAGTTTGCCACCACCGCCAAGGTTCAGCGCACCAACTGCCACGCCGGTTGCCGATTCATCCAATTCACCCAGTTCAGCAAGATCGCTGCCGTCGCTCGCAGCCACGCGCACATCGCTCAGTCGATCATCGGCCAGTTCAGCCGTGGCCAAGCGCTCGCCCAACGCATCGATAATCGCACACAGGCGACGCGCATCATCACAGTCCGGACGCTCCTGGCCAGCCGGGTCAATGACGCCGCCGAAATCGTAATCATGGGTCATATAGGCTTCGACGCGCCCCCAATTGTTCACTGAGGTGCCGTAGTCAAAGTCCCAGCCCGAAACCTGAAGGAAAGGCCCGATGAAACGAGCTCCGTTGCCAACCAAGCGACGCAGGGTGCGATGCCAACGGTTCGTTTCGGTGACCACCAGCGGCACATCGTAGGCGTCCGAAGCGTGACGGTAGTAGCGCACCTGTTCATCAACATCCACATCATTGTCGCCCGGATACAGGTTCACGGCCGGTGCCACGCCGTCTGCTCCGCCACAGGCGCGCAGCATATCGCCTTGGCCCGCGCAGGAGATCAGCGGCACATTCACGCCGTGCGCGCGCATCATCTCGGCAAGTGCGCCGATATAACCTTGCGGATCACGGCAGGCGAAGAAGTCGAGCTCGTTGTCCACCTGCACCATGATGACCGGACCGCCATCGGCAGCCTCAGCCCCGCGATATTGCTGGCGCGCGATAATCGGCATGATCTTGTCGTACCATTCGCCCACCGCCTTGAGGAATGCGGGATCGTTCTGCCGCACATCGATCATTTCGTCGGTGGCGATCCACGCGGGAATCGCACCGCCGTCCCATTCCGAGCAGATGTAGGGGCCCGGACGTACCAGCGCATACAGGCCCGTTTCATGCGTCATGTGCAGGAACGCCTCAATATCATGCTGGCCTTCGAAATCCCAGACGCCGGGTGCGGTTTCGTGGTAGTTCCAAGGAATGTATACGTCCACGGCATGGTAGCCAAGACATTTCACCGCTTCCAAACGCTGACGCCACTGCGCGCGCGGCACACGGAAGGGGAAGAGCGAGGCGCACATCAGCACACGGGGATGGCCGTCGATGACGAACCGATGATGGTCGAATACAACAGGTTGCAGCATGGAGAATCCACCTTTGGATATCAGTCAGAATATAAAGCAATACAGCAATCATAAAAAAATCCCCGGATGCGTAAAGGAGAGGAAGCGCACCCGGGGATTGCTATCAGAGATCAGCCCTTGACGGCACCGATCATGACGCCCTTGTTGAAGTACTTCTGCAGGAAGGGGTAGAGCACAATCAACGGGGCGGTGGACACAATCATCACACCGTACTTAATCTGATCCGCCAACTGCTGCTGTGCCACGGCGCTCACGCCAGAACCGGTGGTACCGGTGGCAGCAGTCTGCGCACCCAGCAGAATGGACTGCAACACGTTCTGCAGCGGGTACTTGTTTTCGTTGTTGATGTAGATCAGGCCGGTGAAGTAATCGTTCCAGTGACCCACGAAGTAATACAAACCAAGCACTGCGATGATGGCAGAGCTCAACGGCAGCACGATCTTCATGAAGTAGCCGAAATATCCCATACCATCAATCTGGGCTGCGTCATGCAGTTCCTCAGGAATCGAGGTTTCGAAGAACGAACGAGCGATGATGAGGTTCCACACCGAAACCGCGCCAGGCAGGATGTAGACCAGCCAGTTATCGATCAGGTGGAGCTGCTGGAAGAGCAGGTAGTTCGGAATCAGGCCGCCACCGAAATACATGGTGAAGGTGAACAGGAACATAATCGGACGACGGCCCCTCAAATCGCGGCGGGACAGCGCGAAGGCGGCAGGCAGAGTAACGATCATGTTTACCGCAGTACCAACCACGGAGTAGATGATGGTGTTCAGATAGCCACGCCAGATTCGATCATCGGCGAACACTTGCTCGTAGCCAGCGAAGGTGATATCGCGAGGCCACAATGTCACTTGGCCTGTAGCAACCAGACGCGGGTTGGAGAATGAAGCGATGACCACGAACCACATCGGGTACAGCACCGCGATAACCACCAGCGCCAGCACCACCCAGATGATGATGTCCACGACCCAGTCGCTTACGCCACGCTGTTGGTGCATCTTGGGATTCCACGGAATCTCAGCTGCACGCTTCTTGGCTTCGATGCTGATTGCGTTGTGGGAATCGTCGGCATCGTCCAGAGAGGAGTGTCCGGAGAGCTTTGCATCAGTGATATTTGCCATTGGAATTCACCCCTTGCCTTAGAAGATGCTCGTGTTGGAAACTCGCTTCGAGATGTAGTTCGCACTCACCACGAAGATGAAGTTGATAATCGTATTGAACAGACCGATAGCGGCACCGTAGCTGAACTGGAAGCCCTGAATACCGGTGCGGAAGGTGAATGTCGCGATAACTTCGGAGGAGGGCATGTTCAGTGCGTTCTGCATCAGCCAGACCTTCTCGAAGCCGACGGCCAGCACCGAACCCATGTTCATAATGAGCAGCACCACGCAGGTCGGCATAATGGTCGGCAGATCAACGTGACGAATCAGCTGCAGACGACCGGCACCATCCATTTTGGCGGCCTCGTACAGCGAGGTGTCTACTGCGGACAGGGCGGCCAGGTAGATGATGCAGTTCCAGCCGCAATGCTGCCAGACTTCGGAGATCCAGTAGATCGGGGCAAAGGCGTTCGGATTCTCCATCAGAATCGTGTTCGGGAACAGCTTGCCGATCATGCCCGTATTCGGATCGAGGAACACGTTGATCATGGAGACGATAACCACGGTTGAGATGAAGTGCGGCATGTAGGTGATGGTCTGCACGAAGCCCTTGGTTTTCGCCGAGCTAATCTGGTTGATCAGCAGTGCCAGGATAATCGGGGCGAAGAAGCCAAGAATCAGGGTTCCCAAGCTGATGAACACCGTGTTGCGCATGATGTCCCAGAACTGGGGAGAGTCAAAGAACTGCTGGAAGTATTTGAAACCAACGAATTTGCCGCCTGTGATGCCCTTCAACGGATCATAATCGCGGAAGGCCAGCTGCAGACCATACATTGGCACATAGGCGAACAGCACTATGAATGCTGCAGCGGGCAGAAGCATGAGGTACAGCACCCAGTTTCTGCGCATGGACGTTTTGAAATTCATTTTGTTATTGTCTACTGACGAACCTTTGCCGGTCTTAGCCTTGACCTTGTTGCCTGACCTGGCGTGATTCGCAACCGGTGACACCGTCTGTTCAGTCGCGGTTGACACTGTGCTCTCCTTTGTCACAATACCTAATATGCAAGGTCGGTGATGAGTGGCGACGAACGTATATCCGTTCCACTCGTCACCGACCGGCTTATCCGAACCGCCGCCTGCCGCTATTGTGGCTTGCGGCGGTTCAATTCACTGAGGGAGGCTGATCACTCAACCTTCTGATCCTGGTACTTGTCGTACCACTTCTGCCACAGCTGGACGTTCTGCTCCATGCCCAGCTTGTTGACGCGGTCGACGAACTGCTGCCAGCTGGCGTCGGTGATCTTCTCGTCGCCCTTCATCCACTTGGCGATCTGCGGGTTCGCGTAGTTGAGGATGTTGGTGGTGTTGTTGGAGATCGTGGTCTGGTCGGCGGTGTCGGCCTTGACCCAGATCGGCATTGCGTCCTTGTCCTTGTCGTAGTTCTTGTAGATGTTGTCGTACACGGCGTCGGCGGCGAGGGACTTCTCGTTGTTGGCACCATTGATCTTGACATCGTTCGGGAACCAGCCGGCGAAGCACTGGCCGAGGCTGTAGCTCACAGTCGTGTCGGCGAACACCTTGTCAGACACGGTGTAGGTGTGGTTGCCATCATCTTTGACCAGGCCATCCGAGATGCCGCCGTAGTACTGCTGGACGGAGTACTTCTCGGAGTAGAGCAGGTTGACCAGCTTGAGCACGGCGTCCATGTTCGGGGCGTCCTTCTTGATGGCCAGGTGGTAGTTCTCGTACTTGCCGTAATCGCCAGAGGCATCCCAGACAACGTCGCTATCCGCCATGGAGGCATCAGCCTTCGGGGTGGGCATGGACACGTATTCGTCGCCGTGGGTGCCGAACGCATCCTGGTTGTAGGTGAAGGCCACACCAACGGTGGCATCCTTCTCGGTGCCAGGCAACTCATCAACATCGTTGGACAGGGCGTCCTTCGGAATCAGGCCTTCGCCGAAGAGCTTGGAGTACCATTCGATAACCTGACGAAGGTTGTCGGAAGTCATCCATGAACCAACCTTGCCGTCCTTGACGGTGATACCCTGCTGCCACGGACCACCCTGAGCCTGGGTGACGCTACCGGTGGAGTTCAGAGCCAGCATAGGAGTCCACCAGCCATAGGTGCCGGTGCCGATGCCGTTAAGGTTGAACGGAATTTCATCGGCCTTGCCGTTGCCGTTCGGATCCTGGGTCTTGAAGGCTTCCAGCACCTTATCCAGCTCATCCCAAGTGGTCGGCATCTGCAGGCCCAGCTTGTCGAGCCAAGTCTTGTTGATCATCCAGTGCTGGCTATTCTTGCCCTCATAGAACTGTGCAGGGCCGATGTAGAACTTACCATTGAGGTCGGAGACCATACGCTGGGCGGCCGGGTTCTCCTTGAAGAAAGCCTTAAGGTTCGGCAGCTTGTCAAGGTGCTGGCCCAGCTCTTCGAAGTAGGGGAACTTGGTGGCATCATCGGGGTTGAACGCGCGGATGGACACCTGCGGCACATTGCCACCAGCCAGTAGCGTGGACTTCTTCTGACCCCAAGCATCCTGCTGCACCACGGTCCACTTGATGTGGACGCCAGCATCCTTTTCGAGGTCGCTGATCCACTTGTTGGTATCGATCTTCTTGCGGTTGGTGGAATCGTACTGCACCAACACTTCAATAATCGGCTTGCCATCGGAGGCAGTCTGCGCGTCCTCACCGGCACCGCAGCCAGCGAGCACCATCGACAGCGCGCCAACGGCGGCAATCGCCCCGAGGAACTTCTTCTTCATCAAGCCCATCGAATCCTCCTTTGATTCAATGCTCACCACTTTGTTTGGCTTCGCATCCGCCGGATGGCGCATGCATCCTTTCCTGCTGAACCGCATCGCTGATCACTACCTTGCTGATACGTTTCAGTAAGTTGTAGCTATAAATATAGAAAGCAAGCTTAATCGTGTCAAACCAATACCCCAGAAATGTTTGCGCAATCATACTGAATCCTTTAAGTTCCAAGCTATTTGCAGCCATTTTGATATTCAGCATCGGCGTGTCGCACACATCCAGACTTCCCCTGCAGCAACCTGCAAACCTTTATATAACAGTGCTGAAACGTATCAGCTTACAAACGTCCTACGCTCAGTTCTATACTGATTGTTCAGTAATCAACGACGCACACAATGCTTGTGAAGGCAATCAAGGAGGACCCCCAAATCATGGTTACCATGCGAGATATCGCGGCCCAAGCAGGAGTATCGCAGGCCACCGTATCGTATGCCTTGCATGGCGACTCCAGCATCTCCGAAGAAACACGGCAGCGCGTGCTTGCCGTAGCTAACGATCTCAACTACACCGTAAACCTTTCGGCACGTAGCCTGCGATCAGGCCGCAGCCATGCCATCGGCGTGGTGCTGCAGGATCTGGCCAACCCCTTCAATATTCATCTGGCCGACGCAATCAGCCGCAACGCGCAAACACAAGGGCTGCAAGCCGTTATTCAGCAAACACTGTATAGCCAAGACACCGAGCAACAAATCTTGCAGCATGTGGTATCTGCATTCTGCGATGGTGTCGTCATGTTCCCATCCAAACTCACCGTCGAGCAAATCAGGGCGCACTTAAGCGGCAAACCCATGCTGCTTCTGCTAACCGAGCGCGAAGCACCGGATGTCGACACCATTGCCCCTGCTTGCGGACAAGCCCTATTCACCGCTACCTCATACCTGCTATCCACCGGCTGCCGCAACCTGATATTCATGGGTGCTGCATATCAGCCATACGAAAATATCAAAGACACCGACGACTCCACGCTGGCACGAGTCGCTGGATTTCAACGTGCCCTGCTGACCAATAATCTCACCGTTGCGCCCGAACAATTCATCGCGACACCCAACGGCTGGAACCCAGCATCAGGACGTGCTGTCATCCACGAGCTGGTAAAATCCGGCAAACATTTCGATGGTGTGGTGTGCATCAACGATGCTTTGGCCCTCGGAGTTATCCGCGGACTGAACGATCTGGGTGTTCGCATCCCCGACGACGTTTCGGTAATTGGCTATGACGGCATCTCCCAAGGTGAAATCGTCACTCCGTCGCTGACCACCGTGGCCAATGATTTCGAAGACAGCGCACGCAAAATCACCGAAATGCTAACCGCTCGCATTCAGGATTACGACGCCCCTGCACGCCATCTGACCATGACCTCGCGCCTAATCGTGCGCGAATCCACTCGCTGACACGAAGGCACATAGCAATAACAGTTGTTCACAAAACACACTGTTGGTGTAACGTTACATCAGGTGATATAACAGTCACCAACCGCTAACGGTTACCACTGATAACGGTGCCATATCAATCGAAGGAGCATTATGGCCCAATCCATCACCGTACCCTACGCTTCCGCAGCTGGGCACAATTCCATGACCGAAGCCCTGGCCGCAGTCGATCAGGTTATCGACTCAGGACGATTCTGCGCCGACTGGGCTTCGCTGCAACAGCACCGCACGCCAGCCTGGTTTGCACAAGCCAAATTCGGCATATTCATCCACTGGGGCGTGTATTCAGTGCCCGCATTCGGCTCCGAATGGTATTCGCGCAACATGTACATCCAAGGCTCACGCGAATTCGAACACCATGTGGCCACCTACGGGCCGCAAAAAGACTTCGGCTACAAGGATTTCATCCCCATGTTCACCGCGCCTCACTTCGATCCGGAAGCCTGGGCCTCGCTGTTCGAACAGGCCGGCGCACGATACGTGGTGCCGGTGGCCGAACATCACGATGGCTTCCAGATGTATGCGAGCGCCATATCGCGCTGGAATGCGGCGCAGATGGGCCCCCAGCGTGACGTGGTCGGCGAGCTGGAGCAGGCTTGCGACCGTCATGGCATGGTGCTCGGCACATCCACACACCGCATTGAACACTGGTTCTTTATGGGTCATGGCCGCGAGTTCGACTCCGATATCACCGGGCCAATGCAGCGCGGTGACTTCTACTGGCCAGCTATGCCCGAGCCAGCCGACCACTATGACCAGTATTCCGAGCCGGCCCCCACGGATGAGTATCTTTCCGATTGGCTGCTGCGCACATGCGAGATCATCGACCGTTTCCACCCGCGTGTGCTGTATTTCGACTGGTGGATTCTGCATTCCGCCGCCGCCAAATATCTTAAGAAAATCGCGGCATTCTATTACAACCGTGCCGACGAGTGGGGTGAGGAAGTCACCATCTGCTATAAGCATGATGCGATGATGTTCGGCACCGCCACACCCGATATCGAACGCGGGCAACTGGCCGAAGCCAAGCCCTACCACTGGCAGACAGACACTGCCATCGCCCGCAATTCCTGGTGCTATACGGAGGGCAATTCGTTCAAACCGTGGACCGAGCTGGTGCAGGATCTTGTGGATATTGTGGCGAAAAACGGCAATCTGCTGCTGAACGTCGGCCCGAAGGCCGACGGCACTATCAGCGATGAAGATCAGGCTGTGCTGCACGGCATCGGTGGCTGGCTGAAGGTGAACGGCGAGGCAATCTACGGTTCCAAGCCGTGGCGTCGTTTCGGCGAGGGCCCCACCGAAATCACCGAAGGGCAGTTCGGCGATGGCGTGGCCAAGAACTTCACCAGCGCCGACGCACGGTACACAGTTGCCGGCAGCGCACTGTATGCAATTGCGATGCGCGGTGCCGCCGATGGCGTATATCGCTTCACCCGACTCAAGGAAGGCGATGCCGAGCACAACGCCGATTTCCATGGCATGATCGCCGGCATCGCACGACTGTCCGAAAACGGTGCACAGCCGGTGGAATGGTCGCGCGATGCCGAAGCGCTGGTCATCCACGATCAGCCCAATGATGGCGAGGCGCCAGTCGTGTTCCGCATCACGCAGGCATAGAACTGGCAATCACCACCCGCACATGGCACTTCTTGTGGGTTTCCCTCGAAAAGTGCCATGACACGCCCGGATTGCGCGGCCGAAATGGCACTTTTTGTCGGAAAACAACAAGAAGTGCCGCAATGCTCGCATAATCCGGGCGTGTCGCGGCACTTTTTGTTGTTGTCCGACAGGAAGTGCCGCGACCGCCCCTAATCGCCCGCAAGCAATCAGGCGATTTGACCGTCTGTGGCCTGCAAGCGCTCGTATTCGGCGCGGGTCAGGCTCAGCACACCGCCGTGCTTGGTGTGCGGGGCCATGTAGAAGTCGTTCGAACGCAGATAGTCGAAGCCATCGTCGATCGCATCGGTGACCATCGGTCGGTAGCCGATGGAAGGAATCACATCCACATACAGGTAATCGCGACCAGGCTCGCTATGTGACGAGAACAGCGCCGGACCTTCCACGCCGCGCGGATCGCCGTTTTCGGTCCACGCGGCACCGATGGCCTCCTGAACGGTGCGCCATGCCACGCCCGGCGTCCACCAGCGCTGTGCGTCGGTGGATTCCAGCACAATGCCGCGTTCGTTCTGGTATTTGGTGGCGCGATACGTACGCTTGCGTCCGTTCGGCAAATCATGCTGCAGCATGGTGGTGTCAATGGTGGGATAGCCGGCATCAATGAACACACCACCATATTCGTAAGTGCTATTGGTGAAGTCGGCGGTTGCGCCCCACAGCACACGGTCGTAAACCGTATCGTCGGTATGCTCGGGGTCGTTATCAGCAAACAGTTTGCTCGACCAATACAGCACGAATGCGCCGCGGCCGCCCTCGTGGCCTTCCGGATAATAATCCGGCACCCACAACGCCTCCGGCGCCCACGCCATGCCAAGCTCAGCATGCGAACCATCGGCACGACGAGACACGTCCAGTTCCTGCGGCTCGCTCCAATGCACCAGATCATCGGAATACCAGATAATCAGGTTCGTGGAACCGTGGTGGCTCCACTCGTACCAGCCGGCACCAGATTCGGAACCATGGCCGGAAGCGAACACCTGCAGGTCAGTGGCCAGGATATATACGCGCCCAGTTTCCGGGTTGCGCACCAAGTAGGGGTCACGCACACCGCGAGTGCCCAGCGGGGAGGTCAGAATAGGCTCGCCGCCGTTGAGCGGATTCCACACCTCCGGATTGTCGCCGTCAGACAAATCTAGGTAAATACGCTCGGCATAATGCTCGGGATCTTCAATAAAATGCACCAACAGGTAGCCGTACAGATCGGTGGCAGCAATATCAGCAATTGGGGAAACAGCAGAAACAGACATGATGGTCACTTTCGCAGCAGCAATAGGTGCCAAAGAATGGCGAATCGATGGGACAGATGGATAGAACAGGCAAATGAAGAGTCGGGAAGCCAAGATTTTGCAGGCAACTCAACGCCATGAGGCAAAGGAAAAGCCCGCGCAGGAAGAAAGGAGAGAAAACCTGCGCGGGCTTGAGATGGAAGGAGGAGAGGTAAGCCTTACTAGTGGTTGATTACCGGAACAATCAGCCCTTGACAGCGCCGATCATCACGCCCTTGTTGAAGTACTTCTGGATGAAGGGGTAGATAATCAACAGCGGGAGTGTGGAGATCAGGATGATGCCGTACTTAATCTGATCGGCAAACAACTGCATCTGTCCCAAGTCCATGGAACCAGAGGAGTTCGTGGCCGCCTGAGTGCCCAGCAGGATGCGCTGCAACCACATCTGCAACGGCTGAATATCCCAGTTGCGCATATACACCAAACCAGTGAAATAGTCGTTCCAATGCTGCACGAAGTAGTACAGCGTGATCACGGCGATGATGGCGGAGCTCAGCGGGATGACAATGCGGAAGAAGTAGCCGTAGTAGTTCAGACCATCAAGTTCAGAGGCCTCATGCAGTTCCTCAGGAATTGAAGTCTCGAAGAAGGAACGGGCAATAATCAAGTTGAACACATTCACAGCAGTCGGCAGAATGAATACCCATACAGTGTCGAGCATGTGCAGCTGACGGAACAGAATGTAGTTCGGGATGATGCCGCCGGCGAAGAACATCGTGAAGGTGAACAGGAACAGCAGCACACGGCGGGGCTTGAACTCACGACGGGACAAAGCGAAGGCAGCCGGGATGGTGACCACCACGTTGAGCGCGGTGCCGCCCAACGAATAGATAATGGTGTTCAGGTAACCAGTCCACACACCCTCGTTGGTAAACACCATGGAATAACCCTTGAGGTTGAATCCCACCGGCCAGACACTCACCTGGCCCTTGGCCACGGCAGAGGGGTCGGAGAACGAAGCCATGATGATAAACCAAATTGGATAAATGACCACAAACAAGATAGCCACCGTAAGCACCACGATCATGATGTCGACTACCCAGTCGGAGAAGGTACGATGCTGACGCACCTTGGGGTTGAACGGAATTTCCTCGCTGGACATCTTCGGAGCGATGCCCTGTGGCGAAACAGTTGCGGATGCCATAGTTGATCCTTTTCCTTCGATCCTTAGAAGATGCTCGTGTCGTTGATCTTCTTGGTGATGAAGTTGGTCAGCACCAGGAAGCCGAAATTGACTAGAGTGTTGAACAGGCCGACAGCGGTAGACAGCGATATCTGACCGTTCAAAATACCCATCTTGTACACGTAGGTGGAAAGCACCTCAGAGCTTGTGGCATTCAGAGCATTCTGCATCAGGAAGGTCTTTTCAAAGCCGACCGACAGGATGGAGCCCATCTTAAGAATCAGCATGATGGTGCAGGTCGGCAGGATGGTGGGCAGATCCACGTAGCGAATGAGCTGGAGTCGGCCGGCGCCATCGATCTTGGCGGCCTCATACAGGGCAGTGTCCACCGCAGAGAGAGCAGCAAGGTAGATGATGCAGTCCCATCCGCAGTGCTGCCAAACTTCGGAGATCCAGTAAATCGTAGAGAACCATTCCGGCTTACCCAGCAGGCTTTGCTCGCCAAAGAAACGACCTAGAATGCCGGAACCCGGAGACAGGAAGATGTTAATCATGGAGACCACAACCACCACGGAGATGAAGTGAGGCATGTAGGTAATGGTCTGTACGAAACTCTTGATTTTGGTGTTATGCAGCTGGTTGATGAGCAAAGCCAGCAGAATTGGGGCCAAGAAGCCGAAGATTGCGGTCTGCAGAGCGATATTCACCGTGTTGCGAATCACTTGCATGGCCAGAGGAGAAGCGAAGAACTGCTCGAAATACTTCAGTCCAACAAACTTTCCACCGGTTAGTCCCGCACGAGGGTCAAAGTCACGGAATGCCAGTTGCAAGCCGTACATTGGCACGTAGGCGAAAATAACCACAAAAATAATCGCTGGGAGCACGAAGGTCCACAACTGCCAGTACTTACGGATATGATCCGCGAACTTGAGATACCAGGGCATGCGCCTGCGCGCAGCGACGTTGTCGACCACTTCGGCCGAATCATTGCTTTGCGTGGAGTTCACCTCCACAGCTTGGCTTCTTGCCATCTCATCTTTCCTTTGATTGATCCCGTTGCATTACCGCTTGAAGCGGCATGGGACGGGCCGAAGAATCGCTTCGCGATTGCGATTCTGAAGATTCTTCGGCCCATCGCCTTATTCAGGGCAACTGTTGAAGGTTACTTCTTCAGCGCCTCGTCATACCACTTCTGGTACAGCTCATTGTTCTGATCGATACCCAGCGGTGTGATGTTCTTGACGTAGGCATCCCAGCTGGCGTCGTCAAGACCACCGTCCTGCATCCACTTGGCATTCTGAGTCAGTGCCGCAGAAAGGATATTTGCCACGTTGTTGGAGATGGTGGTGGAGTCCTCATCGCTCGGCACGATGGTAATCGGCAGATAGTTGTCGCCCACGGCCTTGAGCTGGTCGGCATAGACCTCATCAGTCTTCTTCAGCTTTTCGGCACCGGTCTCACCATTGATGGTCCAGTCATCGGAAATCCAGCCGGCGAAACGGTCAGCGAGGTACGGCAGCTTGGCGTTGGCATCCTGGTTGAAGTACTTCTCGGCAATATCGTAGGTGTGATCGCCGCTCTTGGTGACGTACTCATCATTGCCGTAACGGGCAAGGATAGAGCCTTCCTCGGAATACATCGCATCGATGATCTTCAGCGCGGCATCCTTGTTCTTGACGGAAGACGACATGGCAACGCCATAATCCTCGAATGCACCGGCATCCTGAGAGAAGTCCGCCACTGCGGTGACACCCTTCTCGGAAGCAGGCCACGGAATGGCCTCATACTGCGCGGCAACATCCGTGCCCACGCCGAAGGCATCAGTGGTGTTGGTGATGGCCAGACCCACGGTAGCAGTCTTACCGTTATCAGTGCCCAGCAGCGAAGAATAGTACTTAGAGGATTCCTGAGTCAGGGAGTCCTTCGGAGAGTATCCCTTCTCAATCATGGTGTGCAGGAACTCCAGCACCTGACGATACTGGTCAGAAACCAGGAAGTTCTTCATCTTGCCATTTTCGACATACTGACCGAAGCGGGAGGGGCTGTTGTTGAACTGAGTAGCGATGCCAGTGGAGTTGAGGAACAGGAAGGGGCTCCACCAACCGATTTCGCTAGTGCCAATATTACGCATGGCGTATGGAATTTCATCGGCCTGGCCATTGCCGTTCGGATCCTGGGTCTTGAAGGCCTCCATCACATTGAACAGCTCATCCCATGTGGTCGGCACCGCAAGACCAAGCTTGTCAAGCCAAGTCTTGTTGATGAACAGATGCTGGCCGGAAGCCTTGTATTCCTTGCCGAAGTAACGAGGCAGGGTGTACATCTTGCCGTCGGGGGTAGTAACCATGCCCTTGGCATCCGGCTGCTGCTCCAAGAATGCCTTGACGTTCGGCAGCTTGTCCAGATCCTGGGAAAGGTCTTCGAAGTACGGGTACTTCTGAGCATCAGACGGATGATAAGCACGGATGGACAGATCGTCCGGCTGTCCAGAAGACAGGGTGGCGGACTTCTGCTGAGCCCACTGAGTATCGTCGACCTGAGTCCACTTGATAGAGCAGTCGCACTGCGCTTCAAGGAACTTGGTCAAGTCCGTCATAATGGATGTGTCCTGCTGCTGAGAGGTCTGCACCAGCACGGAAACCACTGGTTTGCCATTGGCATCGGTTTCGCCCTTGCCGTCACCACCACAACCAGCGAGCACCATGGACATCGCGCCAACCATAGCGACTGCAGCCACGACCTTCTTCTTAACACCGCTGCGTGTCATGTTCTTTCCTTTCGACATGCACTTCTTTGTATGCATTTCTTCTGCTGACCTTGCTTATGAAGGTTAACGCTAAACATCATAAACCTTCTGTAACCATACTTTCTATCCAACAATATAGGCTTTTGTTTAATAAACATATCTATTTGTTGACTCGACAACACAGACAAACGCCAATTTGTCCCTGCGAAGGTTAACCTATATATTTAGCGATAACTTTTAACTAGCAATCTGTAACTAGTCATCAGCGATAGAAGCGAAGGAGCACGTGATGAGGCGCAGTGCCGTGACACTGAAGGACGTTGCCAGTGCGGCAGGCGTATCCATGATGACCGTATCCAAAGCCTTGCGGGACAAACCAGGCGTCAGCAACGCCACCCGTGACATCGTGCTGAAAAAGGCCGACGAACTGGGCTACTCCGTCAACCCTTCGGCTTCCATACTGAAATCCGGTCGCAGCGGCATCATCCAAATCATCGTCAACGAATACAACGTTCCTTTCTATGCCAAGCTCATCGATTCGCTTTCCACAGCGGTGGTAGACCAAGGCATGATGCCGTTCCTGCAGCAGACAAAATACTCATATGCCAGCGCGCAGTCGGCCTTGGGATCGACAGTACTGGCCGGGGCATTGGCCGATGGCGTGATTATTCACGCCTCAGGACTCAACTCCAAGCTGGTGAACGAAATTCGTAAGGGCAAACCGGCACTGCTTATCGATTCTGTTGACGAGACACTGCTGGCTTCATCCATCGCCTTCCCCAACGAGGAGGGTGCACGCGCGGCGATCAAGCACCTTGCCCAACGTGGGTGCACCCGCATCGGCATTGTGGGCCCCCCGTTCATCAGCAATCGTGATTTCCTGGCCGACCCGACCCCTCGCAAGTTGCGTTTGCGCGGTGCCAAATCGGCATTGCAGGAACTTGGACTGCCCTATGACGAATCACGTGTGCTCACGCTGGAGGGCATGACCGAAGATCGCGGGCGCGAAGCCGGTCATCGCATCGCCGATGAGCATATGGATTTCGATGGTCTGTTCTGCCTCAATGACTCCTCGGCAATCGGCGTGATACGGGGGCTGACCGATCGCGGTCTGCGCGTGCCTGAGGATATTCGCGTAATCGGGTTCGACGGCGTGAACGGCGGCGAATTCGCGGTACCTTCGCTGAGCACCATCGCAGTGGATATGGATCAACTGGCCAAACTTGCCGTGATGAATCTGGTGCAGCAAATCGAGCACGATGCCGATCCGTTGCCACCCACCCGCACCACGGTCGGATTCTCACTGGTCGCCCGTGAATCAACCCGATAGGGCTGTCGTCTATGGCCACCACCAGCACGCCCCTGCCGCCAATCGAACGTTGGACGCGCACCGATAGGCCTCCCGCCGACGTACGCGAGGCTATGAACGAGGCCGCACAGCTGCCCAGCGACGCTCCCAAGGATGCTGCGCCGCCGGTAAAACTCAGCCTGGTGCATGCGGTGAATCCTCCGCGTATTGCGTTTCTGGGTGCCAACATGGAACGCCACCCACGATCGAGCTGGGGCCCGAATACACGTGAGAACTATACGATTATCGTCGTAACCGCCGGCAAAGGGGAATATTTTCTTGACGGCGTACGCCACGCAGTATCCGCAGGGCAATGCTTCATGCTGCCAGCCGACGCCTACACCTATTACCACACTGATTGGGAGGATATCTGGACCATTTGGACTCTCAGTTTCACCGGCGAAGACTGCGAGTCGCTGATGCGTCGCTGCGGCTTCAGCATGATTCACCCGGTGGTGAACGTGGCCGAGCCCGCCGACTTCGCCGCATTAATACAGTTGATGCTTGAACACGGCGAGCGCACCTATACCAACGCGCTCACCTTGCAGGGGCTGCTGTATGAATTCATTGCCTTGTTGCTGGAAACCGGCCAGCCGTTCGAGGAAAACATCGATTCCAAAGACAACGACTATATCGAACGTGCCATCAGCTATATCCAGAATCACCTGCATGAGTCGCTGCAGGTCAATGACGTGGCGGAGGCGTTGTTTATTTCACGTTCATATCTGACCACACTGTTCCGCACCTACCTGCGCATCACACCGAAGGTGTTCATCATGAAAGCGCAGATGTTCGAAGCAGCCGAAAAGCTCAGAAGCACCAGCATGCCGATCGCCCAGATTGCCGCCACCACCGGCTATTCCACGCCGTTCGCGTTCTCAAAAACCTTCAAACGCATTATGGGCATGAGCCCACGCGAGTTTCGATCCCGCTTCACCAACCCCGATAACATCCAGGAAGGCTGAGGTTGGCGCCCGCAGTAGCGCAACAACGTAAGTGAGCAAACGAAAACCCCGGTGTGATGAGCACCGGGGTTTTCGCAAGAAAGGAGAAGAGAAAGAAGAAGGGATTCAGTTAGCGGCAACTGTTTGGGTTACCGGCCAGTGTTTGCTGACATGACCTATATAACCTCACTTGTCTGAGCGTGTCTGCCGTTTTTCCTGAATGTTCCCTGAGTGTCTCACGCCTCCTCGTGTTGTTCGGCCTTGAACATGGCGAACTGGGACTCGTACAGCCTCCAGTAGAAGCCACGCTGGGCCATCAATTCGTCATGTGTGCCGTGTTCGATGATCTGGCCGCGATCGACCACCATAATCTCGTCGGCGTTCACGATAGTCGACAGACGGTGGGCGATTACGAAACTGGTGCGACCCTTAAGCAGATGCGCGATACCAGCCTGCAGCGCCTCTTCGGTGCGGGTGTCGATATTCGAGGTCGCCTCGTCCAGAATCAGAATGCGCGGATCAGCCAACAGCACGCGCGCGAACGCAATCAGCTGACGCTGACCGGCGGACAGCGTGGAGCCACGCTCTTCAACCATCGTGTCGTAGCCGTCGGGCAGCTCCTCGATGAACTCATGCGCATGCACCGCGCGGGCCGCGCGCTCGATATCCTCATCCGAAGCATCGAGACGACCGTAGCGGATGTTCTCGCGTACGGTGCCGGTGAACAGGAAGGTATCCTGCAGCATCACACCCATCTGGCTGCGCAGCGATTCCAGCGTGACGTCGCGCACATCGTAGCCATCGACCTTCACCGAGCCTTCGGTGACATCGTAGAAGCGCGACAGCAGCGAAACCACCGTGGACTTGCCGGCACCGGTGGGGCCGACCAAGGCGACAGTCTGGCCTGGTTCGACATGGAAGTCAACCAGATTCAGAATCGTGCGTCCGCCCTCTTCGTAGCGGAACACCACATCGTTGAAATCCACGCGCCCGCGGATAGCCGGCAGTCTGCTGGCACCGGGCTTGTCTTCAATTTCGGGCTCGACATCCAAAGTCTCGAAGATGCGTTCCAGATATGCCGAGCAGGTGACCAGCTGGTTGTAGAAGTTGCCCACGTTGATCACCGGCGTCCAGAAGTTGTTGAGGTAGCCGATGAAGGCAATCAGGGTGCCCGTGGTCACATCCACGCCCGCGAAACCGGTGATGCCGATGAAGTAAATCAGCGAGATGGTCATCGCGGAAATGTTCTGCACACCCGGCCACATCAGGAACATCCAGTAGCGCGACTTCATCCACTGGTGGCGCACCACGTTCTCCTGATCCACGAAGGTATTGTATTGTTCGCGTTCGCGCGCGAAGCCCTGCGTGGTTTTGACGCCGGCGATCGACTCGTGGATGTAGGCGTTCAGGTTGCTCTGCTTGTTGCTCAGGATCTGGAAGGCGCGACGCTGATAGGTTTGGATGAACCGAACCCACACCACCAGCACCGGCACCAGAACCAGGCTCCACAGGGTCAGACGCCAGTCCACGGCGAACATGATCACCAGAGTGAGCAGCAGTTTGAAGATGTCGGAGATCACGTTGACCAAGCCGCCTGACAGCGTATCGGACAAGGTGTTGACATAGTTGACCACGCGGATCAGAATTTTGCCATGCGGACGCGAGTCGAAATAGCTGAACGGCAGTTTCTGAATATGCGTGAACAGGTCACGGCGCATATCCATCAGCATTGACTGGCCCACTTTGGTGATGGCCACCGTGCGGTAGGCCAGCAGCGCTTCGTAGACGAGAATCATCACCAGGAACGCCGCGCCCAGCATGAATAGGCCCGGCTTATCACGGTTGGGAATGATCTGGTCGATGATGATTTTGGTCAGGTACGGAGTGGCCACAGCGATGGCGCCCATCGACATCACCGCCGCGAGAATTACCACCAGCTGACCGCCATAAGGCTTCAGATATTGGGCGATGCGGGCGATGTCCCTCAGGCTGATCTGCTCTTCGAGCTCTTCGTCTTCCTTGAAGGTGTTGCGTTGCGCGCTGCGTGCGGCATTATTGCGCGCTTCGTTCTGCGCGTTGCGCTGGGCATTGCGAGCATTGCGCGCTGCGTTGCGATTGTTGGCCATCTCAGTCCTCCTTTCCGGTCTGTTCGTCACGATCGGAACGGTTGTCGTATCCGGTATCGGCGGTTTGCGCGCCGAGCTGCTTGCGGTAGATCTCCCAGTAGCGGCCGTGTGCGGCAACCAGCTCGTCGTGTGTGCCGCGCTCGACGATGCGGCCATGGTCGATGACGAGAATCTGATCGGCGTCCTTCACCGAGGAGATGCGGTGCGCGATGGTGAAAATCGTGCGCGTGCCGTCCAGCTCCTTCAGATGCCGTTGAATGGCCGCCTCCGTTTCCATATCCACGGCGCTGGTGGTGTCGTCCATAATCAGGATCGAGGGGTTATCGGCCAATGCGCGAGCCAGGGACAGGCGCTGCTTCTGGCCGCCCGAAAGGCCCACGCCGCGCTCACCCACCACGGTGTCGTAGCCGTCGGGCATGGCGGTGATGAACTCGTCCGCACCGGCGATGCGGGCCATCTGGCGAATGTAGCAGTCGTCGTTCTGGCTGGCACCGAATGCGATGTTCTCGCGGATGGTGTCGGAGAACAGGAAGGTGTCCTGCATCACCACGCACACTTGCTTGCGCAAGGTATCCAGCGGCCATTCGCGCGCGTCCACGCCGTCGATCAGCACTTTGCCGTGCGTGGGGTCGTAGAAGCGGGCGATCAGCGAGACCATCGTGGACTTGCCGGAGCCTGTTTCGCCGAGAATGCCGACGCTGCTGCCGGCGGGCGCCTTGAAGCTCACGTCGTCGAGAATCGGGGTATCCGGATCGTCGGGGAAGGTGAAGCCCACATGATCGAACACCACTTCGCCGGCCATATGGCGGTTGGCAAGCTCACGTTTGACGGGCTTGGCGGGTTTGATGCGTTCGGCGGTGCTCAGGTCGATGGCACCGGCGTCGGCCATGCTGTCGCCTTCATCTGGCCCCGGCACAGCTGCAGCTGCGGTCGCAGCGGTGGACGGCTTGGCAAGATTGGCCAGCTTGGTGAGTTTGGAGGCTGCGGTGCTGACGGGCTTGACAGTCTCGACAGGTGCAGCGACTGTGGCGTTGGTCTGCTGAACAGCTTCACCGCTCGCAGCACTGTTCTGTTGCTGTGCCACGGTTTCCTTATCCACGCGCAGAGCGTCCTTGGCATCCAAGTCAAGGCGCGAGGTGGCGGCCAGCAGGCGGCGCACCTTGACGCAGGAGGCGTTGAAACGCTGGTATTCGTTGAGCAGCCAGCCGAACTGGCGGGTGGGGCCGTCGAGCATCCACAGGAAGGAGTTGAAGCTCACCAGCGTACCCAACGTCATCTGCCCGTCGATAACAAGCAGACCACCGAACACCAGGGTGATGAGCTGCAGCGAATAGCTCAGACCGTCAAGCCACGGCATGAAACGGCGGGTGTTGCGCGCCTGCTTCATATTCGCCTGCATGAAGTCCTGGTTGTGCTCGTCGAACTTCTGGGTTTCGTAGGGCTCGCGGGCGAAGGCCTTGACCACGCGGTTGCCTTCGATGTTCTCTTCAACCATGGCGTTCAGGCCGGCAAGCGACTGGCGGATGCCGAAGAACAGCGGGCGTGCGCGTTTCGACATGGCGCGCGCCACGACAAAGATAAACGGCGAGACCACGGCCAGGGCGAGCGTCAGCCTCCAGTCGATGCCGAACATCACAACCAGTGAGCCGAAGAACAGGCAGATGCAGTCGAGCATCTGGTAGTCGGTCCAGCCCACGAAGTTGCGGATGCCGTCGGCGTCGGCGGTCATGCGGTTCATGATGTCGCCGTTGCGCACGTGGTTGAAGTAGGTGAAGTCGAGCGTATGCAGCTTCTCGTATTCGTCGCACACGATGCGCACAAGCGCGTCCAGACCAAATCGCTCCATGAGCACCTGATAGCCGTATCGGGCGGCGGTGCGCACCAGGGTGACGCCCACCATACCCCATGCCAGCGGTGCCAAACGCTCGGTCATGCCGGCTTCGATCACCTGATCCACGATCATGCCGGCCATAATCGGCAGCAGCATCACCAAAATTTTATCGATAATGAATAATAGCAGCGCAACGACCGCTTTCGCCCAGCTGGGCGTGCAGTATGGCACCACCCAGCGAATGTTGCCAATGCTTTTCTCCGCGCTTCTTTTCGGATCAACGTACACGACTGAAGCCTCCCCGCTTCCTTGTGTTTGCTTGATTCTTACCTATTGATTGACGGCGGTGCCTTCCGCGCTCCGCTAACGGGTACACTCCAGAACCGCTCGTTCTCTCCTCGTCGGCCTGGCCTTGTGTAACGGTATAGTTATTCTAGTGAAAACCAGGCGCGACACGCGCTGCACGGCACTTCCTATGACTTTCTTACGAAAAGTGCCGCGAGGAATGTGCAGCCGTGCCCCAAACGGCACTTTTCGTAAGATTTCCACAATAAGTGCCATCTCAAGGCCGTTTCAGGCTTGCTTGCGGTACTTTTGACGGCAACTTATACAATAAGTGCCGCGAGGAGCGTTTCAGCACGCTCCTCGCGGCACTTATTGCGGATTTTCAATCGATTAGTGCTGTTCAAGCACGGCCACTCCGTAGGCACCGAGCTGGATGGCATCGCCAGGCTGGTAGGCAGTGCCGGTGAGCACATCGGTGGCGGCCACATTGGCCTGGGCTTCGCGAGCTTCGCCGGACGGGTTAATCAGGAACACGAACACTGTGCCGTCAGCGGCGATACGACGCGTGATTTCCACGCCGGAACCGTAGTCGGCGGTCACATCGGCCGGCAGTTCGACGCCGTCGAGCGTATGGTCAAGCACCTTGTTGATGCCGTCGGCGCCGAAGAAGGTAGCCACATAGGTCACGCCGCCCATCAGCCCGGTCTGCGGATTGGCCACAGACGGGCGGAAGGTCACGGCCGGGGTGCCAGCATAGTATTCGGCCTCATAGGTGGCAAGCGTTTCGGTGCCGGCGTCGGCATGCACCACGTCGAATAGCGTGGTGGCGTTTACCATATCAGCACCGCCGTCAGCACCAGCCTCAGCACCGCCGAAGCGCACCGGCACCGGGTGAGCTGGCTCCAGTGAATCGGTTTCCTCGGCCCATACGCCGGCCAGATCGCGTAGCGGCACCGGGATTTCGCCCTGATGGATGGAATCGTTCATATCGACCAGCAGTCCCATCACACCGATCACCAAGCGGCCGCCAGCTTCGACATAACCACGCAGGTTCGCATCCACAGCTTCGTCGGTCATGTACAGGCAGGGCGCGAACACGGCGTCATAGCCGCGCAGATCATCATGCGGATTGACGATATCGACCGGCACATTGCGGCGGCGCAGCTCGGTATACCAAGCCTGCACGCGCTGCACATAGTCGAGGGCCACGGTGGGGCCGACGGAATAGGCCAGTCCCCAGCGGGAATTCCAGTCGAAAACCACGGCCACGCGACCATGTTCGACCTTCGAACCAAGGAAGCGGGCCGACACGCGCTTGAGTTCCTGCCCCAGTTCGGCGGACTCACGGAACTGGCGCGGCTTGTTCGTGCCGTCGGAGCCAATTACGGCACCATGGAACTTCTCACAGCCGGAACGGTTCTGCCGCAGCTGGAAGAACTGGATCGTATCGGCACCGTGTGCGATGGCCTGCCAGCTCATCTGACGCATCTGGCCGGGGCGCTTCTGATAGCAGTAGGCCATCCAGTTCTGGCGGGAGGGCGTCTGTTCCATGAGCATCCACGGCTCCTGGCGACCCACGGCGCGCATCAAATCGTGGCGCATCTGGATCTCCTCCGGCGTGGTGTCCATGGAGGGGTAGGAATCCCACGACACCACATCCACGCCGCCGTTGCCATTGTCGCTGTCGCCGGCGCGCCAGGTGAAGTAGTCGTAGTTTTCGAAGGTGCCCATCATATTCGTGGTCACCGGGTTAACTGCGTCGAACTGGCGGATCGCGGCTTTTTCTTCGTTGTACGAATCAACCACACATTCGCCGTAGAAACGCTTGTAGTCCAGAGAGAATGCAGGCAGGATGGCCTTGTCACCCCAGCTGGTGTGGTCGCCAAGCGCATTTGGCGGAAAGATTTCGTCAAAGCTGTGATAAGTGTGGCTCCAGAACGCAGTGTTCCATGCTTGATTCAGAGCCTCGATGCTGCCGTAACGGTTCTTCAGCCACGCGCGGAAGGCTTCGGCACAGATATCGCACCAGCAGAAGCCACCGTATTCGTTGCTGACGTGCCAGGCCACGAGATTGTCGAGATGTGCGTAGCGTTCGGCAAGTTTACCGGCGAGCGCCACCGAATACTTACGATAGGTCGGCGAATTGATGCAGGCGTTGTGGCGTTCGCGATGGCGGTTGCGACGGCCTTCAAAGTCCACGCGGTTGACGTCCGGGTGGCGCAGGCTCATCCATGCGGGCAATGCGCCGGTGGAGGTGGCCATGACGATGTTCATGCCGGCCTTGGTCACCGTTTCGACGATGCGATCGAGCTGGGAGAAGTCGTATTCATCTTCGCTGGGTTGCAACGTGGCCCATGAGAAGACGTTGAGGGTCACCTCGTTGATGCCGGCCTCATGGAAGAGCTTCATATCTTCGGCCCAGATGTTCTCGGGCCATTGCTCGGGGTTGTAGTCGCCGCCGTAGAGCATAGTGCCGGCGGAGTGCAGGCGGCCCCACACGTCTACGGTACTGTTGACGGTATTGATGTTGTTGCTTGCTTCGTTGCAGGACGGGTTGCCCATCGTTGCGTCACCTTTCCTATAAAGTTCAACGACTTTATTTATAACATAATAGATAAGACAGGTATGCGCACTTCGCGCCCGGCTGGCGAGTTGCCTCACCCGCCGGCCCACGAAAGTGCAATCAACCAATCAGCCTTGGCGGCCGGCCAGTCTAGAGCGCAATATGAAGTACAGCGCCCAGTCCTGATCATTGGCCATGGGGTCGGCGAAATGCGCCCGTTCCCCGTTCACCGAATAGGGGAACAGGAATGCTGCCGAGGCACGGCCGCCGGGGAAGAACAGTTGCAGGTTGGCATATCGGCTGGCCAGCGCACGCCGACGCAGCGTATCGGCAGCAGACTCAGCGCTATCAGCACTGCCCGCGGCAACACCAGTATTACCAGCAACAGCAACACTATCCCCCACAACAGAGCCAGCATCCAACAAGCCTCGATCAACCAGATCCGCAATCAGATCGAACACATTGCCGGTCAGTCCGCTCCAATAATGCGGCAACGTGTCACCATACTGCTTGCGTTTGCCGAACCAGAAACCATCCCAGTGGCGAATGGACACTTCACCCAGATGGGCGTCCGGCTGGCAGCCTTGGAACTGGTCAAGCACCTGCGCCTGCTGTAATGCGGCAGCGGCAAGATCCTTGTCTTCGCCCAGCAGTGCGGCCTGCGCGATAACGCTGGCGGCAGGTGCCACAATCGACTGCTCGTAGTTGACTTCATGCTTGGGGTAATGCAAGCCAAGCTGCGCTAGTGTGCGCGCATGGCGCAGGAACATGGCCTTCACATCCGCATAGTCGGCATCCCTGCCTGCGGCCTTGAGGTCACCGGTCACTGCCAGAATCGGCATTTCGATGGTATAGAAACGCCATGAATCATGCTCGTAGAAGTTGCGCACGATGGCCAATGCCATGTCAAGATCGCGACTGTCGCCGGTGAACTTATAGAGCTCGTCGAAGAACGTCGCGTACCATGGCGCATTGTACAGGCGCTTATACGAATCGTCGCGAGGCGAATCGTTATAAACGTAGCCGGTGGTCGGATCAACCAGTTCGCGCGCCACGAACGCCCGGTAGTCGGCCAGACTTTCGCTGATGCGATCGATCAATCCCTGTGCACCGCCAGCCAGCCCCTGCGGCACGGCAACGACGCCATCGCGCAGCGCACGCGCGTAGGAGGCGAGGAAGTTCGCCATACCGGCACGCTCCCTGCCGGCGTTGTAGTCGTTGATCATGCCGGATTCGCTGCTGCGGGCATAGTAATACTGCCGCTCCTCCTCATTGTCGTACGCAAGATACGCACCCTTGAGATGCGGATCAGTGCCGCGATATTGCTGGCGCTCGATGATGAAACGGGCACGGTCGGCCAGCACTTGTTCCACGGATTCGGAAACGAATACGCGCGTACGCGCCGTGTATCGTGGGGCTTCGGCATCAACATCGTTGGGATCATCAGCCTCGTCGGCGAGCGCCGTCGCCTCGATGGTGAACACGTGCTCGCCGATGCGATCCGACAGCCAGTCAGCGGTGTGCGCGGCTTCGGCATCGGGCGTGTATTCGAAGCGATAGCGACCATCAGGCTGACGAACAGCCTCCTGCCCGTTCACCGTCACCCGTGCGGCCTCGAATGCAGGGGCAATAGTCAGCGTCACCGTGCGCCCGGGGAAGGTAACAGTGTGATCCCATGTGGCGCGAATAAAACGCGGATTGAGTTGAGCGGTCTGGGCGAAGAAATCCTCACGATCCTGACAGGGGAAGATCGTCCAAGAGATGCGATGGCTTTGTCCGGCGGCGAATTCCATTGCTTCGGGGTGCAGCACGAAGCATCCGCGATCGTTGCTGTAATGAGCAAAATCGCGGCTGGTGCTGTAGTTGGCGAGCGCCCCTTCGGTCAGCACCAACCCTAAGTGCGGGGCGCGGCCGCTCATGCGCAGCGCGAGCACCCAGCTGGAGGTGCCGCCACAGAACAGATGCGTGTTGCAGTGCTGGTCGATGGAGTATTCGCCGGATTCGTCATAGTAGCGGTCTTCCAGCGGCAGGGTGATGCCGATATCGCCCACTGTGGTGAATACTGTTTTGTCGGTGGTGTTGGTCAGTGTCACGGTGGTGCGGATCAGGTCACCGTTGCGTTCCATTGTCACTTCGGAGGCAATGCCGCCGAGCGCGCTGACGGCAGCGTACGGATGATCGTCGCGCAGCCAGTTCATATTGGTGGCGTCGTCGTTAAAGCGAATAGCAACGTGGCCTAGCGGCGAGGTCATTGATGCGGTGTCTGCGTAGGCCGGAGTGGTCGGGGCATTGTATCCGAGTGTGTACATGGATGAAGCTTCCTTATGAAGATGAAGAGTTGGTTATAAAACGGTGCAGACGTGGGAATTTACAGGCCGTTATCCCAGGAATCGTGCCATGCGAGCTTGGCATTGCCGCCCTCGATTTCGATGGGCAGGGTCACCAGTTCGGAATTACCGAGATCCTTGGGGTTCCAGCGATCGCCGATATACAGGAATCGGCTGGCGTGCCACTGGTCTTCGCCGGCGGTTTCGTTGGGCAGCGGCACGATGATGTCGCACTGCGATTCATAGGTTTTGGAGCCTTCGGGGGTGAAGGGCGTCCATTCGCTCCACGGACCGTGCAGGTCGGGTGCGGTGGCGAACATGTTGTCATTGCAGTCCCAGCCGGTCAGCTGCGAGCCGAACCAGTAGTAGGTGCCGTCGCGCTTGACCACAATCGGCGACTCGTAACCGGCCCAGTAGTTGGTGCCCTTCAAGCAGACAACGTCTTCGACGATGGACAGGTAGTCGTCGGAGAGGCGGTAGATGTGGGTGCCGTGCGGGCGGTCTTCGGATAGGATGTAGCCGGTGCCGTCCTCATCCTGGAATACGCCGATATCGCGCGATTCGTAGCCGCGGTGCTGGATGGTGTTCAAGAATGTGAATCCGCCGGTCGGACTATCGCCTACGGCCACACCGATATGAGCGTAGGAGTAGTTGTTTTCGCCGTCCACATGCAGGTACATCACATACTTGCCGGTGGCGGGGCAATGCAGCACCTTCGGGCGTTCGATAATGCGCTTGGGGCCGACGATTGAGTCGTCACCTTCAACCGGCAAGACGATGCCTTCGTTGGTCCAGTCCACGAAATCGTTGGTGGAATAGCAGGCGACGCCTTGGAAGAGATTGCCGTTGAATTTGACTTCTCCGTAGGCATACCATGTGTCGCCGAAGCGCTGCACGCCAATGCCATGCAGTTGGGCGACTTCGCCCATGTTGTCGTGGAACAGGTTCACGCCGTTCATAGTGGCCATGCGAACTCCTTGGTTGCTGTGTATTGAGAATTATCGGGGACTATCGCAGGCGGCCCATCATCGCAGGCCTTACCGTTGATTAGATTATTGTTTGCGTTATCATTCCTAGAATATAAAAGGGGCCTCAGAAGCGACGAGTGGGAAGACCGCGCCGTTCCAAGACCCCTGGCATTGATCGATCAGCCCTTGACGGCGCCGATCATCACGCCCTTGTTGAAGTACTTCTGCAGGAACGGATAGAGCACCAGCAGGGGCAGAGTGGAGACGAGGATGACGCCATACTTGATCTGGTTGGCAAACTCGCGCTGCTGCAGGATGTCCATGCCGCCGGTGTTGGTCAGGTTGGACTGGTTGGCCAGCAGGATGGCGCGCAGCTGGTTCTGCAACGGCAGCTTGCCATCGTCCTGAATGTAGACCAAGCCGGTGAAGAAGTCGTTCCAGTGGCCCACGAAGTAGTACAGGGCGAGCACGGCGATGATGGCGGAGCTCAACGGCAGCACGATCTTGAAGAAGTAGCCGAAGTAGCCTAGGCCATCGATGGAGGCGGCATCATGCAGATCTTCGGGGATGGAGGTTTCGAAGAAGGAGCGTGCGATGATGAGGTTCCATACCGAAATCGCGCCCGGCAGGATGAACACCAGCCAGTTGTCGATCAGGCCGAGCGAATCGAACAGCAGGTAGTTCGGGATCAGGCCACCGGCGAAGAACATCGTGAAGGTGAACAGGAACAGCACCACGCGGCGCGGCTTGAACTCACGGCGGGACAGGCCGAAGGCTGCGGGGATGGTCACCACCATGTTCAGCGCGGTGCCGACCACGGAGTAGATGATGGTGTTCATGTAGCCGCTCCAGATGCGGTCATCCTGGAACACGCGTGCATAGCCGCCGAGGGAGAATCCGACCGGCCAGAAGGTGACCTTGCCGGTGTTCACGGCGTCCACGTTGGACACGGAGGAGATGATCACGAACCAAATCGGGTAGATGATGGCCACCACGATCAGGACGATCAGTGCCACGATGAAGATGTCGACAATCCAATCGACGACTGTTTTCTTCTGACGAACCTTGGGGTTCCATGGAATCTCATCGGCGGAGGTTTTGCCGGGGGTGAGGGTTGCGCTAGTCATGATATTGCCTTCTGTCTCGTCGCCTTAGAAGATGCTCGTGTCCGATGCCTTCTTGGAGATGTAGTTGGCAACCACCAGGAAGACGAAGTTGATAACGGTGTTGAACAAGCCGATTGCGGTACCGTAACTGAACTGGTTGCCCAGAATACCTATCTGATAGGTGTAAACCGAGATAACATTCGATTTCGGCAGGTTCATCGGGTTCTGCATCAGGAAGACCTTTTCGAAGCCGACGGACAGCACCGAACCCATGCGCAGGATGAGCATGATGCCGACGGTGGGCAGAATGGTCGGGATATCCACGTACTTAATCAGCTGCAGACGGCCGGCGCCATCGATTTTGGCGGCTTCGTACAGGGCCAGATCCACGGAGGAGAGGGCTGCGAGATAGATGATACAGTCCCAGCCCATGTGCTGCCAGACTTCGGTGATCCAGTAGATCGGGGTGAACAGATCAGCGTTGGCCAGCAGGCTTTTGTCTCCGGTGAAGCGGCCGATAATGCCGGAGCCGGGGTTGAGGAAGATGTTGATCATGGAGACGATCACCACCACTGAAATGAAGTGGGGCATGTAGGTGATGGTCTGCACGAAGCTCTTGATTTTCAGGTTGCCGATCTGGTTGATCAGCAGTGCCAGGATGATCGGGGCGATGAAGCCCATTACCAGCGTCCACAGTGAGATGCGGAAAGTGTTGCCCATCAGTTGCAGGAACTGCGGGGATTCGAAGAACTGCTTGAAGTATTTGAGGCCGACCCATTCGCCGCCCATAATGCCTTCGACCGGATCATAGTCGACGAAGGCTAGGCGCAGACCATACATCGGCACGTAGGCGAAGAGTGCCACGAAGCACAGCGCGGGGGCGATCATCACCCAGATGGGCCAGAAATGCTTGAAATGTGCCGCCAAGCGCACCGGCAGCGGGCGCAGTCGAGCGGCTTTGGTGTTGTCCACCACGCCGTTGGCGTCGATGGCACCCGCCGGGATGTTGTTCATTGCAGAGGCCTTCTTGGCCTTGCGACGGGGTTCACTTGCTGTTGCTGACATTGTTATATCCTTCCCCAAGCAACAGATCGGATGATTGTTAAGCGCGACTTTGCGCGTGAAGACATGCCAACGCCGGCGGGTGGGGAGTGCGGGGAGACAAAGGAGGAAACTCTCTCGCGCCCTAAGCCCGCCGGCGTTGTGCATTATTTATTGCGGAGTGACTATCTCAAGAATCACTTGGTGTACTCGTCGTACCACTTCTGCCAAATCTCGACGCCCTGATCGACGCCCAGGGACTTGACCTGCTGGACATAGGAGTCCCAGCCGTCATCGACACCGCCGTCGGACATCCACGTGGCGATCTGCGGAATCACGTAGTTCATAATCGGGGTGTTGAGGTTGGACAGGGTGGTGTTGTCATCGGCGCTCGGGGTCACATAGTCGGGGATGTAATCCTTGACCGGATCGGCGTGGGAGCGCTGCTCTTCGAGCGGATCGTTGACCTTCTTGATATCGTCGGCGTTGTCGTCGCCCTTGATGGTCACTTCGTCCGGAATCCAGCCGGCGAGACGATCGGCGAGGCCGGGGAACTGGTTGTCGTTGGTGAGCTGATCGATCTTCTTGGCGTCGAAGGTGTAGGTGTGGTTGCCGTCGTCGGTCACCGTGTCGCCGAAGGAGCCGCCGAACTGCTGGACGGAATACTTCTCGGAGTAGAGCAGGTTCGCAACCTTGTAGGCAGCTTCCTTGTTCGGAGCGGAAGCGGAAATGGCAAGCTTGTTGTTCTCGTATTCATTGGTGGACAGATCCCACACCGTGTCGTCAGCGGAGACACCGGGCGCAGACGGCACCGGAATGGACTCGTACTGGTCGGCGTAGTCACCGAAGTCGGCGAGCGACCAACCGAAAATGGCACCGGTGTTGCCGGAAACCTGCTCGGCGTAGTAGGGGTCGGCATCCTTGGTGGACCAGTCGGCGGGGATCAGGCCCTCGGAGATGAGCTTGTTGTAGTACTTGATCACGGACTTGAATTCGTCGGAGATCAGGTAGCTGGCAACCTTGCCGTTCTTGACATAGTAGCCCTGCTGGGTCGGGCCCTTGTTGAAGCCTGTGACGATGCCGGTGGAGTTCATGAGCAGCATCGGCGAGTACCAGCCGAAGCCACCGGTGTCGAGCTTGCGGATGTTGAACGGGATTTCATCGTCCTTGCCGTTGCCGTTCGGATCCTGGGTCTTGAATGCCTTGAGCACGTTTTCGAACTCATCCCAGGTGGTCGGCACGTCAAGGCCGAGCTTATCGAGCCAAGACTTGTTGATCATCAGGTGCTGGCCGGAGCCGGCGTAGGCCTTGCCACGGGAGGAGGCGATCACATACATGTGGCCTTCAGGGTCGGTGGTGAGCTTCTGGGCTTCCGGCTTTTCCTTGAAGAAGGCCTTCACATTGGACAGCTTGTCCATGTTCTGGGAGAGATCCTCGAACAGGTGCGAGTACTGCGCGGTGTCGGTCGGGGTGAATGCGCGGATGGAGACGTCGGCGATCTTCTTGGAAGCAAGCGTCGGGTTCTTCTGCTGACCCCACTGGTCGTCGGTGACTTCCTTCCATTCGATGTCGCAGTCGCAATCGGCTTCAAGATCCTTGGCCCACTGCTGGTCCGCCAGCTTGGCCTGGTTGGTGTTCTTCACCACCAGCACGGAGACGATCGGCTTGCCGTCGGCATTGACCGCGGCTTCCTTCTTGTTGCCGCAGGCGGCCATTGCGCCCAACATCGCCAGCGAAGCGGTGATGGCGGTCACCTTGATTGCCGCATTCCTAACCGTCATGGTCTTGTCCTTTCTTTGATCCCAACCATCTGTGGTTGGTATCTTTTGCTTTTGGTTCGCGACTCTCAACCTCGAAATCGCAACGGTACGAATATATCGCATCGGTGCGATTTGCGTCAAATATGCTGCCGCCATCGGCGTTTCTTGTTCTCCTGAATAGATTGAAATCCTTTATTTTCAACGGTTTTAGCCGTTTATCAACGAGGTTCCGACAACACTTGCTTCATCGCACACACCGAAACAAATACGCAACGTTGCGATTTTGTGTATACTGATTTTGCACACAGATAGACGAAGCCGTCGCACACACGCACAGACGCACCAGTCTTAAAGAAAACAGCGCACGGATCGTGCGAAACTCTCGTCTGAACAGGGGTGCTTGGCAACACAGTGCCCAACAAACCAACCTGAAGGAGCGCACGATATGGTCACCCTCAAAGACGTCGCAACCCTGGCCGGGGTCTCCCCCACCACGGCATCGGCGGCGTTGCGCGGGCTCGACGTCGTCAAACCGGAGACCACCGCCAAAGTGCGGCAGGCGGCCAGCGACCTCAACTATCGTGTCAACGCCTCCGCCAAAATGTTGCGCTCCGGACAAACCGGCATCTTCACCTTGGCTGTGCCCGAACTGACCACGCCCTTTTATGCCACACTCGCTGATTGCATGAGCGAAGAGGTGGAAAGCCACGGTTATCGGCTGATTATTCGTAAAACACGATTCAGCGCACAAACCGAACGCCGCGTACTCTCCGAACTCTCCACCACGTTTTCGGACGGTATTTTCATCATCGTCACGCAATTGTCCATCCAACAGGTCAAGGATTTGCTTGGGCAACGACCTGCCGTGCTGTTCGAGGATTTCTCCATGGATGGCTTGTTCGACTCGGTGAACACGCCCGGCGCCGACGGCATTATCACCGCCATCTCGCATCTGAAAGACTGCGGGCGCACCGCCATTGGTGTTATCGGCGGTCTGCCTGATTCTGAGCTGGCCCTTCAGCCGGGAGCGGGATTAACCGCACGGGCGCGACTGGATCGTCTGAACGCCGCCAAACGCGCTCTGCGCGCGATGGAACTCGATGATCACGCAGGATTCATGCAAGCGGATTGGTCGGTGGACGGAGGCGTTGCCGCCGCGCATAAGCTTGTTGAACAAGGCCTGCCCTATGACGGCCTGTGTTGCATGAACGACGATTTGGCGCTCGGCTTGCTGCGCGGATTCCACGAATGTGGTGTGGCCGTGCCCGATCAGGTTGCGGTTATTGGTTTCGACGGCATTCCCCAAGGCTCGTGGAGCGTGCCGACGCTGAGCACCATTGCCGTGGATTTTGATGGCGCTGCGCGATCAGCCTTGCAGCTGATGTTGCGGCATTGCAATAATCCCGACGCCCCTGCTTTCTGTCAACGGGTTACCATCGGGCATCGGTTGATTCCGCGCGAATCCACTGTTGGCGCTTATCGACAGTGAGTTGGCTCAGGCCAACTCAGGCCAACCTAAGCCAACTCAGGCGGATTCAGGCAGATTCGCGGGCGCGCAGATGGAAAGCCGCATGCTCCACATGCGGCGGCGCATTGCGCTCCTCCTGCGTACCCCTGATGCGCGCGACGAGCATATCCAGTGCTTTCACGGCCGTGTCATGGTAATCAACGCCAATGGTGCTCAGTGACGGCACGGCATACTCAGTACCGCGAATATCATCGCTGCCAAATACGGCGATATCGCCCGGAACGGAAAATCCATGATCAGCGAATCCACGAATCAAACCCTCGGCAATCAAATCGTTCATGCACAGACACACGTCGTAGTGCTTGCCTGATTCCAGCACGCTCTGTGCCACGTCGCGACCGTCTTCGGCAGCCCAATCGCAGGCAAAGCAATCGTTTTCGTCGCCTAATCGATGGCGGCGCAGGCAATCCAATACCGTGCGCGCGGAGGATACGCGTCCAGTCATATCGTCACCTTCAAACAGGTTAACATCCAATCCTATTACGGCCACATGCTGGTATCCGCGGCCGATCAGATAGGCGAAGGCGGCTTCGTATTTCTGCACATTGGTGTGCTGGATGCAGTCCAGCACCGGAGTCTCAGAGAAACTGTTGAGCAACACCGCCGGCTTGTCGCCGGTAATCGCCTTGATATCGGCATCGAAGTTGCTGTTGAGGTTCAGAATGAAGCCGTCGCACACCGGCTGGCCGATGCGACGCACCAATTCCAGTTCGGAATCCTTGCCGTAACCGGTCTGGTAGAAGCATGCCTGGAAGCCATGCTTGGGAGCCTCATAGGCGATTTCGTCAATCAGGCGCGCGTAATAGCCGTGAATCAGCTCCGGCACGATAACGGCGATGATGCCGCTGCTGCCTGTGGATAGCGCGCGGGCCTGGGCGTTGGGCACGTATCGCAACGCTTCGGCTGCCTCCAGCACCTTGGTTTTGGTGACTTCCTTAACGATGCTTTCCCCACGCAGCGCAGCGCCGGCCGTGCTTACCGATACGCCGGCTCGTGCGGCCACGTCGCGCAGCGTCACACCCATCCAAGGCTCCTTTTCTGATGATTCTGACGGTTCTAATGACTCTGGTTCTGATGGTTTTGGTTCTGACTATTCCGATAGCTCGGTGACGGTTTATTGACATCCGTATCGCAGTGTCAGCGCTGGTTCTGCTGTTCCTGCTGGTCTTTCTTGCGCTGATCCTTTTCGGTGGGTTCGAGCTCGTGCACATCCATGCCGGGCAGGCGCGCCCACGAATAAATCGCCATCATCGTAGCGAAAATCGGCACGGCCACACCGAAGGCCATCATCAGACCGGGCCAGGTGAAATAGGCCCATACGGTGATAAGGAACAGCGCCAGCACCATGAAGCTGCACAACGGGCGGGCGATCACCATGCTCAGGGAGGTGCGCAGCACCCACATCGGGTTTTCGTCGAAGTTCACGTGGATGCCCCAGCTGACGAACACGAACAGGCCGTAGATGAGGTTGAGCAGCAGCAAGACGCCGGAGACGCCGATGCCGATGGTGCCCATGTCGTTGTTCATCGTCAGCCAGTATTCCCAGATCAGGATTGCCCAGACAATGAACTGCGGATAGCCCAAGAGGTTCGCCGGGCCGATTTCGTCCTTCCATGCCCTGTGGAAGGTGAGCCATGTGCGTTTGACGGTCCAGGAGCGATCCGCAACATCCATAATCCACGAGCGGTAGGTGGCGTATGCGGCAGCGATGGAGGGGAAGAAGCCCACGACGATCAGACCCAGCAGCGTGTGCACCACGAACGCGATGTTCACCACGACGATCATCATGATCACACGGCAAATGAACTCATAGCCTACCGCAAAACGTTTCATCATACCTACCTTTGCGTTAATCCAATCTGCTTCATACTAGCAATCGCAACGCTACAATCGCTGGCGTTTCCCATGTGTGGACGCTTATACGGTTATACCGTGTTGAAGAGTTTGCCGGAGAAGCTGGCGCGGTATTGGCTGGGGGTTAGTCCAATACGGCGTTTGAACACGCGCAGGAAGTATTTGGGGTCGGAGTATCCCACTTCGTGCGCGATGTCGGCCATGGGCAGGCTGGTGGAGCTGAGCAGTTCGCGCGCCCGGTCGATGCGGCATTCGGTGACTTGTTCGACAATGCCGATGCCGAACACGCGTTTGTACAATGCGGTCAGGTAGCTGGGCGAATAGTGGAAGCGCCGGGCCACGGCCGCTACGGTGATGTCGTCAAAGGCGTTGGCGCGAATCCATGAACGCACTCCTTGCATCACGGCCAAGCCTGGCTCGTCGATGGCGTCGGCGGCCATGCCCTCGCGGAATCCTCCGGTGATGACTTTGCCGACGCCTTCGTTGAATCGAATAATGCTGCCTGTCTCTCCGGTGCGCTGCGATTGACGCAGCGATTGGCGTATTTGGGCGGAGACTTCCAGCAGCAGCGAGGTGAGCGCATAGTCACAGTAGGCGTTGGCATGCGGCCCGTGAGCTACATAGAGGTCGAGCAGCTGGTTGGCGAGCACGACCACACGATCCGGATCAGCGAGTCGAGCATGATCAGGCAAAATCAAATTATGCTCATCAGCCGGCAACGCAGCACTGTCAGCAAGGTGTCGCATCTGCGGCAACCGAAAATGCATCCAATGAAATTCCAAATCCTCCCGAATCGTCTCTGCACCAGCATGTTCCACCCCTGCAGGCCAGAGTGCCACTTCACCGGAAGCAATATCGAGCCGCTGCCCGCCAACAATCATCGGCAGCACGCCACGTCGCACAAACACCAGTTCGGTGGAGTCGAGTGTGCGGCGCATATGCCGCCACCCGGCTCCAGACACGAACCGCCCAGTAGAGCAAAATTCCACCGCCCCACTCAACAACGCAGCCCACAATCCCATACCGCCATTATCCCCCGGCACCTCGCCGTTCAGCAAAGCTGAACGAAACCCGCATCGCGCCGTTCAGCGGAGCTGAACGCAAACCCATTCACTGAGTTGCTCAGCTCCGCTGAACGCCAAATAACGCGTGCGACTTCAAGGCGCACCGAGGGAAGCGGTACACCGGGTACCGCGACTGAGGAGCAACGCAGAAGGCGCTCCGTTATTTGGCGTTCAGCCAGACGCGCATTTCGGTTTGGCCCCTATTCGCCCACGCGAAGTAAGGAATCAAAGTGGCCGTAACCGGTTCGCACTTAACGGGTCGCCATGCCGTGTACAACGGGCTGCGCGGAGCATCAAGATCGGCATCGTCGGGGGTTTCAACCGGAGCCGCTTCACGCAAAGCGGGCACGCGCAGCATGACCATGTGGCGGGTGACGGGGTCGACTTCGCCGGTGCCTTTTTCGTCCATGCCGGTGGCACCGGAGGTGAAGTCGAAGGGCACAGCCTGCACGCCTGAGCAGTCAACGCCGACGGAGGCGGTGTCGACGAACAGGGATTGCAGTTGTTCGCCGTTGTCGTGGCCTTCGGCGGCAAACACGATGGGCCCGCGCACGAAGGCGACGCGGCCGGTGTTTTCGCTGACGCGTGGGTTGGAGACGACCATGCGCACGGGCATGGGGAAGTCGAAGGCGATGGTGTCGCCGTCATGCCATTCGCCGGTGAGGTAGAGGTAGCCGTCGCGCACGTCGCGGCTGACTGCGGCAGTGGTGGTCACTGCATTAGCGGCGGCTGCGCCACCGGCCCATGCGGGCAGGCGGAAGGCGAGGGTGGCTTGAACGGCAGCGCCGGCAGTGTGGAATATGGCCTTGCCGGTGCCTTCCCAGGGCAGGTTGGCGGTGACGTCGAGCGTCACTTTGTGCCCGGCGAGCTCGCAAGCGGCGGATCCACCCATGTAGAGGTGGGTGAACAGGGTGTTGCCGTCGTCGGCGAGTGTGTAGGCGTATTCCTGCACGGATTCGACGATGCGGGCGATGTTGGGCGGGCAGCAGGCGCAGCCGAACCACTTCTGGCGCACGGTTTTGACGTGGGACCAGTTGTCGTCGCCGTAGTTGACGGCACGCGGACGCACTTCCAGGGGGTTGACGTAGAAGAAGGATTTGCCGTCCAAGGCCATGCCGGCGAGCACGGTGTTGTAGAGGGCGGTTTCCATAACGTCGGCGTATTCGCTTTTGGCTTCAATCTCGAGCATGCGGCGGGAGAAGAAGGCGAGTGCGATGGCTGCGCAGGTTTCCGAGTAGGCCAGGTCGTTGGCCAGTTCGTAGTCGGCTGCGAAGGCTTCGCCGTGGCGGGTGCCGCCGATGCCGCCGGTCAGGTACAGCTTTTTGTCGACGATGTTGCGCCACAGTTTGTGGGCGGCGTCGGTCAGTGCTTTGTCTCCGGTGATGCGGGCCACGTCGGCCAGTCCGGAATAGAAGTAGGCGGCGCGCACGGCGTGGCCGACGGCTTCATGCTGGTCTACAGCCGGCTCATGCGCCTGATAGTAGGCGTAGGGCTTGGGCTTGTTGGTGTTCGGGCGGAAGGTCTGGCCTTCGTGTTCAGCGCGGGCGCGGTCTTCGCGTTCGAAGTAGAGCGGAGATTGGCCACGCTGGCGCACGAAGTAGGCGGCCAGATCGGCGTACTTGCTCTCGCCGGTGGCTTCGGCGAGACGCACCAGCGCCATTTCGGCGATTTCGTGGCCCGGATAGCCGTCGAGTTTACCTTCTTCAGTGCCGAAGCGGGAGGCCACATAGTCGGCGAATCGTGCGGCGGCCTTAAGCAGCTTGTCTTTGCCGGTGCCCTGATAATAGGCGACGGCACCTTCGACCAGATGGCCCAGGCAGTAGAGCTCGTGATGATCCTTCAGGTTGGTGAAGTGACGATCCATGCCGTTGAGGATGTAATAGGTGTCGAGGTAGCCGTTGTCGAGCTGTGCGGCGCACACGATGTCGATGGCCTGATCGGCGGTGGCTTCGAGTTCGGCGTCGGGGTGCTGGGCGAGGCTATAGCCCACAGCTTCAATCCACTTAGAGAAGTCGGTGTCTTGGAAGACGAAGCCGTAGAACTTGTCGTCGTCGGGATGGGCCGGATCGTCGGGCAGGGCGTTGAAGCCGCGATCGGTGTAGGTGGGCGGCACGAATTGCGTGCCTTGCGTGTGCTTGGCGGCGTTTTGCGCTGCTGCGGCTTTGAAGTTGTGCATGCAGTAGCTGGGTTCGGCGCCCGGCACCTGATCATTGAGTGCGCGCCACTGGAATGGGATGACGGCGGTGCGCACCAGCTCCTGTTCGGCGTGCCAGAACGAGTCGGTGACGGTGACGTTGCGGATAGCCAGCGGCTTGCTGTGCTGCGGACCTGCGCTGACGGAAGCGTTGGTGGTGCTGGCGGAATCGGTCATGATGTGATCTCCTTTGATGGCCAACATGGTTATGTATCGGTACACATCAACGATAGGACGAATCGCACAGCTACAAGGTGGACAAATCGTTGCCAAGGTGGATTGTTTGTAGCTGCATGCTGTATGCCGTGTCGCAGACCATATCTCGCGCTGCAACAGCACCGAGCACACTGGCATACCCGCATCGAAACGATGCCGCGATATAATCGGCCACGGTTCTGACCGGGTGGGTCGCGCCTGACGCGTGCGGCACAGGCCGATCAGGGCGAATCTTAATTCGCGTCGAAGTGGGCCGTCACGTTTTACCGTGCACGGCGTCGCTTCGCGCACCCCTAAGAAAGCAGAGAAGTATGGAGAAGTTCTTCCATCTCAAGGAGAACGGTACGACGGCCTCGACCGAAATTCTGGCCGGCCTGACCACGTTCTTCGCCATGGCATACATCATCGTCGTCAACCCGCAGATTCTGTCGCAGACCGGCATGCCGTGGGGCGGCGTATTCCTGGCCACCATTATCGCGGCCATCATCGGCACCCTCGTGATGGGCCTGTTCGCCAACGTGCCGTACGCACAGGCCGCGGGCATGGGCCTCAACGCCTTCTTCACCTACACAGTGTGCTTCGGCCTCGGCTTCACCTGGCAGCAGACGCTGTGCATGGTGTTCCTGTGCGGCCTGATCAATATCATCATCACCGTCACCAAGATCCGCAAAATGATCATCATGGCCATCCCTGAGCCTTTGCAGCACGCCATCGGCGGCGGCATCGGCCTGTTCGTGGCCTACGTGGGCATGCTGAACGTCGGTCTGATCAAGTTCACCCCCGGCGACCCCAAGGCCGCTGCCGAAGGTGGCGCCGTCGCCGCAACCCCGGGTCTGGCCACCTTCAACGACAAGGTGCTGTGGGTGTTCCTCATCGGCCTGGTGCTGGCCATCGTGTTCACCGTGATGAAGATCAAGGGCGGTATGCTGCTGGCCATCGCCATCACCACTGTGATCGGCATTCCCTTCGGCGTGACCACTTGGTCGTCTTCGCAGTCCCTCGGACAGACCTTCTCCGAGCTGCCGACCACCTTTGGCGCGATTTTCTCCGCCGACGGCTTCCCGGCGCTGTTCTCCGACCCGGCCAAGCTGCCGCTGGTGTTGGTGACCATCTTCGCGTTCTCCATGTCTGACACCTTCGACACGCTGGGCACCTTCATCGGCACCGGCCGTCGCACCGGCATCTTCTCCGCCGAGGATGAGAAGGCTCTGGAGAACGGCCACGGCTTCTCCTCCAAGATGGACAAGGCTCTGTTCGCCGACTCCATCGCCACCTCGATCGGCGCCATCTGCGGTACCTCGAACACCACCACCTACGTGGAATCCTCCGCTGGCATCGCCGCAGGTGGCCGCACCGGTCTGACCTCCGTGGTTGTGGCGATCTGCTTCGCGCTGTCTGCCTTCTTTGCCCCCGTGATTTCCGCTGTACCGTCCGCCGCAACCGCTGGCGTGCTGGTGATCGTCGGCTGCATGATGGCCGCATCCCTCAAGGAAGTTCACTGGGAGGATATCGCTGAGGCCATTCCGGCGTTCTTCGCTGCCGTGTTCATGGCGTTCAGCTACTCCATCTCCTACGGCATCGCCGGTGGCTTCATCATGTGGTGCATCGTGAAGACCTGCAAGGGCAAGGCCAAGGAAGTCCACCCGATCGTGTGGATCGTGTCGGCACTGTTCATTCTCGATTTCGTGCTGATGGCCATGCTGTAAATCCTTCAGCATAGGCAAAAACGACAAAACGAATCGGGTGCCGGACTCCGTCCGACACCCGATTCGTTTACAAGGACTAGCTCCTCCTTCTATATACGCTCACTAATACGCCTGCGGACAACAGCACAACGGCGCAAACCACCGCCATCGCCACAGCCGAACCGGTGTTGACCAAGCCCGATGTTTCGGAGTCGCCGTTTGCAGCGGAAGCATCGCCACCCGTCTGTCCAGAATCACCGACACCGGGAGTCGAATCACCCTCACCGGAATCTCCGCCAGGAGTCGAATCACCCACACCGGAATCCTCTCCATCGGAACCTCCGCCAGGAGTCGAATCACCCTCACCGGAATCCTCTCCATCGGAACCATCATCCGGCTGGCTGGGAACGGAACTGGCCTCGTCGGCAATACGCACGGCCTTGCCCGACGGAACCGTCACATCACCGTTCTCACTCACCTCAACCGAGTCCGAGGACTTGACCCACACACCATCGGCGTTCAGCGATCCCAATTCGATGACCTTGCCTTCTCCCGCATTGAAGATGACCGAGCCGAAAGTATCGGAGAACACATAGACGCCGCCGTCGGTCGGATCATAGATCGCCAGCCCCACATCCTGAGTGGTGGTGGAGAACGTCACCGCGATATCTCCAACCGTCTCGGTCTGAGTGCGCTCCACATCTATCGACTGCTTCTCCGCATTGAATGCCGCCATGTTGGACGACTCGCTCTTGGCCACCAGCTGGCTGAGTGCGTTGAACCCGCCCATGAAATTCCTGAAACGCTCCGTCGATTCCGGCATATCGGGAATCACGCCCAACGTCCAAGTGGTATAGCTCTGGAAATTCTCCACCGTGGTGGAGTCTCCGTACAGGGAATATCCGGAACGGACTCCTCCGCTTTTGGTGAACTCGGTGGCCCAGGAATCGTTGAGATGCCAGAAGTTCATGAACCCTCCCGCCGCAAGCACGGAAGCGAGCGCAGCCACTTTCTCGTTATGGTTGCCTCCCGTTTCCGGCAGATAGGCGATATCAGAGATCTCCGCAGCCTGGCGCGCAAATTCCGCTTGGTTGGATGGGTTGCTGTCATAAGTGTCAGGCCCGACGAAATCAATATACGGCAATTTCGCAAACTGGGCGATCGACGCAAGCTTGCCCGCATTGGCGATCCATGTGCCACGCTTGAAGTTCATGCGCGTCGCGACCACGTAATCGGCGGTTTTCACCGCTTTGCCCAACGCATTGGCGGTTTGGAGCAAGGCAGGCAAGGCATTGCCGCTACTGCTGGTCGCATACGGATAGGAATCCGGCTCGTTGTACACCTGGAACAAGATGGACTGATGGGTGGTGTCCACCTCGGCAAGGTGATTGAACATCGCATGCACTGCGGCCTGCTCCTGCTCGTACAAATAGGAGCCCAGACGATCAAGCTCATCCGCGGTGTATTCCGGATAGGCTTTGTTCCCGAAGGGCATAAGCGGCACCCAGCGCTTGTCGTCGCTGACGGCCTGCACCACATACTCGCTCGTGGCCTTATCGAGTTTGTGCGCATAGTATTCCTCGCCGGAGAGGTAATCCGGCATCGTAGCGATATAGCCTCGATAGTTGCCGTAGATCACAGCGCCACCGCAGCCAATGGACCCGAACCAAGTCCAGTCGAGCTTCAAATCATACTTCTTGGCCCACTCAACATAGCGGTCGATAAGCGACCAGTCATATTCGCCTTCTTTGGAGGGCTGAATCTGACGCCAGGCAAGCTCGATCTGCAGGGTTTTGATACCCGTGGCGGCCGCTTTTTCGAAGACGTTCTCCAGCCAATCACGATCGAGGCCTTCCAAACGCTCATCCCATGTGGTCGGCAAATCCGCTCCTTGCGTAAGCTGATTGCCATAGGTCTGCCATTCGCCGAAAGTCTGCACTCCCATGATCGGGAAAGGCTGGCCGTCGACTTCAAGATAGCCCTTCGTGCCATTTCTGGCGACTGTGGAGACCACGATCTGATCGGACGAGGGTTTAGCCGTGACGATAACGGTCGCTTTAGCCGTAAACGTCTCGATCCCGGCAAGAGCGCCCTCGACGTCAATGGTATCGCCGACCTCCGTCGCATCCCAATCCACCGCGGCGAGATTCCATGCCACTTCCACTTGCTTGATAGATGAATCGGAGTAGACGACGGCGACGCTGGCGGGCAACGTCGGATCAGATCCCTCCTCCGCCTTGACCGTCACAGGCGACGCGCTGACCGCCGTCACCTCGACGGGGGCAAAGTACCCGTCATACAGCGCCTTGACCTGAGTTCCGTCAAGTGGCGTCTGCCAAACTTTGAACTCATCGATCTCACCTTTGAACGGCGAAGAGTACTTCTTCCAGTTGCCCATACCGATGAGAGCGCTGAATGTGCTGGACTCGCTGTGAAGCAGAGAGAAGTCCACGTTGTCGTTCGTCTGCGCGACCTGCACGCCATCCACGTATAGCGTCAGCATATCGGTGGATTGGGTGACCGCCACATGCTTCCACTCCCCCAAAGGCAGCGTGTCCGATTCGGCCTTCACCTGCTTGTTCTTCGACACATGGGAGGTGGCGGCGGTATCCGGAGTGAGGAACAGGCCGTCGGTATTGCGGGGGAATACGCTGGTATCGTCACCGCCGATGTACCAAATCGGCTGTGACACGGTGGCCGCGTCCGAGGAAACCTCGCCATCCCACTTCACCCAAGCAGATACGGTGATACCTTCCGTCACGTTTCGGTACAGGCCGTTGGGCACAGCGACTTTCGCCTCTGTGCCATCCAACTGCAACGTTCCCGAACCGTTATGGGTGGACTCATCCTGAGAGAAAACGCCCGACGACACATTACCGCTTACGGCACCGTCAAATGAGGATCCGCCGGATCCGAGATTGCTGACCACGCCATCAGACACGACGTCAAACGAGTAACTGACCAATGGGGTCGGCACCGACACCTCCGAAGCAAGCGCAGTGCCTGCGAATGGCGCCACAAGAGTGGCCATCGCGGCCAAAGCCGCGACCGCGCCTCTCCTTATGTTGGCATAGTTTCGCACAAGATTCCTTTCTCTAAATCCACTCTGCGATCACAGAGCACAACACGGGCCCGCGCCATGAAACCAATCACCGACGCGGACCCCGGCACCATCAGCCTTTGACGGAACCCGCCACCAGACCGGAGACGATCCATTTCTGGCAGAAAATGAAGAAGATGAACACCGGCACCAATGCGATGACGGTAATCGTCATGAACGCCGGCCAGTTGGTGGTGAACTGACTCATGGAATTGAACACCTGCAGAATAATGGTGCGGTTATCCGTCGAGGACAGGAACACATTGGGCTGCAGGAAGTCGTTCCATGTGGACAGCGTTTGGAATACGACCACTGTGGCAAGGATCGGCGTGCACATCGGCAGCACAATCGTGTAATAGATTCTGAACGGCCCCGCCCCATCGATGCGTGCGGCTTCGATGACTTCCATGGGGAGCTTGCGCATATACCCCACGATAAGGAAGTAGCAGAAGATGGAGTTGACGAGGTACAGCAGAATCAGTCCCTGCAATGTATTGACCAGACCGAGGCTCGCCTCGATGCGATACTGCGGAATCAACGTGGCCTGCAGGGGGATGCAGAAGGCGATCATCAGCACGGCGCCCACGCCTGCGGTGAACCAGCTTTTGCGAAGAATCATACCATAGGCGGCGAGGGAGCCGATGAACAGCTGGAAAAACACCGCCACGCCGGTCACGATAATCGAATTAAGAAAGCTTCGTGCGATCGGAAGGTTCGCAAATGCGTCGACATAGTTGTCGAAGGACCATTCCCCCGGCAGTCCGAATGGGGAGACCGCCATGTCCATCGAGCTTTTGAACGAGTTGATAATGATGTAGTACAGGGGAATCGCCATGACGATGGCAACAAGATTGACCAGTACGGTACGGACCCAAACGCCGATTTTGGCGCGGGTGGAGGGCTTCAATCCATTCATTACGCGAACCTCCTCGAAAGGGCGCTGGTAATCAGGGTCTGACCAAGCACAATGATCAGACACGATAGGGTGAAGAGCACGGCAAGCGCCGATCCGAGCCCGTACTGCGACTGCGAGATGCCATGGACGATGATGGCTTGGGTGATGGTGTTGGTCGAATAGCCAGGACCGCCCTTGGTCATGCCGAACGGCAGGTCATACACCTTCAGACCGTTGGTGATCAGAAGGAAAGTGGAGACCACAATGCCGGGAATCAGCTGAGGCAAGGTAATATGGACGAATTTCTGCAGTCCAGTGGCGCCATCGACGGCGGCCTGCTCATACAAATCGGCGGGGATGGCCTGCAGATAAGCCAGATACAATGTGGCGTGCCAGCCGACGGCGGCCCAGATCGCCACAAAAATCACGCAGACACGAGCGAGCGTGGAGTCGGAAAGCCACGGCACCGAGTCGAGCCCGAGATTCACCAGAACTGTGTTGACCGCACCGGTTTTGAGCGGGGAAAGGATAAAACTCCACACCATGCCGAGCACGATCAGGGACGGAACCCCTAGGAAGAAGAACAAGGACCGAGCGAATGACCTACCGTAGAACTTCGTGTTCAGCAAAACCGCCAACGGAATGGCCAGCACCGTGGTGATCAGGGTGGTGGCTACGGCGAATAGAACGGTGAAGCCCAACCCCACCAGAAGCGACGGATCGGTGAACACCTTGTTGTAGTTCGCCAGTCCTACGAAGTTGACATTCGGATTCAGTCCGGTGTAGTCCGTGAACGAATAATAGACCGTTTGAATCAGCGGAATCAATGTCAGGACAATGAAAACCGCCAAGATGGGGACAAGGAATCCGGTAGACGAGGCGGATTCTGCGAAACCCCGAGTTTTGAACCAAGGGGTTCCCTCGGTCGAGGAATGTCGGGATTTTGGTTCCCGAGCTTGTGATGGCATGGAATTGGCCTTTCAGGAAAAGTGATCAACCGGCGGAAGCGCGAGGGAAACCCGGAATCCGCCCCGCCGGTTTCACTGTGATTGGAATGCGCCCACGGATCATCTATCCATGGTCGACGTGCGACGCAATGGGAGATGAGGTTACTTGGCGTTGGCCTCCCATACCTCGTCCATATGAGCGATCACTTCGTCCACACTGGCCTCCCCCTGCATCAGTAGCTGGAACTGCGAGACCATCTCGGTGGCCATCACATTGCCGTTCTGGGACCAGTTGGTCCAGTAGTACTTGCCAGTGGTCACATATTCGTCGTACACGTCTTGCAGGTGCTCATCCACATTGGCGGCGTATTCGGAAGACACGGAGATCTGACCGATATTCTCTTCGGCGAGCTTGAGGCCCTCTTCCGAGTTGAGGAAGCTCAGGAACTTCTTAGCCGCCTCAAGCTTGTCTCCCTCCGATTGGGATGAAATGACGTAGGGAGAGTCCGGGCCGCCGCCGACATAGGTCTCTCCGCCCTCAATGGCGGGGAAGGGCGCCACGGCATAGTCGATTCCGGACGAATCGAGATCCGCGAAATCCCACGGACCGGAACGGAACATGGCAAGCTGACCGGTCATGAACTGCTGTTTGATCTGATCATTCGTCACACCGACCACTTCTTTGGGCATGGTGCCGGAATCGATCAGCTTCTTCCACTCCGTCAGAGTCGTCTTCCACTGTTCGGTGAATGTGCCGCCTTCGCCCATCTCAGGCCACGCGGAGGTTTCGATGCCCTGCGCCGCATAGTACCCTCCCAGCATCGGCTGGAAGGATCCGGAAACGACGGTCGGATCGTCCATATACGCGGTGATGCCGGCATCATTGAGCTTCTCACCGAGCTCGACGAATTCATCGATGGTCTCGGGCACGGAGTCGTATCCCACCTGCGACAAGAGGTCCTTGTTGTAGACGATGACGCCGACCCAGGCGGTCGGGCTCATGCCATACACCTTGCCGTCACGGGTATAGAGCTCCTTGTTGGTGTCCGGAATGGACTGCATGAAATCCTCGTCGGTGATATCACGGGCAAGACCGGCATCGAGGATCTCATTACGGGTTTCGATGGACATATGGAACACGTTGGGCAGCTGGTTGCCTGCGGCACGGGTGGTCAACGTCTGCGCGTAGTCGGAGGCCTCGCCCTGTGCGGTGCTCAGATCGACGGTAATGCCGGGATTGGCTGCCTCGAACGCCTCGATAATCGGCTTGACCTGGTTCTCATTGTTCCAAGAGAAATATGAAATGGTAGTCGTATCACCGGCACCGGCAGAGCCGCATGCGGCCAGCGGAACGATCATGGCCGCCGTCGCAACCGCCGCGATCAGGCTTTTGGAGAATTTCATTGTTTTTCCTTTCCTATTATCAACTTTGATAATTATTAATACGTATTAACGCATGTGTACAGTATGCCAGCACCTACGCATTCATGCAACCCCACCTCCCACCAACACAGACCAAAATATGGAAAAACGTTGCAAATTAAGTCATTTCAATTGTTACACGCCGAACATAACCCATACCCACAAACGATGCCACCCATGCCACAACAGCGACGACATTTCCTCGTCTTGACAAATTATTAATTCGTATTAACAATACAATCAGACATTACCGCACGTCTCGTCATCCACAGAGGGATGACGCCCATCCTCCCCATATCAAGGAGTCGTTTATGCCAGCCGTCCTCTCCCAATCAGCCGTTTCCGTTTCCAACAACGGCCCTTCGATCACCATCGACCTCCTGCCTGACGAACTCTGGTGGGGAGGCACCGTGTCAGACGGGCGATATATGCCGTTCGGAGACGCCCCGTTCGCACGAAACCTCTCGACCGCCGGAACATCGGACAATCTAATCCCCACCGCCTCCAACCAAAGCGCCCCATTGCTGGTGTCCACAAAAGGACGCTACCTCTGGTCCGAAGGCACATTCGTTTTCTCGTTCGAACACGGAACACTGCACGCAAACTGCACATCACCAGACGGACAGATCGTCATCGTCCAGACCGACGGCAATCTTCGCGAGGCATATTTGGCCGCCTCCCGCAATCACTTCCCCGCATCGCAGCGCACCCCGGCCATGGAGATGCTCACCAAGCCACAGTACAACACATGGATCGAAATGCCGTATCAGCCCACACAAGACAAGGTGCTGAACTATGCCCACACCATATTGGACACCGGCATGCCAGCGGGAACGATCATGATCGACGATAAGTGGTGCCCCGATTACGGCGACTGGACCTTTGACCGTTCGGCGTTCCCCGATCCTCAATCGATGATTGGGCACCTGCACAATCTGGGATTCCATGTGATGCTATGGCTCGTACCGTTCGTCAGCCCCGACTCGGCCACATTCCGCGATCTGGAAGCAAAGGGACTGCTGCTGCGCGACCACACAGGAGACACGGCCGTACGCCGCTGGTGGAACGGCCTCAGCGCATTGCTGGATCTCAGCAATCCCGACACCATCGCATGGCTTTCGGATTCGCTGGATTCGCTTCGCGCCCTGGGCGTAGACGGCTTCAAATTCGACGGGGCCGATTTCTACGACTTTCATGACGACGACCGCCCCCATCATGCACTCACCCCGGCAGAATACTGCGAGCGCTGGGCATCGATCGGACTGGACTATCCTTTCAATGAGTTTCGAGCCTGCTGGAGGATGGGGGGACAACCGTTGGCCCAGCGACTCAAGGACAAGCCCCCGCTGTGGACGGACGATGGCATCGGAGCGTTGGTGCCCGAGCTACTCGCGCAGTCGATGATTGGACACCCCTTCACCTGCCCAGACATGATTGGCGGCGGCGAAGTCAATGATGCGGACCACGTCGGCAACGACCAGGAGTTCTTCGTCCGATACGCGCAAATCGCCGCATTGTCGCCAATGATGCAATTCTCCGTCTCACCGTCGCGCGTACTCGACGACGACCATCTCTCCGCCGTGAACACCGCGCTGCGTATTCGCGACGAGCACATGCCCCTCATCGAGGAATTGGCACAATACGCGGCGGAAACAGGTGAGCCGATCATGAGACCAATGGCATATCATTATGACGGATTCGACAAGGTCAATGACCAGTTCCTATTAGGAGACAAGTTGATCGTCGCACCGGTAACCGAACAAGGGGTGTCAAAACGCCGAGTGGCGATTCCCCACGGCACATGGCTGTCCGATCTGGGAGAGCGCATCGTCGGACCAACCACAATCACCACTCCCGTCGACATCGAGCGCATCCCGAGATTCCGTAAAGTCGAGTAACCTTAAGAGCAGGAAGAATCCCAAGATCACAAGTCCACTGAAGGATTGCACATGACCGCCAATACCGCCTCCCGCACGCAGAACCGCCCGCCTACGAGCAAGGATGTGGCGGCGTTGGCAGGAGTGTCCCAAAGCACGGTATCCTTCGTGATCAACGGGAAATACAACGTCTCCGAATCAACGCGTCGCAAAGTCCAGGAGGCGATGCGCAAACTCAACTATCAGCCCAATGCCGGAGCACGCACGCTACGCACGAACAAAACGAATATCATCTCCTTGTTCGTCGAAATCCATGAATCCCTTGACGCCAACGAAACCACGCCTTATATCGATACCATTGTGGCTCAGGCCCGCAAACACGACTATGACGTGATTCTCTCGACCACCAACGAAGGATCCGCCGGAATCAACCGTTTGGCGGGAAAATCGATCTGTGACGCGTTCATCCTCATGGATGTGCAACCCGACGACGAGCGCATCCCCGCCGCGGCAGCTCTCAACATGCCGGTGGTGCTTATAGGCCGCCCAAACGATGCCATGGGATTGGACGTGGTCGATTTCGACACTCGAGAGGCGGCTCGAATGGCGGTACGGGAACTCGCGGAGACCGGCCACCGCCATGTCGCTATCGTCGGTGACGCGATGGTGGCCTCCCAGCAAGGCTATAAATTCGTTGAAGATTTCTATGCGGGCGCCGCCGACGAGGCAAGCCGTTCAGGCCTGGAACTTTCCATTGTGCCGCGCATCACCGGCGACTGGGCAAGTTTCGCCGCAACCGCCGATCAGCTCCTAGCCCACCGCGATGACCGACTCGGGATTATCGTCAGACAACCGCGTATGACCGAATGGGTGCTCCGCCTGTTGGATCAGCGACGCATCGTGCCTGGCAAGGATGTGTCGCTGATCGCCCACTGCGCCGATTTGGCCGCGAAATCCTTCCCCTACCCCGTCACCAACATCTCCACGTTGCCTGAACAACTATCGACTGCGGCGACCGATATCCTGTTCACACGGCTCGAAGGAGATCGCAGTCCCGCGCATACCCAACTTGTCAGGCCGGCCGAGGTCACCCGTCGCGCCACCACCGTCGACTGGAATACGCGCGACTGATTTCTATTCGGGAGATATACGGCCACTGGACTGCCGCTACGTTTCGGCTGGATCAGCCTCACGTCCAATTAAGGAGCGCCGCCATACGACGGCGCACAAGTTCCTGTCGGACTGAAGCTCGATTGCGACAGCCCACCGGGCTGCCGCTACGTTTCGGCTGATAGATCAGCCTCACGTCCAATTAAGGAGCGCCGCCAACACAGCGGCGCACAAGTTCCTGTCGAGCTGAAGCTCGATTGCGACAGCCCACCGGGCTGCCGCTACGTTTCGGCTGATAGATCAGCCGAAACGTCCAGAGATGTAGCGCTCGGCTTCTTCGTTTTGGGGGTTGTTGAACATCGTGGTGGTGTCCGCGAAGTATTCAAGGTGGCCCGGCTGGCCCACGGCCTTCAGATTGAAGAAGGCGGTGAAGTCGGCGATACGGGCGGCCTGCTGCATGTTGTGGGTCACAATCACGATGGTGTAGTCGCTCTTGAGCTCGTTGATCAGATCCTCGACGGCCAGGGTCGAAATCGGGTCAAGAGCGGAGCAGGGCTCATCCATCAGCAACACCTGCGGGTGCACGGCCACGGCGCGGGCGATGCACAGCCTCTGCTGCTGACCACCAGACAGACCGATGCCGGGGTTGTCAAGACGATCCTTGACTTCTTCCCACAGGTTAGCGCCACGCAGGGCCCACTCGACCAGATCGTCGGCGTCGGACTTGGCCAGATGCTTGTTGTTCAGACGCACACCAGCCAGCACATTCTCACGAATCGACATGGTCGGGAACGGGTTCGGGCGCTGGAACACCATGCCCACATCGCGGCGCACGGCCACAGGGTCGACGTCCTTGGCATACAGGTTCTTGCCTTCCAACAGCACCTCGCCCTCGACATGAGCGCCGGGGATGATTTCGTGCATACGGTCGAGCGTGCGCAGCACCGTGGACTTGCCACAACCGGAAGGTCCGATGAAGGCGGTGACCTTGTTCGGCTCGATGTTGATGTTCACATCCTCCACGGCAAGGAAGTCGCCGTAGTAGATGTTCTCGTGGTTGACGTCAATACGTTGTCCCATGATATGTTTCCTTATTTCTCTATCTAAAAAGCGGGTCGGCTCAGCGCTCGGTCTTCACGGCGAATACCTTCGCCACGATACGTCCGATGAGGTTGAGCAGCAGCACGATGACGATCAGCACGAGGGCGGCGGCCCAAGCGCGTTCCATCGGGATTGTGGTCACGCAGGTGGCATCGGCATTGGCCGGGCAGTTGGCGCTCAGCTTGGAGTACTCCTGGTAGACGTACACCGGCAGCGTGGTCATCTGGCCCGAGAACAGGTTCACGTTGGTGGAGGAGATGAAGCCTGCGGTCATCAGCAACGGAGCGGTTTCACCAATCACACGTGCAATAGCGAGGATGGCACCGGAGACGATGCCCGGCAATGCGGTGCGCAGCACGATCTTGGTGATGGTGCGCTGCTTGGTGACGCCCAGAGCCAGCGAGGCTTCGCGCAGATCGTTCGGCACGATCTTGAGCATTTCCTCACAGGATTTGACCACGGTCGGCAGCATCAGCAGCGACAAAGCCACAGAGCCTTCGAAACCATTGATGGTGCCCGGCCCGAAGATGATGGTGAACATCGAGAAGGCGAACAGGCCGGCCACGATGGACGGAATGCCGCTCATCACGTCCACCAGCAGCGAAATCGTGGTGGCAAGCTTGCCATGAATCGAATATTCGACCAGGTACACGGCGCACATCACACCAATCGGGATGGAGATGATCATGGCACCGGCCGTGATTTCCAGCGTACCGATGATGGCGTGCAGCACACCACCGTAACCGCCGGAGGGGGTCTGGTTGCCGCCGACCACGCCGGTCATGTTGTAGCTCAGGAAGTTCAGGTTCAGTCGCTTGATACCGTTGATGATGGTGGTCCACAGCACGGAAATCAGCGGCACACAGGCAACGACGAAGGCCAGCGCGATCAGGCCGCGCATAAAGTAATCTTTGACGTTACGACGCTGGATGGCAGAACGTGTAGGGCGGAACTTGTCGAAGTCGATCTTCGGGGCACCGTCCATAGGTGATTTCTCAACGGCACTCATCACGCACTCGCTTTCTCGGTGATCTTACGGGCGATGTAGTTGACCACGAAGGTGATCAGGAACAGGATCAAACCGGTTCCAATCAGCGTGGAAACGCCCAGATCGTTGGCTTCAGGATACTGTGCGGCGATGTTCGCAGCGATGGTCTGGTTCTGCGAGGCCTGCAGCAGCTTGATGGAGTAGTTGAGTCCAGGAGACAGAATCATCAACACAGCCATCGTCTCACCAAGCGCACGGCCGAGAGCCAGCATGGAGGCGGACACGATACCGGACTTGCCGAACGGCAGCACGGCGAGCTTAACCATCTCCCACTTGGTGGCACCGAGGGCCAGAGCGGCCTCCTCATGCAGACGCGGGGTTTGCAGGAAGATATCGCGCGACATGGAGGTGATAATCGGCAGCACCATCACGGCAAGCACCACAGCCACCGTGGCAACCGTACGCGACGGGTTGGCAGCAGGGCCTTGGAACAGCGGAATCCAACCCAGATAGGTGGCCACCCAGTTCCAGAACGGATAGATTGCAGGCACCAGCACCAGGCCGCCCCACAAACCGTAGATTACCGAGGGGATAGCGGCGAGCAAATCGACCACATAGCTCAGCGCGGTGGCGAGCTTCTTGGGAGCATAGTGCGAGATAAACAGTGCGATGCCGATGGACACGAAGAACGAAATCAGCAGGGCCAGCAGGGAGACCAGCACAGTGCCGAACAGCAGCGGCCCGACATAACCCCAGAAGCTGGAGGCCTTGCCACCGGTGAAGCTGGACACGGTTTCGCTGTTGGCGGCCTGATCGCCACCGATCAGCGGCCAGGCGCGGAAGAAGAGGAACAGGAATACAGCGGCGAGCACAACCAGGATCAGGATGCCGCAGGCGTAGGCCACGCCTTTGAACACCTTGTCGGCGGTTTTACCGCTGACTGGCTGATCAATCGTTTTGTCGTCTTGAGAACTCACGGATTCTCCTTATGGTGAGGGCTTTAGTGTCTCTCGTCACTGCCGGTTTGAACGTGGGGCCCTACCCCCGCTTGAGCCGCAGCCGTGAAAACGACTGCGGCTCAAGCGGAAACTGATGGTTCAGTTGATTAGGTTTTGGGGAAGGGTTCACACTCGCACAGAGCAGATCAGAGAGCTCAAGCTCACTTGGTTTTGATGGCCTCGATGGACTTAGAAATCTCAGCGGTCAGGGAGCTGGGCAGCGGAGCGGTGCCGGCGGCATCCTGAGCGGTCTTCTGTCCTTCGTCGGAGGTCACGTAGGTGAGCCAAGCCTTGGCGAACTCGGCCTGCTTGGTGTCCTTGTAAGCCGGGCAGACGATGTCGTAGGAGACCAGAGCGATCGGGTAGGCACCATCAACGGTGGTGTTGTGGTTGACCTTCAGCACGATGCGGTTGTCGCCGGTGGCGGACTCATCCTTCGGGGAATCCTCGATGGTCTTGGCAGCGCCTTCAGCGGAGATTTCGACGTACTTCTCACCGACCTTGACGGCCACGGTGCCGAGGTCGCCCACGGCGGAGAAGTCGGCGTAACCAATGGTGCCATCGGCCTGCTTGACGGTGGAAACCACACCAGAGGTGCCCTTGGCACCTTGGCCGACCTCGTTCGGCCAGTTTTCGGACAGATCGTAGGACCAGTCATTCGGGGCCACATCCTTGAAGTAGCTCACGAAGTTCTGGGTGGTGCCGGACTTATCGGAGCGGTGCACCACGGTGATCGGGGTGTCCGGCAGGTCAAGGTCGGGGTTCTGGGACTTAATGGCGTCGTCGTTCCACTTGGTGATCTTGCCGTCGAAGATCTTGGCGATGGTGGAGGCGTCCATGTTGACGTGCTTGCCCGCGTCGGAAACGCCCTTCAGGTTGAAGACCACGGCGATCGGGGACACATACACCGGCACATCGAAGGCGGTGCCCTCGGCACAGACCTTCTTGGACTGCTCGACTTCGTCGGAGGCGAGGGCCTTGTCGGAGCCGGCCCAAGCGGTGGCGCCGGTCAGGAAGGTGGTCACGCCAGCGCCGGAGCCGGAGGGGTTGTAGGCGATCTTGGCGTCCGGGTTGGTGCCCTGGAAGCCGGCGATCCAGGCTTCGACGGCGGCCTGCTGGGAGGAGGCGCCGGCACCCTGGAAGTCACCGGAGATGGCAGTCGTGGTGGAGCTGGAGCCGTTGGAGTTGGCGGCCGGAGCAGCAGTGTTGTCGCCGCAGGCGGCCAAGGAAGCAAGCGTTGCGATGCTGCAGACGGCAGCAAGGGAGCGGACGAGGATGTTCTTGTTCATGATGATTTCTTAATCCCTCTATCAACTGTCTCGGGCGGTTCTGGCCGCCCGTTCATTTCTTGACATATTCAAGACTATGGGCTTGTGGAGGGGTGCTGGACCGAAATCAGTAAACGGAAGATGAACACTTGTTAATATATGCGACTACGTCTCCGCTACGTAGTTTTTATCAGCCTGATGCCGCTATGGCATCAAACTGTTGGCTCGTCGATCTTATATCCCAATCCGCGCACGGTGGTCAGGTACTTCGGATGCGCCGGATCCTCTTCGATTTTGGAGCGCACGCGCTTAACATGCACGTCCAGTGTTTTGGTGTCGCCTACATAATCGGAGCCCCAGATACGATCGATCAGCTGGTGACGCGTCATCACACGACCCTTGTTCTGCATCAGGTATTCGAGCAGTTCGAATTCCTTTAAGGGGAAGAATACGGTTTCACCACGCACGGTGACCTGATGCTGGCCAACCTGCATGGCAATGTCACCACACACCAGCGGCACGTCGTCACTCAGCGCACCGGCGGCTTCGGCAACCGCCTGGTTGCGGCGCAGCACGGCACGAATGCGGGCCAGCAGTTCGCGGAATGAATAGGGTTTGGTCACATAATCGTCGGCACCGATTTCCAAGCCAACAACCTTGTCAATTTCGGCGGATTTGGCGGTAAGCATGATAATCGGCACGCGGCTTTGTTCGCGGATACGCCGGCACAGTGCGGTGCCATCGATGCCGGGCAGCATCAGGTCGAGCAGCACCAGATCGATGCCGCCTTTGGTGAACAGTTCCAGGCCTTCCTCGCCAGTGGCCGCAGCAGACACGTCATAGCCCTCGCGGGTGAGCTGGTAGACCAGCGGCTCGCGGTAGGACTCCTCGTCTTCTACGATAAGGATGCGTGTCATGGTTGCCTTTCTTGGATATGTTCCCGTTCGCTTGAGAGCAAAATTCTCCGACACCATCGTAGCCATTCTCTTCTTGTTTGCCTTCCGTTTCCTTGAAGTACGTAATTGTGTAACTGCGCTACGCCTCTGCTGGTGCGGCCGGCAGTTCGATGGTGAAGGTTGAACCTTCGCCCTCGTGCGACCACACAGCTATTGATCCGCCATTCTCCTGCACGCAGTGTTTGGTGATGGCCAACCCCAGACCGGATCCTCCGGTTTCGCGCGAACGTGCCGGATCGACACGATAGAAGCGTTCAAACACGCGATCGAGTGATTTGGCGGGGATGCCTATGCCCTGATCGACCACGCGAATCGTCACCTTGTCGCCGCTTTGCGCCACGCCCACAGCCACCGTGGTGTGTTCCGGGGAATAGTGGATGGCGTTCTCCACCAGATTCTTGACGGCGGTGACAATCGCTTCCTTATCCGCAACGATCATGGGGGCTGCGTCCGTTGGCTGAACGTCAGCAGTTTGTTGTTCGCTCTGTTCCGCCGGCTCCGTCTGTTTCCTCTGCTCCCCCGAATCTGTCGACGCCGCAGCTGCCGGGGCCGCCTGCACGCCTGATGCCTCTGATGGCACCGTTTTGCCGTTGACGCTCAGACGGATGTCAACATGCCGGGCGTCCGCCTGCACCTGGTTGGCGGCGATGGCATCGCGCGCAATATCAAGCGCGGAAATGCGCTGCGCATTCATAATGCCTTGCGCATTCTGGGCCTTCTGCAGGTCGATAAGATGGTGCACGAGTTCGATCAGACGCGCGGATTCCTTGGAGATACGACCGGAGAAATAGCGCACGGCATCCGGATCATCAGCCGCATCGGTAACGGTTTCAGCGAGCAGCGAGATAGCACCGGCCGGCGTTTTCAGCTCATGCGACACGTTGGTCACAAAGTCGCGGCGCATCGCTTCGAAACGGCGCTGCTCGGATACATCGTTGATGAAAATGGCGTACAGATCATCGTCGAGATCGCCGATGCGCACACGCAGATACAGGGTGTTCTGCGGCAGCGACTGCCCGGCTTCCACACCTCGGCCGTTGCTGGGGACGGGAGGCCTGCGCCGAATCGGCAACTGCACCTCACGTTCGCGCACACCGCCGCCATCCGACGCAACTTGGGTCAGAATGTCTTCGATTTCGCGCGAATTGAGGCGATTGCCGCCAACCAATCCAAAGGGTACTGATCCCGGACTGGCGTAACGCACCAAGCCGTTACGGTCGGTGACCAGCAATGCTTCGGGCATCACTTCAATCAGTCGGCGTTCAGTGGGGCGCACGGGCACAGTCTCACCGAACAGACTAAGTGCGTCGCCATCGTCGGCCGCGGCCTGTTCGGCGGCGGCACGACCGGCGGCTTTTCCCTTGGAGTACGCAATAACGGCGGCCCACGCCACAACCAGCGCGGCCACTATCACGATCAGCGCAATCTGCCAGATTTCCATCATGTTCTCTAGCGTAAAACGCAACACACGTAGCCAACAGCTGGAACTACGTAAGTTCAACCGTTGTTCATCTTCAGCATGGTTATCGGCTCCTGCTGAACCATGGTCAGCGGCCGAAAGCTGACAGATAGCAGTCGCAACTGCAGTAACTGCTGCAACTGCTGAGTGTCACGCAATAAAAAAACCGTGAAACACAGGCAATCCCATGTTTCACGGTAAACACTTCACGCGTTTGTGCGCTGACCAACGCTTATGGCAACGGCCACAAACAGCGGTCTAACACGCGCAACGCATCACAGCGTGTAGTCCTTGTCCTTGCTTTCCTTGATCAGGAACAGGGCGAGCAGGGCGACGGCGGCCATCACAGCCATGTACCAGCCCACACCGGCAACGCCGAACTTGGAGTTGACCAGCGCCTGGGCGATGGTCGGAGCGAACGCGCCACCGAAGATGGCGGCGAGGTTGTAGCTCAGGCCAGCGCCGGAGTAGCGCACGTGCACCGGGAACAGCTCAGGCAGGTAAGCGCCGCAGGGGCCAAACAGGCCGCCCATCAGCACGAAGCCGATGCACAGGAAGATCAGAATGTGGCTGGCGGAGTGCACGAGCAGGAACGGGGTGAAGAAGCTGAACACGAACGTGGCAGCGGTGGTGACGAACAGCACCTTCTTGCGGCCCACCTTGTCGGCGTACACGCAGGAGACCACGATGAAGATGGCGAAGAAGACCACGGAAACCATCTGCAGCAGCAAGTATTCGCTCTGCTGGAAGCCAAGGCCCTTCACACCATAAGAAAGGGACCAGGTACCAAGCACGTAGAACAGCGTGTAGGTGACGCCCATGGCCAGCGTGCCGAGCACGACTTCCTTCCAGTAAGGCAGCAGATCGCGCAGCGGGTGCTTCGAGGTGCGCTTCTCTTCGGAAGCCTGCTTGAACACCGGGGTTTCGCTCATGCGAGCACGCACGTACAGGCCGATGGCCACCAGAATCACAGAAGCGAGGAACGGGATACGCCAACCCCAGGCACCCATCTGTTCCTGACCGATATGCGTGGTAAGCAGCAGGTTCAGGCCGTAGGCGCAGAAGAAGCCGATCGGAGCGCCAAGGTTCGGGAAGGAACCGTAGAGGGCGCGCTTGGCGGCAGGAGCGTTTTCGGTGGCGACCAGTGCAGCACCGGACCATTCGCCGGCCAGGCCAACACCCTGGCAGGCGCGGCACACGCACAGGATGATGACGGAAACGCCGCCAACCTGCTCATAGCCGGGCAGGCAGCCGACGAGGAAGGTGGCGATACCCATGGTCAGCAGGGCGATAACCAGCGTCTTCTTACGGCCCATCTTGTCGCCGAAGTGGCCGAACAGCATGGAGCCGAACGGGCGGGCGAGGAAGGAGACCGCGAAGGTGGTGAATGCCATGATCTGGGCGAGCGCCGGGTTGGTGACGTTCGCGAAGAAGATCGCGCCGAAGTAGCTGGCGGCCGCGATGGAGTAGCAGTAGTTGTCGTAGAACTCGATGGCGGTGCCCACCATCGAGGCGGCGATGATTTCAGGAACCGAGTCCTTCTTCACCGGTTTGGTTGCAGCAGATACGCTTGCAGACATTGTTGTTTTCTCTTCCCAATTATGACCGCAGAATAACCCCAGTGCGGCTGTGCGCATGATAGATAAGCGCACGATAACGGCTAGGGCGCAGCGGAATTGGCAGCGGGAAGAAAACGAGAAATGGCTTGTGGCCCAGCGACTTCGTTCCCGCACATCGCTGTGCCGGAACACGAGTATGGCGCGTTGGCCCGCAAAACGGAACAGGCAGTCCATTATGCGGACTGCCTGTTATATGCCTCACAGAGGCACCCTGTTCGCGACCGACATTCGATTGAGCGGCCCACTGAACGAGTAACCGGACGAATGGATTGGGCGAACGGCTGAAGCGAACTGGGATGGGATGTCCGTCCCTACAGTCGCTTGACGATGTCTACGGCCAAACGTGCAGCGGTATCGGCGTATTCGGAAATGTCGAATTCCTTGAACACCTCGTAGTCGGTGTCGGCGTTGTCGCTCAGCGCACGAATCACCAGCGCGGGCACATCGTTGCGGGCGGCGACCTGGGCTACGGCCGCGCCTTCCATTTCCACCACGTCAGCACCGGTGTCGTGCACCACTTGGCTCACCTTGGCGGGGGTGTCCACGAAGTAGTTGCCGGAGGCGATGATGCCGATAATATGCGTGATGCCGGCGGCGGACAGCGCCTGATCGGCAATCTGCAGCAGATGGTCATCACTGTGGAATTCCTCGATGGGCTTGTCGGCGGTGCCGGGCTTCCACTGGCCCACCAGACGCATGTCGGTGTCGAGATAGCGCAGCGTGCCGCCGAGCACCACATCGTTGATATGCAGGTTGCGGTTGAGGTTGCCAGCGATACCGGAGAAAATCACGGCGTCGGGAGCAAACTCGTCGATAAGCAGCTGCGTGGTGGCGGCAGCATTCACCAGCCCCATGCCGCCGACCGTAGCCGCAACCGTCACGCGTTCACCGTTGTTAGCCGCCAACTCACCAGAAACAATGTCAAGGCTGCCTTTGCTGGTATGCGTTACCGAGTCAAGCGACTTGGCAATCAGCGCGACTTCTTCATCCAGCGCGCCAATAATGGCAATAGTCTTCATACTGCATACTCCTTAATTGCGAATTGGGATGTGGCATCCCATCAGTTCCAGCGGCGGGCGGCGACGGCTTCGGCCAGTTCACGCAGCAGAGCTTCGGTATCGGGCCATGAAATGCACTTATCGGTAATCGACTGCCCATACGTCAATTGGTTCAGGGGCGCGGCCGGCTGATTGCCACCTTCGATGAAGCTTTCCATCATGATGCCGGTAATGCCCTGCTCGCCGGCCGCAATACGTGCGGCGATATTGCGCACAACCTCAGCCTGGCGATGTTCGTCCTTGCCGGAGTTGCCGTGCGAACAGTCAACAATCAGTCCGTGTGCGGCAGCCGAGTCGGCGGGCATACGATCACGGATCATCTCGAGCGCAGTGGCCACGGAATCAGCGTCATAATTCGGCCCGGAACTGGAGCCACGCAACACCACATGGCAATCGGGGTTGCCAAGGGTTTTGACTACGGCGGCACGGCCCATATGGTCGATACCGAAGAACGTATGCTGCTGGGCGGCGGCAAAACAAGAATCCGCCGGTGCCTTAACCGAACCATCGGTGGCGTTCTTGAAACCGATCGGCATGGACAGGCCGCTGGCCAGCTGACGATGCACCTGAGACTCGGTGTTGCGCGCGCCAATCGCACCCCAACTCACCGCATCGGCGATGAACTGGGGGCTGGTGGGCTCCAAGAACTCCGTGGCAGCAGCCAGACCTGTGCCCAGCACGTCGAGCAGGGTTTTGCGAGCCAGCAGCAGGCCTTTTCGAATATTGCAGCTGCCGTCAATATCAGGGTCGTTGATCAGACCCTTCCAACCGATGGTGGTGCGCGGCTTTTCGAAATACACGCGCATGATAATCAGCAGTTGCTCGCCCAGCTCGTTCTTCAAACGGGACAGGCGACGTGCGTAGTCAAGCGCGGCCGCCGGATCATGCACCGAGCAGGGACCCACAATCACCAGCAGACGATCGTCCTGGCCATATAGGCAGGCGCGAATCTCGTCGCGCGAATAGGCGACGATCTCCTGTGCTTGTGGCGTGAGCGGCTGCTCAGCCAACACTTGGGCCGGCGTGGGCAGCACTTCAAACTCCACTACGCGACGGTTCACGATACGGCTGATTCCGACCTGATCCTCCCAGCGCGGCACATCGGTAACCACCAGTGGATTCTTGCCCTCATCCATCGCCTGACGGATGGCTCGCAAATCCTCCGGACTGTTCAGCGCGCGCGTCTGATCATCCTGCTGTTGCATAACTTGTATTCTCCTTGGGCTTTCTCTGTTTCCAAGGATACATGCAACCGCTCGGCTGGGCTCGGGGCTTGCCGCGGTTTACAGGGCGCGGCGGGCGGTGACGGCGTCGGCCAGCGTGTGCAGCAGCTCGTTGGTGCGATCCCACGGCACGCAAGCGTCAGTGACAGACTTGCCATACACCAGCTGGTCAAGCGGGGCGGGCTTCTGATTGCCGCCCACTAGGAAGCTTTCCATCATGATGCCGGTAATGCCCTGCTCGCCGGCGGCCAAGCGCGCAGCGATCTCTTCGACGACCTCGGCTTCGCGATTCTCATCCTTGCCGCAGTTGCCGTGTGCGGCGTCAATCACCAAACCGTGGTTGCTGGGACCGGAAGCCTTGGAAGCCTTCAGCGCCTCAAGCGCAGCCTTGACGGATTCGGCATCGTAGTTCGGGCCGGAGGAAGAGCCGCGCAATACCAGGTGGCAATCGGGATTGCCCTTGGTTTCGGCGGAAATCACGCGACCATCGAGATTGATGGATAGGAAATGATGCTCGAAACCGGCGGTGAAGCAGGAATCGGCGGCGGCCTTAATTGAGCCGTCGGTGGAGTTCTTGAAGCCCACCGGCATCGACAGACCGGAGGCAAGCTCGCGATGCACCTGGGATTCGGTGTTGCGCGCGCCGATCGCACCCCAGCTGATCGCGTCGCAGATGTACTGCGGGGTAATCGGATCCAGCCATTCGGTGGCGACGGGCAAACCCAGGCTCAGCACGTCGGTGAGCACCTTGCGGGCCATCCACATGCCTTTGCGAATATTGAAGCGGCCGTCGAGATCGGGATCGTTGATCAGGCCCTTCCAGCCGATGGTGGTACGCGGCTTTTCGAAATACACGCGCATCACAATAACCAGGCGATCTTCCAGTTCGCGGCGCACGGCGGCGAGCTTTTCGGCGTATTCGTGCGCAGCCTTGGGATCATGAATCGAGCAGGGGCCGACGATTACCAGCAGACGGTCGTCGCGACCGTTGAGCACGTCACGAATCTCCTGGCGCGAATGGAGCACCAGTTCGCTCATTTCATCGGTGAGCGGCTGCTCCTTGAGGAAGGCGCGCGGGGCAGGAATCGGGTCAAGCTGGCGGATATTGACATCAACCGTTTCGGGAAAGACGGCCTGCTCCCCCAAACGACGCTCGTCTTCGGAACTATCCGGACCGCGCAGTGCTGCCATGCCGACTCTCCTTTCTGTGAAAACTCTTCTACGCGCACCAATATGCGCGTATGTCGGCGGTGTGTTCTCATATCGCACACTGAAATCAACACTGTAGTTCAGCCACCGCAGAAATACGAAACGGCCGCCCGCGTGCTGGACGTGGACGGCCGTTGGTGGCGCGCAGTTCGGCTGACGAAAATCACGGTTCAGCTGTCAACCGTCACGGTTCGACTATCGGAAGTCACGGTTCGACTGCGGAATTGTTACGTAGGTATGTAACAAGTTCGCAGGCGAAACGTGCAAACCTGCAGGTAATTCGTGCCAAACCGCAGGCGAAACGTACAGACCTACAGGCAATCCGTGCGCAGTGGCAGGCGAACCATATGAAAACGCCGGACCGTGAGGAGAGGTCACAGTCCGGCGCGTCAACGTCGCAGAAGGCAATAGTGCTGGTTCAGCACGGCTTCTTCTGGCACATCAGCAGATGGTCGGCCACCATCACGGTTTCGCCACGCTGGTTGATGATGGCGAGACGTTCGGTTACCACGCCCTGATCGGCGTGCTTGGGCGAATCCTTCTTCTCATGGATGGTCACCTCGGTGTGAATGGTGTCGCCAATGAACACCGGCTTGATGAACCGCAAATGATCATAGCCATAGGAGAACGCCACCGGATTAACGAACGAGGCGGTCAGACCCACGCCCACGCTGAAGGTGAGGGTGCCATGCGCGATACGCTGCCCGAATTCGGTGGTTTTCGCGAATTCCGCGTCCATATGGTGCGGGAAGAAGTCACCGGTCTGCCCAGCGTGGATCACGAAATCCGCTTCGGTGATCGTGCGGGCACCGGTCACTCGGGTGCTGCCCAGCTCGTAATCCTCGAAATACAGTGTCTGTTCGGCCATGTTCTGTCCTTTCCTATGCGGCGGAAGGTATCCCTCCCGCCGTTCTTGTGCAGTATTAAGCAGTATGGAGTTGAATGAATAGGTATGTGCGCCACCGTTGGTCAGCGCAGGTATTCCGCGTTGTCCTGACCGATGGTCGGCGCTGCCGGGCCGCCTTGGTAGCGTTCGCCGTCGATACGAATCGGGCAGCAGGTGGTGGCGATTCCCACTCCGTTGGGTCGCGAAACCGTCTGGATCATGTCAAGAGAGCGGAACGCCTCCGTCTCCATCAAGGTATCCCAGGTGTACACATCCGCGCACCACACATCCGCCGGCTCCAGAATCCCCAGCCAATGCGCTGTGGTCTCGCCGGCCAGATGGTCGACCAGCACACGTTTGATTTCGTCGCGTTTGCGATGCCAGTCATCCGGATCCGTGTAGCCGAGCAGCGCCTCGCAGCCGATAAGCTCGCCAAGCTTGGGAATCGGAATCATGGCAAGGGCCAGATATCCGTCCGCCGTGGCGTAGACGCCGTAGGGGGCGCTGATATAGGCGTTCGCGTTATTGATGGCGCTACGCTGCGGCAGCTTGCGGCCGTCGTTGAGGTACGTGGTGAACACTTCGAACTGCATATCCAGCAGCGCCTCCAGCAGGCTCACATGCACATGCGCCCCGACGCCCGTGCGCTTGGCACGCAGCAGTCCCGCCATCACGCCCTGCACCAGCAGCTGCCCGGCGAACAGATCCGCTACGGACAATCCCATCGGCGTCGGCGGCTGGTCGGCATTGCCATTCAGCCAGCAGATGCCGGACAACGCCTGAGCAAGCAGATCCTGCCCGGGCTTGCTCGCCCACGGCCCCTGCTCGCCGTAGCCGCTCACCTCGCCATACACCAATCGTGGATTGAGGGCCTTCATAGCCTCGTATCCGATGCCGATGCGATCGGCCACGCCCGGACGGTAGTTGACGACCATCACGTCGGCCTCACGCACCAGACGTTCCAGAACCAGCCGGCTGTCAGCACTCTTCAGATCAAGCGAGATGGCTTTCTTGTTGCGGTTGATCGCATGGAACAGCGAGCTGTCGCCGTCGATCACACAGTCGGAGATATACAGCGAACGGCAGATGTCGCCACCGCCCGGACGCTCGACCTTCAGCACCTCGGCACCGAGATCGGCCAGGCGTAGCGTGGCCGACGGCGCAGAGAGGAACTGGCTGAGGTCCAATACTTTGATGCCTTCCAATGGTTTCATCACGCCTCTCCTTCCTGCGTTGCATCGGCGAGCCCGAATTCCACGATGATGCGTTCGGTGTCGGCACCCAGTCGCGGCGCGGGTTTCGACGTATCACGCTGTTCGCCGAGGAACCGTATCGGGCAACGCGTGGTCAGCAGCGACGGGTCTCCCTCACGCGCCACATCCTGAATGAAGTCAAGAGCTTGGAACGCATCGGATGCGACCAGCTGCTCCCAGGTGTACACGTCGGAGCACCACACGCCCGCCGGCTCCAGCAGCGACAGCCAGTGCTCGGTGGTCTGCGAGCACAGGGTCTGTCCGATCTCCTGCTTGATTTCGTCGCGTTTGGTGAACCATTCGCTCTCATCGGTGCGTGCGGCCACTGCCTCGGATCCGATCAGCTCGCCGATGCGGCTGACCGAGCCCATGGCGAGCGCCAGATAACCATCGGAGGTCTCGTAGATGCCGTATGGCGCGGCCAGATAGGCGTGCGCATTATGATATGCGCCACGGTGCGGGGCACGATGCCCGTCGTTGAGGTAGGTGGTGAGCACTTCGAACTGCATGTCGAGAATCGAGGCCAGCAGGCTGACCTCCACGCGTCCGCCCTCGCCGGTCGTCTCGCGTCGGATCAGGCAGGATAGGATGCCCTCTACCAGATGCACGCCGGTGTATGAATCGGCCAGTGACAATGCGAACGGCATCGGCGGCTGCCCATCATCACCGTTGAGCCAGGCAAGTCCGGACAGTGACTGCACGAGCAGATCCTGACCAGGCTTTTTCACCCACGGGCCGACCGTGCCGTATCCGGTGACTGAACCATAGACGATACGGGGGTTTAACGCTTTGACGTCCTCGTACCCTAATCCCAGCTTGTCCATCACGCCGGGACGGAACGCTTCGATTAGCACGTCCGCTTGGGCGATGAGGCGTTTGACCATGGCGAGGTCGTTCGGATCTTTGGTGTTGAATGCGACGCTTTCCTTGTTGCGGTTGATGGTATGGAAATTGACTGCGTCGCCATCGGACCACAGGCCTTCCAAGGCAAGGCGACGTGAGCCGTCGCCCACGCCCGGACGCTCGACTTTGATCACGCGTGCGCCGAGGTCGGCGAGACGCATTGCTGCGGATGGGCCGGCAAGATATTGACAGAAATCGAGGACGATCATGCCCTCTAACGGTTTCATGGTCGTGAGGCTCCTTACTGTTCACGGGAACGCGCATACAGGGCATCCAGCTGGTCGAGCACTGTTTCGGCGGCACCATCGCCACGCACGAAATCCTGGATGTATATGCCCGCGTTGTCCTGGAATGTGAGGTATCCACTGTACCGCGGCCGCACGTAGCTGGCATCAAGCGTTGCGATCGTGTCTTCGAAGAAGCCAAGCGTCGTGCGATTGCATTCTTCGTCCAGCCAGGCGGCACGATGTCCGGGCTGACCGCCGTTGTCGGTGAACAAGGTGCGCTGCACCTCGCTCGACACCGCGTAGGAGGCGAAATCGGCTGCTTCGCGGGGATGCTCGGTTTTTGCGGAAATAGCAAGGCCAGTGCCGCCCAGCACGCCGGTGACCAGCGATCCGGCATAGGTCGGCACATCGCCGGCCTTGAGCACGTGGGGGGCGTATCCGCGCCGGGAGTAGTTCACATAGCCATACACCCACGGGCAGTAGCACAACGTGTCGGATTTCGCGAGCTGTTCGTGCAGCTCGATGGTGCTCCATTCGAACACGGCCGGATCGCACAGCTGCGCCAAGGAACGCATGTCGTTGAGCACCTTCACGCCGGTGGCGCGATCGACGACGTGCTCGCTGCCTGCGCGGAACAGATCTCCGCCGGCGGTATTGCACAGGCCGATGAAGTCCATCAGCAGATACTGCGGGGTGCCGGCGAACGCCACACGTCCTTGCTGCGCCAGACTCAGCACCTCTTCAAACGTCGACGGCACCTGGTCGGCCGCCAGCAGATCAGGGCGCCATACCGACACGGGCGATGCCGCGTCGATGGCGAGCGCGCTTTGGAATCCGTCGAAGTTGTAGCTGTCGCATGATTTGCCGACCGAATTGGCGCGCTGGTCTGCCATGAAGTCGGCGTCGAGCCAATCATCCAGGGGAAGCAGCACATTGTGGGCTGCGGCGAAGCCTGCCCACGGGTGGTCGATGATGAGCAGATCGTATTCGGCCGCCAGTTGGTCGATGGGCTTGCTTTCGAATTCCGTGAGGGAGCGCTTCTCCCAGGTGATGTCGAAGCCGGGGTGCAGCTCCGCATAGCGTTGGGTGACTCCCACGATGGAGGTGTAACCGCGGCTGTGCCCCCATGTGATGCCTTTGAGTTGAACAGACATGTTGCCTCTCCTTAATGTCTGTAGGTTGGATTGGTTTGCCTTTATGCGTGCAGCGGTCAGTCGACGAGGTTGTCGGCGATCGCTTGGTCCACACGAGCGGCGGCCTCGTCGCTCAGCGGAAGGAAAGGTTTGCGCACCGCGCCCACGTCGAAGCCGCGCACGGTCATCGCGTGTTTGATTGAGGGGAATAGTCCCTCACGCATGATGACTTCCATCAGATTGTTGGCTTTAATCTGCAGATCGCGCGCGGTGTCGAGATCGCCGGATTCGAACGCCTGCATGATCTTCGTGAAGTGCGGCAGGGTGAAGTTGAAGGTCGATCCCACGAATCCGTCGCAGCCCATGGCCAGGAACGCGACCATCAGGTTTTCGAAGCCTCCGAAGATCTTGAGGTCGGGATTGATGGCGCGCAGACGATCCATCTCATACAGGTCGAGATTGGTGTGCTTGAATCCGGCGATGGATCCGCTGGCGAACATCGCACGTGTGTCCGCATTGTAGAAGTCCAGCGTGCGGTGGGTGTTCATGGGAATGTTGTAATAGTAGACGCCGTCTCCGATGGCGGATGCGATGTCGTCGTAATACGAGGCAACGGCTGCCGGCGAATATCCGAAGTAGATCGGCGGGGTCGCGGCCACGCGCTGGTAGCCCATCTCCTTGACTGCCTTGGCATACCGCACGGCCTCGTCGGTGCCGCAGGAGCCGACATGGGCGAACAGCGTGCAACGGTCCTTGTATTCGGCGAACACTTCGAACAGGTGCAGACGCTCCTCGGGGCTTAGCAGGAAGCATTCTCCGCTCGAACCTTCCACGAAGAAGCCCGCTGCCCCCTCGTCGAGATTCTGCTCCACCAACTGGCGGATAAGTTCGTCATTGATGGCACCGTTGGCATCGTATGGCACGATGGCCGCCACATACAGGCCTTCCATGTCGTGCGCTCCTTTCTCAGTCTTTTCTATATGGCAATGATTGGGCCGCGCTGCACATTGAGCGCGGCCCACCGCATCAGTCGAGGTGGTACAGCTGCTCCATATCAACCCACGGTCCGTCTTCGGTGAACGGCTTCATGCAGGGAACCACCGCGGCCCACCATTCCTGCGTGGTGGGATCGGCTGCCATCTTGGCCATATCGGCCTCGTAATCGTCGCCGACATACTCGTAGTAGGAGAACAGCAGCCCGTCGTAGTAGTAGATGGAGTAGTTCTGCAGGTTGCAGGCCTTAATCATTTCGTTCACGCCTTCGAATGGCTTGGCGTGGAAGGCCTTGTACTTGTTGTATCCCTCGGGACCGTCGGCTCGGGATACGCTTCCGAAACGTTGGATTGTGGTGCTCATCGCGGGTTAGCTCCTCTGTGTGATGGGCTCTGTGTGATGGATAGATGGTGAGTAATGGTGGATATGTATTGCGTCTGGAATGGGCCCGCGTCCGACATGACGAGACCGGACACGGGAGCGGTCTGCGGTATGACTACAGCGAGTACACGCGTTCGGCGTTGCCTGAGAAGAACGCTTCGCGCGCCTGCGGTGCCATATCGTTGGTGATGTCCAACATGGCACGCACCCACTCGTCGAGCGTGAGCGCCACATTGAGCACGGGGAAGTTGGATGCGAACATCAGCTTGTCCGACGCGAAGGAGTCGAAGGCCACGGACACCGCACGGCCAAGGGTTTGCGTGGACCATGGCTGTGCCGGGTTCAGGCCGGATACCTTGCATACCGTGTTGCTGAGCGAGCCGAGATCCGCAAGATTGCGCTTCCATGCGTCCAGATACGCCGCATCGTCGCCTTGCGGATGTTCGAGACCGGCGATATCGGCGTCGACGATGCCCATATGGTCCACAATCACCGTGGTGTCGGGGCATTGGCGGGCCAATGCTGCCAGATCGACGAGCTCGGGGTTGCGCACGCATCCTTCGAACACCAGACCGAGTTCGCCGAGCAGACGCACGTTGTCGATGAACGTTTCGCCAAGGCATGTGCCGGGCGCGGCCGACGGCACGTGCAATACCTGACGAACGCCCTTGATCTGCGGTTTGTCGGCCAGTGGACGAATATAATCCGCGAAGTGCGGGTCGCTCAGATCACCGGAGACGCAGGCACCCGCGAAAGGCGTGGATGGATCGTCGACAAGCGCCACGGCGAGCTCGTTCTCGCGAGGTCGCTCGTCGGCGGCCATATCGACCTCGACGTACACGGCCTTGTCGATCGTATACTCGTCTGCGCCGTGCTGCTCGGCCAAGTAGTCGGCGGCGGTCCAGACCCGGTTCAGCGTGGGGCCTTCGCCGTCCAGCCAAGGCAGACGGTATTCCTCGGTGTTCCAGATATGGACGTGGGTATCGACGATACGCATGTCATACGCCTTTCGCACAGTGGTTCGGTCAGATCTCGTAGTCGGCGACGACCACGCCGCCGTCGGCACTGGACTTGTAGGCGGCCTCGACCACGCACATGGTGTGGTAGGCGTCCTCGACGGAGTTCATGTACTCGTAGGAGGGGTCGTCGAGCTTCTTCATCAAGCCGCCCATCGTGCCGATGAACGCCTCGTTGAACCAGCTGCCGCGCACAGGGACGTCCTGCCATTCGCCGGTTTCGTAGGTGTAGAGCTCCACCTTGTCGGGCTCGCCGTCCGGGTAGTCGTACATCAGGCCAAGCTTGATGCGGATGGCGCCCTCGGTGCCTTCGAGCTTCAAGATCGATTCCTGGTACTTCTTGCCGTAGTCATGGTTGAAGTTGATGTGCAGGTTGACGCGCAGATCCGGGCCGTAATCCATGATGATCGCGGTGCGGGTCTGGGCGAGGTCGCGCATCTTGGGATGCTGCATGGTCTTGCAGTACACGGTCTTCGGATCACCCACGAAGCTGCGGATGTTGTCGATGTAGTGGATCGAGTGGTAGTTGATCTCGACGCGATCCTTCGGGAAGAGGAAGGGCCACAGGTTCCACGGCTGCGTGCCGACCAGACGATGGTCGACGTCGACGATCTCACCGATGACGCCGGCGGTGACCAGTTTGCGCGCGGCCAGCATGTAGGGGGCCTGGCGCAGCTGGAAGTTCACGCCGGCGGTGAGGTTCTTGCGGCGGCAGATCTCAAGGATGCGACGGGCTTCTTCGATGCTCTCGCCCATCGGCTTTTGCATGAGCACGCCTGCGCCGTCGGGCAGCTTTTCGAGAATGTCGGCGGTGGCGTTGGCGGGCACTGCGATGTCGTAGACCGCGTTGTGCTGTGCGCCGTATTCGATGATTTCCTCGAGGCTGTCGGCCACGAAGTCGGCGCCTGCGATTTCGGCGGCCTTGACGGCGGCCTCCTTGTTCATGTCATAGGTGCCGATTACCGGATAGCCGGCGAGCTTATAGGCCGGATAATGCGAGCCAGTGACGATGCCGCCGGTGGCGATGGAAACGATCGGGCGCGGATGTTCGGGCATTTCAGGCACGTAGTTGAGCTCTTCGAGAGAGGAAACGTTATCAACTGCCATGAGGGTTCCTTTCGTGGATACTTCGTTGTATGGGTTGGGATTGTCGATTGATGGGTGGTGGATGTTCGTCAGGCCATGCCGTTGGCGATGCCGACAACGAACAGCGAAACGATGATGACCGCGTTACCGATAAGCGCCACGTTCCTGGCCTTCGGATGGCCCTTCCATTCGCCATCCTTGAAGCCCCAGAGGTTGGCGATGATCAGGGCGAGGCCGTTGAACGCGACCCAGCCGACCACGGGGCCGAAGCTGCCAAGCAGCGCGGTGGCCATTGCGTAGACGCCGAGGGCGGCGAACCAGACGAAGGAGGTGAGCAGCACCTTGCCGTAGGCTTTGGCGCAGCCGGGCTTGGTGTAATCGGTGTAGGTCTTGTTCTTGATGAGCTTGTAGACGGCGTAGCCGAAGTTGGCGAGGAATCCGCCGAAGAACACGACGGGCCACTGCAGCAGATTGGCGTACATCGGCGTCACGCCGGCTTCGGTGGCAAGGTTGACCGGATAGTTCGAGAAGGAGCCGCCGATGTTGATGGCCGCGGAGCCGGCGCCGGAGGCGAGGGCCATGATGAAGCCGACCATGAACAGGGACTTCGTCTTGGACTTTGCGTCCTGCTTGTCTTCGACCTTGACGGTGTCGTTCTTCATGAAGCCGGCCTTGGACAGCACAGCGACACCGCCCAGCAGAATGGCCTGACCGACCAACAGCAGGATGAGCGAGGACATGGACGGGAATGTGCCGAGCACAAACATCGGAATCAGCGATCCCAGCAGATTGGACAGGCCAAGATTGATGCCGGTGACCAGGGAGACGCCGATGTAGTTGATGGCCAAGCTATACCAGATGGAGCTGATGCCCCAGAAGAAGCCGCAGGCTGCACCGGTAACCAGCGTGGTCATTGGGGTCGAGGCCAGATACGAGAAATAGTCGGGCACGAGAATGGCGCACCAGATATGCGGCATAAGTAGCACACCGATGATCGAGAACAGTGCCCAGAAGGCCTCCCACGAGAACGGCTGGTACTTCTTAAAGCAAATTCCGAAACTTCCTTGGAAAACAGTTGCAATCAGAAGCACGAGAAATCCGACAGCTACCATTGCTTTCTCCTTTGTAGCAGGTGATGTTATGTCCTTGCTCCTGGGCTCCAATGGGGTAATGCAGCTTCCTTGCCTCCCATATGTGAACCAGGTCACAACTAAACTTTATACTCAAGCTTGGAAATTTTCAAGCGCGTGTCGTAAATTTACTGTATGCTGGGGCGTATTGCTTGCATTCATCGGGGAACGCATCATGTGACGGTGTCATATCACGACGCGAATGGCACAATCCATATGCACGCAAGAGAGGGAAGGAAGCATGGGAAACACAGACACTCGCGCCCGCAAAGCCAAGCTGGCGGAAATAGCCGCAGAGGCAGGCGTTTCCGTCGCCACCGTGTCCAAAGTGATTAACGGACGAAGCGGCGTGGCCGAACAGACCCGAACGACCATCGAACGTCTGCTGTCAACGCATGGATACTCCAAATCCCTAGCCAGCACCAAAACCTCGCGAACCATCGAGTTCGTCATCGCCTCCCTTGAAAACAACGGCTCGTTCGAACTGGCCAAGGAGCTGGTGTATCAGGCCAGAGATTTTTCCGTGGGCATCACCGTCACCCGACTCGACGGCCCACAAGACACCGACGAATGCTTCCGCGATATCATCGACCGCAACCCCATGGGCGTTATCACACTGCTGTCCACCATGCCCCAGCGAGGCGCGGAACTCCTGAAATCACGAAACATTCCTTACGTGACCATTAATTCGTACGGGCAGATCAGCGACGACCTGCTGGGCATCGATATCGATAACTGGTGCGGTGGATTCGACGCCACACAACACCTCATCACACTGGGGCACACCCGCATCGGTGCCATCACCGGGCCTACGGACAGGCAATCCTCAACCGCACGACTGTCCGGATACGAGGCAGCGCTCGGCAAAGCCGGTCTGACCTGCGATCCGCAACTAGTGGCCGAAGGCGACTACACCTCGGAGGCCGGCTACCGGGCCGCGATACAACTCCTGGAACTCGACGAACCGCCCACCGCCATATTCTGCTTCGACGATCTCATGGCGGTCAGCCTCTACAAGGCCGCGCAGGAACGCGGCATCTCCATCCCCGACGATCTTTCCGTCATCGGCTTCGACGACACGTACCCCTCCCCCTACCTTTCCCCCGCGCTGACCACCGTGCGCCAGCCATTCGATCTCATCGCGCGCAAGGCCTTGAAAATGGTGTGCGAATCGCGCGATGACACGCTTGAGGATCGATACATCATCCTTCCCACTCACATCGTTCAGCGAGAAAGTACTTCATCGCCACGCCAGCAATGAAGATATTTTCTTAGATTATTTTTAAATTTTCTACATGCGAGGTATACTGAAGGCCATCGGTATCTACCGTATTCCATAACAGCCAGCTTCAAAGGAGAGCACACAATGGTGTATCGCATGATTTTTAATCAGACGGCGTATTTTGGTCGCGGCGCGATCAGGGAGATCCCGGGCGTGGCCAAGTCCCATGGCTTCACGAAGGCGTTCATCGTGACCGATCCGGTCCTGTTGGAGACCGGCACCGTGGGGAAGGTCACCGGCGTGCTCGACGAGGCGGGCATGCCCTACGAGGTGTTCTCGAACGTCAGGCCGAACCCGCCGGTCGAGTGCATCAAGGACGGCGTCGAGAGGTTCGCCGCCTCGGGCGCTGACTTCCTGATCGGTTTGGGCGGCGGCAGCCCGCAGGACACGTGCAAGGGCATCGGCATCATCACCGCCAACCCCGAGTTCTCCGACGTGCTCTCCCTTGAGGGCGTGGCCGACACGAAGAACCCGAGCGTGCCGATCTTCGGCGTGCCCACCACCGCAGGCACCGCCTCGGAGACGACCATCAACTACGTGGTCACCGACACGGCCAACAGGCGCAAGTTCGTGGCCGTCGACCCGCACGACATCCCGATCGTCGCGTTCGTGGACCCCGACCTGACCGACTCGATGCCGCGCGGCCTGAAGGTCGCCACCGGTTTGGACGCTTTGACCCACGCCATTGAGGGCTACATCACGCCGGGTGCCTGGAGCCTGTCCGACTGCCTGTCGATGCAGACCATCCGCATGATCGCGCGGAACCTCGCCAAGAGCGCCGACGGGGACATCCCGGCGGGCGAGCAGATGGCGTACGCCTCCTACATCACGGGCATGGCGTATTCGAACGTCGGCCTCGGTTTGGTGCACGGCATGGCCCACCCATTGGGCGGCCGTCTGGGCGTGGCGCACGGCGTGGCCAACGGCATCCTGCTTGCCCCGGTCATGGACTACAACAAGGACTACACCGGTGAGAAGTTCCGCGACATCGCCGACGCGTTCGGCGTCGAGGACGCGTACACCATGCCGCTCGAGCAGGCGCGCGACGCCGCCGTGGCCGCGGTGCGGGACCTGACGGTCAGGCTCGGCAACCCGACCAGGATCTCTGAGGTTGGCGCCACCGAGGCCGACATCGACGGCCTCGCCGAGGACGCGTTCAAGGACGTGTGCACCCCCGGCAACCCCCGCCAGGCCACCCTCGAGGACATCCACGCCATCTACGAAAGCCTCATGTAATCGAGCACCGTCATGCTGAACGGAGTCGAAACATCTCAGACGTGAGATTCCTTGACTCCCTACGCTACGCTCGGAATGGCAAGAAGGGGATGTGATGATTATTCATCACATCCCCTTCTTGTCTGTCTTTGCGAGCGGTTCAGCTGTCAGATATCACGTTTCACCTGCGGAATTGTTACGTAGGTATGTAACAAATTCGCAGACGAAACGTGCAAACCTATAGGTAAACCGTGCGGAGTGGCAGGGCAGACAGCCCACCGGGCTGTTCTCTATACGGCTTGTCCGCTTCAGGCGCACTGGCCTTTCAGGTTACTGGGTTACAAGGAGCTTCGCATGGACAGCCCACCGGGCTGTCCAAAGCTCCGCCGCCTCCGCGCTCGTTGTGTGATGCGCTTAGCGCATCACGCGAGCGCGCCCATTGGATCCCACGCGGGGAGCATGGTGGCGGGTTCTTCCAAGGCGGCCTGGTATTCGGCGGGGAGCATGGTCTTGGGGACAGCCACCTCGTAGACGTATTCGGTGAACCAGTCGTCGGACATGGTGAAGTAGCCCTTGTCGGCGATCTTCGCACCCCAGGAGTTCTCCACGCGCCAACGGCGGGTGGTGGTGCCGTCTTCGGCCACGTCCACACCGGCGAAGGCCATGGCGTGGTTCATGGCGGAATCGCCGAAGCGCACGCGAGCCTCCTTGTCGAGGTCGAAGTCGAAGTCATAGATGGAGCCATACTCGAACAGATCGGTGGCCCAAGCACCGTTCTCACGGTCCATGAACGGGTGGCAGTCGGCACCGAACCACACCGGAATACCCTGCTCAACGAGAATCTTGCGCACGCAGTCCTTCATGAACTGGTTCGGCACATTGAGGTATTCGGTTGCGTCGCCGCCAGCAACGTTGCCCAAGTGCTCGATGCCGATCTTCTTGCCCTTGGCATGCTCGGCGCGCGGATCGTCCACGAGGCACACGTAATCCTCGAGGCCGGCGGGGCCCACGTACTTCTTCCAGAATTCAACCGGCGTGATCTCGCCGTCGCGGTGGAATTCGCCGTCCTTGTCGGTCCACTCCCAGTCGAAGCTGACCGGCGGCTCACCCAGGTGGATGGTCAGGATGCGATGGCCGGCCGCAGTGGCTTCGGCGATAATCTCATCGATCTTCGCGGCATCGCCGTCGGCGGCGTACATGCGGGCCACGGCGGTGTGCAGCATATGGCGCAGCTGCGTGTTCATCTCACCGGTGTTCTTGGAAGATTCGGTTTCGGGGAACAGATCCTTGGGCACCGCACCATACTTCTTGTAGATGTTCATGGCCATGGTCCACTGGCCGCCGTCGCCCATCACATCGGCAAGCAGGTGCTGGATCAGGCGGGAGTCGGCAGGTTCGCCGGCGGCCACGAGGGCGGCCATATCCTTGAGGAAGTAGTTGACGCGCTCCAGCTTGTCGAAGTACATCGCATAGTTCTGGGAGAACTCGAATTCCTTCAGGTTCATGTTCTTCTTGGCCACAAAACGAGCCACATTCAGGGAGCTGAACAGCCAGCAGCGGCCGGAACGATCCTGATGAGTGGCTTCGCCGTTGTCCACGATGGTGGAGAAACGACGCTGCAGCAGGCGGGCGCGGTCGTAGTTGCGGGCCACCTTGTCGATGCCGGCGGCGGTCACCGCGTTCATGGCGAGACGGTTGGTGCCGTCAGCGTCGAATTCGCTTTTGAGGCTGGCCAGGGCTTCGCCGGTCAGAGGCGTCAATTCACTCATGTCTGCTCCTTCTTCGGATTGGTGCGCTTGTGGCGCGTTACATACGTACGGCACCTGGCGTCGAGCGCAGGTGCCGTAACATTCATTGTCGTTAGCAGTCTATCCGATGGCTTGTCATTCGCCTTCGCTTTGGGCTTGATGATCATCAGCCGGCTGATCGTCCTGCTGTTCAGCGGACTGGTCGCCCGACTGATCGACGGAGTCGCCCTGTTCGATCTCTTCGGTGCGCTCGTCATCCGACGAGGTCGCTTCACCCTCGCCATCACCAGCCGCCTCTGCAGCCACCGGCGCGTTCACCGGCAGAGAGTCCGCATTCGCTCCGGCAGGTGCCGCAACGCCAAATCCGGCGAAGGCTTGGGCGAACATGGAACGCAGCTCGGAAACACGCTGGGTGATGCCAGCTTCGCGCTGCTGCAATTCTTGAATGCGCTTGGACAGTCCATCAAGCTCAACCTGAGCGGCCGCACGACGCTCCTCAACCTGAGAATCGGCATCTTCAACGGCCTTCTGCACAATCGTTTCAGCCTGTTCGTCAGCTTCCTTACGCTTGCCGGCAGCATAAGAGTCCGCCTCTTCACGCACAGACTTCGCCTGCGCGATCAGCTCGTCAGCCTCCTGCTTGGCGCTGGTGCGACGCTCCTCCAAGCTGTCCAGCAATTCGCCCACCTTCTTGGTGGCTTCTTCCTGCTGGGCGGCGATATCGTTGCGAATCTGCTCGACTTCGGCGTTGACCTTGCTCATCGTGCTGGTGCGGGAAACCTCCGCTTCATCGGTGATCTCCTGCGCCTTGGCCTTGGCGGCGTCGATGATTTCCTGCGCCTTGCGCTGGGCTTCGGTGGTCATCTTGGAAACCTGTTCGCGCACATCGGCAAGCTTCTTGTTGGCTTCGGCGAGCGCCGCCTCGATCTGATCGTTGGCTTCGGACTTGAGCTTGGTGATCTCCGCGTTGGCGTTGCGGCGCTGTTCGGCAGTCTGCTGAGTGGCTTCGGCCTTCATATCGGCGATTTCGCGCTCCTGCGCGGCACGCTCGGCAGCCAGTTTCTTATTGTGCTCCTCACGCGAGTTGGTCAGTTCAAGTTCCACGCTCTGGCGCTGTTCGGCAACGTTCTTGGCGGTTGCGGCACGCAGCTGGGCGGCGTCTTCGTTGGCAGCAGTGGTGATCGATTCGGCCTGATTGTGGGCGTTCTCCAGCACGGAAGCGGCCTTGGCGTTGGCGTCGGCGGTAATGTGCTGAGCATCGATTTTGGCATTGTTGATCAGCGTTTCGGCCTGTTCCTGGGCGGCGGTTCTGGTGGAGGCGGCATCCTGCTTGGCCCGCTCCAATAGCGCGGTGCTGGTCTGTTCGGCGGAGGCGAGCATCTGCTGTGCGTTTGCGCCGAGGGAGGCGAAGGAATTGTCGGACTTCTTGCGTCGCTTTTCCTCTTCCAGCTGCGCCTGCAGTTGCAGGATGCGATCATCGTCGGCAGCGATCTGCTCACGCATGCTGACCAGCGTCTGATGCGCCTGCTTCATGCTGTCCTGAACGGAGGCAAAGGCCTCGTCCACCTTCTCTTTGTCATATCCTCGCAGCACCACCGGGAAACGATCCGCCATCGTCAATATCCTTTCGCATCCAACCAACGCCGTTTTCTCGGCGAGTACTCAAGCACTGTAGCGCATTGGCATGGTTCGACGCGTGGAACGCCGACCAATCGTTACAATGCGTGCGTACCTTGTTCTACGTATGCGCATCATCGTGCAACAATGCTCAAACTTGCGCATATGTGACGGGCTGATAGCATCGGCGACAACCGCGCCGCAATGGCACTGGGCAACAGGGGCGACCAGCGCCGATCAGCGGCGCTAATCGATGAGAATATCCGAGCTGGAGGGCTTGAGATAGTAGCGCACGGTTTCGCGCACCACGTCACGTCCGGCGGCAATCTGCTGGTCAAGCGGCAGGGTGTGCTGCGCGCTGTGCGCGGGGCCCACCATCGGGAAGCTGACGAATCCCGCCAACACATGATCCTGGGTGGATGCCCAGTTGAGCAGGTTATAGAACAGCGAATTGCAGACGAAGGTGCCCGCGTCCGAACTGAGCGAAGCGGGAACGCCATCGTCGGTGAAGTCTTTGAGAATCGCGCGCAGCGGCAGGCGCGTCCAGTAGGCGGCCGGACCGTTGGCGTCGATGGGTTCGCGCTGCGGAATCATATTGTCGGCGTCCGGCTTGGCGGTGTCCATCAGATTGGTGGCGCAACGCTCAAGCATCACGCTGTGGGCCGCGTGCTTAAGGCCTGTGGCGATGACGATATTGGGATGCGTCGCCTCAATCGCTTCGAGCAGGGTGGGCCAGGCTTTGGCGAAGCTCACGGGAATGCTGACCGCATGGATGGTTACGCTAACCTGCTCCGACGTATCGTCAGGGCCGAGCAGGTTACCCAGCCCCTGTTCGGCGAGTGCCTTGGGCACTTCGACAGCAGGATTGACGGTTACGTCATCGTAGTGGTCGAATCCGGAGATGACGACTGTGAGTTCACGCATGGTGCCCAGTCTAGCCGAAGTGCTGCTATTTGCCTGCTGGCGGGCGCAACCGTGCCGATGTGCTGGCACACCGGCAACCGAGGCAAACCGCTGTATGCAAGTTCAGCACAAATCCAACGTGGGATTGGTGCGAACCTAGCACGCACTCAGCGCAAACTCAGTGCAAACGCAAACTCAGCGCACACTCAGTGCAGCTGCGAGGCGGCTTGGGCGAGGACGGCATGCATACGGGCGCGTGCCTGTTCCTTGCGCGCCAGCATATCGTCGGCGGCAGTGCGTCCCAAAGTATCGTCCGGCGTCAGGCCGAGCAAGTCGGCTGCGATACGTTCGGCGGTTGGCAGATCCGCCAATGTGGTGATTTTCAGGTTCGATTCGGCACCGGAGACGATGGCAACCGGTTCATCAGGCAGATAGTCGACGACCACGCGCGTGTCGTCCGTGGGGTGGAAGTCGGGGTCGGCACCGGCCAGTTCGTAGGCGCGGCGGATGGTGTCGAAACGGAAGGATTGCGGCGTTTGCGCACGGAACATGTCAGGGCGATTCGGCACCGCACGCACCACCTTGCGTTCGCCGAGATCCTCGGTAAGCAGGATGGTGTCGGTGGATCCCCAGGCCACGGTGCAGGCGTTGAACTGGTCAAGCGCGTCGATGGAACCGTCGATGGCGGATTGCGCGACGAAGGGGCGCACCGCGTCATGGATGAGAATTTTGGCGTTGCCCGGAATGCCGGCGGCAGCCAACGTGTCCAGAGCGGCTGCGGTGCTGTCCACGCGTTCCGCACCACCGTCGATAACAATGCGCACCTTGGTGTAGCCGGCCTGATCAATCAGCGATTCCACATCGTCGCGCACCTTGGGGTTGACCACCACCACGATGTCGCTGACGCGAGCGCACCGCTCGAACGCTTCGATGGACCAGCACACAATAGGTTTGCCGCCCACGGAAACCAGTTGCTTGGGATTGTCGGGGTCGAAGCGCGTGCCGAATCCGGCGGCCAGCACCACTGCCACTACGGGGGCATGCTGGGGGATCTGCTGCGCACCCCTGTTGCCGCCCTCACGCATGTTGCCGCTCGCAGTATCGAAATCGTCTTCTCGCTCAGTCATAACACCTCACCGTACAAGCCATTGTTCGCCGAACCGTTGCTGCGCACCATACTACCGCGAGCAGGGTGCGGCCTTGCGATTCGTATTCGTTCGCCCAGAAACACTAGCGCTGGGAATCGCTTGGGAACGTTCGGAATTGTTCGGAATCATTCGAGGGGATGTTTCCAAGCACCCCCATCGCCGCTTACGAACGCACGATAAGGGCCAGCATGCGCCCTTCCTGCGTTTTGCCGGCGAGCGCGGCACGACGGTGCGAATACCACAGTGGGTTTTCGAGGGTGCACATGCTGCGTCGGATGGCGTCGATGCGCACGGTCAGGTCCGAGTCGCCTTCGCCGTCCGTGGCGCACAATTGGCGCAGCTCTTCGTCAGAATCCAAGTATTGGGTAGCAGCGTTGACGCGCGGACGCGATTCAACCAGGCTGTCCATCGGCACGCCGGCTTCGGCGAGCGCTTCGAGGGCCGCGTGGGCGATGTCGATGCCGGGCTTGCCGAAGCGGCTGAGGGTGAAGGTGCCGGGGAATCGAGCGTCGAATTCGTCGGCGATCTGGTCGCCCACCTCATAGCAGTCGCCGCAGATGCGCGGGCCGAGTGTGGCTACGATGTGGCCAGGTTCGGCACCTTTGGCGATCATAAGGTCGATGGTGGCACCGATGACGCCGCGCTCCAGGCCGCGGCGGCCGCAGTGGGCTGCACCGATCACGCCGGCGATGGGGTCGGCCATGAGTACGGGTAGGCAGTCGGCGGCGAACATGCCCAGAGCGATGCCGGGGCGGGCGGTGACCTGTCCGTCGGCTTCGATGGGGGTGCCGGTAGCGGAGGCGTCATAGCCGAAGCTGGCGTTGGGCGCGTAGCCGGGCTTGTCGATATCGATGGCCTGGCCGGAATGCACTTGCCTGACCAGGCTGATCGGTGCACCGATTTCGCGCGACAGGGCTTCTCGATTGGCAAGCGTTTGGCCCGGGTCTCCTGCTTTGCCGCCAAGGTTGCAGTTGCCGGTTGCGCCTGTGGAAATACCGCCAAGGCGTGTGGTGTACACCACGGTGATGCCGGGGGCCAGCGTTACCGGAATGGTGACGGGGATGGGCTGGCCGGCTTCGTCGAGCGGGCTGATGGCGTTGGAGTTGAGGATTTCCTCATCGTATTGGCTCATAGTGGTTGGCTTTCTTGTGACGTGTGATTACTCGGCTTTGAGGGTGGGCTTTGCGGTGCGCGAACGGATGGCCGCGTTAATCGGCACCGGATGCGGGCACGGCATGGAGAAGACATGGGCAGGGTTGTTGATGGCGGGCACCCAGTTGCCGTCGGCGTCCCTGAGCCCGTCCGCCGGCACGGTGTAGGCCAGGGGCGGCTCGCCGGGCAATAGGAATTCCACATCTTGCCCGGGTTCAATTTTGTTGCGGCTCATCAGGGTGACGCGTCCGCCTTCGTCGGCGCTCCAGCTGAGCACCTCGCCCACAACCAGCCACGCACGGAAATAGGCGGAGCGGTCGGTGTTTTGCGTGACCTTATGCTCGGGGTAATAGAACCCGGTGGAATAGTCGCGGTGAGCCACCTTGTCTGGCTCGTCAAGCAGCCAGTCGGGCAGTTCGACGTGTGGCGCCGGGCGCACGGCCGCATGCTGCCAGGTGCCGGCCAGCATTTCGGGGGCGGTGTTGGATTTGCGCCGTGTGGAACGCGCGTGATAGCTCAGGTGATCGTCATCGATATCGGCCACAGCGGTGCGGGTATCAGCAGCCTGAGTCGCAGCAGTGCCGGCTGCGGCGCTCGACGCTGTGCTTCCGGCGGCGGGCGTCTCATAGCCATCATCGTTAACGCCGCCGAACGCCTCATCGGCGTGCAACGTGATGGCGTCGGGCTGGCCTTGAGCCTGCCGCATGGCCTCGGCATAGTCGGGATCCGTGGGGCGAATCACGCGATCACGGAAGGGCTTAAGCGTCTCCCCCTGCTCGTTTTCGAAGCCGCGCTGGACCATGTAGGCGTTCACGGCGGTTTTGTAGGCGTTGGTCATCGCCGCGATATAGTAGGCGGATTTCGACCGACCCTCGATTTTCAGGCTGGTGGCGCCCGAATCGATGAGGTCGTCGATGTGTTCGAGCATGTTCATATCCTGCGAATTGAACAGGTATGCGCCGTCTTTGGTTTGCTCAATCGGATAGTACTTGCCGGGGCGCTTCTCTTCCACAATGGAATACTTCCAGCGGCAGGGCTGGGCGCATTCGCCGTGGTTGCCGTCGCGGCCGGTTAAATAGTTGGAGAACAGGCAGCGGCCAGAGAAGGCCATGCACATCGCACCATGCACGAAGCATTCGATGTCAAGATCGTCGGGGATGTTGGCGCGGATGTCGCGCACGGCCTGCAAATCCATTTCACGGGCCAGCACCACGCGGCGCGCGCCGAGTTCATAGAAGGCGTTGGCCGCCTGATAATTGGTGACGCCGGCCTGGGTGCTGACATGCAATTCAAGATTCGGAGCGACGGATCGGGCCATCATCATCACGCCGATATCGGAGACGATCAGTGCGTCCACGCCGGTGTCTTTAAGCTGACCGACGTATTCGCGCAGAGCCTCGACCTCGTTGTTGCGCGGCAGCACATTGCAGGTCACGTATACGCGGGCACCACGCGCATGGGCGTAGCGCGAGCCCTCTTCGAAGTCCTCAAGGCTTAGGTTTTTTGGCGCGGAGCGCATGCCGAAGGCCTTGCCGCCGCAATAGACGGCGTCGGCACCATAGTCCACTGCGGTTTTCAGACCCCTCAAGTTGCCTGCGGGGGCGAGCACTTCGGGTTTGCTGCGGGTAGGAAGGTTCATCGTCTCATTCATCACCGCAATAGTGTAGCGGCTGGGGTCATACGGATTACATAAGCCCACGAACCGCACCAACCGGCTTACAGCACGGCAAGTGCGAAATCGACGAGGAGTTTGACGCCGTAGAGGCAGATGACTGCGCCGCATACCTTGTTCAGCGCGGCAAGCAGACGCGGGCCGAACGCGTGGCTGAACGCCGATACCACCAGCGTCAGGCCTGTGAACCAGCACACGGATGCGGTTTCCACGCCGGTGATGAATGGCGCGGTCTGCCCCACAGACAGGGACGCTGCGAAGGCACCAAGCATCAGCGTGCCGTCGATAATCGCCTGTGGATTGCACCAGGTAACCACACATGCGGTACCGATGGTGTGCAGCCAGCCGCGCAAACCAGTAGCTGTTACTGCCGTAGACGATGCGCTATCATTCGAAGTCGCCACACCACCGTTAGCCTTGTTACGTTTAGGCAGCAATAGTCCCAAACCAATGCGGATCACGACCAGACCGCCGGCGGCCAGCACCACCAGTTTGAGTGCAGTGTAACGCTGCATCAGCGTGCCGATGCCGAAGAAGCAGGCCAGCGACAGCATAACGTCAAAGATGGTTACGAATAGTGCGGTAAGCAGCGCGCGGCGACGCGGCTTGGTAAGCGCTGTGTTGATAACGAACAGGTTTTGCATGCCGATCGGCGCGATATACGCCAACCCCACCGTCAGCCCTTGCAAATACAAACCCATATTCGCGCCCCCTTACCTCTCGCTGCACCTTGCAGCATTCCACCAAATCAGTTTGGCTGGTTGATAGCCACCCAACCAAATCCAGCCATATGCAGTAAGGCGATACGCAATAATGACTGGAATTACTTGATTTCTTGCATTACCGTCGCATCATTCTAGCGATTAGAATACAATGGACAACCAGCCAAATATGTGCGGCCGTAACCAACCAAACATCAGAAAAGAGGGCAGTATGGCGCGTATCGCACCACTGAATATCGACTGGCAGCCGGATCGCAACTGCCCTACTCCTCTTGCCGAGCAGATTGTGGACTATGTGTGCCGCAAGGTATCGGATGGTAGCTGGCCGATCGGCTCGCGCCTACCCTCCCAACGTGCGTTGGCCGAATCCTTCGGCGTGAACCGCTCCACCATCATCGCCGCCGTCAACGAACTTGCCGACTATGGTATCGTCGAGGGTTCGCATGGTGCCGGCACGCGCATCGCCAGCAACACCTGGTCGCTGATGCTGCCCGGCGCACCCGACTGGGCCGACTATGTCGCCTCCGGATTCTTCAAAGCAAATAACGACACGATTCAGGCCATCAACCGGCTGGAATTCGATCCTCGACTCACCCGTTTGGGCACCGGCGAACTCGACCCACGGCTGTTCCCCAAAGCCATGTGGCGCACCATATGCGCCGATGCAGCCGAGCATATCGATTCGCTTGGATACCCGCCGCCCGCAGGCCTGCCTGAACTGCGCGAGGCCATCGCGGCGCATATGCGGGCCACCGGCATCGATTGCACGGCAAACCAGGTTCTTGTGACCTCGGGCGCATTGCAGGCGTTGCAGATGATTTCGGTGAGTCTGCTGTCTGCGGGTTCCACCGTTTTCGCCGAAGCGCCGAGCTATATCAAGTCTTTACAGGTGTTCCAGTCGGCCGGCATGACACTCAGTGGCATTCCGATGGATGCCGATGGTTTGGATGTGCGGGCGTTGGCGGCGATATTGGATGGTGGCGATGTCAGTGATATTGGCAAGACTGGTGGAACTGGCGATTCTGGCAAACCCGGCAATGCTAACAATGCTGACAACGTGACAGCCCACAATGCCACGCACGCCATATCGCAAACCGAAGCGCCGATTATGCCTCGTTTGCCGCGCAAATCCTCTGGCGCGCAACGCGTACTCTATACTATCCCGACCAATCACAATCCCACCGGCCTGACCATGCCCGACGCACGCCGCCGTCAACTAATCGACCTGTGCGTTCAACATCGACTGCCCATTATCGAAGACAATGCTTACCGTGATCTGGTCTTCGACGGCCCTGCCCCCGCGCCTCTGAAATCATTGGATGCCACCGGCATGGTGATCACGCTGGGCAGCGCTTCCAAGTCGCTTGCGCCCGGCCTGCGCATCGGTTGGATTGTGGCCGACGAGCATGTGGTGCAGCGTTTGGCTGATGTGAAAATGCAGATGGACTACGGTGCCAGCACATTAAGCCAGTGGGTGTTCGCAAGATTTTTAAGCAGCGGCATGTATGGCGAATATCTCGCAAGCCTCAACACCGAACTGCGCCGCCGACGCGACGCCGCGCTTGACGTGCTGAGCGGGCTGTTTGCCGGCCAGGCGCATTGGACCACGCCTTCGGGCGGCTTCTATATCTGGCTTACCTTTGAGCGTCCCATGCGCATGGGACGTCTGTTCCAGCGCGCCGCTCAACGCGGCATACTGCTCAATCCGGGCGATATCTATGATTTTGAGGGCGATAATTCCTTGCGCCTGAGCTATTCCTACACCACTCCCGACGAGTTTGCTGCGGCTGCGGCCACGCTCGCGCAGGTTGTTGCCGAAGTGCGCGAATAATCCTTGGGATTGCTGGGAAATATGGCGCAAACTGGCGTTGTGAATTTGCTTGGCAAGCCTGCGGCACAGGTCTGCCATGCAAACTTACAACGCAGCCGTTAGGCTGGTGGCTATGAAAATCGATATCGTGAGCGTATTCCCCGAGTATTTCGACGTGCTGAACCTGAGCCTGTTCGGCAAGGCACAAGCCAAGGGACTGGTCGAGGTGAAGGCGCACAATCTGCGCGACTGGACGCACGACGTGCATCATTCGGTGGACGATACGCCGGTGGGCGGCGGCGCCGGCATGGTGATGAAGCCTGCCGTCTGGGCCGAATGCCTGGATGATCTGCTCGGTTTGGAACCGCGGGAATCGACTGCCGATGACGCCGACGCCGATACAGGTACCAATGCAGATACGAAGAATGTTGATGCTGCAGACGGTGATGTGACCGATGCTGACGCTACGGCCACCGACACCGCAGACACCGATATTGCAAACGCCGATATCGCAGGTATCGATATGGGCGCGGAATCATCCCGTCCTGTGCTGATTTTCCCCAATCCTTCGGCCCCGCTGTTCACCCAGCGCGATGCCACGGAACTGTCGCACGCCGATCATCTGCTGTTCGGCTGCGGACGGTACGAGGGGTATGACGCACGAATCCCCTCGTATTATCGCGCCCAAGGTGTGGATGTGCGCGAATATTCGATTGGCGACTATGTGCTGAACGGCGGCGAAGTGGCTGTTTCAGTGATGCTGGAGGCCATCACCCGCCTGCTGCCGGGGTTCATGGGCAATCCCGATTCGATTGTGGAAGAATCTTACACCGGTGAGGGCGCACTGTTGGAGCACCGGCAATACACCAAGCCGGCCGAATGGCGCGGCATTCGTGTGCCCGATGTGCTGCTATCCGGCGACCACGCCAAAGTGGATCGTTTCCGCCGCGACGAGGCGCTGGCTCGCACCAATGAGATTCGCCCTGACCTTATCGAAGCGTTGGATTGCAAGGCGCTGTCCAAAGCCGACCGCAAAACGCTGATGGCATTGGGCTGGGAGGTTTCCAGCGCACATCCGCGCCATGTAGCGTAGCGATATACCTTCTGCTGACAGGTTCTACTCGGACATATCCGATTCAGACACATCCGATTCAGGTATGTCCAGCTCGATATAGAACACGGCGGTTTCGCCATAGTTGCGCTGCTCGCTGATCGCCCAGCCCGCAGGTGCTGCGGGATCGTCGGAGCGTACGGAGCGTTCGAGCATAATCACCGTGCGGTCGCCAGCCATGCCACCGGCCACCAAATCGGCCAGCAATTGATTGCAGGCTTCGGTGGTGAAGGCGTACGGCGGGTCGATGAAAATCACATCGAATGCCTGCGATGCACCGGCTGCCACATATTGCTCGGCCTTGCGCACCACCACTCGTGCGCGCATATCCGACTGCCACGAACGATTGCGTTTCAGCTCGTTCAACGTCGCTGAGATCAGCGCTGCGGCCGGACGTGAAGATTCCACGGCCACCAATTCCTTGGCACCGCGCGACAGCGCTTCAATGCCCAGCGCCCCCGTGCCGGCGAACAGGTCGAGCACGCGGGCATCGTCCAGCACGCCCCACGAGTCGAGGTGAGAGAAAATCGCCTCTTTGGTGCGGTCGGTGGTCGGCCGGGTGCCGGTTTTCGGGCTTGCCAGCGCTACGCCTTTGAATCGTCCAGAAATCACTCGCATGAGTGTCACTCTACGAACTGGTCAGGAACGTTTCATTGCCACGCATGAAATCCAGCACGGCACCGGCCAGTTCAACCTCCCCAGACAGTTCGGGATCGCTGGCAAGCAGTTGTTCGGCGCGCAAGCGCGCGTCAGCGATCATATCGGCGTCTTTGACCACGCGCAATAGTTTGAGGCTGGATTTGCCGCCGGATTGGGCGTCGCCCAGCACGTCGCCTGCACCACGGAATTCCAGATCGGCTTGTGCGATTTCGGCACCGTCCAAAGAATGATGAATGACTTCCAGACGGGCGCTAGCAGGGGTGTTTTCATCGGCTCTGGAAATCAGGAATGCCCACGAATTGGTGCCGCCGCGCCCCACGCGGCCGCGCAGCTGGTGCAGCTGGGAAAGCCCGTACCGGTCGGCGTCGAAAATCACGATGCAGCTGGCCTGTTTGACGTCCACGCCCACTTCGATCACGGTGGTGCTTACCAGCACCGGCGTGATGCCCGAGGCGAAGTCGGCCATAACCGCTGTTTTGGTGTCGTCGCTGTCGCGCCCGGTCAGTGTGGCGAACGCAATGCCTTGGAATTGTGGCAGTTTGGCCAAACGTGCGGCGATTTCCTCCACCGAATGCAGCGGCGGGCGTTTGGGGGCCTCACCGTTGTCATCCACGGTGTCGTAGGGGCTGTCGATGCCGTCAGCGTCGCCTTCGTCATCATCCATGTCGATGCGCGGGCAAACCACATACGCCCGCTCCCCTGCATCGATACGCGCGCGGATATGCGCGAACATGCGCCCCATGGTGTTTGCGTCGTTTTCCTGCACCACGATGGTGCGAATCGGCTTGCGTCCGCCAGGCAGTTCGGTCAGCCAAGACAAGTCAAGATCGCCGAACCAGGTCATTGCGGCGGTGCGCGGAATCGGGGTGGCGGTCATCACCAATAGATGCGGCGTGGTGCCATCTTGCGCTTTGGCGTTAAGGCTTTCGCGCTGCTCAACGCCGAATCGATGCTGTTCGTCGATAACCACCAACGCCAGGCGCGGGGCTTGGAAGGTTTTGGAAAACGCGGCATGCGTGGCCACAATAATGCCCGCTTCACCACTGGCCGCCTGTGCCAGCACTTTGCGGCGCGCAGCCAGTTTCATGCCGCCGGTGAGCAGCGCAACCGGCACTTCGGGGCCGATCATCGCACGTATGGTTGCAGCGTGCTGTTCGGCCAGCACTTGGGTGGGGGCCACGAGCACGGCCTGATAGCCAGCCCCCACGGCCTGCAGCATGGCGGCGAGCGCCACCACGGTTTTGCCGGAGCCGACTTCGCCTTGCAGCAGCCGTTGCATGGGCCAGTCACGCTCCATATCCGCGCTGATGTCGTCAATGACCTGACGCTGGCCGGCGGTCAGTTGGAACGGCAATAACGCGATAAAGCGGTCGCGCAAATTGCCAGTGCGACTGCCGGTTGAGCTGGTTTCACTGCCGGGTTGCCCCGCATCCTGCGCTCCCTGCACACCCTGTGCATTCAACGGGCACGGATGAGCTGAGGTTGCATGCGCATGCTGGCGCGCCTGCAACAGCGCGGTTTGGGCGACGAACGCCTCCTCATAGCGCAAGGTATCAATGGCTTGGTTGAATCGTGCGCGCGACTGCGGGTCATGAATCGCTAAAAACGCTTCTGCCCGATGCATAAGACCTTTGCTGCTGCGGATCTGTTCGGGCAGAATGTCCGGTATTGCGCGGCTCAGGTCACATGCCGCAATTCCCGTAGCCGCCTGGTTCTCCGCCAACTGGCTTTCCTCCGGCTGCACGGCAATGGTGGCAGTATCAGGCGCGGCTAATCCCTGCATTGCTGCAGCGCCATTCAGTCCAGCCGCGGCAGTCTCATCGCCTCCCATGCCCTCGGGCACCGAAGATACGCGCGCACCCATCATCCACAACAGTCCGAGAATCGTTTCGTGAATATGCTCGGATGAAATGCGTGAACTGGCGTGGTAGACGGGCCGGGGTCGGCAGACGCGGGTCAGCGCATCGGCCACGGTCGCGGCATCATATTTGAGCGCCGGCGAAGCCTGGGCGGCATCGGTTGGCATTACGGTCAGCAGATCCGGGTGCATGAATTGCAGTTGGCCCATGTATTCGTCGGGCACGCCGGATATGACCACGGTGGTGCCGGCTTTGAGCCGCATACTCACCCAATCCACGTAGGATTTGCGGTAGGAGAAAAAGGTGAGGCGTGCTAATGAGCCGCCGAGCGAACGACTACGGGCAAAATCAGTGTCATCAACGGTGGCTTCGAGACGAAAACCACGGCGCGTGTTCATCGGCACCACGCGCAGATCCCGCACCGTCGCGGCGAAGGCCATGGCACTGCCCAGCTGCGCTTCACATAATGCACGCAACGGCACCGGTTCGGTGACACGGAAGGGGTAATAGGTCAGTGCATCGCCCACGGTGGCGACGCCCAGCGATTTGAGCGCGGACACGCGTCGTTTGTTGGTGACCAGCGTGGCGATCGCCGTGTCCATGGTGATGCTCATATCGCTCCATTCTATGCGCCTGTGTGTGCGTGTGCCGGCACGCTAACGAACGTAAAACAAAACCCGCCCAGCCGAAGCTTGAGCGGGTTTCGATACGTTAGTACGCGATTCACGCGGCCACGCGCTGAACCTTGCCGGCCTTGATGCACTTGACGCACACGCGCAGACGAGTGTTCTCGCCCTCGACGGTGGTACGCACGGACTGCAGGTTCGGGCGGAAGCTACGCTTGGTACGACGATGCGAATGGGAAACGGTAAAACCGACCTGCGGACCCTTACCGCACACTGCGCAACGAGCTGCCATGATGGACTCCCTTAAACCTTGACTGTCAAGTCTTTCCTGTGCTCCTCACGGCAGTTAACCCGTCGCGCTGAACACACAACTTCACAAATATATAGCCCAATACCGACAAACGCAAGTCAATGTCGTATCATGCGGATTCAGCGGCGATTGCGCCATACGCGAACAGCCCGCCCGCGCCAATCAGGTTCCACCGTTGCAACGCCGCCCGTCAAGGCAAGAAAGCCGCGGCAGACCAGATACGAAACAGGCAGCAGCCCTACCGGCACAACCGCCCGACAACCTCCCTGCGGCAGCCGAAACGATCGGCTTATCCGATACAACACGCCCCATTGCCTATCCCCTATTCAGTGAACTCCCATATAATCTCGATATATGTGGTTCAAGAAAACGAAGGGGTTTCTTGGCACAGAAGCAACGTAAGGAGGCCGTTATGTTGAATCTTCGGCGAGGTATCAGCTCTCACCAGCCCACTGTTATTTCCATGGGGCAAGTGTGGGTAGACATCATGATGAACGTGGACGACGTGCCCTCACCGGGAGGATTCGCCGTGGCCGACCACCCCAAGCCTGCCATCGGCGGCAGCTATCGGGTGCTTGAAGCCGCCAGCCGCATGGGCACGCCAACCGAACATGCCGGCATTCTGGGCAATGGCTTGTGGGCGCATTTCATCCGCCAATCCTTCTCCGACAACGGCATTACGCACACCGGCCAGGATCGTCTTGACGAGGATTCCGGCTTCCGTGTGGTGCTCAACTCCGGCCAGCCGAAGAAGACCTTCATCGCATCCTATGGTGCCGAAGCTCACGGTGGCCCCGATACCTTCGCCATGCTGGAACCACAGGATGGTGACGTGGTACATATCAGCGGCAATACGTTGATGGATCATACGGCGGCCGGCGTGGACGGCTTCCTGCTGCGCGCCGGAACCGACCCCACCGCACGCGACTATTCGCTGGTGATCAATCCGACCAATACGCTGCGCCTGGTCAATGATCATATGCTGGAGGATCTGGTGCTGGCGCGACCAATCTGGTCGTGCAACCGCCAGGAAGCCACCACCCTGGCCGAACGGCTGGGAGCGCCGATCGACAATTCGGAGGTGACCATCGGCGGCGGGCTTGACGATTTCATGCGTCAGCTCTGCGAGGGCCTGGGCACCACGTTGCGCGCGCCGCTGGTGGTGCGCGTCGGCTCCCGCGGCGCATGGGTGCGCGAACCGGGTGGCGAGACCGTGCACGTGGAAGGCTATCCCACCAAAGCCGTGCACACCCGTTCGGCAGGCGGTTGCCATACCGGAGCGATGTGTGCAATGCTGGCCGATGGGCGCAAGCTTACGGAAGCGGTGCGCATCGCCAACGCGGCGACGTCCATTGCCATCCAGCGCAATATCAATGGCATCCCACAGTGCCCGGATTATGACGAGGCCGCGGCACTGATCGCACAGCCGACGGCTCAATCGGCTCGATAGGCCTTACAGGCTCGATAAAGCCGCGATAAATCTCCAAACAGACTTGGGTGCCGGCGCGTAGGCGCTTTCGAATAATTCATATGACGTTCAACTCAGACGCTTCCGGCACCCAGTCGCAGCCCTTACGATGGAGTGTTGTTATGCAATCGTAAGGAGTTGTGAAATGGCCGTGCGAGAACAACGAGACGATAAAGCGTCTAACGCCGCCGCCCCGAGCGGTAAGCTCACCAAACGCGAGAAGCAGTGGATTGTCTACGACGTGGGCAATTCGGCGTTCGTGCTGCTTTCCACCGCGGTGATTCCGATTTACGCGAATTCGCTGCTTGAGGCTGCCGGCCAAGACAATATCGTGTCCACGTGGGGTTACGCGCAGACCATCGCCTCGCTGGTAATCGCTGTGCTGATGCCGCTGCTCGGCTCCATCGCTGACGTGCAGGGCATGAAGGTGAAGTTCTTCCTCGGATTTTTCCTGACCGGCGTGGTGATGTGCTGCGCAATGGCCCTGCCGCTGGGCTGGCTGGCGTTCCTTGTCGTTTATGTGTTGGCCACCATAGGCCTCAACGGCTCGCTGACTTTCTACGATTCGATGCTTATCGATACCACCAGCAATGAGCGTATGGATAAGGTGTCTTCGCACGGCTACGGCTGGGGTTATGTGGGCTCCACGATCCCCTTCCTTGTGTGCATCGCGCTGATTTTCGGCGGCCCGGCGCTGCTGGGGCTTGATACTGCGCTATGCACCAGAATTTCGTTTGTAATTACGGCCATTTGGTGGGTGGCGTTCACTATCCCTCTGCTGACGAGCTATCGGCAGGTGCATTACCGCGCCACTCGCGACCAATTGGGAACGGCTGTGCGCGGTACCTTCCGCGAATTGGGCGCGACCTTTGGCAAAATCTTCCGTAATAAGCCGCTGTGGATGTTCATGGTTGCGTTCTTCTTCTACATCGACGCGGTGAACACTGTGATCACTATGAGCACCTCCTACGGCACGCAGCTTGGGCTCGATTCCACACAGCTCGTGATCGCGCTGCTGGTCACGCAGTTCGTCGCCTTCCCTTGCGCGATTCTGTACGGCCGACTGGCCGGCCGTTTCGGTGCCAAGCCCATGATTATGGTGGCCGTGGTGGCGTATATGTGCATTGTGTTCTTCGCCGCGTTCTTCTTGAAAACCGAGCTGCAGTTCTGGATTCTGGCGATTATGGTCGGCATGTTCCAAGGCGGCATCCAAGCGTTGTCGCGCTCGTATTACGGCAAGATCATTCCAAAAGATCACGCGAACGAGTACTACGGCTTCTACGATATCTTCGGCAAAACCGCCTCGATCATCGGTACCTTCCTCGTCGCCACCACCACAACCCTCACCGGCAACCCCTCCATCGGCGTGCTCTCCATCGCCCTGCTGCTAGTGCTCGCCCTAGTCTTCCTCATCCTGCAAAAAGACCCCACACGAGCATGATGAAGGATGCCGAAATTATTGGCGACGGGGTGAATTCATCCAGCCCCGCCGCCAAGGGCGTTACCATAGTCGGCGAAGATGAAGACGGCCACATACTGATTACCGCGCCAGTTATAATTGATTTGAGTATTTTCGCATTCGCCAAGTCATAATTCATGGCCGGTCTTTATCAATCGTTCACACATCCTAGTCAACGAAGACTCAAGGAGTTTCAATGAAGAAGAACAAAGTTCTGGCTGCGTTGAGCGTGATCGTGATGTCGTGCGTCTCCCTGTGCCTGGGATGTTCTGGCCCGATTGTGGGCCCGATTACGGAGAACCGGTTGCGGAGAGCCGACCGTTATGTGCTTTCTGACTATGTGGCGGTGATTCCGTTCAGTGTGACACCGGCGTCAACGAGGAAGGTTCAATATCTCGCGTTCATCCGTGAGGATGGGTCGTACAAGTTGATGAAAACCGGGCGGATGTTGACGATGCGCCCCTATTGGGATGAAAACGGACTGTACTTCGGTGACGAAGACAAGGACTACCACATCGACTGGTCGGGCAAGATAACCACATGGGAGAATCCTAAAAAAGATCCGCTCAATAGCGCCGTGGCCAGGGATGCGGACGGTTGGATCGTCAACGCCTATGACAATGGCATCAACCCGGATGGTTCAAATGCTGTGACAATGACGTTCCGCAAAGGCGACGCCGTGGAGAACCGCGAGATGACCTTCGGCGACGGGCCGGTCACTTTGATGGCGTCCTGCGCTTCTGGCATCTACACTGTGTCGGAGCCTGCCGAGAACGGGGACGGCAACGCGATCCTGAACCTGCGCCGTTTCCGAAAGCCGGATCATATCACGATGAAGAAGGCCGGCAAGCAGTTCATGGGAAGAGGCTATGACGAGCGAACCGGCCGCTATACCTATGGCAACGCACTCGCCTTATGGGGTGAATACCCACCCCCGTGCAATAACGACGTCATTCACTACATCACTTCGATGCCCGTTCAAAAACTCTACGGTATCGACGAAGAGTTCGATTGGAAACGATTCCTCGTGACCATGAACACTTGGAATGTACAAACTGGCGAAGTCACGACCATACCCGTAAGAAATAGGGTTGGCGAGCCGTTCTATGATTCCGCTGATGCGGGGTTTAACGCGTCAGTCAGCGACCTGCAGTCCCTCCGCGGGGACGAGTTGCTCACGGTGGATGAATCGACCGGTCAGGTCATCGCCGTGAACATCCACACCGGGGTATGTAGGGAGGTGGTCAAGGCGTCAGTGCCCGATAAGTCGCCGCGCTGGGGCCGGTGTTACATGAACACCGGGAAGGGCTCATTCAGTGTCATCGTCGTTCCCGGCACCGATAGATTTCGGAAGACCATCACCATATCCCGTTACTCGCGGGATGATGGGCACCTTCTTCAAAGCATCAAAGTCAATGATTCGCTAACGCTGCCGTTCACTGAGGGTTACCTCTCGTCGGCCCCCGCAACCAACCCCCGCATCCTAGAATGACATTTCAGGATTGCAATATGACGCATTCGAAGGTCGGCTGAAAACACCATCAGCCGGCCTTACTTATTCCCAGTCTTGATATCAGACAATCTTGCTTGCTTGTTCCTAGACTTACGGCATGTAAATGAAGGTCGCAAGATCACCCTAGGGAACGGGCACATCGCAGCACCTTGCGAAGCCTGCTCCCATACGCGGCATTTGGCACCATCCCGACGCGCAACCAGTAGTAACATAATCAGCCATGCAACTGATTGAGGCTTGGATGGGTGATTTGGGGAAGACCTACGAACTGTTTCAGCAGTTTCCGGCCGATGAGAATGGGTTCGAGAACGACGCCGCAGGTCTGAATCGGGACGAATTTGACGCTTACCTACGCGAATTGAAGAATACGGCCGCGGGCATCAACTTGCCTGAGGGATACGTGCCCGCCACCAAATACATCCTCGTTGATGACGATGGCGCATACGTTGGCATCTTCAACCTGCGCCACCGGCTCAACGATTTTCTGCGCAAAGGCCCGGGCCATATTGGATACGGTATTGCGCCCGCCTACCGCGGCAAAGGATATGCAACCGCAGGCCTGAAGCTCACCCTCGAGAAAGCTCACAACGAATTCGGCATCGACGAGGCGTATCTTTCGGTACACAAGACCAATGTCGCGTCCCTTAAGGTCCAGCAGCATTGCGGCGCACGTATTGATCACGAGGACAATACCCACTACTACACCCGTATCGCCACCACATCCACACACTGAGCCAACAAAACACCGAATTTCAGGCGTACGATACACCGATGCAGTCACCGCAACACCTTTGCTTGTACACGAAATTACCTAATTTCGTGTACAAGCTGTACATTTTTTCGCACTATTTCGTGTACAACAAGCGTGCGGTTAGATTTTCACGCCGGGCAGGCCGCACTGTTGGAGGTGCTTCACGATGCTGGCTTGGGTGTCTTCGATGACATCCTCGCTATCCACGGCAACCACAAAGCCGCGATCTCGGTAAATATCCAGCAGGGGCGCGGTTTCCTTGTCATAGGTCTGCAACCGCTTGGCAACCGCCTCGGGATTATCATCGGCACGCCCCTCAATCTGGGCGCGCTCGTGAATGCGTTTGATCAGCTCGTCATAATCGGCGCGCAGCTCCAACACCACATCGATACGCTGATCGGACTGCTCCAGCACCGCATCCAAGGCGCGCACTTGTTCGATGGTGCGCGGGTACCCGTCGAGAATCCAACCGTTGGCGCAATCCGGCTGCGCCAAGCGGTCGGCGACGATGCGATCCGTCAGTGCGTCAGGCACCAATTCACCCGCATTGATCAGGCTTTCAATCTGCTTGCCCAGTTCGGTTCCGGCGGAAACATTCGCACGGAACACATCACCAGTGGAAATATGCGGAATGGCGCAACGCGCGGCCAACATCTTCGCCTGCGTGCCCTTGCCAACGCCCTGCGGACCCATCATCAGCATTCTCATGATCTGAACCTCCCTTGTGTTTGACAACCTTGTCATCATCAGAACATGCTTCCCCATGATATACCACAATTCACGCAGCGCAGGGATTCCGCAAAGGTCGCCACGCAGGTCTCGCGACGCTTATCGTGAGCTCGACCTAAACTAAAGTGCTATTTATTTTCTGATGTGAAAGATCAACGTGTCTACTAGTGATAACCCTGTAACCTTTTCTCAACTTGGTGTGCCCGCGCCTCTGGTGCGCGTGCTGGCGTCCGACGGCATCACCACCGCCTTCCCCATTCAGGCCGATACTCTGCCCGATTCGCTGGCCGGCCGCGATATTCTTGGCCGCGGCCGCACCGGCTCCGGCAAAACACTTGCTTTCTGCCTGCCCTTGGTGACCAGGCTTGGCGAATCCTCATCGGATATCGCCGATATTGAGCTTGAGGCCCAGCGTGAAGTCGAACGCCGTCGCTCCAACCGCGACAAGCGTTCCTCCGCCCACCGTTCCGGCCGCTTGCCGCAGCCGCGCGGCTTGGTATTGGCACCCACGCGTGAGCTTGCCAATCAGATTAACGACGTGCTGTTGCCGCTCGCCCAAGCGTACGGCATGACCACGGCCACCGTGTATGGCGGCGTGAAATACTCCGGTCAGGTTGCCGCGCTGAACGCCGGCGCCGATATCGTCATCGCCTGCCCGGGTCGTCTTGAGGATCTGCTGCGCCAGAACCTGCTCACCCTATCCGCCGTGCAGGTCGCCGTGCTTGATGAGGCCGACGAAATGGCCGATATGGGATTCCTGCCCCCGGTGGAACGACTGCTGGAGCAAACCCGCCCTGATGCGCAGCACATGCTGTTTTCCGCCACGCTCGACCACGGTGTCGATAAGCTGGTCGAACGATTCCTCAAGGACCCCAAGGAACACAGCGTGGATGATGCCACCTCGCCGGTGGACGAAATGACGCATCATGTGTTCGAGATCACCAAGGGCGAGAAGCCTGAGATCGTGCGCCTGCTGGCCAGCGGAACGGCCAAGCGCATCCTGTTTACCCGCACCAAATTCCAAGCCATGAAGCTGGCGAAAAGCCTGACCAAGCAGGGTATCCCCTGCGCCCAGCTGCACGGCAACCTCAACCAGAACCAGCGCGACCGCAATCTGGCGGCGTTCGAGAACGGCGATGTGAATGTGTTGGCGGCCACCGATGTGGCTGCTCGCGGCATTGACGTCGGCGGCGTGGAGCTGGTGGTGCAGGTCGAGCCGCCGGAGGATCCGAAGGCGTTCCTGCATCGCTCCGGCCGTACCGCACGCGCCGGGCATACGGGCGACGTGGTCACGCTGGTGCTGCCCAACCAGCGCCGCGAAACCCGCCGTATGCTGGCCATCGCAGGCATCAAGGTCAAGGCGATTGCGGTGACGCCGAAATCTCCCGAAGTGCTGGAACTGGTTGGTGAGACTGCCGAACTGGTGCAGGATTGGGAGCTGGCGCCGCTGCAGCCGAAGAAGCGTCCAGGGGCTACTGACGCGAAATCCTCGTCCAAGCGTCGCCGTTCCAAGAAGAGGAACGAGCGCAAGGCTGAGGGGCAAGATAGCTTCGCGAACAAGACTGCACGCCGTGAGCGGACGCAGGATCGCAAGGCGAATCAGCAGGAAAATCAGTGGGAAGGTAAGGCTTCGCACAACGATTATTCGTTTGATGAAGCCAGCCATGAGTCCGGCCACAAATCCGGTCACGATTCCCGTCGCGAGAACCGCCGCGAGAATCATCGCGAGGATCGCTACGCGGATCAGCAGCAGGCGCAACGCTCGGATCGTCGCTCGGATCAGCGTAAGTCGCGTGGTGCCGAGGGTCGTATTGTCGAGGAGCCGCGTGGCCGCAAGGGCGGCAAGCGCGTGCATCATAAGCCGATTCGCATTACTGAGGATCTGCGCAGTGAGGATGCCAAGCGTCACGATCGCCGCACGCAGGCGCGCAAGCACAGCGATTTCGTCGATTCCGCGGACTTCGCGCAGGACAAGCGATCCAAGCAGGCGAAGCGGACCAAACAAGTCAAGCAAGCCAAGCAAACCAAACGGTTCAAGCAGTCTGACGGCCGAACGTCATCGTCCGCACGCGGCGGCTTCGATCGCGGCTTCCAGCAGTCGCATCATCGCCGTTCCAAGTCCAATCGAGCGCCGTTCCGCACGCGTTGATTGACGCTAGTTGACGCCGATTAATACAGCGAAGCGCGGCCGGTAGGGAATCAACAACATCAGATTCGATTCCCCTACCGGCCGCGCTTCGCTATTGCTGCTGGCGGCTACGCACTCAGGCCACAAACTTCAGGAAGGCCTCAACCTCGGCAGACAGCTCGGCCTTCTGCCCGTCGTTCAGCTCAAGCTTGCCCGTGCCGAAAGCTTCGGGAGCAAGCGCCACACCAGTACGCTCCGGCAGCAGTTCGGACTGGAAGCCGACCAGCTCGGCGAGCTTGCCAAGAGTGCCGGCCGCAGCGGTGCGCGGGCCAGCGACGCCGGCGATGGCCACCTTCTTGTCGGCGAGCACGGAAGCGGATTGTGCCGGGAACGGTTCCAGCGGGCGAGACAGCCAGTCCAGCAGATTCTTGAGCACGCCCGGGTAGCTGTAGTTGTATTCCGGCGAGAAAATCCACACACCGTCGGCCTCGACCACGGCCTTACGCGCGGCGGACACGGCAGCCGGCGGATTCGGGAACTCGATATCCTGGCTGAAGAATGGCACATCCGTGTAATCCAAGAACTTCACATCGGCACGGTCGCCGATCAACGTTTTGGCCTCTTCGGCAAGCTGGGCGTTGAAGCCGTTCTTGTGCAGGCTGCCCACAATGAACAGAAGCTGAGTCATGATACTCCCCCTTGGTGCGGTCGAAGCGACCAGGCGCATAAGCCCGAACGCCAGATCCGCTGCAATACGTTAACAATATTAGACGCGCATCATTGTGCCGCCTCATTACCGACATACTATGCCAGCAGTGAAGAATGGCGGAATTCCGCGCCTGCGCAGCCAGCAAACTGTACTATTGCTGTAGTACAGTTTTCAGCCGCCGCCAAAGCACCGACTGAACGGAAGAAAGGATTGCGCATGCTTCCCATCAGCGTCAACACTGCCAGCGCAGCTCCCGTATTCGATCAGATCGTAGCGCAGCTCACCGGCCTGATTCGCACAGGTGAACTCGCCGCCGGCACCAATCTGCCATCCATCCGGCAGCTTGCCGGCGAACTCGACGTGGCGCCGGGCACCGTACAGCGCGCGTATGGCGAACTTGAGCATAAGGGCATGATTATCACGTCACCAGGCAAGCCGGCACGCGTCGCCGAACGAGAGCAGGCACCTTGCGAAACGCTGGCCGCCGTGCAGGTGCTGGTGAGCACCGCACACAAGCATGGCATCAGCCAGTCGGAGATCCACGGCGTCATCAGCAGCATGTGGGACATGCCCGCCCCGGAATTGTAGGCGATTATGGCCAATATCATTGATTATGTGCGCGAAGAGACGCGCTCGCTGCGCGACTTGCCGTTCAACGAGGTCGATGCGCTGGTGCTTGCCACGCTGGTGTATGAGGATGTGGCTCGCATATCCCCCAAACTTGCGCTTGACGAAGCTCGCACCGATTCCTTTACCGACTCCTTTGTCACACGTATTCGCGTCTTCGAGCCCAAGCATCCGTGGATCGCCTTCCGCAGGCTCTGGCACCCCACGTTTGAATCGGTGAGCCTCGAAGAGGCCAATCTGGAACTGCATCGTTCACTGGATACCGAGGACGACGATAAGCCCCATGATGCGCAAATCGTGAGCTTCGTGGACGGCTCGGCCACGCACATGCTGTTCCAGGTCGCCGGCGAAAGCCCCCGCTTCTCATCGATGCGACTGGGTGCGGTGGTCGAGCATGTCAATCCCGGAGAGCAAACGCAGTTCGCCGCGGTCACCTTCCAGCTGCCCGACGGCCCACGCGCCAAGGATCCGACCTATCAAGGCACGTTGGTCATCTCACTGCGCGGCACCGATGATTCGCTGATCGGCTGGAAGGAGGATTTCAATATGACCTTCCAATACCCGGTGCCGGCCCAACGCGCGGCCAGCGCCTACCTAGACACGGTGGCGCGCCTGTGGAAAGGGCCGATTGTGCTGGTGGGCCATTCCAAAGGCGGCAATCTGGCGATTTACGCGGCCATGAACGCCGACGAAAAGGTGCGTCGGCGCATCAGGCACGTGTATTCGCTCGATGGCCCAGGGTTTCCCCCGCAGGTGGTCACCAGCCCGGAATATCAGGCGATTTTGCCGAAGGTGACGAAGATTGTGCCCGATTCGTCGATTGTCGGCATGATTTTCGAGACCCCGGAGCCTTGCCGTGTGGTCGCCTCCGATTCGGACGGTCTTATGCAACACAATGCGTTCACCTGGCAAATCGAGGGGGATGATTTTCTTACGGAGCCGTCGCTGAGTTCCAGTTCGCAGCTGTTCAACGAGGAGCTCAACCGTTGGATTGCGAATCTGACGCCCGGCCAGCGCGAGCGCGCGGTGGATGCGCTGTTCAAAGTGCTGCACGCCAATGGCGCGGCCAGCGTTCACGATGTGATGAGCAATCTGCCGGCTTCGATCCCTTCGATGCTGGGTGCCTATGTGGGGTTGACCGCCGAGGATCGGCGCAATATCGCCGCCGCGCTGGGCATTCTGTTCAAAGCCGCCACCGCACGCACCAAGCGTTCTTCGTCCAGTGATATTGGTTATACTGTCCAATAATTATTAGGCACTGTGACTATCAGGAGGAATTCATGCCACGCCCACGCCATGATTCCGAAATATTGCCCGCCCGCGAACGTATGGAGAATGCGTTTTGGGAACTGCTTGCCGACCGTGACTGGCGCAAAATCACCGTCACCGACATCGTGCACGAAGCCGGCGTGAACCGAAACTCGTTCTACTATCATTTCTCCGGCTTGCCCGAGCTCGCCGACTCCGCCATATTGCATCAGGTCGAGGCCATGCCGTTCCTGCGTTCCACGCCTGACCCCAGCGCGGATCCGCGCGAGCAATGGTCACAGCGCGTCACCGCCATTCTCGCCGACCCTGTTCAGCGTCAGCGTCTTGACAGGCTCGCCACGCTGGCTGGTCCGCACAGCTCGCCCGAACTGGCCGAATCACTGCGCGATTTCGCACGACTGCAAATTCTGAGCATGCTTGAATTGGAGTCCGACCAGCTTGACCTCAAAACCGATCTTATGGTGGAATTCACCGTCGGTGGCATTCTGTCGATTCTGCGCCGATGGCCTGAGCTGAGCGACACCATCGATATTGCGGATCTGGTCAAGGAGGACGTGGCCGTGCTGGCCATGGGCATCTATCTGGCCATGAGCCGCGAGGATCTGCTCGAATATTGCAATCGTATTTTCGCAGGCGGCATACCGCAGACTATCGTCAGCCGTTAGCCGCACAACAATCAGCCACAGCCCAGCGCACAAGCACCCCAACCGTTACGATGGAGCGCATGAACGATTGGTTGAATGCCGTAGTGCGCCTACTGGGTGCGAATCTCAACAAAATCATCCTGCTGGCGGTGGTGATTGTTATCGCCGCCGTAGCCGACAAGCTGATATCGGATCTGCTACGTCGCGTACTGGATAAATCGAATATCCCCAGCGCCTCCATCTTTGTGAATCTAACGCGCGTGCTGATTTGGGTGACAGGCGTGGCCATGGTGATGCAACCGGTGTTCGGCATCAATCCCAACACCATCATCACCGCCCTCGGCATCGGCGGCGTTGCCGTTTCGCTGGGTATGAAAGACACGATAGCGAACGTGATCGGCGGCTTCGGCCTGATGCTGGGCCATGTGATCCAGCCCGGCGACCTGGTAACCATCCAAGGCGTCACCGGCACTGTGCGCGATATCACCTGGCGGCAGACCGTGGTGATGACCCGCGGCGGCGATCGCATGGTCATCCCGAATTCGGTGCTGAACACCGCCGCCCTGACCAAGCTCACACCGACTACTGAAGCCCTAGCAACGCTGGAATTCACCGCAAAAGCCACGGCCGATCCTACGACGATCAGCGAGAAAATCGTTGCCAAAGTCACCGAGGCCACGGCTGATCTGGCTATGGAAGGCCAGTCGCCGATCGTCAAATTCACCGGCTTTTCGCCCTACGGTCAGACTGGCCAGATTCTGATGTTTGCGCGCGAGGGCGTGCTGTTGTCTACAATCTGCGACCGTGCTGCCCGCGCTATTGCCGGTGAGGACTGGCTGGTGGCGGATGATACTTCCAGTGAGGAGTAGGCCGAAGCATGGAGCAGACCGAAGCATAGGGCGGACCGATAACGGGCTTACGCCATAGCCTATTGATGCCGGTTCAGCGCGATATCGGTCTCAGCGATACCGAACTACTGGAACAGCATCAGCACCGACAACGCCACGGCGATCAGGATATAGACGATCATGCCGGGATTGCCGATGGAAATGCGCAGCTTCGACCCTCGTGGTAATTCTTCAGGCGCGGTGTAGAATTCCCAGCGGCGCTGCCATTTGACCAGCAGCACAATGCCAGTGATGACCAGTGCGAACAGCACCATGCCGTACAGCATCATCGCGCCCATGCCGCCCAGGTTGCCGTTTTCAATCATGCTCAGCAGATCGGCTTCGCTCAGCGAGCCGTCAAGAATCCGGGAGTCAACCGAACGCAGCAGCAATGGTGCGATCACTGAACCGTTGAAGTTGAGGAGCATGTGCATCAGCACCGGATAGATAAGCTTCGACGTGCGCATGTAGACGTAGCCAAACAGCAGTCCCAAGCCAAAGGCATAGAAGAACTGGAAGAAGTTCTGGTGGAACAGCGCGAATGCGAGTGAGGAGATTACGATCGCCGTGCGTTCGCCGTAGCGGCGCAGGCGCGAAATAATCTCTTTGCGGAAGATCCATTCCTCAAAAATCGGCCCCAAAATCACCGCGAACAGAACGGTAACCCACCATTGCGACCCCATCAGCAACGATGACACACGATCGACGGCCTGCCCATCGGTGGCAGTTTGCGAGAACATGTTGCCGATAATGTTGCCCAGATACATCACCGGCACACACATGATCAGCAGCTGGAAGAATTCCTTCGCCCCCATGTTGTACTTACGGGTTTCGATGGCCGGCACGCGCGTGAACACCAGCATGCTCAGTGGCATGGCGATCGCATACAGCGGGCCGCTGGAGGCCAGGAACAGCGCCCAAGTCGGCATATTGCCGCCTGGGAATAGTAAAGCCAACGCGTTGCTGGCCAATATGTTGAGAGCAATCCAAAACACCAACATGATGGCGAGCGCCGCACCAATCAGCGAGAAGTTGCGGCCGGCCTCCACCCACCAGACGCGTTTCGGTGTCGGATTCGGTGTCGGCTGAGGCTGAGGCTGTTGTTGGGGCTGCTGCTGAGATGGCATATTCGGCATGGATTCGCTCGGTTCATTCATGGGCACCAGTATTCCACAGCAATCTGGCAAAATCATGCATCTTAAAGCTGGCCGTCCCATTCGTACTGTGGATTATCACGGTTCACCTAACAATCCGCACGGTTCAACTAACGATCCGCACGGTTCGGCTGCGGGATTATCACGTACCTATGTAACAATCTCGCAGGCGAACCGTGCCAAACCACAGGCGAACCATAACTGGACACCGATCTCAGCCACAACCAGCCACAATCAGCAGGCGAGGGCGGCGACAGGCCGGGGCGTGACGATGACGTCGTCTCCGATGGCAAGTCCGTCGGGCAATTCGCCGGCTGGCAGCTGCACGGTGACTTCAAGCGGTTTGCTATTGCCTCTGTGCTGATATTCGCCGGAGGTAATTACCGTATCCACACGCACCAGCGCGCCAAGGAAGTGGATGGCCGCTACGCGCGCATGCTCGCCCACATGCGAATCGTTGGCATCCGCACGTATCAATGTGAGGTTTTCCGGACGAATCAGCACCGTCACGGCATCGCCTTGAGCAGAGCCCGTGATCAGCGGCAGACGCTGGCCGAATACCACGGCTTCCTCACCGTTGGAGGCACCGGGCATGCGGTTCGTCAGTCCGATGAAGGTGGCCACGTATTCGGTGGCGGGACGCTGGTAGAGATCGCGAGGTGCCGCAATCTGTTCGATTCGACCCTTGTTCATCACACCGATACGATCGGCCACGGCAAGCGCCTCTTCCTGATCATGGGTGACGAATACGGTGGTGGTGCCGGTGGTCAGCTGGATGGAGCGAATCTGGTCACGCAGTTGCACACGAACCTTGGCGTCAAGTGCGGAAAGTGGTTCGTCCAGCAACAACACGCGCGGCTTAATGGCCAGGGCACGAGCCAATGCCACACGCTGCTGCTGTCCGCCCGACATCTGCTGCGTGTATTTGCCGGCCTGATCGGCCAATCCCACCAATTCCAGCTGCTCCATGGCGGTCTTGCGACGCTCGGCCTTGCCCATGCCACGCACTTCAAGCCCGAAGGCCACGTTTTCAAGCGCGGTCATATGCGGGAACAGGGAATATGACTGGAATACCATGGCCATTTCGCGCTTGTTCACAGGCGTACCGGTAACATCCTGACCGCCGACCAGAATGCGGCCGCCTTGAATGTCTTCCAAGCCGGCAAGCGAGCGCAGCGCGGTAGATTTGCCACAGCCGGAGCCGCCGAGCAGCACCACCATTTCGCCGGGCTTGATGTCAAGGTTGAAGTCATCCAGCGCACGCTTGGCGGCACCGGGATAGATTTTGACCACGTCCTGCATTTGGATGGAGCCACCGCCGCGCTTGGCGGAATCCTTCAACAGGGCTTTGGCGGCGCGGGTCACGTCTTTGCCACGCACGCCGGCGAGGCTGGCGGCGGGATCGTTCTTAAACGCGTCCTCGTCCTGCGACAGAGCATGTCTGGTGGCCGATTGGCTGGTTGTTGGTTGGTTGAGCATGGTATTACTTGCCTTCCTTACGCTTGCGCATCGCGCCCGAAATCAGGTCGAGGGCGACGAGCAGCACCACGCCGAACAGCAGGGCCAGCAGCGACATGGCGGTGGAGATTTGAGAGTTGGATTGGCCGAGCTGGTAGAGCGCGACTTGCAGATTCATACGCCCGAGCAGCGAGGCGACTGTATATTCGCCCAGCACCACGGCGATGGAGATGAACGAAGCTGACAGAATCGACTGCCACAGGTTCGGAATGATGACCTTGAAGAACACCTTGGGCCATGAGGCACCGAGCGAGCGTGAGGCTTCCACGAGGGTTTTCACATCGATGGAGTTCAACCCCACGGCAATGGCGCGGAAGGCGAACGGCATAACAAGCACCACATAGGCAAAGCACAGCCAGATGGGATTGGTGTTGAGCACGTCGGCGGACAGCCACCGGTAAATCGGCCCCAAACCAACCACCAGCACGATAGCGGGGATGGTCAGGGGCAGGGTGGCAACCCATTCGATGGCACGTTCCAGCGCACGCGAACGGATATGGACGATAACCATCGTCGGCACCATCAGCAGCAGCATAATCGCCACCGTTACCACGCACAGGGCAAGCGATGAGCCCAAGCCCTGCCATAGCACGGTCAGATCCGCACCCAATGTTTCGCCGTTGCCGGTGAAAATCGCCACCCATGGGGCCAGCGACCAACGCCCGGACAGCGGGTGGCGCAGCGTAAAGACCAGCATGGCAATCAGCGGCACCAACAGAAAGCCGAGCGTAAACAACAGGATGACGAACTTGATGATGCTTTGCCTGCGCGCTCGCGCCGCCCTGAGCTGCGGCGGCATAGGAGCAGTAGGAGCGGTATTGTCGGCATTGTTCACTGCCATCGGCCGGCCCTCTTTTCCACGGCGTGGCTGAGCATCATAACGATGGCCACGACGATGATCATCGCGAACGCCAGCACTTGGGCGAAGCCCTGCTGGCTGGGATCCATTTCGTTGCGCATCGCGCCCTGAATCATCAACGGCACCAGAATCGAACGCTGTGAGAACAGCGCGGCTGCGGTGGCATAGGCGGAGAATGCGGAGGCGAACAGTAGCAGGAAAGCGGAGATGAAGCGGGGGGCCAGAATCGGCAGGGCCACGCGCGTCCAGTAATCCCACGTATTGCCGCCCAACGATTCGCAGGCTTCGCGCCACTGCGGGCGGATTGAATCGACTGCGGGCAGGAAGATGATGATCATCAGCGGAATCTGGAAGTAGCAGTATATGGTGATCAGGCCGGGCAGGGAGCTGAGCCAATTGGGGTTCACTGTCAGCCCTGTCACGGCTTTGATCAGCATGGTGCCGATGCCGTTGATGCCGATGGTGGCGATGAACGCGAACGCCAGCATCACGCCGCCGAATTGGGCGAGTACGGATGAGATGGCCGAAACCATGCGCCGCAGCAGGCCGTTGGGTTTGGTGCCGATCACCAGCGCATAGGAGGCGAGGCCACCGACGATTGCGCCGATCACCGAAGAGGCGATGGAGACGAGAATCGAGGTGACGAATGCGGAGATGGTGTTCGGTTCGGCGAGTTTGGCGAAGTTGGCGAGCGTAAAGCCACCGTCCCTCGTTTGGAATGCGCCGATGATCACGATGATGGTGGGCGCGAGCAGGAAGCACGCGGTGTAGGCGAAGAACGGAATGGTCACCGCGACGGTGCTTAACTCCTGCCGATGCTTCGCCAGTGCGGAAGTGGCGGATCGGGCCGCGCCCTTACCAGTGGCGGGCGCGCTCGAAACGATTGCAGCAGTCATATCAGTTGCCTTCAAGTTGCTTTCAGCAGTTGATTTCAACAGTTGCTTGCAGAGGAAAGGCCGGGCAACGGTCAGTTGCCGATGGTCTTATCCCAGTTGTTCTGCAGCCACTCGGTGATGCGGGTGGAGTCGTCGTTGGTGTAGGAGATGGCGTCGCCTTCAACGGTGATCGCGTCCTTCAAAATATCCTGGTCCACGGTGCCGTCGGCTTTCATGGAGTCGAGCAGCACAGGGTTGGCACCGCCCTTAAGCCATAGGTTCTGTGCGTCGGCGCTGTACAGGTATTCCTCCCACAGGCGAGCCGCAGCGGGGTGCGGAGCATCCACGTTGATGGCCTGATTGTAGTAGCTGACGACCTGGGCCTTGGGGAAGGTCTTGTACTTCCAGTTCACGCCCTTGGCCTTGAGCGACGACTGGTAGGAGGCCTGGTTGTAGCTCCAGTCCACTACCACGCCGGTCTGGCCGGAATCGATGGTGCCGTCGGTGACGTCCACGGTGGTGAGGTTGCCGGCATCCTGAAGCTTCTTGAAGAAGTCCAGTCCGGGCTGCAGGTTGTTGATGTCGCCACCGGCGAGCTGGTTGACCATCAGATAGCCGTTGAATGCGGCACCGGCTTCGGCGGGCTTGCCGTTCAGCGCCACAGTGCCGGCGAATTTCGGATCAAGCAGATCCTCAAGCTTGGTGATGTCACCGTATTTGTCGGCGTTCCAGCCGATGGACATGATGCCGGTGTAATCGGCGTAATACTTGCTGTCGGTGTCCTTAAGCTCGTCCGGAATCTTATCCCACGCGGCCACCTTGTATGCGGCGAAATTGTCGGTGGAGGTGGCGGCCACGGCCTGGCCAAGGTCGAATACGTCGGGAGCGGCGTCAGTGCCTTTATTGGTTTTGGCGGCGTCGAGCTCTTCCTTGGAGGAGGCGTTCGGGTTGAGCTCGGTGATTTTGATGTCCGGATACTTCTTCTTGAAGCCTTCAATCACTTCACCGTAGTTGGACCAGTTGTGCGGCAGGGCGATGACGTTGAGCGCGCCTTCTTCATTGGCGGCTTTCTCCAAATCCTCCATGGTGCCGAAATCGGCCAGAGAGGTGGCTTTGGCGGACTTTTCGCTTACAGTGATGGCTTTGCCGGTTCCCTGCTGATCGCCGTTTTCGGAGGCGGAGCTGCTGGTGCCGCAGGCGGCCATTGACAGTGCCAGCACGGCAACCAGCGGGGCCGCCATGATCTTGCGCAGATTATTCATAAGAAGGTTCCTTTATTCACTATCCTCTTGGAAATCCCATAGTTGATTCCAAGGAGTGAATCTAGAAGCCTTATCTGTCGCGCAAGGAGACTGAATATGAATTGCGTTCGCCATTTGCCATACAGTGGCTGAACAATGGCGAACGCACGGTGAACTGCTTTTGCTGCTTAGCGCAGCACGCCTTCGATCAGGCGGGTGATGAGCTCGGTGTATCCCACACCGGTGGCCTCCCAGGCCTTGGGATACATGGAAATCGGCGTGAAGCCGGGCATGGTGTTGATCTCGTTAACCATCACCGTGCCGTCGGGCGTGACGAACGTGTCCACACGGCTCAAGCCTGCACCGTCAACGGCTTTGAAGGCGCGGCGGGCCACGTCACGCACATCCTCCAGCACGCTGACCGGCAGGTTGGCGGGCACTTCCACATGGCTGGCGGCGGAGTCCATGTATTTGGAATCGAAATCGTAGAACTGGTCGTCGCCGTCTTCGCGGCGGTCGAGCACGATTTCGCCCGGCCAGCTGGCTTCGGGCTCGCCACCGGGTTCAGGGCACAGCACGGCGCATTCGATTTCACGGCCGTCGATGCCCTGTTCGATCAGCACCTTCCAGTCGTGCTCGCCGGCCTCCACAATGGCGGCGGTCAGACGATCCAGCTGCGTTTCGCGATCGTCGGCGCGTTCCACCTTAGTCACACCGAAGCTGGATCCGGCGCGCGAGGGCTTGACGAACAGCGGGTAGGCCAGTCCGGCCTCTTCGATGGAAGCCAACGCTTCGGCGGCGGTGAAGTTGCGGGCGTCGACCATGATGCCGGGGGCAGTGGGGATGCCAGCGGCACCCAGCACCACCTTGGTGTAATGCTTGTCCATGCAGGCGGCGGAGGCGAACACACCACAGCCCACATACGGCACGTTCATCATCTCCAGCAGGCCCTGAACGGTGCCGTCCTCACCATAGGGACCATGCAGCACGGGCAGCACTGCGTCGATATGCCCCAGCGAAGTGATGACGTGATGAATTTCCGGATCGGACAGGCTTACGAAACTGGTGCCAAACCCATGGTCGGCGGTGTTCAGATGATCCGGTTCGCCGGCGAAGAAACCATCCTGGCCACGCGTGGGATCCAACAGCACCGGGCGGGAGCCGGGCGTAATCGTCACGGTCGGCAGTTCGCCGCCATCAAGGCTCCATCCGCGCGGATCCTCGCCATTAACAATCCACTGGCCATCTTTGGTGATGCCCACCGGAATCGGTTCGAAACGCTCAGTATCCATGGCGTTGAGCACGCCGGCTGTGGAAATGCAAGAGATCGAATGCTCGTCGGCTCGCCCGCCATACAGCACCACAATGCGTTTCTTGGCCATATCCATCCTTCATATTCATCGTGTTGGCCACCGGCGCGTATATATGCGGCCGATGGCCAATGTCAATTATGTACTGCTTATGTATTGCTGTCTGCTAGCGTACTCGCCGTTGTTCCCTATTCTTCGGTGATGTCTTCACCGAAGAGTTCGGCCATCATCGCATCGAAGCTGATGCCATCGTTGATCACGCGGCTTACGGCGGCGGCCAGCGGCACGGATACGCCAACTTCCTTGGCCAGTGCCAGAACGGCGGTGGCGGTAGGCACGCCTTCGGCCACACCGTTGCTCACCTGAGTGGCTTCCTCAACGCTCATACCCTTGCCCAGGTTGTAGCCGAATGTGAAATTGCGGCTCAACGGCGACGAGCAGGTGGCCACCAGATCGCCGAAGCCCGCCAAACCGGCGAAGGTTTCGGCCTTTGCACCGGCGGCGATGCCCAGCTTGGTCAGTTCGGCCAGGCCACGCGTCTCGATCATGGCGGCGGTGTTCTCACCGTAGCCGGCGCCGCGCGACATGCCGACGGCGAGCGCCACGACGTTCTTCATCGAGCCGCACATCTCCACACCGATCACATCCTCGGAGGTGAAGGGCTTGAAATAGTTGGTCTGGCAGGCTCGGGCCACACGCAGCGCCACGTAGGGGTTGCAAGAGGCGATCACCGCACCTGCGGGGTTGCGCGCGGCGACCTCCTTGCTCAGGTTCGGGCCGGAAAGGGCCGCGAAACGACCGTCGGGCAGGTCGAGGGCCTCTTTGACCACTTCATCCATACGCTTGCCCGTGCCACGTTCGATGCCTTTCATCAGGCTGACGATAATGGCTTTATCGGGAATCAGCCCTTTGAATTCCTCAAGGGCCACGCGCGCGAACTGGGCGGCGATGGCCACGATAATGATTTCAGCGTCCTTCACCGCCTCGGCGCGGTCGCCGGTGGCGGTCATATTGTCAGGCAGCTTGGCGACGGATGGCAAGCGCACCTCGTTGCAGTGCCGTTCGCGAATCGACTCCACGATCTCCGGTTCTCGCGCCCACATCAGCACGTCATTTCCTGCGTCGGCCAGCACCTGGCCGAAGGCGGTGCCCCATGCACCTGCACCTAATACTGTAACCTTTGCCATTACGCCAACCTCCTTTGGGGCACTACTGCCACATTCCTTCGCGGCTGTTGCCGCGCAACGTCACCTGCACCTAGTGCAGTACGTTTTGCCATTATTCATACTCCTTTGTAGCAACTATTGCTCGGTTTGTGCAGGCCAAGGCTTGCGAGCCATGGCGCGATAATCCCAATAGCCGGCCTCGGGCATTGCTTCACCACGAATCTCTTCCAACACGGCGTTCATGCGGCGGAACACACGCCATGTCAGTTCGTTAACGGCTTCGGCGGGCGGCTCCGCTCCCCACGAATCCATATCGGCCAGCAAGTCGGCGTAATCCAGTTGCTCGTCGTAGCACATCACCACGTTCTTGCGCGGCCACGGCCACCAGTGGTTGATGGAGGCGGCGCCCCAGGTAATGGCGGGGAAAATCGGCACCTGACGGCCCAAACGGCGCGAGGATTCAAGGGCGATATACCCCACGCCTTCCTTGATGCTCATCACCCATTTCTTCGGGTCGCGGGTCACGGTGCCTTCGGGCCAGATCGTTAAGGGGCGGCCGGAGGTCAGAATCGAAATCGAGGTTTCCTCAATGGCCTTGGCTTGACCGGAGTGGCGTTTCACCGGCTGCATGCCCACCAGTTGGAACCATTTGCCGATCAGCGGCCATGAGGCCATCTCGGCCTTGGCCATATACCGGGGGCGGCGGCCCATATGAAACAGGCTCATCATCGGCACGAATACGTCGAACATGGTGACGTGACTGGCTGCGGTGATGAACGGGCCGGTTTCGGGCACGTGTTCCAAACCCCAGGCGCGCGTTTTGCAGCTGGCTCGGAATACTACGGAAACCCCGGCCAGCAGTCGTTTGGTGGCTTTGGGGTTCTGGGCGTCGATTTCAGCCTGATTGGGCGTGCGCGGGCCGGTAGGGTAATACTTGGTGGGGTCAACCAGCGTGTGTTTGGCGGCCAGTTTGGCCACCTGTGTGTCGCTCAACGGCGAGACGGCTGAACGCGGTGAGGGTTTTCCTTTGGATGCCATGCCCACTATTGTGCCGCAACCCGACGCCAACGGACTGGCTGGCTGGGCTGGCTGACTGAGCTGGCCGGACTGTCGGTCGTCACGGTTCATCTGTCGGTTATCACCGTTCGCCTATCAGTTGTCACGGTTCACCTGCCGAATTGTTACATAGGTATGTAACCATTCCGCAGGTGAACCGTGACGATCAACAGGTCAACCGTGACAACCGGAAGGTCACCCGTGACAAGTCACAGCCCAGCCGTAGTACCGTGCCCGATATGCCCAACTACAGCACGGCGATGGCGTCGATTTCCACCAGCGCGCCCTTGGGGATCATGTTGTTGCCGAAGGCCACGCGCGCGGGCTTGACGGGACCGATGAACGCCTGCGCATAGACGGCGTCCACGTCCTTGAAGTCCTCCACGTTCTTCAGGTAGATGGTGGCGCGACACACATGCTCGATGCCGGTGCCGGCAGTGTCGAGAATGTGCTTAATGTTCTTCAGCGCCTGAGCAGCCTGCTCGGCGGCGGATTCGCCAGCCAGTTCGCCGGTGGCCGGGTCAATGCCCAGCTGGCCGGAGACGAACACGAATCCGTTGGCCTTGACGGCCTGGCTGTACGCGCCCAGCGCGGCCGGCGCTTCAGAAGTGGCTACTGCTTCCATTTTCTCGCTCATACTGTTCCTCCTATGAACACGAGCATGCGTTATTGCATTGTCGCGCCACAGTATAAGAAACCAGCGTTACGAGCCCCTGACCATGCCCGCAATACGGGCTGGCCAACATGCTCGGCAACATATCTGCCACTATCGCAGACAGCGGAAGCCGTGCACACAGTCTTAGGGGTTATTTCAGGGGCTGTTTCAGGGACAGCCAACTACCGTCAGAAACACATGAAACACAACACCCGCACATCATCCGACGTCACCTGTGGAGGTCGATTTTGTGCGGGTGGATTGTACTGTGGCATACAACTTGCGTCATGCTGTTTATCGGCAGCATGACGCAAGATTCCACGGAATGTACTGCTTGGAACTTACTGCTTGGCGGCGTTCACTGCATCCACTGCCTGCTGCAGCGTGTCCAACTGATCCTGATACCAGCCGGTCAGCTCGTTGATCTGCTGGGTAGCGGATTCGTAGCCGGCCTGATCGTCGGCCACGCAACCGGGATATTCGGGGGCTTCGGCGGCGAGCGCCTCGTTCAATGCCTCCAGCGTGGAGGCGTCGGTCACATCATCCTCGGTAAGCGCTGCGGCTTCGGCGGCATCGCCATTAACCAGCGCGCTGTATTCGTTGGCAGCAACGCGGTTCTCGTCGGAGGCCGTGGCGCAGGCGGCTTTGGCATCATCCAGCGAGGCAACGCCGGCTCCACCATTCATCATGCGCACACCGAATACGATGGCCACAGCCAGTACCACCACCGCCACAATCACGATGACCGGCACCAGCCACTTGTTGGTCTTCTTGGACCCGTTCTGATTCTTGATCTGCTCTTCAGCCATGACATACACTCCTGTCGTTCATGCGTCAGTCCTCTTGTGGACGACGACTCATATAGGCCGCAGGCCATCCTAACGGCACCAATGCCCAGCCCAGCTTCAGCAATGCGCATGATGCCATCACAGTTGAGTGCGATTTGTCTCATCTGCACGTTCTACAGATCGATCTAGCTCACGCTCGAGTTCACCAACATATTCCTTGAGCTGTGCAATCTGTAACGCCTGATCGGCAATCAACCGATCGCGGAGGTCGAAACCAGTCAGACGATGCGTGCCATCCGCTTCAGAGGCATCCGAAGCCCGCCCGTCACCTTCGACAACAACCCATCCCCTGTCAACGCCGGGCGATGACTTCGCACCTAGCTTCCATCGCGCGAACGCACGTTCGATTCGTTTGTATCCGATAATTTTGGGATCAAGTCCCGCCTCGCGAAAGATTCGCACCGGACTATCCCCTGACAAATACCGTGCCGTCGCCTGAGTGCGGAACCTGTCCGAATATGTAATTCGCACCGCAGTCACGTTTGCGACCGCCGGCAACGTACGCAAATATTGGATTTGCTGCTTGGTGAATTTACGACGTGCGTTAACCATACGGTTACGCTCCCCCTATTACGTCAATGAATACGAAGATAAGGAGGTTCGGAAATCTCACTATTCCGAACCTCCTTTTTGTCATGCCCTGCTATGCATGCCAATCACTGATTGCGACGCTGGCGCACTACCGTCAGCGCAATACCGGCGATGAGCAGGAGAACCACTGCACCCGCAACACCGGCAATAGCCACACCGGTTTTGCTCAGTTCTGGCTTCGGTTTGTTTCCAGTGTTGGGAACCGGAACCGGCTTAGGCTCAGGGGTCGGCGTCGGTTCAGGTTCTGGTTCAGGCTTAGGTTCCGGCTCAGGCTCAGGATCAGGATCAGGGGTAGGCTCCGGAGGCACCGGACAATCCTCACCCTTGTTCGTCACCGTAACCGTCACATGCTGTCCCGGCTTGATGCTGCCGCTGAACGCGGTGCCATCCACTGTGGACGTGCCATCGGAAACACTAACCTGATATCCGTTGCCCGGATCTGCTTCCTGAACGGTGTAGGCAAAGGCACCATTCGGATCCTGGAAATGAATCGTATAGTCCTTCGAATCGCCATCGCCAAGACTGACCGTATCGTTCACACCCGCGTAAGGCACACTGGTCGTAACATCGAATGAACCGTTCTTGTCGCAGCCTTCGATGACCTTCTTGACGGTTAACGTTGCGTCCTGAGGCGTCGGAGTGGGAGTCGGCGGAGTCGTACTGGTCGTGTTGTCGAATCTGATGACCATGTTTTCACCGGTTAATTGGGTGATGACTTTGCCCACCTGTTTGGTGAGATAGGCGATGCTCGCCTGCATGCTATCGTCAACGGTCACGCCAACCGTATATACAGCAGCGTCGCCAACATATCCGTCGGGAACCATGTCTGCAGGCTCGGTCACCAGGAACTGATAGCTTCCAGGCTTGGTGAAGGTAATCGCGTCGAACGCGAACTTGCCCTCGGAGTCATTGCCTGTGTACATTACGCTGCCATCCACAGCACTATCGGGAAGCACAATGCTACCGTCGGTGATGGCTTGCTTCGTGGCATCGTTACCGGGCACAAGCTTGAACTTGAAGTCCGTGCTATCCGGCTTCTCGCCATCAACCGTCTTCAACCCCTGGACCGTCAACGAAGCATTGACAGGGAGCTTATTGATGAGACTCGTTGTCAGCGTATGCTTGTCAGCATCGTGTGTCCATGCACCGTATTCCACTTCATAACCAGAACTGGATTCAACAATCTGGAACTTAAGGTGTTCGCCATCCTTGTCGCTAAGATACGGAGTGCCATTAGCATCGTACCCATCGGGAGCGGGTAGATGATCAAATGTCGCTGTCCACTCATTGTTTGCGCTGAGTTTCGCGCTGTCGATGAGATTATTGCCGATCTTAAGGTCAATGGATACATCTTTGCGATCAGCTTCAGCGATGGCATCATCCCACTGCTTGGTGACGGTCAGCGAATAATCAATGTCTTCACCTTCGTCGTCGCCTCCAAAGGAAATCATCGAATTTGTGGCCACGCCACCGCCGACCTTCGCCTTATTGCCCGAGATTACGACCTTGCCTAACTTGTTCGCAAGCGCCTTGGCACCACCGGTAGTCACATTCTTGAGTGCACGAGCTTGTTCGTCGTTTTCCAACACGACAGCTTCGCCAGGGTTTTCGGCATCATAACGAGGGACCTCAGCGTTGGCCTGCGGATTGGGACGGCTATAGCTGCCATCATCATTGGTCAAGTTCGGCAGCAATCCTCCATCCTGATACCAGGTTGCTTTACCGCCGCCGAGCATACGCGAAGCCAAGGTGACCGGATACTTGGCATCCCCTTTGCGAGGATGCGCAACGAAATCATCACCTGCAGCTGTCGATGCCGAAGAATCCGAATCATTCGGCGCACTGTTGTCATAGATTGCTGCTCCCTTGGTCACGCTGAGGCTACCGCGACCAGTCGGGCAAATCCATAGGCCGCCGCCAAGATTGGTTGCAGTGTTACCAGTGATAACCGTGTTGTAGAACTTATTATTCGAAACGCCATCAGTGGCAAGACCGTCCACATACAGACCGCCGCCCATACCGGTGGTTTCGTTGTTACTGATAGAACCACCTTGGGCTTCAAACGTAGCTTCAGTGTGAACCATGACACCGCCGCCGTGGCCACCAATAGCCGACAGTGCTTTATTGCCGCTGATAAAGCCACCGTTCAATACCACATGAGCTTTACTGCCCATTCCTATAGCCGCAACGCCACCGCCTAACGCGTCCTGTTGGAAATCCATTGAGCCTGCCACGTTGTTCGTAATCTCGCCATCGTTCATAGTGAACGTGCCACCATTGAACAACATGACACCGCCGCCAAAGATACCGTCACTAGTATCGTTACGAGTGGCATGATTGCCGCTGATCTTGCCACCGTTCATGGTCATGACAGCTTTATCGCCAGCAAGTTTAACGCCGCCACCGCCATAATTCGTACCGGCAGTAGTGTTCTTCTCAATGGAACCGCCATCCATAATGAACTCACTCTGGCCATCACCGGTGCCATCAATGTATACGGCATTGATACCAGTCAAAGACAAATAAGCATCGTTTACCGAAGGATTACCGCCTGTGAAATTCTGAATGATACCGGCTTTCAGCTTCAGCTTGCCTTGGGACCAGATCATCGGCACAGCGTGCGCTGCAGCTTCAGTACCACCGCCATTGCCGCCATCCCACACCAACTTGTCGCTATCGATAATTAACGACGCATCGTCAGGAACTTTAATACCACCAGTTGTTCCGAACTGAATTGTTCCCTTGCCGCCAACCGTAATATCTGACTGCTGCGGCAATACCACCATATCGTCAAGTTCAAAATCACCATCAACGGTAATCAGATTGCTCTGAGCAGCAATCGCTTTTTTGAACTCGTCGACGGTCTTCACCACGGTGGCCGTCTGCGGCGTCTCGTTAGATTGCGGTTCCGCTGCTGCTGCGGTGGCGACGATACCACCTGTGGCCAGCATGGCGAAGCCTGCGACAAAGCCCGTTATTTTCTTTCCCAGCTCTCTACAAGCCAATAGGGGGGGGGGGGAGCGAATGATTTCGCATGTTTTCACGCTTTCCCCGGTCACGCTCTCTTCTTCGCGACCGGACGTTTGCATGCGCCCGATGGTCGAACGCATCTATTCAACCGTCACGGTAGCCGTTGGGCGGAACGCTCAGACCCCCTTAAACCGCTTCCTTCCTCATCTGAGAAAACATATCTGAACGCCATCAGGAAGTCGTTTTCCAATACCCCCTTCACACCACCTCTTTCGACGGCGTGTCGCCTTCACCCATTACACCGCACCAACAAACGCACAGCCTTATCACAACGTTTTAAAGAACACAAAAGGCTGGAATCTTTGGAATTCCAGCCATTCTCGTGGGCTCGATGGGGATCGAACCCACGACCTTCTGTTCCGGAGACAGACGCTCTATCCACTGAGCTACGAACCCGAGCAACTCCACTACTGTACACCACCCGCGTCCATATTGGTCAGCCGGGTCGTGTGTGAGTGTTTCACATTTTTTGCAATCGTTCATCTCTAGCCGATTTCGCGGCACAATACGCCCTACAATGGGGCTATGTCGGACCACACGAATGATTTCGAATACGAGCGCCGCTTCTTCTGCCGCGAACTGCCGGAAGAATACAACGACGGCGATAATCCCACGCTGATTATCCAGAGTTACTACGTGTATACCGACAATTATGCCCTGCGCGTGCGCTTGGCCTCACGCAATATCAGTCTTGACATGACGCCGGACGTCGATCCCGCAGCAGTGTTGAACCAGTATCAGGATCGCTTCTCCGAAGCGTACGTCACCGTAAAAGGCCCGTCCGTGGGCGGCACGCGCTACGAGGTGGAGCGCTCCATCGATACGCGCATCGCCGCCGAGCTCATCAAACGAGGCGGCTCAATCATTATCAAAAACCGATATTCCGCATGGATCGCCGAAGACGGCTGGAGCGTGGACGTGTTCGGCGGGGCGAACGCGCCACTGGTGGTCGCCGAGGCCGAACGTTCCAGCCCGGTAACCAACCTGACGATTCCGAAATTCTGCATTACCGAAATCACCGATCAGGCGCGGTTCAACAACGACGGGCTCGCCGGCCGCCCGTTTAGCGAGTGGGCGGCCGATTTCGAAGCCGAACTGGCTGAAACAGGACCTCAGTTCCAGCAGCTGTTCGGTCACAACAAAATGGTCTGACAACTCGCAGACACCCCGCAAGCGCTGTTGCCGCATCAGCCCCGCTAAAACAACGACACCAATCTGCGCATCAATGCGGCCAGACAATCAGTACATCAACGTGGCCAGGCGACGGCGAGCCTGCTTCAGGCGCGCGTCAGTCGGCTCAGGAATAGCAAAGTATTCCAGCAGGCGCTCACGCACCGGCTCGATATCCGCCTTGTGACCGGAGGCCAGGAAGTCCAGCAGACGGTCGAAGGCATCCTGAATCTGCCCGCCGATCATATCGATATCGGCCACAGCCAGCTGGGCCTCCACATCATCGGGAGCAGCGGCTGCAGCGGCACGCACCTCACGCACATTCGCCTGGGCCGAGCGCGCCAGCAGCAACGCCTTGGCATGCTCGCGAGCGGCCAGCGTATCCTTCGGATCCTTTTCCATCACACGCGCATATTCGGCAGCGGCAGCGGCGTAATCGCCCTCTTCGGCCAAGCGATGCGCTTCGGTATGCTCCGGCGGTACCGTTTGTGCGGCAACCCCAGCGGCACCCGCGCCAGCACCATCGGCACCGGCGGCATCCGGATCGCCGGAATACGGCGCAGTGCCATTCACACCGGACTGTGCGGCGGCCTGAATAATCTTTGGAATCACTTCATCGCAAATCTGCTTGAGCTCGTCGTCGCCGGGCAATCCCTGCAGCAGCGGCATCGGACGACCACCAATCAGCGCAAACAGCGCGGGCGCACCCTGCACCTGCAGAGCCTGAGCAATCGAAGCATTCGTGGCGATATCAATACGCGACAACTGAATCTGGCCGTTCAGCTTGTTCACCGCGTCGCCCAGCGCACGGGCCATGGGGAACAGGCGATCATCGGTCGGCACCCACAGGAACATCAGAATCGGGAAGGTGGCGGAGGTCTGCACCATGGCTTGGAACGTGTTCTCCGTGGTGTCGATCACATAGCCGCCAGCTGCAGGCGCGCCACCAGCCTGCCCAGGTTCGGCCTTCACCTGATGGGCCAGCGCGCCCAAATCGACCGCGCCCGCCAACGATACGCCCGGATTGAATTGCTGATCTGCCATAGTTGCCTCCATACATCGCCCACAACAAAAAGGTGCTGGAACCACATCCTAGTTCCAGCACCTTCCAGCATCGAAATTGCGCTCAAAGAAGAGACACGACTTACCGACTTACCGACTTATCGACCTACCGGCTTACCAGCGCACTACAACGCTTCGACCTTAACCGGCTGACGATCGGCACCCACTGCGGTGATCTGCTCGTCCGAATCCGCTTGCGGAATGTACAGCGCCACCACGTTCACATACGTCACCTTCATAGTGCTGGTGAACTTGTCGGAGTTGTACAACGCCTTCTCATCGTCGGAGGCGGGCTGCGATTCGCGCCCGTCGCCGGCCTGGCGCGTCCACACGGAGTCGATACGGCCAACCACCAGATCGCCACCGTCGGGCGATCGCATTATCCACATCTGATCGGGAACCGCGGTGAAGGTCTGCTGCTGCGTACCATTGTTGCGCTGCATACCTTCCTGCACCGTGGTCGTCAGTTCAGCGATATTGCTGCGCAAGTCGTCATCGGCGAACTTGTCGGAGTACTTGCTGTTCGTGCCATTCTGCAGCACGTCGGCATACTGGGCCAACGCGTCGGCGGGAGTGGCGACCAGGTTCTCATCCTTTGCCTGCCCCATGCGCGAACCGTGGGAGGCGATTTCGAACTTGGGCAGCTGCGCGCCTTGGAACAGTCGCGCCATGGCCACGAGCTTGTAGTTCTGCTGCGCCGATTCCTGATTGAATACCAGCAGACGGTTGGATTGCTGATCCTCCGTGGTGGTGGTGATAGTGAACACCGAGCGAGGCCAGCCATCATCGGTGGGGATCACGGTTTGCGTGATGTCTTTGGGGATGGTGGCGAACGCGCTCATATTACCGGTGCGCTGGGCGATGGTGATCTGACTGGACCGGATTTCCAGCTGAGGCCCGCCCATCCAAGCGTCCAGCCCATCCGTGCTTTTGCCTTGATCGGCTTTGCCGATTGCCTCAAGAATGGCAGTGCGGATCTTTTTCTCCTGCGCTTCGGTGAGGTCTGGCGTGGCCGCCGCCGAAGAACCAGCAGTGGTGGGAGTGGGCAGTTGACCTTCGCAAGCACCCAGCGGTGCGATCAGGGCAATAATGGCCACTGCGGCCGCGCAGGCTTTGTTCATTCGTATGCTCATCAACGATTCTCCTGACCAGTGTCGCTGCCGGCATCGCCGACTTCCTGCGCCAGACGCGCGAAATAGGCTTGCAATTCATCCGGAGTGATTACCGAGGTGGATTCCACATCGTTGTCCGGATGCCCCGACTGCACCACGCGATCGGCATTGTCCGAAGCATTGCTCGAAGCATTATCCGTAGCGTTGCCCGCAGCGGTGGTCGCGGCAGTATCCGTAGCAGCAGTCGCAGCAGCGCCGGCGTCAGCACCAGCCGTACCAGCCGCACCTTGCTGCTGGTCGGCAACCAGGTTACGTGCGGACGGATCGATGATGGTTGGCGTTTCGAGAGCTTCGGAAACTTCAGTATTCTGCGTCGGGCGCGCACCGGAACGACGATGTGACGTGGCATGACGACGACGTTTCGACGGGGTGATCTTGCGCATAGTTCCAGCCAGTGCCACACCAATCGGCACCTCATCGGCAGCTCGTGTACCGGCGGCAGCGGATACAGCAGCACCAGCAGCCTCAGCAGCCACAGAACGATGGCGACGCTTATGCGGCGGCATGGCAAATAGCGATGCGCTCAATACAGCCAGTACGGCCAACAGACCGCCGCTTAAATAGAACGGCATGGCAAAATCCGGCACCTCGGAGCGCACCCAGTGCATCTCCACCGTGGCCCGAGCGTTACGCTGGCCCAAATCGATGATGGCCATCGTCGTATCGTCGGTGTTCTTGCTATCAATGGACACGGAACCTTTGTCGCATTCAACGGAGGTCCACATCTGTGAATCGCGGAAATCCACCGGCTCACTCTGTGTGCCAGAGGAGGATGAGCTGCTGGACGACGCCTTGCCCGTCTGCGTCGACAGTTCGCTCCATGATGCCAGCCCGGTGATGCGCTGGTAGCTGTTGCCGTCAGCAGCCACCCAACCGGCAACGTCCTTGGACGATCCCAATGCCACGCATATCTCATCGGAAGATGAGGATGCGTTCACGGTGAGTGTCGCATTCTTATCCAGCAGCGGCAGCACACCTGGATCGGTGACGATATAGCGCGAGCCGGAAACGCTGGCCGTGGCGTCAATATCGTGAGAAGGCTTCCACACGGTAGCATTGAGCAGCCCCAAGGCAATGGCCGCTACGGCGAGCAGGCCAAAGATGGGCGTCACCACTCCGCGCATGATTACGGCATGACGAGTGGGGCGCTTGGTGTCGCGCTCATGCTCGTGCTCTGTTGTCTGTTCTTCAACACTCATAACGTTGCCATTCTACAATCACCACCTGTTGATTACCTAGGACAGCTGAAAATCAGGGTTCCCCGGTACTGTGGTGTGCCATGCGCAAGTCTGTAACCTCCGTATTGTCGAAAACCGCCGCCGTGGCCTGCTCGCTGATGATGTGCATCGCCGTGGCCGGTTGCTCCAATTCCTCCGACTCGTCCAACACTTCAAGCGACAGCAAAAACCAGATCGCCGGCGTCACCGCCACCGGCAAGCTCGGCGAGAAGCCGACCATCTCCTTCAAATCGCCGATGACCGTCTCGGATGGCTCGTACGTCGTGCTGCAGAAGGGCGACGGCGACGTCATTGAAGAGGGCGACCGTGTGTGCGCCCGCGGCGTGGCCGTCAACCTCAAGGACGGCACCGAAATCATGGACACGTGGGGCGATGGCCAAGCCGCCGATTGTTCGATTAAGGTGAGCGAATCCACCCTCACCTCTCCGTATTACGAAACGATCAAGGGTGCCAAGATCAACACCACCATCGGCTTCGGCATCAACGACGAAAGCTCCTCCGGCTACAACTACATTATGGCGATGACGCTGGTTTCCAAGTCCAAGGATCTGGACAAGGCCACCGGCACCGAAGTAACCGATGTGCCGGCCGATCTGCCGAAGGTTACGCGCGCCAAGGATGGCAAGCCCTCGATTGATATGAATGGTCAGGGCAAGGTCGATAAGTTGATTACGCAGACGCTGATCAAGGGCGACGGCGCTAAGCTGACCGACGCCAGCACCGCCGTGGTCAAGTACACCGGCTGGCTCACCGACGGCACTCAGTTCGATTCCTCGTGGGATCGCGACGCCACCTTCGACGCCGATCTGTCTTCCTCCGGTTCGATTATCCAGGGTTGGAAGGATGGTCTGATCGGTCAGACCGTCGGCTCCCAGGTACTGCTGATAATCCCCTCTGACCTGGGTTACGGCGATAGTGGCTCCGGTGACACGATTCCGGGCGGCGCTACGTTGGTATTCGTGGTGGATATCGTTGCAGCATACTGATTCGTATAGTTCCGCACGGATTCACCCGTTAGCGGACCAATAGACGAACAATAGACGAAGGATCACGAAGGCCCGCTGTCGGACGGTTTGATATCGTCCGACAGCGGGCCTCTTCGTATCTTGACTGAAGAATTTACGTTCGATTGGTCAGCGCTCAAGTTGTGGGGCGTCGAAAACCTTAGAACAGACGCAGGGAGTCGTCTTCCACGCCTTTCATCTCGTCGTAGTCGAGAATCAGGCAGGTGAAGCCGCGGTCCTTGGCAAGCACCTGAGCCTGCGGCGTAATGGTTTGGGCGGCGAAGATGCCATGCACGGGGGCCAGCAGCGGGTCACGGTTGAGCAATTCGCAGTAGCGCGTCAGCTGTTCAACGCCATCAATGCCGCCGTGGCGCTTGATTTCGACGGCCACATGCTCGCCGTCGGCGTTGATGGCCATGATATCCACCGGGCCGATGGCGGTGGGGTATTCGCGGCGCACCAGTTTGGCGCCTGCGCCGATACGTTCGATTTGTTCGGCTAGGTAGCGCTGGAGATGGTCTTCGACGCCGTCTTTGACCAAGCCCGGATCCTCGCCCAGATCGTAGCTTTCGTCGCTGTAGACGTGGAACAGGCTCACTTCGAGTACGTCCGAGGATTTATCGGAGCTGACGCGCAGTACTTGTTGCGGCAAGGTCTCGGAGGGCTCGGCAGAATCAGCGGATTCGTTGGTTTTAGACTGAGCATCGACTTGTCCAGCCTCAGCGGCTTCATCACCAGATTCATCACCGACTTGCCCGATGACTTGCGCGGTCACATCCTTAAGTGTGCAAGGGGCTGCCATCCAGTTCAACGGCTTATAGGAACCGAGTTCGGAGAAAATAAGCAGGCTGTTGTCGGCCTTGATAAGCAGCACACGCTTGGCCAGCGGCAGAGAGGCGTTGAGGCGGCCGGAATATTCGGCCGAGCAGTCAGCAACAATGATTCGCACGTCCCACCACTGTACCGTATCCCATGACAGCCCAAGGCTAATAAACAACAGCGGAGCCTCACTCAGGGGTTGAGTGAGGCTCCGCTGTTATGAAATGAAGAAACTCTACTGCTCCTCGGTAGTGGAGTACTTCACGTCGCGGCCGCGTTCAACGGCCACAGTGAGCTTGTTCGAGTCGAAGGCGATGAATCCGTCGGTCACCTCGAACATATGGCGGTCGTTGTCGGGCTCGACCACGGTGACCGTGCCGGACTTGATCACCGTGAGCACCGGCTCGTGGTCCGGCAGGATGCCCATGCCGCCCTCGTAGGCGGGGATGGTCACCGACGTCGCCTCGCCGTGCCACACAGGATGGTCGGCGGCGACGATGTTCACCTTCATGGTGGTCTTTGCCGATTCAGCCATTACGCACCCAGTTCCTTCTGCATGTCATGCCACTTGGCTTCGAGGTCGTCGATGCCACCGATGCCGGAGAACGCCTGCTCCGGGACGTCGTCATACACGCCGTCGCAGATGCGGGTGAAGGCCTCGATGGTCTCGTCGGCCGGCACGTAGGAGCCCGGGCGACCGGTGAACTTCTCGGCCACATAGAAGTTCTGGCCGAGGAACTGCTCAATCTTACGGGCGCGGTTAACAGTGGTCTTATCCTCTTCGCCAAGCTCGTCGATACCGATCAGGGCGATGATGTCCTGCAGCTCCTTGTTACGCTGCAGAATCGCCTTGACGCGGTTCGCGCAGTCGTAGTGCGCCTGGCCCACGTAACGCGGGTCGAGGATGCGGGAGGTGGAGCTCAGCGGATCCACAGCCGGGTAAATACCCTTGGATGCGATATCACGAGAAAGCTCGGTGGTGGCGTCCAAATGGGCGAAGGTCGTGGCCGGGGCCGGATCGGTGTAATCGTCGGCGGGCACGTAGATGGCCTGCAGCGAGGTGATCGAGTGGCCCCGGGTCGAGGTGATGCGCTCCTGAAGCGCACCCATCTCGTCGGCCAGGTTCGGCTGGTAACCCACGGCGGAAGGCATACGGCCCAGCAGGGTGGACACCTCAGAACCGGCCTGCGTGAAGCGGAAGATGTTGTCGATGAACAACAGCACGTCCTGGTTCTGCACGTCGCGGAAGTACTCAGCCATGGTCAGTGCGGTCAGCGGCACGCGCAGACGGGTACCCGGCTGCTCATCCATCTGGCCGAAGACCAGTGCGGTCTTCTCAAGCACGCCGGCTTCGTCCATTTCGCCGATCAGATCGTTACCCTCACGGGTACGCTCACCAACGCCGGCGAACACGGAGACACCGCCGTGGTTCTGCGCCACACGCTGAATCATCTCCTGGATCAGCACGGTCTTACCCACGCCTGCGCCACCGAACAGACCAATCTTGCCGCCCTGCACGTACGGGGTCAGCAGATCAATCACCTTGATGCCGGTTTCGAACATCTGGGTCTTGGATTCCAGCTGATCGAATGCAGGCGGGTTGCGGTGGATGGGCCAACGCTCGGTGACGGTAATCGTCTCATCCGGCTTCTTGTTGAGGATGTTGCCGGACACGTCGAACACGTGACCCTTGGTCACATCGCCCACGGGCACGGAAATCGGCTCGCCAGTGTCGGTCACGGAAGCACCACGCACCAAGCCATCGGTCGGCTTCAGAGCCACGGCGCGCACAGTGGAGTCGCCGAGGTGCTGTTCGACCTCAAGGGTGATGGTGTGGGTGGTTTCGCCCTCTTCCTGCGTGCCGGTGTTGCTCAGCTCGACGGTCAGAGCGTTGTAGATGTCGGGCAGGTGGCCCACCGGGAATTCAACGTCAATAACCGAACCCTGAACGCGGGTGACGCGCCCGTTGGTCGGTTCGAGTCTCGCTTCGGTCTGGTTGTCAGCCATATCGCGTTCCTACTCTTCTTCTTTGTTCAGCGCGTCGGCGCTGCCGATGATTTCGGTAAGTTCCTGGGTGATCGAGGCCTGGCGCGAAGCATTGAGCTGGCGCGTCAGATCATCAATCAGACTGCGAGCGTTGTCAGTTGCCGTATGCATGGCGTTCTGACGGCTCGCGGTTTCGGATGCGGCTGCGGTCAGCAGGCATTCGTGGATACGCGACTGGATGTACTTCGGCAGAATGGCATCCAGCACTTCATCAAGGCTTGGCTCGAAGGCGTACAACGGAGTCACATCGTCCACTGGAATCTCAGATTCCGGCGCGCGATCCGGTGTCTCGTTCTCCACGATTTCGACAGGCAGCATGCGCAGCACGCGCACCTTCTGCACCACCATGTTGATGAACTCGGTGTAGACGATATAGAGTTCGGAGACTCCGCCCTTGTCCGCCGGCTTCATGTAGGCGTCCATCAGGGTGTTGGAAATCGTCTCGGCGATTTCAACGCCGGGCTGGTCGGTGTCACCTTCCCAAGTCGCCGCGATGTCACGGTTGCGGTACTTGTAGTACGTCGAACCGCGACGGCCGTACACGAACAGCTCCGGCTGCTTGCCGTCCGCCTCGAGGCGGGCCAGCAGCATTTCCGTTTCGCGGATGATCGAGGAGGTGTAGGGACCCGCCATACCACGATCCGAGGTGAGGGCGAGCACCGCTACACGCGGATTATGCTCGTCCCTCACCGCAATCGGATGCGTGATATGGGTGTGGGCCACCAACGCTTGCACGGCATCGAAAATCGCATCGGTGTACGGCTTCGCGTTCAGGGCCACGTCGCGGGCCTTGGCGATATGCGAAGACGCGATCATCTCCTGAGCGTTGAAGATCTTCGCCAACGACTCGGTGGAATGGATGCGTGATTTCAATGCGAGTTGCGAGCCCATGGCTTACTTGTCTCCTGCCACGATCGTTTCCTGATCGACCGGGGTGGCCTTGGACACGTCGGGCTTCTTCTCGACCAGCGGCTTGCCGTTGGAGGAGACGAAGGTGGCGCGGAAGGCATCCACGGCCTTAGCGAGGGCAGCCTCGGTGTCGGCGGTGAAGTCCTCGGTCTCACGGATGGTCTTGAGGATGTCGGTGTTGTGCTCGATGTAGTCCAGCAGACCCTGCTCGAAGGGCAGCACGTCCTTCAGATCGAGGTCGTCAAGCTTGCCGTGGGTGCCGGTCCACACGGACACGACTTCCTGCTCCATCGAATAGGGATGGAACTGCGGCTGCTTGAGCAGCTCGGTCAGGTGGGCACCACGGGTCAGCTGCGCCTTGGAGGCCGCATCCAGATCGGAGGCGAACATGGCGAAGCTTTCCAGCGAGCGGTACTGGGCCAGGGAGATCTTCAGCGTGCCGGAGACCTTCTTCAGAGCCTTGGTCTGGGCCGCGCCACCAACTCGGGACACCGAAATGCCCACGTCCACTGCGGGGCGCTGGTTGGCGTTGAACAGATCGGACTGCAGGAAGATCTGGCCGTCGGTGATGGAGATCACGTTGGTCGGGATGTAGGCGGACACATCGTTCGCCTTGGTCTCGACGATCGGCAGACCCGTCATCGAACCGCCGCCGAGGTCGTCGGAGACCTTTGCGCAGCGTTCGAGCAGACGGGAGTGCAGGTAGAACACATCACCCGGGTAGGCTTCACGCCCCGGCGGGCGACGCAGCAGCAGCGAAATCGAGCGGTAGGCTTCGGCCTGCTTGGACAGGTCGTCGAAGACGATCAGCACATGCTTGCCGTTGTACATCCAGTGCTGGCCGATGGCCGAGCCGGTGTAGGGGGCGATGTACTTGAAGCCTGCGGAATCAGAAGCCGGGGAAGCCACGATGGTGGTGTACTCCATAGCACCGGCGTCCTCAAGCGACTGCTTGACGGAGGCGATGGTGGAGCCCTTCTGGCCGACGGCCACGTAGATGCAGCGCACCTGCTTCTTCGGATCGCCGGATTCCCAGTTGGCCTTCTGGTTGATGATGGTATCGATGGCGATGGCCGTCTTACCGGTCTGGCGGTCGCCGATGATGAGCTGACGCTGGCCACGACCAATCGGCGTCATTGCGTCGATGGCCTTCAGGCCGGTCGACATAGGCTCGTCCACCGGGTGACGGTGCATCACATCGGGGGCCTGAGCCTCCAGGATGCGGCGGCCTTCGCTCTTGATCTCGCCCAAGCCGTCGATCGGCTTGCCCAGCGGATCGACCACGCGGCCAAGGTAGCCGTCGCCCACGGGCACGGAGAGCACTTCGCCGGTGCGGCGCACTTCCTGGCCTTCCTCGATGCCTGCGAAGTCGCCGAGGATCACCACGCCGATCTCGCGGGCGTCAAGGTTGAACGCCAGGCCCAGCGTGCCGTCCTCGAAGGTCAGCAGCTCGTTGGCCATGCAACCAGGCAGTCCCGTCACGTGCGCAATGCCGTCGCCGGCCGTGGCGACATAGCCCACCTCTTGGGTGGGAGTGTCGCTCGGCTTGTACGCCTGGACGAAATCGTCCAGCGCCTTGCGTACCGAGGCGGGATCAATGGTGAGTTCTGCCATGATCACTCCTTATTGTTTTCTTGTGTATCCTCCCCTTGCGGGGAGGTGTTCGCCGCAAACGACGGAGAAAAACTCCGTGCGTCAACGGCTAACGCTGTATTCGTCAGGCCTTAGCCTTCACTGTTCGATGCAGATTCTCCAGCTGCGCGACCACCGTATTATCGGTTACTTCGTCGCCCACCTGAATGCGCATGCCGCCCAGAACGGACGGGTCAACCACCGAATTGATGTGGACCGCGCGACCGACCTTCTTGGTATAGATCGCAATCAGCTTCTTGATCTGCTCGTCGCTCAACGGGCTTGCGGTGGTCACGGTGACCATCGACTCGCCCATATGGCGGGAGAACTTGTTGATCAGCCACTGAATGGTGGTCAGGTAGCGGCGGTTCCTCAGATTGCAGGTGGCATGTTCGGCCAAGCGCATGGTGATGGGGTTCAGGTCCTTGCTGGAGAACAGCTCGCGGAACAGCTTGACGCGGGTTTCGCTGGACACCGAAGCATCATAGAGCTTGGAGCGCACCACCGGCAGGTTGAGCAGCGCGGAATGCAGCTGGGCCAGCTCGATGGCGACCTTGAGGGTCTGGTCGGTGGCGTCCGCGTAATACATCATCGCGTCCACGCCGAAATCTTCGACGGCGTTGGCGATATCGGACACGCGGCTCCACTTGCGGCCCACCAGATCGGCCATGATCTCCATGGTCATCGGGTGTGCCTGACCGCCCACGAGGGTGTTAAGCACATCCACCTTGTCCTTAACCGGACGGGATGGATCGGTGAGCGCACGCTCGACCTGGATGTTGTGGTCCAGCAGGCTGGTGAGGGTGAACAGCTCGTTGCCGATGCGCCAGGCCTCCTCGCGCGTATCGCGCAGCTTGGGGGCCAGCGTGTCACGCGATTGCCTGTCGGCTATACGCGATGCTTCTCCTCGCATTGGTCACCTGCCTTTCTTCTGTGCCGTATTTGCCTTCTGTGCCATGGCTCACTTGCCGCTGGTGCTCATATCGTCGATCATCTGATCGATCATCGACGACTGCACGTCGGCGTCCTGAAGCTTGGTTCCAAGAATCTTGCCTGCCAAAGCGGTAGCCAGCACGCCGACCTCGCCCTTGAGCGAGACCAGTGCCTGCTGCTGCTGCGACTCGATGGAACGCTGCGCGTTGGCGGTGATCTGTGCCGCGTCGCTTTCGGCGCGGGAACGGGCATCGGCGATGATATGCGATGCTTCGGCGCGGGCGTCGTCACGGATCTTGGAGGCTTCCACGCGAGCGGTGCTCAGCTGGGCCTCGTACTTCTCCTTGGCGGCGACGGCATCAGCCTGAGCCTGTTCGGCCTTGGCAATGCCACCCTCGATCTTGGCCGCACGCTCATCGAACACGGCTTGGAACTTCGGCATGAAGAACTTGTAGAAGAACACCGCAACGATCAGCAGAATAATCAGCGACCATACGATGTCATAGACCTGGGGGATGAACAGCGCGATGCCGCTTTTTTCACCTTCCGCAATAGTCATGTCGTTCTCCTTTTCTTAAGGCTCTTCCGTGATTCCTAGTTTGCCGGCCGCCTGTTTTCAGCTCCCTGCGCATTCCCTGCACCGTGGTGCGATGGAATGGTTCAGGCGCACGATGCGGCGCCACGGCCTACCGAGGACTCACTGGAAGATGAAGCCTGCCACCAGACCGAGGAGGGCCAGCACCTCGACGAATGCAAGGCCGAGGAACATGAGGGTCTGCAGACGGCCGCCGAGCTCAGGCTGACGAGCGGTGCCCTCGATGGTCTTGCCGATCAGGATGCCCAGACCGATGCCAGGTCCGATGGTGGCCAGGCCGTAGCCAATAGCGTTGAGGTTACCAGCGACCTCGGCGAGGGTGATGATATCCATGGTTTGTCCTTTCTGGGTTTTTCTTCGGTAACGAAGGAAATCTTGTGTTGATCCTTTAGGGCTGTGCGACTTGATTTGTGGTGTAAGCCGCAGGGCCTATTGGATAGTGCGGATTATTCCGCTTCGGGGTAGCTCATATTGATGTATGCAGTGGTCAGCATCGCGAAGATGAAGGCTTGCAGGGCGGCGACGAACGCCTCGAACAGGGTCATGGCGATGCCGGCGGCGAAAGTGCCCACGCCGATGACGGCCATCAGGCTGTGGCTTTCCACCAGGAACAGCTGAGTTGCGGCCAAGCACAGACCAACCATGATATGGCCGGACAGCATGTTGGCGAACAGTCGGATGGTCAGGGAGACCGGACGAATCACCAGCAGCTCAAGCAGCTGAATCGGGGTAAGCAGAATGTAGATCGGAGCGGGAACGCCCTTGGGGAACAGCTCTTCCTTGAGGAATTCGCCGAGGCCCTTCTCACGAATGCCCGCAATCCAATACTGTACGAAGCACCAACCGGCGAATACCAACGGCATCGTGATCGTGGCGGTGGCCGCGATGTTGAAGCCGGGGATGATGCCGCAGATGTTGAATACGAAAATCGTCAGGAACATGGTGGTGATCATCGGCACATAGCGCTTGCCGCGTTCCTCACCCATAACCTGATAGACGATCTGCTCGCGCACGAATTCAAGCACCCATTCCACAGCGGCTTGCCAGCGGCCGGGAATCAGCTTGACGCGGGCGGCGGTCAGACCAAGCACCACCAGCATGATTACCGTGGCGATGACGCGCACCATGATGATGCGGTCCATGGCGAACGGCGTGCCGGGAAAAATAATCTCAGGCAAGAGAAAATCGCCAACGCCGGGCAGTTCCACATCGCCTGAGGCCAGCATGACCCCGGATAGCAGGGTTTCGTTCATTCGCGCGCCTCCTACTTCCTCTTTCTGTAGCTGTCAGTTTATCCCACTACAAGCGAACTATGTGACCAGTTGGTTACGGTCGTCCACCTCGTGGCAATGCCTAGCGAGCATGGGAGGTTGAATACCTCGATGCGACGTTGGGCACTCAACTGCGAATGGCTATCGAGTGATTATTTGCCTTCGGCTCGACAAAGTCAACCGTATGTCGGCGCGTTCCTCATCAGGCGTTCTGCTGCCTTGGTTTGCACGGCGTTTCTTTATGTGAATGTGAGCGCAAACAAACTGGTAAATATGTCACAGAATGCCCAAAAACCGAACAGCTGACGTGTCCACATTGTGGTCATCGCAGATCTTCAAGGGGAAGCTTGCGCGCCCGTGAAGAGTATTGCGTGTTCGCTGCCGATATCGAAGTGACAACTGCGGCATTACCTGCCCAGTCCACATCTGCGCAGAACCTATGGGAGCCCATGCGGCCATTGCCGAACACCCGCCGGGGTCGGCAATACCGTTCAGCCGCGGATCACGCCGTAGCCGTCATGCAGGAACGGCTGGAAATCGTCGCCGCGCGGCCCGCCCGGCTCATGGCGAATCGAACGGTCGGTGCCCAGACGCTTCTGCGCGCGCAGCTGCGGCACTTCCTTGAGGTCGTAGGGCGTGGTCTGATACACCCAGTTCAGCCAGTTGCGCCACAGCAGATTGCCATGCGCACGCCATGAGAACAGCGGCTCGATGCTTGGATCGTCGTGAGGGAAGTAGTTCTTCGGGAACGGCACGTTGGTCATGCCCTTGGCCATATCGCGCTCATATTCTTCGGCAAGCGTGGTTTTGCCGTACTCCCAGTGCCCCAGCGCGAAGACTTCGGAGAAGTCTCGGGTGGCCACCAGCCCAGGGCCGGATTCAGGCCCCCACGTCAACACTTGAAGGTCGGCTTGAGCATTGATGTCGTCTTCGTTCACACCGGCGAGACGGGAGTGCGGCTGCAGCGCGATCTCATCAAAACCATTGGTCAGGAAGCAGTATTCATCCTGCAAATACTGCGGGAACACGCCGAAAATCTTTTCCGGCAAATCGATTTTGCGCACGCCGTAGCGGTAGTACAGCGCGCCCATCGCGCCCCAGCACAGATACATGGTGGAGAACACGTGGGTGGACGCCCAGTCGAGGATGGTCTTGAACTCATCCCAATAATCCACGTCCTCGAACTTGAGATGCTCCACAGGGGCACCGGTGACTACAAAACCGTCGTAGTAGTTATGCTGGAAGGCATCCAGCGTCTCATAGAATTTGACCAGATGATCGGCGGAAACATGCGTGGCCTCGTGCGTGGAGGTCTTCATGAAATCGATCTCCACCTGCAGCGGGCTTTTCGAGATCAGGCGCAGCAGCTGCGTTTCCGTTTCGATTTTCTTCGGCATAAGGTTCAAGATCACCAGTTTGAGCGGCCGCACGCGTTGGCGCTCCGCTTCGGGCTTTTCGAGGGCGAAGATGCGCTCCGAATCGAGGATCTGTCGGGCCGGAAGGCCTCCGGGAATCTTGATAGGCATGGCCCTATTATTAGCCGCACATTGGATAAGAGCGGCTTATGAGCGGTCGGCCGATGCCAGCGCCGACATAACCCGCATACCCGCTCAACGGAATGGTCCAAGACTGGTCGGCCTGTGCCAGCACCGACAAAACACAGCGGAACTTTGCGAGAAACCTGTTCTGCAACACGCATCCTCACGCATCCCCCAACTCGACACGCCGATATCTTGACATATCACCAATCGCGCCTATTGTAGATAGAGCTGTTCAAACGAACAAGCCGACGCGGGGTGGAGCAGCTCGGTAGCTCGCTGGGCTCATAACCCAGAGGTCCATGGTTCAAATCCATGCCCCGCTACCACTGACAGGCTAGGAATCACAACGATTCCTAGCCTGTTTCCGTTTTCGAAGCAATTGGCGCTGAAGCCGTTTCTGGGGTTATAGGGCTGGGTTATAGGCCCAAACCCCATCTGCCGGCCTGCACGGCTGACCTACCAATCGGCACGGTTCGCCTGCCGGCCTGCACGGTTCGCCTGCGAGATTCTCACGTAAGCATGTAACAAAATGACAGGCGAATATAACAAAACAACAGCTTTGCGGCCATTCCTCTCTTTCACATGGATGCTTAACGCCGCATTCAGATCTTCATACACCAGGCAAGCTTGCACAATTCCGCAATCCCCGCCTCCGACAACCAGAAGTGCGGCCCGTACGCGTCCTAGCGCACGGAAAGTCAGGACCAATGCATCCGGCATGTACCGTTCGCTCAATGTCACACTTATTCAGTGCACTGACACACCTACGAAGGCCTATTTGCAATGCTAATTCGCCTTTTGTAGGTGTTCTGATCCAAGTTGCATCACGACCATGGATTGAAAACCGTTGATATTTCAACGTTTTTACGACTACCGTCTCACTGCCGCGGCTCAGACGACACCTACAGAAGCTGATTTAGGTGCCTATTACGCTATCCGTAGGTGTTTGTCTTCATGCAGCAGAACGAAGGACAATTTGAAATCGTTGATATTCCGCGGTTCTTCAAATGCCGTTATTACCAATCCGTATCTCCACACACCTACGAAGGTCGATATATGCCGCTATTTCTGCGTCCGTAGGTGTTTCTTGATACGGCATGGGCCAGGATTAAGGCTCTGGCTACCGGATTCCCCATAGGATTCGTTGCGATAATGATGACAACAGCAGTGGGCCGGAACCGGTGAGGGCTCCGACCCACTGCTTATGGACCGACGACGGTTGGGAACATCAACGAGGAACGGGATAGGGCTCCGCCGACGGTACAGTTTTTGCTGTCAGTCTGGTTACCAACCATTTTCACTAAGCGTCAACCACACTCCTTGCGGTTACCATGCCTTATTGGTGGTTACCAGCGATCCAGCCGCAGATGGCTACCAGCTCTAGTCACCAACTGCGTCGTTTGATAATGATGAGTGTTACGCCGGCAACGATGAGCGAGGCCACCACAATGCCGATCACCAGCATCGCGTCCATGCCCACACCGGTTTTACCCAGCTGTTTGACTCCAGTCGTTTTGACCTTTGCTGTTTTCTCAGGGCCCGTAGTGTCTTCGGGAGACTGAGTATTGGGATCAGGTTCAGGTTCAGGTTCAGGATCAGGTTCAGGATCAGGATCCGGGTCGGGCTCAGGCTCGGGCTCGGGTTCCGGGTCGGGCTCAGGCTCGGGCTCGGGTTCCGGGTCGGGCTCCGGCTCGGGATCGGGATCCGGCTCCGGTTCCGGCTCAGGTTCAGGTTCAGGTTCCGGCTCAGGTTCCGGCTCTGGCTCAGGTTCCGGCTCACACGGATCATCCGGCTCACACGGGTCCGGTTCCGGTTCGCACTCCTTTTCGCATGGATCGGGCTCGCACGGTTCTTCGCATTCCTGCTCGATGGCCCGCGCCCGCTCCCAGCCGTCATCGTATCGGCTGGCCGCAGGCATCACACGGCTGTCGCCGGCGAATTCCCATACGAACACGTACCAACCATGCTTGGGCACCACAATGGAAATCGGATTGCCGTGAGCATCCGGAGCATCGGCACCCACACGATACACACCATTCTTCGCCGGCAAATCCCAGCTACCTACCTTGGTGTGATAGGCATCTTCCTCAGGCACTTCGGCACCTTTGGGCTTATACCGTTCGTCCTTGGAAGCGTCGTCCGGGTCTCCAGCCCACCACAGGCTGACCTTGGCATAGGGGCGATCCGCTTCGAACCCATACTCCTCATTGCCGGCGAAGTCGCCATGGTCGTCGGGGAAGCCAGACACAGTAATCGTGTCACTCAGCTCCGCGCCCACCGTAACCGAATGTTCGGTAATCACCGAGGAGACCTCTGCCATATTGCGATTGCTGGTGGTTTCGGCCACTTCAAGGAAATCCGAAGCATAATCCTGATCCAGATACACCGGAGCGTCGCCCTGCTGTGCATCCCGTTCGATCACCCACACCCAGGTGCCGAAGCCATCATCTTGTTGTGCGAGATATGCGGCTCCCGCATCATTGGCGGCATTCACCTCAACCGTCTGCCCGGGCCCGGTGAACACGGCCGTGCCGTAGGCCTTGGGCTGATAGCCGAGTGATGCAAGCCTGCCGATGAAAGCCTGAGCCGACTCCCCCGCCTCCGGCTTAACAATATTGCCCAACGCACTGTGATGTATGCCGGCATAGTAATATCCTTTCGCTTCAATCGGCAGTCCTTCCAGCCATTGATCATCGGCATTGACCAACCCGCTGGTCACCGTGTCAACCACCGGTTGGCCAGCATCAACCTCCTTGGCAGGCACCGTGGTGCTCACCGATGGCGCGAAATCGCGATGCACTTGGAAGGTGGTAGCCTCACCGCCCACCGAATCATAGGAGTCGAAGGCCAGCAAATCCTGAGTCACATTGTCGTAGCGCTTAACCTGCCCACGCGTGTATTCAATGCTGGCAGTCACTTCGCCATAACCTGTGGCCTGCCAGGCAAACACCTGCGGCTCATTTGTGGAGGTTCCCGACAACGTGGTCTGCCCATTTTCCACAAACGCGGCAGGCCCGCTCAGCGTAACGGTAAAGGGCACACCGGCAATCAGATTGCCGTTGTAATCCTCCACACGAACCTTCACCGAACCGCTGCGCAACGCCACAGCATCGATACGTTCGACAGTGGCCCGTCCAGGCACCTTGCCCTCGGACTCGGCCCAAATCTCACCGGCTCGACTCACAACATTCGGCAACGCGCCAAACACCGAATTGAAATGTTTCTCCCACTGGCCGTCATCGCCGAAATATTCCTGGATGATCACGGCGATCGCGGCATGCGAAACCGTATCCGTTTCGCGATAGTGGTCAAGAATCCAAGCCATGCGTCGTGCTTTTTCGCTGTCCTCGACCGTTTCGGGTGAGCCGATCACCATATCGGTGAGCTTATCTGCCTGGATGCAATAGAATTTGTTACCACTTGAGTCCGAACCTATTACGCCCAGGTAACGCAGCTGCCCGTTATACACATACGAAAGGTATTCGCTTTTGTCGGGTGTGCGCAGCGTTTCCGCACGTGCGGTTTGCGCGGAAATCAGCCCTGCGGCAATCACTATGACCATACTGATGAGCAGTGCCACGATGGCCTTGCCCCTTCGCTGCCATATCGTGTTCATCATCTGTCCTTTCTCTTGGAATTAAGCCCCGCGCAGCGATGCGCGAGTGGTAATGAGCATGGCAGATTTCGCCGTCGCACGGCATGGTTTTTGGGCAATGTGGAGAGAGCTTGCCCGTTGTCGGCGAGTTGTGGATAACTTCGAGTGCAGAGTTATCCACTTGAAGCCGTTTTACGGCCCTTGAGACAAAAGTTATCCACATCGTGCATTCTTCGGTGCCAAGGCTTAGAATGAGCGCTATGGCAGCAATACAAGAAAGCGCGAATACGCGCAATAGCAGTGAACAAAGTAAAGCGCCGAAGCCGCGTAAGACCACGGCTAAGAAAACCACCACGCGTCGCAAACGTGTGGACGCCGAGACGGCCAAGGTCACCAAGGCACTGAGCGGCATGACCGGAGAGGTTCCCGCTCCCACCATTGAGGCAAGTGCGCCCGGCCAGTTTGGCCGTATCAATGTTATGGACATCACCCCCGCTGAAGAGCGCGGCACTTATGCGCCTCGCGTCGAGCTCGGCGAACCGTTTGAGATGACCGCCCAGGTGTTCATCGAAGGTCGCACCAAAGTGGGTGCCACCGCCGTGGTTCGCAATCCTCGCGGACGTGAAACCATGCGTCGCGCCATGACCTGCACCAACCCCGGTCTCGACCGCTGGGCCGTGAGCGTCAAGTGCGGCGAGCACAGTGATCTGAAACCTTGGGAAGACGGCTATGCCGCAGTCAAGCGCCAGCTTGGCGAGTGGACCGTGACCATCGAAGGCTGGGAGGACACTTACATCTCCTGGCTGCGCGACGCCCGCATCAAGGTGCAGGTGAACGACGACGTGGATAATGCGCTGGATTCCGGCGCGGAACTGCTCGCCCGTTGGGCCGTCACCGCAGACGCCAAGCTCAGCGCCCAGGATCGCAAGACCCTGCAGAAGGCCGCTGAGACTATGGCCGATTCCTCGCTGAGTGCTGAGGATCGTCTGGCCGCTGGCGACAATCCGCAGATCGCTCAGCTGCATGACACCCATCCGCTGCGCGACGGCCTGTCGCCCAGCCAGCCGCAGCGTTTCAAGGTGGAGCGCCCGAAGTCCAGCTTCGCCGCATGGTATCAGTTCTTCCCGCGCTCCGAAGGCGCTTATGTGGATCCGAACACCGGTGCCATCGTGCAGGGCACGCTGCAAACCGCGCTGGCGGGTCTCGACCGTGCCGCCGCCGAAGGTTTCGACATCGTCTACCTGCCGCCGATCTTCCCGATCGGCACCACCAACCGTAAGGGCCGCAACAATTCGTTGGTCGCCGGACCGAACGATCCGGGTTCGCCGTTCGGCATCGGCTCTGAGCTCGGTGGCCACGATACCGTCGACCCGCTGCTGGGCACGATGGATGATTTCAAGGCCTTCGTTGCGCGCGCCCATGAGCTGGGCTTGGAAATCGCTCTTGATTTCGCCCTGCAGTGCTCCCCCGACCATCCGTGGGTTAAGCAGCACCCGAACTGGTTCCGCCACAAGCCGGACGGCACCATCGCCTTCGCCGAAAACCCGCCGAAGAAGTATCAGGACATCTATCCGATTGACTTCAACGCCGACATGGCCGGCATTGAAAAGGAAGTCGAGCGGATTATGAACCTGTGGATCGATGCAGGTGTCACCATCTTCCGCATCGATAACCCGCACACCAAGCCGGTGCGTTTCTGGCAGGATGTAATCGCCGCCGTCACCAAGAAGCACCCGGAGGTGCTGTTCTTGGCCGAAGCGTTCACCCGTCCGGGCATGATGCGCGCGCTGAGCTATGTGGGCTTCACCCAGTCGCACTGCTACTTCCCGTGGCGCAACACCAAGGAAGAGCTTGCGGAGTACCTGCCCGTCACCAACGGCGACGATGGCTACTACCAGCACAACACCTTCTGGCCCACCACGCCGGATATCCTCACCGCCTACGTGCGCGACAACGGCATCGCCGGCCACTGCGTGCGCGCGGTGCTGGCCGCCATGGGCTCGCCGTCCTGGGGCATCTACAACGGTTACGAACTGATCGAGAACCGTCAGCGCCCCGGCTTCGAGGAGCAGATCGACAACGAGAAGTACGAAGTCAAGGTGCGCGACTGGGACCAGGCCAAGCAGTTCGGTGTGGCCGAAATGCTCACCGCTCTCAACAAGATTCGTCGTAACCACCCAGCGGCTCTGAGCTACCACAACCTCACCATGCTGGAAACCTCGGATCCGAACATTCTCGCGTTCGCCCGCCACACCCCGGCCGAACTGACCGGCACCGGCAAGGCGGATACGCTGATCGTGGTTGTGAACCTCGATGGGCACAACGCCCATCAGTCGATGGTTCACATCGAGCTGGCCGACCTCGGCCTGCCCACCAACCGCCCGTTCAAGGTGCGCGACGAACTGACCGGCCGCGAATTCCAGTGGGGCTGGGACAACTTCGTCTCGCTTGCCCCGTGGGCTGACGTGGCACACATTTTCAGCGTGCAGTAACCGAGCTCTAATAATGTGTTGTGTGCCGTCGAAGCGTATGTTTCGGCGGCACACAACTGTTAGCACAGCCATTACAACCAGCTTTAAGAAACCTTAATCTGAGTTTGGTCCTCGTCTTCGAATCAACCACATACGCAGGAGCATAGTCCAACAGCCTACGAGACAATGAAGTTTCGCTAGAGAAAAAGCTGCTGTTGGGTTATCAGGAATTCAAGAACCAGCTGTTGAATGTTCCGCACAACCAGTAGGCATTGATACGATGACGACGGAGAGTCAAAAATGTCTGGCGGCGAATAACTCCCGTTATGAATCCCAACAATCTGTCGTATAGCCAATACGAGACCAGCCGCGTGTTCCTGAAACCAACGCCACATGCTGTTTTCTTTTGCTTCCCAACGCCTTCAACCACGCACAGACGCGACAAAACGGCGGAATTCCAACGAAAATCTCTTTTGCCTGCCATTTGCTTCTTGAATTTTCAGAGCAAGTGCAACGGGTGTGAATGATATGGGCCCATGGGTTCCCGATAGCATGGTGTTTGCTTACGACAACCAGACATCGGGAGGGCCCATGGGCCGGTACACCCATCTTACCT
>NZ_JAAIII010000004.1 GCF_012932425.1 Bifidobacterium oedipodis | reverse complement strand
CGTCCACTGGAACACGAAAAGGAGGCAGGTTAAACTGAAGGGACTGACCCCGGAGGAATTCCGGAATCAGTCCCTACATGCGGCCTAGGCCGCTTATTAGCCCGTCCAAGAACTGGGATGCAGTTCAAGCGGGAGTAGGGCTTTCGCGGTCGGGACAGCGGGATTTGAACCCGCGACATCTTGCTCCCAAAGCAAGCGCGCTACCAAACTGCGCTATGTCCCGTTGATTATGCCATTCGGCACAACTTTTCTATTATACGCACCACGTAGGACGGATTTTCGTCCCGACCACCCAGAAAACAGTCGAACAGTCCGCTCGGAAGTCGAGGGGTCTGCGGTCATTGTTACTGAGTGTTACTGGCGACCATTTTTCAATTTTTGCCGAAGCCTGAAAACCTAAGCGGCAGTAAGCCTCAGTGGACGTCGGGAAGCAAACGGTTCAGTAACATCCTGCTCCCAAAGCAGGCGCGCTACCAAACTGCGCTACGGCCCGATGCGCCATGACGGCACAAGGAACTATTGTATCGCATCATTGGACCGTGACACGGGTTACAATGACATTTTGTACAGAAGTTTGGTGGCGTGTCTTTTCAGAGCAGACTGTTGTGGCAAAGTACTGATATATAACTGATATACAGGTGTGCCGTCAACGGATGGCTGACAGAGGAACGCTGGCAGAGAGGTAAGGGAGGTTTTATATGGGCCGCAACCAACGCGCCGAAACCTCCGGCCTTATTTCTTTTGTTATCTGCGCCGTGGTGGGTGTGCTCTCCATGAACGCGTATATGGATTATGCCCCTGCCATCTGGCAGGTCACACAGCGCCGCTTCATGGTCAGCTCAGGCATTGTGGCGGCCTGTGGCGTCATCTCCTTCATCATCGGATACGCGCGCAAATCGCGCTCGCTGAACCTCAGGCACGGCTGGTTAGCACCAATCCGGCGCGTCTTTGAAATCGTGGCATTGTCGGTGGTGTATGCGGCGACCATATTCCTCTCATCGTTCGCCATGATGAACACGGTGAACGACATGATGGGCAACGCGATTTTCTCTGGCTACATTTCGGCGGTATGCGGTGGATTTGCCGGCATAGTCGGCTATATGACGTTCGTGCAGGCCGAACTAATGAACGCCAAAACCATTGCCAGCCTGCTGCCATTCTTCGTAATCTCCGGCGTGGCCGCCGCCGGCATGACCACTGACGATCCATATTGGTACCACAATAATTTCTCCCAATTGGGCGACCGCACCACCTTCGCCGCGCGCATGTTCAACTCCACGTTGATACTGGCCGGTACCTGCATTATCATCGTCAGCTACTTTGCCATCTCCGAGCTGGTGGCCACCGAGCGCTTGCAACGACTGTGGCATGATCGCACACGCAACGATCCGAACCGTGGCTATGAAATCCCGCATTTTATGGCCCGTATCACCGCGCTGTCCGTACTGCTGACCATTGCGGGCTTGGCCTTCATCGGCATCGGTGTGTTCCGCTACACGCCACATAATCTGCTGCATAACGTATGCGCTAAAGGACTGCCGTTTGTGATGCTGCTGCTGTTTTTGCTATTGCCGTGGCTTGCCCCGCGACTGTCCAAAGCGGTGATGGTGGCCTCTGATTTGGCGGCGCTGGTATGCGCCGGCTTCTGGGCCAATATGATGATGGGGCACAACACACTTACCAATGTGGAAGCCTTGGCTGGGCTTATGTTCCTTGGCTGGTTCATCGTCTTCTCCCGCCAGATTGCCGCCATCGAAGCTGACCGTGTGGCTTCGCAGCTGTTGCATGCGCAGATGCTGGAGATGCAGGCTCATGCCGCCGCTCTGGAGGCCGCTGCCGAAGCCGATACGGAGGCGTTGGATGCCTCCGGCGTAGTGGCAGCACCTGAACCCACAGCGGTGCCGGTGCCAGATCCGCAACCGGTACGTATTGAATCAAGGCTGGCTGCCGACCGGTAACGCACTGATAATGCGCACGCTGTGGAACATGCTGCGAATCCAGCGCATATACCTGATACATTGGCTGGCATGAGTGATATGGAACTTTGGCCCGCGCCTTTGGCCACCGCACCGCTGCACGCCACCGTCACCGTGCCGGGCAGCAAATCATTGTCCAACCGTTACCTGATTTTGGCAGCGCTCGGCTCCCGCCCTGTGACGCTGGTCGGACTGCTACGCTCGCGCGATACCGATCTGATGATGGCCGCGCTTGAATCGTTGGGAGTACGCTGCCAGGTCGATACTGATACAGATACCACGGTGACGGTGACCCCGCCATCCAGTGGACGTTTCACCGGTAATGTGAACGTATTCTGTGGTCTGGCCGGTACCGTGATGCGCTTCGTACCAGGTCTTGCGATGTTTGCCGATGGACCCGTGCATTTTGACGGTGATGAACAGGCGTATGCGCGCCCGATGAAACCGGTGCTTGATGGATTGGAGCAGCTGGGTGCCTCTGTGGAATATCACGGTGAGATAGGCCGTCTGCCGTTCACCATCACTCCGCCGTCTGCGCTCCCTGACCACCGCGCGCAAGTGAACATTGATTCGTCTGGCTCATCGCAGTTTATTTCCGGTCTGCTGCTGATTGGCTCGCGCTTGCCGGGTGGTTTGGAATTGCATCATACGGGGGAGAAGACCCCCAGTCTGCCGCATATACGTATGACCGTATCCGATGTGACCGGTGCCGGTGGCGATATTGTTGCCGACGAAGCCGCTCGTGTATGGGCCGTCGCGCCATGTGCGATGCAACTTCCGAGCACGGTGGTTGTTGAACCGGATTTGTCGAATGCTGCGCCGTTCTTAGGAGCCGCACTGATTGCCGGAGGCAGCGTACGCGTACCGAATTGGCCTGAGGCCACAACTCAGCCCGGTGGCCTGTTGCCCGGATATTTGGCTGATATGGGTGCTGAAGTATCGTTCCCGGTAATTGATGGTGTGCGATATTGCGAAGTATCCGGAACTGGCATCATCCATGGTCTTGGTGATTTCGATTTGACCGCGGCAGGGGAGATTGCCCCATCGCTGGCGGCGATTCTGGTGTTTGCGGATGCGCCGACCCGCATGATCGGCATTGGGCACTTGCGTGGGCATGAGACGAATCGTTTGGAAGCGCTGGTCAATGAAATTACGCGCGTTGGGGGAGCGGCGCAGGAACTGCCGGATGGATTGAGTATTACGCCGGTAGCTCAGGATGCTTTGCACGGTGCGGATATGGAAACCTATGCCGATCATCGTATGGCCACGTTCGCTGCGATGCTGGGCTTGCGCATTGCCGGGGTACGTGTGCGTAATGTGGCCACCACGCGCAAGACATTGCCCGATTTCGTGGGCATGTGGACGGCCATGCTGAGCTGACATAATGCAATAACTAAGCGGAAGGGCAAGTCCCGTGCAGGACTTGCCCTTCCACTTAGTTATTTTGAACTAAAACTGACTCAAGCCAGAAAATCAGGCCTCGTCAACCGGGTCAACCACGTTGCCGTAGTAGTCCTTGCCGGCCTCAGCGATGGCGGCGGACTTGCGAGCGATGGCCAGCTCTTCGTTGGTCGGGATGACGGCCACGATGACGGAGGAATCCGGAGTGGAGATGATGCGCGGCTCGGAGGAGTGCTCCGCGTTCTTCTCCTTGTCCAGCTTGACACCGAACGGAGCGAGCTTGTCGACGACCAGCTCACGCACCCAGGAGGCGTTCTCGCCCACACCGGCGGTGAAGGTGATCACGTCGCAGCCACCCATCTGGTAGGTGTAGTTGCCGATGTAGGCCACGATACGGTGCACGTAGACATCCAGAGCGAGCTGGGCGTCGGCGTTGCCTTCCTTGGCCAGGCGCATGACTTCACGCATATCGCCGTAGCCGGTCATGCCGGTCAGGCCGGACTTCTTGTTGAACAGGGTGTCCAGCTCGTCCACGTTCATGTGGGCGTTGCGGATCAGGTGGAAGACCACAGCCGGATCGATGTCGCCGGTGCGGCCACCCATAACCAGGCCCTCGAGCGGGGTCAGACCCATGGAAGTTTCAACGGGCTTGCCGGAAATCTGAGCGGAGGCGGAAGCGCCGTTGCCGATGTGCAGCACGATCTGCTTGAGGCCCTCGGCGGGCTTGCCAACGATACCCGGCACCACGGAACCGACGTACTCGTGGGAGGTGCCGTGAGCGCCGTAGCGCTTGATGGCGTACTTCTTGGCGACTTCCTGGTTCAGTGCGTAGGTGGAGGAAGCAGCCGGCAGCTGGGTGAAGAAGGAGGAATCGAACACGGCGATCTGCGGCACGTCAGGCATGAGGGACTTCATGACTTCGATGCCCTTGGCTTCAGGACCGTTGTGCAGCGGAGCCAGCACAGCGAGGTTCTTGATGTTCTCGACGGCTTCGTCAGTGCACAGGCTCGGCTGCGGGAAGATGGAACCGCCCTGCACCACGCGGTGGCCAACGGCCACGATGCCGGCCTCATCCAGGTTCGGACCGAATTCCTTGAAGAAGCCGAGCACCTTCTTCAGACCCACGCTGTGGTTCGGAATCGGCTCATCGAATTCGTGGGCCTCGCCGTTGTACTTGTGCTTGTAATGGCCGTCGATCGGCTCACCGATCTTTTCGACAAGGCCGGAAGCAAGGCCTTCGCCGGATTCGAGATCAACCAGCTGGTACTTGATCGAGCTGGAGCCGGAATTGATGACAAGGACGGTTTTCGCCATTGTGGGCATCCTCCATGTAATTGTGTTTCGTCCGCGACAAAGCGGAATACCATTGTTTAGATTACTCGCTGCTTACTACAAATTCATGAGATGGTGCAGCAAACCATTGCTCATAACGTCGCATATCGGCAAACAGTTGCGTGAATAACAGTGAGCCCGTCATAGGGGATCCTGTGTGTGCTTCGAGTCATTCAGGCTCAACTGCACAGTGCAAGATCGGCATATGACGGGCTCCCTATAGTTGATATGCGTCAATGTGACGCGACCGATGTTTAACGGAACGTCACTGGGCTTCGATGGCGGTGAGTGCCACGGTGTTGATGATGTCCTGCACCAGAGCGCCACGGGACAGATCGTTCACCGGCTTGTTCAGGCCCTGCAGCACCGGGCCGACGGCCACAGCGCCGGAGGAGCGCTGCACGGCCTTGTAGCCGATGTTGCCGGCGCACAGATCCGGGAACACGAACACGTTGACGTGACCGGCGACGTCGTTGCCCTTGGCCTTGGTGGCGGCTACGGTAGGCGACCAGGCGGCGTCGAACTGGATGGAGCCGACGACGGCCAGCTCAGGAGCCTTCTCCTTGACGATCTTGGTGGCTTCCTCGACCAGATCCACATCCGGGCCCTTGCCGGAACCGAGGGTGGAGTAGGAGAGCATGCCGACCTTCGGCTCGATACCGAACGCGGCGGCGGTTTCAGCGGACTGGATGGCGATATCAGCCAGCTGCTCGGCGTTCGGGTTCAGGTTGATGGCGCAGTCGGCGAACACGGCCACATGATCCTTGAAGCACATGAGGAAGGCACCGGAGACCAGCGACTGACCGGGCTTGGTCTTGATGACCTGCAGGGCCGGACGCACGGTGTTGGCGGTGGAGTTGATGGAGCCGGAGACCAGGCCGTCGGCCTTGCCAAGCACCACAAGCATGGTGCCGAAGTAGCTGGCGTCGGTCAGCTGCTTGCGGGCCTGTTCTTCGGTCATGCCCTTCTTGGCGCGCAGTTCGCACAGCTTGGCGACCATCGGCACCAGCACTTCTTCGTCGCTCATGGACTGGAAGGTGGCCTTCTCCAGGGACTTCAGACCGAGTTCGGCACCGCGGGCCAGGATCTGATCCTTCTCGCCCACGATGATGAGGTTCACGATATCGCGCTCAAGCAGGTAGTCAGCCGCCTTGATGATGCGGTCTTCTTCGCCTTCGGGCAGCACGATGGTCTTCTTGTCGGCCTTGGCCTTGCCCAGCAGGCTGTACTGGAAGGCATAAGGAGTGACAGGAGCGTCGAAGTCGGCGGCGAGGGCTGCTTCGAGCTCTTCGGCCGGCACGTTCTCGACGAACGCTTCGGAAGCGGCCTCGGCAGCGCCTTCCTCGTCGAAATCGACCTTGGGCAGCACCCACACCGGCACGCCAGCGTTGGCCAGCGCTTCCTTGGAAGGGGCGACCTGATCGGCTTCTGCGCCGGTGACGAACACTCCGATCACCTTGGTGCCGGCGGCTTCGACGGTGGCGGTGGAGGCGGCCACAGTGGCGGCCAGCTGCTCAGGGGTGCGATTGATGGTGCACACAGCCAACAGCACGGGGGAGGCCAGATCGGCTGCCACGTCGGCATTGAAGGAGAAGAGGGAAGGATCGTTGATAGCGGACTTATCGGTGCCGACAATCACGGCGGCTTCGGCGTCGAGGGCGGCAAGGGCTTCGTGGTAGGCGGCCACGATATCAGCACGGGAGCCAGCCTTGTCTTCGCGGGCGCGCTTGGGGCACACGCCGGTGGCCTGCTCGCGGGTTTCTCCGGCGTTGGCAGCGGCCAGCAGCACGTCGGTGAACGTTTCCTTCTTGCACACGGCAGGACGGAACACAGCCGTCTTCTTGCCTGCGCTGGCGAGGGCATTGACAACGCCAAGGGCGACGACATTGCGGCCGTTGGCGGCTTCAGGGCTGATGATGGTAACGGAAGTAAGACTCACGATGTCTCCTATTCGAACTGCTCATTGTGTGATTGTTACTGGTTCACACCAGTGCTCATTCTAAAACAGGAGCGTTATCGTTCACGGCGGTGTTGCTGTCAGTTTCGTTTGCATACATAGTGATATGGCTCACAGTTGCATGTTGATATACGAAAAGGGATCCGAGATTGCTCTCGGATCCCTTTCAACCGTTAACTAGAACGGTGAGTCAGTGAATTAGACTCACTCGTTGTCGCCGGCGGTGGCAGCGGTGGCGGAGACGGCACCCTGCTTGTTGGTGTTCACATCGGAGTAGACCCAATCGGTGTAATCCGGGTGATCGTAGCCGTTGTCGACAGCGAACTGGAAGGCTTCGGTACGGAAGGCCTCGAGCTCGTCGATCTTGGCGGCGTACTTGTCGGCGTCGATCATGCGCAGAGCCTCAGCGGTCAGGGCGTAGCGATCCATGTCGTTCACGCGAACCATGTCGAACGGCGTGGTGGTGGAGCCCTGCTCCTTGTAGCCATGCACGTTGAAGTTGTCGTGGTTCGGGCGATCGAAGATCAGGCCACGCACGTCGTGAGCGTAGGAGTGGTACGCGAACAGCACCGGCTTGTCGGCGGTGAAGATGTCAGCGAACTCTTCATCGGTCAGAGCCTCGTTGTTCTCCTTGGCGGACTGCAGCTTGACCAGATCCACAACGTTGACGACCTTGAACTTGATGCCGAGCTCGTTGAGCTTGTCGGCAGCAGCCATGATCTCCTGGGTCGGAACGTCGCCAGCGGCGGCGAGCACAACCTGAGCCTCATCGTTGGACTTGGCGGTGGAAGCCCACTTCCACTCGGCGGCACCGGCGGCGAGCTCTTCACGAGCCTCGTCCAGGGTCTGCCAGGTGGCGGCCGGCTGCTTGCCGGCGAAGATCAGGTTGATCTTGTTGGTGGACTTGTAGCACTTCTCAGCCACGGCCAGCAGCATATTGGAGTCAGCCGGGAAGTAGATGTCGACCACGTGATCGTTGTTGAACGTCTTGTTCAGCATCACGGAGGAGACACCCGGATCCTGGTGGGAGAAGCCGTTGTGATCCTGACGCCACACGTGAGAGGACACGAGCAGGTTCATGGAGGCGATCGGCTTACGCCACGGGATCTCGCGCACGGTGGCCTCAAGCCACTTGGCATGCTGGTTGAGCATGGAGTCGATCACGTGCACGAAGGACTCGTAGGAGGACCAGATGCCGTGACGGCCGGTGAGCAGGTAGGCCTCGAGGAAGCCTTCCATCTGGTGCTCGGAGAGCTGCTCGACAACAGCGCCGGAGTGAGCCATGTGCTCGTCGACCAGCGGGGAGATGTAGCCGGCATCCCACTGCTTGTTGGTCACTTCGTAAGCGGCCTGCAGACGGTTGGAAGCGGTCTCATCCGGTCCGAAGATGCGGAACTGGCCCATGTTGTTCTTGAGCACGTCGCGGGTGTAGACGCCCAGACGACGGGTGGCCTCGAGCTGACCCCAACCGTGGCCGTACTCCTTGACTTCCTTGACCTCGTAATCGTCGAGGTTCGGCAGGTCGAGGTCCTGACGCAGCACACCACCGTTGGCGTTCGGGTTGGCACCGATACGCAGCTCGCCCTTCGGCATGAAGTTGGTGACTTCGGGCTTCAGAGCGCCGTTGGCGTCGAAGAGCTCCTCAGGCTTGTAGGACTCCAGCCAGTTCTTGAGGACTTCGAAGTGAGCCTCGGTATCGCGGGCGGAAGCCAGCGGCACCTGGTGAGCGCGCCAAGAACCCTCGGTCTTCTTGCCGTCGATGAACTTCGGGCAGGTCCAACCCTTCGGGGTGCGGAAGATGATCATCGGGTAGAACGGACGGTGCATGTCGTCGAAGTCGGCGGCGTGCTTGATGTCGCAGATTTCGTCCCAGATCTGCTCGAACAGGTCGGCGAAGCGACGGTGGATGGACATGTGGTCCTCATCGTCGAAGCCAGCAACGAACTCGTAGGGTTCGTAGCCCATGCCGTGGAAGAACTCGTGCAGCTCTTCGTCGGAGATACGGGACAGGATGGTCGGGTTGGCGATCTTGTAGCCGTTGAGGTGCAGGATCGGCAGCACGATACCATCGGTGCGCGGGTTCACGAGCTTGTTGGACTGCCAACCGGTAGCCAGCGGGCCGGTCTCGGCTTCGCCGTCGCCGACGATGGCCGGCACGAACAGGCTCGGGTTGTCCATGATGGCGCCGTAAGCATGAGACAGAGCGTAGCCCAGCTCGCCACCTTCGTGGATGGAGCCCGGGGTCTCCGGAGCGAAGTGGGAGGGGATGCCGCCCGGGTAGGAGAACTGACGGAAGAACTTCTGCAGACCAGCTTCATCCTTGGTGATCTTCGGGAAGGTCTCAGTGTAGGTGCCGTCGATGTAGGACTGAGCGGTACCGGCAGGGCCACCGTGGCCCGGGCCCATGATGATCACGGTGTTCTGGCCGTGGTCAGCGATGAAACGGTTGATGTGGCCGATGAGGAAGTTCAGGCCCGGGGTGGTGCCCCAGTGTCCGACCAAGCGGTGCTTGACGTCCTCACGGGTGAAGGGCTCCTTCATCAGCGGGTTGCTGCGAAGGTAAATCTGTCCGATGGACAGATAGTTCGAGGCGCGCCAGTACTTGTCAACGCCTTCGAGCGCTTCCTCAGAAACCGGAGCATTCAGCTTCTTCCAAGGGGTGCCAATAACAGGATTCGTCATGTGTACTCCTGTACTCCTGCACATATGTGCGATTGATTATTTCCGTTTGGTTTGCGGGCCGTGGTTCCTTGCGTTGCCATGGTTTTCCGTTCCCAATCACTCGTCATGGTACGTGGACAACGCGACTTTATGAACGATTTGTTGCGGGTGTGTTTGAAATTGTTAAGAAAAATTCGCTATTTGTTAGTTTTAGGCGTTCGATTGTCCGTATCGATTATATCGATAAAGAGTTATAAAAGCTTGAGATTTCAAGGAAAATAGGGATTTTGAATGCGTTTGCACGTTCGATTCGCAGTGTGCGGAATCGGCGTGTTTTGATGGTTGGGCGTAGTTTTTGTGAGATTTTCGCACATCCTGTTCGCGTGTCGGTCTTGTCGGCTTGACCGGCGATAATCGAGCCTGTCTAGCTTATACAGTCCCGATGAACGTTAGGGGAATATCAATGGCAAATGGTCCTGTGCTTGTCGTCGATTTCGGCGCCCAGTACGCCCAGCTCATCGCCCGCCGCGTGCGTGAGGCCGGTGTCTATTCCGAACTGGTGCCCCACTCCATGCCTGCCGACGAGATTCTAGCCAAGGATCCGAAGGCGATCATCCTGTCCGGCGGACCGGCGTCGGTGTTCGAACCCGGTGCCCCCTCCATAGATACTAAGGTATTCAATGCCGGAGTACCGGTGCTCGGCATTTGCTACGGCTTCCAGGTGATGGCCTACGAGCTTGGCGGCAAGGTAGATAAGGCCGCGCTTGGCGAATATGGCAAAACCGAAGCCGTAATCGACGATGCCGCCGATATTCTTGCCGGTTCCCCGGCCGAACAGACCACGTGGATGAGCCACGGCGTAGCCGTGGAAACCGCTCCCGAAGGCTTTAAGGTGCTTGCCCATACCGAAGGCGCACCCGTGGCTGCCATGGCCGACGAGGCCCGCAAGCTTTACGGTGTGCAGTGGCACCCGGAAGTCAAGCATTCTCCGCTTGGCCAGGCCTTGATCGAAAACTTCCTGCATGAGTGCGCAGGCCTGCCGCGCGACTGGGATGCCTCCAGCATCATCGAGGATCAGGTCGCCAAGATTCGCGCCCAGGTCGGTGACGCGCAGGTGATTTGCGGCCTGTCCGGTGGCGTCGACTCCGCCGTGGCCGCGGCCCTCGTGCACAAGGCCATCGGCGACCAGCTCACCTGCGTGTTCGTGGACCACGGTCTGCTGCGCAAGGGTGAAGCCGAACAGGTCAAGCATGACTTCGTTGAGGCCACCGGCATTAAGCTCATCGCCGTGGACGCCTCCGAAGACTTCCTGACCGCGTTGAAGGGCGTTTCCGAACCCGAACGCAAGCGCAAGATCATCGGCGAGAAGTTCATCCGCACCTTCGAGAAGGCGCAGCGTCAGGTCATTGCCGAGGCAGGGGAGAACGGCAAGGAGGTTAAGTTCCTTGTGCAGGGCACCCTCTACCCGGATGTCGTCGAATCCGGTGGCGGCGATGGTGCGGCCAACATCAAGAGCCACCACAACGTCGGCGGCCTGCCGAAGGATCTGAAGTTCGAACTCGTCGAGCCATTACGTACCCTCTTCAAGGATGAGGTGCGTGCCATCGGCACTGAGCTCGGTCTGCCCGAAGCTATGGTGTGGCGCCAGCCGTTCCCCGGCCCGGGCCTGGGCATCCGCATCATTGGCGAGATTACTAAGGAACGTCTTGATCTGCTGCGCGAGGCCGACGCCATCGCTCGCGAGGAGCTGACCCGCGCTGGTCTTGACCGCGATATCTGGCAGTGCCCGGTTGTGCTGCTGGCGGACGTACACTCCGTCGGCGTGCAGGGCGACGAGCGCACCTACGGCTCTCCGATTGTGCTGCGCCCTGTTTCGTCCGAGGATGCTATGACTGCTGACTGGTCGCGTGTGCCCTACGATGTGCTCGCCACGATCTCCACGCGCATCACCAACGAATGCCGCCAGATTAACCGCGTGGTGCTGGACTGCACCTCCAAGCCCCCGGCAACCATCGAGTGGGAATAATAAAATTAGCAGTTATCGGTGCATAAATTGACGATACTGAAAAATATTCCCCGATAAACGCAATATTTGCTATACTGGCTTCAATCGGAAGATTGGAGCCAGTATGCGTTTGTTCAAACGTGAGGACTACCTTCGAAAGATTCGTGGGTTCTATCATGACGACGGGATGATTAAGGTCATCACCGGGGTTCGCCGCTGTGGCAAGTCGTGTCTCATGCAGTGCATCGTCCAGGAGCTCAAAGATGAGGGTGTATCTGACGACCGCATCATGCACTTTGATCTTGACCGGTATGGGTTCCGATCCGTTAAGACTCCGGACCAGCTTGAGGCTCTTATCGAACCCGCCCTTGAGATTCCGGGAATGAAGTACCTCTTCATCGACGAGGTTCAAAACATCGACGGCTTCGAGGAGGTCGTCAACGAGTTTCGCAACGAGGGCAATTTCTCGATTTTTATAACCGGCTCCAACTCGTATCTGCTCTCGGGCGAGCTTTCGACCAAGTTGACGGGACGCTACATCGAGTTCGAGATGCAGACGCTGAGCTTCAAAGAGTACTGCGATATGAAGCGGTTCCTCGACCTATCCGTCGATGCGAACCTCGCTACCGAGCTTGACCGCTACATCTTGGAAGGCGGATTCCCCAAGTCGCTCGACTATCCCGATATGGCGGATAAACGCACGTATGCGCAATCGGTCATCAGGGAGATCTTCGACAAGGATGTCCGTGGTCGCGTGAAGGTTAAGAACGTATCGGTGTTCAACCATGTGCGGGACTACGTGATCAACAACTTTGGTGCGACGACCTCGCTCACAAACATTCTCGATGACCTCAACAAGAAGCAGGGCGTGAAAATCAAGCGCGAGACGCTTCATAGGTATCTGCAGATACTCGAGGATGCCAAAATCATCAGCAGGTGCACGCGATTCGACATGAAGTCGCGCAAATCGCTGCAGGGGGAGCAGAAGTACTACCTCGCCGACCTGAGCTTCTACTTCGCCTTGAACACCGACAACCGCATCAACTACGGTCCGGTGTTGGAGAACATCGTTTACAACTACGCGCGTAGCCGTGGTTATGAGGTGAGTGTGGGGCGCATCGGCAATCTGGAGTGCGACTTCATCCTGCGGGACAGTGAGATGGGGTATGCGTACGTCCAAGTGGCGATGACCATCATGAACGACCGTGCGACCGAAGACCGCGAATACCGTCCTTTGGAGAACATCAAGGACAACTACCCCAAGTTCGTCATCACGCGCAACGATCCCATTCAGAGGCGCAGCGGCATCGTGCACGAGAACATCACTGAGCTGATTGGAGAGGGCCGAGAGTTCTCGCCGGGCGAATAAGTGAGCTTTAGATATGGACGTCTTTGCTAAGTGCGGCTGGAAGGATTGACAATGGGACGGCTTAATGTAATTCAAAGTGAGCTGAAGCAGCTCGACGGGGGTTTATTCCAGAAACTCGCTGAGGCTTATGTGTGTCGTAAGCTTGGTCTTCGATTTATAACAACTCTAGGGTCGCAACCTGGTACGAATAAACCGACAAAAGGTATCCCTGACGCCCATAGTTTGACGGACTCCGAAGCAATTCTTATTCCGTTTACCACCGCGCAATGCGATTCCTACAAAAAGCTAAAGCGCGATATCGAAGAGTGCATTTCCGTTCGGATTCCTGAAGGACGCAGCAGAAGAATCGTTTGCTGTCACCTTGTATGGCGGCTAACCCCAGAACAAGAGGGTAAGTTAAAGGAACTTCACCCCCAAGTTGAGCTACTAGGCCCATCGATCATTGCGATGGACTTGGCACACAAGTATTACGATCTTGCGGCGGACTATCTTCATATACACGTGGGTGTCGATGCTCTTGTCACTCCGGCTGGATGGGTCGAAAGGGAGGAACGAAGAGGCTATGCAACTCCACAATCGGGATTGATTCGCAATAGGGAAAAAGAACTAGTAGAATTCAGAGACGCTTTCGCTCGAAGTCAGATAATCGTTATTCACGGCCCCTCCGGAAGCGGAAAGACAAGGTTGGCGCTTGAGCTCGTGAACCAATACGCGCACGATAAGCAGGTTGGTTCATATGTTTTGTCGAAAATGCATGGCGTGGGCGTGGCGGAAGATGTCAATGCTTTCCTTTCGGAAGGTGAGGCTGTTCTTCTTGTTGACGATGCACAACAGTGTGATGGTCTCGACGCGGTTCTTGAGACGGTTGTGAAGAACACTAGGCTCCGAGTAGTGCTCACCGTGCGGGAGTACGCTTTTAAGCATCTGATGAAAAATGTGCGCAGTTCGGTGAGATACGAGGAATTCTTCTTGAAACCATTGGAGGATGAGGATGTAGAGGCATTGCTGCGAGATGATTATGAAATAACCAACCCCTTTTTCCTTGAGAAGATAAGGAAGATTGCTCGCGGTAACTTGAGACTTGCGATAATGGCTTCTCTATGTGCGAAGAGGGATGGCTATTCTGGCATCGAGAGCGCCTATGAGATCATGGATCTCTTCTACAGAGGGCTCGTCAACGGGCTTAAGAAGGATGACCTTACCCTGTTGTCGTATCTGAGTGTTCATTCTCCCTGCGATTTAAAAGAGAATGATCCGGTTTACGGCAACCTTCTATTGAGTGGAATGTCCCATTCTGTGATGGTGCAAAGAGCGAGGGTGCTGCACGACCGTAATATTCTCGATCTTTTAGAAGGTCCTGATGGAACCATCGCAATCAAGTTTGAGCAGTTGAACCTTCGAGATTACTGCATATATAAAGCGATTTTTGAAGAGCATCTTATTGATCTGGACGTTTTCATAGCGCGGTTCATTTTTGAGGAACGGGCGAAGGTCGTCGTGGTTCTCAATGTCCTCATTTCCGTATTCGGTGATGAACAAACGCTTTCCCACATCACATCGGAGTGTGAGAAGGTTTGGAGAGAATCTGTCACAAGGCCAGACGCAGAGCGCTGCGAAATCATGGACGTTCTGCATCCGCTTATACCTGATGACGCATATCGCTACGCATGCAATGAGATTGATGAAATGTCGGTGTCTGTTATTCCGATATCAGAGCAGGGGAATTACGGACGGGAAGCGACCGGCGTGGTTCCCGTTAGCTTGGCTATTCTCTGTGGACTCAAGAATCTAGACCGTTATCCTGATGCAATCCCCGTCCTGCTTGATGGTGTAGAAAAAGGCTGCTTTAGGCTCGGGGACTATAAGTCAGCTGTTGAAGGGCCTCTGGCGATAAATATGCATTCTGCTGGAGGTGAACTCAGATACGAATTTAAGCTTCTTGATGAGATGCTGCGAAGGGCTATTGAGAACCCTGATTCTCGCAACCTTCAGTTTTTCGGATTGAAGCTATGCGAGCAGTATCTAGCTCTTTCTCATGTGTCGACAGAGGCTGATGAAGGAGGGACGATTCGTTTCTTCAGCATTGAGATGCCAAAAACCGAAGCCGTTCTCGACTTAAGAGATCGAGCGATAGCTTTTCTCTGCACTTTGCTTGGAGTATCGGACTATCGAGCCGATGCGGCCAAAGTCCTTTTCCCACATGTCGGGATATGCAAAAAGGGTTCGGTTGACGAAGATGTCCGTTTCTTTTTGGAGAGCGGCATAAAGTCGTTCTTACGAGCCATGCCTGACGACTATGTTCCCGTTTCACGGGAAGAGCGCGAGCTTGTTTATCGCTGCTCGCTGGCTTGTGAGGCGCTTTCCGCGGAAGGACGGGAGAAAGTGAGGTCTATCCTACCCCCGGCTTATTTCGACCGCGAAGAACTGATGAAGAGCTTCAGGCCTGATGAGGATGAGATTCTTTCTGTCACTAAGGACTGGGGAACAAGGCGTTTCGAGGCTGTGCTCCGCGTCAATCAGGGAATGTGGCAGCGGCAAGAGCTTGACCAGTACGATGCCGGGTCTCTTATAGATAGGGTGTTTATGTCTTTGCTGGCAGAGGATAGACCTCCTATTGACGTCGAAAAGACATTCGGTTTTTTCTGCGACCTTCATGACGCCGATCAGAAGATATCTCTCGGTCCGGTAATCGTCGAAAGAATCGCGCAGAGGATAGGTTGGCGACTGATGCTCGATCAAATGCAAGCGCATGGCCTTTCGGCTTTGGCAGCGATAGGTATTGCGGCTGCGCCCTCTGAGTTTTTGACGGAGAATGATCATGACATTCTCATCGCAATGGCTGAATCTGGTCAGATTATGATGCACATTGATGATGTCATTGGCATCGAAGCAAAGTCAGTCGGTTTTGCGAGAACCTACTGCGCAGCGGTCAAGGATCCATTACTTTCCAGACCGGGATACGCAAGCTTCTTTTTTCAGTCACTTTTCGGATCAGACGACCTATTGGCTTTTCTTGATACTTGTTTTGGAAGCGACCTAGAAGACTTGATGGAGATATATGGGTCTAATATCTTGGATGACCATTTCGATTACTTCGGCGTCCTGTTCAGGTATCTTGACGAAAGGGGAGCCGATCCGATTGGCTGTCTGATAAAACAACTTGAGGGCGCTGACTCTTCCTGCAATCGTTGCAAGTTAATTCGAAGAATGGGTCATGCTTCGGGACTTTGTGATTCGAAAGAGAGGGTACTTGAGGCTATTCAGCGATTGATTTCCTGCAGTGAGTTTCCGGAGTATGACGTTTATGACCTGTTGTCTTATAATGAATATCTAGAAAATGACTTTGATGTTTCTGGATTTATTTTTGACGTTCTGGAGCGCGGGCTGAATGTGGGAGACGTGCCAAAGTACTATTCCATAGTTCTGTCGGATATTCCGTTCAAGGATCGAGCGGAGCCGTATGTTTCCTTATTAAGCAAAGATCCAGAAGGCAAGTTTTTGAGTATCCTTCCGTTCGGATCTTCGTCTTATGTCGGGTCTGGTGAAGAGGGGTTTGCTTCAGCGTATCGCGAGGAGATAGAAATAATCGAGTCGATATCAAAGTCTCTTCCAAGAGACAGTCGTTTTAGCTCTCACAGAGGGCGTCTGCATGAGATTGTTCAGGCAAAGAAGCGGGAGATTGAGCGGGAGAGGTGGCGGAAGTTCCACGAGTCAATTTGATCCGAAGTGAAGTGGCCTGATTTTTGTTCCGCCTCACTATGAAGGCGGAACAAAAATCAGGCCACTTCAATCCATTTCACCGTGGGGTATGTTTGAGATGAGGAAGATCTCGCTTTATATGTTTCAAACCTTGGGATTGGGATAGCAGGCGAGGCTGACGTGGCAACTAGAGCGAAAATCAAGATTTCGGACGATATCGAACCCGCAAAATGCTGGACGATGAATATGAGAGATCCGGATGTGTGGACAACTGGCTGTAGTGGGGTTGCTTCAATTTGAAAAGCATGCGGTTGGGAATAGGAATCCATTCGGGAAAAGTACTGCTGGTATTTCATATTGGTTTCACATTGCCGGGATAGCCTGCGTGCAGAGTTGCGGATATCAGGCTTGAGGTATGCCGCAGAAGGACACGTATAAGGAGTGCGGCAATGGTAAAACGAGCTTGGCTGTATATCACAAGGAAAAGAATCAAGACGTTGGTTCTGCTTCTGGTGCTGTTTGTGATGGGAACGTCGCTGATCAGCGCGTTGGCCATCCAAAAGGCGGCGGCGGTCTCGGAGGAGCGGATGCTGGAAAGAATCGGCTCGGGATTCTCCATCTCCAACAATCTGCAGTACAACATGGGCACCAGCCGCGGCGAGGGCAATGTGCCGGCACAAGCGGTCGATGCGCTCTGCGAGGTGGAGGGCGTCACGAAGTGCCTGAAACGTATGAACGGCATCGCCGAAATGGAGAACGCCAAGTTGGTTCCGCTCTCCGGAGCGACAGGAAGTGCGGAACCGAAGGAATATGAACGGGTGCTGGCCTTTACCGGAGAAAACGATTCCTCTCTGGATAAGAGCTTCACGGGAGGCATTCTCAAGCTGAAAGAAGGCAGGCATCTGCAAGATGGCGACCGTAACAAGGTGCTGGTGCATGAAACCTTCGCCAAGAAGAACGGATTGCATATCGGCGACGCGCTGACCCTGTCACCTAGCGCATATGACCAGGAGAACCGCAACCAGTCAGGACAGGCGGTGAAAGCACAAATCGTCGGATTGTTCTCAGGAACGAATCCGATAACGCCGACCATGCGGGAGGAGATGTGCGAGAACACCGTGTTCAGCGATCTCGATACGGTGAAGCAGCTGTACGCGTATGACGAGGGCGAAGAGATCTATCAGGACGCGACCTTCTATACCAAAAGCGTCTCCGCTACACCGGAGGTCATGAACAAGGCGAAGAAGCTGGATGTGGACTGGAAATCCTACGAATTGACGCAAAACGGAAGCGACTATGTGGCGCTTGGAGAGTCCGTGGAAACGCTGGGCAGAATGATTCGCCTAATGCTGGGTGGAAGCATTATCGTCGGAGTTGTAGTGCTGTCCTTCTTCCTGTTCATGTGGGTACAAGGGCGCAAAAAGGAGATGGGCATCCTGATTTCCGTAGGTATCTCGAAAGGGAAAATCGCAGGACAGTTGTTATGCGAGGCTTTGATCATTGGAGTGTGCGGACTGGGACTGTCTTACTTCGGAGGGCGGGCGATCGCCAAGTCGGTCGGAGCGTATTTTGTGAACCGGGTATCTGAAGAAAGTGTCAACAACCTCAACAACGGACTTAGCGGTATGCTGGGAGCGGATCTGGAATCGGCTGCTACGGCGCAGACGATAGACCATCTTGACGTTATGATCGGCAATGAGGAGGTTATCGCTCTTTTTGCAATCGGTATGCTCGTGATTATGGCAGCGGTTTTCGTCTCTGTCCTGCCGATCCTGAAGAAAAAGCCGAAAGAGATTCTGACGCAGATGAGTTGAGAAGGATATGGCTCAATGAAAATATTGGTGGTTGAAGACGAGGAATCGATCAGAGAAGGAATTGGCGAATTTCTACGAAGCCAAGGATATGAGGTGAAAGAAGCCGCAGACGGCTTGGAAGGCTTAGATGTTTTTCGGGAATTCCAGCCGGATCTGATGATTCTCGATATTATGATGCCAAAGATGAACGGGCTTGCCATGCTCAAGGAGATTCGAAAAACAAGTCGTTTGCCGGTGCTGATGCTGACGGCAATGAGTGATGAGAAAACCCAGGTGGCGAGCTTTGATGCTCTGGCGGATGATTACATCAGCAAACCATTTTCCCTGCTTATTTTGAAGAAGCGTGTGGAAGCACTGCTTCGCAGAAGCGGCAGGTCTGAATCCGTGTGGACATGCGGAGAGGCGAAAGTCGATTTTGATGGATTTCAGGCTTGGTATCAGGAGGAGGAAGCTGATCTCAAGCCGAAAGAAATTCGGCTTTTGAAGTATCTGGTAGACCACACAGGGCAGGTGCTTACCAGACAGCAGATGTTGGATCAGTTGTGGGATATGGAGGAAGCGCCGTTCGACCGAGTAATCGACGTCTATATCAAGAACCTCAGAAAGAAACTGCATTTGGAATGCATCACAACGGTGAAGGGAGTCGGCTATAAAATCCAGTGAGAAAAAACACAAAGATCTGTTTTGGAAAACATTTCTTTGGATTCTGCTGTTGTTCGGATGCATCATCGCGGTGGTGCATCTGTCGCTGTATGCTTTGTTCCCGGTCGTGTACACACAGCAGATACAGTCGGCATTGGACCGCGATGCGGCGGTCATCGGGGAAATGCTGCAAACAAGCGATCGGGAGTCAAGCGAGGAGTTTCTCCAGACCTATGCGAGGAAGAACCAGCTAGGCGTGCTCGCGCAATTCGGTGATGAGACGGTGTCTTTTCAGGAGGGGACAATCGCCGTTCTGGAGTTCTTGGACTCCGGAGAAGAACTCTCCGTTCGGGGGAGCGGGGATGTCGAAACGATCCTCACTGCGCATGGAGCAGTGCGTCTGCAGGATGGAACGGCCGTGCGGTTTCAGGTTATGGAAAGTACGGCACCGGTAAAAGAAGCGTGGCGGATCACACGTCTTGTACTTCCGGTGACGACGCTGCTGTCACTGGTGATATCGTTTGCGTTCTCGTGGCTGTACTCGAGAAAAGTGACCCGACCGGTGCTGGCCATGATGGAGGAAACAAGGGAAATGAAGGTGAATTTCCTCCGCAGCGCATCCCACGATTTGAAGACGCCATTGGCGGCACAACGGATTCTTCTGGAAAACATGCTGTTGGGTGTGGGGAAATATAAGGATCGAGAGAAGTATCTGGAAGAGGCGATCGGACAAGTTGATCAGTTTACCAATATGGTCAAAGAGATTCTGGATGCATCCAGAATGTCGGAATTTTATCAGGAGACGAGCCGCATTTCCATTACCGAAAAACTTCATTCCATGCTGGGGGAGCAGGACATGCAGATTCAGCAGAAAGGACTTGAGGTAGCGCTTCAGGTTCCGGAACAATATACCGTCACCATGAATGAGACGCTCGCCGACTGCATACTTGGCAACCTCGTCGATAATGCGGTGAAATACTGCGAGGATGGTGGGCGCGTGGAAATCACGTTAAGAGGGGACAACCTGCGGATCTTCAATTCCTGCGTGCCGCTTCAAGAAGAAGACTTGGAGCAGGTCTTCGAAGCATTCTATAGGCCGGAATATTCAAGGCATACGCATGCGGAAGGCAATGGTCTCGGGCTCTATATGGTCAAAGAAGGATTAAGGCTCTCGAAGATTCCTTACACGTTCCAAGCTCAAGACGATGGCATGTGTTTCCAAATGAATCTAAAAAAGGTTCGTAATTTCATATAGGTTTCATATCTGCCAGTTAACGTCCATATCAGAATACAGCAAGGAGACGTGTATGACGGTATGGAGACAAGCCTGGTATTATGTTGCCAGAAAACGAGAAAAAACCATGGTCGTGGTGGCGATACTGGTCACTATTATGGTTTTGCTTAGTGCGGTCCTGACTATGCAACAGGAGGAGTCCAGCAAGCGGCTGGATTCCGGGCAAGGCGTGCAGCAGTTTTCGACTCAAGTAGACATGGCACAAGTCGAAACGGTTAAGGCCGTGGAAGAGACGAACAGTACGATGCAGACTCTGCTTCAAATCATGGTTGTGATTCTGATTGTTATGAGCATTGTGGTGTTGTCTTGTTTGCTGGTCTTCCGAATTCGAGAGAGAAAATATGAGATCGGTATTCTCATTTCGATAGGAAGAAGAAAAGAACAAATCGTAGCGCAGCTTGCGGTGGAAATGCTCTATCTGATAGGGATGGCGATTCTTCCGGCATTGGTTATAAGCGTGGGGCTGTTGCAACTTTTGGGCTACGGGATTCGCATAGAGAGTTTTCTGGAAGCGATCGGCATTTGGATAGTGGCGGTGCTGGTGTCCCTTGTCGTATCCGCTCTGGGAATCATGACCAGAAACGCCAAGACAATTTTGATGCAAATCGATTAGGAGAATAACAGTATGTTGCAGTTACAGCAGGTAGGGTACATCTATCATAACGAAGCCCAAAAGCAGGTTTTGAACAATGTGACTCAGACGTTTGAGCCGGGGAAATTCTATGCGATTGTTGGAAAATCCGGCGCAGGAAAGTCGACGCTCCTGTCGCTTCTGGCAGGACTGGACGAGCCGACCACCGGAAAGGTATTGTTCCGCGGGGAAGACATCGCACAGGGCGGATTCGAGAAGCACCGCAAAGAACACGTATCGCTGATTTTTCAGAACTACAATCTCATCGATTATTTGACGGCGTTGGAAAACGTGCGTCTGGTTCAACCCAAAGCCGGAGTGGAAGTTCTGGAAAAACTGGGAATCAGCGCGGATGAAGCCAAGAGGAACGTACTGCAGTTATCCGGCGGACAGCAGCAGCGAGTGGCCATCGCGAGGGCAATGGCGGCCGATACTCCGGTGATTCTGGGCGACGAGCCGACCGGCAATCTGGATGAGCAGATGGCGGCGGAGATCATCACCATCCTGCAGAAGCGTGCACATGAAGAGAACAAATGCGTGATCGTCGTCACGCATAGCAGCCAAGTCGTCAAGGGCGCGGACGTGGTGTTGGAGCTTGCGAGGAAAACACTGGTTTCCCGTTCCTGATTTGCCTTTTGAACGGCTACAATTGTCGGGTTCGAGTGGCTTCCATCTCGCAATGTTCGTCGATAAGGAGTGGTGATGCAGCGTCCGATTATGACTTCCCGTTCGTTCCTGCGCATGCCGTGCGCTGAGGCTGGGGCCGACGATGAGTCCGTGGCACAGGATCTGGTGGATACGCTGGAGGCCAACCGGTCGCGTTGCGTCGGCATGGCGGCGAATATGATCGGCGTGAACAAGCGAATCATCGTGTTCGTAGACGATGAGCTGAGTGGGCGTATCAGCGTGATGTTCAATCCGGTGATCACCGCCTGCGACGGCGCATTCGACACCAAGGAAGGCTGCCTGTCCTTGGACGGCGAACGCCGCACATTACGCTACCGTCGCATCGAAGTCGATTATCAGGATCGTCGCCTGCGTGCGCGCCACGCCACCTTCACCGGTTGGACCGCGCAGATCATCCAGCACGAGGTCGATCACTGCAACGGCATCGTCATCTGATAACTGCTCGCTAATGACGAAGCGGGCGACAGTCAGCCGGCCAACGATCGTAGGAGGAATTTAATCTCGGCGAAGAATTCGCGCACCATATTGTTGACCAACATATCGGGAGGGGAGCCGGCTGGCAATCCCTGCGCCTGCGGCAATCCTTGGACATGCGCAATCTGCAGCGCGCGGAACATGTGAAAGTTGTTGGTGACCAATCCTACGGAGGCATCGGCAGTGCTTTGACCTCCATCAGCCGAAGCTTTATCAAGCAGCTTCAGACTGTAACGGATATTTTCTTCGGTGGTGGTTGACTTGCTTTCTTCAAGAATACGGTCGGCGCTGATGCCGTGCTCTTCAAGATATTCCGTCATGCCCTGTGCTTCAGGGAACGGCTCGTTGGCACCCTGCCCGCCGGAGACCACGCATATGGTTTTCGGATTATCGTTGAGATAGTCGATTGCTGTGTTCAGTCGATAGCGCAGCACACGACTGGGCCCGCTTTCACGCACCTGCGCGCCCAGCACAATCACATAGTCGAGTCCTGGGCCCGCAGTGGTGTTCATTGCAGCGATGATGCGCGCCTCCACCACGCCGAAGCATGCCACGCCTAGAATCAATACCGTGACGATTACGTTGCGCATCATCTTTGGCAGTAGCGCCCACCAATGCAAGAGGAAACTGAACCCCAGCAGTGCGAACAGCGCGGCGAACACCAGCCAAACCATCCAGAAACTTGTGCCGGAATGCGTGCCGAGCACGGCCATAGAGTAGGCGGCGCATGCCACCGCCAACACTATGCAGATACCGAATACAACACGGCTGCCGATTGTCCCCATAATCAGACCTCCTCATGCGTTCCCCCAAGCCTAGCACCGGCGAATATGATACGGTTTGCCCAATTTAGCGTTCTTTGAAATATGCGAACAGATGGCTCTCCTTGATGAGCGCGACATTGCCCATCGCCGATAACACATATGCCGTGTACACAGTAAGACAGGGTTGCACAATCGTTGTTGTTACGGCGGCAAAATCCACCGCATCAACAAGCCATGCGGACAGGGCATATGACAGAGGTACGGTAAGCAGTGCACAGATGAGGATTGCTGCACTTGATTCGATGCAGAGCTGCAATACCAGAGCTGATTTGGATACGCCGCAATGGAGCGCGGAAGCAAGTTCCATACGTCGCAATCGTACGATGATCGTACCGAATAATGCTCCAAGGATTGCGGCCAGAGCGGGTAACCCGATGGTAAGACGGTTCATCCACATAGCCTCGCCATCGAAGGCCTCGCCTTGTGAGGAATTGAGCTGACTGAGCGTGATGGAATTGCCGTTGTCGGACTTTGCGGTCGGTGTGAGCGCTGACCATATGGCATCGCGAACCTGATCGGATTGAGGCCATGTGCGGACCCAGCAGGCGTCGAAGATATCCGTGTCAGGAACTTCCTCCAAAGCCGCGTAGGAATAACCAGGCATTCTGCCATCGTCCGGATAGTCATAAGTGCCTTTGACGAGTGCATGCTGCCCATCCTTTAACGCTAAGGTATCTCCTTGCTGCAGGTTGAGTGTTGAAGCGAGTTCGTTCGAGATCAACAGACCCTGTTGTGTTGCATCTTGCTTGGCTTTGAGCACTTTGGCGAATCCGGAGGTGATTGCATATCGCGGCGTCTGCGTATCGGGAAGCGCCGAGACGACAAGAGAGTCAATTTCCCTGATGGCTCCGGAAGCTTGGACATCGTATAGATCGGACAAATTGTCGCATGATGTTCCATCAATACCATTCGGAGCGCCAAGCACAAGGATATTCGCACCAATGGCTTGATATTGCGTCGCTTTATTGAGGATTTCCGTAGAAATTCGCAGTTCGATAGCTGCCGCACCGCCAGACAGTAGCGTAAGAGTTGTCACGATGGTGATGAATCTGGCGGAACCTGCCATGATGCCGCGCCACGCTTCGGAAAGAATCGATGATAATCTCATTGGTAATCTTTCAAATCAATAATGTCTGTGCAGGCGTCACGAGTGCGTGAATCATGAGTGGAGACTACGACTATGGTGTTGGCTCCCGCCATATGCGCTAGCGATTCGCTTACGACAGCCGCAGTGGTCATATCGAGTTGGGCGGTCGGTTCGTCAACGAGCATCAGCGAGGGGCAGGCGGCAAAGGCCCTGGCCAGCATTAGCCGTTGAGCTTCTCCGCCTGATAGATCGGAAAAACGCTGAGTTGCTATTTTTCCCAGATTGAAACGTTCAAGTAGATGCGATGCCTGCGATTCTGCCTGCGAACGAGTGCGCCCTTTGGCAAGCAATGGCAGACAGACGTGATCGATGGCGGTACGCTGGGCGATTCCATGAGGATTTTGAAATACCCAGCGCATGGAGGCTACCTCGTGGCGCTCCACTGTTCCCTGCGTCGGTCTGGTCCATCCTGCGATGATGCCAAGCAGGGTAGATTTGCCGGACCCGCTGGGACCCGTAATCGCATAGACATGTCCCGGTAAAAGTGTGGCGTACAGATCGTGAAAGAGCAACGGGCCGGTGCCATAATGGTGAGCGATATTGCGGAGTTCAACTTGCATCGCACGATTGCGTTTCTGGTGAGATCTGAATGGTCTTCGGAGCGTCGCCGTCTATGGTGATCAGTGTGCGGCCCAGCGAACTGCCTACCACATGTGCGTTCACGGGTTTGTTATTGCTGGAATCGACTACACACCCATCGGATCGGTTAAGTCCGATCAATGATTCAGCCGGCACCGAATATACATTGATGCTTTGTTTGAGTTTGTAGTTCACCGGCACACTGGTAGTGGATTGCTCGTCTTTGTGATTGTCCAGATAGGTGTTCCACGAAAGCATGGCTGCCAGAGCGTTTGGATCTGTCACTTCGCCATTGTCGTCAATGGGATAATCCTGTTCGTTGATGGTGACGACCCGTTCCCCGGCGATACGATTCTGCGGTAAGGCATTGGCTTTGATCCGCTGTACCCCAAGGCTGGTTGTGAATGCCGGCATATCGGAATCCGCAGTGACACTTGCTCCTAGTTCCGCCGCGCATCCGGTGGTGGACATATTATCTGTGGAAATCCAGACGATGAGATTGTGATCGAATACACCGTTTTGCGCGGTTCCTCCGGCCAGAGCGTATAGCGCGCGCCAAGCGTTCCACGTATTCCAATCGAACGTGCCGGAAAGGGAAGTCCCATACCCCAGCCGTGCCAGTTCATTTTGTAAGGCTTGTATGTCATCGCCTTTGTCCCCGTATGCAAGGTCGCGGAACAGCGGCACTTCGGTATGCAAACTGATCAGCGGAATACCATCAATGTCATATTCGTGAGAGCCAGATGCGATAAGCCCATCGGTGGGGCATTCAGCATACGTGATTGTGCCATCCATCGGGAACGGTATATTTCGAGCCTGCGAGGAGGTGACGTCAAGATTCAAGGTGCGTGCATCGTCATATTGAACCTGATGCAGAGCCATTGAACCCACATTGTTGGATGATGCAAGTGAAGGTGGCGTCGCATGATGTGTCAGGCCGATGGCTAATCCGGCTCCAGACGCCAAACAGGCGACCATGCATGCCGCGACAACAGCTATACCGTGTGCGTGGTGCCCATGTTTCGGTGCCTCTTCCATGTGAGGGTGTCCTTTCGACTTCCCGGTGTCACTTATTGGGGTTTGCCAGACATTGAGCGAACTCGTTTGAGCCGGTGTCTAATTGCGAACTTCCCTGAGGTTTTGCTGATTCGGTGAGATAATCCTGCTTGGTGAATGATTGGGGAACGATTTTCTTGCGCTTCAGACAATCCACAATGAGCTCAATCTCGTCTGCATTCGTTGGATTGGTTGCCATGCGTTCATACAGATCACGGATCAGCAGGTTGGTTCCCCGAGCACATTCCATGCTATCGGCAGTGACTTTTTCCGAATCATATCCGTCATCTGCGTTCATGCTTTCCTGCATAAGACCAGTGGATTGATCCGTAGTGAATTCAATGTTGTCACCCTTGGAAACCATGCACTGCTGATAGCGTTCATTGGCCTCGCGATAGTCGGATTCACTGATTTTCCCTGCATCGATCGCTCGTTTGAGTACTGTGCGTTCAAAATCGCTTGTGGCGGATTGCAGTGCCTGCTGCAATTGAGCATCATATGAAGCATCCGGTTGAGATGATGATTGCGTTGGCGGGTTTTCATCTGCTTCAGAAAATGATGAGCAGGCTGACAGCGGCAATATGAACGATATGACGCTCACGGCAACCACTACTTGTGTTCGTATATTCATGAGTCTCGAATGTATGGGGAATGCGTGCGAAGCTGGGCGATATTGACGTGCTTTTGACTGGAATTGACCTATTGCTGACCTCGTTGAATGAGGCTGCTACAGTGAGCCCCAATATCGGATAAGGGGGTGCCCATGAAAGCGCTGATTGCGGAAGACAATGCGAATCTGGCCGATGTGGTGAGTATGGGATTATCAATGGAGGGGATTCAGACGCGTGTTGCATATGACGGTCGTGATGCCATGGAGGAGTTGGACAGTTGCGATTATGACCTGCTGATTCTCGACAGGGATTTGCCTGGCGTCCACGGCGACGAGATAGCTCGCAGACTGAGCGAGCGTCATGATCCAGTCCACATTCTTATGCTCACTGCCGCAGATAAAACCGAAGATGTGGTGCAGGGGCTAGGGCTTGGTGCGGATGACTATGTAACCAAACCGTTTGATTATGCGGTGCTGCTGGCGCGAGTCAATGCTGTGCGTCGCAGAAAAGAACTCTGCGATGACGCGGTGATTCAAAAGGGAGAATTTCAAGCCAATTTTCATACCGGTGTCATCACCGTTGAAGGGAGGCGCCTCCGGTTTGGACAGCGAGAGCTTGCTGTTCTGAAAACATTAATTCAGGCCCAAGGCGGCGTGGTTGGCGCAGATCGTTTATACAAGGAAGTTTGGAAGGACGACCATGCTCGTACCCGAGGCATCGTCAAAACAACAGTGTATTCGATACGTAACAAAATAGGTTTGCCTGGTTTTATCGAAACCATTCCAGGTCAAGGATATCGGATTCCATGAAGCGCATCGGATTCATGATTCGGCGTTCTGTTATGAGACCACATGTGAAGTGGTCCACCCGTGCGCAACTTATTGTCGTTATCGGTGTCGTATTTGTTCTTTTGACAGCCATTGTTGCGATAGGCACTGCCGTTATTGTCGATAGACAAATTGACACAGTGACGGTAGGACGTGCGTTGCATGCGGATGCTGGGACTGCCGAACAATATCGCCAATTGGATTCTGAACATAGCTTTTCCGCGAATCCTGATGACCCGTATGTGTCGGTGGGTGCGAACGGCACGACTCGTGAGCTTGCCATCAGCGCGTCACGTGGCAACGAGACAGCGCGCAATCTTCTGCTTGCCGCCACTGTTCTGCCGATTGTGGTATTTGGTATGTTGTCCGCCGTAGCGACGTGGATTATTGCCACGCGAGTGCAGCATCGAATCAACTGCGTCGCGCGGCAGTTGCGCACATCCGATAGAGGTTTGCTCAAACATGCCATTCATGTTCCCCAACGCAACGATGCGGCGTCCATTATTACACAAGCATATAACACTGCGGTAGGGGATTTGAATGAGACAATCGCCAGAGAAAAGCGGTTTATAGCCGACGCCTCGCACGAGCTCAAGAATCCGCTTGCCGCAACATCCGCTGCTCTGGAGATACCGTTGCATAACGGTATCCTCGATGATCGAGCATTGCCTTTTATCGAGAAGGCACTGGCCTCCAACCGAGGCTGCATCATCCTAGTAAATCGCTTGCTGGAGCTCGCCAAAATTCAAGGACTCGATCAAGCCCATGTCGATACGATTGACCTGGCAGACATTGTCAGGGAGGCCCTGTGCCAGCTCGGCGATTCTATGCCAAGTGACTTGAGCGTAAGCATTCAGTCGGAGTCGGTTATCGTCCACGCAGATGAGCTTCTCATGATCCAACTCGCTAAGAACCTAATCCAGAATGCAGTCGAGCATAACTGTGCCGGTGGGCATGTATGGATTGTTACTAAGCAAGACAATGATGCGCGCGATACCTGCTATGCCATGCTCATGGTGAGTAATACGGGCGAGGATTTGACCAATATTGCGATGGATGATTTGTTGGTACCGTTCAATCGTGGGCATGCCAGCAGGACTAGCGCTCGCGGATCATCTGCAGACCTGCGTGTTAATCATGGGCTAGGACTATCAATCGTCCACGAAATTGTACTGTTGCACCACGGCATGATGAATCTTCAAGCAAGAGCGGAAGGTGGTTTATCCGTCACGGTTCGAATTCCCCTGGACTCGTATGAGAATTGATACTGGTTTCCGGTCTGTGGTTAATCTTCTTGAACTGAAAATCGGTTTTTCGAACGTGTGTGTGGTGAATTCGTACCAAACTTCAAGCTAGAAGACGTGGTGCGGGCGGTGGTGTAAACTCCCTATGGTTTTGAGTGAGGTATGGAGAATAAGGACCGCTGACGTGACAAGCCAGAGATTCGTCGGATTGGATGGCATCAAGGGGTTCGCCCTGATTGCCATCATGCTGTATCACTGCCGACAGGGCATGCTGCCTGGTGGCTTCTATGGGGTGGACGTGTTCTTCACCGTGTCGGGTTTTCTGACTGCGGTGAGCCTGTTCCGCTCCCTTGCCCGCACTGGCAGTGTGGATTTGGCGCGATATCTTCCCAAGCGTGCTGTGCGCCTATACCCGGCGATAGTAGCCATGGTGCCGATTATTGTTTCGCTGGCATGGCTGTTCGACCACGATATGCTGGTCGCCATTCGCGATCAGGTCATCACCGTGGCGCTTGGCTGCTACAACTGGTATGCCATCGCCTCAGGGCAAAGCTACTTTGATCAGATGAATCCCCAGGTGTTCCGCCACCTGTGGTTCGTCGGCGTATTGATGCAGTTCTACATAGTGGTGCCACTGATTGCATGGCTTATGTGGCGCATCCGGCGAAGCTGTTTCGTTCTGCTGATCCCGGTGGGATTGGCGGCTGTCAGCAGTCTGCTGATGTGCGTGTTGTACCAGCCCGGCGGCGATCCCACGCGCGTCTACTTCGGTACCGATACCCATGCCACTGGTTTGTTGCTTGGTGTGGCTTTAGCATGGCTGGTCACTGGGGCAGAGCGCACGCAAACGCATGGTGAAGCTCAATCGCACGCTCCACGCACCATCCAATCCGCGAATATGGAACAGTTGTCCCAACAACTGCCACAATCTACTGAACCTCCTGCACCATCTCTTGTACCTGTTACACCTGCCACGCTGCCCCCAGCGAGCAATACGGGCCGATTGGTTGGCGGACGCGTATGGAATGCAGTCATGCCTCTGCTGGCCTTCATCAGTCTGATCGTGCTGATTGCGCTCGCGATCAACGGCAAACAGGATGATTTCGCCTTCCGCGGCGGCATCCAGCTTGCCAGCGTGCTGGCTGTGCTGCTGATTGCTGGAACCATCAGTGCCGAATCTTGGATGCAGGATCTGATGGTATTCAAACCATTGGCGGCTCTCGGCACCTATTCGTATGGCATCTATTTATGGCATTGGCCATTGTGGATTGCCGTCACCGCGCTTGCCCCGGCGTTCATCACATCCAGCGGCACGAGGGTGCTGGTGTTTACCTGCATACTGACGGCTGTGGCCGCGACCGTGTCTTGGCTGGCCGTCGAACGGCCGGCGGCCTCACATTCGCTGCTGGACGTTGTGCTGCCATGGCGTGGCAACGCATTCCGCATCGCCATCGTCGACGTGATACTGGTGGCCAGCATCTTCGGCTGTGCGCAAGGCATTATCCATGCCCCTGCCAAAACGGCCATGCAGTATCAGTTGGAGCAGCAGGCGCGCGAACTGGAGGCCACACAGCAGCGAACCGGCAACCTGTTGCGTCATCCCGCGCCGGCACCGCCCAAGCCCAAGCATGTGATGCCTGCGGGGCGGGATATCACCGCCGTCGGCGACTCGGTGATGTTGGCCTCATCAACAGGCCTGTCCGCAGTGTTTCCGGATATTATGACCGATGCCAGCGTATCCCGTTCGATTATGGTGGCGCCGCAGATCCTGCAGGATTATGAGCATGCGGGCACATTGCGGCAGTGGGTTGTGGTGGGTCTCGGCACCAATAGCACCATTACCGGCGACCAGTTGGATGGGCTGCGCAAGATTATCGGTCCGGATCGTGTGTTGGTGCTGGTTACCGCGCACGGAGATCGCACCTGGATCCCTGAAGCCAACCAAGCCATGTCCGACTATGCACAGGCTCACAAGGATGATGTGGTGCTTGCCGACTGGAACGCGGCGGTGAGCGCGGATACGGCGATACTGGCGTCCGACGGCATCCATCCGTCCCTAGACAGTGACCTGTATGCGCAAACGATTAAGTCGTCCATCGAACAGTGGATAGCGGCGGGGCACTGAGAGGGAATTAATCGGGAGCTGATCGCTACTAGCTGGTGCTCACCGAACGAAACGATGCGCGGCGACGCGGTATGGTCGGTCCCAGTCGCCAATCGCGGCTAAACTAGGATTTTGCATCTGCGAAAGCACACGTTGGGAGTAATGGTGAGCGCAATCCTTGAAGGAAAGCCCGATAAAAACCTGATTCTCGTCACCGGACGGATTCACCCGAAACTGGCTCAGGACGTCGCCGATCAGCTCGGCATCGACGTGCTGGAGACCACCGCATACGACTTCGCCAATGGCGAGATGTACGTGCGCTACACCGAGTCGGTGCGTGGTGCCGATGTATTCGTGCTCCAAAGCCACTACCAGCCGATTAACAAGGCGATTATGGAGCAGCTCATCATGATCGATGCGCTGAAGCGTGCCTCCGCTCGTTCCATCACCGCCGTCTGCCCGCTGCTTGGCTATTCTCGCCAGGATAAGAAGCACCGTGGTCGCGAGCCCATCTCCTGCCGCCTGGTTTTCGACCTGCTGAAAGCCGCCGGCGCGGATCGTATCATGTCGGTTGATCTGCACGCCGCGCAGTCGCAAGGTTTCTTCGATGGCCCAGTGGATCACTTGGTGGCTATGCCGGTACTGGTGGACTATATTCGCGATCGTTTCCAAGGTCATCTGGACAATGTCGCCGTTGTCTCCCCGGATGCCGGCCGTATCCGCGTGGCCGAACAGTGGGCCCAGCGTCTTGGCGGCGGCCCGCTTGCCTTCGTGCACAAGACGCGCGATATCACCCGTCCGAACCAGGCCGTCGCCAACCGTGTGGTCGGTGACGTGGCCGGCAAGGATTGCGTGCTTGTCGACGATTTGATCGACACCGCAGGCACCATCGCCGGTGCGTGCCGGGTACTGCAGGACGCCGGTGCCAACTCGGTGACCGTGGTCGCCACGCATGGCGTGCTGTCCGGTCCTGCTGTCGAGCGTTTGAGCAATTGCGGTGCACGTGAGGTTGTGCTCACCGACACGGTGCCGATTCCTGAGGAAAAGCGTTGGGATGGCCTGACAGTGTTGTCCATCGCTCCGCTGCTCGCTTCCGCCATTCGTGCGGTTTTCGAGGATGGGTCGGTGGCCGAACTGTTCAACACCTATCCCGAGCATCACGGGCAGGGCTTCCTGTTCGCCTGACCTCCCGTCACTCTGCGTTGTCGACATTATCGACGCTGTTGGCAACCGCGCGACACTTCGGTGGCGGATGGCGCAGGGCTATGGTATAAATAAACACTTGTGAGCTTTGGCTCACGATTCCCCCATGGTGTAATGGCAGCACACGGGTCTTTGGAACCCTTTGTCTTGGTTCGAGTCCAGGTGGGGGAGCAGCGAGACGGTTACCCGACATCCGGGTGACCGTCTATTGTTTTTCACAGCAATACTGTCCACGGTCGTTGTCTGCTGTCATGCATGCCCTGTGCTGCGCTGATAATGCTGATAATCGCGACCGTCACACCAAGGAAGGGACAACCGCACCCATGGCACTATCCGCCGCCATCATCCTCGCCGCCGGCGAGGGCACCCGTATGCGTTCCAACAAGCCGAAGGTTCTGCACTGTTTCGCAGGACGCACATTCCTGCACCGGGTTATGGATTCCGTGGCAGCGCTCGAACCTGAAACGCTGGCTGTGGTGGTGCACTATCAGGCCGAACGTGTTTCCGAATATGCACGCAACTATTATCCGCAGGTCACTATCGTCAACCAGGATGATATTCCCGGCACCGGCCGCGCCGTGCAGTGCGCGATGTCCCAACTGTCACAGAACAGCGAGCTGACCGGCCCTGTGCTGATCGCCGCCTCCGACATGCCCTTGCTGGATGCCGACACGTTGCGCCAGCTGCTGGAATTCCATGAGCGCAGCGGCAACGGGGCAACGGTACTGACCACCATCCTCGACGATCCGACCGGCTACGGGCGTATCATTCGCGACCGCGACGGCAATGTGCTGCGAATCGTGGAACAGAAAGATGCGAATCGCAGTGAACTGGCGGTACAGGAAATCAACACGTCCGTTTATGTGTTCGATGCCCAGGTGCTGGCACGCGCCATCGCCGGACTGAAATCGAATAACGCACAGGGCGAATTCTATTTGACCGACGCATTGGAAACCGCCAAGGCCGATGGTGCCGTCGGCGCCTTCGCCGCGCCGGATCCGCTGAGCGTGGAAGGCGTGAACGATCGCGTGCAGCTGGCGGCGCTGTCCAAGGCACATAACCGCCGCGTCTGCGAACATTGGATGCGTGAAGGCGTGACGATTCTCGATCCTGATACCACGTGGATTGAGGACGAGGTGACCATTGGGCGCGATGCCACCATCCTGCCGGGCAGCTTCCTGCAAGGGCATACGGTGATCGGCGATGATGTTGTGGTCGGCCCCTACACCACACTGATCGACGCAACCGTTGATGACGGCGCCGTGGTGGAGCGTTCGCGTGTGCAGGAATCGCATATTGGTGCACGTACGAATATCGGCCCGTGGACCTACCTGCGTCCGGGCAACGAATTCGGCGAAGAGGCGAAGGCCGGCGCGTTCGTGGAAATGAAGAAGGCACACATTGGCAACGGCACCAAGGTGCCGCATCTGAGCTATGTCGGGGACGCCGAAGTGGGCGATCACACCAACATCGGCGGCGGCTGCATCACCGCCAACTACGATGGCGTGCACAAGCATCGCACCACAATTGGTTCCGGTGTACACGTTGGCGCGGGCAATATGTTCGTCGCGCCGGTGCAGGTGGGCGACGGTGTAACCACAGGCGCGGGCTCGGTGGTACGCCATGCCGTGCCGGACGACGCCATGGTGTATTCGGAAAACACGCAACACACTGTTGAAGGCTGGAAGCCTGCCTGGGAGCGCTGAAAGGAGTTTCATGTCCGCTCTGCAATCATCCATAGACGCCATCCGCATCGCCGCCGAAGCGGCCGACCGCATCAAAGCCACTGATATCGTGGCCTTCGACGTGGCCGACCTGCTGGGCATCACCGACATCATGATGATCGCCGGCGCATCGAATGAACGCCAGGTGCTTGCCGTGGCCGAGGAAATCGAAAAGGATCTGTTCGTCAAATGCGGCGGCCGCCAGCCCCGCTCGCGCGAGGGCGTGAGCGAAGGCCAATGGGTGCTGCTTGACTACGGTGATTTCGTCATTCATGTGATGCATGAGGAATCTCGCGAATTCTACGGGCTGGAACGCCTGTGGAAGGATTGCGCACAGATCGATTTGCAGCTGGCGCATCCCGAGCGCTCCGGCGACGAATCCGACTGAGGGGAGAAGCCAATGGCTGCACAGCATGTTCGTTCCATTTTTCTGGTCCGTCATGGGCGCACGTCGTATAACGCGGCCCATCGCCTGCAAGGACAGGTTGATATTCCGCTTGACGCCGTGGGCGAATGGCAGGTGCGTCAAAGTGCGGCGGCGTTAAAGGATTTGTATGTGGATCGTCGCCCCGAAGTGACGAACCGACTGATTGTCTGCTCTGATTTAAGCCGAGCCCGCGCTACGGCGCAGGCTTTCGCCGACGCGCTGGCTGACGGGACTGAAGTGCATCCCGACGTGCGCGTGCGCGAACGCAGCTTCGGTGATTGGGATGGCCATGCCGTCGCCGAATTGGCCGAACGTTATCCTGAGGATTTCCGCTCATGGATGGAACATCGCGGCGGAGAGCTCAAGTACGGTGCCGAGCCCAAGGAAGACGTCGGTCGTCGAGGCGTCGAAGCGTTGCATGACTGGTCCACGCGCGCCGGAGCGGACACTGACCTCTACATCTTCTCGCATGGTGCGTGGATTTCGCAAACCCTGCAAACCCTGCTGGGTATCAGCGTTGTCGATCCGACGTTCGCATCGGTGCTGTCCATGAGGAATGCCCACTGGGTTCGTCTGATTCCCATGGATCTGTCGGATGGCAGTGTGCGCTGGCGTCTGATGGACTATAACCATGGTCCCGCCGTGGCGGATACCGAGGAATGGGAACGCGAACGGTAAGGGGCTCTACAGGCGGCCGTAAGGGCGGTGGTGTTTGTTGCGCGTCGGGCTGATTTCGTTGCGGAATTGGTTCGACGCGCGACACGCCCACACTGGTCTGGCTTGCCAGATTGAATTTCTTTGGGTAGAGTAACTCAGGTTTGTTGCTAAGGCTTACTTGGCAATAACGAATAAATGAATTTTGGGGCTATAGCGCAGCTGGTAGCGCATCTCCATGGCATGGAGAGGGTCAGGGGTTCGAATCCCCTTAGCTCCACGAGGAAGCCGGCTTGTTCGGTTTCTCTGCTGGTTCGCAGCGGGTGGTATGCTCCTGCGAATCGGATAACTTCATACGGGGCTATAGCGCAGCTGGTAGCGCATCTCCATGGCATGGAGAGGGTCAGGGGTTCGAATCCCCTTAGCTCCACAGATAAAGAGGCTTGGAAATGTTCGTATTCCAAGCCTCTTTGCTTATCTGGCTGCTGTCGTCAAAAAGTGGCATGGGCGGCGAACGTCATGTTCCACTGGGCAATCACCCAATCGGGATTAGAGTATCCCAGTGCTAGCCACCAGACCAGCAGCAATACGAATGTCATCGTAGCCATAGGAATGCGTTCATTGAATAGTCGCACGAAGGCGAGCGCCAATACTATCGCCAGTACCGCGATGAAGCTGAGCGACAACCATCTGAGCCAGGTCATGCCGTATGCGGCGATATACAGTGCAAGCCGTGTCGCGGCGGAAGCCAGCATCACGCCAGTGGCGGCAAGCAACCCAATCTGCATGCCCATAATCGGTTTCGTGCGTGGCGCGAACAGCAGCACCAGAGCGAAGCCGCCGAGATTCAACGCGGCGACCAGCAGCAGCTGGAAGAACCCTTGGCGAGCGTATTCGGAGTAGGTATATCCCGCAGGCAGACCCGCTCCTGCGAACAGGAACGTGAACTGGAACGCACAGAATATTACGTACAAGGCCAGTACCATGGCGAGCACCACAGTGGTGATCGTCGCGTCACATGCTCGCCGCTGCTGTGCACGTGCGAGGGCATGCAATTCGGGTTCCGCACGGCGTTCATCCACGCTTGCCAGCAACGAATGCGCAAGCGGAACAAGCACGATGATGATGGACGTATGGAAGACGAATGCGCTCACGTTGATGGTGTCGATGACATGCACCACGGCATAGGAAAACACCTCGTCCGCCTGCATGAGCAATGGAACCAACAGTGCGACGATAGGCAGCGCGATGAGCAATGCGATACCGATTTTGCGCAATGTGCTGCCCTGCGCCCCCGAGCTTGTGCCGCTGCGGTTCGCCGAACTCAGATCCGACAGTGTGCGCGCCAACGCGCCCCAGCGGGTAAATGGGCTAACAAACCAACCTCCCAGCCAGTCTACGACAAGCTGAGCGGGCCGGCGTCGGTCGAATAATCCGGGGGAGAGCTGCAGAGCGGCCATAAGCAGCGAAGGCAGCACCAGTACGGAAGTCAGTGCCGCATATATCGCATTCGCCGGTATGCCAGACGGGCTAATGCTGGCGAATGTGTGATTGAACATCATCAGCCATACGCAGCAGGCGACGGCGGCGGTATTGGTGAGCCACCACAGGGGAGAGCGTTTGGCTTTCACGGCAAACAGAGCAATATCTATGGCGGTAACGGTCAGGCAGAATAATCCCCAGGTCGTCCATACGCAGGTGCGGCTGTCAATGGTAAGCATCAGGCGATCGAATAGTACCGGAACCGCAATCGCCGCAGCCAATATGGCGAGGCGATGGGGGAACGGCGCTTCTGGAACGGGTGCCGGCGACGGCTGGGTGGCGGTTGCGTTGTTGATGGTGCTGGTGTCGTTTGCGTCGTCGGCGTTGGTTGCTGCGCCGGTGGTATCTGTGGTGTCGGCGTCGACATCGGCATTGGTGTTGACGCCGACATTGGTGTTGACATCGGGGGCTTTGGTGTCTTCGGATGTGGCCATGGACTTGTTCGTTGTAGTCATGCCTCACACCATAAACTATCGAATAACGATAGATTGTTATCGAAACTCATATTCTTCACCAATGTTGCATATCGAATAACGATAGTTTATTATCGAATTGCAATTACTGTCTCCTTAGTTGAATGGAGGAAGCCATGGAATCGACAATTCATGAGGAACGTCATCCCGCGGCCATCAGAGCGTTGAAGACGTTGATTGTAGTGGGCGAGCTCATCTGCCTGTTCGGACAATGGCTGGTATTCGAGCTTTCCGGCGAAATTGTGCGCATGATTCCCGAAACCGCGCCGGCATTATGGCCATATCGCATCGCTGGCGTGCTGGGCGTACTGTGCTTCGAAATCGCGCTGATTGCCGTATGGCCGCTGCTGACGCTGGTCGAACGACAGGATGTGTTCTCCGGCCGGGCGGTGCGCTGGGTCGACCTCATCATCGGCTGCGCCTGTGCGGAAGGGGTGGTCATGCTTGCTGTGCTGGTCTTCTCCAATCTTGGGCTCAGCTATGCGTCCCCCGATGGAAGCGGAACGATCGCGGCCGTTCTGGGCGCGCCGCTGTTCGAGATTGCGTTGGTCTGCGCACTGCTGCTGATCGCCGCATTCGTCTTGCTCATGCTGGTCATGCGCTCGCTGCTGACCCAAGCCATCGCTCAGCGTCGCGAGCTTGAGGCGGTGATCTGATGGCCATCCGCGTGAATCTTGATGTCATGCTCGCCAAGCGCAAAATGAGCGTGAATGAGTTGGCGGATGCCATAGGCATCACGCCGGTCAACGTATCGGTATTGAAGAACGGCCGCGCGAAAGCCGTGCGATTCACCACGCTCGACGCCATCTGCAAGGTGCTTGACTGCCAGCCCGGTGATCTGCTGGAATATGAGGCTGAAGAAGGCTGAGGCTGCGCAACATGCCGAAGCGGCAATTATTTTCTTTAGGCAAGTATTTGTGATTGAATGTTGGCGATATCGACAAAACATTGCATAAAGGAGCGAGTGTGGCCAGTCTGCTGCTAGCGGTTATCTATCTGGCGTTCATCAGTCTGGGGTTGCCAGACGCATTGTTGGGGGCGGCCTGGCCCATGATGACCGAGGATTTCGGTGTGCCGGTCTCATGGCAGGGCGGCATTTCGATGATTATTTCCGCCGGTACTATCATCTCAGCGCTACTGAGCGACCGCATGACACTGCGTTTTGGCGCCGGCCGCGTCACCGTGGTGTCTGTGGCGATGACCGCACTGGCGCTGTTGGGCTTCTCCCTGGCGCCAAACTATTGGGTATTGCTGCTGATCGCCATTCCCTACGGCCTTGGCGCGGGCGGCGTGGATGCGGCACTCAATAATTATGTCGCCATCCATTACGAAAGCCGCCATATGAGCTGGCTGCACTGCATGTGGGGCCTCGGGGCATCCATCGGCCCATACATTATGGGCTTTGCGCTTGCCGGCGGGCAAGAATGGCCGTGGGGCTACCGCTACATCGGCATCCTGCAGGTGGTGCTCACCGCCATCTTGCTCGTCAGCCTGCCGTTGTGGAAAGCTCGCAAGCAAACGGCACAGGATGCCATTGCAGCTGAGGGGGAGAGTTCTCCGACCGAGCCCGTCAAACCTCTTGGTGTTAAAGGCGTTATCGCCATCACCGGTGCCAAAGAGATCCTGGTGATGTTCTTCTGCTACTGCGCGCTCGAATCCACCGCAGGATTGTGGGCCAGCAGCTACATGGTGCTCCATGAGGGCGTGGATAAGGCCACAGCCGCCAGCTGGGCCAGCTTATTCTACGTGGGCATCACCGTGGGGCGCGGTCTGTCCGGATTCCTGACCATGCGATTCGACGATCCCGCCATGATCCGTATCGGCCAAGCCGTGCTGCTGATTGGCCTGCTGACCATGTTCGTGCCATTGCCGAACCATCTTGGCGTTGTGATCGGACTGGTGATCGTGGGACTTGGCTGCGCGCCGATTTACCCCTGCGTTATCCACTCGACCCCTGGATATTTCGGTGAAGACAAATCGCAGGCCATTGTCGGCGTGCAGATGGCATGCGCCTATGTGGGCTCCATGCTGATGCCGCCTGTGTTCGGCCTTATTGCGCAATACGTGTCGATCAGCCTGTACCCGTTCTACATGCTGGCGATTCTGGTGCTTATGGTTGTTATGCATGAGCGTTTGCGCAAACTGCATGCCATGCAGACGCTGCGCGCGGCCTGATACTGCGGCGTACGCCAGATTCGCGCTACGGGTCGTATAATCGAACACATGTACGATAGTTTGCGCCTGTTCGCCGAACCCACCAGGGCATGGTTCGCCCATGCCCTCGGTGTGCCCACCGAAGTGCAGGCCCAAGCATGGCCAGCAATCCGATTCGGGAGCAATGTGCTGGTTATCGCGCCGACCGGATCCGGCAAAACACTGACGGCCTTTCTCTCCGCCATTGACCGGTTGATGCAGGGGAGTTCTTCTGCGTTTTCTGGCAACGCCAATACACAGTCCGCCGAAACCTCCTCTCAGACCGTTGCTGACTGCGCACCCGCCCCCGAACATAATCCGAATGATTCAGGGAAACAGTCACACGTGCGCAAGGCAAAGCCCACCAAAGGCGTTCGGGTGCTGTATATCTCACCATTGAAGGCGCTGGCGGCGGATGTGGCCAAAAACCTGGAAATACCGCTTGCCGGCATTGCCGCCGAATGCGCTGCCTGCGGACTGCCTGCGCCAACAGTCAGCATCGCCACCCGATCAGGCGACACCACGGCGGCTGAACGCCGACGTATCGCCACGCACCCGCCTGACATTCTGGTGACTACGCCCGAATCGTTCTATCTCATGCTCACCTCCAAGGCCCGCACGGTGTTCACCACTGTGGACACGGTAATCGTTGACGAAGTGCATGCGCTCGCCGGCACCAAGCGCGGTGCCCATCTGGCGCTGAGCCTTGAGCGGCTGGAGGAGCTGGTACCGTCATCCTTTCAACGCATCGGGCTCTCTGCAACGGTGAATCCGCCTGAAACGGTGGCGCGGTTCCTTGGCGGCAATCGACTGGTGAATATCATCAATCCAATCTCATCGCCGCAGATGGATCTTAGCGTTGTCGAGCCGTTGGCTGATATGCGCGATTTGCAATCCGCGAACGTCAAACATCGTGCGGGAGGAATTGATGCGTCTCAGCCGGGCACACCGGAGATTTCCGGCGTGACGCCCGCCATGCGACGTCTGGCGGAACGCAAAGGGCTAACCGGGCGTCGCACGCTGGCCAAACCCGATGGCGACGGCATCGGCTATCAGGCCATCGTCGGGGCAGCGGGGGATGGGCAGGGCGGTATGGGCTCGGCTACCGACGGCAATACCGGCTCAATGTGGCCGATTGTGGAGCATAGCGTGCTGGATGCCATCCTCGCCCACCACACCACGTTGGTATTCGTCAATTCGCGCGGACTCGCCGAAAAACTCACCGCCCGCTTAAATGACCTATACGCTGAACGCACGGCATCGTCATCAACTACTCCTTTCGACACCGGCTCCCCAGAAGGTCGCTCCTCATATGCGCAGCATTACGATGCCGTGGTCGGAGGCACCACACAATTGGTGCAGGCGCATGATGCCGCCGATACCATCGCCATGGCCCACCATGGGTCGGTGTCCAAAGATCGACGTAAACGCATCGAAGAGGACTTGAAACACGGGCGTTTGCGCTGTGTAGTGGCAACCAGCAGCCTCGAACTCGGCATCGACATGGGATCGGTTGATCTGGTGATTCAGATCATGCCGCCGCTATCCGTCTCCAGCGGTTTGCAGCGCGTGGGCCGCGCCGATCATCGTGTCGGCGGCGTCTCTCATGCACTGTTCTACCCGATGACCCGCGAACAGATCATCGGTGTGGCAGCAAGTATCGAAAGCATGCACGCCGGCGATATCGAGCCGATTCACGTGCCGCGCAATCCACTTGACATCCTCGCCCAACAGACCGTGGCCGCGGCGGCGATGGAAGATCTCGACGCCGATCGATGGTATGCAATCGTGCGTCGCGCCGCACCGTTCGCGCAGTTGGACAGGGCGACATTCGACGCGGTGATGGGCATGATGACCGGTGCCTACAATACCGAGGATTTCTCCGCCTTCCGCCCGCCGCTGATGATGAACGAAGACAATGGACAGATCGCCGCCCGCCCCGGTGCGCAACGGCTGGCCGTCACCTCAGGGGGAACGATACCCGATCGTGGCCTATACACCGTGGTGCTGCCGGAAACCGACGCCGGCAAAGGGCCTCGCCGGGTGGGCGAACTCGATGAGGAAATGGTCTACGAATCACGCGTCGGCGATGTCATCACGCTTGGTACCTCCACATGGCAGATTCAGGAGATCACCCGCGACCGTGTAATCGTCACACCTGCACCAGGGCGCACGGCACGACTGCCATTCTGGCATGGCGACGGCGCAGGACGCGACGCTGGCTTCGGCCGAGCCAAAGGCCGGTTCCTACGCGAAATCAGCGCCGGATTACTATCCCGTTCCTCTGAGCAGAGTGTAGTGGAAGCGGAGTCGAAGGATCTCGCCGCACGCTTCTCGCCGGCGATCATGCAACGCCTTGCCGCCGATGGTCTCGACCACAATGCCATCAGCAATCTTGCCACTCTGCTGGGCGAACAACGCGCCTCCACCGGTGTGATACCGAACGATCGGCATCTCATCCTTGAATGTTGCCCCGACGAGGAAGGCGATTGGCGCATCATCCTCCACTCGCCCTACGGGCGGCGCGTGCATGAACCGTGGGCGATGTCTGTGAACACCCGTATCAAGCAGCATTACGGCTTTGACGGACAAACCTATGCGGCGGATGACGGTATTATCATCCGGTTGCCCGACGGCGCTTCGGCTTTGGGTGGCTTGGTACAAGGCCTCCATAATGCTAATTCGTGGCTGTGGAATCTCTTTGTGTTTGACCCGGACGAACTCACCCGCGATATTGAAACCCAAGTTGGCGAATCGGTATTGTTCGCCGCACGATTCCGCGAATGTGCGGCACGATCGCTGTTTCTGCCGCGTGCCAACCCTGGCAAACGAGTACCTCTTTGGCAGCAACGGCTGCGGGCCGCCCAATTGCTGAATGCCGCGCGTAGCCAGCGCAACTTCCCGTTGCTGCTGGAGACTGCGCGCGAATGCCTGCAGGACGTTTACGACATGCCTGCATTGCGCGCAATCATGACCGATCTCAACGCCGGAACAATCATCTTGGATGAGGTGCACACCGACCAGCCTTCACCGCTGGCCGAAAATCTGTTGTTCGGCTATGTGGGGCAGGTCATGTATCAGTATGATGTGCCGCAGGCCGAACGCAGCGCACAGCTCTTGTCTGTGGATCCACAGGTGTTGGAACGACTGCTTGGTTCGGATGACATGGCCGGTGTGCTTGACCAGCAGGTTATCGCCGAAGTCGAAAACGAGCTTGCGGAGCGAACATTCTGGAACGAACTCGACGCCAATGATGTGATCGGGCGCACGACGCGATACGCCAAAATCCACGGCCCATTCACCGCGGATGAACTGATACAGGCATTGGGCGTTGACGCGACCACCGCAGTGCGCACGCTGGATGAGCTCACCGCCAAAGGTGAGCTGATGCAAGGGCATTTCACACAGGGCAGTGCGACACAACAGGCGACACAACGGTCTTCAGGACTGTGCGTGGGATATGTAGGAGCAGACAGCGCGAATACGGTGACAAATGGATCGAATGCAACGTCGGCAGAGGGAGAAAACAAGTCCGCTGTCGATTCGCTGCGGCCTATGCAATGGCTGCATCGCGATGTATTCAGGCGTATCCGCAACCGGTCTCTGAAAAAAGCACGTGCCGCCATCACGCCCGCTGACCCCCATGTATACCAATCCTTCCTGCTGGAGCTACAAGGTATCGGCCCGGTTGGGGGAGAACGCTATGAAGGCGTGGATGGGCTGATGCGCGTGATTGAACAGTTGGAAGGCGTCGCCCTGCCCGCCCAAGAGTGGGAGGAGACGGTGTTCCCGTCCCGCGTGCGCAACTATACGCCATCCATGTTGGATGAGTTGATTGCTGGCGGTGAGGTCATATGGGCCGGCTGCGACCCCGGTGGCTCGGATACGTCGATCCGTATGCACGATGAGCCGGCACAAAGCATGCGCAAACGGAACAATCGCACGGCTGATAGCACAGCATCAATCAAGCAAGGTCTCATCGCTTTCCATCCTGCGGGTTCAATATTGATCCCAAGTGGCAAACAGCATGGCGTACACTCCGCGAAACTACCGTATGCGCAGCGTGCCGCCCGTGCCGGCGTCGGCACGCTGCCCGATGCCATCATGGATGTACTTGAGCGCGGTGGCGCTTATCGTGCCGATCAACTGGCTTCGCTGGTGCGACAAGTATGGGAGGAATCGGCTCCGAGCATCGACCCTGAAACCGGTGAGATCATGGCCAAACCATGGTCAAACCAACAGTTCGAAGAAGCATTATGGTCACAGGTATGGCGCGGGGAGGTAACCAATAGCTCCTTTGTGCCGGTGCGTGCGTTGCAGGCCAATGCGCGCACCGTACGAACACCGGCTCGGGCTTCGCGCAGACATATTCGCATCCAAAGCACACTGCCGGCCACCATGGGCGGTTTGTGGATGGCTGTAAGCGGCGAAAGCGGCGACAACAACGATCGAGACGAGCAACAGCCGGCCATTCCGGAGGCCATCGCCCTCGAACGTGTGGAAACGCTGCTCGACCGCTACGGTGTGATAGTGCAGCCCCTGATCGACAAAGAACGTCTGCCTGGTGGATTCTCCGGCCTGTACCCGGTGCTGAAACGTATGGAGGAACATGGGCGGCTGGTGCGCGGCATGTTCGTCCAAGGGTTTGGTGCGGCGCAGTTCGCTGAAACAGGCACGGTGAACGCACTGCGTGCCCAAGCCAATCGTCTAGCCGATCGCCAAGCCAAACGCTCTGAGCAGTCGCCGGTTGCCATCAGTGCGATCGACCCGGCCAACCTCAGCGGTGCGGCGGTCGCATGGCCTCAAGTGCCGTCCGGCACTGTCAAACCGTCGCGTCGCGCTGGCTCTATCGTGGTGATCGGGGGAGGCAGGCTGATACTGTTCGCTGCGGTAAAAAGCAGGCATCTGACGGTCTTTTCGAGTGCTGTACCGGAGCAGTCGCAGGAAACCGCAGCGCAGGAAGCAATGAATCGCAACGTGACGTTGTTGCGCAGCGCTTGCACGGAACTTGCGTACGCACTGCGTCGCGCAGGCAGCCGATCCATCACCTTCGCCGATGCGAACGGCGAAGCATTGGCTGCCAGCCATCCACTTTCCCGCGTCCTCCATCAAGCCGGCTTCACCCCCGTCCCGCAAGGCATGCGTCTGTATTAGGCGATCGAGGCAATAAGAAATGATGGCAACGGGCGAGGTGGGGAGAGACGGCCGGCCTAGGGTGAAGACGTATTGCAACGATGCCCTAGAAAGGAACGAATATCATGGCTGATACTGTGTGCGCATATTGCGATGAAGGTGAGGCGTTGGACGCCTTCGGCATCAAAATCGCCGAACTGCCGGCCAGCAAGGTGGTGCTGTTCAAGGAGCAAAGCCATAAGGGGCGTGTGATCGTGGCATCCAAACACCATGTGGCCGAAATGGTGGAGCTTACGGTCGAGGAGCGCGCCGCGTTCATCGAGGATGTGAACCATGTGGCCGAAGCCGTGCACGCCGTATTCCACCCCGATCGCGTGAATTATGGTGCCTACAACGACACCGGCCACCACCTGCACTTCCATCTTGTGCCCAAGTATGCTGATGACGAGTTCGAATGGGGATCCACCTTCGCCATGAACCCGAATCGTGTGCATTTGACCGACGCCGAATACGACGAACTGGCCAAGGCCATCGTCGCCGCGCTGTAACCACATGCGGAAGACGGACTGCGGCAGCGCGGTCGAATCCGATAGCGGGATACAGCCGATATAAAGGCTTGTGCATGTAACGGTGGCTCGCGGTATCATCCGCGTACCACCGTTTTTTTTGATCGTCTGCGATCCGTTACGCGATGAACGTGCTGGACGATCGATGCGGGTGTTTGTCAGATGATTTTCTTATCGAAACGGTAATAGGTTTTCTCGAAACCATTCGATTCATAGAAACGATGGCTGGATTCATGGAACACCCTGGAACACATGGTGATTCTTCCGCAGCCGGCGTCGCGTGCCACTTGTTCTGCCCAAGCAAGCAGTTGGTCGCGAATATCCTTGTCCTGATGCGCTTTCGCTACTGTAAGCTCTTTTGTTTCAGCCAGTCGTTCCCCGGCATGTAGCTGCCAGGTGCACAGGATTCCAACGAAACCAATCACCTTGCCTTCCTCCTCGTACACCCCCAGTTTGCGGTCAATGGTATTGAGCTGATTTACGAATGTCTGTGCGAACATTTGGAAGTTCAGATCGCATTCGCTGGTCTCATTGACGAGATCGTATACGGCTTTGAGGTCTGAGCTGGTTGCTGGCCTGATCATAGTATGCCTTTCTCTTGAAAAATCGCGTGCCGCGTCGGGGAAGAATGATTTGATGCGTGCTCGTCATTGCAGGAACGCGTCATGTCCGTTGTCGGCGGTGCTTCCATCGTATGTGTGCGCGTGCGAGCCAAGGATGTCTCGCATACCAGAAAAAACGTTTTGCAATGAAGAAAATGCTGTCGTTCATGACTATGCAAAAACGGGACATCAAGCGGCATGCTGGTAGAAGAAACGTTGCCAATAAACATTTTGTAATACGTAAAAGCCGATGGGCCTGGCCCTGTGATGCGTCACGACGGCTGTGATGCGGGTCGCAATCGGCTGAGTGATTCCAATGGAAGGACTGGTCCGGTGAATATCCCTCTGGCCATACTGGGCTTCGCGACGATGATCGTCATCACGGTAGTGCTCCTCAAAAAGAAAGTCAGCATTCTGCTTGCCTTTACCGTCATTCCTCTCGCAGCGGCCCTGATAGCGTTGCCGTTCATTGGCGGACAGATTGGAGACATCGGTTCGTGGATTGGCATCGGCATTGGAAAAACCTCCGACATCACGCTGATGATGCTGTTCTCACTGCCATACTTCATGCTCATCGATGACACCGGTCTGTTCGATGACATCGTCAAAGGCATCATGAAACGGGTGAAGATGTCAGCGCCAGTGATTTGCGTGCTCACCATTGTCGTGGCCTGCATCGTCGAACTCGACGGTTCCATCACCTCGGTGTTTCTCATTACCGTGCCGCTCATGCTTCCCCTCTATGAACGGTTCCGCATCGACAAGCGCGTGCTGCCGTTCCTGATCTGCGTGGCGATCCTGATCATGTGCAATACGCCTTGGAACCCGAAGATTCTACGTGCGGCCTCGCTTATGGACGATGCCAACGCATCCACCTCCCTGTTCCTCAGGCTGGTACCCATACAGCTGTTCATGCTGGTGCTGCTGATCGGATTCGCGGTCTTCTATGGTCTGCGGTCTCGCAAGAATCTTACAGGCAAGGTCGAAGTGAGCAACGAGGAGCTGCTGGCCCAGTTCAAGGACACCGAGTTGACACGACATAACATGTTCTGGGCGAACCTGCTACTCACCGTATTCTTAATCTTCTGCCTCATCGCATTCCAATTCATCCCGCAGTACTATGTGTTCGCTTTTGGCCTGGTGGTGGCGCTCGCCATCAACTATCGTGATTTGGGCCAACAGGGCAAATTGCTGAAGAAATATGCAGCATCGTTGTTCCCCGTGGCACCGGCTGTGCTGTTGTCGGGCGTGGTCGTCGGCGTAATGCAGGAAAGCGGCATGCTTGAAGCCATGGTGCAGGCGCTGATGGCTGTAGTGCCGGCACAGATCGGACCGTACTTCTATCTCATCATCGCGCTGTTCAGCACGCCGCTGATGCTGCTGTTTACCAATGACACCTGGTTCTACGCGCTTATGCCGCTGGTGTCCGCGTTTTCCGCCAAATACGGTGTGGGCGCCGAGACAGTGATCGTGACCCTGTTCATGAACTTCGGTTCGATGATTTCCGTAATCGCCCAGCCTCAGCTGTATATTGGCACCGATTTGGCCGGCACCACCATCGACGAGCACATCAAATTCTCGTGGTGGCGTCTGTGGCTGATCAACATCGTTGTAGTCGCATTCGGTGTGCTCACCGGTGTGTTCCTGCCTTAACCGGCGGCGAACCAGATTGAATGATGGCCGGGTAGGATCCGTTGCGCACGTCCTCGTCATGGCGTGCGGAACGGAACTTGCCGGCCATCATCGGATCACGCCTGATACTGCGGTATCGTCTGCTGACGTTTGAATCGCAAGTAATCCCGGAGTTTGAAGGCGATGTCCAGTATGGTGTATTCCCTGAGAATGCGTGGATTATAACCGGTTTCGCGGGCGATTTTGTTCAACCGGTTCTGCAAGGTGTTCTTATGCAGGAAGAGTTCGTCGGCGGCATGGATGATACTGCCGTTGTGCTTGGCATAGGCGTTGAATGCGGTCTGGAACATATCGAGATCATCGTCGTCCAGCCCTGAGAAGATGCGCTCGACAAAGCGTGAGGCGTTTTCGTGATTCAACGATGAGATCAGCAGTCCGAAATCAAGATTTTCATAGTATTCCACGTCGTTGAGCCCCGTGAATATCTGCCAGTCCACGGTTTTGCCAGCCTCGTCATAGCTCCGCCAATATTCGTCGGCATTGGGTGCAACAGTACCCACGCCAAAGCAAACCGGCGATTTGGTGGATGACCTGATGTCATCCGACAGTTCATGGAGGAATGCGGAGATCGCGGATTGATCCGGTTCGTCCAGCAGAATGCAGCATCCGGTGGCGTTCACGGTGAAGAAACTTTCGCTCATAGACCGCAGGTGCGTGCTGATGATGGTATGCCATCCGTCTTGGGAGGCTATGATCGAGTCTCCGCTGCAGGGGCGTCCGACCAGAACACGTCGTGGTCGCAATAAGTCGACGTTCATCACCGAGGCAAGGTAAGCGGTTACGGCGGCGTCATGCCGTCGCATGGTGAGCATGCCTACCAGATTGGACATCATCATACGCTGATCGAACCGAGTGACCTGTTCCAAATTCTCGCGAATGAGTATCTCCGTCATCTTTTTGATGACGTTGCCAAACGGCTCAACCTCTTCGCGAACACCGGTGATACCGATAACCGCTACCACCGAATCATTGAACAATACCGGCACATTGATGCCATTTCGTGCACCTTCGAATTGATGTTCGTCATCGATGACGACGTTTTGTTTAGTGCTCACGGCCAGACGTGCACCATCGTGTGAGGTGCCGATGCGTGAGCGGTCAGTGCTGGCGATAATCAGACCATGCGTGTTGAATAGATTGATCTCATGCTGAATGACGCCCTTGATGTTCACTACGATGGTTTCGGCGATTTGAGGATCAATGTCCATGCGCACTCCTTGCTTCCTTGCCTCGTTACCGGACGATCGATTGCATTCATCTCGATGGTGCCCGAGCATCGTTGTTCTTCTACGCATAGTACACAGAACATGGTTTGGCCGGTAAGACGTGTCTCTTTTAGGCATCTGGACCTTGGCGGGGAAGCACACGATTCACGCATAATGAAGCCACAACGTTTCTGCATCGACGGCACAACCATTCAAAGGAGAACAACGTTATGGTCGCAACAATCGAGAAGATGGAAGTCTTTCCGGTCGCAGGTTACGACAGCATGCTGCTGAATCTGTCCGGCGCACACGGGCCGTATTTCACTAGGAACATTGTGATTCTCACTGATTCCGAAGGAGTGGAAGGCATTTCCGAGGTGCCGGGTTCCACGAAGATCACCGAGGTGCTTGAAGAGATCAAGCCGATGGTGGTGGGCACTCCTATCGGACAGTACAAGAATCTGGTCAAGTCGATTCGCGACCGCTATCAGTCGCTTGATCAGGCAGGTCGTGGAGACCAGACGTTCGACCTGCGTACCACTGTGCATGTGCAGACGGCTGTGGAGACCGCATTGCTTGACATTCTCGGCAAGCATCTGGATGTGCCTGTCGCCGCACTGCTCGGTGATGGGCAGATCCGCGACTCGGTGAGGTTCCTCGGCTACCTGTTCTATGTGGCCGACCGCACGAAAACCGACCTTCCCTACATCCATGATGATGACGATTCCGATGCGTGGGGTCGTATCCGCCGCAACGAGATGCTCACGCCCGAGGCCATCGTCGAGCAGGCCCGTGCAGCAGAGGAGCGATACGGATTCAAGGATTTCAAGCTCAAGGGAGGTGTGTTCGACGGCCATGAGGAGATCAAGGCCATCAAGGAGCTGAAGAAGGCTTTCCCGGATGCGCGTATGGATCTCGACCCCAACGGATGCTGGTCGCTGGAGGAGGCCGTAGACATCTGCAAGGACATGGTGGGAACACTGACCTATTGCGAGGATCCGTGCGGTGCCGAGGGACGTTTCTCATCGCGTGAGGTGATGGCCGAATTCCATCGCCGCACCGGCCTGCCCACCGCCACGAACATGGTGGCCACTGACTGGCGTGAGATGAAGGCCGCAATCCGTCTCGATTCCGTGTCCATCCCGTTGGCCGACCCGCATTTCTGGACCATGCAAGGCTCCGTGCAGGTGGCACAGATGTGCCACAATTTCGATCTGACCTGGGGCGTGCATTCCAACAATCATTTCGATATCTCCCTGGCCATGGTAGCCCACGCGTGCGCCGCCGCTCCTGGCTTCGTTAATGCGGCTGACACGCACTGGATCTGGCAGGACGGACAGTTCCTCACTAAGAATCCGCCGGTGATTCGTGGCGGTGAGATCGCTGTGCCCCGCAACGTGCCCGGCCTCGGCATCGAAATCAATCGTGAGGCGCTCGCAGCGGCGCATACCCTGTATGTGAAGAACGACTGCGGTACCCGCGATGATTCGGTGGGCATGCAATACCTCATCCCCGGTTGGAAATTCGATGGCAAGCGCCCGTCGATGGTTCGATGAATCGCCTATGGAGACTGCGAACATGATCACATCCGTTGATGTTGCGAAATTCCGCGGCATTTTCGTGCCGATTCTCATGCCGGTGACCGATGCCTCCGATGGCGTGATTGACATGCCTCGTCTGCGCAGACAGGTCAACCATGTCATCGAACATGGTGTGGACGGCATCCTCGCCTTCGGATCGAATTCGGAGTTCTACATGTTCTCCGACGATGAGATGCTCGAAGCCACCAAGGTGATCGTTGAGGAGACCGCAGGTCGTGTGCCGGTGATGTTCGGCGTGGGGCATATCCGCACCAGTCAGAACGTGGAGTTGGCTCGTCGGGCCGCTGCTCTTGGCATCGATGCGATCTCTGTGCTGCAACCGATGTTCATCACCCCCACACAACCGGCGTTGTACCGTCATTTCAAGGCCATCGCGGATGCCGTGCCGGATACTGCCGTGCTGATCTACAACAATCCAGGTCTTGCCGGATATCCGATTGCGCTCGATACGATCGTCTCCCTCGCCCATGAGGTGGATAATATCGTCGGCATCAAGGATTCCTCAGGCAACATCACCAATCTGCAGGAACTGGTGCGCCGCACTTCGGACATCGACTTTCAGGTGTTCGCTGGCAAGGATACCGTCGTATATGCAGGATTCTGCTGTGGCGCGGACGGCGCGGTATGCTCTACGGCCAATATCTACCCCGAATTGGTATGCGGCATCTATGACGCGTTCGTCGCTGGTGAATTCGACAAGGCCCGTGAGCTGCAGTTCAAGCTCAATCCCATCCGACTGTCGCAGGATGCGGCGAGTTTTCCTGCGGCCACCAAGGACATGGCCAATTTGCTGGGAATGGATGTGGGCCCGTCGGTACTGCCCACCGAGGCGACATGTGGATCCGCATTAGAAGGTATGAAACAAGCCATGAGAGAAGCCGGATATCTGTAATGCTCCTTTGTCGGAGGATTACACCAGACGGCAAGCGAAAGGAGGGAGATATGACCGATCTTACCGTGCTGTTGGCCAGCGATTCGTTCAAAGGATCGGCCTCCAGCGCCGAAATTGCGGAGCTGTTGGAGCAGGGTGTGCGTCGAGTCGTTCCCGAATGCGTAACGAAGGCGTATGCGATCGCAGATGGGGGCGAAGGAACCGTCGCCGCTGTGGTCACGGCATGTGGAGGCGAATACCGCACCGCGCGCGTCATTGGTCCCCTCGGCGATGAGGTGTTCGCACGCTATGGTCTGATTGGCGATGCCGCGGTGATTGAAGTAGCTCAATCCAGCGGCATCACATTGATCGAGCAGAATCATGGCAATGCATTGCGAGCCTCAAGCTATGGGGTGGGGCAGCTCATCCTTGATGCCCTGGATTGCAATGTCAAGCGTATCTATGTGGGGTTGGGCGGCAGCGCCACCAGTGATGGCGGTGCAGGTATGGCTCAGGCGTTGGGCGTGCGTTTGCTCAATGAGCAAGGTAACCCCATCTCCCGTGGGCTATTGGGTTTGGACGAACTGTTCCGTATCGACTGCTCTGGTATCGATTCGCGTATTACCGACGTCGAAATTGTGGCGCTCACCGATGTGTGCAATCCGTTGGTGGGCGCAGAAGGTGCCGTCAGTGTCTACGGGCCGCAGAAAGGCATCGAGCGTGATCAGGTCATGATGCTCGATGGCTGGATGAAGCGCTATGCGTCGTTGATCACTGAATCCACCGGGCGTGATGTTTCCGGTTTGCCGGGCGCGGGTGCGGCCGGCGGACTTGGAGCCGCACTGGTAGCGTTCTGCGGCGCTCGCATCACCAGCGGCATCGATACGTTGCTTGATCTTATCGGCCTGGAACAGGCGCTCGATGATGTGGATCTTGTTATCACCGGCGAAGGCCGCATGGATGCGCAATCTGTTCAAGGTAAAGCGCCGATTGGTGTGGCGAAGCTGGCCAAACGACACGGCAAACCCGTGATTGCCGTGGTGGGCAGCCGTGCGGACGATCTGGGCGACGTGTATGCGAAGGGCATCGATGTAGTGGTCTCCGCAGTTACTCAGCCGGCGACGTTGGACGAATGTCTGCAACGGGTGCGTGTCAGCGTCCCCATAGCTGCGGAAACTGCGGTGCGGGCATTCCTGCTCGGTCGTTCGCAGTAGGTCGGTTTCCCGACATAACTCAAACCTGCGGGTATGTTCCCGCAATAAAGAAAGATTCCAATGAAAGGACATGCTATGAAGGTTGGATTCGTAGGACTGGGCATCATGGGCAAGCCGATGGCCCTCAATGTGATTAAAGCGGGCTATGAGGTCACCGCGTTCGATTTCAATGCCGCGCCTTTGGAAGCCATTGTGGCAGCAGGAGGCAAGGCTGCCGCCAACGGCAGGGAGGTTGCGGAAAACAGCGACGTGGTGATCACCATGCTGCCGAATTCCCCGCATGTCGAATCCGCGCTGTTCTCGACCGGTGGTATCGCCGAGGGACTGAGCGCAGGCAAAGCGGTAATCGATATGAGCTCCATCGCGCCGTTGTCCAGCCGCCAGTTCGCCGAACGTCTGGCCGAACAGGGCGTCGAGTTCCTGGATGCTCCGGTCTCCGGTGGTGAACCCAAAGCCATCGATGGCACCATCGCCGTGATGGTCGGAGGCGAACAGACCGTATTCGATAAGTATGAGGCACTGCTCAACACTATGGCCTCCACAGTAACTTTGGTAGGTGGCGTGGGTGCCGGCAATATCACCAAACTCGCTAATCAGATGATTGTGGCCGTGAATATCGCCGCCGTGTCCGAAGCGTATTCGCTGGCCAAGAAGGCGGGCGTGGCACCGGAGAACGTGTACCAGGCCATCCGCTCGGGTTTAGCTGGCAGCGTGGTGATGGATCAGAAATCGCAGAAGATTTTTGATGGCGATTTCGCTCCGGGCTTCCGTATCGAATTGCACATCAAGGATCTGCAGAATGCGCTTGATACGTCACATGGTGTGAATGTCTCCGCTCCGTTCACCGCGCTTGCGATGGAGATCTTGCAGTCGCTTAAAGCTCATGGCCATGAGAAAGACGATCACAGCGGTATCGCCGAATGGTATGAGATGACAAACAATCTTAAGTTGCAGAGCGAATGATAATGGGTTTTCGCTGAAACTGCTTTTCCTATTAAGCGATATTCGGTGATCGGACTTTACAGATAGCGATGGCCTTGGCCGGTCCTTCATTGAGGATCAGCCAAGGCCATCGCATAACCTTATGTCAGCCGATGAAGGCGATGGGGGAGGCCAAGTCGGTTCCGGAACCATCGCGACGCATATCCGGCTTGGGCAGCTCGACCGGGGATCCGGCATCGGTGGAGGCACGCAGCGGGTAGACGCCGACCCAGGCCAGAATCAATGAATCCTGGCCTTTGAGGAAACGCTGCGAACGCACGCCACCGGTGGCGCGTCCCTTGGTCGGATACATCTCCAGCGGAGTGACCTTGGCGGCACCGTTCTCCGTGCCCGGCAACGCTTCGGAATCCCCGGCCACCGTAAGCACCACGGCACCCGAACCCGAGGTCAAGCCGTTCTCGCCCTCCTCATAGGTCCATGCCACCTTGCCAGCGGGCACCACGTTGAACGCTAGCACGCGTGCACCGTCCGCAAGTTTGATGCCGGCCATGCCTCCGGCCGTGCGGCCCTGCGGGCGCACATTCTTCGCATCGAAGGTGAGCAGCGAGGAATCCGAGGAGACGAATACCAGACGATCCTCATCGTTGGCCGTGGCAGCGAACACCACTTCGTCGCCGTCCTTCAGATCAATCACGGACCAGGAGTCCATAGTGGTGGGGGCTTCACGATTCCACCGCTTGACCACGCCATTGCGCGTACCAATCGCCAGCGAGGCAAGCGCGTCGGTGTGCGCCCCATCACTGTTATCGCTGTCATCGCCATCGGCTGTGGAAGCCGCAGACATAGCGATTGCAGCGACCACATGCTCGCCGATAATCGGATCGGTGGACTGCGTCTGCCCAATCAGCTCATCGGCGTTCACACCACCGGCCAACGACAGCTCATCACTTGCAGGCAATGCGGGCAAATTAACCACATGCGCGAGCACCAAGCGGCCCGCGGAGGTAATCAGCCCATAGGTGGCCTGGGTGGATGTGGCAAAGATCGTGGTGATCTGATCGTCGGGCACACGATGGTCCGAAACGGAACGTGCATGGAACACGTCCATTGCGCTCGGTGTGGAGCGTGCAATCAAACCGGTGGCGCTCATCATCACCACACATGGTTCGTCTTCAATCTTCAACGCTCCGGCCAGTGCACCTTCCTCGCCTCGCTTGGCTGCGGCTGCCGCAGCCTCCACATCGGCGGCGGCAGACGAGATGGTGGCAGCGGACTTCACCGCTTCCAAAGCGGAAGCGGACACGTCAGCCGAATCGGTGCCATGGGCAATCACTGGTGTCATCGTGCCATCTGGATCGGCGTCAAGTAGCACCGTGCGGCGCGGAGATCCCCATTTAGTGACGGCTGCGTCCATATCGCCGGTGACCACGCGATCCAGCTCTTCATTGGAAGACAGAATGCGTTCCAACTCCTCAAGCTTGCGCTTGAGATCATCGCGCTCCGCCTCCAATTCGATGCGGTTCATTCGAGTGAGTCTGCGCAGACGCAGGTCGAGAATATAGGAGGCCTGCGGTTCGTCCAGATCGAAAACGGCCATTAATCGGGTTTTTGCCGCATCCGCATCATCGGAAGTGCGAATCACCTGGATGACCTCGTCGATATCCAGCAAGGCCAGCAACAGGCCTTCGACCAAGTGCAGACGTTCCTGCGCCTTCTTCTTGCGGTATTCGCTGCGACGGCGAATCACCTGACGGCGGTGATCAATCCACACCTGAAGCATTTCTTTCAAGCCCATGGTGTGGGGGCGGCCGCCTACCAGCGCCACATTGTTCATGGCGAAATTGTCTTGCAACGGCGTGTGCTTGAACAGCTGCACCAACACGGCGTTCGGGTCGAAACCGGTTTTGATCTCAATGACGATGCGCGTGCCATTATGACGATCCGTCAGATCGAACGCGCCAGAAATGCCTTCAAGTTTACGGTTCTTCACACCGTCGGAAATGCGTTCGATGACTTTTTCCGGACCGACCATATACGGCAATTCGGTCACCACAATGGCCTGTTTGCGGGCGGTGACATGTTCGATATGCGTGGCGGCGCGCGTGGTCAATGTACCGCGCCCGGTGGCATAGGCTTCGCGAATGCCATCACGGCCGAGAATGATGCCACCGGTCGGCCAGTCGGGGCCGGGCACATAGCGCATCAACTGCTCCAGCGAAGCATCCGGATGAGCCATCAGATATTTGGCGGCATTCACCACTTCGCACAGATTATGAGTGGCAAGATTCGTGGCCATACCCACGGCAATGCCCGAACCACCATTGACCAACAAGTTCGGAATGGCGGCCGGCAGCACGGTCGGTTCCTTGAGCTTGTTGTCATAATTCGGCGTGAAATCGACGGTATCCTCATCGATGTCGGCATTCATGCCGAGCGCGGCAGGCCCAAGCCTGGCTTCGGTGTATCGGGAGGCTGCGGGACCATCATCCAACGAGCCGAAGTTGCCGTGGCCGTCCACCAGCGGCAGTCGCATAGCGAACGGCTGGGCAAGGCGCACCATGGCCTCATAAATGGCGGAATCGCCGTGCGGATGGAGCTTACCCATCACCTCGCCGACCACACGGGCCGACTTCATGTACGGGCGATCGGGAGTCAGGTTCATTTCGCCCATCTGATAGACGATACGGCGCTGCACGGGCTTCAAACCATCGCGCGCATCGGGCAGAGCGCGCGCGTAAATCACCGAATAGGCATATTCAAGGAACGATTTGCTCATCTCCTCGCCCAACGGCGTCTCGACGATGCGTTCCTTGACCGTACGCGGATCGTAGGCTTGTGCGGAGGACTTGCGGTGTGCTGCCATGAAACTCCCTTTATCCGATAAAACCCGGCCCATTCTAGCGAATCCCATAAACTCGCTTATCGCATAAGCGGCATCATGAACGCGATCCTTGCGTCATGGGTGGTGCTTGAATGGTGGATTATGAGTGTTGAGACGCCGGATATGGCCGAATTGCTGCGATTGATACCCACCGTGACATACGGGGACGAGGATCCTCGCACCAAGCAAGGCGATCAGGGCGGCTATCAGCCACAATATTCTGAGCAAACTGTTCTCGGCGGTTCCCTGCATCTGTCTGCCGTGTTACCGGCAATCACCTCGGCCATAGGGCATCCGGTGCCTACCGCTGTACACCACGATCCCCAAGCCGCGCAGAATGCACTTGGATTGCCCGATGCACAATCCGCCATTGTGGTGCTGGTGGATGGACTGGGCTACTGGAATCTCGCCATGCGCCTCGGTCATGCGCCATATTTGCGCTCGCTGATGCGTGATAGTGCGAATCGCCGTCCGATCGCCACCTGTGCGCCGAGCACCACTGTGGCGGCGATGGCCAGTTTCGGCACCGGCACCTGCCCTGGGCTGACCGGTATGGCCGGTTATACGCAACTTGATCCGGCCAGTGGCAAGCTCATCCAGCTCATTCAGTTCAAGGATCCGCTGCAGCCTAAACCCAATAATCGAACGGTGTTGCCGCCCATGGTGCCGCCGCAGGATTTGCAGCGCGAACCCACCATATTCGAGGCGCTGGCCGCGCAGCAGGTGCGCGTCACCAGCTGCGGTTTGGCGAAATTCAAGGATTCGCCACTAACCGAGGCTGCGTTGCGCGGGCCCAGTTATATAGCCAAGGTCACGCCGCGTGATCGTGTGCTGGCTGCCGCCCGCGCCGCCCGTGAACCCGGACTGACCTACCTGTATATTCGCGACGCTGACAAGGTCGGCCATAACTATGGTTGGAATTCCGAACAATGGGTGGGCGCTTTTGAACGCATTGATGCGCAGCTTGGTTTGCTCAAACGCAGTGCTCCCAAAGGCACGCTGATTGTGATCGTGGCTGACCATGGCATGGTACAGACCGATATGGATCAGCGCATCGACATCGCCGAGGATCCCACGTTGGCGCAGGGGGTGCGTCTGGTGGGCGGTGAGCCCAGATCGGTGATGCTGTATGCCGAAAATGATGAGGATCCGCAGGCCCTGGCTTCGCGTTGGCATGAATGTTTGGGGGAGCGGGCTCTGGTGCGAACCAAAGAACAGGCGATTGCCGACGGAGTATTCGGACCGGTGTGCGATCGCGTTGTCCCGATGCTTGGCGATGTGATTGTGCAGGCCTCTGGTGCGGTTACCATTGTCGATTCGCGCACGCAAAGCGACAAGGCGACGCATCTGCCCAGTGTGCATGGATCCCAAACCATGCTGGAAATGGACATTCCCTGCCTGATTGATGTGGCCTGAATGGGTCTGATCTGGCCTGAACCGTTCCGAACCGGCTCTAACCGGCTCGGAACGGTTCAATGTTCAACATCTCGTTCGGTTTGGAATCAGTCGCCGAACAGGATTTCGTCCCAACTGGGCACCGCCGAACGCCCGGATCTGCGCTTGGCCGGTTTGCTGGCCGGCTGCTGCGTTTTGGCAGGATCGTCGGCACTGGTGCCAGTCGATTGTGCAGATGCGGACTGTTCCGATGTGTTAGTTGATGATTCCGCGCCGGAAGTTGTGCCAGGAGCCGCGCCGGCAGCAGCGGAATCCTGCTGTGCTTGAGCCGCAGGGGAGTGTGCGGAGTCTGTCACAGCCGTCGTAACCGGAATGGAGCCGGTAGTCGGCAATTCAATAGGCGGCATTGAACCGGTGGTAGTGGCATGCGGCGTTTCATGACGTGCCAACGGAACAATCGGTGCCGACGGCGAGGGATGCGGGTTCGGCAGTGCGGCGGACCAAGCCGACACCGTGCGCTCGATACGCGCTGACCGCACGGAATCGCCCGGCAGTTGCGCGGCGGCACCCTGCGGGGAACCGGCATCGGTTTTGAGCCCCTGCTCGCCCAACAGCTTGCGTGCGGTATTGTTCAAGCACACCACGGAATTGTCATGCATATTCCATGTCCATTCGGCGTGAATCTCACGACCTGCGGAAGTGAACTGCGCCACGATGCGCCACGGTTCCAATCCTCGGCGCGTGGCCTTCCACGTCACCGATTCCATACCGATTGACGCCGCCGCCAACGTGCGCTCCACCAGCTCGGATACGGTGCGCACTCTGCTGCCCTTGGGCGCGGGCACCGTCAAAAACTGTTCGATGGCGTACTGTTTTTCGGTTTCCACCGCCGAAGAGAAACGCCTGACCAACGCTTCACTCAGCTGATACTTCTCAGCCACCTTCGCAGGATTCGCGCCGGCGCGAATCAGCGACTGAATCTGCGAAATGGGCAGCGACGACTGCTGACGCGGCTGATATTGAGGCTGCGTTTCGCTTTTGACCTGCTTGGCCTCCAAAATGGCACGTTCCAGCGTATCGTCCACGGTGACGGCGAAAGTGCGACCGTCTACGCAGAACAGCAGATCACCGGTCTCGCCCACGCGCGAGAAACGGGCTACCTCGGGCCGATCCTGTGGCATGTGCGCCCCACTTTCCTGAAAAATAACGTACTTCTTTAAGTATGCCCCACGTGTCGAACTTTACGGGTATTTCAAATCGTGTATCCTATGGGCGAGTACGACGCTACAATCCTAGCGGCCAGCCGTAAGGAATGAGACGAAAGGATCTTGAAATGGCTCAGGATTATGATTCCCCCCGCAATAAGGATGAGGACGAGGAATCGCTGCAGGCTTTGGGCAAGTCCGCGCAGAGCTCGTCCAGCGACATCGACGACGATGAGAACGCCATTGCCGAGGATTACGAGCTGCCCGGCGCGGATCTGAGTAACGAGGATTCCTCGGTGACTGTGATCCCGATGCAGGGCGACGAATTCATCTGCTCCCAGTGCTTCCTGGTCAAACACCGCAGCCAGCTTGCCTACATGGATGAAGACGGTCAGCCGGTGTGTGAGGAGTGCGCCGCCTGATGGCGTTCGACGAAGCCTACAATGAGCCCGAATCCACCGAGGTTCTGGTCAAGTCCCTTGACCCCGAGCATCTGGCCCAACTGCATTACGCCCATGCGGGCGATGCCGGTGCCGACCTGATCACCACCGTTGACGTGACGCTCAAGCCCTTCGAACGCGCGCTTGTGCCCACCGGTGTGGCCATCGCACTGCCGGCAGGCTATGTGGCGTTGGTCCACCCGCGCTCGGGCCTTGCCGCCAAACAGGGCGTGACCGTGCTCAACGCGCCCGGTACTGTGGACGCCGGATATCGCGGCGAAATCAAAGTGCCGTTGATCAACTTGGATCCGCAGCATACGGCCGTGTTCCATCCGGGCGATCGCATCGCGCAGTTGGTTATCCAGCGATATGTCGAAGCGCGGTTTATTCCGGCTGAGACATTGCCGGGTTCCGATCGTGCGGAACGCGGCTTCGGCTCGACTGGCGTACAATAAGCTTCACACGAGGGAGGTGACGGCATGAGCGAGAACGAAGGCGGGCAGTATGCCGCGCGCAAGCTGGGCTGTGAGATCAGCGCTGATCCGCTCAACCCGCTTGAGCCGATCAAGAAGGTGTGCGAATCGCATCATCCAGGTGAGGATCTCACCATTCTTGACCGGGCCTATCGGCGTGCCGTCATCCAGCATTGTGTGCAGCGGCGCAAATCTGGCGAGCCGTACATCATCCACCCGCTCGCCGTCTCCCAAATCCTCGCCGACCTTGGTATGGGGCCGGTTGTCGTAGCTGCAGGTCTGCTGCACGACACCGTGGAAGACACGGATTACACGTTGGATGAATGCCGCGCTGAATTCGGTGACACCGTGGCCGGCCTCGTTGACGGCGTTACCAAGCTGAGCCAGCTGGAGGTGGGTGATTCGGCACAAGCCGAAACCATCCGCAAGCTTGTGGTGGCCATGAGCCGCGACGTGCGCACGCTGGTGGTCAAGCTTGCCGACCGCGTGCACAACGCCCGCACCTGGCGTTATGTGAAAACTTCCTCGGCACAGAAGAAAGCACGCGAAACCCTCGACGTGTATGCGCCGTTGGCCAATCGCCTCGGCATGAACGCCATCAAAACGGAGCTTGAGGAACTGAGCTTCAAAGTGCTCTATCCCAAGATCTACAACGAAATCGTGGTGTTGGTGGCTCGTCGCGCAGGCCAGCGCGATGTGTATCTCAAGCAGATTCTGGCCGAAATCAACGAGGATCTCGACGAGCAGAACATCAAAGCGTATGTGACCGGACGCCCGAAGGACTACTTCTCGATTTATCAGAAGATGATTGTGCGCGGCCATGATTTCGCCAACATCTATGACCTGGTGGGCGTGCGCATCATCGTCGACACGATTCAGGACTGCTATGCGGCGCTTGGTGCCGTGCATGCGCGATGGAATCCGGTGCCCGGCCGGTTCAAAGACTACATCGCCATGCCCAAGCTCAACATGTACCAGTCGCTGCACACCACAGTGGTTGGCCCCGGCGGCAAGCCCGTCGAAATTCAGATCCGCACGTGGGATATGCATCGCCGAGCCGAATTCGGCATCGCCGCGCACTGGAAGTACAAGGCGAACGGTCAGGCCGGGCGCGCGTTGAGTTCGCCGGATAAAGCCGATCGCAAACGTGACGAAAACAATCAGGAGCTCAGCGAGGCCGACAACCTCAAGTGGATTCAGCAGCTTGCCGATTGGACCAGTGAAACTCCGGACTCCAACGAATTCCTTGGATCCCTTAAGGAGGATCTGGGTTCCTCCGAGGTGTATGTGTTCACCCCGAAGGGCAAAATCGTCTCCCTGCCCGCAGCGGCCACGCCGGTTGATTTCGCCTATGCCGTGCACACCGAAGTCGGCCACCGCACGATGGGCGCACGCGTCAACGGACGTTTGGTGCCGCTCGACACCAAGCTCGACAACGGCGACACCGTGGAGATTCTGACCTCCAAATCAGACACCGCCGGCCCCTCGCGCGACTGGCTGAGCTTTGTGAAAAGCCCCAAGGCACGCAACAAGATCCGTCAATGGTTCTCCAAGGAACGTCGCACCGAAGCCATTGAAGAAGGCCGCGACGAACTGACGCGCGCAATGCGCAAGCGCAGCCTGCCAATCAACACGTTGCTGACGCCAGAGGCATTGGTTGGCGTGGCAGTCGATTTGAACTTCCCGAACGCCGAAGCCGTGTTCGCCGCCATCGGCGACGGGCAGATTTCCACGCAGAATGTGATCTCGCATCTGGTCAAGGATGCGGGTGCGGATGAAGTGGATGAAGAGGTTGAGCAGGAGGTTCTGCCGCTCAAGCCCGTGGAGCGTAAGGCTTCCAGCTCGTCCACCGGCGTATCCGTCAAGGGCGTGGGCGATGTGTGGATCAAACTGGCTCGCTGCTGCATGCCGGTGCCCGGCGATCAGATTCTTGGCTTCATCACCCGCAATCAGGGCGTGTCCGTGCATCGCACCGACTGCCAGAACATGATCGATTTGAAGGCCAAGCAGCCCGAACGCGTGGTCGAGGTGGAGTGGACCAGCACTAAGGGCCTGTTCATGGTCAAGATTCAGGTCGAGGCTTTGGATCGGCGCAATCTGCTCAGCGATGTGACGCGCGTGCTCTCCGACCACGGCGTGAACATCATCTCCGGTACCATCGCCACTGGCTCCGACCGTGTGGCCACTAGCCAGTTCAGCTTCGAGATGGCCGATCCGCAGCATTTGAATTCGCTGCTGGCCGCCGTGCGCAAAATCGATGGTGTGTTCGATGTGTACCGCATCACCGGTGCCAAGGAATCTGCTGAGCCGCGCCTGCGCAAGATGCAGGGTTGATACGTCGGATTCGTTGCCTTTTCCTAGGGAAACTCTGCCTGCGGTGGCCGGTCATGCCCGTTAGGGATGGCTGAGGCATAGATTTCGGCGTGTCGCAGGCATAGTGGCTTATTTACGCCAAAAACACTAGGTTTTAGCGTCCACATATAGTAACCGTTTACTATTTTTTAGTTCTGAGTTTGACTTTAGCTGTTCTTAGGGTTTAATCTATCTTATGTAAGCAAAAAGAAACCGGTTGCTACACTGGTTGGCGCAAGTGATATTGAGCGAATCAGGAACGCGAAGGTATCTTCCAAGTCGCAACAGCCCAATGATGGGGTAAATCAAAGGAGAAAACATGACTTACGGATTCGCAAGAAATGTGAAGCGTGCCATTGCTGCGGTAAGCGCGGTCGCTGCCCTGTGCGGTGTCGCCGCATGCGGTGCCGGCAGCAAAACCGCATCGAGCGGGGATGCGAATGGCGGCAAGACGGCACGGTTCCTCTATGCCACAGGCGACGAAACCTGGAACGCCACGGTCAAGGCTGTTGTTGATGCTTACAACAAGCAAAGCACAATGGGCACGGTTGTTGCTGAGCCTCTGACCGCCGGCTCCGACTACGCCACCGCTATGAAGACCATGGATGCCACGAACAATTGGCCCACCATCGTGGATATGCGCGATTACACCACCTATGCTAAGGCCGGCAAGCTCGCCCCGATTCCTTCCGAGGTCACCGATCTGCTGCAGGACGACGCCTATGCCCCTTACTCCGACGGCAATGTGTATCTGGTGCCGAGCTCCGCCAACAACGGTGAGATCGGCATCAACATCGTCTACAACAAGGATTACTTCAACGAGCATGATCTCGAAGTTCCGACCACATGGGACGAATTCATCAAGCTCATGGATGACATTAAAGCTAACGGTGACACCCCGCTTGCCACTGCTGCGGCTGAAAACTGGCCGTCCGACCAAATCTTCAAGCCTATCGCCAACTCCGTGTTCGCCAAGCATTCCGCCGAACATGGCGGCTATTGGATGGATGTCGCCAATGGCAAGGCTTCTCTCGATGAGCTGAAGGAACCGATGGAAAAGGTCAAGATGCTTATCGACAACTACGTGCTGTCCGGCTGGCAGTCCACGCAGGATGCCCAGACCACCACATTGCTGGTCACCGGCAAAACCGTGATGGCCACCACCTCCGCCGGCCTCGGCCGCCTGAAGGACATCAACAAGGTCAAGTCCGATTTCAACGCCGGCATGTTCCTGATCCCCGATGAAGAAGGCAACTTGAACGTCGTGAAGAACGCCGTGGGCGATACCTCCACCGGTCTGGCGCTGTCCGCACAGTCCAAGGAGAACGGCACCTACGACCTCGGCGTGGACTTCCTCAAATATTTCTATTCCGTGGAAGGCTCCAACGTCGTTGAGCAGTCCGGCACCATCTCCGCCAATATCAAGGATTCTGACAAGGTGACGCGCAACGAATCCATCCCCGGTTCGGAGGATTACTTCAATCTGTTGAAGAACCCGAAGCTGAAGTGGATTTCGAACGAGTCTCCTACTGAGGGCACCTTCTCATCCTTCAACTCCTTCTTCCGTCAGGCTCGCGTGGCCTATCAGGACAACCAGAAGGATCTTGACACCACCATCGCCGAGCTGAAAGCCGAGTTCGCGAAGGACGTTCCCGCACAGAACTGAATGGTTCTGACGCAATCGATTAGCTGATACTCGCCGCTGGAGAGGTTCGCAGCCTCCTGCTTAGGCCCCTCCGGCGGCGAATGTCACGCATAAGGAGAAATACAACAGTGGCTACCGTACGTCGTGGCACATCAGGTGCCTCACATAATGCGATTCATGCCCAGGCTCGTCGCAACAAACTGATGATGTTCCTGTTCACGCTGCCGATGCTGGTGCTGTTTCTGTGGATCGTGATTTTCCCGTCCCTGCAGTCCATTCAGCTCAGCTTCACCAATTACGACGGCATCTCCGCCAAATACGACTACGTCGGGTTGCGTAATTATCAGGAAATCATCGGCTCCGGCCGATTCTGGAACTCCACCAAAAACACCCTGATCCTCGGCATCGGCTCGGCGTTCATCATCAACGTCATCTCTCTGGCGGTAGCCCTGCTGCTCGACCATATCAAGCATTTCGCGGGCTTCTTCCGCACTATCGTGTATCTGCCGTCGCTGGTCAGCGCGTTCATTGTCTCCACGATCTGGAAGTACATGCTTAACTCCAACTTCGGCGCAGTTAACGAGATCTTGACCAAAATGGGGCTCGACAGCCTCGCTCATGACTGGCTTGGCGATTCAAAGCACATCATCTGGGTGCTGTTGTTCCTCATCTGCTTCACGTTGGGTGGCAACACCACGCTGATCTACCTGTCGAATCTGCAGTCGGTACCGCAGGAGCTCGTTGAAGCCGCCGAAGTGGATGGCGCCAATGGCCTGCAGGTGTTCCGCCATGTGACCTGGCCGATGCTTGCCGGATCAGTCACTGTGAACTTCACGCTGGCGTTGATCGGCGGCTGGGTGATTTTCGATCAGGTGATGGTGCTCACCGGTGGTGGCCCAGGCTTTGTGTCCGAGACTATGGCCTTCTTCATCTACCGACTCGGCTTCGGTGAATACCGTGCTGGCTTCGGTTCGGCCGCCGCCGTGATCCTGTTCATCGTGGTGATGATCACGACATTGATTACCAACAAGTACATGCGTAGCAGGGAGATTCAGCAATGAGTGCCACAACTGTTTCGTCGAAGGCCATTCGCGCCTCGAAAAAGAAGGACAAGAAAGTCAAGGAGAAATTCACTCTTGGCGAGGGCGTATGCATGCTGGTCACTGCAGTGCTGTTCTGTATCGTCGCCTTCCCGGTGTTTTACGCGTTCCTGCAATCCTTCCGCACCTACGCCGAAATCACCATAGACCCGATGGGCATGCCCACCGTATGGCATTGGGAGAACTATGTGCGCCTGTTCCAGGACACCGACTTCCTCGGGGCTACGTTCAACACCTTGTTCATCACTGTGATCTCCCTCGCCATCCTGATCATCATCCTGCCGATGGCCGCCTATGGCGTCGAACGCATCGGTGGCAAGGCCTCTGGATTCCTCTACCTGCTGTTCCTGTCGGGGCTGATGATTCCGTTCCAAGTGCGTATGATCCCGCTGGTGCGTATGTTCAACGCCATCGGAATCTACGGCGACCTGTGGGCCGTGATCCTGGTTCACTTGGGTGGTGCCGCTGGCTTCGGCATTCTGCTGTATTGCTCGTTCCTCAAAGGCGTGCCGGTGTCGCTCGAAGAGGCCGCATCCTTGGACGGTGCTGGACGTCTGCGCATCTTCTGGCAGATTGTGTTCCCGATGCTGATGCCGGTGACCTCGGCCTTCGTGATCACCAACGCGCTGAGCTTCTGGAACGACTTCTTCATCCCGCTGGTGATGCTGGACGCGTCGTCCGCTGGCACAATCAACGTGGCAATCAACCGCATGGTCGGCCTGCTCACTTCACAATGGGAGCTGATCTATGCGGGTGCCATCATCTCGCTGATTCCGTCTCTGATCATCTTCGCCGCCTTCCAACGCTACTTCATCAAGGGTATGGCAGTCGGAGCGGTCAAGGGCTGAATTGGCCATGTAGTAATCAACGTAAGCGCCGGCAGCCCCCCGCGAGGATGACGGCGCTTGTTGTATAGAAAGGATGGGCGCATGATGGTCGCGATGAACAAGCAATCCGGGAGCAATGGCGTTTTCGCCAAAACCGGTGGCAAATTACTGGGTGTGCTTTCCTATGATTCCGCAGTATCGCAGACGCTGCTGAACGTATGGGCGGTGTTCGTCATCGCTGTACTGGGGTGGCTGTTCCTGCTGCCGCAGGTGGCCTTCATCCTACTGGTGGGATGGCAGCCCACGCATGTGGCCGTCTGGTTGGGCGTGCTGTCCTTAATCCCAATCGGACCAGGCCTGACGGCCATATTCGCTGCCAGTCGTGCCGTACTGGCAGAGCGCGGATACCCCGGGCATCTGACGCGCACGTTCTTCGCATCGATTCGGCAGGCTTCGCGCGGACAGATATTGGTTTGGGCTATCGCGTCTGTGGCGGAACTATTCGTGGCTTATGACATTGCGTTGTTTGGCACCGCTCCTTCTGTGTTTGTGCCGGCTGTGGCCCTTGCCATGCTGATGGCGGTACTGCTGATGGCGTCGGCCGCAACCGAACCCACAACACCTCACGGCACTGTACTTTCGCTGCGGGAATATATGGCTGCCATGCTGGTCGTCGTGGCCCGCAAGGTGTATGTACCGCTGACTTGGCTGTTTCTGTTGATTGTTGTGGCGATGCTCTCAAGAATTCCTCTTGTCGGCAGCATGCTGTTGCTGTTTGCGCCCGGCCTATGGGGACTGCTCGCAGCGCTGGTGACGACCATGTTCCGATTCGGCGCAACCGCCGTAGGGGAGCGTTGACCCGCAATTTTCACAATCGGCGCATTGAATGATTGCGCTGGTATAGCGAAGCGTGTGAGACATTCCTTCGTTGCGTCAGTGATGGTAACCAGTTACTATTGCTTGGGGCGGCCGATGGCATAACGCATCGCACGCAATAACAATCATGGAGATGATAATGTCCCAGAATTCTCAGGCAGCAAGCTGTGCAACGATTCGCACTTATCCAGCGCCTCGTCTGGCGGTGCTGCAGAACGACTATACGGTGCGTGTGCGTCCGGTAGGGGCCGGCGATGACGCGTGGCAGAGCGTGCCGACGTATCGCGTGCGTGTCAACATGCATGACGTGACCGAAGCGTCGATGGCCTTCTTCGACTTCGCCGATGGGCCTGTCGAGGTTGAGGTCGCCAAAGTTGGCTGGTACTACACGTATGGTGCCGAAATTCGCCCGCTGAGCCTGGGATTGGTGCCCAATGTCGAGCAACGTAGGCTGACGTTCACACTCGACCGGCCGGTGAACTGCTCAGTGGAACTCAATGGAGACCGGCGGCACAATTTGCATCTGTTCGCAGGGGATTTGACCGAGGTGCGCGCATGGGATGCCATCGACGCCGACGTGGTTGTGGAAGGCAACCTTAACGGTGCTTCCATGTTCCGCCGTCAGGTGCTGCGCGATATCGAGGCGGCTCGCGCCAACAAGCCGGCTGGTGCGATGGTTACAGTGCGCGTCAAGCCCGGCTATCACTACATTGAGGACTGTGTGATGGATCTGCCCAGCCACACCACGCTCATCTTCGACGGCGGCGCGGTGATGGAAGGCGCATTTCGCGTCAATCATGCCCAGGACGTGCATCTGTTGGGACGCGGCATCACTAATCTGGCCTCATTCAACCGATTCTCCGGCGTATGCGGCCTGACCATCGGATTTTCCAAGCATGTCACGCTCGACGGCATGATGTTCATCAACCCGCCGCACTACACCGTGATGTTCGGCTCATCCCAAGACGTGACCGTGCGCAACGTCAAGTCCTTCAGCTGTGAGGGCTGGAGCGACGGCCTTGACATGATGGCCTGCAGCAATGTGCATATTTCCGGCTGCTTCCTGCGCACCTCCGACGATTGCGTCGCCATCTATTGCTCGCGTTGGGAATATCGTGGCAGCGTCGCCAACGTTGAGGTGCACGACTGCACGCTGTGGCCTGATGTTGCGCACCCCACGGTGATCGGCACGCACGGCGACCACGAGCATGGCGGCGGTGACACCATAGATCACATTTTGTTCGAGAACATTGACGTATTGGAACATGATGAGCATCAGCCGAACTACATGGGCGTGATGGCCATCAATCCAGGCGACGGCAATGCGGTAAGCGATGTGACCTATCGCAATATCCGCATCGAACGGTTCCGGCGCGGCCGCGTGATCGATTTCCGCGTGTGCTTCAATAAAGATTACAATCCCATTCCCGGCGACTCAATCCGCCATGTGCGAGTGGAAAACGTGAGCGTGAACGGTGCTGAGAATGAACTGCCTTCGCAGATCGTCGGATACTCGCCGGAGCATACAGTTGAGGATGTGACAATCAGCGGTTTTGTACGCAATGGCGAGGTGTGCCGAACAATGGATGAGGCCGGCATCGCTGTAGGCGATTACACCCGATCGGTCAGCATATGCGGAAAGGAAGCATCAGAGCAACGCTGAACTGTCAGCAATTCATGCGAAGATAACCGCACGACAAGCAAAGGTGTGCAATGACTGAAAACAAAGGACGTTCCGGACCAGCAAAAACCGGAGTGGTGGGCATTCGCGATGTCGCCCAAGCGGCCGGAGTCTCCGTGGCGACAGTATCACGCGTGGTCAATGGCGGTTATCCGGTAGGGGACAGCACCCGCAAAAAAGTCAACGCGGCAATCAGTCGTTTGGGGTATGTGCCCAATCGTGCCGCGGCAACGATTACCAGCCAACCTCAAACGGCGATTCTCGTGCAGCGTTGCGTGTCTGGCGGCACGTATGCGGATATGGCCGCAGGTGTAGAATCCGAGGCGCGCAGGCAACAGTTGCAATTCCATATCCTTACCACAGGAGGCGATTGGACCGATCCCGAAAAAACGATTTCGGAAATCCTCTCATACAGGCCGCGCTTGGTGGTAATGACGCCGGATTCCGGCATCACACCAACGGTGATTGATTCGTTCAACGATAACTTCCAGAAGTTCAAAACAGTGGGAGCCTCACTGGTCATGTTGGCATGGCCAAGGTTGAATTTCTCGCAGGATATCGATGTCGTTGATTATGAGAACGAGCAGGGAGCCTACGAGCTGACGAAATACATGATTTCGTTGGGGCATCGCCATTTCGCATTCATGGGATTGAATACCGGTGGTGCCCGCTGGCAGCGATACCAGGGTTTCCTTCGTGCGCTGTCGGACAATGGCATTGATTTCGACGAGACGATGGCCATCCAAGATGTGGGCGAACGGTTGTCGGATATGACCAACACGATGACTGTATTGCGCAGTCATCCCGAAATCACTGCGATTGTGGGATCCACGGACGAATTGGCCCTGCATGCCATGGCGGGAGTGCGCAAAATGGGGCTCAACATTCCCCAAGACATCTCCGTCGGCGGGTTCGATGATCTTGATTACGCGGATGATTTCATCGTGCCGCTGACCACGGTGCATGCCTCGTATTTCGAAATGGGCGAAATCGCGGTGAAGCTTGGCTTGGACGACACTCGCCATGATGTGACAGTGCCGACCCGGCTGGTGATTCGCGCATCGGTAATGCCTCCTACGCAACAATGAGTCACACAAGAATTCGGCCATAATGGGTGCCGGCATACCTGAGCAACGCCGGCTGGGATGGCATGACGTTCACAGCCGGGGGAGGAATATGCGTTTCCCATGTGGGTATGTTCGCAATCGGGCGAGCCGATCGACTGTGGTCTTGGTTTGAAGGCTGAGGATTTCACCGTACGCATGCATATGCGGCATGGTGGTGGCGTGCCCGCGGTAAGCGTGCATCTGGGCCCGCGCGACCAGCCTCATGTCACCCTGAGCAGCCTCAACAGTGTGCGCTTGACCTGAGTGCTTGCCAAGGTGTTGTCCAAGCGGAGCCATGGAGCTTCTCCATCATCACCATCAAGGACTGATTGCAAGGAAAATTCGCGTCATACCAGTTGCGCCCGTCATATCATTCGATGTGACGGGCGCAACTGTTTGTACATTTGTCGCTATTCGCGCGATGTTGTCTGCTCCGGCAGAGTCACCACGCACAGGCTCCAGGCAGGCACCTCAAATAGGCCATCGGAAAGGTCTAACGCATGGGTGCTCGGCATGGTGGGGGAGTTTTCGAACATTGCTCCGGCATACGGATCGTCACCGGCCAGCACGTCAATGGCTGCGTTCCGGGCGCTCTGCCCATCGATATGCAGTGCACCCAGCACATCGGAGACATCGATATCAAGCGGGGCGGACGAGCCGTTGATCACGCGCACATAGGTGTTCCGCGCAGCCGAGTCGCGTGCCACGGTGATAATGCGCCGTGGCTCGTCCGGATTCTCTTGGCCGCTTGCCAGCAGTTGCCCGTTGACGAATAGAGACAGGGAACGCCCGCGATCGGCGACACGAACTTCGATGTCCCATTCATTCCCATCATCCAATTGGGCGGTGACTGGGCCTTGATATTCACCCAGCGAGTATCCGCTGCCGTCACGAATCACGCGCAAGCGGGAGCCTCCGCGACCGAAGTTAATCTCGTTGGAGTCCTTGAAATCTCCAAAATCACCAAATTGCAGAGAGAAACCCCAAGCGACGTGTTTCCAAGACGCATGCATGCGCAGTGTGTAGCGTTCCGCTACAGTATCCAATGCTGTCGCCACATCGCTGCCGCGCAGATGCACATCGCATAGGGGAATGGTGTCGCCTGTCTCATCATTGCAGAATGTGATGTCGGTGATGTCGACGTCGGCCCTGTTGGTGCGGAAATTTAGTCGGATCCGATCGCTCAGATCTCGCCGCACGGTGGTATTTCCGGCGACATTCACCGGATATGCTTCATCGCAGGTTGTGGTCGAGAACATGTGTTGCACCCAGTAGCTGTAGGGCAGACGCACGGTTTTGTTGTCAAAATAGATAAGATCCGGCTTCCATTGGGCATGATTGATGTTGCAGAACAGAGGCGCATAGGACGACATGGCTACGGCGTCGCCGTTGCGTTCCATATTCGCCATGAACGCGGCCTCGCCCAGTGCGCCGACCAGCGGGTGCGCGTTCCAGACGTTGGCTGAATACTCGCCGAAATACACCTTCGGCCCCTTGCGATCGACATGGTCATAATGGTCGAGGTTCTGGAACCACCAGCTCGGTGACTGATAGGCGTGCTCGTCCACGATCGGCACATGAAGTTCGCGCATGAACCGCCATCCCTCATCAAAATCATGTCCTGACGGAGCCGGCCCGACGGTGCCCACGATGGTGATCTCCGGGTGGGCTGCTGTCACCGCCTGATACAGCTGGCGGAACCTACGTTCAAAGACGTCGTTAATGGCATCCTCGTTGCCCAGACCCAGCATTGTCAATCCGAAAGGTTCGGGATGACCCATCTCAGCGCGAATTCTGCCCCAATGGGAATCTGTCGGACCATTGGCGAATTCGATCAAGTCCAGCACTTCGTCGATGTAGTCCTGCATTTCGCTTTGAGGAACAGGGACAGGGCCTTGATCGCTGAATTGGCAGCTAACCGCGGCGGCAACAATGGGCAGTGGTTTCGCTCCGATGGTCTCACATAGACGGAAATACTCGTAATAGCCCAGGCGGAAGCTCTGATGGTAGCCCCAGCTGTTGAATTGGTGGGGTCTGTGCTCCACCGGGCCCACTGTGCGATTCCAGTGGTACATGTTCTCATAGCCTTTGCCATGCACGATGCAACCGCCGGGGAATCGCACGAATGCCGGTTTGAGATCGGCCAGTGCTTTGACAAGATCAGGGCGGAAATGCTGCAGTCCGCGGAACGTTTCAGTCGGTTCAAGTGACACGAAGTCGATGTGGGCGGTGCCTTCGCCTGCGAAGACAAGACGTAGCCGGCCCTGCGAGGCATCGGCGCCGGCCGTGAGCGTTGCATGCAGTTGCGTCCATTGGCGGTTCGCGATGGATAGTGAGGTAGCGGCGATGACAATGCCGCCGTCGCCGAGCAATTCAACGTTTAGCGACATTGGCATGGCACCAGGGGAAGCATTGCGCGTCCAGATCGAGAAGGCGTAGTCCTTGCCGCGGCGGAATGCCATACCGTCGAAGCCGAGATTGGTCAGTGATGCCGAGCCATGTTCGACCTCAATGACGGCGTAGTGTGGGTTCTCTTGGGCAAGCGGATCCGTGGTGGATAGGCTGAATGCTGCAACCGATCCGTCGGGAATGGACTTGTTCCAGCTGGTGTAGCTGCGCCAATTAATCGAATCCTCGCGGCGGTACTCGAATGCCCCGTTTTGCACGAGTTCGCTCATGATGCCGCCGTCGGCGGCGTAGTTGATGTCCTCGAAGAAGATTCCCCACAAATCGGTGCTGATGTTGCGTCTGTCAGCAGGATTGAGCGTGACTGATAAGGGGATTGCGGATGCTGGGACTTCATTGGTCATGGTGATCCTTTGCTTGTGAGGGTATAGCAATAAGAAAGGTAACTGTTTACTGTTGTTATAAGCCCAATAATATCAGCATTATTGTGATATTACATGTTGTGTTTTGATATATTGTAGAAATCGGTTACTGTTGGGGCAGCGGGATGCGAGGCGATGACACATCCGTGAGGATGCGCCCTCTTTTAGCATTGGTTGAAAACCGTTGCAATCATTGACGTTCTCAATGATACTTGCAGATTTTGGTAATCCGTACTTGCGGATTATGGTAATTTCTACTTATTGAGGATTTGCTTGTTTCGCCTCATCTGAGCATGGTATTCGAGAATCTGATCGTCGCCGAAACTATGAAACGACATTTCAATGAAGGGCATGATCCCCGACTCATGTTCTACCGTGATGACAGCAAGATCGAGGTGGATCTTTTTGACTACACGGATATGCATCATCCGCAGATAATTGAAATTAAATCCGGTCAGACCTATCATGACCGTTTCGCGAAGAGCCTTGGCACGGTGGGTGAACAGCTCAGTGTGCCGGCAAACGAACGGTACGTCGTGGCGCGGGTGGCCGATAGTTTTCAATCGAATGGTATCCGGGTAGTGAGCGCAGCTGATTGGTTGAAACGATAGCTGACTGCACCGTCAGAACGTGTTGCATTGATACTAATTATTGTTTTCGCCATGCTTTGACTGTTGCCGAAATTGCATAGGAGTGATGCCCGTGCTGCGTTTGAACGCGGCACACAATGCGCTTGGTGCGGAGAATCCGCAATCGGCACAGATACGTTGCAGTGATGCATCGGAATTGGCGAGCATGTATTTCGCAGCGTTGACGCGCGCATCCATGATGTAGGCGTGCGGCGTGTACCCGACGTTCTTCTTGAATGCCCGGATGAAATGATATTCACTCATGAACGCCTGAGCGGCAAGTTCCTGAACTGGCAACGGTTCGGACAGATGCGCTGTGATATAGGCAAGAACGTCTTCGAATACCGCGGATTGCGGAGCGTCATCGCGGTCGTCTGATGATGCGGTGCTTGCAGCGATTGCGCAGGCCGTAAGCACGTCGGTAATGAGTTTGGCCAACGTGGGCTCCGTAATGGGCTGAGATTGCTCGAATATGCGATACAGGCGATTCAACCGTGTAGCGGCATATGTTGCGTCGCGCAGTGTGATGACGGGAGAGTGTTGCGTGATGAGATCGAAATATCCGCGCGCGTTGACGCCATCGAAATGCAGCCACAGCACCTCGCTATCCGTAGGGAATGAATAAGCGTGCGGCGCATAGCAATCGATTAATACGAATTGACCGGATCGTGCGGTGAATGTTCCAGAACTGACGGTAATGGTGGCCGTGCCGCGAATGATGGTCATCACGAGAAAACTGTCAAATGAACGACGTGACTGACGATAGCCGGCCTGGTAATGGAAATGCCCTACGCGCAGCGGGTAGAGCAACGCGTGCCTCGCCATCATGCTGGGAGTATAGATAAAGAAGTCAGAATCCTCATCGATGATATTGCGTTCCGCAGGTTTCATGCCGCTTGCTCCTTGAATGTGACAAAGAATAGGCTGAATAGCAATTTTTATTAATGATAGCGCAAAGATACAAGGTATTGCAATGATATACGCATATAAGCTGGTGAAGGAAATCAACATAGAAGTTGTGTTGGCAAGGCAAGCAAGGAGTGCATATGCGTCAGTCGGATGTAAGTGTCAGCGACACCGTCATCACCATTCCCACCTATGAGATCGGGGCGCCGGATAAGAACCCTCAGTTCATTGAGAAGCGTGTCTACCAAGGCTCGACGGGCAAGGTGTATCCGTATCCGGTGATCGAGTCCATCAAAGACGAGAAAACCGACAAGCAATACAAGGCGGTCATTATCGAGAACGAGTATCTTGAGGTGACGGTGCTGCCCGAACTGGGCGGTCGCATCCAGTATGCGAGGGACAAGACCAACGGCTACGACTTCGTGTACCGCAATGATGTGATCAAGCCGGCGCTGGTCGGCCTGACCGGCCCGTGGATCTCCGGTGGCATCGAGTTCAACTGGCCACAGCACCACCGTCCGACCACGTACATGCCGGTGGACTACCAATTGGTTGATTTGCCTGATGGCGGCAGGGGCGTGCAGTGCCATGACGTCGACCAGATCCACGGCACCGAGGTCGTCACCACCATCGCGCTGCATCCGGGCAAGGCATACATTGAGATCACCGGCGATCTGTACAACGGCACCAGTTTCCCGCAGACCTTCCTGTGGTGGGCCAACCCGGCCGTGCCGGTCAACGAGCACACGCGCACCGTCATGCCGCCGGACGTGACCGCCGTGATGGATCACGGCAAGCGCGACGTCTCCCGTTATCCGATCGCCACGGGCACGTATTACAAGCACGACTATTCCGAGGGTGTGGATATCGGGCGCTACAAGAATGTGCCGGTGCCGACCTCCTACATGGCGGCCGGTAGCGAGTACGATTTCGTGGGCGGCTATGATTTCGGCGTGGGCGCGGGCATCCTGCATTACGCCGACCATCACATCAGCCCGGGCAAGAAGCAGTGGGTGTGGGGCTGCGGTGATTTCGGCCAGGCATGGGACAGGAACCTCACGGACGAGAATGGCCCGTATGCGGAGCTTATGACCGGCGTGTACACCGATAACCAGCCCGATTTCACCTGGCTCAAGCCGTTCGAGTCGAAGAAGTTCACGCAGTACTTCATGCCGTACAAGGGCGTGGGATTGGTCAAGAATGCCACGCTTGATGCCGCGGTGAATCTCGAGTTCGGTCCGGTGGATCCGGCGAAGGCCGCGGGGGAGCGCGAGGGCGTCGACGGCGAGGGACTAACCGCCGGACAGGGACGCGTCACCGTATACGCCACGCAGCTGTTTGAGCATGCTCGTATCACAGTGAGTGCTTCCGATAAGAACGGTGCCGGTGCGCCGGGAGTGAGTGAGACATCTGAACGCGTGCTGTTCGAAAAAAACGTACTCCTCTCACCGGTCGATGTCCAGCGCTTCGAATTCGACACAGACGGCATCGAAGCGACTCTGATCACTGTCAGCGTTCGTGACCTTGAAACCGGGCGCACGTTGGTGCACTACACACCGCAACCAGAGAAGATCGACAAACTACCCGAGCCCGCGCAGGCCGCCGCCGCACCCGCAGACATCGCCACCAACGAGGAACTGTTCCTCACCGCGCAGCATCTGGAACAGTACCGTCACGCGACGTATCTGCCCGACCCCTACTATCTGGAAGGCCTCAAACGCGATCCCGGCGACGCACGCATCAACAACGCCTATGGTCTGCTGCTTATGCGCCGCGGCGTATTCGACACAGCCAAGGAGCATTTCGAGCGGGCGATCGAACGGCTGACCTGGCGCAACCCCAACCCCTACGATTCCGCAGCATACTGCAACCTCGGTTTGGCCGAACGCTTCCTCGGCAATGACAATGAAGCATTCGATGCGTTCTACAAAGCCATATGGGACGGCGCTCAGCAGGAGACGGCCTACTATCATATGGCCGCGCTCGCCGCCAAACGTGGCGCATGGACTGAGGCGCTCGACTATGTGGAGCGTGGTTTGGTGAGGAACGCCAAGAATATGCGCGCCCGTGGTCTCAAAGCCTACCTGTTGCGCATGCTGGGGCGTTCTCAAGAGGCCGGTGCCCAGCTTGCTGAGAATCTTGCCGCTGATGTGTTCGATTTCGTCTCTGGCTACGAGCAGTTCCTGACGAACGGGGACGAGCGAGTGTTCGCGTTGATGCGTGGTTTCGCGCAGAATTACCTCAAAACAGCCCGCGAATACGCGTCGTTCGGTGCATGGGACGAGGCGCTGGGCGTGCTGTCACATGCTGATCAGCATGATCCCATGGTGAACTATTATCAGGCGTACTATCACGACATCCTGGGGCACGACGATCAGGCGCAACGATATGCGGCATTGGCCGAACAAGCCGACAGCTACTGCTGCTTCCCGAACAAACTTGAGGACATCGCCGTGCTGCGCCGAGCCATGGAACTCGGTGCTGAGGCCAAGGCTCCGTATTATCTCGGTTGTCTGTATTATGACCGTCTGCAGTTCGACGCCGCCATCGCATTGTGGGAGCGCAGCAAGGCTGCGGACCCGGCCTTCCCGACTGTGCACCGCAACCTGTCGCTGGCTTACTACAACAAGCGGCATGATGCGGGCAAGGCGCTCGCCGAAATGAAGGAGGCGTTCCTTTTGGACGAGTCCGATCCACGTGTGTTCCTCGAACTCGACCAGCTGCACCGCACTTTGGGATGGAGCTACGAGCGCAGACTGGAGGAATTCGAACAGCACCTTGACGTGGTCAAGGGCCGTGACGATCTGACCATCGAGTATCTGACCGTGCTCAACCTCACCGGCAACCACGCCAAGGCCTACGAGCTCATGGGCAAGCGCCGGTTCCACCCATGGGAGGGCGGTGAAGGCAAGATCACCGCGCAGTATCGCATCGCGCTCACCCTGCTGGCCAAGGATGCCATGGCCGCCAAGGATTGGGTGCGGGCCAAGGAGTTGCTGGTTGAGGCGCAGACGTATCCGCATAACTTGGGCGAAGGCAAGCTCGAAGGGCAGAAGGACAACGACCTGCACTACTATCTGGGCGTGGTCGAACGCCAGTTGGGTGACGAACAGGCCGCGACGGCTGAGTTCCGTCGGGCGACCATCGGCCCCGACGAGGTGAAGGGCGCGATGTACTACAACGACCAGCCCGCCGAAATGATCCTCTTCCAGGGGCTGGCGCACCGGGCACTCGGCGAGACCGGCCCGGCCAACGCGCGCTTCTACCGTCTGCTCGACTTCGGTGAACAGCACTTGGGCGATAAGGTCGGCATCGAATACTTCGCCGTGTCTCTGCCTGACTTCCTCATCTACGACAAGGACTACACCAGAATGAACCACACGCACTGCGAGTACGTGATGGCCCTCGCCAACATCGGCCTGGGCAACACAGGCAAGGCGTGCGAACTGCTGTCCGAAGCCCTCGTTGAGGATCCGAGCCATATCCAAGCCAATCTATTCCTCGACGAACTCGAACACCGCCACACGCTGCGATAGTTCTAAGAGCGTGGTTCCCGATTCGAGTAATGCATGATGCGGGCGGTGAATCATCCTTTCGGATGTTTCCACCGCCCACATTGTTATCTGGGATCGTTGTTCAGGATCGGCTACGACTGGAATGTATAGCGAATCGTCATGCGATAGTGCTCACCAGCCTTGAGCAACGGTGACGGCGTCGTGCCGCCATGGGTGTTATTAATGGCATTGGGCACAAAGCCGGGCTCCAACGCGATGCCAGCACCCGGGCCGTAGACTTGCTGGTCACGTCCGACAATATGGTCGAACCAGCCAGCGGAATACACCACCAGCGCAGGTGCATCGCAACTCAACGTCATCGTGATGCCGCTACGTTCGCCGGTCAGCGTCGCCATTGGTGCAAGGGGAAGGTCGCTGTCGTGGGTGTTGTCATGGGCATCGTTGTAGGTGTTGGCGAAATCGAAAGCGTGATTATATCCCCGACCAATAGCTATCTGACGGTTATGCGGCGATGCGTCGATTGCGTCACGAAGCCTGCGGCCTTGCCGAAAATCAAAAGGCGTACTGTCAACCGGAGCGGCATCATAGGGAAGGAATGCCTCATCGGTGGGGAAGTAACGGTCTGCGGCAATGTGCAGCATATGGTTCATCGCATCGACTGGCTGATTGGTGATGTCGGCGATTGAGGATTGTCGCGTAGCTCCGTTGAGATTCCAATACGTGTGCGAGGTGAGATTACAGAGAGTATCTTGATCGCTGATTGCGTCGAATCTGATCTCCAACGCGTCGTCAGTCAGCGTGTAGGTTACGCGGGTGTTGAGCGTGCCCGGGAATCCCTGACTCATGTCGGGGCTGATGAACCGCAGGGTGACACTGCTGCCGTCGAATGAACCGTCATCGATCGTCCACAGGGTGCGTTCGAAACCGTGTGGCCCGCTGTGCGCGTTATTGCCGTTGTCATTGTCTGCCAACTGGTATTCGCGGCCGTCGATTGCGCATCGCGCGCCACTGATGCGGCTGGTGTTGCGCCCCATCACAGCACCCATGCACACATCATCGGCAAGATACGCATCCAACGATGGCAGTCCTAACACCACGTTGGTCGGTTGTCCATCAGCATTAGGAACGGTAAGCGAGGTCAGTCGCGCTCCGTATTCGATAATGGTTGCCGACAGCGAGCCGCTTTGCAACGTCACGCCGCGTATTGCGCGGCCGTCTGGCGACGATCCGGCGACGGCGATACCAGAATGAGGTGGTGCTGCTAGGACGTTAAGAGTATTGGTGACAGAATGGCTGGTGGTTTGCTCAGCCGTTATTGATGAATCGTTCATTGGTCGTACATCCATGTATTAGCGCCGGTTTGGTTAATCACTATATTCGTTCATCATTGTAGAGATGCTGGTGATTGCTGGTAGAAGGATTCTGCTCATTCATGTCGTGTAATTGTGCGTTTGTAATCAGCAAGTCTCACATAGGGGTGAAGTGGCCTGCGTAGCTGTAGGTTGGATTGTGTTGGCACGGCTTAGGCGATACGACAGACGAATAGGGAGAACGGCAATGAGTAATCGGCAAGCAAGGCATTCGTTGTTTCCTGCTGCCGTGCTGTGGGATATGGATGGCACGCTTATCGACTCAGACGGGCTATGGCTGGCAGCGGAACGGGCTGTGTATCGCGAATCAATAGCTGAACGTAGCGGGGCAGCGGTTCCTGAACTGTCTGCTGTAGCCGAGCGTGCACTCGAAGGAGCGAGTTTGCCGGAATGTGCCCGTGTGCTGAAAGCCGAAGGAGTCACCCTGCCACAAGAAGCGATTATCGAACGTTTGGTATCAACCGTTGAGCATGAGCTTGTTGCCGGCGGCGGCATTCCGTGGGCGGCTGGTGCGGTGGCGTTGCTGATGTCATTGGTTGAGGTTGGCATTCCGTCCGTACTGGTCACCGGCACTCCAATGCGTGTGGCCAGGCATGTGCTTGAGGCGGTGCCGCCGGGTTCTTTTGCCGGGGCGATTACCGGAGACAGTTCGTTGCCTGCAAAACCGGCGCCGGATCGGTACCGTGCTGCCGCGGATATGGCAGACGCGAATATTAAGGATTGTCTTGTGTTTGAGGATTCCGGGACCGGCATTCGCGCGGGTCTTGCCGCAGGGGCGACGGTTGTGGCGGTAACCGATCTCGCACGCATTCCCGCGCCTGAAGATTCGCGATATCGCCGTATCGCAAATTTCCTTGGACTTGACGCCGCCAAGCTCGCGCAACTGCGCAAGTGCTGGTAATCTAGGTAAGGTAAGAAACCGTTTTCATAACTAATGTGATTAAGGAGGATCCATTATGGTCACTCGATTCGGCGCGTTTTTGGCGCATGACACCGACGGCAACGTCGCCCAGCTGCATAGCCTTGGCGTGCAGCGGTTCGGCGACCGTTGGTATGCCTATGGCGAGAACAAAGTCAAGGGAAACCGCTTCCAAGGTGTGATGTGCTACAGCACCACCGACTTCGATACTTGGCAGTCGCACGGCATCGTGCTGGACGTACAACCGGACGGTGCCCTGTCTGCTGACATGATCGGCGAACGTCCGAAGGTACTGCACTGCCCGAGCACCGGCAAATACGTGATGATTATCCACGCGGAATCACCGGATTACCAGTATGCGCATCTGGGGTTCGCCATCGGCGACAGCCCTGTCGGTCCCTTTGAATTCCGCTACACCCTGCAGTGGAAGGGCTACATCAGCCGTGACATCGGCGTATTCCAAGACAAGGACGGATCTGGCTATGTGATGAGCGAGGATCGTGCCCACGGCTGCCATATCTACAAGCTTGCCGACGATTATCTGTCCATCGTGGAGGATGTGGCGTGCGAGCGTGCCACCGACTACCGGTTCGGTGTGGAAGCGCCGACCATCGTGCGTAAGGGCGACACCTACTACTGGTTCGGCTCCCTGCTGACCGGATGGTTCACCAACGACAACGTCTACGCCACGGCAAGCGACCTGCACGGCCCGTGGAGCGAATGGAAACTGTTCGCGCCCAAGGGCTCGCACACCTGGGACTCCCAGACCGATATCGTGATCCCGCTGGACGAAGACGAATACAACTCCGAGCACTTCCTGTTCATCGGCGACCGCTGGAACAAGGACGATCTGGGCAACTCCTATATGGTGCAGTTGCCGATTGAAATCGCAAACGGCGAGGCGAAGCTGGAGTGGAAGCCCGAATATGAGGGCGAGACGCATCGCTCCGATTTCGGCGGTGACGCCAGCGAAGAGCCTGATCCCGGTCAGTACCTGTGATCAGTACCTGCGATTGACGCATAATAACGAAGCGGGGCACATCCCAAATTGGTGGGTGCGCCCCGCTTCGCTATGTTGTGTTGTGCGTATGCCCTCCTTGATCAGCCGTGCAATGCGAAACGCAGCACCGTGACGGAGGCTGGGGAGAGCGTGACTGTACCGTCCTGCTGCAGTGTGCCATTCGTGGTGGTCGGCTCGATTGCATTCGGATGATCGAAATCATTGCGATCCGCAAGATCGCCGGTTAGCGTGCGAGCAGTGTAATCACCGAGCTCAAGCCCAAGCGCTTCGATGGCGACGGATTGCTCGTTGGCAGCATCATTGTTCACAATGTTCACGGTCAACGTGCGGCTGTTATCGTCCAGCGTCGCGGATGCGTCGATAAGCGGAATATCCGGATAATACCAGCCCTTGCGTCGCGTTGACTTGGTCCAGGTATCTACCGCTGTGGCATCTCGGTTCGGCAGGAACATTTCGGGAATAAACGAAATCGGCTGACGATAGTAGCGGTCGGTTCCCGGCTCCACCACCAGCGCCGGCAGCGTATTAACCAGCTGGGCCATATTGCACAGCGTTGCCACATCGGCGTTACGCAGGAAGATATTGAAATACTGGCCCACCAGCAGTGCGTCCGAAAGATTGTATGGACTGAAGGTGACGTTGTCCTCCTGATACCACGGGTTGTATTCGTCGAGCGCGATGCCGATCGGCTTGAGATTGCTGTGCTTGTGCTGCACAAGCTTAATATCCTGGCGCACAATCTGATAGGCGTCCTCCAGGAAACCCATGCCCTCGGCGAGGTAATAGTGGATTTCTTCTTGCGTCATATCGGCAAGCTTGTCACGGATGCGATCCTTGTAGTCGTTGCCGATATAGTCATGCATGGAGATGTAATCGATGTAGCCGAACATTTCGTCGAGCACGGTGCGATTCCAGTTGTCGGCTGGTTCGGGGTAGCGGCCGCCAGGTGCGGAATAGTAGCCGTCGATGATGGGGAAGTGCGCGCCGTTGGCCACGAGAATGATGTTCGGGTCGGCGGCTTTCATCGCCATGGCGAATTCACGGGCCTTCTTGACGTAATCGTGGCCGTTGTCGCAGTATCCCAGCTCCCATTTGCCTTCGATCTCGTTGCCGAGCGACCAGTATTTGACGTTGAAGGGTTCAGGGTGGCCGTTGGCGGCACGCTTGTCAGCCCACTGGCTGCCGACGGGCGCGTTGCAATACTCCACCCAGTTGCGGGCCTCCTCCACGGTGCCGGTTCCCATATTGACGCAAATGTAGGGTTCCGCGCCGATTTCCCGGCACCATTCGACGAACTCGTCGGTGCCGAAATCGTTCTGTGGTTCGCCGTAATAGCTGCGCCACAGGGTTTTCGGGCGGTTCTCCTTGGGGCCGATGCCATCGTAGAAATGATAGTAGGGTGCCCAACAACCGCCGGGGAAGCGCACGTTGGTGACGCCCATGGTTTTCGCGCCTTCCATAACATCCTTGCGGAACCCGCGCTCATCCGCAACGGGGGAATCGGGGTCGTAGACGCCGCCATAGATGCAGCGATGCAGATTTTCGAGGAACGAGCCGAACACGTTGGGATCCACGGTGCCGATGGTTCGGGCCGGGTTGATTACGATGCGATTCTCGCTGTTCTGCGTTGCTGCAGATGCCGTCGATATCGTCATTGATGCCACCTTCATAGTATCTGATAGAAAACGGTTACTATTTTATGGTAACGCAACGAATCAATGGTGGCAACCATATTGCAGCACTATTGCAAATTGCTGCGGAAATATAAGGATTCTGCTGTTGTGTGATGGTGTGTCGCACAATAGAAACCGTTATCATTCATGTGGAGTCGCGAGATAATGATGACAACGACGTCGCGGCACGGACGAAAGGACAACGCGGCATGACACTCGACAAACTAACAGCGCATAGAGGATCGACGGTGCGCAGCATCAATCCCGGAATGTGGGGCATCTTCTTCGAAGACATCAACTACGGTGCCGATGGAGGGCTCAACGCCGATCTTGTGCAGAACGGTGCTTTTGAATACAACTATGCCGACCATACGCAGTGGACCAACTATTCATTTTGGAACAAAGAGTATGCTCCGGGCACCTATGCTGCGTTTTCCATTAGCACGGATGATCCGGTTGCTGAAGAGAATCCTCATCATCCGGTGGTCGAAGTGGAAGGCGGACCAGCATGGCTGACCAACGATGGTTTCGACGGGATGACCTTCACGGCAGGGGAGCAGTATACCTTCTCAATGTGGGCCAAGGTAGAGGGCGCTCATGATCTGCCAGTGAATGTGCAGCTGCTGAATCAGCGCAGCGAGATTATCGGTTCGGCGCAAGTGATCGCAACGACAGGTCGATGGAACAAGGTTACGGCGACGCTGGAAGCCTGTGCGGACGAGACCTTGGGCGCATTGCGAATCGAATTCCCGCAATCCGGCATCTACGCCGTGGATTTCATCAGCCTAGAACCCACTCGGCTGTACAAGGGCTTGGAGCATTTTCGCTCTGATCTCGTGCAGGTGCTGGACGAACTGCGTCCGAGCTTCATGCGCTTCCCCGGCGGCTGCATTGTGCACGGCAACGGCATCGACAACGTCTACCATTGGAAGAACAGCGTCGGTGCGGTGGAGCATCGCAAACATAATTTCAATATCTGGGGCTACCACCAGAGCTTCCGCATCGGCTTCTATGAATATTTCCGCCTGTGCGAGACCATCGGTGCGGACCCCTTGCCGGTATTGCCCGCCGGCGTAACATGCCAAGGTACGCAAAAGGGGCCCGTTGCCTTTCCGCAAAGCGAGATGGGGCGGTACGTTCAGGATGTGCTCGACCTCATCGAATTCGCCAACGGCGACATCTCCACGCCGTGGGGCAAGGTGCGCGCCGATATGGGGCATCCAGCACCATTTGGCATGACTATGCTGGGCATCGGCAACGAGGATCAGATCGATGAGGCATTCAAGCGTCGGTTTGAACAGATTTATCATGCAGTCACCGAGGCGCACCCAGAAATCACCGTTGTCGGCACCTCCGGTGGATGGGAATATATGGATGGTCGCGCCTACGGCAACGCATTGGGCGTACCGATTCTCGACGAACATCCCTATCGTTCGCCGGCATGGTGGTTCCGGCACACGGATTTCTACGGCGAGACCAACGTGCCGCGCGGCGGCTCGACCATCTATGTGGGCGAATACGGATCCAACGAGAATTTCGCCCTGAACGGTCTTGCCGAAGCCTGCGCCATGCAATACATGGAATACAACGGCGACGCGGTATCCATGGCCTCCTACGCGCCGTTGTTCGCACGCAACGGTCACCACAAGTGGGTGCCCGATCTGATCTTCTTCGACGGCCAGCGTGCGTACCACACCTATAGCTATTGGGTGCAGCGCATGTTCATGCATACGCCAGCCGATAGTGTGCGTGAGGTGCTGCTGGACGGCCCTCAGCATATCGAACGTTACGTTGACGATACGATTAACTTCGCCATCGATTCACCTGCGGACACAGTGAACGACTGCACCGGCATCACGGTTACGTTGCCAGATGGACAGGTGGTTAATGTGCCAGATATGTACGTCGATGGTGCCGGATATTTCGACGCGGGACTCGATCTGCATGGTGATGCCTACACCCTCGATATGCATGTGAACCATGTGCTTGGCCGCCGGCCGGTGGCGCTGCGCTTGGGTGCAGGCAAAGGCCATAACCATTATTGGATTCATATGGATCGTTGGTGGCGTGTGATGTCTTGGGATGCTGCCAGCGGCGAATATGAAACCGCCCGCATCCCGTTCGACAACCATCGCGGCCCCTACCGCCCCGGCGACGAATATGACCTGCGTGTTGAAGTGAAGGATCGCGGTCGTCATATTCGGGTGTTCGTCAACGGCGAGCTCACGCTCGATGGCAAGGACTACGGGCTCAATGGCGTCGGTAACCCTGTCGAAAACCGTCGTTTCGTCACGATGGCCTGCAATACGAAACGTGGGGAAACCTATATTCGTGTGGTGAACGCGACGGCGGATGCGATGCAGGTCGACCTGCGCGACGTGTTGTCGGAATTCGATGGTTTGGATGCTGTTCATGTTGTGACATTGGCCGCCTCGGATCCGCGTGACGGCGGATTTGACGTCGAGGCACCCACATCACCGCAAACCACAACGGTTGATCTGAGTGCAGGAAGCTACGTCGCCGACCCGTGGAGTTTCTCCATACTCACTGTCCAGTGATGCTGCGATTTGCGATGCGTTGGGTGCTGGGCGTTCAGCGTGGCACCCAACGCATCGCGGCGCTTGGCTTATGCGCAAGCTATGGGCTTATAGGCTGAACGTGCTGCCCATGGCTGCCAATCGCGCACGCAGCGCGTCGAGGAAGACGGCGGCGGGGCGCGAGAAGGTACGCGAATTCTTCCAGATCAGTGCATGTCGCACGTTTAGACGTGGTTCGAGCGGGCGGAAGCACAGATTGCTTTCTTCGGAAGTGTTCGCAATCTGGTCGAAGCACAGGGCATAACCGACGCCCTCGCTGACCATCATCGCCGCGTTATACAGCAGGTTGTAGGTGCCGATGACGTTCAATCGCTCGGTGTTGGTGCCTTGCCATCCAGAGAGTTCGTTGGTCACCTTAGGCTGCGAGGAGACGAATACCGGCAGCCCATCAAGATCGGCCGGCATAATGGACTTCTGCTCGGCCAGCGGGCTGTCTTTGCGCATCAGCAGCCCCCATGTGTCGGTGGCTGGCAGTTCGATGTAATCATATTTCGCAGTGTCTGCGGGCATGGAAACCAGCGCAAAATCCAACAAGCCATTATCGAGCTGATCGGATACGGCCACGGCGTTGCCGCTGAACAGGTTGCAGCGGATGCGCGGATGCTGCTCCCTAAGGTCATGGGTGACCTGCCCCAACAGGCGCATGGCGTGGGATTCGCCGGCGCCGATATAGACGTCTCCGGCAATCTCGTCGGACATGGTGGATATTTCGGTGCTGGTGCGGTCGGTGAGTTCGATGATCTCCTGCGCGCGATCGCGCAAGAGTTCGCCTTCCGGTGTGAGAGTGATGGTGCGGCTGCCTCGGATGAACAGCTGCTTGCCGAGTTCCTCCTCCAACTCCCGAAGCTGACGTGAAAGCGTGGGCTGGGAAATCATTAGGATATCGGAGGCACCGGTGATGCTTTCCTCTTCGACGACGGCAAGAAAATACCGCAGGACTCTAAGATTCATCGATACCTCCAAGGACCAGAATGACGAAGGGTGTCTGGTGATTCATGCTCGTCGAGTATGGGTCGTTATCAAGTATAGACATTTGCTATGAATTTGACTCGCGTTTAGCCTGTGAACCAATCGAGTATCCATTGGCCCAGAGAGGAACGCGCATGACATCGCCGTTCAGATCACTCACACGTCTTGTTATTGCAGGCGCAACCGTTGCGGCGTTGCTCGCGACAACCGGCTGCGCGGCTCCCGCCAATGGCGAGCAAAGTGGTGCGTTATCGGATTCCGTGACGGTGACCGGCGGCTCTCATAGCGAAGCTGCAACACAGGTAACACTTGGTGACACGGTAACGAGCTTGGAAGAGGGACTGGATGCGACACGGTTCTCCGGCGACGACGGATTCTCCCAATTCCTCGATAAGGGCGGTGCATCCTCCGATGCGCAAGTGGTGCAATATCTAGGGCAACACATGCTCGCCGGCGAAGCCATCGGTGCCCTGATCGGCAACCTGTTCGGATGCAGCACCATCGCCGTGCGCAATACCAGCGACGGCTGGCTGTTCGGACGCAACTTCGACTGGGAAAACGTACAGGCAATGATTGTCGAATCCCATCCCGATGATGCCTACGCTTCCATTACTACGGTGAACATGGATTTTCTTGACCAAGGCTCCGATGGCATGCTGTCCAAACTCTCCGACCATGCACGCACCATCGCCGCATTATATGCGCCGCTTGATGGCATGAATGAGCGGGGCCTTGCCGTTTCGGTGAACATGATTCAGGATTCCGCAACTATCGATCAGAACACTGACAAACCCGATCTGACCACTACCACGGCGATTCGCCTGTTGCTCAACCAAGCCGCCAATGTTGACGAGGCATTGACGCTGCTGCGCGCGTATGACATGCACTCGTCCATGGGCATGATGATCCATTTAGCCATCGCCGACGCCGAAGGCAACAGTGTTGCCGTCGAGTACGTGAACAACGACATGGTAGTAATTGATACTTCCGTGCTCACCAACTTCTATCTTGCCGATGGCGACAAACACGGCATCGGCACTGAGGAATCGCACCAACGATACGATCAGCTGACCGATACGCTGCAACGCAAGCCACGCATGAGCATCGCCGAGGTGCGTGACGCACTTGACAGTGTCAGTAAGGACGACTTTGGTGGCTTCGCCTCCACCGAATGGAGCGTCATCTACGATCTGACCGAACACACCGCACGCTACTACCACCGTGAGGATTACACACACAGCTTCACCGTCGCGCTGTGACTGATTGTTTTCAGAAAGGATTTACCATTATGCCCAGTCTCGCTCTAGCCGGCAGATTCATTGCCGCCCACGCCCGCACTCGGTATTCACGCCAGCACATGAGTCGCTTACAAGATCGTATGCTGCGGCGCTTGCTCAACCATGCGTGGGATCATTCGCCGTATTACCGCGAGCGTTTCGCCGCCGCCGGCATCAGTCGCGCCGATCTTGCCACCATTGAACTGCACCGTTTGCCCACCATCGACAAGCAGGAACTGATGCAGCATTTCGACACGTTGGTCACCGATCCCGCATTGAAATTGGATGATCTACGTGCCTTTGATGCCGATGAATCCGATCCCGCATCCACCTACCTGGGGCGCTATCATGTGGTGCATTCTTCAGGCAGCACCGGCAAACCTGGATACTTCGTATATGACGATTGTGCATGGAATCGTATGCTTGCCGCCATCACCCGCGGCGCTTTATGGAACAGAAGTTTGCCATGGGTGGTGCGTTTCCTATTCAGGCGTCCACGCGTCGCCTTTATTGCCGCCACCGATGGCCGCTACGGCGGAGTGATGGCCGTAGGCGATGGCGTCAGCGACCTAGGACTGGAACAGATATCGCTTGATATCAATATGCCGTTGGAACAGTGGATTGTGCATATCAATGTGTTCAAGCCCACGGTGATTATCGGCTATCCGTCGGCAATCAAAATACTGATGAGAATGGTTGATGAAGGCCACATCCACATCAGCCCTGAGCGGATCATCTCTTGTGGCGAACCGATGGATCCTGGCCTGCGCGCCCAGATTACCAATACATTTGGCTGTGCAGTAATTAATTTCTACGGTGCCAGCGAATCCCTGGCGCTCGGCGTGGAAAGCGACCCGACGGATGGCATGGTGTTGTTTGACGATATGAACCTCATCGAAGTGGACGATGGGCAGATGTATCTCACATCGCTCACCAATTACACCCAACCGTTAATTCGCTATCGTATTTCCGATCGTCTCCAACTGATCGATAGCGAACGTGCCGCGGCACGATTCGATGGTGTTTCCTTGGCGGATCCCAGCCTAACGAATCGACAATATCCCTTTACTCGGTCTCATGTGTTGCTCAGTCGCAACGAAGATATGTTGTGGTTCGATGACGGGCGCGGCGGTCGAGAATTCCTGCATCCACTGGCTATCGAAGGCTTCTGCGTGGAAGGACTGCTGGACTATCAGTTCGCCAAAACCGGTGACAAGGCTTTCACGATGGTCGCCGAGCGTCGCGCACAAGCCGATGAGAACAATATCCGCACTCAAGTGGACGAGCAGATGCGGCAGATTTTGCACAGCAAACGTCTCGACCACATCGCCTTCGACATCATTTTTGTGGATCACATCATGCCCGATCCACGTACCGGCAAGAAACGATTGGTCGTCACCTGCCATTGTGACGCATCGACCATGGGAAAAGCCGTCTGACCAGAGGAAACACGTACTATGAACGAATCAGCCGTCAACAACCTTGTGACGCATCAACAGCCGGCCAACGAACCAACCCAGCACACAGACAACGTAGTGCTGCAGGGGCGTGCGCTTAACAAGCAATACCGGCAAAGCACAGAACAGACCGGCATCGTGCTTCATGACATTGATATCGACGTTCATGCCGGCGATTTCACCGTCATCATGGGTGCTTCAGGCGCAGGCAAATCCACGCTGCTGTATGTGCTCAGCGGTATGGATCAGCCCACAAGCGGTGAAGTGTATTACCAAGGTGCGCGCATCGATACGTTGGGGGAGCGGCGGATGGCGCAACTGCGCGCCAAGGAATTCGGATTCGTGTTCCAACAGCCGAATCTCATCGGCAACCTCACCCTGTTGGAGAACGTATGCCTCGCCGGTTATGTCGCGGCAGACCGCGATGGCGGCGAAGTGCGCACCGAGGCTGAACGTCTGCTGGAACGCATGCATGTTGCTCACGCCGCCCATCGTCTGCCGTCTGAGGTTTCCGGCGGCGAGGCACAACGCGCCGCCATCGCCCGTGCCGTCATCAACCATCCCGGCATGCTATTCGCGGACGAGCCGACCGGCGCGCTCAACCGACGCAACAGTGACGACGTACTTGATCTGCTGAGCGAACTGAATCGCAACGGGCAAAGCATCCTTATGGTTACCCATGATGTGCGTGCGGCCATCCGCTCCAACCGCGTGCTGTATGTGCGTGATGGCGAACTGCTCGGAGAGTTCCCGCTGGGCGTATACCGGCCGGACGACGCCAAAGCGCGTGAAATCTCGCTCACCGCCTGGCTGTCGGACATGGGATGGTGAGGCAAATATGGCATCGTTTTCACCACGTGCGCTGATTGTCGCGCTGCAATCCGCACTTCGTCGACACAAAGGCTCGCTGGCAGGCTTATTGACGTTGATGATTGTCGCCTCGGCTGCGCTCGCCACCATCCTGTCATTGCAGGCCAATGCCAACGCTTACGAACGGCATGAACTGCAGCGATTGGGATACGGCGACATCACCGTATGGGCATCGAATCTGCCTAGCGGCGACCCCACGCCGGTGACTGACGCATTGGAAGCGCTGAACGAGATCGAACGGGTCGGTGTGCAGACTTTGGTGTACTCCGATTATGAGGTCAACGGCGAACACTCCGACAGCGAAGGGCAGTTGATCGTCTACGATCCCGATCATTACGATTACCGACTGCTCAACGACGCTGTCAACGGCTACGAGAGCGGGCCTCGGAACCTCAAGACTGGTCAGGTGCTGGTCTCGCCTGCCATGCGTTCGATGTTCGATGTGCGCATCGGTGACACCATCGCTTTCCAGATTGTGCGCGGCGGGGCGGCGGAGGAATTCACCGTGGCCGGATACATTGAGGATCCGTTCATGGGTTCGTCGATGATCGGTATGAAAGGATTTCTTATTTCCGCCAGCGACATGCAACGGATTTCTGAACGCATTGAGCATGCCGGCATCGACGCACTTGGCCGCACCGGCGCGATGCTGCACATCAGCGCGAACCCCGCCGCGGGTCTAGACGCCTCGGCGTTGAATACACGCATCAACGAGGTGGACGGTTTGCGGCAGGTTGTTCAATCCGTGCATACCGTGGATGCGATCGCCGGATTCACCCTCACCGCACTTAACGCCTATGTCGGCATGCTGCTCGCCTTCGTGGTGGTGTTGATCGCGGTTGCCGGAGTGGTGCTTGGTGCCTCCATCAACGCTGACATCGAGCAGGACGCGCATGTGCTCGGCATATACAAGGCATTGGGTTGCACCACCGGCATGCTGCGCATCCTGCTGATTATCCAGCACATGCTCGGTATTGTGCTTGGTGTAATCGTCGGTGCAATGGTCTCATTGTGGACTGTACGACTTGCGACGCGTACAACGGTAGACTCTACAGGATTGCTGGTGCCGTCTACCTTCCCGATTGGACGATACCTAGCGTGCGCGGGCGTCATCATCGTGACGTTCGCAGCATTCATCCTTGTTAAGACGAGACGTTTGGCGTGCATCACACCCTTGCATGCCATTCAGGGGTCGATGATGTCGGATGCGTTTGCTGGTCCGGCCTCATCCCAATCCCAATCCAAGCGACTCGGCAGTACTTCCCGGCGTCCGTCATTGCGGGCGCATGCGCTCGGTTGGTCCATGGCCGTTCGCCAACTGCACGACGGTCGCCGTTGGTATGCGGGCGCATGCATGGTGGTGGCGCTGATCGTACTGCTGTCGTCGATGGTGGTGCGTGTGGACGCCTGGCTGGGCTCCGATGGACGTGGCCTGATGGACGCGTTCAATCCGGCGGACATGGATATCGGCGTGCAATGCATCGGCGACTGCACCGTGGATCAAGCGCGGGCAATCATCGAATCGCACACGGGTGTGAGCGACGAATACGAGCTCGCGATGCCGGGCGTGGCACTGAACGGCACCGATATGACCGCCAACGTGATCACTGAGCCGGAACGTTTCCACATACTTGAAGGCACGACCAGTCAGGCTGCCGATCAGGCGGTGATCACCGAATTCGTCAGCCGTGATCTCGGCGTAGGGCTTGGTGACACCGTGACATTGAGCTCCGATCAAGGCAGTGCGCAGTATACGGTCGTCGGCATCTATCAGTGCGCCAACGACATGGGACTGAACGTGGGACTGAGTGCCGAAGGCTATGCGCGCATCGGCCGGGACAACCCGCAGATGTGGTGCCACCACTTCTTCCTCACGGATGAAGGCACCAAACAGGAGGTGTTGCGCTCGTTGCAGGACACGTTCGGAGGCAACGCTTACGTGCATGAGAACGCATGGCCTGGCCTGTATGGCATCGTCGCCGCGATGCGCATGCTGGTCGTGGCAATGATCGCGGTTGTGACGCTGGTTATGTTCGTTGCCGTGGCGCTGTCCGGCTCGAAGATCCTGATACGTGAACGCCACGATCTTGTCGTCTGCCGCCTGATCGGCTTGTCCGCACGACGGTTGCGTGCCTCCTTCTCCATCCGTTTCGCCTTGGTAGCGGCTCTCGGCGCGGCTATTGGCACAGTCGTAGCGGTTTTTGCCACCGATCCACTGACCGGCTCACTGCTGCGATTGTACGGCGTCAGCGATTTCGCCTCCCATCCCGCATGGTGGCGTGTGCCGTTGCCGGGATTGCTTGCCGTCGCCTTGGCAGCTGTGTTTGCCTATCTGGTCTCCGGATCGATTCGACGTGTTGGTTTGCCGCGGGAGTTAGCCGGAGATGAGTGAGTTTTGCACCATGGCATTGTGCGGTCTGACCATCGGCCTCCTGTTCGGAGTGCCAGTCGGCTCAGTGGGCGCACTCGTGCTGCAACGCACATTAAGCCACGGCTTCCTCACTGGTCTACTGACCGGCGTCGGCTCGTCCGTGGCGGACTGCGCGTATGCCGCCGTCGGCGCATTCGGGCTGACGTTTATCTCCGAACCGTTGCTGCATTGGCGGACGCCCATCAGCGTGGTCGGTGGCCTGCTGATGATTGCGATGGGTATCGCATCATTACGCAAACAGCATGACGACGCCGCTGTGGCACCCCATGTTACGGCATCTCACGTTGCCACACCCTATGCGAACAATCTGGGCGTATTTCTTTCGGCTCTGGCCGTCGGCATCACGAATCCCGCAGCCATACTCGGATTCCTGTTCGCCTTCTCCCTGTTCGGCATCGCCGGGCCTCTTGGGCCGTTGCGAGGCGTCGCCTTAGTGGCGGGCATCCTGGCCGGCACGATGTGCTGGTGGCTGGCGCTGGCCGGCTCTGTTGCCAAACTACGTGGGCGATGCGCGCCAGGCACAGTAAGACGGCTGGAACGCTGTTTCGCTGTTCTGGTGGCGGCAATTGGTATCGGCGTATTTATCGTCGCGGCAATCGGACTGTTCACCCATTAGACACGTCGATCTGAACCAAATACACAATCGTTTTCATCCAATATCAAATCATTTCCATTCAATATCAAAGGAGCATCATCATGAATAACACTCTGCGGATGACCATCGCTGCTGGCTGCGCACTTGCCCTGTCCCTGACACTGGCGGGCTGTGCCGGCGGCGGTTCCTCGTCGTCGAACAATACCGCTGCTGCGAGCGGTTCATCATCGTCTAGTGCGGATTCGTCTCGCTCGTCGTCTTCCGGTGAAATTCCCTCTGTGCTTGAAGTTCGTTTCGGCGACGACGGGGCTCCCTTCGCGCTGAATCTGGAATCCAACGCCACGGCCTCCGCCATTGCGGGGTATGTGGCCGAATCCGACTGGCGTCTGCCGATCTACCATTACGACGATTTCGAAGACTCCGACGTGATGCAGTACTACGATATCCCCAGCCGCTACGAGATTCCCTCCAATCCTGGGGCCGTGACCGAGGAACATGCCGGAGAGCTCTACTATTCCCATCCGAACCGCATCATTCTGTTCTATCGTGATGCGCAGGTCAGCGGCGAATACACGAAAGTCGGCGAATTCGACCCGACCGACGACTTCGTCAACGCCGTCATCAACAATCCCGTCCTCGAAGGCTGGGGCAACAAAATCGTCCAAATCGGCGTGGAATAAGCTATGCCGGAATAGGAATGAGGATATTGAGGGAGAAGACCTGGTCGGCGGTATCGATATTGAGCTGGCCTTGGTACTTCGCCACCTGCCGGGCGATGGAACGCATTCCGAAACCATGGAAGCGCCGATCCGCCTTCGAAGTCTGCGGCAGGCCGTTCTCCATGCGCGGCGCATCGCCCGCATAATAGTTCTCCTCGCTCACACGCAGCATGCGTCCGTTGGCGCGTATGTCGAAAGTAATCTGACGGTCTGCCGCGTTCGGCAATAATGCCACCGCCTCGATCGCATTATCGAGGATGTTGCCGAACAGCGCGTAGACGTCGGAGCGATCCATAAACCCGAGCTGTTCGCCATCGGCCATGGCGGTCAGCGTGATGTCATGCTGCGTGCAATACAAGCTTTTCTCCGTCAACAGCGTATCCAACGCGTCGTTGCCGGTGCGGAAAATCGAATCGTACACGCGAATCGAACGTTCCATCTCTTCCAACGCATCGGTGGGAATATCAGCGGCGGGGGAGTCGCCTGGCATGGCAGCCTGCGCCCGTTGCAATTCCTGCGCAGTTTTGCGCAGCGATGCAAGGTTCTTACGTACATCATGGAACTTCGTATTCAATAATTCGATGTTCTCGCGGCTCATCTCATACTGCTGCTCCTTGAGCCGGTTGATCTGCTGAATCACCGCCAAATCATTGGCCAGCCTGTCGTTGTTCGATACCGCGATCAACAGAGCGAAAGCCAGTATGCTGCACACTAGGTCATACAGGTAGCAGATGACTTGGCCGCCGAATTCCAACCAGCCGCCGTCGACCAGCTCTTCCACCACCAGATTGAACACGATCACCAGCGCCAGTACGCCAAGACTCATCAGCACACGAGCTTTCGCATCGCGAATCTTCTCCCCATCCACAGTGAAATCGTGAGCAACCAGCAGCCAGATCAGCCAGTAGATGACGGCGAACACCACCACGTGCAGCGGAACCAACCGCATATCGTAGATATACAACCGTAATCCCGCAACGGAACGCAACGCCGAAACGCAGGCGAAAGCAATATGCTGTGCGCAGTAGCCCACGGCGACGATGACCAGCGACTCCATCCACGACACGGAACAAATCCAGTGCAGCAACACTGCGAGCAGTGCCGCATAACAGGCGAACAGCAAGGTGCTCGCCAGAAGACGCAGCACAGACGTGGCCTGCCCACCGGTTGACGGCATCGTCCACAGAAAAGGACATGCCATACGAACAGCACCCGTCGCCACACCGACGGCCAGTGTGACAAGGGCGCCAATCGCGACATGCTCGGTGCGATGCCAGTCGAGCCGTCGAGTAAATAACAGTACACCGGCGACAAACTCCAGCAGGAAAGGTAGAAAATACGTTAGTTGCAGCATGATGTCCGCCTATGCGCGGCTGTAATAAGCGTTCAACGCCTGCATCAACGGCTTTTTGCGTGAGCGAGACACAGCAAGGCGCTCGCCGTCCACAATCACCGTATCCGCTTCGAAAGCGTCCACCCATGCGAGATTGACCAAACAATACCGGCTCGACGCCACGAAATCGTGCCCGCCCAATTGCTCGGCCGTCGCCTTAAGTGACCCCCAATCCCTCCATACGCCTTTATCGGTGTGGTAAAGCACGTTGTGCCCCGTCACCTCCACGTAGCGGATCTCATGCGAGTCGAGGAAATGCATGTGATCATCGGATTTGATGGCGATGGTGGTGCCTGTACGTGTGGCGATAATGTTCAACGCCTTGCGCATTTTCAGAGCGAATCCCGGATATTCCAGAGGTTTGACGAGATAGCCGACAGCATCCACATCGTAACCGATGGTAGCGTACTGAGCCATTTTGGTAGTGAACACGATCACCGTGCGCGTATCCAGTTCCCGCAGGCGGCGTGCGGTCTCCAAACCATCGATGCCGGGCATCTCCACATCAAGGAAGATCAGGTCGAATGGTTTGCGCTCCGCATCATCATAAAAGCGCAGCAACGCCATACCATCAGCGAAGCGGGTAAGAATGATGCGGGTATCCCCAGCGGGATGTTCATCGCAGTATCGCCGCACCATCGATTCCGTGATGGCGGCATCCTCGTCGACATCATCAGTGATTGCAATAGAAATCAAAACCATATATGGCAGTCTAGCGGGTTCAATGCGCGGGGCGCGCACGTGCATAATCGGGAAAACGCGCCATCCATAAGGCATTGCCAGTGTTTCGGATGACGGCTCATGCAACCACGATGGCAGCTCATGCAAAAGCCGGATACGGCCGGCTTCACTGTTTTAACGTAGCAATCATCACCGCAAAACCACACGAAACAGATCGCAATCCCACGGCAAGGAACGCTTCGGATCGGCTGTTTCACAGTGGGCAGGGCATAGCAGCCCAATGCGATGAATCATTTGCATCCCGTTTTGTAAGGAGAAGAACATGTTGGGTATCAACATCGCCGACGTGATCAATGTGATCGTGTCGTTGCGCTCGCAGCTGATTGCCATAGGTGTGGCGTTGGCAATCGCACTATTGGTTACGATCATTATCAACAAGCGCACCGTGAAGGAACAAAGCGTGCGCAAGCTTGTGCACAGCGAGACTTGGATCGCTGCGGCCGTGGCCGTGATTGTGGCTGTGAGCATGATGCTGTTCGGACCGTTGAGCACCACGCTGTCGCTGCTCTCCGGCGGCGGACGGCTGAGCGAGGAGACGATGGCCCGCGCCAATGATATGGCCGTCGACATCCAACGCGAAGGTATCGTGATGTTGCAGAATGACGACGATCTGCTGCCGCTCGGAACCGGTCAGGTGAATGTGTTCGGATGGGCTTCCACCGATCCGATCTACGGCGGTTCCGGTTCTGGATCGCTCAACGACCAGTACGATACTACCTCTATCCTTGAAGGACTGAACGAAGCCGGTATCGAAACGAACACCGAGCTGTCGGATTTCTACACCGACTATCGCGCTGACCGCCCTGCCATGAGCGTGTTCAGCCAAGATTGGACCCTGCCGGAGCCGCCCGCCTCCACCTACTCCGATGATCTGCTCGCCAACGCGCGTGACTTCTCTGACACTGCGGTTGTTGTGCTCGCACGCCCCGGCGGCGAAGGTGCCGATCTGCCGCACCGCATGGGCGACATCGCCCAGACCGGCCCCGGTGAGGATACTGACAGCGGCGAGGGCGACGCGAACGCCGTCGCCGGACAGATGGGCGGCGACGTGGTCTACCACAATAATTCCAATGACTATCAGGACTTTGCCGACGACCAAGGTTATCTGACCCTCTCCCAGAGCGAATCCGACATGATCAACCTCGTCACCGAGAACTTCGAGAACGTTGTGCTTGTTTACAACGGTGCCAACGACTTCGAACTTGACTTCGTGAATGACTATCCGCAAATTAAATCCGTGCTGTGGTGCCCGTCCGCCGGCCAGACCGGTTTTGCCGCCCTCGGTGAGGTGCTCTCCGGTGCCACGAACCCCTCCGGCCATTCCACCGACACCTTCGTGCGTGACTTCTCGCTCACCCCGTGGTACAACAACATCGGCAACTTCACCTACGACAACATGGACGAGTTCAACGCTACCTCGTTCACCGGCACCAGCACTCCCACGTTCGTCAACTACGTCGAAGGTATCTACGTCGGTTACCGCTACTATGAGACCGCCGCTGCAGAAGGCGCAATCGATTACGACTCGGTGGTGCAGTATCCGTTCGGCTACGGCCTGAGCTACACCACCTTCGAACAGGAGATGGGTGACGTGACCTATGACTCCGACGGCACAATCAGCTTCGATGTGACCGTGACGAACACGGGCGACGTGGCCGGCAAGGATGCGGTCGAGGTGTTCTACAATCCTCCGTACACCAACGGTGGCATTGAGAAGGCATCCGCCAACCTCGTCGATTTTGCCAAGACCGACGAACTTGAGCCGGGTGAATCGCAGACCATCAGCGTCGAATTCCAGGACGAAGACATGGCCTCCTATGATTACCGGAACGCATGCGCCTACGTGCTCGAATCTGGCGACTATGGCATTTCCATCCGCTCCGACTCCCACGCCATCATCGAAGAGCAGACCGTGACCGTGCCGGAAACCATCACCTACTCCGGCGACAACCATCGCTCCGATGACCAGAGTGAAGTCACCAACGTGTTCGACGACGCAGCCGGCGATGTGACCTACCTGTCCCGTGCCGACCACTTCGCCAACTATGACGAGGCCACAGCCGCTCCGACTTCCTACAGCATGTCCGAGGAATACAAGACCACGTTCATCAATGCCTCGAACTATGAGAACGAGAATAACGATTCCGACGAAATGCCGACCACCGGCGCGGATAACGGCATCGATCTGGTCGAACTGTACGGCAAGGATTACGACGACCCCATGTGGGACGAGTTGCTCGACGAGCTCACCTTCGACGATATGGACAATCTGATCGCCAACACCGGTTACAACAACGCCGCCATCTCCAAGATCAACAAGCCCCAGCAGTCTGACGTGGACGGCCCGGCCGCGTTGAACAACAACTTCACCGGCGTCGGCTCCATCGGCCTGCCCGCCAGCACCGTCGTGGCCAACACCTTTAACCCTGAGCTGGCCACCGAATACGGCGAAATCATCGGCGATATGGCGCATGAGATCAATGTGACCGGTTGGTATGCCCCGGCCATGAATATCCATCGTTCCGCCTATGCGGGCCGCAACTTCGAATACTTCTCCGAGGATCCGCTGCTCTCCGGTGTGATGGCCGCCAACGAGAACGCCGGTGCCGCCAGCAAAGGCGTCTATGGCTTCATCAAGCACTATGCGCTCAACGATCAGGAAACCAACCGCAACTCCATGATTTGCACTTGGGCCGACGAGCAGACGATCCGCGAGATCTACCTGAAGCCCTTCGAAATGGCGGTCAAGGACGGCGAAGCCACCGCAGTGATGAGCTCCTACAACTACATCGGCACCCGTTACGCCGGTGCCCATCCGGGCCTGCTCAACACGGTGCTGCGCGATGAATGGGGCTTCCATGGATTCGTGGAAACTGACTACTTCGGTGGCCTTGGCTACCAGGTGGCCGACCAGATTATCCGCAACGGCGGCGACGCGATGCTCGCCACCACGGATACCAGCAACCACATCACCGACCACAGCGCCACCTCGGTAATCGCGATGCGCAACGCCTCGCATAACATCCTCTACACTGCGGTGAACAGCTGGATTTACGAGAACGGCCAGCCCGAGGTCGTCACTCCGGCCTGGCAGTACATCTACTATGCCGCCGTCGGTGTGCTGGGACTGCTGCTCGTCGCCGCCGAGGTCGTGGCCATTCGCCGCTTCTTCAAGCGTCGCAAGATGACTGTGAGCGTCGCTAAGTAAGCGGATACTCTCTTCGTCATCCTGATCGGAGCGTAGCGGAGTCGAAGGATCTCATAGCCATACAACGGCTGAGATTCCTCGACTCCGCTACGCTCCGCTTGGAATGACGAGAGAGATGTAGGTTCCGCTTGGAATGACGTCGAAAGACAATCCAATTCATGCTTTGTGGATATGGGTTGGCATCGTCCATAGGTATTTGATATGTGAATCGTGCGATGCCTATGGTGAAGGCAATTCAACCGTTTCATCCCTACAAGGCAACATCATGGCACAAGCATCATCTGGAACCCACGCGACCAACCTGCGTATTCTTCTGCTCGCAGTCGGTGCGTTCGGCATCATCAACACCGAAATGGGCATCACCGGCATTCTGCCCGCAGTAGCAGGCGAATACGGCGTCACCGTGGCGACCGCCGGACTGCTGGTGAGCATGTTTGCCCTGGCCGTTGCGTTCTCCGGACCAATTGCGCCGTTATTGTGCTCCCGGTTTCGTCGCAAAACGGTGATGCTGGCCTCGCTGGTTGTATTCACCGTCTGCAGCTTCGCTTCTGCGTTTGTCTCCAGTTTTCCGCTGCTGCTGGCCCTGCGCATCATCCCCGCGATTATGCAACCGGTGTACACCTCCTTCGCGTTCTCCGAAGCTGCGTTCTCGGTTCGCGAGCAAGATGCACCCAAGGCTACCGCGAAGGTGATGATGGGCGTCTCCGCCGGCATGGTGTTGGGCGTACCTTGCGTCAACTGGATTGTTTCGATGAGCTCCGTGCATGGCGGCATGCTGTTCTGCGCGGCGGTAAACGGATTTGCGCTGCTGGCGCTGATCTTCGGCCTGCCGAGCGGTGAACAGCCGCAAGCGATGTCGTATGGTAGCCAGCTCAAACATCTGCTGGAAGGCCGAACCTGGCTGTCCATCCTCGGCGTGGTGGCGCTCAACGGCGCGGTGTTCGGCGTATTCAGCTACTTTTCGGAATATCTTGGCACGGTCACTGGCCTGCCGGATTCGACGATTAGCTTAATGCTGTTGGTCTACGGTCTGATGAACATCGTGGGCAATATGATTGCCGGACGTGAACTCGTTCGCAGTCCGCGACGTTTCGTCTGCCTGCTACCGTTTCCGCTCGCGGCGATGTTCGCGTTGCTGTTCATCTTCGGCGCTGGTGCGATTCTTGCTGCCGTGATTCTTGTTGTTCTCGGCGTGCTGGCGGGTTGCGTCGCCAACGTCAACCAGTATTGGATTTCCGTCGCCATGCTCGACGCCCCGGAATTCGCCAACGGACTGTTCCTCGCCGCTACCAACCTCGGCACGATGATCGGCACGCAGCTGGTCGGCGCGCTCATCGACTCGATCGGCTCACGTATGATCCCACTCGGCGGCATTATCATGCTGGTCGTTGCGCTGCCATTGCTGCTTGCGCGCGTCGCTCCGCAGATTCGTGCCAAGCTGCGTGTGGTGATGGCTGCAGTTGCATCTGTGATGCTGCTACTGACTTCCGGATGTGCGATGACGAATAGTTCATCAGCTGAACATGCCGCTGAGACGCAGGCGACGCAGCAAGCGGCGCCGCAGCAAGAAAGCGAAGAAGCCGATGGCGGCGAAACTGCAGAACATACTAACGGAACTACGGAAAGCGAGCATGATATGAACGCCATAACCATTACCGTCAACGGACAATCCTTCACAGCAACCTTGGCCGACACCGAAACCGCACGGGCCTTCGCCGAACGTTTGCCCATGACCCTGACCATGGATGAGATGAACGGCAACGAAAAATACCACTATCTCGACGAATCGCTGCCGTCGAACTCCTCGAATCCCGGAACCATCCACACCGGCGACCTGATGCTGTACGGCTCCGACTGCGTGGTGCTGTTCTACAAAACCTTCCAAACCTCCTACTCCTACACCCGCATCGGTTCCATCGACAACCCCGACGCATTGGCCCAAGCCGTCGGCCGCGGCAATGCATCCGTCACCTTCTCTAATTAGAATGTTCTTTTCTGTTATAGATGTTAAATGATATAATTCTTTCTGTTAGAAAGGGATATATCATGGCTTCTCGCACACCTATTCCGGTTTCTCGAGCCATGCGCGACATTGCGCAGCACATGGATCTTTCTCGTAGACAACAGCGAATCACGCTTGAATTGTTGGCCGAGCGAGCAGATCTATCGGTGCCAACGGTACGAAAATTGCTGACTCATGGGAAGGGAAGTTTGGAGACGTTTTTGCGTGTGTCGAGAATTTTGGGAACACTTGAATCCGTAGTTTCCGCGACCGATCCATTGAATACCCCTATCGGACGCTTGCGTGCCGATGATAATACCCCGAAACGTGTGAGGGGGTGATCACGTTGGAAAACCAAGTTACTCTGCAATTATTTGGACGCGATGTGCCAGTTGGGAGATTGTTCACATCTGTGCGTAGAGGAGTTGAAAGCGCGAGTTTTTTATACGAGAATTCATATCTGAACGATCCTCAAGCGTTTCCTTTGGCACCGGACATGCCTCTTACGTCCGGAACGATATACGCGTCCGATGCCCCGATGTTCCGAATATTCCAGGACTGTATGCCGGATCGTTGGGGGCGTAATCTTATGAAACGTGCGGAACGTAATGCCGCCAAAGAAGAATCTCGTACCGCGCGGACGCTGTTCGAAAGGGATATGCTGGTCGGCGTTAACGATGCGACCCGTCAAGGTGCATTGCGTATCTGGCAGGACGGTGTCGCTGTCGCCGATTCGCGGGAAGGCGTTCCCCGCGAGATCAGTATTCCTGATCTGCTATCGTCGGCGGATCGAGCTGCCAAAGATATGAATGCTGATGTTCGTGATCTGCTCGCTGCGGGGTCAAGCCTTGGCGGCGCACGACCGAAGGCCTCCGTGCAAGACGAGCAGGGGAGGTTGAACATAGCCAAATTCCCAAGGGCAGATGAAAACATCGCTGATGATGTTGGCGCATGGGAGAAGACTGTGTTGCAACTTGCCTCAGAAGTAGGAATTCAAGTGCCGGACACTCGCTTGTTAAGGGTTCGCGGACGCTCAGTGCTTTTACTGAAACGATTTGATAGAACCGATAGTGGTGAACGAATACCGTATATGAGTGGCATGACCGCGATTCAAGGAGTAGACGGCGGGCACTATTCGTTTTTAGAACTCGTGGAGTTTTTGGAAGAGGAAGGGGCTAGTCCGAACCGCGACATTCGAGAGTTGTGGAAACGTGCGTTATTCGACACGGCAGTGGGCAATACGGACAACCACATGAGGAATCACGGATTTCTGAGAGCCGAACATGGTTGGGCGTTGTCTCCGGCCTTCGATGTAAATCCGACGATTGGGGACAACCCTAAGATGCTGAATACGGCCATTGATTACGACAGTCGTGAAGCCGAACCTGAAATCGCATTATCGGTGTGTGAATATTATCGCACCAGCTTAAGTGAGGCAAAGCGTATCGCACGAGAGATGGCGGAGCGCTTATCCGATTGGCGTAGGGTAGCTTTGTCCAATGGCATATCCGCATCTTCCATTGATGCAATGGCCACTTGTTTCGAATCTGGCGTTGACCGTTTGCGATTGGCATCGCAGTAAAGAGGATAATCTATCCGCCAGCTTGTGCGGCTGCTTATCAGGCGTTTTTCGTGCATGCAGGCTGGCGGATATGATGACATTGAAGTCATCTACATTGATGAGCTCAATGTGATGTGTGCTGTGGTCAGGAATTGATGACGGCTTCGATGTTGTTGCCTTCCGGATCATGCACGAAGGCCGCATAGTAGTTCGGACCGTAATGCGGGCGCGGGCCGGGTTCGCCATTGTCGGTACCACCGTTGGCAATACCCACCGCGTGGAACGCCGCGACCGCATCGGTGTCTGGTGCGTCGAACGCCACATGCATGGGCGCGATGACCGCGTCAGCAGCCACGGTCGACACGAACACGCTGGATCCGTCCGCGTGCGCAAACTGCTGCACACCCGGGAACGCCACACCCTTCGTGTATCCCAGCGGGGCAAGAGCCGCCTCATAGAACGCCGTCTCGCGCTCGAAATCCTTCACCTTGATAGTCAGATGATTGATCATAAAACCTCCTTGAGTTATGAACGTATGAACGGCTTCCGTGCCGCCCTTGTGCCCATTATAAGGTTTGGTATTCGTGGATGCCGGGTTATTCGTGCTTATTCGGTTACGGGAGCATTTGCTGTGCTGCCGTAAGTTGCATATGAGACGGAGAACATCTTTATTTGGGGAAGATGTTGCTAAGAATAAGCTAAGAAACGCTGGGTGTTCGATGTTTTGTCGTGCGACATATCGTGCGGCTTGTGCAAGAGATGCTGTGTGCTCAGAATATGTCGTGCAGAATGCCGTCGGCTCATGGTGAAGTGTCCGTGTTTCAGGGGCTTTCGTTCTCGCTTGGACAAGGTGAAATCGTCGATCTGGTAGGGCCCTCAGGTGCAGGGAAAAGCAGTTTACTGACAGCTCTGGCCTGGCTGAACCCGCATGCCGACGGCGAGCTCTTGTTGGAAGGACATTCCGCACGGGAATACGGCCCGCAACAATGGCGTTGCCATGTGGCCTATCTGCCGCAGAAGGCGACGTTAATCGGTTCAAGTGTGGCCGAAGCGTCCGTTTGCCCTGGACGTTGTCGGTACGTCGGGAATCGTCTTCATTGGGAAAGAATCGGATCGGGTATCTATGGTCGCGATTGTCGACCGCTGCGGACAATGCGCTGCCTGATGGTGCGATTCGTGAACTGCTGGATGCCGTTGGTTGCGCGGATATCGAGCTGTCCCGTCCGGTGCATGATTTGTCCGGTGGACAGGCGGCCCGCGTCAGTTTGGTGCGTACTCTGCTTACCCGGCCGAAGGTTCTGCTGGCCGATGAGGTCGATGCTGGATTGGATGACGATAATGCGAATCTTGTGGCCGACGTGCTGGCCGAGGCGGCCGAACACGGTATGGCGGTAATGCGTATCCGTCACCGGTCACCGGACGGAAGAGCAAAGCGCATCTTGAGATTGGCGGGCGGTGTGTTGTCGGATATCACGGAAGAGGCTGTTAGGAACGGCATGAAGAATGTTGACGATATGGTGACAGGGGAGGTGCGTTGATGAGCGGAACCTCCTACTCCATTGATTTTTTGGGCCTGCTGGTGGCGATGCTGATGGTGGTCGCCGCGGCTGCCATATCGGGCATTATGCGCATGGGCATTGGGCGGACGTTGTTGTGGTCGGCATGCCGGGCGCTGCTGCAATTGTGCGCGATGGGTTTCATCATGGGGTTCGTGATCAGGGCGAACAATCCCTGGCTGGTGTTTGCCCTGATGGCTGTGATGTTGGTCGCCGGCGTGCAAATCACGCTGTCGCGCGCCAAAGGCGTGCCGAAAGGGCTTGCATGGCCAGTGCTGCTCAGCTTGGTGATCACCATGCTCATGATGCTCGGCTTGGTGACGGAGCTCATCGTTCGCCCACAACCGTGGTATGCGCCGCAACTGGTGGTGCCACTCACCGGCATGCTGCTGGGCAACACGGTGAGTGCTTTGGCGGTCGGACTGAGCCGATTCTACGAAAGCATGAAGGAACGGCGTGACGAGATCGACACCCTGCTGGCGCTTGGCGCGAGCGCATGGGAGGCCTCACGCCCGTCGATAGTCTCGTCGATTCGTCTCGGGCTGCTGCCGACCAACGCATCGCTAGCGTCGAGCGGTATTGTCACGATTCCTGGCATGATGGCCGGCCAAGTCATCGCCGGCGGCGATCCGTTCGACGCCGCAAAATACCAGTTCGTGATTCTTGCCGCCATTGCCGCATTAACCTTGCTTGCCGACAGCCTCATCATGCTGATGGTCTACAAAACCTGTTTCACCGACACTGACCAATATCGTCCGATCTCATGAAGATATTGCCGTTTCAGCATCATATCTGCGTTACGGGTAGTGGATTTGAGCTTTTGCGGAGGTCGATCTGCGTTACGGGTAGTGCCCATTGGCATATAGTCCAAGTATCTTCCGCAGAATATCAACGATTGAAGAAGACATATGCCTGATGAGGCACTACCCGTAATGCAGATCGATGTTTGCAATTCCTCAAATCCACTACCCGTAACGCAGATAGCTGAGAAAAAGGGCGCTAATCCATGTCCTGTTCCCATTCGCGCAGCGTGTGCACGCCGGTCTCGTCACCGAGACGTTCCAGCAGCGCAACCTCGTCATCGGTCAAATGCAGCTGGGCTGCCGCGGCGGCCTGCTCGACCTGGCGAACCTTAGTGACGCCGATGATGGGCAACGTGCCCTTGGCGATGGCCCATGCGGTCGCCACCTGCGCGGGGCTCGCGTCATGGCACTTGCCGATGGTGCGCAGGGCCTCGATCAGTCGCTCGATTTCAGCCAGATGTGGATTGTAGGAATCGCCGCGTCCGGAGCCCTGCGGGAATGGATGCATCGAGTCATACTTGCCGGTTAACGCGCCTTGTTCCAACACCATGTAGGCGTAGAACGTGATGCCGTTCTCCTTGCAGTAGTCGAGGATGCCGGCGCGCTCCGACGAGCGGTGTAGCAGACTGTAATGATTCTGCACGGCCGACACCTTCAAACCGGCTTCGCCGAGGATTTCGTTTGCCCGCTTGATCTGGGCGAGGTTGTGGTTCGAGACGCCGATGGAGCGAATCTGCCCGCTTTTCGCCAATGGAATGAGATCCGGCGTCCAACGTTCCACATCCATGGGATTGTGGATCCAATACACGTCGATGACATCAGCATGCAGGCGCTGCTTGCTGCCATCCAGCATCTCCTGCATGGCGTTGGGGGAGTCGGAGGCGATCTGCGGCGTGAACTTCGTGGACAGCAGCACGCGCTCACGATCCTCATCCTTCACGAAGTCACCGAGGATGCGCTCCGAGCTGCCCTCGCCATATACGGCGGCCGTATCCCACAGATTCAGGCCATGCTCCAGCGCCGCGTCGAACACCGGTCGCAGCTCGCGCTCGTCGAGATGATTGCCGAACACCTGGTCGCCGCCAGCTGCGCCTGATCCCCAAGACCAGGCACCCAATGCGATCTTCGGCATGGTTGCATTCGTGCTCATGAGTGATTCTCCTTGTTATGTGTTGTTGATTGTTTATGGTTTGGTTATTTTCAATTGATGATTACGGTTGCAAATCTGTCAAAGATGAGATCAGCGGATTGCCGCCTGACGACGTTTCATGAAACGCCGTACAGCCAGAATCTCCAACCCCGCCAGCAGCACGCCAAGCGTGGCATCTGCGCCGACTAGAACAATCTGCCAGACTGGCATGGACTGCTCCGGTTCGCCGTTCTCGTACCGCCAGCTGTTCACCGTGGTGTACAGGATGTTGTGGGCGGCGCGGCGCATGGCGATCAGTGAAGTCGCCGACTTGCTGTCGATGTGATTGGTTGTTTCAGTGGAGGCAAGCATCGCGTCGGTTCCGTTACGGATGAGCTGATCGGCATCCTGGTATCCGTACAGCGCGCCGGAGAAGTAATCCGTTTCCAGGAAACCCTTGAACCCCCATTCGTCGCGCAGCACGGTTTCGTTCAGACCGCTGTGCGCGCTTGAATAGATGCTTCCGATGTAGTTGAACGAACCCATGAGAGCCTGTGCATCGCCGGAGGCCTTGACGATCGTCTCGAACGGCTTCAGATAGATTTCACGGATCGACTGCTCGTTGGCCCAAGTGCACAGTTGGCTGTTGCGTCTCGTCTCCTGCTCGTTCAAGGCGAAATGCTTGGTGAACGAGTAGACGCCGCGGCTTTTCGCGCCGACGACCTGTTCGGCGGCAAGTTCGCCTGTCAGCAGCGGGTCCTCCGAGAAGTACTCGAAGTTACGGCCGCCGAATGCCGAGCGGTGGATGTTCACTGAAGGCGCATACCAGCCGGAGACATTGATTTCATGCGCCATATCGCCGATGGTTTCGCCATAGGCGCGGGCAAGATTCTTATTCCAGGTGCATGCCACCACGATGTTCGCAGGCAGACCGATGGAGCTGACGCCGGTGAAATTGTCCTTCAGCGCGGCCGGGCCATCCACGTCGGACAGGCGGATTTTGCCGATCGAACGGATCGCCGCATTCTGATACCCGGCGTCGGCGATCAGATCGTCCATCTCGTCGAAATTCAACTGATCGAGCAGCAGATCCCATTGTTTGTCGTCGTAGTCCACGCCCCGAAGATCCACCAGACGCAGTCCGTTGTCGGCGTTCGTCGTTGGCATCTGGTCGTCAGGATTGTCGGATTGAGACGGATCGGAGTTGCTCAAGTTGACGAACGTCGCTTTGGCATCGTCACTCATCGAGAAATCGGTCGGAGCTGCGGTGGCCTGATCGTAGTTGGCGAAACGGTTCGCACGGCTCAGATAGGTCACATCGCCGGCCGCCTCGTCGAACACGTTGGTCGCTACCGTCTGGTCGCCATCATGCGTGTTGTTTTCGGAATCGTAGACGATGGTCTGCGGCACGACGACCGTCTGCTCGTCGATGACTGAATGGGAATCGGAGCGAATCGAGACGCCATAGTCGCCGCCTTCCAACACGTAGGCTTTCGCGTCGCGGTAATCGTAGGAGGCCATGTCGTCATCATCGAATTCGATATGCACGGTCTGCGATGCTCCCGGCTTGATTTCGTCGGTTTTCTCGAACGCGACTAGATTGGCGCTCGCCTTCTCGATGTCTCCGTCGGTGTAGGGCGGGTTGACATACGCCTCGATGACGTCCTTGCCTGTGACTTCGCCGGTGTTGGTCACCGTCACGTCGAAGCCGATCGTGCCGGTCTCCTCGTCGTAGGTTACCTCTCCCATGTTCTGGTTGAAGGTGGTGTAGCTCAGACCATAGCCGAACGGATACTGCACGGTCGCGTTGTAGTCAATGGCACCTTCCTCGGCGGCCGTTTCATAGAAGCGATAGCCGACGTAGATGCCTTCGACGTAGTTCACGAACGCCGGCGTGCGCTTGCCACGGGTGGTATCGACGGTGAATTCACTGACGTTGTCATAGGGAAAGTCGCCGAAGTTCTCATAGGAGGGGGTTTGTGTCAGATCGCGTACGAAGGTATCGGCGGTTTTGCCGGACGGATTGGTTGTGCCGCGCAGCACTTCGCCGAGCGCCGCGAAACCGGCCTGACCCGGATGGGGCGCCCACAACACGGACTTGATCTGCGGGTATTGCTCCACAAAACCCAGCTCGAAGGTGTTCGCGCCGTTGTATGCCAACACCACATCATCGAAATGCGCGGTGACCAGATCGATCATGTCGCGTTCCGACTGGCTGAGCTCCAGATAATGCGAGCCCTCGGGAAAATCCTTGTACTCCGTGGAATTATCGGTGTACGTCGCGGCCTTCGGGTTGTTGGAATCATCGTCGAAGGTGTGATCGGTGGCGTTCATGTCGTCGGGCAGATCCGAGCCTTCGCCGCCCACACGGCTGATCACGACCATCGCTGTGTCGGAGAAGTCTTGTGCATCGGAGATCAGATCGTCGGAGTAGTCGGAGGCCGGCGGCTCCGGCAGCGTCCAGTCGGTGCTGGTGATCGTGTCATCACCTCTGGTCGTTGCGTAATCGGTGTAGAAGTCGGTCAATCTGTCGTTGGTCTTGAACCCGCTCATATGCAGTCCGTCCAGCAGCGACGTGGTGTCGTAGGCATCGGACAATGCTCCGGAACCGGTACCACCGTACACGGGATTCGTCGAGGCCCATCCGAACACGTTGATCGCATCCGTGTCAGCCAACGGCAGCATATTGTCGTTGTTCTGCAACAGTGTGATGCCCTCGCGTTCGATATCGACCGCAAGATCATTGGTGGTTTCGATGGTCTTTTGCGAAAGCTCGTAGCGTGTGCCCGTCGCCATGGTGATCATGGAGCTGAGCGGTCCGGTGAGCATTAGATTGACCGCGACGATCACCGCCGTGACTGCGACCACCCATACAGTCGCATGAGTGAGTTTCCGTGTGCCCTGATCGGCAACGGTTGTGCGGTTGACCGCGATGGTTGCCACAAGCGCTACCAGCAGTGCTGCGATGACGACGATGAGTTGCGGCTGTACGGATCGGATGGTCGCGATGACGTCATCCATGTTGATTTCCAGCATGATGTTCTTTACTTTCCGGTTGTTCAGGCGTGGCTATTGATGTCGGTGTGGGGCTTCGGCGGATTCGGCGAACGATGGGTTGTTGTATGTTGCCCTTTGTGTTCGTGTGGGTCGATGGTGTGAAGCGTGTGGGCTGGCACGCCGCCCACGACGGTGAACGGTGGCACATCGTGTGTGACGACCGCGCCGGCTGCGACCACCGACCAGGAGCCGATGGTGACTCCGGGCAGAATGGTCGCGTTGGAGCCGATCCACACGTGGTCTTTGATGGTGATCGGCGCGTAATGGTTGCGACGGTCGTTGTCCGGCGACAGATCGTGGTTGATTGTCGCCAGCACGACGTTGTGCCCGATCAGGGTGCCGTCGCCGATGTCGATGCCGCCCTGATCTTGGAACCGGCAGCCCGAGTTAATGAACACGTTTTTGCCGATGGTGATGTTTTTGCCGAAATCGGCTTGGAATGGCGGAAACATACGGAAGGACGGATCTATTGGCTTGCCGGTGAGCTGCTGCATGATACTGCGGATCTCATCAGGGGAGTGGTATGCCGTGTTAAGCAGCGACGCCAGACGCATGCTCTCCTGACAGACGTCCATGATTGCTGCCTCCCGTTGTGGGGTCGGTGCCGCGTCGTCATGCAGGCTGCGCAGGATGTCGTTTAAGGTGATGCCGGTCGCCTCGGAAGCATTGATTGTCTCGGAGACGTTGACGGTATCGGATGTGTCGGGGTCACCGGAATGGTTGATACTGATAGTGGTGTTGGAGGATTTTGCTGTCGTTGTCGTACTCATCAGCGGTATGCTCCTGCCGCGTATTGCGGCTGATAGGGTGCCTGATCGGCGGGAATCCCCAGCTCGTGTGCGGCGCGCAGCGGCCAATACGGGTCGCGCAGTGACAGGCGTCCGACTTCGATGGCATCGGCTTCGCCGTTTTCGAGAATTGTCTCGGCCTGCTTTGTCTCGAGGATCAGACCTACGGCCGTGGTCGGGATGCCGGCCTGTTCGCGTACCGCAGCGGCGAATGACACCTGATATCCGGGCTTTGCCGGAATGGTAACGTCGGAGACAATGCCGCCGGTGGAGACATCCATCAAATCGACGCCGTGTTCTTTCATCACACGGGCCGTGTCGACGGTCTGTTCGAGATCCCAGCCGTTTTCGGCCCAATCCGTGGCGGAGATACGCACGATCAGCGGCATGGTGTCGGGAATCGCCGCGCGTACTTCGTCGACGAGTTCCACGAGAAAGCGCTGGCGGTTCTCCAAACTGCCACCGTATTCGTCGGTGCGGCGGTTGCTCAACGGGTCGAGGAACTGCGAGATGAGATAGCCGTGGGCACCATGCAGTTGAATCGCATCGAAGCCGGCTTTGACTGCCAGTGCGGCGGATTTGCCGAAATCGCGCACGATGGTATGGATCTCGTCGACGGTCAGTTCGCGCGGCTGGGCGTAATGGCCGAAGGCGATCGGACTGGGGGCCACGGTCTGCCAGCCGCCGTCCGCAACCGGCACGCTCTGATCGAGATATCCGTCGCGGAATGATCCGGTGGAGCCCTTGCGTCCTGAATGGTCGAGCTGCACGGCGATCGCACCACCCGCCTGATGCACGCCATCCGTCACGGCGGTCCAAGCCTGCGCCTGTTCCTCGGTCCACAGACCCACGTCATGCGGGGAGATCAGGCCGTCCTTGGAAACGGCGGTCGCCTCGGTGACGATCATGCCGAACCCGCCGTACGCGCGCGACACATAATGCTGCTGATGGAACTGATTCGGCATGCCGGTGAGCTTGTCGGCGGAATAGGTGTCCATGGCCGGCATCCAGATGCGGTTGCGTATAGTCAGTCCGCGCAGTGTCATCGGTTCGAACAGTTTCGCGGTGGTGTTGCCCATAGGTGGTTTTCTCCTTGTAATGAGCGGGTGCGGTCCCGTTGATTGTCGTGTTGGTCGGTTGTCCCGTGTGGGGATGTCTGATATTCTGAAGCACAACAAATCCATAATCCAATGTTTTGAAATACTGGTGTCTATAACAAAAACTTATGGATTATGGTCGAGTGTTTTGCTTGACAAGGAGGAGCGTCATGGATTTGCGGCAGTTGCGTTACTTTCTTGCGGTTGCTGAAGAGCGGAACATCACAGCGGCCGCCGAATATCTCGCCATATCACAGCCTGCGTTGTCGCGGCAGATGCATGAACTTGAGGACAAACTTGGTGTGCAGCTATTCGAACGTGGTAGTCGTTATGTCACGTTGACGCCGGCCGGAGAATTCGTGCGGGAACGTGCCGAAGAGATTATTGCGCTGGCGGAGCGCACCGAACTGGAGGTTACGTCATGGGATCAGCCGGTGGCCGGGCCGGTGTACATCGGTGCTGCGGAAAGCGATTCGATGCGCATTATTCTGCGCGCGGCGCGTAATCTGCAACGACTGTGTCCACAGACGAAATTCCATATCTACAGCGGCGACGCCGAGGATCTGATCCCGCGACTCGACTCCGGACTATTGGATTTTGCGCTTCTGTTCGAACCGTATGATATGTCGAAATACGCCACCTGCCGGCTGCCCGTAGAAGACCGCTGGGGCGTGCTCATGCCGCGCGACTGCGAGCTGGCGCGCAAGGATGCCGTTACCGCCGACGATGTAAAACCACTTCCGTTGATCATCTCCAGGCAAACGCGCTTCGATGATTGTCTGATGCGATGGGTTGGCGCGGACGAACGCGAACTGCATGTTGTCGGTACCTACAACCTCGTTAACAACGCGGCGTTGATGGTCTCCGAAGGACTTGGCTACGCGCTGTGCCTCGATGGGATTGTGGGATTGCCGAAGGACTCCGATATCGTGTTCCGTCCGCTGAGCCCGAACCTGCCGGCGAAAATGGTCATGGCTTGGAAGCCGGGGCGACGTTTCACTAAAACTGCCGAGCATTTCCTTTCTGCTGTCAAAGACTACGTGACAAACAAGTCCGGGAATGAAGCTCAGTGAATGCGACGGGTAAGCAAACGGCGGATCAGTCGACTATGAAACAGTCGATCGATCCGCCGTTGCACGAATGTGAGATTGTTTGGTATGAAGCCAGATTTGATTAATACCAGTCGTGCTTCTCGTCGCGGTCGAGCGCATTGATGCGGTTCATCTCGTCGTCGGAGAGCTTGAAATCGTAGATTTCCGTGTTCTCACGAATGTGGTCTGGATTGCTGGAACCGGGAATCACCACCACGCCTTTCTGCAGATTCCAACGCAGAATGACCTGTGCCGGCGATACGCCATGTGCTTGGGCAATATCGTTGAGCATCTCGTCGGCGAACATCTCGCTGGTATGGCCGCGTCCGCCGAACGGATACCAGCCTTGCACCACGATGCCGAGATTCTGGATATACGGGATAACGTCGTTCTCCTGGTAATACGGATGAATCTCGTTCTGCACCAACGCCGGCGTGACATCGACCTGCGGCAGGAACTCCTTCAACTCGTCCACATACCAATTCGACAATCCTGCCGCATGCACGTTGCCGGCTTCGATTGCGTCTTCAATCGCATGATATGCCGCGACGTCATCCGTGCCCGGATGGTGCAGCAGCATCATGTCGATATAGCCGATGTTGAGATTATCCAACGCTTCGTCGATCGCCGCTGCAGCGTCGCTGAACTGGTTGGGATACAGTTTGGTGATGACGAAGATCTCTTCGCGTGGCACACTGGATTCGCGGATCGCTTGGCCGATCTCCTGTTCGTTGCCGTAGGCATGGGCCGTGTCGATAAGTCGCACGCCGGAATTCAACGCGGCTTTGACGGCATTGATGCATTCATCGCCATGCAGACTATATGTGCCTAGCCCATTAATCGGCATCGTGATGCCATTGTTGAGTTCCACAGTATGCGTATCGAAATCGAATCGACGGATGGTGTCGTTCATGGTGGTCTCGCTGTTCTGCTCGTGTGTTTCACCTGATTCGTGGGATTCGCTGCTCTGCACGGTGGTCGTTCGCCCAGATTCGCATGCTGCAAGCGTTCCGATGCCGAACGTCGTCAGACAGACGACAGCAAGCAAGGATGAGAGACCACGGTGAAGGCTGTGAAAAGAGTCGGTCATGGTGCGGATCCTTCTCGAATTCGTCGGTGTCAATACCGAGCGTTTGTTCGTCGGCGTCTCATATCCGCCGTTCGCCCCAGTATCAACCCATCAGAATCGATAATCCAATGCCATACACGCGCATCGCGCCATAACAACAAGGTATGGGAAAACCGGACAAAGTTGTCTGTTATTTTGAGAGATACAGTTTCATTCCTTCGTGCGTAGGGCGGAAGCCGAGCTTTTCGTAGAAGCGGTGTGCGTTCGTTCGTGTTTTATCGGTGGTGAGCTGCACCAGCGAACATCCTCGCGCCGAGGCGAGGTTAATTGCGTGCTTGAGCAGTATTGAACCGATGCCGAGATCCCTTTTGTCGTGTGCCACGCGGACGCTTTCGATGGTCGCCCGAAGACTGCCTTTGCGCGATAGGTATTGCGTGAACGTGATTTGCAAGGTGCCCACGACGGTTTCTCCTTCGCAGGCGACGAGAATGAGATTATCATCATCGCCCGCGATGCGGTTGAAGGCGTCGACATAGTATTGCGGGATCGGAGATGTGCTTTTCTCGCGCAGGCGTCCCAAGTCGTCATCCGCTAGTAACTCAACGATTCTCGGCAGATCGTGTGCGCTCGCCTCTCGGATGACGATATCGCTCATGCCACACCTCTCGAAACAAATCGGCTGATAAATCGGGATTAATCCTATCTCATACGGCCTGCACACGAACTAAAACTATGGGGAAACATGTTCGTCTAATCCAGACTTGTCAGTACAGGATTGTTCAGATAGTCATAAACGCGGTGTACTTCACTGGGCTTCAGCGGGTCGAGCATTTGCGGATGTCCCAAGTCAAGCGTTGCGATTGTGCGCATCTCATCGGATGTCAGCTCAAAATCCCAGACGGCGAAATTCTCCTCCATACGGTTTTTATGGACAGACTTTGGAATAACGGAAACCCCACGCTGGAGGTTCCAGCGCAAAATAGTCTGTGCGACGGTTTTATTGTGTAACCTTGCGATTTCGACAAGAACAGGATTGGTGAACATTCCGTTCATACCTTCTGCAAAAGGTGCCCATGCCTGCGGTGTGATTCCGTATTCCCTCAGGATCGCCAATTCGTCCTCTCGCTGATAGAACGGATGCAGCTCCAGTTGGTTGACTGCGGGGATTACGTTGGCGTTGTTGCACAGGTCAATTACGCGATCCGGCAGGAAGTTGCTGATGCCGATGGCACGAATACGGCCTTCGTGATACAGCTCCTCCATCGCACGCCATGCGCCGTAATAGTCGCCGAACGGCATATGAATCAGGTAGAGGTCAAGATAGTCCAGCCCAAGCTGTTCCAAGGTATCGAAAAAGCAGCCTTTGTTTTGCCATACCCCATTTGCTGAATAAAGGCTTTTGAGGTGACGAAAATGTCTTCTCGTGGAATGCCGCTCTTATGAATTGCGTTCCCTACCGCCTGCTCGTTTTTATAGCTGTATGCGGTATCAATAAGTCGGTAGCCCACGGAGAGCGCATTCGAAACCGTATGTTCGCAGACTTCCAGATCGTCTACTTGGAAAACGCCGAAGCCTTCCATCGGCATCTCCACACCGTTGTTCAAAGTTACTGTATTTACCGTATTCAAAGTCATGTCTCCTTTTCCAATATCACGCTTTAATAGATCAGATTCCCAAGCCGTTCACCCAGTCTCTGACTTCCGACTCGGAGGCGCTGGATGAGAAGCGCTGGCCTTCCTGCCAGTCGCCGGTTCCGGCGAGTTCGGCCAACTGGGTGCCGCTCGAGCCCATGCCGGAGCTGGCGGAGGTGCAGAACGGGATGACCGTCTTGCCGGAGAAATCGTTCGCCTTGACGAAGGTGTCGACCGGCCATGCGGCGATGCCCCACCAGATCGGATATCCGATGAATACGGTCGTGTAGGAGTCCCAGTTCGGTACTTTGGTGGTTTTCAACTCCACATCACGCTGATCGGGGTTGTCATGTTCGACGGAGACGCGGCTGCTGTCGTTCGTCCAGTCGAGATCGTCCTCACTGTACGGTTGTGCGGGTTCGATGACGAAGGTGCCGGCGCCGGTGGCGTTCGCGATGCTCTGCGCGACCTTTTCCGTGTGACCTTGTGCCGAGTAGTACACGACCAGCGTTGAGCCATCACCCTTGGCAGCAGATGAACTGGACGAGCTCGATTGGGAAGATGCCGAATTGTCAACAGAGTCTTGCGAGCTTCCGCTGCAGGCGGTAAGGCTCGCCGCGAGCACGATGCTCATGGCTGTGGCTGTGATTTTCTTCATGGCGGTCTCCTTGGGTGATCCGGTATATCTGGTTGTGGTGGTCGACGGGCATCGCCCTGCTCGTTCGTCATGCTGAGCGGAGCGCAGCGGAGTCGAAGCATCTCATTGGAGATCCCTCGACTCCGCTCGGGATGACGGGGTGCTTCGCTTGGGATGACAGGTGTAGCTGTCAGCATATGGTGGGTGTTACGGTCAATCAAATGTCTGAAACATGGGGTGTACGATACCCTTTGTGCATGGCTGGTGGGCGATGGTGAAGCTCGATCAGGCGCGGCCGCGGCGATCGGCGACCATCTTTACGAACTTGTCGACGGTTTCAGGCGCATCGTGGTCGAAGAACAGACTGGTGTGGCTGTCGAGCGTGGCGATGGTGGCCATCTCCTCGGCAGACAGTTCGAAATCGAAGATGTCGAAGTTCTCGGCCATGCGCTCTTTGTGGGTGGACTTGGCCAGTGCGATGACGTCGCGCTGCATCAGCCAGCGCAGCACCACCTGCGCCACGGACTTGCCGTGCGCCTCGCCGATGCGGGCGAGCACGGGGTTGTCAAACAGACCATTACGGCCCTCGCCGAACGGTGCCCACGCCTCATGCGCTACATGGCGGGCGACCATGTTCTCATGCGCGGCAACTTGCTGGTGGAACGGGTTGGTCTCGACCTGGTTGACCATCGGCGCGATGTCATTGAACGCGGCGATGTCGGCTAGGCGGCCGGGATTGAAGTTGCTCACGCCGATGGCGCGGATGCGGCCGTCGCGGTAGAACTCCTCCAGCGCGCGCCATGCACCGTAATAATCGGCGAAAGGCTGGTGCAGCAGCACCAGATCGATATAGTCGAGGTTCAGCTTCTTGAACGACTCCTCAAGCGAGACCTTGGCGTTCTCATAGCCGTAGTGCTCGATCCATACCTTGGTGGTGATGAACAGTTCCTTGCGGTCGATACCGCAGGTGGCGACGCCCTCGCCCACCTGGGCCTCGTTGAAATACGACTGCGCAGTGTCGATATGACGGTAGCCGACTTCGACGGCGTCGCGCACAGCCTGCGCGGTCTGATCCTGCGGGATCTGGAAGACGCCGAATCCCAGCTGGGGGACTTCCACGCCGTTACTCAGAGTGATGGTGTTCATGGTGAACTCCTTCATGATGGTTGTGGTTGATGTGTTACTGTTGACCATACGAGCCGGTAGTCGTTACCGGTCAAATCGGCGACACGCCGTTGCGAAGATCGTTACGGGTGTTGCTAGGAGGGATGCAGCGATGTATTCGATGAAGGAAGCCTGCAAGCTCGTCAACATGAGCTACGAAACGTTGAAGTTCTACTGCAAGGCCGGTCTGGTGCCGAACGTGCATCGTGACGAGAACAATCATCGGGTATTCGATGAGAAGAATATCGCATGGATCAGTGCCCTCAATTGCTTGCGCGCCTGTGGCATGGGCACCGCCGAGATGAAGGAATACCTCGAGTTGTGCCTCAAGGGCGAATCGTCGATTCCCGAGCGTAAACAGATTCTCGAAGCCAAACGGCAGATTCTCGAACAGCGTATGGCTGAAATCCAGCGCAGCATCGACTATATCGACGCCAAGCAGGAATTCTACGATGGCGTGCTTGAAGGGCGCATCAGGTACTACAGCAATCTCATTGAGGTAGATGACCCACAAGCCGAAATGCCTGCCGAACTTGCCGCGTTCAACGAACCGGAAATCCCCGCCGAACGCCGTCTCGTTGGTTCCGTGCGGTGAAGTGGAAGTAGAGAGTGCAATACGGACATAGGAGAGCATGATGCGGCTTCACGACACTCCCGAAACAGGCTGCCGTAGTTGCATGGTCTGCTAAAGTAACACGTTGCAAGCGGCCCCCGACACGACGGTTCGACCCGTTTGCCAGGAAGTCGCCATTATGATCGCCGCATTCCGCGGACTTTCGTTATGCGCCCCCTTGCGTTGCAACAGGAGGGGCCGGAAAACAAGCCATAACGAAAGGAATTCTCGAACCATGCCCCGTAACGGCAAAGAAGGCATCCTCTTTAGCTTCATCATGTCCGCGATCATGATCTATGTGATGGCGGCACTCAACTACGGCGTGCGCACCGGTGATGTGGGTGCGGCCGCATGGAGCTACGCCGTGTTCAATTTCCCGCTCGCCTATGTGGTGGGCATGATTTGCGATCTAGGTATCTGCACGCCGAGTTCACGCAAGCTGGCTGGTATGTTCTGCAAGGAGGAGGACCGTCCGGTCTGGAGAGGCATCGCCATCAAATTCCTCATGGTGGTGCTCATGACCGTGTTCATGACGGTTTTCGGTGCGATCATGGCCTTCGGATTCACCGGTGCTGCAGTTGTTGGATTTTTTGCAATGTTCCCCTACAACTTCACCATCGCCCTGCCGATTCAGATGCTGATCGTGGCGCCGTTGGCCGGCAAAATCGTGCACATGATCGGTGACGCGGCGAGTTGGAACGAGAGTGAGGCGCCAGTCGCCGCATCGGTTTCCGCCGCTCGCGCCTAGTGTTTTGTATTTGGCTTTCTGCCGTTGTATCTGACAAGCTGTTGGCGTTCCTGCCCCGACGATGAAACGTCTGCTTCGTCGCCGGGGCATCAAATTTCGGCAATTCCAAGTGGAATGATGTTGGCGACGATCAGCGTGATGCGTTCGATGTCGTCGGCGCAGTCGTTTGCGATCCATCGTTGCAGTACGGCGGAAAACGAGGAGAGCAGCGCATCGCGAAAATAGACGAGTTCGTTGTCACTCGTGATTCCGATGCGTTCGCCCGCAGGCCGGATGCGTTGTTTCCATAGTTCTTCGCCGCCGAGATCCAGTGGAAGACGATGGCTGTGTTTGAGCGTGATTCGGTAGAAGTAGCGGTGTTGTCGGATGTGTGACAGATAGATGCGCAGTGAATTCTCGGATAGAGGCTCGTGCATATCGGCCCGTTGGAATTGCTCCGCAAGTTCGGCGTTGAGATACTCCTGCATGGCGGCGAACATGTCGTCCAAATCGATGAAATGCTCGTAGAACGTGGATCTGTTGATGCCTGCCTTCCGGCAAACTGCGGCCACGGAGATCGATCGTGCCGCATCGGAATCGTCCATTAGCGCCAAAGCCGCGACTTCGATGCGTTGGTCGGTGGCCAGGAACCTGGCGTTGTTCTTCACGTTCACCATGCTCTCATTATTCCAACACATGTCGAGAAAATGGTGATTGAATCACTTGGTTCGCGCTCGTATCGTCGATGCAGGCAACGCGGGAATCCCGCCCAATAGCTCTCAAAACGAACGAAGGAACAGAATAATGAGCAAAGCAAATTACGTGACTTTGGTACTCGGCACCGTCTCCGCACTGGTGTTCGCGCTGGGCATGTGCATGTGTCTGCTGCCGGAATGGAACGCCTTCACGCCTGGCGTGGTCGTTGGCGTGATTGGCGTGGTGCTGTTCTTAGTCACATGGATGGTGCGTCGCCGTTTCGACGGCAAACCGGCCATCGTGTGGAATGCCAAAGCCGTCGGCGTGAGTGTGTACGCGCTGGTCTCCGCGTTGGTGCTCGGTGCGGGCATGTGCCTGACCATGGTGTTCACCCAGTGGATGATCCCCGGCATCGTCGTCGGCATCGTCGGCATCGTGATGCTGCTCGGCCTCATCCCCATGATCAAAGGTATCAAGTAGTCCTTAGGCATTACGGGAATTGCCGTATGCAAACAATGCTCCGAGGAATTACGTGCGAACTCATTTAAGTGATCATAAGCGGACGATGATCTTTCTCAATGTCGTGGTGGCTTGCGTCGCGACATCGATGCTGGCTACGTCGATGACTACCGCTTTGCCGGCACTAATTGAAGACCTGCGCATTGACGCAATTCAGGGGCAATGGGTGACCAGCGGTTATTCGCTTGCCATGGCCGTCGTCATGCCGTTGACCGCCTTCTTGGTCACGCGTTTCCCCACCAAGCCGTTGTATGTGTTCGGTCTGTTGCTTAACGCGGTTGGCGTGGCGATGTGCGCCATCTCTCCATCTTTTCTTATCCTGATGGTCAGCCGTGTGTTGCAGGCGCTTGGCAATGGCGTTCTCGGTTCGATGGCGCAGGTCATCCTGTTGACTATATATCCCAGGGAACGCCGAGGCACAGTGATGGGCTGGTACGGGCTGTCCGTGTCCGCGGCGCCACTGATCGCGCCGATTCTTGCGGGATTCATCGTGGATATGCTGGGTTGGCGTTGGATTTTCTGGGGTATGCTGCCTATCATCCTCATCGCGGTGGTATGGGCGTTCGTCTCGTTCGACAATGTGTTGGAAACGCATCAGCAACGTTTTGATGCGTTGTCGTTCCTCCTGTCCGTCATCCTCCTGTCCGGCATCACGCTTGGCATGGGTTCGCTGGGGACCGTGGCTTCATATGTCGAATTGGGATGCGGACTGATCGCAGGCATATTGTTCACCGTCCGGCAGTTGCGCGCTGAGCGTCCCTTCCTTGACCTGCGGGTGTTTGAGAACCGCAACTTCACCATAAGCGTCATCGCGGTTATGCTCTTCTACCTGGTGATGATGGGATCGTCGACCATCATTCCTTTGTATGTGCAATCAATCGTCGGTGCTTCAGCTGTGGTATCCGCGTTGGTGGTGTTGCCTGGATCGGCGGCTTCCGCCGTAGTCAGTCCGCTTGCAGGTAAATTGTACGACCGCTTTGGCATGCGGCCGTTGCTACTGGTGGCTGCTGCTCTTCTGGTAACAAGCAATACCGGCATGCTGCTTGTTGTGCGGAATACTCCATTGTGGGTGGCCGCCCTGTTCAACGTAATGCGGTGCATTGCCATCGGATGTCTGCTGATGCCGCTGCTGACTTGGGGTACCGAAGGTATGTCTTCCTCCGATACCGCACACGCGAACGCGCTGTTCAGCTCGTTGCGCACTACGGCCGGTGCCATCGGCACTGTCGTGTTCGTTGCCATGATGGAGATGGGCGCCGGAGGAGCGGTGATTCCGTCTCGCGCGGTAGCAGGCGTGCATGGCATGCACATAGCGTTCCTTGGCATGGCTGTCGGATCCGTTGCACTGTTGGCCATAGGCTTGCTGTTCGCAAGGCGCCGGACACGATGAAACCAATCAAGCGAATCAAAACAAATGTCGCCAGAACCAGAGCGCGTATTGAGCGACATTCAATTGGCTTTCGTCTATTGAATGAGGATTTGTTCCGCTCGTCACTATCGTCGGTGTGGGCATTTGGAATCAATGCACTTTACTCGATTTGGAACCTTACATTGGGGGTCGGCAGCATTTCAGCATGGTTCATCACCATGGGATGCTATTACCTGGCTATTGCCTCGATGCGTTTGCGGATCGTCCGAATAGGGCTGCAGAGAAAAGAATCCGTGGATGGCACAGTTCCGAAGCGACGGGTCGTCACCGCTCGCTCGCTGCGCTTCATAGGTGTGATCATCATCCTGTTGACCATTGTCATGATCGGCATGGTGACGCTCACGATCACGCGTGGCAGCGATGCTCCAGGCAACCAGATTATCGTCATATCGCAGGCTACATACACATTCGTCAAAGTGGGTATTGCAATCAAATGTTTTGCACAGCAGAATCGTAAAGACGATATGCTCTTCCAGGCCATCTGCAGCCTAGGGCTCGTCGATGCGGCGATTTCTTTGCTGTTTCTCCAGACCACGATGATCGACACCTTTAGTACGGCTGATACCTCGGCGGATTTTCGTGAAGTGTCCACTGCCGCAACCGGAGCAGCGATTTGCATCTGTTGCCTTTTCGTCGGCATCCGCCTAGTGATAAAAGGAATCGCAATGCTTCGCGGCATTCAACAGGCCGATAATGTAGGCGCGACTGACTGATCTGTATCCTTCGCAGTGTGGTGCCTGATGCGGCTTATGCATTGCGCTGCGTGAGCCGCATCAGGCAGTTCCCAAACGCCTCAGTGTCTTAATGACAGTTCCGAGGAGTTGCCGGAATTTTAAGCGCTGATGGTGATGGTTCCGCTCAGTTGGTTGATGTCATTGCCGCCGGCGGTCACGTGACCGAGCTCGTAGAGGGCGCTGTTGGACCGATAGGTGTCGAAGAACATGACGACATCGCCCCACGGTTCGTAGTAGGCCAGCGTGCCAACCGCCACTTGGGCCAGCGGGGTGTCGGAGACGTCCAGTGTCTCGGGGTAGAAGATCTTCTCGTTCGTGCTGAAATCCTCGACCTCGACAGTCAGCGGCAGTTGCGCGAGCAGATCCTTCGCTGCGGAACTGCCATTAAGCTCGAACTGCACGGTGGTGCCGTTGCCATCCTGAACGGTGATCACAGATTGCTGATTGGACATGGTGCTCGTTTCGTTGCTGGTATCGGTTGTACTGGCGTCTGTGCTTGCGTTTGCATCTGCAGTGTCGGCATTCGTATCGTCCTGCTCAGCGGACGATTGCGGCGTAGCTGACAGGGTTTCGTCGCTGGTTGTATTCAACGTGCCACAAGCCGACAACGTCATAGTCAGAAAGACAACGCATGCCGCCGCCAAAACCGTTTTCATGGTGCGCATGATAGGAACTTTCGGTGGTGTGCGAAGCCTCGCGGTTACTTGAGCGTGAGATAGACGTCATCCTCCACAGGCTCAAGCCATTCGGTGGAGACGTTTTCGCCGGGAAGCATGATCGCGATATGCGCGAATGCCTCGGTGGGTGCGGCGCCATGCCAGTGCTTGGTGCCGGCGGGCACGTATACCGCTTCGCCCGGCTTGAGTTCATGCGGCTCCTCGCCTTCGAACTGGTAGTAGCCGCGGCCGCCCACGGCCATGAGGATCTGTGGGGAGCCATGGTGAATATGCCAATTATTGCGGCATCCGGGCTCAAAGGTTACGTTGTGCACGCCGATTTCCGGTGCGTCAATCAGCGGGGCGAGATAGCTCTGACCGATGAAGTATTGGGCAAAGGCGGTGTTCGGCTCGCCCATCGGGAAGCTGCTGGGATTTTCCATAATGTTCTCCTTTGTTGTGATATTGAAAGATTAAATACTGTTCGTTCGGCTAATCAGCGGCCCGTCAGGCTCTCCTGCAAAGCGGGATAGCGTGCGCCAGCTACTTCGAACGCGTCGAGATGCCCCCGAATGTCAGCCAGTTCGGCTGCGGTGAACTCCACGTCCGCAGCACCGATATTGTCTTCCAAACGATTCACGTGCTTGGTGCCGGGGATCGGCACGATCCATGGCTTCTGTGCAAGCAGCCACGCCAACGCGATACGTGCCGGCGTCGTGCCTTTCGATTCGGCTAAGGAACGTACGTAATCGGCCAAGGCCACATTGTGATCAAGATTTTCGGGGGAGAAGCGCGGAATCTTGCTGCGATAATCGTCATCGGCGAATCGCGCGTTGCGGTCGAACCGTCCGGTGAGCATGGCTTTACCCAACGGACTGAACGGCACAAATCCGACCCCCAAGGCCTCCAAGGTATCCAGCAACTGTTCCTCAGGCTTGCGCCACCACATCGAGTATTCGCTTTGCACGGCAGTCAACGGGCAGACGGCGTGTGCGCGCTTGATGGTGCAGATGCCCGCCTCCGATAGCCCCCAGCCCAGCACCTTGCCTTCGCGGATCAGATCCTGCATAGTGCCGGCCACATCCTCAATCGGCACGTTCGGATCAACGCGATGCTGATACAGCAGATCGATATGGTCGGTACGCAGACGTTTGAGCGATCCCTCCACCGCCTTGCGGATGGTTTCAGGGCGACTGTCAAGCGATTGCACACGTCCGGATGAATCGAGTTCGCCCTGACCGCCGTGCAGATCAAAACCGAACTTTGTGGCGATAACAACCTGGTCACGTACCGGTTCCAACGCTTCGCCGACCAGCTCTTCATTGGTGAACGGTCCGTACACCTCGGCGGTGTCGAAGAACGTGACGCCGTCATCGACGGCCTTGCGGATCACCGTGATGGATTCGTCATGAGGCAGAAACGGCGGCCAGCTCATGGTGAACCCCATGCAGCCCAATCCGATCGCCGAGACCTCCAGCCCATTGGCTCCCAGAATACGTGTGCGCATATGTCCTCACTTGTTCGCTGTTCGTGCGCGCTGTTTGCAGCACAGCATTAATGAATCTGAACAGTATTGAACACGTTTGGAGTCATAGTCGCCAATGAACAAACGGTATACGTCGCCATGCGTTTCAGGTATTGTGCAAGAAAACGTACAGGCGTTACGCGGGTTCGTCGGCACGCAGGAACTCGATGAATGCGGCGGCCGCCGGCGACATCGACTGTCCTTTCTTCCATGCGATCACCGAGCCGGTCTCCATCTTGGGGGAGAGCGGGCGGAATCGCAAACCATCATCAACCACCGGCACGTCGAAACTGAACGAGATGCCTACGCCGTTGCGCACCATAGTCGCCGCGTTCATCGACAGGTTGAATGTTGCGGCGATGGTAATCTGCGGTGCCACGTCGCCGAACCAGTTCAGCACCTCGCGCTGCACTTCCGGGCGATACGGAAGAATCATGGTTGCGCCGACCAAATCCTGTGGGCGGATTACGGTGAGTTCTGCCAAGGGGCTGTCCGCGCGTACCAGCATGCCCCAACGATCGGTGACATGTGTGCGCACATAGTCGTAGCGGTCCACGGCTACCGGTTCGCTCATGAGTCCTAAATCGAGCAATCCCTGTTCCAAGCGTTCCTGCGTGAGATCGGCGGTGAGCGTGCGAATGTCGAAGCGGATTTGCGGATGCAGTTCGCGGAATGCGGCGATGCGACGGGCTAGGTACGTCATGCTGCGGGATTCCGCGCATCCGATGGCGATGCTGCCGTTGAGGTTACCTTGGGAATCGCGCAGTTCGCGCTCGGTTTTGTCGGCCAAGGCGATTAGCGTCTGCGCGCGGTCGACCAGCAGATGCCCTTCGGCGGTCAAATCGATGGTTTTTGCCCCGCGCACGAACAATGGCACACCGAGATCTTCCTCGAGTTTGCGCAGCTGCCGGGAGAGCGTGGGTTGGGAGACTTGCAACAGTTCAGCCGCCCATGTGATGTTGCGCTCTTCGGCCACAGCGAGGAAATAACGCAACACATGCAGATCCAGCGGTGACTTCGCGGGTTTTTGCGGCGGAAGAATCTCGGTCATATGCGTTCCTTGCTTGCGAGACGAGGGCGGGGTGGATGTGAATGCGTCCAGCATATAGCGAAAAGGACGGTCATGTGACCGTCCTTTTCGCTATTGGATTGAGATGCGGAGAATAATCTCGTGCAATCTCACTGCACGTCGATCGAAAGGATCATCGCCGGTTCGGTCGGGCGATCCATCGGATCGGTGGGCAGGGCTTCGAGCTTGTCAACCACGGCCTTGGAATCGTCATCAGCGACTTCGCCGAAGATCGTGTGGTGACCGTCGAGCCATGGGGTCGGCACGGTGGTGATGAAGAACTGCGAGCCGTTGGTGCCGTGGATCTTGCCGTCCATGCCGCGACGCAGACCAGCGTTCGCCATGGCCAGGATGTACGGATGATCGAACTTCAGAGACGGATCAATCTCGTCATCGAAGTTGTAGCCGGGTCCGCCGGTGCCGGTGCCGAGAGGGCAGCCGCCCTGGATCATGAAGTCCTTGATAATACGATGGAAGGTCAGGCCGTTGTAGAACTTCTCGTGAGAAGGCTGGCCGGTCATCGGGTCGGTCCACTCCTTCTCGCCGGTAGCAAGGCCGAGGAAGTTCTTCACGGTCTCCGGAGCCTTGTCGTCGAACAGATTGATGGTGATGTCGCCTTCGGACGTATGCATGATAACTGTACTCATGCCACCCATCTTCGCATGCCCATCAGACCGGGAGTGTAGGTTTCATTGGCGCCTGTGGTTACGTCTGCCTATATGAGTGCAGAAATTTGTGGGGGCGGAATCGATGCCGATCAAATGATATTTGCTGAAGGACGATGTCGTTCTAGTGTTGTGTCAACGCAGGAGTGCAATGGGGGAGAGCGTTTTGTTGCGATCGATGATATCGACGATGAGCTCTGGATCTTCCTTGCATCCTCGCCGAAGCCAGAGCCAGATGATTGAGGTGATTGCCGAGACGAGGATTTCCTGCGCATAGATTTCCGGAATGCCAGGATAATCGATGTGATACTCGGGGTTATGGGTTTGGCTGAGGATGAGCTGCTTGAGGGTTTCCTGCATGGTGGTGTGTAGTTTCATATTGGTGCCATGCTCGCTGATGGCCCAAAAGAAGTCATAGTTGTCTTTGATGTGCGTGATCGCTGCAAGTATTGCGGAGTTGGGAATGTAATTGCACGGATCGCTCTTGTCTGGTGTTTCAGTGTCTTGCGTCTCGTCCGATAGCGGTTCGCTATTGATGATGAGGTTTGTCAATGTGTCGATTTCTTCTTCGAGCAGCTGGGTGCGCAGATCGAACTTATCGATGTAATGCATGTAAAACGTGCCGCGATTGACGTGCGCCTCTCGTGCGATATCGGAGACTGTCATGGCTTCGAAGCCTTTGGTGTTCATCAGTTGGGTGAAGGCTGCGCGTATTTTCTCCTTTGATTTGGTCTGCCGGGTGTTTGCCATAATGCCTCCGTGCGATTCGGACTAGATGAGATAGTGCTGCCGCTGGTGGGGCGGTCAACAGTTTCGCGGATTGTGTTCATTGATTCTTTCGATTGCTTCATCGTAGAATACACCCAAATAATAATCAACACGTTGTTCAAATAAGTGTCGCATACGGGATGGAAAGGTGACGCACAATGGGCTATATCGAAATGAAGCACAGCTACAAGCGCTACATTATGGGTGACACCACCATCGAAGCCAACAAAGACGTTTCGTTCGATATCGAGAAAGGCGAATTGGCCATCATCCTTGGGGCATCGGGCGCAGGAAAATCCACGGTGCTCAACATTCTGGGCGGCATGGATACCAATTCCGAAGGGCAGGTGATCATTGATGGCAAGGACATCTCGGATTACAATGCGCGTCAACTCACCGACTATCGTCGCCACGATATCGGTTTTGTCTTCCAGTTCTACAATCTTGTAACCAATCTCACCGCCAAGGAGAATGTGGAACTCGCCTCGCAGATCGTCAAGAATGCCATGGATCCGGTTGCGGCGCTGACCAGTGTGGGATTGAAAGACCGCATCGATAATTTCCCAGCTCAGCTTTCCGGCGGCGAACAACAACGTGTGGCCATCGCCAGGGCTGTGGCGAAGAATCCCAAGATTCTGTTGTGTGATGAGCCGACCGGTGCACTCGACTACAACACTGGCAAGCAGGTGCTGCAAATTCTGCAGGATATGAGCCGCGAAAAAGGATCAACTGTGGTGATTGTGACTCATAATTCCGCCATTACACCCATCGCCGATCGCGTGATTCGTATGCATGATGGGCAGGTCGCGGCTGTTGAACTCAACAATTCCCCGATGAATATAGCAGATCTGGAGTGGTAGGCCGTGTCGAAATCCATGCTGTACAAAGACATTCTGCAGACTCTCTCCCACTCGTGGGGCCGTTTCATTTCCATCGTATGCTTGATGGCCTTGGGTTCGTTCGCACTTGTGGGATTGTGGGTTACCGGGCCGGATATGCAGATCACCGGTGCGGACTACTACCGAACGCATAATCTCGCCGACATCACGGTGCTTTCCGATTACGGTCTGAGCGAAGACGACCAACAGGTCATTAAACAGGTCAAAGGCATCAAGGATGTGGAATTCGGTTATTTCAAGGATGTGACGGTGAAGAACACCGATCGGGCTGTTCGCATCTATTCCGCACCCGAGCGAGTTTCCACCTATGAACTTCGACAAGGAAGATTGCCGCGCAACGATTCGGAAATCGCATTGGGTGAAACGCTCAACGACAAATTCGCCATTGGCAGCACGATTCGTTTCACTGAAAAGCCCGATATTGCCGGCGACACTGTGCTGTCGGTCCACGAATATCAGGTGGTGGGATTTGTGCGAGCCTCCGATACCGTTTCCGATCTGAACATGGGGCAATCCACTGCCGGTTCCGGAGTTCTCAATGATTATGCTGTTGTGGACCAATCCGCTTTCGACTCCGACGTCGCGATGATTGCGAAACTCACCTTCAGCGATACGCAAGGCCTTAATTACTGGTCCGACGACTATCGCGATGCGGTGCAAACGCACAAGAGTGCACTTACCGCACATTTGGCCGGTCAGCCGGATAAACGTGTGAACGATATTCGCGAACAGCGACGTGAACAAATCGACAAAGCTAAGCAACAGGTCGCTGAGGCGAAACAGCAGCTTGTGGACACCGAACAGCAATTGGCCGATGCCAAAGCTCAGATTGAGAATGCCAAGGATCAGCTCGCACGAGGCAAAATCGATGCCGTCAATCAAGCCGGTGACGCTGCCGGTGATGCCGTTGCTGGACTCAACAATACGTCCCAGCAAGCCAAACAGGCGGCTGCCGGCATCGAGCAGCTGGTGGATGCGCAATCACAGATTGCTTTCGCCGGCACTCAGCTGACGCAAGCGAGCATGCAGCTCAATGCTGCTGGACAACAGATTGCACAAGGCAATGCTCAACTCTCCCAAGCATGGGCGCAGCTCGTCGCGGCCAAAACGCAACTTGATCAGGCACGTGTTCAATTGGAAACAGCCGAACTCGTGCTTGACGCCATTGACGCCAAACTCAATCAATGGGAGAGCACAGGTCTGACCGGTCCGATTTATAACAAATTGCGAGAGCAATACGAGCAGGCCTATACGCTTTACAACCAAGCTGTTGATCAGTACAACTCCAAACTTGCGGATTACAACAAGGCTCTCGAACAATGGAACGTCTCGGCCGGCCAACTTGAAGCCGGTAGTAAGGAATACCAGGAGAACGCTGCGATGATTGCTGACGCAGCCAATCAACTTGCAGCAAAACAAACGGAACTTGGCCGTGCAATGTCCAAGTCAATCAATGCTGCTTCCACAAGTTTGCCTGATGCGGCTGATGCCAGTGATGCAGGCCGACTGTCCGATGGTGTCGAACAGCTGATCGAAGCCGAACGCAGCATTGAACAAGCTCAGGAGGAATATCAGAGCAAACTTGATGAATTCAACGAGGCAAAGCCCGCAGCTGAGAAAAAGATCGCCGCCGCCGAAAAAGATATCGCGCTTGCGCAAGAGAAAGTGGACGGTTTGATCGTACCTGCATATTCGGTTAACAGCCGTCGTGAAGGCCTGACTGCGGAAGGCTATCGCGTCTATATGATTATTGCGAATATCGTAGCTAAACTTGCACGAGTCTTTCCGATATTCCTCTACCTGGTGGCTTCCCTCGTTACATTCACCACCATGGGGCGCATGGTGGATGAGGAACGCGTTAACTCCGGCACGCTCAAAGCCCTTGGATACTCCAACATTGATGTCATGAAGAAGTTCGTGATCTACGGATTTACTGCTTCGACGGCCGGCACCATTATCGGCGTGGCATTGGGACATACGCTGTTGCCGTATATTGTCTATCATGCGTATTCCAGCGGCTTCACCTTGCCACTGATCGCTATGGATTTTCATCCGGGCATCACAGTCGCCGCTTTCATTCTGGCTTGGGTGAGTGCCGTGGTACCGACACTGCTGATTGTTTCACGTGAGCTGCGTGAGAAGCCGGCGGCTTTGCTGCTACCCAAGCCGCCGGCCAAAGGATCGAAGATTTTCCTTGAACGCATCATGCCGTTGTGGGATCGGCTGAACTTCACGCGTAAGGTTACAGTGCGCAACATTGTCCGCTACAAGATACGCCTGTTTATGACTGTATTCGGTGTGGCTGGTGCTGTCTGTCTGTTGATGGCCGGACTTGGCGTGCAAGGCTCCATTGACCAGATTGGTGACCGGCAGTTTGGCGACCTCATCCACTACGACTTGATTGTGGCCGAACGTTCTGATAACAACGATGAACAACGCCAGGAGATTGAGACGGCGTTGCAAGACAAGGCAGTGGAATCCTCGACGCCGGTCACTTATGAGGAAATGACTTGGACAGGAGGCAAGTCCGGCGATAAACAGAGTATGACTTTGCTGGCCTCTGATGATGCCTACAACTTCTCCGATTACATGACTCTTCGAGACCGTCAGTCTCATGATCCTCAGGTGCTTTCCGATACAGGTGCCGTGGTCTCTGAACGTCTGGCTGACATGCTGGGCGTTGACGTGGGCGACAGTTTTTCCGTTTACGACGCAAGCGGTGAACGTCGCACTATCACGGTTAGTGGCGTGAGTGAAATGTACATTGGTCATTTCATCTTCATGTCATCCGGCGGATATGAGCATGTATTTGGTAAGGATTGGGCGGCCAATGCCTATATGGTGCGTCTCAACGATCATTCCTCTGGGAATGCCGCCGAACAAGGCGCACGGCTTATGGAACTTTCCGGTGTTAAATCCGTGGTGCAAAACATTACGCAGCGCAAGATGATTAACACGATTGTCTCTTCGCTGAACCAGATCATGGAAGTGCTGGTTCTGGTGGCGGCATTGCTGGCGGTTGTGATTCTCTACAATCTGACGAACCTCAACGTATCCGAACGTATTCGTGAATTGTCCACCATCAAAGTGTTGGGCTTTCACACCAATGAAACCACGATGTACATTTACCGCGAAACCATTGTGGAATCGGCAATCGGCATCCTATGCGGATATGTCTTCGGCGCATTGCTGCACGGCTACATCATCAACGAAGTGCCGCCGGACGAAGTGATGTTCGACCCGTCCATCACCTGGCGTGCGTTCATCGTGCCTGTGATCGTGGTCGGTGTTGTGCTTGCCGTGCTTGGGTGGGTGGTTTATCGACGGTTGAAGACAGTGGATATGCTGGCTGCCCTCAAATCCGTCGAATAGTGCCAGCCCGGATGCTATCGCATTCATGTACAGCGACATGAATCGCTGCCAACCGGTGTACATGAATGCGATAACAGATAGCAATTGCGCTACGCTTCGAACGCGCGTTGTATGAGAGCATCCACTCGGTTCCAATACCGTACGGGATCGGTGCTGGCGCTCATCGTATGTTCCGCTCCGGGAATCAGCAGTTTATCGCGGTCGATGCTGGCGCATGCGCGGTAATTGAGTTCCAAATCATGTGGTTTGACGAAGGAATCCTCACTGCCATGGATGAACAGCATCGGTATTGTGGCATGACGCAGCGCGTCCACGCATGAGGCCTCCTCGAAACGGTAGCCCGCTTTGCGATGACATATAGTGCTGGCAAGTTTCACGATGCCGTATGCCACAGGTCGCGGAAGATGGGTCATGGAGACGATGCTATTGGTGAACTGGCCTACCACTGAGGCGTAACCGCAATCGCTGATCGCAGCGACCACATTGCGAGGGAGCGCGGGGTCGCCGGCCGTCATCATCACCGTGGCCGCTCCCATGGAGTTGCCATGTAACAGGATGCGTGCTTGGGGATCGGCATCAATGATAAGACTGATCCAATCAAGCAGGTCATAGTGCTCGAGGAATCCCATGCCCACATAACGGCCCTCGGATCGCTCATGTCCGCGGTGTGCGGGGAGCAGAACGGTGAAGCCCATGCGGGCGAAATGATATGCCCACTTGGCCATTTCCGCCGGCTCGCCGGTGTAACCATGGCAGCAAATGGCATAGCGGTGAGCATCGGGCTGGGCACAATCAGGATCCAACAGCCATCCATGCAAGGAAAGTCCGTCGCGCGAACGAAGCGTTACCGGCTGACGAGAATTCTTGAACCAAGCCGCCGCTTCGGCCTGCAGCTCGGCATCATGCACGAGATGTTGCGGGAGGCTGTCCCACGGTGTATTGAAGGTGGAGCGTTTGGCCTTGGTGTCCACCGCGTAGGTGCACAGCAGGTTTGCGGCGATCGCTGTGCAGCTGGCTGCTGCCGCCGTCAGAGCAGCGGCAGCGATCGAAACTTTAGCGAATGCGGAAACACGGCGTGACATGGGCTCCTCCTTGAACATCCCTGTTGATGCCCATTATAGGCCCATGATGGTGGCCTCTATCATTCGGCGGCACCGGTGTTTGATGAATTGCCGGTTCCGGTCGATGAGTTCGATTCGCCCGTGGACTGCGATGAATTCGAACCAGTCGTGCCTCCAGTTGTTCCGCTGGTGGATCCCGTCGAACCGTTATCAGTTGTGCTGTTGGAATCGCTGCCAGTTGAACTGTCAGTGGATCCGGAGCCTGTGCCTGTTCCGCTGGTGGCATTGCCATCAGTCGAAGTGGAGCTATCCGTACCGGATCCGGTGGAACCAGTGCTCGTGTCGGTGGACGATTCAGAACCATTGGTAGTGGATGAATCGGTGGAGTTTGATGTGGACGAGTCGGATTCACCGCCATTGGAATCGGTGGAATCCAACGTGCCATCGGTGGAGCCGTTGCCGTGCTCGGGAGCGGCGGGCTGGTGATCGGACTGTGTTGGTTGCGTAGTGGTTTGCGTAACCAGATCACGCACCACGGTATCGGTGCCCTTGCCTTCGGTGAGAAGCATGACGATGCCGGCTGTTACGGCTACGGCCAACAATCCGGAAACCAGTGTGACGATTACGGCAGTGCGCTTGGTGTTGCGTGAGCGATGCTTGCGCAACTCGCTTACCGAATAGATGCGATCATTCGCAGGCTGTGAACTGATGGAACGCGGACGGCGCGCATTGGCTTGACGTGTGCTGAGCAAGTTATCGGTTGCGTCGGTTTCATCGGTGTTGCCTGCATCGTCAGATTTGCCGGCATCGTCCGATTCGGACAGGGGGAGCGTTTTATCATCAGCATCATCGGCCGTGGTTGTGCCTAATTCCTTGGCATTGCCGTTCACGGCATCGGCATCGCTATTGCCATCGTCATTATTGGATCCGCCGCTCACAGCCTGAAGCTTTTCGCCGGACGCTTCGATTACATTCTTATAGATGTTCGTGGATACCACGGAAACGATATAACTGGCCGCCGCGCCGATCACCGAGCCGGCGATACCAATTTTGGAAGCCAGCAGGAATGAGGTGACGGCGGCAAGGGTGCCCGCCACGATTGAGGATAGGGAAAGACCTTCGAAAAACTTCTTCACTCGTCCTAACCTAGGCGCTAGGCCTTGAAATGGGCTGAGCCTTTAGTGAAACTCTTGAGAAACCTCACAATAGACGTTCAAGAAACTTCCACATTCGTGGACTGTGCGGCTTCAGAGGAGGCGTTAGGCCCAGACGAAATGCTCCGTGCCGGCGGCGAGTTCGAAATGCAATTTGGCGATGCCTAGGCAAATGGATGCCTGCACACCTTCCAAAGCTTCGGCTTTAACATGGTGTCCGTCCTCGAGCAGTGTGAATCGCACCGGCTGTTTGCCCAAAGCGCTGGGAGCCAGCGATACGGCTTCGATGCCCTGATGGAACCAGTCGGGAGCGTCGGCGTATGTGCCCGACTCCACCGTGCCCAGCTCTTCCATCGGCTTGCTGCGATGAGGACGGCCAGGGCGGTTGCCATAACCGAGCGTTGCGGCGGCAGGCATGCGTTCGCCATCCTGCAGCGTCCAGGAGCATCCGGTTTTCTCGGTGTCGTGCAGCACCACCCAGGATGCATCCAAGCCAAGGGACACTGCGGTCAGAACGAGGCGCTCACCCCAATAGCCGATCCGTTCATCCAAATCGTCGGAATCGGGGCCGATGAACGCCAGCATGTTGCGCACGTTCTTGAACCGACCATAATGCGTGGGGCAACCGTTCAACGCATCGTCGCTGCCATGAACCAGCTGAATATTGAGACCAGAGGCGGCGTTGACTTCGCGGATGGCTTGGGCGATTGCAGCGAGCGTATCCTCCGACAGCGGCTGGTCGCTATAGTCGCGCACAGCGTGGCGAAGTTGCATGGCCTGAAGCATATCCATGTTCGTCTCTCCTCTATATATGGTCCATGTCGGGCGAATCACCTTTATCCTAATCACGGGAGTGAACTGGCGACTGTCTGTCTGCCGAATGGCGGTGGATGCAGGTGGACGGCATCGGGCAGGTGCTGGGATGTGTACGAAACTGCAATATGGTGCAACGTGAGAACACTCACAGCGAAACCGCGCGATGCGCGCGAGCTGATTCGCTACCCTAGAAGAGGAACAACCATTGTCTTCGAAAGGAACACGACATGGCAGTCATCACTCCGGAAATCAAGGAATTCATCACCAATAACCTCGGCTGGGTCACCACCATCTCCAAGGACGGTGAGCTCGATCTTGGCCCCAAGATGAGCCTGTTCGTGCTCGATGACACGCACATCGCCTACCATGAGCGCACCGCCGGCCAGGTGTATCAGAATCTGAAGGACGGTTCCCCGCTGGTGATCGCCTTCGCCAACCTCGCCGAAAAGAAGGGCTACCGTTTCCGCGGTAACGTGACCCTTCACTCCGATGACGCCATCTATGAGGCTCAGGTCAAGGTTGCCGAAGAGAAGGGCACCAAGAAGCCGGCCGTCATCCCGGTGCTTGAAGTGACCGAAATTCAGGATCTTGCCTCCGGCGCCAACGCCGGCAAGACCATCGCCAAGGACTGATCAGAGCTTTTTGCCTGCGGTTTTGGCGGAGCTCATTGTGACGTCAATAATCAAGGGCCGCAAAAGTGATATGAGCTAACGATAATGGGTCTCGACTGAATTTGGTCGAGACCCATTTGCTGTGTGTGGACGATGCGTCAGATTGTTCTTATCCGAATACCTCGATGGCGGCGATCAACGGCAGTGTGTCGAGATTGACGTGGTCTCGGCCGTAAGCATCGAGGAATCGATCATCGTATTGGTCGGTATGGAAGTTGAAACGCAGAGTCCACAACGCCCAGAACACGTCCACGTGTCGGTCTCCGACGCCGCCGGAATCAAGATCCACGAAACCGGAGAACTGCCAGTTGTCAAGGATGATGTTCGGCAGGCAGTAATCACCGTGAAGCAGCGTGTCCGTGTGCAGCAGTTGCCTGCGTTCGTCGATGACACGACGAATCTCATCTAACGATGCGAGGCCGAACATGTTGGTGAAAAACGATGGGTCGGCACGTCCGATGCGCTGCCCCGCCTCGGCACGAGTCAGATATCGCGATGTGTGATTGGGCACCGGGCATCCGTCGGTCGGCATCGTATGCAGGAGTGTCAGTCGTTCGGCCATCAGCTCGACCAAACGTTCGGGTTGCTCCATATACTGTGTGGCCGTACAATCCTCGCCGGGCAGACGCCTGGTGAGCATCCAATCGCATTTGCGGGTTGTGTCCTGCTCATATCGCAGCACCTCGGTGGCAAGCCCCCGCGCATGGAAGAACCTCGTAAGCTCGACCTCGCGTTTGAGCGTTCCCAATCCTGCACGCTTGAGAAAGAAGCCACCCTCAGCGTCGATGAACGTCACCCGCGCCTCGGGCGACGAGCTGCTGTCAAACATGGGAGCATGCGCCAGTGAGGCATCCAGCCAACTCGGCAGATCAGAGTGCTGAAGAGACGTTCGTTTCATATGCTCGAGCATAGCCGAGCGTGGGGTATGTTCATTATCAGACTCGACTGTGCGGCGGTTCCGGCTTGGGGCGCACCTTGGCGGTGAAATGGTCGGATTCGACCTTCCAAGTGGTGACGCTGAGCACTTGGTTGTCGGTGAAAGTGGCATCGGCGATGTGCGCCTGCTGAGCCATCAGCAGACGCAAGGCCTTGCGGCGCTCGTCCATGGCAGTCAGGATGCTGGCCGTGCCGATGCCGACGATGGATTTGAACGCTTCGCCCCAGTTGCATAGGGTGCGCCCCTGCGTGACCTCGCAATCAGTCTCCGTGGCGAACGCTACGGGCAGCGCATTGCCGGCCGCTCGGATCGCATCAATTTTCCGGCCGTTCGGTGCCGAATGGAAGTATAGAGTCAGATGTCCGGTGAGCGAATCGAACTCGTATGCGAGGTTCAACGGCACGATGGCGAGGCCTTCGGCATCCTGGTATGACACGTGCACGATATCGCAACTGGAGAGAATCGCGCCGATCTGCTCCATATCGGTTACCTCGCGGTCGGCGCGCCGCATCCGACGATGCTGCCCGGCGACGGTCGTTTCGTCGTTTCGCCGTGCACGATGCCCATTGTCGTCCGTCATGGTATAAGCGTCCTTTACTAAAATGATTACGGTCTAATCAATGGTTGGCACATCGAAGGGGTCGGTGGTCTGTATGCGTTCGTTGCTGGCTTGATCGGCGTAGGGAAGCAGCACGTTGAGCACTTGTGGAGTTTCTTCAACCACTGCATGATAGAGCGTTTCGAAATCCAATCCATCGTAATTATGTGTAATCCAGTCGCGCATTCCCGCTACCTTGCGCCATTCGATGGAGCTTTCGTGCTCTCTGAATCCGTCTGACAGCCTTTTGACATGCTCGCCGCAACGCGCGAATGCCATGGCCACAGCGTTTTGTTTTTCATCATCGGCTTCGAATTCGTACAATGTCATATCTCCGAGAAAGCGCTGGGCGTCACGCAACGCACGAATGATGGCGATGATATGGATGAGGTCTGTGTCGCTGTATGTCGTGGTCATTCTCCCTCCTTTTAGATGATGCGGAACATTGGTTTGGAGGTCACGCTGTTGACGAACAGAATCCGTTGCGTTTCCGCAATCCGGTCGCCGAGCGGTGTGGTGAAATAGTCTTTGCGCACGAGATCGATGTTTCGTCCGAATGCTTGTTCGAGATCGTCGCGTAACGCCCACGAATCGATAAGCGGGTTGGCTTCGGGGGAGAAGTGATAGATGAAATCCACGTCGGAATGCGCGGTACCTTCGCCTCTCGCCATGGAGCCGAACAGGTAGAGTTCGTCGACGAAATGCTTGGCGGCGATGGGGCGTGCAATATCGGCGATCTGCTGTGGTGTGGTTTGGCGGGATAATTCGTCGAGCGCATCGCTGTATCGGTCGAGAAACTCTTGCGTCGGGTTGCCTCTGATGGCGCGGGACAGCACCGGCGCAGAGACGCCCATGGCATCGGCAACACTGCTCTGCGTGAAATCCAACGTCGTGCGTCGTGCGTTTAATGCTGCAATGCTTTCCATATCAGCTATCTTAGCTTATATGCTAATGATGTGGTTCGTCGGGGACGTGACGATCACTCTTTCCGAAAGAGGGGCACGAGAATGTGACCGAATGCGTCGCCGAGCACAGCGATGATGCCGTATACGATGATGTAGATCAAGGCGCTGGAGTTGTAGAAGATGAATATCGTTGGAACGAACAGCAGCGCGACGATTATCGGATACTGATAACGCCACCCGTGGCGCAGGCCATACGCCACGGAAGTTGCGAACAGGACAAGCGGCATGGCGATCAGCATCAGAACCACGGCGCTCCCGGTGTCCCGCATCACCAACGGAAGAGCATAGAAATCAATGATGACGACGATATAGCACCATAAGTCGAACCATGTTGCGCGCATATTATCCCCCTTGATCTTGCGACCACGTATGTTACAGCACACGACTGTCGCTCAGCACACCAACAGGATAGCATTGATGGTTGTGTATGGGAATATAACGACGGCGAATAGTGCCGCTCAAGTTGTGGATTTTGTGGCAAGGCGGCAGTTTGCGCCGATGTATATCTGGTTGGATATCGCGTTTCTGCTGGTATTCGCCGGATTGTTGCTGTGGCGGCGTAAAACCATGACTGTGCTGGTGGGGCTCGCCGCCGGCGTGCTGTATTTCGCCGTCGACTACGGCATCTTCAACCTTGCGTTGCACACGCGCAGCATCGAAGGCGGATCGATGTTCTGGGTGCTGCTATGGATGTCGATAAGCTATGGCTTCACGAATTTCGCATGGATCTGGCTGTGGATTTCCAAAGATAGTCGCCTGTTTGAATGGTCGCTGCTCATTCTCGGATGGTGGTTCTGCGCGCCCCTCATCACACAGACGCTGGTCGCACGCTTCGCGCCCGACCAGGTCGCCCATCCCATTATTATTCAACGCACCACCGGCGCCTATCACGGCTGGATGGCCCTCATCCTGCTCGTCGGCTATCTGGCGTTGATCGTCTGGAACCTCGCCCACGACGGGTTGGAGCAGCGCATACACCGCGTGAACATCCCGTGGCTGCTTGCCATCGGCGTGCTCGTGCAATTCGGCTGGGAACTGGGACTGCTCATCGGCGGCATCCGCTCCGCAGGCCTCGGCTTTGAAGAGACATTGAAACCGCTGGTCATCAACTCGCTGCTTGAAACCAATCTCGGCATGCCCTACGTGTACCTGATCTTCATCGCCGTCACCGCGCGCTACACCGAAACCCTCGCCAAACGTGCCCACCCGCTCACCATGCTCGAACGCCTAGCCGAAAACAACGTCGAGCGTGTGGGGCGATGACGCAATGACATTTGCTGTGCCCTTACTGACCATTTTCATTTTGTAAGAGTTCTCTCAGCGTTCTTTGTGACAGCCGGCTTTAGCATGGCGTCGGTTCAACAGGGGGCGTGAACATGATGCATGACATGTGGTTGGCATCGGTCGCAAATCGATTGGCTGCGGCACCGATTTGGTCTATTCCGTTGACTTCAGGATGGTTGCCCGCAACGATTATCGGCGTCGCGCTCGCAGGAGTAGGCATATTGGCCGTCGCGTCGATTTGGAATGATGCACGCAATCGAGAACACGATATTGCAGAACAGATTGCAGCACATAATGATTCGCTTCGAGACCAGCACGAGCTCATTCAGGAACAACTTGCCGAGCATGCCAAAGAACGCATAAATGCCGAAGACAACCTGCACAGGATGGTACGTATTCCTCGTACCATATGGCTTGTCGTGGGCGCGATCATCGGTCTGATAGTCGGCTACATTGGCGCATGGCTGGTGTCTGACGTATTCGTAGTATTCGGCGTGGGGCTCGGCGATAAAGTGATTTGGTCGGTGGCCTTGGGGTTTGCTGCGCTTGGAGCAACTATCGCGGCATTGGCTGCGTTGCATGGCTGGCGGCGAGTGCTGGCTGCATGCTTGACTCCGGTCGTCGTACTCGCCGCGGCTGTTGCTGTGAACTTGCAATACGGCGAATATACGACGCTTGGCAGCGTGTTCGGCATCTCGACATACCAGCAGCTGCAACGGGGAACGGCCAGTCGTTCGACAACTAGCGTGGAACGGTGGCTGTGCGGATTAACCGATGCGCAGCGTCAGGCAATTCCTGCTCATGGCAGTGTGCAGTCCGCCGCTATTCCTGCCACCAAGTCGGGATTTAAAGCCCGTGACGCCATGGTTTATCTGCCGCCTGCCGCATTGGTGGACAATCCGCCGGCACTTCCCGTGTTCATTATGATGTCGGGGCAGCCGGGCAGTCCTGAACGTGCGTTCCAAGCGAGTGGATTGGCTGACTTGTTTGATGCATACGCCGCGAGCCATGACGGACTGGCACCCATTGTTGTCTCTCCCGATCAATTGGGCGACGAGACGCACAACACTCTGTGCGCGGACACCCCGGTGTATGGCAATGCGGAAACCTATCTGACCCAGGACGTGACCGATTGGATCCTCGACACCCTTCCGGCTGATGCGGATGCGCGGCAGTGGGCCATCGGTGGATTCTCACAAGGTGGCACCTGTTCGGTGCAGCTGGGTGTGCGCCACCCAGAACGTTATGGCACGATGATGCCGTTCGCCAGTGAGCTCGGCCCGCACAATGGCAGCGAGCAGTCGATGATTGAACGCTTCTTCCAAGGCGACAGGGCTGCCTATGAATCTCAGGTACCGTTGCTGGCCATGAAACAGCGTGGCAAATCCGATCAGATGATGCTGATGTCTGCAGGGGAGAATGATACGGATTCCATCGCCAGCATGAAACGGCTTGCCGCAGGTGCCAAAGCTATTGGCATGGACGTCCACATGCTCGAAGTGCCCGGAACCAGCCATGACTGGCATGCCGTACATGCCGCGATGAACGCCGAACTTGACACGTTGTGCAAGCGATTGGGATTGTCCGACCGTGCGCGGCCGATAAGTCAATTTGAGGATGTGCGGGTTTTGCCGGTGAACGAGGATAAGGAGCGTATGCAATGAATAACAATCATGCAACCGATCGGCGTTCGTCACTGCGGCCGATCATCCAAGATATTGTGGTTTGGCTGCGTGCCAATCCGCTGGCATTGATGCTTAGTGCCGTTATTTTGGTGATGAACTGCGCCGTATGGGCTGTTGAAGGCATGGCAGGTGCGCATTTCCCTCCCGATTGGTGCAGGATCAGTTTTGACCGGCTGATGGAGGGGCACCTATATACGGTGCCGTTGTCGCTGTTGTTCGTAGCTCATCCGTTGAGGTTATTGCTCGACGTGCCGGCTGTGCTGCTTGCCGGAGGGTACGCGGAGTCACGGCTGGGCAGAATTAAAAGCGCATGGGTGGCATTGATCTGCGCGACCGGAGGCATCGCCACAGGCATGGGCGTGAGCGTTATGGTCAATGGCCATTCGCCGTTATGGCAGCATCTTGCCACGCTCGGTTTCGTCTTGGGGCCGCTGACTTTGGTATTCGGCCCTCTGATGGCAGCCAGTGCCTTCACATCCGTGTTGTGGAAGCGCCGCATCCGCATTATCGGCTATGCGCTGGCTGCGATGTTGGTGCTGTACCGCGGCGAAACCGGCGATTGGTGCGTATTCGCCGCCGCTCTGTTCGGCCACCTGCTCGGCTATCTCATGGCGTCGCGTCATGCCAAGCCTGGTCATCTGACGTTCACCATGCTGGAAGCCCGTCGTATCACGGCAGTCGTGGTTGCGGTGATGGCATTGGGGCCCCTGATTGCTGTCACTTCGCCGATCCATGCCGGTCCGCTCTCCACATTGGGATTGCTGATGGGTGATGACGCGCCTGATACGACACGTTTGGCGTCGTGTCTGTCGGGGGAGACCTCCATTGATTGCTACAACCAATACCGTCTGGCACGTGTTTGGATGCCGGGCAATGTGCTGGTATCCCTGTTGCCTGTTGCGTTTATGCTTGTTGTGGCTTATGGATTGTACCGTGGGCGGCGATTGGCTGCGTGGGCGGGCATCGTCGTCAATGCGGGCATTGTTATGCTCAGTGTGTTGTATTTTCTGGTGTTTCCTCTTGGCACGCTCTCCGATGACATGGCTGGATTGGTGATGCATGGTGCACTGCGTTCGATGACTGCCACGGTTCTGCCATCGCTTTGCTGCATCATCATGATCGCGGGGCAGATGCGACGTTTCCCACTACACACTCGCAATAAGCTTGTCGCAATTACCGGTGTGGTAGTTCTTATATGGGGAGCGTTGCTGTCCGTGGTGTATCTCGCCGCCGGTATCACTCATCCGGATTGGTTTACTGATGGCGTGACCATATGGGGATTGCTTAAGGATTTGCCTGATCGGTTCCTTCCCATTGGATTCCTTAATGCAATCAGTCCGGATTTTCTGCCTGTGGCACCTGCTGCCCGCGCACTTTATCAAGGTATCGGATCATTGCTGTGGGTGGCAATGATTGCGGGGCTTCTGTTTTGCATGCTTGACCGATCAATGATTGGTGAACGCTCGCAGCGCGAGGCGTCCCACCTAGTGGAATTGGGCGGCGAGTCAATGTCGTTCATGGCCACCTGGCAGGGCAATACGTACTGGTTTTCCGCTTCAGGCCGGTCTGCGATCGCTTATCGCGTGGCGTATGGCGTGGCCTTGACGGTGGCCGGGCCATTCGGCGACCCGGCCGAATGGCGGGATGATCTGCGCGATTTCATCAGATTCTGCGCGGAGCATTCCTGGACTCCTGTGTTCTACAGTGTGCATGTCGAACAGCGCGATCTTTTGGTATCGCACGGCTGGAAGGCCTTGGATGTGGGTACCGAGATGGTGCTCGATCCGCGTGCGTGGCAGACACGTGGCAAGAAATGGCAGGATGTGCGCACGGCCATCAACAAGGCGAAACGCGAAGGTGTTGTTGATATGCTTGCCACCTATGGCGAACTGCCGCTTGCAGTGCAGTCACAGATTGTCGATATCTCCGAGCAATGGGTGGGGGAGAAGGCGCTGCCTGAAATGAAATTCACCCTCGGTGGCGTGCAGGAACTGCATGATCCACGCGTACGGATTCTGTACGCGCAGGATGCCGACGGTTTGGTGCAAGGTGTGACGAGCTGGCTGCCGACTTGGCGCGATGGACATATCGTGGGTTGGACGCTCGACTTCATGCGGCATCGTCCGGACAGCAAGAACGGGGTGATGGAGTTCCTGATCGCGCGCATGGCCGAACGGCTGCGTGACGAAGGCGAGGCGGAGTTCATGAGTCTGTCCGCCGCACCTCTGGCGGGATTGCATACCGACGCTGTTCAAGACGACCGGGCGCAGGAGAGCGATGGCAGTAACGACTCAAACGTGAACACTGATGTAACCCCTGATACCGCGGATTCACTCTTCCTGCCGCATGTGCTCGAAGCGGTGGCGGACGTCATGGAACCCGTCTATGGTTTCCATTCGTTGCTGCGGTTCAAAGAGAAGTTCCAGCCGCAGGCTCATCCGGTGTACATCGTTTATCCGGATGCTGCGAAACTCGCGCAAATCGCGCTGGCCACAGTGCACGCCTACCTGCCCGATATGCGCCCCAAGGACGTCTTCTCCTTCGTGCGTGCGTTGCGTTGAAGTTGAAGTTGAAGTTCGGCCCTCACCAGTCTGTGATGGTGAGGGCCGAACTGTTTGATGATGAGTTTGCAGATTGATGTCAGTCTAATCAGTGTGTTTGCCGACGCTCATCAGCACGGCAGAGAAAATCAGCGCGAAGCCGATGATGGAGTTCCATCCGATGGCCTCACCCCAGAATAATGCGGAGAAGCCTACGGCGAACAGGCTTTCCGTGCACATGATGATGGAGGCGCTGGCCGCTGGCACGTGTGCCAAGCCAATGTTCTGCATAATCTGGGCCAGCGTCGTCGCGCCCAGGAACAGATACAGGAAGCTTAGAATGATGTCGGGGGAACACCACGCCATGCTGGGCCCTGGTTCCGTGAACACGGCTGTGATAAGGAACATGACGCCTGCTACGGCGAACTGCACGAACGTCACCGCGATCGGATGGAACCGTTTGGAGAAGATGCCCAATAGGGTGAGATTGAACGAGAAGATCAGCGCACATGCCAAAGTCAGCAGGTCACCGACGCTTAATGCCAATGATCCCGAACCCGGCTTTAAGGCGACGAAGCCTACGCCGGCCAGACAGATTACCGCTGCCAGCAGATTGACCAATCGCGGCCTACGCTTGGTCAGCGCCCATGTCGCGAACGGGGTGAGCACGCAATACGCTGCGGTCAGGAATGCGCTGCGACCGGGGTCGATGGTGGTCAGGCCTATGGTCTGTGTGGCCATCGTGCCCCAATATGTCACACCGACCAACAAAGCCGGCACGACGATGCGTGCGTTCAGGCATGGCAGAATGCTGCGATGGAATAATGCCATCATCACCATGCATGAGCCGAGGGTGCGCAAGCCCATCAACCACAATGGCGGAATCGCATCCATCGCCACTTTCGCCACCAGATAACTGCCGCCCCACAATGCCGCGCAACACAGCAGCATCACGCGGGCCAGATTCGGCGGGAACGTACGCGACGCCTCACTGCGTAACCGACGGAACGAAGGCAAATGCATCACACCACCATCCTGAACAACTCAACTCTCGCTCTCGGACGAACCATCTACGGTTCCAAATTTCGCCAAGCACACACTAGCGCGTCGTGCGCACCCATGGTGACAGCGTGTCGGGGGTTCATATGTCGCCTTCAGCGCACTATGCCGTGACGATACGCCCAGATGACAAGGGCGGTTCGATCCCGCGCATGCAATTTGTTCAGGAGTTTGCCGACATGGCCCTTTACAGTCGATTCTGATATACCCAGTCGTTCTTCTATAGCAGCGTTGGAGCACCCCTCGGCTACGAGCAACAGAACCTGTTGTTCCCGTTTCGAGAGATTCTTCATCAACTGGCTACCGGTGGTCGATGAGTCAGATTCGATGGGCGCGTCCGCTTCGCTGCTATGGCTTCCGTCTGGATCATGCTCAACGGTGTGCGTGATTGCAATGGGATTGTCGTCGGTTTCGCATGCCGCTGCTGGGGCTGTTTCCTGTTCATAAGGTATGGATTCGACGGTAGTGTTGGCTTTCACATAATTAAGCAAATTGTCGGCGAATACCTTGTTGCCAAGGGCGACCGATCGAATGGCTTCTATGAAACGCTCCGCGCTGCTGTCTTTGAGCAAAAAGCCGGATACGCCGGCCTGGATCATTGCGACGAGATAGGCGTCGGTGTCGTAGCTGGTCAACCCCACCACTTGAATGGAAGGGCGACGGTCGATGATGATATGCGTCGCTTCGATACCATTGACCACGGGCATACGAACATCCATCAGCAGGACATCCGGATTAGTTGCAAGGGCTTTGGCAATGGCTTCCTGACCATTGCTCGCCGTGCTGACGACCGTCATATCGGATTCGGCGTTGATGATACGAGATAGTCCCTCAACCAGCAGTGGCTGATCGTCAGCAATCATGACCGAGATGTTGGGCTGCCGGACATCAACAGACATGTTCGTCACGCTCCTGAATACCGCTAATGCTGGGAATGCGCCACCGCGCCATTACGACGAATCGTCCATGGCCACGGTGATAGGTGAGGTCGCCGTCATATTGACGACAACGTTGACGCATCGCCTCAAGACCACGGCCTGTGGATGCGAGTGCCATTGTTTTCTCAACTATGGGATTCTCTACGGTGAGGGTTAGATCCCTGTTATTGTGGCGCAGCACAGCCAATGCTGTGGGCGTGGAACCATAACGTAAAGCGTTTGTCAGACTTTCTTCGAGCACGCGGTAGACGCTCAGTCCAAGTCCGGGCGGAAGGTCGTTTGTCGGGCCATCGTTGGCAAAGGCCACGTGCAGTCCGTCGGCGCGGAACCGTGCGATTAAAGCGCTCAACTCCGCAAAACCTGGTTCCGGCATCACAGGCTGGCTATCGATGTGGTCGAGCAGGCTCCGAATATCGCCGATGGATTGCCGAGCAATGCCAGCGATAGAGCGAAAAATCTCCTGTTCCTCTTTGTCGACAGCCACGGTTCCGCCACTTTCCGCTTGTATCAGGATTGCGGTGAGCGCATGGGCGAGAATGTCGTGCATCTCTCGGGTGATGCGCTGCCGTTCCTCCATGGCAGACAATTCGGCATGACGCTTGTAGTCCCATTCCAGCAGTTCGCTACGGCGGTGCTCTTGTCTCCACTTCCGCCTGGCATGCCCCTGCCTTAGACCAATGAGCCAGCCGCCGTATTCGAGTACGAGCACTGCGACTGAGACCGCTGTCGCCATTACAGTCGGCATATCATGCCACGCCACGCGGCTCCACAAAGCCAGTATCGGGAACAGGCCCAAAACAAGTCCTATGAACCTGCATCCTTCATGGCTGCATACCGCTGTTAATGCCATCGCCAGAGGAAGCAGTATATCGCCGGGCAGCAGAAACGAGCCAGCAACAGCCATATGCGCTGCCGAAAGCATCGTTATTACCATTGCACTGAGCATGTCGCCGGCTTCCGAGCGTCCAGCCAGACACAACGTGAGTAACATTGCCGAGGACCAAGCCCAGTCATCCAATCCGGCCAAACCCCACAGGCAGGTCAGCAAGGAGCCCGTGAGACCGAGACCAAGGAACCATCTTGCCGTTTCCCGGTCGTTTGCTTGCTCACATATCCCCATACCACACAACTATAGGTGCGGTGCGTATCCTGCCCATCCTTCCCAAGACGGAGCTGACCAGGCAAGGGCGGTACCTCAGTACTGTTCCCGGTACGGATGGATCGGTGGGTGCTGCAGTGATTTATCCAAGCAGCTGATTTCGTCGAAATTCCTTCGCCCATACGATGGGTCGCGCAATCATGCGGTCGCCGATTGCAATCGAGCCGTTCGGAAACGATCTCGCATCGACGAGCGCGAATCCATAGGAAAGGGATGATGTGTCATGGTGGAACACCAACATACCGAATCGATCGACGCCCCGGCAGTCGAAGTCGTAGGCGTAAAGAAGACCTACGGCGAAGGAAGCGCCCAAACAATAGCCGTGGACGGTATCACGACACAGTTCACACGCGGACGGTTCACCGCAATCGTCGGACCATCCGGCTCAGGAAAGACCACGCTGCTTCATCTCATGGCAGGGCTGGATACGCCTGATTCCGGTCGAGTGATCGTTGATGGCCGAGATATCGCCGCATTGCCGGATGATACCCTCTCGGATCTTCGCCGCGACCGTATCGGGTTCATCTTTCAGGACTTCAACCTGTTGCCGTACCTGACGGCCGAACAGAACATCGAGCTGCCGTACACGTTGCGTCGGCAGAGACCTGACCGGGCAGCCGTGCGACGTATCGCCAGCGAGCTCGGCATCGCGGAACGGCTCGATCACAAGCCACAGGAGATGAGCGGAGGCCAACGCCAACGCGTCGCAGTTGCCCGCGCTTTGGTCGGCCGGCCAGCTGTCATATTCGCTGACGAGCCAACCGGGGCCCTCGATGTGAAGTCCTCGCGTCAGTTGCTCGCCATCTTGAGAAGTATGGCCACCGATCGCGGCCAGACCATCATCATGGTCACCCATGACCCCAACGCCGCCGCCTGCGCCGACCGTGCCTTGGTCGTACGTGACGGGAGCATCGCCGCAGACATTATGCATCCAACGCCCGCCGACGTGGTGCGTGCCTTGAATGAGGGCAGCGGAACTCTGCCTTCGGCTGCAACAGGGGAAGGGAACAAGACGCCGACGACATATGCCGACAAGCAGGGCGGAACGGCCACACTCTCCGCGTCGTCCAAAGGTTTGGGACAGGAGATGTCACGATGATGAGGCTCGCTTGGGAACAGATCAAACATGCGCCAGGCCGACTGGCTGCAGTGCTCATCGCAGTGGTTCTGTCCGCCGCGATGTTGGCCGGCACCGTCGTCTTCTCAGCCACCTCGAACGCCAGTATGGCTGCCAGCACGGCTGCGCCACTCAAACCCGCTGACTTGGTCATTGATGCCAACGGCAAGGACTCCGGCGGACTTGACTCCGACTGGGCCGACCAAATCTTAGATGACTCTGGCATCCGCGAGCAGGTTGCGGCAACCTCTCCATATTTAGCTGCCACCTTCACCGCCTACGGACAACAGGCGCGCGGCAGCGCCAGCGTCTACAGCATCTCCAGCGAGCCGACTCTGCGTTGGTTCGGTCTCAAACAAGGCCGCTGGCCGACCGGTAATGGTGAAGTCGTCATCTCTCAAGACACTGCCGACCAACTCGGCATCCGATCCGGTGACACCATTACCCTGAAAGCCACGGATGGCATGACCCGCACCGTCGCGGTCGTCGGCATCAACGATGTGACCTTCAAGCCGCTCACCGGCACCGATTACGCACTGTATGCTGATCCCGCCTTCTTCGGCGATACTGTGCCGGGCGACCTGCTGGTCAAACTCAAGGATCCGAATCAGGCAACTGCTCTCTTGCCACGATTGGCCCACTCTGCTGAGGCGCAAGGCTTCGCCGCCTTCACAGGTGCCGACATGACTCGCCAGGCCGCTGCCATGCTCGCCGGCGGCAGCACCCAGCTCACCGTCATTATGGCCGTGTTCGCGCTTATCGCCACATTGTGCGCGATGATGGTCATCTCCGGTACCTATCGCACTCTTATCGCCCAACGTGCCCGCGACATCGCGATGCTCCGACTTGTCGGTGCCCGACGTTCCGCCGTCCGCGCCATGGTGCTCGCAGAGGCCTTGTTCACCGGTATTATCGGTGCCGTCATCGGCGGCGTACTCGGCGCAGGTGGTGCCTATGCGGCGATGGTTGCCACCGGCCAAGCCTACGGCGGATTCGCCGCCAACCCGGCGCTGCTGGTCGGAGCACTTGCGCTCGCCGTTGCCTCCACCGTCATCGCCGCATGGACGAGTGTTCGCCATGCCACACGCATACCGCCTATCCGGGCGCTTGATGCTGCCGCTTCCGAGACTTCGAAAGTCTCCGATGATGGCAGACTAGAACATCGTCGTGCGATGCTTTGCGCTGCAATTGGGTTAGTGCTCGCCGTTCTTGGCGTAGCGCTGCTTTGGCTTGGCGCTGATCGCCATGCCATGCCGTTAGCTCTGGTCGGTGGTCTCGCTCTCGCTGCCGGACTTGTACTTGCTCTGCCAGTCATGATGGCCGCGCTCATGCCTGCTGCCGGTCGAATTCTTACGGTTGGTGGTCTATCCGGACGGCTCGCTGCATCGAATCTTATGGCGAACGCGCGTCGTGCCGGATCCACCATCACTGCCGTTGCCTTCGGCGTCACCCTCATCGCCGCACTTGCTTCGGCCGCCGCCACCGGACAAGCAACCATTATGTCCGACAACGAGCACCGTTATCCAATCTCCGCCGCCCTCGCCACACCCGACGGTACGACATTGTCCGACAAGGTGCTGCGGCGCACAGGCGAAGTGACTGATGCAGCCGGCACATATCCAGTGCGCACCGCAACCATTGACCACGCGCCCGATGGCGGCAAAGCCACTCCACAGGTGCTTGAGGTCATTCCCGACCAGGCAGCCTCCGTTTTCGCAGCGGACGATGACTGGCATCCCGCGCGGGATGGTGCCGATTCGGCCATGCCTGTCGCACTCGTTCACCCTCGGTATATGAAGGCCATCGGCGCCGCGGCGGGGGAGCAGATTGACCTTGAAGTCGCCGGCATGCCTTTCACAGTCGTGGCCCAGCCCTCCCAACTCACCGAATCGCCACGGCTGGCCGTCATTATCACCGATGCGCAGCTCGCCGCACTGCCCCAAGGAGAACAGCTCACCTCCCAACTTGTCACAAGCCAAGTATGGTTCAAAGCGCGCTTGGGTACAAGCCGTGCCCAGCTCGCGGCTCAGGTTAACCGGCTCGCCGTAGCTGACCCGGAAGCAACCGTCAGCGGTGGCATCGCCGAAAGCGCCGATATCCTTAACGTATTGAACCTGCTGCTCACGCTCTCCTACGCGATGCTCGCCGTCACCGTGCTCATCAGTCTCGCCGGACTGACGAACCAACTTGCCCTCGCTATCACCGAACGTTCCAGGGAGATCAGTATGCTGCGAGCGCTTGGCACCCGACGCAGCGTCATACGCGGCTCCATCGCTTGGGAAGCGCTCGTCCAGACCGTTTTCGGCACGGCAGTGGGCTTGGTGGTCGGCCTGCCGTTGGGCGTCGCGGGCGTCAAGGCGCAGATCGGCGGTATGACACGGTGGTTCGCAGTCTCACTGCCTTGGGCGCAGGTTGCTGTGCTGGCCGTGGTTTTGATCGTCGCCGGCCTGATTGCTTCGGTTATTCCCGCTCGCCACGCCACCCGCATCCAACCTGCCCAAGGTCTCACCAGCTGAAACGGTATCGACTTCCCAGAGCCCTCCCTCTGGGAAGCGCCAAATATACTTTCCGTCGATTCCGAAAGCCTCAACGCCTTACGGCAACAGCGTATTGCACAGTGCATCTGTCGACATTTGCGTACAGGGATCCCGTTACATGTGTTGTGAATGGGGAATCGTGCTGTAATGGCCTTGTCCCTGTAACGGAATGGAATCGCGGAAGGAATCATGATGTCGATAAGCGAGCAATCCAGCAACACCATCGGCATGCGTCTGATGACGTTGCTGTTTGGCGGCAGGTTACCGAAGCCGAGAGCATATGATTTGCTCACCGACGACCATCCCTATCGCTTGTACTGGGGCAATGAGCCAGCGCGTTGCAAAGCAATACTGCGCGGCGTGGTGTTTGTCGCGGTGTGCTTCGGCATCATGATCGTTGGGTCGGCCATCGTGATGGTTCCCATGATGATGTCGGCGCTCACTTTATCCGCTGATAGTGCGGCAGCGACGGCGACCGATACTGATGCATTGATTGACGATATGACCATGGATATGCGGTCGCCCGCTATGATTGCCACGTCCGCAATGCAACTGGCGGGAGCCATCATCGCCTACATCATCACCGTGCGGGTTATGGAACAGCGGAAAAGCCCCGTCGAATTGCAGTGGCGACGACTGGTTCCTGATCTGCTGTGCGGCATGGCGTTCGGATTCGTGGCGATCAGCGCTTCTGTGCTGGTGATCGCGATGTTCGGAGGCTATCGGATCGTCGGAGTCAACGGCGGATACGATCCGTGGGCGGACCTGTTCCTTATGGGTGTGGTCGCCGGCGTCTCCGAGGAGATCATGATGCGCGGCGTGCTGTTCCGTCTGGTCGAGGAGTGGGTAGGCACGTGGGGCGCGCTTGGAATCTCGGCTTTTGTGTTCGGCATCATGCATTGGGGTAACGCCGACGGAACATTGTGGGGAAGCATCGCTATCGCTATCGAGGCCGGAGTGTTGCTTGCCGCTGTGTATGTTGTTACGCGCTCACTGTGGTGGTGCATGGGCTTGCACTTCATGTGGAACGTGACTGAGGGGCCGATTTTCGGTTCGATTGTGTCTGGCAACGGCAATCAACAGTCTTGGCTGATCGCGCAATGGGGCGGGCCGGACTGGCTGACCGGCGGGCGGTTCGGGCTCGAAGCCAGTGTCATCCCTGTCATCCTGCTCGGTGCGGTGTCGGTGCTATTGATGCACTATGCACGCCGCTGTGGCATGATTGTCGCTCCACTCCGGGCTCGCAAACGCATGCTCATTGCCCAAGCCGAAGAAATCCGCCGTCGGCAAATGACCGACTGACTTTTGACCGTGGTGATATTAGGCTGAGAGGTTATGAGCGATGTGACGACTGTGACGGTGCGGGGACTGTATGAGACACTGCTGGGACTGTTGGGACCGACCCACTGGTGGCCGGCGGATTGCCGGTTTGAGATTGCCATGGGAGCAATTCTTACGCAGAACACCGCGTGGAGTAATGTGGAGCGTGCGCTCGGCCGGCTCAAAGCAGCCGATGCGTTGCATCCGCAAGCTATCGTCGAACTGCCGGCAGACGAATTGGCCGAGTTGATTCGCTCCGCCGGCTACTGCCGCACCAAAGCTGGATATCTGCAATCATTCTGCGCATGGCTGCTACAGGTGTGCGATGATCAGGATTGTCTGGATGACGATCGTCTGCGCCGATGCGTGGATGATAGAACGGATGACGAATTGCGTGCGGAGCTGTTGTCCATCCGAGGCATCGGCGGCGAGACGGCCGACGATCTTATGCTCTACGTGTTCGACAGGCCGGCGTTCATTGCTGACCGATATGCGCGCCGCATGTTCGAAACATTGGGCGTGCGTGATCTCAAATCCTCCTACGAAGGATTCCATGCACGGGTGCAGCCACATGTGGACAGCTGGTCGGTCGAGGATCTGAAGGAATTCCACGGGCTGATTGACGAGTTCGGCAAAACCTGCCGTAGCGAAACGGATTGGCAGGAATCGGTGTTAAGCCGTTATCGGCTGACATTTGAGAAGCTCGAACATGTGGAGCACGAGTTCGGCCCTGTGTGGAATGCTGACTCGCGAGTGTTGGTGTTGGGATCCATGCCAAGTCCGAAATCTCGGCAGATGAGGTTTTATTACGGGCATCCGCAGAACCGGTTCTGGCCGGTGATGGCCGCCATATTCGACGATGATTCCTGCTTGAATCCAAACGGTGCAATAAGTGCGGACGCATTGGTGGAGGCGCGACGGCAATTCGCATTGCGCCACCACGTTGCTTTGTGGGATGTGGTCGCCTCCTGCGACATTGCAGGAGCCAGCGACGCCAGTATTCGCAATGTGGTGCCCAACGACATCGCCTCCATCGTTGCGCGCTCGAATATCACCCACGTGTTCACCACAGGTGCTAAAGCGGGGCAGCTCTATCGAAAACTCTGCATGCCGGCGCTGGCCGCAGCAGGCTTCAGGGAGCTGCCGATGGACGTGCTGCCATCAACCAGCCCCGCCAACGCCGCTATGTGCCTCAACAGATTGGTCGATGCCTATCGCTGCGTGGCGGATTGCGCTGTTCTCTCGCAGTGATGCCCATGTGCGAGAGCCCGACGCATCACTGCTTCGTGTATGGCTGACGCGACTTACATGGTCTGTGTGGCTGCTGAAGAGGCAGATGATTCATCGGCCTTGACCTTGTCGATGGCGACAACAATCGCCACGACCAGTGTTTCCAACGAGTCATCGTAGATCGTCACTTCATAGGTGTCGCCCCAGCTCAGCCAACGCTTGGCGACTTCGGCCACAAGAGCACCACCACGGAGAACCTGGAAGTTCATATCCCACCAGTCGCCTTCGACCTCAAGGCCTTGGGCATCGATGCGATATTTCGGTTTGAAGAAGGTGAATTCCTTATCGATGCTGGCAACGGGGGAGCCGCCAACCAGCACATCGAAATGCGGCATTACACTGAACACCTTCTTCTCGATGGTCGCAGCTTCGAAGCCTGTGCGCGCATCGACAATACGAAACCGCTTGGGAATGCTCATAAAACTGCCCTCAACGGTGAAGCGCGGATTTCCGGCTGCGTCGCTGACCGTGAACTTTTCACCAATCGAAAAGACCTTCTGCTTGATATACAGCTGCTGCATGGCCGTTTCCCCTCCATTGTGAGTGAATGCAATCTGAATATAATCCGAGTGCAATCCAGTGTATTGCCGGATAAGAAACGGCACACGCATGCGTGAGTTTTCAGCATTACAGCAGTCTGGGCAATACGGCGGCAATATCATCCTGGATTTCGAACCCTTGCTGTACATCCGCCGCATCAATACGCGCATCATCCATATTGACACGAATCAAAGGAATATCGAACATGGCGGCGATCGCTTCAAAGGGGAACCGGATGATGCTGGGCGTATTCCAGCCCACGCCGAACTCCAGCAGCACCGTCGGCACGTCGGGGCGCTCCTGCAATTGCTGGATGAAATGATTGTATCGACGTTGCGCCGCATACCAAGCCTCATCCTGCACAAAATACTGGTCGCAACGCAAGTGCACCATCATCGGACCGCCGCACACCGGGCAATGCGGCACCAAGTCGCCCGGAATCGCACAATCCACGGTTCGCTCCAGCATCACCGGAACCAACGTGTCCAACGGGTAGATGCGTTGATGGCAGCCACGCATGCATTGCATGAACCCGTAGTCGCCTTGCGTGGCAAAAAACTGGAACGGGTCGAATCCGGCTTTTGCAAACTGTGCATCCACGTTCGTAGTGAGTACGAAGTAATCCTTGTCGTGCATGCCGTCCAACAGCTGGCGGTAGAGCGGCATGGCCGGTGGTTCGTAACGGCACAGAGCCACGTGCTTGGCCCAATACGCCCAACGTTCCGCATCGGTGGGGTAGGGGTAGAACGATGAGGAATACAAGTCGCTGATGCCGTATTTGGCGATCCACGGGCCGAAGTTCGAGGTGAACCGTTCGCCGGAATACGTCAGTCCTGCTGCCGCGGACAGGCCGGCACCTGCGCCGATAAGCACGCGCTCACTGTTCGCGATGAGCTCTCGCGCTTCGGCAAGTATGGCATCGGCATCATTATGGATTATGTCAATGTGATTGTTGTTATGGTCGGTTGCCATCGAGAAGGTCATGGTAGATGCTTTCATCCTTGTCGCCGAACACGGTAAAAATCACGTGCGTGACGCTGCCGTCGGTATGTTCGTCAAGCCATGCGCGCACGGTGCGCACGGCGATTTGTGCGGCCTCATATTGCGGGAATCCGAACACTCCGGTGCTGATGCAGCACAAGGCGATGCTTGCGCATCCCAGACGCGCCGCCTCGTCCAAACAGTGGCGGTATGAGGATGCGAGCTGCATGCGGTGCTCATCGGTGGGCGCTCCGTTCACAATCGGGCCGACGGTGTGAATGACATATCGCGCCGGCAGATTGTAACCTCGTGTGGATTTCGCCTGCCCTGTCGGCTCCGGATAACCTTGGATCCCCATCAGACGTGCGCATTCCAAGCGCAGTTCAACACCTGCGAAGGTATGGATGGCGTTGTCGATGCAGCTGTGGTTCGGGGCCCAGCAGCCGGTCATGCCGGAATTGGCGGCGTTCACGATGGCATCGGCTCTCAGCGTGGTAATGTCACCGCGCCAGATTGACAATCGCGCATCTGTTGCGGTGCGGGGGAGTGTGTGCACATCGGTGATGCCGTGCCGTTCGATGATGTTTTGTAATACGCGATCCTGCAATGTGAGGAATTCCGGTGTGGCCTCAATCGGGGCACGGGTGTTCACCAGCGCACGGAATTCATGCCATAGTTGGTCGAAGTTTTGTCCGTCCAGTTCATGATCTGTCACGCGCAAACCGCGTTCTTCGACCAGATATCCGATCAGATTGCGCAATGCTTCATTGAGCTCAATATCAGTCATCACGTGTTCCTTCCCATCGTCCCGAGTGAAGCCTCATTTCGTCATTCTGAGTGACATCTCATTTTGTCATCCCGAGCGAAGTCGAGGGATCTCACGCGAGATGCCTCGACTCCGCTCAGCATGACATGGCATAGGGAACATACGGGACAGCGAGCGGCGCGGGCGGATTAATAGCGTACGGAAACGCGTTCGCGAGTGTGGCCGCCATCGGCGATGAGATCGACCATAGCAATGGCGTAATCCGCGTAGCTGATCGTGCTGACACCGTTTGCGTCTGCGGTGAACTCTTCGCCGGCCAGCGTGTACTTACCAGCGCGTTCGCCGTCAGCCTGGAAATCGGCTGCGGGGCTCACGTAGGTCCAGTTCACGTCATCGCGCTTGCGCAGTGCGACGAGCTGATCGCCCTGTGCGTTGGCGAGCGGCTTGAACTCATCCGGGAAGGAATCGAGGTCCTTGACCTGCGTGGTGTGGGTGGCATCCAGATACAGGCTGCCGGCACCGCCGACCACGAACAGGTGAGTGTTGGTGCCGGAGAGGATGTCGGCCAGATGCATCAGCGAGGTGGTGTGCTGGTCGACCGTATCCGCAGTCCAGGCACCGAACGCATCCACGACTGCATCGAAGCCCGCGAGATCGGCGGCGGTGAGGTCGAAGAGATCCTTGACGATTGCGTTGCCGGCTGCGGTTTTGTTTTCGCCGCGCACCACGGCGGTCACGTCGAAGCCGCGGTTCACGGCCTCCTCGACAATAAGCTGTCCGGCCTTGCCGTTTGCTGCGACGACTGCGATTTTGGTCATGATGTTCTCCTTGTGATTGACGTTGTTTGGTTGACATCACATACGATAAATGAAGTACAGAGTTTTTGGGAAGTAGGCACAATAAAGTGCTATACTTACCAAAAGGGAAGTATTGTGTATTTGCAACGAAAAGTAGAGGTGTGATTATGACCCAAGAAACGGCGCTTCCGGCGTGTCCTGTAGAGACGACTTTGATGCTTATCAGCGATCGATGGAAGGTGTTGATCCTGCGTGACCTTATGGCCGGCACCAAACGGTTCGGCGAATTGCAGCGTTCGATCGGCAAGGTGTCACAGAAGGTGCTCACCGCGAACCTTCGCACCATGGAGCACGATGGGCTCGTACATCGTGAGGTGTATGCCGAAGTGCCGCCGCGCGTCGAATACTCGCTTACTGAAACCGGCAGGAGCCTGCAACCTATCGTCGATGCGATGAAGGCATGGGGTGAGCAATACCAGCGTGATCATGGTGCCCGATAAGCCAAACATGGCATAGAACTCCCGAACGTTGCAGCGGATAGTGTGGGAACTTCGTTGGTGATTCATTTGCTTGTTCAAACGTTTGAATATAGAATGGCCGCAACAGGAAGTCAATACAAACACATGACTTCTGACAATGCCGACGAAAGGAAGTTCAATGGCGATCTACCATGTTGCCCAACAGGCCGCGGTCCATGGCGAAGGTACCGAAAGCGCGCCGTTCGCGACCATCAACGAAGCTGCGGCCATCGCGCTTGCCGGCGATGACATCGTGGTGCATGAAGGCGTATACCGTGAATCCGTTGATCCCGTGCATGGTGGCGAGAGCGAAGACAAGCGCATCGTCTATCGCGTGGCGGATGGCGAGCATGCCACGATCACCGGTGCCGAACAGGTTTCCGGTTGGCGGCGCGACGACGTCAATCCGAACGTATGGATGATCGAGCTGCCCAATGCGATGTTCGGCACATTCAATCCGTTCTCTCGCACCGTGTTCGGCGATTGGGTGGTGGACTCGAGCTCGCACGCCGCCACTTTGCGTCGGCAGGCGCAGGGCGATGCTGGGCTGGCTCAGGCGGAAGTCGCTGCGCGGCTGGACGGCAGCGAGACCATCGTTCAGGATGGTGCGGAAGGTGTCGTAGACGTCGCCGCTGGCGAAGCCGCCAAGGCCGCAGGCGATATTTTGGCCGACTATCCCGAGCCTCCGGTATGCCATCTGGGCGACGTGTATCTCGACGGCAAATCCCTGTATGAGGCGTTCTCACTGGCCGAAGTGCGCGATCCTCAGCCACGCATCACCGGCCATGACCATGGTTCGTGGGTGGATGCGCTAATCCCGGACCGGGAAGGCACCACCCACGTGTGGTATGCCGAAGTGCAGGGGGATGCCAACACCGGCACCACTACCATTTGGGCCAACTTCCAGGGTGCGGATCCCAATGAGCATCTCGCCGAGGTCAGCGTGCGCGAAACCGTGTTCTACCCGACCCGCCCGCAAACCAACTACATCACCGTGCGCGGCTTCGAACTCGCGCAGGCCGCAACCCCATGGGCGCCGCCAACCGGCGACCAAGTCGGCCTGATTGGCCCGCACTGGTCGCGCGGCTGGATCATCGAGAACAACGACATTCATGATGCGAAATGCTCCGCCGTCTCCCTCGGCAAGGAAGGCTCCACCGGCAACAACGATTGCACGGTGACCCGTCGCAAATCCGGCTACCAATACCAGATGGAAGCCGTGTTCAAGGCATTACGCTTCGGCTGGCACAAGGGTGTGGTCGGAGGCCATATCGTGCGCGACAATGTCATTCACGACTGCGGACAGAACGGCGTGGTGGGGCACATGGGCTGCGCGTTCAGCGTCATCGAGCACAACCACATCTACAACATCGCCACCAAGCACGAGTTCTGGGGCCATGAGATCGGCGGCATCAAGCTGCATGCCGCGGTCGATACGGTGATTCGCGCCAACAACATCCACGACTGCACGCTGGGCACCTGGCTCGACTGGCAGACGCAGGGCACGCATATCGACCGTAACGTCTACTGGAACAATACGCGCGACCTCATGGTCGAAGTGAGCCACGGCCCATATACTGTGTCCAACAACGTGTTCGCCTCACCGCTTGCGCTTGACGTGTTCTCCGACGGCGGCGCGTACGTGAACAATCTCATTGCCGGTCAGATTCGTCTGATTCAAGTGCTCGATCGTTCCACGCCATATCACTTCCCCCACACCACCGAGGTGGCCGGGTCGATGTTCGTTTACGGCGGCGACGACCGATTCCTCAACAATTTGTTTGTGCTGCCTGCAGGTGCCGCGCCAGAAAACGACGATCAGCACGGCTGGTGCTTTGTGGGCCATGGAACGCGCATCTACAACGTGCGCGCGCTGAACTGCGGAATGCGCGGAGTCGGCGAACACGGTGAAATCCCGGCGACACTTGATGATTACGAGCTACTGGCCGACCAAACGGTGACCGGTGATGAGGAACAGTTCCGCGAAGTGCCGCAGCCGGTGTTCGCCCGCGACAACACCTACCTCGGAGGCGCGCGTGCGCTGCTGGGAGAGAACGGCGCGCTGGTGCATGACGCCGAGGCTACGGTCACCGTGGCGCCTGACGGCGACATGGTGGCACTGACGATTGGGCTGGCCGACAACACTGATGATGCTGATGCAGGGGCATTCGGCACCGGATCGGTGGTGCGCACCTGCGACCTCGGCACGCCTCGCGTGGTCGAGGAACGGTTCGAACAGCCCGATGGCGCACCGTTCGTGTTCGACACCGACATTATCGGCGGTCCGCGCGGCGAGCGTTCCTCGCGCGGACCGGTCGCCACGCTGGAGCTCGGCCAGACCACAGTGATCTGGCGTTAGCGAACCAGATGCGTGGACTCTCGTTGCGCCAGCGTGAAATTGGCAACCAGACGTTGCGGTGGTGCAACGAGAGTCGCCGCGCCTTTCGACGTTGCGGATTCGATGCGTGCGACCAACAGATCCAGCGCCTTGCGCGCATAATCGCCGTAGTCAATGGCGATGGTGCTGATGGACGGCACGGTATAGGCGGTTTCCGCAATGCCATCGAACCCGATGAGTGCCACATCGTCGGGAACGCGAATCCCGCAATCGGCGAAACCGCGTGAGGCGCCCATCGCCACAGTGTCGTTCATGCAGAACAGGCCATCTATGGCAGGATTGTCGCCTCCCACCAGTCCTGCGTCCGCGAGCCGGTGTGCGGCAAGACGTGAATCCTCATAATCCCAAGGGCAGGGGATAACCGAATCGGATGGCAGCGAGAGTCCCGCCTCGGCAAGTGCCATCGTGCAACCGGCCAATCGTTGATTGCAAAACGCAGTATTGCTCGAATCGGCATGATCCGGTCGTGGCGGATTCGCACCGAGCACGGCGATACGGTGACATCCCACACTCAGCAGATGCCGTACGGCGGCTTGAGCGCCCTCAAAACTAGGCGTCACCACGGCATCGAATAGCGGCTCGGCGGCGAAATCCTCACACCACACCATCGGTTTGGAGCCCACGAACGCTTTGATTTCGGCGGGGGAGACGCTGCTGGGGCTGAAAATCAGACCGTCGCAGAACTGGCTGGTCACCTGCTCCAACGAACGCAGCTCCCCTTCGCGCGAATTGACGGTTTGCTGGACGATGGTGTTCAGTCCTCGCTCGGTGGCCTCGCGGGTAAGAGCGGCCGCCAGCTGCATCGGCTGGCAGATGGCCAAGCCGTATACGGCCACGCCGATAACGCCGTTGCGACCGGCTTTGAGGATGCGGGCCGATAGATTCGCCGCGTAGCCAAGTTCCTCGGCCGCGCGTTGCACGCGGGCGACGGTATCAGGCTGGAAACGGGGGTCGCCGCGCAGTACATAGGATACGGTGGACGGGGATACGCCGGCCCGCTCCGCCACATCGCGCAATGTCGCCATATCGCCTTCCTGAAATGTTGGTGATGCAGTCATGTACACAGTACACGGCACGTATCCTCGCCATGGTTGGAGCATGCTAGTTGTAGCGCTATAATAATAACGTTACATAGGCAAGGTCGCGCATCGTGCGGCCTAAACAGCGCGATATAGCGCAATATAGGGAGACACTGTGGTCGATATTCGCAATACCGTTATTAAAACTGATGCGCAGGGACGATTCTTATGGGGCAATGGCGTGGTGCGCATGGTCTTTGAAGCAGCGCCCGACGCTCCGGTAAAACTGGTGGGGTTGTCCGGCCGAGGCATGACGCCGGCGAGCCTGGACGCTCCTGCGCAGCGCGATCCGCGGCCGATCGTCGAGGTCGTCGCCACCGCCAGCGGCGCAAGCGACAACCGTCTGCGTCTGATCACATCCGTGGCCGGTTCCAAGCTGCGATTTGTTGAGGCCACGGCTGCGGATCCCGCCCGTGACGGCGAACCGTACCGTTTACAGATCGTTCAACGCTCATCGGAAAGCGCCCTTGTTGTGACGTCGGTGTTCGAGGCCTATCCTGGCCTGTCCGCCGTGCGCACACATGTGCAGATGAGCTCGTCGGAACGCTGCCCCGTGGAGGCAGTGTCCTCGCTGAGCCTGACCCTGCCGATGGATGCGAACCATACCGATGTCGATCATGCACGCATTCTGTGGGGCGAGGGGGCATGGTCCGCCGAAAACGATTGGCATATTGCCCGTCTGCGCGACACCGTTGTGCGAGACCGCAACCTGCGCATCAACCCCGGCGAATCGTCATCGCGTTTCGTGCAGCGATCGGCATCGACTTGGACAACGGCCGAACGGCAGCCCGCCGGTATCATCGAAGCGTTGCACGGCAACGACAAGGATGCCGACGCGGCTTTCTCGCTGATGTGGCAGATCGAACACAACGGCGCATGGGAATGGGAGGTCGGTGAAAACGATCCCGGTCTGCACATCACCGCCTTCGGCCCGGAGGACGACGACCATCAGTGGTTCACGGCTTTGGGCGAAGGACATGATTTCACGTCGGTGCCGGCCAGCTTCGCCATCACCGCCGGTGACTGGCAGCAGGCGGTGGCCGAAATGACGTTGCAACGCCGCACCCTGCGCCGTGTCAAGGCTGCAGAGCTTGGGCGTTCGGCACAGTTCGAGACCAGTCAGGGGCTGGTCATCTACAACGACTACATGAATACATTGTTCGGCGACCCGCGCCTGGACAAGGAACTGCCACTGATCGAAGGCGCGGCCAAGGCCGGTGCTGACATATTCTGCATTGACGCCGGCTGGTACGACAGCACCGACGGCGGCTGGTGGGATATGGTCGGCGAGTGGGAACCCTCGACCAACCGTTTCGGCAAAGCCGGCCTAGCCGGTGTGGCCGAAGCCATCCACGCCCACGGCATGGGATTGGGCCTATGGCTCGAACCTGAGGTGATCGGTGTCAAATCACCAATGGCCGACCGTCTGCCGGAATCCGCGTTCTTCCAACGCCACGGTGTGCGTGTTGCACATAGCGGCCGGTATCTGCTTGATTTCCGCTCGCCACAGGCCCGCGCCCATGTGACCCGCACCGTCGACCGGCTGATTGACGAGTTCGGTACGGTGTTCTTCAAATTCGACTACAACACCATCCCCGGCGTCGGTAGCGATTTCGAGGCTGAATCCCAGGGCGGCGCGCTGCTCGACCATTGCCGTGCCTACCTGGATTGGCTTGACGATGTGCGCCGCCGGCATCCGGATGTCATGATTGAAAACTGTGGTTCGGGCGCCATGCGCGCTGACTTTGCGCAACTGCAACGCCTCGATCTGCAATCCACATCCGACCAGTGCGACCCGCTGGTGTATGCGGCCATCGCGGCCGGAGCAGGCATGACGATCCTGCCTGAACAGCAAGGCAACTGGGGCTACGCCCAGCAGGAAATGGATGATGAGACCGCTGTACTCACGCTGGCGGCCGGCGTGCTGGGGCGTCTCTATCTGTCTGGATTCATCAACCGGATGGACGATACGCGCTTGGCATTGGTGCGTGACGCCATCGCCCTGCATCGTCGCGTGCTCGCCGAGCAGGAGCATCTGGTGCCGTGGTGGCCGGCAGGACTGCCCGATTTCAACGGCGATTGGCTGGCCAGTGGCCTGCGTCCGTTCGACGGGAAGGCAGGCGAATCCGACGGATATCTTACCGTCTGGCGTCGCGGCGGCAACGACTCAATCGACGTGACCGTGCCCGAAGGCGCACGTCTGGAACAGATCTTCCCCAACCCGTCCGATGCCGCCCATGCGCCTGAAGCCAAGCCCTGGGGCGTGGACGTGGTGGATGAAACCACCGTGCGTCTCACCGCCTCCGCTGTCGATAAGCCGTCGGCCCGCATCTTCCGTTTGGTGCGGTAATGCCCTGCTTGAGATGTTGACGAGCCAACATCAATGATGAATCCCGTGGAACCAATGAAAAAGGCCACGGGATTCATCAATGCAGTGGTGCATAAGTGATGGCATAGGTGATGCCTCTGGCAGGTCGTATGATGAGTGCCGCAACGGTTGGTGGGATATAAAGAATCGAGGATTATGGCGCGGCATATCGGTATGAACCAGCCTGACGTGCCCCATTATCGGCGGCACTGGCGAGTGATTGCTGCCACTATGGTGGTGACGTTGATCATCGCCGCAAGCGCCGGAATGCTGATGTGGCGTCATTTCGGCGGCATTCCCTCGCTGGATGGCGTGACGGCTGCACCGCAAAGCGAAACGGAAGCACGATATCCCAAGCTCACCTCCAGCGTCGATTACGACGGCGATGGCATCGATGATTACACCGATATCAACCAAGGTGCTCAAGCCGATTCAGCCGCCAAGCCGACTTACGATTCCGGTTATTATGAGGGTGGTTATCCGCCGGACGATCGGGGCGCCTGCACCGATGTGGTATGGCGCGCATTCAAAAACGCCGGATACGACCTCAAGGCCATGGTTGATGCGGATGTCGCCGCCGATCCGTCATCCTATGCTGCAGTGGCACCTGCTCCCGACCCGAACATCGACTTTCGCCGCACCGGCGTGCTTAATGTGTTCTTCGGCAAATACGCGCAATCCCTAACCACGGACACCGCCGACTATGCGCAATGGCAGCAGGGTGACATTGTCGTATTCCAAACAACCAAGCACATCGGCGTCATCTCCGACAAACGAGACAGCAAAGGCACCGCATTCGTCAATCACAATATGGGCCAGCAGCAACGCGAAAACGATTATCTGGCGTTTGCGAAGCATATGAATGTCACCGGCCACTACCGGTGGGATGCGAGCCAAGTGCCGCAATCCGTGCTGCGAGCATGGCAGGAATAGATAAATAGCCGATACTCACACCACGGTTGCGGCGAGCTTGTACACGGCAATGGCAACAGCGCCAACGGCCACAATTGTTTTGAGCTGAAGTGCATTGATACGCTGCGCGTTGGCTGCGCCGACCAGCGTGCCCACACCGTGCGCAATCAATGCAGCGGGCAGCAGCACCCACGTGGAGGCGGCAATCATACCGGAGGCGAAATAGCCAATGGTGGCGGGAATGGCAATCACCACGGAATCGATTAGCGACATCGCCACAGCCCTGCGCGCAGGCACGCCGAATGCCAGCAGCAGCGGAATGACCAGAACAGGCCCGCCTGCTCCGCTTGCCGCGCATACGGTGGCGGTCGTCAAACCGATGATGAACAGAGTGATATGCCCGATGTGCTTAGCCGGTTGCGAGGCGTTATGAGCATCGTCGCGATTTCTATGCGTCAGCGACGTGACCAATTGAACCAGCACTGAAGCGCCACTGACCAACACCACCAGATACAGTATGACGGTCAGAATGCCGGCCGGCAGCATCAGTCCAATACGTGTGCCGGCTATGGCACCGATGGCACTGCCGGCCAGCAACGCCGCACAAGGTTTGAGCGGCAGGTCACCGGTTTTGCGATATGCCGGGCATCCAAGGGAACCGGATACCAGGAATGCCGCGAACGATAATGCCAATCCTTCAACTGGATGCAGACCAAGAAAACCGGCATAGAACATCGGCAACAGGAATCCCGCGAATCCCGTCAACCCGATGGACAAACCAATCACAGCATTTGCGAGGATAACCAGCAGCATCGTCGTCACAGTGCACGCCCTCCCATCTTGTCGGACTTCTTCGCCTCAGCAAGATTGTCGAGATATGCCTGATAATCATCCGCTTCAGACAGAATCGCCTGTTCATCCAAAGTGAGCACCTGACGGTCACGCATGAGCAGACGACCATCCACGATCATGTCACGTACATCGGCGGCACTGGCACATTCCACCAGCGAATTGACGATATTGCCGCTCGGATACATGCCGGGAGTGCGCAGATCCACGGTGATGAGATCAGCCACCGCTCCAGGCTCGATGACGCCCGCATGCTCCAAACCCATGAACGTGCATCCATTGACGGTCGCCATATTCACAATGACGTCGGCGGGCATCACGGCCGGATCGGCGATGGGGATGCCGCGCACCACGTTCATTATCGAACGAAACAGCCGCATCTCGGCCCACAACGACAATCCACCATGGGCCGCACCATCCGAGCCCAACCCCTCGACCACGCCGCGCGAACGCAGGCTCGGTGTTTCGGGAGCAGCCTTGCCACAATTGGAGAACGGACAATGACAGGTTTTGACCCCATGCTCCACCAGCAGATTCTTCTCGTTTTCCCCCAGCATCAGGCAATGCGCGCCTAGGAAGCGATCGGAGAGCACCCCCAGGGAATTCAAATATTCGAACGGGCGCATGCGATGATGCTGCAAACAATGATTGATCTCGCCCGCATACTCGTTCATATGCGCTTGCAACAGCGCGCCACGCTCAGCGGCATGATGCGCAGTACGCACGATAAGCTCCTCGGAACAGCTCATCAGCGCGCGCAACGCATAAGCCACACGCACACGCCCATCAGCAGCACCATCCCAACGCTCATAGAAAGCATCGGCGTTGGATACAGCCTCATCCGTAGTGGTGGCGATACTGTCCGGCAATCCCGGCTGATCCATGGTCGACAGCGACAACACCCCGCGCAATCCGGAATCGGCGTACACGGCTGCGGCCTCATCCATGAAATACGAACCGGCATCCACAAAACCCGTCGTGCCGGACTTAATCATCTCCAACGCGCATAATTTGGCAGAAAGCCGCATCAACTCCGGTGTGAGCGTGGATTCGAACGGCAGCATGATGCGCGTCCAAATCATCGGCAGCTCATCGAGCACCCGACCGCGCAACAACTGCTGGCCGGTATGCGTATGGCAGTCCACTAAACCGGGCATAACCAGCAGATTCGTGCCATCGATGCGCGTTGCAGCGTCGAGCTGCATATCGTCGGATTGCGTCGGGCGCACGAAAGCAATGCGGTTTCCACTCACGCCCACAGTGGTATGGCGGCGCACACCGGCGGCATTGGGCAGCAGCACGGTGGCGTTGGCAATAAGCATATCCAGCATGAAAACTCCTTATCGAAAAAGGCGGTTGGCGCGCATCAGATCGCACCGGTCAAGGTCAGCAGGCCTTGTGCGATCAAGCCGGTGATCACGAACGAGCCGGTCATGAACACCACGCCGACCACAATCATCTTCCACCCCTGCTTGACGAAGAACCCCAACTGGTCGGCCACTCCGATACCCGCGAAAGCACCAACCAAAGCAAGCGGGGCGGTCAGGTTGATGACGTTCACCGAGGCAACCACCATGTCTTGAATCGGGCTCCAGGGGCCGGCCGCGAGCAGTCCAAGAATCGACACATAGGCCACGATGGGCAGTTTGAGCGGAATCAGTTTGGTGCATGCCATACCGAGCATCGACAGCACGAACAGCACACAGACCCCAGGCAGACTTGACAGCGGGCTGACGTGGAATCCCACAAAGTTGGCAAGAATGATGCCAACGCCGGCAAGTGCGAACAGGAACGCCCATTCGCCGACGCGCATGCCGCCGTTGACGGGTGCCGAGGATTTGGAGGCATTGTCTGCACTCTTATCTGTGCCGTTGGCAGCGTGCATTGCATCGGACTCGTGGCGAGTATCGTTATCGGTCAGCACATCACTCGGTTCATGACGGCGTGCGGCGAACCACGGTTCAAGCTTGCGATACAGGAACGCCGTCAGCGGCAATGCCACGAACATGGCCAGATAGACGCCGTCGATACCGGCGATGGTCTGCGAGGCGCTCGCCAATGCGGTGATCTGATCGGCCTGATCGGGATAGATGGCACCAAGGGATCCGACGGCGGCCGCCATCATAATGCCTGCGCCCACACCCGATGCCAAGCCGAGGGCCAGGGGGTGCAACACATTGAATGCCGCCACGATGCTGGCCATCAGACCGAAGTAGATGGTTCCCAACATGCCGCCAACCACATAAATCGACAGGCTGCCGCGTGCCTCGGGGCTTTCCGCACCATACACATCCGTGGTGACGGCAAGATTGGTTTCACGGTTGATCGAGCTTGCCGCGCCAATCGACTCACGCTTCAAGCCCAATGCCAGCGCTACAGGCAGTGCGATCGCAATGGTGAGTATGTCACCGAAGGCATGCGAGAACAAAGCCGGTCCAGCAGACACCACAGTGTCAATCGAGGCACCGGCTGCGATGCCGAGCTTGGCGATGAACGGACTGATGGCCACGATCACCAGTTTGCTGGCCGCCTTCACCTGCGTTCCGTGGAAAATCCTGAGCGCCGATGGGCCGGAAAGAATGCCAAGAACAATAGCGTAGAAAATGGGGAACAGAATAAGCTGCCCCGGCCCGATGGGGATGGAAATCTGCCCGATAAAACTGGCGATCAAGGCGATGATCAGTGCGACGATATAGATCATCCACTCGGCTCGAATACGCGCGCCCAGTGACATGTATGCGTATCGTACTGGTTGATGTGTGTCGTTGTGCTTGTTAGCCATGACCGCTCCCGCTCTCGTTTTCTCCTGCTCTGCAATCGCCACCCTACAGATGCGTCGCATCACGCAGGGCATTGTACCCAGCATGTCCGAATTGCGTCATGGTTTTGAAGCGCACAAGACCGACACAGGGAGTAGGGTGGCAACGGCACAATGCATATGCAACCAAATACGTGAATGAAGGGAAGCATGCCATGTCGATGAAAGACACGTTGAAAAAAGCTAAGATCGCCGCGATGAAGGCCAAGGACAAGGCCAAGCTCAATCCGATCAACCTGACGCTGGCGGATATCCAGAACATGGAGATCGCCAACGGCCACGAAGCCACCGACGAAGAGGTGCTGAAGGTTATTCAGAAGGGCGTCAAAACACGTCGCGACACCGCCAAACTCTATGAGGACAAGGGATTGGCAGACAAGGCCGCTCCCGAAACCGCCGAAGCCGATTTCCTCGAGACCTTCCTGCCGGCCGCCGCAACCGATGAGGATTACGCCAAAGCCATCGCCGATGCAGTGGCCGAAGTGAATCCTGCCGGCCCCAAGGACATGGGGCGTGTGGTCAAGGCGGCGCGCGCCGCGCTCGCCGGCAAAACCATCGACGGCGGCAAGCTCGCCGGCCTAGTCAAGGCAGAACTCAACAAGTAGCCTGCTGGCCTTATTGCTGTAATGCGATGTAACGGCCGGTAAGACTGTCTGGGTTGGCGGCGATGGCTTGCGGGGTGCCCGTGGCGACGATGCGTCCGCCGGATTCGCCGCCTCCCGGGCCCATGTCGATAGTCCAATCGGCGTTGGCGATCAGATCAAGATCATGCTCGATGACGACAACGGTGGCACCGGCCGCCACCAAACGGTCGAATACGCCCAGCAGCACTTGCACATCCAACGGGTGCAAACCAATGGTCGGCTCATCGAACACGAACACCGCATCCGACTGCGCCCGGCCCATTTCGCTGGCAAGCTTGAGCCGCTGCGCCTCACCACCCGACAGTGCGGGCGTCGGCTCGCCCAATGTCAGATAGCCCAAACCAAGATCATGCAACGTACGTAGCCTGGTTTGCACCTTCTTCAACTTACCGGTGGCGAGCAGCGCCTCGTCCACACTCATCGCCATCAATTCTGGAAGACTGTGGGCTGCAGAAGCGTGCTCATCGAATGAGCAGCGAATCCGCTCAGCATCAGCGGCATACCGCGAGCCTCGGCAATCCGGGCAATCAATCGTCACGTCCGGCAAAAACTGCACATCCAGCGAAATCGAACCGGTGCCATCGCACGTTGGGCAACGCAGCCGGCCGGTGTTATAGGAAAAATCGCCAGCCTTGAATCCGGCCTGTTTCGCCGCATCCGAACGCGCGAACGCGCGACGCAAATCATCATGAACATCGGCATACGTGGCCACCGTGGAACGCACATTCGCCCCAATAGGGCTCGAATCAATAAGATTCGCACGTGCAATGCCCTGGGCTTGCACATCAGCCACATGCGTAGGCAACGCCTCGCCTAAGGCTGCCGCCCGCAACGCCGGAATCAGCGACTCCAACACCATCGTGGTCTTACCCGACCCAGACACACCGGTCACAGCCACCAAACGTCCACGCGGAATATCAACCGACAACGGCTTAACCGTATGAATCGCCTTGGTGTGCATACGAATATGCCCATGTGCAAACATGTGCTCAGGCGAAACAATCCCGCGAATACGCCGCTGGCCGGATACTTCGATAAACGGTGCGATGCGAGAGTCCGCGCTCGCCGCCACCTCGGCCACCGACCCCTGCGCAATCACATGCCCGCCATCAGCACCGGCCACCGGGCCCATTTCAATAAGATGATCACAGGCAGCCAGCACGCGCGTATCATGATCGACCACCACCACGGAATTGCCATCCGCCTTCAAATCACGCATCACACCCAACAGGCCGTCCACATTCGCCGGATGCAAACCAATCGACGGCTCATCCAACACATACAGCACACCAGTGGTGCGATTGCGCACGGCACGAGCCAACTGCACACGCTGTCGCTCACCGGTAGACAGCGTCGACCCTGCACGATCAAGCGCAAGATAGCCCAGGCCAAGCTCCAGCAATCGACGTGCCACATCAAGGAATGATTCGCCGATATTGCGCGCCATCGGCCGCATCGCCTCAGGCAAGGTATCCGGAATTCGTCGCACCCAGGCCACAGCCTCGTCCAACGTCATGGCCGAAGCCTGCGCCAGATTCAATCCGTAATCATCCGGATTGTCCGGTTTCCCATCGCCCGTCGCCAGCCGCGCGGCGACGGAGGCATCCGCCCAATCGGCACCTACGCGAGGTTCTCTTGCCGCGGCGGACAGACGCGTACCTCCACAATCCGGGCACGGCCCCTCCGTCAGGAATTTGGCCACACGCTTAAGACCCTTCTCATCCTTCGCCTTGGCCAGCGCATTCTCAACCGTATACACCGCGTTGTAATACGTGAAATCCAGTTCAGCGAAATCATCGCCCTTCTTCGGCCGATATAGAATATGCTTCTTCACCGCCGGGCCATTGAACACAATGTCGCGCTCCTCGGCCGTCAGCTCGCGAAACGGCACATTCGTGCGCACACCCATCGCACCGGCCACCTGTTTCATTAGATCCCACATCAACGAACCCCAAGGCAGCACCGCGCCATCATCGATGGACTTGGATTCATCCGGCACCAAGGCAGCCCGATTCACCGTACGCACGATACCAGTGCCCGAACAGGTGGGGCAGGCGCCGGCCGAATTGAACGCCAAATCCTCCGCGCCCGGCACACGCATCGTCTCGCCACAATTCGCGCAAACAATGGGACGCTCAGCCGCCACATCCAACGTAGGGCGGTGATAGGTGCCGCAATGACCGCAGCGATGCGACGCAAGCCGGGAGAACATCAGCCTCAGACTATTGAGCAGTTCGGTCATCGTGCCGAAAGTGGAACGCACACCCGGCACAGTAGGCCGCTGATGCAACGCCAACGACGCCGGCACATGCAACACCTCATCCACACTGGCACGGCTCGCTTGCGTAAGTCGACGCCTGGTATAGGTGGACAACGCCTCCAAATACCGTCGCGACCCCTCGGCATACAACACACCCAAAGCCAGCGAACTCTTGCCCGAACCAGACACACCCGCAACGCCGACAATCTCATGCAACGGCACATCCACATCGATGTTCTTGAGATTATGCACGCGCGCCCCACGTACCTCAATGGTCCGCGGCATAGCTTTCGTATCGTCAACTAACGGAGAGTTTGCAAGGTTCACAATCGCATCAGTCATACCCACACCGTATCTCGTGCCGTTCCCGGCACGTGGGGGGGAAGAACAGTACAGCGAAACTGATGGTTAACGGGTTAACGTTGTGGTGCGCTCGCCGGCTTGTGGCAACGAATGATGAGATGACGGTTGTTGCTATCGCTGGTGGCGAACAGGGTGGTGTCGCCGCCATCTTTGAGCTTGAGCTTCTTGCGCAGCGCTGCTACGGACAGCGGAACATTGCGTGCGGTGATATTGGCGTGGGTCAGGCCGGCGAGCGTTGCACGCAGCTCCTTTTTGCCCATTGTGCTCGCCGCGTCGATTACGAACTCTCTTCCAGGAAAATTGGCCACAGCCTCATGTGAGATGAACAGATGCGAATTGGGGGCGATTTGCGTGACGCCAAAGCGTTGCTCAAGCATGGCAAAGCAGCCCGCTTTCATCACCGAGGCGTTCGGCTCGTATAGATGCCAGCCAGCGATGTTTTCAGATGTCATATCGATTGCAGCGGCATCGCAATGTGCTGCGTTTTCGGAGGTTATGGCTTTGTTGGGAGCGACTTCTAGGCACTGGTCGTCGTTCACACACACCAGTCGCGGAGCGTCGCAGACGTCGCGACCCAATACCAGCAGCAACTCCTTGCACTCATTCGCCGCGGATACGATATGCACTTCGCTTACCGCACCCTGAAAGTCGGCCACGGTCTTGCGCCAGTCCAGCATGGGGGAGAGCTTGATCATCACATGTTCGGCCTTGGCCAGCAGAGTGTTCTTCAAACCGAGCGCATCGGGTGCGCAGTCGGCAATGGCGTAGGTGCGCGCCCCATGCGCATCGCGACGGGCCGGATCAAGAAAAATCAGCGTAGCCTGCGGCATGGATTGCAGATACTGTTTGGCATCCGCGTTGACCACATCAACATGCTCCAAACCAAGCGCCGCCATATTGTGCTCGGCCAGCGCACATAGATGTTCCTGCCTTTCCACATAGGTGGCATGATCGAATGCACGTGCCATATAGGAGCAGTCCACGCCGAATCCGCCCGTCAGATCCACCAGACTCGTCTCGCTCGCCTGCCCAATAAGCCGCCTCGCCACATTCATCTTGTAACGCGCGGTGGCTTCCGACGAGCATTGCTCCATCGACAGGTGCGGCGGATACCAAATATCATCGTGAGCCGCCCAAGTGGGCAATTTGGCGCATGCGGTCTGCCAACCGGCGATCTGATCCAATGCCAGCGGCAGATCCACGTCATCATCGTGTTTGGCATGCAATGCCAGATTACGCACGTTCTCTGCTCGATGACGTGCGACGAATGCCCGGGTTGCGTCAGAAAGGTTCACGGTGCCATTGTACGGGTTCCACCCCAAGGAAGTGACCATGGATGTGCCATGAAAGCACGCCATAAGCGTCGGCGTAATGTGCTGAAATGGAGTTGGCGATGAACGGATGATGGGGAGGCGTCATGATCGAAGAAGTCTTTATGCTCAGGCATGGGCGTACGTCATACAATCTTGCCCGCCGCCTGCAAGGGCAGATCGATGTGCCCTTGGATATTGTGGGGCAGTGGCAGGTTGACCAATCCGCCTTCGCTCTGGCCAAACGCCTGTACTGGGCCAAGGTGAGCGCGCAGGCCCTGCACCCCGAACGCATCGCACAACCTGGTGCAGGTGCCGCCGAACAAGTTGACGTGACGCAATATCAGGAGGCGCCGGCTGCGGCACGACGCATGGTGGTGATGAGCTCCGACCTGTTCCGCGCCCAGCAGACCGCGCACGCCTTCGCAGACATTCTTGGTCTTGACGTGGTGGTTGATGCCCGTCTACGTGAGCGCAGCTTTGGCCAATGGGAGGGCATGACCCGCGCGCAGATTCAAGCCATGGATCCTGAGGCCTACGATTCTTGGAAACACCACACGGGTGGGGAAACCAAGTATGGCGTGGAGAGCCGGGCCGAAGTCGGTTCGCGAGGCTCGCAGGCGCTGTATGACATCATCGCCGAATTGGAATCGGGCGACCAACGCGATGTGCCGACCACACTGATGCTGGTATCGCATGGATCTTGGATCACCAGCACCATCGCGCACCTGATGGATATGAATCGCGACGGGTTGAATGTGTTCGGAGCGCTGCGCAACGCCTTCTGGTGCAAGCTATCCGTGCGTCATAGCATCAACGGCGTGCCCGTTGAACGTCCGCTGTTTGATGTGGACGAATACAACAAGGGGCCGGCAATCGCCGACGACGCCGATTGGGAAAACGGGCCAGCCGATCTGCGCGGGCCACATATGCCCGCTTGGAAACCAGTGACATGGTGAATATCTGCTTGCCGCTATGCCAGATGAACTGTACCGAGTGAACAGAGGACGAATTCTTGAAGCATACGGCGTGGAAGTCGTGACCACGGGACTACACTTAACACGGTTTGCGGCACTGCACATATCAATGCGTGGAATAAAACCGCAAGGGATGTACGCGGACAGGCATCGCAACAAACGTACGGTGCGAAAGGCGGGTGAGAGACGACATGCTGAGAGTGTTCAGTTCAATCAATGGCCAAGTGGAACAGGTTGACAAACCGGAAAACGGCTCATGGTTGTGTTTGAGCGAACCCACCGATGTGGAGCTCGCCACCGTCGCCTCGCAAACCGGCATTGATCTGGCTGATTTGCGCGCCCCGCTGGATGACGAGGAACGTTCGCGTGTGGACGTCGAGGATGAGTACACGATGATCATCGTCGACATCCCCACCGTCGAAGAGCGTGGCGGACGCGATTGGTATGAAACCATCCCTCTGTCGATTATCGTGACCGAAAACCTCATCATCACCGTATGTATGCAGGACACCCCGGTGCTCCACCCGTTCATGGAAGGCACAATCCGCGGATTCAACACGTTCATGCGCTCACGGTTCATCCTGCAGATTCTGTACCGCAACGCCACCATGTATCTGCGTTATCTGCGCATCATCGACCGTGAAAGCGACAAGCTGGAACTGAAGCTGCGCCACTCGATGCAGAACCGCGAAATCGTGATGCTCATGGAACTGAGCAAAACCTTGGTGTATTTCACCACCTCGCTCAAATCGAACGAAATCGTGATGGAAAAGCTCACCACCATGCAGCGCATCAAGCAATACCCGGACGACGAGGATCTGCTTGACGACGTGATCACTGAAAACAGACAGGCCATCGAGATGGCCAATATCTACAGCGGCGTTCTTGCGAATATGACCGATGCGTTCGCTTCGATCGTGTCGAACAATCTGAACAATGTGATGCGCATCTTCACTATCATCTCGATTACCCTGTCGATTCCGACGCTGATTTTCTCCATGTACGGCATGAATTTCGACGGTAGCATGCTGGGCATGCCGCTTACTGATAAGCCGTGGGGTTTCGCAGTCATTATCGTTATTTCGGTGATCATCTCCGCACTGGTGACCTGGTTCCTCACCCGTTCGCGCATGTTCAAGTAGCATGACACATTGTGCGGGACATCTCGGCGAAGCGAGAGATTATTTGCTGCCAGATTCGGGAGAGGGAATAGCGACTTTAAGAATCCATGTCCCATCCTCAGCGGAGGTTGTGAATGTGCCACCAAGACGTCCGATGATATCGCGGTGTATGGCTAGTCCTCGGTTAGATTGCGTCAATGAGGGAATAGATGCAATGCTATTCATTTGGATGATATTCAAAAAAGTATGATTAACCTCGATGCTAAGCGAGTAGTCTCCGTCTTGCCGGCTGCAATGCTTGCGTATGTTGAAGAATAATTCCTGCAGTAACGAACAAACTTCGTCGCACACCTTTTTTCCATATGAGTTAGCGTATTCGATTCCTTGTATGCTTACTGTCCCGTTATACCCCATCTGGGCTAGATCCAAACGATTCCGCTGAATAATACCTGTTATGATTTCATCCCAAAGAGTTGTATTATTTATTTGCTCGTCTAGGGAGGAATAATCCTTGTGGCGCAGCATGTCGATAGCCTGATGGGCGCAGTCCAGAGCGTCCTTGGCTCTATCGGAAAGTTTGTTTAGTGTTTCCTGTTCGACACCGTCCGCGTCCATTAAGCGTGTCTCAGCAACGGTGATGATATAGGTTAGATCATTGGTTAGCTCATCATGCATTTGTCGTGCAATGATTCTATCGCGTTCCATTGTTTCGTTGCGTTCTTTGAGCGTTTGCAATCTCAGCTCAAGCTTCTGCCGCTCCGCCTCGTGACGATATCGTTTGATGCCATATCCTATGACGCTTCCGATACTCTGCGCAATTGTCATCGCCATTGCAGTTGATAATGGTAACCCATGCATTAAAGACATAAGAAAATTTGCAACAGTATACAATAAGGCCAATGGCAACATAATCCATGGGCGAATGAGACAAAAGCCTATGCCGAACGCAGCTGCAACACCAAATACCATATTGCTGGAATCAATGATAGGTATACAAGTACATGTGATCGCAATGATGATTGTTATGGTAGCTCCCGCTCTCGGGAATAGAGCGATTGATAAACATGCAAGAACGTACGCGATATTGATGGAATTATTGAGCCAATTGTCTTGTACTTGTAAACGACCCGCGTATGCATCCAAAATAATAGCGGTACACATTATTGTAAGCAACAAGAATATGTGCATTTTTGTGTTATGTTTAATTTGTTGCATATTCAATTTGAATGCCTCAAACAGCTTTGCATCCACATAGATACCAAATGCACACGATTGCGAGCATGTGTTTTAGCGATAGCACGTTTGAGATATGTGTTTATTGTTGATTCGGATAATCCCAATTTATTGGCGATTTCAACTGATGTGTCTCCTTGTGAGCATAAGGCGATGATGCTTTTTTCGCGATTGGAAAGCGAGTGAATACCATTTCTGGTGTTTTGAGCTAAAGCTTCAAATGATTTCTGGGGTGATTGAAAAACGTTGCCACAAATTGTTTTTTGTAAAATATCTTTTTGGATAATTGTATTCACAAGTTTTTTCAATTCACTTTTCCCTATTATAGTTTGAGCTCCTGCGGCACTTGCTTCATTCGCATACTCTTGAAGACTAAAAGAAGTGATGGCAATAATATAAATATGATTGTCTCGTTCCCGCACGGCGCGGATAAGTGATGATCCTTCCATGTCTTCCATGGACATGTCCACCAGCATTACATCCGGATGTTTCTCTGTGCGGATGAAATCAAGGGCTTTTCCCCCTGAATTTGCTAGCCAGGCGATACTATATGAATCTGGTAGTGCTCGCTTTAAATAGGCAGCGATGGCCTGCAACGCAAATACGTCGTTGTCTACGATGCCGACCATCGTTGCTTGATTCATTGTTGTTCCCCTTTTCTGTGTTAACATCAGATTTTACTACTTGCACAAGCCAAGTAATTTCAGCCAGTAAGGACATTCCTTAATCATTTGGGTAGATACGGATTCCTGTTCTATTGGCCACTGATTGCTTTGTCTGTTGATGAGAGTCGATGAGGGGGCTGCTAAAGTTGTGGATAAAACTACGGTTGAAATGATAGATGTTATAATTGTTGTGGTCATTTTTTCATCCTTGATGTGTGTTGATATTGCTACTTACGTTGAATTGTAGCAGAGTGTTGTATTCGTTCTGCCTGTATTTCATGAATGGTTTCTTGTGTTGCTTCATGAAGTTTTTTGCGTATTGCAGCATCTTCAGTAGCATTTGTGCCCCGCTGCCATGGTTTGTCAAGCGTTAACATAAAAATAGCTCGTACAGCCGTGAGGCATACGGTATATACGATTACGAGTGTTTCCTCTCGGGTGAAAGTCCATGCGATAATAAGTGAAATTACCGCAAATATTATTACTTCTAGTATTGTTATTAAAATAGGAATAGCAGGCTTATTGAGGTGTTGTCTGTAAGTAAAAGGTCGTTCTATTAACAATTCGATTATGTCGGCAAATGTTATTATGAGAATTATCGACAACAACAAAATGCTGAGCGATATATTGTTGATTTGAAAAACCCATAAAATTGTAGACAATGATAATAGAGAAATTGGAAGCCTGAACAGTACTGTTAATAACAGATGTCCCAATAACACCTTCGTTAAAGGAATTGGTTCCCATGCTTGTTTATTATCATTGAAAAGAGTGAGGTGATTGGTATTTTTGATTAAATGCGCCATAAATTCCTTCTCTTATCTTTGAAGAATTCGAGTTAGCTGAAACACTGCTGGATTACGCCGTCAATGCCAAGAATCATTGCGAAGATGCTCTGCGCTTCGCCGCCCATTTGAATTAGGAAATCTCCTCTTCGTATTGCTTCCCAGATTTTAGTGACTCCGCCGTATATTTTTCTTGCTTTCTTTATCCAATTGATAACTTTACCGACTGGAATTCCGTATTGCAAAACTAACATTCCTACTTCGTATGCGCATCCTGCAGGGTTGAAATAAAGTTGAACTTCGTTTGGATTTAGGCCTCCCATGGCTGTATTCAAACGTTCGAGATAGTTGGGTGTCGTTCGCGGGTCTGCCATTTGTAAATCAATAGGTATATTTTCAAGACGATGAAGTAATTTATCAAGTTGCTCATCAGTGATTGTTGGAGTTGACGACAGTTGATTAATTACTTGTAGTGAGTCATTGATATGGAAGCTTCTTTCCATTGCTGAAGCGGGCATGGAGATTCCTGAAATTAATGCTCCTGTGGTGACAAATACAATTAATCCAAGCCATACTGACTTTTTCTTGTGAACCATTTCTATTCCTTTCGGTTGTTTAGTACATTAACTAAGGTAGCTTGATTGAGTTGCATAATAAAAAATGTGTCATCATTTCTGGGACGCGTGGGTTTGTTCATTCATCTCGAACGGAGAGCGGTGATGATATGTTGGTGCGGTAAAAGGTGTAGGCGCAAACAACGATTGATTACTTTATCAATGGGGTCGAGGAACATAGAGAGGAGAGTCCTGTGCGCAGGCGAGCAATGATGCGGCGGGGGATAGCCGCGCTTGCTGCCGCTGCGCTGATGCCACTGATGGCGGGTTGCGGGCAGGTGCAGGTGACCACGGCCTTGTCCGGGGCGCCGGAAGGGCCGACCATCGCCATCGGGGTGGCGGCCGACGAGCCGTGGCTGGGATACTGGCATGACGGCGACTATGAGGGGCTTGACATCGATATCGCCAAATACGTGGCCACCAAACTCGGCTACGCGAACAAGCAGATCATTTTCAAACAAGTGCGCCCTGAAAACCGAGTCTCGCAGCTGGCAGAAGGCAATGTTGATATGGTGGTGGCTTCATGGTTAATCACCGACCAGTCGAAGCAGGCTGTGAATTTTGCCGGCCCGTATCTGAAAACCGGCATAGGTGTGCTGGTGCGCGAACGGGATGTCAAAACACTTGCAGCCGACGATAATCCGTCGCTTATCGGCAGCCTTGCCGGGCGCACGGCATGCGCGGCCAAAGGCGACGAAGCCGCTGAACTGCTCAGCCGGGAGCAGCCGGAAGTGACGATTCAGGAACGCGACAGCTATGCCCAGTGCGTCACTGCGATGCAGGTCGGTGCGGCGGATGTGATCGTGGCGGACGAAGCGATTCTTGCCGGACTGCGAGCGGCCGACAGCGGGCGGTATTCGACACTGCTGCAGCTCAACGATCGGCAGGACTACGGCTACGGCATCGCCGTGCGCCGCGATGCCCCGCAATTGGCAAGCAGTGTTGCGACTGCACTGAACGACATGGTTGAGGACGGCAGTTGGACAACAGCCGTGCACGCCTATGAATCCGCCACCGGTTTCAGCGTCGGATACGCCAGTGAGGCCGAGGCGATCGTCAATGCCGAGTGATGGCTTACGCCTCATACATTCCGCAATATAGGAAACCAGTGCAATCGGGGCGTTAAAGTGTCCAGTTGCGCGGCTAATTTGCTGACTTATGAGTGATACTGAGAAGAGCGCAACCAGCGCATCTGAAGAGCCCGGCTTCCGCTACAACGCGCAGCTGGCGCAGGATATCGAAAACAAATGGCAGAAGATTTGGGATGAGAAGGGCACGTTCTGGGCCGCGAACGTGAACGGCGATCTGAAGGACGGCAAGGGGCGTAACGCCGAGGGCCGCCCCTCCTACTTCGCTATGGACATGTTCCCCTACCCCTCCGGCAAGGGTCTGCATGTCGGCCATCCGCTTGGCTACCTCGCCTCCGACGTGGTCTCCCGCTACCACCGCATGAAGGGCGAGAATGTGCTGCATGCCATGGGCTATGACGCCTTCGGTCTGCCCGCCGAACAGTACGCCGTGCAAACCGGCCAGCACCCGCGTGTGACCACTGAGGCGAACATCGCCAACATGAGCCGTCAGCTGCACCGCATGGGCCTGAGCTTTGACAACCGCCGCACCTTCGCCACCATCGATCCCGGCTATGTGCGTTGGACGCAGTGGATCTTCTCGCGCATCTACGAAAGCTGGTATGACGAGGACGCCACCAATCCCTCCGGATCCAAGGGGTCCGCACGCCCGATTTCTGAGCTGGTCGCCAAGTTCGAAAACGGTGAGAAGGCCATCCCTGGCCACGAATCCGACGGCAAGGCATGGGCTGATCTGAGCGAAGCCGAACAGCAGGATATTCTGAACGACTTCCGCCTGGCTTACATCTCCAAGTCGCCGGTCAACTGGTGCCCTGGTCTGGGCACCGTGCTCGCCAACGAGGAGGTCACCGCCGAAGGCAAGTCCGAGCGTGGCAATTTCCCTGTCTTCCAGCGTGAGCTGCGCCAGTGGTCTATGCGCATCACTGCGTACGGCCACCGTCTGATCGCCGATCTTGACGGCATCGACTGGCCTGAGAAGGTCAAGCTCATGCAGCGCAACTGGATCGGTGAAAGCCACGGTGCCTCTGTGCACTTCACGGTCGAAACCCCGGCCGGTGACAAGGACATGGAGATTTACACCACCCGTCCCGACACCCTGTTCGGCACCACCTTCGCCGTCGTCTCCCCGGAACACCATCTGCTGGCCGACGTGCCGGCCGAATGGCCCGTCGAAACCCCCGAGGATTGGAAGGGCGGCTATGCCACCCCGGTCGAGGCCGTCAAGGCCTACCGTCTGGCAGCCGAGGCGAAAACCGCCAAGGATCGCGTGGATGAGGCTGGCGAGAAAACCGGTCTGTTCACCGGTCTGTACGCCATCAACCCGATCACCGGCGTCAAGCTGCCGCTGTTCACCGCCGACTACGTGCTGATGGATTACGGCACCGGTGCCATCATGGCCGTGCCTGGCGGCGACCAGCGCGATTATGATTTCGCCATCAAGTTCGGTCTGCCGGTTATCTACACCGTCAAGCCCCTGCCCGAATCCGGCGACGACCTGGCCAACTACGAAGGCAAGGCCCCGTTCGTCTCCCACGACGGCATCGTGATCAACTCGTCCGTCGAGGCCACCAAGGCTGCTGGCGATGCACTGAGCCTCGATGGCCTGCGCGTGGACGACGCCATCGCCAAGGTCAACGCCTGGCTTGAATCCGCCGGCGTGGGCAAGGGCACCGTGTCCTACCGTCTGCGCGACTGGCTGTTCTCCCGCCAGCGCTACTGGGGCGAGCCCTTCCCGATCGTCTACAGCGAGGACGGCACCCCGCACCTGCTGCCGGACGATCAGCTGCCCATCAACCTGCCTGACGTGCCCGACTACCAGCCGCGCACCTTCGACCCGATGGACGCCGAATCCAACCCCGAAGCGCCGCTGAGCCGCAACGAGGACTGGGTCAAGGTCGAACTCGATCTGGGCGACGGCAAGAAGACCTACTACCGCGACACCAACACCATGCCGAACTGGGCCGGCTCCTGCTGGTACTACATGCGCTACATCGACCCCACCGACACCAAGCACATGGTTGAATCCGACGAATTCAACTACTGGATGGGCCCGAACCACAACAAGTATTCGGGCGATGAAGGCGGCGTGGATCTTTACATCGGCGGCGTCGAGCATGCCGTGCTCCACCTGCTGTACTCGCGTTTCTGGCACAAGGTGCTCTTCGACCTAGGCTACGTGGATTCGGCAGAACCGTTCCACAAGCTGTTCAACCAAGGCATGATCCAGGCCTACGCCTACACCGACGACCGCGGCCAGTACGTGCCGGCCGACGAAGTGGTGGAAGGCCCTGCCGATGCCAACGGCGAACCCACGTTCACCTGGAACGGCGAACACGCCAACCGCGAGTTCGGCAAGATGGGCAAGTCGCTGAAGAACATCGTCACCCCGGACTACATGTACGAGAACTACGGTGCCGACACCTTCCGCCTCTACGAGATGAGCATGGGCCCGCTGGACGAATCCCGCCCGTGGAACACCCGCAACGTGGTCGGCGGCATGCGCTTCCTGCAGCGCCTGTGGCGCAACGTGGTGGACGAAACCACCGGCGAGCTGCATATCAGCGAGGAAACTCCGGACGAGAAGACCCTGAAGCTGCTCAACAACACCATCGCCGACGTGACCGCGGAGATGGAGGGCATGCGCCCGAACACGGCCATCGCCAAGCTGATTGTGCTGAACAACCATCTGACCGGTCTGAAGGCCGTGCCGCGCGCCGCCGTGGAACCGCTGATCCTGATGCTCGCACCGATCGCCCCGCACATCTGCGAGGAACTGTGGGAGCGACTGGGCCATGACGAGTCCCTGTCCGCCGCACCGTGGCCGGTTGCCGACGAACGCTACGTTGGCCACGACACCGTGACCGCCGTGGTGCAGATCAAGGGCAAGGTGCGCGCCAAGCTCGAAGTGCCGGTGGACATCGACCCCGCCGAGCTGGAGAAGCAGGCACTCGAGGCCGTGGCAGATCGTCTTGGCGGCAAGGAACCGCGCAAGGTGATCGTCAAGGCACCGAAGATCGTCTCCATCGTGCCGGCCGAATAAACGCTGTTTGCTCGATTGATTGATGTGCCCCTCATAGCCTTTGCGGCTGTGAGGGGCTCATGCTTATGCTTAGCGTTGGTCTACCGCCCAGCTCGATCTCGATCAAGTGAAAGCGACGCAATCTCATCCGGTGCCACCTGCCGTTCGATCACGCCATTGCGCATGAGCAGGGCCGCATCCACGATACCGCCCAGCTCATCATTATGGTGCGAGGCGATGATGATGGTATGCCCCTGCTCGCGCTGATAGTTCACCTCCTTCATGAACTGTTCCACGGAACGCCAGTCGAGGCCGTTGGTTGGCTCGTCCAACAGCACCAACCGCTGATGCTCCATGAACGCTTGCACAATGGCGAGCTTCTGCCGCATGCCCAAGGAATACGACTTGACCTTGTCGTTGCGATGATCCCAAAGATCGAACAGTCGCATCAGCCTCTCCACCTCCGCCGAATCGAACGCATGGTTGATATCCGCCAGATACCGCAGATTATCCATTGCGCTCCTGGATGGCGCAAAACCCGGCGTCTCGATGATGATGCCGATGTTTTCGGGCAGCTTGTGGTTAAACGTCACAGGCGTTCCGTTGATGGTTATGGAGCCGCTGGTTGGCTTGATGAACCCGCAGAGGGTTCTGAGCAGCATGGTTTTGCCCGAACCATTCGGTCCGAGAATGCCATATACCTTGCCGCGTTCGAATTGTGCACTTACGGCGTTGAGCACTGTTTTGCGCCGAATGGTTTTCGATACGTTGTCGATGTTCACATACATGAGAGCCCTCCTTATAGGTGTGATGTGAGTAATTCCGTATGCTGATAAGCGATGGCGATTGCGATGATCAGTGCCGCTATTGTCAAGGGGAATAGCAGCACCCAATTGGGTATGGTGAGAAGATTTACGTCCATAAGCACATGCTGTAGGGCGGGCAGAATGGCACACAAGGCCACGATTGCCAAAATCCACAGCCAGCCTTGCGTGCGGTAGCCGACCAGTGTGGCGAGTATGTCACTGAGCAGCAGAATGAACAGCATCAAGGTGGCCCAGATCGCACCCGACGCCAGAGAAACGAAAGAGAAACTGCGTGTGCGGTAGGGAAAAGCCTCGGCAGGCAGCATGGCGAATAGCATCACGGTGATGACAAGCTGTGCGCCGGCGAATATCACACAGTAGCCGCCGGTCGCAGCAAAGCATCGAGCCAATCGGCCCCAGCTTCGTCCGCGTCGTATGAATACGAATGGATTCGGCCTCATAAGATATTCGGCAGGCTGACCGAGAGAAAGCAGCGTGCCGAACAGCATGAACCCGATGAAACCGAGATTATTTTCCATACCGGTGACGCCGGCATATTCGGCAATATGTGGCGTGCCTACGAACACTACGGGATCCGGTGGCAGGATGAATCGTGACATCAACGCGCAATACAGTATGCCGAGCAGTATGCGGTAAACGGTTCGTCCATTGATGGGAAGCATGCGGTGCAACATGATGGCCTCGCTATTGCCTGAGATAGTCACGATGTGCATACGCAATCGCATTGGCGGCAATGAGTATTGCGGCCAGGATGAGAAATGGCAGCACTCGTTCCTGCAGCAGTTGCGATGAGCTGTGGACGGAACTCATAAACAGAAAAAGCCGATCCAATACTCGGGGAGCGGCTATGCTGAACATCCAATTCGCCAAAGCGAACATAATGATGAACGGAGGCGCGGTAAACCCCCATGAGGCACCGGCATTGATGGGCGGAAACGCTGCCAGGCCAATCACTGTCAATTCCATGAACAGATATCCGATGGTCAATGGCAATGGCGCAAGCGAAGCTGAAACGAAAGCAGGTGGAGTTTGTGATGCGGACAGCCATGCGATGATGGCCGCAAGCGAAGGCACTAATGAGGCCAGCAGCGCTGCGATCAGCACCCATATCAGGTTGAGCCTCAACTCTGTGCGGGGATCGGCTCGCACGCGTTCGAAACCGGTGAATTGGGTCGAACCAAAGCAGAGCAGCAGTAGAAACAGAGGCACGAGGTTATAGCCGAATATATTGGTGTTCAGCATGACCTGCTGCCAGCGGCCTGTAAGATCGGGGCGCGCATACGACATCACATAACTCATGATTGCCAGTGCGGCACAGCCAAGCATGGCTAATTTCGCCAGTGGAACAGCCCTGACAAGCGGCATGAGGACATTACCATGCTTCATGGCGCACCTCCAGCAGATAACACGCGGCTATCATGATTATCAGCGCAGGTAATGTGACGGCTGCCCCCAGTGCGCAGCATGCTTCGTTCGCCACGCGGATCTCCAGAAAATCAATAAAGCTCAAACCACCTAGAGATGTTCCGCTGGTGGCCATCCATACGATGTACGACAGCACCAGAGGAACGATGATTTCCACGTACCGATGCCGTGTCCAGAATGATAGGCATATGGCCAAGCATGCCAGCAACCCTGAGAGCGCGAATACATAAAGCAGTATGGCTACCAGCAGCACAACCTGGTTGCGTTCATAGAAGCCATACACCCACGAGTCGAATGTAATCAGCGGATATGCTGCCCCATCATTGGTGAAATGACCATCCACAAATTCCATATGAGGTTCTCTGACAACTGCGACCAGCAGGCTGAGCGCTAATGGCAGGAATCCTCCCAAGCCTCCGAGAAGGAAGCCGGAAACCAAAGATGATCGTATGATCAATGGCCTTGGAATACGTGCCCTCAGCAGAGGCAAACGATTGGTATGGCGTTCGTTTGCGTAGATGCTGCCGCCTGTCAGGGCCGCCAGAAACGGAAGAAGAAACAGATACAAGTGGGTTCCTGAACCGAAATAATTAAAGAGCAGCATGTAGTTGAGAAAGGTCGGTCCGATATTGGGCAGTTGCCAAACATCGGGGAATGAAGTGACCTGCTGCACAACCAGCAATGTTATGGAAACGATAAGCACTGCAATCCAGCGTATGCTGAGGCAGCCATCGCGAAATTGTTCTTTCCATAATCGTGTAATCATGTCCCCTCCTTGGTGAGCATCATTGCTACTTTCGATTCCACTGTAAGAAGAGCTCACCAAAAAGACCATCCTAGGCATACACGAAACGTGTATATGCCAGCTTCCCTCCGAGTCCTCATTGTTCTACGCTGGAAACTCACGGTTCCATAGCTGTGCGGGTTGGTGAGTGCGAATGGTGGGTATGGGAAACAGCGAAGGCGATGCTATGCCGCAGGGTAGGAAAACAATGATTGCCGTAGCTGTGCTTGCTGCAGCGTTGACTTTGTGGACCATTTTTTGGCTAGAGGCATTGAGCGTATTGTCCTGCATCGTCTGCGCTGTGTATATCGTCTTGCTGCTTGTTGTTCCTTGGTGGCCTAAGATTGCCAGCGTAGTGTTGCTCATGTCCGATCCGGTGCTGTATTTTTTGTTCACGGATGTTACAGAGATTTCTTATTTCGGTAATCTGGTGGCTATTGCAATTCTTGCATATGAAATCACCAACCGTTCGGTTGCCCTCATGCTCGTAGTATGCAGTTGCGTGCAACTCTTGGAGAATCTGCTGCCCAACACCTACGGATTGAATATCCAAACATATCCGTCGTTTGTAATAATGGATATATTAGCCGCTCTTATTGGTTGTTCACTTCGATGGCATAAACAATATTTCGAAATGCGTCGCCGAATGGAACATAATGAGGCACAGCTTGAACGCATACGTACTAATGAACGAATTGCGCGAAATATTCATGATTCGGTGACGGGAGACTTGTCATTTATCGTGCGTAAGGCACATCAATATCCGGAGAGTGATGATTGGGATCAAGTGGGGGAAGCGGCACTGAAGGCATTGTCTTCGGTGCATCAAATCATTGATAAATTGGATGAAAAAGCTGATGCGCTATCTGCTGATTCGGATTTCGAGACTTTTGTTGGGAACCTTACCGATGCGTTACATTCCCATGACCGCCGGTTGCAACAGATTGGTTTTCAGGGTGTTAGCAATGTTCATGTTTCACGGCACCCCGCTGCGTTGGATGGTGCGAAGCGGACTGTTATCGGCGATTGCCTCACCGAAGTATTCGCCAACATCATGAGGCATTCAACTCCGGAAGGAAGCTACCAAGTATCAGTTGAATTAGGGCGAGAAGGCGCTGTGATAATGGCGGTGAACGATTGCCCTGCTGCTGATGCGGCAACATCCTTTCCAGGCGGAACCGGTTTGGAGCGTTGGCGTCACATGGTATGCGATGAGTATCACGGTGCAATGGATGCGGGCGTGGTTGATGGGCAATGGCAGCTGCGTGTATTCATTCCGGGAAATGCGACTGATATTAAAAAGAATGGGCGGTCAAGATGAGTGAGCGTGAAAATCGAGCCGATGACCCAGCTTATGCCCGCAATGAGCAGCTCTACCGATATCCAGTCAGCTATCGCATCGCTCTGCTGGACAATGACAGACGAGCCTTGCTTTCCCTGCAGGAACTGGTCGAACAACATCTGGCACCATCACAGGTGATATGGACTGCTGAGCGAGGCGAGGACGCCATCGAACGATGCTGCGACGCTCGGCAGATACCGGATCTTCTGGTTGTGGATATGTCATTGGAAGGCCTGCAGGGCAGCAGCGTATGCCGCCGAATTCGCGCACGATCCGCACGGCCAGCCATATTGGGAATCACCAGTTTTTCTTTGAACTGGTATCGGCAAAAAGCCACAGCTTGCGGCATGCAAGGGCTGATAGGAAAAAGCGAGGATCGCGAGATTGTGCTGGCGATGCAGCAAGTAGCTGCGGGAAAAACATTTCCCGGATTCGACATGCCTCAGATGGCCCATCTGCGATTGAAAAACGATCATTCCCTCAACCTGCTGCTCACCATGCGCGAAGAGGAAATCATTACATTGTCTGCGGAACGGGGCATGAGCAATCAGGAAATCAGCGATTTGCTGGGGATCACGGAAGCCACGGTCCGAAAACATATGCAGCATATTGTCACCAAACTCAACGCGAATAACGTGCGTCACGCCGCAGCCATCTGGCTGAACCAAGCCGAATAGAGTCGACTGTGGCGCAGACTGTTCGCCCGGCCAATGTGGATAACTGCGTAAGCTCTCTCCACATACCCTGTTCTGGCTGGACAAACGCCCATGAATCCCTCAACGTGGAATTCATGGGCGTTTCGCGTATCGAACGGCAGACGCAGTTGCGGCAACGGTTGCGTGTGCTCGGCGGAGAGGAGCTAGTGTCGCCGCCGGACTCACAGCGGGGCAACAGCCGACGGCAAGAGCCGCCGGCACCTCCGCCGATTCGCCATGCCCGAATGCGGACGACTGGTGCTGCCACGCATTCCCGTTCATCGGAGATGCCGGCTATTTCTCCGATGCCGCCGGCAGTGAGCTTCTCTAGCATGATCGGTGTGCGCCCGGCTGATGGACAGGGGCAGGAGGCACGCCGCAAACGTGATCAGCCGCTTCTGGCCTTCACCTCTGTGCATGCATTGGCGCTGATCGTGCTTTTAGTGGCAGGCCTTGCCATGAGCTTGACACTGCTCGTGCAGCAAGCGGCCAATTTGACGCAATTTACCCAGTCTGCGATCTCGCAAGGCTCACAACCAAACCATGATGATGGAGCAAACGATTCTGATGATTCCGGCGACTCTGGCGATGCCAACCTTGACACCAAAACTGAAACTGAAACGGAAAACAATGCCGTAAACAGTGAGAAGATGGCCGAGCAGCCTGATGGTACATCCAATGGGGGAGCCGAAACAGCTGCGGGTTTTATTGACCTTAACTCCGCCACCAGTGCGGAACTGCAAACCATCACCGGCATCGGGCCTGTTATCGCGCAGCGCATCATCGACCATCGCACAGCCATCGGCCGCTTTGAATCGATCGAACAACTATTGGATGTCAAAGGCATCGGGGCGAAAACCTTGGAGAACATGCGCGGGCAGGTGATGGTTCAATGAGCGGTGGGTGCGCTGATTGGGCGCTTCGAGAGCAGGGCAGCAGGGATTGGCGTATGCTGCCGGTCGCGCTGACGGCGTGGGCTGCGAGCCTTGCAACTCACTACGGCTTCGCATGGATGGTGAGCGATATGACGGGCGATGGATCCGTAACACCGGTGCTGCGCGCATGGCCGATACCATCTGCCCATCCAATACTGCTGATCGGTATGACCATAACGGTGTTGCTATTGGCTGTATTGGTTGTCGCCGCTGTGCTCAAACGTCGCTGGGCCGTCATGCTGGCGGCGTGTGTGGCGATGGCATTGGTTGCCAGTATCGCTTCCATCACGGCAAATGCACTGCTATGGATTGATCCGGCAACAGTGCAGGCAAGGCAGGGAAAGGCTGTGAGTACCGTCACCCTCATGCTCAGTGCGCCGGCTGTTGCCGCCGATCAACGCGACTACGATTGTCAGGCGGATGCGCGTCTGACGGGATTGCAACATGACGGCGAAACACTTCGCTCTGCCGCCTTGGCTCGCATATACGCTTCCGGAGAGGAATGCACGCAACTGGTGAATGGCGGCGGCTACCGTATGACCGGCGTATTGCAACAGGCGGAATACGGCAAGCTGCCGCTATGGCTGTTGGTTGAGGAAGGCAATGAGTCGGCCCGTATTCGTGCGGCACCCGTGCCTTTGGCAGTTGTGCACCATATGCAGCAGACATTCTTTGCCGTCACCGAACAACTTCCTGATCAAGGCAGAGTGCTGGTTCCGGGCCTGACATTGGGAGTGCTGGGGCAGGATTATGTGGGTGGCGCGGCAGACATGAATCCGGTGAACGATACGTATGCGCAACGGCTGGAGGATTGTTTCCGTCGTTCCGGCATCATGCACCTGATGGCTGTGTCCGGTGGGCATTTCGCACTGCTAAGTGAACTGGTGCGACGTGCTTGTGCATGGCTGCTCATCGATCGGCGCATTACCGCCGTAGCTATGGCGATGGCGCTTGTGGGGCTTGCCACAGCCATGTTCCCCAGTGATTCGGTAATGCGTGCGCTCATCATGGGATTGATGAGCGCGGCATGCCTGATGCTCGGCCGACGTGCACAGGCGTTAAGTGCCTTGTGCTGGACGGTTATTGGCGTGTTGATCATACAGCCGCGCATGGCATGCAGCTTCGGTTTCGCACTCTCCGCAGCGGCGGTGTTGGGCATTGTGCTATTCGCTCGACCACTGAGCGAGCTGCTGGGTAAAGTGATGCCCCATCCGTTGGCCGAAGGCATGGCCATGACCATGGCTGCGCAGATGTTCACCCTGCCCATTCAGATACTGATGGAGCCGCAACTGCCGTTACTGTCCATTCCGGCGAATCTTATTGTCGCGCCATTCGTCGGATTCTCCACCATTACAGGGCTTATGGCATTGTGCTGCGCTTGGTGCCTGCCTGCACTGGCCGGTATCTTGGCCGGCACAGCAGCATTAGGCACATTGGTGATGGAGCGAGTCGCACTATGGTTGGGTAACGGTTCCATGGCAATGCTGCCATGGGCTGAGGGAGTATGGGGTGCGCTGTTGATGTTGGCAGCGGAGCTCGCCGTTGCATGGGCGCTGAGAGGCGCTATGCGCCGCGTACGCCGATTCAATCTGGTGGATGAAGATCTGCCGGGTGAACGTTTCGGTAGTTCCTGGCGTGTGCGTCTGAATCTGTGGTGGCAGGGCACGATACGATTGGTCAACCCTTGTCCAGCGATGCGGGGAGATTGAACAGCATGGCGAAATCAGCAGCGAACGCTCCGGTGAAAGTGGTGGCCGGAGGCGACTCATACTTGAACGACATGCGTGTCAAGGAATTATGCGCGCAAGCGCTGAAGCGCCGGCCCGATGCCGAACTTTTGGAACTTGATGCCACCAGTGCCGACCAGTACGCCTTCGATGAGGCCGTGAGCCCTTCACTATTGTCTGATACGGCCGTAGTCAAAGTGTTAAACCTGCATAATGCCGACGAGAAGCTTGTCGAAGCGATGATTGCGTACACCAAGCAGGCTTGTGCCGACCCAGCCGACTCCAGCATCGTTATCTGTCAGCATGAGGGAGGCGTCAAGGGCAAAAAGATCATCGACCAGTTGGTGCGCGCCGGTGCCGCCAAAGTGGAGGTCGCCGATCTGAAAAAACCAGATGCGCAGCTGAACTTCGTGCTTGGCGAATTCGAGAAGCGATCGCGGCGCATCGACCCCATGGCTGCCCAGCAGCTGGTATCTGTATTAGGAGGCAAAACCGGCGAGCTTGCAGCCATGTGCGAACAGCTGTGTTTTGATTTCGATGATGATCCGATTGGCTTGGATCGCGTCAACCAATATATGACAGCCAACCCGCAGGTCACCGGTTTCGCCGTGGCTGACAAAGCCATGGAGGGGCGCACCGCCGAAGCTATCGTCATGATGCGTTCGGCCGTGGAACAGGGCACCGATCCCATCGCATTGATTGGTGCGCTGGCCATGAAGCTGCGCACTGTTGCCAAGGCTTCGGCGGTCAAATCCGGCACCATCTCGCAGGCCGAGGCGAAAACCAATCCATGGGTGCTGAAGAATGCAATGCGCCAGCTCGGCGGGTGGACTTCCCAAGGATTGGGCCGATCAATTCAAACCTTGGCGTGGGCCGACGAACAAAGCAAAACCAACGGCGGTGACCCGATGTATGCGCTGGAACGCTCCATCGAACTCATTGCTCACAAAGGACGGATGTCATGATCACAATCCAAGTACCCACAGACGATGATATGCGCGCATTGGGCGAACGCATCGCCCACATTGTGCGCGGCGGTGACGTACTGTTGCTCTCCGGGCCTCTGGGCGCAGGCAAAACCACACTCGCGCAAGGTTTTGGCAACGGTTTAGGCATCGTGGAGCCCATCGTTTCGCCTACCTTCACCATCGCCCGTGAGCTGAATGGGCGGTTCACGAATGGTGCTGCTGCTCATTTGGTGCACGTGGACGCCTATCGTTTGGGCGGCACGGCCTACGCTCCTGGGCAAGACAGCATCGGACGTCTGCTTGACGAATTGGAATCCTTGGGCCTTGACGAAGAATTGGAAGATCCCAGCGAGAACACCGTGGTGTTGATGGAATGGGGCGAGCAAATGGCCGCAGCCTTGGCCCCGGAACGTCTTGAAATCCACATCGACAGGCCACTGGACATGGCACAGGCGGCCGATAACACGCCGACCAGCGAGGGTACTAGAATCGTGACGTTGATTCCGGTCGGCAGCGACTGGCAATCGCGCATCGAATCGTTGAATGGCAGCGGCAAGGAGCAATCATGACGGATCAGGGAGAGCGGACCAATACCAACACGTTGGTCATCGATACCTCCTATGGTTCCACTGTTGGCGTGGTGGGGCACGAGCCCATTGTGGAAACCGATTCGCGCACCCATGTGGAGCGTCTGCAAGTCAATATCACACGCGCATGCGCCGCAGCCGGCTTGGCATCGAACGACCTTGATCGCATCGTAGTCGGCGTCGGTCCGGCGCCCTTCACCGGATTGCGCGCCGGCATCGTTGCCGCCAAGGCATTAGCCTTCGCCACCGGTGCCGAACTGCTCGGACAGAACATCCTCGAACCGCAGGTGTTGTGGAATCTCAACCGGCATGGACATGGCGACGCTGCGGCTGCGCAGGGGAATGCTTCGCAGCATGTGCTGACCTTGGCCATCAATGATGCCCGGCGCAAGCAACTGTATTTCGAACTGCTTGACGACAGCGCATATGGTGACGAAACGGAACCCAACCGTGGCCATCGCCCGCTGATCGCCATGGACATCGACTACCCCGAACAGATTGTTGAACGGGTTAATGCTGCCAACAGCCAGGGGCTTACCGTTGATGTTATCGGCCATGGTGCAGGAAAATATGAATCTGTGCTGCGTGGCATCGCGCATGTGGGTGACATTGTTGACGCTTCCGTGCTTGATCAGGGTGCGATGGGCTTGACTGTGTTCGCACAAGAGGCGGAACGTAGATATCTTGCGAATCCGAACGCACCCGTGGAGCCATTGTATTTGCGCCGTCCGGATGCCGAAGTCCCCAACCCTCTTAAGCATGTGCTCGGTCATGCCGGTGCGAACCGCGCCTGAACACAGTGGGGAAGCCGGGGTAGGGAAGACCAGATGATCGTTGATTTGGAAACGATTGACCGCGAGAAAGCGGTGCAAGCCATCGTCGCGATGGAATCCGAACTATTCGGACGCGGCGCATGGAGCGAGAACATGGTGCGTGAGGAATTGGACGCGCCCGCCCGCACGTATGTATTTGATCGCGACGGTAACGGCATTATCCGAGGATATGCAGGGTATTGGTATGACGGGGAAGACGCCGAATTGATGACTATCGGTGTCGGGGCAGCTTGGCAACGTCAGGGCATCGCCGCCGCATTGCTGAACCGTTTGGTTGAATCCGCCCGCGAGCAGGGAGCGCAACGTATGTTGCTCGAAGTTCGGGTGGATAACGAGCCGGCACTGCACCTGTACCGCAAGTTCGGCTTCGTTCGTCTCGGTCTTCGCAAACGCTACTATCAACCCGAAGGCATCGACGCCTATACGATGGCTTTGGACCTTGAACCCCACGTGGTTGGATTCCAACGAACCAACCAGTTGACTGACGATCATACGGTTGTCTCAGCGATGCACGCTGGCTCGGAATACGACACTTCCAACGACATGAACGCTCAATCCGACGAACAAGGAGACGCGCAATGAGCGAACCGATTGTGCTCGGCATCGAATCCACCTGCGACGAAACAGCAGCCGCCATCGTGCGTGGCCGCGAACTCGTCTCGAACGTCGTGGCCTCATCCATGGAGGAGCACGCACGCTATGGCGGCGTCATCCCCGAAATCGCCTCGCGCGCGCATGCCGAAGCCTTTGTACCCTGCGTGTCCAAGGCGTTGACCGACGCGAATATGACCTTGGCCGATGTGGATGCGATCGCCGTCTCCGCCGGCCCTGGCCTGGCTGGATGCCTTGCCGTGGGCGTTTCTGGCGCGAAGGCGTTGGCATGGGCGAGCGGCAAACCGTTGTACGGCATCAACCATGTGATCGGGCATATTGCCGTCACTCAACTGCAGTTCGGCGCTTTCCCGCCCGATACATTGGCACTGATCGTCTCCGGCGGGCACACTTCGCTGCTGCACGTGGCCGACATGCCGCGTCATATCGACGTGGTCGGCACCACTCTGGACGATGCGGCAGGGGAGTGCTTTGACAAAGTGGCCAGACTGCTCGGCTTCCCCTATCCGGGAGGCCCCCACATCGACCGCCATGCGCAAGCGGGCGACCCGCATGCTATTCGTGTGCCGCAGGGGCTGACACAAGGCAAGGCTGGTGCCGAGCATCCGTACGATTTCAGTTTCTCCGGCGTCAAAACCGCCGTGGCGCGATGGATCGAAACCGAACAGGCTCTGGGTCATGAGATTCCCGTGGATGACGTGTGCGCCTCACTGGCCGACTCCGTAGCCGATGTGTTGGCGAAGAAGGCCATGCGTGGCTGCAAGCAGTACGGCTCCAAAACACTGATTGTGGGCGGCGGCTTTTCCGCCAACTCGCAGCTGCGTGCCAAACTGCTCGAATACGGCGAGAAGCATGGTGTCGAAGTGCGAATCCCGCAAATCAAGCTATGCACTGACAATGGCGCGATGGTCGCCATGCTCGGCGTGAACCTTGTTGAAGCCGGCATCGCCCCCAGCGTACCGGACTTTTCGATCGATTCGTCCATGCCGCTGACCACCGTGTCGTTGTAACGATGGTGGGTTGACCTGAACCGTCTATCGGATGATAACAAGTTCGTTCGTGTGACTAGGGCAGGTCGGTGCGGCACGGTGTGACATAGCGCGACATGCCGAGAGACGGCGATTTGCATTTCCGTGCGATTGTTGTAAACTCTATGACTTGTGCGCGAGAGAAATCAACCGCATAACAATATATTCCTGCGTAGCTCAGTTGGCAGAGCATCCGACTGTTAATCGGACGGTCGCTGGTTCAAGCCCAGCCGCAGGAGCTTGTTAGAAGCCTCGGATTCGTCCGAGGCTTTTGTGTTTTATCGCAAAATGGGATGTGCGCCACGTGAATGCCCGTCCTCTTTCTGGGTGCAGTATTCTGGTGAAGAGACTAGGACGGCATGGAACAAGCCGGCCGTAAGGCAAGCACAGCAAGAAGGATGCGTAGTTGGGCGACATCAGACGCGAAATGGAACGGTTGAGACCGATTTACGAAACAGGTGTACTTCGCCTGCTGCTGCGCAACAACTCCATGATCTACGTGGCATTGCTTAAATCCTGCTTCGATCCATTGACCGGCGAACTGCCCCGAGAGATCTTAGAAGACCGGCTGGTTCGAGGGCTCACACATCTGGTGGATGTGGGGGAGTACACTCTGAAAGATGGGCAGGATGTGGCGCAGGCGGCGCATCGCATCCTGATCGACCTATCGCGCGAAGGCGATGGCGACTACGCTTGGTTGGCCAACTATCTGGACGCGGCCTCACACCGCTACTTGTATCGTCTCACCGCTCGGGCACATCGAGCCATCGAAGCGCTCGGCAAACTTGAAGACTCCACGCAGGTACTTTCAGGCGCGCAAGCCAACAGCATCATCATGGAAATCGAACACGCGCGCATGCAGCTGACCGACGATCCCAAGGAGCGCATCGCCCTGCTGCGACGTGAAATCGAAGCACGCGAACGGGAAATCGACGAACTTGAACACAGCGACACCATCGAACGACTTACCGCTAAACAGGTGGAGGACATCATCAACGTGGTGCACAACACTCTGCGTGGTGTGCCCATCGATCTGCGTGAACTGGTGCTCTCCGAACGTGATAGTGGTGACGCGCTGCGCCGACGCATGCAATCAGGAATGATGAGCGTAGATGAGATTCTGACCGCCTACCATGATGAATTCCGCAAATCTTTCCGTGAATCCGACAGCGGTCGCCGTTTCGAGGATGCGTTCCAGGTGATCGTCACTGAAGAAGGACGCCGACAAATCGACGACGCCGTGCGCGATATCGCGAGAAATCCGTATCTGGATGGTGAACCGGGCATAGTGTTGGGGCAGGTTCGAGCCGAACTGGAACGCATCTACGAAGGCATCGAGGACGTGCGCCGACAGATGCGTGCCTCGGACGAGGCCATCAGCCGACTGGTACGCCAGCAAACCGATACACGCTACCGCACGATGCTCACCAAGCTGAATCGTCTGTTTGCCGAAACCAGCGCGCTGGCCAAAAGCAATCCCAACGACCAGTCCAAATTGTATGAAACCGGAACCGGCGTTGCTTCGATTGCGGCACTGCCCAGCCGTCCGGCGCGCCCGATGAGCCAGGCCAAAGCGCCGGGATTGCCGAATGTGCAAGACTCCACTCAGCTGGATGCGTCTCGTTGGACATCCATGCTTGAAGTTGGCGGACCGCGTCTGCGTCGTATGCTGGCACTGATCGACAAACTGCCAAGTCATGACGATGACAATCGCATCAACCTGGCCGAAGCGTTCAACCAGCTAGATGAGCGAGAACGGCGGGAAAGCGAACTTATCGGGTTCCTCGGATCCCTCCCCGCTGCAGAAGACGGCGAATACGTGCTATGGCGATGCATTTCGTTGGACGGCACCGAACGCACTTGGCGCACCCGACCGGTGATCGTGGAGCGCGCAACCCTCGAACGCATAGTGAAGGAAGGCTGAACCATGGACGGCGAACCGATGATTGATAATGCCGCAGCGAATGCGCTCGACAACACAGACAATACAGTGCCGGTCGAAACCGTGCCGAATGCTGGCGACAGCGCCAACCCATACGCACTGTTTCATGGAGACACCGGCGATATGCCGGCGGAAGCGCGCATGGCCGCCATCGCATTGAAACGCGAACGCTACATCGACGGCGAACTCTATGACATCGTATTGACCCATCAACAAGCTGTGGAACGTTCGTTGAACAACGACCTGCTGTATCTGGTGATCAACCAGCAATATCATGTGATGATCGCGGCACCGGTCAACGGACTGGAAGCTGACATCCGATCTCTGAAAACCAGAGCCAGTCTCACCCGTGAGGAGGCGGCGGTGCTTGCCTTCCTGCGTATCCGGGTGCTGGAATACGAAAACACCAAAACGGATGCTGATAGTTGGATTATCAGCCATGACGAAATCCGCGCCGCACTGACCACGGGTGCTGGCTATCTGGCATCCAGCAACGATGAGGAAGGCACTGCGAAGAAAATTCGCGCCACCGTGTCGCGCATGGCAACCTACGGTTATCTGGAAACAACCGACGAGGACGACATGTATCGCATCACCCCGCTGGTGCCTGTAGTGCTGGATCGTGCGTTGGCGGACGAATGGCTTGACCTGTGCGCGCAACAGCAAGCGCAGCAAACACCGCAGCAAACGGAACAGCCAGAACAGACGGAACAAGTGACACACGAGGAACAAACAGCATACAGCGAGGAGGAACTCTGATGAACGGCGACGACATGCACATCATCGCGGATCGTTGGATGCTGGAAAGTCGCCGCATCGTCAACTGGGGATCGTACAGCGGCTACCACGAATTCAAACCATCCATGGACGACAAACTGCCGGTGACACTACTCGCCGGTGCCAGCGAATCGGGCAAATCCACACTAGTGGACGCGCAAATCTCCCTGCTGTATCCCACGGGTACGCCATACAACAAAGCCTCCAACGCAGGCCGCTCCGAACGCAGCGACTACACCTATCTGCGTGGCATGCTCGGCACGCGCGACAGCGCGCACGGGGAAACACCGATTTATCTGCGCGGACGTGACGCCAACGATGCGCCACAACCCGTGTGGGGTGCCATCGTAGACACCTATTTCAACCGCACCACTGGCCAACTGCTGTCATGCGGCAAATTCCTGTATCTGGCAGCAGGTGATGGGCGCAGCGACGTGCGTCGCCAGTATGTGACATGGAGTCAGCGTATTGACCCGCGCATTATGGATCGGTTCCGAGACACCCCGTTCACCGCCACCATGCTCAAAACCGCATACCCGGGGTGCGAAACCCATCTCAACGCCGAAGCCTTCCATGCATCCATTTGGCATGATATGGGCCTGAGCGCGGAAGCCTGCCGTCTGTTGCACAAGATTCAGTCAGCGGACGCACCCTCAAAACTGGACGATATCTTCAAACAGGGCGTGCTCGGCGTGCCTCAGGCGTTGGAACTGGCACGCGACGTGGTCGACGATTACGACCGGTACGACGCCAACTTCCGCAGCCTAGAAGAAAAAGCCCGTCGCGTCTCCCGTCTGCAAGACATTCAACAGGAATACGGCGAATATGCGAAAACATTGGGACTGCGGCGCGAACTCGGTGTGGCTGACCCGCAGGAAGAACCAGGCGCCGACACCATCAGTCGCTGGGCGTACTCCCGCATGTCCAGCGAAGTGCGCGCAGGACTGCCTGCAACAATCAAGCAACGCGATGCGCAGGATGCCTCGGTTCACGCCGCACAAGACGCCATTGATACCTTGCAAACCCAGCTGCAGAACGTCGAAGAACGCATTCGCGGCGTCGACGGTGGCAATCTGGAACGACTGGAAGCCGAGCTCGACCGCGCTCGCAAGGATTGCCAGTCTGTTGAAATGCAGCGTCGGGACATGGAAAGTCGCCTTGGCCGCATTGACAGGCAGATGCCGAAGAACGAGCAGGCCTGGCAGGACATGCGCGAGAGCATGCTTGCGGATGGCGAACACTATGACGCCCGTATGGGGGAGCTGGAGGTGCAGCGCAACGACGCCGTAGCTGAACGCACCTCGCTGAACCGCGACTATGAGCAGCTTAAACGCGATTACGTGCGCCAGAGCCAGCGCAAGACGCGCATCACGCAATCCATGGACGAAGCCCGTGCCATGCTTGCCGCAGCCACAGGATTAAGTGTCGAGGAACTGCCCTATGTGGCCGAACTCATGGATGTACGCGACGATAGCGAAGACTGGCGTGTGGCCATGAACATGACCTACGCGCCAATAGCGCAAACCATTCTGGTGGACAAACGCCATGAGCAGGGATTCGCCGCTAAAGTCAGCACCATCGATCCCAAGACCATGAGCCGGCGCACATGGCGATTCGTGGACACGCAGGCGCAGTATGACGAGGAGTGCCGTGAAGGCTGGATGTCATCCAAACTGCGATACCGTGAGGACTCTCCGTTCCTAGGTTGGCTGAAGGAACAGGTGGCTGCGGAAAGGCTCGATGCGCGCTGCGTGGAACAAATCGACGACAGCGACCGGGCAACCCGGCAGATTCAGCATGACGGACAGCTCAAATCCGGGGCGCACGGTTTTCACGGCACCAAGGATCGTCAATACATCATCGGTTTCGTCAACGAGCGTTTTTTGGATGAACTGCGCGAACGTATCACCGACGCCGGGAAGCGTATCGACGCCATCGGGCAGCAATACGAGCAAGCCAAGCAGCGCATCGAACGTCTGCGCGACGAACGTGATCTTGCACACAGCATCGAACGGCTTGACTGGAGCGCAGTCGATGTCGATGCCGCACGCGCCAAAGTCGAGGGACTACGCAGTCATATCGAATCCATTCGCAGCAATCCCGAACTTGCCGAACTGGAAGCCATGCGGGGCCATCTGCGTGAGCAATTGGATCAGACCCGCGAACACATGTATGTCGCGCGTCGGGACCGCGACAATGCGGTAGCCCTCGCCGAAGCCCAACAGGCATGGCTGGACGAGCGCGGCGAAGACGATTTCGATGACGCCGGCATTCCCGGTGATATTTCGAATATGCTCTCCGACGCCTATGAATCATGCTTCAACGGTGTGACGCGCGGCGAAGACCGTCCCCGGCTCATCGTCTCCAAAACCGCAGGCGACACGACGTTCGCGCAGCGCATCATCCACGTCATCGCCACTGCGATGCGTGCTCGAATCGAGCAGGCCAACGACCAGCTGGTTTCGGAACGTGCCCTGGTAGAAAAGCGTATGGCCGAATACCTGGACACCTATTCACCCGACGACCACACCGTGGCCGCCAGCGTGGAAGAAATCAAGTTCTACGCTGAAGAGCTCGCCAGCCTCAACATGCTGACGGCGCGTCAGGCCACCGACGAGGAATATGCCAACAGTCTTGACAAGCTGCTGATGAGTTTCATGCAGATCAACCGTGCGGTCGAAACCGATACGCGCGACATCAACGACCAGCTGGATCGCATCAACGCCATGCTCAAAGGCCAGCAGTTCGGTCCACGGCACGGCAGCCTGTCCATCGGTGTGGACGTGCGCAGGCCCGAAACGCAGTTCACGATGGCGATGAAACGCATTATCGATAATCTGAGTGAGTGGAAGCGTCAAAGTCGCAGCGATCCAAAGACGACACGTGACACCTTCGCCACATGCCGTGCGATTATCGAACGACTGCGGCAGGAACTTGCCCAAGTGCGCGACATGAACGGCATCAAAAGCTATGGTGCCCGCAATCTCGATCCGCGCTGCCGCTCGTCGTTCTATGCCATTGTGCATCATGTGGACGGGCCCGACGAGCGCATCACCTCCACCGGTGGTAAGTCGGGTGGTGCGTTGCAGGAGCTCACCTCATTCGTCTATGGCGCCGCATTGATCTATCTGCTGGGCGGCGACGTCACCGGGTCGCCCACCTACACCACACTGTTCCTTGACGAGGCACTGATCAAGGCCGATGGCCGCTACACCCAGCGTGCATTGTCCGTATTGCCGCGACTGGGCTTCCAAGTGATTGTTTCGGCCCCCGAAAGCAAAACAGCGGAAATCCTCGAAGTATGCACCAAAGCCTATGTGGCCTACCGAGACGTTGATTCGGGCTGTTCGTATCTGCAGGAAATCACCTCCGACGAGATCCTGCAGCAGGAATCCCAACTGGAAGCCGATCTTGCCGCAGAAGCTGAGCAGCAGGAAACCGAAGCAGTGGATTGATGAGGCTAACTGAGGGGTCGTGCTGACGCGTGAGTTGCAACTTACGCGTCAGCACGCTGACAGCGCTGGCTAGGTAAACGAGGATGCAAACGAGACTTGCAGTAAGGAAGGCTTGGCTATGTCCGCAAATGGCAGAAAACGCACCATACGCAATGTCCAGGATCTGCAATGCGCCGTCAAGCGGCGCTTGGAGCAGCAGCGCTTCATGCTGCACCCCTCTTGGCCGTATGAGATTGGTGTTGAACTGCCGCACAGAGACGAGCTCATGAACCATTATGGTGCCGAGCTTGAACGTGACGAGGCGTTGCGTGAGTACGTGAATTCCAAAGGCTGCACGATTACCGAGGTAACAAGACAGGCAGGAGTAACCAAGAATGTGTTCGTGCGCTCGGTTTCTGTGCCCTCCGAAGCGTGCGCATTACGTATGATGAGCCGCGCTGACGCCGCGCAATACCATCGCTCACGCGATCGACTGCATTTGCTGCGCCAGGAATTCGCCGTCGCCGATGAAGCCGTGGAGCGAGTGGCCAAACTAACGGATGACTTTGCCGATATCGATTTTGAGCTCATGCTTGAAGCTGCACATTATTGTGATGAGCATGATGTGCATAACATGACAGCCCGTCAGGTGCCAATACCCGGATTCCACAGCAAGTGGTTGGGAAGCGAGAATTCGGCTCGGCGTCGCGCCATTGCGATGCTCATCGAAACGGATGCACTGCGGTTCAAAGAACGTCCGGGAGAAATCCGATTGCGCATGCTGGGTGACCAGTATCAAGGATTGCCGGATTGCGTCGCCGTGCAGCCGTGGGTGGAACGCGTGCCGAAAGGTCTGCATACCGCGATTATCGTGGAGAACAAAGATACCTACCAGCATATGCCGGTTCTGGAAGGTGGCGTCTGCATATGGGGCTGCGGGTGGGCGGCCTTGCGTATTCCGACGTTGCTGCCCTGGGTGAAAGACCTGTCCCGCGTGTTCTACTGGGGTGATATGGACGCCAGTGGCTTGGAGATCCTCAATGATTTGCGCGGCAAAGGCTTGCCCTGCGAATCGGTGCTCATGGATATGGATGCCTATCGGCGGTACGAGCGTTTCGGAACCAACGTTGCCCCGAGCCGGAAACAAGGCAGTATCGAAGACGGCAGGGAAGTTCCGATACGAACGCGGCCTGCGAAAACTATGGATTATTTGAATGATTCGGAAAATGAGCTTTATCGACGGCTGTGCACCGGTCAGGATGTTGAATATTTGCGGTTAGAACAGGAACGTATTCCGCTTGATGATGCTTGGCATGAGATTGAGCTGCGGTTGGGAGAAGTCGGGTGAACGGCGTGAGGCGGATGGCGGATAAAGTGATCGGGCGAAACTAGCGCGACACGCCGATTTGCGCGGCTGAGTATTCAAGGGTATATTCATCACCTGTTGCCGCTCGTTATGAGAGGTGATGAACATTCCTGCGTAGCTCAGTTGGCAGAGCATCCGACTGTTAATCGGACGGTCGCTGGTTCAAGCCCAGCCGCAGGAGCTTGATTGAGAGCCTCCACTTCGGTGGAGGTTTTCTTGTATCGCCACAACTTCAACAGGCGCTTTCCGCGTGTCTTGTTTCTCTATCAGCTAAACCGGGCGTTGTTGGCGTTCATGTTCGCTAAGAGGTCTGGTTCACTCAAACCATTGTCGGAGTATGTGCACCATACTGATCTGAGATATGACGGCTGAGTGGTGCAACGAGCATCAGTGACGTGAGCGGAAAGGGAATGACCTAATGGCTGGGAAAACGCGATTAAGCGATGGCGCAGGTTCATCCGGGTTCGGCTTGTTGTCATTCTTCTGGCAGGATATGAAGCCGCGTGGCGGTGGCAAACGCAAGTCGAAAACGGAGAGTCAATTCCAGCTATTCACAGAGCGTCGCGTATGGCTGTATCTTGCTGCCGTTGCGACGATTTCGATTGTTAACTTGTTCGCGCAGGCCGCGTGGGTGGTTGCCAGCCATAATATCGGCTGGGATCCGTGGTGGCTGGGCATGCTTGGTATCGATTCCAGCCGTTTCGACGTGCTTGGCCTGCTCGCCTCGCTGATCGGCCTGTCTGCGGCATGGGGGCTCGGTATCGCACTGCTGGGTTGCTTCATATCGCACGTCAAATGGGTGTTTCTCGCCGGCATGGTCATGATGATTGCAGGTGCGTCCCGGATGCTCGGTACGGGATTGGGACGGTTGATCCTGCTTGCACAAATCGATAAAGGCATGATTCCCGTGGATTCGTTCGTGGACTACTATCGTTCCGGTCCGGCTGAACTTACTTCAGGCACGTCAGTGCCTGCTATAGCCATTATGGCCGGAGCTGCTGTGATATTCGCGGGTCTTATGCTGCTCAAAGCGTTGGCATGGCCGAGCGATGCGGTGCCGCGTGTATCGCTCGGCGCAAGTGCCGCCATCACGCTCGGCCTGTTCGGCGTCGTATTTATAGAATCCGGGTTTGCGCCCGTAAGGATGCTGACGCTGCTCATTGCCGTGCTGGTCGGGCTCGTCGTTCTGCCCGGAGAAGTAGCACAGGTGCGGTATTGCGCTATCAAACAGGTGTCGGCGCAATGGTGCTGGCATCCCGCACTGATCATCTGGCTGGAAACCCTGCTGGCTATGGCGCTGCCACTGGTGGCTGCACTAGACATCTAACAGGAACAATGCAAGTCGTCCTTTTGAAGGGATATGGACGCTAATATGGAAGTCGGATGATCACTGGTTGAGAGGGAAGGAGATACCCATGGTGGAACGTTTGATTATGTGCGGTTCGCGACCGGTATTTTCCTTCGAATACGACCGTTCATCTGGCTGTGCCAGAGGAACGGGTACCGTCTTGGATACAGCGCGTCTTCCCCGTGAGATGATTACGCATGGCAAACCCGCCGTGTACGCGCGTAGAATCGATGAATGGTGGCGTCACCGTGCCATCCCGTCCACGCGTGACGGTATCGCCCGTGCTTTAGACACGTTGGGTGTCCATTCGACGCGTGAGCTATTGGATCGTTCATTCGGACTGAGTCTTTCCGATCAATACTGGGTTAAAGATGCGACTGACAGCACCCGCTGGGAAGAGGTTAATTTCTTTGACAACCCGTTTGATGAAGAGCTTGGACGTATGCTCCTGACGTCCCATTCCTCCTCACACGAGTTTAGTTTCAATGCGCCCGACGCTTCGACCGGCGGTGACTTGCCGAAGCGCTGGATGATTCTTGATGATGGTACCCGAGCCTTAGTCAAGGGCGGGCGCACCGGTCAGGAGCCAGTTAATGAGGTTATCGCATCGCGGTTGTGTGACTGCCTCAATATCCCTGCGGTGCGGTATTCGCTTGCGGAATACGACAACCGGCCGGTGAGCGTGTGCGCTGAGATGCTTCGACGCGATGAAGAGCTGGTCTCCGCATGGCAGCTTATGGAATCCATTAAGCGCGATAATCGGCTGAGTATGCGTGACCAATGGGTCAAGGATGCTGTTAGTTTCGGTTGTAATTATGAATTGGCTGATGCGGCGACGGATGACTGGTTGTTGATCGATTGGCTGATGCGCAACATCGACCGGCACTTCAACAACTTCGGCCTGATCCGTAACGTGGACACGCTTGCGGTGCGTCCCGCGCCATTGTTTGACACTGGTGCGTCGCTGTGGTGCGGCGAACTGAAGATTGATGGCCGTGACTATAAGGCCAAACCATTCTACTCGACCTACAAGGCTATGACTGCGAGAAGACAACTCGGGCTTGTACGCGGCTGGGATCGCTACGACCTCGGTGCATTGCGTGATTGGCCGGATGATGCTGCCCATCGTCTGTCTTTATCTGGAATGATTGCTCCTGCGCGCATCGACCTCATTAGGGACATGCTGAGCGTAAGAATCAAGGTTGCACAGGAAGTCAAGGATCATAGTGTGCTCTGAGATGAGTCAATCGTGTCCATGAGCAGTTGAATGACTGAGTGACGACCGATGGAGGAAGAGGCATTGGCAGGCGGTGACGTTGCCAATGTGGATAACTCAGCAAGCTCTCTCCACATACCCCGATCCAGCTGGACAAGGCGATCATGCATCGTCCATCGTGGAGATACCGGCAATGATGCCGGCTGACATGGACGGGAGTTGCTATGAATTATTGGACCAATCGGCATCGCGAAGCAGCGCGCAAGGCGGCGCGGCAGCGCCAGGAACGTGAGCAGAAGGAGCGCAGGCAGCGCCTGCGAGCTTTGATGGTTGCCAGTGCGTTACTGTTCGGTCTGCTGGGCGCACTGGTTTGCGGACTGGCAATAACGCAGGAATCGACCGCAACAACACAGCGGCTTGTTCACGTCAGCGGCCAGAGCGCAATCAGCTTTGCCGACTTTGCTGATATGACGGCGTTGGCCGAACGAAGCTCTTCATGCGAGGCGCGATATGACTGGCCTGTTGAAGATCCGCATGTGGAGCAAAGCTTCGACCGGCCGCTCAACCAGTGGTCTCCCGGGCATCGCGGGGTGGATTTGACGACGGAGCCCGGAACCGTACTGTTCTCGCCGCAGGACGGCGTGGTGAGTTTTGCAGGTGAGGTGGCAGGCAAAAATGTACTCAGCATTCGCCATCGAGACGGCGTCACTTCGACATTCGAACCCGCCACCACCGACTTGCAGGCAGGTGACGCTGTGAGTCGTGGCCAACCGATAGGCACAGTCGGAGGAGCGTCGGATCATTGCGAGGAGCAATGCGTGCACTGGGGGCTCAAGCGTGGCGCACATGACTATCTTGACCCGCAGAGTTATGCCGGTAGCCGAACAATTGTGCTCAAGCCCATATAACGCTGGTGAGGCTATATGAGCATGCCACCGGCTTAGCGGAGAAATCGGGCAGATTGCAGATTACAGCCCGGCGTCCGCCAACGTGATATATCCGGGATCAATCAGTGTCTCTTTGAGATTGCTGGCAGATACGGCCACCAGGTCCTCGCTGATAGTCGGCACATTGTCTACGCCGCCAACCTGCGTGTTTTCCACGGAGTCCATGCCTGTGAGCTTATCGCCTTTGTTCAGACGCTCACATGCCTCAGCAAGATCTTTGGCAATGGTTTTTCGATCTTCGATGCCGGTCATCCACTGTTTGCCGTTGACCACATCAGGCATATTCGAGATATACGCGCCATAGCCGGTGACCAGCGGCCACTGTGTTTTTTTGGCTTTCTCGACAGTACTGTCTTCTTCATCGTTTGATGCGTCGCCATTGCTGTCGGTAGATTCGTTATCGTCCGCCTTATCGTTCTGCGGGGATTTGATTGGATCCGGCACCGCTTCACGACTCAGATCCTTTTTACCGGTGATATTGTCGACGATGCCGGAGATGGTGATCTGCGGATTGATGTCCGCGGCCGAACCGGTGTAACCAAGATCGGTCAGTTCTTCGACTACTTCAGAGGCGATATAGTCGTTCATGGCGATGATGCCGTCGACGTGCACGATGGAGTCAGTCTTGCCGTCAGATGAGTCAGAAGACTCAGTGTTTTCCAGTCGTTCAGCTAGTACTGCGGCAGTGGAGCCCTTTTCCGAGGCATCGTAGGCGACATTCTGCCAATCGTCGGCATCCGAGGAAGCGTCCAATGTGCCTGAAGGGCTGACAGCCACACCAGACTTGAAATACGGGCCCAATACCTGCCAAATACCTTGGAAGGCTTCTTGTGCGAATATTGCGGTGTCTGGCGTTGCGGTATCAGTGTTATCGTCACTATCGGCAGCGCTGTCATCGGAGGAATCGGAATCATACGGCAACAGCACTTCAATGGATTTTGGATTGTCCTTACTCGCCTTGTCCAGCTCCAATTTGGCGACGATTTTCTCGGCCTGCAATGTTCCGATGGCACGTGCGTCGGAGAACTGGACGAAGGCATCCGGCTGATAGCTTTCAATGGAATTGCCCAACAACACCACATTCATGCCGGATTCCTGCGCCAGTTTTAATGATGAAACCAGGCGTTCTACAGCTTCGGTTTGTTTCTCAGCATCCTCGTCTTTGGAATCCTTGGAATCCTGTGTGGACTTATCCGTTGAGTCGTCGGTAGCTTCATCGGTGGTATCAGTGTTGTTGGCTTCATCAGTAGCAAGCGTTTGACTGGCGTAGTCGCCGTATTGGCGGGTGGACGCATCGGTTTCAACCACGGGCGCAACAAGTAGCGTCATGGCCTCGGGGGAGAACCTGACGCCATTATCATCAGACGAGCCTTTATCAGACAGTTGGTCAACGACATAATCCTGAATGGCGCGACTTTGCTTATCCAGTGAGGTCGAAGTGGTATGGCTGATATCGGATTTGGAGAATCCGGCATTGACCAGCGCATCAGTGAGATCGGGAACCAGCTTGGCCCATTTGTTCAGCGGCGTCTGCTGGTTGAGCGTGATGCCATCAGAAGGAGTGAATAAGGCCACCGCACCCGTGGAATCGGAGGTCACGGTGGTTTGCCCATTTGGATGCACAGTGGTGTGCTCGGTGGCGCAGGCCGTCAGGGACAGCACCATGGCGCATGATGCGGCGATGGCGATGAATACGTTGGCTGATCGACGAGCAAACACCATAAGGGCGCGCAACCTCCCAGTAATCGAGCGGATGAAACGAACTGCCCTCGATTCTAGTCGGCCGGTGACGAAAAATCCCGGATACCAGGCTCTTTTTGCCAGATATCCGGGATTAATCAGGGTTATGCCTCTGTTATTGACTTATTTATTGACTTATTCGGCCAGAGCCTTGCCCAGATTCTCATCCAGAGCATTCATGAAGCCTTCGGTGTCGAGCCACGGCTGATCCGGGCCGATAAGCATGGCCAGATCCTTGGTCATCTGACCACCTTCGACGGTGTTGACGATAACCTTTTCCAGCGTCTCAGCGAAGTGCTTGACCTCAGGGGTGTTGTCAAGGTCGGCGCGATGCTTCAGGCCGCCGGTCCAGGCGAAAATCGAAGCGATTGGGTTGGTGGAGGTCTTTTCGCCCTTCTGCCAACGACGATAGTGGCGAGTCACGGTGCCATGCGCGGCCTCGGCCTCGACGGTCTGGCCGTCCGGGGTCATAAGCACGGAAGTCATCAGACCCAGAGAGCCAAAGCCCTGCGCCACGGAATCGGACTGCACATCGCCGTCGTAGTTCTTGCAAGCCCAAATGTAGCCGCCATGCCACTTGAGGGAGGAAGCCACCATATCGTCGATCAGACGGTGCTCGTAGGTCAGACCTGCCTCTTCATAGCGAGCCTTGTATTCGGTTTCGAACACTTCGGCGAAAATGTCCTTGAACTGGCCGTCATAAGCCTTGAGAATCGTGTTCTTGGTGCTCAGATACACCGGGTAATGACGCATCAGGCCATAGTTGAAGCAGGCGCGAGCGAAACCGCGAATCGAATCATTGACGTTGTACTGCACCTGGGCCACGCCGCCGTCCTCGCCGTAGTTGTAGACCACATGCTGGATCGGTTCGGAGCCATCGTCGGGAGTGAAGGTCACCGTGAGCTGGCCTGCACCCGGCACCTTGAAATCGGTGGCCTTGTACTGGTCGCCGAAAGCGTGACGGGCCACAACAATCGGCTTGGTCCAGCCAGGCACCAAACGCGGCACGTTGCTCATCACAATCGGCTCACGGAAGATGGTGCCGCCCAGAATGTTACGGATCGTACCATTAGGCGACTTCCACATCTTCTTCAGTCCGAACTCCTTGACACGAGCCTCGTCCGGAGTGATGGTGGCGCACTTGACACCAACGTGATGCTTCTGGATTGCGTGGGCGGAATCGATGGTCACCTGATCGTCGGTGGCGTCGCGGTTTTCGATGCCGAGGTCGTAATAATCGAGGTTGATGTCAAGATACGGCAGAATCAGACGATCCTTGATATCCTTCCAGATCACGCGGGTCATTTCGTCGCCGTCGAGTTCGACGACCGTGCCTTCGACCTTGATTTTGGCCATGCTTCCTCCTGGTAGATGGTGTGAAGATGGTTCAAGTCTTAGCGCATGTTTGTAACGACAAGATCGCTTGTCCTTGAATATGGACAGAATGTGGACACTTCGCATTCCCGAATGTCAGTTGGACGGCGATTGAAGGAACGCATGATTGAACGCCAACGCGGGCATAAGCACAGGGCGTCAAGTGGGCTGGTTAGTGGGCTCTGCCGTCCGCCGCGCGCAATAGTGTAGAGACCATGTCTCAGGAAATTGAAATCGGTTTGGGCAAGAAGGGCCGTCTGGGCTACTCACTTGACGATGTGGCCATCGTTCCTTCCCGCCGCACCCGCGATACCAGCGATGTCTCCACAGCTTGGCAGATCGATGCCTATGAATTCGATGTGCCGGTGATTTCGGCACCTATGGATTCGGTGACGAGCCCTGCCACCGCGATTGCCATGGGCAAGATGGGAGCGCTCGGCGTACTGGACTTGGAAGGTCTGTGGACCCGTTACGAAGATCCAACGCCCTTGTTCGACGAGATCACCAATTTGCCGGCGGATCGCGCCACCGAGCGCATCCAGCAAATTTATGCAGAGCCTGTTAAGCCGGAGCTCATCACCCAGCGTCTGCACGAGATCCGCGATGCCGGTGTGACCGTTGCCGGTGCTCTGTCGCCGCAGCGCACGCAGCAGTTCTATTCCACCGTCGTCGATGCCGGTGTGGATCTGTTCGTCATCCGCGGCACTGTGGTGTCCGCCGAGCATGTTTCCGAAGGCCATGAGCCGTTGAACCTCAAAAAGTTCATCTACGACCTCGATGTGCCGGTAATCGTTGGAGGTGCGGCCAACTACACCGCGGCCCTGCACCTGATGCGCACGGGTGCCGCCGGTGTGTTGGTTGGCTTCGGCGGAGGCGCGGTTTCCGCCACCCGCCAGACCATCGGTGTGCATGCTCCGATGGCTACCGCCATCGCCGATGTGGCCGAAGCTCGCCGCGACTACATGGATGAATCCGGCGGCCGCTATGTGCAGGTCATCGCGGATGGCGGCATGGGGGACTCCGGCAGCTTCGTCAAGGCCTTGGCGCTTGGTGCCGATGCTGTGATGCTTGGTGCGCCTTTGGCTCGCGCCACCGAAGCACCTGGCAAGGGCACTCACTGGGGTGCTGAGGCTCGCCATCAGACGTTGCCGCGCGGATACCGCACCGAAGTGGGCACTGTGGGCTCACTCGAAAGCATTCTGTTCGGCCCCAGCCATCAGGCGGATGGCACGACCAACTTCATCGGTGCTTTGAAGCGTGCCATGGCCTCCACCGGCTATGTGGATGTGAAGAACTTCCAGCGTTGCGGCATGGTGGTCACCCCCTATCCCAACCACTGATTCCCCGACTGCCGCTTCTCGGAGTGGTTATATTTACGGGAATATGTTCGCGGGCGCGTCAGGTCATTTGACTTGACGCGCCTTTTGTGCTGTTGTGGTACTTAACGGCCTTCCGAAGGGGGTAAGGCCAAATGGGGGACAGGGGGTCCACAATGGAGTATTCCGGTTATTTCTTTGGCATGCGCAGATCGCATCCACTGCCCAGCTATGACGGATTCATCATTATCGAATTAAGCGAACGACCGGTTCGCTACCACATTCAGCCGTTGTTTGTCGGCGCGGCGACTCCGCAGGAATGCCATACGATGGCCATGGCCGCATGTCGCATCGCATGTTTGGCGGCGGATGCGATTCGCGGACGATACAATGTGGAACGATTCGCCCGATCCATGACCCGCCCCTGCATGGAGCGGCTGCAGGTTATGCAGGAGTTGCTTGATACCCACATGCTCAGCCATCCGGATATGAAAGCCAGATTCTGCTATCTGCCTACGGTTCCCACGTTCATTGAGGGCATGCTTATCAGTAACGACACCATCGAGATGACCGTGCTGATGACGATCGGCTCGGAGCCGCTGCGCGTCAATCTGAAATTCCGCTATGTGGGCTCCCGCTGGATGTGCAGTTTTGCCGATCTCGGCTGACACCTATTGCCCGCGCCGTCCGGTTGGCGGCCGGCGCGTGGCTATAGTAGAAGACATGCGCGAACACGTTGAAGAACCCAAGTACGTCACCTCGGACGAAGACACCGTTTTTTCGCTGCTGGCCAAGCGCGTCGAACGCACCCCTGACGACACCATCGCCGAATGGCAGGATGACGACACCCATGAGTGGCATGGCGTCACCGCCACCGCCATGATGTCGCGGGTGCGCGAGGTCGCCAAAGGCCTGCTCGGTTTGGGCATTGGTGCCGGAACCATGGTTGTTGTCTATTCGCCCACCTGCTACGAGTGGGGAGTGGTGGATTTTGCCTGCGCAGCCATTGGCGCGGTGCTGGTGCCGGTGTATGAAACCGACTCCGCCAAGCAGACCGCCGGTATCGTTGAGGAAGTGGATCCCGCCATCGCTTTCGCTGGCGATTTCCACCATGCCCAGACCTTGGAACAGATTCGTGCCGGGCATCCGGGCTTGAAGTACGTGTTCAACTTCAAAGCTGACGGTTTGGATGCCGTAGCTGATTTTGGCCGTACAATCAGCGATGAAGACTTGGATACCGCCATCGCTCGAGTCAAAGCCGACGATCTGCTTACCGTGGTCTACACTTCGGGATCCACCGGCAAGCCCAAGGGTGCGATGCTGTCGAACCGCAACTACACACATATCGTGATCAACGGCTACGAGATTCTTAACGATATGCTCTACCAGCCGAACCGGCTGCTGCTGTTTCTGCCGCTGGCGCATTGCTTTGCCCGTTACATTCAGTATGTGTGCATTGGCGGATGTGGCACGGTCGGCTATATTCCGGGCGCGAAGCGACTGCTTGCCGATATCCGCAGCTTCAAACCCACTTACCTGCTCGGCGTACCGCGCGTATTCGAAAAGGTCTACAACGCCGCCTCGCAGAAGGCCGGTGCCGGATTGCAAGGTGTGATTTTCGCCAACTCGGTTAAGCATTTCGTGCGCTGGAGCAAGGATGGGCAGAATGGTCGCGGCCATTCCTTTGTCGAACGCATGCGTCACTCCTTCTACATGGCCACAGTGGGTAAATCCATTCGCTCCGCGCTGGGGCCAAACCTCAAGTGGCTTGCCTGTGGTGGTGCCCCGCTGAATGTGGATCTCGCCCACTTCTTCAACGGTATGGACGGCATCACCTTCATTCAGGGCTATGGCATGACCGAAACCGCCGCACCCATGCTCGTCAACTGGCAGGATGACAATGTGGTGGGTTCGGTTGGCAAACCTGGCCCCGGCATGGGCGTGCGCCTCGGCGAGGACGACGAACTCGAACTGTTCGGGCCGAACGTGTTCCTTGGCTACTACAAACAGCCTGAGCTGACCGCCCAGGCGATGACGGCCGATGGTTGGGTGAAAACCGGTGATCTGGGTCGTATCGAAGATCGTGGATTCACTTACATCACCGGACGCAAGAAAGACATTATTATCACCGCCGGCGGCAAGAACATCAGCCCGGCCCCCATGGAGGATGTGATCAACACCTGCCCGATCGTCTCCCATGCGGTGGTGGTCGGCGACGGCAAGCCGTTCGTCTCCGCGCTGATCGAACTTGACCCCGATATGCTGCATTCGTGGCTGTCCGGTCAGGGGCTCTCCGACATGACCTTGGAGCAGGCGCGTGACAATGATGCGGTGCGCGCATTCGTCCAGCAGTATGTCGACCAGGCCAATGCCAATGTCTCTCGCGCGGAATCCGTGCGTAAGTTCGCCATCCTCGATGAGGAATTCAACCAGGATGCCGGCACGCTCACGCCCAGCATGAAAATCGTGCGTCCCAAGATTCTGCAACGCTACGCAGAGGTGATTGAGGATCTGTATGCTCCCAAGCCGTCGAACAGGCCGGTTGGCGCTACGGTGAAGATCATCAACAGCACTCAGGAAACTGTTAAGAAGGCGTCCGAACAGGCCAAGGAAGCTTCCGAACAGATGAGGCAGGCCTCCGAACAGATGAAAACCAGCGTGTCGGACTCGCTTGCTAGCGTGCAGGAGAGAATTAAGAAGTCCAAGGCCGAAGGCGACGAAGAAGCCGAGGGCGATGCCCCTCGCCAGCCGGACGACGCTGACAAGCCGAACGCGAACACCGAGAAGAACGAGGAGTAATTCGTGGCCATCCGTGAAATCAGAGTTGTACCTGATCCCGTGCTGCGCACCCCATGCGACGAAATCAAGCAGATCACGCCCGCCGTGCGCCGATTGGTGGATGATCTACTGGAAACGGTGAACGATCCGGGTCGCGCAGGCCTGTCCGCCAACCAGATTGGTGTGAACCTCAGGGCTTTCTCCTATAACATTGACGGCAAAATCGGCTATGTGCTCAATCCGGTACTGGAAGAGAAGTCCGGAGAGCAGTACGGCGATGAAGGATGCCTGTCCGTGCCCGGACTGTGGTATAAAACACGTCGCGCCGATTACGCGCGCGTGCGGGGCATTGACCTTGACGGCAATGAGGTTGTGCTGGAAGGCACCGGCATTATGGGCCGTATGCTGCAGCACGAATGCGATCATCTCGACGGTCACGTCTATCTCGATCGCCTTGAGAAGGAAGAGCGTCGCGCCGCACTCAAATACATGCGCGAACACACCAAATAAGACTTCAGCTCGTCATGCCGAGCGAAGTCGAGGCATCTCAATCTGAGTTTGCCTGTCAGGCCCCGCCAAACGGCGAGGCCTTGTGTTATTCTAAGAATTTGTGTGTGCCACCCCGGCAAAGGGCGCAGTCGCTGGCGTTCGGAGCCACCATTATTGTCAACCGGCGCACCACCAATTCGCGTCATGCTCGCGACGACCTGTGTCGGTCGGTTTCTATTCCGCACAAGCGGGGGAGAAGCTGCACGCAGGTACGCATGACCAGGCAAGAACCGACAATGAAAGGTAGTAATACCATGGCTCAGATCGCTATGAGCGACATGCTGAAGGCTGGCCTGCACTTTGGCCACCAGACCCGTCGCTGGAACCCGAAGATGAAGCAGTTCATCCTCACCCAGCGCAACGGCATCCACATCATCAACCTGTTCAAGTCGCTCGACATGATCGACAAGGCGTACGACTTCATCAAGACCACCGTGGCCCACAACGGCACCGTGCTCTTTGTCGGCACCAAGAAGCAGGCTCAGGAAGCCATCGCCAACCAGGCCACCCGCGTGAACATGCCCTACGTTTCCGAGCGTTGGCTCGGCGGCATGCTGACCAACTTCCAGACCGTCTCCAAGCGCGTCAACCGCCTCAAGGAACTTGAGGAGATGGACTTCTCCGACGTGCGTGGCTCCGGCCTGACCAAGAAGGAACTGCTGCTGCTCGAGCGCGAGAAGGACAAGCTCAACAAGCAGCTGGGCGGTATCCGCAACATGAACCGCACCCCTTCTGCGATGTTCGTCGTCGACATCAACAAGGAAGCCCTGGCCGTTGAGGAAGCTCACAAGCTGGGCATCCCGGTTGTGGCTGTGGTCGACACCAACGCTGATCCGGAAGCTGTGGAGTATCCGATTCCGGCCAACGATGACGCCATCCGCGGCATCGAACTGCTCACCAGCCTGATGGCCGACGCTGTCGCCGAGGGTCTGCTTGAGCGCGCCGGCCAGGCTGCCAAGGCTGAGGGCGAAGCCAACGCCCAGCCGATGGCCGCTTGGGAGAAGGAGCTCCTGGAGAACCAGGAAACCTCCGAAGCCGCTGCTGCCGAAGCTCCGGCCGCAGCCGAGGGCGAAACCGCTCAGGCCGAGTGATGTACCACTAAAATGGGAGGTGCGAGATTGGTCGCACCTCCTGTTTTAGAGGATGAATTAATATTTAGGGAGAGATATCAATGGCAGCAATTACCGCCGCACTGATCAAGCAGGTTCGTGAAGACACCGGCGCCGGCATGATGGACGTCAAGAAGGCCCTCACCGAAGCCGAAGGCGACGTGGCCCGCGCTAAGGAAATCATCCGCGCCAAGGGCATCGCCGCCGCCGGCAAGCGCGAAGGCCGTAAGGCCCAGGAAGGCACCATCGCCTCCAAGGTCGTCGAAGCCAATGGCACCCAGACCGGTTACGCCGTTGAGCTGAACTCCGAGACCGACTTCGTGGCCAAGACCCCGAAGTTCGTGGAATTCAGCGATGAGGTGCTCGACTATGCCGTGGCCGCCGACGCGAACAACGCCGACGAGCTGCTGGCCGCCAAGGCTGGTGACGCCACTGTGAAGGAAGCCATCGAAGAGGCTGCCGCCCTGTTCGGCGAGCACGTTAAGGTCGGCCAGTTCGCCAAGATTTCCGGCGAACGCGTTGAGATCTACGCTCACAAGAAGTCTGCCGAGATGCCGCCGAGCATCGTCGCCATGATCGCCACCGACGAAGCCGGTGCTGCCGTGGCGCACGAAGCCGCTCTGCAGATTTCCGCCATGGGCGCCAAGTGGCTCTCTCGTGAGGATGTGCCGGCCGATGTGGTCGAGTCCGAGCGTCGCGTGGCCACCGAGAAGTCCCTGGCTGAAGGCAAGCCCGAGAAGATCGTTCCGAAGATCGTCGAAGGTCGTCTCAACGCTTTCTACAAGGAAGTCGTGCTGCTTGAACAGCCCTACGTCAAGGATCCGTCCAAGACCGTCGGCGACCTGTTCAAGGAAGTGGGCGGCAAGGCCGTGGCCTTTGCTCGCGTCGAAGTCGGCAAGGGCGAAGAGGACTGAGCCTAACGGTTGAGTCTCGCCTGATTACGGCTCATTAATTTCTGGGGCGTTCCGCACAATGCGGAGCGCCCCTTTGTCGTATCGAACGCACTCCAGACAGGCCCCCCCGACCATCTTCGCAACCGCAATCCGACACGTTTTGTCGCAGCCGTCCAAAACAAGCGCGAAAATGGGTATTGACTTTTTGGGATATTCGTTATATGGACAGCGAAACATCACCGACATACGCCGGCGTTACCCTAAGAAGGCTTTTTGACAAAGAACCGTGGGGCTGCATGCCCCGCCCAAAAACATTGAAGGTGGTTTCGGTGACTTTCCACGCCCCGCTTGATCTGACGATCCATAAATCCCAGGGTATGTATGATCCTGGGGCCGAGCACGACGCCTGTGGCGTCGGCATGGTCACCACCCTGAACAAGCGCCCCGAACGTAAGATTGTCGAAGACGCCATCGAGGTGCTCGTCAACCTCAACCATCGTGGTGCGGTTGGTGCTGAAGAGAACACCGGTGATGGTGCAGGCATCCTGATGAGCATGCCCGATGAGTTCATGCGTGCCACGCTGGGGGAGCTGGGTGTAGAACTGCCCGAACCCGGCCATTACGCTGCGGGTATTGCCTTCCTCGATCGTGACATCGCCGCTTCAGGCCAGCAGGAACAGGCCATCGCGACCATTGCCGAAGAAGAAGGTCTTGAAGTCCTCGCTTGGCGTGTCGTTCCCACCAACCCGGACGGCCTGGGTCTGCAGGCTCTGGCGACTATGCCGAGCTTCAAGACGCTGGTGCTGGCTGATCCGGAGCGCAAGCTCGCCGGCATCGAACTCGACCGTAAGACTTTCCGCGTGCGCAAGCGCGTGGAGCACGAGGTGGGTGTTTATTTCGCCTCCCTTTCCGCTCGTACGATTACTTATAAGGGCATGCTCACCACCATGCAGCTCAAGCCCTTCTTCCCGGATTTGAGCGATGAGCGCATGAAGGCGGTTGTGGCCATCGTGCACTCCCGCTTCTCCACCAACACTTTCCCGAGCTGGCCGCTGGCCCAGCCGTTCCGTCAGCTGGCCCACAACGGCGAAATCAACACCATCCAGGGCAATCGCAACTGGCTGTCCGCCCGTGAAGGCCGCCTGAGCTCCGAATTGCTCGGTGAGTTCAAGCCGCTGCTGCCGATTGCCACGCCGGGCTACTCCGACTCCGGCACCTTCGACGAATGCCTCGAACTGCTGCACCTCTCCGGCCGTTCCATGCCGCACGCCATCTCCATGATGCTGCCGCCCGCGTGGGAGAAGAACCCCGACCTCGATCCGGATGTGCGGGCCTTCTACGAGTACAACAACACGCTGATCGAACCGTGGGATGGCCCGGCGCACATCATCTTCACCGATGGCACCCAAGTTGGCGCACTGCTCGACCGCAACGGCTTCCGTCCTGGCCGCTGGCAGCTCACCGATGACGGCTATCTGGTGCTCGCCTCCGAGGCTGGCGTACTGCCTGAGGTTGCGCCTGAGCATGTCAAGGCCAACGGACGACTGGAACCGGGCAAGATGTTCCTTGTCGACACCGCCGAAGGCCGTATGATTCCCGATGAGGAGATCAAGAAGTCCCTTGCAGCCCAGCACCCCTACCGCCAGTGGGTCGAAGGCAACTCCGTGGAACTTTCCGATCTGCCCGCACGTGAGCACGTGAGCCATTCCGGCCAGTCCGTGCAGCGCCGCCAGCGTGCTTTTGGCTACACCGAGGAGGATCTGAAGCTGATCCTCGCACCGATGGCCAACACCGGCAAGGAGCCGCTCGGCTCCATGGGTAACGACACCCCGCTGCCCGCGCTGAGCAAGAACAGCCGTATGCTGTTCGACTACTTCACCCAGAAATTCGCACAGGTCACCAACCCGCCGCTCGACTGGGAGCGTGAGGAAGTCGTCACCTGCCTTGAATCGGCCATCGGCCCCGAGCCGAACCTGCTCGCCGACTCCGAACTGCATGCCAAGAAGATTCTTATTCCGCTGCCGGTGATCAACTCCGATGAGATGGCACAGTTGAAGCGACTTGACCGTGCGAAGATTCTCGGCGGCTACTACAAGCCATACGTGGTCAAAGGCCTGTACCAAGTGGCCGGTGGCGGCAAGGCGTTGAAGTCCCGTCTGGACGAGATCTTCGCTGAAATTGATGAAGCTATCGAGGATGGTTCCAACTTCATTGTGCTGTCCGATCGTGAGTCAGACCATACGTGGGGTCCGATTCCGTCGCTGCTGCTTACCTCCGCAGTGCAGCATCACCTGCTGCGCAAGCACACCCGTACGCAGATCTCTCTGGCCGTTGAAGCCGGCGATGTGCGCGAGATCCACCACGTCGCACTGCTGATCGCCTATGGTGCGGCCTGCGTGAACCCGTATCTCGCCTTCGAATCCGTTGAAGATCTTGCTCGTACCGGTTACGTGAAGGTCGATGAGCAAACCGCCGTGAAGAACGTCACCAAGGCGCTTTCCACCGGTGTGCTCAAGATCATGGCCAAGATGGGTGTGTCCACCATCATGTCGTACCGTGGTGCGCAGCTGTTCGAAGCTGTGGGCCTGAAGCAGGATTTGATCGACGAATACTTCACCGGCACCACGTCGCGCGTCGGCGGTGCCGGCCTCGACGAGATCGCCGAGGAGGTGGCTATCCGCCACCGCGTGGCCTATCCGAACCAGTGGACCGCCACTCCTCACCGGAACTTGAGGACCGGCGGCCAGTACAAGTGGCGTCGTACCGGCGAGGACCATCTGAACGATCCTGAGGCCATCTTCCTGCTGCAGCAGTCCACCCAGCGTGGCGACTACGGCATGTTCAAGAAGTACTCGGCTCATATCAACGACACGTCGAACCGTCTGATGACGTTGCGTGGCCTCATGAAGTTCAACAACAAGCGCAAGCCCATCGACATCTCCGAAGTCGAACCGGCCAGCGAAATCGTCAAGCGCTTCTCCACCGGTGCCATGTCCTATGGCTCCATCTCGTTGGAAGCCCATGAAACGCTTGCCATCGCCATGAACCGTATCGGCGCACGCTCGAACTCCGGTGAGGGCGGCGAATCCCCGGAACGTTTGCGCGATGACGAACGCGTGAGCAAGATCAAGCAGATCGCATCCGCACGTTTCGGCGTCACCTCCGATTATCTGGTGCACGCCACCGACTTGCAGATCAAGCTTGCCCAGGGCGCCAAGCCGGGTGAAGGCGGCCATCTGCCCGGTGCCAAGGTCCCGCCGTGGATTGCCAAGGTGCGTCACGCGACGCCCGGCGTGGAACTCATCTCCCCGCCGCCTCACCACGACATCTACTCCATCGAGGATCTGAAGCAGCTGATCAACGATGCGAAGATGGCCAATCCGAAGGCCCGTGTGCACGTCAAGCTCGTCTCCGAATTTGGTGTGGGCACCATCGCCGCTGGTGTGGCCAAGTGCCATGCCGATGTGGTGCTGATTTCCGGCTACGACGGCGGCACCGGTGCGGCTCCGCTCAATGCGATCAAGCACGCCGGAACCCCGTGGGAGATCGGCCTGAGCGAAACCCAGCAGACGCTGATTCTGAACGGCCTGCGCTCCCGCATCGTCGTGCAGTGCGACGGCGAGCTGAAAACCGGCCGCGACGTGGTCATCGCCGCGTTGCTCGGTGCCGAGGAATTCGGTTTCGCGACCGCTGCGCTGATCGTCGAAGGCTGCGTCATGATGCGTGCCTGCCAGAAGAACACCTGCCCGCAGGGTATCGCCACCCAGGATCCGGAGCTTCGCGCACGGTTCCGCGGCAAGCCCGAACATGTGATCAACTTCTTCATGTTCATCGCCGAAGAGGTGCGCGAGATTCTCGCCCAGCTTGGTTTCCGCACGCTCGAGGAGGCTGTGGGCCATGTCGAGTGCCTGGATCAGGACGAGGCTATCAAGCGCTGGAAGGCTGACGGTATCGATCTGACCAACGTGCTCATGCAGCCTGGCCCGGTTCCCGGCACCATTCTGCACAACACTGAGCCGCAGAACCATGAGCTTGAAAAGGCTCTGGACAACAAGCTCATCAAGCTTGCGCAGCCGGCGTTGGACAACAAGGAGCCCGTGCGCATCGAAATGCCGATCCGCAACGTGAACCGTACGCTCGGCACCATGGTGGGCTATGAAATCACCCGCCGCTACGGTGAAGAGGGTCTGCCCGATGACACCATCGACATGACCTTCCATGGCGCTGGTGGCCAGTCCATCGGTGCGTTCATCCCCAAGGGTGAGACCATGCGCATCTACGGCGAGGTTAACGATTACGCGGGCAAGGGCCTGTCCGGCGGCCGCATGATCGTGCGCCCGGAGGAGGGCGTGACCTTCGATCACCACGAGAACGTCATCGCAGGCAATGTCACCGGTTTCGGTGCCACCTCCGGCGAGATGTTCGTTGCCGGTCGTGCAGGCGAACGTTTCGCCGTGCGTAACGGCGGCGCTACCTTTGTGGTCGAAGGCGTGGGCGACCACGGCTGCGAATACATGACCGGCGGCACCGTTGTGGTGCTCGGCCCCACCGGACGCAACTTCGGTGCTGGCTTCTCCGGCGGTAACGCCTACGTGCTTGACCTCGACATGGCGCACGTCAACCCCTCCGCCGCGAAGAACGGATCGTTGATCTTCTCCCCGCTGACCGACGAAGAATCGGAACGCGTCAAGGCGTTGGTCAAGCGTCACGCCGAAGAGACCGGCTCCGAATTCGCCTCCGACCTGCTGGCCACATGGGAACGCAGCGCCAAGCGCTTCACCCACATCGTGCCCAAGCAGTTCGTCGCCATGACCCAGGCGATGGAGGATGCCAAGAAGAACAACATCGATTTCAACGAACCCGGCGTCTGGGAACAGACGTACGAACGAGTCATGGAAGGAGCGCGCTGAGATGGGCGACCCGAGAGGATTTCTGAAAGTCCGCACCCGCCGCGAACTGGCCGAACGCCCCGTCGAGGAGCGCATCAAGGACTGGCTTGACGTGCATGCCGAATCCGGCCTGCAACCGTGGACCCAAGAGCAGGCAGCCCGCTGCATGGACTGCGGCACCCCGTTCTGCATGACCGGCTGCCCGCTGGGCAACCTCATCCCCGAATGGAACGATCTGGTGCGTCAGGGCAAGTGGGAGGACGCCTATAACAGGCTGTCCATGACCAACAACTTCCCCGAAGTCACCGGCCGCATCTGCCCGGCCCTGTGCGAGCAGGCCTGCGTGCTTGGCATTCACCAGCCGCCTACGATGATCAAGAACGACGAGTGCACGATTATCGATCAGGCATGGGATCTCGACTATGTCAAGCCCCTGCCGCCGCAGCGTTTGACCGACCAGACCGTAGCGGTCGTCGGTTCCGGCCCTGCCGGTCTCGCCTGCGCCCAGCAGCTCACTCGCGCTGGACATACGGTTGTTGTTTACGAGCGTCATGACGCCATCGGCGGCCTGATGCGCTACGGCATCCCGAACTTCAAACTCGACAAGCGCTTGCTGGACCGTCGTGTGAAGCAGATGGAGGCCGAAGGCACACGCTTCCGGACCAATGTGGAAATCGGCAAGGACATCAGCTGGGACGATTTGCGTTCTCGTTATGATGCCGTGGTGGTGGCCATCGGTTCCACCGTGCCGCGCGATATGAAGCTGCCTGGCCGTGAGCTTAAGGGCATCCACTTCGCCATGGACTTCCTGCCGGATGCGACCCGTCGCATCTACGGCGCACCGCTGGAACATGACATCACCGCCAAAGACAAGCACGTGGTGGTCATCGGCGGTGGTGACACGGGCTCCGATTGCCTTGGCACCTCGATTCGTCAGGGCGCGAAGGACGTGACCGTGCTGCAGATCATGCCTCAAGAGCCGAAGTCTCGTCCAGACAACGCCCCGTGGCCGACCTTCGCTCGTCTGTACCAGAAGACCTCCTCGATGGAGGAGGGCGGCACCTATGTATACAGCACCGATTCGGTGAATTTCGTGGGTGTGCCCGATGACGAGAAGAGCAAGGTGAAGGTCGAGAATTCGACCGCAACCGAGGGCTTTATCGCCGATGAGACCGGACATGTGACTGGTCTGAAAATCGTGGATGTTGCACCGGGAGAGAATGGTCCGTTCACCCGTCAGCCTGGCACCGAACGTGTTATCCCCGCCGATCTCGTGCTGATTTCCGTGGGCTTCCTGCACCCGGATACCACTACGCTGGTCGACCAGCTGCCTGTCGAACTCGACGGTCGTGGCAACGTAGCGCGCAATGACCGGTTCGCATCCTCTCAGGATGGTGTGTTCGTTGCCGGTGACGCCGGTCGAGGCCAGAGCTTGGTGGTGTGGGCCATCGCGGAGGGACGTTCTTGCGCCGCCGCCGTGGATGAGTACCTGTCAGGCAAAGCCACGGAGCTGCCTGCTCCGATCGTCGCATCTCAGCGTCCGATGATGCTGCCGCGCTAAACACGCCGTTTCGTGAGCGACAGTCAAAAATCCTAGGAATCCTGCGGTAATATCTACCGCAGGATTCCTGTTTGTGTATAAGGAGTAGATAATGCCCAATCGTGCCGAACGTCGTGCCGACGCCAAACGAGCCAAGAAGGGGATTCCCGCGCAATACGATCAGACCCGTGGCCGTGGCCGCGCCGGTATGATCGACGAATATCAGCTGCAGGCCAAGTCCATCCGCTTGCAGGAAGGCCGGGACACGCCTGACGGCCCGTGGAAGCCGACCGCGCATTTCGATGATGAACTGCCCGAGCAGACGCTCACCACCAACCCGAACTATACGAACCCCAAGATGTTCAAGGCACCGCATTCGGTGCGTCAATGGTTCCGTGTCGGCTCCTGGACGCTGATTGCGCTGTCCATCATCGCCTTTTTCGTGGTGATGTGGCTGCCCAGCCATCCAATGTGGCTGATCACCACCGTTTCCGCTGTGTTCATTGTCGGCGTGCTCAGCCTGTTCTTCACCGCCGGCAACTCCAAAAACAATCCCAACCTCGACCAAAACGGCACTGCTGTATGATGCGGCCGGACGCAATTCCTTCAGGAATTGCATAAGCCAGCCGCGCGAGCCGATCGTAGAGGCAGCCCGGTGGGCTGCCGTGCCGGCGGAGCCAACCGTATAGTAAAACCAATCTCACAACCCGCCTGTTTGCGAAACACGAACAGGCGGGTTGTGCGTTTTGCGGCATTCATGGCCTAAAGTAGGTGGTGTTGTATAGGCAACCAATGAGAGGTGACCAATGAAGGTTGATATCCTGACCCGTGAATACCCGCCGAAGGTGTACGGCGGTGCCGGCGTGCATGCCGAGGAACTGTCCAAGGTTCTGGCTGAACGCATCGATGTGACGGTACGCGCCTTTGACGGCCCGCGCACCGACGCGGACAAGCCCGCAATCCCCAATGCCGCCGAAGCCAAGGGTTCCCTGAACCTGGTGGGATACGATACGCCAGCCGAACTTGCGAACGCCAACGGTGCTTTGAAAACCTTCGGCGTGGATTTGCAAATCGCCAATGACGTGGACGCCGATCTGGTGCACGTGCACACCTGGTACGCTTGCTTGGCCGGCTATCTCGCCAAAATGCTGCACGGCACCCCGCTGGTCGTCACCGCGCATTCGCTCGAGCCCTTCCGCCCTTGGAAGCGCGAGCAGCTTGGCGGCGGTTACAATCTGAGCTCTTGGGCGGAAAAGGACGCCTATGAGCATGCCGATCGTGTGATTGCCGTCTCCGCAGGCATGCGCGAGGACATTCTCGCCGCCTACCCGAATGTCGACCCCGACAAGGTGGTTGTGGTGCACAACGGCATCACCATGGACGACTTCGCCACCCCGGCCGATGATGATCCGGGCTGGAAGGTATTCGAACGCTACAATATCGACCGCTCCAAGCCCACGCTGCTGTTCGTCGGCCGCATCACCCGTCAGAAGGGTCTGCCGTACCTGTTGCAGGCGCTGCATTTCGTTGATCCCGGCATCCAGATCGTGCTGTGCGCTGGTGCTCCTGACACCCCTGAAATCATGGAAGAAGTCAAGACGGCCTTCGCCAAACTTGACGAAGAGCGCGGCAATATCATCTGGATCGAGGAAATGCTGCCCAAGCCCGAGCTCAACGCTCTGGAACATGGCTGCGACGCCTTCATCTGCCCGAGCATCTACGAGCCGCTCGGTATCGTCAACCTTGAGGCCATGGCCTGCAGCCTGCCGGTTGTCGCCTCCGCCACCGGCGGCATCCCTGAGGTCGTGGTCGACGGCGAAACCGGCTACCTCGTGCCCATCGATCAGCTGCACGACGGCACCGGCACCCCCACCAATCCGGACAAATTCGTGCACGACATGGCCGATGCAATCAATAAGATCATGGCCGACCCTGAACTCGCCAAGAAGATGGGCCAGGCAGGCTATGAGCGCGCCCGCGACCACTTCAGCTGGGAGTCCATCGCCGATCAGACCGTAGCCGTATACGAATCCGTGCTCGCTGAACAGAAGTAACCAGTAACCATAGGAATATCATCATGACCCAAACCGTGCTGCAGCTTGACCATGTCGAATTTCGTCGCAACCGTCGCGTCATCATCACCGACGTGAACCTGACGATACGCGCAGGGGAGCGCTGGGTGCTGTTCGGACCGAACGGCATCGGCAAATCCACTGCCGTGGGCATGCTGGCAACCCGCACCTTCCCCTCCGAAGGTAAGGTGTTCATCCTGGGGCACCAGCTTGGCAAATATGACGTGTTCAAGCTGCGCACGCGCATCGGTCTCGCCTCGGCCGACTTGGGTCGTCAATTCCCCGAATTCGAGGATCCGCTTGATGCCGTGGTCACCGGTCTGTCTGCTGTGACGGGCCGGTGGCGCGACACCTATACCGATGAGGAATACGAGCGTGCGCGCGGCCTGCTGCGCGATTTTCGCGTCGGCTACCTTGAAGGCAAACAGATGTGGCGACTGTCCGAGGGCGAACGCACCCGAGTGCTTATCGCCCGCGCGCTGATGGGCGACCCCGAACTGCTGATTATGGACGAGCCCACAACAGGTCTCGACCTGGGCGGACGTGAACAGGTAATGCGCACATTAAGCCGTATCGGCGAGGAGAACTCCGAACGCGCCGTGGTATTGGTCACGCACAGGCTTGAGGAGATTCCGGCCGGATTCGACCATATCGCCATTATGGGCCGCAAGCCGGTTTCCGCTGAGGACGCCACCAGCGAAGGCTTGGATGCCATGGGCAATCCTTCCGCCGGCACCATCATCTATACCGGTCCGCTTGAAGAAGGCCTGACCGACGAACGACTTTCCGAATTGTTCGGCATGCCCATCGCCGTGGAGCACGCCCACGGACGCTGGTCCGCGTTCGCAGTCTGACGTCGATAAACCGTTGCGTTATTCCGCCATGCCGACTGTGTTCGGCATAGGCGAGATACGGCTGTGCACTATGCCGATAATCAAACCGATGACGGCAGGCAGCAGCCAGCCAAGCTGGAACTGATGCAGTGGCAAATAGGCCAGAGCTGTATCAAGCCAAGGCAGTGAGCCGCCGAATACGTCGGCCAAACTGGCAATGCAATCCAAGAGCGCCGTCAGACCCACGCACAGTACCGTCCAGAAGTACACGCGCGGGAAATGCACCGAGAACACGCGATGCACCAAGGCAAGAGCCACCAGCGTGATGGCAATCGGGTACAAAGCAGCGAGTACCGGCACTGACACTTTGATGATTGCGGACAGACCGGCGTTTGACACCACGAAACTGAACACGGCGAATACTGCGCTCCATATGCGGTAGGTCATGCGCAGGCCCGCCATTCGCGGAAAGTGACGTTGGAAATACGTGCCACAGGTCGAAATCAGACCGGTGCACACGTTGAAACAGGCGATGATGAACACCAGACCGACGAATGCGGTGCCCACCGGTCCGAACATGGTTTGCGTCAAGTTCGTGAGCACGGTCGCGCCGGTATCGTGCGCAGGATCGACGGTTGTGATTGAGCCGGAAACCACGCCCACATACGATAGCGCCGCATAGATCACCACCAACAGCACGCCCGTGCCTAGGCCGGCATAGCCGGTTTCACGACGGTTCTGTGCCGGCGAATCGACGCCAAGCTGACTGATGTTCACGGAAATCACAATGCCGAAATACAATGCGGCCAGCAGATCCATGGTCTGGTAACCGTCCAGAAAACCGCGCGCCATCTGGTTGTCGCCATAATCGCCCATCGGTGCAGTCGGGCTCGAGCCGCCGATAGCGACGCAGGAGATGAACAACACCACAATCAGGGCGATGAGCAGCGGTCCCATCACCTTGCCTAACGCATTCGATAGTTTCTCAGGATGCTGCGCCACCACATACGACAGTGCGAAGAACAGCAGCGAATAGGCCAGTTGCCAGACCCACGTGGGAATGCCGGTACCGGATGAGAACGGCACCACGGCCATTTCAAACGAGGTGGTGGCCGTACGTGGAATCGCGAAGCAGGGGCCAATGGTCAGAATAATCGCCAAGCCCAATACCAGGGAGAAGCGTTGTGACACGCGATTTGCCAACTGCTCGAAACCGCCGGCACTGGAAACCGCGAGCACGCCCAATACCGGCAGACCAACCGCGGAAACGATGAATCCGAGCGCCGCGGCCGGCGTGGCGATTCCGGCCTGCGCGCCCACGAATGCGGGGAAGATGAGATTGCCCGCACCAAAGAACATCGAGAAGAACGTCACCGTCATCAACACGCGATTGCGGGGTGTCAACGTCACTGCGGAGCCATGATGCGACGAAGAGCCATCGACAGCATCGCCTGCGTCGTTGTTGCGGATTGTTTTGCTGCGGGTACGAAAAACACTGCTCACAATCCCATATTGTGCAGGGCATATCCGGCTTGGTCAACACAGGGCGGAGTTTTATACTGCAGCAAATTTGGCGCAGCGCGCATTCTTCGCTACGCTCTCAAACGGATAATGACTTGGAGTCAAGGAGAGTGCTATGAGGCGTGGCGTGCTGAGCGCGGGGGAGAAGGTCCAGTTTACCGACCGCAAAGGCAAAAAGATCACTGAGCAACTGGTGGCAGGCGGTGTGACGCAAACGGGCCACGGCATCATCCTGCACGATGATGTGATCGGCAAGCCCGAAGGCAGCGTGGTAGTCACTGTGCATGCCAAGCGTGAGGACCAGATCAACCAGACCTACCCAGATAAGGATCGCAACAAGCCTTGGAAGGGCACACGTGCTATCGGTGGATGGGAATGGTGCGTGATGCGCCCGCGACTGGCCGACTATGTACTGTCGATGCCACGCGGCGCACAGATCATGTATCCCAAGGATATTGCCCAGGTCATCCAGCTCGGCGACATTCGCTCCGGCATGCGCGTGCTGGAATCGGGTGCGGGTTCCGGAGCGATGAGCCTGAACCTGTTGGACGCCGTGGGCGAGGGCGGGCATCTGACCACCATCGAGCTGCGCCCCGACTTTGCACGAGTCGCCGAAGCCAACGCCACCTTGTATTACGGACACAAACCGCAATGGTGGGATCTGAAAACCGGCGATTTCGATTCGGTGGCCGCTACATTGCCTGAGCACTATTTCGACCGCATCATGCTGGATATGCTCGACCCGTGGAACCGCCTCGAACAGGCGTATCGCGTAATCGTCCCCGGCGGTGTGCTGGTGTGCTATGTGACCACCACCACCCAGATGAGCCGGCTTGCCGAAGCGTTGCGCGCCGCCGGCTGCTGGAGCGAACCGGATATTCAGGAGACGCTCGAACGCTCCTGGAAGGCGCAGGGGTTGGCCGTGCGCCCCGATCACCAGATGATCGGGCACACCGGCTTCCTGGTGGTTGCACGAGCCATGGCCGAAGGCTTCCAAGCGCTTAGGAAGCGCGACCGCGCCACCAAAGACACCGTTACCGACGTTGATTCGCTGAGCGCGGAGGAGCGCGAGGCACAGCTTGAGGAACTGGAATTACGCGATATTTCCGATCACAAGCTACGCAAGGTGCTACGCGACCTGGATCGTCAGGTCGGTGCACTGGAACAGGGTCTGGGAGACGACGGCAAAACCGCTTGCTGAAATAACGTAGGTGCTTCGAACACCCATATGGCTGCTGTTTGACGGCTATACTGGGTGTGTTGATACGGAATGCCGCCGGGTTGCTCGGCGGAAGGGAGCCATAGCCATGGGCATCAAACTGGGCAAGGTCGCCAAGGCGGCCAAAAAATACGAACATATCCTTGTGATCATGCGCCATGCGAAGGCCGAACCGTTCGGTGGCGACAAGCCTGACCGTGAACGCGAACTCACCGACAAAGGCCTGAAGCAGGCAAAAATCGTGGGCAAAGGGCTGGAATCACTTAATTTGGTGCCGGAGCGTATCTCCTGCTCCACTGCGGTGCGCACACGTCAGACCTTGGATCGTATGCTCAAAATCTTCGGCGACGACCCCATCGTCGATTACCGCGTCAGCCTGTATGACGGCGGCGTCCAATCGGTATTCGACGAATTGTCTCACACCAAAAGCAAGGATCGCGTGTTCATGATTGTGGGGCACGAGCCCACTGTGTCGATCAGCGCCCAGTGGCTTGCCTCCGCTGATTCCGATGCAGAGCGCCTCGATCTGCTGAATTTGGGACTTTCTCCCGCATCGATTGTGATCCTCGGTTCCAACAAGCCGTTCGCCGAATGGCAGGTACACAGCGGCGACGTACTGGCCGTCATCAACGTCAAAGATTTCGACTGACTTTTGGCAGGCGATGCCCATGACTGGCCAGCAAGCGGATGCCGCATACCATAATCGACAGGTCTCGGCGTCTATCGGCATCGTCGACAATGACCCATGGGCGCTTAACGCTCTTGCCTCGTTCCTGACCCATGCCATGCCAGATATCAGGATACGGTGGGCGGCTCGTTGCCCTCAGCAGGCTTTGCAACTGTTCACCGCAAACAGTGTGGACGCGGTGATTGTGGACATGTCACTAGGAGATATCGATGGTGTGGCATTGACGAAGGAAATCCGACTCAGGGACAGTCATACGCCGATTATGGGGATAACGGCTTTCCCGCTTGAGGATTACGCAAAACCGCTCGCCCAAGCCGGAGCACAGGCACTGGTTGGCAAGGACGATCCGGGTGTGATGGCAGGTGTATTACGGCAGATGCTGAATAACGGTGTGGGGCAGACGGTTTGCGGAATACCGTTTGAATCAGCTCAACAGGCTTTTCGCCGCCTATCCCGTCGTCAACAGTCCACAGATACGCTAACGGCAAAGGAAAAACAACTAATCGAGTTGTGTGCGCAAGGCAAAACATCAGAGTGCATTGCGCGGGAATTGAATCTCTCTGCCGCAACGGTGAACAATCGGTTTGCGCGAATTTGCAGCAAAATGGGTGTCTCGAATCGCATGCAGATGGTGGCATCATATCTCACCGATGGGCGGGCCAAGCATTGAACTTGTCTGTGTCGCGGAACATTGGAAAGCAGCAAGCGGCAACGCCCAACGCGGAAGACTGGCATACGTCAGGGGCGATGAAGCTGTTGCCCGTCCTCATGCTCGGCATTGACATAGTGCGGGTGGTGTGCAATCAATCTGATGTGCTGATGAGGGGCTTGCCGGTTGCTATGTTCCTTGGCATCGGCTGCACATTACTGATGATTCATCGCACAGCTTTAGGCGGCTTGTTCAGTGTACTGGCATATTGGATATGCGCGTGGGGATACGGCATCGATGGGCAATACCTCGCTGGTGAAATGCTGTTGGGTTGGTTTGTGCTGTTTTGCCGTATGCCGTTATGGCTGGCCCTGTTGCTGTGGTCAATGAATGTTGCCATGGAATGCCTGTTCTCCATGGTGATGGGTTCCACGGTTATGTTGATGCTGCCGAATATCGCTTGTGTAACCATGGCCGCAAGCGCTGGCGTGATATGGCTTCTGGTGAGGGAACGAGCCGCGCGTGCGGCGCTTGAGCGGGAACTGTTGCAGACGAAAGAACGTGCGCTGCAGTTGCGCTGCAATATGATCATCGCTTCTCACATCCATGATGCCGTATCCAATGATTTGTCCTACATCATCACCATTGCAGACATGATGCAGATGAACAACGGTGAAGAGGCAGCCGGTGCATCCCTTGCCTCAATCAGTGAGCGGGCACATGCGGCGTTTGCGCAGACGCATACGATTATTCGAGCCCTGAATGGCAATAATGCTCCCCAATGCTCCGAGTCCCAGACGAATCTGACGCACAACGTAGGCATGGTGCTGAGGAATGTGGATAGGGAACTGCATGTACTGGGATTTACTGGCGCGATACATGTTTCGCTGCCTCAGACAATGACATTGAGCAGTCCTGTTGCTGAAGCGGAAACACTGTCGCTGTTGGCAGAATTAGGAGCGAATATCCGCAAGCATTGCAATCCGCTCAACGACGAATATTCGTTTCACATCGCCGCCGACGATACGATGCTGCGCATCGTGCAAGTGAACACGGTGTCGGCTCAGCAGCCTGACACCGATGCGTCGGATGCCAATGCAGCAGAACTGACCGGAGGACAGGGTTTGCATATGCATGAGCTGCTGATTACAGAGTTGGGCGGCGAGATGCAGTACCATGAGCAACAAGGCGTCTGGGTGGTTGCCATAACGATTCCTCGATAACGTGAATCAGCAAAACAATGGATTATTTTGTATCATTCGCGATTGTGCGGCTTGTCACCGACGTGCATCATGGTCAATACAACAGCCAAACGCAGGGAGGCGATGATGCAGCAAAAGTGTCGGCTTTCGTTCGGAATATGCTGCGGGGTGGCCGTGGCGGCACTTGCCATCAACATTGTGCTGTGGCTTGTTAAGCCGAGTGGCGATTACCTTTTGACGGGCATATGGAATATCGCCGAAGTGTTTCCATTCCTGACCGTGATTATCGTGCCGACGCTTCCTGCACTGACCATGCTGCGATTTGCCGAACATTATGCGGCGTGGTTCCGTGTTGGTATCGCCTGCTCCCTTATGATCGTGTTAGTGGGGTCGATGATTGGGCTGCTAAGGCGTCCTGATTGGCTGATGCTCCCCGATTTATACAGCAGACACGGTACCGTGCATCCACCCGTAAATTGTCTACTGGCATGGGGTGCTTTATGCGCTCTGATGGTGTCGCTGATATGCTTGCCCTGCATTGTGTTTGCCGATGGCGGCAAACGCTATAAATTCTCCTGATAACGACACCCAGCGAACACTTATGGGCGGCCTAGCCGCATCGTTTGATAGGCTTTTGGCGTCAAGACTGCTTATTCATGGAGGATTCATGTCCACATTCACGTCCGTGTCCGGGTTTCCCCGCATCGGTCAGAACCGCGAACTGAAGAAGATCATCGAGGGATATTGGAAGGGTGCCAACGACCTTGACGCCGTCAAGGCCACCGCCAAGGAGCTGCGCGCCAAGCACTGGAAGCTGCAGCAGGCCGCCGGCATCGATCTAATCCCGAGCAACGACTTCAGCTACTACGATCAGATGCTGGATACGGCGATCCTTCTGAATGTGATTCCCAAGCGCTACGAGCGTCTCGCTTTCGAGGCCCCGGAGGACACGCTGTTCGCGATGGCCCGCGGCTATCAGGGCGAGGCCGGCGACGTGACCGCCCTGCCGATGAAGAAGTGGTTCACCACCAACTACCACTATCTGGTGCCCGAGGTCGAACCCGGCGAGGAGATCAAGCTCAACTCCACCAAGCCGTTCGATGAGTACGCCGAAGCCAAGGCGCTTGGCATCGACACCAAGCCGGTGTTCATCGGCCCCTACACCTTCCTCAAGCTCGCCCGCACGCCCGAAGCCACTGAACTGGAGTTTGACAAGGGACTGGTCAACGCCGTCGCCGCCGTTTACGCCGAAGTGCTGGGCAAGTTCAACGAGCTCGGTGCCGCCTGGGTGCAGCTGGACGAACCCTACCTCGTGCTCGACAAGGAGCCGGGCGACGTGGAGCTCTTCAAGACGCTCTACACCAAGATCCTGCCCGCCAAGAAGAACGTCAAGGTGCTGCTCAACACCTACTTCGGCCACATCGCCGACGTATACGAAACCGTGAACCTGCTCGGCTTCGACGGCATCGGCCTCGACCTCAACGAAGGCCGCGAAGAGAATCTGGCCGCCGTGGAGCAGTACGGCGTTGCCGAACGCACCGTGCTGTTCGCCGGTGTGGTCAACGGCCGCAACATCTGGCGCAACAACTACGCCACCTCGCTGGGCCTTGTGGATGCGCTGAAGACCAAGACCGCCAACGTGGCTGTTTCCACCGCCTCCTCGCTGCTGCACGTGCCGTTCAGCACCGAAGGCGAAACCGGCATTCCCGCCGACGACCTCAAGCACTTCGCCTTCGCCGTCGAAAAGCTCGGCGAGCTCAAGGACATCGCCACCCTGGTCGATGCCAGCGAAGATGAGAAGAAGAACTCCGCCGCACTGGCCGCCAACCAGGCCCTGTTCGATGGCACCCGCGTGACCGCCGATCCGGCCGTGGCCGCACGCGTTGCCGGCCTGACCGACGCCGATTACGTGCGCCAGCCCGCCCGCGCCGAACGTCAGGCCGCCCAGCGTGAGGCTCTCGGCCTACCGCTGCTGCCCACCACCACAATCGGCTCCTTCCCCCAAACTCGCGAAATCCGCGCCGAGCGCGCGAAGCTGCGCAAGGGCGAAATCACCAAGGAAGCCTACGACGAGTTCATCAAGTCCCAGATCGACGCCTGCATCAAGCATCAGGAAGAGATCGGCCTTGACGTGCTGGTGCACGGCGAATTCGAGCGCAACGATATGGTTGAATACTTCGGCCAGAACCTCAACGGCTTCCTGTTCACCAAGAACGCCTGGGTGCAGTCCTACGGCACCCGCTGCGTCAAGCCTCCGATCGTGTGGGGCGATGTGTCACGCGCCAACCCGATTACCGTGGATTGGTCCGCATACGCGCAGTCGAAGACTGACCATGTGATGAAGGGCATGCTTACCGGCCCGGTCACCATCCTCAACTGGTCCTGGCCGCGCGAGGACGTCTCCCACGAGGAGCAGACCAAGCAGCTGGCTCTCGCCATCCGTGACGAAGTGCTCGATCTCGAAGCCGCCGGCATCAAGGTCATTCAGATTGATGAGGCCGCTCTGCGCGAAAAGCTGCCGCTGAGGAAGTCCGATTGGCACGTCAAGTACCTTGACTGGGCCATTCCGGCATTCCGTCTCGTGCACTCCGCAGTCAAGCCCACCACGCAGATCCATACGCACATGTGCTATTCGGAGTTCAACGACATCATCCGCGACATCGACGCGATGGATGCTGATGTGATCTCCTTCGAAGCCTCCCGTGGTGATCTGGTGGTGCTCGACGCCATTCACGAAGCCAACTTCGAAACCGAAGCCGGCCCGGGCGTCTACGACATCCACTCGCCGCGTATTCCGAGCGAGAAGGAAATCGAGGAGCGCATCTATGAAATCCTCGACAAGATGGACGTCAACAAGGTGTGGATCAACCCCGATTGTGGTCTGAAGACCCGCGGTGAGGCCGAAACCTGGCCGAGCCTGGAGCATATGGTCGCCGCCGCCAAGGCCGTGCGCGCCAAGCTCGCATAGCCCACACAACCTTCCGGCCCTCCGGTCATGCCAAGGCACCCAGCTGCGCCTCGGCATGACCGGTTGTCATTGTGATATTCCTACCGCCAGTCCCGCAACCCAAAACAAGATTATGACTGCTCCACTGTTCTCCCTTGAAGTGTTCCCGCCGAAGCGTAACGCGCCCGTCGGCACGATCTACGACACACTCGACGGTCTCGAAGGCCTTAAACCGGCATTCATTTCCGTGACCTACGGCACCGGCAAACTCAAGGACCGCACCGCCACCGCACGCATCGCCAACACGATTCGCGCCGAATACCATATCCCGGCCGTGGCGCATTTGACCGCGCAGTATCTGGACAAGGAAGCCGTTGACGAAGCGCTTGACATGTTCGCCGCCGCCAAGGTCGAAGGTGTGCTTGCATTGCGCGGTGACAAGGTCGAAGGTCAGGAGCCGGCTGGTGTGTTCGATCACGCCAGCGATCTGGTGAGCTATATCCGCGCTACACGCCCCGAATTCAAAGTGTATGGTGCTTGCTATCCGGAAGGTCACCCGCAGGCACCGAGCTTCCAAGCGGATATCGACAACCTTAAACGCAAGGTTGATGCCGGTGCCACCCATCTGATTTCCCAGCTGTTCTACGACAATGAGGATTTCTACCGCTTTCTCGACGCGGCGCGAGCCGCAGGCATCGACGTGCCGATTGAGGCAGGCATTATGCCGGTGACCAACGAGAAATCCGTGCGCCGCATGGCCGCCATGTGCTCCAGCCGCGTTCCCGAATCGCTTGAACGTATCCTCAACAAGTGGGGATACGACTCCTACGCGCTCACCGATGCGGGCATCAACTACGCCTCCGCGCAGATCAGCGAACTGTTGGCACACGGCGTAAACGGCATCCACCTGTATTCGATGAACAAGCCCGCCGTCACCCGCCGCATCTGGCGCAACGTCGAAGTGCTGTTCCGCAGCTGAATCCAGCTGATGGATGAAAGCGGCGTCGGCTCCGGTTCCTATGGTTGCCGACGCCGCTTTTGCGTTGCCGTCACAAGCGCTTGATGCCATATTATGCAACACATGCGGGCTGAGAGACTTGCAGCACGTACAATACCCACTATGGAATCGATGACGGCGTTCAAACCAAGCTCCATGGACCTCATTCGAGCCGGATTGCAGGATCTGGATCTTTCCCGCACCCTGTTCGACCAGCTGAAGGCGGACGGCATCCCCGATGATCGGTGCAGGCAGCTGTTGAATGTGCTGCGCCATGCCTGCGATCCGGATGTCGCTTTGCGCAACTTCGTGGACATCATCAACGCCGCACAATCCAGTCAGCGTGACCTCAATGCGCTTATTCCCAATGAAGAAGCCTTGACCAGACTGGTCACCGTGCTCGGCGTATCCGATGCATTGGGCAAGTTCATGCGTTTCAAGCCCGAACTGGTGGAGGCCGCCGCACTGGATCTGTGCAACAGCCACCTGTTCAACCACAACCAGCGTCGTGCCCATCTTCTTGAAGCCGTCGGTGCCGATCCGAATGATCTTGTCGCTCCGGTTGCCGGCAAGGATCTGTCGGAAACGGCGACGGCCCTGCGCCAGTCCTACCGCAAGCAATTGGCGGCCATCATCGCCCAGGATGCGGTGGCCGAAGACCCGGCCATCATCCAGCCGACCATCAGCCGGGAACTGTCGGATCTGGCGGATGCCGCCCTGGAAGGGGCATTGGCCATCGCCCGCAGCCAGGTCGAAGGCAGCGAACACGTGCGCTTCACGGTGATCGGCATGGGCAAACTCGGCGCACAGGAACTGAACTACGTCTCCGACGTGGATCTGATCTACGTAGTCGAACCGGCCGATCATGACATTGACCATCAAACACTGATTCGTGTGGGCACCAAAATGGGCACCATGCTGCAACGCGTCTGCCAGTCGGCCATTATGGGCGTGGCCGAACAGCCGTTATGGCAAATCGATGGGGGACTGCGCCCTGAAGGCAAAGACGGCCAATTGGTGCGCGTGCTCGACTCACACAAAACCTATTACGAAAACTGGGCGGAGAACTGGGAGTTCCAGGCATTGCTCAAAGCTCGCCCGGTAGCTGGCGACCCCGAACTCGGCCAAGCCTATATGGATATGACCCGCCCGTTCGTGTGGAGCGCCTCAAAACGCAAGAACTTCGTCTATGACTGCCAGAATATGCGCAAACGCGTCGAGGATCTGATTCCTGCACCGCTGAAAGACCGTGAAATTAAGCTGGGGCGCGGCGGCCTGCGCGATGTCGAATTCACCGTGCAGATGCTGCAACTCGTGCACGGACGCACCGATGAGAACCTGCGTTGCGCCAATACGCTCGATTCCCTCCAACGTCTTTCCGATGGCGGCTACGTTTCCCGCAAACAAGCCGTCAAACTTGCTCAGGACTATCGTTTTGAACGTGTGCTTGAACACCGTCAGCAGATCTGGTCGCTTAAGCGCACCCACCTGTTCCCCGATCTGGGTCGCGGTTCCGTCGGCGGGTTGGAGAAGAAGCGCGACATCGATCGCGACAGCCTGAACCAGAACGCTGAACTGCGTCGGCTCGCCCGCGCCTTCTGGATGCATCCTGAGGAACTCGTCAACAAGTATGACGAAACCCGTCGTGAAGTGCGCCACCTGCACCTCGACATCTACTATCGTCCGATGCTGCCGGTTAACGCCCAGCTTGAAGATGACCAGATTGGCCTGAGCGCAGCAGCCGCGCAGGAACGATTCGCCTCCATCGGTTTCGGCGACCCGGATGCCGCCATGCGTCACGTGCAGGCGCTGACCAGCGGCGTGAGCCGTGCGGCCAAAATCAACCGCATCATCCTGCCCGCCGTGCTACAATGGCTCGGCGACGGCCAGAACCCCGATATGGGCTTGCTCAACTGGCGCAAACTGGAAGAGAACTTCGGCACCAAGTCCGGCTACCTCGGCTTCCTGCGCGACTCCAGTTCCGCCGCCCAACGCTTGTGCCATATTCTGTCGAATTCACGGTTCCTCGGTGATGCGCTCAACAAGTCGGTCGAATCAATTAACTGGCTTGGCGACGACGCCAACCTCGGTATCCGCTCGCGTGAAGCGCTCGACGTGCAGACGCATTCCGCGCTGGAACGTTTCGGCGGCAACATCAACGAGTTCGCAACCTCCATGCGTGCCATGCGCCGTCATGAAATCGAACGCATCGGCTTGGGTTGGATGAGCGGCGTGCTCGCTGATGACGCCTGCCTCAACGGCATGACCGACGTGTACGACGCGATCATTGACGCCTCGCTGACCTGGGCCGTCAACCACCGCAAGGCCGAATTTGGCGTGGATGAAGCACCGGCGAGCATCGCCGTCATCGCCATGGGGCGCTATGGCGGGCGTGAAGTGAACTTCAGCTCCGACGCCGACGCGATTCTGATCTACCGGCCGGCGGACGGCGCGGACGACGCGCAGGCCAACACCTTCGCCAAAAAGGTCGTGGAGGATCTGCGTGCCATTTTGCAGGGGCCGACCACACTGGAGCCGAAAATCGAACTCGATTTGGACCTTCGCCCCGAAGGCAAGAACGGGCCGATCGTGCGCTCCTACGCCTCCTGCGAGGAATACTACGAATCCTGGGCCTCTACGTGGGAGCATCAGGCGTTGCTGCGCGCCCGCTACGCCGCCGGCGATCCGGTGCTTGGCCGTGACTTCCTGATCAACATCGCCGACCCGCTGCGCTACCCGGTTGCGGCACTTACTGAAGCGCAGCTGGCCGATATCCGCAAGCTCAAGGCGCGTATGGAAGCCGAACGTCTGCCGCGCGGCGTGCGTCGCGACCGCCACCTCAAACTCGGCAAGGGCGGTCTGTCGGATGTGGAATGGACCGTGCAACTGCTGCAATTGCAACATGCCGGCGACATCAGGGACCTGCGCGTGGGTGGCACCTTGCAGGCACTGGATGCGCTGGAGGCCAAGAAACTTATCAGCCCGCTTGACGCGATTCAACTGCGCAAGGCATGGACCATGTGCACAGCCGCGCGCAATGGCTCCTACCTGTGGAGCGGACGCGCGAACCAGGCCGACATTCTGCCCGACGACATGTATTCGCTGGGAGGCATCGCCGTCTACCTCGGTTATGGCGCGCACCGCGGCCAGCATTTCGAGAACGATCTGCTTGCCGTCATGCGCAAATGCCGCGACGTGTGCGAACGACTGTTCTATGGTCTGGCCGAAGAGGAGGAGCAGCATAGCCCGCGCATGCACGTTATCGCGCCGCGACTGGTGGAGAACAAGCGTCGTGGTGCCGCCACTCACGGCGAACGATAGAAGATGGATCCGGCCGGTCGCGTGATTCGACGCGTTTTTTGATGCGTGTCGATGCAACCCGACGCGACTGGCCAGCACATGAACACACGGTGAATGCGAGTGTCTGTTTCGTAGCCTATATTTGATTAGGTCACAACAAGGGTGGCCACCTGAACCTACGGATGCGAAAGGTGAGCCTTGTCCGAAGTAACAGCAACCTCTATGGTCGGCAAAAGCGTAGTAACGCTTGACGACCTCACCACTGATCAGATTCTCGACCTGCTGCACAAGGCCGAGTACATTGATTCCCATCGCAAGCAGGTCGCGCATACCTGCGAAGGCCGCGTGCTTGCCACGTTGTTCTATGAGCCTTCCACCCGCACGCGTCTGAGCTTCGAAACCGCCATGTTGCGACTTGGCGGCAAGGTCATCGGCTTCGCGGGCGCTCAGCTCGCTTCCGTGACCAAGGGCGAATCCATTGCCGATACGCTGAAAACCGTGTCCAACTACGTGGATGTGGTCGCCATCCGTCACCCCAAGGAAGGTGCTGCGCTCGTCGCCTCACGTGCCGCTTCGGTGCCGGTGATCAACGCAGGCGATGGCGGACATATGCACCCCACGCAGACCCTGGCCGATCTGGCCACTCTGCAATCACGCTTCGGCCGCATCACCAACTTGACCGTCGGTTTGTGCGGCGATCTGACCTTCGGCCGCACCGTCCACTCGCTGATCGAAACCCTCTGCCGTTTCGGCAACGTGCGTTTCGTGCTCATCAGCCCTGACGAGCTGAAAACCCCGCAGTATGTGATTGATCGCATCAACGCCACACCGTCCTGCTCCTACGTGGAAGTGCGCGACCTGGCCTCCGTGATCGGCGACCTCGACGTGCTGTACATGACCCGTGTGCAGAAGGAACGCTTCTTCAACGAGGACGACTACCTGCGTCTGCGCGACACCTACATCCTCGACGAGGCCAAGATGGCGCTTGCCAAGCCCGACATGGCCGTGCTCCACCCGCTACCGCGTGTTAACGAAATCGCCGTCGAAGTCGACGACGACCCGCGCGCCGCCTATTTCGAACAGGTCAAGAACGGCATGCTCATGCGCATGGCTCTTGAAAGCTCGGTGGTCGGCGATGAACTGCCCGGATACGAACCACTCGAAGGCAAGGAGGTTAAGGCCTGATGGAAGTCACCAGCGTCCAAAATGGCATCATCATCGACCATGTGCCGGCCGGTACCGCACTCAAGGTGCTTGAATACCTCAATATTGACCCGGCAACGACCAAACTGGCGTTGATTATGAACGCCGATTCGAAGCGTTACGGCTCTAAGGACATCATCAAAATCGAAGACGATAAAGACATCGACCTCGATGTGCTCGGCTTTGTGGCACGCCAGGCCACCGTGGACGTGGTTCGCGGCGGGCAGATTGTCGAAAAGAAGCAGCCGAACCTGCCCGAACATATCGTCGGCGTGATTCGCTGCGTCAACCCGCGCTGCGTAACCACCACCGAACCCGGCATCAAGCAGATGTTCCACCTCATGCACACCGACCGTCACGAATATCGCTGTGACTACTGCGACGAAGAGGCACGGTTCTAATATGATCACCCTGCGCAACATCAAGGTGTGGAACACCGGCGAGATCATCGACCTGCGACTGGCCAGCACCGCCAGTGCCTTCTTCCACGAGGGTGCCGCGCCCGCTGAGGATGCCGATATCGATGCCAGCGGCCTGACCTTGGCCCCCGGCTTCGCCGATCCGCATGTCCACTATCGTGATCCTGGCCAGACCTACAAGGAATCCATGGTCTCCGGGTGCCGCGCCGCAGCCTCCGGTGGCTACACGAACGTGCTGGTCATGCCGAATACCCTGCCGGCTATGGACGGCGAAACTATCGTCGATCCTGAAGCGCTCGGTGCCAAAGAAGTGCTTGACGCCGGCTATGACAACGTCATCGACTATCTGCAGCATTACGAAGCAGCGCACGATGTGCAGCTGCCCGTGCGCTACGACCTGTGTGTCTGTGCCTCCAAGGGGCGTGCCGGCCACGAGGCTACCGAACTGGATCATTGGCGTCGCTATCTGCCTGATGCAGAGGAATCGAAGGACGACTATCAACGCGCCCACCCGGTTACGGCGATTTCCGACGACGGTTTGGCCGTCACCCCCGAGATCCTCGATCAGGTATTCGCCAACGTCAAGGACTCCGGCCTGTACCTCATCGAGCACTGCGAGCATCATGACACCGGTGCCGTCAACGAAGGCCCTGTTTCTCGCGAACTCGGCGTGCCCGGCATTCCCGAAGACACCGAACTGAACATCGTGGCCCGCGATATCGCCAAAGCTCGCGAACTCGGCGTCCACGTGCATTTCCAGCATGTGAGCACGGCTATCAGCTTCGATGCGATTCGCAAGGCCAAAGCCGAAGGCCTGCCAATCACCTGCGAAACCGCGCCACATTATCTGGCGCTTTGCGATGAGGCGCTGCTCAAGTATGGCACGCTCGCCAAAATGAACCCGCCTTTAAGAAGCGAGGCCGACCGTCAAGCCACGGTTCGGGCCATCGCTGACGGCACCGTGGATATGATCGCCACCGACCATGCGCCGCACACGCTGGAGGAGAAGGCACTGGGCTTCCTCGAATCGCCCAATGGCATCATCGGTTTGGAATGCGCCTACGGCGTATGCCACAAGGTGCTGGTCGACGGCGGCCATATTAGCGACGAGCGACTGATCGAACTCATGAGCGTCAAACCGAACGAGCTGATGGGGCATGAATCCTGCGACATCGCCACTCTGGTGGAGAACTTCGCCGAACCGGCGCCCACCGGCCCGGGCACGCGTAAGGGAGTGAACCGTCTACTCGACCTGAATCGTGTGGAATCGCCCGAGGATGTGGATCTGGTGGTGCTCGGCACCGACCAGGCATGGACGGTTAATCCGGAACAGTTCCATTCCAAGGCTCGCAACACCCCGTTCGGCGGATGGAACGTCACCGGCCGCCCCTTGGCCACGATCATCGGCTCGCAGCTGATGTTCAGCAGGCTCTAACCCAAACCAGTCAATCAGCCCTCTGAAGATGAGGAAACTATGGACCGATTAATCGAAGCAATCGAACAAACCCAGAATCCAAGCGTTGTCGGACTCGACCCCACCGAGGCGTTAGTGCCGCCGCAGGTGGTCGCCTCCTTCGCCGACGAGGTACGCGATTCAGTGGAAAGTGACGAGGAAGCACCCGCTGCCCAGCTCGCCGTGGCCTACTTCGAATTCAACCGCGCGATCATCGATGCAGTGGCCGACATCGTGCCTGCGGTCAAACCGCAGATCGCCATGTACGAGGCACTTGGGCCGGCTGGTATTGATGTGTACACCATGACCTGCGAGTATGCGGCCGAACAGGGGCTGTACGTGCTAGGCGATGTCAAGCGCGGGGACATCGGTTCCACCGCTGCCGCCTATGCACACCACTTGAGCGGCATGAACGGTTGGAATCCATGGCATGAGGATGCGGTAACCGTCAACCCATATCTGGGCTGCGATGGCATCACCCCATTCGTTGAAGCGGCAAACGCCGCCGACAAGGATATCTTCGTGCTGGTGCGCACCTCCAATCCCTCGTCCAGCGAACTGCAGATGCTCGATCTGGCTGACGGCACGAAGGTATACGAACATGTCGCCGATCTGGTGGAAACCTGGGGAAGCGGCAGCATCGGAACCCACGGCTACTCGCGTGTGGGCGCAGTGGTTGGTGCCACCCATCCTGAGGAAGGCCGGGCATTGCGCGCGCGCATGCCACACACCTTCTTCCTCGTGCCCGGATACGGCGCACAAGGCGGCACCGCCGCCGACGTAGCGGGCATGTTCGATGACAACGGCTCCGGCGCAATCGTCAACTCCTCGCGCGGCATTATCGGCGCATGGAAGAAATCCCCTCAGTACAGCCCCGACATGAGCGCCGACGATGCCTTGGCCCTGGTGGCCGATTGCGCGCGCCAGGCCGCGTCGGATATGCGCGATAACCTGCGCATAGCCGTCTACCGATGAGAGAACACAACCAAATGACAGACACATTTACCCCCACCCATGACGTGGTGACTGAAGCGCAAGCCGCGGGATACTTCCCGCCGCGTCACAGTGTTGAAGTCACTGCCATCAGCGAACTGACCGACGGCGTAGTGCGCCTGACCTTCCGTGACCCCTTCATCGCGGCTCACGCCAAGCCCGCGCAATTCGTCAACCTGTTTACCCGTGACGATCTGATGCTTATGCCCCGTCCCTTCGGCGTCAGCGAGGTCGAAGGTGACGAAGTCTCCGTGATCTTCGCCGTCATCGGCCACGGCACCGAGGATCTTGCCCGTCTGGAAGTCGGCGACCATGTGGATGTGCTCGGCCCCTTGGGCCGCGGCTTCAACCTCAAGCAGGATGCCAACTATATCCTGGTTGGCGGTGGCCTTGGCGTGCCCCCGCTGATCTATGCGGCACAAATTCTCACCGCGGTTGACAACTCCTTCGCCACCGCCGTGTTTGGCTACCGTAACGAGCATTTCGCGGAGGATTATGTCTCCCGCTATGCCGACTGGTCATGGAGCATCGACGAATCCGAAGGCAACGTCATCGACCTGCTTAACAGGCTTGAGCAAGAGGACGATCTGCAGGCCTTTGACCGCAAGCCGGTCATATTGTCGTGCGGTCCGCTGCCCATGATGAAGGCGGTTGCCGAATGGGCGGCAAAACGTTCCATCCCGTGCCAGTTGAGCATGGAACAGCGCATGGGATGTGGTTACGGCACCTGCGTGCTGTGCACCGTTGACACCGTGGACGGCCGTCTTAAGGTCTGCTCGGACGGTCCGGTATTCACACGCGAGCAACTCGGATGGGGGGAGTAGCAATGGCCACTACCGCAGGTCGTCCGCAGGACAACCACATCAACATCTACGAGGATCACGAGTGGACGCACCCCACCCAAGTGGCGGGCAAGATCTGGAAGAACCCAGTGGGTACCGCTTCCGGAACTTTCCAATACGCCGCTGTGCGCTGGTTCTATGATGTCAGTCAACTGGGTGCCGTAAGCACCAAGGGCTGTTCGCCGGTGCCGTGGGAAGGCAATGAAGGCCCGCGCACTGCCGAAGGCCCGGCCTCCAACCTCAATGCCGTCGGTCTGCAGAACCCTGGCGTCGATCACTATCTCGAACATGACCTGCCCGCGCTGAAAGAAGCCGGTGCCTTCGTCATTGCGAATGTGGCCGGCCACAGTGATGACGATTATGCCGAAGTGGTAGCCAAGCTCGCCGATTCGGACGCCGATATGCTGGAAATCAACGTGAGCTGCCCGAACGTCAGCCATGGTGGCATGTCCGTAGGCACCGATCCGGTGGCTTTGGCCAAACTGATGGATCGGTTGCGGCCGATGACCGACAAGCCGATGATCGTCAAGCTCACGCCGAATGTCACCGATATCACCGTGCCGGCACGTGCGGCCGTCGACCATGGCGCGGACGCGTTGTCGATGATCAACACACTGCTGGGCATGCGCCTGAACATCCGCACCGGTGAACCGATTATCGCTCATACCACAGGCGGCGTCTCCGGACCTGCTGTGCTGCCGATCGGCTTGGCAGCGGTTTACCGCACGCGCACCGTGCTGCCTGATATTCCGATTATCGGCATTGGCGGCATCGATTCGGGCGAGAAGGCACTGGAATACCTGTACGCCGGTGCCAATGCCGTTGAAGTGGGTGCCGCCGCGCTGTTCGACCCTGTGGCACCGCTGCGCATCGCCCGCGAACTGGACGTTTTGCTCGACGAACGCCCCGAATTGGCTGATAGACTGGCCGCAGGACGCACCTGGCGTTAACGGCTCAAGTTTGTTCCAACCTTGCCTGGCTTGTGTTGGCTTGGCTGGAACGGCAATGATACGAAAGGACATCAATGGCAGAATCACTCGCCCATCGTTTTACCGAATTCCTGCTTGAATCCGAAGCGCTGAAATTCGGCGATTTCACGCTGAAGTCCGGTCGTCAAAGCCCGTACTTCATCAATGCCGGCGCGTTCAATGACGGCCGCAAGATCGCCCGACTCGGTGCCTTCTACGCTGAAAAGATCAGCCAGGCCATCGTGCACGACACGATTCCGCACGATATCGACACTGTGTTCGGCCCGGCCTACAAAGGCATTCCGCTGGCCGTGTCAACCGCCATCGCGTTGACGGGCGGTCACAACATGACCGTCGGCTACACCTTCGACCGCAAGGAGAAGAAAGATCACGGCGACGGCGGCTGGATGGTCGGCACCCCATTAACCGATGGCATGAAGGTGCTGCTGGTTGATGACGTGATGACCGCCGGCACCGCGGTGCGCGAGGTCATCCCCAAGCTCAAGGCCGAAGCCAATGTTGAAGTCGTCGGACTGGTGCTCTCCGTGGATCGCATGGAAAAAACGAAGGATTCCGACCTTTCTGCGGTGAAGGCCGTGGAACAGGAGTTCGGCTTCCCGGTGCTGGCTATTGCCAACGTGCGCGAGATCTTCGACGCCGCCGCCAAGATGAAGAAGGCTGACGGCACCCCGCTGCTCAGCCGCGAACTGCTTGATCGCGCCGACGCCTATCTGGCCGAATACGGTGCGTAATCGTTAATCCTCAAGCCAAAACAAACAATTGCGCGCCTTCACGGCAAACCCTTCATACGAGGAATCTGCCGTGGAGGCGCGCAGTCATATGTACGCTCTGCGATTGCCGCGACTAGGCTGCCGCGATTAGGCCAGTCGGTCGAGATTAATCGCGAGGTCAGTCGATGAGGTTGTATCCATGGTCGGCAACCACTGAACGCAGTTTCTCCAAATAATTTTCCGCCGCCTTGGACAGCTTGGCCCGCTCGTTGGTAATCCAGCCCACCAGCATCGTCTCGTCGGTGTCAAGCGGCACGGTGACGATTTTCTCGTTGTTGAGGTCGCCGTTGTCGATGCCGGTGCACACGGTGTAGCCGTTAAGACCGATAATGAAGTTCAAAATCGTGGCACGATCGGTCACATTGATCTGCTTGGGAGAGTAGTCGGGCCAGACCGCCTCTTCGTAGAAGTAGAACGATCCCTCCTCACCCTGCTCGTATTGGATGAACGGGTAGGGCTTCAGATCCTCCATCGTCACGACCTTCTTCATCGCCAACGGGTTCGTGCGTGAGATGAAGACATGCAGGGGAGCGCGGAACAGCGGATGGAACTCCAAATGCTTGCCGCGCAGCAGCTTGCCAATCACATCCTTGTTGAAATCGGACAGATAGATGATGCCGATTTCGGACTGCATATTGGCGACCTGATTGATAATGTCACGCGTGCGGGTCTCACGAATCGTGAACTCATATTCGTCGGACTTGATGGAATTGATCATCTCCACGAACGCCTCGACGGCGAACATGTAATGCTGCGTGGAAACCTGGCACAACTGCTTGCGCGGCTTGGCATGTTTGTAACGCTCCTCCAACAAGGCGGCCTGATCAAGCACCTGACGGGCGTAGGTGAGGAATTCCGCGCCATCCACGGTCAGGGCGATGCCCTGCGATGAGCGAGTGAAGATTTCGATGCCCAGCTCATTCTCCAATTCCTTGACGGAAGAGCTCAGAGCCGGCTGAGAGACGTAGAGCTCGTGGGATGCTTCGTTCATCGAACCACATTCCACGATTTTGACGATATATTTGAGCTGGAGCAGTGTCATAAGCATTGATTATAACCAGTGCTCTATCCGGTGCAATGGTTTATAGCTGTAGTCTTTCATATACTGGCACCGGGCACCACGCAGGTGCGAAGAGCGTCCAGAGCCGAGTGATAGGGTAAGCCAAGTTCATGGGACAAGGGAATTCTGGGACAAGGGAGGAATAGCTCAAGGTGGACACCGTCAAAATACTGATGCGCCATATTGGCGAATTCAAAAAAGACGCCATCATCACGCCGTTGGTGATGATCGGCGAAGTGGTGTGCGAAATGATCGTGCCATTGCTGATGGCCACCCTGATCGATGACGGCGTCGAACAGGGGGATATGGGCGTGATCGTACGCACCTCGCTGATTATGCTTGTGGTGGTGCTGTGCGGCCTTGCCGTCGGCTGCTTGGGATCCGTATTCGGTTCGAAGGCCGCGGCCGGCTTCGCCCGCAATCTGCGACAGGATCAGTACGATAACATTCAGACGTTTTCGTTCTCGAACATCGACCGTTTCTCCACGCCGAGTCTGGTGACCCGTTTGACCACAGATGTGATGAACATCCAGAACGCCTTCATGATGATCCTGCGTATGGTGCCGCGCGCCTTCAGCTCACTGATTGTGGCGATGTGCATGGCATTCGTGGTATCCGGACGCATGGCCATGATCTATCTGGGAGCCGTGATCTTCCTCGGAATCGTGCTGGCGGTGCTGATGAACATCGCCGCGAAATACTTCCGCAAGGCCTTCCCCGAATACGATGTGCTCAACGAAAACACCGAGGAGAACATCACCGCCATCCGCGCGGTGAAGGCCTTCGACCGCGAGAATATGCAGATCGGCCTGTTCAAGGAAATCTCCAGGCGCATCTATGAGATCTTCCTCAAAGCCGAACTTACGCTTGCCGCCGTCAATCCGGTGATCCAGTTCACCGTATGGGCATCGCTGCTGCTGATCAGCTGGGTGGGCGCACATCTGATTGTCAGCGATCAGCTCACCGCCGGTGATCTCACCTCACTGCTTATGTACTGCATGAATATTCTGATGAGCCTGGTGATGCTGTCGATGACCATCGTCATGATCACCATGTCTTCCGCATCAGCCCGACGCATCGCCGAGGTGCTCACCGAGCAATGTGATATGGCGCAGCCCGAGAATCCGGTGCGGGAAGTGACCGACGGCGCAATCGACTTCAATGACGTGGACTTCTCCTACCCGCAGGTCAAGGTATCCGAGCATGATCCCACCGCGGCCAAACGTGCATTGCAGGCCAGTGCGGCACGAGGCCGGCGCGAACGTGTGCTCGATGACATCGACGTGCATATTCCTGCCGGATCGGTGGTTGGTGTGATCGGTGGCACCGGATCGGCCAAAACCACACTGGTCAACCTGATTCCGCGACTGTATGACGTGACCGGCGGCTCGGTGATGGTCGGCGGTGTGGATGTGCGCGACTACGACATTGACGTACTGCGTGACAAGGTGTCGGTTGTATTGCAGAACAATGTGCTGTTCTCCGGCACCATCGCCTCCAACCTGCGCTGGGGTAACCCGGACGCCACTCTCGACGATATGAAGCGAGTCTGCCGCATCGCCTGCGCGGATGAATTCATCGAATCCCTGCCCGACGGCTATGATGCGGTTGTTGAACAGGGCGGACAGAACTTCTCCGGCGGCCAGAAGCAGCGTCTGTGCATCGCACGCGCACTGCTTAAGAACCCCAAGGTACTGATCCTCGACGATTCCACTTCGGCCGTGGATACTGGCACCGATGCTCGCATCCGTCGTGCGTTGCGCGACCAGATGCCTGATGCGACCAAGATCATCATCGCGCAGCGCGTCTCTTCGGTGCAGGACGCCGACATGATCATCGTGATGGACAACGGCCGCGTGCACGGCATCGGCACCCACGCCGAATTGGTCGGTGCCGACGAAATCTACTCGAATATCGTGCAATTGCAAACCTCCGGCGGTGGTGATTTTGACGAGAACGCGATGCCCCCTGCCAGCGCCGGGGCTTCTGACGCAACCGCAGCCGATAACCATGGAAAGGAGACGCACTGATGCCAGGACCACGCGGTAACGCGGGCCGCAATGCGGCCGCAGCCAAGGACTACATGAAAATGGGCCATCCGGGCGCGACTTTCGGACGGCTGATGAAAGATCTTTTCGCCCAATACGGTGTGCAATACGCGCTGATCATGGTGTGCATCATCGTGACGGTGCTTGCCAATGTGCGCGGCAACCTGTTCATCCAACGCCTGATCGACGACTACATCATGCCGCTGGTCAATGCCAAAGACAAGGATTTCGGGCCGTTGCTAGCCGCCATGGCTGCGCTGGCCGCGCTTTATGGCCTCGGCGTGCTGGCCGCTGCGGTGCAATCCGTGCTCATGGCCTTCGTGACGCAGGGCTTCATGATGCGGTTGCGCAATCGTATGTTCACGCATATGGAAAGCCTGCCGCTCGGCTACTTCGACACGAACACGCGCGGCGACGTGATGAGCCTGTATACCAACGATATCGACACGTTGCGCCAGATGGTCTCGCAGTCAATCCCACAGATCATCACCTCGGTATTGCAAATCGTCATGGTGCTGGTGTCGATGATCTACCTGTCCGTGCCCCTGACCGTCGTGATGCTGGTGATTGCCGCGATCATGGTGGTACTGACCAAGGTGCTTACCGGCAAATCCGGCGCGCACTTCTCCAAGCAACAGTATTCGGTGGGCGAACTCAACGGCTATGTCGAAGAGATGATGAGCGGACAGAAGGTCGTTAAGGTATTCACGCACGAGGAAGCCGCCAAACGCGACTTCCGGGCGGTGAACGGCACCTTGTTCAATGCCTCCACCAAGGCCAATACCTTTGCGGGTTTCTTGGGGCCGATCAACAACCAGCTTGGCTACATCGGCTATGTGGTGTGCGCCCTGCTCGGCGGCGCGCTGGCCATGACCGGCGCGACCGGCCTGACCCTAGGCGCGCTGGTGAGCTTCCTGACATTCGTCAAGTCCTTCACCATGCCGATCTCCCAGGTCTCTCAGCAGCTGAATTCCATCGTCATGGCCCTGGCGGGTGCGGAGCGCGTGCATAAACTGCTCGATCGCACGCCCGAATCGGACGAAGGCAAGGTGCGTCTCGTCAACGTGACCCGTGATCCCGTCTCCGGTGCACTGACGGAAACCGATTCGCGCACGCAGGACTGGGGTTGGAAGGTACCCGCCGGCACCACGGTCAACGCGAAGGCTGCGGGATTGCTAGTGGCCCGCGAACGCGGCGAACAGCTGGATGGCGTTTCGTTCCATGAGGATGGATCCGCCACGATAACCAGCGAACGCATCATCGCCATGCGCGGCGACATTCGCCTGGATGATGTGGACTTCTCCTATGTGCCCGGCAAGCAGATTCTGCACGATATGTCGATGTTCGCCAAGCCTGGACAGAAAATCGCGCTGGTCGGCTCCACCGGTGCCGGCAAAACCACCATCACCAATCTGATCACGCGATTCTATGACATTGATTCGGGTGTTATCACCTACGACGGCATCAACATTCGCGACATGCGCAAGGGTGATTTGCGTCGATCGCTGGGCATGGTGCTGCAGGATACGCACCTGTTCTCCGGTTCGATTATGGACAACATTCGCTTCGGACGATTGGATGCCACCGATGAGCAGGTGCGGGAGGCCGCACGATTGGCGAACGCCGATTCCTTCATCGAAAAGCTGCCGGATGGCTATGATACGCAGCTGTCCGGTGATGGTGGTGCCCTGAGCCAAGGCCAAAGGCAGCTGCTGGCGATCGCCCGCGCGGCCGTGGCCGACCCGCCTGCGCTGATTCTCGACGAGGCCACCTCGTCGATTGATACGCGTACCGAAGCGTTGGTGCAGCGTGGCATGGACGAGCTGATGCGCAATCGCACCACATTCGTGATCGCGCACAGGTTGTCCACGATTCGCAACGCGGACTGCATTATGGTGATCGAGGCCGGGCGCATCATTGAGCGCGGCACGCATGACGAACTCATCGCTCAGCAGGGACGGTATTACACGCTGTATACCGGTCTGAGCAAGTAACGTCGGCGTCTTGATATGCTTGGGGCCGCTTGTCTGATTGCAAACAAGCGGCCCCAAGCATAAGTTTTGTTACAGGTTCATGACAGTTTGACTCCCAATGCGGCGAGATCCGCACGCACCTGATCGGCGGAGATGAAACGGATGCCGTGAATGCCCACAGCTTGGCATCCGGCGATATTCTTTGCGGTGTCATCGATGAACACGCAGCGATCCGCTTCGAGACCGAAGCGTGACAGGGCAAGCTCATAAATGTCGGCGTTGGGCTTGTGCATCTTTTCCACGCCGGACACCACGGTATCCTGCAATTCGTTCAGTAGAGGGAACTTCTCATACGCCAAATGAATGGTCTCATGCGACCAGTTCGTCAATCCCCATACGCCATAGCCGTTAGCTTTCAAGTCATGCACCAAATCCGTCATGCCGGGCATGACGCGCGGCAGTGCATCCGCGTAATGGGCGATGTAGTAGGCGAAAATTCCAGCTAATATGTCGCCCTGTTCACGCTGCACATCGGGCATAATATCAGCTAGATCCTCGCCAGCATCCATGCGATCCTCGTAACGGTAGAAGCCACACGGATCGTCGTCCGCACAGATGCGGTTCACGATGTCGTCGGGGAATTTGCCTTCCAAGCAGGCACGTGTCTGCCAGTCCAGCAATACGCCGCAGAAATCAAAAATCACATCACTGATTGCCATGGTTATTTCTCGCCCCTTTGTGCTTGCGGTTGCTTAAGTGTTGGATAATCCGAGCGTAGCGCATCTAGGCGATGATATCGGCCAAAGCGTCACCAATAGCACGAGCCACATCACTGGCGATAATCGGATGTCCGATTGCCGTGAACCGTTGGGGTTGCGCTTGACCGAACAAATCCGGTTCCTGCCAGCCATGCTGCTCCGATTCCGAGGCAATGGCCGCGGCCATACCATGCACATACGCGCCCGAAGCAGCGATACGGGCAATATCTTCAGCCTTCCATCCGTTGTCTCCTACAGCATTGCCCGCCAAAAGACCGCCGATAAGACCGGCAAGCACATCGCCTGCTCCAGCGGTAGCCAGCCATGCAGGGGCCGAACCGCAAACTAGAACTGGCTGTGTGCCGGCAGAAGTGTCGACGTTTGCGTTTGTGTGGGCGACGGCACGAGTGGGGGAACTGACGTCAATGGGGGAGCCGGCGTCGTTGGTTTCGCTTTGACCATACTTGCAAGCGGGCGATACCACCATGGTGACCGCTCCTTTAAGCAGCACTGTGGCACCGGTGGAGTCGGCAGCGAACCGGGCATAATGCAACGGTTCATCCATAACGTTTTGTGCGGCAATTGGCTCCGAACGTCGTGCCCCGGCATGTGAGGCACGGCTGCTGCGCTGTGCTTGACCATCATCGGCCAGACGATTGGCCAATTCGGCCAACTCGCCCGCATGCGGCGTGATCACCACGTGGGCAGGCACATGCTTCGGCAGCATATCCAATGCGCCCGCATCCACCACAATCGGCGGCATGGCCAACGCCTGCGTGTTATCGGCATCAGCCGACAGAGCATAATGTTCCAACAGCGCTGCTGCGGTGGCGCGTTGAATATCATCCGGTTCCGCGTTATGCGCATCGGGCGCACCACAGCCAATTGTCCAGGATTGCACATGACCCTTGCCAATAACCGCCTCGGGAATGGCTGCGAGCACCATATTCTGAGCGCGCTCAGGCCCCAGATACCGAATCATGCCGGTATTCGCACGCGCCGCAGCCTCGCAGGAGAGCACAGCCGCACCCGGATAACGGGTCGAACCGGTGACCAACCCCACCACACCCCTCGAATACTTGGAATCGGTGACACGAGGCAACCGAATCGCCTGCTCGGCCAACGCATCATCCACAGCTACGGCAACCGGCACTTGGTCGGAAAGATCGAAGGAGAAATCCACCAACACCAATCGTCCGCAAGCGAACGTGGCGGGCGGCAGCATGGCGCATGGCTTCATCGCACCGAACATCACGGTCACGTCGGCGGGAATGACCGGACCGGGCAGCGTACCATCATTGACCCCGATACCCGAAGGCGTATCGATGGCCAGCACCAACGGCAGATGACCGTCATTCTCACGATTCGGCAACGCAGGACGATCCGGCAACGGCACATGACCGTTCTCGTCGGGCTTGACTCCCAACAATGCCGCCATGGTGCCGGGCAATCCACGCAACGGGCCTCGCAAACCGATACCCGTCATCGCATCGATAATCAAATCGGCTTGTTCGGCGATGTCAATGGCCGTGCGCACGCGCTCCGCAGCCTCGCCGGCGGAAAAACCGGCGACGATACCGGGAATGTCGGCAGCCGGATCAAGCACCAGCGTCCTGCCCCCAGCACGTACGAATGCGGCGAACCCGGCCTCGTGCACACTGGTGCCGACCGCTATGGCAGTCACCTGAGCGCCCTCATCCGCCAGCGCCGCGGCGGCATACAGGCCGTCCCCGCCATTGTCTCCGCCGCCAACCAGCAGCACGATGGCGGCGTCTTCGATATCAATGTTCTCATCATCCAACATTTGCGCCGCAACATGGGCGGCGGCACCGGCGGCCATACGCATCAGCGGTACGCCCCGATCAAGCAGCGGACGCTCCATGGCACGCACTGTAGAGGAATCATAGGCGGCGTGCAGCAGTGTGCGCCGGCGATTGAGATCTTGCATGGCTTCCATCAGAATCATCCTTTCCATCCGATTTGCGCCATAATCTATATGCCACTGTACTCGTGTGAACAATGCGCGTCTGCGACCGCATGCGCTTGTTCGCTGCGCGCCGATTCCTTTTGCTGACTCTTTGTATATTGTGACGGCGATATCCGCAATCATGCGGAACATGACCCATGCCTTTCCTGCATGGGCAGGGATACGGCGATAACATTTGACTTCAAGCGCCTGAGGTTTATAGCGTTGGGAACCAATCCATTCAGTGCGAAGGAAAGGAACGAATGGTATGAAGGCTGTAATCTACAAAGACATCAAGCAGATGGCTTGCGAAGAGCGACCGGCACCGACGATTGTTGAAACGGATGATGCGATTATCCGCGTGGTGCGCGCCTGCGTGTGTGGCTCGGATCTGTGGTTCTTCCGCGACGGCCGCGACACCGATACACAGACCGGTCATGAGGCAATCGGCGTGGTCGAATCGGTGGGTGCCGACGTGACCATCGCCAAGCCGGGCGATTTCGTTATCGTGCCGTTCCCGTACTCCTGCGGCGTATGCCCGGTGTGCAAGGCGGGTTTTGAATCAAGCTGTCCTCACGGTGGTTATTTCGGTTCCGCCGACGGTATGGGCTGCCAGGCCGAGACGCTGCGTGTGCCTCACGCCAACGGCACGCTGGTCGTGGTGCCGGGCGATGCGAAGAGCTTCTCCGATGAACTGTTGGCCGACCTGCTGGCCTTGTCTGACGTGATGCCGACCGGCTATCATGCGGCCGCCTCCGCCGAGGTCAAGCTTGGTGACACTGCCGTGGTGTTCGGTGACGGCGCGGTGGGTCTGTGCGGTGTGCTGAGCGCCAAGATTCGCGGTGCCAAGCGCATCATCGCCATGAGCCGCCACGCCGACCGTCAAGCCTTGGCCCGCGAATTCGGCGCGACTGACATCGTACCTGAGCGCGGCGACGAAGCAGTGGCCAAAGTGATGGAGATGACCGACGGCTACGGCGCGGATGCAGTGCTTGAATGCGTCGGTTCCGCCCAGTCGAACGACACCGCCATGAAGGTGGCTCGTGCCGGCGCAATCGTCGGCCGCGTGGGCCTGCCGCACGGCGTTGAAGCGGACATCCCCGGCCTGTTCTACCGCAACGTGGGATTGCGCGGCGGTCCGGCCCCCGTACGTCACTACGACACCCAGGTCGATCACCTGCTTGATCTGGTGCTCAAGGGCGAAATCCACCCCGGACGCGTGTTCACCGCCGAATTCACCCTCGACCAGATTCAAGAGGCCTACGCCGCCATGGACGAGCGCCGCACCATCAAGTCCCTCCTGCGCGTGAGCGAGGTCTGATGATGTTCGGTAAGAAGAATGGGAATTTCTTTTCTGACGGTAGCCAGACGCTGGAGCAGAGCGATCCCGAATTCATCGACCTGTTCTCGAAGTTCGCGTATGGCGAAGTAATCGAGGCTCAAGGTGCAAACCATCCCGATTTGACTGATGCTCGTCGGTCAATGGCTATTCTGGCCGCACTGATGGGATGCCAGGGAGTGGACGCGTTCTCGATGATGGTGCCGGTCGCCTTGGATTCCGGCGTGACTCCAGTGCAAATTAAGGAGATCGTCTATCAAGGCACGGCGTATCTGGGCTTCGGCCGCACCCTGCCATTCCTGAAAGCCGCGAACGAGGCGTTGCACGAGCGTGGTATTGCGACCCCGTTGGCACCGCAAGGCACGGTTACAACCGAAACCCGCGAATCGGCGGGCGAAGAGACGCAGATTCGTCTCTTCGGTGAGCACATGCGCGGTTTCGCGCACACCGAACCCGCCGAAACCATGCATATCCGCCAGTGGCTGGTCGACAACTGCTTTGGCGACTATTACACGCGTGGTGGCCTCGACGACCGCGAGCGTGAGATGATCACTGCCTGCTTCATTGCCGCGCAGGGCGGTTGCGAACCGCAGCTCATGGGACATATCCGGGGCAATCTGCATGTGGGCAACTCCAAGGAGTTCATCATTGCCTTCATCTCGCAGATCATGCCCTACATCGGCTATCCCCGCACCCTCAACGCCCTATCCTGCGTCGACAAAGTCACCAAGGAATAACGTAGATACCCGTGGTACGGAGTCGAAGAATCTTTCACTAGGCGTGATTCTCGACTCCGTACCGCAAACGGTATGATGGTTCTCATGAGTGACATTCTGACCATTGAAGACGTGCGTAAGGCTGCAGAACCCGTTGCGCGCGCGCATGGTGTCGGAGAAATGTACGTTTACGGTTCAATCTCGCGCGGCGATAACAATGCCGATTCCGATGTGGATCTCATCTACAGACTGTCTCCCGGGGAAAAAGCCACGGCAGGAACGATTCTTTCCCTGAAAGACAATTTGGAACGTAGACTCGGCAAAGAAGTGTCGCTTCTTTCGTTACGTTCAATGCTGTTCAATGCCGAACATTCTCCTTCGGGCCGCCGTTTCTACGATGCCATCAAAGATGATATGAAGCGGGTGATCTGATGACTGCCGTTTCACGGGATGAACTGTTGTTGCTTGAATTGCTTGAGCACCTTGAATACGCATATGAAGATGTCTCGCAGTTTGAAACCGCCGAACAATTGGCCGCCAGCCGTCGAGACCGCAATTCAGCCGCCAAGGAAATCGAACAGGCGCAGGAATGCGCCAAGAAGTTGACCGATGAAACCACGAATAACCTGAGCCAGGTTCCTTGGAAGGAACTTCGCGGCTTACGCAATGTTATTGTCCACGAGTATGGCGAGGTGGAATGGGATGTGCTCTACGACACCGTGATGACAGACTTCCCTCATGTCATCCAAATAATCCGGGATTATTGCCTCGTTCATCAGCTCACTTGAGATTCCCGTCTTGGTTCATGGACACAACATGCAGTGGCGCACGTGAGTTCAGTGGCTGTTACGGGGATTTTCAGGGGAAAATCAGGGAATGCTAGGACTCGTGGGCAAAGGTCGAAGCCGACCGTCAGGATGGATGGTATGAAAGAATCGACACCTACCATTCATACCATGCGCCGCAGCGACCTGCCCAGCATCGAACAGCTTACTTGTGACATGTGGTATGCGAATTATGAGCCCCGGGTCGGAGCTGCGCTGTCGCGCATCGATGTAGAGCACTGCTTGGCACGCACCACCTTCGCAAAGGTGGCCGAACTGGACGGCGAGATCGTGGGCTTCATTCTTGCCAGCATCACCGCGCACACTTCAAAGACCAGCACATTGCGCCATAGCGCGAAGGCGGCCGGTGCAGCCATGACATTGCTGACTGACGAGGCTGGACGTCGCGCTCTTGACGAGTTCATGCGCATCGCCCGCGTGGATGATCAGCTGCTGCGCGAGGCCGGACCGTTCAAGGCCGAAGTGGTGCTGTTCGTGCTGGCACCGGCTGCACGTGGGCATGGTCTTGGCAAACGCCTGTTCGGCACCGTGATGGAGCATTTCACAGCAAACGCCATCGACGAATACTTCCTATACACGGACACCACCTGCGATTACACGTTCTATGAGCATCGCGGACTGGAACAAAAGGGAGCACTGCCACTGGAAATGAAACCAGGCGACTGCTACGGCAGCGAACCACCGACGTTCTTCATCTACACCGGCAAGATCGCGCACGAAATCACGATTCGCTGATTCACTATTCCTCGTCATTCCGAGCGAAGTCGAGGAATCCCAGATAATGCCCCGCCACATCACACGAATAAACGTGAAAAAACGGTTGGCGGGGCTCTTGTTACACTATTTCTTTGGACTTCCGTCGCCGCACGCCTGTGCGGGATGCAATAGTGGAAACGAACAACCGCGAATAAGAAAGAGATAGGTGGCGTAGGCATGGCCATTGAGGCGCAGGGCTTGGAAATTCAGATTGGCGCTCGCACGCTGCTCAACCCCACCGACTTTCACGTATCCAAAGGTGACAAAATCGGTCTGGTTGGCCGCAACGGTGCCGGCAAAACAACACTGACCCGTGTAATCACCGGTGATATGCTGCCCGCCGCCGGTAAAGTGCGCGTCTCCGGCAAACTGGGATACCTGCCGCAGGATACGCACGCCGCCGACCCCGAACAGACCGCACTCGATCGCATGATGAGCGCCCGCGATATCGCCACCATCATCTCGCGTATGCGCAAATGCGAGAAGGAAATGACCGATCCGGATCCGGACGTGATGACTCGCGCGATGAACCGCTACGACAAGATCATGCAGGAATTCGACAAGGCCGGCGGTTACGCGGCCCAATCCGAGGCTACGGCCATGGCCGCGTCGCTTGGATTGCCGCAGGAAGTTATGTCGCAGCCGCTCGGCACGCTTTCCGGCGGTCAGCGCCGTCGTATCGAATTGGCGCGCATCCTGTTCTCCGACGCAGACACCTTGATTCTCGATGAGCCGACCAACCATTTGGATGCCGACTCCATCGAATGGCTGCGCGGCTACCTGAAGAAATATGAGGGCGGCTTCCTCGTGATCTCCCACTCCACCGAACTGTTGGATGAAGTGGTAAACAAGGTGTGGCATCTGGACGCACAGCGCGGCCAGATCGATATGTATTCGCTCGGTTGGAAGGCGTACCTGCATCAGCGCGTGGTGGATGAGGAACGTCGTCGCCGTGAGCGCGAAGTGGCTGAGAAGAAGGCCGAACGCCTGATGCAGCAGGGCATCCGCCTGCATGCCAAGGCCACCAAGGCCGTAGCCGCGCAGAACATGATGCGTCGCGCCGAACGCCTGCTCAGCGAAACCTCGGAGGCGCAGAAGGCGGAGAAGGTGGCGGATATCCGTTTTCCCGAGCCCGCGCCCTGCGGACGCACGCCCATCATGGCCAAGGACATCTCCAAGGCCTACGGTTCCAACATCGTGTTCGCCGGCGTGAATCTGGCCATTGACAAGGGATCGCGTGTGGTGATTCTCGGCTACAACGGTGCCGGCAAAACCACAACGCTTCGCCTCTTGGCGCATATCGAAGAGCCGGACACCGGTTCGGTGGACTATGGTCATGGCTGCAAAATCGGCTATTTCGCCCAGGAACACGACACCTTGGATCTGAACGCCACCGTGCTGGAGAACCTGCAGCACGTCGCTCCCGAACTCGACAATACGCAGGCGCGTTCGATTCTCGGCTCGTTCCTGTTCTCCGGCGATGACGCGATGAAACCGGCGCGCGTGCTTTCCGGCGGTGAGAAAACCCGCTTGGCGTTGGCCACTTTGGTGACTTCGCGTGCCAACGTGTTGTTGCTTGATGAGCCGACCAACAACCTTGACCCTGCCTCGCGCGAGGAGATCCTGAAGGCCATAGCCAAGTATGAGGGTGCAATCGTGCTCGTCACCCACGATGAGGGTGCCGTGCAGGCGTTGAACCCCGAACGTGTGCTGCTGATGCCCGATGGCGACGAGGATCTGTGGAACGACTCCTACTTGGAGCTCGTCGCCGAGGAATAAGCGGCACGGCACCTGTCGTAACAAGCAGTCGTCGTAACAGTAGTGTCCCCAGAATAGGGACGGATGCTTGCACTGTCTCCTTTGATCGCCAACAATGATTGCGTCGGTATATCCAATCAAAGGAGACTGCGATGCAATCATCAGCGCCCGCTGTGCGGGTAGACGATGTCTCTTTTCGATATTCGCGTTTTCGCAGGGGAGAGCAGTGCGCACTTTCCCATGTTTCATTTGGGCTTCGGCCAGGAATCACGGCGCTGTTGGGGCCCAATGGCGCCGGTAAGACCACATTGATTCGTCTGCTGACCACGCTGGCGTCTCCCTCGAGCGGATGCCTGTATTTCGACGGCAAGACAATTGATTCGTCTGCCCGGCTTGAACAGGTCAGGCGCACTATTGGATATATGCCTCAGTCATTCGACATGATGGAGGGAGAGACTGTTCGCACCAATATCGAATACGCCGCATGGGCCAGGGGCATTGCGAGCAAACAATGTTCCCGTTGCGCCGATAACGCAATCAATCGGTTTGGGCTGCATGACTATGCAATGAGAAAAGTGCAACAGTTATCCGGCGGGGTGCGTCAACGTGTAGGTCTTGCCTGCACCACGGTGCACAATCCACGTTTGCTGGTATTGGATGAGCCCACGGCCGGAATCGACCCACTGCAGCGCAAAATGTTCAAACACATACTCAGCGATTATGGGCGGCATGCGACTGTGCTGCTCAGCACACACATGATTGAGGAAATGGAAGGCGTCGCTTCCAACGTGTTGGTGCTCAATAACGGTCGACTAATCTTTGATGGCTCCATCGAGGATTTTGAACAATGCTCTTCTGCAAAACCAGGGGATTCTACAAATCTGGATTCTGCAAGCCTTGAGGATTGTTATGAGTCGGTGCTGCGTTGCGTGTCTGATAATCGCCCGTTGAGGGGAAATATGAGACATGGGTGATTCAATCAGGAAACTGTCCTTCGCTGGACGGCCGAAACAGCATATGTCATTCTGGCATCCTCTTAGATTGCAACAAGTCACCATCATGATGCTGTTGACGGCTGTTAGCGCCTATGTGCTTTCGGATGTCAACGTCGCATGGCCGCCGATTACTTGGAATGGACTGGAAGTGCATGTTCGCGATGCACAGATTGGCGCTGCAATGTCCGGGGCGTTTTTCGGCGCGCTGCAGGCAAGGCAATGTGGCGAACATTCGGTTATCGCTCCTCCAGTGTCGTGTCGTTCGTCAGTCGAGACTGTGGGGCGTGCGCTTGGTCTGCTGGCGGCGGCGAATGTCGTTGCTTATGCAGTTGGTATGTTGCCATCCATCATGGTTACTGGTTCTGACGCTATTGGCGGGGTGCCCGACATGCTGCCATTGTTCGCGGTCGTCTGCAATATTGCTTGTTGGCCGGCGGTGGGATTCTTCATTGGTCTCATATCGCAGCATCCGTTATCGCCGGTGCTGGCAATATGCGTTGCAAATGCGCTTATCGGGATACCCATTGTGTTGAGCAATAGCATTGCGGGCTTTTCGATGCTGTCGATAGCGCCGGTGTGGCAGCTTGGTTTCCCTTTCGTTGGTGAACGTTCTCATCCCGGAACTGCTTGGGCCAGAATGGTGCTATTTGCAATGCTGGGGTTCTCATTATGTATGGCATGCATATCCGTGCATCGGGGAACAGTAATGCCGCGTAATCGTGGCGATGTGCGTTGGTTTGTTTGGTTTGTGCCACCCACAGTGTTGGGCATCATCATGGTCATGATGCAGCCGCAGCTGGTGGCAATGGATTGGATGATGCGTGCGACCTGTGAATCGGCGGGCCGGGTAACTGTCTGTGTGGCGGCTCCCTACCGTCGTGCGCTCAAGCCGGCATTAGTTGTTGGGCGCAAGGCATATGCCTTATTCCCTCAGGATGAGGATATAACATTGGTGGGGCTTGGTCTGGAAGGCCGTGACCTCAGTACTGTGCTTGGAGTAAGCAGCGAGGCGATTAACAGCAGAATGATAACGCTGAGTGATGTTGTCGTAGATAATGAAGCTGCGTATAAGCAGTCAATCATCGAGGATCTTGCAATTGAGTTTTCTGGAATGAATGAATGCGCGAATGGGGAAGAGGGCTTGAATAATGCTGTGAAATTGCGTGTCACAATGTCCCGGATATTATCAAATCGTAAGGAGGCTGGTGATTTCACCGAATGGTATGAAAACCATAGGAATGAGATTCAGCGGTGTTCTTTGACGGCAGAGAGTGGCATATGAACATACTTCATTGGTTGCAAGGGCGTCATCGGAAAGCTTTGATGATTTCCTCATGTTGTGGTGCGCTAGCTGCTCTGCCTTTTATGGACATTTCCCTAAATTTGGGAAGCGGACAACACGCCAATGAAACGATTATCGTTTCACTGCGAATGTTTGCTCTTATTATCATCGCGCATATACAAGCGTGGTCGCTTATCCCACGCATGAGTAGCGTAGATGCTTTGGGCGAAAAGAAGTTAGTTGGATACAGCATATTATCGGCTGTGGGATTGCTGCTCTATGCATACTTGACCCCATGGCTGAGCTGGTTGTTGAAACCTAGCGTGGATACGGCATACAGCTGTGTTTTTGCATCATTATTTGTTGCGACTGGCGCTCTGTTGGCATTGGCATTGTCGTCTTGTATGGGAATTAACGGTCCGTTATGCAGTGGAGCGCTTGTTGTTGTTCTGTTGAGTACTTCTGGGTTGCAAATCAGATCGATTGGGTTTTCCGTTCTTCCCTCCAACCTCAATGATCACATCAGTGTAAGGCTCATTGTTATGCTGATGGCCTCCATCATTGTTGTTTATTGTTGGGGGAGAACACGGTCAGGTGCTCGCTGCCTGGCGAGACTACACTAGTCGTGATGGTGTTGAACTGGTGCTGAAGTTCGTTGGGGAACAGGAGAGGAGGAGCGCCATGGCGGGTGATATTTCCATCGGTGTTGTGGACAATGATCGTCTGTCGTTGCGTGCCTTATCTATGGTGCTGGGAGCGACCAATGGCATTTGCGTGCTGTGGGGCAGTACGTTGGGAATGGTTGCGGTGAGACGATGCATGGTGCCGTCTACCTGTCCGCAAGTTTTGGTTGTGGATATGGCCATGGAAGACATGTCAGGGCTTGAATTATGCACGAAGATTCGGCACCATGCTTCCAATGTCGCGTTGGTGTGCGTCACGTCGTATTCCTTGGCCTTGTATGAGGAGGATGCCAGCAATCATGGCGCTCAAGCGCTGGTGTCGAAAACTGATTTCGACGGTATCCGAACGGCTATCAGCAATGGTGCCATCGGTGTTGCCACGCAACGACCGGGCAGCATGGTGGTGTTCGATGATGTTGCGGAGGCGAATCGGCAGGTTGCGCGTGGCAATGGTGCAGCGCCGTTGCTGCGGGCAAAGGGAGATTTATCTCCACGTGAACTAAGAACCATGCGTTTGTACGCAGAAGGTGCCAATGCCGGGGAAATCGCATCACTGCTTAACGTTCGAGTCTCTACCGTGCATACCTTCGAAAAACGAGCGATGAGCAAGCTGGGGGCAAAAACAAGGTCGCAGGCCATCGCGATGTGCATAAGGAAAAGCCTGTGGTAAGGAATGAGCGCAACTCTTTCGCATATTTCATTGTTTCGTTGTTTATAGCGGCATGCATTGCCATTGATTGCGTTGTTGAACTCAATAGATTAGTTGTCTATCCTGCGCACGCACCTTTTGTCGGGGCATTGTGTGTGATGTCTGTGCTGTCCATAGGAATGGTTCCTATGTTTGGCGCGTGGACATGTCTCGTGTTGGGGAGCTGCATTAATCTTGCTCCCATATGCGTTGATGCGTGCAATACGATACTGTATTTTGTGGGATTGCGGCCTATTTCAGTTCCATTCATACCCGCAATGATGCTGTTGGCATCTGTTTTTGGGTTATTTGTTATAGGAACGATGGGTGGAATGCCATCGCTTATTGCCGGAATACTACTGTTGTTCAATTGCATTGGGATGATTTGGCAGGGTATTGGTGCTTGGCAGATCGTATCGGAACTGCTCTGTGCTGTAGTTGCTCTTTGCATTGGCTTACTGGTTTGCTTGCAGGAAAAGCGTGTTGCTGTAGAGTCGAGCCTATCCACAGTCGAAGATGAAATCCAAGATCTCAGTGTTCGCATGTCGGTGGCTGCGCAGTTGCATGAATCGGTAACCAACAAATTATCGATACTCATCGCCGACATGGAATTGATGCTTATGGATGAGAACGAAAGCCCAACAAAGGCATCAATCCGTAGCATGCAATCCATGGCTCAGGATGTTTTGAACGAAGCGCATCATGCCATTGAATCTTTGGAATACACGAAGAATGACTCCTTACGGAATATTGACGATCAACTCGCGATACAGAATGCGCCGGATGATTGGTTTGAGCAACTTCGCGACTATGCCTCCAAACAGGATGAACGATTGCATCATATGGGATGCTATGGCTGCACTTCATTCCATGTGTTCGGTTATGGTCCTGATCAAACAATCGCGAATGTATGCTCCGATATTTTGGAGGAACTCTATGTGAATATTATGAAATATGCCGATCCTGCATGCGGTTATGATATGCATATCGCCACCCAAAACAATAATCTTGTTATCGAATCAACGAACGTATGCGCTAACACTCATTCCCCATCGCAGCATAACGGTGATGGCAGTGGGCTTAACCGTTTTAAACATGCCCTTAATTCCATTGGCGGATCACTGCGCTATGACAAGGAGCCAATAGAGTTCAGCCCGTCAGCCAACAAGCATGGCGAAGAGACTCCCAGTGAGTCCACGAATGCAATGGAATGGGTGATACGAGTGGAAATTCCGTTGCATCACGCCGAGACGCGGGCTCAGCCGGCGTGATGCAAGGCGAGGACTATGGCGGCACGATCGGCCGACGTGCCCTCGCAGGCGCACATTGTGGCATACCAACGCTGGTTGAGCAGGCGTTCCGCCCCTTGTTCATCGCGTTGAATCAGCGTGGCAAGATCACTGGCGTACTGGAAATGGAAATGGCTAAGCAATCCGCCGTTGGCAGAGAATTCGGCACGTTTCGGCAGGGGAGCGATGGCAAGCAACCAATGGAACGGGTCATTATGCGACAAGCCATCTACGGCTTCGAATACGAACGTGGGAGCACCCTCAAGTCCCTTCGCCATAACGTGATCGCAATGATAATCATGTTCGGCAAGTGTTGAGCCGTCTTCGCCCTTCCACACGATTCGTATGCGGACGTCATCGGTTCCATCATCATCTGCCTGGCCGGTATGCGGGCTGTCGGCGATAACCATGGAACCGATGCGTGCGGTGTTTTCGGGACTGGTGGTGGTGCAGGCCATGGCCCAGAATGCGCGTATGCCGCGAGCTGCCATGGGCGCCATTCGTGGATTTGACAGAACCGCCTGCTCGGCTTTGCCCCATGCATCATCAATCAGACGATCCTTTGACTCGATATAGTGCTCGAAACTCTCCCATTCGCCGCACCATTCCTCGGTGTTGAAAACATTGTTTGTATTTGCCATTACAGACTCCTTTCCAGATTGATGATGCGATCGCACCAGCCGGCGGCCAGCTCTTCATCATGGGTGACCACGGCGATGGCCTTGCCTTGATCCGCCAGTTGGCGCAACAATCTGCCGACCTGTTCCATATGGAAGCGGTCAAGCCCGCTGGTCGGCTCGTCCAACACAATGAATTCCTTGCCGCTCATCAGCGCCGAAGCGATGGCCACACGCTGCTTCTGCCCGCCCGACAAGCTCATCGGATGCCGTTCGGCGAACGGTGCCAGATCCAGTGAAGCCAACACCTTGTTCGCTTGATCGACGATCTGCGGGTTCGTATCATCCAAACCGATCAGCAGTTCGTCGCGCACCCCATCGGAGAACAGCTGATAGTTCACGTCCTGCATCACCATGAATCCCGCACGGGTCAGATCATGCGGCTTAGCAGGCTTGCCATGCAACTCGACTGCACCAGCCAGAGGCTCGATCAAACCGGTAAGTGTACGCACCAGGGTGCTTTTGCCGCACCCGTTGCCGCCCATAACCCCCACAATCTGACCGGCATGGAATGCCATATCGGGCACTGGCCGAGCGAACGCCTCCCGCCCACGGTATCCAATGCGCAATCCGCGCGTACGCACCACGGCGTCAGAGGATTCCACCGGCTGATCCAACAAGCGGATTTTCGCACGGTATGGTTCCAGATCCAATGCGCGCAACCCCATTGCGGCAATACAGCCGGCACCCAAGCTCAGGAACTCCTCGGCGGCATAATCCTGCACAATCCGGCCGCCGTCAAACACCACATACCGGTCGGCCACACCATTCAGCCACGCCAACCGGTGCTCGGCGATCACAACGGTCATGCCCTGCGCTTTCAATTCCTCAATCATCTGACGCATATCGGCAATGGCTGCGGCGTCAAGATTGCTGGTCGGCTCATCCAACACCACCAGTTTGGGCGAAAGCACCACTGCGGCAGCCATGGCGATACGCTGCTTTTGCCCGCCGGAAAGACGGAAGATGCTGCGATCCATAAGATGAGCAATGCCGAAACGCTCACAGACCTCACCAATACGCCGGTTGATTTCCTCTGGCGTATATCCCATGTTTTCCGCAGGAAACGCAAGCTCGTCGGTGGTGTTTGCATTGAAATACTGGGTTTTGGGATTCTGGAACACGCTGCCGACCAGCGGAGTCAGTTGGTCGATGCTGATGCCCGCGGTATCCAGTCCGCAGGTATATTGCCGGCCAGAGAATGCACCGTGGAAAAACGAGGGAACCAGTGCGTTGATAATGCGTGTATACGTGGTTTTTCCACAGCCGCTTGCCCCACACAACACCACGCATTCGCCAGGCTCCACGGCAAGGCTGGTATCGTGCACGGCAGGTTCGACCGCACCATCGTAGGTGAACTCGACATGCTGCGAGCGAATCGTTGGATCGTCGTTGTTCATCAGATCACCCCCGCGATATCCAACGCCAATGGAACTGTGCATACCACAATCGTCAGCCAGTCAATCGGCGTCATGTGAATGCGGGTACGCGAAGTATGCGCGCCTGCCCGGCCCAATCCTTTGGTCAGCGCGGCCACCGACAAATCCTGCGCCACATTGGTGGCGTTCATCAGCAACGGAATCAGAATATATTCCAGCGACTGCGCTGGATGCCGCAGCATACCCCAGCCACCGGAGGCGATACCGCGCAAAGCCATGGCCGCACGAATCTGCCGATAATCCTGCGCAACCGTGGGAAAGAAACGAATCACCACCACGCAGGGAATCACCACAGCCTCCGGCATGTGAATGCGCCGCATGGCGCAAATGAATGCGCTGGGCGACGTGGTGGAGAATGCGTACGCGCCGGTGATGAAACAGGGAAGCATCATATTTGCGCCCACCGCGAGAGCCGAAACCACATGCAGCCACGGCATTCCCAGAAATTCTGGGTCAAGGAAACCAAGCGCGGTGAGCACAGCATAGACAACGGCGAATTTCAACGCCATACGCCATCGGCCGGCCGCAACCAAGGGCAGCAGAAACAGCACAACCATAACGGCCTGCGTGGATACGGCGACATGGAAGAACAGCATGAGATTAGCCAATATCAGCAGTACCAGTTTGGTGCGCGGATCAAGGTTCCGGATTCGCCCGCATACGCTATTCAAAGCATCCTCCGGACGTTTGGCCGAAAGCTGTGAAGACAAGAAGATGCATGATGTCAGGCATCAGGCGATGCCGGCCTTGATGAAGTGCTTGCGCATCATCCTTTGGCCGAACCAGCCGCCGATAACCGCGCACACCAGAATCGCGCCCATCGACAGGAAGAAGGTGCCGGTGTTGATATTGGCGAACACGCCATCAATATACGCCGCATCCTTGCCGCGCGCCTCAAGGCTTGCCACGTAGGCGTCCTTCATGAACCACAGGGGCAGAATAGGGCCGGTCAGTCCGTAGGAGAACACCACGTAGCTGACCAGCAGCAGCGCCTTGTTCTTGTAATGGCCGATGCGTGCGATCAGGTCGGCGATGACAGGGAATACGATGCTGGCCACGAAAGACAACATGAAGTGGCCGGAAACGAACAGAAACAGGCCAATGACCACGCCCATCACGGTGATGCCACCGAATTTGCCGGTACGTGCAACCATGAGCATCCACACGCAGCCGGAAATCAGCGCGGCAATCGCCGGCAGGAAGATCGAGCCAAAACCGCCAGTGAACAGGGTGCTGGCCAGCGTGGCCACACATACCATTACGAAATACAAGGCGGTGAACACGCCGATGGTGATGAGATCGGCGGTTGCCAGTTTCGCACGGCCGGTGCTCGGTGTGGTGGCCTCAACGGTCGGTTGCTGCGGCATGGCATTGGGGGTCTGCTTGGTCATGAATACTCCGTTAATACAATGAATCGTCGTTTTCAATGTATCGGCGGAAGCGTCGAAAAACAATACCCTTGGCGAAGAAAAACAGTTTTTACTTCAGCAGACGCTTGACGCTGTGATGGAACAACAAGCCTGCCACAAGGGCGGAAGTCGCGTCGGAAATCGGTTCGGCGAGAAATACGCCCGTGGTGCCCAATCCCAGCGTGGGCAGCAGAAATGCCAAGGGAACAAGCAAAATGATTTTGCGGAAAATCGCCAAAAACAGCGAAGGCTTGGCTTGGCCCATGCCAACGAACGCGCATTGCACGATGTTCTGCACGCCGAACACGCCCATGCCGCATACGAACCATGGCAGCGTGTGCTCCACAATGCCGATAATCGTGGGATCGGAGGAGAACAATCCAGCCAGATACTGGGCGAAAAGTGCGAACAGCGTGGTCATCGTGCAGTTGATGGCCACCTGCACGATCATCGTACCGCGATAAGCAGTGCGCACGCGATCATACAGTTTCGCGCCATAGTTGTAGCCGATCACCGGCTGCAAGCCCTGCGAAATACCTTGCGAGAAAATAAAGATCAATTGCATAAGACTAAGCATGATGGTCATGGTCGCCACATAATCATCGCCGCCATACCGTTCCAGTGATGCGTTGAACACCACTTGGATTACTGATTCGGTAATTTGCATGATGAACGGGGAGAAGCCGAGCAGCAGCATGGGGGCCAGCTGCCGGGTGAACCGCAGATAGCGGCCGCGCAAACGTATCGAACCGCGATCGGAGGTCAGGAATGCGAGCACCCAGATGGCTGAGAAGCTCTGCGCCAGCACATTGGCCAACGCGGCACCTTTGACACCCATGCCGAAAACGAAAATGAACAACGGGTCCAGGGCGAGCGAACTCAATGCGCCGATGAGCACCGAGCCCATCGCCACCAGAGCACGGCCCTGCGCGGTGATGAAGGTGTTAAGGCCGAGGGCAAACATCACACAGATTGAGCCGGTCAGATAGATGCCGAGAAAATCCTCGGCATAAGGCAGCGTCGCCTCGGAAGCGCCGAAAGCGTTGAGAATCGGCGTTTTGGTCACTTGCAGCAACGTGGGGATGACGATGCCAAGTGCCAACAGCATCGCCACTGATGTGCCAAGCAACTGCTCGGCATTCTTCCGGTTGCCTCGCCCCAGTTCGATGGATGCTAGGGGAGCGCCACCCATACCCACCAGCATGGCGAAGGCAGAAATTGCCAAGGTGATTGGGAAACAAATGCCTACGCCGGTCATCGCCTGATCGCCGATTTCGGGAATATGCGCTAAAAACAGTCGGTCAACGATCGTATACATTGCGTTACATGCCTGCGCCACCACCGCCGGCAGGGCCAATGATGCGACCAACGGGGCGATTGGCTTGGAACCCAGCACATCGTTGCCTCGTCGGCTGGTCTGCGCACCGTCGCCCGTCTGTGATTGCGACGTTTGACGTGAATTCGTTGTCTTCTGCGATAGCGACATCTGCTTCCCACTCTCCGACATACTGTGCTGTGCTGACGCGCTGCTGCAATACTGCCATACTGCGCGCCATAACCTCGTTCATCCTATTGCAGCCACTAACAAAACAACGCCGATAACGTAACAAAGATGGGTAGTTCCCAGCAGTGATTCTTGATTAGACAGTCTTTATAATGATTCTTAAACGATGGAGCTTGAGAGAACGATGCTTGGGCAAGCAGCAATACCAATGGTTGTGTTGCAGTAAAGAAAGGTGCGGTTTTCTGTGAACGAGATTCAGATCATCGAAGATGAGCAGGGCTTTCTGATTCTCGGAGACAATGCCGAGATCGACCATTTGCTAGAAAACAAGAACCTCGATTCACGGGCAATCAAAAAGCAAACTCTCCAATCAGCAGGCAAAGGGGCAGGCTTACTTGCCGATGCCATGAGCCAAAGCGGCCGATGGGTGAAAATGACCGAAGAATCGGCAAAGCTCGTCAAACAATATGGTTCAACCGGTACTGGCGTTATCCGTCGAAGCAACGGCAAAATAGTTCAATACATCAAATTTGAGGATCTCAGCAAAGTCAAATCATTGGCCAATCCCGACATGCTAACCGGTATCGCCGGAATGATGACGCAGATGGCCTTGGAACAGGCCATTGAAGAGATTACGGACTATCTGAAATCCATCGACAAGAAAATTGATGATTTACTGCAGGATCAGAAAGACCAGTCAATCGCCAATCTCGTAGGCGTGGCTCATATGGTTAACGAAACCATGATGATCCGCGATCAGGTAGGCACGGTCAGTGAAACCGCATGGTCAAAAATTGCCGGTTGCCCACAGGATGTGGCACGTGCGCAAAGCTACGCACTCTTGAAAATCGAAGGATTAGCCAAGAAACTACGCGAAACCCATGATGCAGCCGAAGCCGAAAAAGTGGCGAAGCAGCTGTATGCCGATGCAACTGAATGGATGTCCATACTCGGGAATGCAGTGCAATTGCAAGACAAGCTGTATGTGCTGGAGCTAGATCGCGTAATGGCCGAAGAACCACAGAACGTATCGCAGCATAGAGAAGGCATAATCGCTGCGCGCAAGCGCCGCCTGAAAGACATCGAAACCAAACTGCTCCAGCTGAACACGAGTATTGAGCAATCCGCGAATGCCATTCGCAAACAAAAGGTTTTCCATCCTCTGTCAGTGACCAACGCGCTCAAAATGTTGGATACGTCAACCGAACAAATCGCACGTTTCGCATTATCAATCGGAGTTGAATCAGAACGCGTAACCATTGCAATGGCCCCGCGATGGGCTGATGCCGCCGGGCAATTGATATCTGACGGCGCTCGCCAGTTGGAGTCTGGTGCCAAGCAGTTTGGCGAGAATGCGTTGAACCTAGGTGTTGCCACCGGCCAAACGATTAGCGCTGGAACGCAACAATTAGGCAGTGAAGCTTTGCGACTTGGAGGAGAAGCCGGCCAAGCACTTGGCAAAGGTGCCGCAGCAGTGAGCGAGGGCGCAGGTGCCGCCATAAAAAATATCGGCGGTGGTGTAGAAGATCTTTCCAAGAAGCTGGGTGGCCTATTCAAGCGCTGAAATATGGTTTGCAACACCTACGGAGGTCGGTTTACGCCGTTAATTTGCCGTTTGTAGGTGTCTTACTGTGTGTCATGAAAACCTGTACATCGGAAACGTGAAGTGTTGTAATTCCAACGGACTCGGTTCTTCATATAATGACTTAAGAGATGATTTGCTTACCGAGGGATAGGAGAGATGATGGCGTCAGGAAAGAAAGGTGGCTTGATGAAAGGTGCCGCGACTGCGATTGCAGGGGCTGTTGTGCCTGCTGTTGTCGATGCCGCTGTTCGTCCTGAGACATGGTCTAAAGCAGCAGCTTTTGTTGAGCAACAACATATTGCAGATAAGTTGTCTCATGCTGCTAGCAAATTACCGTTACCGAAGCGGGCAACACCTGCCCAAGTAATTGAGTCGCAACTTGAATCTGTGGAACGACTCATTTCCACACATTCCGCAGAGCTCTCCAATGATGCCCCAATAGAAGATTGGCAACGGGAAGTCAGTAAGATTCGCGCGGCACTTGAGCTGTTCGGTAAGGATTCCGGCAAAGATAGGAAAAGCAAGTTAAAGCGTCTGCAAGAGCGAACGCAGAAACTGTATAACAGTGCATTCGATGCTGCCCTGGAATAAATAGGAGCAACATAGCATTAAGACCCTGCTCGTCATTGATGAGCAGGGTTAGTCTTTGTGATGGCTGTTTTAAGTTCTTGAAATCAAGAATTATCGGTTGTCGCCTGCGGCGAACTGCGTAAATTTCAGTTGATGACTGAATTTACCTGCGGTGTGCGTGCATACAGTGTGAGTCGTCACATAAGGCATATGCGCGCATGCCGAATAGGCGTGGCGCGGGGAGAAAAACAATGAAGGATTCAAGTAATAATAAGGTGTTGATTGCGCCTTGGATTGTCCATTGATCGGTGCGGCTCTGATGTTGGCATCGGCGTTCCTGCCGTATGCCGTCGCAAAGGACGGTTCCGGCGTGGAAGCAGTATCCCAGGCGATTGGCACTGATATGAGCAAACCGTCCATGGTCACCTTCACACGTGTCTATATGGATAACGCCGGCCAATACGTTGCCAGTTCACAAGCTTATGTCACGTTGGTTGTTACTATGGCAATCGTGCTGTTCGCTGTGCTGACACTGCTGTTCGCGGCGCTGCGAAAGCCAATTGCCGCCATGATCTTCGATATCTTGGCAGGTTTGGCATTCCTCGCTCAAAACTTCGATTTCTCTGCTCGGGGAGTAGTGCCTTCTGGCAACTACTCTTGGGGCATCAGCTATTATCTGATGTTCGCTGCTATCGTCGTCGCGCTTATCGGTTCCATTTGGCTGTTCGTTGCCAAGCGTCGTATTCCAGCTTGATGAGTGGAGTATTTGGTGCTGCATAACCATTGATCGTTATACAGCACCATAATTATTTCTTGGTGACTTTGAAGGTGTAATCATCGGGGATTGCGGGTTGCAGGATGCCTTTAATGAGCGCCTCAGATTGTTGGTCGGCCATTTCCAGAACGCCTGAAGTTGTAATTTCTTCTTTGGCGTCTTCTTTTGCCATGGCTATTGCCTTGTTATTATCCTGTTTTTGGTTGAAATTCGCGATGGCAAAACCTTCATCGAAGTATTTAATGGTGGTGGTGTCCACATTGACGTCTTGTATTTCGGCTTTGGGGATGGTGAGTGACACGGTTTTCGCGGCATCGTTCACCTTGACCTCAACTTTTTCGACATCAATACCGGCGCGAGCGGTGGCCTCATACACCATGATGAAATTGGACTTGTTGAGAACGGCAACGCCGGAATCTGTGTATTCGGTCATGCCGGTGTAGCTGAACTTGGCTGATGTCAGTTCACTTGATTGGGTGATTAAGGCCTTCACATAATGGGTATCCACTTTTTGCTGATGAATTGTCTCGGTGAATTTGCCCGTAAGGAAAGCCCCGATAATGAAAGCCACAGCAACCAGTATCATGGCTGCATGACGGAGGAACGGGTGTTTCATTAGGAATGCGATCATGCTGACTCCTTTGCTTTTGCAATCAATGGGAAAACTTTGTGGTTGCTGTGTGGGTGTGTTTGTTGGGCTGCGCGATGGGAAGTTTGTCTCGTGGGGCGCATCGCGTACTATGGTGCGGTGATAGGTGAAAGGAGGCGATATGGCGCAAACCGACGTGGAACGGCAGTGGATAGCCAAGTTTCAGGAGAACTTGGCTATCATCCGTAAGGTGGCCGGTTGGACCACCCAACAGCTCGCGGACGAGCTGGGGGTAGCGCGTCAGACCGTCTCCAATCTGGAGACCGGCAAAACCCCGATGACCAAGCTGCAATACCTCGCCCTGCGCACTGTGTTCAACGCCGAAATCGCCCGCCGAGAGAATCGTGACCTGGCCACGGTGATTACCACATTGGTGGACGATCCCCTCGAACACATGTTCGGGGAACGGGAATTGTGGGAAGAAACCGTGCAGCATGGTGGGCAAAGTACGGAAGACACGATGCGACAAAGCCAATGGCGTTCGCGTTTCACGGCCATGCGCATGCTGACGCTGATCACCGGAGCGCTTGCCAGCGGCGCCGCCGCAGGATTCATTACATTTCTGTTGTTCCCCGACGGCAAACGCTGACGTTAGCGTGTCGCTTGTCACAATCCCAGTATTTCCTTTTTCTTGGCGTCGAATTCCTCTTGACTGAGAATGCCCGCGTCAAGCAGCTCCTTGAGCTTCTGGACCGCATCCAACTGTTCGGTCAGCGACATAGCGGATTGTGCCGCTGGTTGCTGGGACGTTTGGGATGACTGAGCCGATTGATTAGGTTGAACCGGCTCAATCGGCATCGTCCCTCCGGTCATGGGATTGATGGTTTGTGCCAGATTCGCTCCGAACAGCATGCCGCCAACATCGCCGAGTCCGTGGTTCTCCACACCTTGGGCGATGCGCTGCTGTGCCGCCACATTGGAAGCTTGCTGGGAGACGCCCTCATAAGCACGCAAATCCATCCTGTTGCGCGAGAATCGACGTACCAGTTCACGCGATTCGGGGGAGAACTCGATGTTCTCGATGGCGACTTTGACGATATTGAATCCAAATCGGCTAGGCCAGGTGCCTGCATTGGCCGAATCCGTTGCGATGCGCTGCGCGACGTTGTTTGCTTGGGCGGGAAGTTCGGAGATACGGTATTCCTTGGATAGTGAGTTGACAGCGACGATGAACGATTGAAGGAATTCGCCGGTGATCTGCGAGCGCACCTTGGCATCGTCGAACGAGTATGACATGACGTTCGGTGGTACGAAGTTACGCACGAAGCGTACTGGGTCGGTCACCTTGACGGTGAATGAGCCGTAGGAGTAGATTTCCAAGTCGGTGCCGTAGAACAAATCGTTATACATCAGGGGGCCGTGCGTACCGAACTTGATGTCCCTGATCTCGCGCAGGTTCACGAAGGCGATTTGCTTGTAGTCATCGGTGATACCGCCATAGCCGATGCGGTCACCGATCTGCTTGAAGATGGCTGATCCGATGCCGTCGCCGTTGAACACGGAATCCTGTCCGTTGCGGTATTCGTATCCACCCGGTGTGGAGATGACGTTCTCGATGCCTGACTGGCTGAAGATGAATGCCGCCGTGTTCTCCGGAACGAAGATCTTGGAACCGTTGGAGATCACGCCTTCGGATCCGTGATAGTTCGATCCTCGCCCATTGTCGGTGCCTTTTAGCACGCCGGGGGACACCACCACATGTTCGTCGAATGGTCCGGCGGTGATGATGTCCTTCCACTGATCGGCAAACGTGCCGCCGATGGCTCCGCCCAGTGCCACGAGAATACCCATAGATTCTACTCCTTCGTCAATTTCGGTTTGTCGTTCTGCTGCCTGTCACAGCACTTGTTCGGTGTCGCAATACCGGCATTGCACCCGCTGCCCCTTGACACCGGATAACGGCGCCCTGCAGCCTGTGCATTTCGCGGATACCATGTCGGCGACAGCACTTACCTGTGGTGAATCTGGAGTATCGGTTCCGCCCCAAGCTTCCTTGAATGTGTCTATGGTGCCTTTGATTGTTTCTGCGAGAAATCCAACTCCGGGAATGGCGGCTTTCTCCGGAGTGCTCTCATGGAGAGGCTTGCCCGTAACTGCCATGCTGATGGCGTTCGTCCAGCGAATCGCCTCTTTGCGAGGTTTGAAACTGCCGGTGTTGTAGAGATAAAAGGTTACTTCGCCGGAACGCATCGAAATAGCAAATGCTTGGCAGTCGCCATGTTTGGTGAGGCGAATCTGGGCCTTTCCATCGATCACTTTGATGTCACGAAGTGGATAACGGTCAATATAAACTTCGTTGGCTCCGAACATGCGAATCTTTTCCCTCACATACAAGAGATTCTTGTTCGTGAGCACCAAGTGGGTGCTGTGTAGCGTACGGTCGTCGCTGCGGCGGAATTCACTGTTTTCACTTTCGAGAGTTACGCCCTCGTCGTATTGCAGCTGATAATCAGTCATGTTTGCTTTTACCTTGCATAATGATTGGAATGATGGGCGCTGAGACAGTTAATGCCGCTAGTCTTGATGCCGACAGGCTGCTCATGGCTATCGCCGGCATCAAGATGTTTGCTATTGGGCCACGGTGGCGAGTTTAGCGTTAACTCTGTTCTGTACTTCGATGAAATACTGCTGCTCATCTGGCGTCAATGTGCTTTCATCAATGGAGTTGAGCTTGTCCATGGCATCGTTGTATTTGACCAGTATTTTGCCGTAGTCAATCAGCATGCTGGCTGGTTTGCCTTCTTTCTCGTACTTGGTCATGAAATCAACATATTCGTTCATCAGTGACTCGTAACTGTCCATTGCAGCCTTGAAATCGCTGTCTTGGGTTGTACTTTGGGGCTGATCTTCCGAAGGCTGCTGTTCCTCTGTCTTGTTCTGCTCGGTGTTCTGTGGGGTAGTCGATTCCGAGGATTGCGTATTGTTCGCAGAGTCTTCGTCCGTCGTATCTTCTTCTGGCGCGTTGATACTCACATCCATGATTTGCTTGCCTGCTTCATCGAAGGTGATGCTCACATGGTAACCAGCTTCGTTGTTGGCATAATATGTGGTGTCCGTCTTGGAATAATCGACAGTGAATCCCTTGTCGCGTACTGCGGAGACATAATCGTTGTACTGCTCTTTGGACGTATCGCATACCGAAATGTAGAACGAGTCCTCATGCTCGTATGAGAATTCGCCCTTGGTCGATTCTGGTGCAGGTATCATAGCGCCGAGTGCGGAATCCGGCCATGTGTAGTCCTCACAAGCTACGGGTTCTGGCTCATAGCTGTCCGATGAGTCGCTGGTGTCCGCATGTTTTACTGCACTGATGCCAACGCTGATTGAGCCTATTATCAGTCCGATAACGGTCAGCAACACGGCGCTGGATGCAAATAGACGACCTCCGACTGTGCCTGACGGGCGGGTTGCATAGAAACCAGCGCCGCACAGAATAAGGCAGAGGGCCGTCGTGGATAGAACCAAGCCAAGTGAGTCAAAACCAGTAAAACCGGAAATGACGAAAAGCGCGCTGAACACAAGAGCGGCTATGGCCAACTTGGACTTCGGTTTGCCTTGTTCGTTCTTTGGCACGAGTACCGCGAAAATGGTTGCCACCAAATCGGATTTGGAAGCGGAAGGTGAATCGGGTTGTTTCTCTGCCGGGGAAGCTACGCCGAGCTGTGCGTCGAGAGCGGCGAAGAATTCGCTGATGCGGGTGCCGTCTAGGCTGTTAGGCGATTCGAGGTGGACTGACGAACTCGTTGGGCTTTGTGCCAGCACTGATGCGGTGAATTGGCCTCCGTCGAAGGAATGGAAGGTGAACACGCCGGTTTTGGGATTCTCACTGTCCAGTGTGAATGTCGCTCCGGTGGTCAGTTGGGTGCGAATGACATGATAGAGCTGCTGAGGAGCGACTTGGTAATCGCGGTTCGACGCTGAACCGGCACCGAATGGATTGCCGGAGGCAGGGGTCGGTTGCGCCGGTGTGATGGGAGTGGTTGCGTCCGTGCCACCGTTGTTGTCCGGTGGTGTCGGCTGCGGCAGATTGTCAAACGGCGAGGTCATGATGAGTCCTTTCTCTGAGCAGCAGCATGGTGAGTACGGAAGCGGCAAGACCGGCAATCGCAACGGTAATTCCGACGGCTACGGCGGTTTGCCAGCGATTACTCATGGGAATCCCTTCTCCTTGCACGCACGCCATGTGCTTATCAAACATTTAGTGTATGACGATGTGAAAATGTACGCAAATTAGCAAAATGTTAATAATATGAAGTGTTGGGCCGGTGCGGAAGCAGTCGGCCCGACATGATGTTGCTGGTAAAGGCGTATGTTTTGTGCGCAAACTTCCTTTGCTCTATCTCCACCAACCCAGCTCACGGTCACTGTGACACGGAAGCAAGCTTCTCGGAGCAGCGAGCCATAACCTCCGTGTAATAGGCGAGATCGTCGGCGCTTAGCGAGTTCTGGTCGATACTGGAAAGCTGCTGGCTGTAGTCGTTCAGACGCTGCATCATATTGGTGTAATCCACAAGCATCGAAACCGTATCGCCGGACTTGTTGTACTTCTGCATGAACGTTACGTACTCATCCACGAACGCCTCGTAGCTGTCCATCGTGGCCCTGAAATCACTGTTCTGGCTGGCCTGTGCATCCGTCGAAGCTTGCGCGGATTCCTGCTGCTCGGCCTGCTGTTGCGCGGTATCCGAAGATTCCGTAGTCTGCTCGGACTGCGAGGGCTGGGTGGTGGAATCTTGCGTGGACTGAGATTTGTCGCTTCCACACGCAGCCAGCGACAGTGACAGCGTGGAAGCGAGAAGCAGGGCTAGAGCTGTCTTGGTTGTCTTTGCCATCTTGATCATGATGTCCTTCTTTCTTGTGTTCTTCGTGTGCCCTGTGAGGTGTTATGCAGGGAGTTATGGATAATTGTGGTGTGAGTGTATTTGCGAATATTCAGTTGGCAACTGAATCGTGCCCAACGTCGTATCTGGTAGCCTTGGCGGCCATGCCTGAAGATGAGAAGGAACACCTGACTGAGGAACTGCTGGACCGCCTATTGGCCAGCTCTCGCGTCGAAGCCTATCTTGATGAGGAACACGTCACGGATCGCAAGCTCACCGACTACCTGTACGAGATCATGGACGAACGTGGTCTCAAACGCGCCGACGTGGTGCGCGACTCCGGCTTGAACCCCACCGTGGTCTATGACATCTTCTCCGGCAAAAGCCGTCCCGGACGAGACCGGGCCATTATGCTGGCGTTTGGTCTGAACTGTTCGCTGCGCCAAACGCAACGACTGCTAAGGCTTGCCGGCGTCTCCGAACTATGGTGCAAGCAGCGACGCGACGCAATCCTCATCTGGTGCGTGAACCAAGGTTTTGATCGTGTGGCCGCGGACGACGAACTGCAACGTTTGGGTGAAAAGCCGTTGCTGTCATAACATGGCATGCAGCTGCTGCCAACCAACGAATAGGGGAGAGACGTGGACGACAAACAAGTCATGCATGCCATGAGCATCGATGACGCCTACCACGTCGAACAAGTGCTTGCGCGCGGCTCATCAGGAGTAACCGAGCTGGTATCCATCGCCGGAACGGGCCCTTTCGTGCGTAAGAAAATCCCCACGGCTCTGGCTCGACGCAACGTTTGGTCAGCGCTCGCCGAATGTCAATCACCGCGGCTGCCGCATGTCGAGGCAACCTATGAACTGCCCGACTGTTTCGTGGTTATCTACGATTTTGTGCCTGGCAAAACGCTCGAACAGCTAGTAGAGGAACGTGGTCGAATCGATGCGACGAATGCCATCCGTATCATCGATCAAGTATGCGAAGCGACGCAAGCCCTGCACGAGCATGGCATCGTGCATCGCGACATTTCACCCCGGAACATCATCATCGCTCCAGATGGTGCGCACCTGATTGATTTGGGCATCGCACGCATGCGCACGGAAAAAGCGTCGCGTGACACCACCACGCTGGGCACGTGGGGATTCGCATCCCCGGAACAATACGGTTTCGCACAAACGGATGCACGTTCCGACGTATATTCCATCGGGCGGTTGCTGGGGTATCTACTGACCGGTGCCTATCCAGGTGAAAGTGCATACGACAAGTTGGTCGCCGACGAATCGCTCGTGCCGGCGCGGCTTCGAGCCACTATCGAGCGGGCGTGCGCCTTTGAACCCAGCGCGAGGCAGCAGAGCGCCGAACATCTGCGGTTGGAAATGCACGGACAACCGATTCCAAACGCTGCAAAAAGGTCGAGAAGCCGTATTGCATTCCCGCTGTTCCAACATAATGATAGGCGCGGGCAGCGCTGGACTTTCCTCAGAGGATTCATAACTGTCGTGGCGGTGATGCTCAGTGTCTCCATAATTCTCACTGTCGCCGGCGTGGCATTTTCGATGTTCGCAGCAGAACATTTCGACGATAAAGCCGCCGGTTCTAACACGTCGACATCACAATCCAACTCCACAACTACACCCAAAAGCGACAACGACAAAGACAGTAGCAACAGCGACGGCGGATCCTCTGACAATAATGATCAAGCGCAATCCGACCATACAGACAATCCCGTGAAACTCGTGGAATCAGGATGGTCGGTCGATGATTCGGGCTACGTGCACTACGCAATCGGCCTGAACAACACCAGCGACACCATGGATGTTGTATACCCCACGGTGACAGTGGTCGGGCGCGCCAAAGACGGCACCATCCTGTTCACTCAAGACGACGCGTACCCGACTCTCGCTGCGGGTAAAACCGCACATTACGGAGGGCAGGCTGGGCAAGGCACAGCTCCGGATTCCGTGGAATTCATCGTGCAGACGCCGGTCGACTATAACCTTGTCAAGACGCAACCCTCACCTGATTTCACGACGACACGACTGGCCGTGATACCCGATGACTTCGGCAATGTGACGTTCACCGGCGAAATCAGCGTTGACAACAATGGATACAGTCCGTCGAACGGGCAAGGCGTTTGGGTGTACGTTACGCTCAGGGGCAAAGACGGTCAGCCGATTTATGCGCAATCCGGATCTGCATCATGGCCGGCGGACGATGGAACGTCACCGTTCTCCGTCACCGTGTGGGGTTTACCAGACTATGCCTCGTACGATATCAGCGTGTACCCCGATGCCTGACCGCACTACCGTGCACGCAGGCTCAGCGACACGCTCGAACAGCTGTTCGAATTCCCGTCAGATGCGGTATTCTTAACCTCAGACTTTCAACGCAACCTCGGCACAAAACGTGCGGGTTTGAGCGAACCAGAGCTAGCATAAGCGGATACGGAGGATGGCGTGGCGACCAGAAACGCGGCGAAAACAGCAGGCGGACGTGGCAAAAACGGCGAGGTCATCGTCGAAAAAGTAATGACCAGCGACTCGTTCCTCAGCCGAGAAATCAGAAAAGCCCCGCTGAAGGAAACCCCCAGCGGCGGACTCGTCGCCGACATCTCACACATTCCCGGCGACCTCAAGATCACCATCCAAGGCGCTCGCGAACACAATCTGAAGAATGTGGATCTAGCGATTCCACGCAACCGTATGGTTGTGTTCACCGGCTTATCTGGTTCAGGCAAATCCTCGCTGGCTTTTGACACCCTGTTCGCCGAAGGTCAGCGTCGGTACGTCGAATCGTTGTCCGCCTATGCCCGCCAGTTCCTGGGCCAGATGGATAAGCCGGACGTGGACTTCATCGAAGGCCTTTCTCCGGCGGTTTCCATCGACCAGAAAACCACAAACCGCAACCCTCGCTCCACCGTGGGCACCATCACCGAAATCTACGACTACCTGCGACTGCTTTTCGCCCGCACTGGTGTGCCTCATTGCCCCGAATGCGGCGAGCCCGTGGCCAGCCAAACGCCGCAGCAGATTGTGGACACACTGCTCGCCTACCCTGAGCGCACGCGTTTCCAGATTCTCGCGCCTGTGGTCAAGGGACGCAAGGGTGAATTCGTGGATATGCTCGAACTGCTGCGCTCCGACGGCTATGCGCGCGCGCTGATTGACGGCGAGATGAGGCAGCTGTCCGACGACATCACCCTCACCAAGCAGAAGAAGCACACCATCGAAGTGGTGGTGGATCGCCTTGTGGTCAAGGACGGTATCCGTCAACGTCTGACCGATTCGGTGGAAACCGCGCTCAAACTTGCCAACGGTACCATCGTTATCGACTTCGTGGACGAGGAGGAAGGCAGCCCCGCCCGCCGCCAACCTTTCTCCGAACATCGCAGTTGCCCCAATGGCCACACGCTCGAACTCGACGAAATCGAACCGCGTACGTTCTCCTTCAATGCTCCCTACGGCGCATGCCCGGCCTGCACCGGCCTCGGCTTCAAACTGGAAATCGATCCTGAGCTCATCATCGCCGACCCCGACAAGTCGTTGGCCGAAGGCGTGATCGAACCATGGTCGAACACGAAGATGACCTCCCAGTATTACGGCCATGTGCTCGAAGGCCTCGCCAAAGACATGGGATTCTCCATGAACACCCCATGGAAGGACCTGCCTGCGGACGTGCGTCACGACGTGCTCTATGGTCACGACTTCCAAGTCAACGTCTCCTACCGCAATCGGTGGGGGCGTTTGCGTGAATACTCTACCGGTTTCGAAGGCGTGATTCGCACACTGATGCGCCGCCATGACGAAACCGACTCGCAGGCCATGCGCGAATACTACGAATCCTATATGCGCGAGGTGCCCTGCCAGGTGTGCCAGGGCCGCCGCCTCAAGCCCGAAGTGCTTGCGGTCACCGTGGACGGCAAATCCATCTTTGACGTATGCGATATGCCCGTGGTCCGGGAATTGGCATGGGTCAACGGCCTGCACTTGGAAGGCTCGGCCCAAATGATCGCCGGCGAGGTGCTCAAGGAGATCAAGGCACGTCTCGGCTTCCTGAACGACGTGGGCCTCGACTACCTCACCCTGTCTCGCGCGGCCGCCACACTTTCCGGCGGCGAAGCTCAGCGTATCCGTCTGGCCACACAGATCGGCTCCGGGTTGGTGGGCGTGATGTATGTGCTCGACGAGCCCTCCATCGGTTTGCACCAGCGCGACAATGAGCGCCTTATCGAAACCCTGCATCACCTGCGCGACCTCGGCAATACGCTAATTGTGGTGGAACATGATGAAGACACGATCCGCCAGGCCGATTGGCTGGTCGACATCGGTCCGGGTGCCGGCGAACACGGCGGCGAAGTCATCTACTCCGGCCCCGCCAACCATCTGATCGAAGCCAAACGCTCGATCACCGGCGACTACATCGCGCACCGGCGCGAAATCGCCGTACCCGCGCACCGCCGCAAAATCCATCGAACCAAAACACTGAAAGTCGTGGGCGCACGCGAAAACAATCTCAAGAACATCGACGTGACCTTCCCGCTCGGCGTGATGACCGTGGTCACCGGTGTCTCCGGATCCGGCAAATCCTCGCTGGTCAACACGATTCTCTACCCAGTGCTGGCCGACAAACTCAACGGTGCGCGCATCGTGCCCGGCAAACACAAGCGCGTCGAAGGCGTGGAGGACGTCAAGAAAGTCATCCACGTGGATCAGAACCCGATCGGGCGCACCCCGCGATCCAACCCCGCCACCTACACCGGCGTGTGGGACAAGATCCGCGCCCTGTTCGCCAAAACCCCTGAAGCCCAAGTGCGCGGCTACGGGCCGGGACGTTTCAGCTTCAATGTCAAAGGCGGCCGTTGCGAAGCCTGCCATGGTGACGGCACGCTGAAAATCGAAATGAACTTCCTGCCCGACGTGTATGTGGACTGCGAAGTTTGCCACGGCAAACGCTACAACCGCGAAACCCTCGAAGTTACCTACAACGGCAAATCCGTGGCCGACGTGCTCGATATGCCCATCGAGGAGGCGGCCGAATTCTTCAAGGCATACACCGGCATCTCGCGATACCTGCAAACCTTGGTGGATGTCGGCCTCGGCTATATCCGTCTCGGCCAGCCCGCGCCCACCCTCTCCGGCGGTGAATCGCAGCGCGTCAAGCTCGCCACTGAATTGCAGCGCCGCTCCGACGGCAAAACCGTGTATATCCTCGACGAGCCGACCACAGGCCTGCACTTCGAAGACGTGAACAAACTGCTTGCCGTACTGCAATCATTGGTCGACAAGGGCAATACCGTCATCGTGATCGAGCACAACCTTGATGTGATCAAGGAAGCCGATTGGATTATTGATCTTGGCCCCGAAGGCGGCGACGGCGGCGGCACCATCGTTACGCAGGGCACCCCTGAACAGGTTGCCGAATGCCCGGAAAGCTGGACCGGCAAATTCCTCAAACCCATGCTTCAGTAAGTCAGTAAGGATGAAGAGTGGCATCAGGAATGTTGGAACGGCATAGCCCCGAGGAATGGCGAAAAACCGCGTCATCGTTGATGATAGATGGTACGAGTACGCACGAAGGTGGCGACAACGCCGTAAATAAGAATGGCGCTCCGCTGTTGGGCGATACGCGTGACTTATTTCGTCCCAAAACATCGGACATTCCCGCCAAGCCGGGCGTCTACAAGTGGAGGGATGGCGAAGGACGCGTCATCTACGTCGGCAAGGCGAAGAACCTGCGCAACCGATTGACGAACTACTTCCAGCCGCTGTATCTGCTGCATCCGCGCACACAAACCATGGTGCTCACCGCGCGCAGCCTCGAATGGACCGTGGTCGGTACTGAACTTGAGTCGTTGACGCTGGAATACACGTGGATCAAGGAATTTGATCCACGGTTCAATGTGCAATTCCGCGACGACAAAACCTACCCCTATCTGGCGATCAGCACAGGGGAGCGCATCCCGCGCGTCTGGGTTACCCGGTCACGCAAACGCCGAGACACCAGGTACTTCGGCCCCTACGCCAAAGTATGGGAACTGCGGCACAGCTTGGACTCGTTGCTGCGCAGCTTCCCGGTGCGTACCTGCACACAAAGCGTGTTCCACAAGGCCGAACTCACCGGACGCCCCTGTCTGTTCGCCTCCATCGGCAAGTGCTCCGCACCCTGCGTAGGCCGTATCGAAGCCGCCGAGCACCGACGCATGTGCGAACAACTGGTGGGTGTGATGACCGGTCGCCTCGGCAAGTCCTATATTGCGCAACTCACCCGTGATATGAAGGAGGCCAGCGCCGAACTCGAATTTGAGAAAGCCGCACGGCTGCGCGATCAGATTCAGATGCTCGAAACCGTGGTGCAGCAGAACGCCGTTATCTTCGACGATCAGGTGGACGCCGACGTATTCGGCTTCGCCTCCGACGAGCTTGAAGCCTCGGTGCATGCATTCTATGTGCGTGCAGGCAGCATACGCGGCGAACGCAACTGGAGCGTCGAACGCGTCGAAGACATCGCGGACGCCGATCTGATGGCCGATCTTATCGTGCGTGTGTACACTGACGCGTCGCAAACCACCAGTGCGGCCGCCATCATCGCCACGAATCGCGAAGCGATCGGATCCACGCAATCGATGACGGCATCGGACGCCCAAGCCCGCGCCCAAGCCACCCGTGAACGCAACAATCGTCAGGAGATCACCGGTCGCACCGATCTGCTCGCGCCCATTGCGCCGGTGCCACGCGAGGTGATCGTGCCGGTCGAACCCAGCCGCCGCGATGAGCTGGAAGATTGGCTGACTGGTCTGCGTGGGGGAGCGGTGACGATTCGCACCGCCACTCGTGGTGACAAGAAACAGTTGATGGACCGCGCCAACGAGAATGCCTCGCAGGCGTTGCAACGCTCCAAAATGAGTCGTATCTCCGACATGGGCGCACGTACGCAGGCCATGAACGACGTCGCCAAAGCCTTGGGACTCAGCCAGGCGCCGCTACGCATCGAATGCTACGACATCTCCAATACCGTAGGCGGCGCGTTCCAGGTCGCCTCAATGGTGGTGTTTGAAGATGCGATCGCCAAGAAATCCGAATACCGACGTTTCGCCATCCGCGGCAAGGACGGCAACGGTGCGGTGGATGATTTAAGCGCCCTGTATGAAACATTGACCCGTAGGTTCAGGCACGGCAACATCGCCGGCGATTCAGGTGAAAGTATGGAGGCCGAGCGCCGCTTGCAAGCCAGCGATACGCAGTCTGATGGCACGCAGGCTGACAGGACGCAGAGCGATAGTGCGCAAGGCGGAGATATCGTGCAGCAGAACACGGATCGCCACCGGTTCGCCTACAAGCCGAACTTGGTGGTGGTTGATGGTGGCCAACCCCAAGTGCTGGCCGCGGCAAAAGCTCTGCGAGATTCGGGCGTGAACGATGTGGCGGTATGCGGTCTGGCCAAACGGCTCGAAGAGGTGTGGGTGCCGGACGATGATTACCCCATCATTCTCAAACGCCAGTCAGAAGGCATGTATCTGCTGCAACGGGTGCGTGATGAATCACATCGATTCGCCATCACCTACCATCGCCAGCAGCGGCGCAAAGGCGCTCTGAGAAGTGCGCTGGACGAAATCCCCGGTATCGGCGAGCGCTATCAGAAGCGATTGCTTGCCCACTTCGGTTCGGTCAAAGCCATGCGCGACGCCAGCGTGGAGGATTTCGAACAGGTCAAAGGCGTTGGTCATGCCAAAGCACAGGCATTGTATGACGCGCTGCACGCTCAGCAATGAGGGAAGAACAGACAAGAAGCGCGATGCCGGCATCCAACGACACTTAATATGGCCCGATATGGGATGTGACAGAAAACATCGGACACATAACCGTTTGTTAAGACGGTAGACTGTAGCATGGAGACAACACTTCGAAGGAGGGGACATGGCGACAGTCAACCATCGTTGCGCCGTGCTCGGCAAGCCGATCGCGCATTCGCTGTCACCGGTGCTGCACAACGCCGCCTATCAATCGCTGGGACTTGCCGACTGGCACTACGATCGCCATGAAGTAGGCGAAGAGTCGCTCGACGCCTTCCTCAAAACCCTTGACCCCACATGGGCTGGTCTGAGCCTGACCATGCCATTGAAAAAAACCATCCAGACCTACGGTGAGCCCACCAACCTGTGGGCCCGTGAGCTCAAGGTGGCCAACACCGCGGTATTCGATTGGCGCAATGCTGTCGATGACCCCGCGTGGCCCCACGGCAAGCCCTCCATCAAGCTGTACAACACCGATGTGGTGGGCATCCAACTCGCCTTCGACCACGCCAATCGGGAACTCGCCGAACATCATCTCGCCCGGCGGGCCGGCAATGCGCTCATCATCGGCAACGGCAACACCGCCACCTCAGCGGCGGCCGCAATGTCGCTGATGGGAGAAATCGGCCATATCACCGTAGCCGCGCGCCACCTTGGCAAGAACACCTCCATCAAGCCAGTGGCCAGCAAATTCATCCGCACCGCGAACCCCTACAACGAGATCGATCTTGCCGACAGACAGGCGATGCTCCAAACGGCCGCGGACGCCACCTATGTGGTCAACACCATTCCCGGGCATGCGGCGGATGCCGTCGCCGATTTGTTCAGCAGCATTCCTGTGGACGCTTTCCGTGGGCTCCTGCTCGATGTGGTGTACGACCCGCGCCCCACCAAACTCATGGAAACTTGGCGTGCGCACGGCGGTCACGCCATCGGCGGCGAAGAAATGCTGCTGTACCAAGCTTTGGTGCAGGTGCTGCTGATGACCGGCATTTGGGACAATGATCCGCCATCCGACGCGGACGAACGATTGCAAGATCTGACCGTTGAAGACGATCACCTGGAGATTGACATGCGCAACGCGTTGGAGGAGGCATTATGACGGAACAACAGAGCGATCGGGATCGATCCGACCAGCCGAATCCCGCCGATGGTTTCGAGGTAATGCTCATCACTGGCATGTCTGGTGCTGGCCGATCCCATGCCGCCGATTGCATGGAGGATATGGGCTGGTATGTGGTCGATAACCTGCCGCCCAAACTACTCATTCCTTTGGTGGATATGATGACCACCTCCGGCACTGACTCTGGTGTACACAAGCTCGCCGCCGTCATCGATGTGCGTTCCCGTTCATATTTTGACGATCTGGCCGCCGTCTTGGGACACCTCGACGACTTGGGCGTTACCACCCGCATCCTGTTCCTTGACTGCAGCAACGATGTGCTTATCAAGCGCTATGAATCAGTACGTCGCCCGCATCCGTTGCAACACGGCAACCGTCTGATCGACGGCATTCTTGAAGAGCGGGTGCTACTAAGCCACCTCAAGGAGCGTGCCGACTGGGTGATCGACACCAGCTCGCTGTCCATCCACCAGCTGTCCACCAAGCTATACGACGCTATGCTCGGCTCAGGCCCCGCCACCGTATCCGTGCATATATTCAGTTTCGGATTCAAATATGGCATGCCCATCGACGCCGACTTCGTGGCCGATGTGCGATTCCTGCCCAATCCCTTCTGGGTGCCCAGCCTGCGCGAACTGACCGGATTGGACAAGCCGGTATCCGACTATGTGCTCTCCAGCAAGGGCGCAATCGAATTCCTCGACGCTTACACCAAGGCCATCGAAACCGCCATCGCCGGATATGCGCTCGAAGACAAGCACTATGTGACCATCGCCGTCGGCTGCACCGGCGGACAGCACCGTTCCGTCGCCATGAGCGAGGAGCTGGCCCGCAGACTGCGTCTGCACGGTCTGAACGTCACCGTTTCAGCCAGAGAACTTCGCAGGAGACATTCGTCCTGACTGCCCACACTTCGAGAAAAAGAGGGCCGGAATACGTATCAAACCGGTTCTGTTGTCCACGAGATTAGGTATCACAGAAAGCCGATGGGGCACGAAGCGCCTGAGGCATTGAGAAGAACGGGAACTGTAGGAGGTTAGATCTTGGCTCTTCTGGATGATGTGAAAAGCGAGCTTGCTGCTTTTGAGGGCGATTCACCCGCCGCGATCAAAGCACAAGCCGCAGCCATGATCCGATTCGGCGGTGGTCTGCGACCGGTACAAAACGCCTATGTTATTCAGGCCGTATTCACTTCGCCGGAGGCTGCACAGTGGCTCAGGGACACCCTGCGCAACACGTTCGGCCACGAAGCTGAGGTCAACCATCTCACCCGCCAAACACCGAACGGCAACGTGGAGACCTATGTAGTGCTCGTCACGCGCAATGTAGTGCAGCTGGCATTGCAGACCGGTCTGGTCGACCGTCGCAAGCAGACGGTACGCGGTCTGCCGGCGGAAGTCGTCAACGGTTCCATCGCCCAGATCAAAGCCGCTTGGCGAGGCGCGTTCATGGCCCGAGGATTTCTGTCCGATCCGGGCAAAGCCAGCTTCCTGGAGATTGCCTGCCCCACTGAGGAGGCCGCCATGGCCCTGTGCGGCGTGGCCCGTCGTCTGGGCATCCAAGCCAAGCACCGCACATTGCGCAGTTCCGAACGTGTCACTTTGAAGGATCCCGACGCTATCGAGCGCATGCTTAAGCTGATGGGCGCTCCGCGTTCGGCCCGCGACTGGACCGGCAAGCGTTCCGATGGCGAGGCACGCGGCAAAGCCAACAGGCTCGCCAACTTCGATGACGCGAACATGCGCCGTTCCGCCAAGGCGGCCGCCGAAGCCAGCGAGAAGGTGCAGCACGCCTTCGAAGTGCTCGGCGATGCCATTCCGGATAATCTGCGTCAAGCCGGCCAGCTGCGCATCGACCATGTGGACAAGAGCCTTGAGGAGCTTGGCAAGCTTGCTGAGCCGCAAATCACCAAGGACGCCATCGCCGGACGTATTCGTCGTCTGCTGCAGCTTGCGGAGAAAACCGAGAAGCAGCGCGCCGCCGAAGGCAAGTAGATCGTATGCGGGCGGCACCTGCCCGACAAATGCACTGCAAAAACAAAACACCGCATTCAGTCAGTAGACGAATGCGGTGTTTTGTTCTTCAATGCCTGTAATATGCGAAGTGGCAAACAGCCCACTTTGACGCGACATTTCGTCAAGGAAAGGATATTCATGAAGACACTCAAGGATCTTGGAGATCTCAAGGGTAAGCGCGTTCTGGTTCGCGCCGATTTCAATGTTCCGCTGGACGGCACCACGATCACCGATGACGGTCGTATCAAGGCCGCCCTGCCGACCATCAAGGCTCTCAAGGAGGAGGGTGCCAAGGTTATCCTTATGGCCCACCTCGGCCGTCCGAAGGGCAAGGTTGTCCCCGAACTGAGCCTGGCGCCGGTTGCCGCACGTCTGTCCGAGCTGCTTGGCGTCGACGTGCCGCTGGCCGCCGACACCTACGGTGAGGACGCCCAGGCCAAGGTCGCCGCGATGAACGACGGCGACGTGGTGCTGCTTGAGAACGTGCGTTTCAACCCGGAGGAAACCTCCAAGGATGCCGCCGAGCGTGCTGCCTACGCCAAGAAGATCGCCGCCCTCGGCGACGCCTTCGTCTCCGACGGCTTCGGCGTGGTTCACCGCGCTCAGGGCTCCAACTACGATGTGGCCGCCGATCTGCCCGCTGCAGCCGGCAAGCTCGTCGAGAAGGAAGTCACCGCTCTGTCCCGCGCGACCGTGAACCCGGAGCGTCCGCTCACCGTGGTGCTCGGTGGCTCCAAGGTCTCCGACAAGCTCGGTGTGATCGAGAACCTGCTCGACAAGGCCAACCGTCTCGTTATCGGTGGCGGTATGGTCTTCACCTTCCTCAAGGCCAAGGGCTACGAGGTCGGCACCTCCCTGCTCGAAGAGGATCAGCTCGAGAAGGTCAAGGGCTACATCGCCACCGCTGAAGCCAACGGCGTCGAACTGGTGCTGCCCACCGACATCGTCGTCAACGCCGGCTTCCCGGCTGGTGACACCCCGGTTACCCCCGAGGTCGTGGCCGCTGACGCTATTCCGGCCGACAAGATGGGCCTCGATATCGGCCCGGATTCCCAGAAGCTCTTCCACGACAAGATCGTGGACTCCAAGACTGTGGTGTGGAACGGCCCGATGGGCGTGTTCGAAGTCCCCGAATTCGCTGCCGGCACCCGCGCCGTGGCTCAGGGTCTCGTGGACGCCACCAAGGCTGGTGCCTTCACTATCGTCGGCGGCGGTGATTCCGCTTCCGCCGTGCGCAACCTTGGCTTCCCGGAGGATGGCTTCTCCCACATCTCCACCGGTGGCGGCGCCTCCCTCGAGTTCCTTGAAGGCAAGGAACTGCCGGGTCTGAAGGTGCTCGACTAATATAATCACAACTCCCCTTGGGGCCTTCTGCCGGTTGATATAATGCCGGCGGATTTCCCAAGGGGAGTTCGTATAGCATGTGCTCTGAGAGGGGAGAATAGTGCCATCGCAGCGTAGACCCTTGGTCGCCGGCAATTGGAAAATGAACTTCGACCATTTGGAAGCCACCTATTTCGTACAGAAACTGGTCTGGCTGCTGCGCGACGCTCACTTCGACTTCAAACGCTGCGAAGTCGCACTGTTCCCCTCATTCACATCCCTGCGCAGCGTGCAGGTGCTCGTCGAAGCGGACAAACTGAAAATCACCTACGGTGCGCAATCCGTATCCGTAACCACTCAAGGTGCCTTCACCGGTGACGTATCCGCTGACATGATTGCCCATCTGGGCTGTTCCTACGTGATTGTCGGTCATTCCGAACGCCGCAAGTATCATCCGGAGGATGACGCCAACATTGTCGATCAGGTGCGCGCCGTGTTGGCCGCCGGCATGCAACCGATTCTTTGCGTAGGCGAAAGCTTTGAAGAACGACGCCAAGGCATCGAGCTCGATTTCGCCGTCGGTCAGGTGCGTGACGTGACACGCGATCTCAACGACGAACAGGCAGCCAAACTCATCGTGGCCTATGAGCCTGTCTGGGCTATCGGCACCGGCATGGTGGCCACCCCACAGTCGGCGCAGGACGCCGCCAAAGCCATACGTGACGATCTCGGCGCCACCTTCGGCCAGGGGGTTGCCGACGCCGTGCGCATTCTGTATGGCGGATCCGTAACATCCAAGAACGCCGCCGAAATGATTGCCGAACCCGATGTGGACGGGTTCCTGATCGGTGGAGCCGCCCTCGATGCGGAAGAATTATGCACCATCGCACGTTTGGCGCTGAAAACAAGCGCACGCAAATAGCGCGATAAGAACACATGCTGAACCGTAACCCCACGCTTTTCCGGGAGTTGCGCTATGCTTGTCAACAGTTCGTACAAACCGGAGGTTTTCTGTGACCGCTCTTAAGATCACGCTCGAAGTAGTTATCGTCGTGCTCAGCTGCCTGCTGACGCTGCTCATCCTCATGCACAAGGGCAAGGGTGGCGGCCTTTCCGATATGTTCGGTGGTGGCCTTACCCAGAATGCAGGCACCTCCGGCGTCGCCGAGAAGAACCTGAATCGTTGGACCGTTATCATCGCCCTGCTGTGGGTTGCGGTCGCCATCGGCCTTGATCTGATGACCAAGTTCAACCTCGGCTGATTACTGAGATTGTTACATAATGCCCATGACTGGTATGGTCATGGGCATTATTGTATTTCAAGGCAGTAGATTGCAGACGCTGCATCGCAATGATAGGGGAGAGGATTCTATGACCGCCGCATCTGAGACGTTGTTCCAGCCCAAACTGCTGGTTGCCGATCTTGACGGCACCTTGCTATATGACGCCGACGTGTTCGAGGATCGAGGCATCACCAAACGCAGCATCGACGCCATCAGCCGGGCACATGACGCTGGCTACCGTTTCGCGATAGCCACCGCGCGGCCCGTAAGCACGGGGCTTAGATTCGTCGAACAACTGCCCACCGATGCTGTGGTCTACCTGAACGGTGCGCTGATTGACTTCGACCCGACCCGTTCGGACTACGACCTGCTGACCAGCGGCAGCATTCCCGCCGATAACCATATAGCAAAAATCGGTTTCTCATCCAGCAGAGCCTGTGAAGTGTGCTTATCACTGCTTGACCAGATGCCTGGCCTCCGACTCGGCATTGTGATGAACGACGTGCGATACACCAATTTCGATATTTCGGTGTTCTGGAAAACGCAAACCTTCCAATACACGGATTTTCACGATGTGCCGGACGGTGTGGCCGACAAGATCACCATCTTCCCCCTGCCGGAGCAATGGGAGGCGCTGCGTGTGCTGATTCCGCAGGATTTCACGGTATCCATTTCCGAAGGAGTGATGTGGATGCTGATGAATCCACTGGCCAATAAGGAACATGCCGTGAAGCTGCTGTGCGAACGGATGGGCGTATCGCTGGCTGACACTGTTGCGTTCGGTGATGACCTGATCGACATCAATATGATGAAACAGGCAGGCAGGGGAGTGGCCGTAGCCAACGCCAATCCTGCGGTGCTGTCCATCGCCGATGAAATCTGCCCATCTAATAATGAGGATGGCGTTGCACAATGGATTGAACATTTGTTGCACTGATGTAAGGTCGCTACCGTTCTCCGGAAGTTCAAAAGTTAAATATATAAATTAAAAATTGTACTTTGAATTATTGAACCCTTAAACTTCTGAACTTTGGTTATTTTGAACACTGAACTGTGCTATGCTTTGAACCAGCATTTGAATAGATTGAACTTTGTTCGGAGATGATATGGGCAACACACAGTTTGCAGTCAGACTGCGCGACGCAATGTCACGCAGGGGGTTCAAACAGATAGATATTGTGCGGGCCGCCGAGGCGCAGGGGTTAAGCCTCGGCAAAAGCCATATCAGCCAATATGTCAGCGGCAAAACCATCCCCCGGCAGGAGACGATGAGATTCCTTGCCAGCACACTTGGCGTTAGTGAAGACTGGCTCAAAGGCGGGGGGAAATCAGTTCAAGATACTGATTCCGACACTGTTACCGATACCAGTGCTGAGACCGACACTAACGCTAATGCCAACGATGTCATCAACACACTTAATCAACCCAACAGCGAATGTACCCAAACCCAACAGTCAGGAGAGAATGTCATGCGTACCTTCGGCAAATCCCACAAACTTGATCATGTACTGTACGACGTGCGAGGCCCGGTGGCCGATGAAGCCGCTCGTATGGAAGCCTCGGGTACGCATATCCTGAAATTGAACATCGGTAACCCGGCTCCGTTCGGTTTCCGCACACCTGATGAAGTGGTGTACGATATGGCCCAGCAGCTCACCGATACCGAGGGCTACTCGCCTTCCAAGGGACTGTTCTCGGCACGCAAGGCCATCATGCAGTACGCGCAGCTGAAGAACATCCCCAACGTATCCATCGACGATATCTATACCGGCAATGGCGTAAGCGAGTTGATTAACCTGTCTATGTCTGCTCTGTTGGACAACGGCGATGAAGTGCTGGTGCCCAGCCCCGACTACCCATTGTGGACCGCCTGCGTGAACCTCGCTGGCGGCAAGGCGGTGCACTACACCTGTGATGAGGAATCCGAATGGTATCCCGACATCGACGACATGCGCTCCAAAATCACCGACCACACCAAGGCCATCGTGATTATTAACCCGAACAATCCCACCGGCGCACTGTATCCGAAGGAACTGCTGGAACAGATTGTGCAACTGGCGCGTGAACACCAGCTCATCATCTTCTCCGACGAAATCTACGACCGTCTGGTTATGGATGGCCTTGAACACATCTCCATCGCCTCGCTGGCACCGGATCTGTTCTGTGTGACGTTCTCCGGTCTGTCGAAGTCGCATATGATTGCCGGTTGGCGCGTGGGTTGGATGATTTTATCTGGTAACAAGCGCATTGCCAAGGACTATATCGAAGGATTGAACATGTTGGCCAATATGCGCATGTGCTCGAATGTGCCTGCACAATCCATCGTGCAGACGGCGTTGGGTGGACACCAGAGCGTTAAGGACTATATCGTGCCCGGTGGCCGTGTGCATGATCAGCGTGATCTGGTCTATGACATGCTGAACGCGATTCCCGGTGTCACCGCAGTCAAACCGAAGGCCGCTTTCTACATCTTCCCCAAGATTGACGTGAAGAAGTTCAATATTCATTCCGATGAACAGTTCGCGCTCGATCTGCTGCATGACAAGCACATTCTGATCTCGCATGGCGCTGCCTTCAACTGGCCGCACCCCGACCACTTCCGTGTGGTATATCTGCCGCGTATGGGTATGTTGCGCGAAACCATCGGCGAGATTCAGGACTTCTTCAGCTATTATCGTCAGGCCTGAGAAGTCCGTATTGAACCAAGTGCGATAGCGATAATTTCATAACATTGAACCCCCACAGCCTATGGTTGCGGGGGTTCAATGTTATTTTAACCTAAATCAGTCAAATGGTCTCAGCCGTTGACACGGTCGATGCCGGACTGCACGTCGGTGAGGACGGAATCCCAGGACTTGATGAAGGCGGCGACACCGTCAGCCTCAAGCTTGTCGGTAACGGCCTTGAAGTCGATGCCCAGCTCGGCGAGCTTGGCCATCACAGCATGGGACTCCTCGTAGGTGCCCTTGATGGTCGGAGCGCCGTTGCCGTGATCGGCCAGAGCGTTCAGGGTCTTCTCCGGCATGGTGTTGACCACGAACGGAGCGACCAGCTCGTCCACGTAGACGCAATCGGAGTAAGCCGGGTTCTTGGTGCCGGTGGAGGCCCACAGCGGACGCTGCTTCTTGGCACCCTTGGCTTCGAGAGCGGCCCACACGTCGGACTCGGCGAACTTCTTCTCGAACAGTTCGTAAGCGATGCGGGCGTTGGCAATGGCGGCCTTGCCTTCGAGAGCCTTGGCCTCATCGGTGCCGATCTCCTCAAGCTGCTTGTCCACAGCGGTGTCCACACGGGAGACGAAGAAGGAGGCGACGGAACCGATGTGCTTGAGGTCGTGGCCGTTGGCGTCAGCCTGCTTGATGCCCTCGATGAAGGCGTCGATGACCTGCTCATAGCGCTCGAGCGAGAAGATCAGAGTGACGTTCACGGAGATGCCCTTGGCCAGGGTAGCGGTGATAGCCGGCAGGCCTTCGAGGGTGGCCGGGATCTTGATCATCGCGTTCGGACGGTTGACCTTCTCCCACAGCTCCACAGCCTGCTTCTCGGTGGCTTCGGTCTCGTGGGCCAGACGGGGGTCGACCTCGATGGAGACGCGGCCGTCGACGAAGTCGGTCTTCTCGGCGATCTCACGGAAGATATCGGTGGCGTTGCGCACGTCGGTGGTGGTCAGCTCGCGGATGGCGGTCTCGACGTCAACCTTGCCGAGCTCCTTGAGCTGGGCGTCGTACGGGCCGACCTGGGAGAGAGCCTTCTGGAAGATGGAGGGGTTGGTGGTCACACCGACAACGTTCTTGTTGGCGATGAGATCCTGCAGGGAGCCGGACTCGATACGGGTGCGGGACAGATCGTCCAGCCAGATCGAGACGCCGGAGTCGGAAGTGCGCTGAGTTGCTTCAGTCATATTGTTTTTCTCCTTATTATTCCAATTGGAACAAATCTTGTTAATCGTCATTCTGAGCGAGCAGGGGAGTCGAAGAATCTCTCACTCGCGTTGGAGATTCTTCGACTCGGCTTTCGCTTCGCTCAGAATGACGTATTGCCTACTGGCTTATGTCAGGCGGCCTGAACTTCGGCGATGGAGGCCTTGGCAGCTTCCACCACATGCTCGGCGGTGATGCCGAGGTCGATCATGTTCTGAGCGCCATCGCCCTGCAGGCCGAACTGCTCGATGGAGACGGGCTTGCCGTAGGAGCCGAGGTACTTGTACCACGGCATGGCAACGCCGGCCTCGACGGAGACGCGGGCCTTGACGGCGGCCGGAAGCACGGCTTCCTTGTACTCGGCGTCCTGCTCCTCGAACCATTCCATAGACGGCATGGACACGACGCGAGCCTTAACGCCTTCATCGGCCAGGGTCTTGGCGGCGGCGACGGCCCACTGAACCTCGGAGCCGGTGGCCATGAGGATCACGTCCGGGGTGCCTTCGGTGTCGACGAGCACGTAAGCACCCTTCTTGACGCCGTCCTTGGCCTTTGCGGCGGTTTCGGCGAGCACCGGCACGCCCTGGCGGGTCAGCACCATGGCTGCAGGCAGCGTGTTCTTCTTCTCGAAGAAGTAGCGGTAGGCTTCGGCAGTTTCGAAGGCATCGGCCGGGCGCACGACCTCAAGCTGAGGCATGGCGCGGAAGGCGGCCAGGTGCTCGACCGGCTGGTGGGTCGGGCCATCCTCGCCCACGGCAACGGAGTCATGGGACCAGATGTACAGGTTCGGAATCTCCATGAGGGCGGCCAGACGAACGGCGGAGCGCTCGTAGTCGGAGAACATGAAGAAGGTGCCGCCGAACGGACGGGTGTGGGAGCCCAGCAGGATGCCGTTGGTGATGCAGCCCATGGTGAACTCGCGCACGCCGAAGTGCAGCTGACGGCCGAACTCGTTGCACACCGGCCACTGCTTGGTGGCGCACTCCGCGGGAGCGAAGGTGGCGGCACCCTTGAGGTCGGTCTTGTTGGAGCCACCGAGGTCGGCGGAGCCGCCCCAGAGTTCCGGCATGACAGCGGCGATGGCGTTGAGCACGGAGCCGGAGGCGCCACGGGTGGCGACGCCCTTGCCGACTTCGAAGGTGGCTTCAAGGTCATCGATGGCCTTGTCGAAGTCTTCCGGCAGTTCGCCGGCCTTCAGACGGTCGTACAGGGCGGCCTTGTCCGGGTTGGCCTTGCGCCAAGCATCGAACTTCTCATCCCAGGCGGCGTGCGCGGCCAGACCGCGTTCGGCGACCTTGCGGGCGTGGGCGAGAGCCTCTTCGTCAACGTGGAAGTTCTCTTCCGGATCGTAGCCGAGCACCTTCTTGAGGCCGGCGACGGCCTCGGCACCCAGCTTGGAGCCGTGGGAGGACGGATCGTTGGTCTTGCCCGGGGTCGGCCAAGCGATGAGGGTGTCGACCTTGATGAGCTTCGGCTGGTCCGGAGCGGCGGCCTCGGCCTTGGCGATCACGTCGGCCAGGCCTTCGACGTCCTCCTTGTAGGAACCGTCGGGCTGGATGAAGCTGAACTCGTCGGTGTACCAGCCGTAGGCCTGGAAGCGCTTGAGCACGTCCTCAGCCAGCACCAGGTTGGTGTCGCCTTCGATCTGGATGCGGTTGGCATCGAAGATCACGGTGATGTTGCCGAGCTTCTGGTTGGCAGCCAGGGAGGCGGCTTCGCCGGAGATGCCCTCTTCGATGTCGCCTTCGCCGCAGATGGCCCAGATCTTGTGATAGAAGGGAGATTCTTCCTTCGGGGTCTCGGGATCGAGCAGGCCGCGCTGGAAGCGTTCGCCGTAGGCAAAGCCAATGGCGGAGGCGAAGCCCTGGCCCAGCGGGCCGGTGGTCATTTCGATGCCCGGGGTCAGGCCGTATTCAGGGTGGCCCGGGGTACGAGTGTCAGCGCCGCCGCGGAAGTGCTTGAGGTCGTCCAGGGTCAGGCCGTAGCCGGAGAAGTAGAGCTGGACGTACTGGGTGAGGGAGGCGTGGCCGCCGGAAAGGATGAAGCGGTCGCGGCCTTCCCAGTTGGGATCGTTCGGATCGTGCTTGATGAAGTGCTGGTACAGCGTGTAGGCGATGGGCGCCAGCGAGACGGGGGAGCCGGGGTGACCGGAGCCTGCCTTCTCAACCGCGTCTGCCGAAAGGACCTTGGCCATCTTGATGGCGCGCTCGTCGAGCTCGGTCTCCTTGAATTCGGTCATGGATTACTTTCCTTCCAATTGGTCGGGCCGCGTATCCGGCTTGTGCCGGGCGCAGGACGCCCTCACATTGCATTACTTATGCTAGCGTCGCAAGCCGACGTTGCGGTGCATTTTTGGCGTGTTTTGGTAACTTGTGTTCTGTTAGCGTTCACAGTTCACAACCGTTCGCCGCAAACGAACGTATTAGCACTCGATACCATGGAGTGCTAATACAATGAATAACGCAGGAAGCGCGCACCCGTCGGCTTGGACGACGCTTTTCGACCCCGAAAAGGTTCCGCGAATCCTGAAGCGGCAATAAGCCGCGCATGAATGCATCTGTTATTCGTGCGCTAACAAGATTGACGAAGGAGGCGCGCATGGCGCAATCGAGACGCATGCTGGTCTTGCGCGCCGTGGTGGAGGATTACATCCGCTCCCAGGAGCCCGTGGGGTCGACCTCACTGACCCGCGAGCACAACCTCGGGGTAAGCTCCGCCACCATACGCAACGATATGGCCGCGCTGGAAGACGAAGGCTATCTGATTCAGCCGCACACTTCGGCCGGCCGTGTGCCCACCGAAAAGGGATACCGGTATTTCGTGGATCGTCTGGCCACGGTTATGCCCCTGAGCGAGGCGCAGCGCCGCGGCATCAATAGTTTTCTTTCCGGCTCCGCCAGCCTGCAAGACGCGCTGCAGCGCGCCGCGAGGCTATTGTCGCAGATTACCGGGCAGGTCGCGATCGTAGCATCCCCATCGCTGTCCAAAGCCACACTGCGCCACGTTGAACTCGTGCCCATCTCCATGGGCACCCTGCTGGCCGTGGTCATCACCGACACCGGTCGCGTGGCCCAGCACGGATTGAGCATGAACCCCATGCCCCCACAAGACGACATCAATCGGCTAAGCGCCACCATCAACGCGCAATGCGCCGGCGCATCCCTTTCGCTATCGGCGGAACGAGTGCGTGCCATCGCATCAACGTCCGAATACCGGTGCGTGGCAGCTGCGGCCAATGCACTTGCGGATGCCTTCGAGACCATGGCCTTGGATGAGAAAACCAGCGAATTGTATATGTCCGGCGTCTCCAGTCTCGCTCACCAGCGTTCGCTGGATGACCTGGCCTCCCTGTTCGATGCATTGGAGGAACAGGTTGTGCTGATGAAACTCATGAGCAACCTGAGCGAAGAAGCCAATGCCACCGGTGTGGGTGTAGCCATCGGCTCCGAAACCCACACACCGGGCCTGCTGCACGCATCCGTGGTGACCAGTGGATACGGGCGGCGCGGCAGCACCGATATGGAACATGACAGCGCAGCGCGCAACGTTGATGGATCCGGCTTTGACGAGCATGCGAAAGCAAGCGTTGCCGTTGATGGTTCCTCTGCTGCCGTAGCCTCCAACGTTTCCGATGCTGCCGGTGATCATGCAACGAGCGTGGGGCAGAATGACGACGAACAGGCCGGCGAAACCGTGGCCTTCGTCGGATCCATCGGGCCAACGCATATGGACTATGCCACGACCATCGCGGCAGTCAGAGCCGTGGCACGGTATCTGACGGCATTCCTCTCCCAAAACGGCGCGGCGGACCCCCCGACGCGCTGACCGCCGGTCATGGCACAATAATCCGCGAACAAATCAAATACAAAGGACAAATCCAAGTGGCAGACTATTACGAAACGCTGGGCGTCGCCCGCGGCGCAAGCGACGACGAAATCAAGAAGGCGTACCGCAAGCTCAGCCGTAAATACCACCCCGACATCGCAGGCCCCGAATTCGAGGACAAGTTCAAGGAAGTCAACAACGCCTACGATGTGCTGTCCAACCCCGACAAGCGCCGCATATACGACTCCGGCGTCGATCCGAACGATCCGAACGCCGGATCGGGATTCTCGGGCGCGGGATTCGGCGACATGGGCGACGTGTTCTCCACATTCTTCGGCTCCGCGTTCGGCGGCGGTTCCCAGGGGCCGGTTCCCCGCACCCAGCCGGGCCGCGACGCACTGGCAAGCGCGACCATCGATCTGAAAACCGCGGTGTTCGGCGGCACCGCGCATGTCAAGATCAACACATTCTCCCTCTGCCAGGAATGCAAGGGATCGGGTGCCCAGGGCGGCAGCCAGCCGACCACTTGCCCCGACTGCCACGGCCAGGGCTTCATGCAGAAGGTCGTGCGCACCATGCTCGGCCAGATGATGACCTCCGCGCCCTGCGAACGCTGCGAAGGCCACGGCACCATCATCACCAATCCATGCCCGAGCTGCATGGGCCACGGTCGTGTGCGCACCGTGCGCAACGTGGGCGTCACCGTGCCCGCCGGCATCAACGACAATGCACGCCTGCGCCTGGCCAACCAGGGCGAGGTGGGCGAAGGCGGCGGCGCAGCCGGAGACCTGTATATTGACATCCGCATCAAAGCCGACAAGCAGTTCACTCGCGACGGCGACGACCTGCACTGCTGGATTCAGGTGCCGATGAGCTGGGCGGTACTCGGCCATGATCTGACGATCGATACCTTCGACGGCGAACAGACCGTGTCCATTCCCGCCGGCTGCCAGCCCGAAGACACCGTGACCTTGAAGGGCTTGGGCGTCACCAACATCCGCAACAACGAGGAGCGCGGCAATCTGGTGGCACACGTCAATGTGCTGATTCCCACCAAGCTGAACGATGAGGAGCGCGGCCTGATCGAACGGTTCGCCGCATCCCACGATGGTGACGCCATGCATGTGGCCCAAGCCTCGCGCCCGCAGACTTCAGGCGGACGCAAGGGCTTCTTCTCCAAACTTAAGGACGCGCTGAGCTGATCGTCTGAAGATTGAGGATGATCAGCTCAGGCTGGTTACTTGTTGATTACCTGCTTATTCCCCTTAGCAGATCGTGGCACATGCGGCGGTACTGGCTCACGTAACCGCCGCCGAAGAACACGCAGTGGCCGGCGATGGGGTAGAGCTGCCAAAGGGTGATGCGATCCTGCCAGCCGGCCTTCAGCAGGTGCACGGACTGGTATCCCTCAAGAATGTCACGCAGATAGGTCATGCCGAACAGGTTCAACATGGCCAAATCCTCCTCACGGTGACCGCCATGGGCTGCCGGATCGATCAACACAGCTTCGCTGTGACCCGAGTCGGCGGTCCACATCACATTGCCGCTCCACAGGTCGCCATGGATGCGCGCGGGTTTGTCGTCTGCCGCGCGTCCCATCAGTTCGGGCAGTGCGGCTATCACCTGTTCGGTAAGATCCTCATCGTTGTGGTCGAATTCGCCACGTTCCATGCCCATACGCACCATGGGGCGCAGGCGTCCTTCGGCGAAGTACGACACGGGATCGCTCCATTCACCCGTGTCCATCGGCACCGGATCCTGTAGGGGGCCAAAATAACAGGTGCCGTCATAGCCTGCAGGCGCGGAACCGAAATAATCGGCACCTGCGTCGTGCATGTGGGCAAGAGCGGCACCGAACTGTCGAGCGGCCTCGATGGTGGGGGCGGCGCTCTGCACCTTTTCAATGTCGAGATAATCCTTGCCCCAGCCGATGACCTGCACCACGCGAGGACCACCTTGGCTTCGGGCCTCTCCCAGCCATTGCAAGCCGCGGCCCTCGCATTCGAAGAAGCCTTTCGGCGCGAACAGTCTGCTTTTACGGTATGTGGCCATGATCGCCCTTTCTGCCCTGCATATGCATCGGATAATGATTCCGTGCTGCCTCAACCATTGTAGAAGCCGTGGATATTGCGGTTTCTAAGTCTTGTTCTACACCCCCGTGGGTAGGGTGTTCATGGGTTCGATCCGACATAACCAGTGAAACACGTTACAGGAGAGGGGTTATGGATTTCTTTCAAGCTATTGTGATGGGCTTGGTTCAGGCGCTTACCGAATATTTGCCGGTATCGTCCAGCGCCCATATTCGTATCCTCGGCGATCTGATGATCGGCAAGGATCCGGGCGCGGCGTTCACCGCCATCATCCAGATCGGCACGGAACTGGCCGTAATCCTTTACTATCGGCGCGACATCATCCGCATCCTCGGCGCATGGTTCGGATCGCTGTTCGGTAAGGAAGGCAAAGACGTTAAAAGCCGCTTGGGCGCGCATAATCCCGATACGCAGATGGGCTGGTACATCATCATCGGCACGCTGCCGATTCTGGTCATGGGATTGCTGTTCAAGGACATGATCGAGACCACATTGCGCAACCTGTGGATCACGGTGACGGTGCTGGCCGTGTTCGGTGTGCTGCTGTGGTTCTTCGATTCCCGCTCCAAGCAGGCGAAAACCATGAACCAGATGACGTGGAAGGACGCGCTGCTGTTCGGCATTGGCCAGATGCTCGCGCTGATCCCCGGCGTATCCCGCTCCGGCGGCACCATCACCTTCGGACGCGCGATGGGATACACCCGCGAGGCGGCCGTTCGCGTGGCCTTCCTGATGGCCATTCCCGCCGTATTCGGTGCGGGCATTCTCGAAGCGGTATCCGCCGTCAAGGATGTGAGCGCATGCTCGGCAGGCGACGCCGCGGCCTGCACCGCCATTGGCGCGTTCCCCGGCTGGGGTCCGACCATCGCCGCCGCCATCGTCGCGTTCTTCGTGGGCTATGTGGTGATCATCGGCTTCCTGAAGTTCGTGTCGACCTTCTCCTACAAGGCCTTCGCCATCTACCGCATCGGTTTGGCCGTGGTAGTGGCGCTGCTGCTGATTACCGGCGTGCTGCCCGCCATCGACCCGTCCGTGGCATAGCAGGAGTTCATCGGCACACACGTATATACGCGAACGGGCCCGTTCTCACTGATTCGATGAGAACGGGCCCGTTCACGTATGGACACGGCGACAGGCTCCGGTATACTCTAAGCCGATTTATGCAATCCATCCGCGAACAACGAGGGGGCCGACATGCGCCAGGGATTCGACAACGATAAATACATCGAGCTGCAGGCCAAGCATATCCGCGAGCGGATCGAACAGTTCGGAGGCAAGCTCTACCTCGAGTTCGGAGGCAAGCTGTTCGACGACTATCATGCAAGCCGCGTGCTGCCCGGCTTCGCCCCCGATTCGAAGTTCCGCATGCTGGAGAGCATGGCCGACGATGTGGAGATCGTCGTCGCCATCAATGCGAACGACATCGAGAAGAACAAGGTCCGCGGTGATTTGGGCATCACCTATGATGAGGACGTGCTGCGTCTGACGGACATCTTCCGCGGCTACGGGTTCTATGTGGGATCCGTGGTGCTCACCCAGTACGCCGGGCAAGGCGCGGCCGATGTGTTCCGCCGTCGCTTGGGGGAACTTGGCATCACCTGCTACACGCACTATCCCATCGAGGGATACCCGCACGATATCGACCTTATCGTGTCCGACGAGGGTTACGGTAGGAACGACTACATCGCCACGACGCGTCCGCTTGTGGTGGTGACGGCCCCCGGGCCCGGTTCAGGCAAGCTCGCGACCTGCCTGTCGCAGCTCTATCACGAGCACAAGCGCGGCATCGCTGCCGGCTATGCCAAGTTCGAGACGTTCCCCATCTGGAACCTGCCGCTGAATCATCCGGTCAATATCGCATACGAGGCCGCCACAGTGGATCTCAACGACGCGAACATCATTGACCCCTTCCACTTGGATGCCTACGGCAAAACCACCGTGAACTACAACCGCGACGTCGAGGCGTTTCCCGTGCTGCGCGCCATGATGGAGAGGATCCAGGGGAGGAGCCCCTACCAGAGCCCGACCGACATGGGTGTGAACATGGCTGGATACGCTATCGTGGACGACGACGCCTGCCGTGAGGCCGCCAAAATGGAGATCGTGCGCCGCTACTTCCAGACTGCCGTGAACCTGAAGCGCACGGGCGTGGGCGGCGATCAGGTCGACAAGCTCAACCTGATCATGAAGAAGGCTGGTGTCGATAAGGACTTCTCGCCGGCCCGTTCCGCCGCGCTGCTGAAGGAGGAGACCACCGGAGCCCCGGTGGGAGCCATGATCCTGCCCGACGGCACCGTGGTAACGGGCAAGACCTCCACGCGGCTGGGGGCCGCAAGCTCCCTGCTCATGAACGCGCTCAAGGCGATCGCCGGCGTGGATATGGAGCTTGAGGTCATCTCGAACGACGCCATCGAACCCATCAGCCGATTGAAGACCCGCCAGCTGGGCAGCAAGAATCCGCGTCTGCACTCCGACGAGACGCTTATCGCGCTGTCGATCACCAGCGCGACGAGCGAGGACGCGGCACGCACCTTCGCCGCGCTCGAACAGCTGCGAGGCTGCGACGCGTTCTTTTCGGTGATCATTTCGGCCATCGACGAGCAGATCTACCGCAAGCTGGGCATCAACGTGTGCTGCGAACCCAAATACGAGCGTCACGCCCTGTATCACCGTTGACCACGCGAACCCCGCTGTGAGCGGTCGACCGCAGGCGAGAGATACGTCTGCCGACCGGGATCGTCTTCCCTCGGCTCGCCGAGGGTTCTCCGGATCTGCGCCCGGCTCTTTTCCAACAGCTCCAGCGCTCCACGGCGGATCGCACTCTTGACAGTCTATACAACCTATAATTCGCTTATAGCGAACCTAACGGAAGGGTCGCCTTCCGAAAAGGTCAGTTCTCATGAAACAATCGCGCATAGGCGACGCGCCATTGATGAGCAACAGTCCGGCAGTCCCGCGAAATCTGTCGCTTGTCATTACGCATCATGGAAACAGAGCATAGACTGATATCACCCTATGCTGCGCAGAAAATCCTCGGTTTCGCGCACGAGCTGTTCGGCCTGAGGGGCACCAGGCGAAGCCTCTTGCCTTGCCTGCTCCTCCAAATCGTATTCGTGCTCCAAATGCTCTACATAGTCGTGCAGCTGATCGTTGCAGCGAATCAGAATCGATGCCTTCGCTTTCCAATGCTCTGCCTGCTTGGGCAAATCTCCCTCGGCAAAATCAGCGTCCAATAGTTCATCCAGTTCATGCAATAGTCGCAGCGTGCCGGCCGCGCACGCATCGCTGTCAAGATACTGGGGGATCGATACCCACATTGACGTGTGTGCCAATCCCTCATTGCCAGCCATCATGCCCAGCACGGTGGGAATACCCACCGGTCCGTTGTATTCGCGGTCGCACTCGCACTGATGATCCCCATCCGAAACATCCAGTGGCAGCGGGCGCGTATGCGGGCAATCGGAGAACATCGAACCCAGGGTGATGATGTGGGTCACATCCAATTCCTCGGCGATGTGCAGCACCTCACGGCAGTATTCCTGCCACCGGTAATTCGGCTCAGGAGCGATCAGCGCGTAGAGACGGCCTCCTGAAGGCGGCGTGATCGAGAACACGGTGGTGGAGGGCCATACGATGTTCGCACGCCCTGAAGCGTGGCACAGCATGGGCCGCGCCACTTGATAGTCGTAGAAGCCCTCGCTGTCAATATGACGAACCTCATGGGACTCATACTGCTTGACCAGGTGGCGCACAACGTTCGTGGCCGCCTGACAGGCATCGTTCCAGCCTTCAAAGGCCGCGATCAAAACGGTCTCGTGTGTGGTCGCTTCTTCACTCATACCTCTAGGGTAACGGGTCTCGGGCGCGGCAGAGCGGGCTTTTTGCCGTGGGCGTCATCGTCAGCGGTAATCGCCCTGCTATTCGCTATCGTGCTGAAAACGGCGGAATACTGGGCGACACGCCGAGATTTTGCAAACCGCATAGATGTGAGTATAGTAATCACTCGTGCTCCGGCGGGGACAACCCCGGAAACACCGGAAGAAAGCACCTTTGCGGACATAGCTTAGTTGGTAAAGCGCAACCTTGCCAAGGTTGAGACCGCGGGTTCGAGTCCCGTTGTCCGCTCTAGGTCCGAAGAGTTGACAGACCTTACGGTGGGTTAGCCAAGCGGTTAGGCAGCGGCCTGCAAAGCCGTATAGACGAGTTCGACTCTCGTACCCACCTCTCAGGAGCGCGGAGCACCCGTGTGAATGAGACGCAGACCCGGGCGGTTGGCGCAGTGGTAGCGCACTTCCCTGACACGGAAGGGGTCACAAGTTCGAATCTTGTATCGCCCACAGATGAAAGTCCTGGCTCGAAAGAGTCAGGACTTTTTGCATGTCATAGCCAAATTGTGGATTAGTGCCCCTGTCCATTCATGGCGAGTCTTTCAGTTTTGTGCTATAAATGATGTGGTGGCGCGGTAGCGCTACCTCCAAGTGCCGAGGGTAGTCCCTCGGCTTTTTTGTTCGGAGAAGACAGTATGAAGGAACTCAGCATTTTCGTAGATGAAAGTGGTGACCGCGGTGGTCAAGCCAAGTATTATCTGCTCAGTCTAGTCTTTCATGCTCAAACAAACGATATACGAAACATGGTTCAGCAATATGAACAGTCGTTAAGCGCAGCAAACCTGCCTAACGTTCCTTTCCATTCTGAACCGTTGCTCAACGGCCATAAAGAGTATGAGTATCTCAGTCTTCAACAGCGTAAAAAGATGTTGAGTATGTTTGCCTCATTCGTTCGGCATCTTCCTATTGCATATGCTTCTTTTTCTTACAAACGCAACGACTTCGAGAGTCCTGAACGACTGACCGTCAGAATGAAGAGAGACCTGACCAATCTTTTGGTTGATCATCTCGATTATTTTCAAACTTTTGATGACGTAAAAATTTATTATGACGATGGCCAGGATATCGTCAAAAAGGCGTTGGATCAATCTATTGGATTTGTGCTCTCTAAAGAAGCGGTTGAACGACGCAAAACTTCAATGACTGATTACCGACTGGAACAAGTTGCTGACTACCTGTGTACTCTGGAACTTGCTGATTTGAAGTATCAAGCCGGAGAAGATGGTAACACCTACAACAAGTTCTTTGGTGGCAGTGGTTCTTTCAAAAAGAATTGGCTAAAACAGGTAAGAAGAAAGCAGCTGTAATAGCGGTAATAAAGTTTGTCTGCATATTCGGGCATTCAGGAAGCCGTAGACTTTACGTGTTGGACTGCCCTCGTGGCACTTTTCGAATATTAATAAGAAAAGTGCCACGAGGGCAGATCTTGTCAAGCTCATGCGATTCAGCTTCGTCAGAGCATACCGAAATACATGAAGGCATGGATGGTGACGGAGCAGGCCGTCTGGAACCAGCACATCAACGCACCGGCCAGCAGACCCGGAATATAGGGGTTGTTACAGCGTTTGAAAGCGCGTCGGATGAACACCACAATCACCGGGAATACGGGAATCGCGTTGATCGTATACGTGAACGTGTAGTTCGAGCCGAAAATCGTCGGCGCGACCTTGGTCTGGGCGAAGATCCAATAGCCGATAACCGTGATCAGCAGGGCGGGAACCATGTTCATCACCGCGAAGAACAAGTCGTTGACCCATTCCTTTTCATGCGCGATGCGGCAATGGTAGGCGCTGTTCAGCGCGATCGACACCGACAATCCGAACACCAGGAAGAACGGCAGATAGGCCAAGAAAGTGGGCCACACCTGCATCGGCACGTCACGCAGGCCCCAGAGGTAGTAGCGGAAATCGGTTCTGAACACGCGGTTGGCCAGCTCAACCATAGCCAATATGCCTAGCAGGGCGATAACGACGACAAGCAGGCTCTTGCCGAAGTCGCGCCACGGTATCCTCAATCCCCAGCTGCGCATCGTGGCACCATGCTTGCGCGCATACAGGCGATAGGACACGAATGAGGTAAGGAACATGAACAGGCCGTTGGCGAGCGCCCAGAAGGCGTAGATATTCGACGGCTGCTGGGCGAGCACTTGGGTGTTGAAATAGCCGAGGCCAAATTTGAATATCAGGGAGATGCTGACGAACGCGAATGCGCAGTTGGCTATGGTCAGTCCCCAGAACCATATCTTGCCCGGCCTGTCGGCAGGGGGAGGTGCGAGTGAGGCGTTCTCGCCGGCCCTTAACGAGGCGAAGAGCTTCAGATGTGTGAGCGAGCCGATCAGGTTGATGGCGAAGGCGAGTACAGCAAACAGGCCAAGCACGTTGAACAGCTGATACCAGCGCACCGTCTGATTGGCGCCAAGGCGATACCGTGGCGCTTCGAAGGAGGCTTGGAAGAAGTCGCATACCGCGGCTACGGCACCGTCCCCGTCTTGAGCTTGCGGATGGATTTCGTTGGCCTGCGTGACCTCGCGCACCGCGGTGCGTCCATCGATTTCCCGCTCGTACCATTGTCCCGGCACTACTTGGTCACCGGCGAAGTCAGCGGGGTCGTCGCCGAATGAGAACAACGACTTGGCGCTGTCGGAGGTGAGCCAATCGGCGGCCTTCACCGGCGTGCCGTCGGCGTTCACGGTGGTGAAATACACGTGGTCGTAGGTGGTGTAGTACACGCCGACGTCACGATTGCCGTACACGTTGGCCCATTCCTGATCCTGATCCTTGTACACCGGTTCGGAGGAGACGAGATACACGGCCTGAATCGATTGTGTGGCTTCCTCGTTGTCGAGGCGCACCGCGTTGTTGGCGGCTTGCCCGCCGACTGAATGGCCGGCCACGCCGATTTGGTCGGACTGCACGTATGGCAGGTCTTTGACGTACCGTACGGCGGCGTACATGCCGTAGGCTTCGTTGTCCGTGTAGGGGCCAAGGAATTCGGATTGCGGGCGCACGTCGGAGGAACCGTGATTGATCAGGTCGGGGGTGACCACGACGAATCCACGTTTGGCGAGCTCCATGCCGTATTGCGCGTAACTTTCCTTGTTGGTTGACAGGCCGTGGGCGAATACGATCGCCGGTGCTTTGGCCTCATCCGAGGCACCGGCTGGCTTGTATACGCGCAACGCCACTTTGGCGCCGGCTGACGTGGATGTCGCGTCGTCGAACACGGTGATGTTGCCCGCGTCGCGCAACACCAATCCGGATAGGGACATGCAGATAATGGCGGCTATCAGTGCCGCGATCATGCCAATGATTGAGGTTTTTCCGCGAGTGTACTCGCGCAACCGATGCGTCGCGCTCATGGCGATCACGCTCCTTTGCATGGCACGGATTGGCATATCGCTGTTTGGTCCGTGCACGAGGCGTCACGTAGTTCAGACGAATGCGTCAATCCGGTGCGTATGGCTTGTTAATCCAGAAGTTGATTGAATCTGGCGGGGTTTGGTATCGGGGGATACGGAAATACTGGAACAAAGACAGCCGCGGCGTCGTCGTCCGGCGTGGTGAACAACCTATAGACCACCATTGGCCCATTCGCTGAACTATATCAGCTTTTGTGGGTGCCGTACGGTCCGCCGTCAGCTGAAGAATCGCACCTGCCTTGCGTAAAGGGTCGCGCTGTGCCAACGGCCCGTTATCCAGCAAATTCGACACGCCGAGCAATCCCAGTTGGCAGTAAGGTTTTATGGGTGTCTCGGCAAGGTCGATTTGCGTGATTGAATAATCGCATGTATTGTATCTACTCGTTGCCAAGCGGCGCACCAAGACCTGAGGTCAAGGTGTGAATGGCGGAAACGCAAGCTTTTAAGCGGTTTTCGTTCATTGGCTGTTGGTGATGGATAACTGAATACTGTAGCGTTACGGGCGATTGGCGCAGCGGCTAGCGCACTTCGTTCACACCGAAGGGGTCGTAGGTTCGATTCCTACATCGCCCACCGGATGAGGCTCCCATCAGTTTCGATGGGGGCCTTCTTTGTTTGGTTTTCCTTGGTATTCCGCCATTCCGTCGGCGTGTCGCAAAATCGCCTCAGAGGCCCCGTTTGCGACAGTTTCCGCACGTTTGAGACTGAGATGTATGCCACGTTGTTGCCACGACGCATGGGGGCGTCCATGAGCACGACACGCCGGAGAAGAAGCACCTGGGGTTCCGTCATCGCCCGCACCGGCCCCGACGGGAGGGTCAGGTCATGGCGGGCCAGCTACGCCCACCCCAGGATCAAGGGCAGGAGGGTCTGGCGCGACTTCCCGTCCGACAACGAGCGCCTGGCATGGATATGGCTGGAGGACGAGCGCCGCCTCGTCGAGGACGACGCGCGGGGGAGGGCCGAGTGGACCGCGCCCGCCGACAGGGAGCGCGCCGAACGCATGAGGGACGCCACGTTCCGCGAGTTCGCCGAACCGTGGTACCGCGACACCCAGCGCTCCAGGCGCGGCCGGCCCCTGGCCCCCGCCACCATGCGCTCCAAGGACCTCGCCTTCCGCCGCCTGGTCGACTACTGGGGCGACTGGCGGCTCGACCGAATACGCCCGCCCGACATCGCCCGATGGCTCGCCCGGCCCGGCTTCGACGGCTCCGAGCCGCTCCGCCGCGCCTACTGCATCCTGAGGGCCGCGATGCGCGAGGCCGCCAACCCGTCCGACGGCACCGCCCCGCTCATCGAACGCGACCCGTGCCTGGAGCCGTTGCCCGTCAAGCCGAGGTCGCGCCGCGCGCTCATACCGCCGGCCACCGGCGACGAACTGTCCGAACTGCGCGACGCGATGCCCGACTACACCAGGATCGCCGTGGACCTCATGGCCGTGCTCTCCCTGCGCATCGGCGAGGTGTGCGCCCTGACCGTGGCCGACTGGGATCCGAAGGCGCGCGTCCTGACCGTGCGCCATTCCGCAAGGCGCGGCCCCGGCGACCGCGGATCGTTCACCATCGGGGGCGCGAAGAACGAGAGCAGCGTCGCCGCCATCCCCGTGCCCGAGGGCCTGGCCGCCGAGATCGACCGGCACGTCGCCGCCCACTGCGGCGGCTCCGGCATGCTCATAGCCCCGCTGCGCTCGCGCGTCATGTCGCCGAACACGCTGCGCGAGCACTTCGACCGCGCGCGCCGCGCCGCCGGCCGGCCCGACCTGACCCCGCACGTGCTGCGCGCCACCGGCATCACCGAGGCCGTGCGCCAGGGCGCGAGCCCGCGCGAGGTGCAGACCTTCGGCCGCCACGCCGACGCCCGGGTCAGCCTGGAGCACTACCAGCGCGCCTCCGACGCCGGCCGCATGCGCGAGCTGGGCGAGGACGTGTACGCCGCGCTCGTCACCCGCACCCGCACCCGCGAGTCCCTGGAACGCGAGCTCGAGGCCGCCTACCGGCGGCTCCGCGCCGAACAGGATCGGATCGAGACGCTCATGGACTTGAAGCGCCGCCGCGGCTGGTGACGCATACGGTGGTGAATATTCGCCACGCCACAAATCGTTCTTGATTGTTATTTTTGCTAGCCTATTGCCGTCATAAAATGCGGACGCATGTCTTGGGTGATAGAAGCTGAGATAAGGAGCTTCCGAAATCTTAGGACAGCGGAAACTAACTAGAGCGGAAGGAATCAACGATGATGATAAAGAGGTTTGGAAAGGGCGTTTTAGGCGCCATAGTCGCGTTGGTGATGATGGTCGCCTTCGCACCGGCTGCGCATGCGGCATCCTACTCGATTGAGGATCTGAAAAACGTACGCGGTTATTGGGTCAACCTGGTCGAAGATCCCTCGTGGAACACAAAGCACTACTTCGATAATTTCGATTACAGGAACGCCGGCCCCTATACAATGCCCGCCAACACGAGCACCACCGATATTCATTGGGGAATGGGTCCGATCCCCTCGGGGTGGACCGTGGAGATGGTGGCGGCGGATACCGGAAACTCCCTCACGGTCACTAGCCCAGACGGCTCGTATAAGATGACGTATCGTGCGGTGCACGCCGACCCCACCACCCCCGACTCCACCGGCCTCTCCTCCCTCAAGGTCACGGCAAACGGCCAGGCTCTCTCCTTCATTCCGTCCCAATCTGAGTACCGAGTGTCCGGCGAGGTGGTCATCACCAACCTACCCGCCAACTGGTCGACCCGCATCATCGCCCAGCAGATCTCCTTCTACGACGCCAACAAGCTGTGGGTGGGCGACTACTACTTCTACGGTGCCTCGAAGATCACCGTGCGTTCCGCCTCCGACCCCCAGTGGCCGTCGACGGACAAGGACAGCCTGGGCCGCAGCCCGGTCTACCGCCTCTACAACCCGAATAACGGCGAGCACCTCTACACCATGGATCTCAATGAGTACAAGGCGATCGTTCCGAAGGGATGGCGCGGCGAGGGCATCGCATTCTACGCCTGGCCGAAGGACGGCACGACGGGCTATCAGGTCTACCGCGTCTACAACAAGTTCTCGGGTCGTCATCACCTGACCGCCAGCAAGGGCGAGCGCGATGGTCTGGTGCGCATGGGATGGCGCGACGAGGGCGTGGCCTTCCGCTACCGCGACACGGACGAGACGGTCTACCGCGCCTATAACCCGCACACCAGCGACCACTTATGGACGTTGAGCAAGCCTGAATTGGACAATGCGGTCAGGGCCGGCTGGCGCGACGAGGGCATCGCCTACGGGCGCGGCGCGAACAATTAGCCGCTAAATCGTTAGCGTTCATCATAGGCTTCCGGTGCGTATTGCATCGGGGGCCTTTTCTTTTTGCTTGATCATTATCGACGATCATCGCTCTGTCCTTGGCCTGTTTTGCCGCTGTGTGGTTTCTGCATAGCAAGGGGTGAAGCCGGAAGCAAACCGCAAGCCGGCCGAACAGAAAGGAGCGCCATCATGGCTGCTCGCATTTTCCCTATTGATCAGACCCGCTTCGGTAGGCTCAACATCATTTTCGCCTCGCCCTCGATGAAGCGGGGCGTCCAGAGCACGACGCCCGATGGCGTGCCTCAGTGGGATGTTGAGTGCGCCCGCACTGACGGCGAGTGGACTGGCCGCGTCACCGTTCAGGTCGTTTCCGAGGCCAAGCCCGCCATCCCCGCCGGCACCGAGGTGCTGTTCGACGATCTCAAGGTTATCTACTGGTGGAAGAACGACACTACCAAGGCCAGCGGGGTGTTCCTCGTAGCCGAGGGCGTGACGGCCGCCTAATCGGACAAGAAACCGGGTGTGGGGTGCGATTCGGTAACGGTGCGCCCCACCCCTCTTCCTGTAAGGAGTCGATAATGAAAAAGACTAATGACGATATTGTGGCTGCCGTGTTGTTGGCGGTGTTGCGCGTGCTGCTTATCCCCGCTGTGACGCTGATGTGGCTCGCGGCTTTCACGGCGATGATCTCACCCCATGTCAGCGATGTCATCGGGACTCTGTTGTGCTGGCTGGTGCCGGTGCTGTTGTCGGGCCTGACTATGGCCTATCTGGCCGTGCGCAAACGTGGCTGGGGCTGGCGCGTGGGTTGCTTGCTGCCGGTGATCGGTGACGTGATCCGGTTCCGTCGTCGTAGGGCGCGCATGCTTGGCAATAAATTCGTTCGCGACGTCAAACTGGTCGATAAGGCCGATGAACGACACTATCACGTGTACCTCTATCCCAAGAAGGGGCTGCTGGACATCAAGGTGCTGCCCGTGGTCGGTTTTAATATGGCCAGCCTGCGCCGCTCGGCGGCGCAAGGTCTGGCCCTGATGAACGCAATCGATTACTCGGCAGACGAATACGGCGTGAATTCCTATAGGGTTCGTTTCCACAGTCGTGCCGATCTGGCTCGGTTGCGTGCGCCGCGCGAGCTGACGGCTCCACCTCGGATTGTGGCGGAACCGGGGCGGATCTCGATACACGTCGGTCGCACCTTGGACGGCGAGGCATGGGTCGATTTCGCGGAGATCTCCGGTGGCGTCTGGGCCGGCATGCCCGGCACCGGCAAGAGCTGCGCCTGCACCCTCATCGCCGCAGGACTGCTCACCGTGCCCGATCTCGTGGACGTATATGTGCTCGATGGCAAGGGCGGCATGGACTGGGCGTGGGCCGTTACTGATGGCGGATTGCCAAAGAGCCGGTTCGTGGCCGGCCGTGCCGGCGATTACGGGCGAGCGTTGGAGGTTCTGCGGGATGTGCAATCGACAATGGAGTGGCGCTTGGCGTGGGAGAATCAAGTCGGTTCGTTCTGGGGTCATGGGCCCACCGACCGGGAGAGGGCCGTGGTCGTGATCATCGACGAGTGCCAAGCGTGGGGTGCGTCCGATGGCACGAGGGAGGGCAAAACCAACGCTGCCGAATTCAACGCCTTGGTGACGGATCTGGTTAAACGTGGGCGGAGCGCCGGTGTGAGCACGCTGATCATTACGCAGAAGCCCACCTCCGATGCTCTCCCTACCGCGATCCGTGACAGCTGCGTGTTGCGCTCGTGCGGTTACGCCATCTCTTCGGAAACGGCCAAAGCCGCGTTGGGTGACATCCCCGAGGGAAACCCCACACCGGACTTACTGCGGTTCGAGGACAAGGGCATGGCCGTGTGGCGTACCCCCAGCAGCACGTTCGAGATTGTCCACTACGATCACTTCGACCCAACCCAGATCAGCGTTCAACAACAAGCCGACAAATAGCCTGATACCGCCATTCGTACCGCTTCCGGCGGCGTCTCAATCGGAATGTTTCGGGCATGTAAACCGCTGACGCATGGGGTGTTCTGCGAAGGGTGGCGAACGCCGCCCCGCAGGAAGGAAATATGCGCGAACCGCATCGGCTTGTTGCAGGCAAAGTCCCGGGTAGTGTTACCCGGGACTTTGCTGTGCCATGTGTCAAAACTCCCATTTCCGGTGTTATCTCGCCATTTTCGTCGGCACATGAGAATGACACAAACAAAGGTCTGTGCCAGTCCCCGCATAGGGGGCTGACATGGTAACGAAAAAGAAAATCACCAAGAACACCACCAGCACCAGCGAAAGTCCACGACACCGGGATTGGCTGGTCACCATCCCCTATGATCGGATCAGTCTCGACGAACTTGCAGCCCTGATGCAGAACAAAAAGGCGACGTGGATCGCGTCCCACGAGAAAGGCGGTGCCAGCACCGAGAAAAACCCCAATGGGTACGAACACTGGCAGCTTTTCTTCCAGACTGCGAATGCGCTGCACTTCACCGCCGTGAAAAAATATTTGCCGGCCGGTTCCCACATTGAGGCCAGGCGCGGATCGGTGGCGCAAGCCGTCGCCTACTGTTCGAAATCCGAAACGCGCATCGACGGCCCCTACGGCAACAAACCCGAAGAATTCCAAGGATGGAAGCCCGAGGGGCAGAAGATGCGCTCGACCGACAGCGAGAAGAAGCGCCAGATGCTGAGGAACGCCATCGAGGGCGGCATGAGCTACGACGATTTGTTGAGCGACGATCAGCTCGGCCTCTATGCATCCGCTTGCCTTCCGTGGATCAGGGAGATCTACGCGTTGAAGAACCGCCGCAAGCCTCACTCACGCAACGTGCAGATACTGTGGGTCTATGGCAATGACACCATTAAGTTGGAGATCGCCGTGCGTCGCTGGCTCGATGGCTGGCAGCCGGGCTCGTGGTCGGAATGGCTGTCCGGGTCCGGATTGCAGCCTGGAATCAGCGATCGTACTGAAACGCTTCTTGTGTCCGATCCTCGGCAGTGCATGAACTGGTTGCCACGCGCGGTCAGCGGCGCGCCTCTCCAGGTGCACAGCGAGCTGTCAAAAGTCACCTGGGCGGCATGGACAACGGTCGTCGTTGTGGCCGACTGCTCCCTGTATGACCTTTCGCTTGGTGACAAATGGGAATCTCATGGCAAGGCGATTGAGTTGATAGGTTCCTGCAAGCCGATGATTGTGCCGGCCGACACGTTGGATCCCGATTTGCTCACCCACCATCTCGATAAGATGATCGCAGGCGAAGGTCTTGAAACTTTCCTGCCCTTGGCTCGTGGTGCCGGCCTGCAACTGGAAGGAAATACGATTGTCGATATTGTCGGTGTAGCGCCGTCGTCGGGCCTTTTGATTGCGGACTATAACGAAGAAGAAGATGAGTTCTGATGCTATGGCGGTGCAAGACGCCGGTGTGTCGCAAGAGCGCGACACGCCGGCGCCTTGCACCCGCATGATGTTTCCCCTAATATGCCATCTTGTTGCCACGAGATAACACGGGTCCTCGGAAACGTTGGAATCTCGCGGAAAAGTGAGATGCAGGATGGGTTCCTACATCGCCCACTGGAATCCGCTTCTCACGGCGGAATCCTTTGCGGACATAGCTTAGTTGGTAAAGCGCAACCTTGCCAAGGTTGAGACCGCGGGTTCGAGTCCCGTTGTCCGCTCCATTCAAACCTCGCTGTTAAGCGAGGTTTTCTTGTTTCTATCGTCCCCTTAATAGCCCACGTGGTCTTTTCGATTACATGACAGGCCCATACGCGCATAAACCTCCCTTACCGTTGAATTATCGGATATTCGTATGCGCCGACGGCTCGGGCCACGCATGACACAGGGAGGCGAAGAATGCGTAACCAAGCAAAGCCATATAAGCTGCCCATGATCATGACAAGTTGTATGCTCGCTGCCATGTTGTTGTGCGGCTGCGGCAATATTGCTGTGCAGCAGGAAGAGTTTACCGATGACGCTGCGGTTGGAATGGCAGACATTGCCCAGACCATGCTGTCCGATGATCGGATTACACGTTCGGAAACACAGCAGGCGATCGAAAACATCGTGCGATGCTACGAGGAACGGTCGCTTGCAGGGGAATACGCAGTGAATCTGGATATATACCCGTGGATGTTCGGCGGTTCCATAGGGCTTTCCACCACGCATCCCGATTTTCAGCGATTGCCAGACATATTGGATGACGAAACGCGTAAGCTCGCCGAACAACAGGGCAGTATCATCAGCAGGATCCAATCACAGTGCAACGCTCCATATCAAGACGTTTACGATTGGATTTTCGCGCATGCCGATCTCTCTGAATATGAATTGAAACGGTACGAGGATGTGCTGCTATGCACGGCAAATGCCGCCCCGACCTTATATCGCAGAATCGATTCGCAGTGGCGTGAGCATGAGGATCGGGACATAATGCTCAGTCAGATCAAGCCGTATCCTGCAAACGCGCAGGAACAGGCTGAGTATGAACGGTTCGTGGAGTGCCAGGTGCACGGCACCACGCCGTTGGTGACGTTCGGCGTATCGTAGCCTGTATGGCGTTCAAGGCAGCAGGCGGAAGCATGACACGCAAGATCGGGTTGGTGGACAATGATCCGTTCACCTTGGCGGCACTGCGATCGGTATTGGCCGATATGTCCAGCTGCACGGTGGCATGGGCGGTTCGTTCGGCGCTTGAGGCGCTTGAACTATGCGCGGGGGAGGCCACGAGGCCCGATGTGCTGGTCACTGACGTGTCGATGCCGGATATGAACGGCATCACGTTGTGCCGGCTGATACGCAGTGCCACACCGCAGGTGCCGATTCTGGCAATCACCTCCTACAACCTTGATGTGTATGCCATGCAGGTGGCCGCCGCCGGTGCCCAGGGCATCGTCAACAAAGATGATCCGATGACGATCACCGCGGCGGTTGCGGCGGTGGGTAGCGGTGCGGTCTGGCCGTACAAGTCGAATGGTAACGGCAGGTCGATGGCCGTCCGATTCCGTACCGCCGAACAGGCTTACGGCAGTGTCGAGGCATCACCTGCGGCTCAAGCCATCGCCACGCTTAGCGCCAAGGAGTTGGCGGTGGTGCGACTGACCTGCGAAACACTGGGAACCTTCGCCGAACTGGCCAGCCAGCTTGGTTGCTCTGAATCAACGGTGAAAACCCTTGCACAACGCGCCTACCGGAAACTTGGCGTATCCAACAAACGCGAATTGATGGCCTTATGGAACGAGGGGATCATGGCATGAAAAGCACACTGATCGCACGCATGGGCGAAAGCATGCGGAAGATAATCGCAACCGCTCTCCGTTTGCTGCGCATGCGTTGGATGCTGACGGCGTTGACCGTGGCGGCCGGCGCATGCTCTCTGGCGGTGGCGCTTGTCGACGTCACTCTGGCAATGAATCTTGTCTATCATCCGCTGCTGGGAGCACTGATGAGCGCATACGTTGTTGCGCTGGTTATGCTGCCATTCCAGCCGGTATGGGCGGCAGGTGCGCTGATCGTCGTCTGTGCTGGATGGGTGGCTTCGGTTCCGTATGAGGTCGGCACATTTGCTGGCGGCGTGTGCCTGGCAGTCGGCGTACTCGCCTATCGAGGGGCAGAGTGTGCCTTCTGGTTGCCGTTCATTGGGTGGGGTTTGTTTCTTGTGGGTACAGGTATCGGCTGGGTGTGGCATCGGCATGATATCTACCGTTTGGGTGACATGCTGTTGCCGATCGCATTGGCCGCCACAGCCGCGTTCTTCCTGGGTTGGTCGCTGCATTGGCGAGTGTTGGCGAACGAGGGGCAGACGGCGCGGATGGAACGGCAACGAGCCGAGTTCGAACTGGCACGCCGCCGACAGAACGAGCACGTTGCCAAACGGGTGCATGATTCGCTCACCGGCAGCCTGTCGTATATCGTATTGATGGCACAACGGCAAATCGCGACGGACCCAACCAGTGCGGACGATGCCACGGTATGGCGCAATATCGAACGGAATGCACTCGAAGCGCTCTCCGGCGTGCGCAAAGTCATCGGGCTGCTGGAAGCCGGGGATACGCCAGACATGGCGGAAGCGAATGGGCTACGGTCCTTCGAGACGATCACGCGCGAACAGGATGCCAAACTCGCCGATTTGGGCATTGACGGCACCAGCGTGGTGATCGACCCGGGCGTCGATATCGCCGATGACACGAGACTGCGCGCGGCATACGCCATATTGGAGGAGATATACGCCAATCTCATGCGCCATTGCCCCGTTGGTGTCAATGCGTACTTCTTGCGCGTTGGCGTTAGCGAAGAGGGCATCACCATCGCCGAAGCGAACGCGATGCGCGAACACGGTGAGCAGGCCTCGTCCCTACCCGACTCCGGCACCGGCTTGGTGCGTCATGCGCTGGAATTGCGGCGAGTGGGCGGCACACTCGATTATCGCGCGGAAAACGGCGAATGGCTGCTCAGCGCTTTCATCCCTAATGCAGACATATCGTCACGCCACTGACGTTTCGCATCGTTCTATCGGGTTCATCGCGTACTAATTCACCGTGCGCCAGCTGCTTTCTTTTCTGCTGCACCGTCGCTGCGCTGTCGTCCTTTCGGTGACGGCCGCGCGTGATCCTCGCTGTTTCCCCATCGACAATGGAACTGGGCCATCCTTACGAGGCGGCTACTGCTCGTGGTTGAGCAGCGCAACACCATCAGGGCAAGGAAGTGCATTATGGAACGGTCGATGATGCTCATACGGACTCGCACTGCCGCAGTGTCGTGCTTGCTGGCAATCACAACTGCAATGCTGTTGTGTTCTTGCGCGGGGCCGTCGGAACGTTTTGTCGATGCCGAACAAAGTGTCTCCGGGAATCAATACGAACAACTTGCCTCAGCCGTGCTGCTCGATGATGCGGTGAGTCGTGCGGAAGCGGAGCAGGTTCTTGATGCAATCACACAGTGCCTGTCGCAAGGAGGTCTTACAGGCGAATACGGCAATAATCTCGACGAGTACCCTTGGTGGCAAGGCAACTATGGTCTTTCCTCGCGCCATGAACTGTATCAGGTGATTCAGGATACGGATTCCAGAGAAGAGCAGGCCCTTATGGAACGCCAAAGCCAAGCCATAGGGCAAGTCGTCGATACCTGCGATTCGTATTTCGAGCACGTCGAGGAAACCTATATGGCTTCTGCTGACTGGGAACGTCTTGATACGGCGAAAGCACAAGGGATTCATGCCTGCTTCGTCAACGCGCAGCCGGAATATGCGCAGATGCTTCCGCAGGAGTTCGATGATACCCCAGGTTTGGAGTATCTCAGCGAACTGCTTACGGATAACGACTTTGACGACGAGGCCAACAGAACATTCGCGAAATGCTATCAATTTGGTTCGGCTGATGTGAAAACATATGGCCTGCCTTGATTGGCTGGGAGGTGAATTATGAAACGGGCGATTTCAGCACTGCTGATCGCGTTGGCAGTAGTGCTGCCGACGGTGGGGGTCGGCGTGTTTTCCTGGGCGCAGGCGCATGATCCGCAGGCTTTGGCGCCGAAACCTACCGCAGTGCTGCAACAGCCCAATCCCATCGATGATGATGGTGCCACCGAAGCGACGATCATAGTAACCTTCAATCCAGCGGTTACCGTGAACGCTCCGAACTGGACCGGCATCATCACCCGCGTGGACGTGGCGGCCGGCTCAAGCGTGAGCACGGGAACCCCATTACTGGCTATTAACGGTGTGACACGTTTGGCCGCGGCCACCGCTTCGCCGTTCTATCGCACGCTTGACGAAGGCATGCAAGGCGATGACGTACTGCAATTGGAAACCCTGCTGCAGCAACTGGAATATTTCTCCGGTTGGCCCGACACCAACTACGATTGGATCACCGCCGCCGCGGTACGCAACTTGGAAAGCGATCTGGGCATTGCACAGCCAAGCGGCGGCTTCGATCCGTCATGGTTCGTATGGATACCCGGCGAGGGACTGGCTGTCGATACCGTGCCGTTGGCGGTGAACCATACGGCACCCGCTCAAGGGGAGACGGTATTCGCCACAGCCCGCAGCATCAATACGATCGCACTAACCGTTGCCACCGGAGCATTCCCCTTTGACGGCACCACACGGTACGTGCTCAGCCAACAGAATGCCGACATCGCCACCATCGTCGCAGACAGCGACATCAATGCCGGACTGCTGGATCATTTGACCGCATCCGAAGATGATTCCGCACAATCCGATACACGACGCTACGCGGTGACAATACGCCGCGAGCAGCCGGTACGCATGCTGGCCGTGCCCACATCATCAGTACTGACCGGACAGAACGGAACAGACACCTGCGTCTTCGGCAAAACCGGTACGGATGATACCGACTACAGTGCGCGCGCCGTCACCGTCAGCAACGGATCACTGGGCGTCAGCCACCTGGCCGCAAACGACGCACTGTCCGACTTCTACGTGCTTGCCAATCCATTGGACATACTCGGAAAAGACGCGCAATGCCCATCGAACTAGACAACGTGACTTTCCGATACGGGCCGCAAACGCCGCTGGTAATCGACGGCATGAGCTTCACCGTGCCACACGGGCAAATGCTGGCGCTGATGGGCCCCTCCGGCTCAGGCAAATCCACACTACTGCAACTAATCGGCGGCATACTGCGACCCACATCCGGGCAAATCAACAATTCGATACCATCGCATGAAACAACATGGGTGTTCCAAACACCGACACTACTGAACGCACAAACCGTGCGCCACAACATCGACATCGCGCTATACGCCACCGGTTGGAGCCCAAAACAACAACATGCACGGGTTGAAACGGTAATCGAATCGGTCGGACTGCACGGATTGGGCGAAACCGGGGTCAGCACACTCTCCGGCGGCCAACAGCAACGTGTGCAAATCGCCCGCGCATTGGCCGCACAACCACAACTGGTATTGGCCGACGAACCAACCGGGCAACTCGACCATACCACCACCGCACTGGTCATGGACGCACTCATCGCCGCCCGCGACGCAGGCACCGGCATCATTATCGTGACCCACGACCGATACGTCGCCGAACGATGCGAACGCATCATCACACTCGAAGACGGGCACATACTATCGGACGAACATCGCGCCGAGGGGAGTCCAACATGATGCCGCAATGGACAATACACACCGTGATACGCCAAGCATGGCGATCATTCGCCTCACGCATAGGCTTCGCAGCAATAGCGGTCTGCCTGATCGCCATGGTCTCTGCAACATGCGGATACTTGGAAGCGGGTGCACGACAGAACGCGCTCGACGAAGAAACCCAACTGACAGCCGCAGGCCAATACGTGTATCGTGCACAGGCCCGCGACGAAAACGGCAGCGGACTGATCCCAGCCGCACTCTGCCAAAAACTCAACAACGTACAAGGCGTTAAATCCGCGATGGGCATAGGTGCCTACCAAACGGCGACCGTACGGAAAGCACCCGGCGAACACATCACCTACGTGCCGGTAACAGGCAACCCCACACCCATATTGGACGCATCACAACCATTAATGCAAGCCACCACAATCGGCGATAGCGACGAATCCACCAACGAAACAATAGGCGACATCATCATGGACGCGGCGCTCGCAAACCGACTGGGCATCACCGACGGCACGCGCCTGCAAATCACGGTCGGCGACCAGCCACAGCAGCTTGGCGAAATAGTGCGCGTGCATACATTGGACGCACAGACACGAGGCTTCGCAGACAGCCAGCTTATCTGGAGCCAAAACGCCCCGATCGGCATGGTGGGGGAGTGCGTGGCAGAAGTCACGCCCGGAGTAGACGAACACACGGCACGCGAACTCATCGCCACAGGACTGGACGATGGAAGCGGCACCATCATATCGATCAGCACCCTGCTGGAACGCGATCCAAACACGCGCTCGCCGCTGGAACGGTTCCGCACGCGCAACACCCGATGGCTATGGGCCGCCTCCGGCATGGTCTGCTGGGCCCTGTTGTTCATACCTTTGCTGTTCCGGCGACATGAATTCGCCCTGCTGCGCAGCGTGGGCGCGGGCTCCAATCCCACGGCACTGACGTTTGCGGTAGCCAACATGCTGCCGTTGCTGGCCGGCCATATCGCTGGATGCGGATGGATGATACTGGTCTCCCTGTGGATTCATCGCAATCCTCTAACCGAACCGTGGCTTGCAGCAGCCTTCATCGGAGCGTCGCTATTGACCTCAATAATGCTGCTTATGGTGGGATGCACCATACTCGCCAGAGGCTCCATCACCCGTTTCATCCATAACCGACTGTGATCGTTGAGTCGTATAATTAAAAAGCGGTTTCAATGGGGTCGGTCGCATGAATTGAGGGCGAGATGGTGGTTGTGATGGTAATGGGGCAATCAATTCCGAGGCGATCACGCCACAAGGTGGCAAGATCCATTATTTCCGTTGTGACATGTGCTGCATTGCTGATGATGGTGGCGGCATGCGGGGGAGAGGCTTCTGCTGCGAAGAACGACGGTGCAACCGCACAGTCCGATGACGTAGGGCGCCTGATGAATGATGGACTTGGCGAAAAGGCGGCGTCATCCCTATCCGAATACATCGATCAATCCATGCGAACACTTGAGTCAAGTCAACAGATGAAGGAGTTCGATCCCTCCGGTGAAGCCACCCAGCGAATACTGAAGGTGCTTGAACGGGCCAAGGAACAGGGAAGAGTTTCCGTATCGGATTACGAATCGGCCTGGGCCGACTACAAGCAGTGCATGGCGGATCGCGGATACAAGGAAATCGTGCTGATCAAGGAGCCCAACGGCATATACAAGGAGGCGTCGCACCGCGCAGGAACCGCAGAACAGGACGCCCGTTATGGGCAGGACATGCTTGCGTGTGGTGCAACCACATACTCATCGATCGCCGACGTGTACAAGATGCAGATCGGCAATCCGAACCTATATAAGAACCAGTATGAGGCGGCGCTGGATTGCCTTCATCGCAACGAAGCGGCACCGAAGGACTACAGCATGGATGATCTGCGATTCGACTTGTACGAAGCCGCTTCCAAGGATGAGCTGAAGCTTGACATCTACACGCCGGAGGTCTCGCAATGCTTGGTGGCGAACAACATCACCGTGTTCAGCGACAACAGCGTAACCGAACAACTCTGGTAGGCAAAGGAGTTTGCGATGACTCGGGCGTCGGCGAAGCGCGGCATGCGCATTCTTCTGTGCGTCATATGTGCGCTGGCCGTTGTCGCAGGCGGTATTGGATGGTATCTTATCCGCGCGAAACAGAATTCCTCACCACTGGTGATCGCCTACGCCCATGAGGATGGGCGGCAGTCCGTGGCAACAACTCAATGGGCACAACGCGTGGCCGCCGCCTGCGATTGCGACATTATCTGGCGGGACGTAACGCCGAACAGCATAGAAGCACAACATGTATATGGCATGTATACCCCGTACAATTCGGATCCCGAACTGAAGGATTTGGCGCAGCCGGATGTATTCGTCTCGTTCGCTCCGGTGACTGGACGTGACGCCATCGCTCGCGGACAGTCCGACGATTATCTGAATCTGCGCAAATATCTCAAACGTATGCCCAACGTGACTCGATACTTTCAGGAGGTTCCCCAAGCATTCGAAACTGCGCAGCAGGCTGATGGATCGATTCTTTCCATTCCAGGGGATGCCGGTGAGGATTATGACGGTTCCACCGTGCATATGTTCATCAACCGAACATGGCTGAATCGATTAGGCTTGAGCGTCCCTACCACTTGGGCGCAGCTTAAGGACGTGCTGACAGCTTTTCGAGACGGCGACCCGAATGGCAATGGTGGGCATGACGAGATTCCGTTCGCCATCAGGCCCACGGAAGACAACTCTCGCGAGAGCACTGCCACATTCAGCAATGATGGATGGCAATTGCTGCTCAATTCCACCGGCATGACCACACAACTCAATGAGCAGGCCGGCCAGAATCTGTTTGTCGTCGAGCATGCAGCCATACAAGACGTTGCCACATCCGATGCCATGCGGCGGGTGGGCAATTATCTCGCCGATCTTGCATCCGAAGGCTTGGTGCCCAAGGAGTCCTTCGCAAGATCCTATGCGCTGAAACGATATAACGAGGCGATGGCCAATGCTGCGCAGGGGAAGACGGACGCAACTAATCCTGTTCCTGATGTTTCCGCTACGTTTGTCGGCACGACTTTCGCCGAATACGAGTCCCAGCTGGCCTCGGCGACGCCGCTGGTGGGTGTGGCATTTGCTTTTGATACGTCAGCGTTTGGAGACAATGCAGATCAGTATGAATCTTTCCCCGTTCCTGCCGAACATGATGGCATCCAACCGGTCTGGGATCGAAGCGGTCGCACACGTTTCAACCTTACGGGAGTATCGGTGCGGGCAGACAGCTGGCACAGGGACGATGCGTTGCAAGCGGTGGACGCGCTATTCGACGAGACAATTTCGTTCGCCCAGTTCTATGGGGAAGATCACATCGAAATCTCCCATTCGAACGGTCACACCACGGTGAACGTGCAGGGTGACGGAACCTACCCGTCGGGCTACGGGCGTTCGTTTGTCGGATGGATTCGGCCCGGCACCATCATCACCGGAGACAAACCCCGAGAACGCTACCTGGCAGCCGACAAACCGTATCGGGAAATCTACCGTCGTATGGGATCAAACGGCGTATTGCCGATGGGCATGTATGCGCCACAGATCGGCGGAACCGGCATTGGTAGCCCCACGGACGAATGGCTGGCCGAACAGGTGTGCAATGCGTCAGCTGGCTTTGACCGTGATGCCTCATGGAACGCCTATGTGCAATCAATGAATGAGGATTATGGCCGCGCCGATAATGCACGCGACTGGCAGAAAGAATATGACCAGTATATGAAGCGCGATCAAACGCTACGATAATGGTCGTCGATTGTCTTCCCGCGCTCCTATCGTGTCCACTGTTGATTAACCAGTCCAGGTCTGTACTTTAGTAACGCGGACCCCGAAAGATAGGACATTATCATGGCTGCAAGCCCCATCTCCATTACGGTCAACGGCGAAGTGAAGGAGGTGGAAGCAACCACCACCGGCACTGAGCTGTTCGCGGATGACAAGAACATCATCGCCGTGCGCCTTAACGGCGAACTGCGCGATCTGTACACCCCGTTGAGCGACGGTGACACCGTCGAGCCTGTGACGCTCGACTCCGAGGACGGTCTGAACATCATGCGTCACTCGGCCACGCACGTCATGGCCCAGGCCGTGCAGGAGATTTATCCGAACGCCAAGCTGGGCGTCGGCCCGGTCATCAAGGACGGCTTCTACTACGACTTCGAAGTGGACAAGCCTTTCACCCCGGAGGATCTCAAGGAGATTGAGAAGCGCATGCAGCGCATCATCAAGTCTTCCCAGTCGTTCCGCCGTCGCGTGGTGAGCGAAGAGGAGGCACTGGCCGAAGAAGCCGACCAGCCCTTCAAGATCGAACTCATCAAGGACAAGGAAGCACATCTCGACCCTGAGGCCGCCACCGAAATCGACGAGAAGGAACTGAGCTTCTACGACAACGTCGACCGTGACGGCAACGTGGTATGGAAGGATTTGTGCCGCGGTCCGCACCTGCCGAACACTCGCTACATCAAGGCGTTCAAGATCGAACGTTCCGCCGCAGCCTACTGGCGTGGCAGCGAGAAGAACCCGATGCTGCAGCGCATCTACGGTGTGGCGTTCTTCACCAAGGACGATCTGAAGACCTATCAGACCCGACTGGAAGAGGCCGCCAAGCGCGACCACCGCAAGCTTGGCGCTGCGATGGATCTGTTCTCCTTCCCGGATGAGATCGGTCCGGGCCTGGCCGTGTTCCACCCGAAGGGTGCCGCGGTGATCAACGCGATGGAAGACTATTCTCGCGAAATGCATCGCAAGCACCACTACAGCTTCGTGCAGACCCCGCACATCACCAAGGGCGGCCTGTACGAAACCTCCGGCCACCTGCACTGGTACAAGGACGGCATGTATCCGCCGATGCACCTCGATGAGGAGCGCGACGCCGAAGGCAACATTACCAAGCCGGGCGCGGACTACTACCTGAAGCCCATGAACTGCCCGATGCACAACCTGATCTTCAAGGCACGTCAGCGCTCCTATCGTGAGCTGCCGCTGCGCCTGTTCGAGTTCGGCACCGTGTACCGCTACGAAAAGAGTGGTGAGGTTCACGGTCTGACCCGTGTGCGTGGTTTGACTCAGGACGATTCGCACATCTACTGCACCCGCGAGCAGATGAAGGACGAGCTGACCAACCTGCTGACCTTCGTGCTGAACCTGCTGAAGGATTTCGGTCTGACCGACTTCTACCTGGAGCTGTCTACCAAGGATGAGCACAAGTACGTCGGCAGCGACGAAATCTGGGAGGAAGCTACCAACACGCTGCGTGAGGTCGCCGAGGCATCGCACCTCGACCTCGTGGCCGATCCGGGCGGTGCCGCGTTCTACGGCCCGAAGATCTCCGTGCAGGCCCGCGACGCCATCGGCCGCACTTGGCAGGTCTCGACCATTCAGCTTGACTTCAACCTGCCCGAGCGTTTCCAGCTCGAATACATCGCCGCCGATGGCACGCACCAGCGCCCGGTGATGATTCACCGCGCCCTGTTCGGCTCCATCGAGCGCTTCTTCGCCGTGCTGCTTGAGCACTATGCGGGTGCGTTCCCAGCGTGGCTTGCCCCCGTGCAGGTGCTTGGTGTGCCGGTGACCGACGAGGTCGTGCCGCATCTGGCCGGCTTCATCAAGTCCCTTGAGGACGAGATGGTGCGCTGCGAAGTGGACTACTCCGCCGACCGCTTCGGCAAGAAGATTCGCAACGCCTCCAAGTCCAAGGCGCCGTTCATCCTCATCGTGGGCGACGAGGACATGACCAACAATGCGGTGAGCTTCCGCTTCCGCGATGGCAGCCAGCTCAATGGCATGCCGGTGGACGAGGCTCGCGCCAAGATCCTCAAGGTGATCGCCAAGCGCGTACAGGTCAACTCCGCCGACGACTTCAACGCCGCCACCGCCGAGTAGGAAGACGAAATCATGACTGACGAACGCGTGCGTGTCGACGATCCGGGGGAGTTCCCTCCTCAGGAGGACACCGTTGAACGACTGTGGACGCCGCAGCGCATGACCTATGTGCTGCGCAACAGCGAGGATCGGCCGACAAAGCCGAAAACCAAGGAATGCCCGTTCTGCACAGGCCCGAAAAAGTCCGATGAGGATGGCTTGATCGCATGGCGCGGCACGCACGTGTTCGCCATCATGAACCTATATCCCTACAACGTGGGGCATCTTATGATCTGCCCATACCGCCATGTGGGGTTCATCACCGAATTGGACGATGCGGAACTGTTCGAATTCGAAAAGGCCACCACGCTGGCCATGAAGGTGATGGAAAAGGTCTCGCACCCCGACGGTTACAACATCGGCATCAACCAAGGCGAGGTTGCTGGTGCCGGAGTCGCCGCACACCTGCACCAGCATGTGGTGCCGCGCTGGAACGGCGACGCGAATTTCATGCCGATCGTCGCACAGACGCGCACCATGCCGATTCTGTTGTCCGATCAGCGTGCTGCCTATGCGCAGTGCTTCGCCGAACTTGCGCCGGCGTTCAATCTTCCCTCGCACAACTGAGCGAGACGTATTACTGTCTGCTTAATACGAGCAGACGGTTCCTCTCATTGTTCGCTCGTCCGGTTTCCATGGTTTTGGTGCCGCGCGAGCGAACAATGCGTCTCACTCAGGGAGCATCATTGGCCGTTTTGTCGTAAATGCGGCCTACAATCATCCCGTTTGACTTATCCGATTCATATTCGCTAGGAGCATTATGTCAGGTCATTCCAAGTGGGCGACCACCAAGCACAAGAAGGCCGCCATCGACGCCAAGCGCGGCAAGCTCTTCGCCAAGCTTATCAAGAACATCGAAATCGCCGCCCGTCTTGGTGGTGGCGATCCGGACGGCAATCCGTCCCTGTACGACGCCATCTACAAGGCTAAGAAGGCCTCTATGCCGGCCGACAACATCGCCCGCGCCGTCAAGCGTGGCTCCGGTGCTGAAGACGGTGCCGCCAACTATGAGGACATCGTCTACGAGGGCTATGCTCCTGCCGGCGTCGGCCTGATCATCGAATGCTTGACCGATAACCGCAACCGTGCGGCTGCCGAAGTGCGTTCCACCCTGACCAAGGGCAATGGCTCTCTGGCCACCTCCGGTTCTGTGTCCTTCAACTTCGAGCGCAAGGGCCAGATCGTTGTGCCGTCCGAAGGCGTTGATTTCGACGACCTGTTCGAGAAGGCTGCTGAGGCCGGTGCCGAAGATGTGACCGACGATGGTGAAGTGTACACCGTCATCACCGGCCCGTCCGACCTGTTCACCGTGCGCAAGGCCCTGCAGGATGCCGGCGTGGATTACGATTCCGCCGACCAGGTCATGCAGCCGAAGAACGAGGTCGAATTGAGCCTCGAAGATGCCCGCAAGGTCTCCAAGCTCATCGACAACCTCGATGATCTGGACGATGTGCAGAACATCTACTCCAACTGGACCGCCTCCGACGAGGTGATGGCCCAGCTGGACGAGGAGTAATCTGCAGTGATTATCCTTGGCGTCGATCCCGGGCTTACGCGCTGCGGGGTTGGCGTGATCGAAGCCGGCGTGCATCGCCGGCTTTCGTTTATTCACGTCGATGTGGTGCGTTCCTCGCCCGACTTGTCGCAGGATCTGCGACTGTTGGCCATCTACAACGGTCTGGTGGAGAAAATCGAACGATTCGCCCCCGACACCGTATCCATCGAACGAGTGTTCGCACAAGACAATCGCAACACTGTGCTCGGCACCGCACAAGCGGCCGGCATGGCGATGCTTGCCGCTGCGCAGCGTGGCATTCCCGTGGCATTGCACACGCCGACCGAAGCCAAATTGGCGATTACTGGCAACGGCCATGCACAGAAGGTGCAGATCGAACGCATGGTGACGCGCATGCTGAACCTTACGAAAATGCCTACACCAGCTGATGCCGCCGATGCGCTTGCCTTGGCGATATGCCATGCGTTGCGCCCAGCAGGCGCGCTGCAGGGCGGGGAGCGCGAACAGCATCTAACCACAGCGCAACGTCAGTGGGCCGAAGCCGCACAGCGTTCCGCCCACCGCCGTCGCATCAGTGCAGACAGAGGAATGTGAGCCGGAACAAGCGAAAGCCCAGTGGGCTTTCGCCCGGCGGAGCTATCCTTATAACAAAACTGTAGCCAGTGCTTTGCATGTTTAAATCAATCCAGTTCCAATCTTGGAACTAACTGATGCCAAACCCCGCAGCATCTCATACACCCCGACCCATCCAATATGATATACTTCGAACAGTTGTTCGAAGGAGTGTGCCATGATAGGAATGCTGACTGGGCGCGTGGAATCGGTCGAAGCCGATGCCGCGCTGATCGATGCGGGAGCAGTAGGGTATGAGGTGCGTATGTCAGCCGCCGATCTCGGGCGCATGCATGTCGGTCAGGATGTCCGCGTCTACACATATATGAACGTGTCGCAGGATGCCATCACACTGCACGGCTTCCTTGACCGTGAAGCCAAAAAAACGTTTCTGCAACTTATCAAGGTTTCCGGTATTGGACCGAAGGTGGCCCAATCATTGCTATCCACATTGACGCCGAATCAGCTGGCACACGCCATCGCCGATAACGATGCCGCAGCGCTGGCCAAAGCACCAGGTTTAGGCAAGAAGGGCGCACAGAAAATCATCCTTGAACTCAAAGGCTCAATCGATTTAAGCCAGATTGAGCAAAGCGAAACGGTGAAAGCCACAAGCGTCGCCCCTGTGGATACGGGCATGGAACAGGTAATCGAAGGCCTGATGAACCTTGGATGGCGGCAGCAGGACGCACAACAGGCTGTTGATGAAGCCTGCCGTGAGAACGAGATAGCCACACCACTGTCCAGCGAGGATGTGCCGCGTGTGCTGCGTTTCGCGCTCACCCTGATGGACAGAGGCCGCTGAAACAAGCGGAAAAGACTGGCTATGCCAAGCGCAACTTGTAAGATAATTCGTCGCGAGATAACAGGCGTCGCAACCGAACGGATGGAGGGATAGGCGTGAGGGAAAGCCCGAACTACGGACAGTCGAACACCGGTGCCAACGAGGAGTCGTTGCGCATGGTTTCCTCGCAGCCCATCGGCAACGAACCGGTGAGCGACGAAGAGCTGCGCCCCCATGTGTTGGATGGCTTCATCGGGCAGCCTACGCTCAAAGCACAGCTTCAGCTGTTTCTCGATGCCGCGCGTAAGCGCGATGTGCCGCCTGATCATATCCTGCTCGCAGGTCCTCCAGGTCTAGGCAAAACTACTTTGGCGATGATTGTGGCCAACGAACTTGAGGTGCCGATTCGTGTCACCTCAGGCCCGGCTATCCAGCATGCCGGCGATTTGGCTTCGATTCTGAGCTCACTGGACACCGGTGAGGTATTGTTCATCGACGAAATCCATCGTCTGCCCAGGGCAGCCGAAGAACTGCTGTATATCGCCATGGAGGATTTCCGCGTGGACGTGATGGTGGGCAAAGGACCTGGTGCCAGTTCGATTCCGCTCACCCTGCCGCGTTTCACGGTGATCGGTGCCACCACGCGCGAGGGCATGCTGCCCAGCCCGTTGCGCGCCCGCTTCGGCTTCACCGCGCATTTGGACTTCTATCCGCACGAGGAGTTGGAAAAGCTTATCGAACGCTCCGCCAACGTGCTCGGCGTGAACCTCGGTGAGGGCTCGGCGCAAGAGATGGCGTTGCGTTCGCGAGGCACGCCACGTATCGCCAACCGTCTGCTGCGCCGCGTGCGTGATTGGGCCATTGTGCACGATCTGGTGACCGTGCATCCCAATGATGTCAAAGAGGCGTTGGCCTTGTATCAGATTGATTCCGAAGGCCTCGACCGTCTCGACATTGCGGTGCTGAACGCCATTGTGCGCAACTTCAACGGCGGCCCGGTGGGACTGAACAATCTGTCGGCCATGGTGGGGGAGGAAAGCGAAACCGTGGAAACGGTGTGCGAGCCGTATCTGGTGCGCGAAGGCTTCCTGATGCGCACGCCCAAGGGGCGTGTGGCCACAGATAAGGCATGGCGTCACTTAGGCATTGTTCCCAATGATTCCAAGGATGATGTCAGCAAGCTCTTTTAGACTGCTGAAGGTTGCATTAGTTCCTGTTTCTCATGTAAGGAGTTCTGAACCCCATGGAATATATGTCCCTGATTCTGATTCTTGTGGTGTTCGGCGGAATGATGTGGTGGCAGTCCAGGAAGGCCAAGCAGCAGCAGGCCGAGAAGCAGGACTTCCGTCGCAATCTGAAGCCCGGCACTGAGGTCATCACCATCGGCCAGGTGATTGGCAAGGTCGTCGAGGTCGATGAGCAGTACGAAGAGATCGTTATCGATTCTGAAGGCTCCAAGCTGCGCTTTGGCTTCAACGCCATTGCCCGTGAATACGTGCGTCCGGCCTATGTGTCCGATGAGGAATATGAGGCACAGCAGGCCGAGGCCGCCGAATCCGATGCTGACGCCACCGCTGATGACGAGCCCGCCCAGGTTGCAATTGAGGCTTCTCTCGCCAACAACAACGCCGACGTGACCCCGGTTGACGAAGCCACGGATACCAAGGATTCCGCGACCAAGTAGTTCGCACACGACTCTATATTCCATTCCAATGCACTGGCAAGAGGCTTAGCATGACATCAAACGACATCACCATTCGTGATTTGGCTCGAGTGGGGGCTGAAGACGCCAACTATCTGGTTCCCCTGATCGGCACGATTCCCGACGTTCCTAAAAAAGGCATCCTGTTCAGGGATTTCATCCCCGTACTCAACGATGCACGTGGACTTCGCATTCTGCTGGACGCTCTTATTGCCTCTCTGCCGGTTCCGGCCGACGAATTTGATTCCATCGCCGGTCTCGAAGCCCGTGGCTTCCTATTCGGTCCTGCCCTGGCCGCTCGCTTGGGTAAAGGTTTTATCGCAGTGCGCAAGGCTGGCAAATTGCCCACCGCAACCATCGGCGAGGAATACCAACTGGAGTACGGCACCGCGAAAGTCGAAATCGAAGTCGGCGCGGTCAGCGAGGGCGAACGCGTGCTGATCGTGGACGATTTGATCGCTACCGGCGGGTCCGCCAAGGCAGCGGCTGATCTTATCGTAAAGGCCGGAGGCACGGTGGCAGGCTTCAGCTTTGTTATGGGGCTTGACGGTCTTAACGGCACCGACAAGTTGGGGGAAGCCCCCACAAGCATTCTGGTCACCATGCCCGCCTGAGACTGCCGTCTCATATAGGGACAATCGTTGATCGCAGTCCGGCATGTAACGTGTACTGTTACATGCCGGACTCACTAATAGCAGGGAAGGATTCATGGATCTTTACGAACACCAGGCAAGGGAGCTGCTCGACGAGCAGGGCATTCCCACCCCGGGCGCTATTTTCGCCCAGAACTCCCATGAAGTCGCCGAAGCGGCGGATCGCATTGGATACCCGTGTGTAATCAAGGCTCAGGTAAAAATCGGTCACCGTGGCCAAGCCGGCGGCGTCAAAATCGCGCATAACCGTGACGAGGCCGTGCTCAAAGCCGAATCGATTCTGCCGATGACCATTCACGGCCACAAAGTGTCCGGTGTGCTCGTGGCTGAGGCCAAGAACATCCTGCACGAATACTACGTGTCGATTTCCGTAGACCGTACCTCACGCGATTATGACGTGCTCGCCACCGCCAACGGCGGCACCGAGGTCGAAACCATCGCCAAGGAACATCCCGAATCCGTCAAGCGATTGCACATCAACGCCCTTGATGACTTTGATCTGGAAGCGGCCACGCAGATGGCCGAAAGCATCGGTTTCTACCATGCCGACACCGAGCAGGCCGCGCAGATTCTGCTTAAGATGTGGCGTTGCTTCAAAGACAACGATGCCACACTGGTGGAGATCAACCCGTTGGCTAAAATCGGCGACCCCGATGACGAATCCAGCAAGCAGTTGAGCGCGCTTGACGCCAAGATCTCCCTCGACGACAACGCCGCCTTCCGCCATGACGGTTGGAAGCGTTTTGAAGATCCCATTGTTTCCGACCCATTCGAGCAGCGCGCCCGTGAACACGGGCTGCACTACGTGCACCTGCACGGCGAAGTCGGTGTGATCGGCAACGGCGCAGGCCTGGTCATGAGCTCGCTGGACGCCGTATCTGGTGCCGGCGAGGAGCAAGGCACTAACATCAAGCCCGCCAACTTCCTGGACATTGGCGGCGGCGCATCCGCGGCAGTAATGGCCGAAAGCTTGGAAATCGTGCTTTCCGACCCGCAGGTCGAATCCGTGTTCATCAACGTGTACGGCGGCATCACCTCTTGTGTGGAAGTGGCCAACGGCATTCTCGAGGCCAGCGCACAGCTCAACAACGCCAAGCCGATTGTCGTGCGTTTTGACGGCAACGCTGCGGCGGAAGGCCTGCGCATTCTCGCAACGGCTAATAATCCGACCATTCATGTGTCTGAAACCATGGAGGGCGCGGCCGCAAGGGCCGCCGAACTCGCTGCCAAGGCAGCCGGCAAAGAGGAGGTTCGCTGATGCTGTTCATCGAAGATGGCGCACCCGTTATTGTCCAGGGCATGACCGGCCATCAGGGCATGACGCATACCGCTCGCATGCTGAAAGCCGGCACTAATATCGTCGGCGGCGTCAACCCGCGCAAGGCCGGCACCACCGTTACCTTCGAAGGTGCCAACAATGGTGCCGATGCTGAGATACCGGTGTTCGCCACCTGCGGCGAGGCCCGTGAAGCCACTGGCGCCAAGGCATCGGTGGTATTCGTGCCGCCGCGTTTCGCCAAAGATGCTGTGGTCGAAGCCATCGAAGCCGGCATCGAACTGATTGTGGTCATCACTGAAGGCATTCCCGTGGCCGATTCCGCCTACTTTGTGGAACTCGCCCTTGCCAAGGGCGTTCGTATCATCGGCCCGAACTGCCCGGGACTGATCACCTTGGGTAGCCAGCCTAACAAGCCCGGCGTGAACCTCGGCATCATCCCCGACGGCATCGTTGGGCGCGGTCCGCTCGGTCTGGTTTCCAAGTCCGGCACGCTCACTTACCAGCTTATGGGCGAATTGTCTGATATCGGCTTCACCGCATGCCTGGGTGCAGGCGGCGATCCTATCGTCGGCACCACGCTGCTGGAAGCGCTGGAAGCCTTCGAAGCCGATCCCAATACCAAAGCCGTAATGATGATCGGCGAAATCGGCGGATTCGCCGAACAAGACGCTGCAGCATGGGCCAAGGAGCACATGACCAAGCCTGTTGTGGCCTATATCGCCGGTTTCACCGCTCCCGAAGGCAAGCAGATGGGCCATGCCGGTGCCATCGTTTCCGGTGGCAAGGGAACCGCACAAGATAAGAAGAACGCGCTGGAGGCCGCAGGCATCCCCGTGGGACGTACCCCGGGCCAAGCTGCTGCCATCATGCGCGACGTGCTCGCCAAAGCCCATATCGCCTGATACGTTGCGAGACGCCAACGCCATATGAGCATTATGATTCGCCAATGGATACGAGGAGCGCTAGCAGCCCTCGTATCCATGGCTATATACGCCATCGCCTTGGGCTGTTATCTGGCCCTGATGCTGCTCGTCATCTCCATGGAGGAGGGCGGCGACAACCTCACCACGCACACCAATCCGCTAACCTTTGCGCTGGTGCTACTTTCCGAAGGTTCCGGTTTCACCACCACTGCGGTGACACTGACCATCACCCCATTACTGCTGACCATATTGCTGATCTGGTTGATTGCAACTGTGACCACACGGTTGAAGGCAATCGATTTGCCGGCCTATGCGGCTGGGCTAGTCGTCTGGCTCGTCATCAACGAAGGTTTCCGCCGGTCCGTGGAAGTGGGCTTGACGGATGACCAGTGGCTGGTGCTGTGCAAGGCCGGTGCAGTGTTCACATTGGGTTTCGCCTGTGCCGCGCTTCCCGCCAGCAAACGCCTGCGTGGTGTAGTCGCCAAAATCGCCTCACAGATATCCGTATCAGTGAAACGGTGCTTGATTTTGGGCACTGTTGTCGCCGCTATGCTCATCGGCATGATTTTGTTGGCCGGACTGATCACCGTTATCGTATGGTGCGTCAACAACCATGCGGCAGTGGTCACCATTTTCGAGGGTTCCGGTATGGAAACAGGATCGAGAATCCTCACCACAGTGGCCATGGTGGCATGGCTGCCCAATGTGATGCTTTGGGCCGTTTCGTGGTTGTTCGGTGCCGGATTCGCCATCGGTGATTTGGCGGATTTCACGCTGTGGTCAGGCCAGGCAACGGATTTGCCGTCGATACCGGTATTCGGCATTCTGCCCGAGGCGGTGAATGACGACATCATCCGCATGGTACTGATGAATCTGCCGTTGGCACTGGCGCTGATCGTTGGCTTACTGATGCTGTTCCTGCCGCAGGGCTTCGGATATCGTCCACAATCCATCCTTGGTGAACGCCGTGGTGCGGCACTGGTGAATTTGGCGTATCCGGCTGCATCCTTCTGCCTGGCTGCAGGATTGGTGTCACTGATCTCCACAGTATTGTTCACATTGTCCAACGGTTCGCTCGGCCAGCATCGTCTCGCCAATGTAGGCGTTAATGTCATGGCCGCTACGCGTGCCATAGGGCATCCCGTTGCCATAGGACTCGCCGCGGCATGGCTTGTGGCGCTAGTTGGCACAGCACTGGTTTTTTCGATAGGCTGGTTAGCTGAGAGAATCAAGGCTTCGCGCGCCGTACCATCCCCGAACGCCGGCATCATGACAGATGCCTCCGAACGGCCATCGGACGCGCAACAACCCCAAACATCCAAGGAGGAATCCGATGACAAACACGAATCGACCGATACGCCGAGCATTGGTATCCGTCTTCCATAAGGAAGGCATCGAAGTGCTCGCTCAGGCGTTTGTTCAGGCTGGCACTGAAGTCGTATCCACCGGCTCCACGGCCAAGAAGCTCGCCGAACTGGGCGTCAAGGTCACCGAAGTGAGCGAGGTCACCGGCTTCCCCGAATGCCTAGACGGTCGCGTCAAAACGCTGCACCCCTACATTCATGCCGGCATCCTGGCCGATATGACCAACCCCGAGCACGCGGCACAGCTTGAAGGCTTCGGCATCAAGCCGTTTGATCTGGTGGTGGTGAACCTGTATCCGTTCGCCGACACCGTGCGCTCCGGTGCATCCGATGCCGACATCATCGAGAAGATCGACATCGGTGGCCCCTCCATGGTGCGTGGCGCTGCGAAGAATCACGCCACTGTGGCAATCGTCACCGACCCGAAGGATTATGCACTGGTTGCCGAGCGCGTGGCCAATGGCACCGGATTCTCGCTGGAAGAGCGCGAATACTTGGCGGCCAAGGCGTTCGCACACACCGCAGCCTACGATGCAACGATTAATGAGTGGACCGCCAAGCACTGGCCCAAGCCCGAAACCTTCGTCGCTCCGGCCCCCGAAAACGCTGACGAGAACGCAGCGGACAAGTCCCAGACCAAGTTCGCTCCGCAATTCACGCGCACCTGGGATCTTGCACACACGCTGCGTTACGGTGAGAACAGCCACCAGCAGGCAGCCCTGTATCTCGATCCGCTTGACCAGACCGGCTTCGCGCATGCCGAGCAGCTGGGCGGCAAGCCGATGAGCTACAACAACTATGTGGATGCCGACGCTGCCTGGCGTGCGGTGTGGGATATGGCTCCCTCCATCGCCGTTGCAGTGGTCAAGCACAACAATCCCTGCGGTCTGGCCATTGGTGCCACCGCCGCCGAAGCGCACAAGAAGGCACACGCCTGTGATCCGGTGAGCGCCTATGGTGGTGTGATCGCCTGCAACACCACGGTGACGTTGGAGATGGCCGAAAGCGTTCGTCCGATTTTCACCGAAGTGATCGTGGCTCCCTCCTATGAGCCCGCTGCGCTTGAACTGCTGCAGACCAAGAAAAAGAACCTGCGTATTCTTAAGGTTGCCGAACCGGTGAAGAACCGCACCCAGTTCAAGCAGATCGACGGTGGTCTGCTGGTGCAGGACATGGATCTGATCAACGCGACCGGCGACGATCCGGATGCATGGAAGCTGGTGGCCGGCGAGGCTGCTGACGAAGCAACGCTCAAGGATCTGGTGTTCGCTTGGCGTGCGATTCGCTGCGTGAAGTCCAACGCCATTCTGATTGCTCACGATCAGGCTACTGTCGGTATCGGCATGGGCCAGGTCAATCGCGTCGATTCCTGCCACCTGGCTGTCGAGCGTGCCAACACGCTGGCCGATGGTGCGAATCGCGCCAACGGTGCTGTGGCTGCCTCCGACGCGTTCTTCCCCTTCGCCGACGGTGCACAAGTGCTGATCGACGCAGGTGTGAAGGCCATCGTGCAGCCCGGCGGCTCCATCCGTGATGAAGAGGTTATCGAAGCGGCCAAGGCCGCAGGCGTGACCATGTATCTGACCGGCATCCGTCACTTCTGCCACTGATTGGCAGCCCCAAGGAACCTTTCCAAGGAACCTATCGATAGGAATCCAATGAACAACCACCCGTATGTATCCGAGGCACATGAAGGCAAACCTTGGTTTGAATGGATTGTATGCGCGATCGTGGTAGTGGTCGCCGTGCTCGCAGGTCTCGGATACACGATGGCCGCCACGGTATTGATTTCCGTGACGGCCATCGCAACCGGGCTGATTCGCTTGATTCTGCGCGAACGCAGCCCGTGGAAAGTACGCTCAGTGGCGTTCGATTCCTTCATCGGCATCAGCCTGGGCGTCGGCCTGCTGATTACCTACTTCAGCTTCTTCGGCTTGTTCGGAGACGCCCTGTTCGGCTGAATTATCAGTCTGCTCGGACGCTTCAGGATTTTCGTCTGACTGCTGCTCCGCGGCATAGGAATCTTCGACGAAATCGGCATACGCTGTATCATCATCGGCATCCTGCAAGGGAGCGGGCTTCGGCGTGGTGGCCATCTGCACGATGATGATTGCCAAGGCCACTACCGCCGCAGCCAGCACGGGAGCAATCCAGAACACCCACAGCTGCTGCACCGGATTCTGGGTGAGGCCCTCATTCATCGTGGCGAGCGCAATACCGGTGGAACGGGCCGGATTAAGACCTGCACCGGTCACCGGATAGGTGATTGCAGTGGCCAGACCATACGCCGCGGCCATGGCAATCGGATAATGCGCCGAAATCTCACCATGCTTGCCCGTTGCGGCCATAGCGGCAGCAACCACAATCAGAGAACCGAGCACTTCCACAACGATTGCTAGGCTCACCGAGAATGTGATGCCATAGCCGTTGAGCAACGAATACGAAACCGAGCCCTGTTCGAAACCGTTCACCGCAGGAGTCAGCCATACAACCGACGTCACCTGTTCGGACGTCGGCAGCAGTTTGACCACGGCGAAGCTGGCAGCAATGGCGCCGATTACCTGGGCCAGTACATACAGCACGCCGTCAACCAGCTTGGTCGTGGAAGCCAGTACCGCAGCCACGGTGATAGCCGGATTGAATTGACCGCCGCTGATACGCGCGAAAATAAAGCTTACAGTGCCGTAGGCAAGTGCCGTTGCCGCGGCCATAAACACGATATTGACGCCATATACGGCCGAACCCCACGTGGAGAATGCGTAGATGGCGAAGCACAGCAGAAAACTACCGGCCAGTTCCGCGCACACGCGCACGGCCAGCGGCTGTTGCTTGGTTTCTTCCATAATATTTCCTTTTCAACTGGTGAAAGGCGGCAAAGCCGCACAAACGACTGACAGTCTAGCAGCAGTCAAGCCTTGCGGTATGATAGTAAGGTTGCAATTGGCTGACAATGACAGCCGAATGCGACGTTTGCAATATACATTGACAGGCTATGGTGTATTCCGATTCGTCTGATTCCCCCCGCTGATTCGGGGCAGCTATCGGTGCCAGCCTGCTCGGCCACGTTGGGAGAACGATGCCACACGCATATTCCCGCGCTGAAAAGGCGCATGATGATTCCAATTCCATTCGACTGCAGAAGCTGCTCGCTCAGGCGGGCTTCGGTTCGCGCCGCAAGTGCGAGAATATGATCACCGAAGGCCGCGTTGAGGTGGACGGCGAACTGGTCACCGAACTCGGCTCCAGGGTCGATCCCAAGAAACAGCAGGTGCGCGTGGACGGTTCGCGCGTGCATGTTAATCCGAACCATGTCACGCTTGCACTCAACAAGCCCAAGCGTGTGCTGTCCGCGATGGACGATCCCAAGGGACGTTACACACTGCGCGACATTGTGGGCGATAAGTATGATCGCATTTTCCACATGGGTCGCCTGGATTACGATTCCGAGGGTCTGATCCTTATGACGAACGACGGTGAACTGTCGCAGCACGTCATGCACCCCAAGTATGAGGTGGAGAAAACCTATATCGCCACGCTTGAAGGCAAGATCTCCGGCACTGTGTGCCGTCGTCTGGTCACTACGGGCGTGCAGCTCGACGATGGCTGGATCAAGCTCGACCGTTGCGCGATTATCGATTCCAGCCGTGACGCCACCATCGTCAAGGTAGTACTGCACTCCGGCAAGAACCGCATCGTGCGCCGCATCTTCGGCTCCATCGGCTTCCCGGTCAAGCGTCTGGTGCGCACACAGATCGGACCGATCAAGCTCGGAGAACTCAAGCCCGGATCCTACCGTGTGCTCAGCCAGGCCGAGATCCGCTCGCTGCAGAAGGAGGTCGGCCTGTGATTCGCGTCGCCATCGACGGCCCGGCTGGCGTAGGCAAATCGTCCACGTCCAAGGCCTTGGCCAAGTACTTCGGATACGCCTATCTCGATACTGGTGCCATGTATCGCGCCTGCGCATGGTGGTGCCTCCAGCAGGGCATCGATTTGGATGCCGAACAGGTGGACGAGCGTCTGGTCACCGAAACGGTGGGGGAGTTCTTCACCGGTGATCATTTTGATATTTCCGTTGATCCCGACAACCCGCGCGTGTTTGCAGACGGTGAGGATATTTCCGAGGCGATTCGATCGGCCGAGGTTTCCTCACATGTTTCCAAGGTGTCGAATGTCATCCCCGTGCGCAACGTGCTTATCGCGGCGCAACGCGCCTATATCGCCCGTGAGGCTTCCGCTGACTCGTTCTCCGAGGGAGCCGGTGTGGTGGCTGAGGGACGTGATATCACCACCGTGGTGGCCCCTGATGCTGAAGTGCGTGTGCTGTTGACAGCCCGTGAAGAGGTTCGTCAGGCACGTCGTACTGGTCAGACCGCTGCCGCCCCCGGTGTTGGCACCGATGACGTGGCTGCCCGCGACAAAGCCGATTCCAAGGTGACAAGCTTCCTGACGGCCGCCGAAGGCGTGACCACTGTGGACAATTCCGACATGGATTTCGCCCAAACGCTCGACGTGCTGATTCGCATCGTCGAAGATGCCGTCGAAGAGCAGGAATATGAGCAGTATGCCGCCAACCTCGAAGGCTATGATCTGGATGAAAGCGATGAGGCGCTGGTCTCCGGACGTGCCTTCGCTGACGGTCCTGCCGAATCCCGTCGCAAGCCGGTGGGCGTGCTTGCCATCGTGGGGCGTCCGAATGTGGGCAAATCCTCACTGGTCAACCGCATTCTCGGCCGTCGTGCCGCTGTGGTGGAGGATACGCCGGGTGTTACGCGAGATCGCGTGAGCTATGATGCCGAATGGTCCGGTGTCGACTTCAAACTCGTGGATACGGGTGGATGGGAAGCCGATGTTGAAGGCATCGATTCGGCCATTGCCTCACAGGCGGAAATCGCCGTGCACCTGGCCGACGCCGTGGTATTCGTGGTCGATGGCCTGGTGGGCATGACCGATACCGACGAGCGCATCGTTAAAATGCTGCGCGCTGCCGGAAAGCCGGTCACCTTGGCCGTCAACAAGCTTGACGATCAGGCCAGCGAATACATGGCAGCCGAATTCTGGAAGCTTGGACTGGGCGAGCCGTTCGCCATCTCCGCCATGCATGGCAGGGGAGTGGGTGACCTGCTTGATGAGGCCCTGAACAAACTCAAGAAGGCCGAGAAAACCTCCGGCTATCTCACACCTTCAGGGCTGCGCCGCGTGGCCTTGGTGGGGCGTCCGAATGTGGGCAAATCCTCGCTGCTCAACCAATTGGCCCGCGAGGAACGTTCGGTGGTCAACGATCTGGCTGGCACCACGCGCGATCCGGTGGATGAGATTATCGATATTGACGGCGAGGATTGGCTGTTCATCGACACCGCTGGCATCAAGCGTCGTCAACACAAGCTTTCGGGTGCGGAATACTATTCGTCGCTGCGTACGCAGGCCGCCATCGAACGAGCTGAACTGGCATTGATTCTGTTTGATGCCTCCCAGCCGATTTCCGACCAGGATCTGAAGGTTATGTCCACCGCCGTGGACGCTGGCCGTGCCATCGTGCTGGTGTTCAACAAATGGGATGCGATGGACGAATTCGACAAGCAGCGTCTGGAACGCCTGTGGATTACCGAATTCGATCGCGTGACCTGGGCGCAACGCGTGAACCTTTCCGCGAAAACTGGTTGGCACACCAACCGTTTGAAGAACGCGATGGATCAGGCGTTGGAAAGCTGGGATCAGCGTATTCCCACTGGCAAACTCAACGCCTTCCTCGGCAGGATTCAGGCCGCTCACCCGCATCCGCTGCGCGGTGGCAAGCAGCCTCGCATCCTCTTTGCCACCCAGGCTGGCACACGTCCACCACGCTTCGTGATCTTCGCCACCGGCTTCCTTGAGCACGGCTACCGTCGCTACATCGAACGCTGCCTGCGTGAGGAATTCGGCTTCGAAGGCACGCCGATTCAAATCTCGGTGAATATCCGCGAGAAGAAGCGCAAATAAGCCGTAAGCCAGTTGTGCTGCTGTACCTGCTGCGTAGCGCGACACGCTATGTTTTGCACTGTGGATGATCTATGGTAAATTATCCAACTGTTGCAAAAAGCAATGTTCGGGCCGTAGCGCAGTTTGGTAGCGCACTTGACTGGGGGTCAAGGGGTCGCGGGTTCAAATCCCGCCGGCCCGACCGATAAGCCCCGGAATCTTAACGATTTCGGGGCTTTTTCGTGTTTTTGGACAATATGCCGAACACGGAGGGGGCGCGTTGTCCTCAACGATTCAAACAACATAACCACAATGTCCGAAGGGCGAGTATCATAGATTGCTGTTGCTTTGGCGAGGGAAGCGTGCAAACGGCTTCCGTTATCGACTCGGCGTAAATCATCCCTCCTTGGGACGTTCTGCGGCGCGTCGTGGCGTCAAACAGGACAAAACGATAAGTAACACAACCAAGGAGTAACCATGGCTACCACCATCAAGCTTGAAGGCGAAGTCCGCAACGAGTTCGGCAAGGGCGTTGCCCGCCGTCTGCGCGTCGCCAAGAAGATCCCCGCCACCATCTACGCCGGCGGCGAAGAGCCCGCTTTCGTGACTCTGCCGATGCGCGAGACCACCCTGTCTCTGCGTCACACCAACGCTCTGTTCACCATCGCATTTGGCGATCAGACCAAGATGGCCGTCGTCAAGGACGTGCAGCGCAACCCTGTCAAGCGCATCATCGAGCACATCGACTTCCTCGAGGTCAAGGCCGGCGAGAAGATCGACGTTGAGGTGCCGGTGTTCGTCGAAGGCACCCCGAAGGGCGTCGCTGTGGCGTTCGTCGACGTGCAGGAGCTCAAGGTTCGCGCTGATGTGGCCAACCTGCCTGAGAAGATCGTTGTGAACGTCGAAGGCCTGACCGACGGCACCAAGGTGCTGCTCAAGGACGTCGTGCTGCCCGAAGGCGCCGAGCTCGATATGGATGACCTCGAAGAGTCCGTGGTCACCGTTGAGGTGCCGGCTGATGCCACCGAATCCACCGCTGCCCCTGAGGCTGCTCCGGCCGCCGATGCCGCTCCGGCCGCCGACGCTCAGTGAGTGAAAACGTCTCCGGAGCGCGCATGCGCACTTGCGAGACGATAATGGTGTAATACCATCACGCAACCGGTGAACCCGTGACCGCGCATAGGCGGCGCGGGTTCACCGGTTTATGCATCCAAACGCCTTTCACCATGTGAACTCAGTCGCACGCGCGACACACGCATGTGCAAGAGTAAACAGCAGGCCATACGCCACAAGCGCAAGGCAGCCCCATTGAACAGCGGCGCAACGCCGCAAAGTCAAGAAGAAGTAATACGAGATGACTGAAAACACGCATCACGATCCGGCAGCACTGGATAAGCTGACCGAACCGTTCACCATCCTGCCGAACGACAATCCGGCCTCCGACGCCAAGCGCGCCGAACTCATCGACAAGCCGGCATTCGGCCAGCTGTTCTCCGACAACATGGCCCACATGAGCTGGACCAAGGGCGAAGGCTGGGGCGATCGTCGCATCGAGCCGTATGCGCCGCTTAAGCTTGACCCGGGTGCTTCCGTGCTTCACTATGCGCAGGAAGTGTTCGAAGGCCTCAAGGCCTATCGTCACGCCGACGGATCGACTTGGCTGTTCCGTCCGGATGCGAACGCCGAGCGTTTCCAGAACTCCGCCAAGCGTCTGTACCTGCCGGAACTGCCGATCGACGATTTCATCGGTTCCGTGGCCGCGCTGGTCAAGCGTGATGTGAACTGGGTGCCCACCCGCCGCGAATACACGCTGTACATGCGTCCCTTCATGTTCGCTTCTGAGCCGTTCCTTGGTGTGCGTGCCCCGCAGGAAGTCGATTATTGCGTGATCGCATCTCCTTCCGGCCCGTACTTCCCGGGTGGCGTCAAGCCCGTGAGCATCTGGGTGGAAGATAAGTGGTTCCGTACCGGCCCTGGTGGCACCGGCTTCGCCAAGTGCGGTGGCAACTACGCTGCCTCCCTGCTCGGCGAATACAAGGGCATTGACAATGGCTGCGAACAGGTGTGCTTCGTGGATGCTGCCACCAAGACCTACCTGGAAGAGCTCGGCGGCATGAACATGATGATCGTCCACAAGGATGGACATGTGGAGACTCCGTCGCTGACCGGCAACATTCTGCCCGGCGTGACTCGTCGCTCCCTGATTCAGCTGATGCAGGATCGTGGTATCGACGTGGTCGAGACCATGATTCCGCTGGCTCAGCTGCTTGAGGATATTAAGTCCGGTGAGGTCACCGAGGTGTTCGCCTGCGGTACTGCCGCTATCATCACGCCTATCGGACGTTTCAAGTCCGAAGAGTTCGATGTGACCGTCGCCGACGGCGGCTCCGGTAAGCTCACCGTTGACCTGCGCAACGAACTGCTTGGCATCCAGCTCGGCGAGATCGAGGATCCGCACAACTGGATGTGGCGCGTCGCCTGACACACCAAACAATGCGTAGTGAGAAACGACACGGGTTGGTTGCATAACTGACTCAAGTCGGACGAAGGCTACACTCTTCAAGGGGATGGAATATTCCATCCCCTTTTGTTGTATAGAAGAGAGGTTCGCCATGACGGTGGCGCTGGAAACCAGCGGATTCATACTGGGAATCGAATACGTGGCCATCTTCTGCTGCGCCATGGTCGGAGGACTGTCTGCCGTGCGCAAAGGGTACGACATCACCGCCATTCTGATCACCGCATGGCTGACCGCTTTGGGCGGCGGCATCATCCGCGACGTGATGCTTGGCGTTACACCGGTGGGAGTTTCCGATAAAGGACTGGTGCTGACCGCATTGGCCTCCGGCATCGCCGTAGCATTGCTGCATCCGGAAGTCGACAAACTGAAATGGTCCATGCTTACGCTCGATGCCCTGGCCATGGCATTGTTCGCGGTCAACGGTACCGCCAAGGCCATGGGATTGGGAGCCTCAGGCATGACCGCAGCATTTATGGGCATGTTCACCGCGCTTGGCGGCGGTTTGATTCGTGACACTCTGATCAACGAAGTGCCGATGATTATTCGCGATCGTCACTGGTATTTCGTGCCGGCGGCGGTGGCCTGCGTGGCCACTGTGTTCGTATGCAAGGCTGATTTTGCCGGGCTGATTAATCTGCAAGGCGAGATTGGTTTGGATCTGGCGATTGTGGCGCTGGCCGTGGCGATGCGTCTGTTGTCCGTGCGATTCAACATTGGTGTGCCAGGTGCTGTCGAACGGCATAACGTGTATTTACCCAGCGAAGCGAAATACCTTAAGCGGCCGAATATCGCCAGCAAGTCTGCGTCCGGCGAAAATTCGGGGGAGAAGCAGGACAAGCAATAATCAAATTAACGGGAATATAACGAAAAAATCCCGCGAATCGATGTGATTCGCGGGATTTTCTGCGTCTTCAGCGTTGCGTATGAAGCGCTAAACTCACAGGGCGTTGATGGCCACGGCGAGACCGGACTTGCGGTTGGCAGCCTGGTTCTTGTGGATCACGCCAGAGCCAGCAGCCTTGTCGAGCTTCTGGGCGGCGACCTTGTAGGCGGCCTCGGCGGCGGCCTTGTCACCGGCGGCGATAGCTTCGCGGGTGGCGCGGATGGCGGTCTTCAGGCCGGACTTCACAGCCACGTTGCGAAGGTGCGCCTTCTCATTGGTGAGCACGCGCTTCTTCTGCGACTTAATGTTTGCCACGTTTACTCCAAACGATGTTTATAAGGACATACAAAACTGTTAGGATAGCATGGCCCGTGGAAAAGCACGCAATGCCACGCCGTGCCCACACCGTCCGCTAAGATACTTGAAGTTTGCGAACTTAACGAGGAGGCATATTCGGTGGTCGTCCAGCACAATCAGCCGGGGTCCACGGATCAGTCACTGATCCGCAATTTCTGCATCATCGCGCACATCGATCACGGCAAATCCACTGTGGCCGACCGCATCCTGCAACTGTCCGGCATCGTGCCCGAGCGCGAGATGCGCGACCGGTTCCTTGACCGCATGGACATTGAGCAGGAGCGCGGCATCACCATCAAATCCCAGGCAGTGCGCGTGCCGTGGACCTTCGACGGCACCGAATACACGCTTGGCATGATCGACACCCCAGGGCACGTGGATTTCACCTATGAGGTGTCACGCGCCTTGGCCGCATGCGAGGGCGCGGTGCTGCTCGTCGACTCCACTCAAGGCATCGAAGCGCAGACCCTGAGCAACTTGTACATGGCCATGGATCATGATCTGACCATTATTCCCGTGCTCAACAAAATTGATCTTCCCTCCGCCGAACCAGACAAACACGCCGAGGAGATCGCCGGTCTCATCGGCTGTGAGCCGAATGAGGTACTGCGCGTCTCCGGCAAAACCGGCGAAGGCGTGGCCGATCTGCTCGATCAGATCGTGATGGACGTGCCGGCACCCAAGGGCAATCCGGACACCCAGGCACGCGCGCTGATTTTCGATTCCGTCTACGATTCCTACCGCGGCATCGTCACCTACATCCGCATGGTCGACGGCGAGCTGCGCAGCCGCGAGAAGCTGCACATGATGGGCATCGGCATGACCCACGATCCCATCGAAATCGGCGTGATCAGCCCGGACATGACCCCCACCAAGGCGCTTGGCGCCGGCGAGGTCGGCTATGTGATCACCGGAGCCAAGGACGTCAGCCAATCCAAGGTGGGCGACACCATCACCTCCGCTGCCAAACCGGCCACCGAGCCATTGCCCGGATACCGTGACCCCAAGCCCATGGTGTATGCCGGTCTGTTCCCGATTGACAACGCCCAGTTCCCCGAACTGCGCGACGCACTCGACAAACTCAAGCTCAACGACGCCGCCCTGATCTATACGCCCGAAACCTCCGTGGCACTGGGCTTCGGCTTCCGTTGCGGCTTCCTCGGACTGCTGCACATGGAAATCGTCAACGAACGTTTGAGCCGTGAATTCGGCCTCGATCTGATCCAGACCGCCCCCAACGTCACCTACGATGTGACCGCCGAGGATGGCAGCGAGGTCCATGTCACCAATCCAAGTGAATTCCCCGACGGCAAAATCAAGAACATCGTCGAACCGATGGTCGCCGCCGACATCATCACCCCCAAGGAATTCATCGGCGCGGTGATGGATCTGTGCCAGGAGCACCGCGGCATCATGGGCACGATGGAATACATTTCCACCGACCGTGTGGAGATGCATTACCGTATTCCTCTGGCCGAAATCGTGTTCGATTTCTTCGATGCATTGAAGTCGCGCACCAAGGGCTATGCCTCGCTTGACTACCACGAGGATGGCGAACAATCCGCCGACCTCGTCAAGGTTGACATTCTCATCCAGGGTGAGAAGGTTGATGCTTTCTCCGCCATCGTGCACCGCGACAAGGCCTACAGCTACGGCGTGATGATGACCAAGAAACTGCGTGAGCTGATTCCTCGCCAGCAGTTCGAAATCCCGATTCAGGCCGCGATCGGCTCGCGCATCATCGCACGTGAGAACATTCGCGCCCTGCGCAAGGACGTGCTCGCCAAGTGCTATGGCGGCGACATCACCCGTAAACGCAAGCTGCTGGAAAAGCAGAAGGCCGGCAAGAAGCGCATGAAAATGCTCGGACATGTCGAGGTGCCGCAGGAGGCGTTCATCGCCGCCCTGTCCACCGGCGACGACTCCGCCAACGACCGCGACACCAAGGACAAGATCCGCGCCGCCCAGAAAACCGAAGGCTGATGTACGAAGTCTATGTGCATGTGCCGTTCTGCCTTCGGCGCTGCGGGTATTGCGATTTCAACACGTATACAGCGGTCGATCTCGGCGGTGGCGCCTCACGCGGCAATTACGCCACTATGGTGATTCGCGAGATGCGATTGGCACGCGATTGGCAACTCGCCCATGGCATTGATGAGCCTGCCGTTTCAACCGTGTTCTTCGGCGGCGGCACGCCCACGATTCTGCCAGCCGGCGATTTAGTAGCGATGCTCAACGCGATTCGCGAGATATGGGGTATCAATCCCGGTGCGGAAATCACCACCGAAGCCAATCCCGACACTGTGGATGCTGATTACATCAGACAACTGGCAGACGGCGGTTTCACGCGTATTTCCTTCGGCATGCAGTCGGCGGTGCCGCATGTGCTCTCCACCTTGGATCGCACGCATACCCCCGCCAATGTTGAGGCCGGCGTACGCGCAGCCGACGCGGCCGGATTAGCCAGCAGTGTCGATCTGATTTATGGCGCGCCGGGGGAGAGCTTGGATGATTGGCGCACCAGCGTCAGCACAGCCATAGACTTGGGCGTGAACCACATTTCCGCCTATGCGCTGACCGTGGAACCTACCACGAAAATGGGGCGACAGATTGCCGCCGGCATACTGCCCAAGCCTGACGACGACGATGAGGCTGCGAAATATGAAATCGCTGACGAACTGTTGTCGGAGGCTGGCCTTACCTGGTACGAGGTGAGCAATTGGGCGCGTCCGGGCTACGAATCGCGCCACAACCTTGGCTATTGGCGCAATGTTGATTGGGCCGGTCTTGGCCCTGGTGCTTACAGTCATTACAACGCCGTTGTAGACGCGCGCGTGACTGCAAACGCCATTGACGACACAATCGATGGCTGCAACGCGCTGCAGCCGCACCCGCAGACCACTGGTCTTCGAGCGTGGGATATCGCGCATCCGCGTATGTGGGGGCTCAATATTCAAAAGGGCGAAATGCCATGGGCCGGCAGTGAAACCATCAGCCGCAACGAAGATCTTGAGGAAAGGCTCATGCTCGCCCTACGCATTCGCGACGGACTTGACATTCATGCCCTTGAAGCACAGTCCGACGTTCGCATCGACACCGCTGCATTGCATCGCATGGCTGACGAGGGATTAATCGACTGCATCACGGATGAAACCGGCATCAGCCGCATCGTCGCCACACGCCGCGGGCGTTTGCTCAATGACCTGCTTATCGAGCGTTTCTTCGAACTGCTGGATTTGTGAATACGCGATGAGCGCAGTCACGCGGTTGCACCGCAGTCTGTCATCATGTCGGATTGTGTCAGAAGCGTCTTGGAAAGGATGCTATGAGCGAAAACACGGATGATCGCAAGGCGTTGGAAGCGTTGGCGGGGGAGCCGGCCGCCGAACAAATCGCCTATTATCGCAAACCGTTCATGGTGCTATGGGCCGCCGTGCAGGAGGCCTCCAGCGAATTGGAGGAGGACTACGGACTGTCGGCGGATCTGGCGCAGCTATGGGTGGCCGAACGGATGCGGCAGGTGTCTGATTCGTTGGTAGACCGTTTGGCCGAAAAAGCCGTGGCGCACGGGGCAAGCAAATCAAACGTGGCACGTGCGGCTGAGGCAAGCCCAGCCAACGCGATGCGCCGGTTCCCGCGTCTCAAGGAAGGCGGTGGCGCCATGCAGGAGCGCACCCTGATTGATGACGTGCTCGATACGCTGGAATAGAAGTTGTTCCTGCTTCAACGATTCCAACGTATCGAGAATTGATGAGGAAGCGGCCGCACGATTATTCGGTGATGATTGCGTACGCCTTCATGTAATCAGTGGTGGTTGCCGTCGGATCAACACAATATGCGGGTACCGACTCGTTGCAATCTTTGCTTAAGACGCTGGCTGCGGTTTCGGCGATTGAACCGGCCTGCTCATTCCCCAAAGCTTTGAGAATGCCAAGCTGGTTGCCGCCCGTGGCTTCATCGATGTCACTGGATTGATCCATAAGAGCATACAGCCATGCTCGCGCCTGCCCATCGAGGTGGCCAGTGCCATTGTCTCCCTTGGTAGCGGTGCTGGCGGCGAGGATTCGCTTGGTTTGCTCGATAATCGGTGTGGGGTCAACGTGGCCGATTTGGTCTGGGCGCAACCGTCCTCGCATTTCGTCAAGATCGCCTATCATCCGCTGAATTTCGCATTCGAACTGCAGAATGGTGGTTTGCGCGAACAGTCGGCTGATGGCATCGGCGTCGATCTGCTTGCCGCCTTCGTTGGTGAATCGGACTAGACGCGGACGATTGAAATAGTGCGACATGGCGAAGGTGACAAACTGCGGCATCTCGTCGTTGAGTCGTTTCGCGCGTTGGGCGGTGAGTTTCATATCCGATAGCGGCTGCTCCAATAATGTGGTTGTAAGCAGTTCCTTCGCCTGCTCGAACGTCATCGGTTCGCCCGGCGCGGCTGTTTTCTTTGGCGCATGAATATGCAACGACTCGGCAATCTTATCCCATAGTCCCATGACTATCGCCTCCGCGCACCAACCTTACTCCTGATTCGCCACATGCTCCGCCATATGATTCGTCATGTTGCGCCGTAATGTTTGCTACACCCTTCGCTATACTGAGTGACGGCAATTTACGGCCTTAAGAGAAAGGCAACTATGACTGGCGAAGACGCAGGCGACAAGCCCCGCAGGGTGCTGCTCAAACTATCCGGCGAAGCATTCGGCGGTGGTAAGGTCGGCATCGATACGACGGTTGTCCGTCGCATCGCTGAAGAAATCGTGCCGGCCGTTCAACAGGGCGTGCAGGTCGCAATCGTGGTCGGCGGCGGCAACTTCTTCCGTGGTGCCGAACTGCAGCAGGCGGGCATCGACCGTTCGCGCGGCGACTACATGGGCATGCTTGGCACGGTGATGAACTGCTTGGCATTGCAGGACTTCCTGGAGCAGGAGGGCCAGGCCACGCGCGTACAGACCGCTATCACCATGGGGCAGGTCGCCGAACCGTACATCCCGCTGAAGGCCATTCGTCATCTTGAAAAGGGACGTGTGGTGATTTTCGGTGCCGGTGCCGGCATGCCGTACTTCTCCACGGATACGGTTTCCATCCAGCGTTCCCTCGAAATCCACTGCGATGAGGTGCTGATGGGCAAGAACGGTGTGGACGGTGTTTACACCGCCGACCCGCGCAAGGACGAGAACGCTAAGCGTTTCGCCACCCTGAGCTACAACCGCGCACTGGTTGACAACCTGGCTGTTATGGACGCCTCGGCACTGTCCATGGCCCGCGACAACCGCAAGCGCATCCGCGTGTTCGGCCTTGAAGGCACCGGCAACGTGACCCGCGCGTTGGTGGGCGATGAAATCGGCACGCTGGTTTCCACCGCAGAATCCACGCTTGCCGAATAAGCCGACTACAATCAGACATAATCGTTCACGGACGAACAGTACACAAGCATATAAGGAGTGACTATGACCCTCGTCGATCAGGCCAAAGAACAAATGACCAAGACCGTTGAGAACACCAAGGAAAACTTCGCAGGCATCCGCACCGGTCGCGCCAACCCGGCCTTCCTCAACGGCATCACCGTGGACTACTACGGTGCTCCCACGCCTCTGAAGCAGATGGCCACCATTGGCGTGCCTGAGCCGCGTACCCTCGCCATCACCCCGTTCGACGTCACCCAGGCTGCGGCCGTGGAAAAGGCCTTGCGTGATTCGCCGCTGGGCGTGAACCCGAACCGTGACGGCAATGTGATCCGCGTCACCATGCCGGAGCTCACCGAGGAACGCCGTAAGGAATACGTCAAGCTCGCCAAGACCAAGGCTGAGGATGGCAAGGTGGCCGTGCGCAACATCCGCCGTAAGACCAAGGAAACCATCGACAAGTCCGTCAAGGACGGCGATATGGGCGAAGATGAAGGCGATCGTCTGCTCAAGGATCTGGACAAGGTCACCAAGCAGGTCACCGACGAAATCGACACCCTGCTGGAAACCAAGCAGAAGGAAATCATGGAGGTCTGATTCCTTCTCATTGATGTAAAGCCCGGCGAATCCCTGCAATATCAGGCAATTCGCCGGGCTTGTTTATTGTCGTCGCGCCGGTGGCGCATGAATTACGCGGTGCTCGCTATTATTGTCAAGGATTAGCGGTGCAACTGCTGGAGGAACATGGAACGCAACGAACAACTCCATGAGGAGGCCGAGGAGGCCCTCGACCAAATCAATAAGAAAACCGGGCGTAACATGCCTCAAGCCATCGCCACCGGCGCAGCGCTGGTTATTCTGATTCTCGCCTGCCTGCTGATCAGCATCGATGTATTCGTTGGCTTGGTCGTGGTATTCATGGTGCTGGCTCTGTGGGAGCTGCGTGTGGACTTTGCCACGGTGGGGCTGCATATTCCTGTCATCATGCTGTGGATATGCTCGGCATTCACCCTGTTCGCCACCTACTATTCGCCCTATCATCTGATCACGATGTCGTTGAGCGTGATCATTTCAATTATCCTGGTCGCCATAGCGGCCAGCGCTAAAATCAGCGTTGGTAACAGGCTTTCTCTGGCTGTGGCCAGCAAACTGTCCAGCACCGATGCCGGTGCGCGTCTTGAATCCTCCTTTAACCACGAGGGTGGGGAACAGCACCATTCGCGCCTGAGCCACGTGGCTGTCTCCGTGCTCACGGTGCTGTATATTCCGCTGCTCGCCAGCTGCATCATCATCCCACTGACGTTCAACGGGCACCCCGTAGCTCACGCAATTATGCTGGTCTTTTTGCCAGCTCTGTCTGATACCGGCGGTCTGTTCGCCGGCGCTTGGTTGGGCAAGCATAAGCTGTCGCCGCGTATTTCTCCGAAGAAATCGGTCGAAGGCCTGATCGGTTCGATGCTGTTCGCCATGGCTGGTGCCTTCGCCGTGTTCGCCTGCACCTATGACGCCGCCGCTTGGGCCACGCGCTGGTGGGTGCCGATTGTCGCCGGTATCCTGATTGGTGCCGTCGGTACATTTGGTGATCTGTGCGCCTCAATGCTCAAGCGCGATATCGGCATCAAAGACATGGGGCACCTGCTCAAAGGCCATGGCGGCGTTATGGATCGCGTCGATTCGATTCTGATGAGTGCACCCTTCACCTGCGCACTGCTGTGGGTCACCGGACTGTAATTCGTTATTGCATAACTTACTACCGATATCCCGACCATTACTGTCTACTGTCATCCCAGCGTTCATTATTGTCATTCCGATGTTCATTACTTCGTCATCCCGAGCGTAGCCGAGGGATCTCCACCCGTCATTAAAGAGGTCACTATGAGCGAAACCAACCCCATGAACTCCGACCAGCCTGAAACCGGCATCACCCCCGGCGGCACGACGGGCGCGTTCCGCGACGTGCTCTCCAAAGACCACGCCCGCCGTGGCAAACCACCGCTGCACTTCACCGACATGACGCCCGAACAGCGCATCGACACGGCCAAGGAACTGGGCCTGCCCAAATTCCGCGTCAAGCAGCTGGCCAACCATTATTACGGGCATTTTGACGTCAACGCCGCCGAATTCACCGACTTCCCGGCGGCGGCACGTGCTGATGCCGCATCCGCATTCTTCCCGAACCTCATCAGCGAAGTCACCCGTCAGGTAGCCGACGAAGGCACCACCATCAAAACGTTGTGGCGACTGTTCGATGGTTCGCTGATCGAATCGGTGCTCATGCGCTACCCGACGCGCACCACACTGTGCATCTCCTCGCAGGTTGGCTGCGGCATGGGCTGCCCGTTCTGCGCCACCGGCAAACTCGGCCTCACCCGCAATATGTCTACCGGCGAAATCCTCGAACAGGTGCGCATCGCCGCCAAAATGATGCGCGACGGCGTGGTCGCAGGCGGCCCTGGTCGTCTGAGCAACATCGTGTTCATGGGCATGGGCGAACCAATGGGTAACTACAAGTCCGTGCTCTCCGCCGTACGCCAGATCTCAGCCATGCCGCCGGAGGGTTTCGGCATTTCGGCGCGCAACATCACCGTCTCTACCGTGGGCGTGGTGCCCGGCATCAAGAAGCTCACCGCCGAGGGTATTCCGGTGCGTTTGGCCGTCTCGCTGCACGCGCCAAGCGATGAGCTGCGCGACGAACTGGTACCGATGAACAAACGCTTCAACACCACGCAGGTGCTCGACGCCGCGCACGACTACTGGCTGGCCTCCAAGCGTCGTGTCAGCATCGAATACGCGCTAATGCGCGGCATCAACGATCAGGCTGAACACGCACGACTGCTGGCCAAGCGTCTTAACCATTACGGCGACGATTGGGCGCATGTCAACCCGATTCCGCTCAACCCCATTGAGGGTTCGCGCTGGACCGCTTCCAAGCCCGAAGACGAGAAACGATTCCTGGATATTCTGCACCAGGCCGGCATCACCGCAACCTTGCGCGATACTCGTGGCCAGGATATTGACGGTGCCTGTGGTCAGCTTGCAGCCAAGGGCGATCAGAGCGGGGAAGCGACTGCCGCATAACCGGCGGCAATGGCGGCAACAGCATTGCCGTGTATCGACTATGCCCGCTACACTGCGTGACGATACTGTAACGAACCTGTAGCTTAAGTCAATGGAGTCTCTATGTCACAGCAGCACACCAAGCAGCCTGCCCAAGACGCACCGCAGCCCATCGCTGTCAACATCAATGCGCTTACCCCGGCAGAAACCGAAGAAGCGGTTGAGAAAGCAGGCGTGAACAAAACCCGTATGGGCAAGCGCAAAACTTTCGTCTCCGCGATGTTTGCGGGTGCATTCATCGGTTTCGGCGCACTGTTTTTCCTTATCGTCACCTGTGATCCGGCAATGACTTGGGGGCCGAAGCGTTTTGTCGGCGGCTTGGCCTTCTGCATGGGACTGGTACTGGTACTGTGCTGCGGTGCCGAATTATTCACCGGCAACTCTCTGATGGTCTCCGACTTGGCCGCGCGCAAAATCTCATGGACCGCACTGGCCAAAAACTGGGTGATCGTCTGGTTCGGCAATCTGGTAGGCGCGCTTGTGCTGGTCACGCTGATCGCCTTGGCCGGCACCATGGGACTGAATGATGGAGCGGTCGGTGCCACCGCCGTGGCCACCGCCGCAGGCAAGATAAACCTGAGCTGGGGCGTAATCTTCGTGCGCGGCATCCTATGCAACATTCTCGTGTGTCTGGCGGTGCGCGTCGGCTTCTCCGCGCGTTCCGTGGGCGACAAGGTGCTCGGCATTCTTCTGCCCATCGCAGGCTTCGTGGCCATGGGCTTTGAACACTGCGTGGCCAACATGTTCTTCTTGCCGATTGGTATGGTCTCCCGTCTGGCCGGCTACGGTGCGGATGTTGCCGGTGCTGCGGCCGTGGATCTACCCGGCATTCTCTACAACCTGTCCGCCGCTACGTTGGGCAATATTATCGGCGGCGCAGTGTTCGTGGCTTGGGCCTACTGGTTCGTCAACGCCCGCAAGGACTGAGCCATACGCCCCATCTTCATTCCCGTATTCGGACATAGCCGTGCGATGTAACGTAGAGCCGGTAGTCTGGGAAGCCGGACAATAAGACAAACAACCTTAAGGGGAGTGGAACATGTCGCTGGCGGTACGAGTCATCCCGTGCCTGGACGTCGATGCCGGACGAGTGGTCAAGGGCGTGCATTTCGAAAACCTCAAGGATGCCGGCGATCCGGTGGAACTCGCCGCCGAATACTACCGTCAGGGTGCGGACGAGCTGACCTTCCTTGATGTAACCGCCTCAAGCTCGCATCGCAACACCATGATCGACGTGGTTTCGCGCACCGCCGAACAGGTGTTCATCCCCATGACCGTTGGTGGCGGCGTGCGCACTCCCGAAGATGTAGATTCCCTGCTGCGCTGCGGCGCAGATAAGGTGGGCGTGAACACGGCGGCTATCAACGACCCCACGTTGATCAGTCGCGTGGCTGACCGTTTCGGCAACCAGGTGCTGGTGCTGTCGGTGGATGCGCGCCGCGAACAGGGCGAACAGCACACCCAGTCCGGGTTTGAAGTCACCACGATGGGCGGGCGCAAATCCACTGGCATCGATGCGATTTGGTGGGTTAAACGCGCTGAGGAACTGGGCGCAGGCGAAATCCTGCTTAACTCCATGGATGCTGACGGCACCCAGCAGGGATTCGACATCGAAATGATTCAAGCCGTGCGTCGCGAGGTCAAGATTCCGATCATCGCCTCGGGTGGCGCGGGCAAGGTCGAGGATTTTCCCCCGGCCATCGCCGCTGGTGCGGACGCGGTGCTCGCCGCCTCCGTGTTCCACTATGGCATCATGACCATCGCCGACGTCAAAGCCGAGCTGCGCAAGGCCGGCTACACCGTGCGCTAAAGCATCGCAGATCGCAGAAAGAACAAAATTATTATGGAGCAGTTCGATAACAGCGAAACACTGGATCCGCGTATCGCGGATCGGCTGAAGCGCGACGCCAAGGGATTGGTCGCTGCGGTTATCCAGCAATTCGACACCCGTGAAGTGTTGATGGTCGGCTATATGAACGACGAGGCGCTGCGTCGCACGCTGACCTCCGGTCGCGTGACGTTCTGGTCTCGTTCTCGCCAGGAATACTGGCGCAAGGGCGACACTTCGGGCCATGTGCAGTACGTCAAATCGGTATCCCTTGACTGCGATGGCGACGCACTGCTGATCGAAGTCGATCAGGTGGGCGCTGCCTGCCACACTGGCAAACGTAGCTGCTTCCTCGAAGGCGGGCCGCTGCCAGTGGTTGTGGGTAATCGTACTGCGGAACAGGAGGGACAACGATGAGCGAATGCAGCGTTGAGCATCTTGCATGGGGCGGCACTTGGCCGAGCCGTGAGCAATTCCATGAACTCGCCGACCAAGGCTACCGCATCATCCCCATCGTGCGCAGGCTGCTCGCCGACTCGTTGACCCCTGTGGGCTTCTATGAGCGTCTGGCGGGCGGACGAACCGGCACCTTCATTCTTGAATCAGCGGAATTCGGCGGCTCATGGTCACGCTACAGTTTCATCGGCGTCAACTCCATCGCCCAATTGCGCTCCAAGAATGGGCAGGCCGACTGGCTCGGCAAGGTGCCGACCGGCATACCAACACAGGGCGATGTGATGGAGGTGGCTCACGCCACGCTTAAGGCCCTGAAAGCTCCGAAGGTTAAGGGTCTGCCGAATCTCACCTCTGGCTTGGTTGGTTCGGTTGGCTGGGATGCGATTCGCCATTGGGAACCGACACTGAGGGCTGAGGCCCCGGATGAAACCGGTCAGCCCGAATTGGCGCTGGCCTTGGCTACGGATATTGCGGTGGTTGACCACGTTTCCGGATCGGTGTGGATGATCGCCAACGCCGTCAATATTGACGACAAGCCCACACGCGCCGACTGGGCATATGACGATGCGTTGAAGCGACTCGATCGCATGCAGCGCGACGCCGCCACGCCCACGCCTGGTGAAGCACGCGTCAACGTGCTCGATCCGAATGCCAAGCAGCCGGAACTTCGCTTCCGCACCGCCAAAGCCGAATACGAGCGTTGGGTGGAAGCCGCGCGCCAGCACATCATCGATGGTGACGTGTTCCAGGTTGTTGTCTCCCAGCGACTCGACATCGATTCGCCGGCCGATCCCTTCGACGTATACCGCGTGCTGCGCACCCTGAACCCCAGCCCCTACATGTATTTCATGTCGCTCACCGATGCGGCCGGGCGCAACTTCAACGTGATTGGCTCCAGTCCTGAAACCCTGATCAAGGTGGACAACGGCCATGCCATGACCTTCCCGATCGCCGGCTCGCGTCCGCGCGGTGCCACGCCCGAAGAAGATGAGAAACTGGCCAAGGAGCTGTTGTCCGACCCCAAGGAACGCTCCGAACACATCATGCTCGTGGATCTGTCACGCAACGATTTGAGCCGTGTGTGTAAGCCGGAGTCGGTGGAAGTCGTGCAGCTTATGGATATCAAACGTTTCAGCCATATCATGCACATCTGCTCCACGGTCACCGGTCAGGTGCGCGATGATATGACAGCATTCGACGTGTTCACCTCCGCCTTCCCCGCAGGTACGCTCTCCGGTGCCCCCAAGCCGCGTGCCATTGAAATCATCGATGAGTTGGAGCCTGCCGACCGTGGCATTTATGGCGGTACCGTGGGCTACTTCGACTTCTCCGGCAATATGGATATGGCCATTGCCATCCGCACTGCTTTCTTGCGCGACCATCAGGCCTCCGTGCAGGCCGGTGCCGGCTTGGTGCTGGACTCCGTGCCCGCCAACGAGTGGCAGGAAACCCGCAACAAGGCCGAAGCCAGCGTTGAAGCCATCCAAATCGCCGCCCAACTCAAGAGTGCGTGAGCTTCACTCACCCGTCAATGCCGTCCATAACCAATGGGCGGCATTTTCTTTTCTGCCTCATTTTCCAGTTTTCTGCCCTTGAATTTTCAGAGCAAGTGCAACGTTGTTGAATGGTGGATTTCCCAGGGTGTCCTGTAGCCGTGGCGTTTGCGTGGTCTGTGGTTGATAGCGTCGTATACGGTCCGGACCTGGCCGTCGTCGATG
>NZ_JAAIII010000003.1 GCF_012932425.1 Bifidobacterium oedipodis | reverse complement strand
GACACTCGCTCATGAAATAACCAAACACAACAAAACAAAGGAACCAACCGCCGACCATGTTCAATTTGAACGCCGACGGTGTTCAGAAAAAGTGCCGACGATGTTCACATCAATTTGACGAAAGACAACGGTACGGATGACGCGGTTTTGCAGATCGCGGTGGGCCACTTGCCGGGCAGCTCATTGCCGGTGGGCGGAGTGGGCACGCATGCGGTGGTGTCCGGGCACACCGGCCTGCCGAGCGCAAGGCTGCTGACCGGCTTGGACGAGCTGGCGGAGGGTGACACGTTCGCGTTCCATGTGCTGGATGGGACGTACACGTATGAGGTGGACCGTATCAGCGTGGTGCTGCCCGACGAATTGGACGACTTGGATATCGTTCCGGACAGGGATTATGCGACGTTGGTGACGTGCACGCCGTACGGGGTGAACTCGCACCGTTTGCTCGTGCGCGGCCACCGCATCCCCAACCCGAGTACCGCGGATGATACGGATTATGAGGGGTCCGGGCGCGTGTGGTGGGGTGTGCTTGTTGGGGTTGTGGTGCTGGTCGTGGGGGTTGCCGGCGTTCTGGTTTGGCGTTGCGTGGGTTCGTCGCGTCCTGTGGAGGGTGCGGCCCATGCGGGAAGGATGGTGTGATGGTGTCGTCGTCTGGGCGTGGTGTGTTCAGTGATGGTGTGGTGGCGTACTTGGCGTCCTTGCCGGTGGTGGCCTCGGTGTCGCGTGAGCGGATCGTGTATGCGGACGGGTTCAAGGTGGAGTGCATGCGCCGGTATTGCGCGGGTGAGCGTGCGTCGGCGATTTTCCGTTCGGTGGGTTTGGATCCGAAGCTGGTGGGTGCCAAGCGTGTGGAGCGTTGCGTGAACCGGTGGCGGCACGACGAGTCGATCATGCGCCGCGCCCTCGGCCAGGACACCGACAGCGAAACCGACGGCCAGACAACCGACAACAACACCAACAACACAACAACCAACCGTCAACACAACGGTACCGGGGAATTCGATATCGTATCGGCTCGGGTGTTGGCTGAACACATTCAGAAGCTGGAACAACAGGTTGCCATACTGCGCCAACAGCTTACAGAGCTGGAACGCAACGGGGCAACATCACATCCTAATTGACCGCCGCTTATGGATGCAATTGTGCTTCATGCTGGGATGACGAGGGATGCTATACAATGCGACGGTCGGCGGCCCAGCGGGTCAGTTCGGTGCGGTTGGAGAGCTGAAGCTTGCGCAGCACTGAGCTGACGTGCGTTTCAACGGTTTTGATGGAGATAAACAGTTCGGCCGCCACTTCCTTGTAGGTGTAGCCGCGGGCAATCAGGCGCATGACCTCTTGCTCACGGGCCGACAGCCGATCCAGTTCCTCGTCGTGCACAGGCATCGAACCACTGCCGCCCTGTCCCTCGCCAGCTAAGGGCTGACCTTGGAACGCGGAAAGCACGAAGCCGGCCAGCTTCGGTGAAAACACGGCATATCCCTCATGCACCTGTTTGATGGAAGAAATCAAATCCGCGCCGGTAATCGTTTTGGTCACATAGCCTTGCGCGCCCGCGCGAATCACCGCACCCACATCGGCCGGTGCGTCCGACACAGACAATGCTAGGAACACGGTGGTAGGGGAGTACAGGCGCGATTTGGCGAGAATTTCCGCTCCGCCGCCGCCCTCGCCGCCCGGCACATGCACATCCAACAACACCACGTCCGGTTTGGTTTGCGCAATCATCGCCACTGAGCCGGGCACATCGGCCGCCTGCCCGACGATGGTGAACGCGTCGCGCAGCGTGGCGATCACGCCTGCGCGGAACATTTCATGGTCGTCGACCACGGCCACTCGAATCGGCTTGGCCTCACTCTCGCTCATTGACTCTCCTTTGTCTGCTCGTTTGCGGCGGTCTCGGCAATCGGCATATGCATTCTCACTTCGGTGCCCCATCCGGGCTTCGACACAATTTCCACTGTACCGCCTCGTCGCTTGATACGTCCGATAATCGACTCGCGAATGCCCAAACGGTCAGCCGGTATCTGATTGACATCAAACCCATTGCCATGATCGCGCACGAACACCTCCACCAAGGTCGGCCCGGCCTCGCAATACAGCGAAATCGGCTCCCCACCATGCATGGCGGCATTCACCAAGGCCTGCCGTGTGGCGTCCAGCAGCGCATCGGTTTGGGCGCTGGGGCGTGCGTCGCCCACATTCACCACTTCGATGGCCTTGCCCGTATCGTCTTCCACGGCAGCCGCAATCTGCTTCAATCCGGCATTCACCGAACGATCCGATGTGGAACGCTCCTGATACAACCATTCGCGCAGTTCTCGCTCCTGGCCGCGGGCCAGCGTGAACACGGTTGTGGGATCTTCGGCATGCAGCTGAATCAGCGCCAAGGTTTGCAGCACACCATCGTGCAGATGCGCGGTCATATCGGCGCGTTCCTCTTCACGCTCCTTCAACGCCTGTTCGTGCGTGAGTTTCTGTACCAGCGCATTGGCTGAGGGCAGCACGGCCGCCACCACACACAGCAGCATGATCAGTCCGCTAAGCATAATGCGCCGCGGTGAGGATCCCAGGCCAGGAATGATGGCATTGCTGACATACAGCATCCATGCGGCGATGATGAGCGCGATACCGCCCAGCATGGCGGGCAGTTGCGCGCGCGGATCGCTGAAATACATCCACGCCACGCCCACGCCGGCCAATGCCAGCAGAAGGGGCGTCACTACTTCACTACCCACGCCCGAGCTGACTAGCAGCAGGGCGATGGCTATCAGCGCTATGCCAGCCAGTGCGATGAGCGCTGGTTTGGGTGCACGTTTCAGCGTTTCCGCCAACGATTCATAACTATTCGCAGATTGACTGGGGAAGTCCGCTGCATCCGTTGGTCCTGCATCGGCTGCGGTTGCTGGATCTGTTGATGGCGACAGAGGAGACAGAGGTGTCGTCAGTGGCACGGTGGCATTGCCGCGCGATAATGGTGCCTGAGCTACGGAAAGTGAGGCTGCCTGCGCGCGCGCAGCGGCTACGGGATCGCCGGCTGGCAGAAAAACCCACAGAAATATATAGCCGATTGCGCCTACCCCATATAGGCAGGTGAGCACGATAACTGCCAATCGCACCCATGCCACCGAAATCCCTAGGTGCAGGGCGATACCTTTGCATACACCGGCGAGCCATCGCCCTCGTTTTGGGCGCATCAATGGTAAGCGTGCTGGCAGCAGCGGAGCTGGGGTGCCTCTGAAACGATTATCGGGTGTGCCATACGGCATCGAACTTGGGTAGGCGTATGGGCGGGAATCGTAAGGCGTGTTCGCAGGCCATGCATACGATGGACCCGCATGCGGATCTGCATATGGTCCTGTCTGTGGGCCTGTGCGTGGGCTTGTGTATGGCCCGGGGCGCGGCGTCGGATTCCAAGGGAAAGTCATGGTTACTATTGTGCCGCGTTCAGGGCCAAATAACCGTGGTTTCCAGCCGGGTTCAGGGAACAATCAGGGTGTTCCCCCACGGTTGGGAACGGGCCGGATTGCTGTAATAGAACCATGAGCAATCCGAATATGTATACGTCGAATCCGAATGATTTTTCCGGTCGGCCCGGGCAGCCGCCCAAGGCCGGCAAACCCGAACCGCGCTTCTTTGCGTGGATTCGTTCCAGTGGCCTGATGCGCGGCGACGATCGATGGATCGGCGGCGTGTGCTCAGGCCTGGCCCATCGCTTGGGGTGGAGCCCCACGCTGGTACGCGCGCTGGTACTTGTCAGCACGCTGTTCTTTGGCTTTGGCGCGGCCCTCTATGCCTTCGGCTGGTTCCTGATGCCTGACTGGCGCACCGGGCGCATCCTGTGCGAGGATCTGATCGCTGGCGAATGGGATTGGAATTGCCTGGGATGCATTATGTTCCTAGCGATTGCCATCGTCATTCCTGGCGCAGGATGGGTGGCTATTGCGCTCGCCCTGCTAGCATTGTGGATGCTGGCACAAAGCGGCATCCGACAGCAGGAGGGTTACGGATTTGGCTACCGTGGCGGGCAGCCTGGTCCTAATGGTTCTGGGCAGCCGTTTGGTGGTCAGCCCGGTGGCCAGTCCAGTGGCCAACCATTTGGCGGGAAGCCTTTCAATGGTCAGCCTAATGGACAACCGTTCGGTGGGCAGACCTTTGGCGGACAGTCGTACGGAAGCCAGCCTTTCGGCGGCCAACCCGGTCAGTCATTTGACGGGCAAACTTTCTCCGGCCAGCCGGGCGATCAGCAGTTCGGTAGTCGGCCTGGCCAGTCTTTCGGCGGCCAGTCTGATCAGCCCACCCAGCCAAATCAATCCAACCAGACAAGTCAGTCTGACCAGCCGCGACAGTCTGGTTCCTCTGCGTCGTGGGCTGCGCCTGGCACCTTCCAGACGCAGCCTTCGAACGGTGCTGCACCGGCTTGGTCTGCGCCGAATACTGCTCAGACTCCGCCTCCGTCCGGCGGGCCATACGGTGTAAATGTTTCACAACCTGTTTCACGACAGCCCAATAATGTTTCACAACATGTTTCACGCTCTGTGACACCGCATGTCGTGACGGCAAAACCCATGCGTCGCAAGCCGGCCGGCCCAATCGTGGTGCTGTGCGTGCTCGGCCTGATCTTCGTCACCTTCGCCATCGTACTGGGACTGCTCCAGTGGTACGGAATGGGTATCGAATCGCAGCTGCGGGTGTTCACCCTATGGATTTGTGCGATATGCGTGGGGCTCGGCCTGCTGCTGGTGGGCCTCGGCATCCGCGGCCGCCGCAGCGGCGGTTTGATTCCAGTGAGTCTGTGCGCCGGTGCTTTGGCGGTGATCATGCTGTTCATGTCGGGATCATATGCAGCGCTCTACCACGACCTTACATACGTGCCGCACGTCAAGGGCAGTCACGTTGAACAAGTGATTGGTCTTGGTTACCAAGTTAATATCGATGCCAATACTCCGACCAATGATTATGGCACGGACTCGATTCGAGTGAACCGTCATTACTGGATCGCCGGCTCCAGTGATGGAACATTCTCGGCGCTGGAATCGGGGATTCTCTTCAAAGGTGACGATTACAACCAATCCAAAGCGCATATTGATTGGTCTGACTGGGGATCAACCCATAAGGCGCACGAACTGAAACTGAGCGACGGCACCAGCACCATGAGCAGCTGCCCGGCTGGTCAGATCTATGTGTCCGCCTATCAGGCACAGGTGCTGATCACGCTGCCGAAAGGCTGCTCCTACGTGTTCGGCGACACCTATCAGTACAGCTTCACTTCCCAAGTTGGTGGCGAGAATTGGGGCGTCAGAAACACCTTTGGCGTGTGGATGTCTTCGCCGCTGGGATTCGATGATGCCGATGACATGGACTACTTGTCCCCATTTAGAGAAGGCAATGATGACGGTGCCTATGACTGGGTCGATTACGAAAAGGCACCGGCGGATGGGCCGGAACTGTACATCAGCGTGCCATATGCGCTGGAGGGCTCGGTTCGCGTGCGGTACCCCGACGAAGGCAACGAGCGAAACTATCAGGATTACGCCGACTCATCTCACGTATCCACCAACAAGCGTGAGGACACCGACGCAACCGATAAGGAGACGGAACAATGAACGAGAACATCGCCGATACCAAGCAATTCAAGTCAATCGATGACGTAACCGACACCACAGCCATGCCAACGCAAGCGGACGGCGAAACGTCAACCACGATACTGCCGCTCGCAAGCGAAACCAACGAATCGACCACGATTCTGCCGGTCGCAGAAAAAGCGTCTGAATCTACTTCAGTGATGCCGGTTACTGACGGGCCCAGCGGGCCGAACGAATCGGCAACCGCGGTGCTGCCGGTCGCAGAAGAAGCGTCTGAGCCGATGACCACTGTGATGAATACTGCTGAGCCTGTCGTCTCCGAACCGGGGAAGGCTGATGTATTGGAGGCTGATACGTCGGAGGCTTCCGCGCCGGAAGACAGTCTGTCGGAAGCCGAACAGCCGGAAGACGCCGCATCCGAAGCGTCGACTTCGCTGCTGAATCAGCCGATTGGCGAGACCGAGGCCATTCCTCCGGCCAATGATGTGCCGTTGTATGCAGTAGCAGCTTCGCAGCCGCTATCGTCGCCGCAACCAACGCCACAACCGGCGCAACCACAGTCGGCATCGTGGCAATCGATGGAGTCGCGGCCGTCGGACGCCGCACCAGCCCAACCGGCGAACAGCCAGCAACCCAGCGCTGCCGAGCCACATACTCAGCGGCCGCAGGGGGTCAGCAAACTCACCATCGTATTTGGTGTGATCGGCCTGGCAATCGGAATCCCCGGACTGCTCTTCGGCATGATATTCCCCGATTTGCCGGTTCCGCAGTTCGTTGCCGATCCACAGGTGATGACGGCCATCGTCTGCGCGGCGCTCGGTCTGCTGCTTATCATCATCGCCATCGTCTGGGGTATCTCCGGTGCTCTGCGTAATAAGCGTGAGGCAAAACAGGAATAGCGCTTATTACGAATCGGTGCGAATCGGAACGTATCAGCACAAATCAGCGTTCCAATTCACGCTCCAAAATCAGCACTATGCCTGGGCGGCTTCCGCCTCATCCAATGAATCGAAGCCGCCCAGCGCAACCGTGTGAAGCAACGTTTCTTCGGTGATATTGCGCTGTGGATTAGCGGCGGCGCGCTCACTGATCATTGCCTCATATAAGTCAAAGGTACGGTCTGAATACGTACCAAGTTCGCCGCGCAGATAGGTTTCGAACGATGTGGCGGTGGGAGTGTCTTCGGCGGTGGTGAGCGCACGCATCGCCTCACCGAGCTTCAGGTAGCGGGCGCGGAAATCAGCCGCCCATGCCACCTGCTGCGCGATAATCTGTTCCTGACGTGCCACGCGCTCATCAGACAATTGCGGGATGTACGGCTTGATATTCGCAGCGAATTCCTCAGGCCAAGTGGAGGCCATCATACGGCCGTATTTTTCCGTAATGAGATTGCGTCCGCTCTCATCGGCCTTGGTGAGGTCATGCTCGTAGCTTTCCAACAGATTCTCAGGCCAGGTGAGGAACTGCGCAAGTCGCATCTGGTGGAAGGTCGGCCAATTGCCTTGGCAGGAGGCGCGTCCGCCTTCGTTGTTGGTGTTTTGGAACTGATTCCATTCGTGGCGCACGATGGTTTCGCGTAACGCGTCGATATCAGACATATTGCTCCTTGGGTGTTTCTGTGGCCTTGGAATGGCTCTTTGCCGGAAGAGGTGCGATTCCTGCGCGGTCGAACGTTGGGGCTAACGCGGAAGCCGTGCCCACCGGCGGTATTTTCGAACTATAGGCTGTGCAGCACAGGGTCGTCGGAAGTGATATGTTCCTCGACATACGGGCGCTGCCATTCAAGGAAGGTCTCGTTGGATGTGGTCAGCTGCTCACGTTGCAATTCCTTGACGATTGCGGCGGCGACGCGTTCAACAATCGCGTTGATGCGTTCGGCGGCAGGGGCGGAACCCTTGCCTCCCTCACCAAAGCCGGCACCGCCATAGCAGGCGGCGGAAGCCAGCTGCATCACCGTCTCCAACTGTTCGCTCACATCGGGCAGCAGCGCGAACATCGAGCCAGACAGCTTGCGCAGCGCCGCGAACCGCCACTTGTAATACGGCAGATAGCCGGCCACCATCGGCACATTAATCAGGAATACCAATGATGCTGAAGCCTCAATGAACTCGCTGATCGACAGCCAAGCCGCAGCGCCATCGCCGCGCTTGAGCGAACGCGGCAGATTATATTGACCTGCCTGCGCGATCATGCCCAGACGCTTGGAAATCAGTGCCAAGCGCACATCGTCGGGCATATCCTTGAATCCCTGACGTGTTTTGGAGAACGATCCCGTGGGGTCGGCGAATACCTCGCCATTGGTGGCCGCAGCCAATGTTGCTTCATCCAGCATCAGCCATTCGTGTGGTTTGTCGGCTGCGGGGGCCTTGCGATACCCGGTAATCGACTCGAAGAAGTCGCCGATGCGGAATACGCCATCGCGCCGGTTCGCACCCTGCGCGCGCGGAGTGGTGGGGGAGAGCGTGGCGTTTGCCGTGCTATCGAATGGCGACGCTGCCGAAGATTGTGCTGCGGCTAGGAACTGCGGGCGTCCCTGTTCATCTACCGTATAGCTGCGGGGGAGCGCTTCGTAATCGGCCTGCAATTGTTCGCCGATGGCGGCATAGGTGTCATCGTCCAGCCATAGGCAGAAGCGTGGGCCGAAATCGTGATCCTGCGAGTATGCGTCGTCAAAACCGTAGCATTCCGAACCATGCCCCACCAGACCGGCGGCGATATGGCCGGCGTATTCGGGGTATCGTTCGGCGATCATCGGCTTGCCAACCTGCGTCCAGAATGCCTTGGCTAGCTTTAGCCCAGGGACGTGGAGTGTTTGGCGTGCGGCAGCTGCTTTCACATCGGTAGATTGGTCGTCAGCGGTTTTCACGTCGCAAGTTGCCTGTGCGTCGGCTGAATTCCCGACACTTGCCGGGTTGATGGACATATGCGCCGTATCAGCGGTTTTCGCGTCGTTCGAGCTTGTGCTGTTCGCGGTCGCAGCGCTCGTCGCTCCGGCAGTTCCGTCCGCCTGCGCTGCCGTATTATCACCGTTGCGGCGGGCAGCCTCCTCAGCCTGCTTGAGGTTGTCTGCGGTAATACGCCAGTAATCGGTATCCGTGCCGTAGCATTCCTCAATCACGGCGAGGGCCTTGCGGTAGCCCTCAACGGCTTCTGCATAGCGTTGCTCGGCGAAACACACCTGCGCAAAGCCGGCCAATGCGGACGCATAGTGCGCAGAATGCTCCAAGTGTCCGGTTTTGTAGATATCCAAAGCGCGTGCCGCGTGATCGTGGGCCTCGCCAAGCTTGCCTTCGGCGAGCAGCGTAAGCGCCAGATTCGTGTTCGAACTGGCCACGTCGATATCGGCCTGCGGATTCACGCTGGACGTTTCGATAATGCGCAGGGCCTCGCGCAGTTCGCTTTCCGCCTTATCCAGCCGGTTGGTTTCGCTATACAGCATCGACAGATTATTGTGCAAAGCAGCCAGCCTGCGGTCGGTCGGTGCCATAGCCCGCTCGCTGACCGACAGGGCCTGCGCATACAGATCCTCGGCCTGGTCATATTGTTTGGCCGCGCGCATGGCCGTGGCGCAATTAATCAGCGTGGTGGCCCATGCCTCGTCGGTGGTGGTGGTCAGGCCCATGCGGGCGGCGAGTTCCAGCGCCCGCTGCACAATCCACTGGTTCTTCTCATGCCAGCCCTGCGAGCGATAGAACCCCATCGTTTCGTTGAGCACAGTGAGCAGACCGGCCTCGTCGCCGGCGTTCTCCGCGTCCACCATCGCCTGTTCCAAGTACGGACCGGCCTCGCGGGAGGCGGCATGACGGTCGAAAATGGCGTCAAGTCCGGTCAGAAAATCGTTGACATCGAATGAGCGCGCGCTATTTGTATCTGTGTTTGTATCTGTGCTGGTAGCTGCGCCCTCGTCGGCACCTTCATCAGCATCACTATCAGCAAAAGCATTCGTATCATCCAAATCGCCTGGTCCATGCGCGAACTGGGCGGCAAACTGCTCGAGCAGCGCTTCTTCGTCTACCATGACGAAACCTCCTCATCCATCGATCTGCCTACCAGTGTAGGCCGAAGGTCGAGGATGAGGAGGTTCGTATGGTTGTGAGCTTGCTCTCACTGATTGGCTGTTTTGGCTGCCGTGGCCACTGTGGCTGCCGCGCCTACTAGCCGACCGGCTCAGTCCACCTTGATCTCGCGCATGCGCTCAATGGCATCGGTATGCGTTTCGTAACGCAGCGAGAACAGCACCAGCAGAGCCACGGCGATAATCGCCAACGGCACACCGCCCAGGCCGGTGAAGTGATAATTCATGCCCGACATGGTGAGCATCGCGCCACCGACGGCGGATCCCACGGCGTTGCCACCGTTGAAGGCCACCTGCACGCTGGCACCACCGATCAGCTCGCCGCCGCCCTTGCCGGCTTCGGTCATCAGCAACTGCTGCGGAGCCGAAATAAAGAACAGGCCGAACGCGATCCAGAACGTAAGTATGGCGGTGGTGACCAGATTGCCGGGCACAAGGAACACCATGAGCAGACCGAGGCAGGAGATGAGCTGTCCAATCGCGGCAGTGCCGGCATGACGCCAGTTATCGGTGATTTTGCCGCCCACAAGGCCGCCGACCACCATGCCGAAGCCGGCCAGCATCATCAGCATTGGCACCAGATTGCTGTTCCAGCCGCCAACGTTCTGCAGCCATGGGGAAACGTAGCTCCACCAGCAGAAGACGCCGGCGTTGCCGGTGAACACTGCGCCGAGCACTAGCCAGGGGCCGGGCTTGGTCAGGAACTTGAACTGGCCCATCAGACCCACATCCTTGACAGCGGGGATGCGCGGCACCCAAGCCAGCACCAGCACAATGGTCATCACAGCCCAGGCGGCCAGCAGACCGAAGGTAAGTCGCCACGACAGGAATTCGGCCAGCAAGGTGCCGACGGGCACGCCAATCATATTGGCCACGGTTTGGCCAGTGACCATGGCGGAGATGGCCTGCGCCTCCTTGCCCTTATCGGCCACGGTTTTGGCGATCAACGTGGCCGTGCCGAAGAATGCGCCGTGCGGCAGGCCGGAGATGAAACGGGCAACGATCAGCATCGGCGAATTGACGGAAACAGTGCTCATGGCGTTGCCCAGTGCGGCCAGCACCATGAAAATAATCACCAGAGTGCGCGGGGGAATGCGGCGGCCAAACACCAGAATCAACGTACCCACGCACACGCCGATGGCATAGGAGGAGATGTAATTGCCGGCGAACGGAATCGAAACATGCATGGCCTCGGCGGCTTGCGGCAGAATACCCATCATGGCGAATTCTGCGGCACCGAGGATGAACGCGCCGGCGGCCAGCGCGAGCAGGCTCTTCTTCATATCGTGTCCTGAACAAGTAGTTATGGGAATTGGGAAATAAGAAAGGGAATCACTGAATTTCTTCAGTGATTCCCTTTCAGTCGTCGGGCTGGCGGGATTTGAACCCGCGGCCTCTTCGTCCCGAACGAAGCGCGCTACCAAGCTGCGCTACAGCCCGTTTTGGCAACGTCTGGCATATTACAACGGTTCTGCCGACAAATGCAAATCAAGTGTGTCCTTCGGCGTTTTGCCATAAATCGCGCGCCTTGCGTACACTGTGAAACCATGACTGAAGCTGTTGAAATCACTGAAAATATCGAAGAAAACGAGGGCGAAGCCACGCCCGCCCCGATGACCACCGTCGAACGCGCCGAAATGCTGCTCGCACAGGATGCCACCATCCGCGAGAAGATCCGCAACGGTGCCACGCTGGACGAAGCCGTGGATCCCAGCAATAAGGAGTTCGGCCCGCAGGCCCACCCCGAGCAGGTGCAGATGCGTGTGGCCAAGCGCGCCATGATGCTGGAATCCGGTATTGCTCCCTACCCGGTGCATCTTGATGTGACCGACACCATCGAAGCTGTACGTGAACGTTATGACGGCAAGCTCGAAGCCGGTCAGGAAACCGAAGACATGGTGGGCATCGCCGGGCGCGTGCTGTTTATTCGTAACGCTGGCGGCCTGAACTTCGTGCAGCTTTCCGCCGGTGGCGGCACCAAGATCCAGGCCATGATCTCCAAGAAGGAGGTCGGTGCCGACTCCCTTAAGCAGTTCAAGCAGCTGGTGGACCTGGGCGATCACCTGTATGTCAAGGGTCGCGTGATCTCCTCCAAGACCGGCGAACTGTCGGTGTTCGCCACCGAATGGGCCATCGCGTCCAAGGCGCTGCAGCCGCTGCCCGCCCTGCACAAGGACCTCAACGAAGACACCCGCACCCGCAAGCCGTACATCGGCATGATCGCGGACGAAAAGATCCGCAACATGGTGCGCAACCGTTCCAAGGCCGTCTCCTCGTTGCGCCGCACCTTCGACAGCCACGATTTTATCGAGGTGGAAACCCCGATGCTGCAAACCCTGCACGGTGGCGCGGCCGCCCGCCCGTTCACCACGCATATGAACGCCTTCGACCTTGACCTCTACCTGCGCATCGCGCCGGAACTGTTCTTGAAGCGTTGCCTGGTCGGCGGCATCGACCGCGTGTTCGAAATCAACCGCGACTTCCGCAACGAAGGCGTCGACGCCACCCACGCCCCCGAATTCACGATGGTTGAGGCCTATCAGGCCTACGGCACCTACGACACCATCGGCGCATTGGTTAAGGAACTCGTGCAGAAGACCGCCATGGACGTGTTCGGTTCGCACAAGGTCACCCTGCTTGACGGCACCGAGTACGACTTCGGCGGCGAATGGAAGTCGATTTCCATGTACGACTCCCTCTCCGAAGCCCTGGGTGAGGAAATCATCCCCCACGATCCCGAAAACCCCGAGCCCAACGGCACGTCCGTGGAACATCTGGGCGCCATCGCCGACAAGCTTGGCGTGGATCGTGACGACGTGGAGAACCACGGCAAACTCGTCGAACACCTCTGGGAGCACTTCTACGAAGACAAGCTCTACGAGCCGACCTTCGTGCGCGACTTCCCGGTTGAAACCTCCCCTCTGGTCAAGGGCCACCGCACCAAGCCCGGCGTAGTGGAAAAGTGGGATCTCTACGTGCGCGGCTTCGAGCTGGCCACCGGTTACTCCGAGCTCAACGACCCGATCATCCAGCGCGAACGTTTCGTGGCCCAAGCCAAGGATGCGCTCGCCGGCGACGAAGAGGCCTGCGATATCGATGAGGACTTCCTCGAAGCCCTCGGCGTGGGCATGCCCCCGGCAGGTGGCATGGGCATGGGCATCGACCGCCTGCTCATCGCCCTCACCGGTGCCACTATTCGTGAGACCATCACCTTCCCCCTGGTGAAGCCGCTGAACTAAGCGGAGCTTAGTTCATATCGGCTTCGCGCGAGGCGGTCGTAGAGGAAGCCCAGTGGGCTTCCGCGCCGCCGGAGCAATCCTTATAAAAAGAAGCCGCTGAACTAGCGCCCCATTTGCCTTTGGCGCCACGTAAGTGGATCATTGCAACATCACTACCCCCAAAATGCAACGGTATTTTGGGGGTAGTGATTTATGGACGTGTCACTACCCCTGAAATATGTCGATATTTGTGGGGTAGTGACGGTTGTCTTGTGTCACTACCCTTGAGATACTGCTATATATTGGGGTGGTGATTCAACCGACAAATCACAACCTAAGGAATATGACGATATGTGCTGGGTTGTGACATCTGCCTGGTATCACAGCCCGCACAATAGCCCGATATTGTCGGGGTAGTGATAATCGCGAAAATCACAACCCCAGTAATATGCCGATATTTTCAGAGTTGTGATTATTCTTTCGACAAGACGCTGGCGTCTATACTTGGCTGTTATGAATATGGGGATGTGGATACGGGGAATGCGGCCGCGTACGTTGCCCGCGTCGATTGCGCCGGTTGTTCTGGGTGCCTGTGCGGCATGGGAGTCGATGAGCCATTTGGGAATGTGCATCCTGATATATCCCGAACCGGAATCCTGCAAAATGAATGCTGCGCGGCTGCACATATTGGAGGCGCGATTCTGGGCGGTTGCCGTATTATGCGCGCTGGTTGCCCTGCTGATGCAGATCGCAGTGAATTATGCCAACGACTATGCCGACGGCGTGCGCGGCACGGATGAGGGGCGTTCCGAAGACAGGTCGGAGAACGGCATAGGGCGGGCACCGACGCGTTTGGTCGCTTCCGGAGTGCCCGCGAACCGTGTGTTGGCCGCCGCCGGCATATCCGCGTCGTTGGCCTGCCTCGCGGGACTTGCCATCGTCGTCATGACCGGATACTGGTGGTTGGTGCTCGTGGGGGCGTTGTGCGTCGTTGCCGGATGGTTCTACACCGGCGGCTCCCATCCATACGGGTATGCCGGATTCGGTGAACTCGCAGTGTTCGTGTTCTTCGGTCTTGTTGCCACGCTAGGCACTCAGTTCGCCCTCGCTGGCGAAATCACAGCTTTGGGTTGGCTGTTCGCCGTGCTGGGCGGACTGAACGCCGTGCTGATCCTCATGGTGAACAACTTGCGTGATCGAGTATCCGATCTGGCACACGGCAAACATACTGTGGCGGCACGATTGGGCGAACCGATGGCGAACATGCTATTCGTCGTGTTGGCGATTGCCGCGGTGGTGTTGTCTGTGGTGACGTTGTTGTTGGCCGTTAATATACCGGGAAATGGATTATCGGCGGTGTTGGAACCGGCAATCGCTGCCTTCGGTGGTGGTTCAATCGCCGTCAAGACGGTGATGTTCGTGGGGATGTTGGCAAGCGCAGTTTCCGGCTATTGTTTGATTCGCAGGGTCTTGTTGATGCGGTGGGGAAGTGCCCTGCGTCTTGCGGGAATGAACACCCTTATCGTGCCGTTGACCATGATGCTGATGTTGTGCGTGGCTTGATGCTTCGTGTATGAATCCATATCCCCGTACCAATTCGTGGGCAGCGACCGCATGTCGGATGACGTCAGGTCTCGTTCCTCACCTAAACTGGACGCATGTCTTACAAACTAGTACTGCTCCGACATGGTCAGAGCGCATGGAATAAAACCAATCAGTTCACCGGCTGGGTCGACGTCCCGCTGACCGAGCAGGGTGTCGAGGAAGCCAAGAACGGCGGCCGCCTGCTCAAGGAAAAGAACGTCCTTCCCGACATCGTCTTCACCTCGATGCTGCGCCGCGCCATCAACACCGCCAACGTCGCGCTGGATGAGGCCGATCGCCTCTGGATTCCGGTCAAGCGCAACTGGCGTCTCAACGAGCGTCACTATGGCGCTCTGCAGGGCAAGAACAAGACCGAGATCCGCGAAGAGTACGGCGACGAGAAGTTCATGCTGTGGCGTCGTTCCTACGCGACCCCGCCGCCCGAAATCGATCCGAACGATCAGTACGCTCAGAACAACGATCCGCGTTACGCGGGCGATCCGGTGCCGGAAGCTGAGTGCTTGGCCGATGTGGTCGAGCGCGTGAAGCCCTACTGGGAGTCCGACATCATCCCGGAACTCAAGGCTGGCAAGACTGTGCTGATCGCCGCTCACGGCAACAGCCTGCGTGCCATCGTCAAGATGCTTGATGGCCTGACCGAGGAAGAAATCGCCAAGGTCAACATCCCGACCGCCATGCCGCTGCTGTATGAGCTGGATGAGAACTTCAAGCCGATCAAGCCGCGCGGCGAATACCTCGACCCGGAGGCTGCCGCCGCCGGTGCCGCAGCCGTCGCCGCTCAGGGCCAGAAGTGATCAAAGGTCTATTGACCCTGTGACAACGGATGGCTCCGCCGGCACGGAAGCCCACTGGGCTTCCTCTTTGGCCGGCTCGCGTGGGCTGCCTGCCAAGCGGGCAGCTCAAGGGTCAGAAGTGATTAAAGGGCTATTGACCCTGTAAAACGGTGAAAGGGGAACCACGTGTACGCGTGGTTCCCCTTTTTCGTACCTTCGGAATGCTTTCGAATCCGCTACGAAAAAACGGCAACCAGCCGCAGCCGGTTGCCGTTTCTGGCATCCCCGTGGGGATAAGTTGGGAAACTCAGTCGATGTCAGTGCCTTCGTCGCGAGTCGGCTCCTTGCTCGGGTCGAAACCGGAGACGATGAACACCACGCGGCGTGCGGCGGACACGGCGTGATCGCCGAGGCGCTCAAGGAAGCGACCAAGCAGCACGATATCGACGGTCTGCTGACGGGTGATATCGTCAGACAAGGCCAGCTCGAAGGTCTTGTGGTGCAGGTCGTCCAGCTTGTCGTCGTTGAGGATGATGTTCTCAGCGGTTTTGGTGTCACGCACGGAGAGCATATTGACCAGCTCGTCGGCCGTGGTGTTCAGGAAGTCGATCATCTCGGTGAACACCGGCTGGGCGACTTCAGGCAGCGGCGACGCCGGATAGGTGCGACGGGCAGCCTCGGCAACGTGACGTGCCAGATCGCCCATACGCTCGAAGGTGGAGGCGAGACGCATAGTGGACACCACCACGCGCAAATCGGTGGCCACCGGGTTCTGCTTGGCGAGTAGCTTGACGCACTGGTCAATCACTGAGGATTCCAGAGCATCGATTTCGATATCGCCGTCGATGACGGTCTGTGCGGCCTCAACGTCCTGCTTCAGCAGCGCTTCCCCGGCGCCGTTGATCGCCTTACGAACGGCCTGCGCCATGCGATCGAGGTCATCAGCTACCTGCTTCAGCTCCTCGTTGAAAATAACGCGCATTTCTCTAGCCTTTCATGAGCATTCATGCTTCTGGTATTACAACCTGTACCAGTGTATTATCCCAGCACTCCCGGCTCACGGCAACGTAGGCAATCGCAACCTTACGTTGTTCCAAAGTTCATTGAATAGTTCATTTTGAATTCATCTTCGTGGCGGTTGCTGTGTGCGGGTCGCGCAGCTGCCCAGCCCTAGGTGTGAAAGAATGGAACCATGATTGAGATGCCGATTGCCGCGTTTGTTGCTCTCTGCCTCGTGCTTGCCATGCTGGTGGTTGGGGCTGTTGTTGTGGCGGTGGGGGTTGCCACACACCGTTTCCGCGTTGATTCGGCGCAAAGCGATGACACCGATGGTGACGATCTATCCGACGACACCGCCACGCTGCTGTCCCTGCTGCCGGGAGCATCGATTGTGGTCGATGAGCACGATGAAGTAGTGCGGTCCAGCCCCGACGCCTACCGTCTGGGTGTGGTGTCCGATGATGCCATCGTCGATTCGCAGGTGCTGGATGCCGTGCACAAAGCCCGGCGCTCCGGCGGCAAGCGACAGTTCGATTTGACCACCGCCACGCCGGAACGCTTCATCGCGCAAGGCGATCGGAAACAGGCTGCGGCGACGAAGTCGGTGCAGCGTCCTAACTGGCTCAAAGTTACAGTGGGGCGTATCAACGATCGTTTCGTTATTGTGCTGCTCACCGATGTCAGTGAGGCGGTGCGGTTCAACCAGGTGCGCGACTCCTTTATTACTAACGTGTCCGAACAGTTGCTGGGGCCCACCGAAGCGTTGGCCAAGTTGGCCGACTCATTGGAGTGTGAGGTGCGCGATCCTGCGCAGATTGCCGCCGACGCGCGTCAGGTGCGTTCCAGCTGCACCAAACTCAACCATATGGTTTCCGATTTGCTGCTGCTGATTCGTGCGCAGGAGCCGGTGACGCCATCGTCGGCCAACCGACTGAACGTAATGGAACAGCTGCAGGCTATTGTCGCGCACGTAACGCCGCAAGCTGAGGCTGCTGACGTCACATTGAACGTTGGGGGAGCAGACGATGTGGTGATTAACGGCGACACCAATCAGATCGATAGTGCGGTGACCAAGCTCATCGAGAACGCCATCGGGTATTCGAATCCGGGCGGCATGGTGAGTATCACCGTTGCCAAGGCCGAGGATGGCCAGCATGCGGTAATCCGCGTAATCGATCAGGGCGTGGGTATTGCCAAAAAGGATCAGTCACGCATCTTTGAGCGATTCTATCGTGGTGCCGAGCAGAGTGAGCGCACGGCGGACGGCGTGGGTTTGGGCCTAGCCATCGTCAAGCATGTGGCGTTGACGCACCATGGCGATGTGTCGGTATGGAGCACCCCGGGGCAGGGCAGCACATTTACCCTGAGCCTGCCGCTGGCCCGGTAGCGCAGGAAACGTCTCCTATTCGCCGAGACGGCGATAATCCCAGCGGTCGAAGTATTCCCAAATCAACAGCAGCACGCCGATCACCACGCCGCAGACGCACATCGTCACCAACGGCATCGTGTCACGATCGAACGCCAGCAATACCAACGACACGACCAACGCAATAGCCCACAGGCCTGTTCCTATGCCGAACGCTTTACGCAGGTCGACACGAACGGGTTTGGGCGCGGGCTTGCGAACCGCGGGATCGATGAGGGGCGCGAATTTCATACTGCCTGACACTAGCCAGTGCCACGGTCATTTGTCGGTTGCAGCGGATGATGTGGCAGTCTTTGCGCCAGATTTCCGCTGGTTTTGTGCGTGCGGGGGCTTTACGATAAGCAAACGCCCCTGCTGCGACCGATATAGTATCGGCATACAACAGGGGCGTTCAATCGCTAGTGAAGTACGATGCGTGAGGAAAACCATCGCCAGCAGCTGCAGAAAATCACCGGCAGCCTCTGGCGATTACCTCGACTACAAACGTTCTGCCACGTAATCAACGCACTTGGTGAAGGCTTCGACATCGGCCGGATCCACCGAAGGGAACACGCCGACACGCAGCTGGTTGCGACCAAGCTTGCGATAGCCAGAGGCATCCACAATGCCGTTGGCACGCAGCTCGGCAAGCACCTGGGAGGCCGGAAGCGCATCATCCAAATCAATGGTGACCACAGCGGTGGAACGCGCCGCAGGATCGGTGACGAACGGATGCGCATACTCGCTCTTCTCAGCCCAGGAATACAGGATGGAGGCCGATTCGGCGCAGCGTGCGGTGGGCCAAGCCAAACCACCATTGGCGTTCAGCCAGCGAATCTGGTTCTCCATCATGATCAGAGTGGCCACAGCCGGAGTGTTCAACGTCTGATCCTTGCGCGAATTGTTCAGCGCCTGGGTAAGCGAAAGGAACGGCGGCACCCAGCGACGTGCGCCATCAGCCGTGGCACTCGCCTCCACTTTGGCCGCGCGCTCGATTGCGGCGGGGGAGAGTACGGCCACCCACAGGCCGCCGTCGGAACCGAAAGCCTTCTGCGGGGAGAAGTAATAGGCATCGGTTTGGCTGATATCGATCGGCAGTGCGCCGGCCGCGCTGGTGCCGTCGATAACGGTTAACGCACCGGCCTCGGCGCTGCCCGGCACGCGACGGATCGGAGCGGCGACACCGGTGGAGGTTTCGTTATGCGCCCAGCAGTATGTATCCACACCTTCGGTGAGTTCCGGCAGTCGGTAGGTGCCGGGCTCGCCTTCGAACACAGCCGGATCCTCAAGGAAGGGCGCGTTCTTGGCGGAAGCGGCGAACTTCGAGCTGAAGGAGCCATAGGTGCCGAAAGCAGCACGACGTTCGATCAGGCAGGCGCAGGCGACCTCCCAGAATGCGCTGGCGCCGCCGTTGCCCAGCGCGATTTCGTAGCCGTCGGGCAGGTTGAAGAATTGAGTCAGCCCTTCGCGGATCGAGGCGACGATCTGCTTGACGGGCGTCTGGCGATGCGAGGTGCCGAGCGGGCCGAGTGCCGCGGCGTCAAGCGCGGCGACTTGTTCGGGGCGAATCTTGCTGGGGCCGGAGCCGAAGCGACCGTCGTTGGGCTTCAGGGAATCAGGAATAATCACACTCATAATCCCTAGGGTAGTTGCCGTGCGCGAAGAGGGGCGGATATGCCCGATTGGCGGGCATAACGCTGACAGGTAGTTGACGGGTAGTCCAAACATCAATCGTTTGACACGCCCGAACCGCACGATATGTGGTTGAGGTTTGACCCGTACCCGTTGTACAGTACATACCTGTGACGGTAATGTGACGCCCGCACGAGGGGCGTCCCGAACCCATCCAAGGAGTTTTTGATATGAAGCATGCCTCGCATAAAGCAACCAAGGCCTCGGGCCAGAAGTTCAGCTTAGCGAAGGCGCTTTTCGCCTCCGGCAAGGGTTCGCATTCCACCCGCTGCGTGCGCGCCGTTCAGGCGGCAGGCGGCGATGCTGTGACGCTGGGACTTGATCCCGCAGTGGCGGAAAAGATCAACGAAATCGCGCCTCAGTCGCGTCGTGCCATTCGTGAGGCTGCCCGCGCAGCCGAGCGTCGCAGCCATATTCTTGCCTCCGCCTCTCTGGCGGCCTTGGTGGGTACTGCAGCCACCGCTGTGGCCTTTACCGGCAACGATGAGAACTTGAACCCCCTGCTTGCTGATCCGGCGACCACGACCACGCAGATTAAGCGTGTCAACGTCTCCGACACCGTTTCTCGTGACGAAGCCCGTACTCCGCTGGAGTCGTCCGTCGCCCAGCAGTCCACCGCCGATGGTGGCGAATGGGCGCTGAGCAATTCAGACAACTCTCTGGACACCAAGCTGATGAACCGCAACACCGCGAACAATCCGGTGGTCTCCCAGCTGGTCGATCAGGATGAAGCCGTTCTTCCCGCCGGATTCAACCCCAACCATGAAGTTGGCACCGAAACCAACAACTACCCGTGGGGTCAGTGCACGTGGTATGCCTACCAGCGTCGCGCTGAACTGGGACTGCCCGTCAGCGGCAACTTCGGTAACGGCGGCATGTGGGCCGATTCCGCCAGGAGCTTGGGCTATTGGGTGGATAACACCGCACGCCACGTCGGCGATATCGTGGTGTTCACCGGTGGTCAGGAAGGTGCCAGCCTGCTTTACGGGCATGTGGCCATCGTCGAAAAAATCAATCAGGATGGTTCGATTGAGGTTTCCGAATCGAACGTCAAGGGGCTTGGCGAGATTTCCCAGCGTACTTTCTCCGCCGAATCCGCATCCAAGCTGCAGTACATTCACTACTGATCATCACTGAGATATGTGTCGCTGTTAGTGCATCGCGACACGCCGATGATTATAAGTGCTCACACCATCTTTGCCTAGCCGGTTTTGAGGCTTGCCGGACGGCAGCGTGTATGGTGAGGGTTTATGAAGATTACTTCTGTTGCATCTGCCGCAATCGCCGCTTGCATGGCGGCGGCCTGCCTGTGCGCCTTCGCTCCGGCGGCAAACGCGGCCGAGGGCACCATCACCTCTACTAAATCGTTCCCCGCATATGCGCAGGTGCGTCAGAATCTGATGGCTGAAGCCACATCCACCAGCGTTGAAGATGGCTCGAACTGGGGTGGCATTGAAAGCCTGAACGTTCCCCAGACCGAATCACAGGCCGAAAAGGAAGCTGCGGCTCAGAAGAAGGCCGAAGAAGAGGCTCAGGCCCAGCAAGAGGCCGAAGAGGCAACCCAGACCGCTGCCCCTGCCGAGCAATCCGTCGCCGCTAGCCGCAATACCTATCGCGATACCGTCACCACCGTGTCCGCTGGTGCCGGTGCCTCGGTGGACGCCGCATATGGTCTGATCGGCCAATCCATGGATTGCACGATGCTGGTGACGTTGGCACTGGCCGCACGCGGCATTGATTTCCACGGCTGGCCTGCGCAATACGCGAATATTCCGGGAGCCCAGGTAGTCACCGACGGCACGATGCAGGCCGGCGACATTCTGATTTGGGGCAATGCCCATGTGGCACTGTATGTCGGTAACGGCCAAGCCATTCACGGCGGTTGGTCCGGTGGTACCGTGGCCCTCGCCGGACTGGACGTGACCACTTCTGAATATTCCGGATATCCGAGCACTGTGGTGCGTATTCCCTGATGCTTTGTTGTGACAATACTTTCTGCGACCATCTGACGTTGAGCTGATGGTCTGAACAGATACGCTTATGAATCACCCGGCTGCATGGTTCGCCATCCAGCCGGGTTTTGTATGTGGCGTGTTGCACAGAGAAGCTGAGATTGCCGGTTATGCCTTAGGCTGAGGGTAACGGTGCTGCTAAGTTAGTGCAGTGATGATGAAGATTAAGCAAATTGTGTCTGTTGTCGCGGCTGTTGCTGCGACCGGTATCTTGTGCGCGGGCGTTGCACCCGCAGCCAACAGCGCCGAAGAGAGCGCTGTTGTCTCATCTCGTTCCTTCCCCAAAGTGGTGTCGGTTAAGAAGAACCTGCTGGCCGAAGCCTCCTCCACTGCGGTTGATGATGCGTCCAACTGGGGCGGCATCGAAAATCTGAACGTTCCCGAAACCGAATCGCAGGCCGAAAAAGAGGCCGCAGCCCAGCAGCAGGCCGATGAACAGGCCGCTCAGCAGCAGGCAGAAGCTGCAAACCGATCCTCGCAGCGTGAGGCCTTGGGCAATTCCGATGCTGCGGGAACTGCTGATGGAACCGGCACCGACTCCACCGCTGGCAGCGTCGAAGCTCCTGCGGCCAATAGCAGTATTGGTGCCTACGCCGCGCAATTTGTCGGCTATCCCTATGTATACGGCGGCAACACTCCGGCCGGCTGGGATTGCTCGGGCTTTACCCAGTGGGTGTTCGCCCAATTCGGCAAGAACATCGGGCGCACCACCTACCAGCAGGTGAACGCCGGTGTGCATGTGACTGATCCGCAGCCCGGCGATCTTATGATTTCCACTGATGTGAGCCATGCCGGCATCTATCTGGGCAACGGCCTGATGATTCATGCCATGAACCCTAGTACCGGCACGCAGATTTCTGCCGTTGCCAGCGTGGTGCCGAGCAGCTATTACTACATTCGCGTGCAGTAGCTTGCAAGGCAAATAACAGACACACGGTAAGCATCTGATGTTGTGGGCGCATCCTTTAGGGGGTGCGCCCACAGCGTATTTCAGCAAAGTCTTTGGCCTTGCCTACGCGCCAAAGCGCGTGTTGCGGGGTATTGTTGGAGATACGCGCAAGGCGTTCACGCACGTTGCGCAACAATAACGTCAAGGAGGTCGTGATGATTAACGACAAGGCTATTCTCGTCGGTGTTGACGGGTCGCATGCCAGCTATAAGGCAACATGGTGGGCCGCGAACTATGCCAAGCATGCTGGACTGACGCTGCAGATTGTCTGCGCGTATTCACTGCCCAGTTATGCTGCCGTATCATTTGATGCCACATACACGGCGATGGGGGATGATAACGCCGCGCACTCCGACGCGCAGGAGATTCTGTCCAAGGCCAAGGCCATTGCGGATGAGCAGGGCGTTGAGGCCGCCACGCTGATTGTTACGGGCGATCCGGCCTCGGTATTTGTGGAACTGTCGCGCAACTACAACCTCATCGTTATCGGCAACCGCGGCAAGGGAGGCCTGGCCGAGCGCCTGCTGGGCACCACGTCCTCGTCGCTGCCTGCTTACGCCTATTGCCCGATCGTTGTGGTGCCTTATACCGATGACGACGGCAATCTGATGCATTTGAACAATACGATCACCAAGGTGGCGGTTGGTTCCGACGAATCCAAGTGGGGTCTGAAGGCTCTGGATATCGCCGCTGACTTCGCCTCCTGCTGGAACGCCGAGCTTGATGTGATCTCCGCCGTGCCGAACCTGAAGGGTGTGGATGGCGAGGACGCCGTGATGGAATCCTACAAGGATGATCTGGAGGTGCGTATCAAGCCGCTGCAGGAGTCGCATCCGAATCTGACCATCAACAAGCAGATCGTCTCCGGCCCGGCCGTCAGCGCGCTGACCAAGGCCAGCTATGACCATGATGTGGTGGTTGTGGGCTCTCGTGGCCGTGGCGGTTTCACCGGCCTGCTGCTTGGCTCGACCAGCCAGGGCCTGCTGCAGCACGCGGTTGGCCCGGTGTATGTGGTGCCGCGCAAGTATGTGGAGGCTGCGGAGTCCCGTCTCGACACCGTGCCGAGCTCACCCGCCGAAGTGCCCACCAAGTCGCTGGAGGATATCGCTGGCGTCGAGGAGATTCCAGTGGAGCCCGCACCGGCCGCAGTGGTCGAGCAGATCGAAAGCACCATTGATCCCGAGCGTCAGGGCTGAGTCTCTGCTCTTTCGATAGATGCGAAGGGGGGCATCCGAACCATTCGTCCGGATGCCCCCTTCGCGTGTCTTGAATCGTTAGCGACGAATCGTCACGTCCATGCGTACGGGCGTTTCCTGCACATAGGTGTGCTTGACCGTGCAGCCCTTGTCCACGTGGCGGGTGATGCGCTCTTTGAGCTTGTCGGCATCCTCGTCCGAAAGGCCGGCGTCCACGGCGTCAACCACCAGCTGTTCGTTGAAGTTGATATAGGCGTCGTTGTCGGCATCATACGTGCCGTCCACCACGATTTTCGCGCCCTTGCCTTCGCCCAGTGTGTGCTCGATGGCGAACTGGCTGGACAGCGCCGCGCAGCCGGCCAGAGCGATCTTCATCAGGTCACCCGGCGTGAACTGGCCACGATCCTTGCCGAACTTGATGTGAGCGCCGTCTTCGCTGAACGCATCCCAGCTGCCGTCCTTGTTGCGCTCGACCCACAGTCGCTTGCCCATAATGCCTCCTTGTGGCTTGATCAGGCTTGCAGTAACCCCACTATTATGCCTTGAGAACAACCCATGGCATACCATCGTTGCGCACAGTGTGGCACAGTGTGAGCATTATCGCATCATCAATGTCGACTGCTTTGGTACACACGATTGCGCCGATCGCCCGCTACACTGGGATGCTATGGCTTTGACTCAAGAACAGCTCGATGATATTCGCGCTCGTATTCCCGCGCGCCCAGACACCGATATTCCGATGCCCTACGAGGATCTGGTCCGAAAGATCCTCACCGAGGGCACGTTGAAGTCCGATCGCACCGGCACCGGCACGATCTCCCTGTTCGGACAGCAGATGCGCTTCGATTTAAGCCACGCCTTCGCATCCTCGGGCGAATCGCCCCACGGCGAGGGCTTCCCGCTGCTGACCACCAAAACGGTGTTCTTCCGCGGGCTCGCCACCGAGCTGCTGTGGTTCCTGCGCGGCTCCGACGGCGGCAACATCAAGTATCTTCTGGAACGCAACGTGCACATCTGGGACGAATGGGCCGACGAGAACGGCGACCTCGGCCCGGTGTACGGCGTGCAGTGGCGTTCCTGGCCCGCGCCCACGCCGGACGATCCGAACCACACCATCGACCAGATCGCGAACGTGCTTGACCTGATCCGCAACCATCCCGATTCGCGCCGCATGGTCGTCTCCGCGTGGAATCCCGCCGAGGTCGAGCAGATGGCGCTGCCGCCATGCCACGCGCTGTTCCAGTTCTATGTGGCCGACGGCCGTCTCAGCTGCCAGCTGTACCAGCGTTCGTGCGACATGTTCCTCGGCGTGCCGTTCAATATCGCCTCCTATGCGCTGCTCACCTTGATGATGGCGCAGCAGGCCGGCCTGGAGCCGGGGGAGTTCGTGTGGACGGGTGGCGACTGCCATGTGTACGACAACCACATCGACCAGGTGCTTGAGCAGTTGAGCCGCGAGCCTTACCCGTATCCGCGCATCGCGATGGACAAGGCCGCCTCGTTGTTCGACTACGACTATGAGAACTTCCATATCGTCGGCTACCAGCATCATCCCACCATTAAGGCACCCGTAGCCGTCTGAGCCGCCCGATACACTGTGAGCCAGCTTGACCAAACCCAAGGAGTGAGTGAAATGGAGCATGACAGTAGCCGCAGTGGCTATCACGAACCCGAGCCCGGATTTGCCGGGCTGCCTGCCACCGAAGAGGATTGGGGTGATGATTACCCCAAAACGTTTTCGGTGAACCTTATCTGGGCCGAGGCTCGCGACAAGGAAGGTCGCGCTGGTGCCATCGGGCTCAATGGCGGCATGCCGTGGCATTGCGCTGAGGATATGAAGCATTTCAAGGAGCTGACCGTTTCCCATCCGGTGATTATGGGACGGAAGACTTGGGAGTCGTTCCAGCCCAAATATCGTCCGTTGCCCAACCGTGACAATATCGTCATCTCGCATGATCCGATGTATCGAGCTCCGGGTGCCACGGTGGTTACCAGCCTTGATGATGCGCTTGATTTGGCCCGTCAGGAAGCCATTCCGGACGATGGTTTGGATCGTTCTGAAATCTGGGTTATCGGCGGTGCGCAATTGTTCGGTGAAGCTCTGCCTTTTGCCAATAAGGCGTATGTGACGCAGCTGGCTTGCACGGTGGATGCCGATGCCTATGCTCCCGATATCGCCGCTTTGGTGGAGTCAGGGCTGTGGCATGAGGTGTCTGTCAGCGAATGGATGACGCCGGCCAAGCAGGAGGGTGTTGAAGCGTATCGTTTCATCACCTTCGCCAAGACCAAGTGACGTTGCCAAGGGGAGATGCATGACCAACAAGGCCAATACACCATATACCGTTATGACCGTGTGCACTGGCAACATCTGCCGTTCGCCCATGGGAGAAATTATTCTGCGCCACTTCTTTAACGAGCGTGGCTTGGGGCAGCAGGTCGTGGTGGAATCCAGCGGCGTGTCTGATGAGGAGTGGAGTCATCCGATTGACCCGCGTGCTGTGCGCGTGCTGAAGCAGCGTGGTTATGGCGATGAGATTCCGCGTGATCATTTCGCTCACCGTATTTCCCGTGAGGAGATTGAACGCACCGATTTGTTCCTGCCGATGACTGCTTCGCATATGCGTGCGCTGAAGCGTATGCTGCCTCCGGGCAAGCGCAGCGAAGTGCATATGTATCGCAGTTTTGATCCGGATCTGCCCACTCCCGCGCCTGGGCATGAGGATTCGATCGATTTGGTAGATCCGTGGTACGGCGGCAATCGAGAATTCGAAATCGCCATCGATCAAATCGAATCCGTAGCGCCATACGTGGTTGAATGGGTGGCCAGCCGCATTTCCGAAGGAAATGCATAAGCTGGCCACGCGAGCCGGATCAGCGAAAGCCCGGTGGGCTTTCGCCCGGCGGAGCCAGCCGTTTCCAAAATTGGCCAGCCGCATTTCCGAAGGAAATGCATAAGCTGGCCACGCGAGCCGGATCAGCGAAAGCCCGGTGGGCTTTCGCCCGGCGGAGCCAGCCTTTTTAAAACTGGCCAGCCGCATGTCCTGCAGAAACACGGCCACCGCACAATCCCGCCAACATTCCCAACTCCACCCACAAAAAGTGCCTCTAGCAGCCGCTCAATGCCGTTCTAGAGGCACTTTCGGTATGTGTTCCCTCAATAAGTGCCTCCTAGGACCTCGCAACGCCGTGTTAGGGGCACTTATCGTTTTTCTTCCGCAAGAAGTGCCTCCTACTGGCCTTATCCGCTCCGTAGGAGGCACTTTTCGTAGAATTCCGAAAGAAAGTGCCGCATACGATACTCCTAGTCGGTATGTTGTGGCACTTATCGCGGAACGTTCCTCAATAAGTGCCGCATACTAGCTTGTTATACAATACAGTGGTATCATGTTTTGCAAGATACTGAATCATGCGGATGCAGTAACCAACATAGGAAAGGAGGGTTCATGGGCGAAACGAGCGAAACCACTGTGCCAACGCAAATGCTCAAAGGCGTAATCGAAGGCTGCGTGCTCGCGGTAATCGCACGCGAGGAAACCTATGGGTACGCCATTTCCCAACAGCTGTCGGACTACGGCTTTGGCGCAATCGCCGAGGGAACGATCTATCCGGTGTTGTTGCGACTGGAGCGCAACGGCCATATCGCCTCACAGTATCGGCAATCGGCACTAGGGCCCAAACGTAAGTATTACACCCTCACCGAGCAGGGGGAACGTGCGCTGCAGGAATTCCAGCTGCAATTCAGCACGCTTGCCGGCGCAGTGCATTCCCTATTCGAAGACACAGCGCCGATACTAAATTCCTCAACCACTCAGGGCGCAACCAATAAGGACATTAAGGAGACTGAATCATGAGCAGGAACAGTCGTGCGCTTCGTAAGGCCAACAACGAACTTGAACATCGGGTCAAATCCGTCGATGAGGATGCGCTGACCAATATCACGGTGTATTTGCGTTCGTCGAATTTGACGACCACGCAACAGGAACTTGTGCGCCGCGACATCATTACCATGCTGATTGATGGCGAGGGTCGCGGGCAGACCGCCGCAAGCATATTGGGGAAAGATTATCGCGCATTCTGCGATGAGATTATCGCCGCAGTGCCGCATATGTCGCTTACACAGCGCATCTTGCGGATTGCAGGCATGCTGTCCGCTGCTCTGGCAGTTGCGTGCGTCTGCCTGCTGTCGGTGGGAATTGCAAATGGGTATGCTGATGCGACGCTGCCGATAATAGTGCTCCCTCTGGGCGCCATCATCCAATACGCAATATTTGGTGCGATAGCGATCTTGCTGGTCTGGCAGTTAACGCGTCATGCCTTTGACATATTTGGCAGTCAACATGCCTCTGTTCACAAAATCGTCGTCTGGATCGGTTATGGGATAGGTGTGGTTGCTGGCGTTGTCATTGCCATATGGCTGCGTGAGCCGGTACTCCATATGCATGTGCTGGTCGGTGTACTTATCGTCGTGGCTGTTTCGGCTATTGCGATAGCCATCGATTGTTGGGAGGACTAAAAGAACTGCCTCTTGTGCTATCGGTCGGTATCAGTGCCATGCTGATGTCGGCCAATAGCACATCATCGCGGTAGGGGAGAAAAACAAAAAGCCTCGCACTACTGCGAGGCTTGGTGGTGGCTCCGAGCGGGATCGATCCGCTGACCTAACGATTTTCAGTCGTTCGCTCTACCAACTGAGCTACAGAGCCATGAACAGTTGAAAAAACCCGGCGAACCGGGTTAATCATCTATTCCAGCGACCCCGGCCGGACTTGAACCGGTGACCTCCGCCGTGACAGGGCGGCGCTCTAACCAACTGAGCTACGGGGCCGTGTTTCTCGCGTTTCCGTGAGGCAACGAGTAGATATATTACTCGAAGCTGAGACTAACGCAAATCGAGGCGTGTCTTCGGCGTGTCGCGCTTATGAAAAAGTGCTGAAAACGTTGCAATTAAGCCGTTTTCAGCACTTTTCCCGTTCAGGCGATATCGCCAGTGCGTGAGTACTGTTCCAGCAGTCGTTGGACCTCATCAAGGTCAATATCGCCGTAATCCGGCGTGTCGGAATAGTCGGAGTAGTCGGAATCGTTATAGCCGCGGCACTCCATGCCGTTATCCAAGCCGTACTCGCACCATTCTGGATACGATCCAGAATCGCCGTAGTGTGTGGCGACTTCGCCGATAACCCAGAATGCGAAGGCGATCACTGCGATGAGCAGCAGCGTGAATATGGCGTTGAGCACGATGCCGGCGATGGCCAGTCCCTTGCTTTTCTCACCGGATTTGTTGATCTGCACCAGCGAGATGATGGAAATAACCAAGCCGACGGGAGGCAGAACGAATGCCAACACGAAGCCGACGATGCACAGCACATTCCAGCGTGCATAGGCAGGGGGCATAGGCGCGTAATAGCCTGGCCCTTGCGGCGGGTAGCCATACGGCTGTGCATAAGGGTTGGCACCATAGCCGCCAGGCTGCCCGGGCTGCCCAGCTTGACCCGGCTGCCCGTATGTTTGCGATGCTTGAGCGTTCGGATCGCCGGCCTGCCCTTGTTGGCCGTATTCGGGTGCCGCTTGCGGAGTGTAGGCTCCGTATGTGGGCGTCGGGCCATAGGACTCGGCGTTAGGATTGACGTTTGCCGTAGGCGTCGTAGGCGACGTGGGCTGATCGTAGGGAGTTTGCCCAGACTGCTGATCGTAGGATTGCTGATCGTAAGGGGAATTGTGCTGAGGCGCACTATGAGGTTCATTCATAACACCATTGTATTGCACTATCACGAATGCGGCCATAGGCGAACAGTGGATGCGAGGCGTTTGCAATAACCCTGATGCTAAGGTGGAGGCGAATGCTGGGCTGCCGTCGGCGACTACGTTGAACGGGCCGCCCGTGCCCGCGCTGGCAGCATATGTATGCGACCGTGCGCAGGGCAATGGATAAGGCGACGATAAGGATGTGACATGACCCAGGATGATGTGCAGCAAACAGCGGTGAACGCGAGCGCTGATGAGCCGGTAGAGGCTGCCGAACGCACCCCCGAGGGGCACCCGCTGCACAAGGTGCTGTCGTTTGTGCGCCGCTCGGGCCGACTGGACGCCCGTTTGCAGCGCGCGTGGGACAATTACGCCGACAAGTATCTGCTGGATATCAGCGCTGGCGGCAACACATTGGACGTGCGTGAGGGATTCGTATTCGATCGTGCATTCATCGAACGCACCTGGGGCAACGATAACCCGTTGATTGTGGAAATCGGCACCGGACAGGGCGAGAACGTAGTCGCCGCGGCCGCGTCACATCCGGAACGCAACTTCCTGGCGTTGGAGGTCTATGATCCCGGCGTGGCACATACGCTGCTGCTCGCCGGCAAGCAGGGGCTTGACAATATTCGCGTGGCACAGGTGAACGCACCCGAACTGTTCAAGGTGGCGGCGCCGGGCGTTGTGGAAGAAGTATGGACCTTCTTCCCCGACCCGTGGCCCAAGAAAAAGCATCATAAGCGTCGCATTGTGCAGGAGGCGCTGGCCGCCGACATCCATCGTGCGCTGGCCGATGGTGGCGTGTGGCGCATCGCCACTGATATCGAGGATTATGCGTTGCATGTGCACGAGGTGATGGATGCGTTGCCGGACTGGCGCAACGCAGGCGGCATAACCGTAAGCCTGCCGACCGAGCATGTGGGCAAAGGCAATGCCGATTTGGCCGAAAGCATGCCGCACGCCGATTTCCAGGAATCGGAGCGTTTCGCCGGTCGTGTGCTCACCAATTTCGAAAACAAGGGCTTGACCGCCGGCCGCGTGATCCACGACTTCACCTACGCCAAAGCGTAAGCCACTTGCACACATCTGCTGTGTGCGTTGCCGGCAGCACGAAATGTGCGGAAGAAAGGCAATGTGCGTGGAAGGACGTGCGGCAGGCGCGTGTGACTGCCGCACAACGTGCGTAAGCTGAAACTAGCAGGCTGAAATTCAGAGAATGGGGGTGCGGCAGACATGGCGGATGAGCTGACAGATGGTATGGCACCAAGCGCAGTGGGGGAGCAGCAGTCTGTCGACGAGCAGGCTTGGCAGACCGTAGCTAAGCAGGATATTGGCCAATGGGCCACATCAATGCCCAAGGATGCTGATGGCAACGCTATCGATTGGCAGTGGGTCGCCTCGCTGGATTTGGCTGGTGGCGTTGGCGCCGGTGTGCCGAATGCAGGTGCGCCAGCGGCACCGGATTGCGACGCGCAATCCGTGCACGATGCGCTCAAAGCCGACTATGCCACGCGCGATCGCTTGGAAGCGATCATCGCCCAGTGCAACAGCACATTCATGACCGATTTCGACCGACTTATCGCCTCCTATCGTTTGCCACGTGCGCTCGCTTACGCCAACCGCCGGCTCAACGATGAAATCAATACACTGATCAGTCTTGGCGAGCGGATGCGCTTGTGGAAGGCCAGCCGCGAAAAGCAGGGCAGGACCACCGCGGTAGTGCTCAGGCCTTATGCCGATGCTTCCCATCTGCACAATTCGAATCAAGGTTCACTGCCGTTGCTGGCAACCGACGATGGTGCGCAAGCAGATGATGCCGCAGGTCTCGCCGCACAACCGGTAGCCATCGAACTGGATGATATTCAGGATCGTACGGCTGTGATTCTCAACGAACGTGCCGAACGCCGCAAAAACCAGCGCTTCCAGAAGCATGCCAGCAATACTTCCATGTCGCGCGCGAATCTGTCGCAGGTGACCAGCCCCGGAGGCAGTCGTGTGCAGGAGAGCGGCGGCAATGGCCTGAATGGCGGCTTGGGCAGTAGCACTGGCAGCGGCATCAGCCGTCCGCTTGACGCCAACGGCAAACCCTACCCACAGCCCGACTGGCGCGACGCCTATCTGCCCGGCCGTGACGTGGACACGGTGATGGGCATCGACATCGAAACCACCGGCACCGATCCCGCCCGCGACTACATCATCGACGTCGGCTTCGAATTCATGAATATGATCAGCCCTAAGCCAGCCGGTCACAATAACGCCTACGGCTACGAACAGCGCTACTATGAGGCCGGCGACGCCTACGGGCAGGCCCGTCTGTCGTTCGGCGTCACTGAGCGCTGCGCACAACTGGGCAATCCCTTCATCCTGCAGCTCACTGGCATCGACGTGCGCGCTCGCGGTCCACAAACCGGCATGCGTATGTTCGACGAATGGCCCCAAGCGCAGACCGGACTGCTGTCTCGCCTGAGCCAACAACCGTACGTGGCTCACAACGCCACCTTCGAACACGGCTGGTTCATGCTCAACGTTGCCGGATATGCGGAAAGCTACCGGGCCGGGCATATCACCATCATCGATACCATGCCGATGAGCCGGCAGTGGGATCCCGGTTCTGCTCCCAGCGAAGGCCATCCATATGGCGACAATACGCTTGACTCCTACGCCAAGCGCCAAGGAGCGTTGGACTTAAGTCGCAAAGAGCGTCATCTTGGTCTCGAAGACGCGCACATTATGCTGGTAGCGATGAAGCATCATCTTGCCTCACTGAAAGCCGAAGGTCGTGGCCCTTGGGGTGCGGGCGGCAAAGGCGGCGTCGGTGGCAAATGCTGCGGGCGTCGTAGGTAAACGAATCCAGCAACCGGGCCGGCAGTCGGAAAGTGGCACCACAAATAGGCAGAAGGATGCACTTCACAGGCAGGCGCCGGCAGGTGACGGACAAGACGGCAATACGAACAAGCGGCGTCGGGCGGTAACGCTAGGCTGAGTGCCCGTGAGTAACTATCAGGACAGCCGTCAGCAGCGTGAAGCGCGCCGCCGCACTATGGTGCGTGTGGTGTGCTTCGTCGTAGCCGTTGCCATGCTCGGCTCCCTGATCGTCCCCGCCATCGCGGGGCTTTGACGCCGCCTTCGCACATCGTGCCCCGTGCAATGCGCGTCCGATGCTGTGAGGCGATTCCCAAAAGCTCAAAAAACGTTGCAACGGGAAACCACGGCATTACAGGGCTGCGGGGGAGCAAGGCATCCTTGAAAAACCCAGGTACGCCGGCGGAATGTGCGAAGGCTGTCAACGAGGACGCGACTGACCAAACAAACACGGTATTGAACAGTAAGGTAACTTCCGATGGCAGAATTTGATTTTTCCCAAGCAATCGGCGACGCGCGCGCCAAATACGAATCCATCGCCAAAGCGGTGGATATCGACCGTCTGAAGGCGGATATCAAGGATCTTGAAACCCAGGCGGCAGCCCCCGGCCTGTGGGATGATCCGGACAACGCCCAGAAAATCACCTCCAAGCTTTCCGCCGCCGAATCGCAGCTCAAGCGCTTGGACTCCGCAGCCAGCCGCATCGACGACGTGGAAACCCTCGTCGAACTCGGTCGCGAAGAAGGCGATCAGGAATCGCTGGACGAAGCCCAGAGCGAAATCGGCGCCATTCAGGAGGATCTCGATTCAATGGAGATCCAAACCCTGCTCGACGGCGAATATGACGAACGTAGCGCCGTGGTGACCATCCGCTCCGGTGCCGGCGGCGTGGATGCGGCCGATTTCGCGCAGATGCTGCTGCGCATGTACCTGCGTTACTGCGAACGCAACGGCTTCAAGGCCAAGGTGATGGACACCTCCTACGCCGAAGAGGCCGGCATCAAGTCCGCCACCTTCCAGGTGGACGCACCCTACGCCTATGGTCGTCTGTCCGTTGAAGGCGGCACCCACCGCTTGGTGCGCATCTCTCCGTTCGACAACCAGGGCCGCCGCCAGACCAGCTTCGCGGCTGTGGAAGTCGTGCCGCTGGTCGAGGCCACCGATCACATCGACATCCCCGACACCGACATCCGCGTGGACACCTACTGCTCCTCCGGCCCCGGCGGCCAGGGTGTGAACACCACCTATTCGGCCGTGCGCATCACCCACCTTCCCACCGGCATCGTGGTGACCATGCAGGATGAGCGCTCGCAGATCCAGAACCGCGCCTCCGCCATGGCAGTGCTCCAGTCCCGACTGCTGGTGCTGCGCCACGAAGAAGAAGCCAAGAAGAAGAAGGAACTGGCCGGCGATATCAAGGCCAGCTGGGGCGACCAGATGCGCTCCTACGTGCTGCACCCCTACCAGATGGTCAAGGATCTGCGCACCGGCTACGAAACCAGCCAGACGCAGGCGGTGTTCGACGGCGATATCAACGCCTTCATCGAAGCCGGCATCCGTTGGCGCCATGAACAGCGCCGTGCAGCCGAAAACGAGTAAAACCAACAAATACAAAGGACGGTCATGGCACTGATCTCGTTGGACAATGTGTCGAAGATCTACCCGAGGGGCACGCGTCCCGCGCTCGACAGCATCAACCTTGATATCGAGCGCGGCGACTTCGTGTTCCTTGTGGGCGCTTCCGGCTCGGGCAAAACCACGCTGCTCAGCCTGCTGCTGCGCGAAGAGGAAGCCACCAGCGGCGAGATTCGTGTAGCCGGCAACGATCTGAGACGCATTGCCAACCGTCAGGTGCCGCACTACCGCCGCACGCTGGGCTTCGTGTTCCAGGATTACAAGCTGCTGAACAACAAAACCGTGTGGGAGAACGTCGCTTTTGCTCTGGAAGTGATTGGCACCCGCCGCTCCACCGTGCGCTCGCTGGTGCCCAAGGTGTTGGAAACCGTGGGATTGACGGGTAAGGAAAAGAATTATCCGCACGAGCTTTCGGGCGGTGAACAGCAGCGTGTGGCCATCGCCCGCGCCTATGTGAACCATCCGCAGATTCTGTTGGCCGACGAGCCCACCGGCAACCTTGACCCGACCACATCACTGGGCATTATGGAGGTGCTGGATGCGATCAACCGCACCGGCACCACCGTTGTTATGGCCACGCACAATGAGGAAATCGTCAATTCGATGCGCAAGCGCGTTATCGAATTGCACAATGGCAAAATCGTGCGCGACGAAGCCCACGGCTCCTACGATTCCGCGCTGTACTTCCCGGATGCCGAAGTGGAAGCCAAATCCGACAAAGCCACCCAGGCCCTGCCGACGGTCGCCGACAAGGTCAATGAGCAGTATGACACGCGCCACGCCATGGTGACCATCGGTGACGATCCGTCCGAAGGCATCGCACGACTGGCTAATTCAGTGCACTCCGGTCGCACCGGCCGCTACGGGGAGACCTTCGCGCCGCTGGAAACCACCCTGACTTGGGGCAAAGGACTGCCACTTGACGAGCAGGCCCAGGCGATGGAAGAGACACAGGCGTTCGATCCGCTTGCCACAGATGCAGCATCGACGCCGGCATCAGCCCCGGTGCCGGTTCCTGCGCCAGCCTCTGTGCCGCAGGACGATGACAAGCCGGTACAAACGCAAACTCCTGCGGATGCCTCGGCATCAGCGCAGGAGGACATCGCTGCGCCTCCAGCACCCCCGACGCCACCGGTGCCGCCGCTACCGCCGAGCGGAAGTGCGAGCGACGCTGCGACCGAACACGATCGCAATCAGAATGAGCATTCGAACGAGGATAAGGAGGACTAAATCATGCGTGCGCGATTCATCCTGTCCGAAACTTGGGCCAATCTGACCCGTAACGTGTCCATGCTGCTGTCGCTGATGCTGGTCACCTTCATCTCCTTCCTGTTCATCGGTGCCTCGGTGCTCACTCAGGCGCAGATCACCAAGGCCAAGGGCGATTGGTACGACAAGGTGGAAGTTGTGGTGTGGCTGTGCCCGGACGGCACGTCAACCTCCGCGAACTGCGCGGCCGGTACCTCACCCACCCCCTCGGAAATTACCGACCTGCAGAAAACTATTCGCGACGAACTCGCCGACGTGGTGTCCAACATCAATTACGTCAGCAAGCAGGACTACTTCGATAACACCTTCACCAAGCAGTATCCCAACGGTGAATTCCAAGGCCGCACGCTAACCGCCGATGATATGCAGGATTCGCTGTGGCTCAAACTTAAGGATCCCACCAAGTATCAGGTGGTCGCCGAAGTGCTCTCTAGCAAAGAGGGTGTGGAAACGGTAACCGACCAGAGGCAGATCTTCGATCCGGTGTTCGCCGTGCTCAACCGCGCCACAGCGGTGACGGCCGTGCTCGCCGGCGTCATGGTACTGGTCGCCATACTGCTCACCGGCACCACAATTCGTATGTCCGCGGCATCCCGACGTACCGAAACGGAAATCATGCGATATGTTGGTGCCTCCAACTGGACGATTCGATTGCCGTTCATTCTGGAAGGTGCGATTGCTTCGCTGATTGGCTCCCTGCTCTCGTGCCTGATGCTGTCGGTGATTGTGCGCGTATTCATCACTGGATGGCTGGCTAAATCGGTGACATGGATTCCCTATGTCAATCAGATGACGGTGCTTGCCATCTCGCCTCTGCTGGTGTTGGGCGCGATGTTGCTCTCCGTAATCGCCTCGACTATCTCCCTGCGCCGGTACCTGCAGGCTTAATAAGCTGCAAATAAGCTGCAATTATGTCGAGGCCTGTTCGTCTGCTCTCGGCGTAATTCGGATGGCTTGGTAAGGCGTCAGCAGGCCACGTACGGCCTGGCAACAGCGGCGTGGCGCTGCAATCAGTTTCACATGTTATGGTATGTGCCTAGTGATGGACGGACGGAAAGGATTCCTATGAGGTTCGCGAAGGCGATCAAGCCCGCGTTGACGGTAATTACGGCCGGTGCGGCCTGCTTGGCCTGCCTGATGACGGGCAATGTGCAACCCGCCCAAGCGGACACCTATTCCGACCTGGTCAACGCGCAGAACCAGCATGCGGCTTCCGCGCAGCGTGAATCCGAGCTCAAGGCACAACTGGCGGGTGTCAGTGATGAGCTTGCTCAAAAGATATTGGAACTGGACGATCTGACCAACAACAAGATCGCCGCAGCGCAGGTTAAGGTCACCGAAGCCAATGAAGCTGCCGCCACCGCTCAGGATGAAGCCGATGCGGCAGCCGACCGTCTGACCGCCGCACAGCAGGACAAAGCCAATCTTGAGAAGCAGATTGAGCAGACCGGCAAGGATTACGACGACGCTCACGCCGCCGTAGCCCAGCTGGCGCGCGAAGAAATGCACGGATCCAACGCCTCCGACGTGATGAGTGTGGTCACCGGTGCCACCAGCACCGAAGACTTCGTCAATTCGATGCAGTCGCGTGATGCGTTGTCTCGTATTGAAGCCAATGCGGCATCCTCTGCGGCCACGACGCTTAACACGTCGATGAATCGCAGTGAACGACTTGCAGCCATCGAAAAGCAGATCGCCACGCTGAAAACCAAGGCCGACGAAAAGGCCGCTGCCGCACAAAGCGCCGCCGACACCGCGCAAAGCGAACGTGACGCGCTTGATAAGCTGCGTGTGGAAGGCGAGGCCAAGCGCGCCGAACTGGAATCCCAGGTGGATTCGCTGGATTCCCAGGCCGCCAAGCAGGCCGCACAAACCGTGCTTATTCAATCGCAGGTCGACTCCTACAACCGTCAGTGGCAGAAGGAACAGGCCGAAGCCGCGAACAAGGTGGATCCGGGTACCCAAAGCAACCCGAACACCGGTGGCACCACCCAGACCAATCCTTCCACGCCAAGCAACCCGGGTACATCGGGCAATGCGGGCACGTCGACACCGTCGGTGTCTCCCGGCACCTCCGGCGGCCAGGGCACCTCGAATGGTGATGTTGGCAATATGTATGTGGCCGGCCAGTGCACGTGGTGGGCCTATGAGCGCCGCCGCCAGCTGGGCATCGGCACTCCCTCCTATCTGGGCAACGGCGGATACTGGTGGCAAAGCGCACCATCCTATGGTCTGCGTGTAGACCATAATCCCGAAGTGGGCGCGGCACTCTCCTTCCTGCCCGGGCAAGACGGAGCGGATGGCTACTACGGCCATGTGGCCGTAGTCGAAGCCGTATACAGCAACGGTACGTTCCTGATCTCCGAAATGAATGCCTTGGCAGGCCCCTATAACACCAACACCCGCACCCTGACCAATCAGGGTCAGTACTGGTTCGTGCACTGATCGCACGCGACCATCACGCGACCATGCAGGTGGTGCGGCATTCGCATGAAAGACAACGACATAACCTATGGCAAACAAGGAACCTGATCAAAAGAATCGTTTGATCGCGCAGAACAAGAAGGCGCGACACGACTACATTATTGAAGACACCTACGAAGCCGGCATCGCACTGACCGGCACCGAAGTCAAATCGCTGCGCGAAGGACGCGCTTCACTGGCTGAGGCGTTTGTGTCCATCGACCGTCGTGGCGAAATCTGGCTGGAAGGCGCGAATATTCCCGAATACCTTAACGGCACGTGGAATAACCATGCGCCCAAGCGCAAGCGTAAGCTGCTGCTGCATCGGCTTGAAATCACCAAACTCGCCCGCCGGATCGAAGCCAAGGGCTATACCATCGTGCCGATTCGCCTGTATCTTAAGGATGGCCGCGTCAAAGCCGAAATCGCACTGGCTCGAGGCAAGCGCGAATTCGACAAGCGCCAGGCCCTGCGCGAGGAACAGGACAAGCGCGAAGCCCAGCGCGCCATGCGCTACGCCAACATGCGCCACTGACCACGTTGCGGACAATATCGGCGAGATTAACGTTTTCGTAGCAAAGCGTGCTTAGTGTGCCTCTCGTAAGCCATGAATCATAGGTCTTAGAGAGAGGATCCATTATGGCGTTCAAGAACTTCAAAGCCATGGCCGCCGCCCTGTGCGGCGTGGCCATGCTGGTGTCGGTTGCAGCCTGCGGCACCTCCGATTCCGCTGATTCGACCGCCGGCTCCGACACCGGTGACAAGTCCAGCAGCAGCACCAACAGCTCCACCGAGGGATTCGACGTTTCCGGCATCAAGAAAGACGACGCCATCGCCTCACTGTTGCCCGACTCCGTCACCAAGGACGGCAAGCTCACCATCGGCATGGATACCTCCTATGCCCCAGCTGAATTCCTAGCAGAGGACGGCAAGACGCCGGTCGGCTACGACGTGGATCTGGGCGCCGCGCTGGCCAAGATCTTCGGCCTGGAGTTCGAACCCACCACCTCCACCTTCGACTCGATCATCCCGTCGGTTGGCGCCAAGTACGATCTTGGCATCAGCTCCTTCACCATCACCCCGGAGCGTTCCGAGGCCGTGGACTTCGTGAGCTATTACAAGGCCGGTTCCACGTGGGCCGTGGCCAAGGGCAACCCCAAGAACTTCGATTCCTCCAACCTGTGCGGTCAGAAGATCGCCGTGCAGACCGGCACCACGCAGGAAGAGGAAGTCAACGCGGCCAATGAAAAGTGCCCGGCCGACAAGAAGATCGAAGTGCTTTCCTCCAAGCTGCAAACCGATGTGACCACCAATTTGGTGACCGGCAAGGCCGTCGCCTTCTACGCTGATTCGCCTGTGGCCGGTTACGCCATCAGCCAGACCGACGGCTCCATTGAGGCCTACGGTGAGGATGTGGGCGTCACCAAGCAGGGCGTGGCCATTAAGAAGGGCGATTCCGCTACTGCTGAAGCCGTGCAGAAGGCCATCCAGAAGCTGATGGATGACGGCACCTACTCCAAGCTGCTTGACCACTGGGGTGTGAGCTCCGGTGCCATCGACAAGGCGGAAATCAACCCGACCGATGTCGACTGATAAGCACATCCATAACGCAATAACTGCATAGCATTGCCATATGCCGGCCTGCGCCGGTGCTTAAGGGGCGGTTCGTTGTTGTTGTTACGAACCGCCCCTTTTGTTGTCGGGCGGCCCTATTGACGGCCCTTGCGCGCCGTAGCCTCCATGCAGTAGCTTCGTACAGTAGCCTTGGCCAGCAGACGGTCGCCAAAACCTACGGGTTACGTGGTGCCGATACAATGGCTGTCTATCCTTTCAACCTTGAGAAGAAGAAGCGAGGAACAATGATGTCAACCACTCCGTTCAAAACACTGAAATCCGCCGTTGCCATGGTGGCCGGCGCTGCCATGCTGTTTGCCGTCGCCGCCTGCGGCACCTCCGATAAGGCAACTTCGCCAGAGGAATCCATAACCGCCTATGACGTGAGCTCCATTACCAAGGACGACGCCATCGCCGCGCTGGTGCCCGAAGACGTCGCCGAAGGTGGCGACCTGTCGGTGGGCATGGAGCTGAGCTATGCTCCGGCCGAGTTCCTGGCCGAGGACGGCAAGACTCCGGTCGGCTACGATGTGGATCTGGCCAAGGCGCTGGGCCGCGTCATGGGTTTGGAGACCAAGATCGTCTCATCCAGCTTCGATACCATCGTGCCCTCCGTCGGCGCCAAGTATGATCTCGGCATCACCGCCATGACCATCAACGAGGAACGTATGGAAGCCGTGGACTTCGTCAGCTATTACAAGGCCGGCTCCACATGGGCCGTGACCAAAGGCAATCCGAACAAGGTGGACACCGCCGACCTGTGCGGCCTGAAGATCGCCGTGCAGACCGGCACCGTGCAGGAGGAGGAGGCCAACGCCGCCGCCGAACAGTGCGAGGCGGACGGCAAGGACAAGATTGAAGTGCTGTCCTACGATCTGCAAACCGATGCCGCCACCAATGTGGTGACCGGCAAGGCCGATGCCTTCTATGCCGATTCGCCTGTGGCCGGCTACGCCATCTCCCAGACCGACGGTGCTCTGGAAGCGCTGGACGAGAACGAGGGTGCCATCAAGCAGGGCATTGCCATCAAGAAGGGTGACTCCGCTATGGCTAAAGCCGTGCAGAAGGCCATGCAGAAGCTGATGGACGATGGTGACTATATGAAGATCCTCGAACATTGGGGCGTGGAATCCGGCGCGCTCGACACGGCCGAAATCAATCCCGTTGATCTCGACTAAACGTCTCGAATAAGCGGTTTTTTACCAACTCGTAGCACAGTTCTTCTACTGTGCCTGACAGTAGAACCGTTCGCAAGAAGGAAGAACCATGGCGAAGAAAGAAGCTGACGGGGAAGGTCTGAACATCCCCAATCGCATCAACGCGCTGCCGGTAAAGCGCACCGGCCCGATCGTGGCCGGCGTCATCGTGGCGCTGCTGGCGTTGATGCTGATTCAAGGATTGATCACCAACCCGCGTCTTGACTGGCCCACAGTCTGGAAGTACCTGTTCAACGAAAATGTGCTCGCCGGCATCTGGCATACGCTGCAGCTGACGGTGATCTCGATGGTGGTGGCCATCATACTGTCAGTGATATTGGCGGTCATGCGCAAATCCATCAATCCGGTGCTCAGGGGCGTCAGCTGGTTCTTCATCTGGTTCTTCCGTGGCACGCCTGTGTACACGCAGCTGGTGTTCTGGGGCCTGTTCGCCGTGCTGGTTCCGCGCATCGGTGTAGGCATTCCGTTCACCTCCGTAGAATTCTGGAGCATCGACTCGCAGGATGTGATCACCGCGTTCAATGCCGCCTGGATTGGTTTGGCATTGAACGAAGCTGCCTATCTGTCCGAAATTGTGCGCGCCGGCCTCGAAGCCGTCGACCCCGGCCAAACCGAGGCCGCCAAGGCGCTGGGCATGGGACGCACACTGATCATGCGCCGTATCGTGCTGCCTCAGGCCATGCGCATCATCATCCCGCCCACCGGCAACGAAACCATCGGCATGCTCAAAACCACTTCGCTGGTATTGGCCGTGCCCTACACGCTGGATTTGCAGTTCGCCACCAACGCTATCGCCAATCGTATTTATAAGCCGATTCCGCTGCTTATCGTTGCCTGCATCTGGTACCTGCTGATCACTTCGATCCTTATGATTATCCAGTCGCGTCTCGAAGCGCACTTCGGCAAGGGCTTCAACGCCCGCCCGGTGGGCACCAAAGGCAAGCAGCCGCCGTATGATCCGCCATATCCGGGCAAATCAAGCGGCGAGCCGCAGGACGACGTGAACAAAATCAACCAAACCACCTTCACCGGGTTGAATGCGTAAGGGAGCGGAAATGACCATCAGCGAAGTTACCAACGCGCGAATTTCCACGGATGCAGCGCAGCCAGCTATCAAAGCTACCCAGGTGCATAAGGCATTCGGATCCCTGCATGTGCTGAAGGGTGTCGATTTAACCGTGATGCCCGGCACCGTCACTGTGATTCTGGGACCCTCCGGCTCCGGAAAATCCACGTTCCTGCGTCTGATCAACCAGCTGGAAACCATCACCGGCGGCACCATCGAAGTCGACGGCGAACTCATCGGCTACAAGTATGTCAACAAAGGTTCCGGCCAGGTACTGCAAACCCTGAACGATAAGGAAGTGGCCAAGCAGCGCGAAAAGCTGGGCATGGTGTTCCAGCGCTTCAACCTGTTCCCGCACATGACCGCGCTCGAAAACGTGATGGAAGCACCCGTGCACGTGCAGCGCAAGCCTAAGAAAGAGGCCCGTGATCTGGCCGTGGCCGAACTGCAGCGCGTAGGCCTGGGCGATCGCCTGGACTATTACCCGGCGCAGCTTTCTGGCGGCCAGCAGCAGCGCGTGGCCATCGCCCGCGCACTGGCCATGAAGCCGGAAATCATGCTGTTCGACGAGCCGACCTCCGCGCTGGATCCCGAACTGGTGGGTGAAGTGCTGAACGTGATGCGCTCGCTGGCCAATGATGGCATGACCATGGTGTGCGTCACGCACGAAATCGGCTTCGCCCGAGAAGTCGCCGATCAGATCGTGTTCATGGACGGTGGCGTGGTCGTCGAAAAGGGCGGCCCCGATATTATCGACCACCCCAGCGAACCGCGTTTCAAAGACTTCCTGCAGCACGTGCTGTAGAGCAGAGCCGTTACCGCGACAGAAACGGCGTAATGAATATGCAAGGGAAGCCGGATGCCGTTTGCATCGACAACGGCTTCAGTTAGGCTAGTGAGCCATGTGTGGAATCGTTGGATACGCTGGAAATATCGACACGGCCTGCGGCAAACCGCTAGAAGTTTGCCTGCAGGGCCTCAATCGTTTGGAATATCGCGGCTATGATTCAGCCGGTGTGGCCCTCAGCGCTCCCGGTATGGATCAGGTGGTCGTGCGCAAGAAAGCCGGCAGACTCAAGAACCTGATCGACGACATCGAACGCAGACCATTGCCGGATGCAACCGTGGCCATCGGCCACACGCGTTGGGCCACCAATGGTGAGCCTAGCGACGTGAACGCGCACCCGCACACCAGCCGCGACGGCAAAGTGGCGATCATCCATAACGGCATCATCGAAAATGCCTCGCAACTGCGCCTTGATCTGCAAGCCGAAGGCTATCGTTTCGCCTCCGCCACCGACACTGAAGTGGCCGCCAAACTGCTCGGCAAAATCGTAGACAAGGTCATCGCCGAAAACGGCGGGAAGCCTGATCTCTTCGAAGCCATGCGCCGCATGGCCCGCATGCTCGAAGGTGCCTTCACCATCCTCGCCACCGACTGCCGTCAGCCCGACATCGTCGTAGGCGCTCGCCACGATTCGCCGCTCGTGGTTGGCCTAGGCGATGGGGAGAACTTCCTCGGCTCCGATGTGGCCGCATTCGTGGCCTACACCAAGCGCGCCATGGAAATCGACCAGGATCAGGCCGTATGCGTTTCCGCCGATACCGTAACCGTCACCGATTTCGACGGCAACGTAATCGCCAACCCGAAAACCTACACCGTGGATTGGGATGCCTCGGCCGCCGAAAAAGGCGGTTGGGATTCGTTCATGGATAAGGAAATCCATGAGGATCCTGCCGCCGTGCAGCGCACCCTGCTCGGCCGTTTCGACGCCAACGGCGACATCATGCTCGACGAAGTACGCATCGACGAACATGATTTCAAAGCAATCGACAAAATCATCGTCGTAGCCTGCGGCACCGCCTCCTACGCCGGACAAGTGGCCAAGTATGCCATCGAACACTGGGTGCGCATCCCCGTGGAAATCGAATTGGCACACGAATTCCGCTACCGCGACCCGATCCTGACCCCACGCACGCTGGTAGTCGCCATCTCACAGTCCGGCGAAACCATGGATACGCTGATGGCCCTGCGTCACGCGCGTGAACAAGGCTCCAAAGTGCTGGCCATCTGCAATACGCAGGGTGCCTCTATCCCTCGCGAATCGGACGCCGTGCTCTACACCCACGCCGGCCCAGAAGTGGCCGTGGCCTCCACCAAGGCCTTCGTGGCGCAAATCACCGCCGCCTACCTGCTCGGCCTATATCTGGCACAGGTCAAGGGCGCAATGTTCCGCGACGAAATCCACCAGGTGCTCGACTCCCTCAAAGACATGCCCCGCAAAATCCAATGGGTACTCGACACTCAGGCATCCACCATTCAATCCGCCGCCGAACACACGGTTAACGCCAACTCCTTCCTGTTCCTCGGCCGCCACGTCGGCTACCCTGTGGCACTCGAAGGCGCGCTCAAACTCAAGGAAATCGCCTACACCTTCACCGAAGGCTTCGCAGCCGGCGAACTCAAGCATGGACCGATCGCCTTGGTCGACGAAGGTGAGCCTGTGGTCTTCATTGTGCCGCCTGAACGCGGACGCAATGTGCTGCATGCCAAAGTGATCTCCGGCATCGAAGAGGTCAAGGCGCGTGGTGCCACCATTATTGCGGTGGCTGAGCAGGGGGATCCGGATGTGGAGCGTTATGCCGACGTGGTCTTTTGGCGGCCGCAGTGCCCTACGTTGATGAGTCCGCTGGTGGATGTGGTGCCGCTGCAGCTGTTTGCCATGGATATGGCTAAGCTCAAGGGCTACGACGTGGACAAGCCTCGCAATCTTGCTAAGTCCGTTACTGTTGAATAGGTTGTTTTTCGCAGGTGTCCGCAGGCGTCCGGCATATTCTATTCTCGGGATCGCTCTAGGCCGCTCAGGCCAAGCTTTACGCCCGTGAACAGAATATGCCGGACGCCTGCTCGTTTCGTCGTAAACGTTTAGTATTTGTTATGTTTTGTGTCCGCAGGTGTCCGGCATGTCCTATTCTCGGGACCGCTCCAGGCAACTGCTGCGCAGTCTTCGCAGCAGAGCTGCTCACTTCGCCTGTGGAACAGTCCACTGGACTGTTCCACGACGGCTCAGCAGGCCAAGCTTTACGCCCGTGAACAGGACATGCCGGACACCTGCTCGTTTCGTAGGAAACGTTGCGAGACGTCTGCTCGTTTCGTGGGAAACTTGCGGTCTGCTTGCTTGTTTCGTGGGAATGCTGCGGGACGTTTTTTGTTGGAAGGGTTTGGTTGCGGTTATGGGTGGGCGGCGGCATCGGTATGTGGTTGAGGAGCCTCGGATTCCGTTTGAATGCGAGGTGTTGTATGAGGATGAGCGGATTGTTGTGGTGGATAAGCCGCATTTTTTGGCTACAATGCCGCGGGGGATGTGGTATCGCGAGACGGCTTTGATGCGGCTTCGTGAGCGGTATGGTGAACCGGATATTGTTCCGGCGCATCGGTTGGATCGGCTTACTGCGGGTGTTTTGGTGTTTGTGCGGGATCCGGCTTGTCGTGGTGCCTATCAGATGCTGTTTCAGGAGCGGCGTGCTACTAAGGTGTATGAATGTTTGGCGCCGCTTGCGCCGATTCGTGTTGGGGGTGCGCCGCGTGAGGCGGCGAAGAATCTTCGTGGCGGTATGCGGTATGGCACGGTGACGTTGTTGGAGCCGCCGCGGCCGTTTCCGCTTGTGCGGCGCTCGCATATTACTAAGCAGCGTGGCATTTTGGCTGCTTATGAGGAGCCGGGCGTTGTTAATGCGGAGACGGTGATTGAGCGCGATGGATTGTATGCTCCTGGCATTGCCCGATATACCTTGCATCCGCACACTGGCAAAACTCATCAGTTGCGTGTGCATATGAACTCGTTGGGTCTGCCAATCGTCGGCGACGATTTCTACCCGCGCATCACTGAACGTCCCTACGATGACTTCACTCAGCCGCTGGAACTGGTCGCCCGCCGTCTGGAATTCACCGATCCCATCACCGGCGAGCAGCGTGTATTCATCTCCCGTGTGCTGCTGGGCATCGGAATCGGCGAGAACGTGTCGTAGATGGCATGTACAGGACTTCCGCGACGCAGCTACAGACAGGGGACTGCGAAAACATGTTTAGTTTATTTTTTATAGTCCTCTTGATACAGTGAGGAGACTGCAATAGATTTTATTGGATTGGTTGGTGTGCGTTCATGGGTACGAAGCAGGAGAAACTGCTTACGGCGAAAGAAGTAGCTGATGCATTGGGCGTATCATCGTCGGTTGTTACCAGAGCGGTCAATGTTGGAGATTTACCGTATGTCATGGCCGGTTCTAGGCGTGTGTTCCAACGTTCAGCGTTGGAAACATATATGAAGGCTAATAATCTCATACCTGCCGCGAAGGATCATCAACGAATATCAACGGATGTTCCTGATATCGTTGGTTTGTCGTTCTTTTCTGGTGCCGGCGGACTTGATTTGGGAATGGAACAAGCCGGAATAGTGCCTCTGCTGTATTGCGAGAACAATCGTGAATGCAGAATGACCATTACCCGCAATCGACCGAATGCTGCGTTATTGGGTGATATTTCCAAAATCTCTGCTGAAGAAGTCCTTCAGATGGCGGGTTTGCCGGAGAATAGGAAAATAGATGTGATGTTTGGAGGCCCGCCATGCCAGGCGTTTTCCACAGCGGGTGCCCGACGAGCGTTCGCAGATCCACGTGGCAATGTTTTTCTTCGCTATCTTGAATTGGCCGAACAGCTGAGGCCTAGGTATCTGGTCATTGAAAACGTTCGAGGACTGCTATCAACATCATATCCAGTTGCACAAGGTGAAGAGCCGATACGAGGGGGAGCGTTACGCATCATTCTCAATCGGTTAAAGCGGATGGGATATGGAGTCTCCTTTAATCTGTACAACGCGGCGAATTTCGGTGCTCCGCAGATCAGGGAACGAGTAGTGCTCATTGCCAAAGAAGATGGGAGCCGTTGTTGTTGGCTTACCCCGACGCATAGTGATGATTCGCGTTGGGGATTGCCGAAGTGGAGAACTTTTGGCGAAGCCGTGCGTGGGATTGAATCAGATAATCAACATTATGCTCAGTTTCCGCAAAAGAGACTCAAATACTTTGCGATGCTCTCGGAAGGACAATATTGGCGCAATCTTCCTCCTGAGATTCAGCCCGAGGCGATGGGAAAGGCTTATTACTTAGGAGGCGGTAAAACAGGGTTCTACCGACGTCTATCTATGAATAAACCATCGCCGACACTGGTTACCTCCCCGACCATGCCCGCAACTGATCTTTGCCACCCTGTTGAGCAGCGTCCTTTGTCGGTTGAAGAGTACAAAGCGGTGCAGGGTTTCCCGAAGGAATGGTGGATCGCCGGTGACATTGCCGATCAATATCGACAAATCGGTAATGCTGTTCCAATCAGATTAGGCGAAGCCATAGGCAGAACCATTCTTGCTGATATGCGGGGTGAGACCATTGATCCATGTTGGAAGGACTTTCCGTATTCGAGGTATTTGCATACGTCGGATATGACTTGGAATTTTGCTTGATGATATTGCTGGTTTGAATATACGCAGATAAGGCGTAGTATACCTATGAAGGGCTTTGTCCGCGGATTTCTCCGTCGAAGCAGATGCATGATTCAAGGAGGTTTTCATGCCCAAGGAGCGAGCCAGTAAGGAAAAAGTTTACGACAAGTTATCTGATTCGCTAAACTGGTGTAATTCACACGATGATTATGCACAAAAACGTTTTTCTGCTGTGGTAGATATTCAGCTTCCACGAGATTTGAATGCAGATTTCCCTATGGATCTGAACAAGCAGATGAAAGCGCTTTTCCCAGTCTTGCTGCAGGATGAGTTGCGTGGTTATCGTCCCAACATTGCTATGAATAAAGAAGATTTGGCTTTAGCTCCTTCAGCTTTTCTGGATTTATGGTTTTCGAAATGGGTCAGAAAGTTTAAAACAGCATGGGATCGTGGATTGCCGTCGCAGCAAGTGGCAAAACCAAAACAAGCTGCGACAGATCCTGCTCTTATTGCTATTGTTGCTGCGCATATGGGTGACAATGGCGCTTTGGCAGGAGAATATGCGTGGCATCATAACTTGTTTATGTCGGCGGAGAATGTCGGCGGAAACTTGTTGGAAGAGTATATTGCTTTCAAAGCTAAAGATTATGGCTGGATATGGTGCCGTGGAGAAGTGCTGACTGCAGTTGACTTTTGTAATACTGATTGCAGCTGTTTTATTCAAATTAAAAATAAATCAAACACAGAGAATTCTTCAGGAAAAGGATATAGACAAGATCATGATGCGCGTGTATGGTATCGAATGAATGCAAAACGAATAAAGGGCGAAATCGTAACTTATTGGCCTGAACTTATTGATGTGATTCGTGAGGGAACAAAGCAAGATGTGCCAGATGATTTGCTGAATGAATCAGATTATCTTTCATTTGTGTCCAATGCTTCTCAATCTAATGAGAAGCTTATCACTGATACTGAGGAAGGAATTGGGTCAACGCTTGAGGGACTAACCCAAGCATACGCATTCGGTCGTAATGCAAAGTAAGGATGTCATATGGAAAACAATTGCAATACTGAATCTAATGTAAAGAACTGTCATCGCGCAGTGGTGACGGGCGCATCCAGTGGCATTGGTGCGGCGACGGTGCGTACCTTGGCCGCTGATGGCTGGCAGGTAGTGGCGCTGGCTCGTCGCGAAGAGAAGTTGCGTGCGCTCGCTGACGAAGTGAATGCTGAACAGGGCAGTGACGTGGTGACCTATGCGGTCGCCGACATCACCGATGAAGCCTCCACACAGGCGGCCGTTGATCAGGTGCTTGCCGCAGGCGAAGTCAAGGCGTTGGTCAATTGTGCTGGGGCGGCATTTGGCAAGGATCCGGTGGCCACTGCGAATCTGGATGATTGGCGCGGCATGTACGAGCTCAATGTAATCGGTACGTTGCGCATCACACAGAAGCTGCTGCCGGCGTTGAAACGTACCGAAGGCACGGTGCTGGTAATTTCGTCCACCGCCGGCATTGAACCCTATGAAGGCGGTGCAGGGTATTGTGCCTCGAAGTTCGCCGAGCGTGTGATGGCGCGCGTGCTGCGCTTGGAGCAGGTTGGCGAGCCGGTGCGTATCGTGGATATTTCGCCGGGCATGGTGCAAACCGAGGAATTCTCGCTGAAGCGCTTTGGGGGAGACGCGGATCGTGCCGCCTCCGTGTATGCAGGCGTGCCGAATCCGCTTAAGGCCGAGGATATCGCCGAATGCGTGCGATGGGCGCTGGCTCAGCCCGATACCGTGGATATCGATTCGATTGTGGTGCGTCCGCGAGCCGAAGGCTCCTATACCAAGGTATTCCGTACGGCCTGATTGTTCTGAGCGGAAACCGTTCGGTTTTTTTAGTCTGTTGCATTGTGGCGTTGGATTATGTTGTCCAACGCCACAATTGTGTTGTGCGCGAAGTTTTCTGACGCATAATTCCTAGCGTTTCATTCCTGACTGGTTGCTGGACTGATACTTGGACAGCGGTGGTACAGCCGTAGACCAGCTGGAAACGTTGATATTTGAGGCGTGTCTGCCTGAATTTTGCATCTGTGGTACACGGGTGTATCATCGTAACCACTGGTACACGGGTGTATCACTCCGAACAGGAGCGAGCGTGGCCGATTCCAGCGGAATAACCACACATAACGTCCCAAGCCTGGCCAACGAGGGCAGGAGGGGAAGATGCGAAGGAGAACGCATATGCGTAACGGTAAGAAGTTCATTGCGGCGACGGCCGCCGCGGCCACGCTGGTCGGCATGGCAGCCTGTGGCAATGACGCGAACAACGCCGAAGCCAACCTGGGCGATGCCGACAAGGCCGAACTGGTGTTCTGGGGTTGGGACTCCGGCAACACCATGAAGGATCTTATCGCCGACTTCGAAGAGGCGAACCCGGGCATCACCGTCAAATTCAACAACACCGGCACCGCAGCAGATACGTCCACCGCACTGTCCAACGCCATCGAAGCCGGCAACGGCGCGCCCGATGTAGTGATGCTCGAAGACCCCACGGTCACCCAGTTCGCAGTGACTGGTGGCCTGGTGAGTTTGAAGGAGTTCGGTGCGGCCGATCTCAAGGATGATTACGCGGCCGGCCCGTGGAACAAGCTGCAATACAACGGCGAACCCTACGCCCTGCCCATCGATTCCGGCCCGGAAATGTTCTTCTATAACAAGGCCGTGTTCGACAAGGCCGGTGTGGACGCCGAATCGATCGAAACCTGGGACGACTACTACGAGGCCGCCAAGAAGATTCGCGTCACCGGTTCGTATATCACCAATATGGCCGGCACGGAAAACGACTACCAGCCCTTCACCGCGCAGGCATGGCAGGCCGGCGCCCAGCCGTGGAAGGTTGACGGCGAGAACATCACCATCAACATGCATGACGAAGGCATGACCAAGTATGTTGAATTCGTGCAAAAGCTGATCGACGAGGATCTGGTGGACACCAAGACGCCGAACTGGTCCGACGATTGGAACCGCGAGCTCAACGACGGCACCCTCGCCTCCCTGACCATCGGCGCTTGGATGCCGATCAACCTGATGAACGGCGCTCCCGACCAGGCCGGCAACTGGCGCGTGCGCACTCTGCCGCAGTGGAACGCGGGCGATGAGGTCTCCGCAGAAGATGGCGGTTCCGCGCTCGCCGTCGTTTCCCAGTCCAAGCAGCAGGCGGCCGCCTACAAGTTCATCGAATACCTGACCCACGGCGATGGCGCGGACACCATGGCCGCCACCGGCACCTTCCCCTCCCTCAAGCGCATCCTGAGCTCCGACAGCTTCACCGATCCGGATGCGGAAGCCAACAAGGAGGTCAACGAGTTCTTCGGCGGCCAGAATGTGAACGAAGTCCTGGCGGCCGCAGCCCAACTGCCCGTCACCGAATTCCAGTACCTGCCGTACAACCCGTTCGCCCAGTCCTCCTACGGTGACCAGATCTCCAAGGCCTACACCGGCGAAATCACGCTGGAGGAGGCCATGGCCAACTACGCCCAGGCGCTCGGCGACCACGGCACCCAGCAGGGCTACACCGTCACCGTCGAATAATCAGGTGCAACGGTTCAGCACAGTGCAATATCGGCTTGGATTCGTCTCCTTCGTTTTCGATAGGGGGATGAGGGAGACGGATCCTGACGCCGGCAGATTTTCGGAGAGATTATGACAGCACAGGTTCAGGCGACGACGGCGTCTCGCATTCCCGTCAACAAGCACAAGCGCGACTGGCGCGGTTGGAAATTCATGGGCCCCTTCGCTGTGGTGTTCGTGTTCGTGTTCATCATCCCGATCGTGTACGCGATTTACATCAGTTTCTTCAAACGCCAGATGATTGGCGGCACGAAATTCGTCGGAGTGGAAAACTATGCGCGACTACTTACGGATACGAACTTCTGGCAGGCCGTGGGTCGTGTGGCCATCTTCACCTGCTTCCAAGTGCCGATTATGCTGTTCCTGTCGGCGGCCATGGCCTTGGCGCTGGACTCGATGAAGCTGCATGGCACCAAGTTCTTCCGTATCGCCACCTTCCTGCCCTACGCGGTGCCTGCTGTGGTTTCCACTATGGTGTGGGGTTTCGTATACGGCGCGAAATATGGTTTGGTCGGCTCGCTCAACGACCTATTGGGCACCAACATCGACGTGCTGGAGCCCAACGTGCTGCTGGCCTCTATTGCCAACATCAACACGTGGGAATTCACCGGCTACAACATGCTGATCTTCTACAGCGCATTGTCCACCATCCCTCACTCCCTGTATGAGGCCGCGTCCATCGACGGTGCCACCGAATGGGACATCGTTAAGAAAATCAAGCTGCCTGAGCTTAAGGGTTCGCTGGCGATTACGGTGATTTTCTCGATTATCGGCTCGTTCCAGCTGTTCAACGAGCCTTCCGTGTTGCAGAACATGGTTCCGGGCAATGCGATCACGACGTATTACACGCCGAATATGTATGCGTACAACCTGAGCTTCACCGGCAACCAGTCGAATTACGCGGCGGCGCTGGCAATCGTGATGGCCATTATCACGATGACAATCGCCTATATCGTGCAGCTCAAGAGCATGAAGGAGCAGATGAAGTAACATGAGCACCACTACTGCCATGAGCCTGAAAGAACAGGAAAAGGCCGCGAAAAAGGCCGAAAAGGAACGCGCCAAGCGAGTTGCGGCCGACGAAAAGGCCGAGCGCAAGCGCAGCGCCAAGAACGGCTTCTCCAACCCCGCGAATCCCACGCGCTCGATCGCGCTGACGCTTGTCTGCTCGATTATGGCAATCTACTGCCTGTTCCCGTTCCTGTATTTGCTGATCAACGCCACCAAAACACAGGCGGACTTCACTTCGACCTTCGGCTTGGGCTTCGGCAAGACGTTCGCTTTGTGGGACAATATCGTCACGGTGTTCACCTATCAGGATGGCATTTTCGGCCGCTGGTTCATCAACACCATCCTCTATGTGGTGGTGGGCGCGGGCGGCGCGACCCTGCTTTCCATTATGGGTGGCTACGCGTTGGCCAAGTTCCGCTTCCCCGGCCGCAAAGCTTGCTTCGCTATCATCATCGGTGCGATTTCGGTGCCGGGCATCGCGCTGGCCGTGCCGCAGTTCCTGCTGTTCGCCAAGCTGAACCTGACCAATACACCCGCCGCAATGATCATCCCGAGCCTCGTCTCCACCTTCGGCCTGTACTTGATGTGGATTTTCTCCGACCAAGCCGTGCCGGATGAGCTCTTGGAAGCGGCCCGTGTGGACGGTGCCGGTGAATGGCGCACGTTCTGGCAGATCAGTCTGCCGCTGCTCGCCCCGGGCATCGTGACGACCGCGTTGTTCACGATTGTGGCGACGTGGAACAACTACTTCCTGCCGTTGATCATGTTGAAGGACCAGGACTGGTACCCACTGACCATTGGCTTGAACCAGTGGAAGGACCAGGCGAGCACCGCCGGCGGCCAGGCCATTCAGAATTTGGTGATTACGGGCTCGCTGATTACCATCGTTCCTCTGGTGATTGCGTTTCTGATGCTGCAGAAGTATTGGCAGTCCGGCCTTGCCGCCGGCGCAGTCAAGGAATAGATCTCCTCCCCGTTTAACGAACGAACCCCGAGCATGGCGAAAGGAATGCTGATGCGACGCGAATTCTCCTGGCCGAAGCTGCTGACCGAATCCGGTCGCGGATTGGCTTTCGGCGGCGACTACAACCCCGACCAGTGGCCCGAAGAGGTGTGGGATGAAGACATCGAGCTGATGAAGCGCGCGCACGTCAACACCGTGGCGCTCGCCATTTTCAGCTGGTCCAAAATCCAGCCCAGCGAGCACACCTGGGACTTCGGTTGGCTGGATCGCATCATCGCCAAGCTCGGGGCGGCCGGCATCGCCGTGGATCTTGCCTCTGCCACGGCCGCAGCGCCATTGTGGCTCTACGAGCAGCATCCTGAAGTGCTGCCGATTGACCGCTATGGGCATGTCATCAATCCGGGCAGCCGTCAATCTTGGAGCCCGACCAGCCCGGTGTTCAAGGAATACGCACTGGCCATGTGCCGCAAGCTCGCTGAGCGTTACGGCAACAATTCCACCGTCACTGCCTGGCATATGGGCAACGAGTACGGCTGGAACAACCGCTGTGACTATTCGGATAACGCGCAAAACGCCTTCCGCGCATGGTGCCAACGCAAGTACGGCGATATCGACGCGTTGAACGACGCGTGGGGCACCGCCTTTTGGTCGCAGCGCGTCACCTCTTTTGGCGAGGTGATCGTGCCGCGGCATATGGGCGGCGACGCTATGGCCAATCCTGCCCAGCAGCTTGATTTCGAGCGTTTCGGCAACGATATGCTGCTCGACTTCTATAAAGCCGAACGTGATGCCATCGCCGAAATCTGCCCTGACAAACCGTTCACTACGAACTTCATGGTCTCCACCGACCAGTGCTGCATGGATTACGCTCGCTGGAGCGACGAGGTTGATTTCGTCTCCAACGACCATTACTTCCATGAAGGCGAATCGCATCTGGATGAGCTCGCTTGCTCGGACGCACTGATGAATGGCCTAGCACAAGGCAAACCATGGTATGTGATGGAGCACAGCACCTCGGCCGTGCAATGGAAACCATTGAACGCGCGCAAGCGCGGCGGCGAACTTATGCGTGACGCCATAGCCCACGTGGCGTTCGGTGCGGATGCCATCAACTTCTTCCAATGGCGTCAGTCGCGCTCCGGCGCGGAGGCATTTCATTCCGCGATGTTGCCACACGCCGGTGCCGACAGCACGGTATACCGCGAGGTGTGCGAACTGGGCGAAACGCTGGAAACGCTGGCCGCCGCAGGATTGCAGGGGGCGGAAGTGGAACGCAGCAGTACGGCCATTCTGTTCCACGCCGAATCCGAATGGGCCACGCGCTGCCAGACGCTGCCGAGCATGCAACTCAGCCACTGGCATGATGTGCGCGACTGGTATCGTGCATTCCTCGACGCCGGTCAGCGTGCTGACGTGGTGCCGTTGCGTGATGACTGGAGTGACTACAGCACTATCGTGCTGCCCACGGTCTTGTCGTTGAGCCGTGACGATACTCAACGCGTCGCTGATTTTGCCAAGGCTGGCGGTCGTGTGATCGTGAACTATGCCACCGGGCTGATTGATGAATCCTTCCGCGTGGGATTGGGCGGATACCCCGGTGCCGGCGACGGACTGCTGCGTGACATGTTCGGCGTGCGTTCGGAAGAGTTCAATATCACATCCACTCTGTCGCCGGCCGATGCAATATGCCCGATAGCAGACGCGGATGAAGCGGCACCTGACATTGACCCCGCGTATGTGTGCCTGTCCAACGGCAGCATCAGCCAGCTGTGGCAGAACGTCGTAACTGCTGTGGCCGATGACGCGAAGGTCGTCGCCACCTATGAGGGCGATGAAGCCGAAGCCTGGGAGATAGGCGGCGTGCCGGCCATCACCATTCATCCGTATGGGCAAGGCAAAGCCGTATATGTCGGCTGCGATCTCAGCCGCGAGGGTGTTGCTGCGCTGCTTGCCGATCCGGCGCTTTTCGGCGGTCAGCAGGAATCTCAGGGAGAATCACAGCAGGAATCTCAGCGGGAGTCGAATCATCTAATTCACACCCGTCGGCGCAGCGGTCATACTGTATTTGACTTCTATCTCAACCGTGACGCAACGCCAAGCGTCGTGCCTGAACTGAGCGGTGACGTGGTGCTTGCATACCGCACAAGCGGCAATCCTAATGTCGGTGGCCGGTACATCCTGCAACGCAACGGATTACTGGTCACCCGCACAGTCACCCGCACGGCGGCATAGCACACAACAAATGCCGTCTGAGTGCGGGTACAATGGCTGGGTATCCGTTGTATCCATCAGGCATGTTTCATGCCACCGCAATTGGAGGGACGAAAGCGTGTCCTTTGACAACCCCCAGCCTGATAAAAAACGCGTAACGTTACGCGATGTGGCGCACGAGGCCGGGGTATCGCTGAAAACCGCCTCCAACGTGATCAATCACAACGGGCGCATGGCCTCTTCCACTCGCGCCCGCGTGCAAGAAGTCATCGAACGGCTCGGCTACCAGGTTAATGCCGCCGCACGCACGTTGAACGTTGGCACCACCGGTTTCGTCACCCTGGCGGTGCCGATGCTGGCCGCCCCCTATATGGCCGACTTGGCCGACCATATTATCCGCGCAGCCCGCGAACGCGGCTATTCGGTGTATATCACCACCTATCAGGAGGATGGCGGCGAATATGACGCCGCAGCCCTGCTTAAAGCGTTCAATACCACCGTATCTGATGGGCTGATTCTCTCGATGACGGAGCTGGACAGATTCACCCCCGACATGCTTGACGTCCATTACCCGCTTATGTGCTTGGGTGCACGCACCACATGGGAAGTGGCCGATCGAGTGGCCACCGACGATGAGGCGGACGCCGCCACCGCAGTGGCGCACATGTTCGAACGCGGCATGACCTCGCTTGCCGTAGTGGGTGCGCATCGCACCCCTGACCTGGCCCAGCTGCGCGAGGCAGTTGAAGGCAACGCTGAAATGCGTCTTAAAGGAGCGATACGCGAATGCGAACGTCGTGGAAAGCCGCTTGATCCGGAACTCATTGGCGTGACCGGATACGATTGGTCCATCGGCAACTCACAGCGCACCATGCAGCGGCTTATCGATTCCGGCAAACCATTCGACGGCGTGCTGGCAATGAACGATCAGGTGGCCATCGGCGTGATGAACGCGCTCGCCGTCGCCGGCATCGCCATACCCGACGAGGTGCAGGTGGTGGGGTTCGATAATAACGAAGAATCCGCCTACCTGCTGCCATCGCTGACCACCATGGACTCACGTCTTGATTGGATTAGCGCTCAGGCCGTTGATTTGTTGCTTGCTCGTATCAACGGCAAAGCCGGCCAGCCGCACACGTATCTGGCCGACTCCCGCCTGATCACCCGCAAATCCACGCGCTAATTGCATTGCCTATGCGCTGATATCGCGTACTGATCCGCGCTCCACCAGTTCGGTGGGGATTACGGTTTTGACGCCGGATGGCACATATTCGCCCTCGCATTGCTGACGCACCATGGAGAACGCCGCGGCACCAATCTCGTCGAATTTCATGCGCATGGTGGTCAGGTTCAGGCGCGGCACCATATCGACCAGCGAATCATCCACACCGACGATGCTAACATCCTGCGGCACGCGTTTGCCTGCGGCCTGGAGCCCAAGCATTGCGCCGTATGCCATCTGATCGTTGGCAGCGTAGATGGCTGTGCAGTTGGGGTCATGAGCGAGGGCGATTCCTGCTTGATAGCCTGAATCGGCGCACCAGTCGCCGATGGTGATGGGAGGCACTTCGGCACCAAGTTGCTCCAGTGCCTCTCGCCATCCCTTGGCGCGACTTTCTGCGGCACGTGAGCTTACCGGGCCGGAAATGTGGTAGACAGTGTGGTGCCCCTTGCTCATCAGATAATCCACAATGGCTGTGGAGCATCCATACTGGTCGCCGTCGATGGTGGGGCAGTGGTCGGCCGCTCCTTCGGTGACCAGCACCACCGGCAGGTCGCGCGGGGGTTTGTATTCGGCAAAGTCAGTGATACGTTCCTCAAGCACTACAATCACACCGTCCACAGGTTGCTGCTTCATGCGTTCGACTGCGGCTTTCAGTGTGCGTTCCGCGCCCGATCGCATGGTTTGGATGGTGACGGAATAGTCGACGTCTCTGGCAGCTGCGGTGATGCCATTGAGAATGCGGGCATTGCCGAAAGTGGTCATATTGAACAGCACAACGCCAATGTTGCGGAACTCGCCGTGCTTAAGCGCACGCGCGGCATAGTTCGGGCGATAGCCCAGTTTTTCCATGGCCGCTTCGACGCGGATGCGTGTTTCAGGGCGCACGGCATCGGAACCGTTGGCCACGCGCGAAACCGTCTGCGGTGAGACGCCTGCTTCACGGGCGACATCCTGCATGGAAATCTGAGTACTGCGTGCCATATCTCTGAACTCCCTGATTGGCGGTGAATGGTATCGATATATCGTAGCGACCGTGCGACTGTGGTGCGACCTTACGGTTGCTGCATGAAAAAACATTATATTGTGCGTAACACACGTTACAGTCTGCGGTAACGATAACATCGTTGTTTTCGTAATCATTATAACGGTCTAACAGAAAAGGCGCGAAAAACACGCGGGTGGACAATAAAGAAAACAATGTTATGATGATAACGCAAACATTTTTTGGTGGATGTGATTCGGCGAAGAGGAAGGTCGCCCGCATATTCATCTGGCAGACAATCAACCTTCGAAGGAGAGGGATTGCAATGGCAGCAGCTGAAGTGAGCGCGGCACCAGTGCCGAAGCACACAAGCGAGGCGCGTGTCAATCGGCATAGGGCTGATTGGCGTGGTTGGAAATTCATGTGGCCGTTTGCGGTGGTGTTCGTGTTCGTGTTCATCATCCCGATCGTGTACGCAATCTACATCAGCTTCTTCAAGAAGCAGATGATCGGCGGCACCCGGTTCGTTGGGCTGGAGAATTACGCGCGTCTGTTCCAGGACGCGAATTTCTGGCAGTCGGTGGGTCGTGTGGCCCTGTTCACGGTGGTGCAGGTGCCTATCATGCTGTGCCTGTCGGCTTTGCTGGCTTTGGCTTTGGATTCGATGAAGCTGCACGGCACCAAGTTCTTCCGTATCTCCACGTTCCTGCCGTACGCGGTGCCGGCCGTGGTCTCCACCCTGATCTGGGGTTTCATGTATGGCGCGAAGTATGGTCTGGTGGGTTCCTTGAACGATCTGCTGGGCACCAACATCGACGTGCTGGCTCCGAGCGTGCTGCTGGCCTCCATTGGCAACATCGTGACATGGGAGTTTACCGGATACAACATGCTGATCTTCTACAGTTCGCTGTCCACCATCCCGCACTCCCTGTATGAGGCCGCGTCCATCGATGGTGCCTCGGAATGGCAGATCATCAAGTCGATTAAGCTGCCCGAACTCAAGGGTTCGCTGGCCATCACGACGATCTTCTCGATCATCGGTTCGTTCCAGCTGTTTAACGAACCAAGCATCATGCAGAACATGGTGCCAGGTAACGCGATCACGACGTATTACACGCCGAACATGTACGCGTACAACCTGAGCTTCACCGGCAATCAGAGCAATTATGCGGCGGCGTTGGCAATCGTGATGGCTGTCATCACGATGACGATCGCTTATATTGTGCAGCTCAAGAGCATGAAGGAGCAGATGAAGTAAGATGAGCGCTACTACTGCTATGAGCCTGAAGGAACAGGAAAAGGCCGCTAGGAAGGCCGAAAAGGAACGTCAGAAGAGAGTCGCGCGCGATGAGGCCGCGGAGCGCAAGCGCAGCGAGAAGAGCGGTTTCGCAAACGTGAACAATCCGCGCCGCAGCTGGCTGCTGACGGTTGTGACCGCGTTGTTCGCCATCTACTGCCTGTTTCCATTTGTATATCTGCTGATCAACGCCACTAAGACACAGTCTGACTTCACATCGACATTTGGCCTGGGCTTCGGCAAAACCTTCGCTCTGTGGGACAATATCGTCACGGTATTCACTTACAACGATGGTATCTTCGGCCGCTGGCTGGTGAACACACTGATGTACGTGGTGGTGGGCGCCGGCGGCGCGACCCTGCTGGCCATCATGGGCGGCTACGCGCTGGCCAAGTTCCGCTTCCCGGGCCGCAAGGCCGTGTTCGCGGTGATCATCGGCGCGATCTCTGTGCCTGGTATCGCTCTGGCTGTGCCGCAGTTCTTGCTGTTCGCCAAGCTGGGGCTCACGAACACACCCGCGGCTATGATCATCCCGAGCCTGATCAGCCCGTTCGGCCTGTACCTGATGTGGATCTTCAGTGAGCAGGCCGTGCCCCAGGAACTGCTGGAGGCCGCGCGCGTGGACGGTGCCAGCGAATTCCGCACGTTCTGGCAGATCAGTCTGCCGCTGCTCGCGCCCGGTATCGTGACGACTGCGTTGTTCACGATTGTGGCGACGTGGAATAACTACTTCCTGCCGTTGATCATGCTCAAGGACCAGAACTGGTACCCGCTGACCATCGGTCTGAACCAGTGGAAGGATCAGGCCTCCACCGCCGGCGGCACTGCGATCCAGAACCTTGTGATCACGGGTTCGCTGATCACGATTATCCCGCTGGTAATAGCGTTCCTGCTGCTGCAGAAGTATTGGCAGTCCGGCCTTGCCGCCGGCGCAGTCAAGGAATGATTGAAATTCGCAGTCTATGAGGAAAGGAAGCGTCATGCAGGTGTTTGCTTTGCTGCATATTGTGCAAGTGCCGCCGTGTCAGGCTGTTATCGCTCGGTAGCAACAACAAACGCAACATACGCATTTGATAAAGGAAACAAGGAAAGAACATTATGGAACGCAAACCATTCCAATGGCCGCAGCCGCTCGCGGGCAACAAGCCGCGCGTGTGGTATGGCGGTGACTACAACCCGGACCAGTGGCCCGAAGAGGTGTGGGACGAAGACGTTGAGCTGATGAAGCAGGCCGGCGTGAACTTCGTTTCTGTGGCCATCTTCAGCTGGGCGAAGCTTGAGCCGCGCGAAGGCGTTTTCGACTTCGACTGGCTTGACCGCGTCATCAACAAGCTGGGATCCAACGGTATCGCCGTGGATCTGGCCACCGGCACCGCCTCCCCGCCGATGTGGCTCACCCAGGCTCACCCGGAAGTGCTGTGGGTTAACGACCGTGGCGAAGTGTGCCAGCCCGGTGCCCGCCAGCATTATCGTCCGACCAGCCCGGTGTACCGCGAGTACGCACTGAACCTGTGCCGCAAGATGGCCGAACACTACAAGGACAACCCCTATGTGGTGGCTTGGCATATCAACAACGAATATGGCTGCCACAACCGCTTCGACTACTCGGAAGACGCCGAGCGCGCCTTCCGCAAGTGGTGCGAAGAGCGCTACGGCACCATCGATGCTGTCAACGACGCGTGGAACACCGCGTTCTGGGCGCAGCATCTCAATGATTTCTCGGAGATCATCCCGCCACGCTACATCGGCGACGGCAACTTCATGAACCCCGGCAAGCTGCTCGACTGGAAGCGCTTCAGCTCCGATGCACTGCTCGACCTGTACAAGGCAGAGCGTGACGCGGTGCTCGAGATCGCTCCGCGTCCGCAGACCACCAACTTCATGGTCTCCGGCGGCGGCACGCTGTTGGACTACGACAAGTGGGGTTATGACGCCGACTTCGTCTCCGACGATCCGTACTTCACGCCTGGCGAAGAGCACCTCGACGAGCTGGCGTACGCCGGCTCCCTGATGAGCGGCATCGCCCGCAAGAACCCGTGGTGCCTGATGGAGCACTCCACCTCCGCCGTCAACTGGCGCCCGATCAACTACCGTTGCGAGCCCGGCGAACTGGTTCGTGACTCCCTGGCGCACCTTTCGCTCGGTGCCGACGCCATCTGCTACTTCCAGTGGCGTCAGTCCGCTGCCGGTGCTGAGAAGTGGCACTCCTCGATGGTGCCCCACGCGGGCCCCGATTCGCAGGTATTCCGCGATGTCTGCGAACTCGGCGCTGACCTGAATAAGCTGGCCGACGAAGGACTGCTCGACACCAAACTGGTCAAGTCCAAGGTCGCCATCGTGTTCGATTACGAGTCGCAGTGGGCCACCGAGCACACCGCAACCCCCACCCAGCAGGTGCGCCACACTTACGAGCCGCTCGCATGGTTCCGTGCCCTTGCCGATAACGGCATCACCGCCGACATGATGCCGGTGCGTGGGCCGTGGGACACCTACGAGGCCGCTGTGCTGCCGAGCATGTACATCCTGTCCAAGGAGAACTCCGAGCGCGTGCGCAACTATGTCGCCAACGGCGGCAAGCTGTTCGTTACCTATTACACCGGCCTGACCGACGAGCGCGACCATGTGTGGCTGGGTGGATACCCCGGCTCCATTCGCGACGTGCTGGGTGTGCGCATCGAGGAATTCGCCCCGATGGGCAACGACTTCCCGGGTGCTATGGATCATCTTGATCTGAGCAACGGTACCGTGGCGCACGACTTCGCTGACGTAATCGGTTCCGTGGCCGACACTGCTCGCGTGCTGGAGACCTTCAAGGCCGACAAGTGGACCGGTTTCGACGGCGCACCCGCCATCACTGTGAACGAATACGGTGACGGTAAGGCCGTGTATGTCGGTGCTCGTCTGGGCCGCGAAGGCTTGGCTAAGACCATGCCTGAACTGCTTGAAGAAATGCAGATCGAAGCTCCCAAGGGCAACGGCGACGTGCTGCGCGTCGAGCGTGCGGACGAAACCGGTGAGAACCGTTTCGCCTTCTACTTCAACCGTACGCATAAGGACGTCAAGGTTGATGTGGATGGCGGTACTGCGCTGGTCGCATCCCTAGCCCAAGTTGATGAGGGCGGCAACACCGCAACCATCAACCCGAACGGCGCGCTTGTTGTCAAGCTGTGACAGTGAGCTGCTGAACCTGCAAAAATAGGTCGGTAACACTAGTGAGAAGGGTCCCGGTTAGGGCCCTTCTCGCGTTTTATTGACAGAGCACATTATTATGCGTGTGCGCATAGAATAGTCGTGGCATTGGTATGGTTATCAGCATTTCAAGGAGGTGTTATGGCACGGCGTTCGTCGCGAATCACTATGGCAGATGTGGCTCACGCTGCCGGTGTATCCGTGGCCTCGGTGTCGAATTACCTCAATAATCGGCCATACATGACTGATGATATGCGCGAGCGTATCGCCTCGGCCATTGAACGCCTCGGCTATCAGGTCAATTCCTCAGCCCGTAACCTGCGTTCGGGGCGTACTCATCTGATTAAGCTGTCGATTCCCGATCTAAAGCAGGTGTATTTCTCCGAACTTGCAGAGGATGTGCTGGCAGAAGCGCGGTTGCGCGGATACGGCGTGATTGTGGAATCCACGACTAATAATCGTGAGCGCGAGCTTGACAGCGTAAATTCCATGGGCAGCCATACCACTGATGGCTTGATTCTCAGCCCGCTGATGATGCGGCAGGCCGATGTACATCTGCTGGATAATGACATTCCTCTGGTGGTGCTTGGTGAACGTTTGTTTGATGTGTCTGCTCCTCATGTGGTGATTGCCAATGCTCGTGGCGCGGCGATGATGACCCAGCATTTACTGGATGCTGGATGTCGCAGAATTGCCGTGGTCGGTGGCGTCCGCGGCACACGCAGTGAGCAATCATCCGGTGTGATTCGAACGCAAGGGTACCGTGACGCTTTAGCACAGGCGGGCGTTGCCTATGATCCACAATTAATTGTGGAAACCGACGGATGGGGCAGTCGGGATGGTGCCGATGCCGTGAGACGCATGTTGGCGGATCAGTTGGAGTTTGATGCGGTTTTCGCTTTGAATGACTGCTTGGCGTGGGGTGTATTGCGCCAATTGCGCGCATGTGGTGTGGATGTGCCGGCAAAAGTGCGCGTAGTCGGATTTGATAATGTGGAAGAATCCGAATTCATGATTCCATCGCTAACCACGGTAGATCCGAGCAAACGGGAGATTGCACGCTTGGCTGTGGAATCAGTGATTCAACAAATCGAATCAGGTACACGTGCGGGTGCCTCAATGATTGAGGCACCCATTGAGCTGGTGTATCGAGAATCCAGTCCGTGCTGAACGCACTGACGTTGTCTGAGCCGAAGCCAGTTCGGTTCGGATTTGGCTTGAATCGGCTTGAATTGGCTTCGGTTCAGTTTGAACGGTTGCGTTTGTTTGGACTGTTTCCTTTAGTTTTGTGGTAGCCTGCTTCAGGCAGTAAATTCAATCGCCGCCCAAGAAATAAAGGGCAGAGTGCATGACAGGTGGCCCTGCGCATCTGCGGTCACTGTGAACTCTTGCGGCACCACGGTTTGAGGGGCCTTAGTCGTATTGGTGCGGTAGGGGTCGTCATCATGCAGCAGCTGAGTGCGGGTCACGGTGATGGTGTCGCCTGTTGTTGCAGCGGCGGGAGAGCCGTCGATGCTGCGCACGATGTCACTGATGTCGATAGTCACATCATGCGCGTTGGTTTCGTCGCGATTGACGGCAAGCAGCAGGCCAGTGCGAGTCTGTTCGTCCCAGGTGACTACCGCGTCGATGGCCGGCACGTCGCCATATGATTCGGTGTGCACGGTGGGGGAGTCGATAATGGGTGCGAATGCTGTGCCGCGCGCATGGTGCGCTGCTTCGGCAAACGGATAAAACACGGTCTGCCGCCAAGCCGGGCCACCGTTCGGCTCGGCCATAATCGGGGCAATGACGTTAACCAGCTGAGCGCGGGAAGCCGAACGCACGCGATCGCAGTGCTTCAGCAGCGTAATCATCAGGGAACCTTCGACCACCGCGTCGGCAGCGGTATAGATATCTTCCAGCAGGTGCGGCGCCTTGGGCCAAGGCTCCGGGTGCAGCCCCTCGCCAGCGGCGGCCTTCCAGTCAGCCTCCTGCTTGTTCCAGACATCGGAATACCACACGCCCCACTCATCGAAGCTGATGGCAATATCCTTTGAACCATGATTGGCGGCTTTGGCTTCGTCGGCACATGCCGCCACCGTGTTGATGAAGCCGGTCATGTCTTCTGCCGAGCACAGGAAGTCTTGGAAGCTTTTTGCGCCGCGATCGTAGTAATAGGCGTGGGCCGAAACAAAATCAAGATGCTCCCAGGCGCGGGTGAGCACGGTGCGCTCCCAAGTGCCGAACGTGGGCATATGTGCGCTGGATGAGCCACAGGCCACAAGTTCAAGGCCGGATTCCGCCAGTTTCATGGCATGAGCCACACGTTCGACTTCGGTGGCGTAGGTTTGGGGGTCCATGTGACCCACCTGCCAAGGGCCGTCCATTTCGTTGCCGATGCACCACATGCGGATACCCATCGGTTCGGGAATACCATTGGCCACACGACGGTCGGCCAGTGCAGTGCCAGGGGCACCGTTGACGTATTCCAATTCTTCCAACGCCGCGTGCAGGCCTCGGGTGCCCATATTGACCGCCAGCATGATTTCGGTGCCGGCCTTTTGGCTCCAACGGTAGAAATCGTCAATACCCACTTCGTTGGTTTCGGTGGTGTGCCAAGCTAAGTCACGGCGCACCGGGCGCTGGTCGCGCGGGCCGGTGCCGTCCTCCCAGTTGTAGTTGGAGACGAAGTTGCCACCGGGGTAACGCACGCAGGTTACGCCAAGTTCCTTGACCATATCGAGCACATCGCCGCGGAAACCGTCTTCGTCGGCGGTGGGATGCGATGGCTCGTAAATGCCGCCATATACGCATCGGCCCAAATGCTCCACAAACGAGCCAAACAGGCGCGGCGGCACATCTGCCACGGCCTTGGCTCGGGTTGCTCGAATGGTAGCGGTGCCATTAATGGTCTCGTTGTCGTTGATGCTGGTGTTGGTAGTGACGTTAGCTGTGTTGCTGTGCTCAGTGGTGTTCATGGTCGGCGGTGTCCTTTCATTCCAAGTGATTGGCACTGATTGCCTATACATGGCGAATCCGGCGGAAAGGCTATTCGCCACGCCGAATGGTTGCGCAATCATTTCCTTGGTGTTATTGTATCTTAAAACGATACAAGACATGCTTAATAGGTGTTATATCGTTTTAAGAAAAAGTAATAAGGAAGGAAGAACGATGAAGTTCACTGCGATGAAGAAGGCTGTGGCTCTGACCGGTGCTATGGCGATGCTGGTTGGTATGGCTGCGTGTGGTAACACCTCCAGCAACGATAATGCCGGCTCCTCCAATGATGGTGGGAAGACTGAGATTCTCGTTTGGTCTTGGGACTCCACTCTGCCGCGTACAGTCGAGGGATTCGAGGCGGAAAATCCTGATATTAAGGTCACGGTGACCAATGCCGGCACCAACAAGGACGAATACACCGCTCTGACCAATGCTATCGAGGCTGGTAGCGGTGCCCCTGACTTGGTGCAGATCGAATACTATGCATTGCCTGAGTATCAGATTCGCGAGCAGATTATGGATATGAGCGAATTTGGCGCGGATAAATTCTCTGACTTCTACACTCCGGGCACTTGGTCCTCCGTGAACTTGAACGGTGGCGTGTATGCCCTGCCGATGGATTCCGGCCCGATGGCTTGGTTCTATAACAAGGAAGTCTTCGACAAGGCTGGCGTGAATGCCGACGAAATCAAGACTTGGGATCAGTTCTATGAGGCGGCTAAGAAGATCAGGGCAACCGGCTCCTACATCACCTCCGATTCTGGCGACGCTGGCTTCTTCGATTCGATGACCTGGCTGGCCGGCGCTCAGCCGTTCGAAACCTCCAAGGATGGCACCGAAGTCAGCATCAATCTTGCTTCCGACGACAAGGTTGCCACCTTCGTGGACTTCTGGCAGAAGCTTATCGACGAGGATCTGATCGACACCAAGACCGTCGGCTGGTCCGACGATTGGAACAAGGGCCTCAACGATGGCTCGATCGCCTCCCTGCTCACCGGTGCTTGGATGCCTTACAACCTGCTTTCCGGTGCCCCCGACGGTGAAGGCAAGTGGCGTATCGCCCAGATGCCGACCGCTGATGGCTCCACCACCAACTCCGAGAACGGTGGTTCCTCGCTCGCCCTCGTCAAGACCGACGACAAGGCCAAGGCTGAAGCAGCTTACAAGTTCGCCGAATATGCCTGCCACAACGCTGAAGGCATCAAGACCCGCGTTGACGGTGGTGCCTTCCCGGCCGACAACGACACCCTGTCTTCCGATGAGTTCCTGAACATGACCGCTCTGACCGATTCCGATGGCAATGCGCATGAGTACTTCGGCGGACAGAAGTTCAACGAGGCTCTCGCTGAGGCTGCTGCCAATGTGTCCACCGGCTACAAGTTCCTGCCCTTCGAGGTCTACGCCCGCGGTGTGTATGCCGATGACGCTGGCGCTGCCTACACCGACAAGTCCATCACGCTGAAGGACGGCATTGCAGCTTGGGAGAAGAACCTCAAGGACTTCGCCGAGCAGCAGGGCTACACAGTGAAGTAACAACGAATCGGCCGGGTGCAAGGATGGGTGCGTGATGTGAATACTCGCGCTCCTGCCCATGGCCGGCACTGATTCATGATTTCAAGATTTGCGGTCCCCTTCCTCCCCTGATCTCCTTCCGGGGCCGGACTGCAGACGTGCGGGGTGCCTTCGGGTGCCCCGTTTTGCTTATGCAATGAGGAAGTATTGACATTGAGAGACATTGTTTGCTGAAAGACAAGCATGTGTGGCATCGTGATTTTTCGTTGTGTATGGCTGCGACATGCCGTGCGACATTCATCAGAGTTGGCAAAGCGTCATATCTGTGTATAATAAATCATGTTATCGCAACCATACGCTAAAGAACGTTGAGGTTCTGCCGATTCTTCACTGCTGAGAGTCGTTTATCTTGATGCTCGATAGCATTCCTGTAGGAAGCGGGATTCAAAGGTGTGGCTCGCGGAGCAAACGGATGCGGTCGTCAATCATCGGGCGGTCGCAGGAAGGAGATCAGAACGATGAAGTTCAATAATGCCAAGAAGGCCATCGCTTTTGGCGGTGCCATTGCCATGTTGGTTCCGCTCGCGGCCTGTGGGTCGGACAATGCCAGCAACGGCAACGCGTCTGGCGATCAGCAGTCCGATGTCACTGAAATCACCGTATGGGCTTGGGAGCCCACGCTGAAGAATGTGGCTGCGGACTTCGAAAAGGAAACTGGTATCAAGGTCGACCTGCAAAATGTTGGCCAGAACACCAAGGAATACACCCAGCTCGATAACGCTATTGAAGCTGGCTCCGGTGCTCCGGATGTGGCACAGGTTGAATACTATGCACTTCCGCAGTATGCCATCAAGGGCAATCTGCTTGATATCACTGACAAAACCTCCGGCTATGACAGCTTCTATACGCCGGGTACCTGGGCTTCGGTGCAGTGGGGTGGCAAGGTGTACGGTCTGCCCATGGATTCCGGCCCCATGGCTTTGTTCTACAACAAGGAAGTTTTCGATAAGGCCGGTGTGACCGAAGTGCCGACGACCTGGGACGAATACTATGAGGCCGCCAAGAAGATTCATGCTCTGGGCGACAACTATTACATCACCTCCGATACCGGTGATGCCGGCTTCTATGATTCGATGACCTGGCTGGCTGGTGCCACTCCGTTCAAGACTTCCGATGATGGCTCCGAGGTCACCATCAACCTGACTGGTGACGAGAACGTGGCCAAGTTCAACGAGTTCTGGCAGAAGATGCTGGACGAAGGCCTGATCGATACTAAGACCGCTGGCTGGTCTGAGGATTGGTTCAAGGGCATGGTTGATGGCACCATTGCGTCGCTGATTACTGGTGCTTGGATGCCGGGCAATCTTGTCGGTTCCGCGGCCGACGGTGCCGGCAAGTGGAAGGTTGCGTTGACCCCGACCGCTGATGGCTCTGCTACCAATTCTGAGAACGGTGGTTCTTCGCTGGCCGTGCTCTCCTCTTCCAAGAAGGCTGACGCTGCCTATAAGTTCATTGAGTATGCGAACCATGGCGACGGTGTCAAGACCCGTGTTGATGGTGGCGCATTCCCGGCTGATACCAAGTCCATGGAAGACTCTGATTGGCTGAACAAGACTACCGTCAAGAATGGTGATGGTGAGGATATCGACTACTTCGGTGGACAGAAGTTCAATGAAGTGTTGGCTCAATCCGCGAAGAATGTCTCCTCTGACTACCAGTTCCTGCCCTTCGAGGTCAAGGCCCGCTCCATCTTCGGCGATTACATTGGTAAGTCCTACACCGGCGATCAGAAGCTTGCTGATGGTGTTGCCGCTTGGCAAGATGCGCTGAAGACCTTCGGTACTGACCAAGGCTTCACTGTGGAGTAATCCGATTAATGTCCATACAGTTCGCTGCATTGGCTGTTTGTTGATGTGGTGACTTGTGCCGAATGGGGAATCCGAAAGGGTTCCCCATTTTTGTTGTCTGATTGTCGAAGCGCTGAATCGCAACAATGCCGCACTCGATAGGCAATGACCGATGCTGGCAACAAACTATCGGGGTGAGCGGTTTGCGTGCTTGTATGAAGGCGGTTACATGAATCGCTGACGAAAGGACTGAACGATGGTGTTGCGCATTACGGTGGAGAATCCGGCTGGAGCGGTGAAGGCTTCAACTCAGGCAGAAGACCGTGCGATTCTGGTATGGGATGGGTTCTACACACCTGGCGATCGCATCCGGTTCACGGTGCCCGAAGCGGGCAAGGAATGGCGCATTCGCGTTGATGATGCCGTTGAAGAGGCACAGGTGCTGCTCACCGGTACCGAGCTCGTCTACGAGGTGCCTTGCGGTGACGCTGCGCTGCCTTATAACCCCAACGCCTTCGGATCCGGCCGCCATCTGCTGACGCTGCGCGCCGCAACGGCAGGGGAGATGGAAGCAGTGCGCAATCTCGCCGCCAATCCCATTGATCAGCATGATGCTACCGATTGCTTCCCGCACGCCCACGCCAACGCCGAAACCCGCGGCGAGGCCGTGTTCTTCGCCCGCAACGCCATCGACGGCGTGACCGCCAACACTTCACACGGTGTCTGGCCGTTCGCCACGTGGGGCAACGATGGTCGCGACGATGCCGAAATCACCGTAGAATTCGGTCGTCCGGTTGACCTGGAGGAAGTCGCGTTGGTCACTCGTGCTGATTTCCCGCATGACAATTGGTGGGTGAACGGCAAGCTCACTTTCTCCAACGGGCACACCATGCAGCTGCCGATGGAGAAAAGCGATCAGCCGCACCGTTTCGCGGTTGCCGAGCGCGGCGTTGAATGGGTTAAGCTTTCCGACCTGGTCAAAGCCGACGATCCTTCGCCGTGGGCGGCCCTGGTACAGATCGAAGCTTACGGTCGCGTTGCCAGGTAAGCCATTAAGTTATCCTGTAAGTCAGTGAATTGCATCCCGCCATGTGTCATACTGGCATGTGACCGATGCTTCGGATCCGGTGACTCGTTGTTCGTCAATCGTGTGGCCGCTGAATACGATTTTGCAGGAGACATCGTTTTCCGTTCCCTTGGAATTACGTTCAACGGTCAGGGTGAAGGGCCTGTCGGTTTCGAGCCAATCGTCCGGCGCGACTTTTAGCCAGTCCCCCTTGACTTGGGTTTCGAGAACCGTCTCGTCCTGCGACTCGATTCTGACGGTTCCCGATTCCACATAGGCGCGAAATTCGAGATAAGCCCCGACGTCATCGTTTTGACCTGACGATCCGGCACAACTTGACATGAGCGCAGATGCCGCCAGACAAAGGCATAAGAACCATATTTGCTTTTTCCTCATTGATTATCGTGCCCCCGGTTTGAACCGCGCCGCAGAATTCTGCATATAAGGGCAAGGACTGTCGCCACGGAAATTAACACGACCATTAGCATGAAAGCATTCGTCGAAGAATCTGTAGTCGTTAGCGTGTCGGAAGATGCGATGCTGATGAATCCGCCGCCAGCTGATTCGTCAATCTCCACTGGAGTGTTTTTGCGAATCGCAGTGTCCCCTTGCTTCACTTGTACAGTTTTAGGGACAATAGCACGTGCAGCTTCGTTGAGCGGTGAAATTTTGCTGTTTTCCATCGAATAGTATGCACGGGAAAATCCATCGCTGACGAGAGTGGTACTGTCATCAGCGTCGAGCAGGGACGCTTCTTCTATATCGGGAGAAAAATTCCCCACCTCCAGATTTCCCTTGTTGTCCCAGATTGTAATCCTTCCCGCTAATCGGCCTGCAACTTCAACGGGTGCCACCCAGTCATAATCCTGCGGGTCTGTGATTGTATTTGTTATAGCACCTGAATCGTCATAGCGTAGATAATGCACTTTATCGACGTAACCTATCGCAATCTGCGTGGACGCTTTGTGGCTTCCGTTATTTTGAACAGCTTCCATAAGCGCCAGCGTTTGAGTCCTCGCTTCTTCGCTTTGAGCAAACTCATTGATTCGCGTGCTTTCGGGCAGGTTCTCCGCTCGAGCGATATTCGGGCAGGCAGATTCTATAGCAACGATGAATAATATCGCCGTGAATAATATACTGAACACCTGGATCAGGGATCTACAGATTTTATGGAATGTGCTCATTTATCCCCCCCCCCTGTCGGCTAAAGCCATATCGTGTGTGCGTCCATGTATGGCCGCTTCCGCTTTTCATCCAGTCGTAAGTCCCACTGCTGTAGTACGATTGCAACGGATCGATGTAAGAGACGACAAGATATCCCGGATCAGAGGTATATCCCCTTATCACGAGCATATGCCCACCTCCGCTGTTCCAGCCCCAACGCACCATCAGCGGTTTGCTATTGTTAATTTGCCCGCTGACGATTGCACTGCTTGCGGCACTGTCTATCATCGTTCCTGTGTTGCGGATGCCCGCACCTGACAAAGCACGATTCACGTCAGTTGATAAGCTTCCAGTTACATTGGCACAAGAAAACGAGTTCTTCCCCCACTTCACATACTGACATTGGGAAGAGCTGCTGCCTCCTAGATATACGGATATACTTTTCGATGTTGCGGCCCAGCACCAGTTACTCTGTTCTTGTACGTAAATTGGCACAGAAAGATATGCAGAAGATGCGGATGCAGTCGTTACGTACGAGAAAGACATAAGAAGCGCTGCGAGTAAACCAGTTAACATTGTGGCGATACGTCGTCGTCGCGGTTCCATTGGAATCACCCTTTCTGTGACGGCAAAGCCCTCGTTGGATTCACCATCTCTAAGTATAAAACCGTTAATGGTTGTATGTTGGTTTTCTGCGTTTGAATTTGCATCAAAACACACGTCACAAGGCAATCACATTCAAACCTGCTCCACGCCTACTGCGGCAACGCCCCCGAAAGCCACGCCACCCACATTCAAAACCCGACACATCAGACGGCACAACAGCTGGCGGGCCACTCCGGGCGCACATTTTGGTCATTAATCCTCATTTCGTGCGTATCCTGTCCTCCAAAGTTCGGGATTTCGTGTAGATTTCGACCTTCGAAGTTCTGCATTTCGTGCGAAAACCCTACTTCAAACTTCGTCATTTCGTGTATAATCTGCACTATAAAGTTCGTCATTTCGTGCATACCTAAGGTGAAATATGCTGGAACGTAAGGCGTATCAACGGCTGTTGGAGTGGAAGAACACTAGCCAAGGCAAAACCGCTTTGATGGTTGAAGGTGCACGACGTGTGGGCAAGAGTACGTTGGTCGCACAATTCGGCAAGCAGGAATACCAGTCATGTCTGTTCATCGATTTCTTCCAAGCCACTGAGGAAGTGCGCCAGTATTTTCGTGACTATCGTACGGATCTGGACACGTTGTTCCTGTACCTGTCGACCTACTACGGTGTCGAACTGCATGAGCGGGACACATTGGTGGTATTCGACGAGGTGCAGATGTTCCCTGAAGCGCGCGGGCTGATCAAGTATTTGGTTGCCGATGGTCGCTTCGATTACATCGAAACGGGATCATTGCTATCCATCAGGCAGAATATCCAGGATATTGTCATCCCCTCGGAAGAGGAGTCCATGGACTTGAACCCGATGGACTTTGAAGAATTCCTGTGGGCGATGGGTCAGAAGCAGCTCGCCGACCTCATTCGCCATCAGTTTGAGACGTTGAAGCCGCTGCCGGATGGGCTGCATCGACGTGCCATGGGATTGCTGCGCGAATACATGCTGGTGGGGGGTATGCCGGAACCGGTAAGCATCTATGTCGAGCAACGCAAGTTTGCTCCCGTAGACGCCAGCAAGCGCCGTATTCTCGAACTGTATCGCAATGATGTGGCGCGATTCGCCCATGGATATGAGTTCAAGGTTGCTTCCGTGCTCGATGGAATCCCGGGTCAATTATCCAAACACGAGAAGCGGTTCACATTAAGTTCTTTGGGCAAAAGCGCGCGTATGCGCGATTACGAAAAATCCTTCTTCTGGTTGGCCGATGCCCGTATCGCTAACCTGTGTTTTGCTTGTGCGGATCCTTCCGTGGGGTTGTCGCTCAGTATGGAGCAGACGTCGCTCAAATGCTATATGGCGGATACTGGATTATTGGTGTCCTTGGCGTTCGCCGACGGCACCACAACTGACGAAAGCGTGTATCGCGCTGTGCTTCGTGGTGACATAGGGCTGAATGAGGGCATGCTTACGGAGAATATTGTGGCTCAGATGCTGCGCGGCAATGGCCATAAGTTGTTTTTCTACACGCAATCGGGGAGCAATGGAAATGAAGAACGCATGGAAATTGACTTCCTGATTATTCGTCCGTATGCAGATGCTGCGATGAAGCCGCGCGTCAGCCCGATCGAAGTCAGATCCCCGCGCCAGTACAGCACCACATCGTTGGATCGTTTTGGCGCGAAATTCGGCAAGCGTGTTGGTACACAATATGTGATTCATCCCAAGCAAATGGATGTCAAGGATGGTCGTGTGTATCTACCGTTGTATATGGGTTTTTGTCTGTAGTGGTCGCCGTGCTATAAAACACGCCGCGTTGTTTTGAAAGCGGTTTCATAATATAGTGAGGTCATCGAACGTTTCCGCATCGTCGCGAAGGAGACCATAATGACCGCATACGGCGATTCCACCCAAGCCTCAACCATGCCGGCAGCACCTGGGCGCATCACTAACCCGATTCTGTCGGGATTCCACCCCGACTCCAGCGCTCTGCAGGTCGGAGGCGACTATTACATCGCTACATCTACCTTCGAATGGTGGCCGTGCGTCGATATCTACCACTCTACGGATCTGGTCAACTGGCAGTGGGTTGCCGCACCTCTGAACCGCACCACCCAGGTTAACTTGCGCGGCAACTACAATTCGGGCTCTATTTGGGCGCCGCACCTGAGCTATAAAAACGGCCTGTTCTACCTCGTTTACACCGATGTGAAAAGCTGGTATCCCTTCAAAGACACGCTCAACTATGTGATCACCGCCCCCAGCATCGAAGGCCCGTGGGGCGATCCGGTGCTGGTAACCGCCTCCGGATTCGATCCGGCGCTGTTCCATGACGACGATGGCCGCAGCTACTTCCTCAACATGCTGTTCGACTGGCGTCTTGAGCGCCCCGGATTCGCCGGCACCGTGATCCAGGAGTTTGATACCGATTCCATGAGCTTGGTCGGCGAACGCAAGCACTTCTATCAGGGCACGTCGCTGGGCGTGTGTGAAGGCCCGCAGATCTTGAAGAAGGACGGTTACTACTACCTGCTATGCGCCGCCGGCGGCACCGGCTGGATGCACGCTGCCACCGTGGCTCGCTCGCGCAGCCTTGACGGCCCGTGGGAGGATTCGCCGTACTTCCCGCTGATGACCACACGCGATAACCCCACCGCGCCGCTGCAGAAATCCGGACACTGCTGCTTCTTGAGGAGCGGCGACGAATGGTACGTCACTCAGATCTGCGCGCGTCCGCTCACCGAACGCGGCTACTGCACACTCGGCCGTGAAACCGCCATCCAACGCATCGAATGGAGCGAAGACGGCTGGCCGCACCTGGCCAACGGCACCATTTGCCCTGATCTGACGGTGCCTGCACCTGCCGCAAGCCAAAGCGTCGTGCAGCTTACGGATCGCAGCGAGCACATTGACTTTGCAGCCGGCAAGCCGCTGCCGCCCAGCTTGAAGACCCTGCGTGCTCCGCTGATTGCCGAAGCTGCTGCTGATTCTTCCGCACAAACTGACGCTGCTGTGGCATCCGACGCGTCTTGTGCGGCTGTTGCTCCTCGCTTGGGCGATGTGGTGGCTTCCTCGTCGCAATCGCAGACAATCAGCGCTAACTATCCGTGCGAAACGCCCGATTATTCGCTGGTTGCCCGCCCAGGCTGGTTGCGGTTGTACGGCAAGCAGTCGCTGGCGAGTCTTGACAAGCAGACGCTGTTCGCGCGCCGCTGGGAAGCGTTCGATTTCGACGCCGAAACGTTGCTTGACTTCACGCCGAAGAACTTCCAGCAGCTGGCCGGTCTGATCCTGTTCTACGACACCGATGACTGGATTTACGCCTACGTGACTTTTGATGATGAGCAAAGCGACCAGCGCATCCTGCGCGTTGTCAGGCATGACAGGACCGGTACGGTGTACGGCTCCGATCCGGTTGCGCTGGATGCTGATACGCCGGTGCGGTTGAAGGTCGAGGTTCGCCGTGATAAGGCGCGCTTCTTCTGGGCTGCTGCGCCTGCCAATAGTGCTGACGCTGTTGATGGCTCTGATGCCGTCGATACTGCGCTCGATTGGCAGCCCCTTGGCGGTGACCAGCCAGCCGACCACATCAGCGATGACTATGTGGAAGAGACGCACAAGGGCTACTGTGCCTTCACCGGTGCCATGGTGGGCATTTGCTCCCAGGATATGGACGCCCACACTTCTCACGCTGATTTCCGCTACTTCGATTACCGCGAAATCCACTGATTCAAATCCGCTGATTCCGTACAATCCGCTGATCTGTTAAGGAGATCCACGCCGATGCGTACCACGCTCGCCACTTACACCTGCAATGACATCACCGCCATCTATCGTGAATCCGAGCAGCATGTTGTCGAACTGTTGCTTGTGCCGACCGCTACGGTCAGCCAGGTGGTGCGCGACGATTGCGCCGCCGAGCCGCTCGTCCAAGCCAAAATCGTTGGAGACGACTATCCCTTCGGCTTTTCGCAAGGCCGCACCATGCGCAATTCGGCAACTGTGGCGGCTATGCGTTGCGTCGGCCAGCGTATTCGTGTGGACGACGGCCAATGGCATCATGTTGCGTCCGTAACAGCTGCAGAATCTGCCGACGGGCATTCAAATGTTGATGCGCTGACTGGAATAGCCGGGGTGGACGCCAGTGATGAGAAGATCGCGAATATCTCGCATACGGCGGGTATCAAGCATATCGTAGACGTTACTGGACGGATTCTCGTCGAAACCACGCTGAAGGACGAACGTGGCTACCGATATACGCATACCCTGCGTATGGGCGCTGACTCTCAGGCTGTGGAAATCTCCACTGCCTTCACCAACGAATCTGACGCGCCGGTGACGTTGGAAATGCTCTCTAGCTTCACTTTGGGATCGCTCTCGCCGTTCTCCACCGGCCTGGCCCCGGAAACGCTGCAACTGCATCGTCTCCGTTCCACGTGGAGCGCCGAGGGGCGTCTGGTTAGTGAACCGGTTGAAGACGAGCAGCTGGAACCCAGCTGGCAGCAGTATTCCGCCAATTCCATCCGCTTTGGTTCGATCGGCAGCTTCCCGGTGCGCGGATACGTGCCGTTCGCTGCAGTCGAAGACACCGCGCACGGCGTGACGTGGGCTGTAGCCACCACGCAGGCCTCCAGCTGGCAGATTGAAGCCTATCGTCGCGACTATGGACTGTCACTTTCCGGCGGCCTGGCCGATCGTGAATTCGGCCAGTGGACTCGTACCATCGCGCCGGGGGAGACGTTCGAAGCGCCGTACGCCGTGGCTTCCGTGGTCGCTGGTGGCGTGGATGACGCAGCGCAGCGCGTGGCCGGCAATGTGCGCCATCATCTCGATCTGCCGGAATCCGAAACCCGAATGCCGGTGATTTTCAACGAATTCTGCACCACCTGGGGCGTGCCCACGGAGCAGAGCGTGGACGAGCAAATCGAATTCCTCGGCAAACTCAAAGCCGACGGTGGCAAGGGCGTGGATTATTTCGTCATCGACGCCGGCTGGTTCGACGACAAGGCCTTCGAAGCTGCCAGCCATTTCGGCTCATGGCAGGTGAGTAAGGCACACTTTCCGAACGGCCTCAAGCCCGTGGTTGACAAGGTGCATGCGGCGGGCATGAAAGCCGGCATCTGGTTTGAATTCGAAATCGCCGGCCGCGAGGATCCGGACTGCTTTAACCATCACGCCTGGCTGCTATCGCGCGACGGCATGTCCATTACGTCGGGCAACCGCCGTTGGTGGGATATGCGCAATCCCGAAGTGCGCGCGTACCTCAAGACCAAGGTCATTGATTTCCTTGCCGACAACGGCTTCGACTACATCAAGGTCGACTACAACGACACCATCGGCATCGGTTGCCAGACACCGGCCGGCGAGAACGGCAACCCGAATTCTCTTGGTGATGGGTTGTATGAGCAGATCCTCGCTTCTCAGGAATTCTTCCGTGAGATGAAGTGCGAAGTGCCGGGGCTGATTGTGGAGATCTGCGCCTCCGGTGGGCATCGTCTGGTGCAGTCCTTTATGGAGATCGGCTCGATGGCCAGCTTCTCCGATGCACACGAACAAGACGAAATTCCGGTGATTGCCGCAAACATGCATCGCATGATTCTGCCGAGACAAAGCCAGATTTGGGCCGTGGTCAAACGCGATCAGCCGCTGAAAAAACTGTATTATCAGGTCGCTTCCGGTCTACTGGGCCGTCTGTGCTTCTCCGGTGACACTGAAACGTTGCGCCCCGAGCAGGTTGAGACGATTCGCAAGGGCATTGATTGGTATGCCGAAGCCGCGCCGGTGATCGACCACGGCGTCAGCTCATGGTTCGGGCCGCACATCGCCAGCTACCGTCATCCGCGCGGTTGGCAAGCGATCGTGCGTTGCGGCGAGATTGGTACGCCAGCAGAAGGGCACACTTTGGTGGTGCTGCATACCTTCCATGAAGCTCCCGCCAGTATCACGCTACCTGGAATCGCCAGCGATACCACCAATATCGCCAAGGTATGGGCACGGCTGGGTATCCAAGTAAACCGAACCGACGCAGGTGCGCTCGCCATCGAAGGCCTCGAAGACTTCGACGGATTGGCAGTATTGCTGTAACACCGTAGCCAATTGTTTCTCCGATGGTTTTGAGTGCTGTGGCGTCAATCGCAAGGCTGCATTTACATGCCCTACGACCATCGTTCAAACGGGATCACAATCTTGAACTTTGAAAGGAATGGTTATGGAAAACCGATTTGCTTCATTCCCCCTAACCGACGTTACGTTGGCGGATGGTGAGTTTCGCCGTCGCCAGTTGTTGGTGCGTGACTATGTGCTGAGCTTCGACCTCGATCGACTGATGCATACATTCCGTGTGAACGCGGGCGTTAGCGAGCCAGCTGGCGTCGAGCCGTTAGGCGGATGGGAAGCGCCGGACTGCGGACTGCGCGGCCATTTCGTCGGCCATTTCCTGTCCGCTGCATCTCGCTTCTATGCCGGCTGCGACGCTGAATTAGAGCCACAAATCAAAACACAACTGCACACCATCGTGGACACGATTGTGAGTGTGATGGCTGACTGCGCACAGCCGAGCGGCTACCTCTCCGCATTCCCGGAAAGCCAGCTGGACACCTTGGAATCCAAGGAATATCGCAAAATCTGGGCACCCTACTACACGTTGCACAAGATTATGCAGGGGCTGAACGACGCCTATCGTTACGTCGGCAACGAGACCGCGCTCAAGCTGGCCGTCAATCTGGCGCACTATATCGCGGGACGTTTTGCGCCGCTCGGTCATTGGAAGATCGACAACATGCTGCGCCCCACACGGCTGAACCCGATTAACGAATTCGGCGGCATCGGCGAGGCGCTCTATAACCTATACGACTTGACCGGCGACGACAAGGTGCTCGCCACCGCCAAAATCTTCGACCGTGACTACTTCCTTGGCCCGGTCTCCCAAGGAGAGGACGTGCTTGAGGATCTACATGGCAACACGCATCTGCCGCAGATCATCGCCGCCGAACACCGTTATGAGATCACCGGCGAGGTCAAATATCGCGATGCTGCTGTGAACTTCGCGAACATGCTGGCCACGCGCACCTTTGCCAACGGATCCAACAGTTCCAAGGCCAAGCATTACACGCTGGAATACGGCGTATCCGACAAGGCAGAACACTGGGGCACCGCCGGCGACCTGCACGACGCGTTGACCTTCGGCGAAAGCGAAAGCTGCAACGGTCACAACACCGAGCGTGTCGTCTCCACGCTGCTGCGTTGGACTGGCGATAAGCGTTATGCCGACTGGGTCGCCCGTTTGAAGTTCAATGCCATTCTCAACTGCCTCAATCCGCGCACGGGCTTAAGCCAATACCATCAGCCGATGGGTGTGGGTGCTCGCAAGATCTTCTCTACGCCGATGAACACCTTCTGGTGCTGCACCGGCACCGGAGTGGAAGGCGCATCTGACCTGCAGAAGGATATTTGGTTCCGTGGCGTTGCCGGTGCTGATAATGCTGGTGTTGGCAGTGCTGATGGATTGTCGTCGGCAAAGAACAGTGCTGACTCACCGGCGGCTGCATCCGCGGCCGATAACGGAGCAGCCGTGTCGACTGTGTTGCTTGGTTCGTTTATTGCATCTGCAGTGGATTGGCGGGAACAGGGTGTGCGTCTCGAACTTACGACGGATTATCCCGCAAGCCTGACCGCTACGTTGACGGTTCGTTTGCTCCCGCAGTCAGGGGCCTGCTCTGAGTCCTCCCGCTTCGCTCTGCTGCTGCGTGGCGATACTGTGGCTGACGCTTCCGTGCCGATGTCGCACCGCGAGGACGGCTACGCAGTTATCGAACGTGATTGGCATGACGGCGACGTGGTGACGTTCTCCATTGCATCGAATTGGCACACTGAAACACTGCAGGGCGCTCCGGCGCGCAAGGCAGTGCTGGAAGGTGACGTGTTGATGGCCATGCCCGGGCATGCCGTGGACATCGACAACCTGCCCGATGGGGGAGCAGCGCTCGAAGAAGCAGTGACTGTTCTGAAGATGCGCCCGCTCGCTGCAATCGGCGGCGACGAGGAATACAGCGTGTACCTCAACACTGATGCCGCGCATCCAGTTCAGATCGAGCCATTCGAGCCCGTAGCCGAAGGTGCCAACGATCCACAGTGATCTGATTCTTTCCCAAAAGCCGGGGCCATCCCCGGCTCTTTGCGTTTTATGGGAATGCCATTTTGGAGGAGATTCAGTTTGCCGTAGACGACTCCAGTTGCCTTGGTTGCTCTTTCTGAGGTCGATTAGGCAGGGCTTTGCTCTCTCAGCGTGGTTTCCAATCCACGTGTGGACTTAAGACCACGCTGAGCCCTCCATAGGCGTGGCAATCGCTCCATGTCGTGGCGACAGAGCCACGCTGACGCGCTCAGCGATGCTTTCAATCCACATGTGGATTCGATACCACGCTGAGAGCACTGTCAGCGTGGCAACCAATCCACATGTGGACTTAAGACCACGCTGAGCGGCCCAGTGAAGCTTCCACACCACCAGATGGATTCAATGCCACGCTGGGATCGGCGTCAGCGATGCTTTCAATCCACGTGTAGATTTAGAGCCACGCTGAGCCGTTGTCGGTTGGCGACCAAGTGCATATGGCGTCAGAACCGCATCAGAAGAAGATTGCGGACAATAGGGAACACGTTTTTGTTCGTTTTAGGTGCCAAGGCTCATAAATGTGCGGGAAACGCAGCTTCCAGGGTTCACGAAAATGTAAAAACAACGCCTTCAAGGTTCGTAAAAGTGCAAAACGCCGTATTTGATGGTTGTATTGCGCCTTTGAGCGATGAGAGGCAAGCGCTGGTGAACAGTTGGTGCTTGGTTGTTTGGCGTTGGTATGCAACAAGGCCGTTTGCGATTCCGCCTATTCGGTGGGATTGCAAACGGCCTTGCTGTTGGTAACGTAATAATTCGCGCGGCGTTTGGTCGGTGAGGTGCCGGCCTCAATATGTGGCCGCGCTTAGTCAAGTCTTACTTGGAGAAAATGCGCTTCACGAGCTTGCTAGCTTCGACGGACAGAGCCAGATTGCCGAGGCCGTCGTTCATGGGCACGTTCATAGACATCAGCTTGTTGAGGATTTCTTCGTTGTTCATGTTCATCGTCCTTTCGTAATCGATATTTATCGTAGGTCGGGCGAGACATGGAAGACGTATCGCGCTCGTCTGTTTTTTGATACTTTCATCGGGTGTTAGGACAGAAAGGACATGATTATTACGACGCGCGGTGATTGTAGCGCTACAATTTTAGCGCTACAATCACTAATGCAGCTGAAACAGGCTTCCTTCCGTCCAGGGGCAGTCCGGTTTCAGCGCTAATTAAACGGCCGTAGCAAGCCATCCAAAGGAGCATGATGACCACGTCAACATTCATCGCCGAACCCAATGCCCTGATCTGGACCGGGGACGGCGAAAACCTGCGCATCGAGGCGTGGGGTACCAACAGCGTCCGCGTGCGCGCCCGCCTGATGCAACCCATCGCCGACGCCGACTGGGCACTACTGCCTGCCAACACTTCGGAAACGACAAACGCCGACGTCAGCATCACCATTGTCGATAATCCCAACGGATCAACCACCGCCACCCTGACCAACGGTCGCATCGTCGTCGTCGCCGAAGCCAACGGCTATGGCGACAGGTGCCGCCTCTACTTCCGCGACACGGACGGCAAAGAACTACTGCGCGAGTCCGGCGACGGGGGAGCGCTGCGCCTGCGTGCACGCAAATATGAATCGCTGCCGGGCGGCGGCGTGCGTGCCACCGTCACCTTCGACGCTGAAGCGAACGAGCACTTGTACGGCATGGGCGAATACCAGCAGCCGGTTATGGATTTGAAAGGCACCACGCTGGAATTGGCGCATCGCAACTCCCAGGTATCCGTGCCGTTTACGGTATCCAGCCGCGGCTACGGATTCCTGTGGCACAACCCGTCCGTTGGTCGCGCCACCTTCGCCGTCAACAGCACCCAGTGGCAGTCTGCCGCCTGCGACCAGATCGACTACTGGGTCACCGCCGGCGCAACTCCGGCGCAGATTATGGCCCAATACGCCGACGCCACGGGCCATGCTCCGGTGATGCCAGAATGGGGCTTGGGATTCTGGCAGTGCAAGCTGCGCTACTGGAACCAGGAACAGCTTTTGGAAACCGCGCGCGAATTCAAGCGCCGTAACATTCCGCTGGATCTGATCGTCATCGACTTCTTCCACTGGCCGCTGATGGGCGACTTCCGCTTCGATGAGGAATTCTGGCCGGACCCGAAGGCCATGTGCGACGAATTGCATGATATGGGCGTCAAACTCATGGTCTCCATCTGGCCGCAGATCGACCTCGAATCGGAGAACTATGATGAGATGCGCCGCCGCAACCTGCTGGCCAAAACGGTGAACGGCAAGGACGTGGGCATGTGGTGGCCGCGCGACAATCAGTTCCTCGACGCCACCAACCCCGCTACCCGCGACTTTGTATGGTCCAAGGTCAAGCACAACTACACCGATCTCGGTGTGGATGCTTTCTGGCTGGACGAGGCCGAACCCGAATGGGGCGGCGATTACGACTACGACCACTACCTGTACCATATCGGACCGGTGAATAAGGTCGGTAACGTGTATCCGGCGCTGTACAACAAAACCTTCTACGATGGGCAGCTGGCCATTGGGCGCGAAGGTGAGATCGTGAACCTCACGCGCGCCGCATGGGCCGGCTCCCAGCGATACGGCTCCTTGGTGTGGAGCGGCGATGTGCACTCCACCTTCGCCGATCTTAAAGCCCAGATCACCTGCGCGGTGCATATGGGACTCGCCGGCATCCCTTGGTTCACCACCGATATGGGCGGTTTCGCTGGCGGCGACCCGCAGTCCGAGGACTTCAAGGAACTGTACGCACGCTGGTGCCAGTTCTCCGCCTTCTCACCGGTGATGCGTAACCACGGCGACCGCTTGGGCGGCTACAAGGTGCCGGGCAAACCCACCGTTGACCGCAAGGGCAATCCGATCGACCACATCCACACCGGCGGCGACAACGAACCGTGGAGCTACGGGGAGCAGATCGAAGCGATTATGCGCAAATACATTGCCATCCGCGAAGCGATGCGCCCCTACACCCGCGAACTGTTCGACGCCGCCCACACGGACGGTCAGCCGCTGGTGCGCGGTCTGTTCTACGAGTTCCCGAGCGACGAGCGCGCCGCGAACATAGCCGACGAATACCTCTTCGGCCCCGACCTGCTCGTGGCACCCGTCACCGAACTCGGCGCACGCTCGCGCGACGTCTACCTGCCTGGCGATGCCGCAACCTCATGGACCAACCTGCATACCGGCGAAACCTTTGCAGGCGGGCAGTGCGTTACGGTCGAAGCCTCGCTCGATGTGCTTCCCCTGTTCGCACGTGACGGCAAGGCCCATGGGCTTGACGGCATGATCTGATACCAACAAGCCAACAAGTCAACAGCGAGCGGGTGCCGTCATATCCATCGACGGCACCCGCTAGTTTCGTTGCGATACTGGCGTCATGATGATAATGGTAGGGATGCGGCACGGTGCCGCCGGAGCTAAGGAGAGGTCACGCCATGGTCACGTTGGATGATGTTGCGGCGCTCGCCGGCGTATCGCGCATGACGGCGTCGAATGCGCTGAACAACAAGCCCATCGTCAAGCCGGCCACAGCGCAGCGTGTGCTTGACGCCGCGGCTCAGCTCGGCTATCGGCCGAATCTTGCGGCTCGCCAGCTCAGCTCCGGCCGCACGCACATCATCGGATTGACCATCGCCGACTTCGACTTGATCTTCCCCGCGGATCTCGCAGCCTGCGTCTCGGATCAAGCGCAGGCGCGCGGCTACCAGGTGATTGTGCAGCAGACCAGATTCTCCAGCGATTTCGAGCGGGCCATGGCGGAAAGCCCGGTTACGCAAATCTGCGATGGCACCATTGTGTGCTGGCCCAGCTCCGCATCGGCCGAACTTATGGCTTTCGGCCGTGCACATCCGCTGGTGGTGCTTGACGGGTTCGGTCTGGAAGGCCGCTGCGACTGCGCGTTCACACCTTGTGCTGATGGTATGGCCGCCGCTGCCAAACATTTGGCCGATCAAGGCTGCCGTCGTGTGCTCATTCTCGGTGGGGACTATGAGCCCCTTGAAACCGACGCTGGAGCGCAGACAAGTTCCTGCCGGCAACGAGTGCGTGGTGCGGCGCAAGGGTTGCGAGACGCCGGACTGCCGTATGAACGCCACTATGTTGTGCCCTGCGCGTGGACGCGCGAAGCCGGTTATGCCGCAATGACGCGGCTGCTTGCCCAAGGGCGCGATTTCGATGGCGTGTGCTGCCTGAACGATCCTGTAGCCATCGGCGCATACAAGGCGCTGCAGGACGCCGGTGTGCGTATTCCGGATGACGTGGCCATCACCGGATTCGACGGCGTGGCCGACGGCCGCTACCTGTCGCCCGGCCTGACCAGCGTGGTCATCGACCCCAACGAAGTGGCCCGCGTCTGCCTGAATCTGCTGATTCAGCGCATTGAGCGAGGCGATAGCGCGGCATCGCTCAACGATACTGACACACAGTGCATTGATATCGGTTTCCAACTAATCCAGCGAGGCAGTGCCGAACGTCAATAAATTTGAGGTTGATTACTGTGGTATAGTATTTTGAAATCAGTTTCAAAAATATCCAGCGATGACACACTGCCGAAAGTTTGGTGTCTCGCTTGGCGTTGCGAAGGATGACCGTCGATGCATTGTCCTGATAATCCCACAGCTTCTGATAACCGCATAGTTCCTAACCTCACAGTGGTGTTGGTACATGGCTGGGGCAGTTCGCCCCGTACCTGGGAGGGAATCGTGTGGCCTGAAGGTTGGCGAATCCTTCCGTATACACTGCCAGGCCACGGCAACCGTCGTGATGAAGGATCTTGGACGATTCCGTCTGCCAGTGAGGATTTGGTTGGTTTCATTCGGCAATCTGTGCCGGCAGGGGAGCGTGTATTGCTGATCGGTCACTCCATGGGAGGCCAGTTGACTGCTATGGTGCAGGCTCAGCATCCTGAATTGGTGCTTGGCGAAGTGGTGATTGATCCTGCGTATGGTGGGGATGATTCGCCTGCTGCCGTGGCGCAGATGATGTCGCAGCTGGAAGCGATGCGATCCGATCCGCTCGGCACGCTGCTTCAATTTTCGGCACGCTGCTTCAATTTGTTGAGGGGGCATTCTCTCCATACTTGCCGCAATCTGCGCGCGACATTATTCGGCAGGATATTGCCGCGACCAATCCAACGGCATTTGGTGATTATTTCGAATCGGAGTATTTGGTTCCTGGCGCGTTCGGTCTGCGCAAGGATACGCCCACGGTTGCCATGCGGCGGACTAGGCCGGTGCTGGGCATCTATGGCAGTGAAGCTCGCGGCGCGATGGAGCGCGAAGTTGATCCGCAGGATTTGGATGTATCGCTGTCCGTGTGGAATGGCGGGCATGGCCATTTTCTTCATATGGAAGATCCACAGCGCTTTGTGCAGTGCGTTGAGAATTGGGCTGCGCGAATTGGCACGCTGAACGAATCCGCGTGATGGTGGTCTGGTGGCATCGCTATCTGTGCACAGTATATGAAATTGCTTTCATTGCTGTAGTGAATAACGACGGTTGATTATGGATATGAGGCTTTCAAGATTGCCATTGTTGATTTCATAGCAGCATTACGCAATCCTGCGTTTTTGGCGTGTTGGTTTGACAGCGTAGGGTTTTATGTTCATAATCAAGATATGAAAGCGGTTTCAATACGAAGGCCGCAGAAATTGAACAGCAATAGCCGTTTCCCGACGAAGGGATGATTATGACATTCGAAGTGTCCGCAGCACTGTCCGACTCCGACCGCCAGTGGGTTGAGTCATTGCTGCCCAAGCTGGACGCCAAATTTCAGGCCGAAATCACGCGTGTGAACGGGCATATTCCGTACATTGCCAACGATGGCGTGTACCAGACGTTCAAAGACGAAACCGGCAAGGCCGAGGATGCCGACGGCATTGCCTGGTGGACCAATGGTTTCTGGCCGGGCATCATGTGGCAGATGTTCCACGCCACCGGCAACGAGACTTACAAAACCACTGCCGAACACAGCGAAGCTCTGCTCGACCGCGCGTTTGATGAATTCATCGGGCTGCACCACGACGTCGGCTTCATGTGGCAGCCCAGCGCCGTCGCCAATTACAAGCTCACCGGCGGCGAACGCTCCAAGGCGCGCGGCATGCATGCCGCCGAACTACTGCTCGGCCGCTTCAATCCGGTCGCCAAATACATTCGCTCCTGGAATCTGCCTGGTAGTGAAGGCTGGTCCATCATCGACTCGATGATTAACGTGCAGACCCTGTTCTGGGCCGGCAGAGAAACCGGCGACGTGCGATTCACCGAAGCCGGCAAAATGCACTGCGATACGCTGATGAACAATGCCGTGCGCCCAGACGGCTCCTGCAACCACATCACGGACTTCGATCCCATCACCGGCGAGGTGCGTGCCACCCCCGGTGGTCAGGGATACGAATCCGGATCCTCGTGGTCACGCGGCCAAGGCTGGGCTATTCTTGGCTTCGCGCTTGCCGCGCGCAACACGGGGGAGCAGCGCTATCTTGACACCGCCAAGCGCGTAGCGCATTATTTCATCGCCAATATCGCGCTCACCGATGCCAAGTCGCTGGTGGACTTCCGCGCTCCTGCCGAGCCCGTCTACTGGGATGCTCTGGCCGACGTGATTGTGGCCTGCGGCCTGATCGACATTGCCGAACAGGTGCCTGAGCTGGAACGCCACCTGTATCTTGATTGGGCGGTGCGCATTCTGAAGGCCGTCGAAGCCGAATGGTGCGATTGGGCGCCGGAGCGCGATGGTCTGGTGCAGATGTGCACCGGCTGCTACCACAACGAGAACGATCGCGAAGTGCCGATGATGTACGGCGACTACTACTTCGTCGAAGCCGTGCTGCATCTGGCTGGCAAAGCCATGCGCATCTGGTAGCGATTACTATTCTTGCCTTTCCTCCTTTCCTTCCGGCGGTGCCGTCGGTGGTGGTTCGTCCACTGCCGACGGCACCGTTTTTTTGTTTGGGTTTGTGGAAGGTCTCAATGCTTGCAAATCAAGGCGAGTGAAGCGTGAGTGTTGAATAGGGGAGGCATTGATATCAAGAATCAAGAAACCGGTTTCTATACCTGTTTCAGGTCGCCAAAAACAAGGCTGCGATAAGGTGCTTCAAGGGCAATTATCCCTGAAATTTCAATAGTTCAGGGCGTTTCGGCGACAATCCGCGACTTCGTAACACGCGCGAACTTGACTTTGAAATCGCTTTCACATATTCTATGTACATCAGTTCAAAACGGTTGAGGTTGCAGTGATGGCCCCGCCGGAAGCGCTTTCATAGGTGGAGCGCTTGATTCTTAAGGAGGAGAATCAATGGAGTCGGTGAAGAAAGTCCCCGGATTCCTGGCGCACAGGTGGCGGCTGGGTGGTGACGCCCGGCGTGGATTATGCCGAGCAGGCTTGGCGAGAGGGGCGCAAGGTGCCGCTGCCCGCCGCTGGGGAGCCGGTGCCACCATACGCGCGCCGCTCCGACTTCACCGAGCCTATCACTCAGCGTCGCGCCGTTGTGGTGACCGACGATTATGTGCTGCTGGTCGATTATCTGCATGGTGATGCCGATCACCAGTATGACTGCCTGTTCCATGCCGATGGGTTGCAGTCGCTGACTGTGGTGCCTGTTGATGGTGTTGCGGATGTTGCTGCTGCAGATGGTGCCGCTGTGGCCCATCAGCCCACCTACCTGTGCGACGACTTGGCGGATTCCGATCATTTCGCCGTCTCACCGGAGCTTACCTATCTCGGCCATGAGCCGATGCTTGACCCCTCGCCTCTTAGCTCCGGACAGTTCATCACCGACTGCCACCGATTCGACGCACACAACGTGGGCGCGGTAAAAGCCAGCTTCGCCGCGGATATGGCTGCGCTGAACGACCTCGGCTGGTTCGCACGCCAGCGCACCACCGGTAACACTCCCGGCATCATGCATATGGATATCTGGTCCGTGGCACCCGACGCACGTGAAGTGGTGGTCGGTTGCGATCCGGAGTATTACCAGACCCAGCAGCAGCTGCACTATCGTGTGATCACCGATGGCACGCAGCAGGCTGATGGCCAGTTCGGCGCATGGATCTTCGGCCGCGATGACATCGATGTGGCCTTGAACGGTGCCAACGAACTGATGTTGGAAACCGTCAGCGGGCCCTATGTCTGGCAGACCGGCATGATCGAACCCAAGCCTTTCAACCCGGTTCCCGCCTTGTTCTGGGGCGACGCATGTGTGGAAACCGCCAGTGGCGAACGTATCGCACTGGCCGACCTGCCCTGCTCGTTCGAAAACGTGCGCCCTGTGCGCGAAGCGAACCGGGACTACGAAGGCGGACCGGTGAAAATCGAAGGCAAGCGCATGGCAACCAGCGTGCCGGCCTCGCCCGAAGATATTAGCTCGCCCGCAGTGGTACATGTGGATTTGAGCGGTGTGGATGCCGTGCGATTCGTGGCATCGATTGGTGCGGATACGCCGATCGGCTCCGAACATGACCGCCGCCGCACGCTCGACTTCAGAACAGCAGGTCGCGAGGCGCGCTTCGTAACCGTGATGGAACAGCACGAAGGCACACCGATGGTGCGCGCAGTGAGCCAGGAAGGCAACGATACCGTAGTTCGTCTTGCCGATGGACGCACCCAACGCATCACCATCAGCGACCCGACCTTGGACAAGCCGGTGATCACCTTGAGCGAAGAATAGGTTGGGCTGATTGCGGCCTATTGCTGCTGGCTCCGGCGATTACGGATTTGCTGAACGAGCAGCCGCAACGGCTACAACCAACAGCTACAACAGATATAACCGACACCATTGTGGGCTGACATCGACGGTCGGCCCACGCAAACGTTCCGCTTGCCATAGATTGGCGGCGGACACACACAGGAAAGGCGAGAAGATGCAGAATTCCACACTAGGAAGCAAAGCACTGGAAGCATCCATACGACGTGCAAAAGCCGCCATCGCGGCAACAGGAGCGGTATACCCGCAGGGTGCCGTTGACGGTGTGAACGATATGATTGCGCTCGGTAAGCGGGTGCTTGCGGGCGAGTATCAGCGACCGTTCAGCCATAGCCGGCATTATCTGCCGCAGATTGATAACGCTGCATTCGTCAACCGATTCAACACGATGATCACCGGCTGGCAAGTGCCCTACGATATGGAACGCACCTACGGCATGGCCGATGCCGCCGCATGGATTGGCACACAGAACCTTGCCGCCATGACCCCAGCAGTGCTGCGCGCCAAAGCGCACGAACTTACCGACCGTGCGCATCAGGTGCTGAAGGATGCTGTGCCTGGCCGCGAGCTGGGCAATATCGCTCCCGCTGCCTGTGAGGAACTGCAGTCTGCGCTCGCCGCTGTTGAGGCACTGAACAGTGAAGTTGCAGATGCACAAGCAGACGTGAAGAAAGCCGATACGGTTGATATATCTGCTTTGGCTGGTGCCTCGGCTCGTCTAGCCAATGCAATTCGCGATGCTTTGGCCTCGACGGTGCTGGTGTTCGACATTGATCCGAAGGCGAACCTGTTCCTCAACGGTGCCGACAGCGACTCGCTTGCCGCGCGCATCAATGCAGATCCGTTCCTCGCCGATCAGTATCAGCAAATCAAAGCCGTCGCTGACCAGTGGACGGCCGACGATGTGGCGTTCGCGGCCGACCAGCTGCAGCGCGATCAGCTTGACTATGCTGCGCTGAACGCTCGGTTCCCGATGTGGTCAAGCAGTGAAACAACGTTCAACTTCGTCACTCCGGCTGATGCTGTGGCCGCACGTGTCGAACTGAAGCTTGATGCCGCCGCGAACGCGGGCAGCGACATGGAGCGCCTTGAACTGTGGGTTGACGATCTGCGCGTATTCGCTGGAACCGGTGGCGATTGGCCTATTGTCAACGCTGGCTTCGATGATCCCGGTCAGTCGGATGCGGATGGTGCCGTTAGTGCCGGTGCTGCTGCGGACGCAACTGCCGCCGCGGACAATGCTCCGGCAGGATGGCACGATGCTTCTGTCGGCGGCGCTTGCGCACGCCGCGATGCCAATCAGCACAATGGTGCAGCCGGTGCCTCGCTGCATCTAGCTTGCCCGGCTGGTTCTGCTCAGGCCAACAACAACGGCAAGGATATCGACGGTGCTCAAGCCCCTGTCGCCAAGGCTGTCAGCCTCAATCCAATCGCCATCGAGCCGAACCAGGGCACCACGGCGACCTTCATGCTCAAAATTGATGGCGTGATGCCGGTGGGCTTGGATTTCACCATCCACTTCCTCAACGCTAGCGGCGAAGAGTGCGGTGTGTTCGAACGCACCATCAACCGTTCGAGCTATCTCAGACGCGGGCCGGGCATGGCCTTGAGCTGCCAGGCGGACGCCATCGTTGCGTTCGTGGAGCACAATCAGGCATACGCCGAAAAGGCCAAGCGCGAGATCTTCCTTGAACTCGACGAATTCTGCCAGGGCGCGGAGCATTGGATGGTCAACAACTGCCGTCCCTACGGTGCAGACGCATACGGTGCCGTGCAGGCCGGGCGCATCATGTGCTCAGTAGCCGCCGCATACTCCCTGATCTGCGACAATGAGCGTTTCCCCGGATTATTCAGCAGCGATGAAACCCGCCGACTGCTTAATCTGTGCGACTACATGCTGCTGTATGTCACCGACTCCCGCGATCGCACGGCATTGACCGGCGACGAGGTGCAGCTGGGTGCCACGAACTGGCAAACCGATATGATGGCCGGCGCGGCCGTACTATCTTTGGTGCTGCTGCAGGCCGGCGTGCTGCCAAGCGAGGAACGCAAGCTTAAGGCTCGTCGCACAGTGCAGGACTCCGCATGGTTCCTTTCCAGTCAGCTCAACGACCACGTTAACCCTGATGGTTCGTTCCCTGAATCCTTGCGCTACCATATGGCCGCATTGTCTCGTTACACGTTCGTGGCGCGTGTGCTGGGGCATTGCACGGGTGCGGATTGGTATAAAACGACCCGTCTGCGCGATATGTTCCAGTATTACGCTGACATGGTCACGCCCGATTACCCGTTCTCCAACACAAAGATTCCCTCCCAGCCGGGCGAGGCCGAACCATTGTCTGCTGCAAGCTACGAGGCTGGATGCGGCGTGCCTTCCACGCCCACCTTCGGTGATCATCAGGTCGGCAACGGCTCCGAATTCGCGCAACTGGGCTTGTGCGCCGGCGATGTGGCGCGTGTGGATGGCACTTTGTCGCGGCAGATGCTCGCCACTTGGAAGCGTGCAGGCAAGCCGGTTGCCCCATTCTGGACTGAATCGGTAGCATTCGAACATCTGCTGCTCGACGCAACCGCCGCCGACACCATTGATACAACCGGTGCAGGGGATTGGGGTCCGCTGACCTCTAATCTCGATTACCCGGATTCCGGCATCTGCCTGTTCCGTAAGGGCTTCGACCAGCCGCACGAGCAGATGCTCGCCGTTATGGCCAGCCCCAAGCCCATCGGGCACGGGCATTTTGACGAAGGCTCGTTTATTCTGTACAAGGATCGTGTGCTGACGGTGGCCGACCCCGGCATTATCGGCTATTTCGACTCCTCCAAGGACTGGCTGGTCAGCTCCTCGGCTCACGCCACCATGCAGTTCGCCTCACGAACCGGTGCTCGAGCCCGTGGCGAAGTGCGCGCCGACAGACTGGATCTGAGCAATTACAGCATCGAGCGCGGTTGGGTTGACACCCCGCGCACCGCTCGCGTGCTGAACACGTCGTTCGGTGGGGACGTGGAGCGTATCGATATCGAAATCGACAATGCCCAGGATGTTGAAACCGGTCACATGCCGGTTGCCAAGCATCGTCGCACAGTGCTGTGGTTCCCCGAACCCGAACTGATGCTGGTGCATGACAGCATGAGCGATTTCGATGGGACGATTCGCTTCAATCTGCCGATTGCCGCGCGTGTGCTGCCGCAGCTGCCGCAGTTGCCGTCGCAGTCGGGAAAGAGCGGCGCTCCTGTTGATGTTCGCCATGTCTGCAACTATGGCCTGTCGTTGCAGACCACGTTCCTAACCCCGCTGACAGCAATCAGCACCGAATGGGGATTGAGCTCGCCTGTGGCACCCAAGGTTGATGGCAAGGATCAACTGGAGTTCCTGCGCGCCGAAACGGACGCCGCCAATGGTTTCACCGTGCTCATCAACGCAATGCGCGCCGGAGAGCCTGAAGCAAACGCAACGATTGGTGCCGACGGTGCTGTATATCTGACTAAGGGTGCGTGGCACGGCGTTGCGACATTCTGAAACCGGTATCATATAGTGTGACGCTAATGATGACGGGAGCGATACCGATGGCCATGAACATGAAGCAGCGCGCCGCGCAAAGCATATATAACATCTGCCTGCTGATTTGCCGGCTGGTGATGATGAACCTGCTGTGGATTGCCTACACGCTGCTGGGGCTGGTCGTGTTCGGTATCGTTCCCGCCACCATCACTGTGGTCGAAGTGTTCCGCGCTTACGAGCGCGAAGGCGACGCATTCGCATGGGCCAAGCGTTCGTGGCAATACTATAAAGCCAACATCAAACGCTTCTGGCTGCTGTCAGCGGGCTTTTCGCTGGTGATGGTCTCCGGTGTGCTCAGCTGGCAGGTGCTGGAATTCCAATCCAACCCATTCGCTTGGGTGCTGCTGATTGTGCTGGTGTATTTGTTCGGCCTTGTGCTGCCGTTCGCGGCGGCCAATGAGGCGAACTTCGACATCACGCGGCTTGCCTTGGTCAAGAACTCGCTGCAACTGCCGCTGATGTGGCCGCTGACTTCTCTGAAGATTCTGGCCGTCGAGGTCGCGGTTACTGCCATCTGCTGGATGGTACCGGGACTGCTTCCCATATTCGCGGTATCCGTGCCGCTGTTTCTCGCCTCGGCGTTCCTGACCGTGCGCTGGAACAAGCAATTGAAATCCATCGGCTCGCCGCTGCTGCCCATTGCCGCTGAGCAGGATCGTAACCAGGGCGGTAGCGTCGCCACCATGTAGCGGTTGCACGGACCAACTTTTCCATAATCAGTAATGAAAGGAGACGCGCATGCCTCCAACAACCACGCGCAACACACCGGTCATCAAGGATGTGGCCCGTTTGGCGGGCGTGTCCGTGCCCACGGTGTCGCGCTATCTCAACGGCACCGCGCGCGTCAGCGACGACAAGCGCGAGAAAATCGCACAAGCCATCAAACTGCTTGGCTACCAGCCGAGTTTTGTGGCGCGTGCTTTGGCCAACAAAGTAATGGATTCGGTCACCATGCTCACCTCGCTGAGCACGTTTTGGGCCACCACACAGATCAACAGTGGCGTGGAAAGCGCCGCGCGCGACAAAGGATTCCTGTTCGGCGTCACCTCACTGGACGGTATTTCAGACAGCGAGTTGGAAAGCACCGTGGGACGTGTGATGTCGGCCAATCCTGCGGGTGTGATCGTCAGCGAATCCGACGAAATCGCTATTCAGGCCATGCGCTTGATCCCCAAGGACGTGCCGATGGTGCTGGTCGGCGGCTCGCGAGGCGACGCACCTTACCAGGTCATGCCCTCCGAACGCGCCGGCGGACGTTGTGTCACCGAGCATCTGCTTGGCCTCGGGCATCAGAATGTGGTGCATGTGCACCGTGCCGAAGGTCCGAACAACAACACTCGTACGTTGGGCTGGCGTGATGCCATGGCTGCAGCTGGTTTGCCTGCCAATCGCAGTTATCAGATATCTGAACATCTGGAGGATTCGCGTGAACTTGGCCGTCGTCTCGCCCATGATCCGAGCGTGACCGCCCTGTTCGCCGGCAACGACGAGACAGCTATCGCCCTGATTCGTGGGCTGCGCGACGAAGGCAAACGCGTGCCGCAGGATGTGTCTGTGGCAGGGTACAACGATCAGCTGTTTTCCATGATATGGGAGCCGGCTCTGACCACCTACAGCCAGAACTTCGTGGAATTGGGGCGCGCGGCTTTCGATATGCTGTATGCGCAGATTGAGGCGAAGCGTGCCGGACAGATGGCCCCTGAGCCGCAATGTCGCATTATTGAAGGCGAGTTGATTGTGCGCGAATCGACTGCCGCACCGCGCGACTGAGGTTGGGGTGCTGCCGCGCCGCAGTATGCAAGCGCTATCGCAGGTTGGAGCCCGTGTCATAATGCTGATAGACGCATATGGGTGAAAGCGGCGAAAGGCGGGCATGATGGCACAGGGTACAACCGGCGCAACGACGCGATCGGGCAAGCAGCGAGGCACCCCGGTTATTAAGGATGTGGCCCGTTTGGCGGGCGTGTCGGTGCCCACGGTGTCGCGCTACCTGAACGGTACCGCGCGCGTGAGCGACGATAAGCGCGAACGCATCGCGCAGGCCATCGAACTGTTGGGATACAAGCCGAGTTTTGTTGCGCGCGCCCTGGCCAACAAGGTGATGGACTCGGTGATGATGCTCACCTCGCTGTCTGGCTACTGGGCCACCACACAGGTCAGCGGCGGCGTGGAACATGGGGCCCGTGATAAGGGCTTTCTCTATGGCGTCACCTCGCTGGATGGTGTAGATGCGGATGAAGTGAACAATATCGTTAGCCGCGTGCTGTCTGCCAATCCTGCGGGCGTGATCGTCAACGAATCCGACGAAATCGCCATCCAGGCGATGCGACAGATCCCTAAGGATATGCCGATGGTATTGATCGGCGGTTCGCGCGGCGATGCTCCGTATCAGGTGATTCCCTCCGAACGTGCAGGCGGACGGCAGGTCACTGAACATTTGCTTGGCCTTGGCCATCAAAGCGTGGTGCACGTGCATCGTGCCGAAGGCCCGAACAATAACACTCGTACGATGGGCTGGCGTGACGCCATGGCCGCCGCCGGCATCGTGGCCACTGAAGCGTATCAAGTCGGCCCTGATTTGAACGAAAGCGTCGAACTGGGCCGTCGGCTCGCTGCAAGCGACACTATCACTGCAATTTTTGCCGGTAACGATGAAACCGCTATTTCTCTGATTAAGGGATTGCATGAGGGCGGCCGAAAAGTCCCCGAGGATATTTCTGTAGCGGGATACAACGATCAGATCTTCGCTCCGCTCTGGGAGCCGGCCCTGACCAGCTACAGCCAGAATTTTGTGGAACTGGGTCAGGAAGCCTTCGATATGTTGTACGCACAAATCGAAGCCAAGCGTGCCGGCGATGAGATGCCAACACCCGAATGCCGTGTGGTGGAAGGCCGTCTAGTCGTGCGTGACTCCACCGCAGCCCCGCGTGCCAAAGCATAGGTAAGGAAGGCTACAGCAGTGGTCGCAGTTGTAAGGTATGTAGCTGCGACCGCTGCTATGCAGCGTTTACAGGGTGGATGTTATGTAGTGGCGTAGCCGCACAGTTGTGTGGCGTATGTCACCGACGCAGAGAAGACTCACGAACCTCTAATGTGAATCCTGCGGTAACAGTTTGGGGCAGTGAGGGGGTGTCTGGGTGATTGATCTGCTGCAGGAGCAGCATCACTGCCGAGCGTGCCATGCCTTGGTAGTCGAGGGCGATGGTGCTTAGGCGCGGAACACTGTACGTAGAAGTGTCGATGCCGTCGAAACCGATGACGGCAACATCCTGGGGCACGCGCACTCCTCGGTCGGCCAACCCGCGCAACACGCCCAAAGCGGTGATGTCGTTGGCGCAGAACACACCGTCGTAGGGCAGTCCGGCGTCGGCCATGCGATAGGCCGCCTCAATTCCCCCTTCGGCCGACCAGTCTACGTCTTCGCATGAGGTTTGGGCGTGGGGCAGCCCAAGGTCGGTGATGGCCTGTTGCGCGGCCAGTATACGTGCGTTACGTGAGCGGCCGGCCAATGGACTTGGCCTGTAGGCGTTGTATGGCAAGGTGTCTTTGCCGATGATTCCGATGCGTGTGCACCCTTGATCGACCAAATGTTTGATGGCGGTCTGTGCGCCACGTCGGCTGGGGGTGTTGACGCTATCGATCAATTGATCGTCCATATAATTCTCGAACATCACTACGGGCTTGCCTCCGACGCAGTCGAGTACTTGCCTAGGGGTAAGGGATGTGGAAATGAAAATAAGGCCATCTGATTGGCTGGCCGAGGCGTTGCGGATGATATCGGCTTCATCGTGGGTGATGAATCGCGACTGTTGAATGCGAGTTTCGAATCCTTGTGTGGTCGCCTCATATGACAGGCTGGTGGCCAGTGAATGGTAATACTGCGTGGCCATGCTGGCGGTGAACAGGGTAATGGTGTTCGTATGCCCGCTGCGTAGTGCTTGAGCTGAGGCATTGACGCGATAGTTCATGCGTTCGGCAATCGTGCGAATGCGAGCCGCCACTTCGCTGCTTACGCCTTCCGTGCCGCGCAACGCCGCTGAAACGGTGGTTGCGGAGACGCCGGCTTTTTTGGCAATGTCCTTCATCGTGACCATGAGACCCCCAGTTGTTGCAATGCGTTTGCTGTGCCTTATCGATAAGGTTATCATACGCCTTGTTGTACTGTATTAACTGCGATTTAAAGTCGCGACACTCCGTAGTTGCAAGAAAGCGATTTCAGTCACATAATTACCTTATCGATAAGGTTCAAGAAGCCGTTAAGTGTGAAAGTAAAGCCATTAAGGCAGTGACTTTACTGAGACAAACAAAGCTTATCGATACGCTATCTAAAGGAGAACATAATGAAGTCATGGAAGACTTTGAAGAACGTGAGTGCCGCTATTCTGGCTGGTGCGCTGACTGTGTCTATGGCCGCTTGCGGCAATACGGCGGATACCACTGCGGGTGATACCAAGTCCGATGGCCCTGTCGAAATCGAAATCTGGAGCTGGGACAAGAATGGCCAGAACGTGGTGGACGCGTTCAACAAATCTCAGGACGAAGTGAAGGCGAAGTTTGTGCTTCAGGCCTCCAACACCGCAATCCAACAGAACTTCCGCAACGCGTTCAAGGCAGAAAGCGGACTGCCCGACTATGTGCAGGGCTTTGCCCCGCTGACCACCAACGTGGCCAACGGCTGGGCTGAGGATATCAGCGAGTCCATCAAGTCCATTCTGGGCGATTACACCGACGCCGCCAAGTCCAACGCGCAATTGGACGGTACCTATTATGGCTTCCCCACGGTGGGTTCTGGTCAGTTCTCGCTGATTAACACCGATGTGAAGGCCAAGTATGGCGTTGAGGATCCGAAGACTTGGGATGAAGTGCTCGAGCTCGGCAAGAAGGCGCAGGCCGATGGTGTCAAGGTGTTCAACCTTGCCGGCGAGGACCCTTCCGTTCTCGAGGCGCTCGCCCAGGAGGCCGGTGCCAACTGGTTCCAGATCGACGGCGACCAGTGGAAGGTGAACTTCCTTGATAAGGGCACGCTGAAGGCCGCGGATGTTATTCAGCAGATGATTGATGGCGATATGGTCTCCAACCAGACCTATAAGGACAGGCCGTCGCTGTACAGCTTCTTCGATTCCGGTAACCTGGCGTTCATGACCACCCAGTACTGGTCCATCAACGGCTACAAGACGAATATGCCGAACACATCCGGCAAATGGGAACCGTTCGAATACCCGGCAATCGACGATTCCGGTTCCAAGACCCCGGGTATCGTCAGCCAGGTGGCCTTCGTACCGGCCGGCACCGATCGCACGCATCAGGATGCGGTGATGAAGTACATCCACTTCACCAACACCGAAGAAGGCATCGAAGCAGGTCGTGATCCGGAGACCAAGACCACTGGTGTGCCGCAGGGACGCAGCGCTGACACCATTGACATCGACAAGTACATCAAGGCCAATATCCCCGAGAACTTCTACTCCGATGATGACAAGGCCTTCGATGTGGTGAAGAATGCCACCGAAACCGTGCTCGGCGAATTCAACCTTGGTCCGAACTATGATGCGTGGTTCCCGGAACTGCAGGATCAGTGGGGCAAGGCCGTTGCCAAGCAGCAGACCGTCAAGCAGGCGCTGGAGAACACCCAGCAGTTCGTTGCTGATGATCTCAAGTCCAAGGGCATCAACTACACCATCGGCTGACAGCTTGGCATCAAGCTAACAAGTTGTAGATAACGGAGTCTCTTCCTTGTTGCTACCTCCTTCGGGAGAGGCTCCGTTTCCAATTCGCGGCTGCGTGTCGTCTCACGCATAACCGGTATCCATATTCAGTATTGGTCTACCAAGGATTCACCATGTCATCCTCAACATCAACTGTCACTCGCTCGAAAGGGCTATCGTGGCGCACGTTGCAGGCCATGAAAGGCTCAACATTTGCGCTGCCTTTCGTCGGTGGCTTTATCTTCTTTGTTTTTATCCCCATCGGTATCGCGTTGGTGGAATCGCTGTATGCCGAAAAGAAATCCGGCTTGGGACTTGGTAAGGCCACACGGTCGTTTGTCGGTTTTGACAATATCGCTCAGGCTTTGCAAGACACCACCTTCTGGACTGGTCTCGGCCGAGTTGCTGTATATGCGATCATCGTTGTGCCGTTGACTCAAGGTCTGTCTATGTTGATGGCGTTACTTATCGATGCTGCCAGCCGCAAAACCGCAAACCGTTTCCGTGTGCTGCTCCTGCTGCCGTACATGACCCCAGGCATTGTCTCCACTATTATCTGGATTTACCTGTATTCCCCGGCAACGAGCCCGTTCAAGGGATTGGGCGTCAATTTCTTCGATTCGAACATGGTATGGGTATCTATGGGCCAGATGGCCATCTGGGCGGGACTCGGCTTCAACATGCTGATTCAATACGGCTCCCTGCAGTCGATTCCCGGCGAAATCATCGAGGCGGCGCGTCTTGATGGTGCCTCCGAATTGAGAATCGCTTGGTCCATCAAGATTCCATACATGATCAGCGCGGTGTCCCTAACCACGATGTTCAACATCATCGGTGTGCTGCAGCTGTTCAACGAACCGTACTTCTTCCGCTCCATCAGCCCGCAGACCATCACCAAAGATTTCACTCCGGCCATGCAGATCTACAACGAGGCGTTCCAGGCAGGCAACCTGAATTATGCGACGGCACTGTCCCTAGTGCTTGCGGTCATCCTCGGTCTCGCTTCCGCATGCGTGTACGCCATTCAGAACAAGGTGGATAAGTGATGAGCACTACAATGAGTAACGCTGTAACAAAAACCAAGAGCGGCTTGTTCCACCATGGCAAGCGTGGCGGAGATATCGAAACCGCAGAGTCTACGGCCGGTCAGGCTAAGGGCGCGGCCAAGTACACGGTGCTTGCCGTGCTGATATTCCTCGCTTTCTATGCGGTGGCACCATTGTGGTGGCTGATTGTAGCCATCACTAAAAGCACGCAAACCATTTACACCACCAATGGCTTGTGGTTCGCTGGAAAATTCAACCTCTTCCAGAACTTGCATGATCTGTTCACTTATCAGGATGGCATCTACTCTACTTGGCTGTGGAACACCATTTGGCTGTCCTCGGTAACATCGGCCGGCGCAATGGTCGTTACCGTTGCTGCTGGGTATGCGTTGGCCAAATATAAGTTCTTCGGCCGTGGCGCGATTATGACCGGCATCATCATCTCGTTCATCATCCCTGGCTCATTGCTGACGGTTCCCTCCTTCCTGCTGTTCAACAAAGTGGGTCTGTACGACAATTGGTGGGTAATGATTCTGCCGGCCATGTTCACGCCGTTCGATACCTATCTGGCCAAGGTGTACGCCGAAAGCGCCGTTCCGGACGAACTGATGGAAGCGGCCCGTATCGATGGTGCCGGCGAGTACCGCATCTTCACCACGATTTCGTGGCGACTGATGGTCACGCCTGCCGCAACGATCTTCCTACTGCATTTCGTGCAGTCGTGGAACTCCTTCATGTGGCCGATGATCTTCCTGAAGGACTACCACAAGTGGACGGTTATGCTCGGTCTGCAATCCTGGCTGGCTCGTGGTACCGATTCCCAGTACGATCTGACCATGATTGTGCTTACCGGCGCATTCATTTCAATGATTCCTGTGATCATTCTTATGATTGCCATGCAGCGCTATTGGAAGTCCGGCATGACTGTCGGCTCACTGAAGTGAACCATAACTAGCGCGTTCCTCCTCTTGGGGCGACGTCCTGCGGGAATCCGGCGAAAAATCCTACTTTCTCCTCCTTATTATTCGCCTGAGAACCGTTTGGGCGTCGTCCCTTTGCGTTGCTGCCATGCAATGTATGTTGCTCTTCTTCATCCTGCGTTCTGTCGGTATGAAGTCGTTCCTTCTTTTTCTCAACAGCTGATTTCGATCATTAATAAATAAGGTGTTCACTATGTGCACTTCTGCTTCTCCGCGGCTTGCCGTGTACCCCGCTCCTGCTGGAGCTCGCCTGAGCTCCGACTACGTTGTGAAAGTCAGGCCATTAAACGGCTCTGATGACGACTGGCAGACACTCGATCTCTACCGTGTGCGTGTGGATATGCATGATCCGGTTGATGCGTCGATGGCGTATTTTGATGCTGATTTCGCTGCGGGAGCGGTTGAGGTTGAGGTGAGCCAGCAAGGGTGGTGCTGTTTCTATCGTGCTGATATCCGGCCGTTGTCGTTGGGCGTGGTGCCGCAGGTTGAATCTCGCTCGGTGAGGTTTGTGGTTGATCGGCCGGTGAACCTGTCGGTGGAGGTGAATCGTGATCGTCGGCATAATTTGCACCTGTTTGTGGGTGATTTGGCCGAGGTGGAGCGGATGGTGGCGGATCCGGATGTGGTGGTCGAGGGGAATCCGAACAGGCCGAACACGATTGATGTGGTGTCGGCTGCGCGCGGGGCGCTGGCCGATATGGCGGCGCGTCCGGAATCCGAACGTCGGCCGGTGAAGGTGTTGGTCAGGCGCGCGCATTATTGCGTGGCGGATTGCGTGATGGATCTGCCGTCGGGTTTGGATGTGGTGCTTGAGGGTGGCGTGGTGATCGATGGCGCGTTCCGTGTGCGGCATGCGCATGACGTGTCGGTGCGCGGGCGTGGCGTGTTCGATCTGTCCGGGTTCAAACGGTTCACCGGATTGAGCGGCCTGCGTGTCGATTTCAGCCATGATGTCGTGGTTGATGGCGTGACGTTTGTGAACCCTCCGCATTACACGGTGATGCTGGGGTCGAGCGATGGCGTGGCGATCCGCAATGTCAAGTCGTTCAGCTGCGAGGGGTGGAGCGATGGCGTGGATATGATGGCGTGCCGCCGGGTGGAGGTTGAGGGGTGCTTCCTGCGTACGTCGGATGATTGCATCGCCGTGTACGGCTCGCGCTGGGACTACCGGGGCGGCACGTCGGACCTGACCGTGCGCGGCTGCGTGCTGTGGGCGGATGTGGCGCATCCGATGATGGTCGGCACGCACGGCGACCACGAGCATGACGGCGACGTGCTGGAGCGTCTGGCCTTCGAGGACATCGACGTGCTGGAGCACAACGAGTACCAGTCGGGGTATCTGGGTGTGATGGCCATCAACGCGGGCGACGCGAACACGGTGCGCGATGTGAGCTGGCGGCGGATCCGTATCGAGGGGTTCCGCCGGGGGCGCGTGCTGGATATCGAGACGAAGTGGAACAGGGACTACAATCCGCGTCCCGGTCGTCTGGTCGAGCGCGTGCTGGTCGAGGACGTGGATGTGGACGCGGCCGGCTGTCTGGACGAGGAGCCGAGCCTGATCCGGGGGTACGACGCGGGGCATCCCGTGCGTGGGGTGACGGTGCGCCGCATGCGTCGCGACGGGCGTGTCTGCGAGGATTTCGCCCAGGCCAACATCCAGGTGGACGGGTCAACCACCCAAAACACCACCATCCAAGCCTAAACGCCGGATCATCTTGGGGGAAGGCTTGATTGCAGGGATATGCATCGGATGTATTTTTGTACATCCGATGCGTATTTTGTGTGCGCTCATGGTGTGTCTGCTGCCATTGCATGGTTTGTTTGTGATTGCGGTTTCATAGTTCAAAATTGCCTTCTTTCTAGTTGATTTTCGTATATTTATCGGCGTGTAGTGAGCTATTTTGATTTGACAATAAGAAACCGCTTTCATATACTATGAATCAGCACAAGTCAACGAAGACCAACCAACAACGAAAGGTGGAAACAAACCATGGCAGTGCAGCACCAAACAGAAGAAGCGGCATACCAGCTTGGCACTGACGAAAATCGCGAATACCTGAAGGCCCTTGGTGAGGATCTGCTCGCTTTCGGCCACAACTTCCCGGCACCGCAGGGTGGCTCCATGTGGCTTAATGCTGATGGCAGCACCGACTCGAGCCAGGGTATCCAAACTTGGATCACCTGCCGCATGGCACACGTCTACTCCATGGGCGCGATGCTTGGCCACTCCGGCTCCGAAGAACTCGTCGACGCCGCGCTCAAGGGCCTGACCGGCCCGCTGCATGACGACAAGAACGGCGGCTGGTATCCGCAAATCGCTATGGACGGCACCCCCGATCCGGGCAAAATCTGCTACACGCATGCCTTCGTGATGCTTGCCGCATCCTCTGCCACGCTGATCGGACGCCCCGGTGCCAAGGAACTCCTCGACGAAGCCATCGACACCTTCATGAAGCACTTCTGGAACGAAGACGAAGGTCTGGCCGTCGATACGTGGAACACCGAATTCACCGAACTGGATCCGTACCGTGGCGTCAACGCCAACATGCACACCACCGAAGCCTTCCTTGCGCTTGCCGACGTGCTGAAGGACGAAGCCTGGCGCGAACGTGCCGGCCGTATCGCCCGTCATGTGGTCTCTTGGGCCGAAGCCAACGAATGGCGCATCCCTGAGCATTTCAAGTCCGATTGGACGCCGGATCTCGAATTCAACGCCGACAAGAAGGATGACCAGTTCAAGCCCTATGGTGCCACTCCGGGCCACGGTATTGAATGGGCGCGCCTGATCACCCAGTACGCGCTGAGCTCCAAGGCCATCGACGAAACCGAGAAGCAGCGTCTAATCGCCGCCGCCGAGCATCTCTTCGACCGTGCGGTCAAGGATGGCTGGGCCACTTGCGCAGGCAACAAGCTCGGCCTGGCCTACACCACCGATTGGAAGGGCGTGCCGGTGGTTACCGATCGTATGCACTGGACCTTGGCCGAAGGTGTCAATACCTCCGCCACACTCGCCAAGGTGACTGGTGACCATAAGTATGAGGAATGGTACCAGCGTTTCTGGCAGTATATCGACGACTGCCTGGTCGACCACGAGCTTGGCTCCTGGTTCCATCAGCTTGACCTCAACAATCAGGTTATCGGCACCGTATGGCCCGGCAAATCCGACCTGTACCACGCGTTCCAAAGCACGTGGATTCCGCGCCTCGACCCGGCCGTGTCCGTAGCACCCGCGCTGAAGGCCCGAGTGGATGGTATCGCTGCCGCTCCGGGTGCCAACGCCACCGCGCGTCAGCTGCACTTCGATATCGGTCGCTTCCCGACCGCTGCCGCTTGGGCCATCATGACCTGCATGTAATACAACCTGTGCGTCGTACGCCGAAATCCTGTTCCGCGGCCCTGCGGTAGCTAAGCGACGGCGTTATCTTGACTTCCCGGGGCTTATGAGTGGTGCCTTTCCCCTTTTTCGGGTGCTGCCCATAAGCCTCGGGTTCTTTGTTATGAATCAAAAGTCCCGATATATCGGCATATCTACGGGGTTGTGATAATGGCCTTAGTCACAGCCTGCGGAATATGACGGTATTTCCGGGTAGTGATAGGGGAGGCTGTATCACAACCCCAGAAATACGCCTGTATCTGCTGATAGTGATAGCGGCCTCCTATCATTACCCACGAAATATGCCGATAACTATGGGGTTGTGATAAATCGTTCCTGTCACAAGCCTGTATTTATGCGTATATTTGCGCGATGGTGATAAAACGCTGTATCACAACTTCCGAAATATCACGATATCTGTGGGGTTGTGACGGCCAAGGCAGGGGGTTGTGACAGCCAAGGCCGGGGGCGGAACGGTATCGGTCGAAGCCGAAGCGAACAGAACCCATACGACAGTCCTAGTAGACTTGGATGGCATGCGAAGAACCGGACATCGAGCGATTAAAACGGCTACTACCTTGGCGGCATCCCTGCTGGCCATGAGTTTGGCGGGTTGTGGGGCGGTGGCTGCCCAGGATAATCGCACGGTGATCAGCGTATGGAGCTGGGAGCCGAGCATGGGCAAGGTTATCAGCCGATTCGAAGCCGCCAATCCGGATATTCGCGTCGAATGGACGAATATCTCCGGCTACGAGAATCTCAACACCGCCATTCAGGACGGTTACGGCACCCCGGATGTGGCACAGATCGAATACTATGCACTGCCGCAGTACGCCGTGTCCGGACAGCTGCTGGATATAACCGATCGCGTCGGCTCCGATTACTCGAACTTCTTCACTCCCGGCACTTGGAGCTCCGTGCAGCTCGCCGGCCGTGTCTACGGGCAACCGATGGACTCTGGGCCGATGGCCTTCTTCTATAACAAGGACGTCTTCGAACAGGCCGGCGTGGATGCCACCCAAATCAAAACTTGGGATGACTATTACGAAGCCGCAAAAAAACTTAAGAAAATCGGCGTATATATTGCGGCCGACGCAGGCGACGCCAGTTTCTACGCTGCAATGATCTGGCTTGCCGGCGGACGCCCCTTCCACACCAGCCAGGACGGCAAAACCGTGACCATCGATGTCAACGGCGACGCCGGCACCCAACGCTTCACCGAATTCTGGCAGAAGATGATCGACGAGGGACTGGTGGACACCACATCGACCACATGGAGCGACAGATGGAAGCGACGCGTCGGGTCGGGCACCATCGCCTCCGTATTCTCCGGCGCATGGATGCCTTCGCTGTTGCTTTCCAACGTGCCCGGCGCCTCAGGCCTTTGGCGCGTCACCACCATGCCTACCGCCGATGGTGAATCCACCAACGCCGAAAGCGGTGGCTCGGCGCTGTGCGTGCTGCAGTTGACACGCAAGCCGGATGCTGCCTATCGTTTTGTGGATTTCGTTACCCACGATGAGCAGGGCATTAGCGCGCGTGTGGACGGCGGTGCTTTCCCCGCTGACTATGCCACGCTTGATAGTGAGGAATTCCTTGACAAAACCACCATCACTAACGATCGTGGCATTGAAATTCCGTATTTTGGCGGTCAGAAATTCAACCGTGTGCTGTCCGACGCCGCCGAAGACGTATCGGCAGGATACCAGTATCTACCGTTCGAGGTCTACGCCCGCAACGATTTCAAAAGCACCGTCGGTGACGCCTACGATTGGGCCGGCGATTTTCAGCGTTATACTCAGCGTGAAGAGGCCATCAAAGCCGGTCAGACCGACTCTGAAGGCAATCCTTTGCAGTCGCTCGAAAAGCCCGGCAAAAAGTTCAGTCTCGCCGATGGGCTTGCCGCTTGGCAGAAGGATTTGAAAGAATACGGCAACAACCAGGGCTTTACCATCCAGTAGCGGACTGGTTGGTGATAGTGAGCCTGTGATAGTGAGCCAGTGGTGTTCCTGCAGGGAACGCAGGTGGCGCAGTTGGCAGGGACACCACTGAATGGTGTTTCGTCGGATGGCAAACGATACCGGTGATAGGTCGGCAACGCCGGTAGCGATCTAGCGATTCGACAGAGGCCTACCGGGAATTGCGGTTATAGATGTAGGCCATGCCCTTGAAAATCAGATCGGGGTCATAGACGTCGATCAGATCCGTATCAGTGGCGAAAATGCGCCCCAAGCCGCCGGTGACAATCACCGTGAACCGTTCGCCATCGAGTTCACGGCGGAACTGTTCGATGGTGCGTTCCACGCCGCCTAGGAATGTGTAATACAAGCCCGCCTGCATGCAATCCCTGGTATTAGTGCCTAGAATCGTTTTCGGCTTGGTGATTTCCACCTCCGGCAGCTGCGCGGTGTCACCCCACAGAGCCGCCGCACCTGCGCGAATGCCTGTGGTGATAATGCCGGCGTCGATCACACCATGCCCGTCAACATGCGTGAATGTGGTCGCCGTGCCGAAATCGGCCACCAGCGCAGGGCCACCGTACACGTGATACGCGCCGGCGCAGTCGGCCAGAATGTCCGCGCCCAAGGACTTGGGGTCGTCGATGCGCACGTTCATGCCGGTGCGGATTCCAGGTCCGATAATCATTGGCTCCAAACCAAGGAATTTGACGATGGAAGCACGGAAGGAATGCATAACCTTGGGCACCACCGAACAAATAATCACGTCATCCACGTCGTCCGCTTCGAAGCCACTCATATGCAGGAACTCGTTGAGCAGCATGCCGTATTCGTCCGACGTATGATTCGCTTTGGTGGTGATGCGATAGGTGCCGACGATGGTATAGCCATCATCCTTGGGTGATTCATCCAAAAAACCAAGCACGATGTTCGTGTTGCCGATGTCAACCGCGACCAGCATGATAACCCTCTTTCCGCCCGCTTGCCGCAGGGCTCCTGTGATGGATTTCACAGGCCATGATAGCGCCAATCAATGGCAACGACGAGGCCCTGGGTGGCCCGCGACTTATACTATCTGCACGGTGGTCGACCATCTTACGGCGGCCAACCTTGCATATTACTGAAGATATAGAGGAAGAACCATGTCTCAAGACAATGGTGTGCATGCCAATGGCAGCGCAACCGAGAACCAGACAACCTCAGCCAGCACGGACGCAAGCCTCGAAGCCCATGCCAAGGCACCGCAATCCCGTGGCCCCAAATGGTGGCTGTGGGTCATCATCGCCGCAGTGGTCGTAGTGGCGCTTGTCGTCGGCTTCAACGCCTTCGCCAAGAAGGGTGGCAATGATAGTGCGGCAACGAACGATGGCGCAGCGGCCGATACCGTAACCGTAGGCCTTAAGCTCGCCCCCACCAACCTTGATATTCGCAACCAGTCGGGTTCGGCGCTGGATCAGATCCTGATCGGCAACGTCTATGAAGGACTGGTCGCACGCAACGATCAGAACCAGGTCGTGCCCTCCATCGCCTCCAGCTGGGAGGAATCCAAGGACGGTTTGACCTACACCTTCCATCTCAACGATGGCATGACCTTCTCCAACGGCGACAAGCTCGACGCCGAAGATGTGGCATGGTCGATCAACGAACTCATCGACAAGCAGTACCATGATGCCGACGCGCTGGAAGCCGTCAGCAAGGTGGAGGCCAGCGATGCGAACACTGTGGTCATCACGTTGAAGCAGCCGAACGCCAACCTTCTGTGGACCCTGACCGGTCGCCCCGGTTTGGTGTTCGACAAGGATGCGAAGTACGACGCCAAAACCGAAGCCCTCGGCTCCGGACCCTACACCGTGGCCAAGTTCGTGGAAAACGATTCCATCACCCTCAAAGCCAACGACAAGTACTGGGGCAAGAACAAGGCGAAGACTCCTAACGTGATCGTTCGGTACTTCACCGACGACAACGCCGCAGTCAACGCACTGAAGTCCGGTGACGTGCAGGTGCTCGCGCCGATCACCGAAAACCTCGCCGAACCGTTCAAGAACGACACCGCCAACTACACAGTGAAGGCCGGCGACGGCACCGACAAGTACGTTATGGCATTTAACAACGCCGCCGGCAAAACCACTGCAGACAAGCGCATCCGCCAGGCCATTCGTTACGCCATCAACCACGACGAGCTCATCGCCTCGCGCGGCGGTGCCGACAAGCCACTCGGCGGCCCCATCCCCAGTCTCGACCCCGGCTACGAAGACCTGACCGGCCTCTATCCGTTCGATCAAGCCAAGGCCAAGGAACTGCTCGCCGAAGCTGGCTACTCCACCGATCATCCGTTGCAGCTCACCCTGACCTACGCCAACACCTATGGCACCGAAATCGGCGACCAGCTGCGCTCGCAGCTTAAGGAAGTCGGCATCGATCTGAAGGTCAACGTCGTGGAATTCTCCACTTGGCTGCAGGATGTGTACACGAACAAGGATTACGACATTTCCTTGGTGGATCACAACGAAAGCCACGACTTCTACCAGTGGAGCGATCCTACCTATTACTACGGCTACGACAATAAGGAAGTGCAGAAGCTGTACGCCGAGGGCGTGGCTGCCACCAGCGACAAGGAGCGCGACGAAAAGTTCGCCGAGGCCGCCAAGCTTGTCTCCGAGGACGCTCCCGCCGACTGGCTGTTCAACTACCGCATCACCACCGCCACGGCAAAGGGTGTGGAAGGCTTCCCGTTCAATATGAACCAGACCATCCTGCCGCTGTACAACGTGACCTACACGCCCAGCAAGTAGCGGTTGAGATGCTTCGACTTCGCTCAGCATGACGATGGTGTGTTGTCGGCGTGGCGAGAGTGCACTTAATGTCATCCTGAGCGGAGGACACAGTCCGGAGTCGAAGGATCTCGTGCGACCGGGATGCTTCGGCTCCGCTCAATATGACGAGAAAAATGGTCGATAACGATAAGGAAATGTCGACATGCGATTTGTGATACGCCGGCTGCTGCTGTTCGCGGCGGCGCTTTTCGGCATCTCCATACTGGTGTTCATTGCCCTGCGTATTCTGCCGGGCGATGTGGCCACCGTGATGGCCGGGCTGAATTCGCCGCCGGAACGTGTTGCCGCGCTGCGCGAACAGTTGGGGCTGAACAAGCCGCTGCCCCTGCAATATCTTGACTGGGCCAGTGCCCTGTTAACCGGCAACTTCGGCACATCAATCCTGACCGGCCGCTCAATCAGTTCGCTGGTGGCCGCGCGTGCGTCACTGACGTTTCCGCTGATTATCCTTGGCCTGCTGGTGGCGCTGGCCATCGGACTGCCGCTGGGTTGCGCCTGCGTGCTGGTTCGCTCGCCGCGCGTGCGCTCGCTGCTGCATGTAATCGCCATCATCGGCGGTGCAATCCCAGCCCTATGGGGTGGTCTGCTGCTGATTCTGTTGTTTTCGCGCGGCTCAGGGCTCATCGGCATCTTCCCCTCGCAAGGATTCCCACAAGCTGGCTGGGCCGACCCGGCGCGCGCGATGCTGTCGCTGATTCTGCCGGCATTGACAGTCGGCATCATCGTGGGAGCATCGATTATGCGTTACACACGTTCGGCGCTGGCGGATCTGGCATCTTCCGGATACGTCGATATGGCGATGTCATGCGGCATGACGCGCACCCAAGCGGTGCTGCGCGTGGGGCTGCGACTGGCGACCGCACAACTGGTGTCCGTAATCGGCCTGACGTTCGCCTCCATGATCACCGGCGTAATGGTGGTCGAAAACCTCTTCGCGCTGCCCGGCATCGGCCAAGGACTGGTCACCGATCTGGGCAACCGCGACCTGATCGCCGTGCAAAGCGAACTGTTTATGCTCGCCGCATTCTTCCTATTCGTTGGTTTGGTGGTCGATCTGCTGCATCGTGCGCTCGATCCGCGACTGAAATCTGCCGAATCCGCCGATGGTGAGGAGGTGTCCTGATGAGTGCCGCAGTTGTTGTGCTCAAATCCATATGGGCCAAAGCGGAAGGCAAGTACGCATTGGTTGTGCTGGCCCTGTGGGTGGCAGTCTCGCTCGTCTCCATGATCTGGACGCCGCAATCATTATGGGATACCGACGGCTACCACGTTTGGGCCAAACCTTCCGCAGACCACTGGCTTGGCACCGACGGCACCGGCAGCGACGTGTTCAGCTGGCTGATGGCTGGCGCGCGCACGAATCTGCTGATCGTCATACTGACGATTGTGGTCTCCGCCGTGCTGGGATTGCTGCTGATCGCCGCGATGGTCTCGCGTCACAGTGCGCTCGCCGGCACTTCGGTTGTTGTGGTCGATGCGCTGATTTCCATTCCGACCACCTTGATTGCGCTGGTGCTGGCCGTGCCCATGGGCGCCTCCATCGCCGTGATTGTTGCGGCCTGCGGATTCGGCTACGGGTTGAATCTGGCGCGTGTAGCCCGTCCGGCCGCACTTTTGGCTGCACGTTCCGGTTATGTGGAGTCGGCATTGTCGAATGGCGCCGGGGGCTTCAAAGTGCTGGTGAGCCACATCATTCCTAATATTGTGCCGGTGCTGGCCGTGCAGCTGTCGCTGTCTGCGGGAACGGCCGTGCTTGCCGAGGCCGGGCTGACTTATCTTGGCATCGGCGTGCCGTCTGGGGTGCCGAGTTGGGGACATTCGCTGTCCACGTCGGTGAAGTTCATTAATGTGTATCCGCTGACTGTGCTGTGGCCGGGCCTGATCGTCACGCTGGTGGTGATTGCGCTGAACCTGTTCGGCGATGCCCTGCGCGACGCCATCGATCCCACAGTCAATCCAAACCTGCGCGAGGTGAGTGCAAATGGCCGTTGACGTTCAGAATTTGCATATCGCCATCGGCGGCCGCGAGATTGTTAGCGGCGTCAACCTCACTGTGGCGGATGGCGAACGTGTTGGTTTGATTGGTTCGTCCGGTTCGGGCAAGTCGATGATTTCCAAGGCTTTGCTTGGACTGTTGCCTGCGGAGAGTGCTATTCGTGGTGGTATTGCGCTGGGGGATACGGTTGTTGCGGCTGCGGGGCGTGACGTTGCTGGTGCTGGTGCAAGGGCTGGTTACGCTGTGTCCGACCAGCAGCTTGCCGATTTGCGTGGTCGTTACGTGGGCACGGTGTTCCAGAATCCTGCGGCTACGCTGAACCCGGTGTGGACCGTGGCCAAGCAGGTCGCGCTGCCGTTGCGATTGCACTACAACCTGACCAAGGCTGATCGGCTGGAACGTGTGATGGACATGCTGCGCAAGGTCGGTTTGCCTGAGGAGGCGGCCGGTAAATATCCTTGCGAACTTTCTGGTGGACAGCAGCAGCGCGTGGGATTGGCTACTGCGCTGATTACCTCGCCCAGATTCATCATTGCGGATGAGCCGACTACGGCGCTTGACTCCATTACGCAGCGCCAGATTGTGGATCTGCTGGTGTCGTTGGTGGATGATGCTGGCGCATCGATGTTGTTCATTACCCATGATTTCTCCGTGCTTGCCCGCGCCACCACACGCTGCTATGTGTTGGATGAGGGGCGCGTGGTTGAGGAAGGTGACACCATGCGACTGCTTGCCGAGCCCAAGACCGCACAAACGACTCGGCTGGTGGAGGCCGCCCGCATGCTGACATTGGAGGTGCATCATGACTGATGACTCGGCTGAAGTGCTGGCTGGCGGATTGGACGGCGGATTGACTGGCGGGCCTGCTGGTGCGGGTACTGGCGTCGGTACTGGTACCAGCGATGGCGACGGTGGTGTATTGCTGCGTGGTCGTGGCATCAACAAGTCTTTTGGTCGTGGCGCGAAGCGCGAGCAGGTGCTGTTCGATGTGAGCGTCGAAGTGAAGGCGGGGGAGTGCCTTGCCGTGATTGGCGGCTCCGGTTCGGGCAAATCAACGTTGACGCGCATTCTGCTGGGACTTGAGACGGCTGATTCAGGAATCGTGGAATATCGCGGACTGCCGGTGAACGTGGCGGAAGGCTCGTCTGCCGGTTCTGTGCTGTCTGGCGGTGTGACGGCTGGTGGTGCGGCTGAGGATAGTGTGGCTGAGGATAGTGCGGCTGTTGGCGGTGCGTTTGCTAGCGGCACAGCATCGAGTGCCAAGCCTTTGACGCTAGCTGGCATGCGCAGGTTGCCGGGCTTCCAGATGCTGAGGCAGGAATCTGGATTGGTGTTTCAAGATCCGTTCGGCTCGCTGGATCCTCGTTGGACGGTGGAGCGTTCCGTCGCCGAACCCCTGAAATTAAGCGAAAACGGGAGCGAGCAGGCTAACGGGCAAAGTAGGCCGGCAAACAGTGCACGTGGTGAACATGGCGTGCGTGGGTGGCATAGGTCTGGTGGGCAGAGCAGCGATGCGATTGCCGAGCGTGTGGCTGATGTGTTGCGGTCGGTGGCGCTTGATCCGGCGGAATTCATGCACCGTTATCCGTGTGATTTGTCTGGCGGGCAGGCTCAGCGTGTGGCCATTGCCAGAGCCATTGTTAAACGGCCGCGGCTGATTCTGGCCGATGAGCCGATGAGTGCCATCGATGTGGCTGCGCGCGTGCAGATTCTTGACGCGTTGCAGACCATCGTGCACGGTGTGGGCGGTGATGCATCCGGCATGGATGGCGTGGGCGAATCGCTTGATAATGATGATGCGAGCGATATCGATGGATCACGCGGATCGCAAGCGTTGCTCGATGAAGATCGTGGCCGTAATAGCAGTGCGTCGAGAACTGCCGACAGGCCGGCGCTGATTATCGTCTCCCATGATCTAGGCGTGGTGCAGCATCTGGCGGATCGAATTGTGGTGCTCCATAAAGGGCATGTGGTGGAGCAGGGTGAGACGGCGACGGTGTTGGGCAATCCGCAACATCCTTACACCAAACAGCTTATCGCAGCTGCATCAATGTGATTATGATGATTGTCATCGCTCTGATTTGTTCATAATTGTGCGATTTTGTCTTCACCAGTGATAGTATTGCGTGATGGTAACGCAAACATTGTGTGGAAGAGAGGAACCACCATGAGCAATCAGGCGCAAGGGGTGGCCGGAGCAAACGCATCCGGAACCAAGTCGTCAGGTATGGGCGTTCGGCAGAAAGTGGCCTACGCCTTCGGTAATTTCGGTCAGTCCGCGTTCTATAACGCACTGAGCACCTATTTCGTGCTGTATGTCACCCAGACGCTGTTCGCTGGCGTCGACAAAGCGCTGTCCGCCAAGCTAATCGGCGTCATCACCGGTCTGATTGTGATCATTCGTATCGCCGAAATCTTCCTGGATCCGCTGCTGGGCAACCTCATCGACAACACCGATACCAAGTGGGGCCGTTTCCATCCTTGGCAGTTCGTCGGCGGCATCGTTTCCGCCGTGCTGATCGTTATGGTTTACACCGGTCTGTTCGGTCTGGTCAACGTCAACACCACTGTGTTCATCGTGCTGTTCGTCGTGGTGTTCATCGTGCTCGACGTGTTCTACTCCCTGCGTGACATCTCCTACTGGGGCATGATCCCGGCCCTGAGCTCCGACTCTCACGAGCGCTCCATCTATGCTTCGCTCGGCAACCTCGCCGGCACCTTGGGCTACAACGGTCTGACTATGGTCGTTGTGCCGATCGTCACCGGATTCACCTTCATGTTCACCGGCCAGAAGGATACGGAAGGCCAGGCTGGCTGGACCTCCTTCGCTGTGATCGTTGCTATTCTCGCCGTGCTCACCTGCCTTTCCGTGGTGTTCGGCACCACGGAAAGCACCAGCGAACTGCGCGCCAAGGCGCAGAAGTCCGGCAGTCCGCTGCAGGCGTTCAAGGCCATCTTCCAGAACGACCAGCTGCTGTGGACGGCGCTGAGCTACCTGCTGTACTCCATCGCCAAGGTCGCCACCACCGGTGTGCTGATGCTGCTGTTCAAGTTCGTGCTTGACATGGAATCCATGTTCTGGATCGCCGGTCTGGTGCCGTGGGTCGCCGATCTGATCGTGGCCTCCCTGTACCCGATCGTCAACCAGTTCGTGCCGCGTCGATTCCTGTTCCTCGGTGGTATGGCGATGATGGCCTGCGGTTATCTGGTGTTCATCTTCAGCTCCGACAGCCTGCCGATGGTGATTCTCGCGCTGATCCTGTTCTACATTCCTGAGACGATGATCTCCACCACCGCCATCCTGACCATGACCGATTCCATCGAATATGGTCAGCTGCGCAACGGTCGACGCAATGAGGCTGTGATTCTTTCCGTGCGCCCGATGCTCGACAAGATCGCTGGTGCACTGTCCAACGGCATGGTCGGCTTCATCACCGTGGCCGCCGGTATGATTGCCGGTGCCAGCGCCGACGATATGACCGCCGCCAATATCGCCACTTTCAAGACATGGGCGTTCATCGCTCCGCTGGTGGTGATTGTGGCCGGCTTCCTCGTGTTCATGTTCTTCGTCAAGCTATCGGAGAAGAAGCATGCCGAGATTGTTGCTGAGCTGCAGCGCAAGCTTGCTGATGAGGATGCTCCTGCGAAGTCTGCTGACTGATGACTATTGGCTGATAGTTGCTGATTGATAATTGTTGATTGGTGGCTATTGGCTGATGACTATTGGTTTGTGACAAGGTGTTGGGTTGATTCGTTCATCTGATGCCCGGTATGTCTGACGATTGTCGTCGTTGAAAGCCGTTCGGTGCGCGCCTGCAATAGGTGCGTGTCGGGCGGCTTTTCTGTTTTCTATTTGCTGTTATGTGGGGTTGTGTGTCGTTGTTTGTTGGGTGGGTGGCGTTGTGTTGGATTGGACAGTGTGGTGTGACATTGCGTGGGGACGTGGCATGGATGGTGCCGTGTTTTATGGAATAGCGCCACGCCCTGAATCGAACATTTGTTCTATATTCTGGTATGATAGTTGGGCCAAGAACAAGCGTGAGGAGGTGACAGGCGTGGCAATGGTGTCGGGCAATGGCGAGACTGGTCGAGATGAGCAAAGGGGACGGGACCAACGAAACGGACAAGTCCAACGAAATGAGCGCAACGAGCGAAGTGCGCGCAACGAGCGCGAGCGTGTGTATATTGCCATCGACCTGAAATCGTTTTATGCCTCAGTGGAATGCGTGGAGCGTGGCCTTGATCCGTTAACCACGCATCTGGTGGTGGCGGATGTGGAACGTACGCAGAAAACCATCTGCTTAGCCGTCTCGCCATCGCTGAAAAGCTACGGTATTCCGGGGCGTGCCCGACTGTTCGAAGTCGAGGAGAAGGTGCGTCTGGTCAATGCCGCACGGCGGTTGGCGGCGCCGGGGCATCGATTGGTGGGTACGTCATGCAATATCGGCGAGCTGAACGCTGATGCGCGGCTGGCGGTGTCGTATATCGCGGCCAAACCTCGCATGCGGCATTATATGAACGCCAGTGCAAAAGTGTATGGCGTGTATCTGCGGTATGCCGCGGCTGAGGACATTCATGTGTATTCCATCGATGAGGTGTTTATCGATGCGACGCGGTATTTGCGGGCGCTGGGTATGACGCCACGTCAGATGGCCACCGCCATTGTGCGCGATATTAGGGAGACAACTGGTTTAACGGCTACCGCCGGCATCGGCACGAATCTGTATTTGGCCAAAGTAGCGATGGATATCGTCGCCAAACATGAAGAAGCCGACGAATATGGTGTGCGTGTGGCCGAACTTAACGAGCGAACCTATCGGGAGCGATTGTGGGCGCACCGGCCACTTACCGATTTTTGGCGCGTGGGGCGCGGTTATGCGAACAAGTTGGAGCGCCAGGGGCTGCTGACCATGGGCGATATCGCGCGATGCTCCGTCGGCCGGTCGCATGACTATTACAACGAGGATCTGCTGTACCGCATGTTCGGCGTCAACGCCGAACTACTGATTGACCATGCGTGGGGCTGGGAACCCTGCACTATCGCGGATATCAAGCATTACACGCCTGACGGTCACTCCATCAGCTCCGGCCAGGTGCTGACTGGGCCCGCATTGAGCTCTACCGCGCGTCTGATTGCCAAAGAAATGGCTGATGCGTTGGCTCTCGATCTGATGGAAAAGGGCGTGCTTGCCAACAGGGTTGCTTTGGTGATCGGTTATGACACGGGCAGTATAGAGCCAGATCGGCTCGAAGAATGCGCGTCAGAGGATTTGAAAGCACAAGCCAGGCAGGCTGCGCAATCCTATAGAGGGCCGGTTTCCGTTGATTATTACGGCCGCAAGGTACCTAAGCCTGCTGCAGGTTCGATTGGGCTGGGCGGGTACACCGTTTCGGACACCCGCATTCGCGAGGCTGTCGCCACGTTATTTGATCGCATCGCCGACCCACGGTTGCTGGTTCGTCGCCTCACCGTTGTCGCCGATGATCTGCATACGGCGCAGGAACTTGAGGCTGGTGCCGCTGGATATGAACAACTTGATTTGTTTGCCGAGCAAGGTGAGGGCGAGGTCGGTGCTGGGCTTGGGCGGAGCGCTGGTGCTGGCGTTGGTGTCGCTGGAACTGAGTCTGCCGGACATGGGACTGTTGGATCTTCTGGGTCTGAGATGAGTATTGGTGCTGGTTCTGGTGCTGGGGCATGGAGTCGATCGGGGATTGCGGCATCTCAGCCGCGGGGTGGCAACGCGGTTGATGAGCATCAGTCGCAGATGATTCAGCAAACGTTGCTGGCGGTAAAACAGAAGTTTGGGCGGAATGCGGTGATTAAGGCCATGGACATGGAAGAGGGGGCCACCGGCCAGGATCGCAATCATCAGATTGGAGGCCATGCTGCATGAGCTTGGAAAACACCCATCGTTACGATGACATTATCGATATGCCGCATCCGCGCTCGCGCAGGCATCCGCCCATGAGCGCGCACAATCGAGCAGCCCAATTCATGCCCTTCGCCGCCCTCACCGGCTACGAGGCCGTCATTGCCCAAGCCGCGCAGCGCAACGCAGAAGCAATAGCCCAAGCCGACACCCCCGCCGCACTCGACCCCGGCGCCTGAATTGGCGTATGACAGACTCGTTTTCCAATGGGATGATGAGGCAAAGGAGGCATATGATGTCTACTTCGACGACTACCACTGATCAGTATCTCAGCACACCTGGCGAGGTTCTTAATGAGGAATTCTTGCAACCACTTGGTGTGACTGCCTATCGTCTTGCCAAAACCATAGGCGTGTCTCAGACCGCCGTGAGCGAAATCATCAATGGTAAACGCTCCATCAGTGTGTCCATGGCCTATCGTCTTGCCAAGGCATTTGGCACCACACCTGAATTTTGGTCGAACCTTCAACGCGATTACGATCTACTCAGCTTCGACCCCAGCAGTCTCGGTGACATTCGCCCGCTCATTGACGCGTGATGTGGATTTCTCCTGTTAATCGAACTGTGCAACGTAGGAAGCCAGTTCGTCATCGTTCATCGCAATCTCTTGCGCGGCTTGGCGCATTGCCGACAAGGATGCCCGCATACGCTCGCGTTCTTGGCGTTGGTAGTCCATGGCGTCAACCACATCGACCGTGCGACGGCCGGTCTCGCTATTGGTGTCCATGCCATTGGTTGAAGATTTGATGCAGGCCATTTTGAATTTCATTGCTCCCATGGGTTGATGAGGGGGATTCCGGCGTATGCGAAGTCTTTGGGGTTGCGCGTGGCTATTGCGCACGCGTTGACGTGGGCGATGGCGGCGATTTGCATGTCTGGCAGGCTGACGTGAAGGCCTTTGCCGTCCAAATCGGCACGGATAAGCGAACATTGTATGCTCGCCTTCGTGTCGAACGGCAGGATTCGTCCGTCATACTGTTCCAGTGTGGCTTCGATCGCTGCGGATACGGCATTGCGACGTTTGCCTTTCGGCATGCGCCACATGCCATACATAAGCTCCATAATGGTGATGGATGTGAGATAAGTGCGATTATTGTCGCGCAGCCACTGAACTACCGTTGGATTCGGACATGGCTTGTAGAGTTCTGAGACCACATTGGTGTCGATGATGATTCGCTGATATTGCGTATTCACTCAAAGCTCACCGGCCTTGGCTGGTCGTTGGGATCGCGGGGCATTGGTTGGAATTCATCGTCATCAATGCCGCCGGCGAGCAACTCTTCACGGATTTGTGCGAAGAAATCCGCATCGGACGTTTTGTGCGCAATCCACGAGGCGGTGAATTCTTCCAGCACCGATCGTGCTTGGGCTTCGGTGGAGCGCCCATTGGCTTTGGCGGCTTCGGCCAACGTGTCTTTGACTGCATCGGGTAGCTTGCGAATCAGCAGTGAAGTGGTCATCAAGGCTCCTTTGACGCAGTGATATCACAATGATATCACTAGTGTTTGCCCTGAGTGCATCTGCCATTTGTGGCGTTCAGCGTGGTTTTGAGTCCACGTGTGGTCGTAATGCCACACTGAGAGGCCATAATCGCAACAAAAAAGGGAACCATCCGTTTGGATGGTTCCCTGATATGAGCTGATGGGGCTTATGAAGTCGGGAAAGCCCGACTTACTCGGTCATGGCCTCGCTCAATCAGCCTGCGAAGTATTCCACGCCGGCTTCGAAGATCGGCTGGTACTTGTCGCCCGGCACGTTGGCATACAGGCCGCTGCCGGAACGCTCGGAGTGGCCCATCTTGCCGAACACGCGGCCGTCGGGGCTGGTGATGCCTTCGATGGCCAGCAGCGAACCGTTCGGGTTCACATCCAGATCCATACCGGGCACGCCAGCTTCGGACACATACTGCGTGGCGATCTGACCATTGGCCTTCAGAGACGCCAGCAGCTCATCGGAGGCCACGAAGCGGCCCTCGCCGTGCGAGATGGCGACCGTGTGCACATCGCCCACGTTCGTCTTGGCCAGCCACGGCGACAGGTCGGAGGCCACGCGCGTGCGCACCAGACGGCTCTGGTGACGGCCGATGGTGTTGAAGGTCAGCGTCGGGCAAGCGTCGGTCATATCCACGATATCGCCGTACGGCACGAGGCCCAGCTTGATCAGCGCCTGGAAACCGTTGCAGATGCCCAGCATCAGACCGTCGCGGTTCTTCAACAGGTCGCGCACGGCTTCGGTGACGGCCGGCGCACGGAAGAACGCGGTGATGAACTTGGCGGAACCATCCGGCTCGTCGCCGCCCGAGAAGCCGCCCGGAATCATCACGATCTGGGATTCGCGAATCTCACGCACCAGCGCTTCGGTGGATTCGGCCACAGCAGCGGGGGTGAGGTTGTTGATCACCAGCGTGTGCGCTTCGGCACCAGCACGCTCGAAGGCCGCAGCGGTATCGTATTCGCAGTTGTTGCCGGGGAACACCGGGATGATGACGCGCGGCTTGGCCACCGGGGCACCCGCGTACACGCGCTTGGTCACACCATGGTCGGCAGCATGGAAATCAACGGTTTCCACGGTTTCGCCAGCTTCAGCACCATGGGAGCGGTAGGGGAACACGGATTCGATGCCGGACTCCCACGCTTCCTGAATCTCAGCCAGATCCAGCGTTTCTCCGCAGGCCGTGAACTGGTATTCGGCGCTGGTCACGCCGATCTCGCCCACTTCGACCAAGTTGGAGACGGCCGGGATCTTCTCATTGTCGGCGAGTTCGATGATGAACGAGCCGTAAGCGGGCTTGAACAGATCGTCGGCGGCGATCGCATCATCGAGCGTCACGCCAATGCCATTGCCCACGGTCATCTTGAAGATCGCCTCGGCGGTGCCGCCGTAGCCCGGCGTGGAGACGGCCAGCGCGGTGTGGAACTCGGTGAGCTCCTCGACCAGCTTGAACGCTTCGGCCAGCGCTTCGGGATCCGGGGTAAGACCATCGGCCTGATAGCGCGGCGCAATACGCACCACACGGTGGCCGGCACCCTTGAACTCAGGGGAGGTGGCGCGCTTCATATTGCCCACGGCCACAGCGAAGGAGACCAGCGTCGGCGGCACGTCCAGATCCTCGAAGGAGCCAGACATGGAATCCTTACCACCGATGGCACCAGCACCGAGCTCGATCTGCGCCATCAGCGCGCCCAGCACGGCGGCCATCGGCTTGCCCCAGCGTTCCGGCTCGTCGCGTAGTTTCTCGAAATACTCCTGGAAGCTCAGGTACGCCTTCTCATGCTCGAAACCGGCAGCCACGAGCTTGGACAGCGACTCGACCACGGACAGGTACGCACCAGTGAACTGGTTGGCGCTCATAATGTACGGGTTGAAGCCCCACGCCATCGCGGAAGCGGTGGTGGTCTCGCCGAACACCGGGAACTTGGCCACCATGGCCTCGTTCGGGGTCAGCTGCTTGACGCCGCCGAAGGGCATAAGCACGGTGCCCGCGCCGATGGTGGAGTCGAAGCGCTCGGACAGACCCTTGTTGGACGCCACGTTAAGGTCGCTCACCAGCGCCTTCATGCGCGAATCCAGCGAACCGGTCATCCAAGCGGCCGGCACCTCGTAGGCACCCTGCGCCTCGACATGCACGCGCTGCTGCTTCGGCGCACCATTGGAGGCCAGGAATTCACGGGTGAGATTCACGATTTCGTCGCCATCCCACGTCATCACCATGCGCGGATCCTCGGTGACGGTGCCCACCACCACAGCCTCGAGGTTTTCCTCGCGGGCGTAGCCCAGGAATTCCTCGACATCATCGGCGGCCACGTCCACGGCCATACGCTCCTGCGATTCGGAAATCGCCAGTTCGGTGCCGTCCAGGCCCTCGTACTTCTTGGGCACGGTGTTGAGGTCGATGGTCAGGCCGTCGGCGATTTCGCCGCACGCCACCGACACGCCGCCCGCGCCGAAATCGTTGCAGCGCTTGATCAGACGGCAGGCGTCCTTGCGGCGGAACAGACGCTGCAGCTTGCGCTCCACGGGAGCATTACCCTTCTGCACTTCGGCGCCGTCAAGCTCCAAAGATTCCACGTTGTGAGCCTTGGAGGAGCCGGTGGCACCGCCGATGCCGTCACGGCCGGTGCGACCGCCCAGCAGGATCAGCTTGTCGCCGGGGGCCGGGGTTTCGCGGCGCACATGGTCGGCCGGGGTGGCGGCCACAACCGCGCCCACCTCCATACGCTTGGCCACATAGCCGGGATGATAGATTTCATTGACCTGACCGGTGGCCAGACCGATCTGGTTGCCGTAGGAGCTGTAGCCGGCGGCCGCGGTGGTCACGAGCTTACGTTGCGGCAGCTTGCCCTTAAGCGTTTCGGAAACCGGCACGGTCGGGTCTCCGGCACCGGTCACACGCATCGCCTGATATACGTAGGAGCGGCCCGACAGAGGATCGCGGATGCAGCCGCCGATACAGGTGGCCGCGCCGCCGAAGGGTTCGATTTCGGTGGGATGGTTGTGGGTCTCGTTCTTGAACAGGAACAGCCAGTCTTCGTCGTGGCCGTTGACGTCCACCTTGACCTTGACGGTGCAGGCGTTGATTTCCTCGCTCTCGTCCAGGCCAGTAAGAATGCCGTTCTTCTTCAGCCACTTCGCACCGATGGTGCCCATATCCATCAGGCATACAGGCTTGGCGTCGCGGCCCAGCTCATGGCGCAGTTCAAGATACTTTTCGAACGCGGCCTTTACCGTGGCGTCGTCAATATCCACGTCGGTCAGCTCGGTGCCGAAGGTGGTGTGACGGCAGTGATCAGACCAGTAGGTGTCGATCACCTTGATTTCGGTGATCGTGGGGTCACGCTGCTGTTCGGTGAAGTAACGCTGGCAGAACTCAAGATCGGCCAGATCCATGGCCAGACCGCGCTCGTCGATGAAACGCTGGCCCTCTTCGGGGCTCATGTCACGGAATCCGGCGATGATTTCAACCTTGGCCGGCGTAGGCACGGCGGTTTTCAGCGTATCGCGCGTATCAAGCGAAGCCTCACGCGATTCAACAGGGTTGATCACGTAATGCTTGATGGCCTGAACGTCCGCATCACTCAGGGAACCGGCCAGCGCATACACCTTGGCGGAACGTACGGTGGGGCGCTCGCCCTGGGAAATGAGCTGAATACACTCGGCGGCCGAATCGGCACGCTGATCGAACTGGCCGGGCAGGAACTCGGTGGCGAACACCGCGTTGCCGTTGAAATCCGGCAGGTCATAGGTCACGTTGTCGACCTGCGGTTCGCTGAACACGGTGGGTACGGTGGCGGCGAACAGATCCTCGCTGATGCCCTCCACATCGTAACGGTTGACGATGCGCACGCCTTCAAGCGCCGCAATGCCCAGAATCGTCTTCAATTCGTTGCCGAGCTGCTGCGCTTCAACGTCGAAGCCCGGCTTCTTTTCCACATATACGCGATAAACCACGTAAATCTCCTTAACGACGAATACGCCCGCATCCGTTGGCTGGGTGCGGGCGAATTAAACCAATCAGTCGAGGGTGACGCCCTCAGCGTCGGCGAGGGCTGCGAGACGACGCTCGATCTCCTCATAGGCGGGGATGATGTCGCCCAAGTCGCGGCGGAAGAGATCCTTGTCCAGATGCTCGACCTTGCCGGACTTGTCGCGCTGATCCCACAGACGGCAGGAATCGGGGGTGATTTCGTCGGCCAGCAGCAGCGTGCCATCCGACGTGCGGCCCATCTCGATCTTGAAGTCCACGAGCTTGACGTCGATCTTGGTGAAGATGTCGATCAGCGCCTCGTTGATGCGCTTGGCCAGCGGTGCGATTTCGGCGAGATCCTCGCGGGTGCACACGTGCAGCACCACGAGATCGTCGTCATTGACGAACGGATCGTGCAGATCATCGTTCTTCAGGAAGTATTCGAGCACGGGCTCGTCGAAGTCGATGCCCTCTTCAACGCCCAGGCGCGAGGAGAAGTGGCCGGCAGCGGTGTTGCGCAGCACGATTTCCAGCGGGAACATGTCCATCTTCTTGACCAGCTGGGCGGTGTCGTTCACACGCTTGACAAGATGGGAGGGAATGCCGCGCTTGGCAAGCAGACCGAAGATGAGCGTGGTGATGAGATTGTTGAGACGGCCCTTGCCTTCGAAATCCTCCTTCTTCTCACCGTCGCCGGCGGTGGCGGAGTTCTTGTATTCGACCCAAAGCACCTCCGGGTCGTCGGTTGCGAACAGCTGCTTGGCCTTGCCCTCGTAGAGCTTCTCCAACTTCTCCATGAATCGCCTTCCTATGCGTCAAAAGACATGGAAATACGGGTAAACTAACGCCATTCAGGTTACCAAGCGCCGGCTACATTGTGGCGATTGTTGCTGCTTCTTGTTGCGTTGTCGGTTGAAAGTCGGTGGGCTCCTGATCCGGCTGTGCGGCTATCCGTTCCACTCTCCATTGAAATGTTTCAGGGTCAAAGCAGCCCTTAAGTCCGTATCCTGTAGGAACCCGCATATGTCGATAGTCCTCGACTTGTTGGGCCACGAGACAGCTGAGGATGCTGGAAAATCTATAAGGTATTTTCTCTCTTTGGAATTGAAATAGAAATTCAGCGTTCCAAGATTTATGTGAGGATAAATATGAATATCTTTGATTGGGGTAATAAAATTCTGGGAAGGTGACTGCGCTGCCAATATATCCTGAATTGATGATGTAAGGGATTTGACACATATTGGCGGTCTCTGACACTAATGCTGATATTTCTCCCGATGAAGGAGAATCTGCTGCTTTAATAATTATATTTATAGGGTTGATAGGTAATCTTTACTTCCTCAAGTGGGATTTCATAATTGTTGGCATGATTGTTGTCCATTGTTTGCCTCCTTTCGGCATATGGACAATAGGAGTTGTCTGAGATATCTGCAGATGGTGTTCAAATAGTGAACATGAATGTTTGTCAAGCTGCTTAGGTGTATATTTTGTAGCTAGCAAAATTGAGAAAAGGGAATTATGCGTATAAAAAAAGAGGGGTTCCGGCATGTGCAAGTGCCGATGTTGTTAGCGGGGCAGACGGCTTCCTTGCTGGGTTCAAGCATCGTGCAATACGCAATTGTTTGGTATATAGTAATGTCCACCAATTCAGGACTTACCATGACGCTGGTGCTTATCATTCAATGTCTGCCGCAGTCTTTGATTTCATTATTGGGCGGAGTGTGGGCGGATCGTTGGAATCGAAAATTATTGATTATATTGCCTGATGCCGTTATCGCCATAATTACAGTATTTCTTTCCATTGGCTTTGCGCTAGGAGATGTCGGTGTGCCGTTCATTTTATGCGCGTTGGCATTACGATCCGCCGGGGCTGGCATCCAAACGCCGGCCGTGCAAGCATTTATTCCGGAAATCACTCCGGAGGACAAGTTGCTGCGGGTTAATGCCATTAATGGCACGCTTCAATCAATAAACATGATAGCCTCTCCTGCCATTGCAGCTGTTTTGGTCAATGTACTGCCGATTTGGTCAATCATGCTTGTGGATGTCTGCACGGCTGTGGTGGGTATTGTGCTGGTCGCTGCTATCAGATGTCCCGCAGTTCAATCTTCTGCACAAACCGATCGAATAACGTCTGTGGATGCAACGCAATCAATTGCAGGCGTCTGGCAAGATTTACGCGCCGGCATGGCCTACGTGTGGACACATACCCGCGTTCGCATCATCATTATTGGATACATGGTGATGTGCATTGTCAATACAGCACCCATGAACTTGACATTGTTGCTGATCAACCGAGTTTGGCAGCATGCGACTTTGCAACTAGGATTCGTGTCTCTGAGCACATCGGCCGATAAGCTTGGTGCCGATCAATTTGCATGGAGCCTGGGCATGGTATTAGGCGGAGCGTTCTTGTCCTCGGTGGGAAGCACACGGATACGCAATACCATGGTCACCGTGGGAATCGCCTTTGGTTGCATGGGCTTGTTCACGATTGGATTAGGCATTGCTCCGAATTTACTGGCATATTTGATTATCGATTTTCTCGTAGGTGTAGCTACGTCCTTTGCGAGTTCTCCGGTATTTACCATGTTGCAGACGGAAACTGATGAATCGATGCTCGGCAGAACGTTTGGCTTGCTTACCGCATTCTCCACCTTTGGCACTCCTATCGGCATGCTTGTGTTTGGCCCTTTGTCCGATGCCATCCCGGTACAAGCGGTATTCGTTATGGGGGGATTGCTGACACTTCCTGTTGCCATTTGGGTATGTGCGGGTTCTCGCAGGCGCGTACAAAGATAATCGATATTGCTGGATTATACTTGTTGTCTGCTTGGGCATGAGTCCTGAACAACCTGCCTATGATGACCGGCAAGGCTGGATGTGATGAAATGAACGGCAACATCGTGGAACGATTCGGCTGTGGGATGATTGCGGCGGTTTAGACTGGAAACATGACTCAATCCACAAACAATACGGCCTCCACGGCCGAAGGGTGGACCAACCCGTTGCGCGATCCGCGCGATTTGCGCCTGCCGCGCATCGCCGGCCCCTGCAGCATCGTGATTTTCGGTGTGACCGGTGATTTGTCGCGCAAAAAGCTGTTGCCCGCCATCTACGATCTTGCCAACCGCGGTCTGTTGCCGCCAAGCTTCGGCCTGACCGGCTTCGCCCGCCGCGACTGGAGCGAGGATCAGTTCAAGGCCTTTGTGCGTGAAAACGTCGAAGCCCGCTGCCGCACCCCGTTCCGCGAGAACACGTGGAAGCAACTGGCCGACGGCATCCGCTTCGTGCAGGGCGCATTCGACGATCCCCAAGCGTTCGCCCGCCTTTCCGACACCGTTTCCGAACTCGACCGTGAGCGCGGTACGCGCGGCAATCATGCCTTCTATATGTCTGTGCCGCCCAGGGCGTTCCCTGTCGTATCCCGCCAGCTTGCCGACTGCGGTCTGGCACGGTCCGCCGAGGGCGCGTGGCGTCGTGTGATCATCGAGAAGCCTTTCGGCCATGATCTGCAGTCCGCCAAGGAGCTCGACCGTGTGGTCTCCGAGGTGTTCGACCCCTCGTCTGTGTTCCGTATCGACCATTACCTCGGTAAGGAAACGGTGCAGAACTTGTTGGCCCTGCGTTTCGCCAACGCCATGTATGAGCCGATTTGGAACGCCAATTACGTTGACCACGTGCAGATCACCATGGCCGAAGACATCGGCGTGGCCGGACGTGCCGGCTACTACGACGGCATCGGTGCGGCGCGTGACGTGATCCAGAACCACTTGCTGCAGCTTATGGCACTGACCGCCATGGAGGAGCCGGTCTCCTTCCGCGCCGATGATCTGACCGCCGAGAAAACCAAGCTGCTATCCGCAGTGCGCCTGCCGCGCGATCTGGCGGCTCATACCGCACGCGGCCAGTATGCCGCAGGCTGGCAGGGCTCCCACGAAGTCGCCGGGTATTTGGACGAGAAGGGCATCGACCCGAACTCCACCACCGAAACCTATGCGGCCATTCGACTGGATATCGACACTCGCCGTTGGGCCGGTGTGCCGTTCTATCTGCGCTGCGGCAAGCGCTTGGGCAAGCGCGTGACCGAAATCGCCGTGGTGTTCAAGCGTGCCCCGCATCTGCCGTTCGAATCCACCGCCACGCGCGAGCTGGGCAAGAACGCCATCGTGATTCGTGTGCAGCCGGACGAAGGCGTGACCATCCGCTTCGGTGCCAAGGTGCCGGGCGGCACGTCGATGGAGGTGCGTGATGTGTCGATGGACTTCAGCTACGGCCAGTCGTTCACCGAAAGCTCTCCGGAAGCCTACGAACGACTGATCCTCGACGTTTTGCTGGGCGATCCGCCGCTGTTCCCGACCACGCGCGAGGTTGAATTGTCGTGGAAGATTCTTGATCCGATCGAACAGTTCTGGGCCACGCTTGGCCAGCCCCAGCCCTACCGTTCCGGCACTTGGGGGCCGGCGGAAGCCGATGAGATGCTCGCCCGCGACGGGCGGCAGTGGAGGATGCCATGATCATCACATTGCGCAACACCGAAACCCGCGAGATTTCGGCGAAAATCGACGAACTGCACGAAGAGCGCGGCGAGGCGGCCCAAGGCCGCGTGCTCACCCTGCTCATCTCCACTGATGAGAAGGAGCTGGAGCATGCGCTCTCACTGGCGAACGGTGCCAGCCGCGAGCACCCCTGCCGTGTAATCGCCATTGTGCCGCAGGCCGGCAAAGCCGGGCGCTCGGCGGAAGCTGATGCGTCTGGCGCCAAGGCTGCTGAAACATCTGCTGAGACACAGGGGAGCACGACGGATGCCACCGGTGCCTCCTCTGTACCCGCCGGTGGCATCGGAACCTGCGGTACCTATCTGGACGCTGAAATCCGCTTCGGCGCTGACGCCGGTGCCGGCGAAGTGATCGTGCTGCGCCCGCGCGGTGGACTGGTTCACCACCCGGATACGCTGGTGATTCCGCTGCTGGTGCCTGACGCTCCCGTGGTGGCGTGGTGGCCCACCGAAGCGCCCGCCAACCCGAAAACCGACCTGTTGGGAGCAATGGCCCGTCGCCGCATCACCGATGCGAAGCGGTCCAGCAACCCGTGGCGCACCTTCAACGACCTGCGCCGCAACTGGTCAAGCCACAACATCGACATGTCGTGGACACGCCTGACCGTCTGGCGCGCGATGGTGGCCACCATGCTCGACCAGCCGCCGCATCTGCCCGTCATCTCCGCGCGCGTCACCGGCCCCAAGGACTTCATCTCCCTGAGCATGCTCGCCGCATGGCTGCGTCTGAAACTCGGCGTTTCCGTGACCATCGAAGATGATCCCGGCACCGATGCGGTCACCGGCGTATACCTGACCCGCGCCGACGGCACCCTCAGCCTCGAGAGGCCCTCGGTTGAGGAAGGCGTCGCCACCATCAGCATGCCCGGCCAGGCACCGCAAACCATTTCGGTGCCCGCCCGCACGCTGGAGGAATGCCTGAGCGAGGAACTACGCCGCCTCGACCCCGACGAGGTCTACGCCGAGGTCATCACCCGAGGCTGGGCACTGATCCACCCCGCCGACTGAACGAGCGAAGAGGACATATTCCATGGCTGAACGTCGCATAATCGTATATCCGAACCCGCAGGTATTGGCCGAAGCGGTGGCCGCGCGCACGCTGCTGACCATGATCGACACGCTCGCCGAAGCCGGGCGTGAACGCTTCGATATTGCGGTAACCGGTGGCACCGATGGCAATCGCGTATTCGCGGCAATCAAAGCCTCGCCCTTGGCTGAGGCAGTGGATTGGTCGCGCGTGCATGTGTGGTGGGGTGATGAGCGTTTCGTTCCCGCCGACAACGCCGATCGCAACGCCAAGCAGGCGCGCGAAGCATTGCTGAACGATCTGGTCGCCTCAGGTGCCCTGCCCGAAGCCAATATCCACGAGATGCCCGCCGACAACCGTTCAGCTGAGCAGATCGCCGAAGCCAGCCCCGAGCAAACCGATGCGGTATTGGCTGATGCCGCCGCACGCTACCAGCGCGAGCTGATCGAAGCGTTGGGGGAGCGGCCGCAACTCGATATCGCACAGTTCGGCATGGGACCGGATGCGCACTTCGCGTCCCTGTTCCCCGGATTGCCGCAGGTATTGATGGATGATCCGCACGTGCTGGTCGCAGGCGTGCGCGATTCGCCCAAACCGCCGCCGCTGCGTTTGACGCTTACCGTGCCGATGATCGCGGCCTCGCGGCGCACTTGGGTGTTTACCTCTGAGGAGCGTAAGGCGGAGGCGGCCGCTGCCGCGTTATCCGAGCCCCGCAACCCGCATGCACCGAGCTCGTTTGCTGATGGGCAGGATGAGCTGCTGTGGTTGATTGATCGGGGGGCGGCTAGTCGGTTGTGATGGCGGCTGTGATGGCGATTGTTGGATGAGAATGAATGAAGCCCGTGAGTTCGGATTGGAGTGAACTCACGGGCTTTGTTGTTGTGTTTTCGGCCTTTGGCCGGGGGTTGTTTGACGGTCTGGGTTTGGCTGGCCTTAGTGACAGCCCGGTGGGCTGTCACTGTCGGCTGGGAGACGCGTCGTACGAGTATTGGTTTGCTCGGTTATTGAGCGGCCGGGCTCAGTCCTGCAATTATGGACTGGCCTTTGGCCAGGCTGTTTTCTGGCTCAACGGCAGAGCCGTTTCGCTCCGAACCGTAGTGACAGCCCACTGGGCTGTCACTGTCGTGAGGAAATCAAGATTCCTTGATTTCCTCACGACCCGGTTCGGCCCACAACGTATGGAACACACCAGGCTCATCGGTGCGCTGGTAGGTGTGGGCGCCGAAGAAGTCGCGCTGGCCCTGGATCAGGGCGGCGGGCAGACGATCGGAGCGCAGGCCGTCGAAGTAGGCGAGCGAGGAAGAGAACACCGGCACCGGAATGCCGAAGTTCACCGCGCGAGACACCACGCGACGCCACGAGCGGTCGGCGGTCTCCAGCGCATCCTTGAAGTACGGAGCGAACAGCAGCGACACATTCGCCTCGCCCGACTCGAAGGCGTCGGAGATGAGGTTCAGGAACTTCGCGCGGATAATGCAGCCGCCACGCCAGATACGTGCCACAGCAGCCAGATCAATATCCCAGCCGTACTCCTTGGCGGCGGCGGTGATCTCGTTGAAGCCCTGCGCGTAGGCCACGATCTTCGAAGCGTAGAGCGCCTCGCGAATATCGTTGACGAAAGCCTGACGCTCCTCAAGCGGCATGGATTCCAGACCGCTGCGGCCGGCCTCGAAGTGCTGCTTCAAAGCCTCTTCGCGCAGCTCACCCTGCGAAGACAGGCCACGGGCGAACACGGCCTCGGCAATGCCGGTGACCGGCACGGCCAGATCCAGAGCGGTCTGCACAGTCCAGGTACCGGTGCCCTTCATGCCGGCGTGATCCACAATCACATCCACCAGCGGCTTGCCGGTCTTCTTATCGGTCTCATGCAGCACTTCGGCGGTGATCTCCACCAGATACGATTCCAGCTCGGTGTGGTTCCACGCCTCGAACACGTCGCCGATTTCCGACGGGCTCATGCCCAGGCCGCGACGCATCAGATCATAGCTTTCAGCGATCAGCTGCATATCGGAGTATTCGATGCCGTTGTGCACCATCTTGACGAAATGACCGGCACCATTCGCGCCGATATAGGTCACGCACGGCTCACCCTCGGCCTTGGCCACGATGGATTCGAGAATCGGCTTCAGGGTCTCCCAGCTTTCCTTGGTGCCACCGGGCATCATCGACGGGCCCTTAAGCGCGCCCTCTTCGCCGCCGGACACACCGCAGCCCACAAAGTGCAGGCCGCGTGCGCTGATGGCCTTCTCACGGCGAATCGTATCGGGGAAGTGCGCGTTGCCCGCATCCACGATAATGTCGCCCGGCTCCATCAGGTCGGCAAGCTGGTTGATCATGGAGTCGGTGGGCTCGCCGGCCTTCACCATGATGATTGCGGTGCGCGGCTTGGAAAGGCTTGCGACGAACTCTTCCATCGTCTTGGCCGGATAGAACTCGCCCTCCGAGCCGTGCTCGGCCATAAGCTTCTCAGTGCGGCCCCATGAACGGTTGAACACCGCCACCTTATTGCCATGGTGCGCGAGATTACGTGCAAGGCTGCCGCCCATGGCGGCCAGACCCACAACACCAACGTTTGCTTCAGCGGTCATGCTGATTCCTTCCGTGATTCATCGGATGATATGAACAAACAATGCTCTGATAGTCTATAGTCCCCTCGCTCCGAGCGGCATGCCAACGAACGCAGAGCGGACATGATTGTTATCACAGCACCTGAATATCGAGCGAGTCGGCCACTCGAGTGGCCTTGGCACGAGCATCGGCCTCGTTATCTCCCACGGCCAAAGCCACGGCCATACGACGATGACCATGCACTTCGGGCTTGGCGAAAACACGCAGATCGGTGCCAGGCTCGGCCAATGCCTGAGCGGCATTGGCGAACACCGCCTCGCCGTCACCGGCCACAACAATCGCATGGCTGGCGGCCACCGAACCTGCAGGAATGGACAGTGCCACATGATCGGGCGTAATCGGCAGGCCCAGAATCGCGCGCGCATGCAGTGCGAATTCGCTCAGCCGCTGCGAAGCCATCGTCACCATACCCGTATCATGCGGGCGCGGCGAAACCTCATTGAACAGAATCGAGCCATCCGTGAGCACGAAGAGTTCCACGCCGAACACGCCCCAGCCGGTTTCGCCCGTGGCCTTGGCGTGCGCCACCAGCCCCTCCACAGCCTTGCGTGCGATGGACTTGGCACGCTCGGCCTCGGTGGCGTCATCACCTGCCGGCTGCCATGATTCGCGATAATCGCCGGATTCCTGACGCTGGCCGATCGGTTCGCAGGTCACGATACCGGCGGACGAACTCACCGTCAGCACCGTCAACTCACGCTCCAACGGTGCCAACGCCTCCACAATCACGCGCGACACGTCACCCTCGCCCGCAGCTCGGCGGCCCATCTGCGCCTCATCCCATGCGGCGTCAATCGCCTCAGGGGTGCGCACCACGGACTGACCATGCCCGGACGAGCTCATCACCGGCTTGACCACGCACGGATAGCCCACCTCGTCGGCACCGGCGCGCAGCTCCTCCAGTGAACCAGCGAAACGATACGGCGTGGTCGGCAGCCCTAATTCCTCATGTGCCAGTACGCGCAAGCGTTCGCGATCCATGCAGATCGCGGCGATTTCGGCGCTGGGCACCACCTGTACGCCGCGTGCGGCTGCATCCGCCAGCTCACTGGTTGCGATGGCTTCCACTTCGGGCACGATAATGTCGGGCTTCACCTCATCAAACAGCGCGCGCAGCTTGGCGGCGTTCGCCATATCCAGCACGCGGGCCTCGTGGGCGACCTGCTGTGCGGGCGCGCCGGCATACGAATCAGCCGCACACACCCATGCGCCCAAGCGCATCAGTTCAATGGCGACTTCCTTGCCGAGCTCTCCGGCCCCCAAAAACAGCACACGCGTGGGCTTCTTGCCCAACGGTGTACCCAGCGGACGATTATGTACAGCAGAGACTGCGCAAGTTGCGGAATCAACGTTCTGAGTCATACTCACATTCTGCCATGCCTAGGCGAACGCTGCCGAACGCGGCCCAACGCGCATCGTGCGGTACCGGCGTAGGATGGAACGCATGCCTGACACACAATCCGCCGTCGAACAGCGCGCAAGCACTGAACAGCCGAGCACCGAACAGTCCGTAGCTGAACAATCTACAGCCGAGCAACCTATGGTCGAACAGCCTCTCACCATCGCACTGGTCATCGATACACTGGCCAACCGCGGCAACGGCACCTCGAATTCAGCGCTGCAATTTGCCGACGAACTGCAGCGTCAGGGGCATCATGTGCGCTTGGTTGGTGTGGGCTCGCCCGACTATCCGGCGCGTATTAACAAAGTGCCGCTCGTCAGCTGGGTGGCTTCCAAGCAGCTGATGCAGTTCGCCGAGCCCAGCGATACGCTGTTTCGCACAGCCTTCGCCGGAGTGGATGTGGTGCATATCTATATGCCGTTCAAATTCGGCCGTCGCGCCGCCAAAATCGCGCGCGATATGGGCATTCCTGTCACCGCCGGATTCCACCTGCAACCGGAGAATGTACTGTATTCCGCAGGTCCCTTGCGTCATATTCCGGGATTGTCTGATTTTCTGTACTGGCTGTTCCGCCAGTGGCTGTACCGACGCATCGACCATATTCATGTGCCCACTCAAATGACCGCCAGCCTGCTGCGGGCGCACGGCTACAAAGCCAAGCTGCACGTTATTTCCAACGGTTATTCGCCGGACTACACGCCGGGCGCGCCCCGCGATCCCAATGCGCCCAATCCGGTGCCCTTCCGCATTATCGCCTCCGGGCGTCTGGCCAGGGAAAAGGATCAGATCACGCTGATCAAAGCGGTGGCATTGTCCAAGCACGCAGCCGACATCCAGCTGGTGATCGCCGGTACGGGGCCGCTGAAGCGGTATCTGAAGTTCCGTTCGGGCCGGCTGCTCGCGCGCAAGGCCGATATCGGCTTCTATAAGCATGCCGATATGCCCGAACTGCTGCGTTCGGGCGATTTGTTCGTGCATTGTTCGATCGCCGATATCGAATCAGTAAGCGTGATCGAAGCGATGGCCTGCGGGCTGGTGCCGGTGATCGCAGCCAGTGAGCTGAGCGCCGCAAGCCAGTTTGCGATGCTGGATGAATCCCTGTTTCCCGTGCACGACGCGGCCCTGCTGGCGCGACGCATCGACTGGTGGATTGACCACCCGGCCGAGCGCGCCCAGTGGAGCGCCGAATACGCCGCCCACACGAAGGCACACTATTCGGTGGAGGCGTCGGTGCACAAGTTCGCCGATATGGAGCGCGAGGCCGTTACAGCAGCTCGATAAGCTGATTCACTTCGTCATCGGTGGTGGCCCAGCTCGTGCAGATGCGCATCACCGTATGCGTGTCGTCGGCCTTTTCGGTGAAGCCGAGGCGCACGTGCTGGGATAGGCGGTCGATAGTGGGCTGGTCCATGGTCACGAAAATCTGATTCGTGGGTGCCTCGAACGTCAGCGTATAGCCCTTGGCCGCCAGCGCCTCACGGATGCGGTCGGCGGCGACGTTGGCGTTGCGCGCGATGGTGAAATACAGGTCGTCTCGCATCAACGCATCGAATTGTGCGCCCAACAGGAAGCCCTTGGCCAGCAGCGCACCATGCTGCTTGATCTGGGTGAGGAAATGCTTCGGTGTGCCCGACCATGCGTCGCCATGATGCGTGAACACCACCGCCTCGCCGAACAATGCGCCCACTTTGGTGCCGCCGATATAGAACACGTCGGCGATGGCGGCCAGATCCTCGATGGTCATGTCGCAGCCGGTGGCGGTCAGGCCGTAGCCCAAGCGTGCGCCATCCACGAACAGAGGCATGTCATACTTGTGCGCTACGTCGGCGATGGCCTGCAGTTCGGCCTTGGAATAAATCGTGCCGTATTCGGTGGATTGCGACACATAAACACAGCCGGGGAACACCATGTGCTCGAAGTTGCCGTCCGCGTAGAACGTGGCGCAGAACTCGTCGAGTTCGCCAGCGTCCATCTTGCCGTTGTGGTGGGGAATGGTGAGCACCTTGTGCCCGGAGTATTCGATGGCACCGGCCTCATGCACGTTCGGATGGCCGGATTCGACCGCCACCACGCCGGCCCAGGCGGGAGTAATTGCGTCGATAACGACCTGATTGGTCTGGGTGCCGCCTACCAGGAACCACACATCGGCTTTAGGAGCGGCACAGACCTTGCGGATTCGCGCTTTCGCCTGCTCGCACAGGTCATCCGAACCATAGCCGGGGTACAGATTGGTGCTGATATTGGCCAGTTCGTCGAGAACCGCAGGGTGCGCGGCGCGTGAGTAATCATTTTCGAACGACAGCATGGTGCCTCCTTGAGGTCGGTAATGTCACGGATGCGTCAAGTTACGCAATCCTGACCAATATGTAAGGCTTCCGCTTGCATGCAAGTCGGAAGCCTTTGGATGGTGACCCCGGCCGGGCTCGAACCGGCGACCTTGAGATTAGAAGTCACATGCTCTATCCAGCTGAGCTACGGGGCCAAACCTGATTGATTGTAATGGCTGGGGTGGAGAGGCGGCCAGCATGGCATGCGTATACACATATGTGTATGCGAACATCCGGGAACACCACTAGGGGATGCGCAGGCAACATATGGGGTGTATAGTCCAGTGCAGCAGATGTGAAGGGAAGACTCCACAGAGAAGGGAACCGTCGATGAAGACAGCACAGCCGGCGCAAGTGTCGCATCTTGCCGATGCGCCGGCATCGAGCGCTCCGGAACCGTCGGATACCGGAGCTACCAGAAGTAACAGAGCCTTGGCACAGACCGGGATTGCCGCGCGCTTGGATGCGCGTCCGATTATCGAAGTGAGAAACCTGCGCAAGGAATATCCCGTCGAAGACGAAACCGTTGTGGCGTTGAGCCGTGTGAACCTGGTCATTCCCAAAGGGCAGATCTGCTGTATCTTTGGCGAATCGGGCTCCGGCAAATCAACATTGCTCAATCAGCTTGCGGGCATGGAGAAGCCGACCCGCGGGGGAGTGCGGATCGGCGGCGTGCCTGTCAGCAGGCTGAACGAGCGTGAACTGGCGGCCTTCCGCCAAAAGCATCTTGGCTTCGTGTTCCAGTCATATAACCTGCTTCCTAATCTGACCGCCGTCGAAAACGTGGCCATGCCGTTGATGTTTCGAGGCGTGCCGAAAGCCGAACGAGAAAAAGCGGCGCGCGGCGTGCTGCGGCGTGTGGGATTAGGTCACCGGCTCAACCACTACCCAAGGCAGATGTCCGGCGGCCAGCAGCAGCGCGTCGGCATCGCCAGGGCTTTCGTCACCAAACCCGAGGTCGTGTTCGCCGACGAACCCACCGGCAATCTCGATTCCAAAACCAAAGCCGACGTGATGGCGATGATCTGCGCTTTCGCCCGTGAATTCCACCAAACCATCGTGCTGGTGACGCATGATCCGCAGATGGCCTCATACGCCGATCGCATCGTCACGTTGCTTGACGGCAATATCACCAGCGATTGCCTCAACGTGCCTGCTTCATCTGTGTCATCTACTTCACCTGTTGTACCTGCTTCACCTAACGCACCCGGCACAACTGTCGCGACCGGGAAAGGAGTTACCCTATGAGCCCCGCACCTATGATTCACCTGAGCCGACTCAGCCGGCGCGCCGCAGCCATCCTGTCCGCAATGGCGGCGATTGTCATGCTCGTCGTGGCTGTGTTGTCCCTGCCAAGCGCGGCCTTGGCGGTTGACAGCGAGGCCGGCAAACTGCAAAGCAACAACGGAGTGGCACTCGCCGAAGACGGTGATTCCGGCAGCGACGCCACCAATGTGCCGACCGCCGGCCCGGTGCCGAATATCATCATCACCAACTTCACCTATGACGGCGATTCGGTGGCGGCCGGTTCCAGCTTCAACCTGGCATTCACCTTCCAAAACATGGGGCAGGTGGCCGTCTCCAACATGGTCGTCACGGTGGACGGCGGTGAAAGCTTCGCCATCGCCGGAGGCTCGAACACGTTCTACGTCGATGCGCTGTGGGCCGGCTATTTCATGACTCAAACCGTGCCGATGCAGGCGGTCGCCTCCGCGCAAAGCGGCGCGCAGCCCGTCACCGTAAGCTTCCGATACGAATATGTGGATGCCGGGGTGCGTTCCTCGAACCAGTCCGACATCAAGATTTCCGTGCCGATCAGCCAGCCCGACCGCTTCGAAGTGAGCGACCCCGTACTGCCGGATGAGAGCACGGGTGGTGCATATGCCGGGCAGGAAACCACCATCACCCTCGAATACGTCAACAAGGGCAAAGGCGACGTTTCCAACGTCGAAGCCACCATGGAAGGCGAAGGCTTCGACGCCACGCAGAAAACCCAGTATGTGGGCAACGTGGCCTCCGGTGCCACCGGATCCATCGGCTACGCCTTCACACCACAGGCTGCAGGCGATTTGAACGCCACCCTGAAAATCACCTACGAGGATTCCGACGGGCAAAGCAAAACTAAGGAATTCCCCATCGCTCTTTCCGTGATGGACATGCCGGTTACGCCTGATAACGGCGGCATGGTCGATCCGAACCTTGATCCGAATGCCAACAACCAAACAGTGCCGTGGTGGACGTGGCTACTGGCTGTAGTGGCGCTCGCCGTTATCGTGCTGATCGTGGTGCTGGTGGTTCGTCGCCGCAAGAAGAAGGCCAAGGCCTCTGACATCGACGAGGAATGGGACGATTGGTCCGCCGGTGACGCGAATACTGGTGCGCCTTCCGCTGCTGGCGGTGCTGGTGCTGGTGCGACCGATGGCGTCACTGGAACTGTTGGAACAGGGGCCGCGCAGGCCAGCACCTCCGGCGCTCATGCAACCGCCGCCGACACCGAGTCGATTCCGCCGGTTGCCGCGCCCACTGCTGCACGCCACGCCTAAGGACAGGAGATCGCTATGCGATTCGGCGATATCCTGCGACTATGCAGGCAGAACCTATGGCGGCGCAAATCCCGCACCATCCTGACGGTGCTGGGCGTGATCGTCGGCTGCTGTTCGATTGTGCTGATGATTTCGCTCGGCCAGGGCATCAACGAACAGAACGAAAAGATGCTCAAGCAAATGGGTGACCTGTCCATCATCACCGTTTATAACTACGGCAGTTACACTTCCGGAAACGCCGGAGGCGAGCCGATCACCATCGATGACAAAGTCGTTGAGTCGATGCGGGCGATTCCCAACGTCGCCGGCGCAACACCGGTGATGAACTACGGATACACTGCCACCGTCAAAGCCGGTCCGGGCAATCGCTACATTTCCGAGTGGGTGCAGATCATGGGCGTTGACATGAACCAACTGGACGCGGTCGGCTATAAGCTCGCCGATGGTGTGGTACCCGGCAAAACCACCGGCACCGGCAATACCAACGAAATACAGACCCTGGTCGGCGAATATTTTTCATACAGCTTCATGGATACGCTGAAGGGCAACGCCATGCGCACCAATCCCGACCAATATGGCGGGTATTACTGCGAAATGGACGCTAGCGGCCAATGCGTCACCCCGGAGACGGAAGATCCGTTCGTCAATCCAATGACCACGCGCATGACGCTGATCACCGGGCTCAACTATAACGGCGACCCCTCGTCGATGGGCGGATACGGTGGCATGGGCGGCTCCGGAAGCACCGGAGGCAGCGATAGTGAAACGCTCACCTTCGACCTGAGCGCCACCGGCGTTATTACCGCCGACGATAGCAAAGGCTGGGCCACCAACTCCGGCTTGGTTATGGATTTAAGCGCGCTGAAGGCGATTATGGCCAAAATCGATCCGGCCAGCGCGAAAAAGGCCGTCACCTACGATACGGTGTACGTCAAGGCCGCCAGCCTGTCCGCCGTGCCGGATGTGGAATCGGCGCTGAAAGCCATGGGCTACGAAACCTCCTCCTATGAAGACATGCGCAAGTCGCTGGAGGAACAGTCGCGTGCGATCCAATTGATTCTGGGCGGCATTGGCGCGGTTTCACTACTGGTCGCCGCCATCGGCATCGCCAACACCATGGTGATGTCTGTCACCGAGCGCACGCGCGAAATCGGCATTATGAAGGCGTTGGGCTGCTATGTGCGCGATATTCGCGTTATGTTTTTGACCGAAGCGGGGGCGATCGGCTTCTTTGGTGGCCTGATCGGATGCTTGCTGAGCGGGCTGATATCGTTCGGCATCAACGTGGCGGGCATGATGTTCGCCGGCGGCCTATCGACATATCCCGATACAGCCGGTTCGGCGTCGGGCGAGGGGAGTTCCTTCGGCACCATCGCCTGGCAGGCATTGGTAGGTGGCGAGGACGTGACCCGATATTCGGTGATCCCATGGTGGCTGTTCGTGTTCGCCGTGCTGTTCTCCACCCTGATCGGTCTGCTATTCGGCTTCGGGCCGGCCAACAGGGCCGTCAAGATTCCCGCGCTCGACGCCATCAAGAACAGCGAATGACGTTTAGGAATGTCGGAACGCCCCTTGTGCGTTGCGGACGTGCTTTAGCTATCGGTTAGCACGGTTCGGCTGTCGGATATCACGATTGCCCTGTTCATCGGCACGGTTCGGCTAGCGGATTGTTACATATATACGTAACGATCCGCTAGCCGAACCGTGACAATTGACAGCCGAACCGTGCTGACTGACAGGCCAATCGTGAAAGTCGGTAGTGCGGTCCAGATGTTGATCAGCGTAGTGCATCAAGTATGCGGGCGATGACACCTTCGGGCGTCAGACCATAGCGTTCGTTGAGCTCGGTAAGTGGCACGCGGTCGGTGAACTCCTTGGTTGCACCGAAATTCAGCACGCGCGGATTGTCACAGCTGATATCGGTACCGGCCGCAGTTCCACCATTGGCGAGGCCACTCCAGCCGTTATTCGCATACCAGGCTGTGACCTTCTCACCCCATCCGCCTTCCAACTGGCCGTCTTCAAGGGTTACGACAAGCTCATGCTTGGTATCGCGCAGCATGGCAAGCGTGCGTTCGTCCAGCGAACTGCACTGTCTCGGGTCGATAAGCGTCGCATCGATATCGTGCTGTGCGGACAGCGAAGCGACCACTTGTTCAGCCAGCGGATAGGCATTGCCTAGCGCCACGATAGCCACTTCGGCACCGGCGTGGCATATCTTCCAATCCGTGGGAGTGAAAATGCCGTTGGGGTCGATAGTGGATGCAGTGGTGTCAGCGGTGCCGGTGTCAGCGGTGTCAGCGACGTACTGCGGGTACGTGGCTTCGGCACGTTCCGCAGCCAGTATCGGTTCTCCGGGAATGCGAATCACCACGGGGCCATCAGGCTGTCGCAAACTGGTGGCGGGCAGGGCGTTGGACGTTGCGCCGGGCATTTTATCTACGTCGGCATTGTCATCGGCGTTGTTGTCAGGCGAAACCGTTCCATCGGAGCGCTGCGGCATGGTCGCCCAAGCCAAATCAGCCAGAAAATCCTCACGCGAGGTGGGGCAGAGCATGGTGACGCCGGGAATATTGGCGAACATGGTGACGTCATAGGCACCCGAATGGGTGTTGTCCGAACCGGACAGGCCGCCTAGAAAATCAAGAACCGTGACGCGCGAACGGTTCAGGCTCATCTCTTGGAAGAACTGGTCGTAGGCGCGCTGGAAGAACGATGCCGTAGTGCACACCACCGGCGTGCCGCCGGCACGGGCGATACCCGCCGCATAGGCCACGGCATGCTGTTCGGTGATGCCGGTATCCACATAATGCGCGCCGGCGCGCTCGCGGAACTCGTGGGTGATGCCGTTCGAGCCGGGAGTCGCCGGGCATACCACAACCAGACCGGGCTCGTCGGCAAACCGCGACTCAAGTGCCGCCATAGCCAGCTTGCCGTAATACTTGCGCGGATCGTCCGGTTTGCCTAGCGAGACATCAGGATTCTGCCAATGTGAAGCCTCGCACTGACCCTCGTGCGGCTGATGATCGGAAAGATTGCAGTGGTCCGAATGCCAAGGCGTGTCATCTGCCGGATCGTTGGTCATCGAATCAGCAGAATCAGCAGGAGTATCCCCTGGCAGAGCGTGGGTATTGGCCAAAGCCTGAGCCTCATCAAACCCTGCTCCCTTGAGCGTATGCACATGCACCACCACCGGGTGGTCGGTGTTGCGAACTTGCTCAAACGCGGTCACCAGCGCATCCACATCGTTGCCCTGTTCAACATATCGATATTCAAGTCCGAACGCTTCGAACAGATTCGGCTGGGCGGTGCCTCCCGAAGCGCGCAGCCGTGCCAGCGGGCCATACATGCCGCCAAAATCGCCAGCAATCGACATCTCATTGTCGTTAATGACGATAATCATATTGCCACCCTGCTCGGCGGCGTTGTTCAATCCCTCGAACGCCACGCCCGAGCTGAGCGAACCGTCGCCGATTACGGCGATCACATTGTTGATGTTGTTGCTGGCCCCCTCCATATCGCGGGTTTTCGCCAAGCCGCAGGCCAGCGAAATCGACGTGCCGGTGTGACCAAGCACGAACTGGTCATGCTTGCTTTCCTCAGGATTGGTGAAGCCGGTGACCTCGCCGAAACGGTCGGTGTTACGGTAGGCGGCGGCCCTGCCGGTGAGCATTTTATGCACATAGCTTTGATGGGAAACGTCGAATACGATGCGGTCGCGCGGGGAATCGAACACGCGGTGCAGCGCAACGGTCAACTCCACAACACCAAGGTTGGAACCAATATGCCCCCCATGCGCGTGCCCATAGGTGAGCAACGTGGCACGAATCTGACGGCACAACTCATGCAATTCCTCACGGGAGAGCGATTTGACGTCCGCCGGGGATGAGACGCGGCTTAGCAAATCGCAGGTTGTTTCCATGGCGTTGTCGTGTGTTGCATCGACCATTCGCGCATTGCTCCCTTCAACTCGTCCAACCTTGAAAGAGTAGCCCCCGTCAATGGAATCGGGGCGCATGGCGAAATAATGCCCCCAACATCTCCGTAAATCGATTGTGCCGGAGTGTGGCCGAAAGCTGTGGGACAATGGTGGCGGTGAAATAACTCGCGATGAAGGAGTGTTATGAAGGCCGTATATGCAGCATCGATCAATGGCGATGATCCCTTGTCCGCACTGGCGGTGGGCGAGCAAAGTGAACCCCAGCCGCGTGCGGCGTGGTCTACGATTTCGGTGAAGGCCGCCAGCGTCAACCATCATGACGTGTGGAGTCTCAAAGGTGTGGGCCTTGCCGCCGCACAGTGCCCGATGATCCTCGGCACCGATGCGGCCGGCATCCTCGACGAAGACATTCCGGTGCGCAAGGGATTGAAAGCCGGGGATGAAGTCGTGCTTTACACCTTCGTCGGCACCGACGGCAATGGTGTGATGCCGGGGGAGCGTCGCACAATTCTTTCCGAACAATATCCGGGCACTTTGGCCGAAAAAACCTCAGTGCCTTCCGCCAATGTATTCGCCAAGCCCGCGAACCTTACTATGGCGGAGGCGGCGGTGCTCGGCACCAGCTGGCTGACCGCCTATTCGTTGGTGTTCACGGCCGCGAACGTCAAACCCGGCGACACGATTCTTGTGCAGGGCGCCGGCGGTGGCGTCTCCACGGCAGCAATCCAGCTCGCCCACGCGGCGGGACTTGAAGTATTTGTTACCTCCCGTGACGAAGCGAAACGCGCCAAAGCACTCGAACTTGGCGCCGATCTGGCGTTGGAAACCGGTGCACGATTGCCGCGCAAGGTGGATGCGGTAATCGAATCCGTGGGCGCGGCCACATGGAGTCATTCGGTCAAATCGGTACGCCCCGGTGGCACCATCGCCATTTGCGGCGCAACCACCGGCGACCAGCCCGGCGCGGAACTCACCCGTATCTTCTTCCAGGATATTCGCGTGCAGGGCAACACCATGGGCTCGCGCGAGGATTTCGCTCGCCTGCTGCGCTTCGTCGAACATGCCGATCTGCACCCTGCAATCGATACGGTGATGCACGGGCTTGACCAAGCACCGGCCGCATTCGCACGCGTTATCGACGGCAATCTGTTCGGCAAAGTGGTCATCGAACTCTAATCGTCGGTGTTTCTTCGACGCACAGGCGTACAGTGGACGCATATTCTCAATAAGTAGGGAGTAATTGATAATGGCAAATGAATCCAAGCCCCAGGTCGCCGTGGTGATGGGATCGTCCAGCGACTGGGAGACCATGAAGCGCGCTTGCGACATCCTCGATCAGTTCGGTGTCGCTTACCACAAGCAGGTCATTTCCGCGCATCGCACGCCTGAACTCATGGCCGAGTTCGCGCACAACGCCCGTGCTAACGGCCTCAAAGTCATCATCGCCGGTGCCGGCGGTGCCGCTCACCTGCCCGGCATGATCGCCGCCCAGACCACACTGCCCGTCATCGGCGTTCCGGTGCGCTCGCATGCTCTGTCCGGCTGGGATTCGCTGCTGTCCATCGTGCAGATGCCCGGCGGCATTCCCGTGGCCACCACCGCCGTGGGCAATTCGGGTGCCACCAACGCCGGCCTGCTGGCCGTGCAGATGCTGGGCGCATTCGACGCGGATCTCGCTCAGGCGCTTGACGACTATCGCAACTCCCTCAAAGAAAAGGTGGCCGAATCCAATGCCCAGCTTGTCTGAGGAAACCGGCGACCGTAAGACCATGCTGATGCCGGGCGACACCATCGGCATCGTCGGTGGCGGTCAGCTCGGCCGCATGATGGCCCTGTCCGCCCGATACATGGGGTTCAAAGTTGGCGTGCTCGACCCCACCCCGAACTGCCCGACCGCGCAGGTGGCGGATTTTCAGGTCACCGCAGAATATGATGACGTTACCGCCATTCGCGAGCTTGCCGTGCGCTCCGACGTGCTCACCTACGAATTCGAGAATGTGAACGCCGACGCCATCGACGAAGTGCGCGGACTTGCCGCAGCCCCGCAGGGCACCGATCTGCTGCGCGTGACGCAGGATCGCGTTAACGAGAAGCAGTTCATCAACGACCATGGCACGCCCACCGCGCCGTGGAAGGCGGTGAATAATTTCGAAGAGCTTGACGCTGCGCTGGATGACATTCATTATCCGGCGGTGCTCAAAACCCGTTCCGGCGGTTACGACGGCCATGGCCAAACCGTGCTGCGTTCCGATGCCGATCTTGAGAAAATCCGCGCGCGTTCCGACCGCGGTGGCGGCTTCCCGCCGTCCATTCTTGAGGGGTTCGTGGATTTCGCCTTCGAGGCCTCGATTCTGGTGTGCGGCAATGGCAAGGATTATGTGACCTTCCCGATTGTGCGCAACGAGCATCGCAACAACATCCTGCACATGACCATCGCGCCTGCGGAAGTGTCCGAGCATGTGGCCCGTGAGGCGCATGAGCTGGCTATCCGCTTGGCCAAGGGCTTTGAGCTGGCCGGCACGCTGGCCATCGAATTGTTCATCACACCGGATGATCGGGTGATCGTGAACGAGCTTGCCCCGCGCCCGCATAATTCCGGGCATTACACCATCGAGGCGTGCTCTTTCGACCAGTTCGACGCACATATTCGCGGCATCGCCGGCTGGCCGTTGAGCCAGCCCAAGCTGCTAAGCCCTGCCGTGATGGTGAACGTGCTCGGCCAGCACGTTGAGCCGACGCGTGCGCTGATTGGCGAGCACCCCGAATGGAATGTGCATGATTACGGCAAGGCCGAAGTGCGCCATGACCGCAAGATGGGCCACATCACCGTGCTCACCGACGACACCGCCCGCACGGTTGCCGAGCTCGAGGCCACCGGCTGCTGGGACGATCTCAAGGAGGCGTGAGCCGAACCGTGAGCAGCGAGCGTATCGAACGCAACACCAAACAGAAAGACGCCATTCACGCCGCCCTGGCCGCCTGCGACGAATTCATCTCCGCGCAGGAGCTCCACCGCAAGCTGGAGGATGGTGGCGTGAAGGTGGGTCTCGCCACTGTGTATCGCCAGCTCAATGCGTTGGCTGACACGGGGGAGGCGGATACCGTGCGCCTTGACGGTCAGCAGCTGTTCCGCCTGTGCGGGGATGACGGCCATCACCATCATCTGGTGTGCAAGAACTGCGGCAAAACGGTGGAGATCGAATCCCCATCCGAAAGCTGGCTGAAAGGCATCGCCGACAAATACGATTTCACCATCGAAAACCACACCCTTGAGGTGTTCGGCCTATGCGCCGACTGCCGCAACCGATAATTGAGGCGTGAGATCGACGTATTAATCACGGCCGTCCTCCGTATGGTACCGTCACGACGGTTCCATGCAATATCACAGCCCCGGAAATACTCCCATATTTCCGGGGCTGTGATATTTGCCATTGTCACAATGCCGGTATTACCGGGCTATTGCAGGGGTTGTGATAAGGGCTCATAATCACAACCCTGCAGATATGCCGGTATTGCGAGGGTCGTGAATGGTCTAGTTCATCACAACCCCGAAAATACGTCGGTATTCTATGGGCTGTGACAAAGGCCCATAATCACAACCCCGGAATTATGCCGATATTCTGTGGGCTGTGTATGGCCCGATCTGTCACATCCCCGGAAATGCGCCAATATTTCCGGGGTAGTGATTATGGCGTTGTATCACAGGTGACAGATAAGCCCATATTGCACAGGTTGTGATAATGGTATATGCGACACACCATCATCGCCATAATGATAATAGTTCTCATTATGATATAGTGACTGGTGAACGCCGAGAGCAAACTCCCCGGTGTCTAGAGAGGAAAACCATGTCACTCACGTCCATTGCCAAACGTTCGCTTGCGGCCATTGCCGCCGGTGCCGCTCTTATCTCCGTGGCAGCTTGCGGAGCGTCAAATTCAAGCACGTCGAATTCCGCTGACGCACAAAACGCCGATTCCGGCACCATCAACGTCGTCACCTCCATCAACCAGTGGGGTTCCGTGGCCAAGGATCTCGGTGGGGATCTGGTTGATGTCACTGCAATCATGACTTCCACCAATGTGGAGGCGCATGATTACGAGCCGACCAGCCAAGATGTCGCCAAATTCGGCAAGGCCAATGTGGCCGTGGTCAACGGTGCCGATTATGACTCGTGGGCTTCAAAAGCCGCGGAAGGCACCAAGGCCACGCTGGTGGATGCGGCACAAGCCGGAGGCATTGAAGAGGGCGGCAATCCGCATGTATGGTTCTCGTCCAAGGTGCGGGGCGCCACTGCCGACGCCATCACTGCCGCCTATGTGCAGGCTCAGCCCGATAACAAGGCCAAGTTCGAGGAGCTGAATAAGGCTTGGCACACCAAGTCCGATGCGCTGGAAAGTAAGATCAAGGACGCTTCCGCCACGTTGAAGGGGAAGCCGTATGCGGCAACCGAGTCCGTGGCCTGGTATTTGGCCGATGATCTGGGTATGACGGATGCCACGCCCGCAGGCTATGCCAAGGCTTCCGCCAACGAATCCGAGCCAAGCCCAGCTGATTTGAAGGAATACACTGATACGCTCGCCTCCGGCTCCATCAAGCTGCTGGTGGTCAACTCCCAGGAAGCAAGCGCTACTACCGATCAGATTACGAATGCCGCCAAGAAGGTCAGCGTGCCGATTGTTGAGCTGACTGAGCAGATGCCGAAGGAATATGACAATCTGCTCGACTGGATGGGTGCTTTGGTCGATGACTTCGCTGGCGCGCTGCGTTGATAGTTGATAGAGATGTGCTTCGCTAACGAGTGTGTTCCGTTAGCGAAGCACATGCTGAACCTCAGTCCGACGATTGCCGGCGCTCAACACTCTCAACAGGCGTACAGCACCATACCGTTCGCATCGGTGATGCGGGCCGCCGGACGGCCGGTGACATCCAATGTCACGGTGAGGGCTTCGGAACCATTCGCGGCCGTGCTGCGATAGGTGTAGCGCTGATTGGTCAGTTCCACGGCCTCGGTGCGCGCCTCCACGAGCCACGGATGCTGACGCCGCAGTGCGATCAGCGCCTGATGCGCATGGAACATGCCTTCGCCAAGCTGCGATAGTTCGGCGGGGGAGTCGGGGAACTTGGGGCGCACGTCATCGTCTCCGCCAAGACGATCCTCCTTGACGCCCGTATAGCCCTGCTCATCGCCGTAGTAAATACTCGGCACGCCGCCCACGGTCATCAGCGCGATCAGCGCAAGCCTGGCCTTATCCGCGCCGATTTCTGAGGCGATACGCGTCACGTCATGGTTGCCGATGAACGTTTGAGGCACGAATGTGTCCAAAAAAGTGTTGTGTCGCTTGAGATTCCAGTCAAGCTCGAAGAAGTTGTCGGTGGCAAGACTATTGCGAATCGATTTCCACAATTCGTATTGGGTAACCGAGTCCATGCCGCTGGAAGTAGTGATGGCCGGGTAATCGCCGTGAATCACCTCACCGAATATCCAAGCATCAGGATGCTCGGCGCGCACGGCCGGCAGCACACGGGTCCAGAAGCTGGGCGCGGTGGCATAGGCGGCATCCAGACGCCAGCCGGATGCGCCACGGTCAAGCCAATGGTTCATCACACGCGTTACGTAATCGGCGGTGGCCGGCGAATCATGATCCAAATCGACCAGTTGACCATGCCCCTCGAATACGTCAAGCGTGGGGTTGCCGGAATCGTCCAAATACGCGCGCACTAGGCCATGCCACGGATTATTTTGCGGCGTAACCTTGCCTGCAGCCTCGTCAAGAGCCGCCAATACGGCCGGATGCTCACGGCTTACATGGTTGAACACGCCATCAAGCAGCAGTTTGAGTCCGCGGGATCGGCATTCCTCGGATAGCCGGTCGAATGCTTCGTCGCCGCCCAAACGCACATCAATATGCATGTGGTCCAGCGTGTCGTAGCCATGGGTGGAGGATTCGAAGATGGGGCCAAGCAGCAGTCCGGAACATCCAAGCTCCACGGCGTAATCCAACCATCCGATCAGCGCGTCAAGACCACGCCCGTTGAAGGTGCGCGAGCCGGTGGGGCGAATATCCGCCCCCACGAACCCCAGGGGATACACCTGCCAGAAAATGCCGTAACGAACCCAGTCGGGCAGTTGATGCTGCGTAATCATAGGGCTCATTATGACATGCCAGCCGGTGAATCTCGTCGAAGCCCGTTGGGTCTCCCAATGAATTCCAGCGGATTCCAGCGGATTTCGGTGTCTCCCCGCAACGGCGGTCAGGGCTGCCCCCAAGCAAATCAGGGTGTTTCAGGGGAGGTCACGGCACCCATGGCATTAAGGTGAATGGTTAGGAAACAGTGAGAGAACCGTTGGCCCTGTGGTTTTTCCAAGGTTCGACGGCTAAGAATATGCCCTTGGAACAACCGCAAGGGATGCATGAACAGGGAACGATACAGCGTATGAGCGATAGCAGTAGTACACAGCATATGCTTCCGCAGGCAGCGGCCGCCCAAGGTCGTACCAGCCGAAACAACAGAAACGTGGATGACGGCAGCCGGCAATCCTCCCGCCGCTTCCGCTGGTGGCGCAAAGTCAAGCAGGCCGATGCCGCCGAACTCGCCGCACAGCATCCGCACCGCCCGTTTGCAGGTTGGCTGTACGCGATCCTGTTCGTCGTATTCGACATTATTACCGTAATCGTGCTCGAAGTGGGCGTCTCCACCTCATCCAGCCGCGTGGAACTGTCCAACCCGACCGGCGATGTGGGCATCGGCTTCGTCACCAAAATGTGGCGCAACCTCAATTTCGTATTCGTGCTCAACATGCTGCTGGTGGCGTTGCTCTACATTGCACTGATGATGCTGATCAACCGGTTTTGGACAGCCACGGCCATACTGCTGGCGCTGGCCATCGTCATCGCCGCAATCGAACACTTCAAAATCGAGATCCGTTACGAAGCGGTGCTGCCCGCCGATCTCAACTTCCTCGGCTCGAACACCGGTAACATGCTTACCTTTATCCCCGCCGGCGCACATATCGTGATTCTGATTGCGCTCGCCGTCTACGCGGTATTGCTGACGCTGATTCTGGTGCTGCGACATTTTGATGGCCGCAGGGGCAAGCTGATCCGCACCAATAACCTGGGCCTCAACCTTGCCTCGCGTCTGATCATGGTGCTGCTGCCGGTACTGGGCTTCGCGCTGTACTGCTCCCAGGTGAGCACTACCGATTCGTGGGCCAATAAGTTCTCGCAGGCCATGGGCGACAAGCCCTCCATGTGGGATTCCGTGTACGATGCGCAGCGCAACGGCCCGCTGGTCGCCTTCACCAGGCAGCTCAATCCTTCCATTATGACCAAGCCGGAGAACTATTCCGAAGAGACCATGAAGGAAGTCGCCGCGCGATACGAGAGCGAAGCCGAGAAAATCAACGCCAACCGCTCCAATAACCTCACGGATTCCACGGTGATTTATGTGCTGTCCGAATCCTTCTCCGACCCCACGCGTGTGCCGGGGCTCAAAGTCAACAAAGATTCGATGCCCAACATCCGCTCGATTAAGGAGAACACCACCTCCGGTCTGATGCTGTCCTCCGGCTACGGCGGCGGCACTGCCAACCTCGAATACATGGGATTGACGGGCCTGTCGATGGCCAACTTCGATTCCTCGCTGACCAGCCCCTACCAGCAGCTGGTGCCCAGCCAGCATTGGACCCCCACCATCAACCAGATGTGGGGTGCACCAGCCAATTCACTCGGCTACCATCCATACGAATCCAGCATGTATTCCAGGGCCACGAACTACAAGAAGTTCGGCTTCTCGCACTTCTACACGCTTACCGGTCCGGACGTTATTAAGTATCAGGACAAAATCGACTCCAGCCCCTACGTTTCCGACAAGTCCACCTACGATTCCGCGCTTGAGGATATTCGTTCCGGCAAGGCGAATCAGTTCATTCAGCTGATCACCATGCAGAATCACATGCCCTACCACCAGTGGTATGCGAATAACGACTACACCGCCGAATCCACCACCGGCACGCCCCTGGAGGAAGATGAGCAAACATCCATCGAAACCTACCAGAAGGGCGTGGAGATCACCGACCAAGCCACGGCTGAATTCCTTGAAGAGCTCGACAAAATCGACAAACCCATCACCGTGGTGTTCTACGGCGATCACCTGCCCGGCATCTACGAATCCGCCAGCAAGGACGACAACAATTCGCTCGCACTGCACCTGACTGACTATTTCATCTGGTCGAATAAGGCCTCCGGCACGCAGGGCGAAAAGATTGATAATGCCGACTACTCTTCCCCGAACTTCTTCGTGGCACAAACCGCCGAGCATATGAATGCCAAGGTGTCGCCGTATCTTGCCTTCCTGACTGAGATGCACGAGAAGATCTCCGCCATGGAGCCTCCTGTCGTCAACCAGATCCAGGGCTGGGAGCGCATCCCCGAAGGCCAGAACATCTATCTGGATGCCAGCGGCGACCCGATGAACGAGGATGATTTCGACGAGGCCACCAAGCAGCTGCTCGCCGACTACCGACTCATCCAATACGACATCACCGCCGGCGAAGGCTATCTCAAGAACACCTCCTTCATGAATCTGCCTCAGTAACTTCGCCGTAGTAGCAGCGGAGTAAATTGATGTGACAGCAGGTTCTTGGCGATCGGCAGACTGCCAAACGTAGGCTGCCGATCGCAGGCCACCAATGAAGAAAGGTGTCAGACCATGGCCACCAAACTTATCCTCGACCTTGATACCGGTATCGACGATGCGTTGGCCATCGCCTACGCCTTGGGCAGCAGCGAAGTCGAACTCATCGGCATCACCGGCACCTATGGCAATGTGAAAGTCGATGATGGCGTGCGCAATTCGCTGGCCATCACCGATTTGTTCGGACATCCCGAAGTCAAGGTATACCGTGGTCTTCCGCACGCATCCGCCGCCGAATCCTTTGCAGTATCGGATATTTCACGGCTCATCCACGGCAGCAACGGCATCGGCGACGTCGATATTCCCGATTCCTCCCGCGAACCGGAAAGCGAATCAGCCGTAGACTTCATTATTGACGCCGTGAAAACCTACGGCAAGGATTTGGTCTATGTGCCCACCGGCCCGATGACCAACATCGACGCCGCCATCGCCAAAGCCCCAGAAATCATCAATGAAATCGGTGCCATCGTATTGATGGGAGGCGCGCTCACCGTGTGCGGCAACGTAAGTCCTTGGGCCGAAGCCAACATCGATCAGGATCCGGACGCCGCAAACCGTCTGTTCCGCTCCGGTGCCCCGGCCACGATGGTCGGCCTCGACGTCACTTTGAAAACCCTGCTAACCTACCAGCAAACCCAGCGTTGGCGAGATCTGGGAACCAAGGCCGGCAATTTCCTGGCCGATATGACCGACTATTACATCCGCGCATACGAGGTTGCTTCGCCGCATTTGGGCGGATGCGGGCTGCATGATCCGCTGGCCGTGGGCGTGGCCGTCGACCCGACATTGGTGCGCACATTCGACCTCAACATGCAGGTCGATGTGCAAGGTGCGACGCGAGGACGTACTATTGGCGACAACACGCGTCTGAATGATCCCGTCAAGACGATGAAGGTGGCGGTGGACGTCGATGCGCGGCGCTTCCTGAACGAGTTCATGACCCGCATCACCACACTTGCCGAACAAGCTGGCTAAACGCCTGCGCCTTACGTCGGGCGGTTCGGGCGCGTGATTTGGGTTTACATACCCCATGAAACACACCGAATCACAGAAAGGATTGTCATGGACGACACCCTGTCATTGCTCGATGAGATTCATGGCGCCATCAGCGTCATTGGTTCGATGAATGCCGACTATACCGTCACCACCGAGCGGCTGCCTCGCGGCGGCGAAACCGTCAACGGCGGGCCGTTGCAGATCCTGCCGGGCGGCAAATCCGGCAATCAGGCCGCCGCAGCCGCCCGAATCGGAGCGACTGTACGCATGTTCGGCGCGGTTGGCTCGGACGCCAACGCTGATTTTCTGCTGGGCAGCCTGGCCGAATCCGGCGTGGATGTCACGAACGTGCGCCGAGTGCCCGGGCCTTCCGGCACCACGGTGATTATCGTGGACGCAGGCGGCGAAAACGTCATCGTCTATTCGCCCGGCTCCAACGCCGAGGTCACCGTCGACTACGTTGAGTCGATGCGCGAGGCGATCACCTCATCCTCAGTATTGGGCCTGTGCTTGGAAAGTCCGATTGAAACGGTTACCGCCGCGGCACGCATGTGCCATGAAGCCGGCGTCACCGTGCTGCTGAACAATTCGCCATTCACTCCCACCATTCCCGCGCAGCTGATTGAGGCCGCCGATGTGTTGTTGGTCAACGAGCATGAAATGGCCCAGCTGCTTGGCGTGGATGAACCGGACGATGATGATTGGGATCGTTTCGACTGGGCGCAGGCGCTGGAGCGCATGCGTGACTACGGTTTCGAACAGTCGATTATCACGCTTGGAGGCGATGGGTCGGTGGTGCTGGACGCCACTGCCGAAGCTGGCAGCCAGATCACCCGCATCCGCCCGGTATCAGTGGACGCAGTGGATACCACCGGCTGCGGCGATTCCTTCATGGGCACCGTGCTCGCCGGCCTGGCCTCAGGATTCGCACTGAAGGACGCCGCCCAGCTGGCATCCTACGTATCCGCCTACGCCGCAACAGGCCACGGCGCACAAGCCTCCTATGGCACCAGCGCACAAATTCGTGACCTATTCGCCTGACAGCGCGACGGCACGATGCAATCCGGGCGAACCCTTCACGATACACTGAAATGGTTTGGATGAAGGGAACCCCTATGGCAGCCACGGACCGCGAACAGCAAATCCTCGCATGGATTACGCAGAACCCGATGATCAGCCAAAATGAACTGGCTGATCTATGTGGTATCACGCGGTCCGGTGTGGCTGCGCACATCTCCAACCTCGTCAAAAAAGGCTATTTGCGAGGTAAAGGCTATATTGTGGCGCCTCCCAGCTATGTCGCCGTTATCGGTGGCATCAATCTGGACATTTTCGGCGAGGCCGTCAGCGACATTGTCGTCAACAGTTCCAACGTCGGTCGCATCACCTACGCCTTGGGCGGCATCGCACGCAACGTATCATTCGACTTGGGCCGACTGGATGTGCCGAACTATCTTATTTCCGTATACGGCGACGACTACAACGGCGAGCGATTCAAAGCCGATGCGTTTGCCAATGCCATGGATATCACCTATTCCAAGCAGTTGCCGCACGCCAACACCTCCACATACCTGTCAATCACCGGGCCGAACGGCGAATCCGGGGTAGCTCTTGACGACATGTCTATCAGCGACGCCATCACCCCGGCCTTCCTTGCCGAACGTGAGCATGTGATTGACAACGCCCGCGCCATTGTTATCGACACGTCGTTAACCCCTGAGGCCATTGCCTGGGTGTGCAAGCATGATGCGCGCCCGATTTATGCCAGGGTGGTGTCGGTGAACAAGGCGGCACGTTTGGTGCCGAACCTGTCGCATCTGGACACTGTGGTGCTTTCGGCAGCCGAAACCGGTGTGCTGTGCGGCATCGAGACAACGGATGAGACCAGTGCCGACCAATGTGCCGACTGGCTGCTGAAGCGTGGGGTGCGCCGCGTGTTCCTGCTGCTGGACGGCGTGGGCATGCTGCATCGCGATGCGGAACATCGCTGGTATCTGCCATTGCGCCATGCAACACATCGGCATGTTAACGGCGCGGCTTCCGGCGCATTATCCGCGCTGGTGTGGAGTGGCCTGAGGGATATGGATTTCGAGGAAAGCTCATGGTTCGCGGCTTCAGCGGCATTCGCAACCATGGAATGCGTGGAGTCGGCAAACCCCGATTTCAGCGAGGAACTGTTGCGCCAACGCCGCGAACAATGGTTCGGCTAGATGCCTAACGCTTAGGCTAACGCTGCGACTTAGACAGTGGCGCTGGTGCGATAGTGCTGATATTGCCTCCCGGTAGGGAGGCTTTTTGCTTTAAGGACACGCCGTACAGCCCTTGCCATCCTTAGGTTCTAAGCAAATGTTGAAGTAAATAAACATTTGTTATATCATCAACATTAATCACTTGTTGATTCAACTAAACAAATGTCACTGTTGACTGCTTCGGCAAAGGAGACGAACCCCACATGGCGGATGAGCGCTACGTCGTCGTGATCGGCGGCATGAACATGGATATCTGCGGCACACCTCGCGACAAGGTGGTGGACAAGGACTCGAACCCCGGCGTGGTAAGCCTGTCCGTTGGCGGTGTTGGCCAGAATATCGCGCAGAATCTCGCCCATCTTGGCGTGCCCACCTATCTGGTCACCGTGTACGGTGACGATGCCAACGGCAACGCCATGGAGGATTCCTGCGCGCTCCATGGCATCCGTCTCGACCATGCGGCCCGTCTGAACGATGAACGCTCGTCCACCTACCTGTTCGTCACCGACGAAAAAGGCGAGATGACGATGGCCGTCAACGATATGGGCATCTGCAAGCGCATCACCCCCGAATTCCTCGCCGAACGCCTGGACTTCATCAACGATGCTGCCGTATGCCTGCTCGACGCCAACCTCGAACCCGAAACCATGCGCTGGATCGGCGAACACGTCACCGCACCCCTGTTCGGCGACACGGTTTCCACCGTCAAAGCCCACCGCTTCGACGACATTATCGGCACCATGACCGCGCTCAAACCCAACGCCATGGAAGCCGGCACCCTCACCGGCATCGAGATCACCGACCTTGACACCGCCAGGCAGGCGGCGGCAAAACTGCTGGATACAGGGCTCAAATCCGTATTCATCTCCATGGGCGTGCATGGCATCCTCTGCGCCGACCACAACGGCATGGTCGCCGTGCCGGCATACAAAACCGACATTGTCAACGTCAACGGCGCCGGTGATTCAGGCATGGCGGCAATCACCTGGAGCTACTTCGAAAATCCCGATCGCGACTTGGAAGAGGTCGGCCGCATCGCGCAGGCCGCATCCAGCATCGCCCTCGAATGCGTGCGCTCCGTGCCCGATATCACTCCCGAACGTATTCGCACCAAAATGACCGGCGATACGCTTGCCGCCTGACTTACCAATAATTTCATCAATAAGCCATCAATAACCCACTGATAACCCATCAACTGTCCATCATCAATCACACCAAACACAACATTAAGGAGGCAGACCCTATGGTCATCAAGCAGATCTATTCCCTTATCGAATACGATGAGTCCGTTGCCACCATGGACGCCGGCGCCGACAACATTGGCCTGGTGCCGATGCAGAACGGCGGTGTGCCGGCCCATCGCGTGCCGATTGAGCGCGTGCACCGCATCTTCGACGAATGCCGTCGCCGTGGCGTGACCTCAGTGGCCATTATGCTCACCAACGATCCGGACGAAATGATCGAGTTGGCCCGCGAAATCCAGCCCGACATCCTGCATATCGCCGGCGACGGCTATGCCGCCGACGCAGCCTTTGCCGACCGCCTCAAGCAGGTTGCGCCCAACACCAAGCTGATGCAGGCCGTGCTCGTCGATGATGAGTCCGCAGTGGATCGCGCCAAGGAATACGCCAAGTACTGCGACATCATCCTCACCGATTCCGGCTTGGCCCCTGACACCGGTATCGGTGCCTCTGGCCTGACCCACGACTGGTCCATCGACGCGCGCATTGTCGCCGAATGTGGCAAGCCCGTCATCATGGCCGGCGGACTCGGCCCGGATAATGTGGCCGAGGCGATTCTCACCTGCAAGCCCTATGGTGTTGATTCCCTGACCAAAACCTCCATCAAATACGACGGCGGCCATATGGAAAAGGACATCGAGAAGGTGCGTCTGTTCTGCGAACGCGCCGACGCCGCAGCAGCGCAGATCGGTCGGTGAGCGCGTCCGATGGCTGGCTTGAACGTCACAATGCTGCAACCCGTCGGCATCGTCTGCACCGATGACCTCGGCGAAACCCTGCTGCAGATCATGCGCGACAAAGGCTATCGGCGTCCGCTGTTCGTAACCGACTCCTTCGTGATCACGATGCCGTTGGTGCGAGCCGCCATCAGCCGACTGGGCGAGGAAGGCATCGAGGTTGGCGTATTCGACGAGGTGCGTCCCGACCCGATGAGCGGCACGGTTGCGGCCGGAGTGAAGGCGTTTCGCGAACATCGCGCCGACAGCATCATCGCCATCGGTGGCGGCAGCTCGATGGATGTGGCCCGCGGCGTGAACATCGTGCGCGTCAACGGCGGGTCGATCATCGACTACACCGACCCGGCAAAACCGATTGCGCCTTGCCCCGGCATGATCGCCGTGCCCACCACCTCGGGCACCGGCAGCGAGCTGTCGAATGCGCTGGTGGTCACCGACGAGGCGACCAATCGCAAACTGGCCGTGCTGGCCAATCCGGCCGTAAGCGAGTTGGCGGTGCTTTGCGCCGATCTGATGCTCACCCTGCCCGCCAACATGACCATCGCCTGCGGGCTCGACGCCTTCTGCCACGCGGCCGAAGGCTACCTGTCGCGTATGGCATCGCCCGTCGCCGACGCGATTTGCGAGAAAGTCATGTTCCTGTTGACCAACTATCTGCCCGCAGCCGTGGCCAATGGCAAGGATCGCCGCGCCCGCGAACGCGTGATGGTGGCGGCCACGCTGGCCGGTTGGGCACTGAACAATTCCGGCACCATTGTGGGCCATTCCATCGCACATGTGCTGGGCTCGAAGTATCACATCGTGCACGGCGAAGCCGTGGGATACGCCCTGCCTGCGGTAATGGAATTCGTTGCCCCGGCTCGACCGGATAAGGTGCGCGAAATCGGTCAGATTCTCGGTGTGAACTACCCCGAAGGCGTCTCGAATGACGAGGCCGTCTCCATGGCTGTGGCCGCGGTGAAGCATTTCCGCGACCGAGTGCTGGAGCTGCACCCCGTCGAAGAGTATGGCATTGACGCCGACGAGTTCGCCTCGAACGCGCAAGCCGTTGTCGATGAACGGTTCGCCGGCAATACGCCGCGCGAAATCACCGTAAACGATGCCGAAGCGATGCTGCGCGCATTCGGCGCTCGATAAGCCGGCAAGCGGTTCAGGCCTGTGAGATTTCGCCGGCGGGAACGGTTTTCCTTCCCTTCTCCCACCCCGTCGGCGAACCTTTTACCACAGTCGTTACTTATTTCATTTCAATCCAACCCATATCCTCATCCATCCATTGAACAAAGGAGTGACAATGGCCAAATCAATCATCCTGGACTGCGATCCGGGCCACGACGACGCGGTGGCGATTCTGCTGGCACTCGGCAACCCCGACATCGACCTGCTGGGTGTCACCACCGTTGGCGGCAACCAGAGCCTCGAAAAGGTGACCAACAATGCCCGCGCAGTGCTTGAGAAGGCTCACGCGCCGCACGTGCCCGTGCACGCCGGCTGCGATCGCCCGATTGTGCGCGCACAGGAGGTCGCCGCCTCCATCCACGGCGAATCCGGTCTCGATGGCGTCGAACTGCCCGTGCCCACCCGTCCGTTGGACGAAGGCCATGCGGTTAATTGGATTATCGACACCATCATGAGCCATGAGCCCGGCACCATCACCCTTGTGCCCACCGGTCCGCTGACCAATATCGCGATGGCCGTGCGCATGGAGCCGCGCATCGTGAGCCGCGTCAAGGAAATCGTGCTGATGGGCGGCGGCTACCATGTGGGCAACTGGAGCGCCGTGGCCGAATTCAATATCAAAGTCGATCCGGAAGCCGCGCACATCGTATTCAACGAGTCTTGGCCGCTGACCATGGTCGGTCTCGACCTGACCCATCAGGCGCTGTGCACGCCTGCGGTGCAGCGCCGCATCGAAGGTATTGGCACTGATCTGGCGATGTTCGTCTCCGGTCTGATGGACTTCTTCCGCAAAACCTACCAGGACAATCAGGACTTCGACGATCCGCCGGTGCATGATCCGTGCACCGTGGCCTATCTTATCGACCCGTCCGTGGTCACCACCCGCCGCTGCCCGCTTGATGTGGAAATCCACGGCGAGCTGACCCTTGGCATGACCGTGGCCGATTTGCGCGGCCCCGAGCCGCCGGCCGACCAATGCCATACGCAGGTCGCCGTGAACCTCGACTTTGAACGGTTCTGGGATCTTGTGGCCGACGCGATCGAGACCATCGGCTGACAACGATTCGCTGACGTGAGCAATCGTCAACAGAAGAAGAATGACAACAAAGGTGTGCAATTATGACTGAAACCAAAACAGACAAGATGCTTGACGAGGGCGGCAAGTCCATCGTCGCGCTGATGGCGGCCCTGCTGGTGGCCATCTTCGCCTTCCAGCTCAACGCCTCCATGCTTTCTCCGGCATTGGCGACCATGGAGCATGAGCTGAATACCACGTCCTCGCAAATCGGCCTGACGCAGACGGTGTTCTTCACCTCCGCCGCACTGTTCTCGCTGTTCCTGCCGCGACTGGCTGATTTGGTGGGGCGTAAGAAGGTGCTGCTCGGCATCCTTGTAGCCACCATCATCGGCTGCATCGTCTCCGCAATCGCCCCGAACGTCACCGTGCTGATGATCGGCCGTATCCTGCAGGGCACCTCCGGCCCGATTGTGCCGATGTGCCTGATCATGCTGCACGTGCGTGTGACGGAAGACAAGAAATACGCCAAGCTGATGGCCATCCTCACCTCCGTCAACGGCGGTATCGCCGGTGTCGACGCCATTTTGGGCGGCTGGCTGGCCGGTACGTTCGGCTTCCGCTCCGTGTTCTGGACCATGGCCATCATCGCTGCAGGCGCCGTTGTGCTGGTGTTCTTCGCTGCTGAAGAAAGCCGCGCCGAAGACACGCCGAAGATGGATTGGCCCGGCGTTATCGCCCTGGGCATCGCCTTCGTCGCCGCCTATATGGTTACCAACGAAATCCAGAAGCTGGGCGAAGCCAACTGGCTGCTCATCGGCGGACTGATCGTTGTTGCCGCAGTGTTCTTCGTGATCTTCTGGCAGATTGAAAAGCGCTCCAAGGCACCGCTCGTCTCCACCCATTACATGAAGCAGCGCCGCACCTGGGGTCTGCTGCTGACCACGCTGATGACCATGACCGGCGTGTTCGCGATTATGAATGGCATCGTGCCCGCCCTGGCACAGGACGCCGAATTCGGTGTGGGCTTGGGCGCTGACGTCGTCTCCTTCGCCACCCTGACCCCGTACGCACTCGTGGGTCTGGCCTTCGGTCCGGTCGCAGGTGTGTTGGCATCCAAGTTCGGCTACCGCGCAGTGCTGCGTGCCGGCATGGCGGTGAGCATCGTGGCCGTACTGTTCGGTGTGTTCGTCTCCAATGCGCCGAGCGTGTGGGCGCTGGTTGTTATGTCCATCGCCCTTGGTGCTAGCTACGCCGGCACGGTGAACATCATGCTCAACGGTTTGGGCATCGTGCTTTCGCCGAAGGATAATCCGGGCTACCTGCCGGGCATGAACTCCGGTATGTTCAATCTTGGTGCCGGCCTGAGCTATGCGATTCTGTACATGGTGATGAACCTGTTCGCCGCCTCCAACGGCACCACCGCAGGATACGCCGCCTCCATGGTCGCCTGCGCCGTGATGTTGGCCCTGGCGCTCGCCTGCTCCTTCCTGATTCCCCGGCATGAGGATCAGCACTGACAGCCAACAACCAGTAACAGACGTCACCTGAGTGTGTGATTGATGAACAAGGCCTTGCGATGCGTGAATAATGCGCCGCAAGGCCTTTACCTATGTGTCTCGCCATTGTGCGAAGGGGCGGTAGGATGAAGCCAATACTTGTTGACGCATGACCGTAGGGGAAGGAGCAGGCCATGCAGCCTCACCGCAAGCACACCATGCACGATCGCACCCACGCCATACATAATCACGCCATACATAATCACGCCCCACATAAACACGTCACAGGGGAGCAGGCGTTCGAATCCCTGCGCAAGACTTTTGATTCCGGGCGCACCAAATCCATGAATTGGCGGCGCTCGCAGCTGAATGCGTTGCGCACCATGCTTGCCAACAACAAGCAGGCCCTGTGCGAAGCCGTGCACGCCGATCTTGGCAAGCCTGCCGCCGAAACCTTGCTCATGGAAATCAATCTAGTGCTGGAAGAGGCACGTTTTGTGCAAAGGCGCATGGCTCGCTGGTCCGCACGTCATCCCAAGCCCATGCACTGGCTGCTGCAACCCGCCTTCGGTTGGACCATCAGCGAGCCGAAGGGTGTGGTGCTGGTTATTTCGCCGTGGAACTATCCGCTGCTGCTCAGCCTTGAACCGATGGTGGATGCCATCGCAGCTGGTAATGCCGTATGCCTGAAACCGTCGGAACTCTCCCCAGCGACTTCGCACCTGCTGGCCGAGCTTATCGAACAATACATGGATAACGACGCCATCGCCGTCGTCGAGGGCGGTCCTAAGGAAACCGGCGAACTGTTGGGATTCAAGTTCAACCATATCTTCTATACCGGCGGCGGGCGCGTCGGACGCATCGTGATGCAGGCGGCGGCCAGCAATCTCACACCGGTCACGCTGGAGCTCGGCGGCAAATCGCCGTGTTTTGTTGATGGCACCATGAATCTTGACACCACCGCGCGGCGCATAGCCTGGGGCAAATTTACTAATGCTGGGCAAACCTGTGTAGCCCCCGATTATGTGCTGGCCACGCCCGATATCGCCGAAGCGCTTGCCAAACGCATTGCCGTGGCCATTGACGAGTTCTATGGTGACGATCCGAAAACTTCGCCCGATTATGGCCGCATTATCAACGATCATCATGTTGAGCGGCTGTGCGGACTGCTACCGGTGGGCACTGTGCCGCCCGAACAGCCGAGTTCGCCGCTGATCAAGGCCGCCTCCGCCTTTGGCGCGGCCGTGGATATGGTTGGCCGACGTTTCGCTACAGCACAGAACAGTCAGACAACAAGCGCTGCCAGTGTTAGCGACGATACTTCGCAGCCTGGCAGCCATGCCTTGGGCGAGTATGGTGCCTTCGATTCGGCCGGGCGACTGATGTGCGGCGGCACCGTCGATCGTGCCGCACGCTATATTGCGCCCACCGTGCTGTTGGGAACCCAGCCGGATGCTCCGGTGATGAGTGAGGAGATTTTCGGGCCGATTCTGCCGATTGTGGTGGTGCAGGACGTTGATGAGGCGATTGCCCTGATCAACGCGCGCCCGCGCCCGTTGGCCGCCTACGTGTTCTCCAATTCACGCGAGGCTCGTCGTCGTTTCGAACGCGACACCAGTTCGGGCGCTTTGGGCTTCGGGCTGCCGCTGGGACATTTGATTTCTAGCCGACTGCCGTTCGGCGGGGTGGGGGAATCCGGCATGGGCTCTTATCACGGCAAAGCAGGCTTCAACACGTTCAGCCATACGAAAACCGTGGTCAGCAAGCCGCTATTCCCCGACAGCCTACGATTCGTGTATCCGCCATTCGACGGTATTACCGGTCGATTGGTCAATATTATCGGCAGACTCAGCTAGAAGAGAGCTGGTAAAAGGCCTTCCGCGGACAGTGTCCACGGAAGGCCTTGGGATTGCTGGATGCCGTCAGATTGTTACTGCTTGGCTCGGCGAATCATCATCGCCATGCCGGCGGTGGCAAGCAGCACCGCAGCGATTGCGATGCCCCCGACAGCGACGCCGGTGTTCGCCACGCTGCCGGTCTTCCCCGTCTGTGAGGGCTTGGCCGGTTTGGCGGGTTTATCCGGGTTCGTCGGTTTATCCGGGTTTGTCGGCTTGTCAGGATCGGTCGGCTTATCGGGATCGGTCGGCTTATCCGGATCGGTCGGCTTATCGGGATCGGTCGGCTTATCCGGATTCGTGGGTTTGTCAGGGTCGGTCGGTTTATCCGGATCCTCGGCCTTCACCAGCGCGTCCGTGGCTGCCTTGAGATCGGCGATGGCCTGGGCGACCTCGTCCTCGGTGGCGGCCGGATCGGCCAGCACGGCCCTCGCGGCGTCGCGGGCGGCTTTGAACGCCCTCCACGACTCGGCGGTGTAGCCGGTGTCCGTCAGCTCGTCGGCCTCGGCGACCGAATCCTTCAGCTCGGACTTGTCGACCGGCGTGGGCGGCACGACCTCCTCTTCGGCGACGGTGAAGGTCACGGTCGCGGCGTTGGAGCTGCTGTCGGAATATGTGACGTTCACCGTCTTGGTGATGGTCTGGCCATACATATCCTCGGCGGGTGTGAGCGTCACCGTACCGTCGGCGGCGATGGTGGTTGCCTCGTCAGCCTTGGCCAGCGAGTACGTGGTACCCGCGGGCGCGGCGGCCTCGGCACCGTCGGCGGTGAATTTCACCGCAGCCGAAGCACTTTCGCCGACCTTCACTTTCACAGCCTCACCGTAGGACGGTGTATACCGCTCGGCAAGAGTTTGCTCCGGCGCGGGATCGGCTATGTAAGTGATGGTGGGGCTGATGTGGATGGACGGTCTCGCCATGTCGGTTTCGGCTTCAGCGACGATGCGGATCCAATCGCCTTCTTGCACGGTGATGCCGCCTTGGTCGTTCACCTTGTCGAGGAACTCGGTGGACTGCTTGAGTGATTCGGTCAGGTCGGCGGAGTAGAGCACCTTATCGTTCTTGACGACAGATACGGTGATCTTCTTGCCGTTGTTACCAGACTGGCGGATATACGGTTCGTTGTCCTTGATGGAGAGTGTGACAGTACCGGACTTGGGCGCTTGCCACGCTATGGCCGTGCCGCCAGTTGTATTGGGGTCATCAACGATGAGTCCTTGGATAGCGCTGCGGTCAGTCGGAAGTGTCTTGTTGGGATGTTGCACACCGACTCCGTAGTAACCGTTGTACAGTGTGTTCGGCCAGGGGTCATCGAATTGTGTGGTGTCCTGCCATGCGCCGGCGGTCTGATACTGGCTGTGCCAGATCGGGCCTTGATCCGCGGCGATACGGAAGTCGTTCACCCAATCCCACGAGATCTTGGCCGTGACCACATACTCGTCGAATACGGAGGAACCGGCCGCATAGAAGCGCAGCACGTCACCGGCCCTCAACTCGTCGGAGTTAGCAAGCTGGGCATCGCCACGGAACACACCCATGAGCGCATCCACAGGATTGGCGGTCACCTTGGTGAGCAGCTGCGCCACGGTCATCGGACTATCCGTGGAGAACGGCGCGTAGATGACCTTGTGGCCGTCGACGGTGGCCGTCTCCAATTCGGAGGTGCCCAGCACCGCGGGCTGCGTGACGGTGAAGACCATCTCCGTGTCGAACATGCTTTCATCAGGATAGGTGACCGTGACCGGCACGGTGATCGTCGCGGCGGAATTGCCCGTCTCCAACGTCACCACACCGGTGGCGGAGTCAACCGACGCGCCTGCGGGGGCGTTCTTGCCCAACGCGAACTTGGTGCCTTCGGGAACGGTCGCCGCTGCTCCGTCAGCCTGCATGGTGAGCTTCGGCGCACGCGACTTGGCGGTGGTGCCTGCGGAGGCCGTGGCGGCGATGTAGAGCACACGCAACTTCTGTGCGGAGGACTGGTTCACCGTGAAGGTCACGGTTGCGGTGTCGGTGCTCTTGTCGGCATAGGTGACCGTCACCTTGCGGGTGATGGTCTGGCCGTACTGCTCCGCGCTCGGAGTGAGACTCACGGTACCGTCCTTGGCAATGGTCACGCCATCCTCGGAATCGAGGATATACGTGGTATCGGCAGGAGCGTCCACCACGGCATCGCCCTTGGCGAAGGTCGGGGTCGCGGTGGCCTTGGTGCCCACCGTGGCTTTGACCGTGCCATAGGACACGTCATAGGCCGAGGCCTGGTTCGGTGCCTGCGGCTCTTCATCCAGATAGGTGATGGTGGAGCTGATATGGGCGGAAGGCCTGCTCATGCCGCTCTCGGCCTCGGCCGTGATGCGGATCCAGTCGCCTTCCTGCACCTGGATGGTGCCATGTTCCTTCACCCAGTTCAGGAACTCGGTGGACTGCTTGAACGACTCGGACAGGTCGGCAGAATAGAGCACCTGATCGTTCTTGACAACGGACAAGGTGAGCTTCTTGCCGTTATTGTTGGCTTGCCGCAGGTAGGGCTCGTCGTTCTTAATCGAGAGTTTGACGGTGCCGGACTTGGGTGCCTTCCAAGAGATTGCGGCACCACCTTCGCTGTCAGGGGAGTCGCTGATCAGGCCGTGGATGGTGCTGCGGTCATCCGGCAGGTCGTGACTTGCCAGTCCGGTGTCCACGCCGGGACCGTAATACTGATCAAACAACCAGTTGGTGTATGTGGGATCGAAGGTTTCGATGTTTTGCCATTCCCCAACGGTGGTCATCTGACGCTGGCCATACCAGATCGGACCCTGCTCGGCGATACGGAAGTCGTTCACCCAATCCCAAGAGGTCTTGGCCGTGACCACATACTCGTCAGAGGCGTCTCCGTCTTTGGCGTAGAAGCGCAGCACATCGCCGTCCTTCACGGCATCCTTATCACCAAGCTCGGTGCCGTTACGGAACACGCCCTTGCTGGCGCCTTCGCTGGCGGTTACTTTGCCGAGCAGTTCGGCCACGGTGGTGGGGTTCTTCTCAGTGAACGGCACGAGAATGGTCTTCTTGTCGCCATCGGTGCCGGTCTCATACTGGGATGATTCCATGCGGGCGATGGTGACGGATGGCACATCGCTTTCGGTGGCACCGATATCCGGCGTGCCGGAGATGGTCTTGCCGAAGAAGTCGTGCTCGACGGCGTAGTCGTTGACATCTTTGATGCTCACGCCGGCGTTGATCGCGGGGGAGTCCGCAGCTAGGCGATAACCATCGAATACGGTGGACTGGCTGTCATCGTCATGGCGATACAGCAGACCTTCGGTGCTCGGGTAGTCGGGGGCGGAACCGGCATCCTGCAGCACTTTAGCCACATCATCCACCGAAATCGGGTTCTTGTCCGAGTCCGGTGTGTTGGAGTAGTTCACATACATGTTGTTGTTGAACTTCTGGCTCTGATTCTGCGGGTTCCAGTTTCCATCCTTCTTCTCGCCGGAATTGACGAAGATGTTGTTTTCGATGGTGGCGGGACCGTTGGAACGGGCTACATTCGCCTCCACGTTGGCCGGCAGATAGAAGATGTTGTTGTAGATGTGCGTGTTGGGGCCGTTGGCCGGCAGGTCGAGAGCGCCACGGTCGTTCTGCGCGATGTTGTAGCGGAACGTGGTGTTCACGGCCATGTCGTTGCAGACCATCAGCGTGGCGAAGCTGTTGCCGTACGAATAGTTGTACTGATACAGCGTGCCGTCGCCGTAATCGGCGTCCCAAGGCTGGCCGTCGCCGTTGCCATGGTCGTTGTTGAGCGTGCGGTAGGCCTCGTTATACTGGAACACCGCATCCTTGCATCGCCAGGGCCAGATGCCGGCGGCCACGGGGTTGTCCCGGGCGCTGGTGTAGTCCTGCGTGTTCATATGCTTGGCCACGCCGTCGCTCACGTTGTATTGGATCATCGGACGGTCGCAGTACATCACGGTGATGGCGTCGCCGCCCGCGCCGGTGACGAAGTTGTTCTAGATCAGCACATTGGTTGCGCCGTACTTGGCGATTACTTCATCGGAGATTTCGCCGTTGCCGTAGTTGAAACGGTTATTCCAGTCGGAGTTGTCGATGTAGTTGAGATAGGCGGTGTAGCCCACGGCGATACCCCAACGATCCACGTCCCGTACAGTGCTGTTGCGGATGGTGATGCTGTCGAAACGTGAGATGTTCTTCTGCAGATAGGCGTCATCCGCTGCACTGGTGCGTTCCTTGGGCAGATGCGCCATGAAGTAGATGCCGCCGTTGGCCATATGCTTGTTGTACAGATTGCCATCCACATCATGGATGTAAAGATTGTCGAGCGTGACATGGCTCATGGTGCCGCCGTTTTCGGCGATGCCGGCCACGCCGGTGCGATCCATGCGCTCGAAGCTGCGGTCAAGCTTCGTGCCGTCGGAATCCGCGGTGTCGGTCCACTTCCATGTGGCGATGGGGTCATGGACGTTCACATCGTCGTTGGTGATTTCCAGATTAGAAACGGTGATGTAGGAGACGTCCTTGAGCAGGATAGCGGACGATACCGTGCCGCTGCCCTTGTGCGGTGAGCCACCGATTTTGGCCTTGTAATCCTGATACCACTGACTGCTTTTGACGCCGTTGGCCGCGATCACAGGCTTGCCCTTGGACTCGTCGCCATAGGCGGTCACGGTGATCGGCGCCTCAGGGGTGCCAGCGGTGTCTTTGATATGCAATGACTGGTTGTTGAATGTCGAGCCATATTCCAGCTGCACGGAATCACCCGGCTGCAGATCGGAGGCGATTTCGTTGACTTTGTCGAGGGTTTTCCAGGGGTGGTCCTGATCGGTGCCGGAGTTGGCGTCATTGCCGGATTCCGACACGTAGTAGGTGGTGCCTGTCGCCTTGATGGTGGGCGATGGACTTGAGGGATGTGCGAATGCCGCGGTTGGCATCATCATCGATACTGTGATGCCGACGGCCGCTACGATGGCAAAGCCTCGTGAGTCCCGGATGGGATTCATGGCCAATCCTTTCATATTTGGTTGTACTGCAAGCAACGAGCTGGCGGGAATCATCACGTCAACAAATTATGTTTAGAACATATACTTTTTGTATGTGAAGAGACCTGTTGGTGAGAGAAGAACTGCCTTTCATCATTGAAATCTCGGTAATATAGCTGCGTTGCCTAATTTGTAAGGAACCTTACGTAATACAAGTGTAGAGGAGGCTGGCGACTATGTGTGGGCGATGGGAACCCATGAGGCCTGTGCGTGTGCGTATTCGTGCGATCTTCATTGATTGCACTGGCATGTATCGGCGTGTCGCCTACACGAATGTTCCGGTGTATTGGGTGCGCATATGCCGCTTATTGTTCACAGGCCCATACACATAATTAATCCCCGCCTTTTATCAGCACCAGAGTATTGGGGAGCTGATGAAAGACGGGGATCCAAGTATTGGCTATAAGGTTCGGGAATCAGGCGTTCAGCGCCTTGAAGCCGATGTCGTGGCGGTAGAACAGGCCGTCAAGCTCCAGCTTGTCGATGATGGCGTAGACCTTGTCCTGCGCGGCCTTGATATCCTCGGCCTTGGTTTCCACCAGCAGCACACGACCGGAGTTGGCCACCAGTGAACCTTCGCCGTCGGAGGCGACGCCGGCATAGTACACATGAGAATCGGCGTCCACGGGAATCTCAGGCACATGAGCGCCCTTGATCACATCCTGCGGATAGCCGTTGGAGGCGATAACCACGCCGAGCGTGGCGCTGGTCTCATCCCAAGTGAAGGTTGGCTGCTCGCCGTTCAAAATCGCGTTGATACCGGCACCAAGGTCAGAGGTGAGCTTAGGCAGCACCACTTCGGTTTCGGGGTCGCCGAAGCGCGCGTTGAATTCGATAACCTTCGGGCCATCGGCGGTGGCGATCAGGCCGGCGTACAGAATGCCGGTGAACGGCGTGCCCTCTTCGGCCATACCTTCCACGGTGGGGCGCACGATGGTATCGATGGCCTGCTGAATCACAGAAGCAGGAATCTGCGGCACCGGGCTGTACGCACCCATACCACCGGTGTTCGGGCCTTCGTCGCCATCATAGGCGCGCTTATGATCCTGAGAAATCGGCATCGGCCAGAAATCAGTGCCGCTGACGAAGCTCATCAGGGAGAACTCCTGACCCTCCAGGAAGTCCTCGATAACAACTTTGGCACCGGCCGCACCGAAACGATGATCCACGAAAATATCTTCCAGCGCGCCGACGGCGGTATCGACATCCATGGCCACGGTCACGCCCTTGCCAGCGGCCAGACCGTCGGCCTTGATCACGATGGGTGCGCCATGCTTGCGCACGTAGTCCACGGCCGGATCCAGCTCGTCAAAAGTGCGGTACTGTGCGGTCGGGATGTTGTGGCGATCCATCAGCTGCTTGGCGAAGTCCTTCGAACCCTCGATCTGGGCGGCGGCCTTGGACGGGCCGAACGCCTTGATGCCGGCGGCGGCGAAATCGTCCACAATGCCTTCGATCAGCGGCACTTCCGGGCCGACAAACACCCAGTCGTAGTTGTTGGACTGCACGAAGTCGATCAGCGCGGCATGATTCGACTGGTTCAGCTGCGTGATGCGGATGCCATCCTTGCACATGCCCGGATTGCCGGGGGCGACGGTCACCTCGTCGATGGAGGCGCTGTTGAGCAGCGTATAGGCGATGGTGTGCTCGCGCGCACCGGAACCGATGACCAGAACTTTCTGACCCATGATGTTGCCTTTCCTAATAAGCCTGTTCAGATTCTCGTATCTTGTCAGACGTGATGCCTTGCGATTGCCCTGCGTTCAGTGGGCGATCCGGCATCAGTCGTGCAGCTGGACGCGGGTGCCGTCCACATCCTTGACAATCGCGCCTACGCGGTAGTGAACCTCGTTTTCGGCGTCGAGGATACGTTCGACCTCGTCGGCCTTGTCCGGGCTGACGACCAGCACCATGCCGATGCCCATGTTGAAGATGTTGTACATTTCCTTGTGATCCACTTCGCCAAGCTTTTCCAGCACCTGGAAAATCGGCGGAACCTGCCAGCTGGAAATATCGAAGGAAGCGGCCAGGCCTTCGGGGATGATGCGCGGTACCTTCTCCACAAACGCGCCACCGGTGATATGCGCCACGCCATGCAGCAGGTCGTCGCCCGCGAACAGGGGCTTCAGAGCCTTGGCATAAATGCGGGTGGGCTTAAGAATCTCGTCGCCCAGCGTCTCGCCTCCCAGCTCAGGCAGCACGGAGTCGACGGTGTAGTCGTGATCCTTGAACAGGATCTTGCGCACCAGCGAATAGCCGTTGGAGTGGATGCCGGAGGAGGGCAAGCCGATCAGCACATCGCCCTCGGCGATCTTCGTGCCGTCGATGATCTTCGACTTCTCGACCACGCCGACCGTGAAACCAGCCAGATCATATTCGTCCGCATCATACATATCGGGCATTTCAGCGGTTTCGCCACCCACCAGGGCCGCACCGGCGTCCACGCAGCCGTCGGCCACGCCCTTGACGACCTGCTCCAGCAGCACCGGGTCGTTCTTGCCGCAGGCGATATAATCCAGGAAGAAAATCGGTTCGGCACCCTGGGCGAGGATGTCGTTAACGCACATGGCCACGCAATCCTGGCCGATGGTGTCATGCTTGCCGGCCATCTTGGCAACCATCAGCTTGGTGCCCACGCCATCGGTGCCGGATACCAGCACCGGCTCCTTATAGCCAAGGGAAGCCAGATCGAACAGGCCACCAAAGCCGCCAATGCCGCCGGCGCCGGGACGACCGGTGCGCGCCACATGCTGCTGGATGCGGTTGACGACCTCGTAACCGGCTTCGACGCTTACGCCGGCGTTTTCATATGCTTTGGGCATGATTGTTATGGCCTTTCTTACTGCCTGGTGGTTCTGTGGTTCTCGATGTTGAATAAGGGTGATTGTTGGAGGCTTGGGTGCACTGAGTGAGGGAAGTGCGACTATTATTCGCGCGCATCCCCAGACTCAGCGGGGGAATCAGCGAAGGGATCCTCGGATTCCTCATGGGGAACGGTGTTGTATTCGTTGCCGACATACTTGCTCTTGTAGAGCGCGAATTCGGGTAGGCGCACACGATCTTCGGGAGTGAGGGACTTGAGGAAGTCGGCCTCGTAATCGTCAAGGGCGGTGGGGTAGTCGCCGTTGAAGTAGGCCACGCACAGGCCTCCATAGGGGGCGTTGGCGTTCAAACCAATTGATTCGACCAAGCCTTCAAGCGACAGGTAGGCGAGCGAATCGGCACCGATGAAGTCGCGAATCTCTTCCACGCTCATCTTGGAGGCGATCAGCTCCTTGGTGGTGGAGATGTCGATGCCGTAGAAGCAGGGGTATTTCAGCGGCGGCGAGCTGATGCGCATATGTACTTCGGCGGCGCCGGCCTCCTTGAGCAGCTGCACAATGCGACGGGAGGTGGTGCCACGCACGATGGAATCGTCGATCACCACCACGCGCTTGCCCTTGACCACGCTACGCACGGCGGACAGCTTCATCCTGACGCCCTGTTCGCGCAGCTCCTGCGTGGGCTGGATGAAGGTGCGGGCCACATACTGGTTCTTGATCAGGCCCATCTCATTGGGCAGTCCGGAAGCCTCCGCATAACCGGATGCGGCGGACAGCGAGGAGTTCGGCACGCCGATCACCATATCCGCATCCACACCGGATTCGGCGGCCAGACGTGCGCCCATGCGCTTGCGCGCGGAATGCACGTTGACGCCGTAGATATCGGAGTCGGGGCGAGCGAAGTAGATGTATTCCATCGAGCAGATGGCCAGCTGCGTATTGTTGGTGTACTGCACGATCTTGTAGCCGTGGTCGGAGACCACCACGATTTCGCCGGGGCGAATATTGCGCACCAAGTCGGCGCCCACCACATCGAGGGCGCAGGTTTCGGAGGCGAGCACATAAGCGCCGTTCTTCATACGGCCGAGGCTCAGGGGGCGGAAACCGTTGGGATCGAGCGCGCCGATCATCGCGTCGGAGGTCATCAGCAGATAGGCGAAACCGCCATGCACCGTGTTGAGCGCTTCCTTGAGCTTGTCCATGAAGGTGCGCTGCAGGGAGCGGCGGATCAGGTGCATGAGCACTTCGGTGTCGGAATTCGAGTGGAAGATGGCACCTTCGTCTTCCAGCTTGCGGCGCAGAGAGGGGCAGTTGGTGAGATTGCCGTTATGGCACAGGGCCACATCGCCGTCATGGAAGCGGAAGATGAACGGCTGAATATTGTCGGTGGTGCCGGAGCCGGCGGTGGCGTAACGCACATGGCCGATGGCTCGGTCGCCCTTCAAACGTTCGATTTGGCGTTCATCGGCGAACACCTGGGTTAACAGACCCAGACCGCGATGGCCAGTAAGTGTACCGTTGTCGTTGGCGACGATGCCGGCGCCCTCCTGACCGCGGTGCTGCAGAGCATGCAGGCCGAAATACGTCAGTCGAGCGGCGTCGGGATGCCCCCACACGCCGAAAATGCCACATTCCTCATGGATGTCTTCCAGCTCAGCAGACAAGCCAAAGCTCCTTTACGCGCCAAGGGGATTCATTACCCGTTAACCTTACCAGTCGCCGGATACACCGTTTCGGCGGCGCGCCCGGTTACAGTAGTCGCATGGAAGTGAACATGCAGTATGTGATTGCCGGAATTTCCGACCAATGGGAGTTTTTGCTGCCCCTTGCGCTGTCGGTGTCGGTGGTGTGGGATCGGTTGCGCTGGTCGAAGCGCCAGACGTTGGCCGCCTGTGCGCTGATGGCGCTCGCATTCACCATTGCCGGGGTGGGCTGTGGCCTGCTGGTTACCGGCATTCAGATTCCGTTCATGATATTGATGACCTGCCTGATTCCGTTGCATTGGCGTATGAGTGGATTGCCGTTCACGCGAGCATTGTTCATTTCGGCCACCTCGTTGATTCCGATGATGCTGTGCGTCGATTTGTCCGTGATCTTCAATGCGCTGGTGGTAGGCGAGGACGGCCTGCCGTTGATGCAATGGCCTGGCATGATGATGCAGTGGGCGCTGACATTGATATTGTTTGCGATTTGCAATCGTCCGATGCGTCGCCTGCTGCTGCAGTTGGTGGATTGTCCGGCGATTTCGGAGCGGGCATGGTCGCTGGCATGGTTGGTGCCGTTTCTGTCGGCGTCGCTGTTTACCGTGCTCAGTCCGACGGCTACCGATATTGAGGCTGCTCCTTCAACGGCACTGACATTCGTGCTGTTGCTATTGCTGTTCACCGTGTTGCTGGTGTTGTTCTACGTGCTGCTGGGAGCCGTCGCGCGCCAGTCGGATCTGAATGCTGCGGCCACGGAAGCGAATCGTCAGCTGACCATGCGTCAGATGCAGCAGGAGCATTTGAACGAGCGCATTGCCGCCGCACAGCGCGTACGTCATGATCTGCGCCAGCATCTGTTGACGATCCGTGGCTTTGTCGATGCGAAGGATGGTGACGGTCTGCTGCATTATCTCGATACGCTGGAGGCCTCCGCCACGGTGGACACGTCCATCCGTTATTGCGAGCATTTTGGTGCCAACATCATCGCAGTGTATTACGCTGATCGTGCTCGTACGCTTGGTGCTGCAGTGGATATAGCCATGGATATTCCCGCTGCCATCGCGCTGCCTGAAGCTGATCTGGCCGTCACCCTGGGCAATCTGCTTGAAAATGCCGTCGATGCGTTGGCTGGTTGCAGCGCGAGCGGTGAGACCGCCAAACTAACGTTGCGCGCCAGCGCTACCGATCAGGGGCCATTGTTCCTGATTGTGTCCAATACGTTTGAGGGCGACGTATCTGATCTGGATGCGCCGGCTGTGCCTTCCACCAAACATGACGGTATGGGGTTGGGCATCCAATCCGTTCGCCGTCTTGCTCAGGAGCGTGGCGGCGAGGCTCGGTTCACGGCGGATCAGAATACGCACACATTTACCGCTGAGGTGGTGCTACCGCCGGCCCTTTAGTAGTGTGCCATCTGCGGCGTGAGGGAGCGACAAAGCTGGTAACGCTGGTGCAACCGGCAACGCTGACGACACTGGTAACGCTTAGGGCGAAGGAAATGAGCGCACAGTACGTTAGTTTATGATGGTGTATTTGTGCGGCTGATGCAATAGTAGGCAGCGGCAAGCCGCAGTAAGCCGCAGCAAATGATGACACCGTAGTGGCAAGGAGGACGTCTGGTATGAGGGTGGTGATTGTCGAGGATGATCGTAAGGATGCGCAGCAGCTTGTTGAACGCGTCGATGATTATGCGCGCGATCGCCATCTGCCGGTGATGGTGGATACCTATGCGTCCGTGGATGATCTGGGAATGCAACGCAGCGATGAAGGCGCGTTGGAACTGACGGCCGCCGGCCGCCGGGCACGATTCGCCGGCTACGATCTGGCGTTCATCGATATGTATTTGGATGATGGCGAGCCCGCGGGTATGGATGTTGCCAGAGCGCTTCGGGCCGCCGGATTGCGATGCCCGATTGTCGTGACGACGGTCAGCGTGGATTTTGCGGTTGAAGGCTACGAGGTTGCATCAGGCTATCTGGTCAAACCATATGAGGCGCACAGTCTGTATGCCGTGTTGGATCGACTGTTCCCGCGCCCGGATGTGATTACGGTTCCACTGTCGCGCTCAGCAAAATCGCATGAAGCGATCGAAACGCAGAGCGTGCCGGGCGACGGCTGGCAGATGGATCAGGATACTGGCGCGATGCAGTTCGAAGCTGATTCGGTGCGCATGCTGCGCGCCTCGGGGCATTATCTCGATGTGGTGATGACGGGCGGGCGCATCGTGCGCTTGCGTGCCGGCATAGCGTCGGCGTCCAAGGCATTGGAAGGCGACGAACGATTCTGCCATTGCGTGCGCGGTAGCATTGTGAACCTTGACATGGTGTCGCGTATCGAAGGCTCGTCGTTTGTTATGGATGACGGCACTATAGTGCCGATCAGCAGACGCGAATTGACGAAGGCACGCGACGCCTTCCATGCGCGAGGTATTGCTCGTCTGACTGCGGGGATGTGGCGCGCCTAGCCGACGAATTCGTCGCCATCTTCGTTGCTTTACCCGAATTTAAGGGGGTAATTATGAAGATATAGGGGATATTTCATTCCGCTCGTGCCCAATTACAGGCATGTCGTGCCAATGCGCGTGCGTATGTCCTAGGCCTGAAACGATAGTAGATGCCGTGGTGCGTTGATGACGAATGGCTGATGGCGAATGGGGGGTATGGTGGTGCGCATTGATTCCTATGATGCTCCGGCGCTGACGGAGGCGTTTATGGAGCATTACTACCAGGGGGACGCTGACTGGCTTGATGCTTCGACCACTGACGATTTCGTATGCTTGGGCGCGCAAAGCGACCAGTTTCTACTGACCAAGGCCGATGTGCTGTCGTTATGCCGGGAAATGCCGCATGTGCTGATGTCCAGCAAAATGTATCGTCAAAGCGCCAGAGTCGGGGATGTGCGCGTGGTCGACGGGCGATTTATGGGATTTCTGGCTCCCGAAGAGGGGAGCATGGCGTTCGCCGCCGAACAACGATTGACGGCCCTGTGGCGTGAAACCGACGAGGGGTTGCGCATGTTCCATATCCACGTTTCGAATGCGATGAGCGAGCCCGAAGAAGGGGAGCGATTCCCCATTAAGTTTGCGACCAAGGCAATGCAGTATATCAATCTGGTGAGCTTGCAGAAGCATTATCTCAATCAGATCGAAGTGGTGGATATCGATGGCGTCTACCACATGCTGCGCCTGTTCGACGTGATTTCCGTGGAAGCCAAACGCCAGGATGTGCTGGTGCGCTATGGCTATACGACGATTCGCGTGCATGAAGGCATCGCCAAGCTCGCCGAACGCATTGGACTCAACGCCGGCAACGGATTCGTGCAGGTGCACCGCAGTTTTTGGGTGAACGTGCTGTATGTGGAAACGGTGGACGGCGAAAGCGTGCATTTGGCCACAGGTGAGCTGGTGCCGATCGCCCAACGCCGGCGGCGGGAAATCATCAATCAAATACAGTCGGTGCGTGGGTAGTCGGCATATCCATCAGACGATACCCCACGCCGCGCACGGTGGCGATGAAACGCGGATGGCTTGGACTGTCATCGAGTTTGCGGCGCAGATTCGCCAGATGAACCTCCACGCTGCGACGCTCCGCCGCGGTGATCACACGGTTGGTGACGAATACCTTGCCGGCATGCAGCTCCAGCACCAGACTCGCCTTCGAACGCACGCGACGGCCACTTTGCAGCAGAATGACCAGCAGCTCGAATTCGGTTTTGGTCAGTCGTACCTCATCGCCGTTCACTAGGGTCTGTCGCGCAAGAGTGTTCACGGACAGCGCGCCAAGCGTAATCCACGAGCGATCGTATTCGTCGAAATCACCGTTGATGTCAAGGTTGTTGGTGCCCATCGCATACCCCGCGCCATGCGAGGCGGCGTGACGTGCTTCGTTCATCAGATCGCCAGGCATGAACGTATAACCTTGAGCGTCGTAGATATTGTTATCGTTGACGCGCCGCAGATAGGCATTCACATGGGCACGAAATTCGTGCGGGTGGAAGGGCTTGGGAATGAAATCGTCGGCACCGGCCGAATAGCCTTGCACAATCGAAGCCTCATCAACGCACGAGGTGATCATCATGATATAAGCGTTGCTGAAGGATCGGATTCGTCGGATTGTCTCATAGCCATCCATGCCGTTGAGCTTGAGATCCATGGTGATCAGGTCATAGCGGTCCTTAACGGATTGCTCGATGGCGTCTTCGCCGCGCACACAGATATAAGTGCCGAATCCTGCAGCCTGCAGCACATTCTCAATCAGTTTGGCGGTATCCCAATCATCATCGATGACCAAGGCGTTACGTGATGGCGCGGAGGTGATTGCCGTGCGTGTGCGGGGACGTGTGATTGGCCGGGCAGGGGCTCGCGTGTCGGCGTGCAATATAGTGTTCATGGTTTCGACCTTGTCCTTCCCCCAATGCGCGGCTGCTGCGCCGTGACTTACGTATCAGCATAATGGTGTAACGGGGGAAAGGGGGTGTCTGGTGGACGAAATACAGGTTTGGTGCAACGAAAAGCAGTGACGTGGGCAAGTTGGTGATGGTCAAACCGGTTCGCTTGCAAATCGGCGTGTTTTAGGTCTTCGTGATGCCTGTCGTTTTGCCGGTTCCATCAGCTGTGCATGCACAGCCCAGCACAATGGCGCTATCGTGGCGACGGGCCCGAAACAACCGGACGGGTGCCTGCGCGGGTGTACAGTGGGTGCATGACAACGACAGTCTCATCCAATTCACATACTACATCGGGCATGAGGCGTGCACAGCGTTTGCACCGCAGTCTGACGGTGCTGATGATCGCGGTGCTTGCCGTGGTCACCATGCTGTCTTACATGCTCTCCATCGGCATCGCCAACCATCTGTGGCTGTGGATCGGCTTGGTATTAGCGGCGTTGGCGTGCGTGCCGCCGCTGGTCAGCCGGCGTATCGCGCTATCCAGCATCGGCAGCATCATGTATTGCTTCCTGTTGCTCATTGCCTTGGAATGCGTTTCGTTCGCCATGCCATACTCCTGCATCTGGATGCTGTGCGTCATCCCCTTGGTGTGGGCTGCCTGCCGACTGTCGCTGCCCATGACGATAACCGTTGGCCTGGGTGCAACGTTGGTGGTGTTCACCAGTGCGGTCACCGCATCCTCCCCGTCCGTCACCCTGCTGCGCATGCCGATGTTCGTCGGCGGCATGATGCTGATTATCGGCATGTGCGTATTCGTGTGGCAAGGTCGCGACCGCCTATTCTCCGATCGTGCGCATCAGGCCGGGCAATCGCACGAAGCGCTGGCGTCGGCAGCCGGTGCCGGCAATGCTGGTGGCGCTGGCGTCACTGGTGGCAGCGTGGGGACTGCCGCCCATGGCATCGCGCGCGTTGGCGAAGGCGTTATGCATGCGTTCGGACATCATGAGCCTGTGCTGATTGAAGTGAATACCACCAAGGGTGCGGCGAGCTCCCAGTTGTCGGATCGTGAGGAACTGCTGCGAAAGGCGCATGATCTGCGCTCGCCACTGTCGTCGGTGATCGGATATATGGAGCTTGCCCTCAAGCGAGGCACCATTGATGAGCAAAGCCGTGCGGATCTTCACGTGGCTTTGGAGAACGCCGAACGCTTGGACGCCTCCATTGTGGAAATGGTGCGCTCGAACGAGCGGCGAGCAGTCGCCGATCGCGGCCCCACAGGCGCTCGACGTACAAATCTGACCGCCGTATTGGGCGAGGAGCTGCACGAATGCGAACAGCAGGCGTCCATGCGCCGCATCCGCATCAATTCCTCGCTGGAGCCGGATCTGATCATCACCGCCGATCCGTTGCAGCTCAAATCATTGTTCGGCAACCTGCTGTCGAATGCGGTCAAATACAACCAGCCCGGCGGCAGCGTCTATGTCAGTGCTTTGCGTGACGGTGCCATGATCACCATCGAAGTGACGGATACTGGGGTCGGCATTCCGCAGGCTGAACTTGATCGAGTGCGCGACCCGTTCGTGCGTGCCGCCAATGCCGAGGCGGTGGCATCGGGCACCGGCATGGGGCTGCATCATTGCCAAACCATCGTCAATCGCCTGCACGGCACCATGGATATCGCCAGCGAGGAAGGCAAAGGCACGGTGGTGACAGTGAGCTTGCCTTCCTGATCAACGGCGGAACATAGGGCTCTTCACAAGTTCATCACTAATGCTTGACGATATGGTGCGCCGAACCTGACGAAACATGAGGCGTTTCGTCGAATAACCGACATCAATGCTTTCCTAGCATCGAATACATGGAAAGCAAGCAACAAGACGGGCGCGACCTCGAGCGCGACTATGGCGACGGTTTCGCCGGCTGGGGCGAAGGCGTTGACGATGTGGCCAATGACGACCTATCGCACGATGACATGGCGTACGAGGCGCGCCGCGACCATCCGCTGATTGGCTGCGTGATCCCCGCCTACAACGAGGAGGATTCCATCGCCTCTGTGCTGGAAGCCTTGCTGGCACAGACGGTCATCCCCGACGAAATTCACGTGGTGGTCAACAATTCCACCGATCGCACGGTTCAGGAAGCCAAACCATTCGCCGGACTGCACCGCAAGGAATGCCGCGGCATGCCGATCACCTGCGCAGTATATGTGCACGACATCGGCGAGAATCCGGACAAAAAAGTGGGTGCGCTGAACTACGGATTCGCCATGGTGGAAGCCTTCGACTACTTCCTCGGTGTGGACGGCGACACTGTGGCGCACGAAGACTGCGTGGAACTGCTGCTCGATGAGATACGCTCCAACCAGCACATCGGCGGCGTCTCCGCCATCTATACGGTGGACGACCGTGGGGTGCGCGGGCCCATCCGCCGCTGGCTTGTGGCCGGCCAACGCCAGCAATTCGCCGCCTTCAACATCAAAGCCATGCAGCAGAGCAGGGAAGTGCCGGTGCTCGGCGGCCAGTTCTCCATCTTCTCCATCGACGCGCTCAAAGCGGTGATGGAGGCGAACAAACAGATGACACCATGGATCACGCAAAGCGAGGTGGAGGATTCGCTGCTATCACTGCAACTCAAATCCGCAGGATACAACCTCAAAATCAGCGCCTCCGCCCGAGCCGATGTGGGCGGCATGCTCACCATGCGCGCCCTGGACGGCCAGCAGGTCAAATGGAACGCGGGCGCTGTGGAACTGATGCGATCCTACAAATTCCACCCATGTTTGCGCCAACGATGGCTGGAACATATCTCCATGTTCTTCAACGCCTACAACCGATTCGCCTTCGTGTTCCTGCTCGCCGCATCATTGCGCATCGGAGCGTTCGTGTTCTTCCCAATATGGCTGGTGCCGGTGGCGGCCTCCATCCTGCTGAACACCAAAATCGCGCTGAAAATGCGCGCCCGCGACCATAGGGATGTGCTGTTCGCCCTATTGTTCCTGCCTGCCGAAATGTATCTGTGGATACGTATCGCGCATTTCCTGCGAGGCTGGTGGAAATCCTTGGTCGGCCGGCGCGGCGACAACTGGGCGGCGCAGGCCAGGGCCGAAAAAGGCAAGGGACGAGCCTATGTGATCCCTTGGATCGTTTGGTGGCTGATCATCGTGCTGCTGGTGGTGGGCATGGCCTATCTGCCGCTGATTATACAGACGCGCATCCTGTTCTGGGGCTGGCTGGTGCTGGCCGTCATCACGGCGGCGCAGACACTGGCCATGGCCTTTCAGTTCCTCAGGCCCACGCGCGGCTATCTCGTTTAACCTACCCATTCAATCAATTCACACAACCCAATTCACGCAACGCATATCTCGGAGGTTCGCCATCATGACACGATTGCACCGACCGCAGCGCTTGATAGCAGCGCTGGTCGCAGCTTTAACCATCATCCCGCTCACCGGCTGCGCTTCCATCGAAGACTTGACCGGCTTGTCGTTAAGCTCAGGGACTGCCGGAACAGCCGCCGCCGGCGAAACAAGCGGCTCGAACGTGCAGGAGCACGCGAAACAATCCGGCTCCGGCGAAAGCCACGACGAACTCGGACGAGCCAACGCCGAAGACGATGACGTATTCGACTCCCAGTTCTCCAAAAACGGCGTATCCAACGTCTACAAGAACATCGCCGGCATCGACTACGTGCTTTCGATCTTCCCCTCGCAAGCCACCCCACGCTCCGACCAGTGGTATCCGAAGGGCGACAAACTCTTCACCTTCACCTTCCAGGCCTACGATCTCAACGTTGATTTAAAAGCCCCGTACGCCTCCAAACGCTTGGTGTATCTGGGCAATGTGAACATCAGTTCCGACGTGACGCTCAGCGGGCATACCGAATCCTCGGCGCGCTCGCCATATACGGTGAACGGTCAGGCTGCTTCATTGACCTTCGACCCCGAACCCAACACCTTCCGCAGTTACGGCATGCGCATCACCAGCCCGAAGGGCGTCTATGAAATGCGCAACCAGGTGATTGGGGATTTGCCCAACGATTCCATCGGCATTACGCTGCATTTCAAGTTCTATGTGACCGTGCAGCGCGCTGCCGGGCAAGATGCGTGGGATGCCCAAGAAATCGATATCGATATTCCAATTGGCATTTTTGAATCCGACGAGCCCACGCCGATTCGCGACGTGCCTGTGGATGCCGCCTAATGGCTGCGGCACTGGCTTTAGCCGGCGGTTGGCATTGACTGATGGTTGGTATTAGCCGGCGGTTGGCAGTAACCAACGTCGGTATTGGCCGACGTTGAAGTTGAACATGTTGGAATCGAACATTGAATAAAGGAGCGCCATGCAGTGGTTAAGCAGACGTGTAGGCGGGCGCGCGAACCGACGAACGTCAAGGTTCGGTTCGTTCGGTTCCCGACGCGGGCAGTCACAGCGCGGGCCGGCATGGCGCGGGCGAATATGGCGCAGGTTGGTGCGCGCAGCGGTTGCCGCCGTGATGGCGGGCCTGCTGTGCGCCCTATCGACCCTGTTCATCGTCGGCAGCGGCGCCGCCGATCTCTATATGCATGGCCTGAGGCGCGACACCGTGAGCGCTGATGGCGATAACCCCTTCACGGATCGCGTCCTGTATGTGGATGACGATTCCAGCGCCGCGCACGCTGCTGAAGACAAGAATGCCGATGAAACGTCTCGCGCCGCCGCCGCGCAACTGGCCTCCGTGCCCTCCTCCATATGGTTGGAACCGGATAAACTGCCGCCCACACGCGTCGGCCCAGCTGTCACCGCTGTGATGAAACAGGCTGCATATACAGGCACGATGCCGGTATTCGTGGTGTACGGCATTCCCGGGCGAGACTGCGGCGGATATTCCGCCAGCGATATGCGCGACGACGAATACGTGGCATGGGTGCAGGAAATCGTTGACGCGGTAAGCGCTTGGCAAGGCGTTGTACCGGCCGTAATCGTGGAGCCGGATGCGCTGGCCATGATGACTGACTGCCCGGCCTTGGAATCAAAAATGCCGCTGCTGACGATTGCGGTGCGTGCGCTCGCCACCAGCGGTGCTGCGGTATATATCGACGCCGGCCACTCGGGCTGGGTGGACGCCGAAACCATGGCCAGCTTGCTGCTGCGTGCGGGCGTGGAGAACGTGCGCGGCTTTTCGCTCAACGTATCGAACTACAACGTCACCGCCGCAGAGCGCGCCTACGGTGAGCAACTGTCGCAGCTAACCGGCGGGCGGTATGTGATCGACACCAGCCGCAACGGCAACGGGCATGGCAATGAACCGGATTCCGCATGGTGCAATGTATCCGGTGCGCGCGTGGGGGAGGAGCCCGGAGCAACAACCTATGGCGCCCAGGATGCCGCGTTATGGATTAAGACCCCCGGCGAATCCGATGGCACCTGCAATGCCGGGCCGCAGGCCGGCCAATGGTGGCCGGAACAGGCCGAATCGTTATTGGGGTGGAGCTAGCGTTCTTCCGGAAACCGTAGGTGTGTATGCCTCTCTGCCGCCTATCCCTGCCTCCTATGGCGGTGCCGAGCCTGCAGCAACTCAACCCCCGCGAATCCACGATGTGAACAGGCGCGGCATCATAATGTCGCCCCTCATGCTATGGTGTGAGGCATGCATTTCATCTCATGTTGTTGTCGCTAACCGACGCCTCCGGGCGCACGGTCAGTGACGCATAATTTGAGATAGAGCATTCCAGCAGCGATGTGTATCGTGCAATTCTTTTTTAGAGATTTATGGTTCGCACCATGTATTGACCATCGCATTCAGGTAAGCAAGTATTACACACGCTGATTCAATACAGCCGCACACGCTGCCGCTCCAAACCACAATATTGTTAGTCCTTTCCGTTTCGCCCGGGAACGTCGGTTCACGACAACGCATCACACGCACCAGTAAAACCGCCGACCACTGCGCAACAACGCAGCACAACAGCAAGGACTTCAAACTCATGGCCATCGCAAGCTCCACTTTCGAACTCATCGGCAACACCCCTATCGTCAAGCTCAACCACATTCCGCAGGCCGCCGGCGTCAAAGCAACCATCGCCGTCAAAATCGAATACATGAACCCCGGCGGATCCTCCAAAGACCGCATCGCCGCACGCATTATTGACGCTGCCGAACGTTCCGGCGAACTCAAGCCCGGCGGCGTGATCGTGGAACCCACTTCCGGCAACACCGGCGTCGGCCTTGCCATGGTGGCCCAGCAGCGCGGCTACCGCACCATCTTCACCCTGCCCGACAAAGTCTCCGAATCCAAGCGCGCAGTGCTCAGGGCCTACGGTGCCGAAGTGGTCGTAACCCCCACCGACGCCGGCCCCGATGATCCGCGATCCTACTACCGCGTCGCCGAGCGTCTCGCCGCAGCCATCCCCGGCGGCTACCGACCCAACCAATATGACAATCCCAACGGTCCTGCCAGCCACTACGTCACTACTGGCCCGGAGATCTGGCGAGACACCGAAGGAACAGTCACCCACTTCGTAGCCGGCATCGGCACCGGTGGTACCATCTCCGGCACCGGCCGCTACCTGAAGGAAGCCTCCGATGGTGCCGTTACGGTAATCGGCGCCGATCCGGAAGGCTCCATCTATTCCGCACCCGACATGGACCACGTGCACCAGTACGACATCGAGGGCGTGGGGGAGGACTTCTACCCCAAAGCCTTCGACCGCACCATCACCGACGCCATCGTTAAAGTCGGCGACGCCGAAGCCTTCGAAATGACGCGCCGCCTAGCCGGTGAGGAAGCGCTGATGGTCGGTGGATCCTCAGGCATGGCCGTGGCCGCAGCTATCGACTATGCGCTCGTCAACGATCTGGACGAACACCAGACCGTTGTGGTGCTCGCCCCCGACTCCGGGCGCAGCTATCTGGAGAAAATATTCAACGACGACTGGATGCGAGCCAATGGCTATGGCGACGTGGTCGACCGCACCACCAAGCCGTCGTTGGCCGACCAGTATTTGTAAGGTTCTGGGGTGGCGGCTGGATGGACGTGATGCGTGCGGAAGGGGGCCCGCCCGTAGGGGGATGGAGCACACATCGTGTCCATCCAGCCGACCAAACGCAGTGACTCCTCTTCAATAGCTAAGGGGATGGAGCACACATCGTGTCCATCACTTTGACGAATAACAAATAAAAGCAACGTAAATTACAACACAACTGAATATCACTGAAAATCACTGAAAGGAACTCATTATGTCCGCCGCATACAACGCCAAGTTCACCAACACCGCCATCGCCACCCGTGCCATCCACGCCGGTCAGGAGCCCGACCCGACCACCGGCGCGGTGGTGACTCCGATTTACGCCACCTCCACCTTCAAGCAGGACGGCGTGCTGGGGCTGCGCGGCGGCCACGACTACTCCCGCTCCATCAACCCCACGCGCACCAGCTTCGACGAACAACTGGCCGCTGTGGAAGGCGCAAAATATGCGCTGAGCTTCTCATCGGGTCTGGCTGCCATTGACGTGCTGCTGCGTTCGACCATTCGCCCCGGCGACAACATTCTGCTTGGCAACGACGTCTACGGCGGCACCTACCGCCTGCTGTCCAAGGTGTTCGTGCCGTGGGGCATCGGCCTCGATGTAGTCGACATCACCGATACCGCCGCCGTCGAAGCCGCACTCACCGCCAAGCAATACCGATATGTGTGGGTGGAAACCCCCTCCAACCCGCTGCTCAACATCACCGATATCGCCGCCACCGCCAAAGTCGCCCACGCACACGGCACCAAGGTTGTGGTCGATAACACTTTCGCCTCGCCCGCCCTGCAGCATCCGCTGGACGATGGGGCCGACGTGGTGGTCTATTCCACTACCAAATACATCGGTGGCCACTCCGATGTGGTCGGCGGCGCAGTGGTATTGAACGACGATGAGACGCGTGAGCAGGTCGCTTTCCTGCAGAATGCCGCTGGTGCTGTGCCCTCCCCGTTCGACTCGTGGCTGGACATTCGTGGCTTGAAAACCTTGGATCTGCGCGTGCGCCAGCACTCCGCCAACGCGCTCGCCGTGGCGCAATGGCTGGAATCCCAGCCGTCCGATGTGATTGAACGCGTGTGGTACCCGGGTCTCGAATCGCATCCGGGCCACGACATCGCCGCTCGCCAGATGCACGGCGGTTTCGGCGGTATCGTCTCCGTGCAGCTGGCCGGAGGCGCCGAAGCAGCCAAGCGTTTTGTGGATCGCACGGAAATCTTTACGCTGGCCGAATCGCTGGGTGGCGTGGAAAGCCTGATCGAAGTTCCCGCAGCCATGACCCACGCCTCCGTATCCGGCACCACCCTGCAGGTGCCTGCCAACCTCGTGCGCATCTCGGTGGGCATCGAAAACATTGATGACCTTATTGCCGATCTGCAGCAGGCATTGCGCGCGCTGTGACGATATCGTCGTTGCGTGCGGTGATGTACGCGTGGTAACGGCAGTATTTTCGCTGCCGTACCGTATCGTCAAGCGCAACCGTGAGTGAGCGGCGCACTACACTGGGTGGGTATGACTGACATCACGGCGGCGCTGTCGGCGCTGAAACGGTATTTTGGCTACGATTCGTTCCGAGCCGGGCAGGCGGGCATCGTTGAGGCGCTGCTCGCAGGGCATGATGTGTTGGGCGTCATGCCCACTGGCGCGGGCAAATCGGTGTGCTATCAGATTCCCGCCGCACTGTTGCCGGGCGTCACCGTCGTGATTTCACCGCTGATTTCCCTGATGCGCGACCAAGTGGACGCACTCAACGATATCGGTCTGCCTGCCGCCTTCGTCAACACCACACAAAGCCCCGACGAGCAATCCATGGTGTTCCAACAGGCCGCAGCCGGTCAGGTCAAACTGCTGTATGTAGCCCCCGAACGTTTGGAAACACCACGATTCCGCAGTTTTGCAGCCAATACGACAATCGGACTGATTGCCGTGGACGAGGCACACTGCGTCTCCCAATGGGGTCAGGACTTCCGATCCTCCTATCTGGGCATCGGCGAATTCATCGCCTCCCTGCCGCAACGTCCGCCGGTTGGCGCGTTCACCGCCACCGCCACCGAACGTGTGCGCCACGATATTGTGAATATCCTGGGGCTTAACAATCCGGCCATTACCGTCACCGGATTCGATCGGCCGAATCTGTATTTCGACGTGATCAAACTCGAGACCAAGCGCAAAGCTTCCTGGGTGGCTCACTATATAGCGGATCATCCGAACGAATCCGGCATCGTGTATTGCGCCACTCGCAAGGAAACCGAAGCTCTTGCCGCCACGCTGAATCAGACGGTGCCGCAATTGCGTGCGGCCGCGGGCGTCGGCCCTGCAGATAGTGACCCTGCTGTTGGTGACGATGCCGGTGCTGCTGGAGAAGCTGTTATTGCCGTCGCCTATCACGGAGGTATGGCACCGGACGCACGGCAGAACGCCCAGCGTGACTTTGTCACTGATCGTGTGCCGGTGGTTGTGGCCACCAACGCCTTTGGTATGGGCATCGATAAATCGAATGTGCGCTACGTCATCCACCACAATATGCCCGAATCCATCGAAGCCTACTATCAGGAGGCGGGGCGCGCCGGGCGCGACGGTGAGGCCAGCCGGTGCACGTTGCTGTGGAATGATTCCGATATCGTCACCCGGCGTCGATTGCTTGACAATGACTATGAAAACGAGCGGCTGAGCCCCGAGGAGCAGGATATCGTGCGTCAATCCAAGCGTCGGTTGCTCGACGGCATGGTGGGCTATTGCCGCACAACTGACTGCCTGCACCGGTATATGACCAGCTATTTTGGTGAAATCACGGCATCAGACGGCGCTGCCGGAGCTGGTAAGTGCGGCGCGTGCGCCAACTGCGAGCATACTTTCGCCACCATCGACGTAACTGATGTGGCGCGTGCGATTAGTCGCTGCGTGCATGATGTGAATCAGCGGGTCGGTTCGGGCAAAATCGTTAAAATCCTGCGTGGATCCAAGGCACAGGATCTGTCGTGGCTGAACCCCGAGCAAATGCCGACCTTTGGCATGCTGAGCGGTGTGAATGAGGCGCGCATTCGCGATGTGCTCAATCAGATGGCCGTTGACGGATACTTATACATCGCCGAAGGACGTTTGCCGATTGTTATGTTCGGGCGTCGTGCGGGGGAGACGGCCGCACCCGATTTCCACTATGAAATCAAGCGTGTGGAGCGCGAACCATCCGCCAAGAGCCGGAACGTTGCTGCGGAGCCGACGACTGGGCCGGCGTTGGGCACCTATGCGCCGGATGATGACGAAGAGGCACTGTTCCAGCGTTTGCGCGAACTGCGCCGCACCATCGCCCAGGAAATCGGCAAACCGCCGTACATTGTGTTCTCCGATAAAACCTTGCGTGATATGGCGCGCATTAAGCCGATTACCGATGCGCAATTCCTTGCCGTCAACGGTGTGGGCGAGAACAAACTGCGCCAGTACGGCAAACGGTTCATGGAGGCGGTGGCCGCTTTCCAATCAGGCATGGCGCCTCAGCGGTGAAACCGTGGGGTAATGGTGAGCCCGCGCGTTAGTCGTTGCGCTGACCGTTGCTTGAACGCGGCGGTGCCGTGGTGCCACGTAGCGCCAGATAGGTTTCCATCGTCAGGTGCCGAGGTTCCGGGCATGTGCCCTGAATGAGCTGTAACGTGCGTCGCGCGGCCTCGTATCCCAGTTCCTCGGGGCTCTGGTGGATTGTAGTGAGTTCGACTTGACGCGCGTAGGTACTGTCGTCGAACCCAAGAACCGAAACGTCTCGAGGGACACTGACGCCGCATCGTGGCAATTTGAATATCAGCGGAATCGCCGTCGCGTCGCTCTGGCAGCAGATGGCCGTTGGTCTGGGGGATTGAGTGAGGAATCTGGACAGGATGAGCTCGTCTTCATTTTCCTTATCTCTTGGTACGCGGATCACCGTGGGGGTGGTGTCGTCGAAGTCATGACATGCCCGCAGAAAAGCGTCCATGCGTAGATCGGCGCTGTATCGCAGGGGTGCCTGGGCGCTGTTGGAACATACAAAGCTGATGTCGCGGTGTCCGAGGTCATGCAGATGTCTGACCAGAAGACGCATGCTTTCGTATTCGTCGATGCTGATGGTGGCGTCGAATCCCGCGGATGAAGGCACGTTGATGCCGACCACCGGTATATTCATTTTTTTGAGATTGGAGATCTCGTCGCCGTCGATGCTGAACGAGTTCACAATCACTGCGTCGACGTTGCGTCGCAAAGGCAGATCCGCGAAAAAAGCCTGTCTCTCTGCTGCATTGGCGATGCGGTAGGTGCAGATGTCGTAGCCGGCGGGTTGCAGTACGTCGTTGAGGGCGATGCTGATGTTGGCGTTGAACCAGTTCGCGTGCGCCTCACTGGTGAGCATGGCGACACGAAAGGATTGTTGGGATTTCAGTGCTGCGGCGGAACGTGAGATGTTGAAGTCGAGGTCTTTGGCTGCCTGCAGCACTTTGTCGCGTGTCGTTTGAGAGACAACATCGGGGCGGGAGAACGTTCGCGATACGGTGGCTACCGACACGCCGGCTTTTTCGGCGACGTCGTGGATGGTGGACTTCATTATTTCGGCTCCGTTTCTGTTCTTTTCAACCGTATCACGCCACAAAAATGTAAACGTATACATTTGTTGTGCATAAAACGCGTTTGACATATGAAAATATCTCTGATAACGTATACATCGTTCCGGTCAATCAATGCAGATTGCTGATTTGGAAAACAAGGAGGTAAACACAATGAGGAACAAGAATTGGATGTTGAAGGCGGTGAGTGTGATCTCGGTCGCAGCACTGAGTCTTACCGCGTTGTCTGCATGCGGCAGCGGCGGCAATGCGGAGAGTGAAAACGGTCGTGTCTACTACTTGAACAAGAAAGCCGAGGAGCAGGAGTCCTGGGTCAAACTTGGCGAGGCTTTCGAAAAAGAGACGGGCATCCCCGTTGAGATTCAGGTCGGAGGCAACGATTATGACGCCACTTTGCGGTCCGAGCTGGCGAAGTCCTCGGCCCCGACGCTGTTCCAGGCCGATGGCCCCAGCTTTATGAGCAGCTATATGAAGTATGCCAAGGATCTGTCCGACAGTGACATCTATGGTCAGCTCACCGACAACTACAAGGACCGCGCGCTGACCAATGATGAAGGCAAGCCCGTCGCCATCCCCTATGCCACCGAAAGCTACGGCATCATCTACAACAAAGCGTTGTTGCAGGAGTATTTCGATGCTTCTTGGTCCACCGTGAAGTCCATTGAAGAAATCAATAACTTTGATACTCTGAAAACCGTCGCTGACGAAATTCAGAATCATAAAGATGATATCGGGGGGGGGGTTAAGGGCGCTTTCAGCTCGGCCGGTCTCGACTCCACTTCGGCGTTCAGGTACAACTTCCACCTTCCCAGTGTTCCGCTGTACTACGAGTATGTGGACGACGACGTGGATATGAACAAGGTTCCGTCCAGTGTCAAGGGCACTTACGTCGAACAGATGAAGAACATCTTCGATTTGTACATCACCGACGCCACCGTCGAACCCAGCGCGCTGTCAGGCAAGACCATGGACGATTCCATCGCGGAGTTCGCCACCGGTCAGGCCGTGTTTTTCCAGGATGGTGTGTGGGTGTACAACCAGATCAAGGATCAGGAAGTGGCTGATGAGGACCTTGGCGTGCTGCCGATATACATCGGTGTTGATGGCGAGGAGAATCAGGGTCTCAATCAGGTGATCAGCAACTACTGGTGTGTCAACTCCCAAGTTTCCGAGAAGGATCAGGAAGCCACCGAGCAGTTCCTCAACTGGCTGGTGACCTCCGACACCGCTCGTGAAGTGATCTCCCAGGATATGGGTCTTGTAGCTCCGTTCAAGGGATTCGACGAAGAGCAGTATCAGGTCGACAATCCGCTGGTGAATGCCAATCGTGAATATCAGGAAGCCGGCAAAACCGATGTGGTCAGCGTGCCTACCGTCTCCCATCAGTGGGAGCAGGATCTGGGCTCCGCCGAGCTCAACTACGCTCAAGGAACCGGCAGCTGGGATGACGTGATCAAGGTGTTCACCGACAACTGGGCCAGCGAGTATGCGCTCGCATACGGCGAGTGATTCCTGTCAAGAAGCAAGCCGCAGCCGCCTGTGTTTCGTTTTTGTTTCCCTTATCGAAAGCAGGCGGTTGCGGATATCGCATATCCGTTGATTGCGGCGTTCGTTGCATAAAGCCGCTGCAATAGAGGGAGAGACCATTATGATTACTATGACCGGCCGCGTGATCAAACGCTGGTGGCCGATGTTCGCGTTGCCTACCTGCTTCGCGTTCGTGCTCGGGTTCGTCGTTCCCCTGGTGATGGGCATCTATCTGAGCTTTACCGAATTCACCACCATCACCGACTCCGAATGGGTGGGTCTGAAAAACTACCGTCGCGCCCTGCAGGATCCCGATTTCCTGCACGCGCTGCTGTTCACCGTGGCCTTCACCATTGTCACCACCATCCTTATCAATGTCGCGGCGTTCTTCGTCGCCTACATGTTCACCAAAGCGATGCGCGGAGCCAAGCTGTTCCGCTCCGTCTTCTTCATGCCCAACCTCATCGGAGGTATTGTGTTGGGCTACATCTGGCAGCTGCTGCTCAACGGCGTGCTGGCCCATTGGGATATCTCTTTGACCTACCACGCCAAATACGGTTTCGTCGGCATGGTCATTATGGTGTGCTGGCAGCAGATCGGCTACATGATGGTGATTTACATCGCCGGTCTGCAGAATGTGCCCGGCGATGTGATGGAGGCCGCCGCGGTTGACGGCGCCACGCCTCGACAGGTCTTGTTCCGCATCACCATTCCGCTGATGATGCCGAGCATCACCGTGTGCTCGTTCCTTACCGTGACTAACGGGTTCAAGCTGTTCGATCAGAACTTGGCGTTGACCAACGGCGCTCCAAGCGACACATCGGAGATGCTGGCGTTGAATATCTACCGCACTTTCTATGGTCGTGCCGGATTCGAAGGTGTGGGTCAGGCGAAGGCCGTGATGTTCTTCGTGCTTGTCGCGCTGATCGCTGTCATTCAAAACAAAATCACCACCAGCAAGGAGGTGCAGGCATGAGTGAGAAAATCAAGCATGGTCCGTTCTGGACTGCGTTCTTCGCCATCGTCTCTCTGGCATGGATATTCCCGCTGGCGTTGGTGCTGATCAACTCCTTCAAGAAGAAGATCTATATCTCCACCGACACGTTCTCGCTTCCCACTGGCAAGGAATTCGCAGGGCTTTTCAACTACACGGACGGCATTGAGAAAACCGATTTCATACAGAGCTTCGGATGGAGCCTGCTGATTACCATCGGCGCTGTGCTGGTGATTCTGCTGTGCACGTCCATGTGCGCCTGGTGGATTGTTCGTGTGAACAACTGGGTGGCGAAAACCATATACCTGCTGTTCCTGCTCAATATGATCGTGCCCTTCCAGATGGTGATGTTTCCGCTGTCGAAAATGGCCGACATGCTCAGTCTGAACACCCCGTGGGGACTGTGCCTGGTCTATCTCGGCTTCGGCGCGGGCTTGCCGGTGTTTATCTTCACCGGCGTGATCAAGTCCATTCCGCAGGAGATCGAGGAGGCTGCGATGATTGATGGTGCCAGCACCATGCGCACCTATTTCACCATCGTGGTGCCGATGATGCGCTCATCCATCATCTCCGTGGCTATTCTGCAGACTATGTGGATTTGGAACGACTATCTGCTGCCGTATCTGACTCTTGATATGCAGCGTTTCAAGACCATTCCGATTGCCATCCAGTATCTGCGCGGCGGCTATGGTTCTGTTGACATGGGTGCGCTGATGGCTTGCTTGGTGCTGGCGATTATCCCGATCGTCATTTTCTTCGCATTCTGCCAAAAGTACATCATCCAAGGCATCACCGCGGGTGCGGTGAAAGGCTGACGCCGATGGGCGCAAAGCCGGCTCGTCGGCTTTGCGCCCTCATAATTTGGAACCACTGCTGCCACGGAGAAAGAAGGCGCGACTATGGCTTCACTATTCGGTAGGAAATCGGCGCTGATGAGATCGCTTGATTTCGTGGCGGATTCCGTTGTGCTCACCATGCTGGTGGTGGCGTCTTGCATTCCGTTCGTCACCGTTGGGGCCGCGCTTAGCGCGGCGTATGAGGTGGCTCGCGGCGCGCATGAAGGGCGCGGATATATGGTGCGTTCGTTTTTCCGCGCGTTCAAGCGTAACTTCGCCAATGCGACCGCCTTGTGGGCGGTGCTTGCCGGAGCGGGGCTGGCCATCGCCGCATTGTGGATTTACACTTCGGGACTGGCGGCGTTAACGATCAAACTCGCCGTTACGGCGCTGTGGCTCATCATGTTTATCTGGGTTTGGCCGTTGCAGGCGCGTTTCGACAATACTGTGCCGGTTACGTTGCGCAACGCGTTGCTTATTGGCGGCACCTCCATCATGGCCACTCTGCTTGCGGCCGCCGTAGCGGGACTGTGGGCGATGCTGACGGTATCGTGCGCCGTGTATCTGCCACAAGGCTTGTTCTTGCTTTTGGTGTTGGGAGTGGGGCTGATCATCATGGTGCAGACGCCGGTGTTTGAGTGGGCCTTGCGCCCGTATTTGCGCGCTTCGGTTGAATGACCTTGCGAATGTGCGCATGTGAAATAGAGTTTTGACCATCACCACTATCGAAGGAGAGCAATATGGTGCAACGATCGGCGTTCTCGCTGGCAAAGATGGGCGCGAAGCCGGTGACGGGTTCCGATGCCGTTCTGCAGGGAGACCGTTGGCGTATCAGTATTTTGACGGATTCGCTGATACGTTTCGAATGGTCTGAATCCGGTCGATTCGTGGATACCCCCACACAGATGGCGTTGGTTCGCGATTTTGGATGTACCCCAAAGTTCGAGGCCGTTGAGCGCGGGGGTTGGTTGGAGATCGATACCGAGCATCTGCATATCTCTTATGATCGTCAGGCCTTCAGCAAAGAAGGTTTGTACGCGACGGTTAAAGGCGCCAATGCAGTCGGTAATACTTGGCATTATTCAGATGAGCAGCACGGCAATCTCGGCGGTACCTATCGCACGCTTGATGGAATCGATGGAGCGGTGCCATTGGAGAATGGCGTAATCAGCCGTGACGGATGGGCGGTGTTGGATGACTCGCGTGCGAACATCATCGTGGAATCCGATGAGGTGGACGGTGAGAAGAATCCCTTCGGCACATGGGTTCTGCCCAAAACCGAGGAGACCACGGATCTGTACCTGTTCGGGTATGGCCACCGTTATCGCGAAGCGGTCCATGATTTTTATACGTTGACCGGAGCGACGCCGCTGCTGCCGCGCTATGTGTTTGGCAATTGGTGGAGCCGTTACCATCGTTACACGGAGGAAGAGTATCGCGAGCTGGTGGAACGCTTCGAGAAGGAGCAGCTGCCGTTCACCACCGCCGTCATCGACATGGATTGGCATGTGGTCGACGACGTTGACCCGAAGTATGGATCCGGCTGGACCGGGTACACCTGGAACCGCGAGTTTTTCCCGGATCCTCAGCGGTTCCTGGGTTGGTTGCATGAGCATGGCATGAAGGCCACGCTTAATGTGCACCCACGTGATGGAGTGCGTGCTTTTGAAGATGCCTACGCCGACATGGCGGAAGCCATGGGCATCGATCCCGGGAGCGAGGAAACGGTGCAGTTCGATCTGACCAGCCCGCGCTTTATGTCCGCCTATTTCGATCAACTGCATCACCCGATGGAGGATGAGGGGGTCGACTTCTGGTGGCTGGATTGGCAACAAGGAGGAGTGACCCGCCAAAAGGGACTGGATCCGCTGTGGGGGCTCAACCATCTGCACTATCTGGATTCAGGACGTTCCGACGGGAGCTCCTACAGTGAGCGGAATCCGCGCCCTTTGACGTTCTCGCGATATGCTGGTCCCGGTTCGCACCGTTACCCGGTCGGCTTCTCCGGAGACACCATAGTGACGTGGGAATCGTTGAAATTCCAGCCGTATTTCACTGCCACGGCCTCGAATATCGGCTATGGGTGGTGGAGCCACGATATTGGCGGGCATATGTTCGGCTACCGTGATGAGGAATTGGAAGCGCGTTGGTATCAGTTGGGGGCGTTCAGTCCGATCAATCGTCTGCATTCCACCGATTCGCCATTCAATGGCAAGGAGCCGTGGAATTTCCGCGGCGAGGTTGAATCCGCCATGGTGAAGGCGCTGCGCTTGCGCCACTCGATGATTCCATACCTGTATGCGATGAACCGTCGTGCCGCGGTTGAGGGCGATCCGTTGGTGCAGCCGATGTATTGGGATCATCCCGAACAAGAGGACGCCTACACAGTGCCGACCGAATTCATGTTCGGCACGCAGCTGCTGGTTTCGCCGATTGTCTCCCCGGCTGAGCGTGATGTGCAGATGGCAAAAGCGGATGTGTGGCTGCCTGAAGGCACGTGGTTCGACTTCTTCACGGGTCGCCGATACTCCTCTCCTCAGAAGGAAGGTCGTCGTATCGAAGTGTGGCGAGGTATGGATGGCATTCCTGCATTCGCAAAGGCGGGCGGCATCATACCGTTGCAGCGCCAGGCTCGTGATGAGGCGCTGAATGCGGTTTCCAATCCGCAGTCCCTCGAGATTCTGGTATTTCCTGGCGCGGATGGTCGGTTCACCCTATGGGAGGATACGGGCGCTTCTGAGGCGGACAATACGTGGGCTTCCACATTGATGACTTGGACGTACGCAGCCGAGCGGGACTCGGTGTTCGCCATCGATCCGGTTGCGGGGGATGCCTCGGCGGTTCCGGCATCACGCGATTGGACGGTGACGTTCCGCGGCGTGCCGGAGTTTGTCTCGGAACGCGTCAATGTGACCGTGGACGGGATGCCGGTTCGTCCTGCGCAAATCCGGTACGACAAGACGACCTTGAGCCTGTCGGTGGATCTATGCGGCGTCGCTGCGAGTTCGCGTGTCGAATTGACGGTATGTGGAGGGCTTCCTCTTTCGGACAATCCGATTGTTGAAGACGCATTCGCAGTGCTGAAAGATGCTCAGGTGCATTACCGGACCAAGGAGAAAGCCTATGCCGCGATTCGGCGATTCGGTGCTGCTTCCATCGCCGGTTTCGGGGCGATGGAGGTGCATGACGATGATATTCAAGGGCGTTTCGCGCAATCCCATATGCCTCATTGCGTGATGCAGGCGCTCGCCGAAGTGCTGTTGAGAGCCTGACCATAGTCGGTGCGAGGAGAGGCCCACGTCCTTGTAGGGGAACGTGGGCCTCGTTGATTTGAGCGAGCCATCAGAAACGCGTATAACTCAGGAGTTGACGAGATGCTGTGCATCGGCAACAGTGGTACATGAATGTGTTGGCTGCGCCTTGGTGTTGTAGGTGTAGCGGCATCGTATGTGAAAGGAATGATATGACGGAACATCAGGACAAGCCCGTTGTTGAGAGCTTCCAGCTGGATCATACGAAGGTGAAGGCCCCCTACGTGCGTTATATTGACACTGAAACCGGCCCGCACGGCGATATAGTGTCCAACTATGACCTGCGTTTGACCCAGCCGAACGAACAGGCCATCCCCACCGGCGGCCTGCACACCATCGAGCACACCATCGCTGTGCTGCTGCGCGAACGCATCGATGGTTACATCGATTGCTCACCGTTCGGCTGCCGCACCGGTTTCCATCTGCTGACCTGGGGCAAACATTCCACCGAGGAAGTGGCGCGTGCGCTGAAGGAATCGCTGGAATTCATCGCCTACAAGGCTACGTGGGATGACGTGCCTGCCACCACGATTGAAAGCTGCGGCAACTACCGTGACCATAGCCTGTTCACTGCTAAGGAATGGTGCAAGCAGATTCTTGAACAGGGCATCAGCTCCGATCCCTTCGAGCGCAAGGTGGTATGAGCCTGTCTTTTGTGCGTGGCTGTTCCGCATGATGCTGCTTGATTTCATGTGACTTTGTGCGCTTCTGTGCGATTCCACGTATCGCTGAACGATGACTGGCGACAAGCCTGCCTTGATTTGTGCCCGTAGCATGGTAGGTTTGCCGTCAGTTATTTGTTTGGTTAATCGTGAATTTGGGAGGGTGTGCTCGTGACTTTGTCAAGCACAGGCACCAAGGCGGCAGGTCGTCGTTTTCGCCGTGCCACCATGCGTGATCTGCCGCAGATGCAGGCCATTTATGTTCGTGCGCGGCATTTGATGGCGGCTAACGGCAATCCGACCCAGTGGGGCAACACGTTCCCCAAGGACGAGGTGGTTCGCGATGACATCGCCAACCAGCGCACTGTGCTACTGGTTGATCATGTTGGCGGCAAGGAGCGCATTCTTGCGCAATTCGCCTTGTGTCCTGGTGAGGACCCCACGTATAAGCATATTGAAGGCGCTTGGCTGGATGATGATACCTACGTGACCATTCATCGCATAGCTTCTGCCGGTTTGGTGAAGCATGCTGCTCGCGAGTGCATAACGTGGGCCTTGAAGCATTATGGCAATGTGCGCATCGACACACACCCGAATAACAAGGCCATGCAGCATGTGCTTGAAACGGCTGGTTTCGCCCGCTGCGGCCTCATCCAACTCATCGACCGCCCCACCGACACCACCCGCATAGCCTATCAACGACATGAATGGTGACCGGCCGCAATTCCCTTCGGGAATTGCAATTGCCGGTCACGCGAGCCGGATTAAGGACACAGCCCGGTGGGCTGTGGCCCCGGCGGAGCTATCCTTATAACAAAACGTAAGCACCCACCCAACTGAAACCTAACCCCCGTGCGAGCCGAAATAAGGTCACAAAACCAACTAAGGCGATGGTTCGCGGTACATTGGAACGCATGACTTCCAAGACTCTTCGTATGTCAACTATGTTCCTGCGCACTCTGCGCGAGGACCCCGCTGATGCCGACGTTGATTCCGCCAAGCTGCTGCAGCGCGCCGGCTATATTCGTAAAACCGCACCCGGCATTTGGACTTGGCTGCCGCTGGGCCTGAGCGTGCTGAACAAGATCGAAGCCATTGTGCGTGAGGAGATCGACGGTATCGGTGCTCAGGAAGTGCACTTCCCGGCCCTGCTGCCGCGCGAACCTTATGAGGCCACCCATCGTTGGGAGGAGTATGGCGAGAACCTGTTCCGTTTGAAGGATCGCCACGAAGCCGACTATCTGCTGGCCCCCACGCATGAGGAAATGTTCACCCTGCTGGTTAAGGACATGTATTCCTCGTACAAGGATCTGCCCGTTACGCTGTACCAGATTCAGACCAAGTATCGTGACGAGTTCCGTCCGCGCGCTGGCCTGATTCGTGGCCGTGAGTTCATTATGAAGGATGCCTACTCGTTCACCATCGATGAGGAGGGCATGCGCAAAGCTTATATGGATGAGCGTGGCGCCTACTGCCGCATCTTCGATCGTCTTGACCTGAAGTATGTGCCGGTGTTCGCCATGTCCGGCCCGATGGGCGGCTCCGCTTCCGAGGAGTTCCTTGCTCCGATGGCCATCGGCGAGGATACCTTCGCGCTTGCACCCTCTGGCAAGGCATGGAACGTTGAGGCCCTGACCACTCCGGAAGTGCCTGAGGTTGATTGCTCCGCCACGCCGGCCGCTACCAAGCGTCCGACTCCTGACGCTGGCACCATCGATCAGATGGTTGATTATGCGAACGCCAACTACCCGCGTGAGGATGGCCGCGCTTGGGAGGCTTCCGACATTCTGAAGAATGTGGTGATTGCTGTTAAGCATGCTGAGGATGACAAGCATGATCAGCCGTGGCGTGAGCTCGTGGTCGTGGGCGTGCCTGGCGACCGCACGGTGGATATGAAGCGTCTTGAAGCGCAGTTCGCTCCCTCGGAGATTGAAGAGGCCACTGAAGATGATTTGAAGGCGCATCCCGAGCTGGTGAAGGGCTATATCGGCCCGATGGCGCTCGGCCCGCAGGTGCGTGGTGATGCCGAAATCGGCTCTGATGAGGATACTGCGCTGCGTTATCTCATCGACGCGCATGTGGCCAAGGGCTCCGCATGGTTCACCGGTGCCGACGAGGCCGGCGTGGACTACTACGATCTCGTGTACGGCCGCGACTTCACGGCTGACGGCACTGTGGAGGCCGTCGAGGTGCGCCACGGCGACATGAGCCCGGACGGCTCCGGCCCACTGAGCTTTGAGCGTGGCGTGGAAATCGGTCAGGTGTTCCAGCTGGGCCTGAAGTACTCCAAGGCTTTGGATCTGAAGGTGCTCGACCAGAACGGCAAGACCGTTCCCGTGTGGATGGGCTGCTACGGCATCGGTGTTTCCCGCGTGCTCGCCTGCATCGCCGAAACGCATCATGATGAGGCTGGTCTGGCTTGGCCTGCCGTTATCGCTCCGGCTGCGGTGCATGTTGTGGCCACCGGCAAGGACGAGGCTGCCTTCGAAGGTGCCGAGAAGCTGGTTGCCGAACTGGAGGCCAAGGGCCTTGAGGTGATCTACGATGACCGCAAGAAGGTTTCGCCCGGTGTGAAGTTCAAGGATGCCGAGCTGATCGGCGTGCCGCTGATCGCTGTGGTCGGCCGCGACTTCGTGAACGATGGCACCATCGAGATCCGCGATCGCAACGGCGACAACAAGGTGGTCGTGCCGGCCGCCGAAGCCGCCGCCACACTCGCCGATCGTTTCGCCGCACTGCGCTGAACCGTTCTCAGCCGTTAAAGCCATTACAGGAAGCCGACCCACCAGGGTCGGCTTCCCCCATATTAAGCCACATTCCCGCCTCACACGATTAGAATTCGGAGGCGGTGGGGTCGGGATTGTCGGCGAAGTTGTCGGCTTGGGGTTCGGACGTTGGATTCGGAATATCGCTGGGAGTGCTGGGCACCCCTTGTCCGTTCGCAGGAATGCTGGTTTCAGGGGAAGGCGTGTCCGGCGGCGCGACGCCGAGGTCTACCGGCTGGTTGTTTGGCACGGCTGCGGCGGCATAGGGGTCTGCTCCGATACCGTTAGGATTGCCAGCACTGCTGATTCCGGGAGCTCCCGCTGTGACTTGGTCAGACTGCGCCCCTTGCGCATTATTGCGCCTTGGTTTGCATAGTTGCGTGGTACCAACCGTCAGATCATGGCCGATATTGCTGGCTTCGAGCACGATACGACTGCAGATTACTCCCTGCTCATTCGTCCATTGTTCGGTGTTCAGCAATCCCACCACGATCACCCGGTCACCTCGACGCAAGGAGGATTGCGCATTCTGGGCCAGCATCCGGTACGCTTTGACGGTCAGCCATGCGGTGCCGATATCCTCCCAGCTATTGGTGGCCGTATTAAAACGACTGCGCGTACTGCCGATGCGAAAACTCAGCACTTTGAACGTTTCCGTGCCGCCCACAAGCGGATCGCTGGAGACGTATCCGGTGACGGTTGCCGCTGCCTGTTGTGTTGCCATGATCGGTCCTTTCATCCACAAATGTCATGGACCGCCGGTTTCACGGAACGACCGATATGAGGCACAACCACGAGCCACGATGCTTCCTTACATCGCCCCTCCATGTCCGGCGGTAGTTTCCACTGTGCGCTGTCGAGAACCGTTCACGCAAGCTAATTCGGGCAATGTGGAGACAGTGACGCAGTTTGCCGCAACCCCTCTGTGGATAACCGGCGGTTATCCACAACACATGTGGACGACACACCGTAATGTGGACAACAACGTTCGTATACAAAAACGACCCTCTCCGCTCCAATAAGGAGCTAGAAAGGGTCGTTTCGTTCGCTATTACAGCAACATGCAACAGTCAGCTACGACAACACGAATCCATCGCAATACGCAGCCACTGGCAACGCATCGTCACCAAATACGCACGCGCTGGTCGGGCGCAAGCCACATATCGTCGCCTTCGTGCACTCCAAAGGCCGCGTAGAACAGATCCACATTGCGGGCAATGCCGTTGGTGCGGAATTCCGCCGGCGAATGCGGATCAATCTGCAGGAACTGCTCGGCCAGCTCGTCACGGTTCTTGGTGCGCCAAATCGAGGCATAGCTCAGGAAGAAGCGCTGCAGGCCAGTGAATCCAGCCATTTCAGGAGCGCGGTCAAGCAATGCCTTGATGGCTTCGGGCGAGCCATCCTCCGGCAGGCCGGCGGCCTTGCCCAGTGCGAACGCATACGCCTTAAGCGCGATGTTCACGCCACCCAGATCGCCGATATTCTCGCCAATGGTAAGCGCTCCGTTAACATGCGGCATATGGTCGGGCTGATCGGCATATTTTTCAACCAGCTGTAGCGGGGTAAAAGCATCATACTGGCTGATCAGAGCCTTGGTGCGCTCCTCGAAGTGCGCACGATCCTCATCGGTCCACCAGTTGTTGAGCTTGCCGTCACCGTCGTACTGCGAACCCTGATCGTCGAAACCATGGCCGATTTCGTGGCCGATCACCGCGCCGATGCCGCCATAGTTCGCAGCATCCTCAGCATTCGGGTCGAAGAACGGAGGCTGTAGAATCGCAGCGGGGAACACGATAACGTTCATCGTCGGCTCATAGTAGGCGTTGACTGTCTGCGGATTCATCAGCCACTCGTCCTTATCGACCAAGTTGCCGACCTTAGCCAGCTGATATCCGGTCTCATACAGGCTCGCAGCCTTCATATTCTCAGCGAGCGGTGCATCCGCGGAGACATTCAGCGCTGAATAATCACGCCAATGATTGGTGTAGCCGATCTTCGGCGTGAACTTCGAGAGCTTCTCCAACGCCTTGGCGCGAGTCTGCTCGCCCAGCCAATCGGAGTTGGTGATGGACACACGGTAGGCGTCGATCAGGTTGGCGACCAGCTGCTCCATGCGCTGCTTGGAGCTTTCGGGGAAGTGCAGGCGCACATATTCACGGCCCACATCCTCACCGCACACGCTGTTGACCAGGCTGACGGCACGCTTCCAACGGTCGCGCTGCTTCTTGGTGCCGGAGAGCACCTTGCCATAGAAGTCGAAGTTGGTTGTATCGAACACGGAGCTTAGGGCACTGGCCGAGCCGATGATCATATGCACGCGAGCCCACAGCTTCAAGTCGTCAAGATCGGCATCGGCCCAGAACTGATCCAAACCAGTCAGGAAGCTCGGTTCGTGCACAATCACGCGCTTGAACACGGCCTTGAAATCGATGGGCTGGGCAGCCGCGGCCTCAGTGGTGTTGTAGGCGGCCTGCCAAGCGTCAATCCAAGCGGCCAGATCGAAGTTGGGCAGCATCGCGGTCAAATCGGCAAAATCAGTGGGATTATAGGTCTTCACCGAGTCGCGGGAGGCAACATTATCCCAATGGTTTGCAGCGATGCGCGTTTCCACATCCAGGAACCGACGCGCCAAATCAAGCGCAGCTTCACTGGGCGCAGGCGTAGCAGCAGCGCCAGCAGCTCCAGTACCGGGCGTTTCGTCGCCGCCGTTGCTGGGAGCAGCGGTTGCATAACCAGCGTTAATCAGCTGGGCCGCAACCATGCGCACGTAGGCTTCGCGCACGGGAGCATAGTGATCCTCGCGATAATAAGCCTCATCAGGCAGGGCCAAGCCACCCTGTTCAATATGAGCGATGTTGTAATCAGGATTGCCCGGGTCGCCGTACACATCCAAACCAAACAGGTCAGGGCCGCCGGCCGGATTGATGGTGCCAAGCGTGCGGGTGAGCTCCGCCTTGCTGCCGGCATGGTCAATGGCATCAAGGTCGGCGCGAATCGGATTGATGCCAGCGGCCTCGATGGCAACAGTATCAAGGAACGAACGATACAGCGCCTGCGACTTGACAGCCGGGCAATCATCCTCTTCGAGGATATCGCGCACCTGATTCTCAGCATCTTCAGCAAGCTTGTCGAAGGAGCCATAGCGCGAACGATCGTCGGGCAGACGATAGGTGTCGATCCACGGGCCGTTAACATAGCGGAACAGGTCGTCGGCCGGCTTGATGACGGAAGAGAACGAAGCCGGATCAATACCGGCGCTCAAAGTGATATGTTCATCGGTCATGGCATCCAGCCTAATCACGGTGGGGGAGAACCGGGCGAGCCTGGCGATGACGAGGCGCTGAGATAACGTGGAACACAACTTTTTGACTAGGTAGAAAGAGCCTCATGATCGAACTGAAAACCCCTCGCGAAATCGAGGAAATGAAGCCCGCCGGCCGATTCGTCGCCGGCATCCTGAAGGAACTCAAGGAAACCACCAAGGTTGGCACCAACCTGCTGGAAATCGACGAATTCGTACATAAGAAGATCGTCGACCGCAAGGGCGCCGAATCCTGCTACGTGGACTACGCCCCCGACTTCGGCACCGGCCCGTTCGCCCACTACATCTGCACCTCCGTCAACGACGCAGTGCTGCACGGCGTGCCCTTCGACTACACCCTCAAGGACGGCGACCTCGTCTCCCTCGACCTCGCCATCAGCGTGGACGGCTGGGTGGCCGACTCCGCCATCAGCTTCGTGGTCGGCAACGACCCCGACCCGGAAGACCTGCGCATCATCAAGTGCACCGAAGAGGCGCTCGCCGCCGCCATCGACGTGGCCAAGCCGGGCAACCGCTTGGGTGACATTTCTTCCACCATCGGTGACGTGGCACGCTCCTACGGCTACCCGATCAACCTTGAATTCGGCGGCCATGGCGTGGGCCATATTATGCACGGCGATCCGCACGTGCCCAACGATGGTCGCGCCCACCACGGCTACAAGCTGCGCGAGGGCTTGGTCATCGCCATCGAACCGTGGTTCCTGAAGACCACCGACGAGATCTACCAAGATCCCAAGGACGGCTGGACCCTGAAGTCCTCCGACGGTTCGCGCGGTGCCCACAGCGAGCACACCATCGCCATCACCGAAAACGGACCGATCATCTTCACCGATCGATCCAAGCTGTGATCGAGCGATAATCGCTGGTAATCGTCCACAGGGCGCGGGCCCACAGGCTGAATTGCGAGACGTAACGGCCGAAGCGCGCATTGCTTTGATAGCATAAGCGCACTTCGGCTTTCGTGTATCGACCGGCGTTCGCCGGCGGTAACAAACGCGGCTTACAGTACGCGAAGACTATGAAGTGCTAGGAATAGGAGGCGCACGAATGGCAACGGCACAGCTTGACGTCGATTCGAACAAGTTCACCCTGCCCGTGGTCAAGGCCACGGCCGGGCCCGACGGCATCGTGGTGTCCACGCTGCGCAACGACGGTTGGGTCACCCTTGACCCTGGATTCTTGACCACCGCGCAGTGCGAATCGAAAATCACCTACATCGATGGCAACAATTCCATCCTGCGCTACCGAGGCTATCCCATCGAGCAGCTGTGCGAAAATTCCGACTTCCTGGAGGTCGCCTGGCTGCTGCAGCGCGGCGAGCTGCCCACCAAAGCGGAATACGACCGGTTCTGCGCAGACATCAACCACAAAACGATGGTGGGCGAGGACTTCCGCACGTTCATGGGCTCGTTCCCACGTTCGGCCCATCCGATGAGCGTGCTGTCGTCGGCCATCAACGCGCTCGCCACCTTCTACCCGGACACCTGCGATATCAACGACAGTGATCAGCTGGATGAGGCGGCCAAGATCATCATGGCCAAGGCCCGCACGATTGTGTCGTATATCTTCCGCCGTCGTCGCGATGAGCCGATGCTATACCCGGATTATGCGCGCGGCTATGTGGATGACTTCTTGCGTATGTGCTTCGCCGTGCCTTACGAGCCGTTCGAATCCGATCCGCTCTACGTGCATGCGCTGGGTCGTCTGCTGATTATTCACGCCGACCATGAGCAGAACTGCTCCACCTCGGTGGTGCGTATCGCTGGTTCGGCGCACGCGAACTTGTATTCGGCGATTGCTGCCGGGGTCAACGCCCTGTCCGGCCCGCTGCACGGTGGCGCGAACGAGGCTGTGCTGCGCCAGCTCAAGGCCATCCGCGATTCGGGCAAGTCCGTGGCCGAATTCGTGGCCGATGCCAAGGAGAACGGCCAGCGCATCTCTGGCCTGGGACATCGTGTGTATAAGTCCTATGATCCGCGCGCGGCCATCGCCAAGCAGTATTTGGAGAAGATGATCGATCGTGAGGACACACTGAAGTTGCCCGCCGACGAACGCGCGCTGTTCAAGGTGGCTACTGAGCTGGAGGATATCGCGCTGCACGACGATTATTTCGTTTCGCGCAACCTGTACCCGAATGTAGATTTTTACACCGGCCTGATTTATCGCGCTATTGGTTTCGATCCGGCCATGTTCACCACGCTGTTCGCGCTGGGCCGCATCCCCGGCTGGATCGCGCAGTATCGCGAGATGCTGGCCGATCCGAATACGAAGATCGGACGTCCGCGTCAGGTATATACCGGCCCGGTTAAGCGCGACTGGGTGCCTGTGGAAGAGCGATAAGCCGAACGGCAAACGGTAAACGAACGCCAAAAGAACGACAAACAGTAAGTTTGCCTGTCTATGGAGGCCGCGTCTCGCAAACGAGCGCGGCCTCTCCTGTTTTTGATGCGACGACGGTGCGTTCTTCTTATCGCTACATAGGAGATGCTGGCATATTTGTGAGGTTGTGATAATGCCGCCAATCACTACCCCACAAATATGATGGTATTTCGGGGGTTGTGATGGCGCGCTTTTATCACTACCCGTAAGATATTGGCATATTCGCGAGGTTGTGATAATAGGTCCAAATCACAACCCCCGAAATATGGTTGTATTTCTTGGGTGGTGATACTGCGTTTGTATCACTACCAGTAAGAAACGTGTGTATTCATGGGGTTGTGACAGCCCACAAAAATCACTACCCCGGAAATACGTCGATATTTTCAAGCTGCCGTGAACGGGCAATGACCAAAGTGCAAAAGACCTCGGGCGCTACCTCCATCCTCCTGAAGTCGTGCATACTCCCGTCTTGTGTTTTTTTATTCAAACCAATGTCGTATTCGTGAGCATTGCCAATTGATGCCGTTATGGATGCGGTCGATCATCATTCGGCGAAGTTCTTGGGTCTTCTGATCAGTGTGGAGTATTTCTCTTGACATTCGCAATGCGTCTGCGGATGCCGCATTAAATGCATCGGGCAATTCTGTGGCATATTTATAGAGCAGCAGCTGTAATAAGCCAAAGTCATCGGCTTGAGTTTCTTCGGCGAGTTGGTTCCAGTGTCGCAATTCGATGCGATCATAACGGTACTCTCCGCCAATGCTCATCGCGAGTTTGCGGTTCTTGGGCTGTATGTCATAGGCGAAAATGGATGCGACGTCATAGAGCGGTGCCAATGTCGGCTGCCCATTTGAAGGTTCTAGAATGGCGTAGTTTTTCGCATGCGCATCGGTGCCGCCTATCAGGAAATTGATGATGAGAGCGATTTGGAACATCATGACGCTTTGTGCGTTAAACCCGTTGGTGCGCAAGAAGTTAAGGATTTCTGCAGCTCCCGGGCCTCCATCCGACTGGTATTTCTCCGCGGTCGGATGTCCGGTGGCTTGGCAAAGATCCTCCTGATGGATGCGCGTCACCTGTGGCATGCCATCAGCACTGTGGCTAACTTTCCTGTCCCATCGTGTGCTGACGATGGCAGGTGTTTCCCCGAATATCTGAAAATCTGATTCGGCAACTGGGATTTGCAGTTTGCGTAGGGTATTCATGCACACATATTCGTTGAATGCTTGCTCGTGCAACTGGTGTATGCCGGGCTTGACAATATGTGTCGTCGCTGCAGCCCCAAGGGCCTCAAACCACTGATCTTCCTGCTTGTATAACGCGATTTTGTCCTGTGCCCCATTGAGCGACCAGTGTTCTCCATCGCTTTGCCAGGATCGGCCACCGATTCCAGCAATAGATTGCAGTTTCTTCTCTATTTCGCTGATTGAGATGGGGCGATACTCCGCCGCTTGGCGAAGTAAATCTTTGTCTTCTGGAAGTGCGAATTGCACCCCTCCTGCGCAATCCATGCCGATTGCAGTCAGAAGAGAAAACGGGTTGTTGGCATTGACTCCATATTGGCGAGCGATACGTCTGCGCACCTCAGTGCTGTCCGGCAAGATGCCATCGATAAAACTTTCCACGGGGCGTCCCTCCCATGGTTGGGCGCGTTTCGGCATGGAAAGGGAGAGCTGCGGAACGGAAGAGGTTTCCTCGTCATAAGTGAACGAATGATTACCATTTACGTCTTCGCGCAGTGTGCCCGCAAACTGGTCTTCGACGAATACAAGAAGTTCTTTGGGTTTCTTCATCGTTCCTCACTTGGGCTGCTGGCGTCACCTGGATTTTCGTGATTGTTGCCGCTGCTGTTCGGCTTGCCTATGGGAATGCCGGTGATGTTGTTGAGAGCTTTGGATTGTTCACGAACGGCAGACGCCTGCTGGGCTATGGCCTGCAATGCGGCAATATCAACATCCTTCAGTGCTGAAGGCATCGATACGTGCATGGCGTCAGTCAGCGCTATGACATTATCAAGATTCGTGTTATCGAATACAGATGCTTTCAGAATATTTGTTGCCGATTGTGAGAGGGCTTTAGCCACTGAACTGATTAAACGGTGCTCAGGTGGCTGCGCTGTATTTTCTTTAGCGGATGGACTGTCGGATGTCTCGGCGTCTTTTTCGTTGCTGATGTTGTAATTGATGCTGATTGTTGCTTGTAAGACATTGCAGATGGATAACACTCGCTGCATGCCCGGGTTGCTTATCTTCCCCTGCTCCAGCTGATTGATCCATGGGCGGGGGATGCCTGTGAGACGTGTGAGATCGGTTTGGGAAAGACCGGCGCTGATGCGTGCGTCACGTATGGATATGGCCAGCTGGCGAATCGAAGTGATGTTGACGGTAAAAGTTGCCACACCTTCTCCTGTTCGATATTGCAAACAATCCGTAAGTGTTCGATATTTCAAACATTATAGCAAATGTTCGAATATTCTAACACTTTGCCTGAAAGTTAGGAGTCCGATGTGTTTTTTGATTCGGTGCTGGCGTGCTCTTCTTATCACTGCTTAGAAGATATTGGCGTATTTGTGGGGTTGTGATAGAGGGGCCAAATCACAACCCCTGAAATATGGCTGTATTTCGTGGGTTGTGATACTGCGTTTGTATCACTACCCGTGAGAAACGTGTGTATTCATAGGGTTGTGACAGCCCACAAAAATCACTACCCCGGAAATACGTCGATATTTCCGGGGTAGTGCCAAATGAGGGGGAGAGCAGCTGTGCTGTGACGGCTGCATAAAACGTTAGCTTGCTGAGCGTGTCATAACGTGTGCGTCGTCAAGGCGCACCGAAGGAAGCAGTACAAAGGTACCGCGACTGAGGAGCAACGCCGACGACGCTCCGTTATGGCAGGGTCAGTTTTTGTGCAGCTTTTCGTTGAGCTCGATTCCCGTCTTGCGATAGCGGGCTTCGATGCGGCCGTTGACCGAGTTGCGGATGAACAGGATGTTGTCTTTGCCGCTCAGCTCGGCACCCTTGACGGTTTCCAGCGGTTCGCCGGCCGCGACCTTGGCCTTGTCGTAAATGGTGACCTTGGTGCCAGCGGTGACGTACAGGCCGGCTTCCACAACGCAGTTGTCGCCCAGCGAGATGCCGATGCCGGCGTTTGCGCCGAGCAGGGAATGCTCACCGATGGAGTTCTTGAGCTTGCCGCCGCCAGACAGGGTGCCCATAATCGAGGCACCGCCGCCGATGTCGGAACCGTTGCCCACGACCACGCCCTGCGAGACGCGGCCTTCGACCATGGAAACGCCGAGGGTGCCGGCGTTGAAGTTCACGAAACCAGCATGCATCACGGTGGTGCCTTCAGACAGGTAGGCACCCAGGCGCACACGGTCGGCGTCGCCGATGCGCACGCCGGTGGGCACCACGTAGTCGATCATGCGCGGGAACTTGTCAACGGAGAGCACGTTGATGCCCACCTTGGGCAGACCGGGGGCGGTTTGCGCGGCGGCGGCCATCACGTCGAGCTTGCGCAGCGCGAAGTCTTCGACGGCGAACGGACCATAGTTGGTCCACACCACGTTGTTGAGCTTGCCGAAGATGCCGTCAAGGTTCAGCGTGTTCGGTTTGGCGAGCCTCATGCTCATCAGATGCAGACGCAGGTAGGCGTCGGCGGCATCTTCGATCGGCTCGTCGAGTTTGCTGACGGTGAATACCGGCAAGCGACGCACGCCGCGCGCATCGGTTTCGGCGTGGGCTAGCGCATCGAAGTTATGGTTCGGACGCGAGGTTTCGGCCGGTGCTTCGCCGCAGGTCAGCTGCGGGTACCAAACGTCCAGGGTGTTGCCGGCGGCGTCGACGCTAGCCAGACCCCAACCCCATGCGGTGCGGGATTCGCTCATGATTGCTCCTTTGTGATGGTTGCGATGGCGATTGATGATTCCCACCTTAGCGTCAAGTCTGGTTAGCGGTGGCGTGGTGGTCGGTTGCCGGTCTGTTCGCCAACGCCAAGAAACGCCACTACTATGGAAACGATGCCTGAAAACAGGCAGGTTCGTACGCAACGTTCGTTGGGAGGCATGTCGGTGAGCAGCGGATTCGGCGTGTTTGGGCGCGTGCGTGATGAAGGCGATGCTTTTGATGATGATTTCGACGCGGCTGACGCCGTTGATGATGCTGATGATATTGAGGGCATGTATGCCAAGCGTTCGTGGAGACGCAAAACTTCGCGTCGTGATCCTTGGAATCCTGGGGATGATGAGGACGATTTCGCGCCCACAGATATCCCCGCCGATGCTGACGGCGGCGACGATACCGTATTCGGCGCTGGCGGCTCACTGAGCGCTGATGATGCGGTGATTCCTTATCAGCGTGCTGCCGCTCGCGCAGGTGAAAGCAGCTTGGGTGGTATGAACGCCGATCCCAAAGATCACCCGCTGCCGCTGCCAGCTTTGAAAACGGATGTGGAAACCTCCACATCGAACGCCGTGCTGATGCGCGCCCGTGCCATCGCCGGCAGGGCGGACAGCATGCTGATCGCACCTATCTATGATGCCAATCAACGCACCGGATACGCCGAATTGCAAGCCAGGGTGCGTGGCACCACCAGCCCTTCGAGCCAATACCGCACCAACGTGCAGTTCGATATGCAATCCGGCGAGGTCGCCGGCGGCCACTGCACATGCCCGGCGTATGGCCGCGGCTACGGCATCTGCAAGCATATGGCTGCGCTGGCGCTGGTGTTCGCCGATGAACCGCAACGTTTTGAGGGCTATCATGCCGCTGCCGCACACCCTTCGCGCGCGTTGATCGCCTATATGGAACGTGAGGATGAACGTGCGGCGAAAGCCCGTGCACTTCGGCATGATGCGCTGATGCGCCGCAGCGGATTGGATGCGTCTGCTGGTTCAGGTCGCGCTCGTCGCCGCACCACACAGGGGTATTATGTCGCGGCCTCACGCGCAGGGTATCGTGGGCCGACACAAACCGTCGGGTTGGGGCAAGTGCATTTGACCCCGATTTTGAGCTTCATCGACGGCGTATGGAGTTTGGAATGCAAAATCGGTTCAATCGCCAACGGTGCGAGCTATGTGCTCAAATCCATCCCGCAGTTCACACTTGCGATGGAACATGCCGAGCATAAGGAATACGGGCAAAAACTGGCCTTCACCCACACGCCAGACATGCTCGACGCCGAATCCAGACCGCTGCTTGGTTTTCTTGCCGATGCCATCGCTATTCGACGCGCCGCCGAACAACAGGATCGGTATTACGGTCATATCGCCATCGACCGGCATCTGGCGTTAAGTGAAGCTGAAGTGGCCCGACTGCTGACGTTGCTGGCCGGCGGGGGAGTGCAGCTGGTGTTAGATACATGGTTTTCCAATCAGCCGGCGTCAGTGATGGTTGATGGTGGCGAAGCCGAACTATCCATGAGCATTACCCGACGCGACTTCGCTGTGTACGGCCCCGAAGCCGGCTACCTGCTTGCCGGCCATCCCGGAATCGAAACGGTGATCAACGCCGGCGCTGATGTATCGGGCGTCAGTATGTCTGGTGATGCCAGCGAATCCGCACGCGCAGCCGTCGGCGCGGATATTTGGCTGCTGTTGGCGAGCGATCAGACGCTCGGTTATGCCGCGGCTATGTCGCTGCGTGACCGCAGACTCGAACAGACGCGGCGTAAAACCGCGGCTGGATGCCGATTCGTGCGATGCCCGAAAACTATGCGCCCGCTGGCCGGTATTATCGCCGACCTATTCGAGCCGGACAGGGATGGTCAGGTGATCGCCGGCAACGATATGGCACTGTTCGCCCGCACGCTGATGCCCCAACTGGTGGCTGCCGGACTGCTTGACGCCCAGGAACTGCCGCGTGAACTTGCCGCGCTCAATCCTGCTGAATGTCGGATCGGATTCTATCTGGATCGCAACGAACAAGGCGTGGAATGTGAGATCAAAGCCCGCTACGGCGAGACGATAGTGCCGATTCTGCCGGCTGGGCCGGCTGTGCGTGCGGATGGTTCTGCGGGTGGTTCGGCAGATGGTTCCACAATTACTGCCGTGGTGGGGCGTGATATCGACACGGAACGCATGGCAATGGACGTGGTGCGCGGATTATTCTCCATGCCAGGCAACGCGGCGGCGGCGAACCGGCGTATGCCAGAATTCCGCACGGCAAACTCCCGTCGTGCCGCCTCCGCCAAGCAAGCTGCTGCAGCTCGCGCGCGTCTTGGCGCGGCCTATATCGATCGCGACGATACCAAACGATTGGTGCGTCTGTTCGACGAGGGATTGCCGCTGCTGCATGATGTGGGCGACGTGTTCACCACGCCGGCCTTCGACCGACTGGTCGCGCCCAAAGCGCCGAGTGTCAAGGTGGGATTGTCCGTCAAGGGCAATCTGGTGGAGATTTCACCTATTGCCGATGAGGTGCCGGCCGATGAAGTCGGCTCGTTGCTGGCCTCTTATCGTCGCCGTCAGCGCTTCCACCAGCTTAAGGATGGTACGCTGCTCAGGCTCGATGGGGCACAGCTGAACACGCTTGATACGTTGGCCCGCGAACTTGATTTGGATGAGAGCCAGCTCAACTCCGGTCTGATTGAACTGCCCGGTGGCCAAGCGTTCCTGTTGGACGGCGAACTGCCTGACGACGGTTCAGATGTGGTTAAAGACGCCTCATTTAGCCAGTATGTGGATGATCTTAAGGTTATCGATCCTAGCTCGTATGAGGTGCCGAGCGCGCTCAAATCGGTGCTGCGACCATATCAGGCGGATGGCTTCCGTTGGCTGAACACCTTGTGTGATAAGGGATTCGGTGGCATTCTTGCCGACGAAATGGGCTTGGGTAAGTCGGTGCAGCTGATTGCCCTGCTGTTGTCGCGGGCGGGGAAGAAGCAACAGCAACTGCCGTCGTTGATTGTTTGTCCGGCGTCACTGGTGTATAACTGGGCCAACGAATTCGCCAAGTTTGCGCCCAGCTTCAATGCTGTGGTTGTGGCGGGCGGCAAAGCCGAACGTCGCGCAGCCATCGTCCATGCCTTCACCGCCGACGAACCCACCGTGCTGATTACTTCCTACGATCTGCTGAGGCGCGACGTGGACGACTATCGTGCCGAAAACCGACGGTTCGACATCATGGCGTTGGATGAGGCCCAATACATCAAAAACCACACCACCAAGATCGCCAAAGCCGTCAAATCCGTGGCCGCCGAACATCGCTTCGCGCTCACCGGCACACCGATCGAAAACCGCTTAAGCGAATTGTGGAGTATTTTCGACTTCCTTATGCCGGGCCTGCTTGGCTCCTACAAGCGGTTCCACGAACGTTACGAACTGCCTATCGCCAACGCTCGCGCGGCGGATGAATCCACGTATGAGGGTAGGGCGGCCGCCCAAGTCAACCCTGAATCGGCGCGCGTGGCCCATCGTCTGCAATCCTTGGTTGGCGTGTTCATCAAACGCAGACTCAAATCGCAAGTGCTCACCGACTTGCCAGACAAGCTGGAAACCACGCTCACCGTGCGTCTGGAAGGCGAACAGCGCAAACTGTACGCGGCGCACGAACAGCGCTTGCGTATGCAACTGGAGCACAGCGAACAGTCGGATTTCAACACGTCGAAAATCCAGATACTCGCCGAACTGACCAAGCTGCGTCAAATCTGCTGCGATCCGCGACTGTTGTATGCCAATGCCAAGGATCAGTCGGCCAAACTCGCCGCCATCGGCGAACTCGTGGAAACATGCGTGTCCGAAGGCAAGAAGGCGCTGATTTTCTCCCAGTTCACCAGCTTCCTTGAACTGATCGGCGAACGATTCGACACCATGGGGCTGAGCTACTACACCATCGATGGCTCAACGCCGAAGAAGCGTCGCTTGGAACTGGTGGACCGATTCAACGCGGACGCCACGCCGGCATTCCTGATTTCGCTGAAAGCCGGCAACACTGGTTTGAATCTCACCGGGGCGAGCGTGGTGATTCACGCCGACCCGTGGTGGAATGCGGCCGCGCAGAATCAGGCCACCGACCGTGCGCATCGCATCGGGCAAACGCAGGATGTGAACGTGTACCAAGTGGTGGCCAAAGACACCATCGAAGAGCGCATTCTCGAACTGCAGCACACCAAAAGCGAACTGGCACGCCAATTCACCGACGCTTCGCTCGAAGCAGACGAAACCGGCGCCTTCGCCTCCGGACAGCCGGTCGCCTCTATCGCCACGCTCACCAGAGACGATCTGCTGGGGTTGCTTGGTTGACGGTTATTGTCGCGAGGAGCCAGCTACAGAATCTGCTCCATACCGATGCGGTAGGGGGTCAGGCCCATGCGTTCGTAGAAAGCCTGAGCCGTCGGGTTGCAGGACCACACGTTAAGCGTCACGTTGTAGCAGCCGGATTCGCGCGCGAAATCCAGCACATGGCGATATAGTGCGGAACCCACATGCTTGCCGCGCGAGGACTCGTCCACGCACAGGTCGTCGATATACAGGGTGGTGATATCGGTCAGAATATTATCGTTTGGATGCTGCTGGAAGATACAGAATGCGTAGCCCAACACCGGGCCGTCAGGTTCGTGCGCTACGAATACCGGCGTGCGATCATCGTCCAGAATCCCTTGCAATTGTTCGTCGGTGTATTTCTTGGCACCGCCCTTGAACAGGTCGGGCCTGCCGGCGTGATGCACTTCAAGTACCTGACGCAGCAGTGCGTCGATTGCAGGAATATCGGCCGTCGTGGCCCGTCGTATCGTCAGTTCGCTCATAGTTGGTAGTGTAGCGGCGGCCGCGCCTTCGCCGTGTGCGATACACTCGTGTGGCGTGGCGGATACAGCGAAACAAACGAAGCGTGCAACGCATACAAAGCATACGAAACGTACGACGCATACGACACGCGTGCGGCATACAGCACCGGAAAAGTATGAGCGGGGCACGCGCTCGTACACTATGTCGCATATTCGCGGCACCAATACCAGTATCGAAGTGCTGGTGCGCAGCTACCTGTTTCGCCGCGGCCTGAGATTTCGCAAGAACGACAAACGCTACCCTGGGCATCCGGATGTGGTGCTGCCCAAATATCACACCATCGTGTTCGTCAACGGATGCTTCTGGCATATGCACGAAGGTTGCAATAAGCATTCGATGCCCAAATCGAACGTGGAATTTTGGACGGCAAAGCTTATGCGCAACCATGAGCGCGACCTTGCCCAGCATGCGGCGCTGGAAGCCGACGGTTGGCGGGTGATTGTTGTCTGGGAGTGCGAATTGACGAAAGCCGCGCGAGACGAACGACTCGCGCGGCTATACGATCAGATTGTCGGTGGGACGGATGGTGCTGGTAGCACTGGTTCTGCTGGTTCCGTCAGTTCTGCGGGTCACGAAGGCTTTGCCGAACTTGATAAATCCGCTGAATCGGCCAGTTCTGACAGTTTCATTGGTTCCGCTGGTTCTGCTGAGCGCTGAGTCCACTGATTCTGTCGGTTTGGTCAGCTTTCGAAAGGATATTTGAGGTCCCAGCGTTCGCGCAGGCTATCCATAAGTTCCATAATGCGCAGTGTATCCGCGTGCGGCATGGCTGCACATTCGATCTGACCGTCGAGCAGCGCATTGGCGGCGTCGGCCACCTCATACTCGTAGCCGGTGAGCTGAGTCGGCACGTTGATGCTGCGCTTGATCTCATGATCGTTGCCATACACGTCGATGCGCGAGGGATTGTTGATATTGGTAACCACCAAATACCCCTTGTTTCCCCACACGGTGCCATTGCGATCGGAAGCCACGAGCATCGAGCTTGTGGCCGTGGCCATCGTGCCGTCCGTGTAATACAGCGTGGTTGAGTTCTGCGCATCCACACCAGTGGCGGGCCAAGGTGTCATCGACGTATCGATACGGTCGATCACGCGCCCATGATCGGCGCCGATTGCCATATCCAAGAAGTTCAACGGATACACGCCCACATCCAACAGCGCGCCGCCCGCACAAGCCGGATCGGTCATACGCGCCTTATCGGCCACCGGATAGCACAGGTTGGCGCTCGCAGCCTTCACCTCACCAATCTCACCGGAAGCGATGATGTCGTTAATCATCTGACGGCTGGGCATATAGCGTGTCCAAATCGCCTCGGCGCACAGCATACCGGTCTGCTTGGCAACATCCAAAGCCTCGCGGGCCTGCGCGGCGTTCGCAGTGAACGACTTCTCCACCAGCACATTCTTGCCGGCCTGCATACACAGAATCGCTTGCTCGGCGTGCAGGGAATGCGGCGTGGCGATATACACCAAATCCACGTTCGGGTCGGCCACCAGCTCCTCGTAAGAGCCGTAAGCTTTGTCAAACCCCCACTGGCCGGCGAACGCTTCGGCGCGATCCAGGTCACGGGCGGCCACCGCATACGGGTGAATCAGCGTGCCATAGTCAGACGAAGCTGCCATCTTAACCAGCGTGTCCGCCATGGTATGGGCGATGCGCCCGGCACCGAGAATAGCGACGTTAACCTTGTCGCCGCTGGCTTCAAATGTGGCGCGTGCGCCGTTAAGTCTGCCCATAGGTATCCTCCTTGAACCTTTGATTCTGTTGCAACACAGCTAGTGCTGCGACAGAATTGCAACAGTACTGCAACAGGTCGGCCGGGATTTGTTCGACCGACTAACCTACTGGTGATTATAAGCCAGCGTCAGTCATCAGCGCCTCGTGCGGGTGCCAAGAGGGGCGGCAGCCTTCGATGCGCTCTTGGTTGTGGCGGGTTGCCGGAGCCCTTGTCCCAACAAACGGATAGAACCGTGATATGGCAAACGCTCCGGTGATGGCCCGCAGGGCCCGCGAAATCAATCCCTTCCGTGCGATGGTATTCGGCGAAAAAGCCGACACAATGATCGCCAACGGTATCAACGTCGTCAAACTCAGCCTTGGTGAACCGGACTTCGGCGCGCCGCCGGCCGTGCGCGACGCCATGCGCGAACAATACGACGGCCGTGCTCTGCCCTACACTGCAGCCATGGGACTGCCCGAACTACGTCAGGCCATCGCCGACTTCTATCGCGAACGCCACGGGCTCGATATCGATCCCAAGCGCATCTGTGTGACTGCGGGAGGCTCCGCCGCACTGCTGCTGGCCACCGCTCTGATGGTGGATCCGGGCGACGACGTTATCGTGGCAGACCCCTCCTACCCGTGCAATAGGGAACTCGTACGTTCCTTCGAAGGTAACGTGGTGGACGTGCCCACTTCGGCTGCCACCCGATTCCATCTGACCGCCGAACTGTGCGAACAATATTGGACCGAACGCACCAAGGCCGTGATGATCACCTCGCCTTCGAACCCCACCGGCACCACCATAGACTTCGACGTGCTGAACCAGGTGTGCACGCTGGCCGCCGAGCGCGGCGCATGGCGCATCGTAGACGAAACCTACCTTGATCTGGCCGACCACGAAGCCGGCGACGGCGAAGTGCAATCCGTACTGGCCTGCGATCCTGGTGCCATCGTGTGCAACAGCTTCTCCAAGTTCTTCGGCATGACTGGCTGGAGGCTCGGCTGGGCCGTACTGCCCGACGATCTGGCGGTGCTCGAAGCCGTGGACGATCTGGCCACCAACTACTATCTGTGCGCGCACACGCCCACTCAGCACGCGGCGCTCGCCTGCTTCACGCCCGAAAGCTTGGCCGAATGCGAGGCTCGTCGTCAGGAACTGCTCGCCCGCCGCCGCATTGTGCTCGATGGGCTGAAGCGCATTGGCTTGCCTGTGGAAGTCGAACCGAACGGTGCGTTCTACGCGTATTTCAATATTGCGAGCACCGGTTTGGACGCATGGACCTTCTGCGAACGCGCGCTGGATGAAGCGCACGTGGCGTTGACGCCCGGCCGTGACTTCGGCCAGGCTACCGCCGACACCCACGTGCGACTGAGCTATGCGGCCTCCCGCGAAGCGTTGGCTGAAGGATTGGAGCGGCTAGGCCGGTTCATGCAGTCGCTGCGTTAGTAGTTGCTGCGTTTACCGTGCCTGCTGTGTGTTTGGCACAATCAGGTAGGCGGGTTATATGCTCAGCGGCAGGCCCAACAGTGAGTCTTATTGATGATTCGCATCGGTGATCACCCGCCCACTTGGTAGGTCTTGCTTTGTTCCCGCGAACAGTATGTGAACAGCATGTGGGAGCCCATCCGATGGTGTGCGGGCCGAAGTGCTATGGTCGAACCATGGTCAATCTGCGCTCGCACACCACGCGTCTCGGCGTGCTCGATATCGGTTCCAACACCATCCACATGCTTATCGTCGACGCCGCTCCCGGCGCTCGCCCTGAGCCTGAGGCCAGCACCAAAACCACCGTTCGGTTGATGAAATACCTCAAGGATGACGGTTCCATCAAAAAAGCCGGCATTGAGGCAATTCTCGAAGCCGTGGACGAATGCATGAAACTGGCCGAGGATTATGAAATTACCCAGCTGTTGGTGATGGCCACCTCCGCACTGCGCGAAGCGCCGAACGGTAACAAGGTGATTCACCGCATCGAAGAGCGCATCGGTCAGGGCGTCACCGTGCTGTCGGGCACTGACGAGGCAAGGCTAACCTTCCTTGCCGCACGCCGTTGGTACGGCTGGGATGCCGGGCGCTTGCTGGTGCTGGATATCGGCGGCGGCTCCTTGGAAGTCGCGATGGGTTCCGATGAGGAGCCGACTGTGGCGCTTTCTGCACCGGCCGGTGCCGGACGAATCACCACCGAATTCCTGCCCACGGGCACCGCTACCCCCGAAGAACTTGAGGACGTGCGCAAGCAGGTGCGCAAGATTCTGGAGCCGATGATCAAGGTATTTCCGGTCTCCAAGCACCCGAATCATGCGGTCGGCACTTCCAAAACCTTCCGTTCGCTGGCCCGTTTGTGCGGTGCTGTGCTGCGCCAGCCGGGGCGTGAAGATACGTTGATCATGACCCGGGAGCAGTTGGAGGATTGGATTCCGCGTCTTGCGGCCATCGAACCTGAGCAGCGCGTGGCATTGCCGGGCATCACCCCCGAACGCACCCTGCAGATTGTGGGCGGCGGCATTGTGGCCGATGAGATTATGAAGGCTCTGAACATTCAAGAGGTCGAAATCTGCCCGTGGGCGTTGCGTGAGGGTGCGATTCTGCGCTGGCTGGACCAGTTCGGTCGCACACGCTTGGGGTTCTAGGGATTCTAGCGCACCGTGGTCGTTATTGCACGGCCACGGTGATCAGCAAGGCTGCGTGATCCGAACCGGCTACCTTAACTATCTTGCACTGGCCGGCCGTCATGCCCCGGTCGAGTACCACGTGGTCAATATCAGCGAACATCGGCACTCCGGTGCGGTTTGTGGGCCAGGAGAACGTGAAACCATGCGCCGAAGCGCGTGTGGCATCGACGAACCGGTCGCCCAGAAAGTCACGGAACGGCGTGTGATCATAGGTGGCGTTGAAATCGCCCATAAAAATGTAGCGGGTGTCAGTGTGCTGGCGCATCAACCCAAGTTCGTCGATTGATCGCTTCCACTGCCTCCAATAGCCCGCCACCGGCGCAGTAGTATGCACGGACACGAAGCGAATCTGATTACCACCCATATCAACGGTGCCGCCGGGCATAAACGAAGCACTAGAATTCACATCGTCATCGGCCGGATCAGCCAGGGGAGTGGCGGACCAAATACCATTGCCAAACACGCCGTCCGACGAGGCGACATGCGAGTACGGCAGATAGCTTTCAATGCCGGCGTCGTTCAGTCGTTGCACAAAATCTTCGCTGGTTTCTTGCAGCGCCAGCACTTCGACGCGCTGGTCGCGCACCAGATCCACCACTGCCTGCGGGTCGGCCTGACCTTTGTATACGTTCAGCGTCATTACGCGTGCATAGGCGTCAGTTGTGTCGGCTTCGGAAGAAGCCATCGCATTCAGCGCGGCTTGGGGCAGGGCCTTGCCGGTCTGATAGAAGAACGGATACTGCCAGTAGCCGTTCAGACCGATGGTGGCGACGGCGAGCAGCGCCACCAGCACGCGGCGCGAAAGAATCGCCAACAGCAACGCGACCAGTGCCAGCAATATGAACCATGGCGTGGCTGATACGACAACGGGAACATAGGGGAGCTCCTGCAAGTCGCCCGGCAGCGCGCGGGCCGCGGTGCCAACTAACGCCAGCAGCGCGAACAAGGCTGCGAGCACGCCGAGAAAACGGTGGCGTCTGCGGCGGGGCGCAGGTACGGGCTTGACCGTCGAACGCTTGTTTGCCGGGCGAGGCGTTGCACCAGCCGTTGATCGCGCTGTAGCGCTCTTGCCTCTGGATGTGCTTCGTGCCTTAGCCATAATCGTGCATCCCCCGTGCTTTTTCTGTGCTGGTCTTGTTGTGATCTGGTTTTGGTCTAGCTTGCTTGCGTGTGCTATTGCGCTGCCACTGTATCGTGTGACTGCTGTGCGCACGCTGGTATTTCGCCGTCGGAGAGCGGTTCCACACCAAACCGGCACGAACTGCACTCTCTTGGCGGGGTGACGTGTACAATGGTTCGACGTTGCCCCAGTAGCTCAGTGGATAGAGCACATCTCTCCTAAAGATGGTGTCGTAGGTTCGATTCCTATCTGGGGCACTTTCACTCTCATACAGCCATCCAGCACGACAAAGTGCCGGATATGAGCGCAGGAGGATTTCATGCCTTACTTAGAAGCCGAGGAATGCGCGAAAAACGATGATGAGATCCTGCTGAGCATCACCGATGTGTTCGGTGAGGGTTACCGACCCATTGATGACGGCTTCGAGCCGGATTTTGAGTGACCTGCTTGTCAGGAACAAATCGTTTATTTGATGAATGTGTTGTTTACGCGTCAAATCTGGCTATAAGCTCGGCGGCGGTTATCGCGGGCGCGAGGAAGCCGACGAAGTTCTTGACGTTGCCGGTGACGATGAAGTCCGCCTGTTCGCGAATAGCTATGGCCGCCACGAACGAGTCTTCGACGTCGCGAAATCCGAGGGAAAGCCCTCTGAGAATGGCTGATTCGTCTAGGGGAGCGACGCGGGCGATGCCCAGACACAGCGACAATGCTTGTGCGGCGGTGGAGCGGTCTCTATTCTTTTCCACGATATACGCAATGGTGGCAGCCGCATGAGCGGGCATCAGTAGCTCACAATCCTTCTGCTCGCTTAAGGCGAGCACTCTTGCCGCGGCATCGCAGCTGGGTCGGTCGAGAATTACATCAAGAAATACATTGGTGTCGATGACGAGCCTCATGCGTATTTGGCCTCCAGATGTCGGCGGTAGTCGTTTTCGTCGGTACCCGCTGCGATACCAATCAGTCGCCTGACGTTTGAGGGGAGTGGACGTTCGTCGTCTGTGCCGCCGGTGGCGGGGAGTGCGGCAAGATAATCCTCCACTATCGCAGAAAGGCTGCGTCCTGTCTCCTTCGCGTAGCGTTTGCCGTTCGCGATGGAATCCTTATCCACACTTAGGGTCAGTTTCTGATTATCTGCCATCGCGCACCTCCATATTATACGTATGTTTTTTTAATTATATACGTATAACGTACGTTTTGGCAACGCGTGCATTCCTCATTCATCGTGTGCTTTGCCAACGCCAGTCCACACTTTGCTTCCTGTAAGACTATTTACTTTTGGCTTCGGTGGCTCTCAGCGCATAGCGGACTTTGGTTTGGGTTCTACGTGTGTCGCTTATAATGTTCTCGATTTCGGCTTGCCCACGTTCGGTGGCGCGTCCGACCGCGAATTTTCGAGGAAAGAGTCAGCTTGCTGCACATTCAGAACATCTCCAAGCAATACAAAACCGGTGATTTCGTCCAACAGGCGTTGAACGATGTAAGCCTGAGCCTTAGGGACAGCGAGTTTGTCGCTATCCTCGGCCCTTCCGGCTCCGGAAAAACCACGCTGCTGAACATCATCGGCGGTCTCGACCGCTACGATTCCGGCGATTTGGTGATCAACGGCATCTCCACCAAGCAATACAAGGATCGCGACTGGGATTCCTACCGCAACCACACCATCGGGTTCGTGTTCCAAAGCTACAACCTGATTCCCCACCAAACCATCCTCTCCAACGTGGAGCTGGCACTGACCATTTCCGGTATATCGCGTTCCGAACGCCGTCAGCGCGCCCGCAAGGCACTGAAGCAGGTGGGGCTCGGCGAGCATATCAACAAGAAGCCAAACCAGCTATCCGGCGGCCAGATGCAGCGTGTGGCCATTGCCCGTGCGCTGGTTAACGATCCCGACATCGTGTTGGCCGACGAGCCGACCGGCGCGCTTGACTCCGACACCTCGGTGCAGATCATGGACCTGCTCAAGGAAGTGGCCAAGAATCGCCTGGTGGTGATGGTGACGCACAACCCCGAGTTGGCGCGCGAATATGCCACTCGTATCGTGGAGCTCAAAGACGGTGTGATTCGTTCCGACTCCGATCCTTTCGATCCGCAGTCGGCCGACGACGCCCACAGCAAGCCGGTGCATAAAACCATGGGCCGCGCCTCAATGTCGCTGGCCACATCGCTGGCGCTAAGTTTCAACAATCTGAAAACCAAGAAGGGGCGTACCTTCCTCACGGCATTCGCTGGATCCATCGGTATCATCGGCATCGCACTGATTATGTCCGTTTCGGCGGGCGTGAACGAATATATCGATTCGATACAGCGCGACACCATGACTGCCTACCCGATCACCATCGATGCGAAAACCTTTGATTTAAGCTCGCTGATGTCCGCCGGTCAGGAGGCCTCCGAGTCGCGCGGTGAAAAGCATGATTCCAAAGCGATTTATGCGGATGATTCCGCCGTTAAAGACGCGTCCACCATGACCAGTTCGATCACTGAGAATAACCTGAGCGCGTTCAAGAAATATTTGGATAAGAAGTCCAGTCCGATTCATGAATATGTTGGTTCCGCGGGCATCCAGTATTCGTATGACACGAAGTTCTCCGTGTATACGCACGATTCGGACGGCACTTTGGTAAGCGCCGACGGCGTGACAGTCGGTTCGTCCGGCTCGTCCAGCCAGTCGATGGCCTCGCAGATGGCCAGCGGCTCGCTGATGTCCACCGACACCTCCACCTTCACTTCCACGCGTATGAGCATGCTCACCGGCGAAACCGATCAGAATGCCGCGCCCAGCTCCTTCCATGAAATCATGCCCGACGCCGACGGCAAAACCATTAGCAAGGTTGTTACCGACAACTATGAAGTGGTCAACGGCACATGGCCTAAGTCCAGCGATGAAGTGGTGCTGGTACTTGACTCCAATAACGCGATGCCCATCACTACGTTGTATGAGCTGGGATTGAAGCCCGCGAGCGAATACCACGAAATGATGAATGCGCTGGATGCCGGCGACGATGTGGACACCAACACCAAAGCAATCGATTATTCCAAGGCTTTGAATCAGCAGCTGAGCCTGATTCCCGCATCCGACCAGTATGTGAAGGGCGATGATGGCCACTGGACCTACGTAGGTGACGATGCTGATCAGGTCGCCGATTTGGTGAACTCTGACAAGGCCATCAAGCTGAAGATCGTGGGTGTGGTCAAGCCGCATGCTGATGCTGATGCCACGCCGTTGGCCTCCGGCGTGGGTTACACGCGAGCCTTGACCGACGAGCTGATCGATCACACCGATGCCAGCGCCATCGTGGCCGACCAGAAGGCCGACGAAACTCACAATGTGCTCAACGGTATGGCCTTCTCGCCGTCCGACGATGCCACCAAGGCCGCTGATGCCAAGGAATACGTGGCTTCTTTAGGAGTTACGCAGAAGTCGCAGATGGCCAAGTCGCTAATGAGCGCATCTGCCGCCGCCCAGACCGGTACGGATACGGCGCAAGGAGATGCGGCCAATCAGGCCGCGATGATGGCGCAGATGAGCGAACAGCAGTTGGCCGACCAATTCGACGCGTATATCGCCACCGCTGACGAGGCGACTTTGGTGGCCATCTACAACCAGTACGTATCCACCGGCACTTACAACGACAACCTTTCCGCCTTCGGCGTGGTGAGTCGTGATGCGCCGAACTCGATCAACATCTACGTTGATTCCTTCGAAGACAAGGATCATATCGCCGACGCCATCGCCGACTACAACGCCACCGCCAGCAAGAAGGACACCATCACCTACACCGATTACGTCGGCTTGATGATGAGCTCGGTGACCACGATTATCAACGTGATCACCTACGTACTGATCGCTTTCGTGGCCGTCTCGCTGGTTGTTTCGTCGATTATGATCGGCATCATCACCTACATTTCCGTGCTGGAGCGCACCAAGGAAATCGGTATTCTGCGCGCCATGGGTGCCTCCAAGCGCAACGTATCCAACGTGTTCAATGCAGAAACCGGCATTATCGGCCTGCTGTCGGGCGTTCTGGGTGTGGGCATCACCATCGGGCTGAACTTCCCGATTAATGCGGTGCTGCACCATTTCATGGAAACCAATGAGGTTAATGCCTTCCTGCCATGGGGCAGCGCAGCCGTTCTGGTGATTCTCAGCGTGATCCTGACGCTGATTGGCGGTCTGATTCCTTCGCGTGGTGCCGCCAAGCAGGATCCGGCTACAGCGTTGCGCACCGAATAAGCCGAGCGGCGAGTAAACCGCGAGTAAGCCGACATGGCTGCAGACAGCAGGTGGCCCCGGGGAGACTATGTCACCCGGGGCCACCGCTATGGGGGAAGGAGGTTCACATTACGCCACTATCTTCTCTTGTCTGTTCACCTACGTTGTTGCCTGTTGTGTTATCTGTTGCCGATGGGGATTACCGGCTTCTTCGCCGTACTGCCTTGCCTCCTTCGGCACTTTTAAGTATAGCAGAATAATGCGCGACACTCCGAACTGGACTTTGTTGAAATGAGGTGTATAGTATTCCTCTGTTGTGCGAATTCAGTTCACTGAAGACATGCAACTATGGTGGCCATAGCTCAGTTGGTAGAGCATCTGATTGTGGTTCAGAAGGTCGCGCGTTCGAGCCGCGTTGGCCACCCCATCAAAACCCTCCCCATGTGGGAGGGTTTTCTTGTTTCCAAGCATGGATGCTTCGGCGGCCCGGCGAGTCGTTGTCCGGCGAGACGGTAATATAGACATTTGTGTGTGCCAACGGCATGCCTTATGTAACAGGCGTGCGGGTTGGGATATCCCGGGATTCGTATGATCGCGGCGCAGTAATGTGCAGGCGTGAGAATAACGGGCCATCGGGCCGGTGGACTGTGGCTATCTTTTCCGATTCGTCGGAGCGTGGGGCAACCTGCGTGAACGACAGGCTGGGAAAGTGTGGGCGCAGTGCGGCGGTCACACAAAGCTAAGAGAAACCACTGAATCGGAGAATTCAAGTTGCCTACTATTGAACAGCTCGTCCGCAAGGGACGTCAGGCAAAGCCGAAGAAGTCCAAGACTTTGGCCCTGAAGGGCAGCCCGCTGCGCCGCGGCGTGTGCACCCGTGTCTACACCACCACCCCGAAGAAGCCGAACTCGGCTCTGCGTAAGGTCGCTCGTGTGCGCCTGAGCTCGGGCATCGAAGTCACCGCCTACATTCCGGGCGAGGGCCACAACCTGCAGGAGCACTCCATCGTGCTCGTGCGCGGCGGCCGTGTCAAGGATCTGCCGGGTGTGCGTTACCACATCGTGCGTGGCGCGCTCGATACCCAGGGTGTTAAGGATCGTAAGCAGGGTCGTTCCCTGTACGGAGCAAAGAAGGCGAAGTAAGAGATATGTCACGTAAAGGACCTGCCAAGAAGCACGTCGTGCTGCCCGATCCGATCTACGGTTCCACCGTGGTGGCGCAGCTGATCAACAAGATCCTCCTCGACGGCAAGAAGTCGATCGCTGAGGACATCGTCTACTCCGCGCTCGATATGGTCAAGGAAAAGTCCGACCAGGAGCCGGTGGCCGTTCTCAAGCGCGCTCTGGACAACATCCGTCCGTCCCTTGAGGTGCGTTCCCGCCGCGTCGGTGGCGCTACCTACCAGGTGCCGGTCGAGGTCAAGCCGAACCGCGCCAACACCCTGTCCCTGCGCTGGCTGACCGACTTCTCCCGCGCTCGTCGCGAGAAGACCATGGCCGAGCGTCTGGCCAACGAGATCCTCGATGCCTCCAACGGCCTGGGCGCTTCCGTGAAGCGTCGTGAGGACACCCACAAGATGGCCGAGGCTAACAAGGCCTTCGCCCACTACCGCTGGTAGTCTGAAGTAGCCAAGCAAGCTCAACTTAGAGTTAAGGATTAACAATGGCTGAAGAGGTGCTTAAGGACCTTCACCACGTCCGCAATATCGGCATCATGGCCCACATCGATGCCGGCAAGACCACCACCACCGAGCGCATCCTGTTCTACACCGGTAAGAACTACAAGATCGGCGAAACCCACGACGGCGCTTCCACCATGGACTTCATGGCGCAGGAGCAGGAGCGTGGTATCACGATCCAGTCCGCCGCCACCACCTGCTTCTGGAGCCGTCAGTCTCACGACACCAAGGACAAGTTCCAGATCAACATCATCGATACCCCTGGCCACGTGGACTTCACGGCCGAGGTGGAGCGCTCCCTGCGCGTGCTCGATGGTGCCGTTGCCGTGTTCGACGGCAAGGAAGGCGTGGAGCCGCAGTCCGAAACCGTGTGGCGTCAGGCCGATAAGTACGGTGTTCCGCGTATCTGCTTCATCAACAAGATGGATAAGCTCGGCGCGAACTTCTACTACTCCGTCGACACCATCAAGGAGAAGCTCGGCGCCAAGCCGCTGGTTATGCAGCTGCCGATCGGTTCCGAGAACGACTTCACCGGCGTGGTCGATCTGGTCGAGATGAAGGCTTATGTCTGGAACGGCCTCGAGGAGCTCGGTGCCAAGTACGACACCACCGAGATCCCGGACGATCTGAAGGACAAGGCCGACGAATACCACGAGCAGCTGGTTGAGGCCGCTGCCGAGGCGAACGACGACCTGATGAACAAGTTCTTCGAGGACGGCGACCTGTCCAAGGAAGACATCCGCGCCGGCGTTCGCTCGCTGACCATCAACAAGGAAGCCTTCCCGGTCTTCTGCGGTTCCGCCTTCAAGGATAAGGGTGTTCAGCCCATGCTCGACGGTGTCGTTGACTACCTGCCGAGCCCGGAGGACGTGCCCGCCATCCAGGGCTTCGATCCGAAGGACGAGTCCATCGAGATCGACCGCAAGCCCACCAAGTCCGATCCGTTCTCGGCTCTGGTCTTCAAGATCTCCACCCATCCGTTCTACGGCAAGCTCGTGTTCGTGCGCGTCTACTCCGGTGCTGTCAAGCCCGGCGACTCCGTGCTCGACTCCACCCGCGAGAAGAAGGAACGCGTCGGCAAGATCTTCCAGATGCACGCCGACAAGGAGAACCCGGTGGAGGAGGCTTCCGCCGGCAACATCTACACCTTCGTGGGCCTCAAGAACGTCACCACCGGTGACACCCTGTGCGCCATCGACGCCCCGATCACCCTCAACTCCATGACCTTCCCGGATCCTGTGATCCAGGTGGCCGTGGAGCCGAAGACCAAGGCTGATCAGGAGAAGATGGGCATCGCCCTCGCCAAGCTCTCCGAAGAGGATCCGACCTTCCAGGTCACCACCGACGAAGAGTCCGGCCAGACTCTGATCGCCGGCATGGGCGAGCTCCAGCTCGACATCATTGTCGACCGTATGCGTCGCGAGTTCAAGGTGGAGTGCAACCAGGGCAAGCCGCAGGTGTCCTACCGCGAGACCATCCGCAAGGCCGTCATCGACCAGGGCTACACCCACAAGAAGCAGACCGGTGGTTCCGGCCAGTTCGCAAAGGTCCTCATGGACTTCGAACCGCTCGACACCACCGAGGGCAAGACCTTCGAGTTCGAGAACGTTGTCACCGGTGGCCACATCTCCGGCGAATTCATCGGCCCCATCGAGGCCGGTGTCAAGGAAGCCATGGAATCCGGTATCCTCGCCGGCTTCCCGGTTGTGGGCGTCAAGGCCGTCATCAAGGATGGCCAGATGCACCCGGTCGATTCCTCCGAAATGGCCTTCAAGCTGGCAGGCTCCATGTGCTTCAAGGAAGCTGCCCCCAAGGCCAAGCCGGTTATCCTCGAACCTATTATGAAGGTCGAGGTTCGTACTCCGGAGGAGTACATGGGCGATGTCATCGGCGATCTGAACCAGCGCCGCGGCAACATCACCTCGATGACCGACGGCGTCGGCGTCAAGGTGATTGATGCCAAGGTCCCGCTGGCTGAGATGTTCGGCTACATCGGCGACCTGCGTTCCAAGACCCAGGGCCGCGCCGTGTTCACCATGGAGATGGATTCCTACGATGAGGTGCCGAAGAGCGTCTCCGAGGAGATCATCAAGGCCGCCCGCGGCGAGTGACACGCGCCACAAGCATAAACTAGCGCCAGTCTTCAGTCAGCGGTAACATCGTGTACTGCTGACTGGGTTCTGGCGCGTTATGCGGCACATAACCCAGAAACCCAGTAGAATAGAGCGAGTGCCTCGTGCGATAGGGCACGAGGGAACTCACGAGACGTCCAGGAGGACAACACATGGCAAAGGAAAAGTACGAGCGTACTAAGCCGCACGTTAACATTGGTACCATCGGCCACGTCGATCACGGTAAGACCACCCTGACCGCCGCCATCTCCAAGGTGCTCCACGAGGAGTTCCCGGATGTGAACCCGGAGTACGACTTCAACCAGATCGATTCCGCTCCGGAAGAGGCCGCTCGCGGTATCACCATCAACATCGCCCACATCGAGTACCAGACCGAGGCGCGTCACTACGCTCACGTCGACTGCCCGGGCCACGCCGACTTCGTGAAGAACATGATCACCGGTGCTGCCCAGATGGATGGCGCTATCCTCGTTGTGGCCGCCACCGACGGCCCGATGGCCCAGACTCGCGAGCACGTGCTGCTCGCCCGTCAGGTGGGTGTGCCGAAGATCCTCGTCGCCCTGAACAAGTGCGATATGGTCGACGATGAGGAGCTCATCGAGCTCGTCGAAGAAGAGGTTCGCGACCTCCTCGACGAGAACGGCTTCGATCGTGACTGCCCGGTCATCCACCTGTCCGCTTACGGCGCTCTGCACGATGACGCCCCGGATCACGAGAAGTGGGTTGAGCAGGTCAAGAAGCTCATGGCCGCCGTCGACGAGTACATCCCGACCCCGGTTCACGATCTCGACAAGCCGTTCCTGATGCCGATCGAGGACGTGTTCACCATCTCCGGCCGTGGCACCGTGGTGACCGGCCGTGTGGAGCGTGGCCAGCTGGCCGTCAACTCCCCGGTCGAGATCGTCGGTATCCGTCCGACCCAGAACACCACCGTCACCTCCATCGAGACCTTCCACAAGACGATGGACTCCTGCGAGGCTGGCGATAACACCGGTCTGCTGCTGCGCGGTATCAACCGTACCGACGTCGAGCGTGGTCAGGTTCTGGCCAAGCCGGGCACCGTCACCCCGCACACCAAGTTCGAGGGCGAAGTCTACGTGCTGACCAAGGACGAAGGCGGCCGTCACTCGCCGTTCTTCTCCAACTACCGTCCGCAGTTCTACTTCCGCACCACCGACGTCACCGGCGTCATCGAGCTGCCGGAAGGCGTCGAGATGATCCAGCCGGGCGATCACGCCACCTTCACCGTTGAGCTGATCCAGCCCATCGCTATGGAGGAAGGCCTGACCTTCGCTGTGCGCGAGGGTGGCCACACCGTCGGCTCCGGCCGTGTCACCAAGATCCTCGCCTGATTTCATCAGTGAAGATCTGACACGCGCTAGAACATAGCGTTCACGAAACCCCAGTCCACCCGGGCTGGGGTTTCGTCGTAATTGGTATTATGACAGATATTTGCTTGATACTTTTGGTTGTTTTGGCTGTTTTGGTCGTTTTCTGATATTCTGGTTATTAGATTGAACTGAAAGGAGACGGCCATGACGATGCCCGCCATTGTTATGCCACAGGATGCCAGTGAGTTGGATGATCGTCTCTATGAAACAGGGGCTGGTGATGCTCAGGTCATCATTCCTCGAGATGATCAGAATGACACAAGTGAATTGGAACGTATCACCACTGAATTGTTGCGCGGCAAATTACGGTTGGTTGATGAAGACGGCGAAGAGATAAGGCTTGGAGAAGAAGTACGTGAGGCATTTGCCGCAGTGACAAAGATCTTGAATTCGGGGAATGCGGTATCGATTAAGCCTGAGCGTAGAATGCTGAGCACTTCGGCAGCAGCGGAACTGTTAGGAGTGTCGAGACAGACGATGATCAGGTTGTTGGATAAAGGGGAGATTCCCTATACTCGGCCATCGAATCATCGCCGTGTGGCGCTGGAAGATGTTATGCGATATCAAACGGAGTGTCGTCGTAGTCGGATTGGAAGCATTAACGCCTTACACGAAGTTCAAGAATCATTTGCCGGCGTTGCGGAGAATATCGGTGTGCAATCTGAACAAGATGTGCAGGCTTTGGTTGATGAACTAAGACACGAACGTCGGTGAGTGCGATGCGTATCCTCGTCGACACCAACGTATTGTTCTCGGCGATACTCTTTCCGGAAGGTATCGTCTCAAAAGTTTTGGAAGCCGTCATCGAGCAATTTGATATTGTGCTCTGTCAACAGAGCATCGATGAACTTATGAGGATTGTGGAAAACAAGGCGCCTGCGCAACGGTATGTGGTTGAACGTTTCCTCGCAGGTTTGCACTATGAGCATATTCCTGCAGTGAAGCAAATCGTCATCGCAATACGAGATGATGCAGATCAGCCAATTCTGAATGCCGCAATTGCGTACGATGTGGATGTGATCTTCACTGGGGATAAGGATTTTCTATCGCTGGGTCTGGAACGTCCACGTTGCCTGAATGCATCGCAATTGCTGACGGTTTTGATGCGTGATGCCGCGTCTGCAATCGGCGAATCAGGGAATGGGCCGGCTGAAGACGATGAATTCTAGGGGATATGGCATAATTGGCAAGGCATTTTTTGCAGGTCGGCCCTTAAGGGCCAGAATAATGAAGGTGACTTACCGTGGCACAGACTACCAATGACATCAAGAACGGATCCGTACTGAACCTCGACGGCCAGCTGTGGACCGTGATCAAGTTCCAGCACGTCAAGCCGGGCAAGGGCCCTGCCTTCGTGCGTACCACCATCAAGAACGTGCTCTCGGGCAAGATCGTCGACAAGACCTTCAACGCCGGCATGAAGATGGAATTCGAAACCGTTGACAACCGCACGTTGCAGTACTCCTACGAGGACGGCGACAACTTCGTGTTCATGGACATGACCACCTACGACCAGATCATGGTTCCCAAGAGCCTCGTGGGCGATCAGGCCAAGTACCTGCTCGAAGGCACCGACTGCATCGTGTCCTTCCACGATGGCACCCCGCTGTCCGTCGAACTGCCGGGCTCTGTGGTGCTGACCATCACCCACACTGAGCCGGGTCTGCAGGGCAACCGCTCCAACGCCGGCACCAAGCCCGCCACCGTGGAAACCGGTGCCGAGATTCAGGTGCCGCTGTTCATCAACGAGGGCGACCGCGTCAAGATCAACACCACCGACGGTTCCTACACCGGCCGCGAGAACTGATTATTCCCGCCCAAACGCGTAGAAATCTACGTAACTAACGGATTGTAAGCGACTAGCGACGTAAAGGAACAGGTAAGCGAATGGCACGATCCACCGCCCGCAAGCGCGCGTTGAACACCCTGTATGAAGCTGACGAAAAGGGACAGGATATTCTTTCCCTGCTTGATGAGCGCATCGCTGAGCCGGGTGCCCAGACTCCGCTTCCCGACTATGCCATCGAAATCGTGCGTGGCGTGGCCGAGCATCGGCGCGATATTGACACCGCCCTGAACGAGCATTCCACGGGTTGGAAGGTTCGTCGTATGGGCGTGGTGGATCGTAACATTCTGCGCATCGCCACGTGGGAAATCCTGTTCAATGAGGAGATTCCCGATAAAGTCGCTATCGACGAAGCACTGGGGTTGGCTAAAACCCTGTGCGATGATGACAGCCCTGCGTTCATCCACGGGCTGCTCTCCGCTATTTGCGTGGATAAGGAGCGGCCGATCGACGACGACGTGAAGCCAGTTGAGCCTGTCGCTGTTGAGCCGTCCGTCCCCGCAACCGCTGCTGCCGAGCCGGCGGACGAATAGTCATTGTTGTTGCCTCCCCATTCGGGAGGCATTTTTTTGGGTCGAACCGCAACGCGCCACCTGATGCGGACGGGCCCGCAATGTTAACCTTTACAAAGGAATACCTTCACGAGAATTAAGGGGTTTTGGTGAGCCAGACAATTCCGCAGTATGACCGGGACGATGCCGTTCTCGTTCTGGAAGACGGACAGGTATATGTAGGGGAGCCCTACGGTGCCCTTGGCGAGACGACCGGTGAGATCGTATTTGCCACCGCAATGACCGGGTACCAGGAGACGCTCACCGATCCGAGCTACGACCGTCAGATTGTGGTGCAGACGTTCCCGCACATCGGTGATACGGGCGTCAACAGCGAGGATCCCGAATCCTCGCGCATTTGGGTTGCCGGCTATATTGTGCGCGACCCCAGCCCGAACGTCAGCAACTGGCGTGCCGAGGGCAGCTTGGACGATGATCTGAAGAAAAACGAGATCGTCGGCCTGAGCCATATCGATACGCGTAAGCTGGTGCGTCACCTGCGCTCCGCCGGCGTGATGCGCGCCGGTATCTTCTCCGGCGATGCACTGGTCGATGCCGCAACCGGCGCTCTGAAAACCATCGACCAGCTGATGGACGTGGTCAAGAGCACCCCGCAGATGGCGGGCCTGAGCCTGTACGACGAGGTGTCCACCAAGGAGACCTACACCATCGAGCCGTGCGGCGAATTTGAGGGCAAGGAGCCGCTGTACACCGTGGCTGCCGTGGATCTTGGCATCAAGGGCATGACTCCGCATCGTATGGCCGAACGCGGCTGCCGCGTGCATGTGGTTCCCTCCACCGTCACCTTCCAGGAGATTCAGGATCTTAACCCGGACGGCGTTTTCTTCTCCAACGGCCCGGGCGACCCGGGTGAGGCCGACCAGATCGTCGATCTGCTGCGCCAGGTGCTGGACGCCGGCTATCCGTATTTCGGCATCTGCTTCGGCAACCAGATTTTCGGACGCGCACTTGGCTTCGGCACCTACAAGCTGAAGTTCGGCCACCGCGGCATTAACCAGCCCGTCAAGGATCTGACCACCGGCAAGGTGGAGGTCACCGCCCACAACCACGGCTTCGCAGTGGATGCCCCGATCGGCGAGACTGTTGAGGCACCCTACGACAACGGCAAGTACGGCAAGGTGTTCGTCAGCCACATCGATCTGAACGATGATGTGGTCGAAGGCCTGCAGTGCATGGACATCCCCGCGTTCTCCGTGCAGTACCACCCGGAGGCCGCCGCAGGCCCGCACGACGCCGCCTATCTGTTCGACCGTTTCTGCGAACTTATGAAGAACAATCCCCGCACTGGCAAGGAAGGTAAGTAAGAGATGCCGAAGCGCACTGACATCAAATCCGTGATGGTCATCGGCTCCGGCCCGATCGTCATTGGTCAGGCCGCCGAGTTCGACTATTCGGGCACCCAGGCATGCCGCGTGCTGCGTGAGGAAGGCATCCGCGTCATCCTCGTCAACTCCAACCCGGCCACCATCATGACCGACCCGGAGATGGCCGACGCCACCTACATCGAGCCGATCGCCACGCCGATCTTGGAACAGATCATTGCCAAGGAACGCCCCGACGCGCTGCTGCCCACCCTTGGTGGCCAGACCGCATTGAACGCCGCCATGGCGTTGGGCGAGGCCGGCGTGCTCAAGAAGTACAACGTCGAGCTGATCGGCGCTTCGCTGGAAGCCATCGACCGCGGCGAGGATCGCGAGCTGTTCAAGAAGGTCGTGGATGAGGCCGGTGCCGAATCCGCTCGCTCGCGTATCGCCCACTCGCTTGAAGAGTGCGATCGTATTGCCGACGAGCTCGGCTACCCGCTGGTCGTGCGCCCGAGCTTCACCATGGGCGGCCTTGGTTCCGGCATCGCCCATGACGAAGAGGAACTGCACCGTATCGCCGGCGCTGGCATCCACTATTCACCCACCGACGAGGTGCTGATCGAAGAGGGCATCGAAGGCTGGAAGGAATTCGAGCTCGAGCTGATGCGCGATCGCAACGACAATGTCGTGGTCGTTTGCCCGATCGAAAACGTCGATCCGGTCGGCGTGCACACCGGCGACTCGATCACCGTGGCCCCCTGCTTCACCCTAACCGACCGCGAATACCAGAAGCTGCGTGACATCGGCATCGCCATCATCCGTGGCGTGGGCGTTGACACCGGCGGCTGCAACATCCAGTTCGCCATCCACCCGGACACAGGTCGCATCATCGTTATCGAAATGAACCCGCGCGTAAGCCGTTCCTCTGCACTGGCTTCCAAGGCCACCGGCTTCCCGATCGCCAAGATCGCCACCAAGCTGGCCCTCGGCTACACGCTCGACGAGATTCGCAACGACATCACCCAGTCCACTCCGGCCTCCTTCGAGCCGACCATCGACTACGTGGTCACCAAGGTGCCGCGCTTCGCCTTCGAAAAGTTCCCCGGTGCCGATCCGACACTGACGACCTCCATGAAGTCCGTGGGCGAGGCCATGGCTCTGGGCGGTAACTTCCAGGAGTCGCTGGGCAAGGCCATGCGCTCCATCGACAAGCGCCACATGGGCTTCAACTGGGATGGCGACAAGCCCTCCGCCGCTGAAGTGGACGAGTTGCTCAAGGCCATCCATGTGCCCACCGAGAACCGTTATCTCGAACTCATGCGCGCCATTTGGGGCGGTGCCACCATCGAGCAGTTGTATGCAGCCACCAAGATCGACCCGTGGTTCCTGAAGCAACTCACGCTGATCAACGAAATGGCCGCCGAAGTGCGCGCAGCCGAGAACCTGACGCCGAAGCTGCTCAAGAAGGCGAAGCTCGCCGGCTTGTCCGATCTGCAGATCGCGCATCTGCGCGACCTTGGCGACGAGGGCGAAAACACCGTGCGCCAGCTGCGTTGGAACTACGGCATTCGCCCGGTCTACAAGACCGTGGATACCTGCGCCGCCGAATTCGACGCGGCCACGCCGTACTACTACTCCTGCTACGCCGACGAAACCGAGCTGAAGCCGCGCGAGCGCGAAGCCGTGATCATCCTCGGCTCCGGCCCGAACCGCATCGGTCAGGGCATCGAGTTCGACTACACCTGCGTGCACGCAGTGCAGGAGCTCGGCAAAGACTATGACACGATCATGGTCAACTGCAACCCCGAAACCGTCTCCACCGATTACGACATCTCCAACCGCCTGTATTTCGAGCCGCTTACCTTCGAAGACGTGCTCGAAATCTACGAGGCCGAGAAGAAGATGGGCCCCGTCAAGGGCGTGATCGTGCAGCTTGGCGGCCAGACGCCGCTGTCGCTTGCCGCGCGCCTCAAGGCCGCCGGTGTGCCGATTCTGGGCACCACTCCGGAATCCATCGACTTGGCCGAAAACCGCGAGCTGTTCGGCGAGGTGCTGAAGAAGGCCGAAATGAACGCGCCGCGCTACGGCACAGCCCTGAGCCTGGAAGAGGCCATGGACGCCGCCCATCGCATCGGCTACCCGGTGCTGGTGCGCCCGAGCTATGTGCTCGGCGGCCGCGGCATGGAAATCGTCTACGACGACAAGCAGCTGACCAAGTATGTGGAGCGTGCTCTTGCCGAAGCCCAGGCTGATACGGTTGTTTCCGGCCGTCTGCCCTCCCCGCTGCTGATTGACAAGTTCCTGCAGGACGCCATCGAAATCGACGTGGACGCCCTGTTTGACGGTAAGGAACTGTATATCGGCGGCATTATGGAACACGTCGAAGAGGCCGGCGTCCACTCCGGTGACGCGGCCTGCACCCTGCCGCCTTCGACCCTGTCCGACGATCAGATTCGCCGCCTGCGCGAAGGCACCTACGCCATCGCCAAGGGCTGCCACGTGCAGGGCCTGATTAACGTGCAGTATGCCTTCATGGCCAACACCCTGTACGTGATCGAAGCCAACCCGCGTGCCTCGCGTACCGTGCCGTTCGCTTCCAAGGCCACCGGCGTGGCACTGGCCAAGGCAGCCGCCCGTATTATGGCGGGGGAGACCATCGCCGACCAGCGTGCCAACGGTCTGCTGCTGCCCAAGGGCGACGGTGGCGTGATGCACCGCGGCCAGCAGGTTGCCGTCAAGGAATCCGTGATGCCGTTCAAGCGTTTCCGCACGCCTGTGGGCAAAACCGTGGACATTCTGCTCGGCCCTGAGATGCGCTCCACCGGCGAGGTCATGGGCTTCGACCGTGACTTCCCGCACGCCTTCGCCAAGAGCCAGCTGGCCGCCTACGAAGGTGGCCTGCCGACCAGCGGCAACGTGTTCATTTCGGTGAACGACACTGACAAGCGTTCCCTGCCGCTGATCGCCGTGCGTCTGAACGAACTCGGCTTCAACATCTGGGCCACCGAAGGCACCGCCTCCGTGCTGCGCCGCTACGGCATCGAGTCCAATATCGTCGACAAGATTTCGACGCGCGTGGACACCGATCCTCAGGCACCGGTGGAAGTGCGTCACGCCGAAGGCTCTGTGGGCAAGAATGTGGTCGAGCTCATCGAAGACGGCAAGATTGACATGATTCTCAACACGCCGAACTCCCGTGGCTCGCGTTCCGACGGCTACTCCATCCGCGCAGCCGCCATCACCGCCGATCTGCCGCAGTTCACCACCGTGACTGAGTTCCAGGCCGCACTGCTGGCTATCGAGGCTGTGAAGCATAATGATTATCAGATCATGAGCATCCAGGATCATTCGAAGCAGCTGTTCGAATTGGAGCGACAGGAGTTCTGATGAGCACACCCAGCAGTGAGGAATTGCAAGCCCAGCGGTCGGATTTCGGATTGCGTTTAAGCAATTCGATGGCCAAATATGGACCTTTGTGTATTGGTATCGACCCGCATCGCAAGCTTCTCACTGACTGGGGCTATAACGTGGATGCCGAAGGTGCCGAGCTCTTCGCCATGTGCATGCTGCAGGCCGCCAATGGCCGTGCGGCAGCGGTGAAGTTCCAGGCACCGATGTTCGAGCGCTACGGATCCAAAGGATTCGAAGCGCTCGAACGAGTGCTCTACGCTGCCCGTCAAATGGGCATTATCACCATCGTGGATTGTCTGCACGGCGGACTGTCCACCACTATTTCGGCCATTGCAGACGCCTACTTCAAACCAGGCGCGCCACTGCTGGCCGATGCGATCACGCTGCTGCCGTATTATGGCGCGCGTTCGCTGAACAATCTGATTGACGATGCGCTGGCCAACGGGCGCGGCGTATTCGTGGCTTCCCTGACTTCCAACCCTGAAGGATTGAGCCTGCAGACTGCCATCCGCCAGCACGGCGAATACAAGGGGCGCACTGTAGCCTACGGCATCGCTTCCACCGCGCAGAAGCATAATATCGGCATTGAAGGCATGGGATCTGTGGGGCTGATTATCGGCGCGACCATCGGCCAGTGGATGAACGATTCAGGTATGAACCTGTCGCAATTCACCGGTCCGATTCTGTCCCCGGGCTACGGCTGGCAGGGCGCGGAAGCCAAGGATCTGAAAACCGTATTCAAGGGCACCCGAGGCAATGTGCTGGTCACGGTGTCGCGATTCATTGCCTCCCACGGCCCGGATATTTCCGCACTGAGCCAGGCCACCGAATCCATTGCGCTTGATGTGCGTCAGGCTCTGATGGATGCCACTTCCGAAAGCATTCCTACTAATGACTGATAACGCTAGCCATATCGCAAAAAACCGTCTGATTGTGCTGACAGGTCCCACCGCCGTGGGCAAAGGCACCGTCGAAGCCGCACTGCGTGCCAAGCATCCTGAAGTGTGGGTGTCGGTTTCAGCTACCACCCGCCAGCCGCGCCCCGGTGAAATCAATGGCGAAACCTATTGGTTCTTGTCCGAAGACGAGTTCCTGCGCCGCCAAGCTGCCGGCGAGTTCCTGGAAACCGCCGTGGTACATGGCATGGCACACTACGGCACCCTGATCAAGCCGGTAGAAGAGCATCTGGCTGCCGGCGTGCCCACCATTCTGGAAATTGATTTGCAAGGTGCACGTCGTGTTAAGGAACGTGCCAGCGAACTGGGCCTTGACGTGGTCTATGTGTTTATCGCGCCGCCTAGCTTCGAGGAGCTCAAGCGCCGTCTGATCGGCCGTGGCACCGAAACCCCAGAGCAGCAAGAGCGCAGGCTCGAAACCGCCAAGGTGGAGCTTGCTGCTGAAAACGAATTCGATGTGACTATCGTCAACACCACCGTTGAACAGGCGGCCCAGGATTTGTGGCAGGTTATTGCCAAAGAATACGGCATCGACGCATAATCACTTGTTCGGGCTGCTGTCAGCAGACATGCAGAATCATGGTGTGGACAATGGCCAAGCAATGACAGGAGTCGAGGCTACACTCGTCATTTGTTGTGTTCGTTAATAAAATGCACGAGGAAACCATGCATCATGCTGCGTTTTATCCCCATCGGGTGTGGTCTTATCGTTATGTGCGCATAATTGCGCTTGTGGCAGTTGTCGCGCTGGTATTGGCTATTGCGTCAATTCGATATACCGTGCATAGAGATGATAGTTATGGCAGACTCTGAGTCTGACGTAGCTACTGCCATAGCAGAGCATGCTCCCGTCGACCTAACGCGGCAAACCACACCACAGCCGGTCGCGCTCACTACAAACGCCTTGCATAGCATCAGTGCTGTTGATGGTTCCGCGCGTATTGCCACCTATGGGTTCAATCTGGACGACCAATCAGCACAGGCACTGGATCAGGAATTAAGTCTGATTGAATCATACGGATATACGGCAGGCTTCGTGCTGGTGGATATGGCGTCCGGCAATGTACTAGCCTCCAACGCCGATGCTGTGCTGTACTCGGCTTCTAGCGTGAAAGCGCCGTATATCATGTCGCTGGCTGCCAGTGGCACCATTGATTTGGATGCTGTCAGCGCAGCAGCCGACGTGCAATCGCAATGGGACAACACGTTAATCAATCAGATTCTTACGGTATCTGATAATGATGCTTATCTGCAGCTGCGCACCGCGTATGGCGACGACGCATTTGCTTGGTGGGCCAAGCAGGCTGGCGTCACCACTGATGTGACGCAGGATATCTATCTGAACTACACCGCTGAGGATTTGGCCCGTCTGTGGGTGGAAGGGTACGGCTACCTGTTTTTGGGTGAGCATGGCGATACCAGCACTGCTACGCCTGAAGCCCGGCAGTGGCTGGCTGATGAGATGATTGGTTCGATTGGATCCGTCACTTATCAGGCGTTGGGCAGCACTGCCACCGTCCATTCCAAGGCCGGATATATCAGTGGGCAGGGTGGCTTGTATGCGTTGGATGATGGTGCCATTGTGCAATCTAGTTCCGGCGATTACGTGCTCGCGATATTAAGCAATGCAGCCGACGAATACGATTTGCTGGCTGGCTTGGTGTCTACGCTTGACAACATTCATGCCACTGCGATGTGAGTTGTACAGTGCATCAATGGTACTGTGCGTGCGTCAGCCTAAGGTCGTCAGCTGATTGGTGATTGTTGTAAGGAACCGTTCGGAATCAACCTGTAACGCCACATGAACGCGGGGGAGTGCAGGGTTAATCAGTCCGACTGGATCGCCGGTGGTACGGCCGCGTACACCGGTGAAATCACCAGAGCGGGTTTCGGCTCTGAGCGCCAGATCCACGGTGGTGACCAGTGTGGGATCAAGTGCTACCGCAGCAGCCAACGGATCATGCATGGGCATGCCGGCGGCGAACAGTTGCGCATCCGATGCGCGATTCGCCGCAATGGAAAAGTCAGCAATATCAGCAAGGAATTGGAGCCTGTTGGCATGCTGCGATGATATGGCCTGATTGCGCCAATGCTGTGTGGCAGCATCGCCTAAGAGACATTGGTGCGTGACGTCAAGCCCGACCATGGTGATGTCTGCGCCGCAATGGAACACGCGATCGGCGGCTTCTGGGTCTTGCAGGATATTGGTTTCGGCCACGGCATCCCAACAGTTGCCCGGCTGGGTGAGGCTGCCGCCCATCATCACCAGTCGCAGATTGCCTGCAATATCTGGTGCCTGCTGGATGGCCGCGTCCACATCGGTGAGCGGGCCGGTGGCCAATACGGTAACGTTATGGCCCCAACGGCGTACTACGTCAATGATCGCGGTGATGCCGCTGTCGTTGGTGGCGTTGAAGTTGTTGCTGGGACAGTTGGTATCAGTGTTGCTGAGGGTATCGGCGGCAACGTGTGCACTTCCATCATCGATGATGGAAGTACGTTGTCTGACGTCTGAACTGGGTGGTGCTGGAGGCTGTAACAGCTGAGGGGCAGGGCGTGCCGGATTGGCATGCGGGTCGTCCACGGTGTAGCCGCCGATGGACACAATACCACCGGCTGCTGGTGTCTTCGTAGCAGGTTGCGTAGCTGCTGTTACCGGCGTGCAGACTGTTGTGCTGAGAGATGTCGGACCGAATCCCCCCAGCCCATCGACACCATGGAACTGCGCGCAGCCAGCATCCGGAATAAAGGAATCAGCCCATGAGGGATGGTCGGCGCCGCGAAATACCGGGATTTCGGGATGTCCGAACAGGTCAAGCACATAACGAGTGTTGCGCTCGGCGCAGCTGGCGTCCACGTTGCCGTAAGAGGCCAGCACGCCGAGCAATTCGCATGCGCCCGACTGCTGGGCGGCAAGCAGATACGCCAATGCCAACGCGTCATCAACACCGGTATCCATGCTGGCGATGATCCGTGTGGTCATTGGCGCTCTCCTTACTGCTGGTAGTACTGCTATTACTGCTCATCACAGGGCTGCCAATGATGAGCCTTATTGCAAGATGGTTGCTCGCTGAAGCGAAACTACTTGGCGAGGAAATCGTTGGTGGCCAAATCCTTGGTCTGCGGGGCCTCGTGAATCACCTTGCCATGTGAATCGGTGTAGGCGTCCGCGTCAGCCAGGAAGTCGAAGTACTTCTGCGGCTCGACGAAATCATTGGTGCCAAGCACGAAGGAACCATCCTTGATCTTGGCCTTGTCGCCCCAGTACTGACCGTCGACGATCACCTGCATGCTCTTCTTGACGAAATCAACCTTGAGGTTGGCGTCCGGAGCTTCGTCCACAAGGATTTGTGCGGCATCATCCGGGTGATCATAGGCGTATTCGTAACCCTTCTGGGTGGCCTGGGTGAACTTCTTAACCAGCTCCGGGTTGTTCTTGATGGTTTTCTCGTTGGTGATAATGCCGATGGAATCCGCGTTGCCGGGCACGCCATAATCAGGCTCGGTGAAGCAGTTGAGCGCAGGGCCGTACATTTCGGCCTGTACGCCTTCCCAAGTGGCGTAGAATCCACCGAAATCGGCCTTGCCGGATTCCATGGTCTGGAAGGTGGAGGTGCCCACGGTGACCTTGTCGAATTCGCCCTTGCCGCCGTCGGTCTGAATCATACGACGAATCACGGCATCGGATTCGTTCGAACCAAACGTGGCGAAGGTTTTGCCGTCGAAGTCCTTCGGCGACTTGATTTCGGTGTTGGAAGCCAGCGAGCACCAGATAGCGCTCGGCTTCTGTTGCACCTGCAGCACCTGCTTGATGGTGGCGCCCTTGAGGTCATACATGCCGGTGTTGGTCAGGTTGGAAAGGGCGAAATCGGCCACGCCGTTGTTCACGGCCTGTTCGGCGCCGGCCTGGGCCACGGCCACGATATCCACGTCGAGCCCGGCGTCTTTGAACCAGCCCTTGTTTTTGGCCACATACACACCGATATGGTTGGTGTCCGGTGCCCAAGACAACATAAACGTGACCTTTTTCAGGTCTGAGGTGTTGCTATTGGAGGAGTCGGCGGTATTGGTCTGACCGCAGGCTGCGAGTGAAAGTGCCATGGCGGCAGCGCCCATAAGGGCGATGGCCTTGGATACAAGGCGATGCTTCATAATGATGATTCCCTAGTTCTTCTAATCTGACTATTCTCTGGGACTGCTTTCCGAACGGAAATCCGGCAGAGAATAGTCTGAAGGGCCTTATCGCATTCCGTTGGTCCCAATGCCCCCGGCGGTTCCTATGAAGTCTCGGAACAGGCCGGTTTGCCACACATTGGTTTCAGCATTCATCATTATACGCTGCCGATGGCGAACCCACCGTTTGAACCTACTGGTCGGCGTCGGGATCTTCCTCATCCTCGGCCGGCCCCAGAATCAGGCGTTCGCTGAGGTTGGCGGCAAGCATCAGCACGGCGGTCATGGCGATGATGACGAAAGTGGCGGAGAAAATCAGCGGGGTGCGGAAAGAGTTATAGGCCGCTTGCAGCCAGATGCCCAGGCCTTTGCGCGCACCCAGATATTCAGCGGTGGAGGCGGTGGCGAAAATATAGGCGGCGGAGACACGAATGCCACCGTAGATCTGGCGTGCGGCCACACGCAGTTTGACATGCCAAAGGGTCCAGGCGGGGGAGGCGCCGCAGGTCAAGGCCACGTCGGAATAGAACTGCGGCACGGCCTGCAGACCACGGATGGTTTGCACGGCGATGGGGAACAGGCCGAACACCGTTGCGATCACGATTTTGCCCGACACTTCGAAGCCGAACCAGATAAGGAACAACGGTGCGATGGAGATTAGCGGCATGGTTTGCGCCGCGGCCAGCAGCGGATAGATGGCGGCGTTCAGTGTGCGCGAACAATAGAAAACCACGCCGATCATAATGCCGAAGAATACGGCGAACAGGAATCCGACCACGCCCTCGTATGCGGTGACGGCGGCTGCCGGCCCCAGTGTGGGCCATGTTTCCACAGTGGCCTGTGCGATTTCTGAGGGGGCTGCGATCATCGTCGGGGAGACGTGCGCCAATCGCACCCATGCCTCCCAGACTGCCAATAATGCCACTACCGCGATGATTGTGGGAATGCGGTGGATTACACGTGCGTGAATGCTATTCATGGTTCACCTTGCCTGATGTATGCCGGACCGTGGCGCAACGGTAAGGTGAGGAGCCCGTTTGCCGGGCGGCCGGCGTTATTGTGTCGGCCCATATGATAAAAGCCCCCTCAGACGGTGAGGGGGCTAGAGATCCTTCGACTCGGCTACGCCTCGCTCAGGATGACGAGGGGGTATCTCGTCATGCCGAGCGAAGTCGAGGCATCTTAGGAACGCTTATTCCAATCCGATGGACTTCATGTGGTGAAGCTTGAGGGAGGTGACCTTCAGCGTTCCGGACTCGGCGACGAGCCTGATGGCGCGATCGCCCTCGGAGGGGTAGGAGTAGGAGCTCATGGCCTGGCGTCCGTCGTTGACGTACACCTCCACGCAGCCGCGGTCGATGAACACGCGCAGCTTGAGTTCGTCAGCGGCGAGTTCCGCAGCATCCAGCGGAGCGGCGCGGTATCCGCGATCGCCTTGGGCGGCGGCGCCACGGTCGATGACCACACGGCCGATCTGATCGTCGTAGGCGATGTTCGTGAATGCGCCGTCGGCGGTTTCGTGTACATGCAGCGAGGCACGTTCGGCAGTGGAGTTCTTGAGATCGATGGTCATTTCGATTTCCACGGCTTCGGCATCATCGGAGATGATCTTGGACTCGTTGACGCCCAGTGTAATCTCGCCATGGTCGAAGGTGTCGACTCGTAGACCCTCCATTTCGGCGACGGGAGCGGTGTGCAGATCGCCGTCAGCACCCAGCGTGATTTCGCGGGGCAGGGTGAGGTTGCCACACCAACCGTCGTTCTCCATCGGAATGGGCTGGGTGAACGGGCTCATCCAGCCGTACATGATCTGACGGCCGTCGGGATCGGTGAAGGACTGTGGTGCATAGAAGTTGTGGCCACAATCCCACAGGCGGAACTCGGTTTCGGGCTTGAACTCCTCGCCCGGTTCCCACGTGCCGATCATATAACCGGCGTTGTTCACGTTGCGGTTCATGAAGCCGTGCTTCTTGGCACCCATGGCGGAGAAGCCAATAACCCACTTCTCGTTGCCTTCGGCGTCACGGATCGGGAAGAAGTCGGGGCATTCGAGCATCCACACGTCCGGATCCGGGTGCTCGAAGAGCACGCGCTTGAAGGTCCATTCGACCATGTCGTCGGAGGTGTAGAGCCACATCTGGCCGCGGCGTTCAGCCGAGCACACGCCGAAGGTCATGTACCAGGTGTCGCCGGTCTTCCACACCTTCGGATCGCGGAAGTGGGAGTCGACTTCATCGCGCGGGCAATCGACGACCATGCCGTGCTTGGTGGCGGAGGTGAGCTCGTCGTTGTCGGGCGTGGCGTACATCTGCACCTGCCATTCGCCGTCGGTGCCGTCGTGGCCATTGGCCCAGCGGTGGCCGGTGTAGTAGAAGCGCAGTGCGCCGTCATCGCCGATTACGGCGGATCCGGAGAACACGCCATCCTTCTCCTGCTCCAGACTGGGGGCGAACATCACCGGTTCGCGCTTCCAGGTAAGCATGTCGGGGGAGGAGACATGACCCCAGTGCATCGGCCCCCACTGGGTGCCGTAGGGGTGCAGCTGGTAGAAGACATGCCAGCGGCCCTTGTAATAGCTCAGGCCATTCGGATCGTTGATCCAGCCGCCGTTGGAGGCGATATGGAACTTCGGGTACCAGCGGTTGTTACGCTTGGCTGCGAGTTCGGCAACGCCGGCCTCGGCCTTGGCCAGCTCTGCGGCGTGATCCTTGATCGGGGTGAGGATGGGGGTGAAGTCGCTCATCGTTGAGAACACCTTTCTATGTGGGGAGGAATAAGAGGACATATGGATTGTGGGGGAATCGCGAATACAGGGCGTGTTCGCCGGAAGTTTTCCCAGGACTCTGGCGCGTCGAAAGCGAAGGGGTTTAGTTTTGGAAACAGGCGTCTGGAGAAGAAAAAGGGGTAAAACACTCCAGACGCCCATTTTTGTATTCTAGACACTTTGTCCTTGTTTTGTCTGAATTGTGCGACTTGTGGCCGTCTGATTCAGACAAAACCGATCAGGCCTTGGCAGCCTCCATAGCGCGCAGCTGCTTGTCGGTGTAGAACGGGTCGCCGCCGACTTCCTGATCGTCGCGCTTGATCACGAAGAAGCCGTAGATCAGAGCGGCAAGCACAATGGCCGAGATGGTGAAGAAGGTAGGACGGTCGCCCATGGTGTCGTGCAGCTTGCCGAGCGGAGTGGAGAAGATGACCTGGCCCACCTGCGAGGCGATCTGGAAGCCCACCATGTACAGGGTGGCGGAAAGCTTCGTGTCGAAGTGCAGGGTGAAGTAGCGGAATGCCGGCAGGCAGAACAGCGGAACCTCGATGGAGTGGAACATCTTAACGATGGACACGGAGATCGGGTCGTGGAACACGCCGCACAGGCCGATACGGGCGAACATCACGAAGGCGCCGAGCAGCAGGGCGTTGCGAACGCCGATCTTCTTCATGATGATCGGGACGACGCCCATCATGGCGGACTCGACGAACACCTGAATGCCGTTGAGGGTACCGTAGGTGGCGTTGCCGATTTCCGGAGTGGCGAAGAGGTTCGCGTAATAGGTCGGGAACATCTGCTGGTCGAACACGGTGTAGAAGGTGTTGGTCAGCAGCATGAAGACGATGAGCACCCACAGGGTCGGCATCTTCAAAACGGCGACCATTTCCTTGAAGGAGGGGTTGGTCGGGGCGGCGTTCGGATCGGCTTCCTTCTTGAGTTCTTCCTTCTGCTCGGCGGGAATCCACAGCAGGAACACGAGCAGCATGCCAACGCCGAAGGCGGAGCCAACCCAGAAGTTGATCAGCGGATTGATGTTGAACAGCCAGCCGGCGCACAGTGCCACGATGGCGTAGCCAAAGGAGCCCCAGGCACGGGACTGACCGTATTCGAAGCCGAATTTACGAGAATAACGTTCAGTGACGGCTTCGAAGAGAGAGCAGCCGGCCATGAATCCGGCGGACAGGACGATGGAGCCAATGAAAGCGCCGATCCAGCGGGTCGTGCCACCGGCCTGAATCATCGGCGCGTAGACGAAGGTGACGAACGGGCCGACGCAGGCGGCGATAACGGAGACCGCGACCACCAGCTTGCGCTTGATGCCGAGCTGATCCTGAATGGCGCCGTAGGCGAACATGATGATCAACGTGGCCAGCGAGTTGATGGAGTAAATGGTGCCGACTTCAGTGCTGTTCAGGCCGATGGAATTCAGCCAACGCTGGAAGAAGGACCACCAAATGCCCCACGAGCAGAAGAACATGAAGATGCCGAAGGAGCTCTGCAGGTAGGAGGGGTTCCTCCATGCAGACTTGGATGCACTTGCCATATGATTCCCTTTACTACTGGTGAACGCGCTGCTGCGCACGTCACTTGTTTCTTATGATGCTGTGCTTTTTTGTTTGGGGCTCGCCGCCAAGCTTCTGCGCCAAAGCGGTGAACCGTGGTATTCAGTATATGACGTCAATCGTTCTACGTCAAACGATTGACGTCATATGACTACTGGCACGTGTCGGAATACTTGAAATTATGCGGTCTGTGACCGTTAACACAGTTAATGCTTCGGCGTGTCGCATGCGTTACACAAATGTGTCTTCCTTGTCGGCCGTGATGAGGTAAGGAAAACACAGATGCGGGGAATGCGGCTACAGGAAATGGGCTGACGGTAAGTTGCGTCAGGCGCTCTTAGCTGCGTACGGAATGCTTTTCGATCAGAGCACAGTGGATTTTTGCGGGAATCGGTGCGTCCAATGGCGGCAGAGGCGCGGTGGTATGCGGCAGTTCCAAATCATCCAGTGAACGGTTTTCGATGATTGACACCAGTTTGCAGGTGGCCCAAAAGCCCATTTCGTAGTGCGGCAGCTCCACAGTGGTCAATTGGGGTTCCAAGGTTTCGGCGAACACACGGTGGTTATCCACGCCGACTACGGAAATATCCTTGCCGATCGTCAAGCCGCGTCGGGCGGCGCATTCGTACACGTACCAGGCGCGTGCGTCGTTGAAGCAGAAGAAACCGTCAGGCTGCTCACGGTCGAACAGCTCGGATACGGCGTTCAGCGCCGGGCCGTTGTTCAGCACATTGGCCACCAGTCGCTCGCTGTAACCCGCGCCCGATTCCTCAAGCGCGGCGTGATAGCCGGCCAGGCGACCATCTTGGGCGATCATGTTCTCGCTGCAGCCCACGTAGGCAATACGTTCGCATCCGGCTTCGATAAGGCGTGTGGTCGCATCATAGGCGATGCGGAATTCATCGGGCTCTATGCTGGGGAACCGTCCTTCGGGATCCGTGGCGTCGACCAGCACTAAGGGCATATCCATCAAACTGCGGGGCACTCTGGTGACGCGATTCGACATTTTCGCATAGTAGAAACCATCCACACCGTATCGTTTGAGGGCGGCGATTTCCTCGTCTTCGTCGGCATCGCCGTCGGTGCTTACGGAAATCATCATGTAACCCAGACGGCTGGCCGCATCCTGCGCACCTTTGATAATGCCGCCGGCGTATGGGGTGGTAGCCACTTCTTCGGAGATGAAGCCGAGCATGCGCGTATGGTTGGTGCGTAGAGATCGGGCCATCGGATTGACCTGATAGCCAAGTATTTGGGCTACCTTACGCACCTTCGCCGCGATATCCGGCTTGACACGCCCCCCGTCCCTGCCATTCATCACCAACGACACTGTTGAGACGGACACGCCCGTCTGTTGCGCAATCTCCTTCATCGTCACCATAAGTCAAACGATACACCCAAGCTACGGTGCATGGGTGTATCGCTCTGAGGCAAAGCCATGAAGGGGGTGTGAGAAACCCCTACTTGTTGAGAATTTCGTTGACTAGGGCTTGCTTGGCGGTGATCTGACCGGTGAAGCCGGGGCGGATATCCAAGCGCATCACCACGTCGGTGCGCATGCCTCGCTCGGCAAGCTTGCGGGTGGCATCGGCCACAACACGGAGCACTTCGTCTAAATCGCCTTCGATGTTGGTGAACATCGCGTTGGTGTCGCTCGGCAGACCGGATTCGCGGATCACCTGCACGGCCTCGGCCACTTCAGCGGATTTCTCCGGGCTGCCGCCGGCCGGGCTGATCGCCACGGCGGCCAGCGTGTTGATGTACGGCTTGCCGGTTTCAGGGTTGATGGGCACTTCCTGCGTCAGTGCGTCACGATCGAGTTCAGTCATGATAACTCCTTTATCAATACCTTCAGTATCAGTATTGCTTATGTATCAGCGGTATCGCCAGGCGTGATCCATGGGGCCGGAACCCTTGCCAAGATTGAGCTGGGCTTCGAGAGCACCGGTCAGATATTCCTTGGCATGGCTGATCGCATCGGTGAGTGTCTCACCTTTGGCGAGATTCGAGGCAATGGCTGAGCTTAGCGTGCAGCCGGTACCATGCGTGTTCGGATTATTGACGCGCACGCCGTCGAACCAGGTGATTGTGCCGTCGGGTTCGGCCAACACGTCGTTCGCATCATTGATGGCATGGCCACCTTTGACAAGCACTGCACAGCCGTAATGCCGCGCGATGGCCGTGCCTGCCGATTCCATATCGGCGGACGTGTGAATGCGTGTGGGGGCATCGTCGTGCCATGCTCCGCTATCGACTTCGGCGTTGTGGCCGGTGGCCAAATCGAGCAATACTTCGGTTTCCGGCACATTGGGCGTAATCACCGTGGCAAGAGGGAACAGGCGTTCGGTTAACGTGGCAATCGCGTCGTCGGAGATAAGCCGAGCGCCGGAAGTGGCAACCATCACCGGGTCGAGCACCACGTTCATGGCATGATGGGCAACCAGACGGTCGGCGATGGTCTCGATGAGTTCGGTGGAGGAGACCATACCGATTTTCACGGCCACAGGCGGAATGTCTTCGAATACCGCATCGATCTGATCGGCGAGGATGGCGGGCTCAGTATTCTGAATTGAGCGCACGCCGCAAGTATTCTGTGCGGTGAGCGCGGTGATGGCGCTCATGCCGAACACGCCGCAAGCCATCATGGTTTTCAGATCGGCCTGCTGGCCTGCGCCGCCGGATGAATCCGAACCGGAAATCGCAAGAACTGGTGGCAGAGTGGACATTCCCTCTCCTTCGTTGCTATCAATGATATTCACCCCGGCAGCGGGGTATTGCATACAATCTATGACGCAGGGTGGCCGTCGCTGTGTGCCATGTTAGGCACTAGCGGCGGCCACCCTGATGGGTTTCACTGGGTTAGCAGGTGATTTTAGTGAGCTGCTGTCACTGAGCGCGCTGATAGAGCTGCGAGCCGCCTTCGCGGAACTTCTGGCTCATTTCAGCCATGCCAGCGGCAACGGCGGACGCGGATTCGGCCACGACCTGCTCCTGATGTTCCTTGTTGCCGAAGGCCTTGCGGATGTTCTGCGAAATAGCCATCGAGCAGAACTTCGGGCCGCACATCGAGCAGAAGTGCGCCATCTTCGCCGGCTCCGCAGGCAGTGTGTCATCGTGGAAGGCGATGGCGGTGTCCGGATCGTAGCTCAGGTTGAACTGATCGAGCCAGCGGAATTCGAAGCGTGCCTTGGAGATGGCGTTGTCGCGATCCATCGCATGCGGGTGATGCTTGGCGATATCGGCGGCATGGCAGGCGATCTTGTAGGCGATCACACCCTGCTTGACGTCATCCTTGTTCGGCAGACCCAAGTGTTCCTTCGGAGTCACATAGCACAGCATGGCAGTGCCGTAGCGGCCGATTTCGGTGGCGCCGATGGCGGAGGTGATGTGATCGTAACCGGGCGCGGTATCGGTGGTCAGCGGTCCAAGCGTGTAGAACGGCGCGTTCTTGCAGATCGCCTTCTCCATCTCGATGTTCATGCGCACAGTGTCGAAGGGCACGTGGCCCGGGCCCTCGATCATCACCTGCACGTCCTTGTCCCATGCACGCTGGGTGAGCTCGCCCAACGTCATCAGTTCGCTGAGCTGTGCCTGGTCGTTGGCGTCGGCCAATGAGCCGGGGCGCAGGCCGTCGCCGAGCGAGAATGCCACATCATACTTGGCGAAGATGTCGCACAGCTCGTCGAAATGGGTGTACAGGAAGCTTTCCTGATGATGCTGCAGGCACCATTCGGCCATGATGGAACCGCCGCGCGACACGATGCCGGTCACACGATCGGCGGTCAACGGCACGTAGCGCAGCAGCACGCCTGCGTGGATGGTCATGTAGTCCACACCCTGCTCGCACTGTTCGATCACAGTGTCGCGGAACAGTTCCCAGCTGAGCTTCGAGGCGTCATCCTCCACCTTTTCCAAAGCCTGGTACATCGGCACAGTGCCGATCGGCACGGGGGAGTTCCTCAGGATCCATTCGCGAGTGGTGTGAATGTCGTTGCCGGTGGACAGATCCATCACGGTATCGGCACCCCACTTGGTGGCCCACGTGAGCTTCTCCACTTCCTCATCAATGGACGAGGTAACGGCCGAGTTACCCATATTCGCATTGAGCTTGGTCAGGAATGCGGATCCGATAATCATCGGCTCGGCTTCAGGATGGTTGATATTGCACGGCATCACGGCGCGGCCGGCGGCGAGCTCGGAGCGCACAAGCTCCACATCGCAGTTCTCGCGCTCGGCGACGTACTTCATCTCCGGGGTGATGATGTTGTGGCGGGCATACCACATCTGAGTGATCGGATGATCCTTGGCACGCAGCGGATTGTGCTTGCGTCCGCGCCATTCCTTGGTGGCGCGGCCACGCTTGATGGCGCGCTTGCCATCATCACCAAGGTTGCGGCGGCGGCCTTCGTATTCCTCCACGTCACCGCGGTCGAGAATCCAATCGAGGCGCAGGGGCTTCAGGCCTTCCTTCGGATCGCACTTGGGACCTTCGGTGTTGTAGTCGATGAACGGCGGGTTCGGGCCGACGCCGGGGGTGTCGGTGAGCTTGATCTCGGTGTAGGGCACCTCAAGATCGTAGGAGCCGTGCTGGTTCTCGAAATGCACCGACTTGGTTTTGCGGATGTGAGCCTTGTCGCGCTGTGCGGAGCCGCGCGAAGCGATATCCACGCGTTGCTGCTTGGCAAGCTTCTGCGCCTCCCTGGCCTCGCGGGCGTTGGTGAACTTCTTGTCTTCGGGCTCGGCGTTGGCCGCGGCGGAGTCCTTCTGCTCGGCCTCGGCGTTGGCTGCCGGCGCATGGGTCACGATGCGCTTGGCATAGCCATGCTTGGCATCGCCGCGCACGTTCTTCCAACCCTCAACCAAAGCGCGGGTGGCTTCCTCGGGGCTCTCGGCGCCGGCGATGGCAGAGACCACGAACCAGCCGGCGGCCTTCGTGGCGGCCAGCATGGGCATATCGGCTGCGGTGACGCCGCCTCCGACCACGACGGGGAAATCGCAGGCGGTGCAGATGGTATTGATTTGTGCGGCGTCAAGTGTTTTGCCGGAACCATCGTTGCCGCCCACGGATGCTTCGGGCTTGGTGCTGGAAACATGCAGCGGGCCGGCGCCGATGTAGTCGATGCAGCCGTCGGGCAGTTCGTTGATGAGCTTGACCAGCGCCTCGGTCTCGGCGGACAAGCCCACAATGGCCTCGTCGCCCAGCAGTGCGCGAGCTTCACGCGGCTCCATGTCGGTCTGGCCGATATGCACGCCATCGACCTTGATGCCCTTGCGGCGGGCCTGCCATACCACGTCGACGCGGTCGTCGATCACAAAGGCCACCGAATCGGACTTGCCGTTGTCTTCAATGATCTGTGCGATGTCGCGGGCCATGTCGGTCAGCTCGCCGGCGTCGGCTTGCTTGGCGCGCAGTTGGATGAAGGTTGCGCCGCCGTTCAGGGCTTGATCGACCACATCGGTAAGCGGTCGGCCTTTGCAATCCTCAGGGCCGACCACGAAATACGCCGACAGGTCGAAACTGTCGCGCATTGAGGCATACGGAAATTCGTTGCTCATTATTATTCCTTTGTCGTTGGTGAATAACGTCAAGAATGAAATGGTGTGTGGTAATTGCTAGCTGCTAGCAGTGGGGTGCGGACGTTGCATATCGGTATGGCATTGCATGAGCCGGCCATGGTTATGTATATGTGCCGCATCCTGCGGGAAATTCAGGTACCGAGGTTCACGATGCGACCAGCAGCGGCGATGAAGCCACTTGTTCGGCCGTCACATTCCACAGGGCATCAAGGAATGCGACCTGGAATGAACCCGGGCCATGTGATTCATGTTCAGCGATTTCGGCCGCACGGTCATACAACAGGGATGCGGCGAGAGCGGCGATCAGAGGATCGGCGACGGCCAGATACACGGCGGTCACACCGCCCAATGAGCATCCGGCGCCAGTGATTTTCGCCATCATCGCGCTGCCTCCGGGCAGGCGATAGACGGTTTCACCGTCGGTAACCAGGTCAACGGCTCCTGAAACGGCCACTGCCGCCCGTGGGCAGGGAACTGATGCAGCGTCGTTTTCGCTGCTGAACCGTTGCGCCATGGCTGCGGGCATATGCGAGCTCAGGTGCTTGGCCAGTGCGATGGCCGAAGGAATTGCGGCATCCACATCATCCACGGATTCCACGCCGGCAGGGCGCGTGGTGGTACCGGCCGATGCATCAGACGTCGGGATATTGTCGGAGGTGTCGGATGCGGCGTGGGGTTGGGGGAGCGACGTTGCGTTGTGTCCCCCAACCTTGCCGTGAACGTCCCCCAAGTTGGTGAAATCTGTTGAGTTACGAGGCAGGCCCCACATATCCGCCAGCGCGATAATCTCGGAGGCATTGCCGCGCACAATCGTCGGCGGATAATCGCGGAAGGATTTGAGGATCGCGGTGCGCGTTTTGCCGATGCCGGCCGCCACAGGGTCGAGCACCCACGGCTTTTTCAAGTAAGCCAGTCGTTGCGCGATATCAGGCAAAGCGTCCTTATAGAAAGGCAGCAGCGTGCCGACATTGATGTAGTTCGCACCGGCGATTTTCGCCGTATCGATGATGTCATCCGGCAGAAAGCTCATGGCTGCCGTGCCGCCAGAGGCCAGCTGCGCATTGGCCACAAGATTGATGGTTACGAAATTTGTGAACGATTGGGCCAGCGGCGTGGTGTCTTTTACGGCTTGTACGGCTTCGGCAATGCGAGTGCGAATCGCACCGTCGGCGTCGCTACAGGAATATACTGAGTCGCTGCTCATGGTTCGCTCCCTACGATGGTTTTAACCAACAGGTTCAAAGGGTCAGGCTATGGGCCAATCTCAACCCCGAACACTTCACGGGGTTCCCCTGCTTCACTATTTGATTACAGCGTAGGTGCGTGTCTGGACGATGTTGTCAGCGGTTATCGGCGTCGGTTATATCTGCCGTGCCTGCTGTATCCGTTGCATCTGCTGTGCCGGAAGCCGCCGAATCGGCACTGTGCTGCCGCTCACGCAGCAACCTGAGCGTGGTTTCTTCCAAAGCGCTTTGGCTGATGGGAGTAAAGGAGATGGCGAAGCCGAGATGTTCGATGGCATCGGCGATTTTATTGAATGACGGATCGTTTTTGCCCGCCAGCGTACGTGAAATCATGGATTCGGTCATGCCGGTGGCCTTCGAGAACTGTGTGGCGTTCATGCCTGTCAGTTCCATCATCCTGCGAATCAACTCCTGGGAATTCATGCCTCTCATCATATTGCACGCACAACCTTCCCGCTGGCACCAACAGCAGGCCGATTTCCCAGGTTCGAGACGCTGAGAGCGGCTGAGCGTCCCAAACCTGGGAAGAAAGACGGTTATCTCCCAAGTTTGGGACGCTGACGGCGAATAAGCGTCTCGAATTTGGGAAGTGCATCCTTCATAGGACAAGCTGTCAGCGCGTGTCGGTACGCTGGAGAGGTTGTAATCAAGTCCCCAAACCGTTCAAACCAGAAGGTGCATTGTGGCTCAGTCCAAACTCGATGAAGTCGTATCCCTCGCCAAGCGCCGCGGATTCGTGTTCCCCGCCGGCGAAATCTACGGCGGCACCCGTTCCGCTTGGGATTACGGCCCCCTCGGCGTCGCTCTCAAAGACAATATCAAGCGTGAATGGTGGCGCTCCATGGTCGTCACCCGTCCCGACGTCGTGGGCGTGGACACGTCCATCATCCTGCCTCCGCAGGTATGGGTTGCCTCCGGCCATGTCTCCGTGTTCAACGATCCGCTGGTCGAATGCCTCAACTGCCACAAGCGCAACCGCGCCGACAAGCTTGAGGAATCCTACGCCGAGAAGCACGGCGACAAGCTGCCAGAGAATGGTCTGAAGGACATCGTCTGCCCCGACTGCGGCACCCGTGGCCAGTGGACCGAACCGCGCGACTTCAACATGATGCTTCGCACGCACCTCGGCCCCGTGGAGGATGAAAACTCCCTGCACTACCTGCGCCCCGAAACCGCGCAGGGCATTTTCGTGGACTTCAAGAACGTGATGACTTCCTCGCGCTCCAAGCCGCCGTTCGGCATCGCCAACATGGGCAAGTCCTTCCGTAACGAAATCACCCCCGGCAACTTCATCTTCCGCACCCGTGAGTTCGAACAGATGGAGATGGAGTTCTTCGTGGTGCCCGGCACCGACGAGGAATGGCATCAGTACTGGATTGACGCTCGTACCCAGTGGTACATCGATTTGGGCGTCAAGCCGGAGAACCTGCGCCACTATGAGCATCCGAAGGAAAAGCTGTCCCACTACTCCAAGCGCACCGTGGATATCGAATACAAGTTCGGCTTCCAGGGCTCCGACTGGGGTGAGCTTGAGGGCATCGCCAACCGTACCGACTTCGACCTGACCGCTCACTCCAAGCACTCCGGCGAGGATCTGAGCTACTTCAACCAGGCCACCGGCGAAAAGTTCATCCCCTACGTGATCGAGCCGGCCGCCGGCCTGACCCGTTCCCTGATGTGCTTCCTCGTGGACGCCTACGATGTGGACGAGGCCCCCAACACCAAGGGCGGCGTCGACAAGCGCACCGTGTTGCGTCTTGACCCGCGTCTGGCCCCGGTCAAGGCCGCCGTGCTGCCGCTGAGCAAGAAGCCCGAACTGCAGACCGTGGCCCAGAACCTCGCCGCCGACCTGCGCTTCAACGAGTGGATGATCGACTACGACGAGGCCGGTGCCATCGGCCGCCGCTACCGTCGCCAGGACGAGATCGGCACCCCGCTGTGCATCACCGTGGACTTCGACACCCTGGATGATCAGGCCGTGACCATCCGTGAGCGCGACACCATGACCCAGGAGCGCGTTGCCCTGGATAAGGTGAGCGATTATGTGGCCGCTCGCATCGGCGAGAAACGCACCCGCGTGCCGATGAAGCCGGTGGAAATGGGTGGTGAGCCCTGGCCGGCCTCCGGTGTGCAGGAAGCCGGCGGTCTGTACTAAGTGGCAGCCGAAACTGTTATTGACGAGCGCGGCGACTCCCTTGTGGGGGAGGATCCGCGCTCGCCGCGTTCCATTGAGCCCGATCAGGTGCCGCATATGGCACCGGTGCAGCTGGGCTCGATTACTGTGCCGACGCCGGTGGTGTTGTCGCCGATGGCGGGAGTGACCAATTGGCCTTTTCGTGTGATCTGCGAGGAATACGGTCCAGACGGCCTGTATGTCGCCGAAATGATCACCGCCCGTGCATTGGTGGCCCGAAACCCCAAGGCCCTGCGCTTGTGTCATTTTGCCCCCAGCGAGAAGATCCGCTCGTTGCAGTTGTATGGCGTAAACCCCTCGATCACCGAGCAGGCCGCCAAAATCGTGGTGGATGAGGGCATGGCTGATCATGTCGATCTGAACTTCGGCTGCCCGGTACCCAAAGTCACCCGTCGTGGCGGTGGCTCCGCCCTGCCATGGAAAACCGACATTTTCACCGAACTGATCTCCCGCGTGGTCAAGGTGTGCGATGCTGCAAGCATTCCGGTCACCGCAAAAATCAGGGTCGGCATCGACCACAACCATGAAACCTTCCTCGAAGCCGGACATATCGCCCAAGAAGAGGGTTGCAAGGCTGTGACCCTGCACGCGCGCACCACTGCGGAATACTATGGCGGTCACTCCGACTGGTCGCGTATCGGCGAGCTTAAAGCCTCGCTCGATATCCCGGTATTTGGCAACGGTGATATCTGGGGTGCCGAGGATGCGCTTGCCATGGTGCGGCAAACCGGTTGCGATGGCGTGGCCGTCGGCCGTGGGTGCCAGGGCCGACCGTGGCTGTTCGCCAATATCAAGAATGCCTTCGAAGGCAATCCTGAGCGCATCAACCCGAATCTTGGCGAGGTGTGCCGCATCATCCGCCGGCATGCCGAACTGCTGACCGAGTTCTATGAGGGTGATGAGCGCATGGCAGTGCACGACCTGCGCAAGCATATCGCCTGGTACCTGAAGGGGTTCCCGGTGGGCGGATCCACGCGTAAAGCCTTCATGGAATGCGAGAATATGGCCGATTTGGAGCGTGAGATGGGCAACCTCGATCCCAGTATCGAATACCCGCCTCGCGTAATCGACAAGCCTCGCGGTCGCGTGCGCTTTGCAAAGAAAGTGCACCTTCCCTATGGGTGGCTCGACGCTCGCACCACCACCCATGAGGAGCGCGAGACACTGTTCGGCGATGACCCGATGGACGCGAGTTACTAAAATTGCGCAAAACACGCACGTAACCAGATGGAAAATTGACCCAAAGAGTAGCCGTATTGCGCTAGTCTAAGGTGTAACCGTGAAGTGACAGGAGCCTAACGTGAGCGAGATCGCCCAGACTGAGTTCAACGACAAGACTAATATCAAGGTCGTCGGCGTCGGTGGAGCCGGCGGCAACGCCGTCAACCGTATGATTGCCGAAGGGCTACAGAACGTTGAATTTGTGGCGGTCAACACCGATGCGAAGGATTTGCTACGTTCCGACGCTGATGTGAAGATCTCCCTGTCCGACGCCTCCAGCCGTGGCCTCGGCGCAGGCGCAGATCCGGAGAAGGGCGCGAAGGCCGCACAGGATCACCAGTCGGACATCGAGGAATCCCTCAAGGGTTCCGACATGGTGTTCGTCACCTGTGGTGAAGGCGGTGGCACTGGTACCGGTGCCAGCCCCATTGTTGCGCGTGCCGCCCACCAGCAGGGTGCACTGACCATCGCCGTGGTCACCCGTCCGTTCAGCTTCGAAGGCCCGCAGCGCGCCGCCTCCGCAGAATACGGCATTGATAACCTGCGCAAGGAAGTCGACGCCCTTATCGTCATTCCCAACGATCGCCTGCTGGAGCTTTCTGATCGCTCCATCGGCATCATCGAAGCGTTCAAAACCGCTGATACCGCACTGCTCGCCGGTGTGCAGGGCATCACCGATCTGATTTCGATGAATTCCTACATCCATGTGGATTTCTCTGACGTCAACTCCATTCTGCGTGGTGCCGGCACCGCACTGTTCGGCATCGGTTCGGCGCGGGGTGAAGACCGCGCCACCCAGGCCGCCGAAATCGCCATCAGCTCGCCTCTGCTGGAAGAGAGCATCGAAGGTGCCCATGGTGCGCTGATCAACATCGCTGGCCCCACCGACCTGAAGCTGCAGGAAGCCTCCGCCGCCACCGAACTGGTGCGCAAGGCCATTCACCCTGAAGCGCAGATTATTTGGGGCCTGGCACTGGATGACGCCTATGGCGACGAAGTGCGCGTCACCGTGATTGCTGCAGGATTCGACCGCACCTCCATGCCCGATCCGGAAACGCCCGTCCAGTCCATACCTGTGACGCAAACGCCCGCTCCGGCAGCGGCACCGGCTACGCCCGCAACTCCCGCCGCCCCTGCAACTCCTCAAGCGGCTCCGCAGGCAGCACCTGCCGTGCAGCAGCCGTTGACCGGTGCGCAGCCTGCCTATGCTCCGGCGACCCCCGCCTCCCCGCTGCAGTTTGGTGCCACCGGTGAACAGGCCCCCATTTCCGTCAACGATCCCGCCGGCGATCTCGACATTCCCGACTTCCTGCGCTGAAAGGACTGATGTATGGCTGGGTTCATGAAGAACGCGATGTCGTATCTGGGCATGAGCGATGTGGCGGATGACGACGAGTACTTCGAGGAAGACGAAGAACAGCAGCAGCAACCTGCGGCTAAGACGAGCAGTTTTGACGCTGACCATACCGTCACCCCGATGCCGCAGCAGACCTCCACGTCCTCGTCCAAGACCACGCCGTTCGCCGCAGGTCGCGTGAACCGCATCACCACCATTCACCCCAAGTCCTATGAGGACGCCCAGCTGGTGGGTCGTGCCTTGCGCGACGGAGTGCCGGTGGTGCTCAACCTGACCGGTGTATCCGAGGCAATCGCCTACCGCATCGTCGACTTCTCCGCCGGCGTGGTATTCGGCGTGCGTGGCTCTCTGGAACGCGTCACCCCGCGTGTGTTTCTCCTGAGCCCTGCGCAGGTGAACATCAAGGTCGAAGAGCCGGTGAGTAAGTCGCCTACGCACGATCTGTTCGCGGACTAAGCAGGCTTAAACGGACTGTTATAGTCCCCAAAATCATCCTATGCATATTCAGCCGACTGTCAGCAGGCAGTCGGCTGACGCATATCTCGCCCCAAGCGAATTGTTCACGAGCACTTGTTAGGCTGGAGGCCATGCTTTCGTTTCTATTCGCCATGATTGGCCGTATTCTCGCATGGGCGATTAATGTTTATATCACTGTATTATTCGTGCGCATGATCCTCGATTGGATTTCGATTCTGGCGCGCAACTGGTATCCGCGCGGCGTGGTGGCGCAGCTCATCGACGTGGTGTATTCCATCACCGAACCCCCGCTGCGTTGGCTGCGTCGATATATTCGTCCGCTCCCATTGGGCGGAATGTATTTGGATGTAAGCTTCATTGTGCTGTATTTCGCATTGATTGTGTTGGAAACCGTTGTAATGATTGTGTTCTGATTATCGCCGGCAGTCGCAACTGACGGAATATATACTCATCTGCACCCGAAGTTTTGCGGCTGAAGGGCCAAGTTACACTGGGGTCGTGCTAGCATCGTGAAGTGATACCAACGTAAGCGAGGGCAACAACCCCAAAGCGAGGTGTAGATTTATGGCTCTGTTGACGCCGAAGGATATTAGGGAGCATACCTTCCAGACCGTTCGATTTAAGGAAGGTTATGATGTCGACGAGGTTGACGACTTCCTCGACCAGGTCACGGAAACTGTGGAGGCGCTGGGACGCCAGGCTGTTGCCGGCGGTCAGGCCACCCAGACGCTGAGCCCGGATGTGGCGAATCTGAACGCCAAGATCTCCGACCTGAATGCCCAGGTGGAGCAGCTGCGTGCCGAGAACGAGACGCTGAAGAATGCCGCCGATCAGCAGTCCAGCGATGATCAGGCCGCTCAGGTGGCAGCCGCCAAGCTGAGCGAAGCTGAGGAATCCAACCGCGCACTCTCCAGCCAGAACGAGCAGCTCAAGGGCCAGGTCGACCAGCTCAACGCCCAGATCGACCAGCTGACCGCCCAGGCCGCTCAGGCTTCCGGCAACCAGGAAGCCGTCGGCCAGCAGATCGCCGCCATCCAGAAGGAGCGCGACCAGTTCCGCGCCGCCAACGAGGATCTGACCCGTCAGCTCGCTGCCGCCCAGCAGCAGGGTGCCGCTGCCGAGCAGCAGGCCGCCCAGATCGAAGACCTGACCCGTCAGCTTGAGGAATCCAAGCAGCGTGAGAACCAGCTGCGTGCCCAGGTCTCCAAGGTCGAGCCGAATACCGAGACCGGCTCGCTGCAGAAGATCGCCGGTGCTGCGGCCACCGCTGGTGCCGAACCCGAGCGCGCCACCGCCATGCTCACCCTGGCCATGCAGCTGCACGACCAGTACGTGGAGAAGGGCAAGACCAAGGCCAAGGAACTGACCGACGCCGCTCAGGCCAACTACACGGATACGGTTAACAAGGCCAACAACTACTCCGAGCGCACCCGCGCCGAAGCCGACAGCTATCGCGACCGCGTGCATTCCGATGCCGACAGCTATTCGCAGAATGTGCGTGCCGAAGCGGATGCCTACTCCGTCAAGACCCGTCAGGATGCGGACAACTACTCCAAGAACCAGCACACCGACGCCGACAACTATGTGGCTGAAGTGCAGCGTCGCGCCGCCGAGCACGAGCAGAAGGTCCACGATCAGGCCGATCAGTATTCGCAGAACGCTCGCAACGACGCCGACGTGTACTCCAAGAACACGCACGACGACGCCGATCAGTACTCTGCCAGCACTCGTTCCGCCGCCGACACCTACGCTCAGCAGGTGCGCGACAACCTGCAGGCCCAGTCCAAGGTCGTCGAAGGCAACATCCAGAGCCTCAAGCAGTTCGAGAGCGAATACCGTGCTCGCCTGACCGAGTTCCTCGGCCAGCTCATGGGCCAGGTGTCTGATTCGAACAACTACGACGACCAGACCTCCTCCAGCAAGTAAGCACAAGCGAGGATTGGTCCTATGATGAACCAACAGGGACGGCTGCGCACGCGCGTGGCCGTCTTTGCATGTGTGGCCGCAGCCGCTCTGATTATCGATCAGCTCACCAAGGCCTGGGCCATGGCCGCGTTGTCCAATGGCCAGACCATACGCGTGATTCCGGGATTGCTGTCGTTTACTTTGGTGCGTAACCCCGGTGCCTCGCTTGGGCTTGGATCCGGTGCCACATGGGTGATTAGTCTGCTTGCCATCGTGGCATGCGTGGTACTGGCAGTGTTGGGTGTGCGTACGATATCCACGAAATGGACGGTGGCGTTGGCTTTCGCCTTCGCAGGAGCGTTCGGCAATCTCATTGATCGCGTGATGTATGCCGACGGCTTTTTGAATGGCAAGGTCATTGACTTCCTGAATTACGGTTGGTCCGTGGGCAATGTTGCGGATATCTATCTGGTTGTTGCCGGCGTGGTGATTGTGGTGCTGATTGCTACCAGTGAACCGTTGACACGCAAGGATCTTCAAGAGCTCCGGGAGCGTGAGAACTCCGAAACGCAGGCGGGCGACGCTGCATGAGTCGTCGTATAGTTCCAGCCCCCGATGCTTTGGTGGGCAAGCGTTTCGATGTTGCCGTGGCCAAAATGCTGGGCCTGTCGCGTTCCAAAGCCGCTGACCTTATTGACAGCGGGCAGGCGCGTGTGCTAGGCCGTGATATGGCCCGCTCCAGCGCACTGCTGGCGGGGGAGAGCGTGGAATTCGATCTGATCGAAGAAACATCCGAACCCGAACCCATCGCCAGCGATATGGCAGTGGTGTATGAGGATGACGACATCGTCGTGGTCGATAAGCCGGTGGGTGTGGCCGCTCATGCCTCCATCGGCTGGAGTGGGCCCACGGTGCTCGGCTCTCTGCTTGATCGCGGTGTGCATATCACCTCCTATGGTGCGCCGGGGCGCGAAGGCATCGTCTCCAGGCTTGACGTGGGCACTTCGGGCCTGATGCTGGTATGCAAATCGGAACTGGCCTATGTCGAAATGCGTCGGCAGTTCGCCGAGCACGAGGTGCGCAAAACCTATCATGCGCTGGTGCAGGGCGGTCTGATACAGGATCGGGCCACCATCGAAGCGCCGATCGGGCGTGCCAAGGTATCCGACTTCCGTTTCTGCGTTACGCCTTCGGGCAAACCGGCAGTAACCCACTGGGATGTGCTGGAACGTTTCGGACGCGAGGCCACGTTGGCATCCGTGAACTTGGAAACCGGCCGCACCCACCAGATTCGCGTGCATTTCTCATCCATCGGGCACCCATTGTGCGGCGACCCGATGTATGGTGCTAATCCGCAATTGTCGGAAGCCTTGGGGCTGGAACGCCAGTGGCTGCATGCGATGAAGCTGGAGTTCCGCCACCCCAGAACCCATGTGTGGACCACCGTGGAATCCCAGTATCCTGCGGATTTGGCACATGCACTGAAGGTAATGCGCGCCCGTCACGCTGAGCGTGATGCCGAACCCGAGAGCGAACCTGACGTTGAGCTTGCCGTCGAGCCTGCCTAAGGGCGGGTGATATGGTGGAGACTATGGCTGATTCCGCAAACTTCGTCCACCTGCACAACCATACGCACTATTCCCTGCTCGACGGTGCCTCGAAGATTCCCGCATTGGCCAAACGTGCCGCGGAACTCGGCATGCCGGCCTGTGGCATCACGGATCATGGCAACATGCACGGTGCCTATGAGATGTACACCAACTGCGTGTCGGTCGGTGTCAAACCGATTATCGGCATCGAAGCCTATGTGACGCCGGAAACCGCGCGTGGGGACAAAAGCCGCGTGCACTGGGGTACCGAAGCACAACGTCGTGACGACGTGTCCGGCGGCGGTTTGATCACCCACTTGACCTTGTGGGCCGAAAACGACAAGGGTCTGGTCAACCTGCTCAAATCCAGCTCCCGCGCCAACCTTGAGGGCCGCGTGCAGCGCTATCCGCGTATGGATAAGGAGCTGCTGAGCGAATATTCCGAAGGCGTGATCTGTGGCTCCGGATGCCCGTCGGGCATCGTGCAGACCAGGCTTGCCTTGGGGCAGTTCGACGAAGCCCTGCGTGCGGCCGGCGAGCTGCAAGACATCTTCGGTAAAGACAACTTCTTCATCGAACTCATGGATCATGGCCTGACCATCGAAAGCCGTAACGTGCCCGGTCTGCTGGAGATTGCCAAGAAGCTCAACGCGCCGCTGTTGGCCACGAACGATTTGCATTACGTGCATGCCGAGGACGCCGGCGCGCAGGACGCCATGCTGTGCATCAACTCCGGTTCCCATCTGGACGACCCTGACCGCTTCAAATTCGACGGCACCGGCTACTTTTTGAAAACCGCCGAGGAGATGCGTGCGCTGTTCAAGGACTTCCCCGAAGCCTGCGACAATACGCTGGCCATCGCCGAACGATGCAATGTGATGTTCGACGATCACGAAGACGGCGCGTTCATGCCCAAGTTCCCCTGCCCCGAAGGTTGGGATGAGACCTCGCTGTTCCTTAAGAAGGTCGAGGAAGGTTTGGAGCGCCGCTATGACGGCAATCCGCCGCTGCACGTGCTGCAACAGGCTGACTACGAGTGCGGTGTGATTTGCCAGATGCAGTTCTGCGGCTACTTCCTGGTGGTGGCCGACTATATTCAGTGGGCCAAGGACCACGGCATCATGGTAGGCCCCGGCCGAGGCTCGGCTGCAGGAAGCATGGTGGCCTACGCCATGGGCATCACCGAACTCGATCCGCTTGAACACGGTCTGATCTTTGAAAGGTTTCTGAACCCGGAGCGCGTCTCGCTGCCCGATATCGACGTGGACTTCGACCCCGAAGGGCGCAGCCGCGTCATCGAATACTGCGGTGAAAAATACGGCACCGACAAGGTCGCCCAGTGCGTGATTTACGGCACCATCAAAACCAAGCAGGCGCTCAAAGACTCCGCCCGCATCATGGGCTACGAATTCTCCGTGGGCGATATGGTGACCAAAGCATTGCCGCCGAGCAAGAACGGCAAGGACGCCTCGCTTTCCGAAATCTTCGATCCGACCTCCAAACGATTCGCTGAGGCACGCGAATTCCGTGAACTCTATGAATCCAATCCGGACGCTAAGCGCATCACTGAGGAAGCCAAGGGTATCGAAGGTCTGATCCGCCAAACCGGTGTGCATGCCTGCGCCACCATCATGGGTTCTGCGCCAATCACCGACACTTCGCCGTTGCTGGAACGCACCGATGGCACCATTACCACCACCTTCGAATACCACACCTGCGAAACGCTGGGTTTGGTCAAGATGGACTTCCTTGGGCTTTCCAACTTGACGGTCATCCACGACACCCTGAAGAACATCGAGGCGAACGGCAAACCCGCCATCGACCACACTAAGATTCCGTTGGATGACGCCGAAACCTACAAACTGCTGGCCCGCGGCGATACGCTCGGCGTGTTCCAGCTCGATTCCGACGGCATGCGCGCACTGCTCAAAAGCTTGAAGCCCGATAACTTCAACGATATTTCGGCACTGATTGCACTGTATCGACCCGGCCCGATGGATATGGATTCGCATAACAACTATGCGAAGCGCAAAAACGGTCTGCAGAAGATCGAGCCGATTCACCCCGAGCTCGAAGAGCCGCTGAAGCAGGTGCTTGACGAAACCTACGGTCTGATCGTCTATCAGGAGCAGGTGCAGTCGGCCGCACGAATCCTGGCCGGCTATTCACTGGGCAAGGCTGATGTGTTGAGGCGCGCCATGGGTAAGAAGAAGCCCGAGGTGCTGGCCAAGGAGAAGATTCCGTTCTTCGCCGGCATGAAGGAGCATGGCTATTCGGAAGAAGCCGCCCAGGCCGTGTGGGACGTGCTCGTGCCGTTCTCCGGCTACGCCTTCAACAAGGCGCACTCCGCCGCCTATGGCCTGATTTCCTACTGGACCGCGTACCTCAAAACCCATTATCCAGTTGAGTTCATGGCGGCCCTGCTGCAGGGCACCAAAGACAACAAGGACAAAACAGCCTTGTATCTGGGCGAAGCGCGACGCATGGGCATTCAGGTGCTTTCGCCCGACGTCAACGAATCCGTGTACGAATACTCCGCAGTCGGCGACGTGGTGCGCTTCGGCTTGGGTGCCATCCGCAACGTCGGTGACAAGGCCGTGGCCGCCATCATCGAGGAACGCAACGGGCCGAGGGGCAAATTCGTCAATTTCATGGACTTTATTCGTCGCGTGCCTCTGGAAGCGTTGAACCGCCGATTGATCGAATCGCTGATCAAAGCCGGCGCGTTCGACTCCATCGACCCCAATCGTCGCGCACTGTTCACCGTGCACGAAGCGGCCATCGAATCGGTGGTGAGCCTGAAACGCAAGCAGGCGGAAGGCCAGTTCGACCTGTTCGCCGACGTGGATGACGGGGGAGCGGAGGCGATGGGCGACGCCCAGGTTTCCGTGCCTGACGTTGAGGAATGGGATAAGAAAACCAAGCTCAACTTCGAACGCGAAATGCTGGGTCTGTATGTGTCGGATCACCCGCTCTCCGGTATGCAGTCGGTGCTTGCCTCGCTGCGTGAAATGTCGATCGCGCATCTGATCGACCGCGCCAAAACTATGGGCGAAGGCCAGCAGGTCACGCTCGCCGGACTGGTGACCGGTGTGGATCGACGCGTTTCCAAAAAGGGCAATCCTTGGGCTATTGTGACCATCGAGGATATGGAAAGCTCGATTCAGTGCATGTTCTTCGGCAAAGTGTATGAGGCCGCTGCAGCCGATCTGACCATCGACTCCGTGGTGCAGATTCGCGGCCAGGTGGAGTTGCGCGACGAAACGGTGTCGCTGCGCGCCACGGAAATGCAGGTGCCCACTTTGGAGGCGGAGGATGAGCGGCCGTTGATTATCTCGCTGCCGCCCGTTGCGCTGGAGCGCTCGCGCATGATGCAGCTGGGGCAGGTACTGAGCAATCATCCCGGCTATTGCGAGGTGCGATTGGCGATTATGGATGAGAAAGGCAACGCTCAGGTGCTCACCTTCGGCGACCGCTTCCGTGTTAAGCGCGATACTTCGTTGTTCGCCGAAATCAAGATCCTGTTCGGGCCGAGCTGTTTGCCGGCTGCCTGACGGTGACGACCGGGTAGGCGGTGGCTGAGTAGAAGATGAACGGTTGGACGATGGCCGGGCGGCGGATCGTTGTGCCGCCCGGCCATCATCCAACCAGCCATCATGTAGCTGAGCTACTGTTGTGTGGCTGTTGTCGTGCGCTGCGACCAGCCGGGCTGTGCGGTTCGTGTGTTCGAGCGACGCAGCGGCTTGAGCTCAAACACCTCGTCGGACTGGTCGGCCACTGCTGGGCTGTGGGTCACGATGATCACGCACTTGCCCTCTCGGTGAGCCAGTTGGCGGAAAATCTCCATGATGTCATCCTGCGTGGCCATATCGAGGTTGCCGGTCGGCTCGTCGGCCAGGATGATGTTCGGCTCGTAGCTCAGCGCACGGGCGATGGCCACACGCTGCTGTTCGCCGCCTGACAGATGCAAAATGCGTTCGTTCGCATACTCTTCAGGCAAGCGCACCTTGGCCAGCAAGTCGACCACCAGCTCATGCTTGGGTCGATCGAATGTGCGGCCGGAGGCCTCCATCGACAACACGATATTCTCTTCCACCGTGAGTGCAGGCAGCAGGTTGAAGCTTTGGAAAATCACGCCGATGTCATGGCTGCGGAACCGGTATCGATCGGATTTCGCCAAATCCGAGCCTTGGTAGAGAATGCGGCCGCCGGTGGGCGAAGTCAGTCCGGACAACAGTGATAATACCGTGGTTTTGCCGGCGCCCGAAGGACCGGTGATGGAGATGACTTTGCCGGCATGGAAGTCGTGGCTCAGATTATTGACCACCTTTTTGCCGCCCCTGGTATAGGAATAGGAGACGTTGCACAGCTGCAGAATGGGCTGGGCATCGGCTGTTGCTGCAGTTGTTGCAGTGGTCGTTGTGGTGGTGGCCTTGGCGGACGTTTCGGAAGCTATCGTGTTTGTTTGGATTGCTGTGGTGTTGCTCATGGAATAGTCCTTTCAGGAACGGTCGGCGAGAATCTGCAGCGGCTCATAGCGGATAATCGCCACAATGCCGGCCAATGCGGAGATAAGCGTTAAGGCGAGCCCGATCAGTACCAATTGGCCAACCACGGTGAGATTGACGGTGGCGTCGATTTCGCTGACATAATCAACCGCCTGGCCGAAACCGGGGAAACCGCCCTGCTGGCCGTTGCCCTGCGGGCTGCCGGCAGCGTTTGTATCGGAGGAGCTGGAGTTGTCGGAAGCGTCGGAGCTGTCGGAACTATCAGAACTGTCGGAATCCGACTGCCCACCCTGCCCGGGAGCGCCAGGCATATCAGCGTTACGCCCGAACTGGGCCATCTGGTTCGAGGTTTCGGATTCCTGCGAGGAGACCTGCTGGGCAAGCAGCTGATTCGACACCGGCACGGAGGCCACCGCACCGCCGGCCACGCCAAGTGCGATGCCGATCATGGTGACAATCAGCAGCTCGAACACGAACTGGGCGGCCACCTTGGACTTCCTGATGCCGATGGCGGTGAGCACGCCCACCTCGTATTTGCGTTCACGTACGTTGAACAGATTGAGCACAATCAACACGACCGCGCCGACGGACAACACGATGATCAGCAGCGTGAGTGCGAAACTCGACAGATTATTCAACGGCACCAGGCTGGATTCGTATTCCTCCACGTCGGCCGACGATACGGTGTAGGTGTCGTCCAGACCGGCCGCCTTCACGTCGTCTGCGAAGGTTTCGTAGTCATCCTTGCTGGACAGTACGTAGGAATAGCTCAGCTGGGTAGTGGAGGCGGAGGTTTGTGCGGATGAGTCGCTGGAATCGCTGGAATCGCTGGAATCGTCGGTTGCGTCATCGCTTGCTGCGCTCTCAGTGTCGAGCCCCAGGGCCTTCAGCGTGCCCACGGAGGTGTAGATCGCATTGTCCGGGTCGGAGGAGGTGCCACCCATCGGGCCGCCCATACCGGTGTTGGATGAGGTGGTGTTCTTATAAATGCCCACAATGGTCAGCGTGTAGGTGGTGTCGTCGCTGGACAAATCGGCGACAGTGATGGTGTCGCCCACCTCAAGATCGTTGAAGCTGGCCAAAGCGCTGGGGATGATCACATCGCCCTCGGAATCCTCGTCATAGCCGAACACTTCGCCATCGGACATGGTGAAGGAGCCGTTCGTGGCATTCGCTACGGCGGTGTCGGAAGAGAAACCAACCAGTGAGAAATCACCGGAGGTCATGAATGAGGTACCTTGGTCGCCTCCCATGCCGCCGGGCATGGATGGCACATTGGAGGCATCAAAGGAATTTGCGGAATCGGACGAGCTGTCGGAATCGGAGGAATCATCAGAGTCATCGGAATCATCTGCGCCGCGATTGGTGGCTGACGTGCTGGATTCCACCGGCTGGAAGGCGTCGGTGGCATTCACCGCCGTGGTCTCGGTGTAATACGTGCTAACCGGCACACTGGAGGCGTCGGCGTAATCCTCGTACTCGTCAAGTGACAGCGAGTCTTGGTTCAATGCCTCGCGCATCGATTCGAAATCAGGAGCGGATGACGAGCCCTCGGATGCGCTGGAATCGGATGAATCATTGGAATCGGAGGAGTCATCGGTGTCAGAGGCCGGCATAGCCTGACCCATCATCGCTTCGCGATCCACGCCAATGGTGGCGGTTACGGTGGTCGAACTCAACCCCTCTTCGCGCGCGGTGTCGGCGGCATTGCGAATGGACAAACCGATGGTGGCCGCCGCCGCGATAATCGCGACGATAATAACGATCAGGATATTGCGCCCTTTGTTGCGGGTCACCGATCGCCAGGCGTTCTTGAGTATGAACATGATGAACTTTCTGGATTCGTAACTGTGTTTTTACGCTCTCAGCATGAAAGATGCACTTGGAAGGCACCTTTGCGCACTCTGGCAATGGCCCCACGGAAATCGTAAAAGCTAACGGCAAGCTTCCTGAAAAGTTGCTGGATGGGGATGAGAGCCGCATAGGAGCCATGGCAACTCAGTGACGGAAACCCCTCCGTCGTGCGCGCGACCACCTACAATGAACAGCGACAGGGCATAAGGTCCAAGGAAGGGAGCCCCACATGAACGAGGAACTGCGCTCGCCGGAGTTGACGCTGCACGACACATCCGCCACCACGATTCCGCAGGTTGGCTTCGGCACATTCCAGATTCCAGCCGATCGCACGCAGCAGGCCGTCGAACAGGCGTTGGAAATCGGCTACCGACATATCGACACCGCCGCTGCCTACTACAACGAAGAAGCCGTGGGTGCGGCCTTGAAAGCCACCGGCATGGCCGGCAAAGTATTCGTAGCCACCAAACTGCGCAACTGCGATCAGGGCTATGATCAGGCGCTGATCGCCTTCGAGGAATCCCGTCGCAAGCTCGGCGTTGACGTTATCGACATGTATCTGATCCACTGGCCGATGCCGCGCATCGACGCCTATCGCCAAACTTGGAAGGCCCTGCTCAAGCTGCGCGACGAAGGCGCGATCCATGTGGCCGGCGTCAGCAACTTCCTGCCCGAACATCTGGAGGCGCTGAAGCAGGATTCAGGCGAACTGCCCGCAGTCAATCAAATCGAACTGCATCCAAGCTACTCGCAGCCGGCGGTGCGCGAATACTGCGCAGCCAACGGCATCGCGGTGGAAGCGTGGAGCCCGCTCGGCCACGGCGGCGATATGAACGCCGAACCGGTGCTGGCCGCAGCGGCGGCGCACGGCGTGCCCCCGGCGCAGGTGGTGCTGCGCTGGCACACCCAGTCCGGGCGCATCATCATCCCCAAGTCAAGCCACAGCGAGCGTATGCGCGCGAACCTAGCCAGCGCGAGCTTCGACCTGACAGCCGAAGAACTCGCGGCCATCGACGCGTTGCACACCGAAGCCGGTCGTATCGGTGCCGACCCCGTGACCTACGTACAGTCCCAGTCCTGGGCTGATCAAAAGGCGCGCGGCAACGTCTGAGCTATTGAGACACCGTTCAATAGTGTCGTCTGGTCGGGTGCTTTCCTGATAGCCTAAGCGGTATGACACAGTCTCCCGCACCTGCTGCAGCGCCGAACTACAACCGTACGATGATCGCCTGTTTCGTGGGTTATATCACTCAGGCGGTGATCAATAACTATATGCCGTTGCTGTTCGTCACCTTCGCGGCGACGTTGGGCATCGATATGGCGCGACTGTCCGCGCTGATCACGGTGAATTTCGTCACGCAGCTGGTGGTGGATGTGCTGGCCGGACGGTTCGTGGATCGCATCGGCTACAAGCCCTGCATCATCGCGGCGCATATATCGGCTGCGGCGGGGCTGCTGGTGCTGGGATTGGTGCCCACGCATGTGCCCGACCCATACTGGGCCATTCTGGCTGCGATTCTGTTGTATGCCTTGGGCGGTGGATTGATCGAGGTGATGGTTTCTCCGATTGTGGAGGCCTGTCCCTCCGAGCACAAGGCCAAGGCGATGAGCCTGCTGCATTCGTTCTATTGCTGGGGGCAACTGGGCACTGTGGTGATTTCCACGCTGTTTTTGTGGGTGTTCGGTACGGGAACATGGCCGGTGTTGGCCTGTCTGTGGGCGATTGTGCCGTTGGCCGGCATTGTGATGTTCTGGAGCGCACCGATGCCACGCATCGTGCCCGAAGGCGTGGCGACGATGCGATTGGGTGATTTGGCGGCCAAGCCGGTGTTCTATCTCTTGTTCGTGATGATGCTGTGCGCGGGTGCGGCCGAACAAGGCATGAGCCAGTGGGCAAGCACCTTCGCGGAAACCGGACTCGGTGTGACCAAGGTGGTGGGCGATCTCGCCGGTCCAGCCGCGTTCGCGCTGATGATGGGCCTGTCGCGCACCATCTACGGCATGCTGGGGCACAAGCTCAATCTGCGGGCGTTCATTGCCGCAAGCTCGATACTGTGCGTGATCACCTATGTGACCGCAGCGTTGACGACTTCTCCGGTGCTGGGCTTGGTGGCCTGCGCGCTAACCGGTTTCTCGGTTGGCATCATGTGGCCCGGCACTTTCTCGCTGGCCGCGGATGCGATGCCAGGCGGCGGCACGCTGATGTTCGCCCTCTTCGCAGTGGCCGGCGACCTGGGCTGTGCCGGCGGCCCGGCTGTAGTCGGATTCATCGCCGCTGCCAACGGCAACAATCTCAAAGCCGGACTGCTCTTCGGCTCAATCTTCGCCATAATCCTACTAACCTGCGTCCTCATCGTGCGTCGTGCCAGCGTTGCCGAATTGCCTGCTCGCGACTGAATTCGTTCGCTGGAATTCACCGCGGTGTATGAGATGACAGCGAATGATCGTATCCTTGTCGCATTGTTTTGGAGCGTATGCCTTCGGTCATGCGGGTTACAATCGGCAGTGAAAGGAGCGCGTTATGGTGGGCATGTTCATTCGTTACAACCGCCGCACTGGCGACCGTGTGGTCAAGGTGTACGACGGGCCGAACGGCTATCTTGAAGCGGTGAATGACCCCGGTTATGTGCGTGACATGGGCAAGAGTGGTACGGATTGGGAGGTCGCGGTCATCGGTTCAGATTCGATGGAAGCGATTAAGCGCACGCATTCACGGTATTTCACCGGTCGTGACCGTACTCGCGAACTGGCCGGCATGTTCAAATAGTCGAATAATGGCAACGGTGCAGGCACGTAGTAGTTGACAACAACCTCAAAGCCGGACTGCTCTTTGGCTCAATTTCCACTATAATCCTGCTAACCTGCGTCCTCATCGTGCGCTGTGCGGGTCACCAAAGCACTTTCTTATTAGCGTAAGCTGGGATTGCTACGTAATATTAAGGAAGTTCCACTGAACACGATATCACTCAACGAAGGTGGTGAACGCTGATGTTGCTTTATCACGGTAGTAATGTGGAAGTTCGTAGTCCAAAACTATTGCATAGTGATCGTCGACTGGATTTCGGTACTGGTTTCTATCTCACCAGCAGTTTTGAGCAAGCCTCTCGTTGGGCACTATTGACTACCCGTCGTCGTGGTCAAGGAGAAGCTCTGATTTCGGTGTTTGGGTTCGATCGAGACACGCCGCCCAACTTGAATATTCTAGAGTTCCATGGAGCCAATGCAGATTGGCTGCGATTCGTGAGTGCCAATCGCAACGGCGTTCCGGAACAACCTGAGCTGGATATTGTTATTGGCCCGGTAGCTAACGACAATACCATGCCTGTACTGCGCCGATTCTTCGCCAACATTTATACCGAAGAAGAAGCCATCCGGCGGTTGATGACACAAAAACTCAAAGACCAGTATGCGTTCAAAACGCAGAGTGCATTGGATGCTCTGACTTTTAAGGAGGTGCTAACGGCATGACGGTTGAAGAGCAGGCTGAGATCAATAGCTATTATGACAGCGAACTGACTCGGATGATTAACGAGAAATATGGTATTGCTCCGTTGGACGCGTTGCATGCTTACCTTGCATCCGAAACCTACCGCATGTTCAATGATGCTTCGCTGGAAATGGAGGAGTTCTCTCCAATGGGCATCTTCGATATGTGGGAGAGCGAACAAGTGACTGGCGATCCACGCAATTCGCTCTATCTCAGGAGGGATGAAGTTGCCTAAGGATATGGAATTCTTTATCTATCTGTTGGAGCATTACGCTGCGTACAAGGGTATATCTGCGGATCAAGCACTTGAATCATGGCGCAGCCACGGTCTAGAGCAAGAAATTCTTGCTAACTATGAGATGTACCATACTGAGCGTTTGGAGAATGCTTTCGCAGACATCGATAGTCTGATTGCGACTGGCAAACATGCTTGGTGACATAGAAGCTATTTTGAATAGCAAAAACATTCTGGCCAACATCGTCGCATATCCTGAACATAAGTGACCTTTGGATGGCTCAACGTCCGGTGGGCGGTGCTAATATAGGCGGCGTTGTGACGCGATGATCCGTTATCAGCGGGGAGTGTTCGGAAGAACGGCATCGGCTTGTGGCGCTTGATACGGCGCACGGTTCATGCCCAGTAGAACCGACGGGTCCGGCCCGAAACAGCCGGTCGCAAGCGGTCGCGCGAATCTCAGCTTACTGGGATGCGCGGCAAGCGAGGTGGTACCGCGGTGGCGGGCCCTTTTCCAAGGGTTTTGCTGTCGTCCTCGTGAGAAAACCAACGATGATCTCACACGAGGAGAACCACACGGTGAGCGAACATACCAACGTCTATCCCAAGGCGAACGAGGGCGGGCAGACCGCGCACGTCGCGCCGAACCCCAGCTTCCCCGATATGGAGGAAAGCGTTCTCGACTATTGGGACCAGGATGCGACCTTCAGCAAGTCCATCGAGCGTCGCCCCTCCGGCGACCACAGCCAGAACGAGTTCGTGTTCTTCGACGGCCCGCCCTTCGCCAACGGTCTGCCGCACTACGGCCACCTGCTGACCGGCTACGCCAAGGACGTGATCCCGCGTTACCAGACCATGAAGGGTCACAAAGTCAACCGTGTGTTTGGCTGGGACACCCACGGCCTGCCCGCTGAGCTTGAGGCACAGAAGGAACTCGGTATCGACTCCGTGGACGAGATCCACGAGATGGGCATCGCCAAGTTCAACGCCGCCTGCCGCGCCTCCGTGCTCAAGTACACCAACGAATGGCAGAACTACGTGCACCGTCAGGCCCGCTGGGTGGACTTCGAACACGGCTACAAGACCCTGAACATCCCGTACATGGAATCGGTGATGTGGGCGTTCAAGCAGCTCTACGATAAGGGCCTGGCTTACAAGGGCTACCGCGTGCTGCCGTACTGCCCGAAGGATCAGACGCCGCTTTCGGCCCATGAGCTGCGCATGGATGCCGACGTCTACCAGGATCGTCAGGACACCACCGTCTCCGTGGCCGTCAAGCTTCGCGACGAAGAGGACGCCTACGCAGTCTTCTGGACTACCACCCCGTGGACCGTGCCCACCAACTTCGCCATCGTGGTCGGTGCCGACATTGACTACGTCGAAGTGCGCCCGACCGAAGGCAAGTTCGCCGGCAAGAAGTTCTACCTCGGCAAGCCCCTGCTCGCCTCCTACACCAAGGAACTGGGCGAGAACTACGAGGTCGTGCGCGAGCTCAAGGGCGCCGATATGGCCGGCTGGCGCTACTGGCCGGTGTTCCCGTTCTTCGCCGGAGACGATGCGCTCGCCGAAGGCGGCACCCCCGGTCCGAACGCCTTCCAGATCTTCACCGCCGACTACGTCGATACCGTCGAAGGTACCGGCTTGGTGCACCAGGCACCGTACGGCGAGGACGATATGGCCACGCTCAACAAGCACGACATCAAGTCCGTGGACGTGCTGGACGAGGCCTGCGTGTTCAACTCTCTGTGCCCGGACTATGAAGGCATGTACGTATTCGACGCGAACCTGCCGATCCTGCGCAACCTCAGGGCCGGCGACGGCCCGCTGGCCCGCATCCCCGAAGAGCATCGCGCGATCCTCTTCCAGGAGAAGAGCTACGTGCACTCCTACCCGCACTGCTGGCGCTGCGCCACCCCGCTGATCTACAAGCCGGTGAGCTCCTGGTTCGTTTCCGTCACCAAGATCAAGGATCGTCTGCTGGAACTCAACCAAGAGATCAACTGGATCCCCGGCAACGTCAAGGACGGCCAGTTCGGCAAGTGGCTGGCCAACGCGCGTGACTGGTCCATCTCCCGCAACCGCTTCTGGGGCAGCCCGATTCCGGTGTGGGTGAGCGACGATCCGAAGTATCCGCGCGTCGACGTGTACGGCTCTCTGGAGGAGCTCAAGGCCGACTTCGGCGACTATCCGCGCGACGAGAAGGGCGAAATCAACATGCATCGCCCGTACATCGACGAGCTGACGCGCCCGAACCCCGACGATCCGACCGGCAAGAGCCGCATGCACCGCATCACCGACGTGCTCGACTGCTGGTTCGAGTCCGGTTCGATGCCGTTCGCACAGTTCCACTACCCGTTCGAGAACAAGGAATTCTTCGAGCAGCACTTCCCGTGCGACTACATCGTCGAATACATCGGCCAGACCCGCGGCTGGTTCTACACGCTGCACATCATGGCCACTGCACTGTTCGATCGCCCGGCCTTCAAGAACGTGATCTGCCACGGCATCGTGCTCGGTTCCGACGGCCAAAAGATGTCGAAGCACTTGCGCAACTACCCGGACGTCAACGGTGTGTTCGACAAGTACGGTTCCGACGCCATGCGCTGGTTCCTGATGTCGTCGCCGATTCTGCGTGGTGGCAACCTCATCGTCACCGCCGAAGGCATCCGCGACACTGTGCGCCAGGTCATGCTGCCGGTGTGGAGCTCCTACTACTTCTTCACACTCTACGCCAACGCATCCGGCTTCAATGCGCGCACGCTGAAGGCCGATGAAGTGGCTTCGCTGCCTGAGATGGATCGCTACCTTCTGGCCCGCACCCGTCGCCTGATCGAATCCGCCCAGAAGTCGCTGGACGAGTTCGCCATCTCCGACGCCTGCGATGCCGCCGCCGATTTCATCGACGTGCTCACCAACTGGTACATCCGCAACACCCGCGCACGCTTCCAATCCGGCGACGAAACCGCATTCAACACGCTGTACACCGTACTCGAAGCATTCATGCGCGTGCTCGCCCCGCTCGCTCCGATGGAAGCCGAATCCGTGTGGCGTGGCCTGACCGGTGGGGAATCCGTGCATCTGGCCGACTGGCCGTTCGTCGTGGATCAGACCACCGGCGAGCCGACCGAACTCGGCCGCGTGCTGGTGGACGATCCGGCACTGGTCGCCGCAATGGAAAAGGTGCGCGAGGTTGTCTCCGGCACCCTGTCCCTGCGCAAGGCCGTGCAGATCCGCGTGCGTCAGCCGCTCGCCAAGCTCACCGTCGTTGCCGAGGATGTGGACGCTGTGGCCGCCTACGAGCCGCTGCTCAAGCATGAGCTCAACATCAAGGAGATCGCCTTCTCCACGCTCGAAGGTGCTGGCGAACACGGTCTGAAGATCGTGCACGAGCTCAAGGTCAACGCTCGCGCCGCCGGCCCGCGTCTGGGCAAGCAGGTGCAGTTCGCCATCAAGGCGTCCAAGTCCGGTGACTGGTTCGTGAACGCTGCCGGCGTGCCGGTGGTCAACACCCCGAACGGCGAGCTTGAACTGGTTGAGGGCGAATACGAACTGATCAACCGTGTGGAGGAAGAGAACGCTTCCGAGGCCGCTGCCAGCGTGTCCGCAGCGCTGCCCACCGGCGGCTTCGTTATCCTCGACACCGCCCTGACCGCCGATCTCGAGGCCGAAGGTTATGCCCGTGACGCGATTCGTGCCATCCAGGATGCCCGTAAGGAAGCCGATCTGGCCGTGTCCGACCACATCAGCCTGAAGCTTGCCGTGCCTGCTGCCGACAAGGCTAAGATCGAGCAGTTCACCGACCTGATTAAGGGCGAAACCTTGGCTGACACCCTGACCGTGACCGAAGGCGACGCTCTCGCCGTCGAGGTTACGAAGGCCTGAAAGCCACTCGTGCGCTGGTTTGGTCGCGAACCTAGCCAGCGCACTGAGCTGCGCTGAACTGACCTAAGTCGAGCTGCGCTGAGCCGAATCGACCTAGCCTGAGCGGTGGGCAACCGTTACCCATACGGTTGCCCACCGCTCAATTCATATGCACCCTTATGTCGGCGTTGATGATATATCGACTGATGTTCCGTTCCCCTCGCAGATGTGGACAATATCGGTCAAAGGACCATCAAAACCGCATCAAGTGGATAACTCAGTCCATAAGTTATCCACAACACGCCGTAATGCTCGCAGCTCTCTCCACATTGTTGTTTGTGCTTGCATACATTGACAAGCGGCACTTACACTGCCCCCATGGGGGAATACGTTACATTTGGTGCCCGGATTGATCCAGAGGCGAATGCTGACATCACGGCGCAGACGCAGTGGCCTGAGCCGTCAGACGAGTCACGCTACAAGCCGCTTACCTCGGCGTCGCTGTCCGAAACGCGAGAGGATGTGCTCGCGCGGTGCTTAGCTGCGAATTCGCGTGCGCCGTTCAGCCATATCACTGCTCTGCAATTGCAGCGCATAGAAGTTCCGGCACAACACACGTTGGATACGGATACGCTGCATGTCACCTTTTCCAGTATCGGCAAACGTAAACTGCGCAAAAATGTGCAGTCACACATCCGGCAGGGATTATGCGAGTCGGATACCGTGGTGGTTCGCTGGAACGGTGGTTTGATCCGATACGTCAAACCTCTGATTGCATGGTCGCAGATGGCTGGCTTCATGCCAATCGAGCAGATGGTGGAACTGACGGAATCCATATTCAGACATACCGACTTGACTCGACCTGACTTTGAGAATGCGCTGAAAGAACCAGCATTCGCGCACAGGCGAAAAGCCTGTTCAATTGCGCTGTCACTGGCGCAGGAGCATACCGATTCACCCAAGGAGACGCAATCTCATCTGGCTCTGACCAGATATGGAGCGCCTTTCCCCATCGTAAATTATCAAGTACCTGGAGCACATTATGACAATGGCGTGGGCATTACCGCCGACCTTGCATGGCCGCAGTTGCGGGTGGCTTTGGATTATCAAGGCGATCATCATCGAACCGATAAAGAGCAGTGGCGTCGGGACAATAGTAAATCCGGTATCCTGCGACAGGCAGGCTGGGAATTTGACGTAATCACACAGCTGGATTTGGCGGATTCATGGCATCAGACCGCTTTGGCGGTGAAAGTGGCCGGTATGTTCGCCAAGCAGGGCAAGCCGTTTGTGCTCACTCATCGGCTGAGCATGAATGAGCTCGCTGATCGACGTCGCAAAGCATGGCGGAATCGCGGGAACGATGCACAGCGTTGAATTATTCGTTGAATTATTGATTGCGTAGCCGGGGGCACTGTCACAACCCCGCGTTTATCGGCATATATTCGGGGTAGTGATTTTGCCGATTATCACAAGTCGAAGATGCAGTGCTATTTGAGGGTTAGTGATACCTAGTCAGCGTTCCTCTGACGTCACAACCCTTTAGTTATCGGCATATATTGAGGGTTGTGATAAACGGTGTTTGTCGCAACTGCGGAAATATGCCGATAACTGTCGAGTTGTGATACCCCAGAGCTATCACAACCCATGAAATGCCAGCATATTTTGGGGGTAGTGATAAGTGACGAAATAATAACCCGCAATATACCGTTGTATTTCGGGGGTAGTGATAGTCGGCGATATGTTCGTCACCGTACGAACACCCTTCAAAACGACGAATTTGTCTATAGCAGACGGATTGGTGAGGTGCATGTCGTCGTGGGCGACGTTTGGTGCGTCTATAGTGAAGGCATGAATACAACATCGGACGGCGAAACGGTGCTGGTGGGGGAGGGGTATACCGCCAGCGACGAGGAGCGTTGGGTTCTCGAGCCGCCAAAATCCAAGTTGCGTACCGCCTTCGAGCGCGACCGTGCGCGACTCATCCACTCGTCGGCACTGCGCAGGCTCGGTGCCAAAAGCCAGGTGCTGGTGGCTGGTACCGATGACTTTGCGCGCACCCGGCTCACGCATACGTTGGAAGTCGCTCAAATTGGTCGGCAGATTGCACAGATGCTGGGCTGTGACCCCGACGTGGTCGACTGCGCCTGCCTTGCCCACGATTTAGGGCATCCGCCCTTCGGCCATAACGGCGAGAAAGCGCTTGCCGACATCGCCCAGGGCATTGGAGGTTTTGAAGGCAACGCGCAGACCTTGCGCATCCTGACCAGGCTGGAACCGAAAATCACCCATCCGGATGGTTCACCCGCTGGCGTGAACCTAACTCGCGCCTCGTTGGACGCTGCCGTTAAATATCCGTGGACGTTGGCTGAAGCCGAACGATACGGTGGTGCTGGCAGTCGCAAATTCTGCGTTTACCCCGATGATGAGCCGGTGTTTCGATGGCTGAAAAGCGGCCGTACTGATACGCACGTCAAACCGATGGAATGCCAGATTATGGATTTGGCGGATGATATCGCCTATTCGGTGCATGACGTGGAAGATTCCATCGTCACCGGTGCGTTCAATCCCATTGCCCTTGCCGACGCTCGGATGCTGGATTATGTCATCGAACAGACGAGGAATTGGTATGGCAGCCAATGGGATCCGGATAAGCTGCTTGCTGCTTTCCTGCGCTTGCGGCGAGAGCATCTGCTGCCTCGTTGTTTCGACGGTTCCAGAGCGGATTTGGCACGGTTGAAGAATATGACGTCTGATTTGATCGGACGGTTCTGCAGATCAGTGGAAACTGCCACTCGCGAGTTGTATGGTTCAGGTCCTTTGACGCGATATTCGGCGTCGGTGATCAGGCCTGAGGAAACCAGCTATGAGATCGTGGCGCTCAAAGGCATCGCCGTTGCCTTTGTTATGGCGCCACGCGAGCACGAGCCGCTTCATCGCACGGAATTGACTATTGTCGCGGATCTGGTCGAGGTGCTGATGGCTGATAGTCCCGCGCCTTCCGACGCGCTGGAAAGCCAATTCCTAGGCGACTGGAGGGAAGCCGGTAGCGACGATGAACGGTTGCGGGTCGCCATCGACCAGGTTGCCTCTCTGACCGACAACTCCGCCCTCGCGCTTCATTCGATTCTGTGCTGAATGGTCGAACCAGGCTGAATGGTCGAACCGGCAAAGCGCAAGGGCGGATGGTCAGAAGGTGAAAAGCCAGAAGGAACCTGGCACAAACTCAGCCGACGTGACGCTCAAAGCGACGGAAGCCGAGAATATCGTCGATTTGCTTCAATGCGTCGGCAGGAAGCTCGACGCCGGCAGCCGCGATATTCGAAGCGAGCTGCTTCGGCGTATGAGCACCCACAATTACCGAGCTGATAACCGGCAGGCGCAGAATCCAAGCCAGCGCCAGCGCCGGCATGGTCAGACCCAGCTCGTCGGCAACGCCCCTGAGTGCTTCGACCTTGTCGAGATTATCGTCGGTGAGCAGATCGTTGATCTGGTGATCAGCCTGCCAAGTGGCACGTGAACCCGCCGGCAGCGGTTCGCCCTTGCGATACTTGCCGGTCAGCAAACCTTGCGCCAGCGGGGAGAACGGGGTGATGCCCATGCCGTAGCGCTCGGCAGTTTCGATGATTTCGTGCTCGATATAGCGATCCATCATGTTGTACTGCGGCTGGATCACGGTCAGCGGATGCAGACCACGTTCGCTGATGATGCGCTCGGCACGCTCCAGTCGCGCGGCGCTCCATTCTTCGGAAACGCCGTAATACAGGATTTTGCCCTGATCCACCAGATCGCTCAGCGCCTGCAACGTCTCCTCCAGCGGAGTGGTTTCGTCGAAGCGGTGGCAGTAGTAGAGGTCGATGTAGTCGGTGTTGAGGTTCTTGAGGGAACGCTCGCAGTTGTTGAAGATATGCTTGCGGCTCAGGCCACGACCGTTGACGGATTTGCCGGTGCCGAAATAGACCTTGGATGAGACGACCAGATCCTCGCGGGTGTGCTGGGCGATGAAAGTTCCCAGGAACTTTTCGGCGTCACCGCCGGAGTAGGCGTCAGCGCAGTCGTAGAAGTTCACGCCGGCGTCGAAGGCGTCGTTGGCCACTTGCATGGCGGCATCCACGGCCTCCGTGTCTTCCAGTTTGGTCAGCCAGCTGCCGAGGGCGATTTCGGAAACTTTGATGCCGGCTTTGCCGACGTTGCGATACTTCATAGTGACTCCTTTGTGGATTCGGACATGCGGTGGTGCTGTATGATCAGCTTCGTTGTGTAACGGTACATATTCAAGTTAGGTTGAACGCAAGGCTGATGGGCGTGTCGCCTTGCTTGGTGGGTGGTCGGTGTGTGGTTATCGTGCGATCGACGTGTGATTGGGTATGCGGCTAGGTAAGCGGTCGGCGGATGCCCGCAGGCGATTCATAGAAGCTCGCCGGATCATCGTCGCGTGGTTGATTCGCGTTGGACCAGCGTGAAGTCGGCGGTGAGTGTACGCGGAGGACGGGTAAGACCTGCCGCATCGTTGTCAAATCGCTCAAGCAATAGCCCCACGGCCTTGCAGGCAAGATCGTTGAGATCGGTGGCGATGGTGGACAGCGTGGGGATGTAATAGTCGCATTCGTTGATGCCGTCGAAGCCGATTACCGCCGCATCTTCGGGTATGCGCACGCCGCGATCGGCCAATCCGCGCACGAAACCGAGGGAGATGGTGTCGGTCATGCAGAATACGCCGTCGAATTCAATGCCGGAATCGACGATGGCGTGTGCGGTGCGTCGCGCGTCTTCCGTGCGCCAATTGGTGTGGATGAACTGCGAGGGGTCGGGGGTGATGCCTAGCTTCTCGAAGGCGTTGAAACAGCCGATTAGTCGCCGGCCGGAGACTTTGGTGACTTCGCGATCGTCAGCTAAGGCGTCATAATGCGCGCCGATAACTAGGATTTTCCGGCAGCCGATATTAACCAGATGTTCGATGGCCGCCTCGGCGCCTTGTTCGCAGGGTGTGGCCACCGAATCGAATACGGGGTCGGGGGAGATGTCGTCGAGCAGTACCACCGGCTTGCCTCCGGACAGGGCCCGGATTTCTTCGTCGGACACATTGCCGGGGCTGAAGATGGTGCCGTCGCACAATTGGCTGGTCACCTTCTGCAGGATGGCGATTTCGTTGTCTTTTGAATTCGACGTCTCCTGCACGATGGCTTCGAGGCCATGCCGTGCGGCCTGTCGGGAGACGGCGGCGCTCATTTCCGAGGGATAGGGGTGGTCAAGCTCGAAGATGGCCACGCCGATTACGCCTGAACGGCCCGAACGCAGCGACCTGGCGGACAGGTTGGTGGTGTAATGCAGATCAAGTGCCGCTTGGCGCACCCGTTCGGCGGTTGCGGGGGCGATTCGTTCGTCGCCTCGAAGTGCATAGGATGCGGTGGCGCGCGACACGCCGGCCGCTTTGGCGACGTCGCTCATAGTGACCATGGCTGTGACCTCCGTGGAATCTGCGATATGCAGGGTGCTGAAGCAGCAGGTGGATAGAGATTGCTTTTCTACTGCTACTGTACCTCAATAATTTGACGCGATTCAACAGTGGGTGTATATATGAAATTGCTGACTTTTGAATCGTGTCAACCAATATATTGCAATAAGCAATGCCACAGTGTGAAACCCTGAGGTTTTACACAAAGGTGGCCTTGGAGAAGGAGAAAGTATGCAGTTCACCAAGCCGATGAAGACGGTGGTTGCAGTGGCAGATGACGCGTCGCGCGAAGGGCTGCCTCATCGCGTCAACAACGCGCGACTGGCCACCAATCCGCTGCACCGGTATTGTGCGGATCCGAATCTGACGATTTTCGACAACCGTTACTTCCTGTATTGCACGGATGATGGCGTCGATAATTGGGGGAGCACTGCGTTCAGCGTGTACGTATCCGATGATCTGGCTTCTTGGGAGCGCTACCCTGCACTCGATTTGCGCGACGTGCCTTGGTGGCATGGTGAGGATGGTGCCTGGGCACCTTCCGTCATCCGTGCCAAGGATGGCCGTTATGTGTTCCTGTTCGTCGCCGGTTCACAGATCGGTGCCGCCGTGGCCGATACGCCCTATGGTCCATTCGTGCCGCAGCCGGAACCGCTGGTGCGCAAAGGAACTTTCAGCTGCCACACCATCGATCCCGGAGTCTTCGTTGATGTTGACGGCACCCAGTGGTTCCTGTGGGGCAATGGTCGTGCGTGGGCTGCGCCGTTCAGCGATGACTGCTTGTCGTTTGATGAATCGCGCGCCATTTCGTGGGTGCCGGGTGACTTCCGCGAGGCGATTTGGATTCATGAGCGCAACGGTATCTACTATGCCTCGTGGTCCGAAAACGATACCCGCGAAGAGACCTATTGCGTCAAATACGCCATGTCATCGTCGATCGCCGGCCCCTGGAGCGAGCCGATGCCGCTGGTTATGCCGGATGCGGAGCGCAAGCTGTATGCCACCGGCCACCACAATATCGTGAACATTCCCGGCACCGATGAATGGATTATCGCCTACCATCGCTTCGCTTACAATCCTGCCGGGCGCTGGGAGGGCGGCGATGGCAACCACCGTGAAACCGTATTCGCCCCGCTGGTGCATAATCCCGACGGCACCTTGCAGCCCGTGCGCCCTGAGGTCGGATCGTATTGCCGTCCGTTGCGCTGAATATATCCTGTCCGTCCCGCAGACCTTCCGCCTGGGGGACGGATTTCAATAAGCAGCCAACGGAATGGCTCTTTCAGTAATGACTTTCAGTAATGAATCGGATTGACCTCCGCGGGCAGACGGTCGAACGCGGGCGCGATGCCGGCGGCGACCTCGTGGATCACAGCCGTGCACTGGCGCATGGCCTGCGCCATTTCGGGATATTCCCTCGTGCACACGTCCACCAGCCCGATTTGGTAGTTTTCGCCGTCGAAACGGCCCAAGCAGCTTTGGTCGTTGTACTGGAAGTAATGCGCGCCCACAAAATACGGACTGCGCGCAGCCTGCTCCATGTAATACCGGTATGCCACACCTCGCTCGGCCTGTGAGGTCACGCCGCGAATGCCATGGGCGGTCAGACCCCGGTCGGTGGCACCATGATGGAACTCGCCGACCATGACCGGCATGTTCAGCGTGCGACCAAGCGCTTCGACCTGATCGTAGGCCGTGCGCTGGTAGCTGTTAATGGAGAATACGTCGTAGCAATCGCTGCCGGCCAGAAGATCGGTGTCGGTGATATAGGCGTATCGCATACCAAGATTGAGGTGATGCGGATCCACGCGTCGCAACGCTTCGGCCGGCACGCGCACGTAACGGTCGATAAGAATGCGACTGAACGCTTTGAGATCCGCCGTTGCGGCGGGCAGCGTGGACAATAGTCGGAATCGTGGGCGAGCGATGAGATCGTTGAAATCGTGGATATTGCTGATACTTTCGTCGTCGCGCTCGCTGTTGTGTTCGCCACTGTTGTGCGCATCGTTGCGCTCGCCGTTGCGCCAGGAAGCTGTGGAGCTACTGATCGCCCATGCATCGCGCCACGCCTGTGCGTCGTTATGATAGCGGTCGCGCAGCCACGCAACGAAAGCATGCTTGGAGGTGAGGTCCGCCGGGTTGGCCAGCATTTCCTCGGCGATGTTGAGGTTATAGACGAACGCCCAGTTTGGTTCGTTGCGCATGAAATAGCCGATGAGGTTGCGCTCGTCGCGCCATGGCAACAGCCCTTGGGCATAGGTCTGCGACTGCTCGGTGTATTGCGAGCTGAATACGTCGGGAAAATCGCGGAATAACATAGTGTCGGTTGCGGGGAAGCCCACCGAAGTGAGGGTATCCGCAGGAATCACATAGGGAATACCGCTGGTGCGCGCGAAATCAAGATCGGACCAGTTGCCGATGGTGTTGATTCCCCACGAATGCAGATGGTTGATGGTGATTGTGGACCATGCGTTGCGCCAGTCGTCTCCGAATGCCGCGCGCAGGTTGGCGATGGCGTAGTCGTAGGTTGCGTTGATGCCGCCGCAACCGTTGGGATCGGCGGACCAGTGGAAGTCGGGATCCTGCGCTGGCTTGTGTGCTGAATTCTGTGCTGGATTGCGCGATTCGGCAGCCAGGTTGGTGCGAGAGTCGGTATGTGGTTCGCAGGTGACTTGGTTACGCGGGTCGTTTGCGGCGGTGAGCGCCTGATCGGTGAGCGCTTTGACATGCTCATCCAGCCAGGGAAGCACCGGGTCGACGCGGATTTCAATGCCAGCCCCCACGCAATCGACACCTGCAGAAATGAAAGCGTGGCCGTCCGGATCCACGAGCCAGAATCGATCGATGGCGGATTGCGAAACGTTGTGATGGTTGGTGGAGTCGATGGCTTCGCTATCGCGGGCCACGCGGAACCAACCGGTTGCGGCAAAGGTCTTTCCGATCCATCCGCCAAAGCGATCCGTGGAAGCTCGACCGTTGTTGGTCGGTTTGGCCGGCTGATTGCTGGTGCAGCTGCCGGACTGTTCGATGGGCTGGTCGCAGAGATGGCCGTCGGAAACATTGTCGGGTTGCTCGCCGAGCTGTCCATAATCCGCAGATTCGCGGAGCATGGCGCGCAAATTGGCTGAACAGGTTGCGCGGTCCTTGGTTTTGCCAGGCCAATCAGTGGGTATCCATTGGCCAAGCTCGTCAATAAGCGGCTGGCGTGGCAAGGTGATTTCAGGCATGGATGGAGCGAACTTGCACGGCCACAGTCGAATGCGTCGCCCGTCAAAACTGGGTGCGGTGGCAAGCGTGATTTCTTCGATATCAGAACGGCGCAGCGCTTTGCCGAACAGCACCATCTTCAGTCGTCCCAATGTGCGCGGGGCAAACAGCGTTTGCCCATCCAGCCAGTGGAAATCGAATGGTACCGGCACTTCGACCTGCGGCGGAATGCCAAACTCCACGCGCAAAGTCGGATCCTCGCCGCGCTCTCGTTGGCCGGCCTCCCAGAATGCCAGATGCAGGCATGCCGAATACTCATCCAACGTTTGAGCGCGGACGATCAAGCATGCGGCGTCTGCCATCTGCTGATCTGCGTTCTGGTCGACGCCGCGCCGATACACCGCTAATGTGGTGCCTTCAGCCGGGCAAATAAGATCAATTGGTTCGTTTTCAGGGGCTGGAACAAGTGCTGACAATGATGACGGTGAAGACATAGGACACACTCCTTGTGTACCGTTACATAATACCGCAGTGCCCCCATAATGTAGTGGATTTACCGCGCAGCGGCCAGTGTTCCCGTAGTCGATACGAACATGGATGGTTCGTGGTCAATCAAGTTGCGTCTATAAGCTACCTATCTACTGCGCGCGAATCAGTGATGTGGCCGCCCCCACCCGTGCACAAAGCGCACAATGGGCCCGCCGCCATAAATATGGCGTGCGAACCCATTGTGCGCTCTGTGAGAGATACGAAAACTATCCGCGATTATGCCACGTACAGCGCGGCAGGATATGCCAGATAGCTAATCTCATCCAGTTGGTCGACGGTCACATACCCTGCGGGTGCATTGATGACGTCGGGAATGCGGTTGACGACCGTGGCGCAAGTGTGTTCGACGGTTGCCGGCTTGACAACGTGGAACTCCACATCCGGCTCGCCGGTGATCTGCCAGTCGCACATATCGCCATCGTCCGGTCCATACACCTTGCCGATGCAGGCGGTTTCCAGCACCGGCCCCTGCATGGTTTCCGTAGTCACCACGGCGGACATGCCCACGCACTTGCCGGCAGGAATCGTCTCGCCCATGGTCTCGCTGTAGACATCCGCGTCAAGGAAGTACGGCACGCTCTTCTGCGTCTGCGATTTAATGGTCAATCCCAGCTTCTGCGCGAGCGCTTCGTTGGAATTCCACACGTACGAGGGCACCAGGGTCTCAGGATGTGCGAGTTCGGCCTCGAACTCCTCGGCAGTCAGTCCCACGCCGTGCGCCTTGGCCAGCGCCAGACCATAGTCTTCGACGTTGTAGCTCACGGCACCAGTGATCTTATCGATGGTGTGGCAGCCAGCCGCCACCTGCGCGACCATGTTGACCCAGAAGATGTCCTGCATACCCGAGCCGACCATGGTGCAGCCGGTCGCCTTGGCAATGGTGTCCAGTCGATTGGTGACGGCCGGTGCGGTGGTCCACGGGTAAATGGCTTCCTCGCAGGTGGTGATCACATTGATGCCGCGAGACAGGCACTGCTCGCACATCGTGGCGATCTCTTCGGTGAAGCTGAACAGCGTGATGATGGCGATATCCGGATCGCATTCGTTAAGCACTGTCTCGACGTCCGAGCGAATCGGCACGCCGATCGGCCCGATGCCTGCATATTCGCCGGCGTCAAGTCCCACGACCTCCGGATTCACATCGATGGCACCAACGATCTGGATGCCTTTCTCATGCATGTAGCGAATCGTATACTTCGCCATCTTGCCGCAACCATATTGAATGGCCTTGATTGGTTCCATATAGGCTCCTTTGCTGCTCTGCGTTTGCTTATTCATCGATCCGGCTTTTTGGCGTCGATGTCGGCCGACCGATACCGCATCACTGTACCCGATTTTTCTGGAAGGTGTTGGAGGTTCCGAAGCGGGTGTTTTCTTTTGAAAACATGGTATCATTGATATATCAGCGATGATAACGCAAACATTATAGGGAGGATGTTATGGATAATGTCGCTCGCAAGGATGCTGGACTGCCGTATCACTATGACGATCCGGCCATTATGGACGGCCAGCTGGCCTGGCAGAACAAGCTTTGGGAGTTCAATCAGACCAAACCCACTGAACAGGATCGTCGCGCCGAATTGCTGAAGGATATGTGCGCTGAAATCGGCGAGGGCACTCATGTGGAGGTGCCGTTGCACGCCAACAACGGGTGTCGACACGTGCATATCGGCAAAGGTGTGTATATCAACGCGTTCATGAGCATGGTCGACGACGCCCCGATATGGATCGGCGACTACGCGATGTTTGGTCCTTCCGTGACCATCGCCACTGCGGGGCACCCAATTCTGCCGGTTCTGCGCGAGCATCATTACACCTATGCCCTGCCGGTGCACATCGGCCGCAACGTATGGGTCGGCTCGAACGTGTCGATTCTGCCCGGCGTGACCATCGGCGACAACACGGTGATCGGTGCCGGTTCTGTGGTCACGCATGACATTCCCGCCAACGTCGTTGCCGTCGGGGTGCCCTGCAAAGTGCTGCGTGAGATCGGCGAGCATGACCGTGAATACTATTGGCACGATCGCAAACTCGATGTTGTCGAATAATCATCTGACTGAGCGACTGCGCGCAACTATGCGCGTGGTGAAAATGGTGCATTCTGCACGCTGAGATGGTCGTGATCGTATCCGCGTGAGGAAAGTTCCCGCCCACGCCGCCGAGCGGTGAAACCGACGATCGCGTGTAAGCTGGTGAGCCATGGTCGGGATGATTTTGAAGGAAGACGTGGAAAAGGTGCGCGCGGCGGCGGACCTGTACGACATCGTATCCGCGACCGTAACGCTTCGCCCCTCGGGAACCGGCACCTACGTGGGATTATGCCCCTTCCACGACGAAAAAACCGGCAGTTTCAACGTGCGTCCGTCGCTGGGCGTATGGCACTGCTTCGGCTGCGGCCTGGGCGGTGACGTATTCAAATACGTTGAACAGGCCGAAAACCTTGATTTCCGTCAGGCTGTCGAACTGCTTGCCGACAAATACCATATCGAACTGCACTACGAGAGCTCCGGAAGCGACAAACCCGAACACGCCGGATCCAAACGCACGCGACTGCTTGAAGCCAACGAAGAGGCGCAGCGTTTCTTCGTCGCCCAGATTATGAGCAAAGAGGCCCTCCCCGCACGCAAACTGCTCGGCGGGCGCAACTTCTCACAGGCCGACTGCGAACGATTCGGCTGCGGCTACGCGCCCCAAGGCTGGGATAATCTTGTGCGTCACCTCGCCTCCAAAGGATTCACTCAGAAAGAAATGCTTGACGCGGGGATTGCACGTCAGGGTCAGCGTGGCGTATACGACTACTTCCGCGGGCGCGTGACCTGGCCTATCCGCGATTCGACCGGTCGCACGCTCGGCTTCGGCGCGCGCAAACTCTACGAGGACGACCAGATTGCCGCCAAATACATCAACACGCCTGACACGCAGCTGTATCGCAAAACACAGGTGCTGTATGGCATTGATCTGGCAAAATCCGCTATCGTCAAAAAACGTCAGGTCGTAATCGTCGAGGGCTACACGGATGTGATGGCCATGCATTTGGCCGGCATCGACACCGCCGTTGCCACCTGCGGCACCGCATTCGGCGCGGAACATGCCAAAATCGTGCGCCGGCTTATCGCCGACGATTCGCTGGGCGCGGTGCAGCTTGTCGGCCCGCTGAAAACCAAGGACCAGCCGCTTAGCTCGCGCATCGTATTCACCTTCGATGGTGACGAGGCCGGGCAGAAAGCCGCACTCCACGCTTTCGGGCTCGACTCGGCGTTCCTATCCCAGACCTTTGTGGCCGTGGCCGATGACAACCTTGATCCGTGCGATCTGAGAATTGAACGCGGCAATGAGGCGGTGCGCTCGCTGATTGTGCATGCCAAGCCGCTCTACGACTTTGTGATCGACGCAGCTATCGCCCGTTTCGATCTGAACTACACCACCGGTCAGGTGGGTGCCATGAAAGCCGTCGCTCCGCTGGTCGCCCAGATTCGTGACGTTTCCCTGTGGGATGCCTACGCGCGCAAGGCCGCAGGACGCATCGGCGTGGATCTTGAGGTGATGCGCCGTGAAGTGCGCTCGGCTCGAGGCCGTCTGCACGTGCGCGATGAAGATGCCTACGCCTCCCGTCGCCGTGGAGCGGGTCCGATTGCCGGCGACAGCCCGCGCCCGGAGCCGGGGGATAATCCATATGCGAATCCCGCGGTGCGCAAAGCCTTGGAACGCCGCGGCGCCAGCGAACAGACCTATTACACCATCGACGATGCCGTGTTCATTGCCGAACAGCAGTTCATGGCCACCCTCATCCAAGTGCCGCGTGCCATCGACCGCACGATGTTCGCACAGCTGACCATCGACCATTTCATGAGTCCGGTGTTTCGCACTATGTTTCAGGCGGTTGCCGCAGCTGGCGGACTGCCGTCGCCGGACACCCCGCAGGGCCTGTGGATGCACAACTTGACCAAGGCCGGCGGGCCGATGCTCGAACAGGTGATCAACGAACTGGCCGTAATGCCCCTGCCTCTGCCTGGCGACGACACCGGCAACGGTGCTCAGCCGTACGTCGCCCAGCCGAATATGCCCGGTGGCGCGGCGGCCGTGCAACTGCGCGCCGCCACCAAGGAGGAGCAGCGTTATGCCTTCGAACTGCTCGCCAAACTGCTGGATCTGGGCTATATGCGTCAGATTGGTTTGGCTAGGCGCCGCATGGTTCAGTTGCCGGACGGTGCCGACAAGATAGCGTTGCTCGGGCAGATCACCCGCATGGAAACCGCGCGCAAGGATTTGCAGGCGCAGGTGTTCGGCAACGCTGTTGGCTAGTTATTTGAGCGTTATTTGAGCATGGCGTAGGCAAACGCACGCCACGCAACAACGTAGTCGTTTCATGTGCGCGTAGAATGGCTATGGCGTTGCTCGATGTGACGCGAAAGCGTTTTCGACGGAGGAAATTGATGCGACTGGCCCTGAAGATCGCCAAAAACGAGACCATTCTCATAGTCGCAGCAGTGCTTGCCCTGATCTCCTGCTTCATTGTGCCCCCGGATGCCGGCTACAAGGACTATATTCACGCCAGCACCATCAGCCAGCTCATCTGCCTGATGATCGTGGTGTGCGGATTCCAGCGCATCGGCGTGTTCCGTATCATCGGATCGCGCCTGCTGCAACGGGTCAGTACCGCGCGCGGACTGGTGATCACGCTGGTGGCACTAACGTACTTTTCCGCCATGCTCGTAACCAACGACGTGGCTCTGGTCACCTTTGTGCCCTTTGCCGTAGCCGTGCTCATTATGGCCGGCATGGAAGAAAAAACCATTCTGGTGGCCACGCTGATGACCATCGGAGCGAACGTGGGCAGTATGCTCACCCCCATCGGTAACGCGCACAACCTGTACTTAAAAGCGCTCACCGGCATGCCTGCTGCGGAAATGATCAGTATTATGGCACCCTATTCGGGGCTTGCCGTGGTGATGCTCATCATCGTGATCTCCGTGATGTTCGGCAGTCAGCCCGTCAGCGAACTCGACGATCTGGAAAAGGGCGTGCTGGCCCCCGAACGCAGCAAACATCAGCCCGATGAAATCCGCATCACCGGATATGGTGCCGGCTACGGCGGCTGGCGTACCGTCGTCTACGTGCTGTTGTTCGGCGTCTGCTTGCTGGCGGTCTCCGACTTTATTCCGTTATGGGTCATGTGCGTGATTGTTGTCGTGACTTTCCTGTTCACTGACCGGCGTGTGTTCCGTTATGTCGATTGGGGACTGCCGCTGACCTTCTGCATGTTCTTCATCTTCATCGGCAACATGAAACGGGTGCCGGAATTCTATGAGCTCGCCCAATCCCTGGTCGGCGGCCATCCGCTGGAAGTGGCCGTGGCCTCCAGTCAGGTGATCTCGAACGTGCCGACCACCATTCTGTTGTCCGGATTCTGCGATCAATGGCGAGAGCTGATCATCGGCACGAATCTGGGCGGCATGGGTACGCTGATCGCCTCAATGGCCTCGCTGATCTCTTACAAGAACGTCGTGCGCCAATACCCTGACAAGAAGGGGCGGTATCTGGCCATATACAGCGCGGTCAACGTGCTGTTCCTTGTTGTGCTCGTGGGGTTGAGCTGGATTATTGAGTAGCTGCGCAGCCTATATACTCTGTGAGTGGCGTGTATTGAAACGCTGGTTCAGCGCGCGTATACGGTGGGGGAGCCGGACATGCGGCTCATGGCCGACTGGGGAATGCCGGGCACTCGAATGTCATGAACACGGGCGACTGCCATCTCAAGAGTGGATCCGGTCGTGACGGTTGCTCCTGCGGCGGCTACAGCTGCTGCGGTTGTTGCGCTGGCTGCTGCGGTAGTCATCGGCTGACGGTATGCGTTGGAATTACGAGCGAGACGGGCCAGCGCCGGACGCTGCTTACGGGCGAAGAAGAACATCAGACACCTCCTGATCGGGTGATTGTTGCGGGCTGGATGATCGGCTGGCTCAGGGTAGTTCCGGGGTGGTTCCAGAGCGGGGCTAGAGCGGTCCCGGGTGGCGGCTGAACTTGTCAAACCAGTCGTGAAACTAGTCGTGAAACACGTCAGCGTCAAGCCAAAGACCAGCCTTGGAACAAACCCTTTGGAAACAGACCTTGGGCGAGCCAATCCAATCATGGTGTGCAGTTATATCCTCATACTGCCAGTCTCAACACCAGCTTGCTATGGGGGACATTCCCCATATTCCCCTGAATACGATGTGCCCTCACTCATCCGTGGGATTGATTGATGGATGGGGTGGCATGGTCGGCTCGCTCGCTACTCATCCTTGGGGTGGATGTTTATTGTTGAATATTGTTGAACGGCATATGTGGCATGTGCATGTACGGCATGCGTGCCACGTACGGCATACGCGGTATGCGTGGCATACGTGCCATGTGCGGTATGCGCAGTCTACTTATCCACAATAGACATTCTGTCTGCCACTCTCACAATCGGCTCCATGACTGGGTTTTCATAAGCTCTCTCCACATTGTCCGCTCAGCTGGCGCTGCAGTGTAACTTTGGCTAGCGTGGAACCATGAAACGTCACATAGGTGTGCAGGCTCTTGTCCTTGCTGCGGAAGAATCCCAGCGTTGCATCGTCACGCGCGATAAAGCGGAACGAATGGCCCTTGATCGCAGAGTGCGAACCGGCGATATACAACGTGTGTTGCCGGGGATGTATGCAAGAAGCAGCGTATGGGAATCGCTTAGTGCGCCCGATCGAACTTTGCATATGGCGCGGGCATGGGCTGTGAACCACGCAATGCTTGGATTCGCCGGTATCACCGCAGCCACCGCCTATGGTTTCGACCATCAGTGGCTGCTGCATGATGGCGGATTGACCATCGCCACTCATTTACGTGGCGGATGCCATGCTTTCGGTCCCATACGATATGTCTACGTACCGCAGTCGCATATGAATAAGGAGATGGTTGCGGGCGTTATGGTGACTGCACCTGCTCGAACCATATTCGATTGTGCGCAAAGCATGGATTTCCGTTATGCCCTACCCATTGCCATTTCCGCAGCGCGCAAAGGTGTTCGGTTTGAAGATGTAATGGACGTATGCGTTCGTATGAGACGCGGATCTCGTCGAATCTGCACGCTGATGCGATATGCCAATGCTGCTACCGAAAATGGTGGCGAAGCATTCGCTCTAGGCACCATGCTTGAGGAAGGTATACCGATGCCAAGATTGCAGCAGGGGTTTACCGATCCCCAGACAGGCCGGCAATACTGGGCTGATTTCGTATGGCGTTTGGACAATGGGCGCGTTGTTGTTGGGGAGTACGACGGAATGCTCAAATATGTGGATGCTGATATGACTGCGGGCAAATCCATTCGAGGCGTGGTCAACGATGAGCGCGCTCGCGAATCCGCGATTATCAGGGCCGGTGCCAGCGACGTTGTTCGCTTCGGTTTTAACGACGTGCTCAATCGGACTCCTTTGCTGGTCAAGCTTTTTGAAAAAGGCGTGCTTCGGAGCGGTGCGCGGATTGCACAGATTTGGTAGCGGCAGCGTTCATGCGGGCTGATTGTCGCGCTGATGGTGCTCTCAGCGTGGTTTTAAGTCCACATGTGGATTGAAGACCACGCGGACGGTAATCCCAGCGTGGCTTTGAGTCCATCCGGTGGTGCGAAAGCTTCACTGGGCCGCTCAGCGTGGTTTTAAGTCCACGTGTGGATTGGTTGCCACGCTAATGGTGTTCTCAGCGTGGTATTGAATCCACATGTGGATTGAAAGCATCGCTGAGCGCGTCAGTGTGGCTCTGAGACCACGGCATGGAGCGATTGCCATGCCTGTGGAACCCTCAGTGTGGTTTTAAGTCCACATGTGGATTGAAGACCACACTGATCCGAGCAAAAGCGAGGCTTTGGCAGCAAAAGGGGCCGTAGAAGGGGCGGCGGAAAGTCAGCAGAAGGGGCAACGAGAACGAGACGGTGTGAAAAGAGGCAGAAGGGGCGATGGAAGAGGTGGCGGTGTGGAAAGGGACAGAAGCGGCAGAGCGGACGAGGCGGTGTCAGAAGAAAGGATGATGGAAGAGATAACGGAGAAAGCAGCAGAGGGAACAACAGAAGAGATAGCGGAGAAAACAGCGGAGGGGAGGGGCAACAGCAGCAGAAGGGACAGAAGAGATAACGGAGAAAGCAACGGAAGCAGAAACAACAGAAGAGTTTGCGAACAGTTCATATTGCGGCTAACCGGGATTGCCGATGCGCTGGTTTGCAGCCACTAGGCTCGACAGTAGATTATGACGCGACGAGATCAGGAGCTTGAGGAATCGTGCAATCCGCTGTGGCAATTCGCGAGCGTATCGACCACGTGTATCCGTCGCTTCGTCCGGCGGAACGGGCTGTAGCGCGGTATATCAGGGATCATGTTGACCAAGCGGCCGATTTGACGGTGGGTCAGTTGGCCGATGCTGCGCATGTGAGCCAGCCCACGGTGATTCGCTTCTCGCGCAAGCTTGGCTTCGGCGGTTACCGGGAGCTGCGTTATGTGCTGGGCCATCCCAGTGCCGAGCACAAGGTGGGTTTCGATCCGTTGGCTGGTTTCGATTTGAATCCTTGGGATAATGCCGATGAGGTGCCGGTTCAGGCCGCACAGCGCGCCAAGGCGCTGATTGACGAATTATGCCAGGCGCTGGATGTGAAGGCCTACCGCAAAGCAGTGGCGATTATCGCGCAGGCGAAGCTGATTGATATTTATGGTGTGGAGAACTCGCTGGCTCCGGCCGTGGATTTGTTCACCAAGCTGGGGTATTTGGGTCTTACCTGCCGGTTGAACACTGACGGATATTTGCAGCAGATTGGTGCCGGCCATTTAACGCACGGTGATGTGGCTATTGCCTTCTCTCATTCCGGCAGTTCGGCGGATACGGTGAAGGCGTTGCGTTTGGCGAAGGCCAGTGGGGCTAAAACCATTGCGATTACTAATACGGCGCAGGCACCGCTGGCAGGTTGGGCCGACGCGACGTTGCTGACCGGTCTGGACTCCCACACGATTTACGGCAGTGCGATTTTCTCGCGCGTTACCGATATCGCTTTGGTGGACATGGTGTATATGGGTGTGATTCTTGCCGATTATGGCCGTTTCTCCACGGCGCTCGACGCCTCCGGCCGCATGATTCGTGACCGTGTGTTCGCAGAGTAAGGGTGAGGCTGGAAACCACTGCCAGCGTTACGCCAGTGAATAGGTGGTGGCGCGGGAACGTCCATGACGAATGATTTTGCCGTCGCACTCCAATTTGTGCAGTAGGCGTGAGGCACGATCCTTGCTGATAGCCAACTTCGATTCGATGCTTTTGCGACTAAGGCTGACACCGCTGGCAGCGAGCAGATTTAAGGTGATTTGTTCAAGCGCTTCATTCGAACGATTCAGCAGTGTGGTCTCGGTCGGTGTGTTGCGTTGCGCCACAATCACCGATTCGCCGTCGCCTCCGGCGTTGACGGTGCCGGGAGGTGCGCCGAATTGCCAGTCGAAGCCACGTCCTAATACCAGCGTCTGCAGGGGAGCGCAGCCGATGATGCGCGCATTGGCCAAGGCCTCGGTGGCTTGATCGGTGATGCGCTGGGCTGAGGGGAAGGCATACAGTTTGGCCCGCCCGTTCGGGTTTTGCGCGGCTGATGATGATTCGACACTGGAACTGGAGGATTGAACCTCCCGCTCTTCGCCGTCGTCTGGTTCCAAAATCGGCAGCAGTATGGCGACTGATGCTGGAGCGACGCGCAATTGTGGACTGACAGGATTGCCGTCGTAGGCATCCATAATGCGTTCGACACCGGTGCCGCAATTCTCGCACAAACCCAAATCCGCGAACAGCGAAGCGAGACGTGGATGACGCGGCAGACTGATGCCGTTGAGCAGATCGTTGATTTGCAATCCGCCCGGCAGCCCACCCAACGAAATAATCTCCAGACGAGAGGCAAACACATTGATCAGCGTGGGGCCGGCATAGGTGTAGTCGCGGTGCTCCAACGCATTGACCAGCGATTCACGCAGCGCATCCGCAGGAAAACTGCCCGATTCATTGATACGGTTGAATAAGGCGGCCGCCTGGTCAAGCTGGCTTAGGATCGAACCGGAGAACGTCATCCGTTCACGGATGGAAGTTTTGGTATCGCCGTCGAAAATAGTGGCTTTGATAACAAAGGGGCATTGGTCGCTCAGCAGCGATGATAAAGGATTTTCAGTATCGCCGGCTTCGATGCCGGTTGCCGACCAATCAAGCCCAGCGCTGGCAAAACTGCGCTGAGCGTATGTGAAACTTAGGTCACTTTGGTCTGATAATTGGTCACTTCTCCCCATATCGACGATGGTAGCGTTGCGAGCCGACACCAGTTACGTAGCAGAAGCGACGCAACTGCGGCGCAAAAGCAACATAAGGGAACGCAAGCATAGCAAGGCAAACTGCGCATCTGAGTAGGGTGATGACTACTGGCACAGCATGGACACGCTTTCCGTGAGCGAAATCACCCCGCAGCGCGGCTCGTTGGGAGAGTGGTCGGACTAAGCTATGAGCCCAGAAGCCGGGCGATGCCGTCCGCAGTGTGCCCTAGCAGCCGCACGGCTGCCTTTCATGGTGCCTGCCGACAAGCGAATCCGGACACGCAACATAAGAGGATTGTATGGTTGACACCGCATCACACGCGACCGTGAACGACGCCGCAGCCGCAGGCACCGTCGCCGCAGCCAGCCGCGCGAAGCCGCTGCGCGTGGGATTGGACATCGGTTCCACCACCGTCAAGGCTGTGGTGCTGGACCAATCCGACTCACTGGCTGATACAGTATTCTCCGACTACCGCCGCCACCACGCCAATGTGCGCGCCACCGTAGCCGGCCTACTCCAAGATATCCATAAGGAACTTGAAGCTCGCGGGCGTGCAGATGAGCCGATTCGTCTTGCCATCACCGGATCCGGCGGCCTGGCGCTCGCGGACAGCATGCACGTGCCGTTCGTGCAGGAGGTTATCGCTGAAACCGAGGCGATTGACAAGGAATATCCGGCAGCCGATGTGATTATCGAACTCGGCGGAGAGGATGCCAAGATCACCTATTTGAAGCCCACTCCCGAGCAGCGCATGAATGGTTCGTGCGCGGGCGGCACCGGCGCGTTCATCGACCAGATGGCCACATTGCTTGACACCGACGCCGCAGGCCTCAACACGATGGCGAAGGAATACCAGAATCTGTATCCGATCGCTTCACGCTGCGGTGTGTTCGCCAAAACCGATTTGCAGCCGCTGATCAACGATGGTGCGGCCAAGCCGGATTTGGCGGCCTCGATTTTCACTGCAGTGGCCACCCAGACCATCGCAGGCCTGGCCTCCGGCCGCCCCATTCATGGCACGGTGATTTTCCTCGGCGGTCCGCTGTTCTTTATGAGTGAGCTGCGCGCCGCCTTCCAGCGTGCGCTCGAAGGCAAGGTGGACGAGTTCATCGTGCCCACCGACGCCCACTTGTATGTGGCTTACGGTGCCGCCCTGCAAGCCGAACTTGACCGGGATGACGAAGGCCATCACTTCGAGGCGCGCACCTGCACCGATCTGCTGGGCCGTTTGTCTGAGCTGGATAATCTGCCGGCCAACACGCCTACGATGCCGCCGCTGTTTCCCACCGAAGCCGACCGCGAAGCGTTCAACAAGCGTCACCATCAGGAGCGTATCCATGTCGGCACGCTCGAAGGCGCGCATGGCCCGCACTTCTTGGGCATCGACGCTGGCTCCACCACCATCAAGGCCACGCTCGTCAACGACGATCGCGAAATTGTGTGGTCGAGCTATGCGAACAACGAGGGCAGCCCGCTGACCGCGGCCATCAACATCGTTAAGAAGATTCAATCCGAGCTTCCCGAAGGCGCGTGGATCGCACGCTCCTGTGCCACTGGCTACGGCGAGGGTCTGATCACCACCGGCCTGCACTTGGACGAGGGCGTGGTCGAAACCATGGCCCACTATCGTGGTGCCGAAATGGTATCGCCCGGCGTCACCGCCGTTATCGACATTGGCGGCCAGGACATGAAGTATCTGGCCATCACCGATGGCGTGATCGACTCCATCGCCGTCAACGAGGCATGCTCCTCCGGCTGCGGCTCCTTCCTGCAGACTTTCGCCATGTCCATGGGATTGACGATTCAGGAATTCACCCAGAAGGCCCTGAATTCCACGCATCCGGTGGACTTGGGTTCGCGTTGCACCGTGTTCATGAACTCCTCGGTCAAGCAGGCGCAGAAGGAAGGCGCGTCCATCGAAGACATCGCCGCCGGCCTGTGCTATTCGGTGGTCAGGAACGCCCTGTACAAGGTCATCAAACTGCGCGACGCCGGCGAACTCGGCGACACCGTGGTGGTGCAGGGCGGTACGTTCCTCAACGATGCCGTGCTGCGCGCCTTCGAACTGCTCACCGGCCGCGAGGTCACCCGTCCGAATATCGCCGGTCTGATGGGCGCATTCGGTGCGGCTCTAACCGCCCGCATGCATTACACGGATGAGGCCGATCATCTGGATGGTCTGGTTGCGGCCGATGGTGGGGAAGTCGCTGGTGAATCCACAGCGGCGGCTGCCAACGCTGGTACTGCAGATGCCAGTGATACTGCCGATGCCGACGTCGCTACCGGTACTACTGCCAGTGCCACTGATGCGGCCAGCGCCTCCGACGGCTTCAAACCGACTGGTTCAGCTGCGGCCGACCGGCATATCGCCGTCATCGATGGCGTGGCGCATACCACCTCCTCGATCCTGTCCGGCGAAGCTCTCGACACACTCACCATGACCACCGAACGTGACGTGTGCAAGCTGTGTCAGAACCACTGCAAGCTCACCATCACTACCTTCGCCGACGGTTCGCGTTACGTGACCGGCAACCGTTGCGAACGCGGCGGCGACTCCAAGAAGCAGCGTTCCGACCGACCGAACCTGTACGACTACAAGTACAAGCGTTGCTTCGCCTACCGCAGGCTTACCGACAAGAAGGCCACGCGCGGCGAAATCGGCATTCCGCGTGCCCTGAACATGTACGAGAACTATCCGTTCTGGTTCACGCTGCTCACCTCGCTGGGCTTCAAGGTGATGATTTCCGGGCGCAGCTCCCACGAACTATTCGAGACGGGCATCGAGTCGATCGCCTCCGAAAACATCTGCTATCCGGCCAAGCTGGTGCATGGTCACATCAAGTGGTTGCTGAACAAGGGCATCAAAACGATTTTCTACCCGTGCGTGAGCTACGAAGACAATCTCGTGCCCGACACCGACAACCACTACAACTGCCCGGTGGTGGCCAACTATCCGCTGGTCGTCGGCGCGAATATGCCCGAACTGCGCGATGACGACGTGCGCTATCTGCACCCGTACTTCAACCTCGCCAACCATGAGCTGATGGTCGACCGCATCGTCGAGGAGTTCGCGTGGGCGAACGTCACACGCGAAGAGGCCGAAACCGCCGTCAAAGCCGCCTATGCTGAAGACAAGGTGTTCAAGCATGACGTGCAGCAGGAAGGTTTGAAGGCGCTGGCCTATATGAAGGAGCATGACTGCCGCGGCATCGTGCTCGCCGGCCGCCCCTACCATATCGATCCCGAAATCAACCACGGCATCCCTGAAACCATCTGCTCGCTGGGCATGGTGGTGCTCTCTGAGGATTCCGTGTGCGAACTGGAACCGGGGGAGAAGCTTAACCTGACCGAATTCCTCGGCAAGGACGAAACCGATCCGCGCGCCAAGAATGCGAACGGATTCCGCCATGTCGGCGATCGCAAGATCACCAAGATGCCGTTGCGCGTCACCAATCAGTGGGCCTACCATGCGCGACTGTACAAGGCGGCGCATTTCGTCGCCTCCTATCCGGGGCTTGAATTGGTGCAGCTTAACTCCTTCGGCTGCGGCCTGGACGCCATTACCACCGATCAGGTCTCTGAGATCCTTGCGGACAAGGCCGACGTGTATACCCTGCTGAAAATCGACGAGGTCTCCAACCTGGGTGCCGCCAAGATTCGTCTGCGCTCGCTCAAGGCCGCCGTGGAGGAACGCGAAGCCAACAACGCCGCCGTAGCAGCCTCCGCAGCTGACTCGGCTGCCGCTGGCCGTTCGGATGCTTCCGCCACCGACTCCTCCGTCATCCCGAACGGTTCCCCCGTCATCCCGAGTGAAGTCGAGGGATCTACTGACACTGCTACCCAAGCTCAAGCCCAAGCCGACCTCGACGCCGCCAAAGCCGAGCTCGCCAAAGCCCAGGCTGCGGTTGAAGCCGCGGAAGCCAAACTGGCCGCGCAATCCATGCCCAAATCCACCGGATTCCGCAAAACCGGCTCCAAGGCTCCGACCGCCGGCCGACAGGTGCTGCTGGACACCACCATGGCCGCCAACCCCAAGCTCACCAAGCAGATGCGCGAAGCCTCCAAGCGCGCCGCGCAGCGTGACATTCAGTCCGCGGCCAACGCCGTACTAGGCGGTTCCGATGGCACCGTGAATGGTTCCTCCACCAAGCAGCTTGCCAAGCAATCCGGCCACAACAACGCCACGATGACCCGCTACGCGCACCGTGAGAAGTTCGTCAAGGACATGAAGCGGGACTACACCATCGTGGCCCCCCAGATGAGCCCGATTCACTTCTCCCTGGTCGAATCCGTGATCCGTTCCGGTGGCTACAAGTTCGACATCCTCAAGCATGCCAGTCGTGCGGATGTGGAAACTGGCCTCAAATACGTTAACAATGACGCCTGCTACCCGGCCATCATGGTTATCGGCCAGCTGATCGACGCGATTCAAAGCGGCAAATACGATGCGGACAAGGTGTGCCTGGCCATCACCCAGACCGGCGGTATGTGCCGTGCCACCAACTATTTCGGTTTGATTCGCAAAGCCCTGATCGACGCCGGCTATCCGCAGATTCCGGTGATCGCCATCTCCACCCAAGGTCTGGAAGACAATCCCGGCTTCAAGGCCACGCCGGCCCTGCTGCATCGTGCGGTCAAGGCGCTGATTCTCGGCGATCTGCTGATGAAATGCCTCTACCGCGTGCGCCCCTACGAAGCCGAACCGGGCGCGGCAAACCGACTCTACGAGCAGTGGGATGTGATCGTGCGCGAAACGATCGAACACCACGGGTATTCGAAGACAGGCGCGCACACTCCATGGCTGAAGAAGGGTTGGCTGCCGTACGCCACGCTCGCCAAGGAGATCGTGAAATCGTTCGACGAACTGCCCCTGCGCGATATCCCGCGCAAGGTGCGCGTCGGCGTCGTCGGCGAAATCCTCGTCAAATACCAGCCCGACGCCAACAACCACGTGGTCGACGTGATCGAATCGCAGGATTGCGAGGCTGTGGTGCCCGGCATCATGGAATTCATGACCACGCGCCCCTACATCACCGACTGGAACGAGCACAACCTCGGCACTGGCGGCAACAAGTTCGGCTATGCGCTGATGCGCTGGGGCCTCGACCGCTACAATGCACCCATCAAGGCCGCATTGGCAAGCTCCAACGGCAAGTTCCAGATCGACGAGCCCATGCCCGAACTGGTCAAGAAAGCCGCCGAAGTCACCTCCATCGGCGTACAGGCCGGCGAAGGTTGGCTGCTGACGGCAGAAATCCTTGAGCTCATCGAACAAGGCTGCCCGAATGTGATCTGCGCCCAGCCGTTCGCCTGCCTGCCCAACCATGTGACCGGGCGCGGCATGTTCGGCAAGATTCGCCGCCTGCACCCCGAAGCCAACATCGTCTCCATCGATTATGATCCGGGTGCGAGCGAAGCCAACCAGCTCAACCGCATCAAACTCATGATCGCGGCGGCGAAGAAAGTGCACAAGGCCAAGTTGGAAGACCAGACGCTGACTTCCGCAGACTAAGGGCTAAGGACTAAGGACTAATCCAGTCCATTCCACGAAGAGTAGTGGCCCATTGCGTGAGTGCCGGGGAGCTTGTGATAACGCCAAAGGTTGCGTTATCGGCTTCACGGCATAGATCGTGCAATGGGCCTTTTTCTTGGAATAGTGGCTGTTCACAGAGCCATGTCAATGGGCCGGTTATCGGTTTTTCGTATAGCAAGCCCGGCACGAGTATGTGGATGTTAGGTTACGATACCTAGCATGACGACACCACGCATCAGCTACGCCCACCTGCTGGCCACACCTAATCCCAAGCACGTCGAGAGCCTGCTTCGGTTCTTCGAAAACGGTCGAGCCCAGCGCGGCACCGGCGGATTCGGCGTGGAAATCGAGCACCTGCCCGTGCACAATAGCGACGACACCGCCGTAAGTTACTACGAGCCGAACGGCATCGAAGCGCTGCTCAACCGTTTGCGCCCATACTATGACGAATCCAAGGAATACTGGGAGAACGGGCATTTGGTGGGGCTAGCCCGCGAAGGTGTGTCAGTAAGCCTTGAACCCGGCGGACAGGTGGAAACCTCGCTGGGCATTCTGCGCAAACCCGGCGACCTGAACGCCCTGTACGCAAAATTCCGACGCGAAACCGATCCGATTCTGGAAGAATTCGGCTGGCGATTCGTCAACTACGGCTACCAGCCGAAATCCAGCTTCGCCGATATTCCGGTCAATCCCAAGGATCGTTATGATGCGATGACCGCCTATCTGGGGCGCGTGGGCCAGTTCGGCCCGTGCATGATGCGCTGCTCCGCCTCCACACAGGTGTCCATCGACTACGTGGATGAGCATGACGCCATCGCCAAACTGCGCATCGGCACCGCCATCGGCCCGATCCTGGCATGGTTCTTCCGCAACTCCCCATATTTCGAAGGCGAGACGAACACTTGGCCGCTGCTGCGCCAGCGCATGTGGGATTATCTCGACTTCCAACGCACCAACGTGATTCCGGGCCTGTTCGACCCGCGCTTCGGTTGGGAGGATTATGCGGTGGATGTGCTCTCCACTCCGCTGATGTTCGCTGATCTGACCCATACGCCCGAAGTGGTCGAAACCGGGGCGAGCGGCAAGGCGCTGCACCGCCCGGCCTTCTATGAGAATGCCGGCGACGTCTACCCCGATCGTGAGCTGAACCCCTACGAGATCAACCACATCATCTCCACTCACTTCAACGACGTGCGCCTGAAGAACTTCATCGAACTGCGCCATTGGGATTCCCTGCCCGTCGAACGCGCCGAGCGCCTGACTGAAATCGTGGCCTCGCTGCTTTATGTGCCCGAGAACCGTGAGCGTTTGGAAAGCTACTTTGATGGTCTTCGTGAGGAAGATGTGTTTGAGGCCAAGGCCAATATTCAGGCGCATGGCCGCGACGCTCGTCCCTATGGTCAGCCGTGGGACTTCTGGCACGCCTTCCTTGGCGCCGAAGGACTGCTCGCCGACGAGCCCGGCGACCCCAAGCATCCCGACGTGTTCCAGGCCTGACTGTCACATCCACGGTCGTTTCCCAAGCTTGGGACGCTGAAACGTGTTGAGCGTCTCAAACTTGAGAAGAATCCGACTGCCTTCCCAAGTTCGGGACGCTGAAACGTGTTGAGCGTCTCAAACCTGGGAAGAATTCGACTACCTTCCCAAATTTGAGACGCTAAGACGCGCCAGGCGTCCCAAACTTGGGAAGAACACGCTAATCGACTATGGTCTGGTCGAATGAGGGAATCTTAGTACCGCACCAATCGGCCAATGCCTCGGAGAGGAAGTAATGGTCCTGTGCATGCGGCAAGGCGGAGACGAGTGCCACAGCAAGTAACTTGCCGTCAGCGGTCATAATTGGGAAGCCTCCGCCACATACCGCATAATCGGCATCTTCAGCAAGCTGATCGATCAGCGGCGTGGGTTCTGAAGACTTCCAGCGTGCCCATGCACGTAGCGACGAGTGCCCACAAGCACTGACGGTGTTGAATTTGCGACGCATCCATTCATGGTTGGAAACCCCAGTGCCTCGTGTCAGATAAGCAAACATCAGTGTGCCATTAGGGCGGTAAATCGCTGCAGCTAGGTCGATGCTTTGTTCTTGGATACGGCGGACCAGCGTCTGGCCCAGCTCCCAAGCGTCGGCATCATCAAACAATTCCACGGTGAGCAGACGCTCCTGTTCTCGAATCGTGGCTTCGAGATTGAGATAATCCTGTGGGGTCACGGTGTTGATAGTGGTGTTCATCGTGCATCAATCTCCAGATTCAACCAAGCCGCCTCGGTTTCGGTCAGACAGATATCCAACGCGGCGGCGTTGGACCGGATGATCTCGTCGGAAGTGCACGACAGCAGCGCATACATGTCGAGTCCTTGAGTGAATACCCACGCCACGGCGATCTGTGCCACCGGCACGCCGCGCTCAGCGGCCAGAATCTCAGCGCGGCGTAGGCGTTCGAAGTTGTCGGGGTAACAGTAGCCTCGGCGAGCGAACTCATCAAGGCGCGCCTCGGCCGTCGCCCGGTCGTCGGAACGGAACATGCCGGTCATGAAGCCACGGCCCAGCACGGAGTAGGCGAATACGGCCATACGGTTGTCACGGTACCATTCGCGGTCGGCCTGCATGTCGTCGCCGTTCAACGTGGTGCATACGCCGGCCCACGGCGTGCCCTCTTGCACGGCCAGCGAATAATTTGGCGACGAGACAGTGAACGGCACCAGTCCGTGTTCGGCGGCATAGGCGTTGGCCTCGGCGATACGGTTCGGCGACCAGTTGGATCCGCCGAATGCCTTGATGCGTCCGGCTTGATGGTGTTCGTTGAGCCATTCGACGATCTCTCCTGCCGGCACTTGCGGATTGTCGCGATGCAGCAGGTAAATGTCGATGTAGTCGGTGTTGAGCTTGTTCAGCGAATCGTCCACGTCCTCGTCCAGATCGCGTTTGGTGACGCGTTCGGTGCCGTCGTCGAGGGGATGGCATCCTTTGGTTTCGATGACGAGCTGGTCGCGGTCGTCGCGGCCTTTGAGCCAGTTGCCGATCATGGCTTGCGCTTGGCCGTAGGCTTTGGCAGTGTCGATGGTGTTGATGCCGTTGGCGATAGCAGTATCGAGCAGCGCGGCTAGCTCCTCTGGACGTTGTGTGCCATTGAGCAGTGAGCCGTAGGCTGTGCCGAATACGATGCGAGAGACCGGTTTGTCCAGTCCCGTGATGGTGCCATATTGCATGGGATTCCTTTCTGATGGTGGGTTGGGGTGATGTGGTTGTGAGATCCCTCGACTTCGCTCGGGATGACGGAAAGGTCGCTTGGGGCGTCGGGAGCGGTTTTGTTCGGGATGGCGGGGGTGGTTCTTTCTGAGATGGTGCTGGGGTATTGGTTATTTCGTCATGCTGAGCGAAGCCGAAGAACTGCTCGCCGACGAGCCCGGCGACCCCAACCACCCCGACGTGTTCCAGGCCTGACTGTCACATCCACGGTTGTTTCCCAAGTTTGGGACGCTGAAACGTGTTGAGCGTCCCAAACTTGAGAGGAATCCGACTACCTTCCCAAGTTCGGGACGCTGAAACGTGATGAGCGTCCCAAACTTGAGAGGAATCCGACTACCTTCCCAAGTTCGGGACGCCAAGACACGATAAGCGTCCCAAACTTGAGAAGAACAGAGTGACGGGGCGGGGTGAAAGCTAGATGAGGGCGCTTTCTTCGGTGGGGCCCCAGAATCCGCGGTCGATATAGCCTTCGGGCAAGGGCTCGGGAACAGTGAAGGTCGAGGTCATCTCATAAGGCCGGCTTTCAGCGGCGGAGATCATCATGCCGTGGATGAGCTCGAACACATGGAAACCCATCTCCTTGCTCGCGCGATGTGGACGACCCGCCTTCATCGACCAGGCTATTTCCGCTGCGCCCACGCCGCGGGATTCGTTGAGGAACCCGTGCGTGAACGGGAACGTCACCTCCGGCTGTGAAGGCTTCTTAAGTCGCACGCTCGAGCCCGCCACATTGGGGTCGCCCATGCGCAGAATGCCGGCAGATCCATAAATGTCAAGAATCGGCTCCTCATCCACATTGGAGCATCCGGTGAAATTTACCGTGGCCAGCGCGCCGGAGGCGTATTCGACCACTGCAGTGACCACATCGGGTTCGGTGTGCGTGACCGTCTGCCCGAACAATGGACTGGTGACGCGCAAGCGTGTGCGCTCGGGGGAGTGGATGCGCGTGAAGGCGCTCACACGGCGGGCCGGTCCCATAATCGAAGCAAGCGCGGTCATGTGGTAACAGCCATAGTCGAATGGCATGCTGCCGCCTGGCTGTTCGAGGAACGGCAGAATGTCGCCGAATACGTCGAGATTGCGGTTGACGGTGACATTCGCGGACTGGATCTCGCCAATCAGCCCACGTTCGACGATGTATCGCGAGGTCTGGATACCTCCGGTGAGGAACATGTCTGGTGCCACGCCGAGCCGGAGGCCACGCTCGTCGGCAAGGCGAACCAGTTCGCGACCTTCCTCGAGGGTGACGGCGATCATCTTCTCGCTAAACACATGCTTGTCGTGCAGCAGCGCCTGTTTGATAACTGAATAATGGGCTGCCGGAGGTGTGAGGTTGATGATCATGTCAATATCCGGGTCGCTCAGCACGTCGGCACTGGTGCGAGCGGTAATGCCATACCGTTCTGCCTGCGTTCGGGCCTTTTCCTCGTCGAGATCGGCACAGGCCACCGCTTTGATGCCTACAAATCGTTGGGTGAGATTACTGAGGTAAGCGTCGGAGATAGCACCGCAGCCGATGACTGCTGCGCGGATAGGTTTGATGGGCATGATCCTCGGTCCTTTCGTCATTGAACAACAGAACGATAGATTCGTGAACAATAATATATCTAATATTTGTTAGATAGTTACGAGCGTGTCATGCTGACAAGTGGGATTCGGATTGCAGCGTCGCTGACACGTCTCAAGATGGTGCGAGTGATGGCTGCCCGCTTATACACTGGTGCGTATGGCGAATGAGAAACAGAGGCGAGTGCGCAAGAATCCGGTGGAGCGGCGAGAGGAGATTGTCGCGGCTGCGGCCCGGCTGGTGAGCGAGCGGGGGTTCAACGGCATTTCGCTCAAGGACGTCGCCGACGAAGTGGGCATGAGCCAGCCAGGACTGCTACACTATATCGGCACCAAAGAAGGTCTGCTTTCGATGCTGGTCACCGACAGCTACGACACCTCCGGCACGCCTGACGATTTTCTGCAATCCGGACTGCCCGGCAGCGATCCCGAAACGCCGTCGTTCCCGGCATACTTGCGTTTTTTGGTGAGGCACAATGCGTCCCGCCGCATGATGGTGCAGATGTATACGATTTTGCAGACGGAATCGCTCAATCCTGACCATCCGCTGCATGAGTACTTCAGCAACAGGCCTGATTCTGTGTGGGATCATTACAGCCGTTTTCCGTGGCGGATTCCTCCACAGATGGGTTCTTGGGATGAGGGGATGCGACCGGTGGTGCGCCAGTGCATTGAGGCGATGGACGGCATTCAGTTGCGTTGGTTGCGCAAGCCGCCGATTGATATGTATGACGAGTGGCTGGCGTTCGAGCGAATGATCTTCCCCTCCCCAATGTGGGACCTCTACCGCTGATCGGGTTGCGCAGTGCCTTGACAAGGTCTGGAGTGTTTTGTATGCTTCTTTTATCTAATAATTGTTAGATATAGAACAAAGGAGTTTGCAGATGAGTGCAGCTACGGTTGACCATATCCTCTTCGGTGCCGCCTACTACGACGAATACATTCCTAAGGATCTCGACCGAGTCGATACCGATATGCAGATGATGGTGGATGCCGGTATCAATGTGATTCGCATCGCCGAATCCACATGGAGCACCTGCGAGCCGCAGCCCGGCAAGTTTGACTTCTCCCACGTCGACCGTGCGCTCGACGCCGCCCACCGCCATGGCATCGACGTGATTGTGGGCACCCCGACTTACGCCGTGCCGACCTGGCTGGTCAAGATGCATCCGGACGTGCTGGCCGTCACCCCGAATGGTGAAGGCAAGTACGGCCCACGCCAGATCATGGACATTGTCAACCCCGCCTACCGCTTCTATGGCGAGCGTGTGATCCGCGAGCTCATCAGCCACGTCGCCGACCATCCGGCCGTCATCGGCTACCAGGTGGACAACGAGACCAAGTACTACGATTCCGTCTCCGCCGACATGCAGGCGCTGTTCGTCAAGTATCTGCGCGGCAAGTTCAATAACGATCTTGACGCGCTCAACGCGCATTTCGGCCTCGACTACTGGTCGAACCGCATCAACGCGTGGGAGGACTTCCCCGATGTGACCGCCTCGATTAACCAGTCGCTGCGCGGCGAATTCGACGTGTTCCGCCGTGCCCAGGTGGCCGAATTCCTCGCCTGGCAGGCCGACATCGTGCGCGAATATGCGAAGGAAGGCCAGTTCGTCACCCAGAACTTCGATTTCGAATGGCGTGGCTACTCCTATGGTGTGCAGCCTGCGGTCGACCACTTCAAAGCCTCGCAGGCAGTCGACATCACCGGCGTGGACATCTATCATCCGACCGAAGACGAGCTAACCGGCAAGGAAATCGCCTTCGGTGGCGACATGACCCGCTCCACCAAAGACGGTGCCAACTATCTTGTGCTCGAAACCGAAGCCCAGGGCCAGCATGGCTGGCTGCCGTTCCCCGGCCAGCTGCGACTGCAGGCCTACAGCCACCTGGCCTCCGGTGCCGATTCGGTGATGTATTGGCACTGGCACTCCATCCACAACTCCTTCGAAACCTACTGGAAGGGCCTGCTCAGCCACGATTTGGAGCCGAACCCCACCTACCGTGAGGCCGGCGTCTTCGGCAAGGAGGTTGCCAAGGTGGGGGAGCGCCTCGTGCATTTGAAGAAGCGCAACCAGGTCGCCATCATGGTGAGCAACGAGGCACTGAGCGCCCTCGAATGGTTCCGCCTCGAAACCGGCTTCCCCGACGGTGTCGGCATGAACTACAACGACGTGGTGCGTCGGGTCTATGACGCGCTGTTCGCGCTCAATATAGAATGCGACTTCGTGCCCGTCGACGCGCCGGCCGATCGCCTCGCCAAGTACGCAATGGTCATCACCCCGGCCCTCTATTGCGTGCCGCAGGCCACCACCGACACGCTGCGCGACTACGTGGCGAACGGCGGCCACCTTGTCTCCACACTGCGCTCCTTCGTCACCGACGAAGAGGTGACCGTGTGGCACGATCGCGCCCCGCACAATCTCACCGACGTATTTGGCATGACCTACAACCAGTTCACCCGCCCGAAAGGCAACGTGCCCGTCGACTTCACCGGCACGCTCAGCGGCGCTGCCCAGGCAGACGCCGAAGCACTGATCGAACTGCTCAACACGGACGCGGACACCCTCACGCTCGCCTCCTACGGCCACTACGCGTGGAAGGACTACGCGGCCGTCACCCGCCATGCCTTCGGCAAGGGCAGCGCCGAATGGATCGGCACCGTGCTCGACGCCGACACCATGAAGGCCGTGCTGGCCGAAGCCGTGGCGAACGCCGGCATCGAATCGGACGGCGCCGCGCTCGCGGGCTCTGTGGTGGTGCGTCAGGGCGAGAACACCAAGGGCGAAACCGTCACCTACCTGCTCAACTACTCCGCCGAACCGGTCACCATCGCCAGCCCCGTCACGGGCGAGGTGGTTGTCGCGCCGATCATCGTCGGCACGGATGGCACGGTGGACGAGGAAGCTACGGCGGCTCTGCCAGCTAAGGCCGGGGCGCAAGTTGCGGTCGGCGACGAGCTGACCATCAGCCGCTGGAACCTGGCGGTGATCGCCAGCTGAACAGCCGATCAGCCACACAGCCGCACGACCGACCGGTCCGACAACGACTGATCCGAAACGCTCGGTTCGGTAGACGACCGGCCGGTCTGCAGGTAAACCGTCGACAGGCCAGAAATCCAAGGAATTCGTCAGCGGATGATGAGGTCGATCAGGGCCTTCCATTCGCCAACGAAATCGACCTCGCGCGCGCCGTTGAGCCAGCGCAGCTGCAAGCCTTCCATGGCAGACAGCGCCTGCACGGCGGTGCGCTCGGGGTCGGCCACGCCGTCGCGCTTGGCGGCGAAGGCATATTCCTTGAGCAGATTGATTTCGCGCGCTTCAAAATATTCGTGCGCGGGATGGTCCTGGCTGAGCGCCTCGCTTTCCAGCAGCGTATACAGGCGCACCAGTTCGGGGCGCTCGGCGTTGGTCTCCACGGTGGCGTTGAGGATGGTTTTCAGCCCGTGATCGCAGTGGTAGGCGATGCCGTCGGCAAGCACGTCGCCGGTGACGCCTTCCACGCCAAGATGCTCGGCGATGGCGATCTGGTTGATGCGGTCGGCGTGCTTCAACGCCTCCACCAGCAGCTCCTCCTTACCGGAGAAGTAGTAGAGCAGTCCGGCTTCGGTGATGCCTTCGGCATCGGCCACGTCGCGGATGGTGAAGCCCCAGAACCCGAACTGGGAGATGCAGGAGATGGTGGTGTCCAGAATATGCTGCCGTCGATCCTCCGCACTCATGCGCTTCTTGGCAGGGGTGGCCGTCCGTCGTCTCATTGGTGCTCCTTCCCACAGTCCCGGCGCTTGCGCTCGGAGGCACTGTTTTTCGTCTACTTACAAGGTACTAGGTAAAGATAAGGAGGGTATGAATAATCGGCGCGACACGCCGAATTGCCAGATTTAGTTAGACGGGATTATTATCTAACTAAGCAATTACTAAGTACTGAATAAAGAACATACAAGAACAGTGATTGCCTTACAACTCAACGAGGAGTAAATCAACGCCGACCGCGCCATACTCGACATCCCTACGCGTATACGCCGCTGCCGGCTCGGGCCACGATGCCCATGATTTGCAAGAAAAGAGGATTCCAAATGAGTGATTCGTTGACCGCTGCGGCCTCCAAGCAGGAGCGCTTGGCCGCGTACAACGCGAACATCGCGGCCGCCGACGCCGACCCGACCCTGTCGCCGGAAACAGGAAAGACCATGGACAAGGTCACGCTGATCCGTTTCGGCGTGGGCTTCCTGGTGTTCGGCCTGCTGTGGATGAGCGGCCTGGCCATCGTCTCGGCAGTGCTGCTGACCAAGCACCTGCAGAACATCACCGGCAGCAATGACGTGGAAGGCCTCGTGGGTGTGATCAACTCCTGCACGGCCATCGCCTCGCTGGTCTCCAACCTGATGTTCGTAATATACTGTATTCAACGACGGTTCCAAAGCGTTGAAAACATGGGGTTCGTGTCCGATAATCGTTGCAATTCCAACGTTTCCGGCCTTATTGGGCTTGTGATATCCTAGAGGTATCCCTATGAAATCAATACCGGACATTTACCGGACATTCGGAAGGCGGTGGCTGGGTATGCCGAGACGGCACATGAGCGGCGTGCGCGAACCGTTCAGGACGAAGTCGGGCGGGCGCGAGTACTGGCGCGTGGACATCACCATCGGCCGGCTGCCCGACGGCAAACCCAAGGTCAAGACCATCAAGGCGAAGACGAAAACCGAATGCCTCAAACGCATGAGGGAGCTTGAATCGCAGATCGCCAGGTACGGGCACGCGCTGGACGTGAAGACCACGCTGGGCGAGCAGGCCGAACGGTGGCTCGCCGTGAAAAGGAACGACGTCAAGTTCAGCACCTACAGGACGTATGACGACATGGTTCACCTGCATCTCGCCGAGTGGCTGCACGCGCCGTTGGCCGAGTTCACCTACGCGAAGTTGCAGGGCATTCTCAACGGCATGAGGGCGCACGGGCGCGCGGGCGTCGAAACCGGGCCGGCCGGCACGGTGGCGCGCGAGCAATTGCGCACCACCCTGCGCCAGATATTCGCCATGGCCGTCAACGAGGAGCGATTGGAAAGGAACCCGGCTATCGGGTTGAAGATCAATGTGGGCGAACAGGTGGCGACAAGGGAGCTGGCGAACCGGCGCGAGGCGTTCACCGTGCAGGAGATGGAGGCGATGCTGCGCGCCGCCGCCTCATGGGGTGTCAGGGACGGTGCGCGCATGTGGTTCCGACTGCTCACGGGCATGAGGCAGGGGGAGATAATCGGAGCCGTCGAAAAGGATCTGAGGTTGTTCGACGCGAAGACGATGCTTCCGGTCACGGTCAAAAAGCCGATGCAGGTCACGTTCACCGACGAGCAGGGCGTGGAGCGCACGGGCACGGTGATGATGGACGCGACCGAAACCCGTGAGGCCAAGGTAAGGGTCGGCGAATACCGGGTGAACTGGCAGTTGAAGAACGTGCCGCGCGAACACGGGTGTCCGACGACGCCAGGCGGCAGGCCGACGTGCGGGTACATGCATGGCGGCAGATGCCCGCAGGCGAGATGGCGCGTGCCCGAAGGAACGGAGCTGATACCGGTTCACGGTGGATTGTGCCTTGTCACGCCGAAGTCCCACAGGGGCGACAGCGTGCCGATAATCCCCATGCTCGCCAACGTGCTCGACACCTACCTGTTGGAGATGAGTGACGTGCCGAACCCGCATGGTCTGTTGTTCCGGCATGACGACGGAAGCCCTATCAGCAAACGTGAGGACACCGCCGACTTCGACCAATTGATGCGTGAAAGCGGCATCGACCCTGAGACGCATACGGGGCACGAGACGCGCAACAGCGTGGTCACATTACTGGCGTCGCAGGGCGTTGACATGCAGCTGATACAGGAGATCGTGCGCCATTCGGACGTGAAGATGACCGAACACTATAGGAAGGCCGGCAACGCGGAACGATTGAGGGCCATGGAGAAACTGGAGACCGGGTTGCAGGTCAAGGGCATCGACTGGAAACCGTGATCGTGATGGTGTGTTGTGATTGTGGTTCATCCAGTGCGCGTGAGACACTTGAATCAGCTCGACCACGGGTTGTGGTAGGAGTCTCTGGGGTCGCGGCAGTGCGGCCCCTGCGTTTATTTTGTTCCGTTTTGCGTGTTGACGGGAGGTGGCATCGATGAACGGGATACGAGTGAATGACCTTTCGTCGCCGGCCGCAGCCGCCACGGAGACCCTGTTGAAGACCGTCGCGCCGGGCGGTGGTCTCAACCTTCCCGTTGACCCGTTCAGGGTGGCGGAACTGCTTGGATTGAAACCGGAGAAGCTGGCGTTGACGCCTGACGTGGATGGGCTGCTGGTGAAGAACAAGGCCAACGAGCCGTTCAAGGCCGTGACCGACGTGTACGCTTCGGAGCAGAGGCAGCGTTTCACCACGGCGCATGAGATAGGCCATTGGGTTCACAAGTATCAGGACACCCCGCCGGACGCGGTGCTGGGCATCGTGGAAAGCCGTGACGATCTGTCCTCGAAGGGCATCGACCCGGAGGAGATATGGGCGAACCGTTTCGCCGCAGCGTTGCTGATGCCGGCCGCTATAGTCAGGCGTCATTGGGGCGAGGGGCGCTCACGTGACGAACTGGCGAGAATGTTCGGCGTTTCCCGTCGTTCCATGGATTTGCGGATAGCCACCTTGGGGTTGCGGTGAGCGGAGAGGACACGGAGAGCGAGGAGGCGCTTGGCCTTTACGGTCGGGCACCGGTCGAGGCGGTGGAACCCGTTCCGGTGGTCGAGCCGTCCTCTGGAGCGGTCTCCGAGAGCGTTGGCGATTCAAGAGACGAGGAAACCGTCACCGCCGACTCGTACAACAGCAGACGCAGGGAGAACGAGCGGCTGCGCAAGCTCAAGGCCAAGAACGCCAGGCGTGAACAGGAGAACATGCTTCGCATGAAGGTGGCCGTGCGTATCGTCAACTTCGTCGCCGGCCAACTGGTGTTGGCGAACGCTCTGATATGGGTGTACTTCCTTGTGATGCTGGCGAGGGGCGATCAGATACCTTCCGAGGTCATTATCGCGTGGCTGAGTTCCACGATAGTCGAGGTGCTTGGCCTGTTGTGGGTCATCGCGCGCAGTCTCTTCCCGTTCCATGACCGGCATCGCGACAGGGACGGCGAGAAGGCGAAACGGTAGTGTCAGGGTTTTGCTGTGTTGCAATCGGGTGTGAATTATTCCACCAAGCGTTCCTCCATGCGATTCATCGCAACCATGCGCATATGACAGCGCCCCGCAACATGCGGGGCGTTTCTGCTATTTCAGGTCAGCTTACCGGCGTGAGCGTCGCCGGAGCATAGTTCTTGATGGTATACCCTTTGACCAGCTGGCCGTGGTAGTCGCCGCTGCCAACTGCGCTGTCGCCAAGGATCGTGTTGATATCGACGCTGCCGAATATGTCGAATGTTTTGAAGTTGCTGCTGCCGCTGATTATGTACCGTCCAGCCGGAACCTCCTTGCCTACGGTGAACTCTCCGGCCGGCAGTTGAATGGGCTCTCCCTTCGCCTGATCGTACTGGCCCTGCAACGCTTTCAGTTCCTGTTCCAGATCGTGCTTCTGGTTTTCGAGGTCGGTGACGCTGTTGTAGATGGTGTCGTATTTGGATACTTCCGATTCGGCGTCCTGAAGTTTTTGGTATGTGTCATCGTATGTGTCACGTACCGAATCGAGCGAGCTTTTGAGATTGTCGTTTTCCGCAGTGATCGAGTCGAACGACGGTTGGCGCGCGAACCAACCGCCCGTGGCACCGATGATAAGCGCCGCAGCGAGGGATGCGGCGACTATTATCGTATGCTTGCTCGGCTTCCTCTTCACTGCCGTGGCTTGTGGTTCGTCCTGTTGTGGCTGCTCCGGCTGTGGGGTGTCGGGGATCATCGCACCATATTTGGGTGCCTGAATATACTGCGGTTGCTCAGGCTGCTGTGGTGGCAGTGGTTGCGTGGCCTGTTCCTGCGGCTGAATGGGCGCGGCTTGCGGCTGCTGCGGTTGCGGTTCCGGTGCGGGTACGGGTTGCGGTGTCGGGTCGGTCATGGTTCTCTCTCCCTAGTATTAGACCCCCTACGATGGGGGTGTTGGTTAGATTATACGAGTATTTCCAATTGTTGCTGGTAATCCTTGAGCACCTGCATGGTCACGCCCAGTTCCCCGGCCATATGCCACGGGTCGCCCTCGTACATACGTTCGACCGTGACATAGGCCTTCCTGTTTATCAGGCGTAGCGCCGTCTCCTTGCGGGTCAGGCGCTCTTCCTTCGGCGTGCCGACCATCATGCCCTGTTGGTGGTGTTCGGCGTGGATCAGCTCGTGTTGCAATGCGCATAGGCGTTGGTTCGGGCTGAGCCGGTCGTGTAGGTAGATGACGTTGTGGCGTGAATCGTACAGGCCGTTGGTTTTGGGTAGGGGCCGTTCGATTATGAGCAGCCCCATGCGTTCGACTTCCTTCTCTAGTTCCCCCTCTTTCAATCAGCCCTCCGTTGGGGTCTCCGATTCGATGTCCCTGTTCTCGTCTTCGTTGGCGGCGAAACCGTAGGGGAGATTGTCGCTGTCGATTTCGGACGGGTCTACTGGTATGTCGGGTTCGACGTGGATGGTCTCACTGTCGAACACGCTACCGTAGTCGGCGCGCTCGTGATAGTCCTTGATACGGCGGGCCATCTCGTTAATCAGCTCGTCATCAGTGGCGTTGCGCAGGGCACTGGTCATCGCGGACATGTTGCGTTCCGATTCCTTGAGATAGCCGAAGACGATCAATCCATCAACAGGGTCTGCGTCGAAGGCGCGGGCGATCTTGATGACGTTCTCAGCGGAGAAGTTCATGTCATCATTCCACTGACGCCAAGCGGTGGAACGTGTGATGCCTGTTTTGGCTGCTATTGCGTTCGCATTGTCTGCATGTGTTGTGGCTTCAAGCCATGTTTTCTTATCCATGTGTTTCATTATGAAACATTTCTTGATTCTTGTCAAGACACGCCGAGTGTCTGATTTATTTTGACACAGACAGTTTCATGGTGATACATTATGTTGCAGAACGAATCAAGAAATGATTCGCTACAGAACATCAACTCACAGGAAGGGGCGTCATGGCTGAAGCAAAGCTGATGTTTAATGACGGTTTTCTTGACCGAGCGCAGAAAATGAGCGGTCTTAAAACGGTTGAATCCTTCGCTGGCGCGATTGGTGTCAGTGAAAGCGTTCTTAACAACGCGCGCAAAACCAATGTGGCGACAACCGCGATGTTGATTGGCCTTTATAAGGCGTTCGGTTTCCAGCCGGGCGAGGTGTGCAAGGTAAGGCCGGCGGCAATCGCCAACACAAGCAAGGTGGAAACGGAGGTGGCGGCATGAGTGACAACGGGGAATGCGGTTGCATCGATGACGAGTGCATGAAGCACATCGATTCACGATTCGACGCACTCAAAGACATGATCGTAACCCATGACAACTGCGTGTACGAGAACCACAAGGAGCTAATGGGTGCCGTCAAGGCTTGCGGCGGTAACGGCACCTTAACGTCAGGCCCGCTTGTCCAGTTCCAGCTGGTTGGCGGCGATGATCTCCATGGCTTCGGTCAGCTTGACGAGGCCTCTGGCGATGGACTGCTCCCTGAAATCAGGGTTGGTGCTGCCGGCCGCAGTGCCAAAAGCCTGCCCGGCCTGCCTGAGTTCTTCGCGTGCGTCTTTCAATTTGTCACCTCCTTTCTTGTGTTGGGTGGTCTCATTCTCGCATTCATCAGACTTGGAAAGGAAACGGAGGCGAGGAGATGAGCAAGGCGAGAATCATCGCAATGTGCGCCGTCGCAGCCTGTCTGCTGCCTTTGGCTGGTTGCGATACCGGGCCGCAAGGCGACCTGAGTGGCGAGATGGCGACCGGCACCGTTTGCATCGGCGGGCAGAAGTTCGCGATTGCGTATCTCGACGGGTATGCGCCGCAGAGCCTGCGAATGGAACCGCTCAACAAGGAATGCGAGGTGAAGGAATGAGCGATAACGTTACAGAGTTCAAGTTCAACGCCGAGGTGGCGTGCGTTCCGTTCGTCATCAAGGTAAAGCCTTCCGGTACGGAAACCATTATCCAGATCGACTCGTATGGGATCAACGACACATTGATGGGGCGTCCGATGGCGAGCATTGACATGAAAGTTGATGCGGCGGAGCGATTGCATGAGCTGCTTGGACGCGCGATAGAGAAGGCGCGCCGACCGTAGCCAGCGCGCCGGTGAGATGCATCAGTAGATGCGCCTTGGTGCGGATTGCCGCTTTTCTGCGATCATCCACCATCCAATCGAAGCCGGATTAATGTTTATGGTCTGCTCTCCATAATCATCGACTTTCCCTTTGATTTGGAATGGTTCGCCTTCCTGCATGGCTTTCTCGGCATCGAACGACTCGTCACATAGTTCGATGTCGAAATTGTCAACGACCAGATGCTTGCTCATGTTCACCTCCTTTCACTGTTAGGTAATGTCACAATGAATAACAATATTCAGGTTTTCGATTTCAAGGGCGAGCAGGTGCGCACCCTCACCGACCAGCAAGGCGAACCTTGGTTCGTCGCCAAGGACGTATGCGACGTGCTTGGAATTGCCACCAACCATCTTCGTGAATCACTTGAAGATGATGAACTAAGTGAAATCACCAACCTCCCCAATACGGAGGTTGGGAGCAATGGTGGTCGCGCTCCGCTCATTGTCAGCGAAGCTGGCCTCTATTCGCTGGTGCTTCGCAGCCGTAAGCCGGAGGCCAGAGAGTTCAAGCGCTGTGTAACGCACGAAGTGCTGCCCAAGATCCGTAAGCATGGCGGGTATCTCACTCCGCAGAAGGTCGAAGAGGTGCTATCCGACCCGGACACCATCATCCGCTTGGCGACCAATCTGAAGGAGGAACGCTCGAAGCGTTTGGAGGCCGAACGCGCCGTTGAGGCGCAGAAGCCCAAGGTGTTGTTTGCGGACTCCGTCGCCGCCAGTCACACCACGATCCTCGTGGGTGACCTTGCGAAGATCCTCAAAGGAAACGGTATCGATATCGGCGGCAACCGCCTGTTCCAATGGCTTCGTGACAACGGGTATCTGATCCGCCGCAAGGGCACGGACTACAACATGCCCACGCAGAAGAGCATGGAATTGGGTTTGTTCTTCATCAAGGAGACGAACGTGCAGCATTCCGATGGTCATATCACCGTCAACAAGACACCGAAGATCACCGGTAAGGGCCAGCAGTATTTCGTGAACAAGTTCCTTGGAAAGGAGGTCAAGGCATGATGGCGGGTTGGGCACAGTGCGCGATCGATGTCATGCAGAGCGCTGGGATACTGATTCTTGGCGCATGGATGTCAAGCATCGTGAGGCGCGTGAACTCAATGAATATGAGGCCGAGTCCGATGGTATGCGAAGAACATCATCCGGTGTCTGTGACTCCCAGTAACCGACCGGAAGTCGGAGAAGGGAACGCAGTCGAACGGGATGATCCCAACGCCAAAGCTCAACAGTCCCCGGAAAACGAAGGGGAGCCTTTGGCCCGGTGTGTGTTCTATGGGGCTCATGACCCGTATCATGCGATAATCTCCAGCGACGGCAGAATATGGTAGGCGTTTCAATGGTATACCTGAATGCCTGCTGCACCGGTTTTCTGAGAATCTTCGAATGCGTGACGTACTTGAGGAGAACCGTGGCCGTATGCCCTTCCGGTATGGAGAAGCGCCCGTACATTCTCGCGTCCTTGCCCAGGCTCACCGCGTTGAGCGTGTTGAGCGGGTGTTCCTCGATGCGGCCGGGTTCCGCGATGGAAAGCGTGAGGTCGTATGGGATCGCGCCCTCCACTCCCGAAATGTTCACGTCGAATACGACGCGAGGCCCGGATGCGTCCAATATGTTCGCGCTGATCCCGAAGTTGACTATCGGCGCAGATCCCTCGGTTCGGAGTATCTGCCATACGAGGCCGATGAACGACAGTCCGGAGAAGGCGAACGTCGCCCAATCCACCCAAGTCAACATCCACTCCTTTCACCCTGTCCACAATCACATTAACGGAGGCGCAAGATGCCGGAACAAAACAACCAGACAATCAGCGACCGTTTGAGTATGAGGCGTATCGATTCGCGGTTCGAAGAGCTCGGCCAGCAGATCGTCGCGCATGACAATTGCGCGTACAGGGACTTCAAGAGACTCGCGGGCATGATCCTGGCCGGTTTCGCCATACTGCTCGCTGCGGTGCTTGCCGGCGGACATGCCGGAGGCAAAGGTTAAAGGCTTGTCCTCAATGTCATCGGATATTCGCAAACAATCAATAAACCATTACGGGACATGGTGCTTGCGCGTATCCACGTTGTCACCGGTGATGTTGGGGGCGTGCGACAAGGACAGTCGTTAACACCGGTTGGCGGGTTCAAATTATTCGATTGCATGGCATTGGGTTGTTTGAGCATACAGCCCGCCAACTACGGGAGGGGCAGGTTTGCCCCCGGTTGGATCGCACGATGGTCATGGCGTGCGGCGTAAGACCGGGAGACCGTTCGACTCGGTCACCGTCCACGCAAAAAGAAGAGAGGCCTTGCAGGCGTCGTTGCGGCGACGTTTGCCCTGTAGGTCTCTCCCGAGAAATCAATCCATAAGAAAGGAATCCAATGAACAGTCTACCACCAGTGGGAGGTGCATGTTGGGAAGGCGCGGCGATGACCGGATACAGGTGCTCGTCCCGTTCGAGGTGTGGGGTCAGCGCACGGCGTGCGAACGCCTCAACGTCGGCCCGGACGCTTTGAAACGGGATTACGGCGACCTGTTCCGCAAGCAGGGAAGCAAGAAGGTTCTCGCATCAGACGCGGCAAGGGAACGCTTCTACCAGATATGCCCGCCATGGGAGGAATAAAAAATGAGTAACCCGGCACTGTTGACACCCAACGACGTGAGACAGGCGGTGTTCCAGACGCACAGGATCCGCGAGGGCTACGACATTCAGGAGGTCGATGACCTCTTGGAGAAGGTCGAGGTCACCATCAAGGAACTGTGGAAGGAAAACCAGCGGCTGACTAACCGCCTGACCGAGTTGACCGGCGAACAGCCGGACAACGACAAGACAATCGAACTATTTCTAAGGAAGAGCTACCTATGAGCGACAACATTGAAATCAGCGACATCATGGACGGCAACATCAGCGTCCCAGAAGCGGCCGGCAGGAAGTTCAAACTGCGCGCCATCAAGGATCGCGCCGCCGCATTGGAGAAAAGCTACGACCGGTACCTCGATGACAAGCTCGACTCGGGCGAATCGTTGAACGTGGTCATCGACGGCCAGGTGTACGGGCGTTTGGAGAAGACGCGCGGCAACGGTTCCACCGATCCGAGGGTGAAGGACAAGCTCGCCTTGGCGAACTGGCTGCATTCGAAGGGCTACGACGATGACGTGTACCCGGTGCCGTACCCCAAGGAGACGGCGTTGAAGAAGGCGTTCCTTGAGAAGGTCATCGAGGAAACCGGTGAACTGCCTGACGGCGTGGAGATGGGTTCGAGCCGCGGCCCGCAATTGCGCCTCACCACTGATAAGAGCAAGGTCGCGGAAATCTGGCAGCGCAGCACACTGCCCGAATCTCAGCTGCTGCTCGACAACGGCGGTGAACTCTGATGGCGGCTCCAATTGTTGAGAAGTCGAAGACCGCGAACGCGGGCCGCTTCTCCTACAACTACGCAAGCCTTGCCGACACGCTTCGCGTCGTGCATGAGCTGTTCGACCCCATCGAAATCAAGAACGATCAGATCGTCATGGACTGGCCTTGGGAGGATGGTTCGGTTCGTCCCACCTTGGTCATGGTCACCCAGTGGCGTCATGTTCCCGAAGGTGACGGCAGGCCTGATCCGAACGAGGGTTGGTCTGAACCGTCGGGGCATGTGCGTGTGAGGTCTGCCGGCGGCAACAGTCCCGCTCAGGCGGACGGCATCGGCATCAGCTATGCGAAAAGGTACAGCATCCAGCTCACGTTCGGTATCGCCGCCGACGATACGGACGAGATGCCGAACGTGCCACAGCAGCAGGAGCGTCAGCCGAAGCCGAGCACAACCCAGCAGTCGCAGTCGATCAACGCATTATTCCACTCGTTGGGAGTGACCGACCGGTTGCAGGCTTGCACCCTGTATTTGGCGGCTTTGGCGGGCCAGCCTATCGAGAAGGCCAGTGATCTGAACGATATTCAGGCGGAGACGGTCATCAAATATTTGACCAAGCAGATGAACGCCATCGCGCAGCAGCGCGCTCAGGCGGCAAAGGAAGGACAACAGCAATGAGCAAGCAAGTTGAATACGCGGATGCGAAGCCGGGCATGTGGGCCGTGTTCGACGTCGAAAAGGATAAGGACGATGTAATCAAGGTAGGCCATTACATGGGTGAATTGCATGAGATGATTCACGAGCTTGGCGACCTCGATCTTCTCAGCTTGTTCTTCAATGGCTGCAAGGCTCCGAAGGAATCCGTGCTGATAGTTGATTGCTGCGGGAAGAAACTGCCGGCTTTGATCGACGGCCAGTACGATGACCACTTCCGGGTGAAGAACCTGAAAGTGTATGAGAATAATTTCGAAGCCTCAATATCCTTCCTGAATAGCCGTCCGAAGGAAAAAGAACGCATCGATGACTGGAAGCAGGTGCGTGACGGCGATATCGTGCATTTCTTCCATGTGAACGATGAGGAAAAGAAGCTCAGCGGCCCCGCCTCCCATGTGAACGAGTTCGACTGGTGCTGGTGCTACATCTACGGTGTCTCTATCAGAACGATTACTTGGGTGTTCGACTACGCGACCCGCGAGAAGGAACGCCGTTGTCCCAAAGGGCCTGAGGGCCCATCGGAGGACAAGCCCGTTAAGGAAGCTGAAGACGTTGCGGCCAACAGTAAGGCGAATGGTTTCACTCCGGGTTTCTGGCGCGCTGGGAATGATAGCGTCTGGGTTTACGACGGCGCGTGCTTCACTCCCATTAGGGACAAGGATGGGAACTACACGCATGGCAGTCCGGTGAATGCCGACATGTTCATGCGTATCGCCCGCCGTGAGCGCCTGTTCCCGTTCACGAAGATCCTCTACATGGAGAAGCCCGTTGAGGCGACCACGTCCGTTGACGACCCGAACCTCAATGGCGACAGAATCCCCGACAAGCCGGGATTGTGGAAGGCCGCTACCGGCAGCGTCTGGTATTACGACGGGTACAACTATAGGCCGATCACGGATCATAACGGCGGGTACGCTCCTTCCTATGCTCAGGGCCCTGTGAAGTTCCTTGAGACTTCGCGCGAGGCTGGTCGTTTCCCGTTCACCCGCATGAAGCTGGTCTATGATGCTGATGTGAAGGCTGGTGTGTGATGGCTGGGGAGACTGTTGTCACCATCGTGGGTAATCTGACCGCCGACCCTGAGCTTAGGACGTTGCAGAACGGTTCGAACGTGGCTTCATTCACGATAGCCAGCACGCCGCGTAACTGGAATCGTCAGACGAACCAGTATGAGGATGGTCAGGCGTTGTTCCTGCGCTGCTCGGCTTGGCGTGACATGGCCGCGCATTGCGCGCAAACCTTGTGCAAGGGTATGCGCGTGATAGCGCAGGGCCGTTTGCAGCAGCGCTCGTATACGGCGAAGGATGGTTCGCAGCGTACGGCCTTGGAGTTGCAGGTGGATGAAATCGGCCCGTCATTGCGTTATGCGACGGCTCAGGTTCAACGCCAGCAGACCGGTCAGGGCTTCCAAGGCGGCGGCTACCAGAACAATCAAGGCTTCCAGAACAACAATGCTGGTGCTGGTTTCACGCAGAACGGGCCAACGTTCGGCGCGCCAAACCAGTCGGCCCAGCCGCCCATCCCGGCCACGCCAAGCGATCCGTTCAGCCAGCAGGCGGTTGCCACGCCGTCGAATGACCCGTGGTCGGCACCGCAATCGGGGGTGGATGATGACCCGGCCTTCTGACGACCCCAGCTGGCATGAGTCCTGCGAACGCATGGCCGCACTCACCGAACTGCTGCTTACCGAGAAGCAGACGGGGGAGTGGGTGGGACTGCCGTTCGAGTTCAGCAGCTATGAGACGGCGTGCGTCGCCATGGACTACGTGCGCCTCCGCTTCAAAAAGCTGCACCCGGACATGCGGTTCGACTGGCAGAAAGACCCCGATTACATCGCGGTCAGGGAATGCCGTGTGATGGCGAGGGCGTACCCGCGATGATGGAATGGCAATTCCGAATCCTGTACAAGGTGTTCTGCGAGCACCCCTCGTTCCGTTCCGCGCTCCACCACAGTGATGTCGAACTGTGGGAGAGGTTCAATCGCGGGCCGCGATATCTGATCAGACCAAGCGGGGAGATGTTCTTCTCATGGCATTGAACCCATTGATCCAAGAGGAACCGCCCGACCGTGAACTGTGCCCGATACACGGGTGCCCGATATATCCGTTCCGGCTTATCCCGTGCCCGGAATGCGAGTTGGAGAAACTGACCGAGGACGCCGACGACCGGTGTTCCGACCCCGTTGACTGGAGTCCAAATGAGTGAAACGAACAATGGGCGCATATTCACCTGTTCGGTGCAGCACATGCTGCCGATAACCAAGGGCAGTGTGAAACCCTACACCGTAGGCCACGGCCGCGCCATGCCGGATGATGACCGGTTGGACGGCTGGCAGAGGGCCGTGGCGTTGACCGCGAACGCGGTCATGCGGGCCGAGGGGTTGAAGCCCTACGACTGTCCCCTGATGGAAAGCATCGTGTTCCGTATGCCACGGCCGAAGAAACCAATGTTCGAGGTGCCGGCAACGAAAACAGCGAAAGCCCGTGGCGGCGGGGACTTGGACAAGCTGGTGCGCGCCGTCAACGACGGTTTACAGGAGGGCGGCGTCATGGTCGAAGACTCCCGTATCTACGGTTTCAACACTGTGTTGAAGCTCTACGCAGACCGTGAACATCCAATCGGCGCGACCATCGCCCTCACGCCAATGACAGGAGAGGAATAACCAATGAGCTACGACGTTTATGTGGCACACCCCGACGTAGCGGAAACACTGCTCGACAAGTGCTGCGGCGAGTGGGAAGAGAAAATACAGGACTACTCGCCGTACGACCCATGCTACTACGGCGTCCGATCCCATATAACAAGCAACTATTCCCGTCTGCTCACAGCCTACAACGTGCATCCTTTGGACGATATGGACGGGCATACAGGCAAGGAAGTCGCCGCGATGGTCAATAAGGCCTTCGAGGAAATGGACAAGACACCACAATACGTGCTGGAAGACCTGTATTTCCGCGACAAGGATGGACTGCTCATCACGTGGGGCAGCGTCAAGGAATGCGGGATGTGGCTGTTGGGCCTGAAAGCGTACTGCGAACGGCATGAAGACTACAAGGTGTGGGTGCGGGTCTAGTGGAAACCGTGGTGTTCGTCCTGATATTGGCGGCAATCGTATTCATCGCATGGATCGGAAGTAAATAATGAACACGCTAATCATAATCGTGCTAACCATAGCTGCGGTCGGTGGTCTCGTCATTATCGCAGGCCTGTGCGCGTTAATCGCCGATAATGACGATCTGGGCATGAGACTCTACTGCGTCGGCGGAGCGATCATAATGCTCTCCATAGTGGTGATGATCGGCGGCATTTGCGTGGGCTTTCTAGCTGGCGAACTGCCGGAGGTGGAATCATGCTGAGACTGCTCCCATGCCCCGGTTGCAGCAGCATTCCACGCCTCGCCTATCGGAAACGGATGGGGCCGTTCACCAGCATCCACTATGGCCTGACCGTCTCGTTCCCGGCATCCCAATACATCATCGAATGGGATTGGAACCACAGGGGCAACCGTATTCGCGGCATTCGCATCCCCACCTACGGGTGGTGCGTCAGATGCCGGTGCGGCGGCAGTGAATACGCGGTCGGATGCCGCACGACAAGCCGTGAGGTGTTGGGCGCATGGAACCGGTACGCGGCCACGCACACAAGCTTGGAAGACATCACATTCTGAAAGGAGACTTCATATGAAAGACGATATGAAATGGGTGCGCAGGACGATCATCGTTCTCGGGTTGCTTCTCCTGTTCGCTTTCCACGTGCTCCTGTTCATCACATGGTTCGGAAACATGTTCGGACTACTGCACACCCCGGATGGTGGGATTGCCGCCAGTGTGTTCCTCGGCGGAGCGACGCTGTGTGCGGCCGATAGCGGCATCGCGGTGATGGTGACTGACAGGGGAGGTTTCTGATCATGGAGAACATGCTTGTCGCCGGGACGCTGATCGCGGTGTTCTTCTGCCTCATAGGCTCCGGAGTCTGCTGGGTCATGTCGCTCGTTTTCTATTGGCTGTTCGACAACGACGACCTGTCGAATCGGTTGGAAGCCGCAACCGGAATCTTCCTAGCGGCCTTGGTGCCCGTGCTTGGCATAGCCATGATGGTCGGCATAGCCGCTTCGATTCTTGCAGAAATGAATTAAAAGAGGTGTCTGATGCGTATTCGGACGATCAAGCCGTCCATGTGGCGCAGTGAGGACTTCACGAGCCTGAGCGACTTCGAGCAGCTGTTGTTCATCGGTTTGCTGAACTACGTGGATGATAACGGGGTCGGCGTGTACGACCCCGTGTACATCGCGTCCGATCTGTTCGCGCATCGTCTTGCGAAGGATGCTTCTGGAACCCTCCAGAAAATTACTGGAGGCCTCCAGAAAATGTCCGAACTGGGTATGGCGCAGATTTACGAGGCGAAAGTATTAGGCAAAACGAAGCAGCTTGTCTATTTAACGAATTGGGACAAACACCAGAAGATCAACAAGCCGTCACGCTCCGATCTTCCGAGGCCCGATGAAACGGAACCGCGTGATTCCAACGATTCTGAGACTTCTGGAATATTCCAGAAAAATTCTGGAGGGCTCCAGAAAAATTCTGGAGGGCTCCGTGAGGGCTCCGGAAAAATTCTCGCTGGAATAAGGAATAAGGAGGGGAATAAGGAAGAGGAAGTTAATACTTCTTGTTGTTGTTCAACTTACGTAAGTTCCGCGCGCGAAAACGAAAACGAACAACAACAACAAGATTCAGATTCCGATTCCGAGATCCCCCACGACTGGACGCCGAGCAAGGCGGACATGGAGTTTGCGAGGTCGATGGGCGTCAAGCCGGATGACGAGGTGGCCGGGTTCGTGGCCTTCAACCGACGCAACCACCGGCGCAGCCCGGACTGGTCGCAGGAGTGGCGGGGCTGGATACGCCGCAACCCGAAGGCCAAGCCGCGCAACAGGGGCAAGCCCAGCGAGGCCGACATAGGCCGCGAGGCCGAGGCCAACGGGTTGGACGAATCGCAGACGTGGAACTACCGGCGACTGCGCTTCCAAGGCCTAGGCGAACAGGCGGCACTACGGGAGGTGACCCAATGAGCGGGTGGCGCGAACACGCGAACTGCCGTGGCGTGGACACGGAACTGTTCTTCTCCAAAAAAGCCGCCGACAAGCGCATGGCGGCACGCTTCTGCCGCGAATGCCCGGTCAGACGGCAGTGCGGCGAATACGCGGACACGCATCGCTTCGAGGGCTACTCGACGTGCGGGATGTGGGGCGGCGTAAGCCGCAATCAGAAGGGATGGAGGAAATCATGGCTGTGAACGTGACCCAACGCGACATGGCGTTGGACGAGGTGATCCAGCACTTGGCGGAACTCAAGGCGGACAACGAGCTATCGGTGTCGGAATTGAGCCTTGTGAACCGGCTCATGTCGTGGATACGCGGGCGGAAGGGCTATTCAGGTTCGATGCCGTTGGAGGTCGAGAATCAGTCCGAGGATCATAAACCGTCCTTAGACGGGCGGAAAACACCCGACATGAACAATGACCCAAGTTCAACCAGAAAACCCGTTGACGACCCCAAAGAATCGGTTTGCGGGGCACTTGCAGTGGATACGCAGACCGTGGAACGCATCTTCGTCACCGTCATGCACGGCGACCCGCAGTACCGGAAACTCTACGGCGTCGAACACCGGGCCGATGCCGAACGCCTCTTCCGAAAATGGCTGCTCAAATGCGTGACGAATGCATATTTGAAAGGCGCGGAGCTCGCCATCAAGAAAGTCAGGGAAACGCCAATATCAATCCCCAACCCATACGCCTACTACGGAGGAGACCCCAATGACCAGTGACGCCGACGATGGTACAAGCATTCCCGAAATAAGGGATCAAGTGCTCAAGTACTCGGTGCAAGACCTGAAAAGGCTCATGTTCGAAAAAGAGGCGGCAAGCGACTACAGGGCCATGCAATACTACGCCCTGCGTTCAATCGCCAGCACTCTGTACGCAATCGCTTTGATGAAAAGGGAAGAAATTGAAAACAGTAAAAACCAGAATCAAACGACTGTCTAACCGATTCCGCCCATTCCTGAAAGAGGAATGGCTGAACCTCATAATCGTCGTGCTATACGCGCTGATGACCATATACAACATCATCAGGGCCGTCAACGGCAGCGAGATCGAATACGTGAACTATGCGATCCTGTACGCCACGCTCACGATCACATGGATCGGATACACGCACGAAAACCACTGCTTTCTAACCGTCTGCGAGCAAAGGGATTTGTTCCGTGCTCAAAGGGACTTATTCATCGAAACGCTCAGATATATCCGCCGGTACGTCAGGAATGAATACGGCGATGAAATGAGCGTGAAATTGGACGGGAAAAGGATCGTCTGATGCAGATCAAAAAACACCAGATAAAGAAAATCGAATCACGGACGGCACTCGACACCGTGAAAACGCAAATCGAATACGTAAAAAACGATGAAACCGAACTGCTAGTCCTCGACATGGCACCAGAACAGGCATACGAGCTATGCCGGCAACTGGCGGAGAAAATCAGACGTTTCGCGAACACGGGGCCGATACCACAGAAATACGGATTGTATCGGGACAACCACGGCCACCTCTGGGCGCACACTCCCGACGAATGGCAGTGTCTGGACGAGAACTTCATCGTCATGTACACGGCAAAAGCACCGGACAGCATATTCCTGCCGATGACACGAATCGACACTACAAGAAAGGAACAGGAATGAGCAAGCAGAACCGTCAGGAAACCACAACCATGCTGTCGGAGCTGCTGGAAAAACGATTAAGCAGCCGAGGCCTGTTCTGGAGCCGCGAAGTATCGTTCGACAAAGGCACCCCACAGGAACGTCGCATCGACTTCATGAGCTTCAAACCGTTCACCCCGAACTATGCGATAGAACCAACGAGCGTGGAATGCGGCACATTCTCCTGCTACGAGGTCAAATCCTGCATGGCCGACTTCACCAGCGGCCACGGACTGACCTTCTACGGGGACGCGAACTATCTGGTCACCACGCGCGAACTCGCCCAGCAGCTACAGCAACAATCATTGATCCCACGTGAAATCAATGAAGTTCTCGTACCGCACTCGACCGGCAAGTATCTCGTCAAAATGTACGGAAGCCCCAGCTTCGGGGCGCAATCCTATCGTCGCCGCCCGGCATCGGAACTCCTGTGGGCCATGGTTCACGCCAACAGCATCTACAGCCTCACCTATCTGGAAAAAGACCTCCGCCCGAGCGAGAGAGAACGGGAACTCTACGAACAGTGGATAAGCCGCAAGCCCACAGAAGAGGAAATCAAAGCAGCCGCCCAAATATACGCCCAAACCAAGCGTTACGGCGAATGGGTTGGCATGAAAACAAGCCGCAAGGACGAATGCCTGACCATGGCCGAAGCAATGTTAAACGCCGCGCGAAACGCAACCGAGAAGGAGTACGCATGAGCATCGCCGGAACCGAAGCCAAGGAATACGCCGACGCTCATTCTGATGGCGACCCATTCCGGTGGATCGCCCACATGGAAGGATACGTGGCCGGACGCTGCGCCGAACCCACCGAAGCGGAGATAGAAGACGCGGCGCTGGCGATACGCCACGGACGCAAGGTCAGCGACGGCCTATCAATGAACATCTGTCGCGAATATGCGCGCATCGCACTCAACGCCGCACGAAGGAGAATACAGCTATGACAAAGAGAATCGCCGGAATATTCCAACGACTGCGCCGACTCTTCAGGAAGCACGGCAAACGCAAGCCCGACTTGGAAAAGGTCTGGTCGGACAGCATCATCCACCACGGGCCGACCATGATGAGCGTCATTTGCATGGAGGAGAACGCCGAACTGATCCAAGCCATATCGAAAATGCTCCGAGGCAAGGACGCGCGAGCCAACCTCGTTGAGGAAATGGCAGACACACAAATCTGCCACCACCTGCTGCAGGAAATGTACGGAATAAGCGACCGGGAAGTGCAGGAGGTCATCGTGCAGAAAACACTCCGCGAACAACAGCGAATGCACGACAGCAGGGAAATAGCGAAACAACAGGCGTAAGGAAAGGACGACAACAATGATTAACTGCTTTGATATTGAAAAAACCACGGAAGGCATTCGCCTAACATTAAGCGACCTGAGCGAAGGCGTGACATTCAAGGCCGTCATAAACAGTTATATGGCTGAGACAATCGCGGAAGAAATCACCAAAAGAATAAAACGGGGAACGGAATTGCCGCTGCCTACAGAACCGGGCTTCTACCGAGACAAGGAAAACGATCTATGGATTTTGACCGATAGCGGGGAATGGTACAGCATCGCCCAAGGCGGATTTGACATGCAAGCGCTTCCGGAAAGCGAAGCGAATAAGTACTACCCATTCCGAAGGGTGGAAGTCGATGATTAACGAAAGCCATGTCACTCAAATGGGCGACCTAGTCAGGATAGGGTTCACCGACGAATCAGGCCTCATCACCTTCACGTCCATGCCAAGAAACATCGCCGGACAGGTCTGCGAGCAACTCAACAAGCTTTTTCACCCTGACGACGGCATGTCGCTGCCGACCACGTCCGGCGTGTACCGGGATCGCGACAATGCCATATGGAGCCTCAACAACGACTTGGAATGGTCGGTGCTTGACGAAGCCAACGGCACAATGTGCGCAATGGGCGACGATAAAGCGGCGCGCTATGTGCCATTCAGAAAGCTGGAATCGAAATGAGCGACATCAACCACCCGCAGCATTACGGGCAAGGCCCATTCGAGTGCATCGAACTATCCGGCTTGTACGACTTCTGCATGGGCAACGCGATCAAATACGTGTGGCGGCACAAGCTCAAGGGCCAGCCGGTAAAGGACTTGAGGAAGGCCCTATGGTATCTCAACCACACCAAGGGCGAACATGGCCTAGGCGAGGCCACCGCGATGGTCACATGGATACCGCTCGGCGGCTGCGCGCGACTGGCAGACATGCTCGACCAGCTCACAGAAGCCAACTGGGCCGACGCGACACCCTTCTGGAAGGCATTGGAGGACAATGACCTCGCCGGGTGCATCACAGCCGTGGAACAGCTCATACGGGCGGAAGAGCGCACCACGCCAAGCTGAGACAACCGGTGAGACAAGTGATATAAAGAACGGGTATGCTCCAACGGCCATTGCCGGGCGGGAGCATACCCATTGACCACAAGCACCATCCGCTGCTGCAACTGCGTCAACCCCACCAGCAGTAAAACCAAGAAGCTCTGCACTGACTGCCAACGCCGGCTCACAGACCTTTTGGAATGGTTCGACCGCACAGGCCCCGACCTAGAGGCCAACATCAACAAGGCCTACCGGCACACCGCCAACAATCAGGGCGGCGGGGGAGCGGGGCGCGCCACCGCGCCACTGCCCGTCAACACCGTGATGTTCGACTTCCTCGAAACCGAGTTGAAGCCCGAACTCTACGGGTACGCCACATGTCTGCAAGTCAACACGATCCACTTGCACACCGTGCGCCAGCTCGCCCACGCGATCCGCGCCAACAACCACCTCATGGAAAACGGCGCAACACCCGAATATCTGCGCATACTCACGAAACTGCGCATCAAGGCCGAACAACTGCTCGACCCCGAACAGGACAAGCCCATCATCCTAGGCCCATGCCCCGGCTACACGCGCGATAACCAGCCCTGCAACACGAGCCTGAGGGTGGCGGACGGGCAGACGAGCGTGAAATGCCCCACCTGCGGCAGCGAATGGACGGTCAACGCCCTCCGGGAACGCCAACGCCAACTCCTTTTGGACACGGACATCACCAGTACCATCACCGGAATCCACCAGAAGCTCGCGGACTGCGGCATCCTCACGGGCAAGACCACCATCCGCAAATGGGCCGACCGGGGCCAACTACCCATCCAAGGCGAACAGGACGGGCATAAAACCTACAGGCTCTCCGACGCATACCTTCTGGCGACGCGCAGCAAACGCAGCATCGACAGCATCTGGCACCTCATAGCAGAACGAAACCATAGTGAAGAACAGGAGAAAACCAAGCAATGAGCAACAACGACGACAATTACGCGCGCAAAACGATCCGCAAGGACGGTTGCCAGTACTGCGCACGCAATCCAAACCTGCTCTGCTATACGAGCCGTGAGGCGGCGGAACAGACAATCGGCATGGTCGAAGACAAGCTCACGAGCATATTCAACGACCAGCCCAAACAGAAAACCATCGAATACTGCCGCAACTGCAACTACTACCACGTCAAAGACGCGAAGGGCGGCAGGAATGACCAGCAAGGCACTCAGGGACAAAATCATCAAATGGCACCAACAAGGCATGAGCGTTGACGAAACAATGAAGGCATTGGGCCCATGCGGCATCACCGAAAGGGAAGTCATCGACATCATCCGCCATACCACGCCACGCCAAATGAAAGCCGCCATGGCGTCACCCGACTTCATCGAACCCCAACTCGACATCGACTAAGGAGCAAACACGCAATGGGCCACATCGACAACACCGGCACCTGCGACACCCTGAAATGCAATCAGGAAGGCGAACTCGCGGAAATCTACCGTTCCACCACGTTCTTCACATCAATGAGCGGCATCGCACGCGAAATTGAGTTCCGTGAATACCAGACGCTCACACAAATGCGCCAAGCCGCCACCCTGTACCAGATCTACGAGGCCGGCGACGGAACAAAAGGACTTGACATGAGCGTCGCCGACTTCACGGACACGGAGGCGGTCACCTTCATGGGCCATATCGAAACCAACGACATCACGCCCGATCATCTGACCTGCCCGCACGCGCTCATATTCCTCGCCGAAGGCCACACTCAACCTGAAATCTGCGCGCACGAGGCCACGCATGTCGCCCAACTGTTCCACAACATCGACATCACCCACGGGCGCAAGACACGAATCAGACTCTCCAACGAGGAACTGCCCTATCTTGTGGGCGACATCATGCACGGCATGGACGAAGCCGGAATCATCAACGACCAATGGAAGAACAACAATGAGCAGCCAACCACCATCCAAGAATGAAATACACGCCATCATCGATGAAATAACGGAACAGTATTGGAACACCATGCGCCTTCTGGCGACATTCTCCACACCACCGCACAGTCTGGCACCAACCGCCGCAGAAGAGGACACCGAAACCAAACAAACAATCGAAAACTGGGTGAACAACGGCGTCAAACCAACATTGGCAACACCGGAACTCACGAAAAACCTATTAGGGAAGGAACGGCAATGAACATCAGCACGCCAGTCAAACACCCATGGCAGCCCGCGAGATATGACCATGTGGAATCCACCGAAGCCTGGTTCTGGCGCGGACTATACGAACAGGCGCACAAAAGCCACGTCGAATGGCGGCGCGAAGCCAACGATCTGATGCGCCGACTGCAAGAAGAAGTTGACCACAACACCAGACTCGTGCGCGCCCTCGCAGATCAAGAGGAACAACCGTTCAACACCGCGCCGGTCGAACTCACGATAGGCAAGGCCGTCACAATCAACGGAAGCGACATCAGCAACATCGTCAGCTGCGAAGAAGGCATCAGCGTGGAATGCATGCAAGCCGATTACGCGATAGCCCGCATCCCCGTTGTCTGCGGGAAAGTAACAGTCGAGTGACAAGGAAAGCGAGGAATGATGGCTAAGCTCACGTCTCGTGGCCGTAAACGCATGAAATCAAGCCAGTTCGCCATACCATCACAACGCAAGTACCCGATCAACGATAGGGCGCACGCTCGCGCCGCACTATCCAGTGTGGCCCAGCATGGCACGCCAGCCGAAAAACAGAAGGTCAGAAAAGCGGTCAAACGCAAGTATCCGACCATGCAGGTAAACGGCATCAGCAAACGCAAAAGAAAGTGAAACCAATGGATGACACCATCGTAGACCTGCCCTTCACCGGCACCGTCATCGGCACCATCTGCACGGTGGACGCCAACAGCGAGTCCGTCAAAAAACTGTTCCCCAACCTCTCCAAACCACAGGAACAACAGGAGCCACCGGAACGCCAGCTCTACTTCAAAACCAAAGACGGCACCAAACACACCTTCAAAGGCTCTGTAGAAGTCAAAGACGACCATACGTTAACGGTCACGGTGCATGAATACGCCGTCGAATACCCGAACGGCAATAAAGCCATGCTGCGAATCTCCGCCCCCTCATTCACGGAGCCCCCTGCATCCATGGAGTAAGGAAACCCATGACCGACAGAAAATTCAACCGCATCGTCATCACGTCCCTACGGGGAGACGAATACCTCTATACCATGTTCCCTGAATTCTTCAAAGCAAAGGAAACACCAATGAGCGAACCCATCACGCAGACCATCACCGAATGGAACAAGATCGAAAACGGAGACACCATCATCTCCACCAACAACCTCAAATACCGTGTACTGAAGGTAATAGAACCGGATTACGGCGACAACACCATCATCGTAAGCATGGAACAGGAAGGCGAATGGCGATTCAACAAGGAATACTTCGACCACGCCGAACGTTTCCCCAAGCAATACCCTGAACCCAAGGAGCTGGGAGAATACGAAAGCCAGTACGGAAGCAAATTCGTCTGCATCCTTGACAAAACCCACAAGCGCCCGGAATGGATACGCATCTCATGCACAGCACAATCATCGATGACTTGGAAGCAGCTAGTGAACTCCTACGAAGACGAATTGCCGCTTGTAAAACTCAACAGGGAGTAGCCCATGCAGCAAGCCGAACCAACCAAACCCGGAGCCTACCGCGCCGCCAACGGCGCAATCCTAATGTGCACGCCCAACAAGGCCGCAGCCAAGGTCAAAACATGGCATTACCCGGACGACAGGGGCAATTACTGGGCGGCGGACTGGGCGTATTTGCTGCAACGCTACCCGCAGTTTTTCCCACTCACACCACTGCGCGAATGACCTTATGACTACGTTAAACGTTAAACGTTAAACGTTGCAATAAGAGCACCAAAACAGCCCCCTAATGCCCCATAATCATAGGAAACAGCATTAAGGGGCTGTCTGATAGGTAGAATCATGCCCGATAAATGGAGAGGGCCACGGACGTTGCAACGTCCGCAGCCCAGCAAAAGGAATCTCAGGCATCTAGCAATGGCTTCGATTCATTAGAAAGTGTAACCCCGTGGCACCGGTCAATCAAGCAGCGTTCTCTGTTTCGCCCAACAGACGGTCAATCTCAGCCAACCGTTTCAGCAGACGCTCACGCTCGCCACGCAACAAGGATAATCGATCAGCCGGCTCCACCAGATCATACGAACCCTCGTCCAACAGGCGCAGCGCACCATACGGCAGGTCACGCACCTCAAGAACCACGTCGTCATCCACGCGGCCGATAATCGACCTACCACTGCGATCCGCGAACGCACCCTCGACAACCACCACGTTGTCGGCCAAACGCACGGGACTGTCCCAATCGGGGCGACACGCCAGCTCACGGTTAGCCAACACGATACCATCGAACGTCTTGAACTGTTTCGCATGAACGCGAATCGTGACCTTCGGGCCAGCCACGTCCGGTTCCTCCCAACCAAAAAACCGGGAGGCAAGGGCCTTCACACGCTCCGAATCACGCGCATCGAACCGCCACACCTTCTCACCTGCATCCCATCTGCCGTTGAGTTTCCGATACTCCGCGTTTGCATCCTCGCAGTACGGTGCAGTCAACACCACACGACCATTCTCCTCAACGATATTCACATCACACATCACGCACGCTCCTTATTTTCAGAATCATTATCGATACGGGCCACAATGTCGGCATTCGCGGGATCATGCCGCCAAGCACGACAATCGACCTCGACGTCATGCTCGAAACTCTCCAAATGGGCACGCATGGAAAACGCGTTTCGGACAGCGCCGAAGATATGCTGGCGGAAAAAGTAGACCAAGCACTCCGCACGCTTGAGGGGAAGATATTCCAAGCCTGGCCATGAGCTCATCTTTTCCCAAAAATCGCATTTCTCGTCGGCTTCCTGCGCGGCCCGCTTCACGCCCTCGCGCAACGCAAACAACGTGATCACATCATCGAACCGACCCTCATACCGCTGCCAAGGCTTTTCCCTTCCGGGCCAAGTGCTGTAAATGAGCGCGTCGATATAATCCTCGCCGAAGCTCAACCTGACATGGTCGGCGTCCTTGTCGCTGTCGCCCGTATCAACGGAGACATGCTCAACCAATCCGGCCGAACCGGCATCACCAGCCAACCGGGATGAAACCACCTCGCGAATATCGTTCACAAGACTCCGGCAGTCGAGTTCGGCTTTGACCAACCCGCAATCTTCCTCGATATAGCCCCTCAATCCACTCAACCGCCAGAACAGGTAACTGAACCGTTCGAACTGCATCGCATACGTGCGTTTCGGCCCGCACCAGCCCGGCGAAGTCTCACGCAGCCTCCTGGCCGCATTGCGCAAAGCGTAAAGACTTGCCACGTCATCGAACACGCGGACAATCGAATCACCGCCGCAATCCGCATAAAACGTGCTGCTCTTCACCCAACCGTCACCGAACTCGACGCTAATAGCACCCTTGCGGCACTTCAGACGAAGCTCCCTGGGCCAATCGCTTCCCTCATCACGCGGCGCGAGAAGACGCGCCTCACACAGGGTCTCGCGAAGATCCACCCTGATATCACGAACCAATGCTCCAGCATCCATTCCGAATCCTTTCACTTGTTCGCGCGCCTCTCCGCGCGCTCCAACTGCGCATGGCCCTGCACTGTGCATATACGTTGCCTAGAAGGCGCTGTACGAGCCATCGTCACACCCCATGCACAACCAACAAGGCAAACCGCTCATATCATGCGCCCGATGCGCCCCGCGACGCCCGCACGAATCACAACGATGCCCGGCACGCCGGGCGGGATAGCGGCGCTCCTCCTTCCTGGGATAGCCGAACACGTATTCGACCACATCCCTGCCGGTGAAAGGCTTGCTATACCCGGTGACACCCACGACCTGCGTATCACCGTTGGCCTTATGTACAACGTATTCGCTTTCGCCAGCCTCTTCGTAGCTTTCCTGCATTCGACGTGGGATGCGGATAATCCAGTCTCCGTCACGCCCCTTGGCCCACGTGCAGCGCGGATCGTTTACCATGAAAACTCCTTTCCTTGTTTCCTCAATGAAGTGCCGTGCCACCGTAGGCATGGCAATCCCGTGAAAAGTCTGTCGCACTGTTAGCAAGCCGTGCCAGCGAAGTCCCCAGACAAAGGAAAGGCGGACACGATTATATCGCATCCGCCATCGTTGAACAACTTTGCCGCACAGTCACATGCGGCCCAGTTCCTCCTTATCCTGTTCGTCACACTCGCGCAACGCCTGCTGCCAAGCATCCCAATCATCGGCACCACGCACGTGCGCGGCCTTCCAACGATTGTTCAACGTCTTCTTCACGCCCTGATCGGAATCGGACAATTGGAACTGCAACGTTCCGCGCGTCTGACGCCATTCGCCGCCGAACGGGCGATCCACCCACTCGAACTCGCCCTCGCCGCTCTTGTTCGTCGTGATCGACACGACATGACCCCACGGGTCACGCGCACCAACCGTCACATACGCGCCGCGCTCGTCATATGGCTCATTCCACTGCGACAGATCATATTCCAGCTTCGGCAGCTTCTCAACGCGCCGCTCTTCATTGCCCTGATCATCCAGGATCACAAACATCGTTTTACCTCCATAATGTTGTGCCCGCCCAACGTCTATGAGGCATTGGACGGGCGGTTAACGCTAACCCCACAACAGTGGGGAACACCATGTATCCCATACAAATTACGGAATCATCCCCACCAACGTGGGGAACATTATGCGACCCAAACGAATCTGCGGACATCTTCAAGGGATCACCCCACTAATGTGGGGAACGCTCCGAAGTTGAACAAATCAACATTCATCTTCAATGGGTCATCCCCGCAAGCGCGGGGAACAGGTATGAGAAACCATACCACAGTCGGCAAGGACACGCCCAAAATCAGACGTCAGTCCCGTCGGGCCAGACTATCCTCGCCGTATCCACGCGCACGCCATCATCGGTGAACACGGCACGTTGCAGATCATCCCATTCCTCACCATGACGCTCCACACAACCGGAGAGACGCCCACCGGCATAATGCACGAGACAGTCTAAACGCTTCAGATCATCAACCCACCCATACCACTTCGTACTATCCGACGTAACCTCAACGTCGAACACGTCTTCACCGTCGCCATGCGTCACCATGAACGACAGCGAGTCATCCGCCAACGTCTCCTCGACTCGGTTTGATACCACATTGATATCCGAGCCGAGCCCGCTGACGGTGAAACCGCCGCTGTAATCACTGTAATAACCCATGATTCAATCCTCCTTAATCAAACAATCTCAACACCGCTTGGCAGCATATCCATAGTCAGCAATTCTCCATCACGCGCCATGCAGTACAGCCAGACATGGAAACCCAAGCGCGCATGGCATCTGCCGCACACGGCCAGCCACAACCATTCCAGCCGTAATGAGGCCCACGCAACCGGCTCCCACATTTCACGGCCGTCATGCAACCCGACATACCGGTAGAAAACAGGAAGCATCAGTCACTCGCCCCCCCCAATTCCGCAAGTTCCATATCCAAGGCGCGCCGCTGCTCGTCCAACACGGCACGCTGTTCCAACAGGTGCTTGCGCCGCCGCTCACGCACCAATGAGGGAAAATGCGCGCGGGACACATCGAACAGCACATCGGGCTTGTAGAAGCCGTAGGCGCGCAACAGCATCGCAGCATCCTCCAAACTCAACGACTGCTTGCCCAGCTCGACACGGGAGATGAACCCTTGGGCCGACCCGAACGTGCGCCGATTATCCGCCAGCAACGGCACCACGTCCTTTTGCGTCAAACCGGCACTGTCACGCAACGTCGCCATAATCCAGCCGACCTTGTGGTTGAAATCACTCCGACCATCACCCTCAGCCGCCATGTCGGCCGTATCGGCCATGGGCACCTCGTTGAAACCATCCAACACCATTGCAATCACTCACCCTTCCAAAGATTTTTGAATAAAACCGGCTATGGCCTCAAGCTCACGCTCAACCGACCGCGCGAACTCCATGAACACCCCGTAATCAGACCGACAGTCGAACGACTCGCCCTTAAGAGAAAACCGGGCCACACCCTCGCAATCGAAACGAATGCGCGGAAAATCAAACCACTCATACGTGCCGCCATGCGGGTCGGCCAGCCAACCATCATCGGTTTTATACAGGCTGTAGTGCTCGGTACCGAAACCCCTCGTCTTCATACGCCGCTTGTTTGCGCATTCCTTGCAACGGAATGTGCCGAAATAATCCATCTCGCTGCACTCCCTGCACAGGAAACGCTTGCAATCAACGCACTCGCAGCACCCATTCCATTCCAGACCATCATCATCACGGATAACCCGCCCGCAACGGTCACAAACCAGCTGCTCCAATAAAATCACCCCTTAAAACAGGAGAGGCCACGCACAAGCGCAGCCCATAAGCCAGTAACAACTCTGAAAATCACTGAATTAAGAGAAAATTCAGAGAAAGCAAAGGGCCACACCAAAGTGCAGCCCTCACAAAACCAATAAAGACAGTGAAACGATCAGCGTTTCACCAGACGGCAGTCGTCCACCCAATCCTCCCAGCAAGGCACAAGAGCCGACGCGACATCACCCACGGTCAGCTCGCCATCATCATATTCAGCGGCCAACACGGGCGGCACCTGAACCTCGGCACCGGTCGAATCATTCACCAGCACATACCGCTGCTTGCCCGTATACTCGCCCTTGAACCAATGCGCCCAAGCGCTCTCGCCCTTGCCGCACACATCACAATAAAAATTGCCCGTCAAACCACACTCGATACGCGCGGGAACATCCCCGCACATCTCGGTCTCAACAGCAATACCAGACATGACAAAACCTCCGCTCGATTAAACCGAATTGCTAATTCCCAGTAAAAACAGGCGGACAGCCACACAACAAGTATAACCGCCCGCCAACAACTCTCAGAACAATGCTTCGGTGACGGCCTTGCAAGGCAAATCCACCGAACCCACCAGAAAATCCAGCAACGCGCTCGTGGTGGGCGGCACCGCCTCACGAACACGTTTCACATTCGACTCAGTAGCCGCAAAACCGGCACGCTCCAAAGCATTCACAATGCTCACGTCGTTCACGGTGATAGCCGCCATGGCTCACCACCACCTTTCATAACCATCGGCAAACAATCGCTTGCACTCGGCAATCACCCAACGCTGACCATGACGGGCGAACCTGGCGCACAAAGAATCATCCTGAACACACAGCATCACCGGCCAACGCATCCAAGCCGGTAGCATGTCCAACATCCGTTTGACAGTCGCCAAATCGAACACCACCGGCCCATAAGTGGTGTCCGTTGTGGCCCACTTGCCGTCAGGATGATACGCGCACGTTTCATCCATCCATTGGTTCATGCAGATCACGACGCTCAGCCAGTCCAGCTTGCCCATGCTCTCAGGCGAGTAGTCACGTCCCGCCACCGCTATGGCACGGAACTTCACCACGGGCCATTCCTCAAGCTCATATGCCGCTGCTACGTCATCCGCCAACGGCTCACCGTAAACCAACAACGTTCCACGAATGGACACGCCATTGAATTGCTCAACGGAGATATTACTCACCCGCAACGGTTTTTCCGGGTATGCGCCCAATTGCGCCGGACGCGCCGTCAGCCAGTATTTGCATTCACTCATTTCATGCTCCCAGCTCGAAACCAATGGACTTGACATAATCGGCAACGCGCGCCTCTAGCTCACTGTCGCCGCCCTGATACGTTTCACGCCATGCGACAACGCACTTCGTATCATCGTGCGCGACATACACCAGCTTGCGGCCCTTGGCATCCCGAAAATGCTTCGGACGCTTAAACCCCTGAAGCTCGGGCAACTGTTTTGCCGGGATCATCGCCGGAACCGTGCAACGAACCGCCGCCTTATTATTGACAGTCGGCGGCACTTCGGGTATCTCAGCCGTAACCGGCTCCGGCTCAACAGGCACACCAGACAGTTCCGAAGAAACATCACCCAAATCAGAGCAATCATCCAAGCAATCACCCTTGGCGACAACCCAACGCGCCGGAACCGTGTACGCCACGGTATCCGCCGAAGCGTCAACCGTCTCGCCCGGCACAAGCACCCAACCGGACTCGCCATCATCAGCCTGACCATTCAGCATCGCACGCGGAAACGGCAGCTTCGGCAGTTCGCAAAGCTGCTTGCTGAACCCGTCCGGCTGCTGCACACAGCTCCACCCTTGTGATTTGAGCACAGCCAAGTATCCGGCGAAACCATAATCACGCAACTCGTTGAGCAGATCGCCGCGCACGTCACGCCACGTGTAGGATTCGAAGTCCTCGAACAATTCCCAAAGCTCAGACCTTTTATCCGAACCATTGTCGCGCGCCCACAACACGCGCGTATTATCTTGGTTCACCCAAAAACCGGTTTTCGCAACCATGATCGATCAGCCTCACTACTTGTAAAAGATTCAATGAATAACGTGCGGCGTATTATCAACCCCGCCGCACAAAGGGCACTCACGTTATTTGAGGGTGACGCGCCACTTGGCACGCCCATAACGCCTGACATCAACAGCATGACCATGCGCTTCAGCAAAGGACGCATAAGCCACGGCAGTCGGATAACCCGACACCACAAGACTCTCAGGCAGCATCAACGCCCACCGTCCTTCAGCATCACCCCATACGGGTCAAGCTCAGCCAACAGCGCACGATACGCGGCCACGACGGCACCCGGCGCATAATATTCACGCCCGACATTCCACCCACCATCGAACGAATCACGATAATCACGCAACATGCCGCGCATGACAGGCACCGCGAACGCACGCGACACCACCGACCTATGCCAGTCCTGATCGAACCTATCCGCAGCAACCCAAGCATCACGCGCCGCCATCGAATCGAACACGCGAACGCTGCACACCGGCGTGGTGCCATCATCCGCATAGTACATGCCGACGCCCTGCGGCCAATAAGCCGCATACCAACACCTAGCCATAATCATCAAACCTCGCTCTCGTAATACGCCCGACATTGGGCCACGCTTGTAAAAGGACTGCTGCCGTCCATGACGGTAGCCTTGCAATAATCAACAGGCCCGACCACGCCAGACCATGCGAACAGGAACGCCGCCACAATAAGCACCATGACGGCGATACGACCATTGCGACGCCTACGCCGCTCCACACGGGAATGACGCGGCACCATCACAGCTCCGAACTGAAGATAACGGCACCATCGACCAGCACATAGGACGCGCCAACACCATTACCCACAGCAGCGCCATCCCAATAGCACACCGATTGATAACCGTCGGCGGTAGCACCGTCTTCAACCTGGCATTGCGGGATATCCGCATACGCGGGCCATGCGACGCCTTGATATTCCTCATAGCCGCCGAACTCGGAAACCCACCAATTCCACTCAGCCTCACTCATTGCCGACGAAACCGAAGCAACAGGAGCCGGGACAACCGGCTGAACCGGCGCAGCGGACGGCTGAACAGGCTGGACTACAGGAGCATCAACAGCGGTGGACTGGGCAACCGGCGCAAAAGATTCAACAGGAGCCGGCGCAAGCATCGAATCCACCAACTCTTGAACCTCACCGAACCGTTCGCCAAGCAGCGCCTCACGCTCCATGCCGTTCCCGTACTCGCCACTGATCACGGCAGCAGCAAGGTCGGCAACGGTCGGCTCCGGTTCCACGTCGGCACGCTCAACCCACGCACCATCCCGATAATCCCACGCCGACACCACCATGCCATCAGCCGCCTGAACATACGACACGTCCGTAAAATCACCGCCTTCGGCGTCCACGTCACCGAAGAACCGGCACATGCCATTCAACGGCACCACGTCACTATCCCCGTACATGCAAACCGGCAGCGACATGTTATCGGCCTTCCACGCGGAATACGCGTCAACCGGCTTGCGTTCCGGCTGAGGCACGCTCACACGCTCCGAAACCGAAGCGCTGGGCTCCGGCTCCGAAGCCACGTCATTGTGACCACCACAAGCGGACACGGAAAACACCATCACGGCCGCGACAGCGGCAGCAGCAAACCTACGCATTTTAGATACACTTCTCCCAGAAAAATTAAGATTGAATGAAAAAAATTGATTGATTGAACGCCCGAACGGGCAAGAAGCGGGGATTAAGCGCCCCGCGACGCCATAAAAATCAAGCCACACCCTTAAGGCGCGGATAACGAATCACCTGGAACGCGAGACGCGCCGCCTGAGAAAGCGCACGCGCCTGCATATCAAGCAACGACTCACCACCGAAACCCATGCTCGCGTCATGCCCAGGCCTGTTATAACGCTTCAGCTCACTAGGCGTCATAAGCCAGTTGTCAATATCCCCGTTATAAACCAGCCCACACCCGCCATAACTGTACTCGCGCCAATTGGCGGCACCACTCAACAAGGCGGCTTCGATGTCACCACGCGAAGCATCACCCGGCAACGCCTCGAAAAGATCATTGTCCGACACAAGGTCGATGGCGAAATCCCTCACAGCGCACTTCCACACGCTACGCGCCGGCAGTGATTCAAGCCGCCGCACAATCTCGACAACATCCATGATTACCTCACTTACTTGTGAGGCGTGATACGATAGACCACGCCTCACAGATTAGCTAATTCCAGTATTTGTAGGGCAATGCAAACGCGGCTAGAGGTACCAGCTCCAGCCGCGTTCTTTATTCATCACCCCTTAGTGCGCGCCACGTCCCATAAAGAAACGTCACGCGCTTAAGGGCACACACAGTCTTACGACTTGTTTTCTTTCGGACTCTCCGTAGAGTCCTCACGGTAAAAATTAAGCGGGTTGCTGACATTAAGCGCTTTGCAAAGAGCGCGCGCAGTATCAAGAGTCATATTGCCAATAGGCTTTCTGCCTACCTCATAATCGGATAGGCGCGGCTGACTAATACCAGCCCTTTTGGCTACTTGCTCTTGGCTCAGCCCACGTTTCACCCTATAATCCCTAAGTCCCATCACTACCCACCTTTCTACAGGTGGGCACGATTCTACTATCAACTCAGTCGCGCGGGGCAATTCCATGCCGGAAACCGCGTCTCCATAACCGCTCGATAAGCGTTCAACCCATCATGCCGTGAGGTTGCGGCCATGACGCGAAGTAATCGCCTATGTCCTTGCGGTATCCACTCTTCATTTATCAAGCTCTCCACTCTGTCTTGCGCTCTCACCGCTTGCTTTGTGGTTGATGGCTCAATCATACATATACCAATAATGGTATGTCAAGCGGGTAGCTAAACACGTTGCAATTACTAGCATCCCTCGGCGTGTCGCAACCATCAAACCACGCCACCACACCACCACCTATGAGGACACCGACGCGGACACTGGCGGACACTGGCGGACATAGCGGGACACTGGGGGACGCACTCGATCACTCACGCCACATGCAGCACCACATGCACAGCCAGGGCACCAGTGAGCACCAGCGGCGGCGCACTGGCAGCGGCACCACCGCACCAGCACGGCAGCGTGACGGCTAGACACGGCACGCACTCGGCAGCACCAGCACCCACACCAGCGGCAGCACGCACCCACTGGCAGCGCCTAGGGCACGGCAGCGCACGGCTAGGGCACGCAACTGCCCACGGCAGCGCACGGCAGCGTAGGCGGCTGCACAGCGCCATGCACAGCGCCGCACACGGCAGCGCACACACTCACTCACGCCTCAGTCACGCGACGCGCTCACAGCGGCTACAGGCAGCGCTAGGCACGCCATGCCTACGCCTTGCCCACCTATGCCTATGCCCACACATATGCCCGCGTGATACCACGCCACAAAAACGACACGCGGATATGGGGGCTAGGGGACTCTCCCCCCGGTGGTTTCGTGGGGGCCGCTGGTCCAATGGTTTCGGACGCGAATGTGCGCTGGGGCGTTTTTGAGCTAACCGTTACAGACCATGCCAGCACCGTCGGTTTGTCTCACCGACACACGGAGCTTGTCTTACTGTTTCTGAGTAAGCTGACGCTTGTGGTTGGTTTTGGTCGGGGAGCGTAGCCAGGCTACCAACGTCATGTGCCGATAGCATAAGCAGTGCGCGCGGTCTCCAAAACCGTGAGGTGGTGGTGCAAGTCCATCGCGGTGCGCCAGCCCCATGCCACTACCTTTCGATGGTTCCTCTCTCACTCTTGGCATGGGGTTTCACCCTTGTAGCTCAATTGGTCAGAGCAGCGTCCTTTTAAGTCGCGGGTTCTCGGTTCGAGTCCGAGTGGGGGTACTAGTGTCCGGCTGCTCATGGGTTTCCCTTAAACACTGTTGCTGCCATGCCCCGGCCGGGCACGCCCCTTTACTCCTTATATATATACGCGCGTGGGGGTGATGGTCATGCAGTCGAATTGGTGGAAGTCGCAGAGGGATGCGAGGTTCAATCCGGATTGGGAGCGTACCCGCAAGAGGATTCTTGAGCGTGACCATCACATGTGCCAGTGGCCCGTTACCGATTGGAACAGTGGCACGGCGCATATCTGCGGCCGTTTGGGCAATGAGGTGGATCATAAGCAGCGGGCCGGTGAGGGTGAGCCTGATAATGATGATCCGTCGAATCTTTGGACGTTGTGTTCCTGGCATCATAAGCAGAAGACGTCCCGTGAGTCGGGCGAGGCGCGGAGGTTGCTGGGGGAGCGCAGGAGGCGTGAGCGATGGTATTCGCATCCGGCGTTCCAGTGAATGGCGTGTGCGTCATCGGCGGTTGCGGGGAGCCGGAGGTTGCCGTTGGCTTGTGCAGGCGGCATTATGACCTGACCCGTTATTATGGGATGCCTTTTGCTCCGATGATGCAGCGCATGTGCCCTTGGTGCCATGAGTGGTTCGCGCCGGGGCGTGTGACCCGTGTTTATTGTTCGGAGCGTTGCCGTGTGGCTTATTGCCGTGCGCGCAAGGCGAATCCGGCTGATTATCCGTTGCGTCCGAAGACCACGTTGTTTTCCTCACGGAAGGAGCCGGTACCGGAGAAGCCGCCGATGCGTGTGGAGTCGTTCACCGATGGTCAGGTGGTTGAGAAGTGCAATGGCTTGTGCGCCCGATGCGGGCGTCGGGTTGATTTGAATGCTTCGGGCGTTGATGGCCCGTTGTTCTGTTGGAAGGTTCCTTTGGACGTGTCGCGGGAGGCGACGTTGGCTAACAGGATTCTCGTTCACGTTGGTTGCGGGGGCGCAAAGCCCTAGCTGCTGGGCCGTAAAGGCCGGAATGGTGTGATGCGTCATGGCTGGGAATGGTCGTAGGGCAAGCAAGCAGGTTCGGATGTTGAAGCAGCCGGAGACTGCGGTTGGGCCTGAACTGCCGGCGGTGCGCCCGGATGACGGCATGGAATGGTTGCCGTTGGTGAAGCGCTGGTATGAGAGCGTGCGCACGAGCCCGCTGGCGCAGCGCATGGGTGTGGAACCTGACTGGTTTTTCGTCATGGAGACGGCCTTGCTGATGGATGACTTCTGGCGGCAGAAAAGGGGACGTAATATCGCTGCGGCTGAAATCCGTCAACGGTGCGCGATGATCGGCGTCACCCCGAAGGCCAGGAATGATCTGAAGTTCGATGCGCCGCAGGCGGATGATCTGATGGCTTCCACGGGCGCGGGGTCGAACGTCGTGAACATGGATGATTTTCGTCGGCGTCGTGAGGCCGTTGGGGGCTGATCGTCGTGCATGATGTCATCCCCGAACTGAGCGCGGAGGAACGCAGGCGCAGTCTGGGATGGTTGGCTTGGTGGTGGATCGAAACGTTCACCATCGTTGGTTCCGAACCCGTGTTCGACAAGCCGGTGCGTGAGGCACCGGAGTACATTCGCTTCTACGTTGACTGCTACGCATTGGGGAAGGATGGGCACCGCCGGTTCAACCATGTGTTCCTGTCCCGGCCGAAGGGTTGCGACAAGTCGGGCAAGGCCGCGCGATTGGCGTTGTTCGAGGCGTTGGGGCCGTGCCGTTTCGCCGGTTGGGCGAAGGGTGGGGAAACGTATACGTTCCTCGGCCAGACCTACACGTATGCGAAGGGCGAGCCGATGGGAAGGCCGATCAGCGGCCCGAACATCGTATGCCTTGCCACGGCCGAGGATCAAAGCGGCAACGTCTACGATGTCATCAAGTACAACTGCGAGCATGGGCCGTTGGCCCAGTTGCGCGGCTATGGGCTTGATGTGGGCAATACGCGCATCCTTCTGCCGGAGGGTGGCAGCATCAAGCCGGGCAACAGCAATTCGTCTTCCTCGGATGGTGGCAAGCAGACGTTCGTGGTCTGCGATGAAAGCCATTTGTGGAACGTGCCCCGCTTGAAGAACAGCTATTACACGTACAAGCGCAATCTGGCAAAGCGTTACGGCGACGCCGACCCGTGGGTGTTGGAGACGACGACGATGTACCGGCCTGGTGAGGGCAGCATCGCCGAACTGACCTACCGTACCGCGCAGGATATTCTCGCCGGACGCACGAAACGCGACCAGCACTTGCTGTTCGACCACCGGTATTCCGCGTTGGGCGTCGAAGACCTGCACGACGTGGACAAGCTCAAGCACGGCTTGTACGAGGCTTACGGTTCCGCAGCCAAACCGCCTGAACGGTGGCCGGGCGTCAGGAAACCGTTGACGTATGACTGGATCTTCGAACCCGACGGGACGATGGCCCCGGTTGACACGCATGGTTTAAGCGAACACGGTTACAAATTGTCCGATCCGGGCGTGCAGCCCGGCCCGTCGAAGGACGGGTGGGTTGACATTCGAGGCCAGATCGCGGATATCCTCGACCCCGCTTCGGATGTCGGCAACTCGGTACGCTACTACCTCAACAGCCTTACCTCCGTGAGTGACGCGTGGCTGGCGGATTCGTTGATTCGCAAGCACACCAGCTACGAATACTTGTTCACGGAGAACGCGGGCGAGGACTTGAACCAGCTGGCCTTGTGGCGTCATGTGATCGACGAGGACGATGCGATAACGCTCGGCTTCGACGGCTCCCTGTCCGATGATGCGACCGCACTGGTCGGATGCCGCATCAGGGACGGCTTGCTGTTCCTTATCCGTTTGGAGCAGAAGCCGGACGGGCCGGAGGCGGCGGACTGGCGTGTGAACGTCGATGCGTTCGACCGTGCGGCCCGTTTTATGTTGGACAACTACAACGTGAAGGCGTTCTTCGCCGACGTTGCCTACTGGCGTGACGTGATCATCGGCTGGGAAAACGATTACGCGAACCTCGACCTTGTGCCGATGCACACGAACGGCGAGCCCATCAAGTTCCATACGAACACTTGGCGGGCGGACATGATGCAGAGCCTCATGGACATGCACACCGCGTTCTCGAAGGAATGGGAACCCAGTGACGATGACGACGAGCCTGTGGTCGGTGACGTGGAGTTGATGGCAGACCCGCGCCTGTTGGCTCATTTCCGCAACGCGCGGCGCAAGGACTTCAAACAGTCAAACCCTGATGGTTCGCCGAAATACCTGATCTACAAGGAGACTCCGAACAGTCCTTTGAAGATCGATGCGTGCATGGCCGGTCTGTTGGCGTACACGGCGCGCACCCGCGTGTTGGAGTCACGGCCGAAGCATCGGCCGAGGCGAACCCATATCAGCCGCGTCTACTAGCGGCAAACCGATTGGAGGCCTGATGGCGAAGATTAAAAGCCTGGTTGTCGGCGACGATGAGCCGCACGGCGACGGTATGGTGTTGACAAGGCTTGCCAACCGGCTTCAGGCGCGCATACCGAAGCTTTGCGAGCTGAAGACGTTCTACGACGGGCGCGAGAGCATTCCGACGAAATACGTTCCGAAGAACATGAACACAACTTCGGCCGACGTGTACAGGCGGTTCGTTGACATCTGCCCAATGAATCTCGCGTCCACCATCGCCAACGCGGTCATCACCTCGCAGAACCCAATCGGCTTCCGTCTCGTGGATGACAAGAGCATGCGCTCTACGGCGGCTGATGACATGTGGGATTCCACTGGGATGAACGTGCGAGCGTTGAACATGTTCATGGACATGAGCCTGTACGGTGCCGCATATGCAATGGTGTTCCCAAGGGAGTACCCGTCGTATATCCAGCGTTTGAGCCCGTGGACTACGTCGGTGAGTCCAGACAAGGATTCCGCAGTCGTATACGATTTCGACGCCGACGAGGGCATGGAATACCTCACCTTGTACCGTCTCATCAGAGATGACAAGGGCGAGGTGGTGCGCGTGTATTCACGCACCGCCCAGCATGAGACCGAGAACCGCACGCTGTATTCCGATTCCGTTGACGATGAGGAAAGCGTGTACTCGCTGGCGAACGATGAGGATGCGAAGCTGCCTGCGCTGCCCCAGCAGTTCCAATGGGCCGGCGAGGCTCAGGATGACACGTGGGAGTTCGCCAAACAGTGCGGATGCCTTCCCGTGGTGAGGCTTGCAACCAGCACGGGCAAGGGCGTATTCGAATCGTCCTTGCGCACGTTGAGCGCCATCGACCAGCAGCGGTTCCAACGATTCTGCATCCAGGAGATGCAGGCATTCCGCCAGCGTTGGGTTTCCGGCGACATGCCCGAATATTACGCGAAAAGCGATCCTGCGGTGAAATACGGCCATGCGAGGGCCGGCGACAAGATCGACTATTCCGAACTGTTCGAGATGGGGCCGGCGGCATTGTGGCTCATGCCGAAGGACGCGAAGGTGTCCGAAAGCCAAGTGACCGACATAACACCGTTGGTCACCGCCGCCACGAGCGACATCAAGAACCTTGCCGGAGCCACAGGCACGCCGTTGTCGATTCTCAGCCCGGATGTGGCCGGCAGCGCCGAGGGCGCGAAGCTGACCACGCGAATGCTGCGCATGAAGGTACGCGACATGAACGCGCGCGCCAACGATGCGTTCGTGCTGCTGCTGCGCATGGCGCTGCTGGCAGACAGTCAGAGCGACGCCGCCGGACAAAGGTTCGAGACGATCTGGGAGCCGTTGGAGCTTCCTTCTGAACTGGAGCAATCGCAGGCTGCGGCGAACCTCAAAGGCATCATCCCGGTGAAGACCATCATGCGCCATTATCTGCATTTCACGGAGACCGATATCTCCGAGGCGATGCGCGACGCGCAGGACACTATGTTCATGCAGGCGTTGGCGAACGAAAACCGGATGCTTGAAACCTCTTCGCAGTCGCAGTCCGCTGCCACCCTTCCCGATTCTGTGAGCGACGACGAATCGTTGCAGTACGGTTCGTTCGACTCGCTGGAATCGGCCGGTGAATCGTTCGAAGAGGTGTCGTGATGGCCGACACGATCACAGCGGCCACGGCGGCATTGGAAACACAACGCCGCCTATTGGTCGATGAGTATGTGCGCCGCGCATGGAATATGTGGCAGTCGTTGACGCCGCAGGATTGGTGGAACGACGCAGTAACGCAGGGTGCCGCCGCCTACATCACGCAACAGCAGATGGCGTTCGTCAGGGCCATGCGCCGACTGGGCATCAGCTACGCGGACATCATGCTCCGGTTGGTCGGCACCACGCCGCAGGGGCAGATACCCGAATACGTGGTGGTCAGGGACAACACCGACCCATGGAAGGTCGCGTTGCGCCCGGCAGACGCCTACAGGAGTCTCGCCGTGCAACACCCGGATATTAGGCCGCGTGGCTGGGATGGTTTGGACAAGCGCGTGCAGGAGGCGGTGAACAACTGGCTTGACATGGCGCGCAACCAGTTGCAGGACAATGCCGACACCGACGGCACGCTCGCCCAGAACAGGGCCACGGCCAGCCGGTACGAGGCTTCGGGCATCAGACGCTACCGGCGTGTGATCCACCCGGAACTGTCCAAGTCCGGCACATGCGGTTTGTGCGTGGTCGCGGCCACGAACACGTTCACCCGCCCCGACCTGATGCCCATGCACAATCGCTGCCACTGTACCGTCGCACCCATCACGGAGTCAAATGATCCGGGCTTGAAGCTCAACGGCGATGACTTGCAGAAGATCTACAGGGCCGCAGCCGCCGCTTCGGGCAAGAAAGGCTACTCCACTTCCGCCGCCGACCTGACAAAGCTCAGGGTGGACGTGACCAGTAACAGTGAGCTTGGGCCGATACTCACCCGCGCCCAATCGGAAACAATCGCCGACACGGAATCGTTGGGCGAATGGCACATGCCCGACATGCAGATGACGAACGCTCAAATGCGCCGCATGTACGAGCGCGCCAGCGAGTTCAACCGGCACTACCAGATCCTCGCCGACAGCGGCAAGGACATTGAATCTTTCAGATACGACGGACGAAACTACACGTTCAAATCCGGGCCGCATCTGAAACAGGCATGGGACTACGTACGTTCCCTGCTGGAATATTCACGCGGCTGGCTAGGCCTCGCCGCCTGACATTAAGGAGAGGGCATGACCCTTGAAAATAACGCGGCCACCGAAAAGGAACCGCAGGAACAGCCGGAAAACGGCGCGAACAAGGCCATTGCCACCGACCCCGCGCCCCAGAAGCCGGAGAGTGGCAACGAGCCACAGCAGCAGAAACCTGAGGATGAAGGCGAGGGCCACACCGCCACGCCGACTCTCGAAGAGGTGATCGCCGACCGCGACAAGTGGAAGGCGTTCAGCCGCAAGAACGAGAACACATCCAACGCCAACTACAAGGGCTGGCAGGAATCCAAGGCGCATGCTGCGCAGCTGGAGGCCGAGAACGCTCGCCTTCGAGCAAAAATCGCCCACCCGCAGATCACCGATGAGGCGTTCGAGAAGCTTTGCAAGACATCGAACCCGGATGAAATCACCGCATGGGCCGAGGACTACAGCAAGGAAATCGCCAAGTTCTCGACCATGAAGGAGCCGGCGAAACCGCCCGTCAAGGAGGATGCGCTGGCCCGCAAGGTCGCCATGGGAGCTGAGAACCCGAGCGGTGCCGTCAATCCGAAACGACAGGACGGCGAAGCCTACAAGCGGGTCAGGAAGAAGCTCGAAGCCCTCAAACCAAAGAACCAAGACAAGCAGTAAAGGAGAAAAGCCATGGTACAGCAGATCGTGAGCTACAGCGGCGTCGTCACCCATAAGGACGACAAGCGCTGGCGTTTCAGTGAACAGGATGGCGGGGTTGTTTCGGTGACAATCGCCCCCGCGCTGTTCAATCCTACCGATACCGCCAAGCGTGACAAGTATCTCACCGGAGTGGGAGACGAGGCCACCGTCGTGTGGATCAACAGCGGCATCCCGCTGGCCCGCGTCAACTCCGGAGAATACGAGGGACTGTTCGGCCCCTATGACCCGGATGCCACCGATGGTCGCCAGGAGAAAATCTGGGGCCTGTTGGAATCGCAGATCGAATGCAATGTCAAGTTCTCCGGCCTGACGGTCGGCGAACCGATGGTGGGCATGCGCTATCGCGGTGATATCCGCAAACGATACCTTCCCGTCATCCCTGCCGACGACGCAGTGTGGGGTGGTGATTTCTGGGATATCGACGAGGACAACACCATCATCGCCAAGCTGTCCCTGACCGAGGCTGGCGGTTCTTCGCAGGCCACGGTTCCCGACGGCTCCATTACCACGGCGAAGCTCGCCAACGGTGCCGTGACCACTGAGAAGCTGGCCGACAAGGCCGTTACTGCCGCGAAGGTGGCCGACGGCGTGATTCCGTCGGGAAAATAATCACCGGCCTGAAGTTGACCAGAGCCGACGGCTCGCCGGCGTCAGGCGACGTTCCGGCCGGAGGAAGAGTGGCGTTCAAGGCGGTCGCCACATATGAGTAACCGCCCTACCGAAATGTTCAAAGCCCGCATGGTTCCATGCGGGCTTTCGTGTATTCAAGGAGGAAAATCTGATGGCAATTGAGAAAACCATCATGCCGCCCAGTGAGGCAACGGAGATTGCCCAGGCTGGTTTCGACAGCGTTCACGACATCCTTCCCATGTCGAAGGTGTTCCCGATGAAGTCCAACGAGGGCCTGTGGGTCGTTGACTGGACTCCGGTGATCCCGAACCAGACCACGGGCCGTATGCACCGTCGTGCGCTTGACGCCGAGGTCGGCCACACTTCCAGCCAGACGAGCACCGCTTCCGCTCACACCGAGCTGATCCCGCTGTCCGGTATGGATCACATCACCGAACGTGATATCGCCCGCCATCCGAACGACAAGGAATACATTCGCTCGAAGGCCGAGGACGGTTTCATTGGCTTGGGCCGCAAGGCGGCTGTGACCATCGAACTGGACTGCATCGACGCGCTGATGAACGGCAAGCTGTCCGTCAAGGACTCCGGCATCAACGTGGAGGCTGACTTCCAGCGTCCCCGCAACCAGCACAACCAGGCTCCGGCCGGCGGCAAGCTGTGGAGCGACGTTACCGCAGACGTGCAGACCGACGTTGAGGAATGGGTGAAGGTCATTCGCAAGAACAAGGGCCGCATCCCGCACGCCGTGATCACCACAACGAAGGTCATCGACGCGTTGCGTCTGAACGAGAACATTCGCCGCGAACTTGCCCAGGTCACCAACCTTGACTACGCGAGCCCGAAGCTGACCCGCCAGCAGGTCATCGGCTATCTCGCCACGCTCGGCCTGACCGACGTTCGCATGATCGATGAGATCTACGAGAATCTGGAACTTGACAACGGTTTCAAGATGGAGGTTGACACCACCACCCTGATCCCGGATTCCACGTTCGTGATGTTCCCCTCGTTCAATGATCCGCTGCTCGGTTTCACCGCAGACGGCCCGACCGCCGAAGGCCAGGATGACGAGTATGGCATCAACAAGACCGTCAACGATGGTCTTGTCGGCGTGCTGCTCTCTCATACGGCCCCGGCGAATTATGACCTGTGGGTGAACGGCACTGCGCTGCCTATCCTTCAGGAGGCCGTGAGCACGTTCAAGGCGAACGTGCTGTAACCGGGAGGCTGGGCATGGCTGATGTGAAAAGCATCGACTGGTTGAAGTGGATGCGCGTCAACCTGCTCGACCAGCCCGGCCTTTCCGACCGTTATCCGGTGGAGTGGATCCAGTCGCGTTGCCGCGTCGCCGCCGAAATGGCGTTGACCTCGTCCAACGCGGCCGCTGTCCGACTCGCTTCCGGCGACCTGTCGGAGGAGACGTTCGCCTACGTGGTGTGCGCGATGGTCATTCGCGTGATGCGCTATTCGACGCTGAAAAGCGAGTCGAACGGCGTCTACCAGTACGAGCGCAGGGATGACCAGTCGAATCCGCCCGGCTATGACGCCAGTCCGAACCTGTACGTGAGCAAACGCGAAAAGCAGTTGCTCGACGGATACGCGGAGGGGCGCGGCCCAATAGGCACGGTAGGCATGGGCGTGAACCGCATCTACAGCATGTAAGACCGGAGGTTGCGATGGCCGATAGCGAAGAGTTGAACCTGAACAACCTGTATGAGGGCGTTGACGTGAACACTCTCGGCGGCGGCGGCTTGTACGACGGCGTTGCCGGCATAGTCGAAAAACATCCCGACACGCTCCTGTACAAGGACACGATCATCGTGCAGCAGGGAGGAATGCTGCGCACCGATTACGGGACATGGTATTTCCAGACGGGCGACCCCGCATACTGTTTGTGCAGCGTGGAGGAACGCACCCGCAAGCAGGCCGTGTTCAGCGATAACTGGGCGCAGGATACCACCCCGTTGGATCAGGGCGGCCTGTCGGAAAAGTTCACTCTGACCATCGCCGCGCCGGAATGGCATGGCGACATCAACACGGTGCTCTGGTATGAGGGCAACCTGTACGAGGTCGATGGCGCTCCGAGCAACCTTGATTCCGGTTCAAGCATGGTCAACCATTGGGAGATTCAGGCCAGGCGCGTGATGGTGGACGAGTTCTCGCCCGCGCACGTGCCGCCCCCGGCAGTACCGGAGGGTTCGCGCACATGGGGTACGTGAGGCTCAAACGAGACTACCGGTTGCAGATACTGCACCGGTTCGGCGCTCCCGCAGCAAGGATGACGGCCGAGAGGATCGCCGCAAGGGCGAAAGCCTTGGCCGACGCGCGCGCCGTAAGCAAGAGCGTCGCCGGCGACATTTCCATCAGCGTTCACGCGCACGGCCTGCATTACGCGGTCGTGTTGAACGTTATCGGCACGCAGACGGTCGGCCGTCAACGGCATGACCAGATCGCCTCCCACTTGGAGTTCGGCTACTGGAACGTGTGGGCTGATAGGTGGATACCCGGCAAGCACATCATCAGGGACGCGGCAAGGGGGTTCTAATCATGGCGGAAGTCGTTCACGCGAGCCTTGAGACCGTGTTCCCCGAAATCACCGAGGGGTTGGATGCGAACCATCTCATAGGCGAACTCCTGCGCCGCGAATACCCGTACCGGCCGGAGGAATCCGGCACGGTGCTGGTGTTGAGCGGCTATGATCCCGGCACCGATGCGAGTTTGCAGTCGCATGACCTGGTGATCTTCGAGGTCGGCGAACCCGTGCAGGTTGACGGGAACATGCGCGCATGGGTGTGGCGTTTCCCGTTGACGTTGAACGTGTTGGGCATGAACCCGGAGCGAGCCGCCAAGATCATGCGTCATCTGACCCGTGTGGTCGCCTCGTGGGCGTTCAACGGCACCGTTCCCGATGTGGGTGCGATCAGCCGCGTGGTGGAGAACCCGGTGGGGCATCGTCGCTCGTCCGACCTGTCAACCAGCAAAAGGGTCAGCGCGTGGGTTTCCGACAAGGTTCTGGAAGCCCATTCGCCGCACTGACCCTCCCGTTAATCAAATGATTTTTCATAACCCCTCAAACGGTTTGAGGGGTTTTCTCATATGCAAGGAGACATTATGTCCGTGAATCTGAAAAGCGTGATGCAGCCGCTTCGCGGCACCATCTTCACCGCTCCGGCCGAAACCGAGCTGCCGGACGATCTTACCCAGTTCGCCGACCTGACCGTTGAGAAGGTGGGCGATTGGGTGAACCTCGGCCACACGTCGAACGACAACAAGATCGAGTTCTCGTTTGATGGCGGCGACCCGGAGGCCCTTGCCACGTGGCTGATGGACAACGCTCGAACCCGCTACTCCGATTCGACGCTGACGTTCACCGGCAACGCGTTGCAGGGCGACAAGGACACCGTCAAGCTGATCTACAACGGTTGGGAGGCGTTGGGCGGCAGGATGATCGTCGCCACGCTGAACAAGCGAGCCGTGGATATGGCGTTCCTCGTGGTTGCGAAGGATACCGCCGAGAACATCACCATGGGCCTGTACCTGCCCAATGTGTCGTTCGCGTTCAACGGTCTGCCGAACTTCACCGGCGATAATTTCGCGGAGTTCGGTTTCACCGGCAGTGTGAAGGCGTCTTCGAGCCTGCCGCGCGGCCCGAAGGGCGAGCAGGGCACGTGGGGTCTGATCGTGCCGGAGGCGTTCGTGCCGCCGGTCGCCGTGACCGGTGTGACCGTAGCCCCGACTGCGGTGAGCGTGGAGGCCGGCAAGACCGCCACGTTCAACGTGACCATCCAGCCGTCCGACGCCACCGACACCGGTTTCACCCTGGATGGCGTTGACGAGACGAAGTTCACCACGTCGATCAACGGCAAGACCGTGACGGTTACCGGTGTGGCGGAGACCGAGAACGCGGTGAACGTGACCGTGAAGGCCAAGGGCGACGAGACGAAGACCGCCACGGTTGCCGTGACCGTGACCCCAAAAGCGTGACCGGCGTGCGCCTCGCGCTGGCGGGGGGTGGTGAGGTTCCCGCTGAAATCGCTGCGGGAGGACGCTTGTCGGTGCGATTGTTCGCCCGATACTAACGACGGAACAGGGGGCTGCGTGTTTCTTGCAGCCCCCCCCCCTAACTGTTTTTCGAGTTTAAGGAGTGGATGATGGTTGAGGAAGATGTGACCGATCGTGCGGAATGGTCGGTGACGGGCGGATTGACGCCCGTGGAAGGAAGCCCCGGCGATTACACGGTCAGCGAGGACGAGGGTGACGTGACCCTGAGCGGCATGTTCCAGGGCGTATCGGATACCGCCAAGCTGCGCATCGTCGGCACCTTGGGTGAATTGAACGTTACCGCCACTGGTGTGGAGGGCGCGCAGCACATCGCAGTGACACCCGCTGCCGCCGCGAACCGGCTGCGCCTGTGGCATGTTGACGACGCGGGTAAACTGCCCGACGTGCGCTATGGCACGGTGCTGGCGGCGAACAGCAACTGGCAGACGCTGACGAATGACGACGCCCTGTATGGTACGGCCGGCCGAGTCATCACCATTGTTGACGTTGATTCCACGTCCCGTAAGGCGCGTGCCAAAGGCAGCGCAACCCTGCCAGCACCCTTGTATGGTGCGTTGACCGTTACCGCCACGCCGCGTTTGGGAGGCCAGACCTTGGCCGTCGCTGAGCCGGTGGGCGAGGGCCTGATGCGCCGCTACAAGCTCAGCAGCGAGGCGTTGGAGCTTTCCTATGATCAGGTCTGCGCGATAGATGATGGCTGGACTTCATGGCCTGAAAACGGTCAGATTGTGGGCACCGAAGGCCAGACGGCGACGGTCGTGGATTGCACCGTGCAGGGTGCGAACCTGCGCAAGGCCGGGAGTGTGGCGTTGCCGGCTGCTGTGAGCGCCGACCTTGAATATGATGCGCAGGCCGGCGAGTGGACGAACTGGCAGAACTATTACCTGGCTCGCCGTGACGGCAAGTCGTATGGTGTGCAGAAGCCGACGTGTGCGGCGTCGAACGCGCCCGACTGGACGAAGACCGGCGCGAACGCGAATATCGCGAACCCGGTGGCCTCCACGAACGATACCGCCGGCGATGACCCGTACCAGCAGATCAACCTGTTCCATAATCTTGAGGTGAACCTGACCGTTGACGAGGACGGTGTGCCGCATGTGACCGCCATCAAGGGCATGGTCAAGCCCGGCACCCAGGCTGACGGCTTCTCCCGTGACGGCTCAGCGGGTGACGTGTTCATCATCGCGCCGCCCCTATGGTACAAGTTCACCATCGCGGACAATGCGGAATCATTGGACTTGTCGGACTCCCCGCTGGAAGGGTATACGCCGATGGAGGGCCTGACCCTTCCCGACGGCAGTTTGCGCCCGTTCCTCGCCTACGCGAAGTACGCGGCCAGCCGTTCCGACGCCAATCCGTTCGCTTCGGTGTCGGGCGCGTTCACCGATAACTGGTTCGGCAGCACTGCCAACAACCGCAGTGCGGCCACGGCGAAGGGCGCGGGCTGGTCGGGCCGAGTGCAGGCCGACACGTTCTACGTGCAGTGCATGTATCTGGTGAAGTATGCGACGAACCAGATCAACGATTTCGGCGGCTGCATGACCTACAACGCCACCGCGAAACTGACCGCGGCCATGGCCGCGTCGAACCGCGTGCCCGTCGCCGCCTCCGCACGCGGCTCCTATTATGTGGGCGGGCGTGTGACCGTCACCAAGCGCGCGGACGGTGATCGCGGCGATACCGGCCAGGCGGTGGCGTGGTATCGTCTCATCACCGACATCACGGTGGACGGCGACACCTGCTGGATCACGGTGGATGGCGAACCGTTCGACGCCGTGGTGGACAACGTGCTGACCACCATGCCGCCCCACACCGGCCACAACGACAATGTGCAGGGCATGGACGGCTACGCGTACGCGAACGTCAACAAGCGTTTCCAACCGGTATTGCTCCAGGGCATCGAACTGTTCTGCGGCCGTCTGGAGACCGACGTGGACACGATAGTGAAATCCGTGAAAGACTCCGACACGCAGGCCCACGCCGAACTCTGGCGCTGCTGGGATGTCGCGGGCCAGAATGACACGGGCGAGGGCATGGAGAAGGTCGGCGACTATCCCGCCACCACGAAGCTCGATGCTTCCGACAACTTCTACCTTGAGGACATGACCCTCTCCAAGGGCGTGTTCGTACCCAACGGCCGTTCGGCTACCAGCACCACCGGCCTAACCGACGCCATGTACACCAACCCCGGCACCGGCAACACCTACGCCAACCGTCGCTTCGGCGCGCTCTGGAACGGGGTCGAGGCCGGTTGGTTCTTCGTCTACGCGAACAGCGGTCTGTCCAGTACCTGGTGGCTCTACGGGGGTCGCCTATCCGCGCTGGGCCGGTCGAAGGCGCACGCCTGAGACCGGTGGGGGTGAGCGAAGCGAGGGGGCCACGCCCCCTCCCAGCGCCCACTATGACAACAATTCTTGGGATTTGTGGTCGCCCCCGTGGGCTCCGCTCCGGGTCGTCGCTTCGGCACGCTCAGGAACAGGGACAAGGCCGGTTGGTTCTACGTCAACGCGAACAACGGTCTGTCCAATACCAGGTGGAACTACGGGGGTCGCCAACCGGGAGCAAAACAGCAGAAGGCCGCATCTCGCCCTCCCGGCATGGAGAGGGCCCCAGCCACGCCATGATGATGGCGAAAATCAGATCCAGCAGCACGGCTTGTACCCGATCCCGTCCAGCACCGGGGAACGCCGTCACCATCCCCGATAGCTTAAACATGAAAACACGCTGCAAACACACGCACGTCGGCTCGCAATGGTTCATGCGCGAGGCGATTGACCATTACCTGAAGGGCAAGCGGAACAGGCATGACGTCAAACGCTGGCTCGAACGCAATCCCGGCCTCGACGCCGCCGCCCTGCGTTTGGCCGAAGGCATCCAAACCGGGCGTATCCGGTTTCAGCCGATACGCTATTTCAACCGTGTCGAGCCGATCAGCGGCAAGCACCGTGTCATCGGCCGTGAGAGCGTTGAACAGCAGATCTGCGACCATGCGGCCGTGATCGCGTTGCAGCCGTTGATCAAAGCAAGGTTGGGCCGGTGGCAGACCGCGACCATCAAGGGGCGCGGCATCATCGACTCGAAACGCGCGATAGAACGCTGGCTGCACGACAAGCGCTCAAGGTATTTCGCCAAGCTCGACGTGATCCACTACTATCCCAGCATCGACCGTCCGACGCTCATGCGCATGCTCGACCACGACATCGGCGACGCGACCCTGTTGCGCCTCATCTGGATCCTCATATCAACGCATCGGGGAACCAACGGGTTGAACATCGGCTCCTACCTGTCGCAAACCCTCGGCAACTACTATCTCGCCGGCGCTTACCATTACGCGCTGGGCGAGTGGAAGCCGAGGCGCGGCAAGCGGGTGCGCCTGGCATCGCACGTGCTGTTCTACATGGACGACATGATGCTTCTCGGCAGGGATAAAAGGGATGTGCGCATGTGCGCGCACCGGCTCGAATCCTACCTCGACCAGATGCTTCACCTGAAAGTGCACGAGGGCTGGGACGTGGGGCGCGTCGGCGCAGACCAGCTCGACATGGTCGGCTTCCGGTTCACACCCAACCGCACCACGCTCCGCCCCGAACTGTTCCTGCGCGCCCGGCGCGCGTTCAAACGCGCCGACAAGAGCATGTGCAGGACTCGCGCCCTGCGCTGCTCAAGCTACTACGGGTGGCTCAAAAACTCCGACAACATCAGGTTCCGGCGAAGGAACCACATCGACAGAATCCAACGCAGGGCATCACGCATGCTCTCGAAACGAAAGGAAAGGAAGCAATGACCACGCAGACGGTGCATTCCTTCAACAAACTCGAACCACTCGACTACTACCCAAGATTCGACGGCCTGGCCGACGTGCGCCTGCGCGAGAACATTCGCGAGGTCAAGACCATCGGCGAATACGGCGGGGACGGCACGCCAATCGAATCCACGGAATGGCAGGCCGAGGAAACCTACCTCGTCACCGACATGAGCCGCGAGCAGGTCGAGGCCAACCGGCAATGGCTGCTCGGCAACTCGAAGTACGCGCAGCACATCATGAACTCTGACGTGCCCAACATGGACGGCCCCGGCCTCGCCTAACCCACGCCCGACCGTTCCCATTGGGCGGGCCTTTCCATTCGTCTCCGACCGGGTTTCCTGTGGCCCGGCCGGGGATACTCATACCAACACACAGGAACAATCACAGGAGATTAGATCATGGAAAACAATACGAATGAGCAGAATGTGAACGTGCTGCCGGTTGCCGTGCAGGCGGTGCAGCCTTCCCCGGTTGCCGCCACCGCCGCCTCAACGCAGACTCAGGCTCAGGAGCAGCCGCAGGTTCTTCCTGCCGCCGGTACGCCCGTTGAACCGCAGGCTTCCGAACAGCATGCCGATACCGATACTTCTTCCGCCGATACGGTGATGCCGGAGACGTGGGACGAGTTCAAGGCGAGCAATGACCTGTATGCGACGCTGCCGGAGTTGACGCAGCCCGAACGCTTGCTGCCGGCCGATTCGATGCGTTTGATGCCGGTCGGTGATTTCGTTGCCGAGCAGATGCGCGCCATCAACGCCCTTCAAACCCACAAGGATGACGATACCGCCGCCTCTTCCGCTGAGGATAACAATGCGGAGATCGCGTACAGGATGGCCGCGATCATCGAGATGATCGACGGTTGGCTTATGAACATCGCCGTTGACCAGCGGGCGTATGACGAGTGGCGTCGTGGATTGCCGCCCATCGGCGTGTTCTCCGCGTATCTTGGCTTGTTCAACTGGTTTGCGGACGGCTTGGGAAAATCCGCGCGGTCGAAGACCGGTTCCGTGAGTGCCCGGTAGAACTGACCGCTGATTTCCGCAGATTCTATCAACTTGATTGGCCGGCGTGCAAGCATACGCTTCCGCCGGTCGAATTGTATCGGCTCCTGTTGGGGTTGGAAGGCTATGACAGCAGCCTGTACAGGGCGTTCATGCTTGAACACCACCCGCCCGAAACGGAGGATGGTGATGGTGGGGATGATGGGCGTTCGCTGCGCGTGCTGGCTTGGCGCAAGTGGTCTCAGGACACGATGCTTCGGGCGAGCATGGCGAACAGTCTCATGCTCCTGTTGGCGAATTATCGTGCGGCGCATGGCGTGACCGATGACGCGAAGCCCGTGTTGTTCTCCCCGCCCGGCACCAGTCCGAATGATTCTGGTGGTTCCGATAGTGGCGTGTGGGTTGATCACGACCCGTCGTATGAGGAGATGCTGGCCTTCCTGAACGCGGGCGGCAGACGCGGCTAGGGCCGTGTTCCGTCGTCCTGTTTATTCCGACGCCTTGGGGATTGCGGCGTCTCATCAAGTGGCAGTCCTTCTTCTGGGACGTGAAAGCCCCGGTGAATCAATCGTGGTTCGCCGGGGCTTTCGCATACTCCCACACTCTCTCTTTCTCTTTTTTCTGAACCGTTGGGGGGGTCGGCATGGTTGAACAGTATTCCGCAGGCGAGGTCGGCGTTGACGTCAAGCCGGTGCCGAAGGGTTGGGAGGAGTTCGAGGCGCGTTTGCGCAAGCTCGCGTCCGACGGCATCAACGTCGAAGCCAGGATCGATGCGGACTTGGGCCGGTATCGCGCGGCCACGAGCGGCCTTGACGGCAAATCCTACAAGCAGACGGTGAAGCTCGACGCGGAGCTTACGAACGTTGACAAGGCTCGCGACTCGTGGCGCAAACTGTCGAAGGACTTCACTGCCGACGCGAAGGTCAAGGCCGATGACGCGGGCATGGCGAAGGCCGTGTCGAAGATGGCTACCCGTTATGTTCGCGGGTTCAACGACATCTTCAACAAGGCGAAGGTCATCGAACCGCCGGCGTTGAAGCTCGACCAATGGCAGCAGCAGTTGGACGAGCAGCGCAAGAGCCTGACCAGTCTCAACAAGCAGTTCAAACCATACGGCGACGAGTTGAAGAACCTCGGCGAACGCATGGACGAATTGAACTCGAAATCCAACGAGCTTCACGACGGCCTTGAGAAGGCAATTGGCGACGGCGACAGAGCAAAAGTTTCCGCTTTGCGGCGTGAACTACGCAGCCTGAACAGTGAAATCGATTCCGTTTCCAAGCAGATATCGAAGACGCAGGACGCGAGCTCGAAGATACGCGAGAGCATCAAGTCTACCCGCAGGGAAATCGATTCGTTGCATAAGCGCATGGATCGTCACACGACCACGGTCAATGAGGTTTCCGCCGCCTATGGTTCGCTGAGTAAGAATCTCGCCCGCATGGCTACGGCGAAGCTGGCTGATTTCGACCGTATGGGCGTGGACATGAGCCAGGCCGCCGTGCGTACCCGTGCGTTCAACGAGGCGCAGAAGGATACGACGAACTCCATCCCTAAGGCTCGTGCGGTCGTTGCCGAGTACAGCAGGCAGGCCAAGGAGTTCAGCGAGGATATCGGCGATCAGGAACAGCAGCTGTACAAGTTGCAAAAGGCGCTTGCCAGCCTGAGGCCGAGTGATGCGGGCGACCGGCTCAATGATGATCTGACTCGTTTGAACTCTCGTGTGCGCGGTCTGCGTGCCGAGCTTGAACGCAACCCGTTGCGCATCCACACCCTGTTGGACGAGCAGGGGTTCGAGGATGGTTTGCGCCGTGAACTGGAAAACCTGCGTGAACGCGCGGAGGTGGAGGTCAGGGTCACGGGTTGGCGTGATTCCGCCACGGAGCTTGAGGAACGGTTGAACCGTCTCAAGCGTGAGCGCATCGACGTGCCGGCTGATATCAGCTTCGACCATGAGGATTTGTCGAAGCGTATGCGTGATTTGGCGGACGCGATTGAGAGCGATCCGTCGAACGTGCGTCATGTCGCCGATTTGAAGGCGAATCTCGATATCGACATGCAGCGTGCCGAACGTCGTTTGGACGAGTGGAAGCGAAGCAATGAAGAGTTCAAGATGGACTTGGATTTGCAGACCGCGTTGGCTAGCGCGCATCTCGCGTACTTCACCCGCCCGCGCACCGTGGATATCTACGCGCAGTTCCACGGCAGTGACCTTGGGCGCGTCATTGATGGTCTGACGGTCGGTGCCACGGGTATTCGTGGCGTGCGCAACGAGTTCGAGAAGTTCGTCAACCTGATGGACAACCTCGACACGATTGTGCCGAAGGCCGGCATGATCGGCTCCGTGCTGGCGTCGCTTGGCGCGGGCGCGGTCAACGTTGCCGGCACCATTGGCGGCATCGGCAGTTCCATACTGTCGATGAGCAAGGCCGCGTTCGCGGCTCCGGCGGCGATCACGGGCATGGCCTCCGCCCTGTACGTGCTGTATCAGGCTTGGGGTGACAAGGGCGCGACGTTCAAGGAGAACGTCGATCTGACGAACACCGCGTTGGGCGGCTTGTCCGACAAGGTGGTTCAGGCCTTCTACAAGGAGGCCACGCCAGCGTTGACGAGCATGGCCGACGCCATCGGCGATCAGGTCACGCCCGGATTGACTGGCATGGCTACCGCCGAGGGCTTGGCCGCTGCCGGCATCGCCCGCATGATCGCGCAGGCCAACGAGGCTGACAAGCTGTCCACGATATTCAACAATTCCAATGAGGCCGTCACCCGCATGGTGCCGGGCTTGGAATCGTTGACGGCCACGTTCTTCGAACTCGGCTCCACTGGCAGCGAGGTGCTGCCGGACATGGCCGACTGGTTCAGTGAGAACACGGAACGGTTGCGCGAATGGGTGCAGCAGGCTTCCGAATCCGGGCGTGTGAACGAGGCGTTGCGCGAAGCCGCCGAACAGGGCGGCTATCTGAAGGATTCCATCGGCTCGCTCATCGGCATCATGTCGGGCGTGTTCGGCGTGTTCGCCGAGGGTGAGAACGGCATCCAGGGGTTCAGTGAGGCGTTGGCCTCCGCTGACCGTGCGGTGAACTCGTTCAAGTTCCAGGACACGTTGCGCGCTTGGCGTGAGGGCGCTCAGGATGCTCAGGAGCAGTTCAGGGGCGTGTTCTCCCAGATCGGGGATGACGCGTACAACCTGCGTGACGTCACCAGTCAGGTGTTCTCCGACGCGGGGGCCACCGCCGCCACGGCGTTGAAGACCGTGAGCAGTGTGCTGCGCCAGTCTAAGACCGGCATCAGCGATTTCAGCAGCGGTTTGCGTGACGGGTTCCGTGAGGCGTTCGGCGCGTTGGATGACGCCGGCCCGATGTTCAACCAGCTGTTGAGCATGACCGGCAGTCTTTCGCGTACGTTCGGCGGCACGTTCGCCAACACGCTGCGCACCGCAGCCCCGATGATTCAGGCCATCGCAACAGCCGCAACCGGCGTTGCCAACGCGTTCAACGCGCTGCCGGCACCCATGCAGGCGGCGATTGGCTTGTGGGCCACGTTCGGCAGGACGTGGACGAACGGCATATCGTCGTTGAAGCAGAGCATGCTGACGAACATCCAGCAGACGTTGCAGTACAAGACGATGCTGGCTCAGTTGGGCGTGCAGGCGCAGACCTCGTCCATGGGTTTCCGTGAGCTGGCGCAGGCCATGCGTGCCGTGAATGGCAGTGGCGTGACGAGCGCCTTGTCTTCGAACATGGGCATGTTCACTAGTCTCAACGCGCAGGCCAAGGCCTCCGGTGAGGCGATGGCAGGATTGTCCAGGAACGTTGCCGAAACGGCGGCGAAGACAACCGTGTTGAGCGCTCCGATGGGCAAGCTCGGAAACGCAGTGAAAACGGTCGGCGGCTGGGCTAAGACGGCCGGCAGTGCCATCCTTGGCATGTTCGGCGGGCCGGCAGGCTTGGCCGTCACCGCAGGGTTGACCGCAATTGGCACGGCGATGAACGACTACCAGTCGAAGGCCAACGCCACCGCCGAGGCCTCCGCGAACGTCAGTAACGCGATAGCCAGCATCTCGTCAACCGCGCAGCAGACCGCGAACGGGTTGGGTGTCTTGGGTTCCGCCATCAAACAGAACCTGAGCGACCCGGACGTGGGCGAGACCGGTTGGAACTGGTTGAGCGACATGATGACCGGTTTCGACAGCGTGAGCGACGCATCCAAGGTTACGGGCGTATCCATCGATCAGATGAGCAAGGCGGTAGCCGGCGGTCGCGACTCTTACGAGAAGCTGTTGAACCAGCTGCAACCCACCGAAGAGGCCATGAACGAGCTGACCGGTCAGGCGCTCAACGGCATCATCGGCACCAAGGATGATACCAGTGCGCGTGTCAAACTGGTCGAAGCGCTCAAACAGCAGCGCGAGTCCGCGTTGGAGAACCTGCGCACCACCGCCGTGGCGAACGGGTACAGCGAGAAGCGCGTCAACACCCTCGAAAAAGAGGGTGCCAGCCTCGAACAGATCGCCGCGAAGATCCAGTCAAAAACCCAGTTGGAGCAGAATCACGCCCAAGCCATGCAAATGGTGTCGCAGGCTCAGGCCCAGGAGGCCGACGCCAGCATTCGGGCGTCGCAGGCCGCAAGCCAGTACGCCACCACCTATCAGGGCATGGGCGAAACCATAAGCCAGGTGCAGGCCCTGATGGCGCAGGGCCAGTCCGTGTGGAACTCGCAGACGCAGGACTTCGACTATTTCACCGAGGCGGGGCGTATGGCCGCGAACTCGTTGAACCAGTTGGCGTCCGGCGCGAACTCGTACATGGACGCGATGATAGACGCCGGCAAACCGCAGGCCGAGGTCATCAGCAAGCAGGGCGAGCTGCGAGACCAGTTCGTTCGTACTGCGACCCAGATGACCGGCAATGCGGATGCCGCGAAGCGTTTGGCCGACCAGTATCTGATGACGCCTAAGGAAATCGAGACGACGTTCAAGGCGAACGTCGCCCAGGCCAAGGCCGACATGCAGCAGTATCTTGGTTTGACCCGCGACCTGTTCCCCGATGGGAAGAAGGGCGACCAAGAGCACAGGATCGTGATGAAGGCCGTGTCATCCGGTGCTATCAGCGATCTGACCCAGTTGCAGGGCGTTGTGGACAGGATCAGCAACGGCGCGGACGCGAGGGCTATCACGCTCATGCTGAACGCCGACGGTGATGCGGAGTGGAAGACCGAGAACGTTGCCAACAACCTCAAGGCCTTGGGTATGCAGCCCAAGGATCTCGAATGGCTGTTGAACGCGAACGGCACCGCCGAGGAACGCGCCCAAAGAGTGCGCGACGCATTGTCTGACCTGAACCTGACTGACAAGCAGATTCAGTGGATTCTCGACTGCATTGACAATGTGACCGAGAAGGCCGATACCGCTAAGACCGCCATCGAGAACGTTCCCGAAGGATGGAGCACCCATCTGAACGCCGACGGCAACACCGTCAGCATCGCCAACGAGTCCAAGAACGCGGTGTATCATGTGCCGTTGGATTGGATCACGTTCCTTCAGGCGACCGGCAACACCACGCCGTTCGCCAACGAGGCGGAATTGTCCGTGAATGCCATCCCGCCCGAATGGTTCACGAAGATCGATTCGGACGGCAACACGAAGATCAGCGCCGAAGAGGCTGACCGTGCCGTAAGGAACATTCCCAAGGACTGGCAGTCGAAGATTCTGGCGAGCACTTCCGGGTCGGCCGAGGTGGTTGCGCTGAAGGAAGCGATTCAGGCAGTCAAGTCGAAGTCGGTTTCCATCAGGGTCACCACGTTCCACGAGTTCATCGAAAGCCATGTGACGAGAGGCAACTATGCTCCCGGCGTTTCCACCAACAGGGCGAAGGGCGGGCGCATCAAGGGGCCTGGCACGTGGACTTCGGATTCGGTGCCCACGAACCTTTCGACCAACGAGTATGTGATTCGCGCCGCGTCGGTTGACAAGATCGACAAGGCGTATGGTCGCAACGCTCTCGACGTGATCAACCGGTATGGTGTGCTGCCCGCGTCCAATGAGTCGCAGTTCCTGAAGCAGGCCGTGAACACGGCGGCGATAGGGCGTTCGGTCACGAACGCGATCCGCCGTCAGGGCAACCGGTTCAACGTGACCGTTGCCGCACCGTCATCGGGTGTAAGCATGGAGTCGATGGAACAGGCGGCGTTGAGCGCATTGTCGAAGGTTTCCGGTTGGAAGCTGGACGTTGACGAACGCCGTTTGGGCTACCGGTTGACGCCGATCATCTCGAAGAACATGCGAATCGAGGGAAAGCGAGGCAAGTAAATGGCCGATTATCCGCCCGGCGAGGGCTTGTTCAAACGCGAACCCGGTGATTGGGGCGATGACGGTCTGCGCATCAACGGGCTGCCACTATCCCATTGGGGTTTGTGGCTGGGCGTGGACGGCGTGCAGGTGGGCGAATTGTCCATGGGCACGTCGTTCACCGAACTGCCCGGCGTGCCCGGTCTCGTTGACGGTTCGCTCGTTGACGGGATGAACAATGCGATCCCGACGCAAAGGCGCACGCTGACGATCAACGTGGGCATGTGGGGCGACGAGGCGGAGGCCGTGGAGTCGAAGACGAGATTCGCCTTGTTGAACGGTTCCACGGTTGAAGTCCAATGGCGCAACTGGCCGGGAGTGTTCATCGGCCGTATCACGTCGATCAATTGGACTGACGAGTGGAAGCAGGGCGTGTTCGTGCGCTCGTTGGGCGTGGTCACGGTCAGCTGCCGGCCATACGTGTACGGTACGCCGCGCTCGTTCGAGACCAGTACCGCAGTGCATACGGTGCTGGTCGAGGGCAACCGGCCCACCGGGCCGACGGTCACCTGTGTGCCGCCGGCGGGTACGAAACGGTATTACCTGACGGTCAACGAGGGCAGTGCGAATCAGGCCCAGTTGGTGTTCAACGCCGATTTCAACGGGTCGTGGACGCTGACCGTGGATTGCGACCAGCATTACGCGACCTACGGCACTCAGCCCGTGTTTCCGAGCGTGGATTCGGATTATCCCATGCTCATACCCGGTTCGAACACGGTGCAGGATTCCGCGGGCGTGAGCCTGTGGACTTACACGCCAAGGTGGCTGCTATGAGCATGAGGTTTGTGGTCTACGACCGTTGGGGCAAACCCAAGGGTGACGCCCAAAACGTGTTCGAGGCGACGTTGAAGCGCAGCATCCAGGACGACTCGTGGTCGGACACGCTTGACCTGCGGTGCGATGACGGCGTATTGAAAGGCGATTACCTGATCTTCGTTGACGGTCGCGGCAACTGGCACGAGTATTGGGTGACATCCCCGGAGACGATCCGCGAGGACGGCATGCCCGTCTTGGATGTTCACGCGGTGAACAGCTTGCAGGAGATTCAGGCTTCGCGGCCGATCATCGAATATTTCGAGGAGGTGAAGATCGGGCCGCGTCGAGCATTGGAATACGTGCTCGACGGCACCCGGTGGAGCGTCGGCAACATTGACGAGTCGGTTGATGCGCGTGACGTGAAACTTGAGGCCGTGAACGGTTGGGACGCTTTGCAGTCGATAGCCGATTTGTACGGTCTGCGGTTCACCACCCGGTATGAGGTGGAGAGCACGTTGGATGGGATAGGCCACCGGTATGTGGACTTCCTGAAACCACAGTCCGGCGAGCATACGGGCAAACGGTTCGAATACGGGCGCGATCTTAAGAGCGTGCGGCGCACGTTCGAGGAGCAGCCCGTGTACACGCGTTTGTACGTGTACGGCAAGTCGGAGACGGTCAGCACGCCCGACCCGGATGACGAGGAGGTGGAACGCCTCATCAGCATCAGCCCCGTGAACGATGGCAAACCCTACCTGCAAGCGTCGGATGACGTGTTGAACCAGTGGGGCATGGTCGATGCGAAGGGCGCTATCCAACAATCGTACGGGGTGATCGTGCATTCCGACATCGACACGGTGGCCGCGTTGATGGATCAGGCTCAGGAAGATGCCAAGAAGTATTTCACGCCGCAGGTGCAGTACGAGGTGGATGTGGCCGCGATCCGTTTGGATGACGGCACGATCCCCTCGTACGAGCGCGTGGACGTGGGAGACATCGTGCAGATCATCGATACCACGTTCTCTCCCGCATTGCGGTTGGAGGGCGAGATAACCGGTCTTGAAGAGGACTTGTTGTCTGATGGGGCGACGCGCACGGTCACGGTGGGCACTGTCATCGAAACGATGGGCGAATACCAGTCCACGTTGAAGAAGGCAACTGACGCGTTGTGGCGTGGCAAGCCGAATTGGGATGCTACGCGAAGCATCGCGGATACGGCGCACGCTTCATCGCAGACCGCGATTGAGAACGTGGGCGATGTCAGCAAGGTCGCGTTGGCCGCAAACCAGACGGCCGAGGCGGCGAACGCCCTGGCCTCGCAGGCGCAGGCCACGGTCGCTCAGGTCGGCACGGTCAAAAACGTCACCTTCCCCGTGGCGTCGTTCACGGATAACGTGTGCACGGTCACGGTGGACGGTTTGGGTGTGGCGAATCTCGTCAGCCCCTATGATCCGTTGACCGAGCTGGCGGTGTGGGACAAATGCAAGCCGGTGTTCACCGACCATTCGATGCAATCCGCAGTGCCGGAGGGCAGCATTCGCTGCACGTGCTCTACCACTCCTGAGAAGGATTTGCGCGTGCGCGTAACCGTGTTGAGGGGAGCGTGACATGCTGATCCAAACCTATTACGGAGGACAAGGGAATAGCGGCGGGGAGACGCCGGAGACGAAACCTGTCACCGGCATCACCGCCAGCGTCAGCTCATTGACCGTGACCATGGGTTCGCCGCAATCATTCACCGTCGCCATTCAACCGGATGACGCCACCGATAAAACGCTGACCGCCACAAGCAGTGATACGGGCGTGGCGACCGCGACCATCAGTGGAACCACGGTCACGGTCACTCCCGTGAAGGCTGGTAATGCGACGATCACCGTGGCAAGCAAGGCCACGCCCGCGATCACGGCCAGCGTGGCGGTGACGGTGAGCACGGCCAGCGTGCCGGTCACGTCAATCACCGCGCAGCCGACATCGCTTGAGGGCACGGCGGGGGAGAGCGGAGAGGTCACGTTCACCGTGCTGCCGGAGAACGCCACCGACAAGTCACTGACCGTGATGGGCAACAATTCCCGCGTGCTGTCGGTCGAACACAAGGCCGGAACTACGTACACGGTCAACTATCTTTCTGCCGGCACGGGCGTGGTCACGGCAAGGAACACGGCGAGCGGAGTGGATCGGCTCGTGAACGTCACCATCAACGCCGCCATGGGCATCAAGGTGACACCGGAAAGCGTGACCATCCACCCGGATCAAGGTACCTACACGGCCACCGTGACGGTTGAGACCACTCCCTCCGGGTTGGAGTGGACGGCCACTTCATCGTCGGAGGATTACCTGTACGTCACCCAGCGGGACGAAAGCACGCTGGAAGTGCAGCCGTACAACTACGGCAGTTTCGCCGTGACCATCGCGCTACGGGATTACCCGGACGTGAAGGTGACGCTGCCCGTGGTCGTTCAATAAAAACCGTTCGTCAAGTTTCCAAGCCCCGTAAGGCCCTGCGCCTGCGGGGCTTTCTCATACCCAAAATCAAACAAAAGGAGTGAATCATGGCATTGGACGCCAATCGAAGGATTCTCATCACCATCGACCGTGCGAACGACTGGCAGGAGCCGGTGCGTTTGAATCAGGATGATTTCGCGGGTCGCGTCATCCGCGTGCGCGTCACCGACGCCGGCTTGCCCGTGTTGGACTCGAATCTGAAGGCGCGGTTGAAGTTCAACAGCGAACCGAGCAATGAGAACAATCCGGGTGATTTCCGTGATATGACGCGCGTGGAGGGTGAGAATACGGCCACGTGGGATGTTCCCGTGCCGCGTGCGGCCGTCACCAAGAGCGGGCCGATTGATATGGGCATCGACATCATCGATGGTTCGACGGTCATCGCGTCGCGTCTCATCACGGGCATCGTGGAGCGCAGCGTGCTGCGTTTGGCGGCGGTTGATTCGGATACTGGCGGCAACTGGTTCGAGGAGAAGGTCAACGCGGCCGAGGAGGCAGCTAAGCGTGCGGAGACCGCCGCCAACAATGCGTTCGATACGGTGTCGAACTTCGGTGTGGAGATTGGTGTGGTCACCACCGTGCCGAATGACCAGCCGGCCTATGTGAAGAATCACAAGGTCAATGGCATGAACACCATGGACTTCGGACTGCCCGAAGGCCCTACCGGGCCAGCCGGGCCGGCCGGGCCTCAGGGGGCCGTCGGCCCCCAGGGGCCTGTGGGCCCCGTGGGCCAGGGTTTGAAGATCCTCGGCAGCGTCGCGGCGGAGTCGAATCTGCCGTCGTCCGGCAACACCGTCGGTGACGCGTATCTGATCGGCAACGATCTGTACATCTACTACGCGTCCAGTGGCGCGGCTGCGGCTTGGCATAACGTGGGTGCGTTCAAGGGGCCTGCGGGTACGAACACGTTCCTTGTTGGCGTGCCCATTTCGGCGAACAGCAATGTGGCGTTGAGTTCGGTCAGCAATCCGGGCGGCTTCGAGTACAAGGTCGGTGACGTGCTGATCGGCTCGGATGGCGGCACCTACACCGTGAAGACGGTTTCCTCTTCGGCGTTGGGTGTGGGCGACAAGATTGGTGATCTGACGGTCGGCACGCAAGGCCCCGCCGGCCCTGCGGGCATTACGAGCGTTGAGGCGACCACGCTGACCCCCGGCAGTCAGGCCACAATCACACTGGAGAATGGTCATGCCGTTATCGGTGTTCCGCAGGGTGTTCAAGGGCCGGTCGGGCCGAAGGGTGAAACGGGAGTCAAGTCGGTGACCTCGGCCACTGTGGCCGGTTCCGAGGTGAGTGCGGAATATGATGCCAGCACCGGCAATATCGCGTTCAAACTGCCCACCAAGGGCGAACCGGGGCCTAAGGGTGATCCGGGTGAAAAAGGTGACCCGGGTGAGCGCGGGCCTCAGGGGCCTCAGGGCGAACGCGGTTTGACCGGCGCTCAGGGGCCAGCAGGCAAGGACGGGCGCGACGGTGAGACTCCGAGCCTTTCCGGTTACGCCACTGAATCGTGGGTGCAGAACAATTATGTTAGCACGCGAGATTACCAATCCCAGTTGGATGATTACGTGAAACAGTCGAACACCGGTTCCGTCACCATCAGCTATGGCGCAAGCAAGGTCGCGATCCAAGGCTCCTATGTTGACGTAACCTACGGCAGCAGCGCGAAGCTCACCGCAGCCAGTGATTCGGTTGCCATGAGCTTCGGCCGCAACAGCATCATCATCAACAGCAGCGGCATTGGCCTGAACTACAACGGCAAAACCCAGTTCTTCGGCTGATGGGCATTACCAATCCTTTGACTCCCAGGTTTTGACGATTGGCGGCGGTTCAGCGCAGGTTTTCCTACGCTCTTCCAGCGCCCAGATCATGTACGGCGATAACTCGCACGTCGATCTTGGGCCGAGCTACACCGCCATTGTTTTCGGCAAATACAACATCATCATCGACAGCAATGGTGTACACGTCAACGGCACAAAAGGAGCGACGAACTTCTAACCGGTTAGGCGATGCGCTGCCAGATGTAGCAGCCCAGATAGGGCTGCATCAGGCTGAACGCGGCACCGCCGCCCTGCCAGTCGGTGTTCACGGCGCGGCTGCTGCCCTGGCCGTTGCCGGCGCTCACCGAGGTAAGGCTTCCGGAGTTTGACCCGGATTGCAACAGGGTGATGGCGTGCTGGTGGCGGGGCATCTCGTTGGTAGTCAACGTGTGAGTGCTGTTGCCGCCGGTCTCGTTGGCCGAAATGCTTCCACCGGCACCGACCAGCACCCTTCCCTCGGCGATGCGCTGCCACGTTCCACCGAAGTTCGATGACGGATTGCTACTGCTCATGCTGAGGTAAATCGAACCAACCGGCCATGGGGATTGGTAATGCTGTTAGATTCCAACGGCAGTCCATCCGAGGCTTACGCCGCTTGTGGATTTGTTGCCGGCCACGTAACCGGTGAATGAGAATCCGCTCGTGGTGACGCCCACGACGTTGATCAGAACCTCGGCCTGACTACAGCCGGCAGTCACCGCAGGACGCTCGGTAAAACGGGTACTGAATCGCACACTGCCGGACACGTAGGAGCCTTGACCGCTGATCGATCCGATGCTGTAACTGCCTGAATCGGTTTTCAGGGATTGGTAATGCTAGACGCCGACCGCTGACCAGTGGATGGAGACGTGAGCGTTCGCTGACACCGAGTAGAGCGCGTAGCTGAAGCTTTGCGAACTCAGGTCGGTGATGTTGAAAATCACACCGGCCTGACTGCTGCCAGCACTCACGGCCGGCGTGCGGCTGAAGTTCTGCGAGAAGGATATGACACCTCCACGCGACTGCCCGGTAGAGATGTTTCCAGCGTCATACAAACCTGAATCCGTGAGCAGGGATTGGTAATGCTAGACACCCATCGCGTACCAGTGGACGGTGCCGACGCGGGACTGGTCACTGGCACGGTTGAGGCTGATGACGTGGAAGCTGGACGCGGTGATGCGGTCAACGTTCGTGACGAACTGTCCCTGCTCATTACCGGCGCACACAATCGGCGGACGCGAGAAGCTGGTTGAGAAGTTTATCGTCCTTTCAACACCTGCGTTCGGCTGCACGGTGCCAAGGTTGTACTCGCCGGAATCGAACTTGAGGGATTGGTAATGCCGACTCCTATCGGATGATGGTTTTCTCCCATTGCCTCTGCGCTTGGCGTAGCACGTCCAGCTCAGGCCTCAGATAGTAGCGGGCTGTGGTGGTGATGCTGCTGTGGCCCATCATGCGTGAGACCACGGCCACGTCAACTCCTGCGGCGAGCGAACTGGTTGCCCACGATGTTCTGAGGTTCATAGGCGGCACGTAGGGCAGGTCATGGCGTTTGCACCATGATTCGTAGCGGCGTGCGGCCATTTCCGGCGTGAGCGCGCCTATGAGGCGTCCTTTGCCTTTGATTTGTCGGAGGCGTTGGACGGCGAAGCGGGGGAGTATGAGCGTTCGTCGGCTCAACTCGGTTTTCGGCGGCACGAGAGATTCGTGGCCGTTGACCCATTGGAGTGCGCGTCTGATTCTGACTTTGCCGCTTCTGAGGTCTATGTCTTCCCATTCGAGGCCCATGCCTTCCTCCCTGCGCAGTCCGAGGGTGAGAGCGCAGATGAGCCAGGCTTCAAGTTCGTGCCCCCAGAAGCCCTGCAATAGGGTGCGTATCTGTTCATTGGTGAGGATTGGCGGCTCATGGCGTGGCTGCTTGGGCGCGTGAACCATGCCGGTGATGTCCCGCTGACACAGTCCCCACCTGTGTGCTTTGCGCAGCATCGGGCGTAGCACGCTCCATGCTTTGCGCGCCGCGCCCTTGGTTGGGATCGAGGCAAGCCATGTCTCCACTTATTCGACGGTTATCGCGTCCATGTCCATTTCCCCGAGTGAGGGTTCGATGTGGCATTGCCACGCGCTCTCATATCCGGCTTGCGTGCATTCGCGCAATCCGGCGCATGACGGTTGGAAGCGTTCAGTCCAGAAGTCGTTGAGTTTCATTCCCTTTTTCACCTTTCAAAATCCCCCGCGTCGCACGGCCGTTCCATGCGGTTTGCGCGTGGGGGTTTCACATTACCGAGAAAGAAAGCAGGTGATGCCCTTGGAGGGTTTCATTTTCGATTTGGCCGAATGGGCCGTGACCGGCGTGCTGGCCGTGGTCGCCGGACTTCTGTGGAAGCAAATGCAGGAATATCGGCGTCGCGGCTTGGAGGAGGAGCGGCGGCGTGACGAGGAGCACGCTGCGTTGCGCAGGGGTATGCAGATGCAGTTGCGCGCCCAGTTGGTGGAGATGCACCACCAGTGGGTGGCGGAACGCGGCTATATGCCCGTCGAGACGAAGCGGCTGTTCCATGACATGTTCTGCGCCTATGAGGCTTTGGGGGAGAACGGCATCATTTCAAGTCTTTACGAGGATGTGAAGAAGGCCCATGTCGCCCCCGGCCCGGATGGGGACGAGGATGACGACGATTAGCCCGCCCTTCCCGTCCGCTTTTTGTTTTTGCCCCGATCCCACTCGTGTGGGGCCGGGGCTTTTTCGTACCCGCTGACTGAAAGGAGTTTCAATGACGGGTTCGGCAATGGCCCTGTGGCGAGGGTCGCCAAATCATTACGACGGGCGCAGGGGTTGGAAGGTCGATCACATCACCCTGCACATCATGGTCGGCTGGCTGTGGGGCACCGATAGCTGCTTCCAACAGGCCAGTTTCGGTGCCGCATCGCATTACGGCGTGGGCGGCACGCAGGTATTGCAATGGGTCGATGAGGATAACGGTTCATGGGCCGACGCCAACTGGATCAGCGATTGCTCGGGCATCACCATCGAACATCAGGGTGGCATGGCCGGCATTCCCATGACGGCCGAGACCATCGAAACCAGTGCGCAATTGTGCGCCGACATTTCCCGCCGTTACGGCCTTGGCAAGCTTTACCACGACGGACTCAACGGCAACGTCTATTTGCATCGCGAGATACCGGGCACCACGCACGCCGCTTGCCCCGATCTGGCCGTGAACGGCCTGCCGTACCAGCAGATCATCGACAGAGCAAACCAAATATTGGAAGGAACTGACATGGCAGTAAGCAACCAGGATTTAAGCAACATCTTCTACGCCGTATGGGGTAGGAATGCGGGCGACAACAACAAGCAGCCGTTCGGCAATCCCTACGAAACACTCAAGAGGTTGGCGAACGTTGTGCCTCGTATCCTCCGGGCGCAGGACGCCAACGATTCATGGATCTTCTTCCCCTCCACGGGCCGTGTGAAGGCGTTGACCGACGCGCAGGTCGAAGAGGTGAAGGTGGATTACAAGAACATGGGCCTCGGCGAGATTCCGACCACGGCGTTCCGTACGGCGGCGCAGCGCACCATTTTCCTTAACGCCTTGAAGGAGGACTGAATTATGGCGGTCGCAACAGGCGCAATGCTCGAAGGGCACAGGAACATGGGCATCACGCCCGACAAAACCAATGAAATCAGCAAGGCCGATCCGTCCATTCCGGACACGGGCCTTGCCAACACCGAGTACAAGGAGGAAGCATTATGACGGTTATCCAGGCCGTGGCGACGGTCATCAGCGTGCTGGTGATCCCGTGGCTCGTGCAGCTTATCAAGACGAACACCATGAGCGGTGTGGCCGCTCGCTGGACTGCGCTCATCGTGAGCATCGTGGCCGGTGTGGTGACCGGTTTCGTGGGCGGCGTTCCCGCCAACCCCGGTGATTGGGTCACGTGCATCCTTGCCGTGGTTGGCGGCATCCAGATCGCCTACAGCGCGTTCAAGGCCGTTGGCGTGACCAATGCGTGGCTCGACGCCTTGGTTAATGTGGGTAACGTCGGCCAGCCGAAGCACGCCGATGTAATCAACAGGTAATCCAAGCCCCCTTTTCCAAGTCTCTTATGGCTTGGGGGAGGGGGCTTTTTCTCGTTTCCGGCGTGGGGTTTCCTATCGTTTGCCTTGCAGGCATTCGCGTGCCCATGCCTCGCACGCGCGGTTTTCCTCGTCATCGCCCAATAGGAGCAGGAACGCGGCGTTCATGCCGGGCCGCTGCGGGTCAATCTTCTTAATCAACCCCTGTTCGCGCAGGAAAGCCCATGCCTTGCTGATGCGCCCCTTTGCATTGTTTTCGCGGGTTTCCATCATGGCTTCGGCCTCTTCCTCGGTGGCGTTCGCGAGCTTGTCCGCATCTATCGCGGTCAGGGCCATCGCTTCGCTAATGCTTCGCCAGCCTCGCGTGTAGAGGCGGCATGGGACGCGCAGGCGCTTGAGCTTGCCATCCGGGGGCCAGTCGTACGTGTTGTGCGCCATGTACAGCAGGACGCTCAGCGAGAACGAATCGGTGAGCGGATTATTGCCGCGCGGCTTGGTCAGCCGACCTTGGGCAACGAGTCCCCATACGCGATCATCATTGTTGAAACCCATCGGCTCCATGCCCTCTCCCTCCACGTATGGTATGCTTTACGCGGAGAATCCTTCCTGATTTTCCATATCACCCCCGTAGCGACGCAACCGCTGCGGGGGCTTCTTTTCCTTCAACCCAGTGATTGATGTAATTGCAGTATACAGCATAGTGGTATTGCAGCTGAATATCGAGTGTGTCTCTAATGGCACTGCCGATGTTTTTCTAAAACCACTGTTGGTGTAATTGCTATTACACATATACAAGTAATACAAGTAGTACAGGTTATTACAAGTTATACAAGGCGCATTGCAGCCGCGCATGTGGCCGAACTTGTACAGGAACCGTACAGGTTCACGGACGGCATAGGATACGCGGGCACGGCCTCTCAACGCTCTGAAACAGGCTTCGCAGGATACCGGACATTTACCGGAACAAATCAATGATTGACGCAATGTACGATTCAGCCTCATGTTGCGAGAGCACTTGAAAACAAAGAAGTTCAAGTACTTGTCAAACTCGATATAGATACCTAATTGTCTCCAACCTGATGTTCGGCAACTTCTCCGATCGCTGCCGCGCAAAGATTGGCCGTCGTACACCGTTCATTCTCTTGGGTGCTGTGTTGGGCGGCGTCACGTTGTTCCTCACTGGCATGCTGACCAACCCGGTGCTGATCACCATCGTCTACTGCGCGTGCATGTTCGGCCTCAACGCCATGATCGCCCCGCTGGTCGCCATGATCTCCGACCGCATTCCAATGAACGTGCGCGGCACCATGTCCGCATTCTTCGGCGCAGGCCAGACCTGCGGCGCACCGATCGGCACCCTCATCGGCTCCGCGTTCATCCTGAACCATTTCCCCGGATTCATCCTCGCCGGCGTGCTCATGTTCCTCGGCGGTCTCGTCGCCGTCCTCATCGTGCCCAAGGAGGCGTCCGCCGACTTCCTGCCGAAGGATGAGGGCACCGTCAAGGATGTGCTCATGAGCTTCCGCCCGCCGAAGTTCTCCACGGCCCACGACTTCTACAAGGCGTTCGCCGGCCGTATCTGCATGCTGCTGAGCTACCAGATGATCACCGTCTACCAGCTGCTGATCTTCCAGAAGTACATCGGCCTCGACGATGTGGCGGCCGGTGCCGCCATGGCCACCATGTCCGTCATCACCATGGTCGTCTCCCTGGGCGGCTCGCTGGTCGCCGGCCCGATCTCCGATCTCATTGGCCGCCGCAAGGTGCCGGTTGTGGCCGCATCCGTGCTGTTCGCCATCGGCATGGCAATGCCGTGGATCATGCCGACCACCATGGGCATGTTCCTCTACGCCGGCATCGCAGGCCTCGGCTACGGCGTGTATTCGTCGGTTGACCAGGCGCTGAACGTGGACGTGCTGCCGAACAAGGAAGAGGCCGGTAAGGACCTCGGCGTGTTGAACCTGGCGACCACGCTCGGCCAGATGCTCGGCCCGGTGTTCATGTCCGTGATCACGGTGACCCTCGGCTATGCGATGGCGTTCCCGATCTCGATCTTCTTCGCCCTGCTCGGCTGCGTGTTCATCATGATGATCAAGGGTGTCAAGTAACGCCATCGGATCTGCCTGACAGAGCGAAGTAAAACTAGTCAAAACCAAAGAATTCCGCCAGTTACCACGGTTGTAACAGGCTGGAATGAAGAATAATCTGACGGTTTCCAAGCGTCTTGTGAGCTTTCCCAATAGAGGGAGGCCCACAAGACGCTTTTTCGTATATGGAGGCGGCTGAGATACCCCGGTGCTTCGTGCATTGCACTTCGGGGGAAGAACCAGTTTGCGATGAGTTAACGATAATCGGAACATATAGTGCCTAACAGCAGGTTAACCACGCTTGAAAAGGGGGTTAACCCGTTTCGTCGAGGGGGGGTATCTGTTTTAAGCAAGAAAGTAGTGAGAATTCCCGTGGTGTACGTCGGGCGAAGCGGCCCCACGAGGAACGGGAATATGGAGGTGTTCCATGCGAGGAAACAAAGGCGTTGGCCATAGAGTAGTGGCCGTATTAGCGGCAGCGGGAATACTTCTGAGCCTTGGAGCCGTGTCGGGCGTGGCCTCCGGCATGGAACCGACCGATCCAACGACCGAGGTCTATACCGATGGCACGACCGTTGATGGCAGCGTTTCGACAGACCAGTCTGATGCGATTGACGAGACTGATGTAACCGATCAGTCTGAAACAACCGATAACTCCACAGCAGACAATCAGGAACAGAACACTCAGCCGGATCAGTCCACTATGCCAGACAGCGAGTCGGATAGTGCTGCCGATAGCAACACCGGTTCAACAAATGCGTCTGATACAGACAATACCAATGACGACACGGATTCTGACAGCACCGATGCTGACACCACCACTCAGCAGGATGAGGCATCCGCAGTGGCTGACACTCAGCTGCAAGATAGCGATTTTGATAAGTTCCTTGTCAATGACACGGTGTCTCCTGCTGGTACGTCGATTAATCTGTTCGATTACTGGACGGAATCGGATCAGACTTCGAAAGGCAACAAATACGATGCCTACATCAATAAGGATCATGCACTGAAATTCTTAAAGAACGCCAATCCAGAAAATTATTACAATGCTTGTCAAAATGGCAGCAGCAAGACATGTAGTGTGCAGGATCGCGGTTACGCTAATTTTTGGACGAGGAGCAGTCAGAGGAACCTTTCAGATGCGGATGACGCGAAGAACAACTACTACAAAGGCGTTTCAGGACAGGATGTAGATAGCTGGAAATATGAGAAGGGTGGTCCGCGAACAGGCATAGTGAAGGACAAGCTGGAAGGCGGCTATCCGACTTTGTCTGGCGATAGTAACAATAAAAACGCTGGTACTGAAGATCCGAATGATGATTATGTGATGTTCCGCAAGGCAAGTGAAGACCAGCGGATTTCAGGAGAGACGGATACGACGAATGAGTCGTTGTCCTATTTGTTTGATCCGACGGAGTACTCTGACGGCAAACAGTCGTACAGCGGTGTCGGCAATCTGCTGCAGGTTGATAAGGATGGATACTATTATTACGACAGTAGGAAGAACTTCGCGTCGTATAACAAAACAAAAAACAAGTTTGACCTGTATACCAGGGGTGCTATTTACAGTGGAAACAGCACCGCAGGCTTGGGCACCCAGTTTTTCCCCTTCAATACTGCCAGTCAGGTATTTAACTTGACGAGTGATGGCAATGACATCGAAAGCAAACCTGCCAAAGAGCCTAAACTCGATGCCAATGGCAACGTAGTCAAGGATGATAAAGGCGAAATCGTATATGTGAACAATGCGTCGGATAACGATAAATGGAACCACCATTTCGGTCTAACCATGTCCACTCGATTCGTTCAACAGAACGGAGGCATGGTAAATGACAAGCCTATGTCCTACCAATTCTCCGGCGACGATGATGTGTGGATTTACATTGATGGCGTGCTGGTGGCTGATTTGGGCGGCATCCATGATCCCGTGAGCGTCAACATTGATTTCTCAACCGGTACGGTCACATATGGTGATGCGTTGGATAAAAACGGTGATCCTAAAACGGAAAAGGGTGAGACTGCTGGCGAGACAATCACACGAACAAGAACCACCACGTTGGCGCAAGCCTTCATAGATGCAAAGTCCTTTAAAGCTGAGGATTGGACTGAGACGAAGCCTGGACAGTATGTATTCAAAGATGACACATACCACACGCTGAAGTTCTTCTACTTGGAACGTGGTCATCAGGATTCCAATATGGCGTTGAAGTTCAACTTGGTGACTATACCCCAGAGCTTGGTCACCAAGGTTGATCAGTCAGGCAATACCATTCCTAGCGTGACGTTTGATTTGTATGGCGTCGATGTCGAGGAAAATGAAGAACTGGTTGCTACGGGAACGACCGACAACAACGGTGAACTGTTGTTGATGGATAAGAATGATAGCGATCTGCCACTTTCGTTCGATGACATATATAGGGATAACCCGAAGCAGTATACGAAGTATGTGCTAAGGGAAAAGAGTGCTCCTGAAGGTTATCGTTCGGTCGGCGATATACGGCTGGACTATCATCCAGCATCATCGGACAGTGGAGAATTCGGTGGCTATGTCACCTCGGAAACGGGGAATAATATCTGGACTACGGGTGCCTATGCGAATGCAGGCGTGTTAGTGACGGCACCACATGAAATATACAAACTGAGTGAATCCGGCAGCACTACGGAATATGGCGATCAGATTCCTGAGCATGTTGTTGACAATGGCCTACTGTTCGCAGTGATTCTGAAATATACCGGCCAAGGGGCGAGTGGATTGGAGAAATCCGAGAACTGGCAAGTGCTGTCCGGCAATTCTCTTGATGGATATTCTCCCACACCAATCAGCCCCACAGGCGGTATCACGGACGTGGTCGAAGCCGCGAAGAAGGAAGGGACTGCGTATACGTTCCATGTGGGCCAATCCGGCGGGTACCAGGCTAGTATTCCGGAACTTCCTGGTGATATCAGCAAGTATTACAACTTGCTTGCAGGAACGAATGGCAATGTATCCGAGACCAAGTACACCGTCGCCTACTATTTCACTGAATCGAAAACCCTAGCGGGTGCTTCTAAAGATAATACATATCGTCTGTTCATGGAGGGTGATAAGGATAACGATAGGTGGATGCGACTATTCTCGCTGAACCTGAAGGTTCCGAATATCAAAAACCGTCTTTTCGTACAGAAGACGGACGAGAATTGGAAACCTCTTACTGATACAGACCAGCGATTCACCGCTACGTTTACGTTGTATACCAGCGATCAGGTGACATTCAACGATAATGGCACGGTGACGGTTCCGAACCCCAGAAAAGATTCCAGTACGGGTACAAAGAACTATTACGATCAAGTGACCACCGTGCCTGACCTGATAACAGGAACGGAACTGGGAGACTCCGCCGGAACGCTTCTGATGCATAGCGGTGCAATGTTCCCATCTGGTAAAGATGCATCAGTATTAGAAAAAGGCACTTATTATCTTGTTGAGACCAGCGCGCCTTATGGATATGACAAAGTAAACACACCTGTGAAAGTGATTGTCGACGATACTGGCGTGTATGCCGACGCTGGCGATGCAACCACGGACAAGGACGATAATGTGCATGTCCGTCGTGGCGTGGGGTCTTTAGTGCGAACCATGCATGAATTCGCGTCGCAAGACCAGCTTGACCGGACGTTGAGCGACATCACCGCCACGCTGCAGACTGGAACTTTGTCGGATAACGGCACATGGACTTGGACTAACGCGAATCCAGAACAGTCTATGAAATTGTCGTATGCCAAGAATGCTTTGCTGCAGTATGGTCCCTCTGATGATTCTGCGACGGATACTAGCTTCACCGGTGTCACGCTGCTGACGACATCAGGATGGTCGAACCTGTCCATCATGCAGAACTACGGCGATGGGATATCGTCTGAGAACAAACAGGAGATTGTTGAGGGCACTTCATTGAACAATCTGTTCTCTGGCACCACCACTGTGTTGATGAAGAACAAGCCGAATGCTCAGAACGTGAAAGTTCCTCTTTCGGTAATGAAGACTGTTGAAGGTGGAGATTGGCCGGAAAACGGTACGTTCATGTTCAAATTAACGACGAGCAAAGAAACGGAAATGGTCTACCAGGGGGTGAGTAAAGGCAGTGTTGTGACCCCATTGCCTTCCGGTGAGGGCGTGAGCTGCGATTCGGAAGCGGACGCGGGTCAAAAGCGCAGCTGCACTGTGACAGTTAGCCAACCCAATACGGATGTTTCATTCGGTGTAATCACGTATACGGCACGTTTGTTTAATGATATCGGTTGGCCGTCTGATCCTCCACATAATCCTAGTGGGTCTTATCGCATACCGTTCGTTTTCACTTATGAGATAAGTGAGATTAAGCCCGATGATGCGATTAAAGGCATGACGTATTCGCAAGCGAAGTACACATTGTCGGTGACGGTGAGTCGAGAGACTCAGCCTAGCAACAATGCATTAAAGGCTGTAGCGACGCTAACCCGTAATACGAACGATGCTGGTCAGGGGCCTGAATCTGAAGAGTCCAAATCAACGTGGGGGGCTACCTCTACCACAAACAGTCGTGTAACGCCTGTCGCCAAGTTCACGAACTCATTTGGATATCCGCTTTTGCCGTCCACTGGCGGGCTGGGGTCTCAGATGATCGTGTTGGCGGGAATTACGGTGCTTGCGGTGGCGAGCATGGGTGTGGCCTCGACTTGGCGGCGAAGCCGCCGTGCAAGGCGACACTAACAACGACCTGATGTCCATGGCATTGCCGTCCAACAGACCGGGAATGCCATGGATGCCGGAACAAATACAAGATTTTGCTCGTACTCACAATGGGTGTGAGCCGGTTTGAAAGGAACCGATTATGAGAAGAATATGGAAAACACTGGTCGGCATACTCGCCGCCATCGCGATGCTGCTAACTGGTGGTGTGATTACCGCATCTGCTTACGCGGATGAACCTGCTGGGATTGCTGAAAAGACCGGTACTGGTTCGATTGTAGTCAATCCGGCGAATTCAGGTCAGAAGTATGATGCGTACCGGATTTTCGGCGTAGCTTCGTACACCGGGAATGGTGATGATAAAAAGGTCGCGTATACGATTGCTGAAGACAGCCCGTGGTTTGGTTTTGTGACTGGCAATGGGGCGGGTACTTCGTACGTGGAGGTATCGGTCAAAGGTAACCCACGTGTGGTTACGCCCAAGGAATCGTTCACGGGCGATGCTGCGGCGAAGAACTTTGCTGATGCCGCCATCACATATATGGATCAGTACAACACGGAACATGCTGATTCACAGATCACACCTGATCAGTCTGCAACGGCTGGTGCGACTGATACATCGGTGACGATTTCGGGTCTTGATTTGGGATATTACTTGGTGACGTCTACGACGGGTTCTCTGGTGATGCTTGATACTGCGGCTGAGACCGTGACGATCAAGGACAAGAACAAGGTTCCGGAGGTCCTCAAGAAGGTTCAAGAGGGCAACATTTGGGATAGCGAAAACGACGCAAAGATTGGCGATACGGTGAACTTCCGGACGACAATCACTGCGCAGGCGGGTGCAACTAACTACGTGCTGCACGATAAGCTCAGCGATGGTTTGACTTTCGGAACGGTGACCAAGATTGAGAAGATTAGCGGAGATACGACAACTGAGCTGACTAAGGACACTGATTATCAGGTACTCACCGGTGAAAACGCCCAGAGTTATGCTCCGAATGGCACAACTACCGAAGAAAAGGATACGTTCACGGTGACGTTCTCGGAGGCTGTGCTCAAGGAGCTCAAGGCCGGTGACCAGCTCGTGGTGTCGTATACTGCCACGGTCAATGAGGATGCCGTGATTCGTGGAGATGGTAATCCGAACAAGACATACCTTGACTACGGTAAGAAGGATTACACCAGCCATACGCCGGAGTCTACGACTACGACCTATGTGTGGGATTTCGATGTGTTCAAGTACACGCTTGAAGACGGTGATAAGACCCCGCTTGCAGGAGTCAAATTCAAGCTCACCACCGACTTAGAGAGCAATTCTCCTATTGAGTTCGTGGAGAAGACTGGTACGAGTATTAAGAGCTACCGCGTGGCCAAGGCTGATGAATCAGGCATGATTGAGTTTGTCACCGACTCTAATGGCAAGTTCAAACTGTTTGGCTTGGACTCCGGTACGTACTACCTGTGGGAGACAGAACCTCTTCAAGGATATAACAAGCTTACCTCCCCGATTACGGTCGAGATTAAAGGTACTGCTCACAATGGCGCAGTGCATGTCGACGGTTCGGTGACTGCTGTGACCAATAACACCGTAGAGGTGGAGAATACATCGGGTTCCGAACTGCCGGAGACCGGTGGTATGGGTACGACGATCCTGTATGTGGTCGGTGCGGCTGTGGTTGTGTTTGCGGGTCTTGGCTTGGCTGTGACGTTGCGTAAGCGTCAGAGCCGTCGCTGAGCCAAACTGAACCAACACGGTTCACCGGTATATATCGCAATAATTGAACCCCTGGTCCCGTCGGGGTTATGACGGGGCGTTCGCTCTCTTCCCGTGCCGGACGATGATGGTTCGGCATGGGAGGAGGGTACATTCCAGGTTTTTCATATTGTTGAGGGAGAGGGTTTCGATGGCTGCTGGTTCCAGGAGACTGCGGGGGTGGCTGGCGTGTCTGGCTGCGTTGCTCGCCTCCCTATTGTGTATAGCGGGTTTGGGCAATGTCGCCCATGCCGATGAACAGACCGTGACCGGTTCGGGGTCGATCACGTTCGAATATAAGCATGACGGTGATCCCGTGCCCGGTGTGAAGGTCGACCTGTACCGGGTCGCCACATGGTCCAAGGATTGGCAGGCCGAGCCGACCGAGGCGTTCAAGAAATATGACGTTGCTTGGCCCGACCTGACCACCATGAGTCAGAATGAGCTGCGTGATTTGGCGAATACGCTTGCCTCGTACGCGCAGCTCGACGGCATCAAACCGCTGGCGTCGGGTGAAACCGCTGCGGATGGCGAGTACAAGTTCTCGAACCTGCCGGATGGCCTGTATCTGCTGGTGTACGGCTCGTACAAAAACAGCGAACTGTCGTGCGATGCGGGTGCGTTACTGGTGTCTTTGCCGACGAGCACGGACAAGGCTAATACGGTCGAGGGCATCAATGTGACGGTTGAGCCGAAGACCGAGTGTGAGACCACGCCGCCTACCCCTCCTGAAAAGGATATTGAGATCAAGGTCGTCAAGGTCTGGGAAGACAGCAACGACTCGGAGCACAAACGCCCTAGTCAGGTTGTCGTCCAACTGCTCAGGGACGGAAAAGTGTACGACGAGGTCGTGCTCGACGAATCCAATAATTGGACGCATATCTGGACGGGGCTTGATCCTGACCATGAGTGGAGCGTGGTCGAGAAGTCGGTGCCGGACGGATACACCGTGAGCGTGGATCGTGAAGGCAACGTGTACACCATCACCAACACCTATACGCCGCCCACGATTCCGCCCGATCGCAAGGATCCTCCCACAAATCCGCCGGATGACCGCACGCCGCCCGATGACATCTCCAAAACCGGTGCCACTATAACCGGTGTGGCCGGCGTGATGCTGGTACTGCTATTCGCAGCTCTGGCAATCCGTCACCTGCGCCGCGAACGTCACTGATCGGCCCCTGCGGCGATAACAAGCGATAAACAGTATGCCGAATAACGCAAACGGCGGTATGGCCAAGCACCGCAAGCCCGTTGATATCGGGCTGCGGTGCATGGTTGTGTTTTTTGTGCTCCTGCTGTTGGTGGGAGTGGGATTGGTCGCGTATCCGACGGTGGCGGATACGTGGAACCGGATGCATCAGTCGCGTGCGGTCGCCACATACATCGAAACAACGGATGATATGGGCAAAGCGGAACGCGAGAGCATTCTCGCCAAAGCCGAGGAGTATAACGCTCAGCTGCTGGCTTCGGCGCAGGCGAATCAGTCAGGTCGTTGGATGGATGCCATGCACCCAAGCGACGAGACGAAACAAGCCTATGAAGATACGCTGGATATCACCGGCACCGGAATCATGGGCTACGTCACCATCCCCAAACTCGAAACCCGCCTGCCGATCTACCATGGCACCGACGATGGTGTTCTGCAGATCGCGGTCGGCCATCTGCTCGGCAGCAGCCTGCCCGTGGGCGGCGAGGGATCGCACGCAGTGGTCTCGGGGCATACTGGCTTGCCATCCGCGCGCCTGCTGACCGGATTGGACGAGCTGGAGCCGGGGGATACGTTCGCGTTTCACGTGCTTGATACGACGATGACGTACCAAGTGGACGAAATCAACGTGGTATTGCCCAACGATTTCACCAACCTCAACATTGAGCCGGGCGAAGACCTGGCCACATTGATTACGTGCACACCCTATGGCATCAATTCGCATCGTTTGCTTGTGCGCGGTCACAGGATTGCCAATCCGACCACTCCGGACGAAACGGACTATGATAAGCCGCAGCAAACAGTTGTGGCAATAACAGTTGGTTGTGCCGTATTGGGGGTTATCGCTGTTTGCACAGTAACGGTATGGCATTTGCGTCGACGTGCAGAACGTGGGCATCACATTCGTATGAAAGAGTCGAAAGGAAGGCGAGGAAGGTCATGAGCAGACAAGCGTTTAGCCCGGATCAGGTGCGTTATTTGCGCACGCTGCCGGCAGTCAGGAACGTGAGCGAAACACGCATTACGTATGACGAGGCATTTCGTCGCCGTGCGACGGCCAGATATTTGGCGGGTGATAGTCCGACCAGAATCTTCCGCGACGCCGGACTCGATCCGGAGATTGTGGGGCATAAGCGCATCGAACGTGCCCTTGCCCGGTGGAAGCAGAGCGTTGACCCCGCCGAGGATCTGGGCGATGATACCGATGCAGATGTGATGTTTATCGGCGACTTCGATCCGAAAGGGCAGCTTATCGCCAAACAGGCGTTGCGCATTGAAATGCTGGAGCATCAGGTTGCCGTGCTCAAAGCCAAGTTGGCGCAAATGGAATCTTAAGTGGACGTTTAGGCTGCTGCAGTATTCAAGATCCTTCGGCTCCGGCTTCGCCTCCGCTCAGGATGACAAAGCGAAGCCGGAGCCGTTCGTTGAAGAAATGAGGTTACGATTGCCTGAATCGAGAACTCAGGCAACTGTGATGTTTAATTACATTTTATCCAGTGCGTCACAATGGAAAGCAGCATTCCGCCTGCGGAAAAAACGAAGCCGAGTATTAGGTAATCGAGCGGTGAAAAGTATATATTCCACCCACGGAGCATGTTCAACGACGTGCTGATGATCATCGTCGCAATCAATGACGATATTCCTGAGAACAGTATGGTCAGCAGGTTTGCACACACGCCTCGATGAGCTCTCACTGATTTGAAGCCGATATAAAGAAGCTGGCATGGGAGAACGATCCATAGCACGCCATAAATCGACAGAACTGACGGGAATACCCATATGACCACAAGCGATATTATCCAGACAAGCGCCTGAATCAATAAGATTTGATCGAATTCCAAGGGCATCTTCTTTGATGGCGTTTTCATACGAAAATGCTATCACCTCTGCAGCGTGTGCCTCTAAGGGCCTCTGTCTTCCATCTTCCGAAAGGGTGTCTAAGGGTGGAGGAGGCTAAAGTCTGATTCGACACGACGTTCCCGCAGGCGAAGTTGCGCTTCTCCAAGAATGTATTATCATATAACTAAGTGATTACTAAGTAATAGAAAGTGATCGCACAAGTACAAAGGAGTGCATATGGATATCAGCTACATCAACGGTGTGAACCTCGGAAACTGGCTCGTCCTCGAGAAGTGGATGAATCCGGCTCTGTTCGACGGCACCACCGCGGATGACGAATACTATTTGCCCACCCAGCTCTCGCCGGAGGTCTATGAGGCTCGCATCAAGACCCACCGTGCGGAATACATCAACGAACGCGACTTCGCCACCATCAAGTCCTGGGGACTCGACTCGGTGCGCATCCCCGTGCCGTATTTTATCTTCGGCGACCGCGCGCCCTTCATCGGCTGCATCGAAGAGCTCGACAAGGCCTTCAACTGGGCCGAGAAGTACGGTCTGACCATCCTCATCGACCTGCACACCGCGCCGATGAGCCAGAACGGCTTCGACAACGGTGGCATCTCCGGCGTGTGCAAGTGGGCGCAGCTGCCCGACGAGGTGGAGTTCGTGCTCACCGTGCTCGAACGCCTCGCTCAGCGCTACGGCAACCGCGAAGCCCTGATGGGCATCGAAATCATCAACGAGCCGAACACCACCACCTCCTGGCCGATGATGAACGTGACGGAACGCTACAAGGCGGTTGACCCTGAACTTGCCGAAGGCACCGGCCCGATCGAATTCGATTGGCTTAAGGACTTCTACGTCACCGCCTACCATCGCCTGCGCGATGCCGAGCATGGCGCGCTGCCCGAAGATAAGGCCGTGGTGTTCCACGACGGTTTCGACATCTGGCAGTGGAAGGACTTCATGCGCGGCGAAGACGGCAAACTTGCGCCCGAATTCGTCAACGTGATCCTCGACACGCACCAGTACCTGATGACCGCCGAGATGATGGGCTGCCCGCAGACCGTGGAAGGCTACGACGATTTCGTGCGCAACACCTACGCGCCGATGATCAAGGAAATGAGCGAATACTTCCCCGTCATTGTGGGGGAGTGGTGCCTATTCAACTCGGTCGGCTGCGGCGTCGACACCCACGGCGGCCAGAGCGTGCTCAACGGCGAGGAAGGCGCGCAGGTCGAAGCCCTCACCCCAGCCGAGAAGCGCGACCTCTACCAGGGAGTCGCCAAGAGCCAGCTCGAAGCATGGAGCCACGGCTCCGGCTACTACTACTGGAACTACAAGCTACTCACCGACACCGTCAACACCCCCGGCTGGATCGGATGGGACGCCTGGGACCTAGGCCGCTGCATAGCCCAAACCTGGTTCCCCACCCCCTCCGGCCGCAACTAATCGGACGAATCGGAACCTATAGCACCCAAAGAGCCGGTACCCACCGCGCAATCGTAACTAATGGCACCCAACGAGCCGGTGACCACCGCGCAATCGCAACTGATAGCACTCAACGAGCTGGGGTTGGCGATGTTCTGTTGACAACCGTAAAGACTTGGCCAGAGCGGCCCGGAGCGTGTTGCCAATAGAACATCGCCAACCCCAGCGGACACCGCACTATCGTAACGATTACAACAATCGCAACTATCAAAACAATAAAAACCATCGAAAAACAAAGGAGTTACCATGCTGCACAATCCGATTTTCAAAGGCTTCAATCCCGACCCCGCCATCTGCCGCAAAGGCGACGACTACTACGTAGCCGTCTCCACCTTCGAATGGTTCCCCGGCATCCCCGTCTACCATTCCAAGGATATGAAGCACTGGGAGCTCAAAACCCACGTCCTCACCGACGACACCGAGCCGAACCTCACCAAGCTGCCGTCCGCCAAGGGCATCTGGGCACCATGCCTCACCTACAACGAGGATGAGGACATGTTCTACGTGATCTACGGCGTGATGAACTCCATGAACGCACGGTATTTCGATGTGGACAACTACCTCATCAAGTCCAAGAGCATCGAAGGCCCGTGGAGCGAGCCGGTCTACCTCACCTCCTCCGGCTTCGACGCGTCCATTCTGCATGACGATGACGGCAAGAAGTACATCGTCTCGCTCGAATGGGAGACCCGCGAAGGCTACGAGAAGCCGGGCGTGATCTGCATGGTCGAATACGATCCCGAAACCCAGCATGTGGTCGGTTACCCCAAGCGCATCTGGCGCGGCGCCACCGATCGTGGCTGCATCGAAGCCCCACACCTGACCAAGCGCGACGGCTGGTATTACATCATGTGCGCCGAGGGCGGCACCGGCTACAACCATGCCGTCACCATGGGCCGCTCGCGCAACGTGTGGGGTCCGTACGAGCCGGACCCGCAGGGCGCGATCGTCACCTCGCAACCGGTCGAATCCAACGAGCGCGCGGATGACGACCATTTGAAGCCCCGCTACTACAACCCGGATTCTGTGCTGCAAAAGTCAGGCCATGGCTCCTATGTGGACCTGCCGAACGGCGAGACCTATCTGGTGCACCTGACCTCGCGTCCGTTCACGCCTGAACTGCGCTGCACGCTCGGCCGTGAGACCGCGATCCAGAAGATGACGTGGACCGAGGATGGTTGGCTGCGCATGGCTGACGGGTCGAATCTTGCCAAGCTCGAAGTCGAGGAACCGAATCTGCCTGATGTGCCGATGCCTGAAATCCCTGCGTTTGATGATTTCGATGGTGGCGAGCTGGGCAACTGGTACTACTCGCCGCGCCTCATGCCCACCACCTTCGCGAACGTGACCGAGCGTCCGGGATGGCTGCGCGTGCGCGGGCAGGAGTCACTGGCTTCGCTCAACCGCACGAGCCTTGTGGCCCGCAAACTCACCAGCGTGTACGCCACGGTGACCACGAAGATGGAGTTCCTGCCGGAGGTCTACCAGCATTCCGCGGGTCTGGTGATCTACTACGACAACATGAACAACATCTTCTTGCGCAAGTACTATTCGGAGACGCTCGGCGGCTCTGCCATCTCGCTGGTGCGCCTGGAGAACGGCGAGAAGACCGAGATGCTCGACACCCGCGTGGCCGTCGAAGACAAGCCGATCTACATGCGTCTGAACATCGAAGGCCGTCGCACTTGGTTCGAGTGGGGCTACGACGGTGAGAACTGGACTAAGATCGGCCCCGAGTTCGACACCACCACCTTCTCCGACGAATACTGCAAGTTCGGCGAGTTCACCGGCACGATGGTCGGCGTGGCCGTCACCGACGCCTCGCTGCACGAGCGCTGCGCCGACTTCGACTTCTTCGACTACCAAGCCGACGAATCCAAGCCCGTCGCCTGATTCAATTCAAGTGCAGGTTGCAAAACCTGATGGCGATACTTGAGAAGGACAGTTGAACTAATTGCGATGGTGCCACGATCAATCAACAGTCGGGGCACCATCGCAATAGTGTAAAAGGCCGGTGCAGGTATATATGGGAGCTATACACACTGACAGGTCACAGCACAATGGCGAGAGCCGATAGCGATTCCCCAACGCAGACGTTTGTGGGCCCCCTGCGGCAACGGCTCTGCGTCATACGCTTGTTTGATAATTTGCTGCAAAGCTTCGTAAGCTTTGTCCTGCAAAGCATGTACCAAGGCATCATCAGTGCTGTATTTTTGAGGCAGGAACTTCAGCTCGATGGTAATCATCGGACGATGTTCAGGAACGACGAACGATCGCAACGGAGAATTACTGTTGGCTGGAGTTAAACGAATATCGTAACGACCATATCCGGCTTCCCTGTTCGATGTGGGGTCGGTGTATCCGGGCATGCCGAAGCAAAGGCCGATAAGCAGCATATGACATGCGTTTTCATTCGTCAGATCGAAGCTTGAAGTCGAATCGCGCAATATCGCGGTGAGCGTTTGGCAGAGTGTGTATTCATCTCCGTTGCGCAATGCGGTTTGGAATGATTCCAACCGATTGGTGCCTCCGGCTTCTGAGACAAAACGATCGATGATTTCCGCGTGATAGAGGCTGGCAATTTCCAGGTTTGGGATGTGCAAACGCCGTGCAAGCGTAGTCATGCCAGGAGCAGCCGTATCTTCAGTGGTCAGGTAACCGGCCAGATACAACATCGACCAGATCGCCTCGGAATGTGCTCCAATATCAGGAAACACGATTCCTAGGTCGAGCGGAGCCACAACCATGCCGTTGGGTTCCATCAGTTCATAGATTTTGGATAATGTAGCGGTATCAGCGCCATGAACCAATTCGCCGATTACGGAATTGCCAGAGGTGTTACCCCAATACACATCCGGTGCGCAACCCTGCTTGAAATAGTTGAGTATGCTCCAAGGGTTATAAACATCTATGCTGCCGAAACGGTAACCGTCGTACCATTGGCGGGCCTGCGTCATGCAATCCGGGTAGCCCAGATACGCGGCTAATGCTTGCACCTCATATTCGGTAAATCCGTAGCGTTCATCAAATTCGTTGGAGAGAGCCGTATTAACAGCAAGATTGTTCAAATCACTGAAAATGGATTCTTTACTGATACGCTGCACTCCGGTAAGGCAGGCAAAAGCAAGCGCCTTTCCGGAATCCTTCAACGTTCCTGTCAACCAAGTTTTGAGGAATGTGACTGCTTCGGTGTAATACCCTCCGTTGGGTGCCGAATAGGAGGCCATCACGGGAGCATCATATTCGTCGATCAACACCACAACAGGACTGCGATGATGGGCTCTGAGCATACCCGCCAACCGTTCCAGCGATGCGGCAAATGCTCCACTATCTGCTTGCCCGGAAGCTATCGCATTGAAAAACGCTTTTTCATTTACGGAGAGCATATTGCTTTCCATAAGATAACGGTGACGTTCATACTCCATGATGATCGTCTGCTTCAACGCATCATAGGTCTGCTGCCATGTCAATCCCTTGGCCGTGCGCAAACTTAACGCAATCACCGGATAAGCACCCTGATATTGCTGGTAGGTGCCTTCAGCAGCCTGCCAGATATCAGTGCCCTCAAACAGGGGCGCACGGCTGCGACCGTCCGGTGGAATCTCAAAGAACGACTGCATCATCGTGAGATTCAAGGTTTTGCCGAATCGGCGAGGGCGGCAGAACAGCGTCGCAGTGTATCCGCTATCAAGAACATCCGCGATAAGCATGGTTTTGTCGATGACAACGGAACCGCTGATCGCGCGTTCGAATCCGTCGTCGCCGATTGGCAAGCGCTTGCGACCGGTGCGATCAATAATGCATGCACCGGCCGTGCGCCAAATACCATTGCCACAGTTCGTCACTGCGGAATAATCCACTGCCATGCCGTCGCCTCCGATTCTGTCGCTGGTACCAGTGTAATGCCTGGAGAATGGGCGGCGGCGACGGCATGCAGGCGTGAATGCGCTATCGCTTGGACGGATCAGGCGCAGGGGGAGGCGAGGGTGAGTGCCTGCCAGGGCTGCAGTTCTACGGGCTCGGCCGAGGTCAGGGCGCGGGTTGCTTCGTCAAGGAAGTCCTTGCGGATGATGATTTCGGTGACATAGCGGTCGAACCAATCATCGGAGGCCACGTAGTAGCCGTCCTTGCCGTTGTCCTTTCCCCAGCTGTTCTCCACCTTCCAGCGGTTCGGCTTGCCGTCGGCGTCCAGGTTCACGCCGGTCAACGTCATCGCATGGTTGCTCGGACGCTCGGCATATTCCAGGCCGTCGGCCTTGTCGAAGGTGAATTCGGTGCCGAACAGGCGATCGGCGCGCACCACGGAACGGTCGAAGAAGCCCTCATGGCGCAGCGAGAACTGCGTGCAATCGCAGGCGAACCAGATCGGGTGGCCGGCGGCCAGCTGGCTGACGGCGGCCTTCTTGAACACGTCAAGCGGCACGTTGACGAATTCCATATCGCCCGCTTCGACCACGTTGGCCGTGTAGGCGATGCGGTAGCGCTTGAGGAACGGGGTCTGCGCCATCGGCGCATTGCACAGCGTCACGAAATCGTTGACGTTCACCGGCACATACTTGGCGGCGAACTCCAGCGGGGTGATGCCGTGCTCGACGATCTGCTTGCGCTCGTCCTTGCCGGACTTGCTGGATTTGTCAGACTTTTCAGATTTGTCAGTCTTCTTGGCATCGTCATTCTTGTCGTCATCGCTGACACGCGCCATCCAATCAAAACGTTCCGGCGGCTCGCCCAGCGAAATCGCGCAAATGCGATACACGACGGACATCTGCTCGCGCTTAAGTTCGCGCAACTCATCCACGGTGGCGCCGGCCGCATGCTTGCGGCGCAGTTCGGCAGCGAATTCGCGCAGTTTGATGCCCAGATACTGCTTGAACGCGTCGGAATCCTCGGAGTTGGCGGACTCCGGGTAGGCGGACTTGGGGCACAGACCGTACTTGTTCACCAGCGCGACGAACATCTGCCACCAGCCGCCGTCCGAAGCCGGCTCATCGTTGATGATCTGGAACAGGCGGGAATCGGTCGGCTCGTCCAGCGTGGCCAGTACTTGCTCAAGGTAGGTGTTCGACTTCTCGATGGCATCCCAGAAGAACAGATAGGTTTCGGAGAATTCAAAATCCTCGAGATTCCACGTATGCATGAGCTCATAGCGCAGGGTGTTGAGCGATGCGAACATCCAGCAGCGGCCGGAATGCTTCTGGTTGGTGATGGAGCCCTGCTTGAGTTCGACCGAGAACTCGCGCGGCAGTTCGCGCACGCCGCGATAGCTGGTGGCCGCCTTGAGCACGCCGGCGGATACCGCCGCGTCGGCGGCCACAAGATTGGCGCGATCCTGGTTGAATGCGGTGCTATAAGACTTCAGCTGATCACTGCTGACGGCCTGCACCTGAGTGTCGTTGGTCATGGTATTGCCTCCGTTGTTGTCGCTTATACCGTAAACGAGGCTGAAATACTAGACCTGTGCGACAAGAAACCGGTTCGAAAAAATTTTCAGCTGGGCAATTGCCTTGAAATTACTGAGAAATGCCGATAATCTTCCACAACGCAAGCTGTCCATATAGTGAACACCTATTGCATATGCTTGCGGGGGGGGTATCACTAAACGCGATTTAGCTATTTTCTGTGGGGTGGGGAGAAAAGCGAGTGCTCAAATATATCATCAAGCGCATCGTCAATTATGCAGTGATGTTGTTCGTCGCGGTGTCGATGACCTATTTCCTCGCGAGCGCGTTCATGGATCCGCGTTCGAACTACATGTCGCGTCATCCTCAACCGCCGGTTGAGTCCGTTAACCGTTCTCTGGATAACGCGAATATTAACGACCAGACGCCGATAATCATCCGATATCTTCACTGGTTGAAAAATGTTGTCACTAAGTGGGATTGGGGTTTGGCGCCTGATCAGTCTCCGGTTGGCCCGGCTGTGGCGTCGCGTATCTCCGCATCCGTGCAGCTGGTGACGATCGCCACCGTGCTGTCTATCCTCATCGGTGTGAGTATCGGCGTATACACCGCTATCCGCCAGTACAAGTGGCAGGATCGTGCGCTGAACGTCGTGGCCACTTTCTTCCTTGTTATCCCGCCTGCGGTGCTTGGCCTGTTCGTGGCCTTCGGTGCTATCGCGCTGAACAATGCCGCCGGTGCCAGGATCTTCTTCGTCACCGGTTTGCATAGTTATGAAGGCAGCAACCCGTGGCTGTGGTTTGTTGACTTCCTGCAGCATATTGTGCTGCCCACTATCGTGATCACGATTCCTGGCGCGGTGAGCTATCACCTGACGCAGCGCACCTATCTGCTTGACACGATGAATGCTGATTATGTGCGCACGGCTCGTGCCAAGGGACTGACGCTGAACCAGGCCATTCGCAAGCATGCGCTGCGCACATCCCTGATCCCCACCACGGTGAATATCGCCTTCTCCATCGCAAGCGTGTTCACTGGTGCGGTTATTACGGAAACCGTGTTCGCCATCAATGGTCTGGGCCGTTACTTCGTCACGACCATCAATAACAACGACATCAACGGTGCTACTGCAATCGCCGCGTTCGGTGGCGTGTGCACGCTGGCTGGCGCTCTGCTGGCCGACATCCTCTCCGCGTGGCTTGATCCGCGCATCCGTTTGAGCTGATTCGAGCTGATTGGACAAGGCGATTGACCATGACAGACAACACAAACGATACTGAGCACAAGCATTCCGCAGCGCAAGATGCGTCGCAAGCCGCAACACAAACTACTGCGTCGCAGACCAAGCGTGAATTTCACCGCACCGGACGTATGACCTTGTATGTCCGCCGCTTCTTCCGCCGCCCCTCGGCGGTGGCGGGACTGGTGCTGCTGCTGATTCTGATTTTCTTCGCACTGTTCGGCTCGAAAATCGGCAAATGGGATTATGAAGAGCTTGACTTCATGTCGCTGGGCACCCCACCCAGTGCCGATCACTGGCTGGGCACCACGGCCGGTGGCTCTGACCTGTACGCCATGATTGTCCGTGGTTTGGGTCGTTCGCTGAGCATCGGCATCCTAAGCTCGCTGGCCACCACCGCCATCGCCGCCATTCTGGGCACGGCCATCGCTTTTTTCGAAGGCTGGTTCGAAAAGGTGGGCATGTGGCTGCTCGATATGCTCCTGGTCGTGCCGTCCTTCCTGCTGATCGCCATGATCGTGCGTTCGTCCGCCGGCACCTCCGGCTGGCTGTGGCTGACCTTCGGCCTGACCGCCTTCGGTTGGATCGGCTACGCGCGTGTGCTGCGCACGCTGACGATGAGCCTGCGCGAACTTGATTACGTGCACGCCGCCAAATTCATGGGCGTGAACCCCTTCCGCATCATCGTGCGTCACTTGGTGCCGAACCTGGGTTCGGTGCTCATCATCAACACCGTGCTGGGCGTGGTTGGTGCCGTCGGCTCCGAAACCTCACTGAGCTTCCTGGGTCTGGGCATCAAAGCTCCGGACACCTCGCTGGGCACGCTGCTCAACGAAGGCCAGTCCGTGATCCTCACCGCTCCATGGGTGCTGATCTTCCCCTCCATCGTGCTGATCCTGCTCACTTTCTCCGTGCAGATGATCGGCGATGGACTGCGCGACGCCATCGATCCGTATTCCCGTTCCGGCGGCAAGGCCGAGTGAGAGGCAGAGGATGACCATGTTCTTCAGGAAAACCAAGTCCACCAACAACTCGGCGGCACAAAACCAGTCTCCCAAACGCACCGCCGCAGCCCAAGGCGACGTAGTGCTCAGCGTGCGCGACCTGCACGTCAGCTTCGCATCCGAAGCTGGCACCGTGCGTGCCGTGCGCGGCATGAACTTCGACCTGCGCCGCGGCGAGACGCTGGGCATCGTCGGCGAATCCGGCTCCGGCAAGTCCGTCACTTCCATGTCGATCATGGGATTGCTGGACTCCAACGCCAAGGTAACCGGTTCGATCACCTTCCGTGGCGAAGAACTGCTGACCAAAACCGATGCCGAAATGAGCAAGATCCGCGGCGACGGCATCGCCATGGTGTTCCAGGATCCGCTTTCGGCGCTGACTCCGGTCTACAGCATCGGCGAGCAGATGAAGGAGGCGCTGGTCATCCACAATCCGGGCATGCCTGAAGATGAAGTGGAACGGCGTTCGATCGAACTGCTGGAACTGGTGGGCATCCCCAACGCCAAGGAAAGGCTGAAATCCTATCCGCACCAGTTCTCCGGCGGCATGCGCCAGCGTGTGGTCATCGCCATGGCCATCGCCAATAATCCCGACGTCATCATCGCCGATGAACCCACCACCGCACTGGACGTCACGATTCAGGCCCAGGTGCTTGACGTGCTCAAGAAAGCCCAGCGTGAAACCGGTGCCGCACTGATCTTCATCACCCATGATCTTGGCGTGATCGCCGGCGTCGCCGACCAGATTGTCGTCATGTATGCCGGTCGCCCTGTGGAACAGGCATCGGTGGAAGACATCTTCGCCCATCCGGTTATGCCGTATACGATGGGCCTGCTGGGTGCCGTGCCGCGCCCGGATCGCGACAAAACCGACCGACTGGTGCCGATTCCAGGCTCCCCGGTGAACCTTGCCGCGCTGCCCACCGGCTGCCCGTTCGCACCGCGCTGCCCTCTGGCCGTTGACGCCTGCCGCGCCAATGAGCCGAATCTGGAGCCAGTGCCCGGACGCAACGGCCAGTCGGCCGCATGCCATCGCACTCGCGAGATTCTCGATCGTGGCCTGACCTTCCGAGACGTATACGAAGTGGGCAAGGGCGTCGCCTCGAAGTTCGCCGGCGTGCCACGCGAACGCCGTGCCGTGGTGCTCGACGTGCAGCATCTGAAGAAAACCTTCCCGCTGACCTCCGGTGGTTTCCTTCGCCGCAAAATCGGTGAAGTCCATGCGGTGGACGATGTGACGCTCGACGTGCGCGAAGGGGAGACCGTCGCTCTGGTGGGCGAATCCGGCTCCGGGAAATCGACCACACTGCTCGAGATCATGAACCTCCAACAGCCCGAATCCGGCAGCATCACCTTGTTCGGCCAGCCGGTGACCAAGGGACTCAAGCGGGCCCAGCGTCGCGAACTGCACCATAGCGTGCAATACATTTTCCAGGATCCGATGAGCTCCCTCGATCCGCGTCTGCCTGTCTATGACGTGCTCGCCGAACCGTTGAAAGCGCTCGGCTGGGATCGCAAACGCATCAACGACCGCATCGGCGAACTGATGGAGCTGGTGGAATTGAACCCCGATCAGGTCGATCGATTCCCCACGCAGTTCTCCGGTGGCCAGCGCCAGCGCATCGCCATCGCACGAGCCCTGTCCGTCAACCCCAAGCTTGTGCTGCTCGACGAGCCGGTTTCCGCTTTGGACGTATCCATTCAGGCCGGCGTGATCAACCTGCTCGAGGACCTGCAGAACAAACTGGGTGTGGCCTACCTGTTCGTGGCGCACAACCTGTCGGTGATTCGCCACATCTCCAGCCGTGTGGCCGTGATGTATCTGGGCCACATCGTTGAAAGCGGTACCACCACCGAAGTGTTCGAACATCCGCTGCACCCTTACACTCAGGCGCTGATGAGCGCGGTGCCGGTGCCCGACCCGATTGCCGAACGCCAACGCCATCGCGTGGTGCTGCAGGGCGAACTGCCCAGCCCCACCGAGCGCATCGCCGGCTGCCCGTTCGCCTCACGTTGCCCGTTGCGGCTGACGTTGAGCGAGGAACAGCGGGCCATGTGTGATTCCCAGCCCCCGGCGCTCAAGCAATGGCAGCCGGATCATGTTGCCGCCTGCCATTTCGCGCAGGTCAGCTGACATACTTTCATGCCTTCATGAATTGCCCTCGCCCCAAGCGGCGAACGGCTCCGCAATAAATACAACAAGTCGTGCGTTCCATATCAACGGTGCAAGGCGGCCAGGCGGCTTTGCACCCAGGAACGCGTTGGCGGGCAACCGCCATTATCGTCTGGCAACCCCCAAGAGAGGAACAACCATGAATAGCGAATTACTGAAGCGACTGTCCGTCGCCAGCGCCGCCGTGGCGGCTTTCGCCATGCTGGTGTCCGGTTGCGGCGCCACCAACAACGGCGAAGCTACCAACGACGCCAAGGTCGGAGCTGCTGAGCCGGCTTCCGGCTTCGAGTCGGATTATCAGGGCCAGTACTCGATGCCTGATCCGGACAAGGCCTACAACAACCCGCAGGATAGCGACAACATCAAGGACGGTGGCGAGCTGCACATGGCCACCACCTACACGCCGAACTGGAACTCGTTCAGCGTGGAAGGCAACACCGGATACATGAGCGAGCTGTGGAGCTGGTACATGCCCTCCCTGGTCAAGTTCGATCTCAAGGGCAACATGACCTGGAACAAGGACTACATCACCGACGCCAAGGTGACCAACGAGAACCCGCTGACCGTCACCTACACCATCAACGACAAGGCCAACTGGAACGACGGCACCCCGATCGACTGGACCGCATTCAAGTCCACTTGGGAAGTCATGAACGGCTCCAACCCGGCCTACAACCCGCCGAGCACCGATGGCTACTCCTCTGTTAAGAGCGTGGAGCAGGGTGCAAACGCCAAGCAGGCTGTGGTGACCTTCGCCTCTCCGTATTATCCGTGGCAGTCCGTGTTCACCGGCCTCTACCCGCCGCAGGCCACCGATCCCAAGGTCTTTACCGAAGGCTGGATCGACAACCCGCACAGCGATGAGTGGGGTGCCGGCCCGTTCACCGTGCAGAAGGCCGACAAAGACGGTGCCACCTTCGTGCGCAACAGCAAGTGGTGGGGTGCAACTCCGAAGCTGGAGAAGATCACCTACAAGTACATGGAAGACACCGCCATGCTCAACGCGTTCAAGAACGGTGAAATCGATTCCGTATCGTTCTCCAACGCCAACAGCCTCAAGACCGTGCGCGGCCGCAAGGACTCCCAGATCCGTCTGGGCTACGGTCTGCAAACCAACGTGTACGTGTTCAACGGTTCCTCCGGCCCGCTGAAGGACGTCAACGTGCGCAAGGCCCTGAACCAGGCCTACGATCGCGAGACCATGAACAAGATCCACTTCCAGGGCCTGAACTGGACGCCTGAAGACGCCGGCTCCGAAGTGTTCCCGATCTTCCAGAAGGGCTATGAGGACAACCGCCCGGAGGCTGCCAAGAAGCTCGACGTCGAAGGCGCCAAGAAGACGCTGGAATCCGCCGGCTACAAGATGGGCGACGACGGCTACTTCGCGAAGGACGGCAAGACTCTCGACGTGCGCTTCACCTACTTCGGCGACTCCGCCACCACGACGGCCATCGCCAAGGCCTACCAGCAGATGATGAAGGCTGCCGGTATCAAGATCACGCTTGATAACAAGGACAACTCCAAGTGGGCCGACACCATGAACAACCACGATTACGACGTGACGACCATGGCATGGCAGGCCAACAGCCCGTGGGGCCAGCTGAACATGACCCAGCTGTACGGCTCCAAGTCCGAATCCAACTTCTCCTTCGTCGGCTCCGACGAAATCGATAAGCTGGCCAAGGTGCCGGGCACCATCGAAAATCAGGACGAAGCCGTGAAGGCTGCGAACAAGGCCGAAAAGGCTGCACTGGAACTCTACGGCACCATGCCGATGGATGTTCCTGCCGGATTCTACGCCGTCACCAAGGGCCTGGCCAACTGGGGCCCCGCCGGCTTCACCTCCACCGATCCGACGCTCGTCGGCTGGCAGAAGTGAGTTGTTAGCGCCCTTATCGTTCGTCGAACGGTAAGCCAAGCGCATCCTTCGGGCCCGTGCCTGTGTGGTATTTTCCTATTCATCCACACGCGCACGGGCCTGTTTTTTATTGGGACACCTACGGAGGTGCGAATAGCGGTATAAATCGGCCTTCGTAGGTGTACGAGAGTGCGTGGCTGGCAATAGTGTGGTCTGAAGAACCGCGGAATATCAACGTTTTTCAATTGTCCTTAGTGTCGTTTCATGGGGACAAACACCTACGGATGGCGAGATATGCGTCTAAACGGGGTTCCGTAGGTGTCGGTAGTCATGGTGCGGCAGGATGTCGGTAGTGAAAACCTTGGAATATCAACGATTCTGAATCGTCGGTCATAGTGTGGTGCGGAACAAAACACCTACGGATGTCGGATTAGTGTTGCAAAGCGGCTTCCGTAGGTGTTAAACCAGTGCGTATCACAGTAGAGAACGATGGTGGACGCCGCACGGTTGGGTTTTTTTTTAATGTTTTGCATAAATTGCCTCATCACAGTGATGGAGGGTCAAACTGTGAATGATTGATTGTTGATGGAGCATCAAAGGCTTATAACGAAAGAGAAATGGGGAGGAATAAAAAAGTGGGATTGAATAAATTGCAGATGATGTAATATCCTGCCTTCTGCTCGCAATTGCGGAATTTGGTTCTGGAGCTGCTTCGGCTATAGCTTGACCGGTTTGATCAAGGATTATCAGACCCGTGATCTGGTGCTGAGCGTGCTGTTGCTGCCTCTGACGTTCTCCGCTCCGGTGTTTTATTCCCTGGATGCGGCTCCCGTGTTCCTGAAAATCATCGGTGCCGTCAACCCGCTGACATATCAGGTTGTGTTCGTGCGTGACCTGATGGGTGGAACGGTTAACTGGGTGGCCCTTGCCGTCACCGTGGTCTGCCTGCTGGCCATCTCGGTAATCGGTGTGCTGTCGACCAGTCGTATGCGTCGGCTGTCTTTCGAAGGATGACAACATTCGATTAGTGGGCATAGTGCTTGATTGGTGGGTAACGGTGAGCGGAGCAATAGTGGGATTGCTAGGCATGTCAACGCGATTGCCGGGCAGGCTGGTGCGTTAAACTGCGAACCATGGTGCATAAGGGTACGCAAAACGATGCTGCCGGTAACGTTGGAAAACGGGTGCGTAAGTCGCCGGAGGAGCGCAAGCGTGAGATTCTTGACGCGTCGGTGCGGTTGATTGGCGAACGCGGATTCAACGGCATTTCGGTGCAGGATGTTGCCGACGAGGTGGGTATTTCGAAGCAGGGACTGCTGCGGTATGTGGGCAGCAAGGATAATCTGCTGGCGATGACCTATGAGCAGTATTACGCATCGTCGGGCACGGTCGAAGAGTTCATGGCGTCGGGGTTGCCTGGCAGTTCGGCGGATGATCTGCGATTCCCTGCTTACCTGCGGTTTTTGGTGCGGCATAATGCGCAGAGGCGCATGCTAGTGCAGCTGTTTTCGATGCTTCATGCCGAGGCATTAAATCCTGCGCACCCGCTGTATGAACATTTTCGCGTGCGCAATGGGCAGATTTGGGAATCGTATTCGCAATACCCGTGGTCGATTCCGCCGCAGCTGGGGGAGTGGAATCGCTCCATGCGCCCCTACGTGCGCAAGGCCATGGAAGCGATGGATGGTATTCAGTTAAGATGGCTGGGTGAGCCGCCCATCGACCTGTACGACGAATGGCTGGAGTTCGAACGCATGATTTTCCCCTCGCCGCTGTGGGACGAATATCGCTGAGTGGTGTATACTGCTAATTACCAAATGGTAGTTATAAAGTTCATCTTCAGTGAGGAAGGCGAAACCCATGGCCGAACGCATCGAAGTCATGCCCTACAAGAACCCTGACCTGCCGGTCGCCGAGCGTATTGCGGATCTGTTGGGCCGCATGAGCCTTGAAGAGAAGGTCGGCCAGATGATGCAGCTCGACGCGCGCAGCGGCGACTTGGATGACCTGATCGTCGGCAAGCACGTTGGCTCCATCCTGCACACCAGCCCTGATGATCTGCCCCGCGCCGTCGAAACAGTGAACACCAAAACCCGCCTTGGCATCCCACTGCTGATCGGCGACGACTGCATCCACGGCTACTCCTTCTGGCCAGGGGCCACGATCTTCCCCGAGCAGCTTGGCATGGCCGTCAGCTGGGACGCGGAGAAAATCGAGGCCATGGGCCGCGCCACCGCCGAAGAGGTCTCCACCACCGGCGTGCACTGGACCTTCTCGCCGGTGCTGTGCATCGGCCGCGACACCCGCTGGGGTCGTGTGGGCGAAACCTTCGGCGAGGATCCGATGCTGATCGGCGAACTCGCCTCCGCCATCGTCAAGGGGTATCAGGGCGGCGCCAAGGCCGGCGAGCCGCTTGCCAAGAATGCGATCCTCGCCTGTGCCAAGCATTTTGCAGGATATTCCGAAACCCAGGGCGGTCGCGACGCCTCCGAAGCGGATCTCAGCCACCGCAAGCTTGAATCCTGGTTCCTGCCGCCGTTCGAACGCGTCGCCAAAGAAGGCTGCGGCACATTCATGCTTGGCTACGAATCCATCGAAGGCGTGCCGGTCACCTTCAACAAGTGGCTGCTGAGCGACAAGCTGCGCGGCGCATGGAACTACCAGGGCACGCTGATCACCGACTGGGACAATGTCGGCCGCGCCGTTTGGGAGCAGCACGTCAAGCCCGACTACACGCATGCGGCCGCCGACGCGGTCAAGGCCGGCAACGACCTGGTCATGACCACGCCGCAGTTCTATGAGGGTGCTATTGAAGCCGTGAAGAACGGCATGCTCGACGAATCGCTGATCGATGCCGCCGTGGAACGCATTCTCGCGCTCAAATTCCGTCTCGGCCTCTTCGAGGATCCGCGCCTGCCCAACCCCGAACGCATCAAGACGGTGATCGGCTGCGAGGAACACCAGCAGCTCAACCTCGAACTCACCCGCGAATCCGTGGCATTGCTTAAGAACAACGGTGCATTGCCGTTCAATCTTTCCCGTCATGCTGAGCGGAGCGCAGTGGAGTCGAAGCATCCCCGCATCGCCGTGGTCGGCCCTCTCGCCGACGACGCGCAAACCCAGCTCGGTGACTGGGCCGGCAACTCCGGCCAGGTCAACTGGATGCCCGACGGCCACCCGCGCGAGATGATCACCACTGTGCTCGACGGTGTCAAGACGATCGCCGGTGAGACGGGCGCGGAAGTCGTTTATTCTCGCGGTGCGAACATCATCGATCTCGTGCCCGATCCCGAAGGCGAGTTTTATCCCGATGGTCAGCCTCGACCGAAGGTCGCCATCCCAGCAGCCGTCGATCAAGCGCTAATCGACGAGGCCGTGCTCAATGCGCGGCAATCAGAAGTAATAGTGGCCGTAGTAGGCGATGTAGTGCAGCTCATCGGCGAAACCTGCTCCACCGCCACCCTTGAATTGCTTGGCGGGCAGAACGCGATGCTGAATGCGCTCGCCGATGTATCCAAGGAAACCGGTGCGCCATTGGTCGTGGTGCTGATCAGCTCCAAGCCGCAGGTGCTTCCGGCTTCTGTGGTTGGCCCCACGCCGACGGCTGCCGATCTCAACGTCGACGGGACGGTTGTTCACTGCCGCGAGATTGCAGGTGGCGCCGATGCTCTGCTATGGGCACCGAGCCCCGGCATGAAGGGTGGCCAGGCCATCGCCGAAATCATCTTCGGACTGACCGAGCCCTCCGGTCGTTTGCCGATTACTTTCCCACGCCACGCAGGCCAGTTGCCGGTTTACTACAATCAGATCCGCGGTCAGCATGGCAACCGTTACGCCGACCTCACTCAGGATCCGGCGTTCGCGTTCGGTGAAGGCCTGAGCTATACGACCTTCGAATACGGCGAGGTAACCGTAACCAACGTGCCGGCCTCCGGCGCTTTCGCTGAAACCGACACTGTGCACGCCGAAATCACCCTGACCAACACGGGCGAACGCCCTGGCGTCGAGGTCGTGCAGGCCTACATCGGCGATATCGTCACTTCCTACAGCTGGACCGACCGCGAACTCAAGGCCTTCAAACGTGTGGAGCTCGCACCGGGGGAGAGCGCGACCGTGGCCTTCGATATTCCGGTGGCGGACTGCACCATCGTCGATCCGCAGGCCAACCGCATCGTCGAAGCCGGCGAATTCGAGCTGCTCATCGGCCACTCGTCGCGCCGTGAAGACCTAAAGCGCACCGTCTTCACGGTCGCGTAACACGCGGATTCGTCGGTTGAGGGCCGCTGTTCCATCCCACTGCCAATAGTGGGGATGAAACAGCGGCCCTTTCGTCTACTGCAAGTGTCTACGCGCCGAAACGTCTATACCGCGCAACGGTGCCGCGTGTAGCGGATCGACACCCTGCCCCGCGATGCGCGGCTTCCCCAGATTTCGGTCATAGTGGCGTGAGGCCATTGCTCGGGGTCGTCGCGCATCGTCATGGCGATGCCTTCGTCGAAGCATTGTGAAAGGCGGTCGCGTTCTATCGCCATGCTTTGCGCCGGCCCTCCTGCGGGATTGATCACGGTGATCGACTCATCGAAACGGTAAGGTCCGTCATGCGCGCCCTGCGGGTCGAACTGATGGTAAGCCCACGCGCGTTCATGACGATGGTCGATGAGAATGCCGCGGCGCAGCAACGGCGTCGCGTCGGCCTCGCGCATGGCGCCTCGCAGCGCCGTCATGGTGCGCAGATACCGTTTGATGGCGAACGGTTGGTCATACGGCCATGGTTTGGCGGCCAGCCAAGTGGGTTGCAGGTCAGAGGAGACCACGCCGTCCTCGGGCGTCTGCGCCTTGCGGACGATTTCCTCCAGATAGTCGTTGAGACTGAGCTGTTGTTTGCGTAGCCGCGCGATCTCGCCATCCACGCGGGCACGGCTGGCATGCAGCACGCCGCGCCAATCCAAGGTTCCGTCTGGTAGGCGATGGTCCTCCAACGAATCCAATGGCATGCCGGTCGCCAGACAGATGCGCACCACGTCAAGCTCCAGTACCTGGTCGGGGGAGTAGTAGCGGTATCCGGTCTGCGGATCCACAACTTCCGGCTTGAGAATGCCGTGCGCGTCGTAATACCGCAGCGCCTTGGCGCTGACCCCATCCAACTTGGCGACTTCGCCGATGGTCAGCAGCTCATCGTCGTCTGCCACACACACCTCCTTGACCTTGCCCTTGGGGCAAAGTCTAGCATTCCGGATGTTGCCCCAAACAACGACGACAAGGGGCGTTCGCATACAAGGAGGTTCTGCCATGGAGGCGAAAGAGAAACGTGATTGGCTGGGCATCGCGGGCGATGTCTGCGTAGTGACCGGCGCGGTGGGCGGTATGGGCACCGCCATCTGCGGAGAGCTGGCCAAAGCCGGGGCGCGTCTGGCCATGGTCGACGTGTCCGAGGAGGCGACCAGACAGTTCGCCGACGAGATCGGCTCGACCTACGGGGTGGAAGCCAAAGGATACGGCTGCGACATCAGCGACGCCGAGGACGTCACCATTCTCAAAGACAAGGTGGTCGCCGATTTCGGTACTGTGGACGTGCTGGTCAACACGGTCGGCATCCTGCGCTTTGCGCCGTTGGAGGATCTTCCGCTTGGCGACTGGCGCGACGTGGTCGATGTGAACCTTACCGGCGCGTTCATCCTCTCCCAGACCTTCGGCAAGGTGATGCTGGAGCATAAGTCCGGACGCATCGTCCACATCTCCACGGTCGCCTCGCATTCCCCGGAGACCTTCTCCGGTGCCTACTCCTGTGCGAAGGCCGGATTGGGCATGCTGTCCAAGATGATCGCCGCCGAATGGGGGCCGTTCGGCATCCGCAGCAACTGCGTATGCCCCTGCTTCGTGAAGACGCCCATGTCCGCCTCGTTCTACTCCGATCCGAAGGTGACCGAGGAACGCGAACGTCTGATCGCCTCCCGCCGCATCGGCGAGGTGGAGGACATCGCCAACGCCGTGGCCTTCCTAGCCAGCCCCAAATCCGACTTCGTCAACGGCGACGAGATCAGCGTCGACGGCGGCTTCCACCTCATGATGGGCGATCTGACTCCGAAGCCGGGCGGACGCCGCCAGTTCGCCGTGAACTCGCTCAAGCAGCGCGGACTGATCTGACCGGATCGGCATACATCATCCTCAACCATTAGTTCAATAAACAAGGAGCAATACGTGTCTTCGACAACCGCAACCGTCGCCTCGTCCAAAGAGGCCAACCGTTACGGCGTGCTGGCGGCCGCTTTCGTGGTCATGTTCTTCGTGGCGTCCATCGCCCTGTTCAGCGTGTTCCTCACACCGTTGAGCGAACAGCATGGGTGGAGCACCGCGGAAGTGAGCCTGTCCTACTCGATCTTCCAGACGGTGATGGCCGTCACCGGCATCTTCTCGGGGCGCATCTGCGACAAGTTCGGCCCGCGCAAGGTGATGCTGATCGGCGGATTCGTCTTCGGTCTCGGCTGGTTCCTGACCGGCATGGCCGGCAGCATCCCCATGCTGTACCTCTTCCACGGTCTGATCGCCGGCATGGGCAACGGCTTGGTCTACAATCCGGCGTTGACCACCGCGCAACGCTGGTTCCCGGACATCCGCGGCAAAGCCTCGGGCATTCTACTGGCCGCCGCGGCCATCGGACCGGCCACACTGTCGCCGATCGCGAGCTTCCTGTCGAGCACCTTCGGCGTCTCGACCGCGTTGAAGATCCTCGGCGTGACCTTCTGGGCCGCCATCACCCTGGGCGCGCTGTTCGTTTCGCCCGCGCCGGCCGACTATCGGCCGAAAGGATGGAATCCTCCCACCGAAAACAAGCAGGCCGGAACGACCGGCGATGAGGGCTTCGATTGGAAAGGCATGCTGTCCACGCCGCGCTTCTACGTGCTGCTGCTCGTCTATGCGGCGGCCGCCACCGCCGGCACCATGCTGGTCGGTGCGCTCTCCGCGATCGCGCAGGAGCAGGTCGGCTCCGTGGGCGCGATGACCGCCGCCGCGTTCGGCGCCATGGTCGTCTCCATCAACACACTCTCCAACTTCGTGGGCCGCCTGGCGTTCGGTGCCTTCTACGACAAGTTCGGCGCGTTCCGCTGCCTGTCCGTCATGCTCGTCGTCACCGCCGTGGCCATGGTCACCATGTCATTCGCCACCACAGCGCCGTTCTTCATCGGATGCGTGATCGTGCTGGGCTGCGCGTTCGGCGCCCTGCTGGTGATCTATCCGCCGCTGACCGGCGAGACCTTCGGCACCACGCATCTGGGCATCAACTACGGCATCATGTTCCTCGGCTATGCGCTCGGCGCATGGATCGGCCCGCGCGTGGCCACCAGCCTATACAGCGAGGCGTTCGGCTATCGCAACGCCTTCTACGCGGCCGCCGTCATCACCGTGATCGGCCTGATCGTGGCGCTGCTGCTCGCCGCCAAAGTCAAACGAGCCGGCACCATGCGCGCTCCTCGTCGCTAAGAATCCACCCAACTCACACAAAGGAAACATCATGACCGAACAACTCAAACTCGCCGTCGTCGGCGCAGGCGCCATGGGCCGCGACCATATCCGCTACATCCAAGACGATCCCGACGCCACGCTCGCCGCCATCGCCGACCCCACCGACGAAGCGCATGCGCTCGCCGATTCCCTGGGCGTGCCGTGGTTCGCCGACTGTGAGGAGATGGCGGAGAACGGCGGCCTCGACGGCGTGGTCATCGCCTCGCCGAACCACCTGCATCTGGCGAACGCCCGCGCGGCGATTGCCCACGGCATCCCGGCCTTAGTGGAGAAGCCCATCAGCGACGATCTCGACGACGCGCGCGTCTTCGCCGCCGAAGCCCGCGAATCCGGCGTGCCTGTGCTGGTGGGTCAGCATCGCCGGCACAATCCCAAGGCGCGCCGCGCCAAGGAGATCATCGACTCCGGCGTGCTGGGCACCATCGTCGCGGTATCGGTGCATTACGGCATCTACAAGCCTGACGGCTATTTCGATATTCCGTGGCGTCGCCAGAAAGGCGCCGGCCCGATTCTCGTCAACATGGTGCATGACGTGGATATGCTGCGCTTCCTGTTCGGCGAGCCCGTGGCCGTCCAAGGCATGGCGGCCAATCAGGCGCGCGGCTTTGAAGTGGAAGACACCGCCGTGGTCAACGTGCGCTTCGCCAACGGCACGCTTGGCTCGATCACCCTGTCCGACGCGGCGGCCAGCCCATGGAACTGGGAGTCGACCTCGCGCGAAAACCCCTTCTTCGCGCCGTTCGACACCGACGCCTACCACATCATGGGCACCAAGGGATCCCTGTCGATGCCGCAGCTCAAGCTGTTCACCCATGACGGCGGCGTGAGCGATTGGACCAAACCGTTCGTCTGCGAGATCCAAGGCGTGCGCGAGGGCCTGCCGCACCGTCTGCAGCTCAAGCATTTCCTCGAGGTGATCCATGGCGAGGCGAAGCCGCTGGTCACCCCTGAGGACGCCATCAAGTCGCTTGAGGTGTTGAACGCCATCAAGCGCGCCGCCGATGAGGGCGCGATGGTCCGGCTGTAGGTCGACGATAGGCGCATACGCACAGAAGCGGCGGGCCGTCCCATATCACATGGACGGCCCGCCGCTTCGTGTATGCCCCGTATATTCCGCGCGAAGGCACGCTACCGCCGTGTGGAGGCGCGTCGGATTAGCGTGGGGTCGAGCATGGTGGAGCCGTGGATATGCGAGAGATTGTTGATTTCGTCGAGCATCATCATCATGGCTTTGCGTCCCATATCCGCGCCCGGGGCGGCGACGACGGTGATCGCCGTGTTTCCGACGCTTTCGTTGCGCGCGTTCTCGGTGCCGATGACGCTGACATCCGCGGGGATTGAGCACAGACCTTCGTCCGTCAATCCCAAAGACAATCCGATGGCGAGCTGATCGCTGCCCGCCACGATGCCGTCCGGCGGCAAGTCGCTGTTGTTGGGAAGGGTCGTGGGGTCGTCTGAGGTGTTGGATGACGTCTTGCCGCGGGCCTTGTTGATTTCGACGGCGAGCCTTTTGCCGACTTCCATGCCGTCGTCGATCGTCAGACCTCCGGAATCGATCACCATAAGCGTGGTGTCTCCTCCAGCTCGCATCACAGCCTGTTGCATGCCGAGATATCGGTCTTGTATGGCCTCGTAATCGAAGGAATGCGCGACAAACGCCAGACGCCGGCATCCAGAGTGGATGAGCTCCTCGGCGGCGAGGCGTCCGCAGGCCGCATTGTTCTCCTGCACGCTGCATGCCGCGTCCTGACCCGCAGGTGAGGTGTGGTCGAGCAGGATGATGGGTTTGCCGGCGGCTTCGGCGATGGCGATGTCCTCATGCGGGTCCTGCACGGTGGCGAGCATGATGCCGACCACGTCGGGCATCTGCGTGAACAGGCGCACCAATTCATGCTGCCGGTCGAGATCGGAGAAGGCGTTGACGCCGATTACCTGCATGCCGTTGTCCTCGCACACCTCTTGGATCCCCTCGAAGATCGAGGTGAACAGGGAATGTTCGATGTCGGTCATCACGTATCCGACCAGCGGCGTGGACAGCGATGAGGACGCGGCGGAAACGGGCATGGCGCGGCGTGGCACATAGCCGAGTTCGGCGATGGAGGCGCTGATCTTCGCTTTCAATGTATCGGAGACTCGTTCGGGATAGTTGAGATAGTTCGATACGGTGCCGATGGATACTCCCGCATGCTTGGCGATGTCCGATACGCCGACTTTCTTCGTTGCTGGCATATGCGCGTCCTCCTGTTCCGTCGCCGCGCGGGCGGGGTGTTCGATACGCCCTACAATACGCCGAAATCGAGGATAATGTTTTGAAAACTTTCAACACGCCGTGATATTTGATTTGAATATTTCAAAATACGGGATTATACTCATGGATATCAAGGAGGAGCAGGAAACACATGACGGCTCATGTGTCTTTCCTGATGAAACCAAGAGAACTCAAGAATAACAACGGTGTTGTCGTGAGGCTATCTCATGAGAAAACCATTGAATATCTTGAAGAGAGAATTGAAAATATCAATTCACGTTTCAAGCCATAGTGGGCTTGAAGCACGAGGTGCAAGGAAGAGATATGAATACTTCAACAAAGCAGGACAAAGGTCTCGGCGGATACATGCCGCTGGCCGTCGCCGCCGGCATCGGCTCAATGCTCGGCTCCGGCATCATCGTCGGCCTGTCCTCGACCATCACCGTCTGGCAGAATGGTCTGGGCCTGAGCACCACGGAAGTCGGCGTGCTCTCCGGCGTGCTCACCTTCGCCATCGCCTTCGGCTCCCTGTTCGGCGGTCATCTGGCCGACAAAATCGGCCGCATCACCTTCTTCAACTGGATCAACCTGTTCTACGCCATCGGCGCGGGCATCTGCATCTTCGCCAACAACTTCACCGTATTGCTTATCGGCCTGATCATCGCGGGCGTCGCCTCCGGCGCCGACCTGCCCGTGTCGATGACCGTCGTCTCCCATGACGCGCCCAACGACCAGATGGCCGCCCGTCTCGTCTCCACCACCCAGGTGTTCTGGCAGGTCGGCGTGTTCATCTCCTTCATCTGCGCCTTCCTCGTCTCCACGATGTCGGGCGCGACCGGCGGCCGCGTCGTCTTCGCCATCCTTGCGGTGTTCGCCGTGGTGACATGGCTATGGCGTCTGACCTCGCCGACCTTCCGCCGCTTCCATGAGGAGGCCGACGCTCGTGATGCGGCCAAGGGACGCGCCGCCTCCGCCGAAAAGGTATCCGTCGTCAAGGTGCTGTTCGGCTCCGACAAGAAGATGTTCCTCGGATTCTTCCTGGCCATCATGATCTTCTACCTCGGCTGGAACCTGCTGGCCAACACCTGGGGTCAGTTCCAAACCTACATGTTCGTGCAGGCCAACGCCTCGCAGACTCTTGCCACGGGCCTGGGCATCATCCTCAACTTCGTGACGCTGGTGCTCAACATCGCCTTCGCCTCCATCGCCGGCGGCAAATACCGCAACAAGATGTTCTTCGTCGGCATGGCCATCACGCTGGTCGCCATGGTCATGCTCTCGCTGGGCGGCACCAACCTGTGGGTGATCGTCGGTGCCACCGCCATCATGAACGTCGGCGGTCCGTTCGCCGGCGAGGCGCTCTACAAGGTGTGGACGCAGGAATCCTTCCCTATCGAGGTGCGCGCCTCTATCCAAGGTTTCATCAACGGATTCTCCCGTCTGTGCTGCGGTCTGTTCGCCCTCGTCACCCCCGCGCTTGTGGTGCCCGCCGTCATCAAAACCACCATGTGGGGCTTTGTGGGCGTCGTCGTCATCGAACTCATCGCCGGTTCCGTGATGCTGGCCCTGCAGAAGAAGTATGGCACCGACGAGGAACGTCAGACGAAGTCCACCGCGGCCGTCGAAGCCTGACGGCAAGGCCTTTTTGGGTGGGGCGAAACCGAATGAACATCCGTTCCCACCCAAATCGGCAGAACATATGCGAAACGCGAACAACTATGGGACCATCATCGCAACAACGAGTTGACGAAGGAGTCATTATGAACAACATGTCCACATCGCAGATCGTGCCGGCCGTGGCCGTCGACGATCTCGCCATCACCCGTTTCACCGTCGAACATTATCCCGGAGACGCGCTTGGCATCGGCACCGTCGCTCCGCGCATGAGTTGGGTGTACGCGAAGCCCGTGCCGGCGGACTCCCAGATCCTGCTGAAACTCACCCGCCGGGTGCCAGGTGGCGATCCCGTCGAACTGGAGACCTACCTGCCGACCGCCGACAGCGTGCTCGTGCCCTGGCAGTTCGAACCGTTGACCTCCCGTGAGGAGGTGTTCGCCACCGTGCAGGTGGTGTCGGCCAGCCACCATCCTTTGGGGGAGCCCAGCGAGACGCTGCATTTCGAGGCGGGACTGCTGCTGGAGCACGATCATGTGGCCGATTTCGTCGGTCCCTCATGGGCGGAGCCGCAAAGCGACCATCGTCACCTGCCGCTGGTGCGCACTGAAGTCAATCTCAAGAGCAAGCCGGTCCGTGCGCGACTGTACCTGTCCGCGCTGGGCCTGGTCGAAGCGGAGATCAACGGCGTCAAGGTCGGCAACGACGCGTTGGTCCCCGGCTGGACGAACTACAACCAGCGTGTGGAATGCTGGACCTACGATGTGACCGGCGAACTCGAATCCGGTGCCAACGCGTTGGGCTTTTGGCTGGGCGACGGATGGTTCCGCGGCCGCATCGGCTTCGATGGCGGCTATGCGAACTATTACGGCGACCGTATCGGCGTGTTCGCGCAGCTTGAGGTCGAATACAGCGACGGTGGCACCGAAGCCTTCTACTCCAACTCGTGGGACCGCAGGTGGAAGGTCGCGCTCGGCCCCATCATCTGTTCCGACCTGTGCGAGGGGGAACGCTACGACGCTCGTCTCGAACAGTCTGGCTGGTCCGAACCCGGCTTCGACGACTCCGGCTGGGCTCCGGTGGCCGAAGTGTTCTACGATCCGGCACGCATCGAGAATCCCGAAACCTCACCGGTGCGCGCCCACGAGGAGCATACGCCGCTCTCCATTACCCAGATTGGCGAAACCGCTCAAGGCCGCGGCGTGTGGCTGGTCGACTTCGGACAGAACTGCTCGCAGCGCATCAGGCTGCATATGCGTGGCCTCGCCGCCGGCGAGACGGTTGAACTGCGTCATGTCGAAGTGCTCGAACCCGACGGCACGATCGCCACACGCACCCTGCGCCGAGGCCAACAGCACGACGTCTACATCTCCAATGGGCAAGATGCTTGGTGGGAGCCGCGCTTCGCCATGCATGGCTTCCGTTACGCGCAGATCGAAGGGTTGCCGGGGGAGTTGACTGCCGACGACATCGAATGCCGCGTCTACCATTCGGTGATGGACCGCGCCGGCGATCTGGAGACTTCCGACGCGCTGCTCAACAGACTGCACGCCAACGCCGTGTGGTCCATGCGATCCAACTTCGTCTCAATCCCCACTGACTGCCCACAGCGCGACGAACGATTGGGCTGGACCGGCGACATCTGTCTGTTCGCGCCTACCGCCAGCTATCTATACGACGTGCAGGGATTCCTCGGCAGCTGGCTCAAGGATGTGCGCGCCGACCAAATCAAATGGGGCACCGTGCCGTTCTATGTGCCGTTCGTTCCGCTCGGCGCGTGGGCCCATCCGCAGGCCATTTCCACATGGGGCGACGCCGCGGTGGAGGTGCCGTGGTCGCTGTACGTGGACAGCGGCGACGCGAAAGTGCTGGAGGACTCCTATGATCTGGTCCGCACGTGGATCGACGAGGTCGCTGGCTACCTGTCGGACGACGGCGTGTGGGACCGCAGGCCGGACTTCGTGCTCGGCCAGCTGGGCGATTGGCTCGACCCGGCCGCTCCGCCGGACGATCCCACCCAGGCGATGACCGAGAAGGAGCTCGTCGCCACCGCGTTCTACTACCGCAGCTGCGTGCAGGCCCAAGCCATCGCCGGCATCCTCGGCCGCGATGACGATGCCGAACGCTTCGCCGAATTGTGCGATCGCGTATGCGCCGGATTCCTCGCCCGCTTCACGAACCTTGACGGCACGATGAGCTCCGACACGCAATGCGCCTACGCGTTGGCCATCGCCTTCGGCCTGCTCGACGGCGAGCCTGTGCGCCGTATCAAAGCCGGCAACCGTCTCGCCGAACTCGTGCGCCTGTCCGGCGGGCGGGTGAGCACCGGATTCGCAGGCACACCGTTCGTACTGCCCGCATTGAGCATGGCCGGCCACGACAAGGAGGCGTACGACCTGCTGACCTCGACCGAATGCCCCAGCTGGCTGTATCAGGTCAAGATGGGTGCCACCACCACATGGGAACGCTGGGATTCGATGCGAGAGGACGGCACGCTCAATCCGGGCGGCATGACCTCGTTCAACCACTACGCGCTGGGCTCGGTCGCCGAATGGATGCACGCGCGCATCGGCGGACTTGAGGCCATCGAGCCGGGTTGGAAGCGATTCCGCGTCTCGCCGCGCGTCGGCGGCGGCATCGACCACGCCTCCACCTCGCACGTCACTCCCTATGGCAAGGCCGCGGTCGACTGGAAGGTCGCGGACGACGTTTTGAAACTGACCGTCACCGTGCCGGTCGGTGCCACGGCGCTTGTCGAAATCCCCGACTACGAGTCGCGCGAACTCGGCGCAGGCGAGCATCGACTCGAATTCCGCCGGTAGCGTTCCGGCTCCGGATGAGGTGCGGGCCAAGGCGACATGTCTCCGCCCGCACCCCGTATCGCGCCTTTCGCATCCTCTTTTTTCGATATTCCGTGTTCACCACAGTCAACGAAGGAAACATTTATGACACTCAACGAAGAGTCGTCGACGACTCGAACCGCAACCGCTCCGACTGCCATCTCCAACCTCGCGCCCGACACCGGGCGTCCCCTAAGCGGCCGTGACAAAATCCGCTTCGGCGTGGGTTTCGCCCTGTTCTCCCTTATCTGGATGACCGCCGGAACCTCCGGCTCGGCCGTGCTGCTGCCCCAACGCTTCACCGAACTCGGCATCGGCGTGCCTGAGGTGATCCTCGGCACCATGAACTCCGTGGGCTGTGTGTTCGCGCTTGTGGCCAACGTCGTGTTCGGCACCCTCTCTGATATCACTCGCTCGCGTTTCGGCAAGCGCACGCCATGGATCGTCGCCGGCGGCGGCGTCACCGCGGCCGGCTATGTGCTCGCCTCGCAAAGCGTGGGCCTGTTCGGCATCGTGGCCGGTTGGTCCGTCGTACAGGTGGGCGTGAACATGATGATCGCCCCGGCCGTGGCCGTGCTCTCCGATCGCATTCCCGAAAACACGCGCGGCACGTTCTCCGCGTTCTACGGCGGCGCGCAGATCGTCGGCCAGTCGGCGGGCACCTTCCTGGGCGCGCAGTTCATCGAGAAGATGGGGCAGGGCTTCATGATCGGCGTCGCCCTGTTCGCCATCACCGGCGTCGTGACCGTGCTGATCTGGCCGCGCGAACGCTCGTCGAAGGTGGTTGCCGCCGATGAGACGGCCGCCCGACTGGATGCCAAAGCCATCCTCAAGTCGTTCGTGCCGCCCACGAAGAACTGCCGCGACTTCTACCTCGCGCTGGTCGGACGCCTGATGCTCATCCTCGGCTGGTCGATGATCCAGGGCTACCAACTGTACATCCTGCAGAAATACTGCGGGCAGACGACTGAGGATTCCGCGGTTACGATTTCCACGATGTCGGTCGTCTCCATGATCGTGCTTATCATTACCTCGGTAGTTTCGGGTCCGATCTCCGACCTGCTGCACCGCCGCAAGATCATCGTGGCCATCGGCTCGGTGATCATCGCGGTCGGCATCGCGATCCCGTGGTTCATGCCCACCGGATTCGGCATGATTCTGTTCGCCGGTGTGGGCGGCTTCGGATACGGCATCTACATCGCCGTCGACCAGGCGCTCAACGTCGACGTGCTGCCCAGCCAGGAGGAGGCCGGCAAGGATCTCGGCATCCTCAACCTCGCCAATACGGTCGGACAGGTGCTCGCCCCGGTGATCGTCGGCGCGATCGTCGTGGCCACCGGCAGCTACGCGACCCTGTTCCCAATCGCCCTCATCAGTGTGCTGCTCGGCGCCGTGGTGATCATGTTCATCCGTAAGGTGCGCTAAGAAAACAATGATGGGCCGGTCTCGCTGAACGCAAGACCGGCCCATTTGCAGTTCGTTTAATTCACTTTCTTGATGAACATGATCACGACCGCGCCGACCATCACGGCGATGATGGCCACGGGGAAGACCAGGAAGTATCCGCCGGTGGCGACCACGATCGAGGAGACCACGATCGGTGCGATGACCTGGCCGAGGGTGTTGGCGAGGTTCAGGATGCCGAGGTCCTTGCCGGCCTCATCGGAATTGGGCAGCACGTCGACATTGAGCGCCTGGTCGACGGCCATGTAAATGCCGTAACCGAGACCCATCACCGCGGCGTAGATGAACATGGCGGTCTGGGTGGGCCAGAGCCACGGCACGGCGATGCCGACGGCGATGATCGCGGAGGAGATGAACACGGGGACCTTGCGCTTGCCGATCTTGTCGGAGATGGGACCGGAGATCAGCGAGACGGCGAGGGAGACGACCATGGTGATGACGGCCATGGTGGAGACGGTGGCCGCGGCGGTGGCGTCGTCCTGGCCGATGTATCGCATGCAGACGTACAGCTGATATCCGACGATCATATTGTAGCCGAAAATCAGCATCAGCCGGCCGACCAGCGCCTTGTAGAAGTCGGATGCGCCCTTGATCGGTGGACGGAACTGCAGCACCACCTGCTTGAGGTTGAACTTCTGGGCGGAGTCGTTCTTCGCGGGAAGCTCGCGGGGGATGAGGGCAACGGTGCCGAGTCCGCACAGGAACCAGCAGATGGTGCCGATCATGAAACCGGTCGTCGGAGCGTTGATGAACGCGGATCCGATGATGGTGCCCAGCGACTGGCCGACGATCTGTCCCGCGCCATAGAAGGCGCTCATGGTGCCGCGGTACTTCTGGGGCACCCGGTCGGAGAGGATGGCGACGCATGGGGCGAGCATGCAGTTGAGCCCGATCTGCAGCAGCGACCATGAGGCGACGATGGTTGGCAGGGTGACGGAGATGGAGGTCAGGTAGAAACCGATGCCGGCGATTGGGCCGCCGATGATGATCCACGGGGTGCGCTTGCCGAATCGGCTGCGCGAGGCGTCGGAGAGCGCGCCGAACACCACATTGGCGATAAGCGCGAAGATGATGCCGACGGAGTTCATCGTGCCCAGAATGGTCTCGCCCTGGCCGATGCCGAGGGTGTTGAACCGAGCCGGCAGCAGCACCGTCGAACCGATGGTGCCGGACATCATGAAGACGATGCAGAAGAAGATGAAACCCGCGCCGAAGCGGCCGAGGTTGAGTTTGCTGACGGGTTTGCCCGTGTCGGGGGCGAGTTCGTCGTTGGCGATGGTTTGCGATTCCATTGCGCACACCTTCCTTGGTGTTTTATGCGGATATGACAACAACACTGTTCCGGTGAGTGGTTACTTGTTAATAGTTACTACTCAGTAACATCAAAATCTAATCAGAGGGGCGCATGGTGTCAACGGATGTCTGTTTGGGCGTGTCGCAAGTTGCGCGTATGTCGAATTGTGGGAGATTAGTTACTGGTTGCTGACCGATAAAGGGCGATGTGGATATCAAGGAGTTGGTGGTATGTCTGGAAGCCGTAGCGGCGCGGGGGCGCCGGTTTTGAGCGTGGGGCGCGGGGGAGAGCGTGCGCGCATAGCCGAGATGATCGCCGATCATAACGCCTCGAATGGTGGGGATGCTCCGAAAAGGCGAATGAGCTCGGAGGAACGCTTTGAACAGATCGTGGATGTGGCTGTGCGGCTGATCGGGCGGAAGGGCTACTACGGAATGTCGTTGCAGGACGTTGCCTCCGAAATCGGCATCTCGCAGACAGCCGTGATTCATCGCGTGAAGAACAAGCAGGGTTTGCTTATCGCGGTGATCGAACGGTATTACGACCGTCTTGACGCGACCGCGAGCTATCTGGCCCAATTCGAACCCGGAGGCGCGCGCGAGGGTGAGCTTCCGAAGATTCCGGAGGCGTTGCATGCCGTCGTGGAGCAGAATGTAGGGCAGCCGGAGTTGGTGCGCGTGTTCGAGATGCTCAACGCCGAGGCCATGTCTCCCGAGCATCCTGCGTATGCCTACTTCGCCAAGCGTCCCCAGTGGATGAGGGACACTTACCGCGCCTATGAGTGGCAGGTGCCTGATGGTGTGGATGGGGAATTCGTCTATATGCTGGCGAACGCTGCGATGTATGGCCTGGAGGGGCGGTGGCTGGCGCGTCCTGACGAGATTGATTTCCTTTCCGAATGGGAGCGCTACTCGGACTATCTGTTTCCTTTGCCGCAATGGGAGGGATGCCGATAGGCGGTCCGGCTCCGTTTTTATGCGTGGTGCTGGCGCGTCGCGGTTGACGTCGTGGGCAAGTGGCGATAAGTTATCTATCAGTAACCAATAACTAATTGGATCAGTTCCGGTATCCAAGACGGTATTGGTTACCTGTTCACTTCTCAACGCGCACGTTGCCGTGCGCTCGGCGAAAGGCATAACAACCATGACCGCAATCGAGCATGTCGAACGATATAGGATGTTCGAACTCAGCCTGACCGGAACCTCGGAGGGCAATCCCTATACGGATGTGGCGCTTCAAGCGTCATTCACCAGCGAAGCCACCGGTGAGACCGTCGTCGTGAACGGCTTTTACCGCGGGCGAGGACGATACTCCGTGCGTTTTCTGCCGACCGTGGAGGGCGGATGGACATATGCGACGCACAGCGATGATCCGACTTTGAGCGACAAGAGCGGTCGAATCGTCGTGGATCCCGCCGGCGAAGGCAACCACGGCCGTGTGTTGAGGGCTTCCGAGGTGGCTAGGGGAGCGCTCCGCGAGGCCTATGGCGCGCAGCTGCCCTACTGCTTCTCCTATGAGGACGGCACGCCATACCAGCCGTATGGCACGACCTGCTACGCATGGACAAGCCAACCGGTCGAAGTGCAGGACCGTACCGTGGCCACGCTCGCGAAATCCCCGTTCAATAAAATCCGCATGTGCGTTTTTCCGAAGCACTACGACTTCAACAACGCCGATCCCGAACTGTTCGCCTATGAAGGCTCCATGGGGGAGGGATTCGACCATACCCGTTTCAACGAGCCGTTCTTCGAGAACCTTGACCGACGGATCGCGCAGCTCGACGAGCTCGGCATCGAGGCGGATATCATCCTGCTGCATCCCTATGACAAGCCCGAATGGGGATTCTCCATGATGCCCACCGAAGCGGACGAGTTCTATCTGAGCTATATGGCCCGGCGCTACGCGGCCTACAAGAACGTATGGTGGTCGCTGGCCAACGAATACGATCTTATGCCGCAGAAATCATTGGAGGACTGGCGTCGCTACGCCCGCGTCGTGATGGCGAACGATCCCTTCAACCACCTGCGTTCCGTGCATAACTGCGTGAAGGTGTACGACTACAACGAGGCGTGGTGCACCCACTGCTCGACCCAACGCGTCGACGTGACCCGCACCACCGAGTGCATCGCGGACTGGCGCCGGGAATTCGGCAAGCCGGTCGTGTGCGACGAGCCCGGCTACGAGGGCAACATCTATTGGGGTTGGGGCAACCTGACCGGCGAGGAACTGATCCGACGGTTCTGGGAAGGTGTGATGCGCCGTGGCTATGTGACCCATGGCGAGACGTTCATCGACCAAGGGGAGCAGGTATGGTGGGCGCACGGCGGCGAATTGCACGGCGACGCTCCCGCACGCATCGCCTTCATGCGTGACGTGTTCGCGGATCTGCCGCTTGACTCGACTCCGCTTGACACTGATATGGCCCATGACGACGCGTGGCCGGTCGCCACGCCGGTGAGCGGCGAGACGATGCTCGCCCCCGGAATGGAGAAGGCCGTGCAATATTGGGATGTGCCGGTGTTGCGCAGTGGCGACGACTATCAGCTCGTGTATTTCGGCTGGTACCGGCCCGCCTATCGTGAGTTCCCGTTGCCGAAGGGCAACAGGTACGTCGTGGATGTGATCGACACCTGGGGTATGACGATCGACACGCTTCCCGGCACCTATGAGGATTCGGTCCGCGTCGATTTGGGCCGTCAGTATATGGCTGTGCGCATCCGCAAGGCCTAGCCATACCATTCGGCCGTGTGGTGGGAGCCCCGTCGTGGGGTTCCCACGCCCGTGCTTGTTTTCTTATGCATTTTCATGTTTCTTTATCGCAAAGGTTTCATCATGCCTTTTTCTTCCCAGCCTGCGGGCAAACTTTCGACATTGACTAAATTCGCGTTCGGCATGGGCGATTTCTGGACGTCCATCGGCAATATCGCCATGGCGACGTATCTGACCATGTTCTACACGGATGTGGTGCATCTGTCGGCCTCGATGGTCGCCTCGATGCTGCTGGTGGTGCGACTGGCTGTCGCGTTCTGGGACTTGTCCGTGGGCGTTCTGGTCGATCAGACCTCGTCGCGGTGGGGCAAGGCCCGTCCGTGGATGCTGTTCGGCGGCATCGCCTATGGTGTGGCGTTCCTGTTCCTGTTCGTCGATCCGTTCGGTGATTCGCTGGCGGGCGTCATCTACGCATGGGCCGTCTATACGGTGGTCAATATCGCCTACTCGACGGTGAACGTCGCCTATGCGTCGCTGACTTCGCTGCTCACCGCGGATTCGGCCGAAAAAACGCAGCTCAACATCTACCGTATGACCATCGCCAATGTGGCGGCCATGCTGGTGTACGTGCTGGCCATGCCGGTGATCAACCTGTTCGGCGGCTCGGCGCTGGGGTGGAGCGTGTTCTTCGGCGTGATCGCGGTGATGATTCCGTTCGGATACTGGTTCACATTCGCCAACACCAGGGAGCGTGCGGTCGCGTCCGGAAACGGCGCAGTCCGCCGTCCGGTGCGCGAGCACTTCCGTGCGCTGGCACGCAACAGGTACTGGTGGCTGACGTTGGGATTGAATTTCTCGTTGTGGATCTACAACGGCATCGCGAATGGCATGGCCGCGTACATCGCCAAATATGTGCTGGGCAACTCGAATCTGACCTCGGTGATCGGCTTGGCTACGGTGATTCCGCTGATTATCGGATTGCCGTTCGCCGGTCCGCTGGTCGCGCGTTTCGGCAAGCGCAACTCCTCATTGGCCGGACTTGCGCTGGTCGCCGCCGGGAGTCTGCTCGTGTTCGTCGATCCGACGAATCTGTGGGTGTTCTTCATCTCGATTATCGTGCGTATGGTCGGCATCGTGCCGATGAACGCCGCGCTGAACGCGATGAGCGGCGATGTGGTCGAATACGGGGAATGGAAGACCGGTGTGCGTTCCGACGGCATCGTGTTCAGCTCGTCGAGTTTTTCGATGAAAGTGGCCATGGGCGTCTCGTCGGCCGCGATCGCCTGGGTTCTTGGGGCGAGCGGCTATGACGGCACCGCTGCCGTGCAGACGCAGACCACCATCGACGCGATGGTGAACACCTTCGTATGGGTTCCGGTCGCCATGGTTGTGGTGATGGCCATGCTCCTGTTGTGCTACGACCTCGACAAACGTCTTGCCGACATAACGGATGGGGCGGCTCAGCGGTAGCCTTCCCACAGAGGTAGAGGGAAGAGCACGTTCTCACATTCGGCCCACATGGCGTTCAGGTCTTGGCCGGGGGTGCGCAGCCATCGCAGCTGTATGCCGTCCATCATGGCGAAACCGGCCTGCAGCACGCGTTCGGCATCCACGCCTCCAGGCACATGCCAGCGGATGTTGAGCGCCATATCGACGGTGTCGCGTTCTCGCGCCTCGAAATAGTCGTGGGCCGGGTGCGCCGGGTCGAGCGCTTCGGCGCTCAGGGTCGAAAACATGTGCACCAGTTGCGGGCGTTCGGCGTTGATCGCCACGGTCCTGCGCCACAATTCGGCGATCAACGGACGTTCCTCGCGCACCATGGATGAGGTGAGATCCAAGGTTTCGCGGTCGTACATTTCGCCGAGCACCAGATCAAGCAGTCCTTCTTTGGAACCGACGTGGTGGAGCACCCCGGCCTTGGTGAGCCCCACCTCGTTGGCGATGCGCTGCAGAGAGGTGCCGTAATAGCCCAGTGTGCCGAAGGAGACGACGGCCGCGTTGAGAATCGCGGCGCGGCGGTCGGTGTCGGCGGTGCCCTCAAATGCCATAGTTCTCCCTTCGCCGTCTTTCATTGACGGGCATCCTCGTGGTCCATGATTGGTCTTGGAGGAAAGATGGGATAACCATACGGTTGGTAGGCTGTAATTTCAACACTTATCGGCGTGTTGCGCGCTGTTGATTGATAAAGTACCTACCAACCGGTTGGTAATAAACAGTCGCCGATGACCGACCGCTAGCCGGAAACAACGAAGTGCGAAACAGAAACGAGGAATCCATGAGCGAGAACACCATCCCGTCCGTCAACGACCTCACCCTGGAGGAGAAGGCCTCCCTCACCTCGGGTGGCGACGCCTGGCATCTACAGGGAGTCGAAGACAAGGGCATCCCGGGCTATATGATCACCGACGGCCCCCACGGCCTGCGCAAGTCGCTCGCCTCCGAAACCGGCGCCACCGACCTGAACGATTCGGTGCCCGCCACCTGCTTCCCTCCCGCCGCCGGACTCGCCAGCTCGTGGAACCCCGAACTCATCCACCAGGTCGGCGAAGCCATGGCCGAGGAGTGCATCCAGGAGAAGGTGGCCGTGATCCTCGGCCCCGGCGTCAACATCAAGCGCAACCCGCTCGGCGGCCGCTGCTTCGAATACTGGTCGGAGGATCCGTACCTGGCCGGACACACCGCCGTCGGCATCGTCTCCGGCGTGCAGTCCAAGGGCGTGGGCACCTCGCTCAAGCATTTCGCCGTCAACAACCAGGAGACCGACCGTCTGCGCATCTCCGCCAACGTCTCCCAGCGCGCCCTGCGCGAAATCTACTTCCCGGCCTTCGAACACATCGTCAAAACCGCCCAGCCATGGACCATCATGTGCGCCTACAACCAGATCAACGGCGTGCATGCCTCACAGAACCATTGGCTGCTCACCGAAGTGTTGCGCGACGAATGGGGCTTCGAAGGCATCGTGATGAGCGACTGGGGTGCCGTGCACGATCGTGCCGCCGCTCTCAATGCTGGGCTCAACCTTGAAATGCCGCCGAGCTTCACCGACGACACGATCGTCTACGCCGCTCGCGAAGGCCGCATCGCCCCCGAACAGCTCGACCAGATGGCCCAAGGCATGGTCGATCTGGCGAACAAGTCCCGCGCCGCCATGAGCATCGACGGCTACCGCTTCGATGTGGACGCCCACCACGAGGTCGCCCGCCAGGCCGCCATCGAATCCATGGTGCTGCTCAAGAACGATGATGCCATCCTGCCACTGAACCCGGCCGCGAACATCGCCGTGATCGGCGAATTCGCCCGCACCCCGCGTTACCAGGGCGGCGGCTCCTCGCATATCACCCCCACCAAGATGACCAGCTTCCTCGACACCCTCGCCGAGCGTGGCGTCGCCGCGAGCTTCGCCCCCGGCTTCACGCTCGACCTGAACGAGCAGGACCCCGCACTGGCAAGCGAAGCCGTCGAAACCGCCAAGGGCGCCGACGCGGTGCTGATGTTCCTGGGCCTGCCCGAAGCCGCCGAATCCGAAGGCTTCGACCGCGAAACCCTCGACATCCCCGCCAAGCAGGTCGCGCTGCTCGAAGCCGTCGTCGCGGAGAACCCGAACGTGGTCGTCGTGCTCTCCAACGGCTCCGTCGTCACCGTGCATCCCTGGGCCAACAACGCCAAGGGCATCCTCGAATCCTGGCTGCTCGGCCAGGCCGGCGGCGGCGCGCTCGCCGACGTGATCTTCGGCGAGGTGAGCCCCTCCGGCAAGCTCGCGCAGAGCGTGCCGATGGACATCAACGACGACCCGAGCATGCTCAACTGGCCGGGCGAGGAGGGCCACGTCGACTACGGCGAGGGTGTGTTCGTCGGCTACCGCTACTACGACACCTATGGCAAGGCCGTCGACTACCCGTTCGGCTTCGGTCTGAGCTACGCGAGCTTCGAGCTGTCCGACGTGGCCGTGTCCAAAACCGGTGCCAATACCGCGTCGGTGAGCGTGAAGGTGACCAACACCTCCGATGTGGACGCGGCCGAAACCGTGCAGGTCTACGTGGCGCCGGGCAAGGCCGAGGTTGCCCGCCCCAAGCACGAGCTCAAGGGCTTCAAGAAGGTGTTCCTCAAGGCCGGCGAGTCGGCGAGCGTGACCATCGACCTCGATGAGCGCGCCTTCGCCTACTGGTCCGAACGTTTCAACGATTGGCATGTGGAGGCTGGCGAGTATGCGATTGAGGTCGGTACTTCCAGCCGCGATATCGCCGCCACCGGCGTGGTCGTGCTCGACGGCGACGGCAAGGCCCTGCCACTGACCGAATGGTCCACCTTCGGCGAATGGCACTCTGATCCGATCGGTGGCCCGATCGTCGAGGCGATGCGCGCCAAAGGTGAGACCGGCGAACTGGCCAAACTGCCTGATAACGACATGATGACCATGTTCCTCAACTCCATGCCGATCAACAGCCTGACCACGCTGCTCGGCGAACCTGGCAAAGCCATCACCAACTTCCTGCTTGACGAATACGCCAAAGTAGCGAAGTAATCGCCTGACATATGTCCTCCTCTGTTGATCCGGAGGAGGAGAACTGAAGCCGAGGAGGCCAGTCCGCGAATGAACCGGTGCGGACTAGTCTCCTCGGCTTCTTTGTTATGTGATATGCGACACGCTGATTGTTGTAGATGCAACAGTTGTATGTGCAACGTATTAAGGTGTGTGGTGCGTGCATGATGAGGAGGCGCGAATATGACGGTTGACTGCGATTTTGATCACGTTCCACTGGGAGTGGCAGTGCGCTCGTTGAACAATATGATTGCTCGTTATATTGCCGCCACCTCAACGGATCAGCAGAAAGAAACCACCGGTGTCAATGCTGAGATCATCGTTTTTTTGGCAAAGCATGAAGGTAAAAACATCTTTCCCACCGATATTGAGCGCCGATTCTCCACCACCCGCTCCACAGTGTGCCGCGTATTGGGGCTGATGGAGAGCAAGGGATTGATTGAACGCAAGCCGGTGGAACATGATGCGCGCTGCAAAGCGATTGTGCTCACCGACAAGGCCAAGGCCATCGCCGAATCCATGCGCCGGCACGGCGAAGCCATGGAACGCATGATGTTGGACGGCATGGACGAGAACGAAATCGCCGCTCTTAGGCATGGCCTGAACACCATGCGCGCGAATCTGATCGCCACCGGCAAAATCGGCGGAAATGTGAGCGATGATGCCGCCAAATCCGGAGGGCAGAAACTTGTGGAATGAACACAATGAGACCAAAAACCACGAACAGGAATAGGAAAGGAAGGAATAGGTATGGCGTCCACACTCACGGAACACGATTCCGCTACTCAAGCGGCGAACTCGACTGGTAAACCCAAGAAAACGCATATGGTACGCACACTGCTTGGCTCGCTGCGCGAATACAAAAAGGCGACACTGCTCGCGCCGCTGTTCGTTGCCATCGAAGGTGTGTTGGAGATCGTCATCCCCACCGTCATGGCATCGCTTATCGACGAGGGCATCACCGGCGGCTCCATGCCCGCCATTATCAAATTTGGTGTGATCCTCGTGCTGTGCGCAGTGTTCTCGCTGGCGACGGGACTGCTTTCCGGCCGTTTCGCCGCCGTCGCGGCAGCCGGTTTCGCGAAGAACCTGCGCCACGACCTGTTCGAGAAGGTGCAGGGCTTCTCCTTCACCAACATCGACCGCTTCTCCACCGGTTCGATCATCACGCGCCTGACCACGGACGTGACCAACTTGCAGAACGCCTTTATGATGATTGTGCGTATGGGCGTGCGTGCCCCGATCATGGTCATCGTGGCATGGGCGTTCTCGTTTCGTATCAGTACCTCTATCTCGCTGGTGTTCCTCGCTGCCATTCCGGTCCTTGGCTTGGGCCTGATCGGCCTCGCCATCCTTGTGCACCCGGTGTTCGAGCGTGTGTTCCACACCTACGATGAACTCAACAATGTGGTCGACGAGAACCTCGCCGGCATGCGCGTGGTGAAATCCTTCACGCGCGAAGACCATGAGGTCAGCAAGTTCATGCGCATCTCGCAGCGTATTTATAAGGACTTCCTCAAGGCCGAACGCATTATGAGCTTCAACGCGCCGCTGATGATGGTCTGCATCTACGCCTCGATGATTATGATCGCCTGGCTTGGCGCCACGCAGATCGTCGCCTCCGGCAACAATGCCGCGCTGGGACTTACCACCGGCGATCTGACCGCGTTGGTGACCTACGCCATGCAGATCCTGATGGCGCTGATGATGCTGTCGATGATTTTCGTGATGATCATCATCTCCATCGCCTCCGCGGAGCGCATCACCCAGGTGCTTACCGAGATCAGCACCGTCACCGATCCCGACAACCCGGTTACGAAGGTTGAGGATGGATCCATCGATTTCGACCATGTGAGCTTCCGCTACTCGGACAACGCCGAAAAGCCCGTGCTCGACGATATCGACCTGCACATCCCCTCCGGCGCGACGGTCGGCATCGTCGGCGGCACCGGTTCCGCGAAATCCTCGCTGGTGCAGCTTATCCCGCGCCTTTACGACGTGACCGCTGGTTCGCTGAAGGTCGGCGGCCGTGATACGCGCGACTATGATCTGATCACCTTGCGTGACGAGGTTGCCATGGTACTGCAGAAGAACGTGCTGTTCTCCGGCACCATCGCCGAAAACCTGCGCTGGGGCAATCCGAACGCCACGGACGACGAGCTGCGCCATGCCTGCCAGCTTGCCCAGGCGGACGGCTTCATCCAGGAATTCCCGGACAAATACGATACCTATATCGAACAGGGCGGCACCAACGTTTCTGGTGGCCAGCGTCAGCGTCTGTGCATCGCCCGCGCGCTGCTGAAAAAGCCGAAGATTCTTATTCTCGACGACTCCACCTCGGCCGTCGACACCAAGACGGATAAGCTGATTCGTGCCGCCTTCCGCAACGAGATCCCCGACACCACGAAGATCATCATTGCGCAGCGCATCGCTTCGGTTGAGGAATCCGACCTCATCATTGTCATGCATGACGGTCGCATTCTTGACAAAGGCACCCACGAGCAGTTGTTGGAAAGCTGCGAGGAATACCGCGCCATCTACGAATCGCAAACCAAATCCCAAGGCAAGCCGGAGGAACCGGCAGCGCTGGAAGCCTCGGTTGAATCGATCAAATCGCAAGAGGAAGGAGACAATCGATGAGTGACAAGCAGAACTTCACCGGGCGCAAGCCCCAAATGGCGAAAGCCGCGCCCGGCACCACCAAGCGCATCTTCGGATACGTGTTCCAATACAAGTGGCGCGTTGCAGTCGTAGTGCTGTGCATCGTGCTGGCCGCCGCCGCACAAGCCGGCTCGGCACTGTTCCTCCAATCGCTGATTGATACGTATATCCTGCCGCTGGTCGGTGCCACCGACCCCGACTGGATGCCGTTGATCCGCGCGCTCAGCCTCATGGCCTGCCTGTATGTCGCCGGCATCGTGGCGGCATGGGCCTACAACTGGATCCTCGTCGGCGTTGCCCAGCGCGTACTCAAGTCGATCCGCGACGACATGTTCGCCCATCAGCAGGAACTGCCCATCCGCTACTTCGATACGCATGAGCACGGCGACATCATGAGCCACTACACGAACGACACCGACACGCTGCGCCAGGCGATCACCCAGTCGTTCCCGCAGATGTTCCAGTCGATCATCTCCTGTGCTGCGGCCCTGGCATCCATGCTGTGGCTCTCCGTGCCGTTCACCGCGTTCGTGCTTGTGTTCACCGCGATCCTGATCGTGGTCGTGCGCGCCATCGTCTCGCGCTCCGGCCGCTACTTCATGAAGCAGCAGTACTGGATCGGCGACGTGAACGCCTTCGTTGAAGAGGCCGTCAACGGCCAGAAGGTCATCAAGGTATTCAACCACGAACCCGCCACACAGATTACCTTCGACAAGAAGAACGAGGAACTGTTCGAAGCTTCGGCCGCAGCCAACACTTACGGCAACATCACCATGCCCGTCATCGGCAACATGGGTTATATGTTGTACGTGCTGCTTGCCATCGTCGGCGGTATTGCCGGCATTGCAGGCTGGGGTAACTTCGGCCTCGCCGGTGCGGGCACCCTCACTTTGGGCACCATCGTTTCCTTCCTGACGCTTTCGCGCTCCTTCATCAACCCGATCGGCCAGATCTCCATGCAGTTCAACATGGTGATGATGGCGTTGGCTGGTGCTTCGCGCATCTTCGCGCTGATGGACGAGCCGGTTGAGGAAGATGGCGGCACCGTCACCCTGGTGAACGTCGAGCTCGGTGCGGATGGCCGCACCATGAAGGAAGTTGATCACGTGACAGGCAACTGGGCATGGAAGCGCGAGGAGGGCGATGACGGCACGCGCTCGCTGGCCGCCGCCCACCTGCTCAGTCCCAAGGCCGCCGAAGTGGCGACCAAGGCGCGCGAACAGGCCATCACCTCACCTGACGGACGCCTGACCCTGCTGCGCGGCGACGTGCGCTTCACCGATGTGACCTTCGGCTACAACCCCGACAAGCCCGTGCTGCATGACATCACTTGGTTCGCCAAGCCGGGCCAGAAGATCGCACTCGTGGGCGCGACCGGTGCTGGCAAGACCACGGTGACCAACCTCATCAACCGCTTCTACGACGTGCAGGAAGGCCAGATTCTTTATGATGGCATTTCCGTCAAGGGCATTCGCAAGCCTGATCTGCGTCGCTCGCTCGGCATCGTGTTGCAGGATGTGAACCTGTTCACCGGCACTGTGATGGACAACATCCGTTACGGCAAGCTCGACGCCACCGACGAGGAGTGCATTGCCGCGGCTAAGTTGACCAATGCTGATGGCTTCATCCGCATGCTGCCGCAGGGTTACCAGACCGTGCTCGAAGGCGACGGATCGGGCCTATCGCAAGGTCAGCGCCAGCTGATCTCTATCGCGCGCGCCGCCGTGGCTGATCCTCCTGCGCTGATTCTGGATGAGGCGACCTCGTCCATCGATACGCGCACCGAGGAGGTCGTGCAGGCCGGCATGGATAACCTGATGAAGGGCCGTACCGTGTTCGTCATCGCGCACCGCCTGTCCACCGTGCGCAACTCCGACGTGATCATGGTGCTTGATCACGGGCGCATCTTGGAGCGCGGCTCGCATGATGAGCTTATTGCGCTGAAGGGCGAGTATTACCAGCTTTATACGGGAGCGGTGGAGCTGGACTAGTCTCCTTTGTGATAAGGCGATAGTGTTAACCCCTCGCGGCGGAATGTGAGTTGTCAACTCCTTTCCGCTGCGAGGGGTCTTTTTGTATGTGCATTGATGCTTGGCTTTGTAAGTCGGACAATGGTTCGGAGGAGTTCGGAGGCTGGGCTGTCGCGTCTAGCGGTCTTCGAATAGTTCGTCGGCGCATTTGACCAAGATTGAATCGTCTCGTTGGCGGGCGATATCGGCCAGTTCCTGCGTCTTGACGAACAAGGCAAGATATCGTTCGCTATATCCTTTGGGGATTTCCGCTCGTGATCGAAGCGTGTCAATGGTGTCGGCAACGTTGAGGCGCGAGCGCCATTTGCATTCGCCGGCAATCAGCTGGTGCGTGCGAGTATTGCCGGCCAGCACATCGATATCGGTTTGTTGATGTGTTTTGGGGTCGGTGCCCCACCATTTTCCAAATTGTGTGGCGAGGAATGGTAGTCGTTTGGCTCGATTGGCACGCGATAACCATTGCGTGCATACCGTTTCGAACTGTTGGCCCACGTAAGTATCGAATGCTTCGGTGAATGCCGATTCTTCAGCTGCGGCCTCTCCGCCGCCGCTTTCAATCAGGTCAGTGTTGTCGCTGACGAAGCGGTACCAGTATGCGAAAAACGGGTCGCGAATGCGGTATTGACCTTTACGCGACGTTGTCGGACTTTCCCCAAACGGCACAATGCGTTCAATCAGTCCCAGACCTTCAAGCGTGGCAATGTATTTGCTGATCGCTGAGTACTCCACACCGGAATGTTCAGCAATGGTTTTCAATGTAGAGGAGCCATTGGCAATGGCCTGCAAAATGGAGCTGTAGAGAGCCGGTTCGCGCAGTTCTTGCCTTAGCAGCATGAGTGGTTCCTCGAACAATAGGCCTGAGCGTGAGAAGCACAGCTCAAGCATATTGTCGTGGTAGCTCATGGATTCGTCGATTTGTGACAGATAGTACGGTGTCCCTCCGAAGGTCGCATAGTATTCGATGCACTGGGTTGCGGGTGTGTTGGGCAAAAAAAGCGCAGCATCCGCGTAGTCGAATGGCAGTAGCCGAATCTGTGCAGTGCGGCGGCCATACAGTGGGCTTTTGCTTCCCAAAACATTGCTGCTCATGAATCCTTCGTTGCTGCCGGAGAGAATCATGGTGACATTGGTGGTTTTGAATCCGTGATCGATGGCGATTTGCAGAGCCGAGGGGAGGGATTTATCGGCAAGCGCGGCATAGGGGAATTCATCGAATACGAACACGAATGGCTTGTTGTCGTGCGCGCGCTCTGAGACGAAATCCAGTGCGTCCGACCATGTTGCAAACGATGGAGAGGTTGCGGGAAAACTGAAGAATTCGATGACCTTTCGGGAAAATCCGCGGAGATTGAGTGCGTTACTTTGCTGCTTCGCAGTGAAGTACAGACATGGCTTGTCGCGAACGAACTCATCAATGAGTGTGGTTTTCCCGACTCGGCGACGGCCGTACAGCACTAGCATCTGAAAGTTAGGCCTGGTGTACAGGCGTTCCAACGTGTGCAGTTCTTCGGTGCGTCCAACGAACATTGGTGTCCTGTCCTTTCAAGTGGTGCAATTAATCTACTTTAGATTAGTATACTTTAAAGTATATTAAATGGACGTCTTGTCCCGCGTCATATTGTCTGTGCTCGGGCTAACCATGCCTTCGCCTGCGCTGATTCTGGATGAGGCGACTTCGTCCATTGATACGCGCACCGAGTGGTTGTATATGTACAGGTGCGTGGTTCTGTAAGCCGAACAATAATGTATCGAATGTGGATTTACCGTTGGTTGTAGTATGAGCGTCATCAATGATGAAAAGGCGGTGCGCTATGGAAAATCAGGTGAGTGTAGGGCCGGGGCGGCAACGATGAGTGGCGGTCTTGACATGTTTGATGAAACAGGAGCCGTATCACGCGATGATGATCGCTCGTTAAGCGATGATATAGATGCTTTGGCAGGAGAACGTTCTATGCATAGTCCGGATTTGCTTTATATGACAGACGATGTGTTGCCAGGGGAAGTGGTATTGCGTACTCCTGAGGCTATTCAGGCTTATTTTGGCCGATTGCTTAGTGAAGCAGAGACCTAGTGTGGGATATATGCCGCGGTTTTGATGCTGGCTCTTCCTGATGAGCAATTCTGATTTTGTTCCCGTCTTGGCACGGTGTGGTTGAAGTCCCAGCGTGCTATACTGAAACAGCTAATTCTCAGTAAAAGTGGACTAGATAGCCGCTTTGAATGCTAAGCAGAATTCTGCAGGGGCGGTTTTTCCGCCCCGTTTTCTTTTTCGACGGTTCTGAGCAATAATGGATATACCAGTTATTAGACGAAGGGGTTTAGATGAAACGTCGTTATCGTATCGGAATTGATGTTGGTCTGAAATCTGTGGGTCTGGCATGCATAGAAGTAGATGATAGCGGCATGCCGATTAGGATTCTTAACGCGCAGAGCGTGATTCATGATGGCGGCGTCGATCCTCAGAAGAACAAAGAAGCGATTACTCGAAAGAACATATCTGGTGTAGCTCGTCGTACTAGACGTATGCGACGTCGTCGTCGTGAACGTCTGGAAAAACTTGATGTATTGCTCAAGCAATATGGGTACCCGATTATTGATCCCGATACCTTGCATGAACCATTTGCCGAATGGGTGATTCGAGCAAAAGCGGCGGACGAATTTATCTCGGATGAGGAGCAGCGCAAAGAAGCAGTTTCTGTGGCTATCCGACATATTGCTCGGCATAGGGGATGGCGGAATCCCTATCATCGTGCGGAATCGTTGCTAAATGAAAACGATTATTCTGAACAGTATGTTCAGCTTCTGGAGAAAGCTGAAGATTATCTTGACCGAGATCTTCCGGACGGACTTACCCCGGCGCAAATTGTTGCAGAAGCACTGTCAGCTGGCTATACGAAAGCTCCGCGTCTGAGAACCGGTTCCGTTAATCGTGAGGCACGTGAGGGTCTTCTTCCTACTAAACTTATGCAGGAAGATAATGCCAATGAACTCAAAGATATCTTTTTTATGCAGCGTGTCTCCGAGGAAGAGTCAAGAAGGCTTCTTTTGGCTGTATTTTATGCGCATTCGCCTAAAGGCTCTGCGGAACATCGTGTAGGGATAGATCCCTTCGACCACAACCCGCGAGCGCTTAAAGCATCCTTGGTATTTCAGCGTTATCGAATTGCAAGCATGGTAGCGAACTTGTATATTACGGAAAATGGTTCTCAACGTCCCCTGTCTGTCTCAGAAAAAGAGACAATATACGATAATCTCACTACGCAGTCAACAGAGGAAATAACTTGGTCAGACATAGCTGAAGTGTTTGGCTGGAAACGTTCGCAGATTAAAGGCGTAGGTAGCCTGACTGCTGATGGAGAAGAACGTGTCACCAGCCGTCCTCCGAGACTAAATTTTTTGCAGAATATTTTTGGATGCAAAGATAAAAAACTTCGTGTGAAACTGATTGGTTGGTGGAAGAATACTGAGGATTCTGCTCATGAAGCCATGATTTCGCTGTTGTCAAATACAGTCGATGTGGACAAAGTTCATGATGATCCATATTACGAGCAGGCGATTGGTTTTATCGATCAGCTGGATGATGAAGAATTGACGAAGCTTGACACCATTGATTTGCAATCAGGCCGTGCTGCATATTCGACTGAGACTCTGTTGAAACTTACTCACCAGATACTAACTACTACCGATAATTTGCATGAAGCGCGTAAACATATCTTCGGAGTGAATGATAACTGGCGTCCTGCTGCGGAGAAGATTGGTGCTCCTGTCGGCAATCCGGCAGTTGACCGTGTATTGAAGATTGTTAATCGCTATCTGATATGCTGCCGAAATCGTTGGGGTGAACCTGTGAGCGTTCAGATTGAACATGTGCGTGATGCGTTATCTTCAATAGCGGTTTCAGAGAAGAATAAGCGAGCATATGAGAACATGACGGGCAAGCGTTCTCTCTATCGAGAAGAATTACGCAGACAATTGCGTGGTGATGAGCAAATTGATAGGCCACTTGAATCTGATCTTCGACGCATGGAAGCGATTCAAAGACAAAATGGGCAATGCCTGTATTGTGGTCGTGGAATATCGTTTCGGACCTGTGAAATGGATCATATTGTCCCGCGTAAAGGTGCTGGTTCAACGAACACAAGAAATAACCTTGCTGCAGTGTGTGCTGAATGCAATAGGGCGAAGAGTAATGTTCCGTTCGCTGTATGGGCGAAAACGAGTTTGGCGATATCCCGTGGAGTTGATCTCAAAGAAGCAATTGAACGTGTGAAAGCATTTCTTTTCGATCCTCGATCGTATTCTCCGTCAGATCAGCGAGCTTTCAAGCAAGCGGTGATAATGCGTTTGAAGCAGTTCGAAGCGGACGATGAGATTGACAATAGATCGATTGAATCTGTGGCGTGGATGGCGGATGAGCTTCACCGTAGGATTGATTGGTTCTATAACGCCGAACATTATACCGGAGCTCTAGCACAAGTTAAGCAAGCGGAACCCGTTAAAGTAAATGTCTATCAGGGGCGTATCACTGCTGACGCACGTAAGGCGAGCGGCATTGAAGGTGATATTCATTTTGTTGGTGCTCGATACAAAACTCGTCTCGATAGGCGTCACCATGCGGTTGATGCTGCAGTTATCGCAATGATGAATCATGGTGTCGCTATGACGCTGTCGGAGCGTGGTTCTCTGCGTGAATCGCAATTTCTGACAGGTTTGCATGATGGGGAAGTGTCTTGGAAACAATATCCGTATCCAGGCTCTAGCGGTTATGATTCATATCAGCATTGGCTTGGACGTATGAAAGAATTGCTAGGCTTACTGAATGAGGCTCTTGACTGTAATCGAGTAAAAATTCTACAATGGCAGCGTATGTCTTTGGGAAATTCAATTGCTCATGACGCGACAATTCATGCGTTGGATAAATGTGAATTGGGAAGTGCTATTGATGCCAATACTATTCGTAAAGCTTCCACGCCTGCGCTGTATTGTGCGTTGACTCGTCTTCCTGATTATGATGAGACAAATGGTTTGCCGGAAAACCCAGACCGAGTGATCCATGTCAATGGACAACGGTTTAATGCGACGGATATGGTGTCATTCTTTATGTCCAATGCTGCTCAGATTGCTGTGCAAGGAGGATCCGCAGATATTGGATCTGCAATTCATCATGCTCGTATATATCGTTGTTGGAAAGAAAGCGCGAAAGGTAAACGCAAGTATTTCTATGGCATGATTCGTGTGTTCCAAGTTGATTTGCTGAAAAGCTCTCACAGTAATCTTTTTACAGTTGCGTTACCTGAGTCTGCTGTGTCTTTGCGATACGGCGAAGCCAGAACCATACAGGCTGTTTTGAACGGGCATGCTGAATACTTGGGGTATCTGCTGGTTGGAGATACTATTAGAGTCGATTTTGCTCGGTCGTCTATTTCAGGACAGATTGAAGAGTTGATCAATTTCTTCGATTCTGGTCATGATGAAGATTGCAATGCATATAACAGCTGGGTCGTGTCCGGATTCTTCTCTGAATCAAGGCTTAGGTTGCGTCCTCAGTTATTGGCTGCGGAAGGTATAAGTAATCTTCAAAAGTACAACAATATTGAAGTTCCTGAAGGAATGTCAAAAATTGTTACTGGGCAGGGATGGCTGCCGTCTGTTGATGCGATTGCGAAGTTCTTTCCACAGGTAGTGAGAGTAAATACTTTTGGAGAATCCCGTGAGAAATCTCGACATGGGCTTCCTACTTCATGGAAGTGGTGTAAATAAGATAAAGCATTGTCGAATGCGAGGAAGGTATGCAAAATGCATGGAGAGTAGTTGATTGTACAGGGCTTGAGGGGCGAATTACGTATGTTCGTGGGCGAATCAGCATACATCCAAAGGATGCCGACTTGCCCACGGAAGTGCCTCTTGCTCAGACTGCGGTAATACTTTTGGGCCTAAAAGCCAGTTGTTCAACTGCGGCATTATATGAGTTAGCAAAATATGGTGTGAGCGTTATGCTATGTGACTGGCGATCGGTTCCCATTTCGGCAATGCACTCATGGAGCGAAACACATACATATGTAACAGCACGGCATATAGCACAGGCGCAGATGTCGTTGCCGCGAAAAAAGAACGCTTGGGCGCGTATCGTACAGAGCAAAATACGTGGACAGGCGGCTTGTTTAGATTCTCAGCATATTGATGGTGGCGGTTTACTGCGAGGCATTGCTTCGCAGGTAAGATCAGGTGATCCTACAAATGCTGAAGGGCATGCCGCTAGAGAGTATTGGAAACGTGTATTTCCATGTGACTGTGATTTTAGACGTGAGCCTGGAAGCGGATTAGGACGCAATGCCCAATTGGATTACGCATACATGATTTTGCGAGGTTTCGCGGTTAAAGCTGTTATATCTGCCGGTCTTTCTCCAGTGTTTGGGGTAAATCATCATGGAAGAGGCAATTACTATTGTCTTGCTGATGATCTCATAGAAGTATATCGACCAGCTATTGACTTGGCAGTATCGAAACTTGATGAAGATGATGAGCTTTCCGATCGTGAAGTTAAGCATTATCTAGTCGAAGCTGTAAATCAGCAGTTCAATGATATTGGATTGACCATTCCGAGCTCCTTGAACGATTTTGCTCAACAATTTGGATTGTACTGCGAGAAGAGAATTGACCATCTTGAAGTTCCTCTTTTTGAGGGGAAATCATGAAAGTTGATGAGGATAGCGGCGGTATGTGGTGTTTGGTGATGTTTGATTTACCGGTACGCACAAAACGGCAACGACAGGAAGCTACGCAGTTTCGTAATTTGTTGCTGGATATGGGGTACTCAATGGTGCAGTTCTCGGTATATGCTCGATACACGCCGACGCAGGCTGGAAACCGAACAACGGTGAAGATGGTGAAAGACAACTTGCCAGCAAAAGGGCAAGTCCGAATATTGCACATCAGTGATCACCAATGGTCGAAGGCGTTGCGTTTTTCCAGTCGAAAGGTGGATCAAGAGGAAGAATCTCCCAGCACGCTTCTGCTTTTTTGAACGGGAAAACTACTGTAAACCATTGAAAATAGCCCTTCTTAACACGCCATCAAGCGTATCAAGAAGGGCAGATGCTAATTCCCAGCTTGCCGCGTCGGATGTGAGAACCTTCTTCAAGCGTATCAAGAAGGGCAGATGCTAATTCCCAGCTCACCACATGCAGCAGCCAGGGCACCAGTCAAGCGTATCAAGAAGGGCAGATGCTAATTCCCAGCGCCAAGTCACGCATACGCTTCGACAAGTCAAGCGTATCAAGAAGGGCAGATGCTAATTCCCAGCAACGTGGCATCATTGGATGTTACGTCGACAAGCGTATCAAGAAGGGCAGATGCTAATTCCCAGCTTGGGTTCGACAGATAGTCGGCGACGGTCAAGCGTATCAAGAAGGGCAGATGCTAATTCCCAGCATCATTGGCTTGTTCCTTTTAGTGTTGTCAAGCGTATCAAGAAGGGCAGATGCTAATTCCCAGCTGTAACCGAATGAATATTTGATTCGTTGAGGTCCATGGTTATTGCGGTTGGAGGCCGTCGCGGGTTTTGTGGGTTATTTCGTTTCGGGGCCGGGGTTATTGCGGTCGGAGGCCATGGTTGGTTAGGCTCCTTTCACCATGCGAGGGACGTGTGGTGAAAGGAGGTACCTCCAATGGTACGGAAAATCAAGGCGAAGACGATCCTGCGCCTGGACGAGCGGGGTCTGTCGGGCCGCGCGATCGCGAAATCCCAGGGAATCGCGCGCCGAAGCGTCGCCGAGACGCTCGATGCCGCGAGGACGGCCGGCATCGGCTGGGCCGACGTCGCCGGCAAGACCGATGACGAGGTGTACGCCCTGTTGTTCCCGGGCAGGGGCGGACATGAGAGCGTGTACGAACAGCCGGACTGGGCCGGGGTTCATCGCGAGCTGGCGCGCGTCGGCGTGACGTTGAGGATCCTGCACGGCGAGTACATGGACGGATGCCGGCAGACCGGGAAGCCCTATATGGGTTACGACAGGTTCTGCAAGCTGTACGCCGCGTACGTGCTGAAACTCGGGGTGACCTCGCGTGTGGAGCACAAGGCCGGACGCACGATCGAGGTCGACTGGGCGGGCAAGACCATGCGCGTCGTCGATCCGGTCACCGGGGACGTCGCGACCGCGTACCTGTTCGTGGCCGTGCTGCCGTTCAGCCGATACGCGTTCGCGGAGCCCGCCCTGGATATGGGGCAGAACTCGTGGCTGTCTTTCGTCAAATTGATGTGAACATCGTCGGCACTTTTTCTGAACACCGTCGGCGTTCAAATTGAACATGGTCGGCGGTTGGTTCCTTTGTTTTGTTGTGTTTGGTTATTTCATGAGCGAGTGTC
>NZ_JAAIII010000002.1 GCF_012932425.1 Bifidobacterium oedipodis | reverse complement strand
GTGGTGGTTTGAGAACTCAAGAGTGTGTTTGTACTACTTCTTTATAGTCAATGATTGCCAGTCCGATCCCCGCTCCTGCCTGTTGGTGGGAGTCGCCGAGGGGCGTTGATGGGGGTTGGGGTTTTTGTGGGAGGGTCCTTCCTTATAGGATCTTCTTGTTGATTTCTTTTTTCGGAAATTGTTTGTGAGTCATCTTTCGGATGTCTTTCATGAAAGGTTTTTTTGTGGAGGGTTCGATTCTGGCTCAGGATGAACGCTGGCGGCGTGCTTAACACATGCAAGTCGAACGGGATCCCTGGTGCTTGCACCGGGGTGAGAGTGGCGAACGGGTGAGTAATGCGTGACCGACCTGCCCCGTGCTCCGGAATAGCTCCTGGAAACGGGTGGTAATGCCGGATGATCCAGCCTGCTGCATGGCAGGTTGGGAAAGTTTTGGCGGCACGGGATGGGGTCGCGTCCTATCAGCTTGATGGCGGGGTAACGGCCCACCATGGCTTCGACGGGTAGCCGGCCTGAGAGGGCGACCGGCCACATTGGGACTGAGATACGGCCCAGACTCCTACGGGAGGCAGCAGTGGGGAATATTGCGCAATGGGCGAAAGCCTGACGCAGCGACGCCGCGTGCGGGATGGAGGCCTTCGGGTTGTAAACCGCTTTTATCGGGGAGCAAGCTTCAAGTGAGTGTACCCGTTGAATAAGCACCGGCTAACTACGTGCCAGCAGCCGCGGTAATACGTAGGGTGCAAGCGTTATCCGGAATTATTGGGCGTAAAGAGCTCGTAGGCGGTTCGTCGCGTCTGGTGTGAAAGCCCATCGCTTAACGGTGGGTCTGCGCCGGGTACGGGCGGGCTGGAGTGCGGTAGGGGTGACTGGAATTCCCGGTGTAACGGTGGAATGTGTAGATATCGGGAGGAACACCAATGGCGAAGGCAGGTCACTGGGCCGTTACTGACGCTGAGGAGCGAAAGCGTGGGGAGCGAACAGGATTAGATACCCTGGTAGTCCACGCCGTAAACGGTGGACGCTGGATGTGGGGCCCTTTCCACGGGTTCCGTGTCGGAGCTAACGCGTTAAGCGTCCCGCCTGGGGAGTACGGCCGCAAGGCTAAAACTCAAAGAAATTGACGGGGGCCCGCACAAGCGGCGGAGCATGCGGATTAATTCGATGCAACGCGAAGAACCTTACCTGGGCTTGACATGTTCCCGACAGCCGTAGAGATACGGTCTCCCTTCGGGGCGGGTTCACAGGTGGTGCATGGTCGTCGTCAGCTCGTGTCGTGAGATGTTGGGTTAAGTCCCGCAACGAGCGCAACCCTCGCCGCGTGTTGCCAGCACATCATGGTGGGAACTCACGTGGGACCGCCGGGGTTAACTCGGAGGAAGGTGGGGATGACGTCAGATCATCATGCCCCTTACGTCCAGGGCTTCACGCATGCTACAATGGCCGGTACAACGGGATGCGACACGGCGACGTGGAGCGGATCCCTGAAAACCGGTCTCAGTTCGGATCGGAGCCTGCAACCCGGCTCCGTGAAGGCGGAGTCGCTAGTAATCGCGAATCAGCAACGTCGCGGTGAATGCGTTCCCGGGCCTTGTACACACCGCCCGTCAAGTCATGAAAGTGGGCAGCACCCGAAGCCGGTGGCCTAACCCCTTGTGGGATGGAGCCGTCTAAGGTGAGGCTCGTGATTGGGACTAAGTCGTAACAAGGTAGCCGTACCGGAAGGTGCGGCTGGATCACCTCCTTTCTACGGAGAATTTCAGGACGGGTGTTCGCCCGTCCGGTGTGTGTCCCCTTCCTGTTTGGCGCGTCCGGCGCCTGGATGGGGAATGCTGGCGTGGAAGAGATCATCGGCTGTCGCGTGTTCCTTCGGGTCCGCGCGCGGGAGTGGTATGGGCATGCTTTTGGGTTCCCGGATCGCCACGGGCGGGGGTTTTCCCCTGTTTCGGCGTTCCGTTGCGCCCCCGGGCCCCGGCTTTCCGCCTTGGTTGGTGGTTGGTTCGGGTTTGGGGTGTGGTGGTGGTTTGAGAACTGGATAGTGGACGCGAGCAGAAACCATTCTTTTTTGTTTGGTTTTTGCTGTTGATTTCGATTCGAACTCATATATTGTTCGTTTCGATCGTTTTGTGATCATTATGTGTGATGATTTGTCGTCAAGTGGAATTTTGCTGGTCGTTGCGTGCGGTCCACACCCCGTGGGGTGCGGGTCGTTTGCAAGGGCGTGTGGTGGATGCCTTGGCGGACAGGACCGATGAAGGACGCGAGGGGCCGCGATAGGCCACGGGGAGCCGCCGACTGGGCTTTGATCCGTGGGTTTCCGAATGGGGCAACCCGGCCACCGTCATGGGTGGTCACCGGCCTAAAGGGCCGGGGGGTACGCAGGGAAGTGAAACATCTCAGTACCTGCAGGAAAGGATACTCCGTGAGTAGTGGCGAGCGAAAGCGGATCAGGCCAAACCGTTGGCGCGTGATACCCGTCGGGGGTTGCGTCAGCGGTGTTGTGGGAGGCCGCTTGCCGGGGCCGACGTCCCGGCCGGCAGTTGGATAAAACCGTGTGCGAGGCGAACCGGGTTGAGTACCGGGCCGCAGAGGGTGAGGGCCCCGTAGCCGTATGCGCATGGTCTGCCGGTTGGTTTTCCCAAGTAGCGCGGGTCTCGTGGAACCCCGTGTGAATCAGCCCGGACCGTCGGGTAAGCCTAAGTATTCCTGTCCGACCGATAGCGTACTAGTACCGTGAGGGAAAGGTGAAAAGCACCCCGGGAGGGGAGTGAAACAGTTCCTGAAACCGCGCGCCTACAATCCGTCGGAGCCTCTTCGTGGGGTGACGGCGTGCCTATCGAAAAATGAGTCTGCGAGTCAGTGATGCGTGGCGAGCGTAAGCCGTGTGGCGTACGCGTAGCGAAGGCGAGTCCGAATAGGGCGTCTCAGTCGCGTGTCCTGGACCCGAAGCGGGATGATCTAGCCCTGGGCAGGCTGAAGCGCGGGTAAGACCGCGTGGAGGGCCGTACCCACCTGGGTTGAAAACCGGGGGGATGACCTGGGGCTAGGGGTGAAAGGCCAATCAAATTCCGTGATAGCTGGTTCTCTCCGAAATGCATTTGGGTGCAGCGTCGTGTGATTACCTGCGGGGGGTAGAGCTACCGGATGCCCGCGGGCCCGTACCGGGTACCAATGGCAACCGAACTCCGAATACCCGTCAGGCGTATCACGGCAGTGACTCAGCGGGGGATAAGCTTCGTTGTGGAAAGGGAAACAGCCCAGATCGTCGTCTAAGGTCCCCAAGCGCGTGCTAAGTGGGAAAGGATGTGGAGTCGCATAGACAGCCAGGAGGTTGGCTCAGAAGCAGCCACCCTTGAAAGAGTGCGTAACAGCTCACTGGTCTAGTGGTTCCGCGCCGACAATGTAGCGGGGCTCAAGCACGCCACCGAAGACGCGGCAGCGTCAAATTTGTTTTGATGTTGGGTAGGAGAGCGTCCCGTGCGGGGCGAAGCGGCCGCGTGAGCGAGCCGTGGATTGCACGGGAGTGAGAATGCAGACATGAGTAGCGAAAGGCGGGTGCGAATCCCGCCCGCTGGATGACCAAGGGTTCCGGGGCCACGTTCGTCGTCCCCGGGTGAGTCGGGTCCTAAGGCGAGGCCGACAGGCGTAGTCGAATGGATGAACGGGTCGATATTCCCGTACCGGCCTGAAGCCGACAAAACCGAATCCGGGGCGCTAACCTCCGGCGCATGCTTCCGGTTCCCTTCGGGGTTCCGTGGGCTTGCGTTGTTGGGATCCCCCTGGGTAGTAGGTCAGCGCAGGAGTGACGCAGGAGGGTAGCCGGCCGCGGAGGTGGTTTTCCGTGGTCAAGCGTGCGGCCCGTCCCCCAGGCAAATCCGGGGGACATTCAGGGCGAGGCGCGATGATGGGGGCCGTTGGGCCCGAATCCGGTGATCCCATGCTGCCGAGAAAAGCTTCGGCGTCAGGCTTCATGCCGCCCGTACCCCAAACCGACACTGGTGGTCAGGTAGAGAATACCAAAGCGATCGAGCGAATCCTGGTCAAGGAACTCGGCAAATCACTCCCGTTCCTTCGGTTTAAGGGAGACCCCCTCGCGTGAAAGGACTTGCTCCTGGAGCGTTGGGGGGTGGCACAGACCAGGGGGTAGCGACTGTTTACCAAAAACACAGGAGCGTGCGAAGGCGCAAGCCGCTGTATACGCTCTGACGCCTGCCCGGTGCCGGAAGGTTAAGAGGATCCGTCACACTTCGGTGGAAGCGGTGAATTCAAGCCCCGGTAAACGGCGGTGGTAACTATAACCATCCTAAGGTAGCGAAATTCCTTGTCGGGTAAGTTCCGACCTGCACGAATGGCGTAACGACTTCCCCACTGTCTCGACCAGGAGCTCGGCGAAATTGCAGTACGAGTAAAGATGCTCGTTAAGCGCAGAAGGACGAAAAGACCCCGGGACCTTTACTATACCTTGGTATTGGCATTCGGTGCGGGTTGTGTAGCATAGGCGGGAGACTTCGAAGCGCCGGCGCCAGCCGGTGTGGAGTCGCAAGGTGAAATACCGCTCTGTTCGCATTGGATGTCTCACCTCGGCCAGTCATCCTGGCCAGGGACAGTGCCTGGCGGGTAGTTTAACTGGGGCGGTTGCCTCCCAAAGAGTAACGGAGGCGCCCAAAGGTTCCCTCAGCCCGGTTGGCAATCGGGTGTCGAGTGCAAGTGCACAAGGGAGCTTGACTGCGAGAGCGACGGCTCGAGCAGGGACGAAAGTCGGGACTAGTGATCCGGTGCCGGCGCACGGGCGCGGCATCGCTCAACGGATAAAAGGTACCCCGGGGATAACAGGCTGATCATTCCCAAGAGTCCATATCGACGGGATGGTTTGGCACCTCGATGTCGGCTCGTCGCATCCTGGGGCTGGAGCAGGTCCCAAGGGTTCGGCTGTTCGCCGATTAAAGCGGCACGCGAGCTGGGTTCAGAACGTCGTGAGACAGTTTGGTCTCTATCCTCTGCGCTCGTTGGAATGCTGAGGAGGCCTGCCCATAGTACGAGAGGACCTGGGTGGACGAACCTCCGGTATGCCGGTTGTCGCGCCAGCGGCACGGCCGGTTGGCTGCGTTCGGAAGGGATAACCGCTGAAAGCATCTAAGCGGGAAGCCTGCTCCAAGATAAGCATTCCATGAGGTTCTCCGGAACCTCTGAACCCCCCATGTAGAACACGTGGTCGATAGGCCGGACGTGGAAGCCCCGCGAGGGGCGGAGCCGACCGGTACTAACGGGGAAACAACGACACGCACAACCCAAACCAACACTTTGGGTTACGCACGCGGCGAACACGAAACTCCACTGCGGCAATGAACACATAACCACTTCACAACACATCGACATCGCGTCCCCTATCCGGTTCCCGAACCACCACCCGAAGCCAGCAGGCAGGACATGCGGCTGGCAGAATTGAAGATTTGCGGCGGCCATGGCCCAGGAGAGACGCCCGGTCCCATTCCGAACCCGGAAGCTAAGGCCTGGCACGGCGATGGTACTGCGCCCGACAGGGCGTGGGAGAGTAGCACGCCGCCGCACCCACACCAATGGACCCCCGGACGAGGCAACAAGCCCCCGGGGGTCCAACCATATCCAGGCAATTGAAGGCCGTGCATGGGATTCCTCGACTCGCTACGCTCGCTCGGAATGACGAGGAGGGGAGGCTCCGCCTCGCTCGGAATGACGAGGTGAGTGGGCAACGCCTCGCTCGGAATGACGAAGTGAGTGGGCTGCGTCTCACTTGGAATAATGAGATTTTATATGGGGATTGTTTGCGGATTGAATGGGGTGTACGACGGGTGTACCCCCTACGAGTAAAATCTTGGTAGGTTTGGCCTGTGCTGTTCCTAGATGCCAGAAGCGTTTCCCGCATGGCTTTGGATATTGTAACGGGGGTATGCGCGGCCATACGAATTGAGAACGGAGTAATTTTGGCACCGCAGGTTCCTAACGCCACACAGGCTGATCCGAACGAAGGCACTACCGCAACCCTAAACGCTACTAACGCTGCCGCCATGAATGCAGCGGATGATGCCGGCATGACCATCGCAGACCTGCTGCGCATTGTCGGCAAGCACCTTGCCGTGGTCATCACCACATTCGTAATCGTGGTTGTAGCCGTCGCCGCATACACTTTCCTGACACCTAAGCAATACACGGCCACGGCTCAGCTGTTCGCCGCCTACGCCACCACCTCGGACGACAGCGGCAATATCTCGCAGCTGCAACAGGGCGGCACCTATATCGCATCCCAGATCAAGAGCTACCCAACGCTGGCCAAAACCGAAACGGTGCTTGCGCCTGCTCTGAACTCTTTGGACGATGCCGATAACCTGACCATGACCGACATCTCCAACATGATCACCATCACCAATCCTGATGACACCTATGTGATCGAGCTGTCCGCAGTGAGCGGTGACCCGCAGCAGGCCGCCGATGTGGCCAATGCAGTGGCGGACTCGCTTTCTCACGTGGTTTCCGGCACGTTGTATGACACCGACAAATCACCGGTTAACCTGTCCGTGGTGCAGAAGGCAGACGTACCGATCTCTGCCAGCTCGCCTAGAGTTAGCCTGAATCTGGCTGTGGGCATTGTGGCAGGTCTTGTGCTCGCCGTTGTAGCCGCATTGCTGCGCGACATCATGTCCCGTCGTATTCAGGACGTGGCCGATCTGCAGTCCATCACCGGCGACACCAACATCATGGGCCTGGTGCCGCTGGACGACAAGCTCAACAACACCAAACCCATCGTCATCACCTCGCCGGACAGCGTTATCGCCGAAGAATTCCGACGCATCCGCACCAACCTGAGCTTCACTACATCCACCACCGCCAACAACAGCCGGCTGTTTGTGATCTCTTCCGCCGGCCCCACTGAAGGCAAAACCACGGTTGCCGTCAATATCGCGGCGGCTCTGGCGGAAAACGGTGCCAAAGTGCTACTTATCGACGCTGATCTGCGTCACCCCTCAGTGGCCGAACGCATGGGCATTCAAGGCAACGTGGGCCTGGCCCACGTGCTCAGCAAGCAGGTGAACGTGCGCGATGCTGTGCAGCGCTATTGGAAGACGAATTTCCACGTGCTGCCGGCCGGCCCGCGCCTGCAGAACGCCTCCGTACTGCTGAACTCCGACCTGATGAAGGCCTTGGTCGATCAGGCACTGGAACAATATGATTACGTGATCGTCGATACGTCGCCTATGAGCGTGGCCAACGATGCTGCGGTGTTCGGCAAGATTTCCGGCGGCGTGATGCTGGTGGTCGGCAAGGGCACCACATTCAAGCGCGGCCTGAGCGAAGTCACGCGACAGCTTGACCTGCTTGACGTGCCAGTGCTGGGCTACGTATTCAACCGCGCGGACGTTAAGAAGCGCCGTGGCGACTATTACTACTACAGCTACGGATACGGCGAGACCGAAAACAAGGATAAGAGCAAGAGCAAAGAAGATCAGGCCTCACATAAGGCCGGTCACGCGGAGTGACGCTATACCATGAAAGCCTGCTGCATCAATAGTGCAGCAGGCTTTTCTATAAACAGTTGGTATTGTTCGACTACGATATTGCCAACGTTGTCAACGAATCGCAAACACCCACCATACGCCTGTGCCGATGGCAGCCAGATACAGTAAAGCAACAATAATATAGCCGCTGCGACGCAGTAATACAGTGCGCCGGTGCCGGCGCTTGGCTTGCTTGATTTGTTCGGGAGTCATCCGTCGACGACGTTGCGGCTGAAGTCCCTCTTCGATTATCGGCGCGGTATTGCTGATTTGTTCAGCGTCCAAATTGAGTTCAGCAGAAGGAACTGCCTCGTTATCCATATCATCGTGATCGACTTCAGCGCCATGATCGATCCCGGTGTCATCATCTGCGGGATTGCTTGGCGGCAGGGGAGGAATTGATGGCGTCGTCACGATGCATCTCCTTGAAGCGGTTCGACGATTGCGTGAACAGCAGTATACACTTAGCTCAGGGGGTTAGACTAAGGGGGTATTGTTTGGCGAAAGGTACGGTATGATTCAGGCATCGCGTACAGCTGGTCGTAAGCATCGTCATCGGCATCATACGCCGATGGTGCTGCGTTGGCTGTCTGCTGCGCTTCAGGTACTTGGATGGGCGATTATCGTCGCGCTGCCCATAAGCGTGATTTGGTTGTGCGTATCGTCGGTGATTGCCAAGAACGAAGCGCAGGCTGTTGTGCAGCAGGCTTCCACCATCAGTGACGCCGCTGCAACGGGGGATAGTGCAGCCCTTCGCCAGCAGGTGGATGAACTGGCAGATCATATCGATGCTGTTTGGGCACAAACCAGCCAGCCGATATGGTGGGCGGTGGAACAGCTGCCGTATGTGGGGCAGGATGTGGGCACTGTGCGCCAGGTTGTTGATGCGCTCCACGACGTATCCGTTGGTGCGTTGCCTCACGTGAGCCAAGCTCTAGGCAAGGTATCGATTCAGGATATCAGCATTGCTGACGGCACCATTAGTGTGCCCGGACTGGCTGATGCTGCGGATGACCTGAGCCAAGCGGCCACGGTGGTGACGCGTGCGGATGCCGATATGCAGCGCATTGGCGAGACTCATTACAACCAAATCAACACCATGCTGGATCAGGCCAAAGACCAGTTCGATGCCGTGTCGGGAGCATTGGATGCCTTGGCGCGTCTGGCTAAGATCATGCCCAGCATGCTGGATATGGACAGTGCAGGAGGCGGACAACGCACCTATGTGGTGATTGCACAGAACAATGCGGAGCTGCGCGCCACAGGCGGCATCCCGGGCTCTGTGGGCCTGTTGCATGTGTCCAATGGCAAGATTTCGCTTGATGACTTCGTTTCCGACTCTGAATTTGACGTATTGGATTCGTCTATTCTGCCGTTGACTGCCGAGGAAAAGGTGTTGTTCAGTGGTCGTATGGGCCGATGGATTCAGGACGTGACTTTCACCCCTGATTTTTCACGCACCGGCGAATTCACCAAAGCCATGTGGGAGCGCCAGTTTGGCGGCACCATAGACGGCGTTATTTCGGTGGATCCGGTGCTTTTGCAGAACATGCTTGCGGTAACCGGTGCCGTCACCGTCTCCGATGGCCAATACACGGTGACATTGGATGGCACGAACACGGCGCAAATCTTGCTCAGCCAGGTGTATCGGGATCTGCCGGTGGAACGGCAAGATGCGTTCTTCTCGCTGGCAGCCAGTGAAGCATTCGCCACCATCATGCACGGTGACGGGCATGATCCGGTGGCATTAGCGAAGGCATTCATCGAATCGGCACGCAACGGGCATTTTTATGTGTGGAGCGCACACGAAGATGAGGAACAGGTGCTGGAGAGCACCACGGTCGGCGGCACATTGGCCCAGGACTCCAGCAATCCGGTGGCGGGATTGTTCTTCAACGATTCGGCTGGCTCGAAAATGGGTTGGTATCTCAAGCGCGATGTGGTGTTCGCCTTCGAAAAGCAGCTGAGTGATGGGCGACGTCAGTATGTGATGGATGTGACGCTGACCAATACGCTCGATCCCAGCCAGGTTGACAGCGTGCCGGACTATGTGCTGGGCATGAATGTGGACGGCACGGAGCGCGGGGATATCGGCGAAATGATGTATGTGTACGCGCCCGCCGGTGGCCGTTTGCTGGAATGGCAATTCGATGATGGCAGCGACTTTGATATGGTCACCCTGCACGATGGTCTGACCTTGGGCGCGAAAACCATCAAGCTCAAGCCGGGGGAGAGCATGCACTTCGTTGTGCGATTCCTGAGCTCTTCCGATGCGGCTGATACGCCCATGCAGCTGCGTCAGACGCCTGCTGCGCAGGAATAGGTTCCTTGCGGCTGAAGTTGCGTGGATGATTCGTTTCTATAGCTACGCGGTTGCGGCTATTGCGTCGCCGCAACCGCGCAACCGATTATCATGCAACGGCGTTGAGTATGGTGGTAATGCCGCGTTTGATTTCAGCGTATACACGCTCGAATACCGCGCGATCCTTGCGATGAGGATCTTCGGTTTCGCTGGCTTGCGGTAGGAACGGGCGCAGCATGCCAGCGCTTTCCATGGCCTCGTGCAGTTTTTCGCTAGGATTATTGCCAGGGATACCGCCGTCTCGAACCAATTGCTTGCAGATATTGACGAAATCATTGAACAAAAATGTTTTTCTGGCCGCAGTCGGATTCTGCGCCAGCAATTCAGCGATCTGCTCGTGTTCAAAGCACAGAATCAAATCGGCGGCACTGCTCAGTTCAGGGCGAATAGGGGTGGAACGGTGTGCGGACGCGTCAATGCCATCCTTCTTCAGCATGGTGAGCGTCATCGGGTCGGCCGGGGCCGGCGGATAATGCAGCGTGCCGGCGCTGGACGCCTGGAGACCGACCGCGCCAAGCTCCTCACCGATATGGCGTTGTTCGATTGCCGACTGCGCAACATATTGCGCCATAACGGAACGGCATTGGTTGCCGGTGCATACGAACAAGATGTGCATAACAATTCCTTCCCTGTATTGCTTGCTCAATTGTTTCGCTAGGTGCAAACATGGAAAAACCGGGAATCAATGATTCCCGGTTTCGTAACCATGATAATAACGCTTGTTATGCGTCTATCTCAGCGGCGAGACGTGGTCTTGCGCACAGCGAACAGGGCAACACCAGCGGCGGCCAGCAGCACAACGGCCACGCCGTACGGAGCGATGGAAGCACCGGTTTCAGCAGTGGTCGGAGTGGAGGAAGAACCGGAGTTGGAGCCGGAGCCGGTGGCAGGAGCGCTGACCGGGGCGGTGATGGAAGTGCCTTCCTCGCCCTGGGCGGTGACGGACAGCTTGTTCTCCTGAGCGGCCTTGAGGCCAGCCTCGGTCAGGGTGAACTTCAGGTTGGCGGAACCGTCGGCGGCAGCCTTGAACGGGCCATACTGCTTCAGAGCGATCTGCTCGACGTTGGAGACGTAAGTGTCATCCACGGTGATAGTGAACGTTTCGTTCGGCTTAAACGAGTTGGCCGGGTAGGTGCCGGTGGCCACGTTGCCGGAAACGGTGATAGTCGGGGCCGGGTATTCATCGGCCACGGCGGTGTTGGCGGCCAGGCCAAAGCCGAACACGGCGGCGATGGCGGCCAGAATAGCAACAATCTGCTTCTTCATAATGTTTTTCCTTCTTCTATTGGCGTCATTCGTAAACATCACACTCAACGGTTGCCTCGTGTGCTGCTTGCCTAAACCCCACAGGCAGCCGCATACGAGCCATTGGCGATCACGGCTCCCTACTATACCCCCCTACCTGACTATGCAACGGTGGTGACGGGGGTTTGCCGAGGGCTTGGAATCAGCGGTGTGACAACGAACTCACGTCATGTGATAAGTCTGTCACATCACCACAAAGGGGGTATGGGGGTGTGAGATGTACCGAATCCCTGATATTGCAACGATTGTGGGGCTGGTACTATGCGTGGGGCTCGAGTTTACGAAGAATGTAACGTGCGCGACACGCCGATGGGCCGCTCACTGGTTGCGGGCTTCGGCCTCGTATTCGTCGTCGAAGCTGAACAGGTCTTCGACAGTGGTGTTGAATACACGGGCGATATCCATGGCCAGCCTCAAGGATGGGCAGTACTGCCCCTGCTCAAGTCTGCCGATGGTTTCGCGGCGTACATTGACCAAATCGGCTAGGTCGGATTGTTTCATGCCTCGCTCAAGGCGGCGCAGCTTCAGATTAGTCTTCATCGTCCGCTCCCTTGGCGGCGGCATGCTCCAACGTCAGGTACCGTGCGTCGGACAGGGCCAATGCGCCGATGGCAAGTGTGGGCAGCAGCATGGGAGATAAGGAATACCTGATATGCGTGATGACGGGCAACAGGGTGAGCGCAAACCCGATGGCACACATGACGGCAACCAGTGTGCCCAGTGCGAACATCATGGCATCGCACTGATGCTTGTCTGACAGTTCGTCGCGACGTGGATTCTCCCGCCCGAACGTGACCAGTACCCAAGCCTCGCCGCAAATCCACAGCAAGGCCACGATGGCGGTGATGATTAGGCCGATTACATTGTTGTGCAGAATCAGCATCAAAGCGCAGGATAGGGCACCCAACGTTTCCACAATCATTCTCAGCCAGATGTAGTGATTGAATGTCATGCCTGTTCCTTGAGTTGTCGGGCCTATGCTGCGCATGCACGCACATGAGGGGGTAACCCCTTCTCATGAATTTAGCACTGGCATGGTATGCGCGGTGTGGAGTTGGCATGCAGCCAAACGGTTATCTTGATAATGATGATATGAGGATCATATCGGTAATGAGATGAAGCCCAATTCATGGTGCGAGATGAATTGACTGAATTAAGTGATTTAAGTAAATTTAGTGAATGCGCATTGCAGTGTGAATAGATGTATGCGATGGGTATATCACACAAAGAAAAAGCAGCAATAGTAATTGCATTATCGTTGAATTTGCATCATTTCATGCACAATATTGCGTGATATGGGTTATGATGAAAAAGAATGAAATAGCCTCATGAATTCGAAAGGAATTATCATGGCATTGTTGCAGGGGTTTGAAGAGGTAAGTGTCAAGACGCCGATCGGCAAATTGACGATGACCATCACCGAGTCCGGTATCCGTTTTAATAAGTCGACCGCCGCCGCTCTGGGCTTTCCCCAGCGCGTGAAGGTGCTGATTAACGAGCAGACCCGTCAGCTGGCGCTGCAGGCGGTGGACAACCGTTCCACGAACGCTGTGAAGTTCAGCAAGCCCGAATCCAAGCAGGTGGCTTCCGTGAGCGTTAAGGATCCGATGGTGATGGAAGCTGCGGCCAAGCTGTTCCCGCTGTCTGCCTCGCCGGAAGGTGAAGTGGCGTATTGGAGCGCCGAAGGTGAACTGCACGAGAAGGAAAAGGTCGTGATCTTCAACGTTGAGGGCGCAACCGAAGGCACCATGAAGAAGCGTGGCCGCAGGGCTGCCGCCGCTGAAGCCTGATTGGTGCTCAACGGGTATTGTAATTTCCCAATAATGAATATCCCTCCCTGAAATTTCAGGGAGGGATATTTTATTACGTATGAACTGTAATGCAGTACTGATTAGTAGCTTTTATTGGCCAGCCAGTAGTTATAGGCACCGGTGATGCTGCCATAACGCTGGTTGCAATACATCACAAACCACTTGAACTGGGTCTGATAGTTGGTCTGCCAATCGGCACCGGCGACAGCCATCTTGGAGCCGGGCAGTGCCTGTGCCAAACCGTAGGCGCCGGAGCTGGGATTGGTGGCGGTGGGGCTCCAACCGGATTCATGCTGAATGATGAAGCTGGCAGCGGTGAAATCGGACTCCGTGTAGCCGTTGGACAGCAGATAGTCATGGGCCCAGGACTGAATCTCACCAGCAGGGGTGGTGGTGCCCAGATTGGCATCCGATCCGCTTGATGAGGTGGAAGACGAGGTGGTGCCAGTGCCCACCAGAATCACTTTGTCCACCGGGGCTTTTTTCACCCAAGAGGCGAACACGTTGGACGACACCACCTTGTCACCGGCGCGGGTGACCAGTGATGTGGTTTCCATCACGCCGTTCTCGCCTTCGGTTTCGACCTTTTCCTGGCCTTGCGGCAGATCAGCGGTTTCCTTGCGGACCTCGTTGAAGGCGATGGGGGTGTCGGTGGTTTCCAGCTGTGCGCCGGCGCGTTCGATGGTGATTACCGTCGACTCGTCGACCTTGGATTTCAGGGACGGCGTAACCGTATCGTCCGGCTCCAACGTGATATTGCCGGTCTCAAGCACGTCCTTCACCGTGGTCATATCGTCTTTTTCGCCCAACACCACACGCGAATCACCATTGATGGTAACCGTGACGTAGGTGGTGTTCTTATCCGCGCTGCCCAGCGCGCCGCGCGAAGCGGAGCGGGATGCGGCCGAATCGGTAGCGGAGAATGCAGAGACGGTGGAAGTGGAAGATGCCGTGCCATCGGACTGATAGAAACGCTGCGACACGATTCCGGCGGAGACAACCAATCCCGCAGCGGCGACAACGGCGGCGATTTTCGCCCACTGACGTGCGCTTAACGATTTCAGCGTCGGAGATTGGTGACTGCCATGTTTCGTCATTACGCTCCTTGATTGAGGTTACACACTATCCACCATGATAGGACAGGGGCAAGCCCGATTCCAAATTGCCTGATATCGCCGGAGGCGAGGCTGTCTATGGGCGGCTATTGTGCAGTAGCCGCCCATAGACAGCCTCTATTGGCCTTTAATGGCCTTACTTCTCTTCGGCTGCCTTGGCGGCGGACAGATCCAGAGCCTTGGCTTGGGCGATAAGATCATCGAGATCGGCGGCCTGCAGCGCACCGGCCTGCTGGAAAATCACCTGACCCTGCTTGGCGATCATCAGCGTGGGCACGGCCTGGATGCCGGCGGCGGAGGCCAGATCCTGGTTGGCGTCGATATCCACCTTGACGAAGGCGATGTCCTTGTTCTCCGGCTTGTCGGAAGCGGCTTCGAAAATCGGGCCGAACGCGCGGCAGGGGCCGCACCAGGTGGCCCAGAAGTCCACGAACACAATCTCGTTATCGGTGATGGTCTTCTCAAAATCAGCGGAAGTAATGGCGGTGGCAGCCATGATGGTTCTCCTTCATATTCCTGTGGCATCCCTTGGGATTCCTTGGATTGTTGCCTACCAGCTTTCCAGCAGCACCCAACATTTCACTGACAGATGACGGCAGAAACAGTTTTGCGCGCGATAATGGATGCTATGCCAGTCATGAATGACGAAGTGCCCGACGAGGGCGATTACGACGCCGGCCGCGCGCGCGGCGAATTCGACAACATTACGCCCGAGGACTTCATCCACGGCGGCGGCTCCGGGCATAGTAACCCGCCCGGCTGGCTGGGGCGTGAGGACATCGGCCGCATACGCCGCCAAGTGCCGATCCCTTATGTGGAAATCGTGCCGGTGCGCACCGATGATCTTGGCCGCGTCAGCCAGGTTGGCTCGTTGCTTCGCGTATCCGAAAACGGTTCGATCGAACGCACGCTGGTCACCGGACGTGTGCTATTCCACGAAACCCTGCGTGAGGCGATCGCCCGCAACATCGCTAAGGATCTGGGTGACATCGCGCTGCCGCTGCTGCCGGCCTCGCTCCAACCGTTCACCGTGGCAGAATTCTTCCCCACGCCGTCGCTGAGCGAATACTACGACCCTCGCCAGCATGCCATCGCATTGTGCTTTGTGGTGCCCATCGCCGGCGACTGCAAGCCGCAGGATGAGACGCTGGATGTGGAATGGGTGGATCCGAAAAGCGAACTTATGGAGACGTTCATCAGCCAAATGACCAACGGGCACGACCGTATCGTGCGCCAGGCGCTGGCTTGGGCCGGCGTCTAAACGGCGGATTGCTGCGAGCAGGCGCATAAGACGATGCAGGAATAGACGATGCAGGAATAATTGAAGGAAGGGAACATTATGACCATCACACTGGCCAATCATGTGTACAGCGAAGGCGAAGGAGCGCCGGTGGTGCTCATCAACGCCTACCCGGTGGATCACCGCATGTGGGACGACTGCGCGAAGGCGCTCGCCGACGAAGCCAAGCAGAACGGCATGGCACCGCTGACCATCTGGGCACCCGATATGCCCGGCTCAGGAGCCTCGCCGACCCCGAGCAGTGCAGACAGTGGCCCGCAGGAACCCAACGGCTCCTACCCTCAGGCGCTGGATCGACTGGCCGACGCCTACGTGGATCTGATCACCGCTGCCGGATATCAGCAGGCCATCTGGGTGGGCCTGTCGATGGGCGGCTATGTGGCGATGGACATCCAGCGTCGCCACAGCGAGACGGTGGCCGGCATCGCCCTGTGCGACACCATGGCCGCCTCCGACGGCACCGGTGGTGAAGGCCGTCTGGCCATGGCCGACGCTGCGGAAGCCACCAATAGCGTGCAACCCGTGATGCATTTCGCCCAGCCGGCCGAAGGCGACTCCACCGTCAAGCGCTCGCCGACCTTCATCGAACGCATGAGCGCATGGATCAACGAGCAGGATCCCGCCGGATTGGCCTGGAGGCAGCGCATGACCTACGGCAGGCCCGAATTGGGAGACGTGCCGACCACCATCAGCGCACCATGCACGGTGATCAGCGGCGAACTTGACCCCACCTCCAACCCGAGCGTGATGCAACCGCTGTCGGAGCGCATCAACGGTGCACACTTCCTCGCCATCCCCGATTGCGGGCACTTCAGCGCAGTGGAACACCCCGACACCGTGGCCCATGCGCTGCTCGAACTGGTGCAGCGCGTGCGCCAGTGAAAGCCCCGTTAGGCGAATAGCCGGTCAGATGAACCGCTCAGCAGGCGAACATCCTGGAATGTGCAAGGTCTATGCAGGATCACAAGGAGACCATATCCATGGCAACCATGGCAACTGATATTCATTTCTCACCACTGGCACTCACCCGTGCGTTGCCCTTCCTGCCGTTGGCGCAGGGCGACATCGACTATCAGGTGGATCGCCGCAGCGAGCCGAATCTTATCGACACACTGCTGGCCGACCCCGCCACCACCGTGATGCTCACGCGCGGCGGACTGGTGGCGGTGCCGCGTGGACAAGGCAAACTCGTGGATCGTGACAGCGTCACCATGCGGCTGGCCACAATTCCCGGCGCTTATGTTGCCGCGGAGCTTAAGCGGTACCCCGAAGCGATCGCCATGTTTCTTGGCTCTTATGGCGGTGTGCGCGGCCAAAGCGTCATCGCCGTGGACATCACGCGCGTGCCCGAAACAGGCCAATCCTCTGCAGCACAAGCCACAGGCCCTCTCGGCACAACGGATGCCGGAACCGTGGACGGCGCGCTGGGTGCCAACGGTGCGTTCGCTGTGCCCGATTCGGCGCATCAGGGTGCGGACGACGCCTTCGATGATTCGGTCAGCGGTGCCATCGGCACCCGCCAAAGCCCCAAACCCACACTGCTGCAACAGGCCATCGGACGATTCGACTGGGTTGACCTGCGTGGTTTCGCGCCACACGCCAACGCGCGCGAAGCCGGCCAAGCCACCAGCGCGATTACCTTGAGCATCTGGCATTCCCGGCAACGGTATTGCCCCACCTGCGGAGCTCCCGTGACCTCGGCGCTCGCCGGCTGGGCACAGCGTTGCACCAACGAAGCCGATGGCAACCGCATTCTGTTCCCGCGCGTGGAGCCGGCCGTCATCACTGCCGTGGTGGATGGGAAGGATCGTTTGATGCTTCAGCACAATGCGGCATGGAAGGATCCGAAACTGTATTCCGTATCCGCCGGATTCGTCGAAGCGGGTGAAAGCCTAGAACACGCCTGCCGCCGCGAAACCATGGAAGAAACCGGCATCGAACTGGGCGAGGTGCGCTACCTCGGCTCCCAGCCGTGGCCGTTCCCCGCGTCATTGATGATGGCGTTCAAGGCACAGGCGAAAACCACCGATATCCGCGTGGATGGTGAGGAAACCGTTATCGCACGCTGGGTGACGCGCGATGAATACACGGCCGAACTGATTGCGGGGCGCATGGTGGCTCCAGGCAAGGCCACCATAGCCCGCTACATGATTGAGGAGTGGCTGGGGCGCGAGCTGTAGATGCTAGGGTAGTGGTTATGAGTGAAGCATTAGACAACGAACAGCCCGTGAACCTTGACGTGCCTGAGCACCTCGAATACTCCGAGGAGCATGCGTGGGTGGATCGCTCCGTCGATCCGGCAATCATCGGCATCACCGCCTATGCCGCCGAACAGCTCGGCGAACTGGTGTTTGTGGACATGCCCGAGGTAGGCACGCGCGTGGAAGCCGGCGACGAAATCGTCGAACTGGAATCCTCCAAAGCCGTCCAGCCGTTGATCGCCCCCGTGGCCGGCACCATCAAATACGTCAACCGTGATGTGGCCGACGATCCCTCCGTCGTCAACGGCGATCCCTACGGCGAAGGCTGGATCGTAAAAATCGAACTCGACGACGACGAGCCCGAACTGCTGGACGCCGAAGAATACGCTCGGATTGCGCACTGATTCGTTCGTTCAGCTCCCATGGCCTATACATGGCCTATATTGGTGAACATGAGAAGCCCACGCGAGGATTTTGAAGCGGCCAACAAGCGCCTGACGGCGCAGGATATTGTTGCGCCCGAGCCCACCGCAGCCGATGACATGGCTACGGTGCCAATCCCCGCGCGTACGGCCGTCACCACCTTCGACGCCGCGTCCAAGCGCGAGCGTTTGGAAGTCAAGCCCCCGCTGATTCGTTTCATGCGGCGCACCATCACCAATGGTTTCGGCATCTGGTCGAAAGCCTCCTGCATGGTGGTGCGCCGGCTTGGCTGGTATCCGCGCGTGGAACCCTACGTCGGCTACGGCACCGGCGACTATTCACGCCTGATCTGCCGCACCGTGTATGCCCCCGAACATTCGCAGTCTGGGGCGCTAAGCCGTGGCATCCGCGGCATGCTCGCCATTCCCGCGTCTCGCACCCACGTGCAGGCCTCCATCGATGGAGTGCCGCTGAACACCGTGCAGGTTGGTGTATCCGAAGTCTACGACAAGGTGGATCGCTCGCGTGACTTGGGCGGCGAATATGCGATATCCGATTCCTCCGGATATTTGGATCTGGTGGCCGAACATCGTCTGTCCCCTGGCATCCACCGCGTTACCTACAGTGTGAACCGGCGCAAGCCCGTCGGCGCGAACCTATATACGATACCGGCCTCAGCCAAAGTGGGCATCATCTCTGACGTGGACGACACGATTATGATCACGCAGGCACCGGTGATCTGGAAAGCGGCATGGAACCTGCTGTTTCTTGACCCGAAGAAGAAAGCATCCGTGCCGGGCATGAGCGTACTGTTCGCACGCATCGCCGACCTGTTCCCTGATGCGCCGTTCTTCTATTTATCGACTTCGCCATGGAATGTGGAAAGCTCGATCCGACACTTCATCACCGACCACGGCTTCCCCGAAGGCCCGCTGCTGCTGCGCGATCTTGACCCCAGGCCCAAAACCTTCGTGCCTTCCGGGCCGCAGCACAAACTGGAATTCGCCGAACAGCTGATGGCCGATTTTCCGGATATGAAGTTCATTCTGGTCGGCGATGATGGGCAGAAGGATCCGACCACCTACGCCACCATCGCACGCCGGTACCCCGGGCGTGTGCTGGCCATCGCGATACGTCAATTATCACCGAAGGAGACGCCGGGCTTGGCTTCTGTGGCCGGACTGACTTCCACGCAGCCGATGCCCGTTACCGATGTGCCCGTGTTCACCGGCACCACCGGCTCCAATATCCTCAAAACCATGCTGCCGTATCTGAAAGCGCATATGTAAGGCTTGAAAACGATTGCTGAGGCAAGGCATGTGGGTCGTGCCGACTACAATAGCGAGGTATGACTGACGCGAGAGAGACCAGCAACGGCGTGGCCGCCCACCAAACCGCAACCAACCTGATGCAGCAGACGACGGAAGTGAGCGGTGCTACCGGAATGACGGGGGAGCGGCTGCGGCCTCCCGAGGCCAAACGTCAGGCCACGCATCGTACATTCCACGGCGACGTATTTACGGACGACTACGAATGGATGCGCGACAAGGAATCCGCCGACGTGCGCGATTATGTGGCCGGGCAAAACCAGTACTGCGAAGCGCGCATGAGCCATCTTGCCTCTTTGCGCAGCACGCTGTTTGAGGAACTGAAATCGCATGTGGAACAGACCGATATGTCGGTGCCCACACGCGTGAACGACTACTGGTATTTCACGCGCACCCAGGAAGGCAAGCAGTATGGCGTGCAATGCCGCATGCCTGTGCGCGGTGATGATGATTGGGATCCGCCCCAGATTGATCCGCAGGGCGCGCCTGGCTCCATGCCCGGTGAACAAATCGTATTCGATACCAACGCCGAGGCCGAAGGCCATGATTTCTTCCGACTGGGTGGCATGGATCTGAGCCGCGATGGCCGCTGGCTGCTCTATGGTGTGGATACCACGGGCGACGAACGCTATGACTTCCGCATCCGCGACCTCGACGCCGACGATCCGAGCAATCCGGCAACGCATGTTGAACTGACTGAACATTTTGATGGCATTGGTGGCGCATGCTTTACCCCGGACGGCCAGTGGGTGTTCTGGGTAGAATTGGACGACGCTTGGCGACCATGTGCAATCTGGCGCCACCAGGTCGGAAGCCCGCAATCATCGGATGTGTGCGCCTACCGGGAAACTGACGAACGTTTCTGGGTGGGCGTGGGCATCAGCTTCGACGAACGCAATATTGTGATCGGCACCGGCTCGAAAACCACCACCGAAGTGCTGCTGCTGCCCGTTGCCACGCCCGAAGGCGAATTCCAGTCGTTCATTCCGCGCGATAAGGACGTGGAATATGACGTGAGCTTCGCCTGCTTCGAAGGCGCGGGGCCGAACGGCGAAGACATTCCGCTCGCCGTGGTCTACCACAATGCCGCCAACCCGAACTTCGAAATCGACGTAATCGACATGCGCATGCATGAGCCGCCCTACAAGCTCGGCGAAGGCGTGTGCGTGGCCGCCGGCTCACCATACGGATGCGAGCGAGGTCAGGCCGACCGGCCGATCACCGAAGCCTACTTCAACCCGGCCAACCCGGCGATTCTGCAGGGTGCCCACGGTCTGGGCATTGAAGGCATTGCACTGCATCGTCACTTCGTATCGCTCAGCTACCGTTCCGACGGACTGCCGCATGTAGCCTATATGACCAAGGCCGAGGCAGCCGCCGACTTCCTGGCCGGCAGGCCATGGAACTTCCGCCCGCTGGAGCCACCATCGCTCGACAATGATTGGGATATTGAAGCGCCGGCTGAGGCAAAGGACGATCTTGCCGCCATTTTCGACGGTTCCAACGATGATCGCCTGCCCGGAGAAATCCGCCGTCTCTACACCATCGGCACCGGTGGCAATCCTTCGTATAATGCGCCACGCATGCGCTACTCCTTCGCCAGCTACACACGCCCCGGTGAACTGCACGAAATCGATCCGGCCACCGGTCAGGACGTGCTGCTCAAGCGTGCGAAGGTGCTGGGCGGATTCGACCCGCGCGACTATATGGAGCGCCGCGTCTGGATTCCCGCACGCGACGGTGAACGCATCCCTGTGTCGTTGGTGTGGCGACGTGATATTCCCGTCAACGATTCGGCCATGTTCATCACCGGATATGGTGCCTACGAAATCTCCTCGGATCCTGGATTCTCGGTGTCACGCATCTCCATGCTCGACCGTGGCGTGCTCTACGCCGTGCCGCATGTGCGCGGCGGCGGCGAAATGGGCCGCGCATGGTACGAACAAGGGCGCAGACTGAACAAAAAGCACACCTTCGAAGATTTCGTGGATGCCACGCATGCGCTTCAAGCCGCGCATCTGGCCGATCCGCGCCGCACTGTGGCCAACGGTGGTTCGGCCGGCGGCCTGCTGATGGGCGCGATTGCCAATATGGCACCCGAATGCTATGCCGGTATTGAAGCTGATGTGCCGTTCGTGGACGCACTCACTTCGATTCTGGACCCGAACCTGCCGCTAACCGTCACCGAATGGGACGAATGGGGCGACCCGTTGCATGATCCCGAGGTCTACCGGTATATGAAAACCTATTCACCGTACGAGAACGTGCCGGCCGGCGAGGATGTGCCGCACTTCCCCCGCATCTTCATCACCACTTCGATGAATGACACGCGTGTGCTGTATGTCGAACCACTCAAATGGTTGGCTGCGTTGCAATCGCGCGGCTTCGATGCGGTGGCCAAAATCGAGGTCGAAGCCGGCCATGGTGGCATTTCCGGGCGATACAAGCAGTGGGAGGAAGTCTCCTACGAGAACGCCTGGTGCTTGGACGTGATGGGTGTGGTGTCCACAAGCTGAGCCGGTAGCGGACGCCAGCGCGCCTCACGTGTACGGTTCAATGGCATGACGAATAACACGCAAACGAAGACGTACAAGATTGCCGTCATCCCCGGTGACGGTATCGGCAAGGAAGTCACCCCCTGGGCTCAGAAGGCACTGGAGAAGGCCGCCGAAGGCGTAGCCGACTTCACCTACGAGAACTTCGACCTCGGTGCAGAACGCTATCTGCGCGATGGTGCCATCCTGCCGGAAGACGAAGAAGAGCGCATCAAGGCCAACGACGCGATTCTGCTCGGTGCTGTGGGCGACCCGCGCATCAAGGCCGGCATTCTGGAGCGCGGCCTGCTGCTGAAGCTGCGCTTCGATCTCGACCAGTTCGTGAACCTGCGCCCCTCCAAGCTGTATAAGGGCGTCACCTCGCCGCTCGCCAACCCCGGCGACATTGATTTCGTCGTGGTGCGCGAAGGCACCGAAGGCCTCTACTGCGGTGCCGGCGGTGCCGTGCGTCGCAACACCCCGCAGGAAGTGGCCACCGAGGTGTCCATCAACACCGCCTACGGTGTGGAGCGTGTGGTGCGCTACGCCTTCAAGCTGGCCATGAAGCGCAAGAAGCACGTCACCCTGGTGCACAAGAAGAACGTGCTCGTCAACGCCGGCGACATGTGGCAGCGCATCGTTGACAAGGTCGGTGAGGAATACCCCGAGGTCACCCACGACTACCAGCACATCGACGCAGCCACCATCTTCCTGGTTTCCGATCCCTCCCGCTTCGACGTGATTCTGACCGACAACCTCTTCGGTGACATTCTGACCGATGAGGCCGGTGCCGTGGTGGGTGGCGTGGGCTACTCCGCCTCCGGCTGCATCAACGCCACCGACGAGTTCCCGTCCATGTTCGAGCCGATCCACGGCTCCGCACCCGACATCGCCGGACAGAACAAGGCCAACCCGACTGCCGCGATTCTCTCCGCCGCCATGCTGCTTGAGCACCTCGGTTTCGACGATGCCGCCGCCAAGATCCACGCTGCGGTTGAGGCCGATATCGAAGAGCTCGGCTCCACCGTGCGCTCCACCGACCAGGTTGGTGCTGATATTCTCGCGCGCATCTGACCTATGCGATAAGCAATATGGCAACGTGAGTTTGCCAGCTGCTTGAATGGCCCTGCCCCTCTGGACTCCTAGGAGGGCAGGGCCATCGTCATAATGTGCCATGTTTGAATGATTATGCGTAAACGAGTACCGGCAGTCGCAGACGGGTAATGCACAAGAAGGGGAGAAAAGACGTGGAAACCATGCGCGGGAAATACAAGACGCCGGGCGGCAAACTGGTCGCGGTAAACGTGGTAGTTGGGCACGCTGGGCAAATAAAAGACGTGCACGTAGACGGGGACTTCTTTATTGATGCTGCAACCGATGCTGCAGCCGATGCGTTGCTGCGTGATATCGAACGAGCATTGGTGGCGGGGGAGCGGGTCGCGCCCGTACTGGCAGTGCACAAGGACGCGCATCTGATCGGAACAGATGCGTATGCACTGGAAACCGCCTTCAGCAGAGCCTGTGCAGTGGCGCCACACGCATCTGTGCAGGCGCCCGCCAATCCCATTGGCAATACGAGCATTGTCAACGAGCAAGAAAAGGGCTTCGCCGAGCGATGGGATTGGCTGAACCGGCAACTGACGGTACTGCATGATGTGCCGCGCATGCCGGCGGAACAAATGGAGCTCGACGAAACGTGGGCGCGTGAAGTGGCATGTGGCACACGAAAACCCACACTGCGCATTTGGGAATGGGCAGGGCCAGCAGTCGTGATCGGACGATTCCAATCCGTCGAAAATGAAGTGCATACAGATGTGGCTGCAAGCGAGGGCATTGATATAGTGCGCCGCTGCACAGGTGGCGGTGCGATGTTCATCGAACCCGGCAACACTATTACCTATTCTCTATATGCTCCTATGGCATTTGTAGAGGGCATCAGTATTGAGGAATCCTACCGGCTGTGTGACTGGTGGCTGGTTGGTGCTTTGCGTGAGCTTGGGCTGGATGTGCGCTTCGCAGGGCTGAACGATATTGCCTCGCAATATGGCAAAATCGGCGGCGCTGCACAACGGCGGTTCCCCAGCGTCGGTGGTGGGCCTGGCGCGGTATTGCATCATGTGACGATGGCCTATGACATCGATGGTGAGAAAATGGGGCGCGTATTGAACACCAGTCGCGAAAAAATGAACGATAAAGCGGTGAAATCAGCGATTAAACGCGTTGATCCGATGAAGCGCCAGACCGGGCTAAGCCGTCAAGCTGTTATTGAACATTTGCTTGCATATTTGTCTAACGTCGCGTAACTGCGCGTAATCTGCCCCGCGACCAACGCGTGGAAAATGAGTGGCAGAGGTCGAGCATATCGTGCGGGGCGCGCTACAATATGGACGAATAGGGCGATGGCAGCCCAACAACACGACAAGGATGGTGCATGGGCGTGGACAAGCCGAACGCGATTCATGACGAGGAAAATATCCTGCTGCACACGGCATTATTCAAGCAGGTTTCCCCCGAAGAAGCCGAGGAGCTGATTCCACACATGCGGCGTTCCGCCTACCTCAAAGGCGACCGCATCTTCAATGAAGGCGATACGGATCATCGCCTGTATCTACTCGAACAGGGGCGCGTCAAGCTGATCCGCACCTCGCAGGACGATCGTGTGCAGCTGCTGTCCATCCATGCGCCGGGCGAAGTGCTTGGCGAAATTCCCGTATTCGATCCGCACGGTGGCCCGCGCACTGCATCGGCCGTGGCCATGATGAACGGCACCAGCGTAGTCTGGCTGGAACATGATGCGCTGTTCGCTTGGCTGGATCAGCATCCGCGCGTGGCCATCGATATGCTGCAGGTTATGGCGGCTCGCTTGCGTGGCAATAACGAACGTATCTCCGAACTGGTGTTTATGGATGTGCCGGCGCGCTTGGCCAAAACCTTACTGAATCTGGCCACTCGCTTCGGCGAACCAATCGAAGAGGGACTGAAGGTGCCCCACGATCTGACGCAGGAGGAACTGGCGCAGCTGGTGGGCTCCAGCCGCGAAACCGTGAACAAGGCGTTGATGGATTTCGCCAATCGTGGATGGATCGCGCGCGACGGTCGCTCCATCATCATCTACCAGCCTGGCATGCTGATTCGCCGCTCCAAGCGATAGACACACCAGCGTTAAGACGCCGGACTGGCGTTATTCGGGCAATATCCAGCGAATCCTAGGATGGTGCGGTTCTTGTGATGATTGTCTTCTCAGGCGGATGATTCACTGGCTTGGTAGGGCATCCCATTTAGAATGGCCCCATGCCCAAAAAGAAGACTCCCGCTGTCAAACGTGTGCTTGTTCTCCTGCTGGCTTATGTGATGCTCGCCGCCTCCGGCGGTGCCGTGACCAGCGTGCTGTTTGCGCCGGCGGTGTTTGGTGTCAATAAAATCGCCAAAACCGTTATCCCGACGCTCAGCGTGGAAGACGTGGATTTTGATGTAACCTCGCTGCCACAGAAATCAACGATGTACGCAAACGACGGCACCACCGTGATCGCTACGTTCTATAACCAGAACCGTATCGTCGTGCCGCTGAAGGACATCTCCGATATTATGCAGAAGGCCGTGGTGGCCCGCGAGGATCGACGTTTCTGGACCCATGCCGGCGTCGACGTGCAGGGCGTGCTGCGTGCGTTTATTCAGAACTACCTGTTGGACAATCATCAGGGTGGTTCGTCGCTTACTCAGCAGTATGTGAAGAATGTGCTGTTGATGAAGGGCATTGAAGACGACGATCCCATCGCCCAGTACCATGCCACCGAAGACACCGTCGCACGTAAAATTCGTGAGATGCTGATCTCCGTGCAGATGGAGAAGAAGTACTCCAAGGCAGAGATCCTGCAGGGGTATCTGAACATCGCGCAGTTCGGCAACAACCTGTATGGCGTGGAGACCGCGGCACAAAAGTATTTTGGTGTTTCCGCCAAAGACCTCAACATCGTGCAGGCCGCCACCATCGCCTGCATTACCAAGAACCCGAGCCTGTACGATCCTTCGGTTGAAGCAAACCAGCCGGCCGCCGAGGAACAGCGCAACATCGTGCTCAAGCTCATGCTGCAAGAGGGCTATATCAATGAGCAGGAATATGAGGACGCTGTCAATACGCCGCTGAAAGATACGCTGAACATCACCGAGGTCAACCGAGGCTGCCAGGATGCCGGCGACTACGCCTTCTTCTGCGATTACGTAGTGCACCAGATTCAAAACTCCAAGGAATTCGGTGAGACCGTCAGCGAACGCAGTAAGCTGCTGCAGGAGGGCGGTCTGGAAATCGTCACCACGCTGGATGTGCAGACCAACCAGCTGTTGATGGAAACCGCACGTGAAACCGTGCCTCCAGATGATTCCAGTGGTATGGAATTTGCGGCGGCTGCAGTCAAACCTGGCACCGGCGAAGTATTGGGCTTCGGTTTGAACAGATATTACGACGCCACACCAGCCGCTGCCGACGATCCAACCAAATCGGGGCAGAACTATGCCGTGGATTATGCGGATGGTGGTGGTACGGGCTTCACCATTGGCTCGTCGTGGAAGCCCATCAACCTGATTGCATGGATGGAAGCAGGCCATTCCATTATGGAGAACCTGCAAACCTCCACACGTTATGCCACCACCGATTTCAGTTGTGACCGATACAGCGGCGGCGCTGATTCATGGGATGTGCAGAACGCGCTGGGATCAGGTACCGTGAACCCGGAAACCCCGTTCGACGGTTTGGTGCGCTCGCATAACACCACCCAGGCTTCTATGGGTTCGGTTATCAAGCTGTGCGCCATCGCCGATACCGCAACCGAAGTGGGCTATCATGACGCCTATTCAGGCGAAACCATCGACAAAACCGGTGTGTTTACCCCGGCTATGACCATCGGTTCGGTGAACGTGTCCCCGCTGACCATGGCTTCGATTTTCGCCGTGTATGCCTCCAATGGCGTGCAGTGCGATGCCATCGCCATCAAGAAGGTGACCAACACCGACGGCGAATCACTGAAGGTGCCGTCCGCCAACTGCCATCAGGCGGTTGATTCGGACATTATCCAAACGCTTGCGTACACGTTGAACCAAGGCACAACACGATCCGATGGTGCAGGTTTCGCCTTCAAATTCGACGATGGGCGAAAAGCCTTCGGTAAAACCGGTACATCGGGCGACTACTCGGTGACGGCGGGAACGTTTATTCCTGACGAAATCTCCGTGTTCGGCCTGATTGGCGATGCACAGGATCCTGAACACCACCGTATCTCGAATATCTCCATCAACGGTGTGTACAGGAGCTACTGGGATGGCGGTACTATTACAGCCCCCGCACTGTCGTCGTTCCTGAACAAGTATGTTGCAGCAAAGAATGTTCCTGCGGAAAAGAGCAACAACTACGGCACTCCCGCTGCGAAGTATATGACCACCGGCAAGTATGTCGGCATCGGCGGGCGTACGTTCTCGAACCCCACCACGCAGCAGCGGAACTCGACTTCCGAGAACTCGGGAACGGATACGTCGCAGCAGTCCGAGAACTCCACCAACCAGCAGGATGCGAACACCAACCAGTCCGACACATCGAATTCGCAGGACGGTCAGACGCAACAGTCCACTGGGCAGTGATGCAACACCGTTGGTGATACCACCATTGGTTACGTAGTTGACGGGCGTTCGCCATTTGTGGCGACGCCCGTTTTACAATAAAAAGGTGTGTTGCGATGCGCCTTGGCGCTTCGGGCGACGATGGGTCGGTCGGCAATTGGTTGGCACACAGCGAATGCATCGGAAAGAGGAACGATGGCAGACAACGAACTGAAGCATGAGAACTTCGACTTTCGAGGCTTCGACGTGCCTGATCTGAAGGCGGCGGCCATGGCGGACGCCCAGAACGAGCAGGATTTGCGCGGCGATCGCGGAGGCAAGGACAAGTCTAAAGATAAGGCCGCCAAGGCTAAGGGGAAGGGAAAGGCTACTCAAGACAAGTCCAGCAGTAAATCCGGCAAGCCAGGTAAGGGCAGCAAATCCAGCGCGCAGAAAGCAGCTGCTAAGCCGGCGAAGCAGACTCGCCCCGGACTGTTCGATCCGATTACACTGCGTGAGCTCACCGTGCGCAATCGCATCTGGCTGCCCCCGATGGACACCTATTCTGCTTTCGCACGCGACGGCCGTCCCACGCCATTCCACTATCAGCATTATGTCTCCCGTGCATTGGGTGGGTTCGGCATGGTGATCGTCGAAGCCACTGCCGTAGCACCCGAAGGCCGTATTTCGCCGTGCGACGTGGGATTGTGGGCAGACTGGCAGATTGATTCCTGGCGTTGGATTGTGGACGATATCAAGGCCGCTGGTGCCACTGCCGCCATCCAGCTCAATCATGCTGGCCGCAAAGCTTCGACCGGTTGCTTCGCTGTGGGCTATGAAGGCCAAACCGTGCCCGCTGAGGCCGGTGGCTGGCCCACTGTGGCACCCAGCGAAATTGCCTTTGGTGGATTGGATAAACCGCGTGCGCTGTCGGTAGATGAGATTCACGGCATTGTGGGTGCCTTCGCTGCGGCTGCCGGACGTGCGGTGGCAGCCGGTTTCCAGGCGATTGAAATTCATGCGGCGCACGGTTATCTGATCTCGCAGTTCCTTGACCCGCTTAGCAATGAGCGTGACGACGAATACGGCGGAGACTTGGAAGGGCGTTCTCGCTTCCTCGTGCAGATTGTGGACGCCGTGCGCGAGGTGATTGGTGAGGATGTGCCGTTGCTGGTGCGTGTTTCCGCCACTGATTGGGCGGCCGGAGGCTGGGATCTGGATCAGACGATCGCGCTGTCGCGCATCTTGAAGGAGCATGGCGTCGACTTGGTGGATGTGTCCACCGGCGGCATCATCGCAGGGGTGTCGGTTCCGGTTAAGCCCGGCTATCAGGTGCCGTTCTCCGAACAGATACGCACCAAAGCTGACGTGCCGGTAACCGCTGTGGGACTGATCACCAAGCCCAAGCAGGCTGCCAAGGTGCTGGCTCGCGGTGAGGCGGATGCGGTGGAAATCGGCCGAGCCGGCCTGCGGGATCCGTACTGGCCGTTGCGCGCCGCCGACAAGCTTGGCGTGCCGGTTGCGGACGTGCCGTATCCGCGCCAGTATGTGCGCGGTGCCTACTGAACTGCCGGCTGATCTCGTGTTGTAGCGTTTGCTTGCTAATACTTTGGCCTCCGCCGATTACGGTAATCGACGGAGGCCAAAGTAATATTCAGCGTGGGTTGCCTATTCTTTAGTAGCTCTTATACGCTCGCTTGCATTCGCTTGGGTTACGCGTCCACACCGACGGCTTCAGCGACGCTATCGTATCCATCGCGACGCAGCAATTCAGCCAAACCGCGCTTGAGCACAGTGATCTGCTGCGGGCCACGGTACATCAGCGAGCTGATGAACATCACCAGATTCGCGCCAGAGCGAATCTTGGCATACGCCTGTTCAGGGGTGAACACGCCTCCGATGCCGGCGATGGCAAAACGATCGCCGTATTCTGCGCGAACTTTACGAATCAGCGCGTTGCTGGCCTGATAGCATGGGCCTCCGGAAAGACCTCCCTCCCAATCGCGCGGGATTTCCAAGCCGGTGCGATCTTTCTGCAGGTTGGCAAGGGACAGGCCCTGCACATTATGTTCGGCCAGCACGTCGGCCAACGCCTTGAACTCATCCCAAGACTTGTTCAGCGGCATCTTGACCAGCGTGGGCTGCGGGCGTTCGATAGCATCCAACGCACCGAACAGACGGTCGAGATTGTTCGGATCAGCAGTGAACGGTTCACCAGCAGTGGTGTTCGGGCAGGAGACGTTGACCTCCACCATGGCGGTGTGGCCGGCGGCGCGACGCATCGAAATGCAATAATCTTCAATGCCCTCGTCCAAATCACCGGTCAACTTGTCGTTGGTGCGGGCAATCGACACAGACATCTGCATCTGCCGTGCGTTCGTCCATGCCTTCTCCGCGCGTTCGATCACCTTATCCGAACCGATGTTGGCAAGACCTACATGCACCATCATCGAATCGTATTCAGGCAGGCGGTGGAACCAAGGCTTGGGATTGCCGGGGCAGGGACGTGACGTGGTGGATCCCACTGTTTCAAAGCCGAAGCCGGCATTATCAAGCACCACGGGCATTTCGCAGTTCTTGTCAAGACCGGCGGACAGGCCGAACGGGTTGGTGAAGTCAACGCCCATCACCGTCGTTTCCAGAATGGGATCGGTGTAGTCGAGCATCGTACGCTCGGCCCACAGCAGCGGGGGCACATGCTTGACGATGCGGCAGAAGTCGATCATCTGATCGTGCGCCTCATCCGGGCGGTGATTGAACACGAAATTCGGCTTGATGATGTGCTTATAGCCGAAGGTGAACAGGTCGGTGGTGGCTTTATTGACGGCGTCGTGCCAAAAGCTTGTCGAAACATAGGTCATAGAGCAACAATACAACGCTGCGGCCCGGTGAGGGAAGTGTTTGGTTGCTATGATGCCGTTTTTGAGGGGTGCCGCGACGGTTGAGGCCACGCTGCTACGTTCTTGTGCGCGAAACACTCAAAGTGGTTTGTTTTGTGAGAAATTATGTGCGATAATGTTCGCATGATTTCGTCACAACGTCAGCACCTCATTTTGAGCAGGCTGCGCACACGTGGTGCCGTGCGCATCACCGCGCTATCGAAGGAGCTGGGTGTGTCAGCGATGACCATCCGCCGCGATATCGCGGAGCTTGCCGATAAGGGCCTGCTTAAGCGCGTTCACGGCGGTGCCGTGACCACCAGCACGTTGCTGAGCGAACCGCTGTTCTCCGTCAAATCGCAAATGGATATCGGACTCAAGGACGCAATCGCTCAGGAGGCTGTGAAATATGTGGCCCCCGGCGACGTTATCGCCATCGGCGGCGGTACCACAGCCTACGTCTTCGCCCAGCATCTGCTTGAATCGCAGCAATCCAGCGGGATTACCATATTGACCAACTCGATTCCGGTGGCCGAACTTGTGCAGGCCCTCGAATCCAAGGACGTCGAAGTGATCGTCACCGGCGGTGTAATCACCCGCTCGAATTCGCTGGTGGGGCCCATCGCCGACAAGGTGGTCGCCTCGCTGCGCGTCAACACTGTATTCCTCGGCACCCATTCGGTGTCGATTCCCCGCGGTTTCCTCATGCCGAACTCGCTTGAGGCCGCCACCGATATGGCGATGATGGACATCGCCGATCGCACCATAATTTTGACCGATCACACCAAGTGGAGCTGCACGTCGTTGTCTTTGTTCGCGCGCTTCGACCAGGTCGACACGGTCATAACAGACGACGGGCTCGATCCCGATTCCGCCGCCAAAACCAAGGATTTGGTAAAGGAACTCGTTCTGGCCCACCAGAGCGAGATCACAGAGGAAAGTGAGTGAACACCATGGCTGAATTTGCCAGCTACACGCCCGGTGCGTACGCAAAGGAGCATATTCGCATCACGCCGACGACCCTCGCCGACGGACGCGACTTCTTCTACCTGGACGACGACCCCGAGTACGTCTCCGGTGCCAAGACCCGCGAGCTCAAGGATCCGCGCGATCTGCCGTACCGCTTCTCCAACCAGTTGAACGCCGCCGGCGAAGAGGTGCCCTACGCGGCCCCCGAAATGCGCCGCGACCCGCTGACCGGCGACTGGATCCCGATGGCCACCGCCCGTATGAACCGCCCGATCACCGCAGGCCCCGGTGCCACCGCCAAGGGCAACCCGCTGGCTGCCCGCAAGCCCGGCGATCCGTACCAGGACGGCGAAGTGCCCGACACTGACTACAACGTCGTGGTGTTCGAAAACCGTTTCCCCTCCATGTGCAAGGTGCCCGGCCGTTCCGAAGCCGTGGAATTTGTTGATGGCAACCCGCTGTGGGAGAAGAAGCTAGCCGCCGGCCGTTGCGAAGTGATCTGCTTCGACCCTGATGAGAACGGCCTGCCGGCTGATCTGCCGGTCTCCCGCCTGCGCACTGTGGTGGAGGCCTGGGCTTTCCGCACCGCCGAAATTTCCAAGATGGATGGCATTGAACAGATCTTCCCGTTCGAAAACCACGGCGCTGAAATCGGTGTTTCGCTGGCTCACCCGCACGGTCAGGTCTACTGCTACCCGTTCATCGCTCCGAAGATGGAGAAGGAACTTAAGCACACCGAGGCCTACCATGAGAAGACCGGCGGCAACCTGCTCAAGGATATTATGAACGCCGAAATCGAAGCCGGCGAACGCATCGTGATGCGCAACCACTCTTGGGTTGCCTACGTGCCGGCCGCCGCCCGTTGGCCTCTTGAGGTGCATGTGGCCCCCGTGCGTGACGTGCTCACCCTGGACGAGCTCAACGACGAAGAGCGTTGGGATTTGGCCTCCATGTACTCCCACCTGCTCAAGCGCGGCAACGCCTTCTTCGACAAGGGTGACGGCAAGGGCATGGATCTGCCGTACATCGCCGCCTGGCATCAGGCCCCGATTCACGACCCGCGCCGCGAGAACTATCGTCTGAACCTGCAGTTCTTCTCCTTCCGCCGCGCCGCCAACAAGATCAAGTACCTCGCCGGCTCCGAATCCGGCATGGCCGCCTGGATCTCCGACACCACCCCCGAACTCATCGCCAAGCGTTTCCATGAGCTCGGTGCCATCGATATCGCCGACTGACCAGGACTCACAACAGGATTAATGAGGTAAAGCAATGACTGCTGTTGAATTCATTGAGCCGCTCTCGCATGACGAGGGCGTGAAGAACGCCACCGATCTGTTTGTGAAGGCCTTTGGCGAAGAGCCCGCCGGCGTGTGGGGTGCCCCCGGCCGTGTGAACCTGATCGGAGAACACACTGATTACAATGCGGGCCTGTGCCTGCCCATCGCCCTGCCGCACCGCACCTTCATCGCGTTGAAGCCGCGTGAAGACACCAAGGTGCGCGTGGTCTCCGAAGTCACCCCCGACAAGGTGACCGAGGCTGATCTTGAAGGACTGAAGGCTCAGGGCGTTGACGGCTGGGCTGCCTATCCGGTGGGCGTGGCCTGGGCACTGCGCGAAGCCGGCTTCGATCAGGTGAAGGGCTTCGACGCTGCATTCTCGTCCTGCGTGCCGCTGGGCAGCGGCCTGAGCTCCTCGGCCGCCATGACCTGCTCCACCGCGCTGGCGTTGGATGATGTGTATGGCCTGGGCTACGGCTCCTCCGATGCTGGTCGTGTGACCCTGATCAACGCCGCCATCAAGTCGGAGAACGAGATGGCCGGTGCCTCCACCGGTGGCCTTGACCAGAACGCCTCCATGCGCTGCACCGAAGGCCACGCGCTGCTGCTCGACTGCCGTCCGGAACTCACCCCGCTGGAGAATGTGTCCCAGCAGGCCTTTGACCTGGACAAGTATGGTCTGGAGCTGCTGGTGGTTGACACCCAGGCACCGCACCAGCTCAACGATGGTCAGTACGCCGAGCGCTGCGCCACCTGCGAAAAGGCCGCGGACATCCTTGGCGTGGCCAACCTGCGCGTCACCGCCGATGGCATTGCCAAGGCGGACGATCAGTTCCAGGCGCTGAAGGAGACTCTGGATGCGCTGGATGATGAGACCATGAAGAAGCGCGTGCGTCACGTGGTCACCGAGATCGAGCGTGTGCGTTCCTTCGTGCGTGCCTTCGCACAGGGTGATATCGAGGCGTCCGGTCGTCTGTTCAACGCCTCCCACGATTCCCTGGCTGCGGACTACGAGGTCACCGTGCCTGAACTCGACGTGGCCGTGGACGTGGCCCGCAAGAACGGCGCCTACGGTGCGCGTATGACCGGCGGCGGCTTCGGCGGCTCCATCATCGCGCTGGTGGATAAGGGCCGCTCTCAGGAAGTCGCCCAGAAGATCGCCGACGAATTCGAAGCCCAAGGCTTCCATGCGCCGCGTGCTCTTGCTGCGTATGCGGCTCCGAGCGCGTCACGCGAGGCGTGACGCGCGTCGCAGCGTAGCTGCTCCCTTCACCTACGGAGGCCCCACTGGGGCCTCCGCTTGACGGTTCAGCACGCGAGGCGTGACGCGCGTCGCAGCGTAGCTGCTCCCTTCACCTACGGAGGCCCCACTGGGGCCTCCGCTTGACGGTTCAGCACGCGAAGCATGACGCACGTCGCAGCGTGATCCGGTAATACCGTGGCAAAGCTCCCGTTTTGGAATGGAAACGGGAGCTTTTCTTATCTGACTTTTATACTGGGAAAACCGTCTGTTTTCGGATATCAAGGGAGTCCCATGAATAAGGCAATCATCACCGTTGTCGGCCAGGATACGGTTGGCATCATCGCGCGCGTGTGCACCTACCTGTCTCAGCACAATGTCAACGTGCTGGATATTTCGCAGACCATCATCGACGGATTCTTCAACATGATGATGATTGTCGATTATGCCAATGCCGATAAGGATTTCGGTGCGATGGTCGGCAATCTGGAGGATCTCGGCGACGACATCGGCGTGCGCATTCGCTGCCAGCGCGAGGAAATCTTCACCAAGATGCACCGTATCTGAGTCTCGAAAGGATTTGACACCATGCTGAATATCATGGAGGTCCACGAGACCAACAAGATGATCGAGCAGGAAAAGCTCGACGTACGCACCATCACCATGGGCATTTCGCTGCTGGACTGTGCGGCGGACTCCGTGGACGAAACCTGCGACAACATTTACCGCAAAATCACCACCTACGCCAAGGATCTGGTGTCCACCGGCAAGGCCATCGAACGTGACTACGGCATCCCGATCGTCAATAAGCGCATCACTGTTACCCCGATTTCGCTGGTCGGTGCCTCAAGCTGCAAAAGCTCCGAAGACTTCGTCAAAATCGCGCACGCTCTGGATCGCGCGGCCAAGGAAGTCGGCGTTGATCTGATCGGCGGTTACTCCGCGCTCGTCTCCAAGGCCATGACTCCGGCCGAGGAGCTGCTCATCAAATCCCTGCCGCAGGCGCTGAGCGAAACCGACATCGTCTGCTCGTCGGTGAATGTCGGCTCGACCAAAACCGGCATCGATATGAACGCGGTCGAACTGCTCGGCCATATCATCAAGGCCATCGCCGAACGCACGGCCGACAACGACTCCTATGGTTGCGTCAAGTTCGTGGCCTTCTGCAACGTGCCTGACGACAATCCGTTCATGGCTGGTGGATTCCACGGCGTAACCGAAGGCGACGCTGTGATCAACGTCGGTGTTTCCGGCCCGGGCGTTGTTTCCCGCGCTCTGGACGAAGCCAAGGGCAAGGATTTCGAATTCCTGTGCGAGACGATTAAGCGCACCGCGTTCAAGATCACGCGCGTGGGTCAGCTGGTAGCCCAGGAGGCGTCCCGTCGCCTCGGCATTCCCTTCGGCATTATCGACCTGTCGCTTGCTCCGACTCCGGCCGTGGGCGATTCGGTGGGCGAAGTGCTTGAGAAGATCGGCCTGGAGCAGGTCGGCGCGCCCGGCACTACCGCCGCGTTGGCAATGCTCAACGATCAGGTCAAGAAGGGCGGCATTATGGCGTCCTCGTATGTGGGTGGTCTGTCCGGCGCGTTCATCCCTGTCTCCGAAGATAAGAACATGATCGACGCCGCTTCCTCCGGCTGCCTGACACTGGAGAAGCTTGAAGCCATGACCTGCGTGTGTTCGGTGGGGCTCGACATGATCGCGATTCCGGGCGACACCACTGCCGCCACGATTTCCGGCCTGATCGCCGACGAAGCCGCCATCGGTATGGTCAACCAGAAAACCACCGCCGTGCGCGTGATTCCGGTTGCCGGCAAGGGCGTGGGCGAAATGGCCAACTTCGGTGGCCTGATGGGCTATGCGCCGATTATGCCGGTTAATCGTGCCAGCTGCGAGGCGTTCGTGACCCGCGGTGGTCGTATTCCTGCCCCGATCCACTCCTTCAAGAACTGACAGTATTTAAGTTCTGGCAGTGATCTTAAACGACGAGTCCGGGTGTGCCTCTTCAGACACCCCGGACTCATTTCGTTTACTTTCCGCCGGCGAAGTTGAGCTGGCGCCAAGCTTCATAGATGGCGATGGACGCGCAATTCGTCAGGTTCAGGGAGCGTAGGGATGGGCGCATTGGCAGTCGCACCTGCTCGGCCACATGCGGGCCGGCCATAATATCCATCGGATCGGGAATATCGCCCGGTTCCGGGCCAAACAGCAGAATATCGGTCGGACGGTATTCCACTTCTGTGTACAGCTTGGTGGCATGCGCGGTGAACGCAATGATGCGCGAATCCGGCATCGATTCCACCAGATTCTCAAAATTCGGGTGCAGCACCACATGCGCCATATCGTGATAATCAAGCCCCGCTCGACGCAGTTTCGTATCGCGCAAGTTGAAGCCCAGCGGCTCAACCAAGTGCAGAATCGTGCCGGTCACCGCGCACAGACGGATTGCCGAACCGGTATTGCCCGGAATACGCGGGCTGTAATAGCACAGGTGCGGGGTCACAGTTTCAGTGGCCGCGGCCTTTTCGGCGGTAAGCATCGCATCGACCACGGAAATCGGATTGCCGTGCGCATCGGTCACCAACTCGTCAGGGCCGTAGTTCGACTTGCGATAGCCGTACTCGAACATTTTCTCGACTTGTGCCTCTTCGGGGCGTTTCATGTCGTTCGTCATAGCTGCTAAGAATATGAATGATGAACGACACTGCGTATGAGATTTCTCGACTCCGAGCTTCGCTCTCCGCTCGGAATGACGAGGAAGTGCATGTTCGAATGGTGGCGACGCGTCTTGCGGCTTGGTGGGAGGCAAACGCTCGTGATCTGCCGTGGCGGTTTGGCAGGGCAACGCCGTGGGGCGTCTTGGTTTCCGAGGTGATGAGCCAACAAACACAGATGAGTCGGGTGGTGCCGTATTGGTCTGCTTGGATGGATCGTTGGCCGGATGCGGCAGCGCTCGCCGCCGCGCCCAAGGCCGAGGTCATCACCATGTGGGGTCGTCTCGGCTACCCGCGCCGCGCGCTGCGATTGCAGGAATGCGCACAGGTCGTTGCCCACGACTATCGCGACGAATTGCCACGCACTTATGACGAGCTGGTGGCGTTGCCCGGCGTCGGCGACTACACGGCGTCGGCCGTGCTGAGCTTCGCATTTGGTAAACGCATCGCTGTAATCGACACGAATATCCGCCGTGTGCTCAGCCGTGTGTTTCTTGGCAAAGAGTCATTAGGCGGCTCAGCCAGCGCAGCCGAACGTGAACTCGCCAACGCCGTACTGCCCAATGATCCGATTGATGGCGCTAGTAAGCCCACAGTGACATGGAATCAATCGGTAATGGAATTGGGCGCCGTAATCTGCACCGCCAAGACGCCCCTGTGCAATGCCTGCCCGATTGCTGAACAGTGCATGTTTCTTGAAGCTGGGCGGCCGGGGCTGGGGGAGCGGCGCACTCGACCGCGTCAACGATTCCAGGGTACGGATCGCCAAGTGCGCGGCATTGTGCTTGCCGCTTTGCGTGATATGCCAGCCGGAACAACGTTGGAAAGAACAACCGCCAACCTACTGTGGTCGGATCAAGGGCAGCTAGCCTCCTGTATCGCCGGTTTGGATGAAGATGGGCTGATCGATATCCATGCTGATGGGTCGTTGAGCCTGCCGCAATAAAGGCTTGAAATAACCTGTGAAAATCAGACCATAGGCGCGTCGGATGACAGGAGTCACCCATACACTTAAAACCGTTATGGCACAGCAGTTTCGTGGGAGCCGGCCGGTCAAGGGCGGCAAGAATAGCAAGTCGCGTAGCAAGCGCGGCAAGCGCAAGCTCAGCAAAAGGCAGCGGGCGATATATCGCCGCCGCCGCATTGTTGTGGGCGTTGCGCTGGTGGTGTCGCTCGCGCTGGTGGTGTTTTGCGTGTATAGCCTGTCGCGTGGGTTCGCGGCCATCGGTACGGTGATACGCCACGACGAGGTGTATGCGATTTCGCGCGATAGTGTGCCCGAACCGAATAGCGTCAAGAAAAGCGGCATTACAGACTGCTCGGCGAAAGACCTGACTTTGCAGCTGACTGCTGCCTCCCAATCCGTTGGAGTCGGCGGCACGATGCAGTTCACAGCCGGCATGGTGTATGAAGGATCCGGTTCATGCCTAGTGGATGGCTCCGACTCCAATCGTGTGCTGACGATCACCTCAGGCAACGAGACGATTTATCGCTCCGACGTGTGCGAAGTCGATGCGCGCATGCTGCTGATGGCCAAGGGCGACAAGGACTCGCAGAAAATCGACTGGAACACCAACGCCAACGCCACACTGACCGAATGCACTGACGAAGACACCTGGGCCAAAGTCAATCCCGGCACCTACGTGGCTCAGCTCAGCCTAAAAGACAACCCCAAAGTCAAATCCGAACAAGTAGTTTTCACCGTGCAATAGCCAGCTAGTGCTAGAAAGCAACCAACTAGCGCCAAGTAAGCGGGAGGTCGGCGTATCCTGTTCGCGGGCGTAAAGCTTGGCCCGAGCGGCCTGGAGCGATCCCGCGAACAGGATACGCCGACCTCCCGCGCCACACGCCACAAGAACAACAACAAAGCTGTTGAATGAACAAAGAATCGCCAACACAATATAGTCAAGGCACCACAATATACTTATGACTTTGTATGAGGTATGTCATATTGCGGGCATACTACGACGATGAAGCGCCCGCGTAGGCATATGGTGGCCACGCCGGCGCTCCCCGGGGAATTACTTCAATTAGCGAGCGATAAGGAACGTCCATTGGCTAACACAGCTACGACGAACACCACCACCATCATCGCGCGCGCCGACCAGCACGACATTGATCTGCACAAGGCGTCGGACCGCGTGAACTTCGGTTCCATCAAGGAACCCATTGACGTGCCCTACCTGCTGGGCGTGCAGACCGACAGCTTCGATTGGCTGATCGGTGCCGACCGCTGGAAGAAGCGCGTTGCCGAGGATGAGGCCAACGGCACCAACACCGTGCCGCACGTCTCCGGCCTCGATGAGGTCTTCAACGAGATCTCTCCGATTGAGAACTTCGCCCAGACCATGAGCCTGACCTTCTCGGATCCGTATTTCGAGGAGCCGCGCCACACCGTGCAGGAATGCAAGGAGAAGGACTACACCTACTCCGCACCGCTGTACGTGAACGCCGAGTTCGAGAACGGCGACACCGGCGAAATCAAATCCCAGACCGTGTTCATGGGCGACTTCCCGCTGCAGACTCCGCACGGCACCTTCATCATCGGCGGCACCGAGCGTGTGATTGTTTCGCAGCTCGTGCGTTCTCCTGGTGTGTACTTCGACCGCCAGCAGGATCGCACCTCCGATAAGGAGGTCTTCGGCGCGAAGATCATCCCGAGCCGCGGTGCATGGCTTGAGTTCGAGATCGATAAGAAGGATCAGCCGCAGGTGCGCGTGGACCGCAAGCGTAAGCAGTCCGCCATCGTGTTCCTGATGGCCATCGGCATGACTAAGTCCGAGATCGCCGATGCGTTCAAGGATTATCCGCTGGTGCTCGATGCCCTGCAGCGTGAGACGCTGGAAACCCAGGATGAGGCTCTGGTCGATCTGTACCGCAAGATTCGCCCGGCCGACACCCCCACGCCGGAGGCCGGCAAGAACCTGCTGGATTCCTTCTACTTCAACACCAAGCGCTACGATCTGGCGCGCGTGGGCCGCTACAAGATCAACCGCAAGCTGGGCCTTGAGGCCGACTTCAACGATCGTGCGCTGCATGTCGAAGACATCATCGCCACTATCAAGTACCTGGTGGCACTGCACGATGGTGCGTCGACCTTCGCCGGCAAGCGTAACGGCGAGGACGTGGACCTGCGCGTGGACGTGGATGATATCGATCACTTCGGCAACCGTCGTATCCGCCAGGTCGGCGAGCTGATCCAGAACCAGCTGCGCACCGGCCTGAGCCGTATGGAGCGCGTGGTGCGCGAGCGTATGACCACGCAGGACGCCGAGGCCATCACCCCGCAGTCCCTGATCAACATTCGTCCGGTGAACGCCACCATCAAGGAGTTCTTCGGCACCTCCCAGCTGAGCCAGTTCATGGATCAGAACAACCCGCTGTCTGGTGTGACGAACAAGCGTCGTCTGTCCGCTCTGGGCCCCGGCGGCCTGAGCCGTGACCGCGCCTCCATGGAGGTGCGCGACGTGCACCCGTCCCACTTCGGCCGTATGTGCCCGATCGAGTCTCCTGAAGGCCCGAACATCGGTCTGATTGGTTCGCTGGCAACCTTCGGCCGCGTGAACCCGTTCGGCTTCATCGAAACCCCGTACCGCAAGGTCGTGGACGGCCATGTGACCGACGAGGTCGAGTACATGACCGCCGACCGCGATCTTGACCACGTGATCGCCCAGGCCAACCAGGAGCTGGACAAGAACGGCAACTTCGTTTCCAAGTCCGCCCTTGCCCGAGTGGGCGAGGAAGAGGCAGTCGATGTGCCCGTCTCCGACGTGGACTACATGGACGTCTCCCCGCGCCAGATGGTCTCCCTCGGTGCCTCCCTGATTCCGTTCCTGGAGCACGACGAGGGCCACCGAGCGCTGATGGGTACCAACATGCAGCGTCAGGCCGTGCCGCTGATCGAATCCGAGCGCCCGCTGGTGGGTACCGGCTCCGAATGGCGCGCCGCCAATGATTCCGGTGATGTGATCAAGGCTGATAAGGATGGCGTGGTGACCTACGTCTCCGCCGACCTGATCCGCGTGATGAACGACGATGGCACCACCAGCTCCTACAAGCTGGCCAAGTTCCAGCGTTCGAACCAGACCACCTGCTACAACCAGCGTCCGATCATCCACGACGGCGAACGTGTGGAAGCCGGCAGCGTGCTGGCCGATGGTCCGGCCATCGAAAAGGGCGAACTGGCCCTCGGCAAGAACCTGCTCATCGCCTTCATGCCGTGGAACGGCTACAACTACGAGGACGCCGTGATCATCTCCCAGCGCCTCGTGCAGGACGACACCCTGAGCTCCATCCACATCGAGGAATACGAGATCGACGCCCGCGAAACCAAGCTGGGTGCCGAAGAGATCACCCGCGACCTGCCGAACGTCGGCGAGGACGCGGTGGCCAACCTCGACGAGCGCGGCATCATCCGCATCGGTGCCGAGGTTGAAGCCGGCGACATCCTGGTCGGTAAGGTCACCCCGAAGGGTGAGACCGAACTGACTCCGGAAGAGCGCCTGCTGCGCGCCATCTTCGGCGAGAAGTCCCGCGAAGTGCGTGACACCTCGCTGCGTGTGCCTCACGGCGAGACCGGTACCGTCATCGGCGTCAAGGAGATCACCCGCGAGGATGCCGAGGAGGACGGCGACGAGCTGCCCAACGGCGTCAACCAGATGATTCGCGTCTACATTGCCCAGCACCGCAAGATCACCGTGGGCGATAAGCTCTCCGGCCGTCACGGCAACAAGGGCTGCATCTCGCGCATCTTGCCCGAAGAGGATATGCCGTTCCTTGCAGACGGTACCCCGGTCGACATCATGTTGAACCCGCTGGGCGTGCCTTCGCGAATGAACCTCGGTCAGGTGCTTGAGCTGCACCTCGGCTGGATCGCCCACTCCGGTTGGGACATCTCCCTCGACCCGAATCTTGAGGCCGAATGGAAGAAGTACATTCCTGCCGGTGCCGAGAAGGCCGAGCCGGGCACCCCGACCGCCACCCCGGTGTTCGATGGTGTTAAGCCTGAAGTGCTTAAGGGCCTGCTGTCCACCACGCTGCCGAACCGCGACGGCGACCGTCTGGTCGGCCCCGACGGCAAGGCCACGCTGTTCGACGGCCGTACCGGCGAGCCCTACGGCAAGCCGATCTCCGTGGGCTATATGTACATGCTGAAGCTGCACCACCTGGTCGACGACAAGATCCACGCCCGCTCCACCGGCCCGTACTCGATGATCACCCAGCAGCCGCTGGGCGGTAAAGCCCAGTTCGGTGGCCAGCGCTTCGGCGAGATGGAGGTGTGGGCCCTCGAGGCCTACGGTGCCGCCTACACGCTGCACGAGATGATGACCACCAAGTCCGATGACGTTGACGGCCGCGTGCGCGTTTACGGCGCCATCGTCAAGGGCGATAACCTGCCGCCGGCAGGCATCCCCGAGTCGTTCAAGGTGCTCCTGAAGGAAATGCAGTCCCTGTCGCTGAATGTCGAGGTGCTCAACGCCGAAGGCGTGGCCATCGACATGAAGGACGAGGAAGACGATCCGGTGAGCTCTTCCGACGATCTTGGCTTCAACATCGGTGCCCGCCCCGACGCGGCCGCCAAGGAAGACCAGATTATCGACGAGCCCGAATACCAGTGATCCCACGGGATCGGGCTGGCCGTGCCCCTCATGAGGCGCGCACGGCCAGCCCGGCCCGGACACAAGCGTGAACGAAATATTTTCAACAGAAACGGATTAACAAGTGCTGGACGTCAACGCATTTGACAAGATTCGCATTGGCCTGGCCACTGCCGACGATATCCGCGGCTGGAGCCACGGCGAGGTCAAGAAGCCGGAAACCATCAACTACCGCACCCTGAAGCCCGAGAAGGACGGTCTGTTCGGCGAACAGATCTTCGGTCCGACCCGTGACTGGGAGTGCGCCTGCGGCAAGTACAAGCGCGTGCGCTTCAAGGGCATCGTGTGCGAGCGATGCGGCGTCGAGGTGACCCGCTCTCGCGTGCGCCGCGAGCGTATGGGCCACATCGAACTGGCCGCCCCCGTGACCCACATCTGGTTCTTCAAGGGCGTTCCCTCTCGTTTGGGCTACCTGCTCAACGTGACGCCGAAGGACCTGGAGCGCGTGATCTACTTCGCCTCCTACATGGTCACCGAAGTGGACGATGAAACCCGCCACAACGACATGCCCGGCCTGCAGGACGAGTTCGATGCCGAAATCAAGCGCCTTGAACAGCGCCGCGATTCCGACATCGAAGCCCGCGCCAAGAAGGTCGAGGAGGATCTGCACGCCCTCGAGGAGGCTGGCGAAGCCAAGGGCCCGGCCCGTGCCAAGCTGCGTAACGGTGCCGAGCGTGACATGGCCGCCATTCGCACCCGCTACAACGATCAGATCGCTCGTGTGGATGCTGTCTTCGACAAGTTCAAGAAGCTCAAGCCCGGCGACATGGTCGACGATGTGGATCTGTGGCGTGAAATGCAGGATCGCTACGGCGACTACTTCGACGGCTGCATGGGTGCCGAGGCCATCAAGAAGCGTCTGCAGTCCCTCGACCTCGAGTCCATCTCCAAGGAGCTTAAGGAAGAGATCAAGGATGCCTCCGAGCAGCGCAAGACCAAGGCGCTGAAGCGTCTGAAGGTCGTCAACGCCTTCCTGACCACCGGCAACAAGCCGGAGGCCATGGTGCTTGACGTGATCCCGGTGCTTCCGCCGGACCTCAGGCCTATGGTTCAGCTTGACGGTGGTCGTTTCGCCACCTCCGATTTGAACGACCTGTACCGTCGTGTGATCAACCGCAACAACCGTCTGAAGCGACTGATCGAACTCGGTGCTCCTGAGATCATGCTCAACAACGAGAAGCGCATGCTGCAGGAGGCTGTCGATTCCCTGTTCGACAACGGCCGCCGTGGCCGTCCGGTCACCGGTGCTTCGAACCGTCCGCTCAAGTCCCTGTCCGACATGCTTAAGGGTAAGCAGGGTCGCTTCCGTCAGAACCTGCTCGGTAAGCGCGTGGACTACTCTGGCCGTTCCGTGATCGTGGTCGGCCCGGAGCTGAGGATGCACCAGTGCGGTCTGCCGAAGCCGATGGCTTTGGAGCTGTTCAAGCCGTTCGTCATCAAGCGTCTGGTCGATCTCAACTTCGCACAGAACATGAAGAGCGCCAAGCGTCTGGTCGACCGTGGCGACTCCGAGGTGTGGGGCGTGCTCGAAGAGGTTATCGCCGAGCACCCGGTGCTGCTCAACCGTGCACCTACGCTGCACCGTCTGGGCATCCAGGCCTTCGAGCCGATTCTGGTGGAAGGCAAGGCCATCCACCTGCCGCCGCTGGCCTGCGCCGCCTTCAACGCCGACTTCGACGGCGATCAGATGGCAGTCCACCTGCCGCTGAGCGCCGAAGCCCAGGCTGAGGCCCGTTCGCTGATGATGGCTTCCGACAACATTCTGAAGCCCGCCGACGGCCACACCGTGACCATGCCTTCTCAGGATATGATCCTCGGTCTGTACTACCTGTCCACCGTGCTTGAAGGTGCTAAGGGCCAGGGCCGCGTGTTCTCCTCGCTGGAAGAGGCCGAAATGGCACTCGACCGCCATGAGATCGACATGCAGGCCAAGGTGTTGATTCGTCTGCCCGAGGACTTCGTGCTGCCGAAGAACTGGGAGCCCGGCGAGGTCAAGGTGCTCGATCCGCGCGAAGGCGAGCCGGATGTCGCCAAGGAAGAGCGCTTCCACGACGGCACTGTGCTGTTCGCCACCTCCTACGGCCGTATCCTGTTCAACGAGACGCTGCCGACTGACTACCCGTTCGTCAACGACCAGGTGGCCAAGGGCCGTCTGTCGAAGATCGTCGACGACATCGCCATGCGTTACTCCACCCAGCAGGTGGCCGCAACCCTGGATGCCCTGAAGGATCTCGGCTTCACCCGCGCCCCGTGGTCCGGCGTGTCCTTCGCGTTCTCCGACGTGAACGAGCCGCCCGAGCGCGACGAGAAGATCGCCGAGTACGAGGCCAAGGCCGACAAGGTCAACGCCAACTACGATATGGGTCTGTTGACCGAAGAGGCTCGTCGTCAGGAGCTCATCGACCTGTGGACCGAGTGCACCGCTGAAGTGTCTAAGGAAGTCGAGGACAAGTTCGATCCGACCTCCAACCTGGCCATCATCGTGCAGTCTGGTGCACGAGGCAACATGATGCAGATCAACCAGATCGCAGGTATGCGAGGCCTCGTGGCTAACCCGAAGGGCGAGATCATCCCCCGACCGGTGAAGTCCAACTACCGCGATGGCCTGTCGGTGCTGGAGTACTTTATCTCCCAGCACGGCGCTCGTAAGGGTCTGGCCGATACCGCACTTCGTACCGCAGAATCTGGTTACCTGACCCGTCGTCTGGTCGACGTCTCCCAGGACGTGATCGTGCGCGAAGAGGACTGCGGCACCAAGGCCGGTCTGCCGATTCGCGTGGCCGACCGCGACGCCGACGGCAACCTCGTGCTGGTCAAGGCCGCTGACGGTGGCCCGTACTCCCGTCTGCTCGCCGCTGATGTCATCGACCCGGCCGACGGCACCACCGTGCTGTACAAGCGTGATGATGCTCTGTCCATGGACGTGCTGAACGACCTCGTGGCCCATGGCGTCGAAGAGGTTAAGTGCCGTTCGGTGCTTACCTGCGAATCCAAGCGCGGTGTGTGCTCCAAGTGCTACGGCTGGTCGCTGGCCACCAACAAGCTCGTCGATGTCGGCGAGACCGTTGGTATCGTCGCCGCCCAGTCCATCGGTGAGCCTGGTACCCAGCTGACGCTGCGTTCCTTCCACTCCGGTGGCGTCGCCGCGGCTTCCGATATCACCCAGGGTCTTCCTCGTGTTACCGAGCTCTTCGAAGCCCGTACCCCGAAGGGCGAGGCCCCGATCACCGAGTTCGCCGGCAACATCAAGATCCAGGAAACCGATCGCGGCCGCCAGATCATCCTCACTCCCGACGCCGATTCCGGCGCTCCGAAGGAAGAGGGCATCATCAAGCCGATCACCTATCAGGTGTCCAAGCGCGTGCCGCTGAAGGTTTCCGACGGCGAACACGTCAAGGTCGGCACCCAGCTGGTCGAAGGTTCTGTGGATCCCAAGAAGATCCTCACCATCCTCGGCAAGCGCGCCGCACAGGTCAACATCGTCGAAGAGGTGCACACTGTGTACCGCTCCCAGGGTGTGGATATCCACGACAAGCACATCGAGGTCATCGTGCATCAGATGACCCGCCGAGTCACCATCATCGACTCCGGCGACACCGATCTGCTGCCCGGTGAGCTGGTGGACAACGCCCGCTTCCGCGAGATCAACCGCAACGTCGTCAAGAACGGCGGTAAGCCGGCCGTCGGCCGCCCGGCGCTTATGGGTATCACCAAGGCGTCGTTGGCCACCGATTCCTGGCTGTCTGCCGCGTCCTTCCAGGAGACCACCCGCGTGCTCACCGAAGGTGCCCTCTCCGAGAAGGTCGATGACCTCAAGGGCCTCAAGGAGAACGTCATCATCGGTAAGCTCATCCCGGCTGGTACTGGCCTGGCTCGCTACCGTAACGCCGTGGTTGAGCCCGACAAGGCCATCCGCGACACCATCTACCCGAACTTCGGTCTGGGTGGCGATGGCGACATGGGCGATGCCGGCTTCTCCGATGCCGACCTGTCCGATCTGAACTTCTCCAGCTTGGAATTCGGCGACCTGAAGCTCGGCGACGACTTCAACCCGGATGACTTCCTGAGCGATCAGGGCGGCCAGAGCGATCTGGACGAGTAATCCGCATACGGCCAAACACGCAAGCAACCACATTGATGTTGGTTGATTGTGCAAGGCCGTGCACATCTGTGAGGGTCTGAAATCCGAAAGGGTTTCAGACCCTTTTTATGATGTATCTCCAGTGCGTGATGGCTCTTGCAATAGTCCTTGCAATAATCCTTGCAATAATCCTTGCGACGGTTCTTACGATGGATTCGCAATGGTGCTCGCCTTACCGGGACTTGCGACATATGGGCGGCGGGCGGATATGACGATCGGCAAGCAGAGCCAGTTGCCCGCGTAACGAGACTCGTGCTTTGATGCGGCGCATTCGAGGCAGTGCACGCAACATTGCACAACGCATGCGTGTGACACCATGCCAATACGTTGCAGCTTGTTCCTTAGTGATGGGCCGGCCGGAAAATGCAGCGTAATCTGCGTCGGATGCGAGAAGACATACCGTTTGCTGATGAATGGCTAGGGCATGGGCGATATGCGAGGCCTGCTCACGACGTGTGCCATGCACGCTGATGCCACATTGCGCGGCCAACACTGCCACGGCTCTCCAGCCTGCAGTCATGCGGTCGCTGCCATCGCCCCGAGTTCGCGCCATGGCTAGCATCACGGCTTTACATGCGATGATGATTGCGCCGATGCACGCCATCACCCATAATGGGCTGGACACAATCACCGCAATATATGCGACATGCCGCCACACTGGTGGTGCAGGAGTCGGTATATCAGGGACGGCTGGAGATCCCGCAATGGTGCTTTCGCCAGTAACCCGCAATTCGTCACGCAGCGGATCGACTAATGGCACTGGCGGTTGGCGGATCAGCGTACGAGGGTTCGGCGGACTCAACTGCTCATGATCATCGGGAATCTTGCTGGCATCTGGTGTCGGATAGAACGCAACCCACCCCAATCCCCGCAACTTGATTTCCACCCAAGCGGCGAGATCCTCTCCAGTGAACGTGACCGGCTCTTTGGAATCAGATTCGGATTCGTTAGCTGTTGTATTCGCATTATTGGGAAATCCTAAAACCACACGCGATGACAATCCTACTTCCCGAGCCATCAACGCCATGGCCGAAGCATATTGTTCACTGTCTCCCACCATGGCGTCACCGCTGAGCAACGAGTTGATGCGATAACTGCCATGGCCGGCGGCCGACGGATAATCACCATCTAGTCCATGGGAAAACCATCCGGCATCGCGCAAGGTCTGTTCCAATGCGAGGGCCGCGGCACCCGCAGTTGAATTACCTGATGTGATGGAGACAGCCCATTCGCCTACCACATCGGGAACATCGTGGGACTCGGGTTGATGAACCAGTTCCGCCTGTGCTTTTGCGATACGTCGATGATCAGGTGCGGGAGCAGCGACGCCAGATTCGGTATAGGAAAAGCCCTCCGTCAGCCCATTGGCAATCAGGGCGGCACCAGTATCAGCATTGACATACCAGTTTGGGGACACAGCTGTGGAATTGAAATCCACGGTAATGGGATCACCTGCTAACGGCAGCCACAGTTCTTCGAAATCGGATTCCACAGTGAACAGCGCCTCAAAAGTCTCGCCCGACACATGTGTAGACAGGGCGGCGCCGGCACGTCGAAAATCCGCAGCCTGATCCGACAAATTCCACACCGAACCATCGAAGCGGTCCATAACTGCCAGACGCACCGGCACCCCGGCAGGCAGGCCAGTGACACTGAGCAACGCATCATCGCGATGCCGGGCAACATATGATCGCATGCCGCTGAGCGGACTGGACAGGCTCTGTTTGCTGAATGGCGGAACGTAATGATCTCGCAGCACCAAACGATGCGTTGTCAACAAACCGGTGCAGCACCACGTTACGACCGCTGTACAGCATAGTGTTGCCACGATGGCGACCAGACGGCCAGCAGCCAGCGTTCCCAGCCTAACTGCCCACCAGAGCATCAATGTAACGGCGAACACAATGCCGCAAGGTACGCGATACCAACCGTCTGTTGTGCCCAACAATGCGCAGACGGCCAAAGCCACACCCAAAGGCAATGCTGACATCAAGGCCATGATTCGGCTGGTGTGCAATGCGCATATTCCTGCCATGAACGTAAGCCACAGTCCAATAGTCCACGCTGCCATCAGGCTGCCATTATCGGTTCCTATCGGAGGAGCGACGGCGATAATCACCTTGAATGATTCCGCTACGGCAGCAATCCCATACTCCCAGAAACGTGGGCCCATTGTGATTGCCGGTCCGAGCAGCAGTTGGCCAATGGACATAACCACTAACGACAGCCAGCCTGCGCGGCTCCAAACACAAACTGCGGCAGCAAGCCCCAAAGCTGTGGACATGAAAATGACAACAAGCCATCGTGCAGTATCGGCATACACGTCGCACAGATTCGCCTCGGCGCAAAGCATCATCACTGTGATTGCTGCCAAGCTCGCGATGCGCTCGCTGACGGTTGCAGACAGGCTGGCTGCTGGTGCAGATCGACCGGTTGGCGGTGTGGAAGGAACGAACATAGGGGAAACTGCGGAACCGCTCATGGTATTGCTCCCATAACACGGGGCAGATCACCTAATGCGCCAACGGTGGCCACCATATATCCCTCGCAATGCGATATGGCGCATGAGGCGTTTCGGCGCATGCGCACCACAATGCGGTATACCTGCCTCGGCAAGGCGCATGCCATGGTTGTGACGGCTTCATCTGTTTCGCCTGATCCGATAACCGTCAGCATTGCAGAGACGTCGTTGCCATGCTGAGTCATCGTTGCGATATATGTGGAGATGCTTGATTCCTGGCTCATAGCAATGCCGCTGGTGGCATCAAGAAAATCTACGGTGGCGCACGTGTTCAGGCGCAATGCCCCTGCATAGGCGATGAGTGATTGGCTGGCTGAAATACAGGAGACACCAATCGAAGCGAATATACTGACCGCCAATTCGAATTCTTCGGCAGTGGCATAGCCTTGTGCGTCCGTGTTGAGACCGATAACAATATCGGCCCTGTTCGTAGCTTCGAATTGACGCAGCATTGGCGTGCTGTGTTTGGCGGAGCTGAGCCAGTGGATATTGCGGATGTCATCGCCGTGCGCATACTCGCGCAATCCATGGAATTCCAGATCGTCATCCACAATCCGCTTGCTGGCAAGGCCTTCCAAATCCCTGATCGTGCCGATATCAAACGTGTCCAGCATCAGAATTTCAGGGTGCACACATACGGTGGTCGCCTTAACCAGTGTGGTGTTGCGGCGGATTAAGCCCAGTGGATCCGCCTTGCATGCCAGCAGCGGACCCACAGCGAGCACAGTGCGATGTTTGGCGTTCCAAAACACTGTGGTTTGGTGCTGTTGGACTGATTGCATGCGGGGAATAACGAATGTGGTTGTATCTGTGCCAAGGCACAGATTCGCTTGGGCTTTTGTCGTAGATCGCTTGCCGGCATTCGTGAAAGTCACAGTTATCGATAGCGTGTCTCCGATGGCAAGATGATGATCGGAAAGTGCCATCGAAGCATCGAATTTGGTATTGCCCATGGCTAGTGCCACGCCAGTCAGCAGCATCAGCAATGCTGTCAGCCCACAGGCTAGGATCTCCTGCCAGCCGAGCCACGGGAAGAAAGCGAACGAACAGACGCATAGCGCGATTGTGGCCCATCCCACTGGCGAAAGTGGTGCGATAAGACAAACGAAGAGTTTTCGCCAACGTCGGGCTATGTCTGCGTCACCTGATTGCTCGCGCGTCGCGCATTGCCTGCGCGTGATGTATCGGGGATGCGGTGTGCGGGTGAAACTGAGCAGTGCGGTGAGATTCATCTGCTGCTCCTTTGCGCGTGGCCGGATAGTGGAACAGGTACGGTGTCGAGAATTTCATCGAGCAGTTCACCAGTGTTGATATCGTTGAATTTCGCCTCTGCACTTAATCTGATGCGATGCGTGAACACCGCTGGCGCAAGCTCTTTGATGTCATCGGGCAGCACATAGCTTCTGGCATCCGAGGCCGCCCAAATGCGGGCGCAACGAGCCATGGCCAGAGCACCGCGCATGGAGGCGCCTGCGGCGATGTGCTGATGATGACGGGTGGCTTCGGTTAAGCGCACGATGTAGTCGCGAATAGCGTCATCGATATATACGTCGCGCATCGCCTGGCGCATGAGCAGTAGTTCATCCACATCGATTACTGGACGTACGGTTTGTGCGCGATCCATACAATCCAAATCCGTCAGAATATCGATTGCGTTGTCATGACTGGGGTGACCAATGCCGGTTGTCATCACAAACCGATCCATTTGTGCCTCAGGCAGCCGGTATGTGCCGAGTTGCTCGACGGGGTTCTGGGTGGCAAGCACCATAAAAGGTTGTGGCACGGCATGCGTAATGCCATCGACGGTTACAGTGCGCTCCTCCATAACCTCCAGCAGGGCGGATTGTGTTTTCGCCGAAGCACGGTTGATTTCATCCGCGAGCACGATGGAAGCAAAAATCGGGCCGGGGCGAAACTCGAATCCGCTGGCGTGCTGGTTCCAAATGGTTGCGCCGATCACATCGGAGGGCAGCAGATCCGGGGTGAATTGGATTCGTTTGAAGCTGGTGGCGATGGCATTCGCCAATCCGCGCGCCAATTGGGTTTTGCCGGTTCCCGGATCATCTTCGATCAGGATATGGCCGCCCGCGATCAACGTTGTGACGCAGCGCTTGATTGGCAACGGTTTGCCTACCACCACCGTGCCTATGGTGTCGCATATATCCGCGAATCGTCGCTGAAAGGCAGCGATACTCATGGCAGGCGGCGGGATAGCGGTGGACTGCCTTGTGCTGGACAACAGTGTGGCGTCGGACAGCTGAGCAGCATGGGAAACCATTGTGGTGTCAGATACTATCGTGGCGTCGGATACTATCGTGACATCGGATAACCGAGTGGCATCAGACGACAACGCGATATCGGATAACGGCATGCCATTATTCGGTTTCGGATTCATCGGGGTCTCCTTCTTCAGGTGGCGTAACAGGTTCCGGCACATATCGAGTTCCGGCGACGGCACCGGTTCCCGAAACCGCGTTCAGCGCAGGATCGGATCCTGTGACTGAGACCTGCCACCGATACGTGCCGTCTTCCGCAAAGGGCAGGCCGGAAACATCCAGCGTGGAGCCTTGCCAGGCGAATGCCCTGCCGTTGATGGTGATGCGTATGGTTGCCGGCTGGCCATAAGTATTGACGCTGCCTCCTCCCACGATGATGATGTTCGGATTCGTCTCATGCCAAGTCAGTGCTAAAGGCGAAACGATATGGGCTGTGACCTTGTAGACGTATGGTGCGCCATTGCGCGGGCCTCCACGTATGGCCGTGCTGGCGGTGCCATTGAACACTTGTGTAACTTCGCCGCCGGTACAGGTGGACCATGGTGCCATAACAAATCCGTATGAGTTGCCTGACACGGTGACTGGCCCGTCGAAACCGTCCGCAGAGACGATGAATTGTTGCGCTCGCCCCCGTTTGGTCCAATGCACAGTGCAGGTATTGCCTGAACCGATGGTATACACGTTGCCTGGTGACTGGATGGCATATGTGGGGCGGAACGATACCGGTTTGCTGGTAGGAGATGTCGCTTCACGCTTTGGATTCATACGGGCTGTGAACGTGAGGGTAGCGGTGTTGAGCAGACTCTCATCGATGGTGAATGATGTTGAGCCCCGAGCACAGGCGACAGTGTCCCGTATCTGCTCGCCTTCGATAGTGATGCTCTCACACCCGGCATTTCGGGTATTGGTGGCTGAAGCTGTGACGGTGACCAGCGTGTCGTCGTTGGTTACGTTCAACGTTGGTGCTTCAGGATTGCCCCACACCGGTGTTGGTGCGGCAGGAACAGATACGGCACTCCAGCCAACTTGGTTACGTGCGCGTACGGTTGCTGTCACGGTGATGCCATCACGCATGTCGGTATTGTTCAGAGCAAATCGTGCACTGGTGTCACTGGTCTGCTTCGTTTGCGTATCGCCGACACCGGTGAGCGTCACCTCGTAGAGATCCGCAAGGCTGGCATTGCCGGTCGGCGCATGCCAGCTGACCGTGGCTGTCAGCAGGCTTGCTGTGATGCTCACCTGTGTAGGGGCGGACGGTGTGGCATCCGGCATGGCGATGACGGCGGCAGATGGAGCAGACCACCCAACCTCATTGCGGGCGGTGACAGTGAACGTATAGCGTTGTCCATTGGTCAGCCCGGTGATGATGCATGAGGTGGCAGTGCCGCAGGATTGGCTGCCGGACTCATAGCCGGTCCAATCGACTCGATATTCGAGTATGGGACTGCCATTGGACGAAGCGGCAGTCCAATGTAAGGTCACTGTCGAATTCTGCGGTTCTTCGGTTACTGGTGACAGCAGGGGAGAGGCTGGCTTGTCGATAACGGTTACGGTGATGATACCGGTAACCTGCCTGTCTTGGGTGCCGGTAGCATCACGCACATTAACCAGTATGCGGTTTGCGGAAGCGCCGATATCGGCTTTGGCATTGATGGTGATGCGCCCGGAGGATGGACAGTTCACAGTAAATCTGGCATTGTCATCTGCTATGCAGCCCGTGACAGTCAACGGTGTATCTTCGAAGGGATTGAACGCATCCTCCAGTATGTCTACTGTTTCCTGCGATCCTGCTTGTAGGCGAACGGATTTGGCCGCGACGCGCGGCAGCGGTTGACTGGATGCCACGATGCGTACCGTTAATCCTGCGTCGAGCGTGTGTGCACCGTAATGAATAGCAATGGGAATGGAAACCATGGTGCCAGCGATGGCATCCGGTCGGGAGGAAATACGCAGCATACCGGACTTCTTGGTCTCCACGGTAATTTGGCTTGATGTTGGTGTGCCCGTCTCATATGAATACTGCCGTTCATCCGCATATACGCCGACGGGAGCACGGGTGAGTGCGGCAAGATCAACGGTGACATCTCGGCTGCCAACCTCCACATCGATGATGGGACTGGAGAAGATAGGTGGGGGAATCACACGCCCGATAATCGTGATTGGCAGACTCAGGGTCGCAGTATTGACGATTGCATTGCCGCGCGTATGCGCCGGCGCATCAGTCACGGTGAATGTAATGGAAGCAGGGCCCGCATAATCGTTGACGGCAGTGAATCGCAGCGTGGTTTCGTTGACATACCAGTCGAGATTGGCGGATTTGGTGGCACTCACTGATGACTGCTCGATACAAGGTGTTTTACCGGCACCCACACGCACATAATCGTTGATATTGATGGTGATGGTATCGCGGGAATTAACTAATAGTGCCGGAGCTTTGGGACGCAATACTGGAGGGAACACTCCATAGGCTGGCACGTGAATGAACGCGGTGGATGACAAACCATAGGTGGTGTTCGTCACCGTATAGGGCACGGCCCTGGCCTGTTCGGCCAAATCCACGGTAATGATGGTGGGATTGCTGCTGTCGTTGATTCGGGCACCAAGTGACGCGGAGGGATGGATTTCGACCTGAAGCTCGTCCTGACTGCCGGAAGGGTTCGCTATCCAAGGCGAAACATCCACATCCACCGATGTTTTGTCGATGGTGGCGACTGCCGGCACACGATAGTCATGAGCGGTAGGAGGCTCGATAATGGCATCCGGCACGACATTCACAGTAAGCGTTGCCTGATCGCTCAGCCCGGCCTGATCGGTGATCGAATAGACGATATATGCGGTGGCGGCGTTAGCCGGCGTGACGAACACCAATGCGTCGCCCTGCACTCGCACCTTGTCGATTCCGTGACTTTCCAGCCGGTTGGCAAGGCTGACGTTGCTGCCTTGCGGGTAGATATCATTCTGCAACACCGGCACGGTAGCGGTGGTGTTGGGCCTGAGTTCGACGGTGTCGTCACGAGCAAGAAGACCAGTGCTGGCAGTGGATTGGAACACGGCGACGCTGATATTTGCCTGCGCGCGCTGCCCGACCCAATCCTCTACGGCATAGGAGAACGAATCCGTTCCCGATGAATCGGGATACGCCTCGTAGAGCAGGTAATCCGACCCCACTTCGCTGATACGCCCGAGCTGTGGCGCGATGTTACCCAATCCCAACAGCTGAACGTCGTCACCATCCGTGTCGATGCCGGTGAGCGGGATATCGATGCGCACGGTATAACCAGCCGCCACCTGGGCGGTGACGGGGTGAGGCGTCGGCGGTGTTTTGTGCTCGGCATCACGCTGATGGACATTGAATTCAATGGTGGCTGACGACGTATTGCCATAACCATCCCGCACCGTGTATATGGCACGGAACACGCCAGCTTCGTCGCCGGCCTGATAGCGCACGGTATTGCCAGAGACGAACACTAGACCACGGAATTGGGTTTCATCAATGCTTAATGACGAATCAAGACGCACGTCATCGCCTGCAACATAATCCAGCACATCCGCCGACACAATGCCCCCGGTACGTACCGATAACGTGATGTCACGCGCCTGGAGAGCATTATCAGACACAACAAGTGCTGGCGGATGCACCACGATCACACCTGTGGTGTTGCCTGCCGCATTGGCCGCCGTGTAGGTTAACGTCACAGGTTGTTCGGGCAGCTGCCTGGCAGTAATAATCACGCGCCTGCGTTCGGCCAAGGCCACCCTGATAGCGCAATCTGCCGGCACATCTGCCGACACTAAAGCAAGCGCGCCGCCCAGCGGATCAACATCATTAGACAAAGGTTCCACAATCGCATTGCCATCCGCGTCGAGTAATGCCACATCATTGGCCGTCACCGGTTTGGCAGCTTGCCCTGATGAAGGCTGCGCTTCGAATCGAATCAACCCAGTGGCAGGTATCGTGCCTTGTGCAACGGTGTAGGCCACATAGTGAGTTCCATGATTTGCGGCGCGCACGGTAATCGTCATAGAAGCCTGTTTCATGTCGGCAGTCACACCATCCGGTGGCGATACGGAAGTCAACTGCACCTGTTGCGCCGAAGTCGCATGCACATAAGCCGACAGATCAACCGTGACATCGGTATTCGGCGGCGCGGCAACCAATATCGGATCAAGCAAAGCGGGTAACGTATCCGCCGGCTTGACGGTGAAATACACCATGCCCGTGCCGGTAAGCTGCCCATCGGACACCACAACTTGTACGCTTGCCCTCCCCGATGTCATGGCTGCGCTATGAAAGGTGAGTTTTCCATCCGCCCTGACAGACACCTGTGCCTGATCGGTGTTGAGAACAGTGGCGCTCGCCAAGGTCATCGCATCCCCATCCGGATCGGCGAACCCTCCCAAAATATTGTATGAGACGGAAGCTGCCTGCTCCACGCTGATTTCCGGGGGAATATCGAACTGCGCCGGAGCCTGATTGCCGGTGCTGGACAACGTCACCGTTACATTGGCTGTATCGCTTTGCCCGCGGCCGTCGGTGATATCGTAGGTGAACCGCACCTCACCGCTGGAGGCGGCGAACGCATCCATTTGCAGATAGCGACCATGATAGATCGGCATGATACGAACATCTGGGTTGCTGGGTGCTCCCACAGCTGAAATACGCAGCACCGAACAATCGGATTGTTGGTCGTTGCGCAAAACATCGAGAATAAGCGCGCTACCTGAACGTACGCCGAAGGCGTCGTCTTCGGCACTGATTGGGGCACTGCTCTGCGAGCAGGTTTGCGCGAATTCGCCGCTGGTTTGCGCGGAATCCGATTGCGCGTTGCCGTCATCCGCCTGATTGTCGGGCGTATGGTTCCATTGGATCGCAATCGTGTCGCTGCTCTCTTCGGGATGCCAGACATCACCATCCGTGACATCATTGAGTACCACTTGCCGATGGTTGGCACGAAACACCAATGCGCTGGTGGGCGTGATGGACTTCAAGGTCTGAAACGACGCCTCGTGAATGTCAGGCGAGCAGAGCCGGATGTAGTTATGTGCCGATTGGCTGAAAGCCGCATGCACGCATCCATTGGCGGAAACCGGCTGAGCCGGATCGGCCGAATGCCCGGACAACAGAAACTCGATAGTGGGCGTTGCAGGCCGTGCAAGGTCAACCACTGCCACCCCTTGTGACGAGACTGCGGCCAGCCAACCGGATTGCATGTCGTCAATCGGCGGATTTTGCAATACCAAACTGTCTTGGGTATCTATGCTCAGACGCCCGGATGCGAGGATAATCTCATTGCCGGAAGTGATGGCGGGCGTGCCTGATACTACAGTGAAACTATCAGCCGGTTGCCGATTCCCGTTGCTCAACGAGGCAATGGTCGTGGTTGAACGGACTCGGTGCCCATCAACCAGCAGCACTGTGCCATCGGCTGGCCGATATCCATACACGTGACCGGTATGGGTTACCGCAATACGCCCGTCATCGCCGAGCCGAATACGCGGGGCATCGCGGGAAGGAGACATGGTTTCCATCGCGTCGACAGTTCCAGTCCACACATTGCCGGAACGTGGGTTGATACAGGCAATGGTCGTGCCTCCCATCGCACAGCTGATACCGTTCGACAGACTGCTTTCCCCATCGAATGCCACAGTGGAAGCCTTAATGGATGATGCCTTGTTCGGTTCGATGAGCACAGTGCCCGCGCCATGCTGCAGAATATCGAATCGTGAGGCGGATGAGGATATGGTGGCGTCCGTCTGCCGGTTGCGCACATTGAATCGTGCGGCTTTGCCGTTGGCCAGTGAGGTAATCCAAACAGTGCCGTCATCCAAAGCGACATGATTGCGAGTGATGACACTGACCAGCATGGCAGCACACGCCAACGCAATCATCAGTGCCAGCGCCAATGCAGGCACAATCCACTGCCGCCTGTTGTGACGTGGGCTGCGGCGATGCGCCCGACGTTGCGTGACCATCTGAACTCCCTAGAGGCGAGTTCCGATCGTCGATGTTTCCCCACTTTCCAGTGTAAGGGCTGGAAGAAGCGCTACCGTTCGTCCAGGTGCAATACGTGACGTACCATGGCTTTTCTCGGCGCGTCGGCGGTTTCCAATACCGTGTCTCGCTGACGCGATGGCGCGAACTCATCTTCTGGCGCAGGCGTGTGCACTGTGTGGCGACTTGGCCATAGATCGATATGCGCAGCGCCGAATCCCAGAACCGCCGCTGACACCACGATGATGATGGCGCCAACTATGTATGCGTGTATTCGTCTGTGCGAAGCAGACGAAATACGGCGCTCGGCACCATCATTGGCTGTTTTGGCTGCCTGAGCTGTGTTGGTGGCGTCAGCTGCGCTGGCTGTATCGGCCGCCTCGTATGTGCTGTCTTTAGCATCCTGTGACGAGCTTGGTGCGCGGACCATGCCGCGTGCGCTGAGGGATCCCTGTCTTTTTGATTCATGAACGTGCAAGACTTGCCGTTCAGACTGCTGCGAAGCACCATAGGCCGGCGTTCTTGGCATACTTATCGGCGTGACCGCATAGCCATGCCGCGATTGCAGATCTTGCAGCGCACGTGCGAAAGCCGTAACGGAATGAAACCGTTGCCCCGGATCCTTGTGCAGTGCCGTGGCCAGTGTCCGTTCGATATCCATGCCGACATCCTCGCGCCTCAATGCGGGCAGCGGCTTGTCGACGATCAATCTAGCCAGTTCCTGCTGTGTGGTCGGCTGATAGCCATGTTGGAATGGCGATTGGCCCGCCAGCAGAGCATACAGTGTGGCACCCAGCGAGTAGATGTCGCAGGCTTCGGAGCCGGTGGAGCGATGCGACACCACTTCGGGGGCGGCCCAAGGCAGTGAGAAGCCGGTGTCCGTGCGATCATAGGTGTCGGCTGCGATGCCGAAATCACCTAATGCCGGCTGCCGCTCGCCAATAAGCAGAATATTGCTGGGTTTGATGTCGCGGTGGACGATATGCGATTGGTGGGCCCACTGCAATGCGCTGGCCGTTTTGATGCCAAGATCCAATACTTGGTCCACAGTTGCGCTGCGTGTGCGCATCAGCTTGTCGCATGTGCCGTGGGGAGCGTAGGCGGTGATGATATATCCGCGGCCTTGGCACAGTCCGGCATCATACAACGGCAGCATATATGGGTGATCGGCCAGCCGCTGCATAATGTCAATCTCATGCTGCATCTGGGCAAAGGATTCCTGACAAAGTGCCTGATTGCTGATTTTGATGGCAACCAAGCGAGCCGGATCGCACTGGCGATACAGGAATACCGTAGAACTGGCACCACGACCCAGCTGGCGCATGGCAATATAGCCGTTCAGCGGCGGTGGTGGGAGGCGTGTCAACGAGCTGGTCATGTGCCGGCCTTTCGTTGCGTCATCCCCGTTGTTGTTCCCTGTGGTATCAAGAATACGTCGTATGCCACAGCCTGCTTGGACGCTCGGCATGTTGTGCGCCCGGGTGGGTGGACTAGTCTGGAACTCATGATGAGGCATGGGGATATACAGACATGCTCCGGCATTCTGCTGGACGATATCGAGCGCGATGGCGCGACAAGGCTGGTGGTGGGGCCAGCATGCTCCGGCAAAACCGAGCTTGCCCTGAACCTGGTGTTGGAAGGCCGCAAACGCTACGGCGACAATACGGTGATGACCGTTTCCGGGCGTGTGGCCGCCGATGTGTTGAGCAATCGGTTGATTCGCGAATGGGGCGCCTCCTCCCAGGCCCGCCCGGTCACCACGCTAGGGGCGGTGGCCTTCCGTATCATCGCCGCAAGCCGCGCCCAATCCGAGCAACCGGCACCACGACTGCTCAACGGTGCCGAACAGGATGCACTGTTGCGGCGCGTCATGGCCGTGCATGTGAAGCATGCGGCGGTCGGTGATGAGTGCGCCACCTGCGATTTGCTACGTGAATACTTCGCCCAACGCGACTGGGCGCGTCTGGTGCGTGACGCCTCCGCGCCTGACGCTCACCTTGCATACGGGGCAGCTGAGCAGAGTGATGAAGTCGCGGGAACCACCAGCGATGAAGCGTTTGCACGAGGAATTTCCGGCGCATTCATCGATCAGTTGCGCGATATGCTGGCCCGTCTCGACGAGTTGGGCGTCGGCAAAGATGATGAGGCGGGGCTGCTGGCACACGTGGACGATGATTGGAGGCTGCGCGTGCAATGGCGTTTGGCCTTCGTTCTGAGACAGGAATACATCGCAGCCCAAATTCGGCAATATCCGGGCGAATACCGTTTGGATGCCTCTTACTTGATGGTGGCCGGCGCTCGGGCCGTTGACACGTTGGCGGATGGGCCGCAGAGGGGGAAGCGGATACTGCCGCAACTGCTGGTTGTGGATGATGTGCAAGACATTACGCTGGCTGGACTGCGTTTTCTTGAATCGCTGAAACGTGCGGGCGTGCATCGCATCGTACTGATCGGTAATCCAGACGAAGCTGTACAGACCTTCCGCGGCTCCTACCCCGAATATCTGATGCGACGATTCATCACCGGGCCATTGCAGGCCGTCGCTTGGGACGGATTGGCTGGGGGTGTTGATGCTCGGCCCGCCGATGCCAAGGTCGCCGATGCTAAGGCTGCTGATATCAAGACTGCTGATGCGCAACTCACTGACTTGCAGCCTGCCGAAGGTGAAATCAAAGCGCTCGACGTGCTTGCCTCCCGTATTTCGTTGTCCATACCATCCCCCGAAGAAGAGGATTTGCCCATCGCTCGCCGTCCGGGCAAACTCACCGCTGCGCTGTCGAGTGAGCAGGGGGGAGCGGCGCTCGCCGACGACGATACCTTACGCACTCTGCTGTACCGTTCGGCGCGCGAGGAGCTGGACGATGTGGTCTGGCGCATCAAACGCGCCCATCTGGATCGTGGCATGCGCTGGAACGATATGGCGGTAATCGCCCACGACAACACCACCGTGCGCCTGTTCGGCGAACGTTTGCGCCGGGATGGCGTGCCGGTGCGGTATTCATCGGTCACTCGCCCTCTGAAGGACGAATCCTTCGTTCAGGGATTATTTGCGCTGATTGATTTGGCGCGCCTTCGTGAGCATGGAATCGCCGGCAGCCGCATGGGGTTGTCTTCCGTTGCGGGATGGGTGCGTTCGCGCGTCTCCACGCTGATGAACAGCCCGCTGATTACGACCGGTGCCAAACCGGGGCAGGGAATGCCGGCGCGCTTGGCGCCAATCGATGCGGCGATGGAGGCTCTGGAATCGCTGGCGCCGGTGATGGAACAAGCCCGTAGGGGCGGTGACGCTGAAGCAAGCCAGGCTGCCACGCTGGGGGAGTCGGGGCTGGCCTCGGTAATGTCAGCATGGGCAACTTTGTGTGAAACATTCCGTGAAACGCATTGTGAAACAGGTCGTGAAACATCTCTCGGTCACTTGCCGGAACAAGCTGAAGGCGATTATGCCGCATCGGTAGATTCGCCGGCACAGTCGCCGTCATCACCGTCGTCTTCGTTACAGTCGGTGCAGGTGGACGATGCGCTGATGGAAGCGCAGGATTCGAACGATTTGGCATTCGGTGCGGATGCGATCTATGCGATGCTTGGCTTTGATGACCCGGCTGCGCCGGCGCAAGCCGCGTTGCATACTGTCGGCGCGGTTTTGGGCACAGATCCGCAGTATCGGGCCTTTGCGAACCTGTGGCATCTGGTGGATGCGGTGCGCTCCGATCTTGCAGCCCTGCCTACCGAACAACGCCGGACACCGCTGTATGCGCTGTCGGCTGCTTGGAACGCCACTGGTGTCGCACCGGTCTGGCAGCGTGCGGCGTTGGGCAATACGCCGGCTTCCCGTGCGGCGAATGATCGTTTGGATGTGGCCATGCGCCTATTCCAGTTCGCTGAAGACAACGCCGCCGGTCAAGATATCGACGCGTTTATTGAACAGGTGCGCGGCATGCAGATGCAAGCCGATTCGCTGGCGCATATCGGCCCGGTGGAAGACGCTGTAACCCTCACCACGCCTGCGGGCGCGGCCGGCAGACACTGGGAGTACGTATGGCTGCCCGCCGTACAACAGGATGTATGGCCAAATCTGGCCGAACGCACCACCATGTTCGGTGGTGAGGATTTGGCTGAACTGGTGCTCCACGGCAGTATCGGTCGCCAAATCGACGCTTCCGTGCGAGACCCTCGCCTGGCCTCCGTATTAGCCAGTGAGAAGAAAAGCCTGTTGGTGGCTCTAACCCGCGCGCGGCGCGGTGCCACCATGAGCGCCGTATGGAACGATGACGCCAGCCCATCGGATTTCCTGTTCGGCTATATGCCGGAGTGTTATCCGCGTGATAGAAGCGCTTTGGAACGCCAAGGAGGATTCACCACGGTCGGCACCCCACATAGCCAAGGGCAGCCGAACCTATCCGGCTTGGACGCCGATCCCCGCGGGCTGGTTGCAGCTTCGCGCGTTGCGCTGGCTACGGCCGATCCCAGCTCTCCTGAAGCCCATGATGCGGCTGCTGCGCTGGCCTTGCTGGCCAATCGCGGATTGAGGGCAGCCAATCCCGAGTCGTGGAGTTTCGTCGGCATTACGCCGTCTGACAGCGAGCTGTCTGACAACACAGCACTTGACAGCACGGTGTCTGTCGGCACAGTATCCGCCGATGTACCGGCCCACAGCTCATCAGATCCGACGCCGACCTCAGCGTTCGCAGTATCTCCGGCATCCGCATCGGAGCCGACTGCAGCCAACACTCAAGCGCCCGTGGTCACCCTGTCACCCTCGGCTGTGGACGGCCTATGGGCATGCCCAGTGTGCTGGCTGTTGGAACATCGCTTCGCCGGCCCCAGCCCCAGTTCAGTAAATGCCAACTTCGGTACGCTCATCCACGAGATTGCGCGGCGCGGCAGCGAAGAAGGCCTCGATCGCCTCGATGACGCTCCGCAAACGCTCAGCGCATTAGGACTCGATGCTTCTGCCACGCAAGATCAGCGATGTGACGCGGTTGCAGAACGTCTGTATGACATCTATCAGAGCCTTCGCCCCGATCCAACGGCCATCGCTGACGCTCCGCAGCGATACGCGGCCATCCGCAAGGACGAATCCGCGAAGGATGTGCTAGCCAATATCGCCGACTATTTCGTCACCTCCACACAGCCCGACGTCTATCTGGGCAAAAACGCCGCCAACTTCGCCATCGGCACACTGGTCGAAGCCGAATGTGAAAAGGAATTCGCCGCACGCTTCTCCCTGGACGACATCCTTGCTGCCTATAATGCCGTGCCAGGCATGCAGCCAATCGACAAAGCGCAGTTAAGCCGCATTATGGCCACATTGGTATCAGGCTGGCCCGAAGGCATGAGCGACGATCTGGAAGTGCGACTGTCCGGCCGCATCGATCGCCTAGAAAAGCGCGTGCTTGCTGACGGGCGCAGCAACATGCGCCTGATCGACTACAAAACTGGCAAAACCCCGACCGTACCCCAGATCGTCAACGATTTGCAGCTGGTGTGCTACCAACTCGGACTCACCTTCCCCGAAGGCAAGCCTAGGGGAGCGCAGGCGCTCGCCAAAGCGCCCAACATTGGCCAAAGCGCGCTGTTCCACGTAGCAGAGCACGCCGCGCCAGCGACCAGCTGGGAGACGGAAAGCCTCTTCCAGCCACCGCTGTTTACGGACGGTACCCTGAATGCACAGGCGTTTACCGCGCGTTTTCGATACAAGAATCCGGACAGTCTGTTCGACATGCCCGTGCCCGACGCCAACAACGTGCCGGAGGGAGTGAGCGCACAAGCGTGGCAGCAGTTCGCCGCGCTCGCCGGCACGCAAACCCTATGGTCGTTGACAATGATCGCCCGCGTATTCTATGCGGCCGCAGCCAGCCGATCCGCAACGCTGACAGCGCATCCAACCGCCGTGCACGTCAAAGGTTGCAGCAAACGGCAAATATCGCAGGTCTGCCCGGCCTGCGGCGGACAAATCGACACCGTATTCGAAACGAGGCAAGCATGAGCACGTTCACACCAAGCCCGGAACAGGCCGCCATTATCGGTGCCCCGGCACAATCCGATGTGCTGGTGGTGGCCGGTGCCGGCTCCGGCAAAACCTTTACGATGACGCAGCGCATCATCGCGCTCATCAATCAGGGCGTACCCCCCGAGCGCATTCTCGGCCTGACTTTCACACGCAAAGCCGCAGGCGAACTGCTCGAACGCGTATCGGCGGCAGTCGCTGGTACAGGCAGTAATATGGGCCCGGGCGCAGGCAAGGGTTTGGGCGCGAACACCGGCGAGTTGGCAGGCGATCGAGCATTTCTCAAACCTGCCATCTTTACCTATGACGCATTCTTCCAGACCATCGTGCGCCAATATGGACTGCTGGTCGGCTTCGACCAGAACACCCAGCCGCTGAGTGAGGCCGGTGCCTTGCAACTTGCCACCGATGTTATCGATGAGCATATGGATCTGGCTTTTTCCGAGGATTTCGGTGCCTTTTCCAGCTTGGCGCAGTGTGTGCTGGATTTGTCGAATGCCATAGGCAGCGCCATGATCGGCTCGGGCTGCACCGGTTTCGACGAAGCCATCGATCGCGTGCGCCAGTGGGATCAAGCCTTTATCAACCAGCTTGACACGGTGCTGGCGCAGGAAAGCATGCCTGAGGATGAGCCGAAAATCTCCAAGCCCAAGCGTTACAAAAAAGACAGCGATGCCGACTGGCAGGCCAAACTGGATGCCAGAGCCGCGCAATTGCACGCCTTATGCGTCTACCGTTGCGGCGAATTGCTGAATGTCGCGCGCAAACGCGAGGTGCTGCTGCAACTGGTCGAAGCATATGTTGCCGCCAAACGAAGCCTGAATATGGCGGAATTCTCTGATTTTACGGTGGCGGCCTATCAGCTGGTCGAACGATTCCCCTCGATTTCCGCACGCCTGCGCCGCCGCTACAGCCACGTGCTGTTGGACGAATATCAGGACACCTCCACCACACAGGCCGCGCTGCTGGCGGCGATATTCCACACGAGCGCATCCGAACGATCCTCCGTCAACGCCGTGGGCGACCCCTTCCAGTCGATTTACGCATGGCGTGGTGCCAGCCCCGGAGCATTCCGCATGTTCCAAAAGGATTTCGGCATGCCGGCGGATTCCAAACCGTTCCCGCTGTCTGTCACCCGACGCAATACGACCATCGTGCTCGAAGCTGCCAACGATTTGACTCAGCCGTTGCGCATGACTCCCTCGCGTCCATCCAGTTCGTTGATGCGCGAAGTGGATGTGGCCCGACTGGATGCCTTGCCAGGCAAAGCGACAGGTACCTTGGGGGTGCTGGGATACGATACCAGCGGCCAAGAGATTGACGGTGTGGTGCGTTTCTGCATTGCAGCCGTCGAACAGGCACAACAGCGGCGACAGTCGGGGGAGCAGCAAACCGAAGCGCCGGTGGCTGTGCTGTTTCGTTCCAAAACGCATATGGCTGAATATCAGGATGCGTTGGAAGAAGCCGGTCTGACCACATTCGTCGTCGGCTATTCTGCATTGTTGGAACGCCCGGAAATCCGCGACATGCTGGCACTGTTGCGCGTGGCAGCCGATCACACCGACTCTGGTTCGCTGATGCGATTGCTGGCCACACCGCGATACGGCATGAGCTCCGCTGACCTAAGCGCACTGGCGCATATCGCCGAAAATCTGAACACTGAGCAACGGTTCGCGGCGCTGGTTGAAGCCGGACTGGCCGATGCGGACGCTCCCAGAAACGAATGGGCATCCATCTTGCGCGAACATACCGTGGCCAACGCGGTGTTTCTGTCTGATGTGTTGCTGCGTGATGACCTCGCGAGTTTGCTGGGCGCGTTAAGCGCTGAGGGGCGTGCTGCCGCGCTGCGCGGTGCGGCAGCGGTGCGACAGGTACGTGCCGCTGTGGGCAGACCGCTGCATGAGGTGGTGCGTACCGCTATTGAGGCCTTGGACTTGGACATCGACGTGGTGCTGGGCGACGCATTGCGCAACCCGAGCAGGCCGGCAAACCCCACATTGGCGCGTATGTCAATGGAAACAGTGGTGGATTTGGTCGATACCTATACACGTGAAATTGCCATCGATCAGACGCCCACCCTGCGTGGATTCATGGCATGGGTGGGGCATTTGGCGACGGTTAAAGACGAGGCAGCTTCACTGCCCGATGCTCCCGTGGATGTGGAATTGATGAGCGTTCACCAATCCAAGGGATTGGAATGGGACGCCGTGGCCGTAGTCGGTATGACGGCTGGTGTGTTCCCCAGCGATCAGGGTGATCACCTCAAGGTGGTACTGGACGACAACCATCCAGGCGGCATGCAGGATGGGCAATGGCAGGCACCTGAATACCATGATCAGGCAAACACTTGGCTGACCAATCCAACCGCCGTGCCAGTGCCTATGCGCGTCGATGCCGGCATCCTGCCGCGCTTTCCCCATGACGCCGACCCTGACGGCGATCCCATAGCCGCGCTGAATGCCCTGGATGATGTGGAACTCATCGATGATGAAGTATTCGGTTCCATGCGTGAGGTCGGCGACGGCGTGGATGAAGTGGATCCGGAAGGATGGTATCTGACGCAGCGTGAGGAATACGGCCGGCGATTGCATGCCGACGAACGCCGACTGGCCTACGTGGCCCTCACCCGCGCACGCAACGACGTGTTGCTGACCTACAGCCGGGCCAACGTGCCGGGGCGAGCCCCCGCATCCGCCACAGGTAAAAAAGGCAGTGCAAAGGCCTCCAATTTCTGGCAGGAAGTGCATGACGCGCTGCATGCGCGCCCCGATACCGTGTGGGCGCATGAATGCGTCGAATCGCTGGACGCCCCTGCACTGGTCGATACCGATGGCAACCCCATCGCCCCTCCTGAGGGATTCTTCGCCGGGGAGAGGGCCCGCGAATACTGCGATCAAGTGGTGGGCGCAGCATGGTCCACGCCTCTGAAGGCGAGCGATGACCTGCTTGACCTCGCATGGCCGGCAGAACTCAGTGCTCAAGCGCGCGAACGCCTGACATCAGGAGCCCAGGCCGTCAGCGACGCCATTGCGCGGGCCTCAACAGCCTCGAACGGGCCACGCGACGATCAGCCGACTGGGCCGTTGCTGCAACGTGCCCAGCTGGTGGCCGATGATGACAATCTCATGGGCGACATGCTAGAAGGAGCAGCCCTGGATGAGGCAGTCAAAGCCAAGGCACAGCGCATTCTCGCGGCCTCACGTCAAAACGTCACTGGTTTGCAAGCGCGCGTGGGTGGACTGAACGAGCGTGAAGAACGCGCCTATTGGCGTGGCATTGTGCGCCCCATCCCTCGCGTGTCGTCGCCGGCAGCTGCCATCGGCACACGATTCCATGATTGGGCCGAACGCTTCATCAACGCTGGTATTTCTGACGCTCCGGCACTGGGTGCCGAATCCGAAGGCGGCACTCTCACCCGTGAGATTTTGATAGCCGGCCTCGAACATGCCAACGCCGAGAGTAAGCCTGGGAATAATGCCAACGACGAAGCCATAGGGGAGCGTGACCAACTCGATACTTGGTGCCGGCGTCTGGCCCATTCGCATTGGGGCCAGCGCGCACCGGTATGGGCCGAGCGCTCGGTGGTGGTGGATGTGCCGGGCGTAGGCCTGGTCAACGGCAAATTCGACGCTGTATTCCGTGGAGGACTGGACGAGAACGAACCGTCTGCCAATACAGATAGCACGCACGGCAACAGTGCGCATAACGGCGCGAGCAAGCAATACACCATAGTCGATTGGAAAACCGGCAAACGACCAGTTGCACCGGCTGACATCGAGCGCAAACTCGCCCAGCTGGACATGTATCGACTGCTGCTGTCGGCAATCGAAGCAGTGCCGTTGGACGCTATCGACGCCACTCTCTACTATGTCAGTGAGCCTGATGAAGGCTTGCGCGAGCTGAGAGCACGCGCGAAAACACAACAGGAAATCCTTGCCGAGTTGAGCTACGGGATTCCGGAACAATCCGATGACGACTAAGCCCGTCACAACCATGCAGGTTGGGTTGGGCGACCGGATGTAAAACGCGCCGCGAAACGTCAACGGACGGAGACCGCTACCCTCGTCTGGCATGTGTGGGCGGGCACACATGCACCCGCAACAACACAAGGAGACAAAGCGCAGCCATGACTGCAGACGTTTCGCAAGCCAACGGCACCCATTCCCCCTACGCCAGACTGTTCTCACTGTCAGGAACCCGAGCATTCTGCTTTTCTGCCGCGGTGGCACGACTGCCGATTTCCATGATGAGCCTAGGCATCGTATTGGCGCTCAACCATCTGTACGACAATTGGACCATCGCTGGCACGATGAGCGCTGCATACGTGTTTGCTCTCTCCTGCGTGACCCCGCTGTACGCGCGTCTGTTCGACCGCTTCGGCCAGGCTCGCGTGGGCCGCGTCGCGCTTGCCGTGCAGGTGGTGGCCATGTTGGCCTTCGCCTTCGGCGCGCTGATGTTGGTGCCGATTCCGCTGCTGTTCGTGCTGGCAATCGTGATGGGACTAACACAATTCTCGTTCGGCGCGCTGGTGCGCACCCGCTGGGCGTATGCATTGCGTCGCGTGGATGATGGGCAGTTGTTGCTCAACACGGCCTATGCGATGGAAGCGGCCATCGATGAAGTCGTGTTTATCTTGGGTCCGATTCTGGCCGCATGGCTTGCCACGTCGGTGCATCCGGTCAGCCAGCTCTTCGTGCCGACCCTGGCCTGTGGCATCGGAGGTGCGATTTTCTTCTCGCTCAAATCCACCCAGCCGGATGCCCTGGTGGAACGCGTCGAAGTTGCCAGCGCCGAGCCCGGCGAGGCGCACAATAATCGCGAGCAGGCCGACCAGTTCACCGTCCGCCAGCTCAAAGGCACGGCCAAACCCAAGTCGGCGCTGCTGTATGGCGGTGTGCTGCCGCTGCTGGTGGTGTTCCTCGTGTTCAACATGAGCTTCACCTCGTTCGATGTGTCGATTACCGCCACGATGAAGGCGATGGGTCTCGAAACATTCCTGGGTGTCCAGCTCGCCATGTTTGCGGTCGGCTCCTGCATTGGCGCGGTTATTTTCGGCTCTCGCCAACTCAAAGGCTCCCACTGGGCTCATATGGTGATGTTCCTGTGCTTGCTAACCGTCGGCTTTGTGGGATTCCGCCTGACGATGGACAATCTGATCGCCCTGGGTGTAGTGGAAATCCTCGCCGGCCTGTGCGTCTCGCCGCTGTTCACCACCGGCAACCTCATCGTTAAGGATCTGGTGCCGGCCGAAAGCCTGACCGAAGGCCTGAGCTGGGTGAGCACAGCCAGCACGGTGGGCACATCCATCGGCTCGTCCGTCGCCGGCATTGTGCTTGACGCTGCAAACCCGCACATCGGCATGATGCTGCCGTGGGCCTTCACGCTTGCCGCCGTGCCGCTCGCCCTGATCGGCTGGTCGCTGGCGCGCAGGCAACGTTGAGTTCACAGTCCTTGCCGATAAATGTGATCGGCGAGAATGTCAATCGTTTGCAGAAGGTGCGGGTGCTGGGCCGATACTTGGGCCATCGATAAATCGAGAGGCGATGACTACCGGCTCAATGCTGCCATTGGACGTATGCAATATGCGGTCGATGAGCTTGGTTGCCGCCGCGCGCCCCACTTGCGCAAGATCCACGGCGGTTGTGGCCAAATGAGGATCAGCCACTTGGCCGAGCGGAATATTGTCAAAACCCATCACCGACATATTCCCCGGCACAGTGCGGCCACGCCGCCGTATGTCATCGATGATGATACCGGCAATAAGATCGTTATAGGCGACGATGGCCGTAATGCCCAATTCCAGCGCACGGGTAACGATGGCTGGATAAAAAGACTGGTCGCTTGTGAATGGGAAATCCAGACGATGCAGCCGTATCCCCTCGCTCTGGCTTGCTGTAAGCAAGGCTTGCCAGCGCAGACCATTCTGCCAGTATGAAGGCAAGCCAGCGGCATAACCGATCGTACGATGGCCATATCGCCGCAGCCGTGCGATTGCTTCGCTGATACTATGCCGATCGTCGATCACTACGGATTGCACACCGCGCACGAGACGATTCGTTACCACCACGGGCTTGGACTGCGCGGTTTTGCGTACGGCCGAATCAGGCATGCGTGAGGCAACGATAACCAGTCCATCCACGCGGCGTAAACAGCGGTCGGCTGACGCGCGTTCTCCGGCTGCATTGTTGCCAGTGACATTAATCGTTAAGCCAAAGCCGCGAGCATCGCACTCCTGCTGTATGCCTCGGACATAATCGGCGAAAATCGGATATTGCAAATCGGGCACCAGAGCGCCAATTTCACCGGTGAGGGCGGCATCAAAAGCATCGTCATACTCGACGCGTGGCTGATAGCCTAGCGCATCTGCAGCTTTGCGCACCTTGATTGCAGTTTCGAGCGCCACCTTCCCCGGTTGCGTCAACGCACGGGACACGGTTGCAGGGGAGACGCCGGCAGCACTTGCCACATCCCTGATCGTCACTTTGCCCATGTCGCTTAACACTAGACCCAAGCCTTGCCCATAGTGAAACGTTGTGAAACAAAACCAGTGGCTGAAAAACCGGACGTATGGTGATGAACACGCCGTGCGGCGACATCGAAGCCGACGCACAACACACCAATGAAGGAAGGATTGCCATGCGAACCATCACCACACTGTCCGATGGCTGGCTGTTCACCAAACAACCCGTAGAGGGGACGCCCGCATATGAGCCGGGCGAGGGCTGGTCTGCCGTAACTGTTCCTCATACTTGGAACGCGATCGATGGCCAGGACGGCGGTGCCGATTACTGGCGTGGTGCCTGCTGGTACGTGACCAAGCTGGTGCTGCCCGAAACCGTTGAGGGGACCCAGACCTATTTGGAGTTCGAAGGTGCGGCCACTGCCGCCGAGGTGTACCTGAACGGATGCAAGGTGGCCGAACATATCGGTGCCTACGGTGCGTTCCGTGCGAATATCACTTCCGCATTGCTCGGTGGCGAGAACGTACTTGCGGTAAAGGTCGATAATACGGAACGTTCCGATATCTATCCTCAGATGGCTGATTTCACGTTCTATGGAGGCCTGTACCGGCCGGTTAAGCTCATTACCGTAGACTCCACCCACTTTGACCTGGATTACTATGCCGGCCCGGGGGTTACGGTTTCTTCCACCGTCGACAACGGCACCGCTGTGCTTGATGTTCGCGCGTGGGTCAGCGATTCGGCTGAAGGCGATCAGGTGTATGTCGAGATCACTGACGAGGAAGGCGTTGCTGTGGCTGCCGCCACCATGCCGGCTGCTGACCGCGTGCGCATGGAATTGGCAATTCCGAACGCTCATCTGTGGCAGGGCGTCGAAGATCCCTACTTGTATACTGTCACCGCTTCCATCCTGAGGCATAACGAGGTCGTTGATGAGATCGCAATCATGCATGGTGTGCGCGAATATCGTTTCGACCCGGCCAAGGGATTCTTCCTCAACGGTAAGCTCACGCCGCTGCGCGGCGTCTCCCGTCACCAGGATCGTCTGGGCAAGGGCAATGCGTTGAGCCTGGAAGACCATATTGAAGACGCGATGATCATGAAGCAGTTGGGGGCGAATACCATCCGACTGGCTCACTACCAGCAGTCGCAGCAATTCTATGATGTATGCGATCGACTTGGATTCGTGGTATGGGCGGAAATTCCGTTTATCTCGCGCATGAATCCCGACCCGGCTGCTCATCAGGACTGTCTGCATCAGATGACCGAGCTCATCGTGCAAAGTTTCAACCATGCTTCGATTCTTATGTGGGGCATCTCCAATGAGATCCTTATCGGCGGCGACAGCCCGCAGTTGGTCGCCAACCTTCGTGAGCTCAATGAACTGGCTCACAAGCTCGACCCCACGCGCGTGACCACTATGGCGCAGGTGTCAAGCACGCCGATGGATAGCGAGCATAACCAGATCACCGATATTCTGAGCTACAACCACTACTTTGGCTGGTATGGCGGCACAATGCAGGACAATGAGAAGTGGGTGGATAAGTTCCATGCCATGCACCCTGACCGTTCGTTCGGCCTATCCGAATACGGTTGTGAGGGCATCATTTCCTATCACACTGACGATCCGCAGTGCGGCGACTACAGCGAGGAATACCAGGCGCTGTATCACGAGCATATGGCCGACATCATCGACGAACGTCCCTGGCTGTGGGGCACACATGTGTGGAACATGTTCGATTTCGGCTGCGATGCACGCAACGAAGGCGGTGTCAAGGGTCGAAACAACAAGGGATTGGTGACAATGGATCGCAAGATCTACAAGGATTCCTTCTATGTCTATCAAGCCCATTGGTCCTGCGAGCCGATGATTCACATCGCCTCCAAACGATATGCTAAGCGCGCCACCGACGAGATTACGGTGAAGGTGTACTCTAACCAGCCTGAAGTGACGTTGAGCGTGGACGGTGTCGTATTCGGCACGCAAAAGGCCAACCATGTGTTCGTGTTCGAGCATGTGCCCCTGCATGAAGGGTTCACCCGTATCTGTGCTACCGCTGGAGACGGTCTGTCGGATTCCACCTCCTTTGAAAAGGTGGCCGAGCCATGGGCACCGTATACCTACGTTGATCCGGAAGGCGCAGGCGTGACCAACTGGTTCGATGATGTGGATGTTGACGCAGTCGGCGGTATCGATGTAATCGATCCGACGCACTGGTCGATCAAGGATATGGTCAAGGACGTTATCACAGTTCCTGAAGCGGCTGAGATACTGTCCAATGCTGCCAGCAGCATGAGCGGCATGCGTGTTAAGGCATCGATGTTGGGTGTGCTTGGCAATCAGCGTGTCGAACAGATATTCGCCAAAGGCGGCATGATGGGCAACGTCGAGGATCTCGATGGCAAACTTGCCTATGTAAATCAGCAGCTTCAGCGTATCGCTAAGTAGCTTTTCAACGCACCAAGGCGGGCTGGAACGCATGGAACGCATCCATGCCCGCCTCTTCGGTCGCGTATTACCGGCATTTCTGGCGTGACAATGATCAGTTGCGCGTGCCGGCTTGCAATATCTATAGGAAAACCACACAAAGGAGAGTGGTATGGGCGTTTCGTCTCAAGCCGTCCGTCCCTTCGGATTTAGGGATAAGGCCGGTTACATGTTCGGTGATTTTGGCAACGACTTCATGTTCCTGTTTGCCAGTTCGTTCCTTATGGTGTTCTACACCAGGGTGATGGGCATCCCCGGCGCCGTCGTGGGTACGCTATTTCTGGTAGCACGCATTATCGATGCTTTTGCAGATGTCACCGTTGGTATTGTCGTTGATCGGTCACGTTCGAGCGACAAAGGCAAATATCGCGTGGCCATGATGAAAATGGCCGCGCCCGCCGCAATTTTCTCATTCCTGATGTATCAGACTTTCTGCATTGACCAGTCGATGGGCGTGCGCATTGCCTATATGTCGGTGACCTATATCATCTGGGGCATTCTGTACTCGTGCGTGAACATCCCTTATGGATCCATGGCTTCCGTTTTGTCTGACAAGCCTGAGGATCGCACCAGCCTGTCCACCTTCCGTACGGTGGGCTCCAGCTGCGCCAACATGGTTATTGGTGTAGGCGCGCCACTGATTATCTATGAAACCGTTGATGGGCATCAGATTATCCGTGGCGGCGAAGGCACCCAGATTTTTATGTGGGTATCGTTGGTGTTTGCAATCTGCTCTATTGCATGCTATTTCGCGTGCTACCGCTTGACCACTGAACGAGTCAAGGCCGAAGATCACAGTGCCCAAGAAGGCCAGAGCGCCATTGGACAAGTTGCTGGCATGCTGAAAAGCGCGTTTGCCAGCCGTTCGATGATTGGCATCATCGGCGCTGCCATCGCACTGCTTATGGCGATGCTGTTCCTGCAGCAGATGGCCAACTATCTGTACACCGACTACTTTGGTTCCGCCTCGGTTCTGGCCACGGTGAACCTTATCGCCAGCCTCATGACTTTCGTCATCGCTCCGTTTGCCTCCCCGCTGGCCAAACGCTTCGGTCACAAGGCAATGGGTTGCTTTGGTTCGACACTGGGCATGGTGGGAATGGGCCTGCTGTATGTGCTGCACACTGACAATGTGATTCTGTTCTCCGCTGTTTACCTGTGCACCTTCTTCGGTATCGGATGCTTCAACATCGTGATTTGGGCCATGATCACCGATGTGATCGATGATATTGAAGTTAGCAGCGGTATGAGAGAGGACGCTACCTGCTACTCGGTGTATTCCTTTGCACGCAAATTGGGACAGGCCTTCGCTGGTTGGTTCTCTGGTGCGGCACTCACTTGGATCGGCTATCAGGAGGGTGCCACTGCCGTGCAAAGTCAGGAGACGCTTGATGGTCTGTATATGTATGTCACGTTGTTGCCTACGATTTTCTTCGCGCTGGTGTTGGTGATTCTGCTATTCATCTATCCGCTGAGCAAGAAGCGTGTGGAAGAGAATACCGCCGCGCTTCAGGCTAAGCGTCTCACCGCCGACATGTAATTGGCATCCGCCCTGTTCATTATCATGCGCCCACCGCCGTCTTTCTGTCGGCAGTGGGCGCATGATAGGCTCAGGGAGGATTCTCGTGAGACTAATTCCAGCGAGATGATTCGTTCGGCAACGACAATCAAGGAGCGAAGACGATGATTAAGGTATCGGTGGTAGGCGCGAAGGGACGCATGGGGTCGCATGTGGTGGATGCGGTCAATGGTGCGAATGATATGGAACTGGCCCTGACGCTTGACGCAGGTGATGATCTGACGCTGATCACGCCCGACAACACCGATGTGGTGGTCGAGTTCACCGTACCGTCCGTCAGCTTGGGCAATGTGCTGGCCCTGATCGCGCAGGGCGTGGATGTGGTGGTGGGCACCACCGGCTGGAACGACGAGAAACTCGCCCAGGTGCGCCAAGCCATCGCCGAGGGCCCGAAGCCCGAAACCCAGAAGGTGTTCATCGCGCCGAACTTCGCAATCTCCGCTGTATTGGCCGACTATTTCGCCGCCAAGGCCGCCAAATACTTCGAATCCGCCGAAGTTATCGAACTGCACCACCCCACCAAGGTGGACGCCCCCTCCGGCACGGCCATCCATACCGCGCAGGCCATTGGTGCCGCGCGCAAGGCCGCCGGCTTGGGCGATATGCCCGACGCCACCGAAACCGATGGCGGCTCGCGCGGCCAGGTAATCGACGGCGTGCATGTGCATGCCGTGCGCCTGCGCGGCCTGAACGCCCACGAGGAAATCCTGCTCGGCAACGCCGGCGAACAGCTGACCATCCGCGCCGACAGCTTCGACCGTGGCTCCTTCATGCCCGGCGTGCTGCTTGCCACCCGCAAACTCGCCACCGACGCCCCCGCCGGCCTAACCATCGGCCTAGACCAATTCCTAGACCTGTAAAACCAGCGAGCCGTAGGCCCACGCCAACGTAACAATATCGGCGCAAACGTAGCCGGCGTCACCTGATATCTCCAATTCCATCATAAGAAGAGTCCATAAGAAGAAGTACGGTAAACACTATGAGCGAGCATGACATGCATCTTCTTGACCCCGCACCCTTCGGCCGTATTCTGCCGGCCATGGTTACCCCGATGACCGCTGATGGCCGCGTTGATTTCACCGCCGCACAGCAGCTCGCCAAGCGCTTGGTCGCCGATGGCGCGGACGGTCTGGTGGTTAATGGCACCACAGGCGAATCGCCCGTCACCCACATGGATGAGAAGGTCGATCTTGTGCGTGCCGTCAAAGAGGTTGTCGATGTGCCGGTGATCTCCGGCGCAGGCTCCAACGACACCGCACACACCGTGCGCATGGTCGAACAGACCCAGGAAGCGGGTGCCGACGCGGTGCTCGTCGTCATGCCTTATTATTCCCGTCCCTCCCAGGACGGCGTTGTCGGCCACTACAAGGCCGTCGACGAATCCGCCGATAAGCCGATCATCGTCTACGATGTCCCCGGCCGCACCGGCTTGAAGGTCACGGTCAACACTTACGACCGTCTGGCCGAACTCGAACACGTCAAGGCTGTCAAGGACGCCACCGGCGATCTTGCAGCCGCAGTGGAGAAGCAGCAGCGCACCGGCCTCGCCTGGTATTCCGGCGATGATGGCCTGTTCCTGCCGTTCCTCTCCATCGGCGCCGTCGGCATCATTTCGGTGATCGCCCACGTCGCCTCCAACCCCATGCAGCAACTGGTGCAGGCATTCGATCGTGGTGACATCACCACCGCCCGCAAGCTTGCCAACCAGCTTGCCCCTCTCGTTCACGCGCTCAACGGCGACGGTTATCAGGCCGTGATGGCCAAGGCCGCGCTGAAAGTCAAAGGCTATATTCCGAGCACCACCATGCGTCTGCCGAACATCGGCCCTGACGCCCACCAGCTCGACAAGGCCGAAGAGGGCATGCGCGCCTCCGGGTTGCTGTAACGGGGCACCCCGCCGCCTCCGCATGACGCAACGGAGGCCTGATACAGAACACTGACAGGAATATGGTTCAAGAACAGAAGAAAACCTCTAAGAAATCCGGCGGCAACACCCGTCGCCGTAGCTCTGCCCGCACGGCCAACAAGTCCGGCGCGGGCAGCCGCACCCCCTCTCGCAAGCCGTTGGCCCGCAATCCGCGTGGCGCATCCGGCCAGCCGGCCACCGCGCCTCAGCAGGATGCCGTACTGATCGCGCCCCCGAAGTATCGCAAGGGCTCCATGCGCATCACGCCGCTTGGCGGCTTGGGCGAAATCGGTCGCAACATGAATGTGATCGAATACAACGGCCACCTGCTGCTGATCGACTGCGGCGTGCTGTTCCCCGAAGAGGAACAGCCGGGCGTCGACCTGATTCTGCCTGATTTCAGCTATATCAAGGATCGACTGAATCAGGTGGATGCGCTGGTGCTCACCCACGGCCACGAGGATCACATCGGTGGCGTGCCCTATCTGCTCAAGCTGCGCCCGGATATCCCGCTGATCGGCTCCAAGCTGACGCTGGCCTTCGTGGATGCCAAGTGCAAGGAACACCGCATCAACCCCACCAAGGTGGAGGTCACCGGTCGCGACAAGCTTAAGGTTGGTCCCTTCAACCTGGAATTCGTCAACGTCACGCATTCGATTCCTGACGCTTTGGCCGTGTATGTGAAGACTCCGGCCGGCTCACTGATCGATACCGGCGATATCAAGCTGGATCAGCTGCCGCTTGATCACCGCATCACCGATCTGGTGGAATTCGGCAAAATCGGCGAACAGGGTGTGGATCTGCTGATGATGGATTCCACCAACGCCGAGGTTCCCGGCTTCGTCAAGCCCGAAACCACCATTGGCCCGGCCTTGGATCGTGCGTTCGCCGAAGCCAGCCGTAAGATTATCGTCGCCAGCTTCTCCTCCCACGTGCATCGCGTGCAGCAGGTGGTGGATGCCGCCCACAAGTATGGCCGCAAGGTTGTATTCGTTGGCCGCTCCATGGTGCGCAACATGTCCATTGCCGCCGATCTTGGCTATCTGCACATCCCTGAGGGCACTGTTGTGGATTTGAAGCAGGCCAATGATATCGACGACAAGCATCTGGTCTACATGTGCACCGGCTCCCAGGGCGAGCCGATGGCAGCACTCGGACGCATCGCCGACGGCAACCACCGCGACATTCATATCAACGAGTTCGACACGGTGATTCTCGCGTCCTCGCTGATTCCCGGCAATGAGCACGGTGTCTATAAGATCATCAACAAGCTCGTGCAGCTCGGCGCGAAGGTCGTCAACCGCGACAACGCCGCCGTGCATGTCTCCGGACACTGCAATGAGGGCGAACTGCTGTACATGTACAACATCGTTAAGCCCAAGTGCGCCATGCCGATCCACGGCGAGAATCGCCATCTGGTGGCCAACGGCCTGATCGCCGTGAAGACTGGTGTGGATCCGAACAACGTGGTGCTGGCTGAGGACGGCGATGTGGTGGATCTTTACCACGGCAAGGCCGCGGTTGTCGGCTCCGTGCCCTGCGGCTACGTCTATGTGGACGGCGATTCGGTGGGCGAGCTGACCGACGAAGAGCTGGAAAAGCGCAGGATTCTGGGCACCGAAGGCTTCGTCTCCGCGTTCGTGGTGGTTGACACCGACGCACGCGAGGTTGTCACCGGCCCGAAGATCTACCTGAATGCCGTTGCCGAGGACGAAAGCGAATTCGACAAGGTGCATCACCAGATCGTCGAACAGCTGAACGACGCGATGATGTCTGGCACCAAGGACACCTATAAGCTGCAGCAGATCATGCGCCGCACGCTTGGCGGCTGGATTGCACGTCAGCTCAAGCGCAAGCCGATGATCGTGCCCGTGGTGGCGGATGTCGCCGCCGACGCCGATCAGGATGCCGGCGCACACAAGTTCGACCAAGAGTAAACAAGAGTCAAATAAACCAAGAGTAAAAGGCACATATACATACGCCACAAGCGAGAAACAAGGAGTTGCCATGCCCGGTTCTAATCTCACCCGCATTGAGGCTGAGGAACGCAAGGCCATCATTGAAGCGCCGATTCACTATCAGGTTGATCTTGACCTGACGGTTGGCGCGAAAAACTTTGGTTCAACCACGCTGATCCGCTTCAATGCGAAGCCGGGCTCGGCGACCTTCCTCGACCTGATCGCCGACGAAGTGTCGTCCATCACCGTCAACGGCCGCACTGTCGATCCGTCCGTCGCCTTTGTGGACAACCGCATCGAGCTGGACGGGCTTGAGGCGACGAATGAGGTCGTCGTCGAAGCCAAGTGCCGTTATTCCAACACCGGTGAAGGCCTGCACCGTTCGGTGGATCCCTCCGACGGCAATGTGTACCTTTACTCCCAGTTCGAGGTGCCGGATGCCCGCCGCGTCTACTCCGTGTTCGACCAGCCCGATCTGAAGGCCACGTTCGATTTCTCGGTGCTGGCCCCCTCCAGCTGGATCGTCACCTCCAACATGCCGGTTGCCAGCGTTGACGACGATGCTCGCGAAACGCTCGACGGCACTCTGGGTGACAAGCCGAATGAGACCACCAAGCTGTGGCGATTCGAAACCACGCCGCAGATGAGCTCGTACCTCACCGCCATCTGCGCCGGCCCCTACGCCGAATGGCACACCGAATACCATAACGAAGACGGCCGCACGGTTCCGATGGCCATGTACTGCCGTCAGGCCTTGGCTGAAGCCTTCGCCAAGGATGTCGACTACCTGTTCGACATCACTAAGAAAGGCTTCGCCTTCTACGCCAAGACCTGGGGCGTGCCCTACCCGTACGCCAAGTACGACCAGATCTACGTGCCCGAATACAACGCGGGTGCCATGGAGAACATCGGCATGGTCACCATCCGTGACCAGTACGTGTTCGACTCCAAGGTCACCGACGCGCTGGCCGAACGCCGTGTGGTCACCGTGCTGCACGAGCTGGCCCACATGTGGTTCGGCGACTATGTGACCATGAAGTGGTGGAACGACCTGTGGCTTAACGAGTCCTTCGCCGAATTCACCTCCACACTGGCCACCGCCGAAGCCACCGAGTGGCATGACGCTTGGGCAACGTTCTGCTCCGGCGAGAAGAGCTGGGCGCTGCGTCAGGATCAGCTGCCCACCACGCACCCGATCGTCGCCCCGATCAACGATCTGAACGACACCTACGTGAATTTCGACGGCATCACCTACGCCAAGGGCGCTTCCGTGCTGAAGCAGCTCGTGTTCTACGTGGGCCGCGAGCAGTTCTTCCAAGGCATCCACAATTATCTACAGAAGCACGCTTACGCCAACGCCACGCTGGCGGATCTGCTCGACGAACTGGAGAAGACCTCCGGACGCGACCTGAAGGCCTGGAGCGCCCAGTGGCTGGAACAGTCCGGCATCAATACGATTGCCGCCGACGTTACCGAAGCTGCCGATGGCACCATCGCCTCGCTGAAGCTGACGCAAACCGCTGCTCCCGAGTACCCTGTGCTGCGTTCGCATCGTCTGGCCATCGGCTTCTACAACGAAGACGAGAACAGCGGCAAGATCGTACGAACCGATCGCCTCGAACTCGACGTAAACGGCGAAACCACCGAAGTTGCTGAAGCCGTGGGCATGAAGCGCCCGGCATTCATCCTTGTCAACGATGAGGATCTGACCTACACCAAGCTGCGCTTCGACGAGGCTTCGCTGAAGTTCGCCGAAGAGAACCTTCATCGCTTCGACGATGCGCTGGCCCGCGCCGTCACGTGGCTCGCCTTCTGGGATATGACCCGCGACGGCGAATTCCCGGCCACCCGTTTCGTGGATATGACCCTGCGTCTGCTGGCCCACGAAACTGAATCCACCACCTTCCGCTACGCACTGGCCTGCATGAGTACCACCGCGCACCACTATGTGGCTCCTGACAAGCGTAACGACGTGCTCAAGCATGTGGCCGCCGAACTGTGGAAGCTGGCCAACGAGGCCGAAGCGGGCTCCGACACCCAATTCCAGCTGGTCATTGCCTACCTGGGCTACGGCGAAGAGGGCGACGCCGAATTCGCCGCCAACGCGCACGGCTTGAAGAACGGCACTGTGACCCTGCCGGGCCTTGACATCGACAACAACCTCACTTGGACGCTGAACCAGGCGCTCACCTCCGTCAACGAGATGAGCTGCGAGGAAGTCGAAGCCGAACTGGCCAAGAAGGAAACCACGGAGAACCGCGAGTTCGCGCTTGGCGCACGTGCCTCTCAGGCCACCGCCGACGCGAAGAGCTGGGCTTGGAATGAAGCCCTGCACAACCCCGAGCTGACCAATATGCAGCTGGAGGCCGTGGCCCGTGGATTCTCGTCCACCCCGCGCCCGGACTTGGCTGAGCCTTATGCCAAGAAGTATTTCGACGCCGTGGATTGGATCTGGAAGAACAAGACCTACCACATGGCCGAAGCGCTGCTCAACGGCCTGTACCCGGGTTACGCCGATCCGGCCGATCTGACCGAGCTCGGTGACGCTTGGCTGGAGGAGCACGCCGACGCCGACAACGCCCTGAAGCGTCTGATCGTCGAAAACGTGGCTTCCTCCCATCGCACGCTCAAGGTGCGTCGTTACAACGAAGGACTATGAGCCTTCTGGTGCGATAGCGGCCACTAGCGGTTGCTAGCAACTTAAGAACTCGCGGCAGGGATTGCACATTGGATTTTGCAAAGAATCCGGGAACGTGCAATCCCTGCCGCGATTATTATGAGCGTATGAAGTTCCAAGGGGAGTTCCGCGACTACCAACAGCGCATTCTTGACAAAGCGCCTGAGTATTTCAAGGATGGGCATATCCATGTGGTCGCGCCTCCCGGCAGTGGAAAAACGATTCTGGGGCTCGAACTGATCTGCCGTAGACACGCGCCGGCCGTGGTGTTCTCACCGACAGTAGCCATCGCGGCGCAATGGCTGGATCGACTGACCGGTAATTTCGATGCTGAACCGGCCGATTGTTCGTCTGATTTGGAACGGCCCTCTACGCTGACTTCCGTGACCTATCAGGCATTGCATGCCGTGACCAAACAAGCTGAGACTTCGGAATTGGACTCTGATGAGTCGGTGTCTGAGGAATCGGCATCTGAGGAATCGGCAGGGGAATCCGGAACACAAAAGTCGGAGACGCAACAATCCGCATCGAAGAAGGGAAAACCTCAACCGGATGCGTTGACCGCATTGGCTGATCGACTGATCGCCGCTGGCGTGCGCACGATTTGTTTGGATGAAGCCCATCATCTGCGCCGCGAATGGCAGAAAGTATTGGAGCGTTTCGTGGCATTGATGCGCGAACGCGCGCCGAAACTGGTGATTATCGCGCTCACAGCCACACCACCCTATGATGCTGATCCCAACGAATGGCAACGATACATCAGCCTGTGCGGCGATATCGACGAGGAGATCTTCACCCCAGAACTGGTGGCGCAACATAACCTGTGCCCGCATCAGGATTATGTGATGTTCAACTATCCGACCGCCGCTGAAATGGCTAGCCTGCGCGACTATCAGGTCAAAGCCGCCACCGCGGTTAAGGATGTGCTCGGCTCCGAGCTGTTCGCCGAACTGCTGCGCGAAGCGGGATTGACCGTTGCCGAATATGCAGCGAACTCAAAACATCGCCCCGTGCTCGAAGCCATCTACGAGCACCCCGATGACTATTTGGCGCTGATGGTGCTGATGGCTGCAAGCGGCTTGACACCGCCCGACTATTTGATTCGCCTGGTCACCGTGAAACGCAGCTTGCCCGCGTACCGCATCGCATACGCCGAGCAGGCCTTTCAATTCGTCATCTCCTCGCCGCAGATATTCGGTGAGGAACGCTCATCGCGGCTCAAATCATTGCTCGCCCGGCGTGGCCTGATCAGCAGAGGCAAAGTCGAACTCAAACGCAGCGACGCGCTCAGTCGCGCACTTATGGCATCAAGTGGCAAGCTCGATTCGATCGCCCGTATCGCCGACCATGAATCGAAGTCGATGGGCAGCGACCTGCGCATGCTGGTGCTTACCGACTATATTCGCAAGGAACAGCTTGACGACATCGGCACCAACGCTCCGCTCACATTAATGGGCGTCGTGCCGGTGTTTGAAACCATCAGACGCGCCTGCGCTCGCGGCAACATAGTGCAGCCGCTTGCCGCGGTATCTGGCAGTCTGGTCATTATTCCTGCGGCACTGCAGGATGAAGCTTACAGGCTAGCCGAAGTTCGCGGCGCAACCGCACGGTTCACCGCACTGGAGCATACGAATGACTGGGTTCAGGCAGACTTTGGTTCGGGAACCCATGACACCATCGCCATTATTACCGCGTTGTTCGAAGCCGGGCATATTCGCATACTGGTCGGTACCAAATCCCTGCTGGGGGAGGGCTGGGATTCACCCTCCATCAATACGCTGGTGCTGGCCAGTTTTGTTGGGTCATTCATGCTAACCAACCAAATGCGCGGACGTGCGATTCGCGCCGTCGCCGGGCAACCGGACAAGGTGGCGAACATCTGGCATTTGGTGGCGGCCGAACCGGAAACGGTGTATACGAGTGAACTGACACGAACCATTGGCGAATTCATTGACAAGCCAGACTATTCGCAGATTCACGGCATCGATTACGCCACGTTGCGGCGTCGGTTCGATTGTTTTATCGGCCCCAGTTATCTGAACCGTGGCGTCGAAAGCGGCATCGAACGTTTGGGCATTATCAAGCCGCCGTTCGACCGTGACGGTTTGGCGCGCATCAACGCCGATATGCTGCGGCGTGCCGCGGATCGCGACGCCGTGGCCCGGCAATGGCGTGACGCCACCGCCGATAGTGGCCAGGTGCATAAGGCCATGCGGGTGGATGCGGTGACGATGCCGCGCGGTTTGATGATGATTAATCTCGTGGAACTGATTGTGCTGATCGGCATTGCCGCGCTGACACGCTACGTGCTGATGCCGGTTGCATGGGCGATTATGTCTGAGGGTCGAGTGACCGGAACAGTAGTCACCTTGGTGTGCATCGGTGTCGTGTTGCCGTTTGCGGCGCGTGCGGTGATGCGGCTGTTTGGTGTGGCAACGCCGAGGCGTCAGCTATTTTCGCTGGGCGAAGCGCTGCTGGGCGCGCTTAAGGAGATGGGACGCATCACTAGCACGGACGCGCACATGGTGGTGGAGCAGTTGGATGACAACGGCATTATCCTTCAATGCACATTGACTGGTGCCACACACCGCGAACAGGCGGTATTCGCCGAAACTTTGGAGCAGTTGCTGGAGCCGATTGACAATCCGCGCTACGTTATCGTCGCGCGTGAATGGGCGATACGTCGCTATGCGTTCAGTTTCGCCTGCCCTGCGGTATTCGCTCGCAACAAGACAAGCGTCGCCTGCTTGGCGAAGCATTTGGCATCCAGTATGGGGCGGTTCGACTTGGTATCCACGCGCGACGAGCAGGGGAGGCGCATCATGCTCAAGTGCCGCACCCAATCCTTCGTCAACCGTGGCCACCCGCAAACCACCACCGTGGATACGCTGATGTGACGGGCCTGTTGTTGTTGTGCTGATGCGGTGCATGCAGTGCGACGTATGTTTGGCACGATACGACTGGATGGGTGTGATGTGGTGTCCACTTGGCCTGAATGCGGTCTGCCTCTGCATAATGCGACACGGCGCGACACGCCGATTTGCGTACAGGGCCATGAGTCTGTAATATCAATCGAGTTGTTCGCCCCCATCGTCTAACGGTTAGGACACCAGACTTTCAATCTGACAACGAGAGTTCGACTCTCTCTGGGGGTACAAGTTAACTCCGGCCTCTGCCCAGCAGATGCCGGAGTTTTTGCTTTCACAGGATTTTGCCGCGAATCCGATATCCGGTAGTTGAACCAGACTAACCCATCGATTATGTCTTCCGGAGTGCGGTTCATTGTCTTCTTTTAAAGAATTTGAAAAGCTTGGTTCCTTGTATGGATGTGATGCCTGTGATTGTGCCGAGTTGCGCGGTGATAAGGCAGACGATAAGGAATGGTAATTGAACCATAGTCAAGGTATTGGCATTGTCCTTACTGCTGACGACGGCTATTGAAAGATACATACTCGCGGTAATCACAAGTATGGAAGGCAGGCTCCATGCAAGTGTTTCGAGGGCTGTTGTGAGGTACAGTCCAGATCGGGGGATTCCCATATGCAGGTCATCGGCGATTTCGATTTTGCGGGTGCGAATGATGGCCAAAGCAATGATGAAACTGACAATTGGTATGGTGACAAGCATAATACGGGTGGAACGATGATGGTACTGATACGAGAAATCAGCATTAGTTCCGAGCGCAGTGTTTGCCTGTTTGGTTTGCGTCGCTGGCATTGCGCTGAGAGTGGTAATTGCGGTGGTGCTAAGCAAGTCCTCGGCGCTGGTGCTGGAGGGGAAGATAGTGCTCCAGCACTCGTCCCAGACTTCATCGGATCCAGCAGGAGTCGGGATGATGATAGCGTAGGCGATTCGCTGGTCACGACTGTCGTCTGGCCATGGAAATATCGCACTGATATGCATTGGACCTTGTGTTGTGTCCAATACGTCACCTTCGTGTACGTACAGCGTTTGGGCAAGTTGGCTGGAGATCCATACGCCAGAATGTGCTTGTTGGCTCTGCCCGATGCCAAGGACTTCTGCAAGACTTGGTGTGGCTTGCCATGCATCCAACGGTGCGTTGGGCATGGCGTTCAAAGTTATTGTCTCATCCTTCTTGATTGCCCCGGAGGCTTGGATAGGCTGGATTATGGTACCGTCTGATTGAGTGCCTGTGGTGTGGGCGAGGTTGGTGCATGTGACGGGGCTGATTTGCCTATCGCCGGAAATAATATGAATGGCGGCCCCACTGGAAATCCATTCGTCTGACTCCTGTTGCAGCGCAAGTATGCTGGCTAGGTCGAAGCCAGACATGATGAGTGCTGTAATGATAAGTACAGTAGCGCTTGCAAGGGCGCGACTGGTACCTGTGGCTAGGTTGCGCCAACTTTCTGAAAGTATGGCGGAAAAAATCATGACATGCGTCCTTCCGCTGTACTGGCTGAGTCGTGCCAAGCAAGGTCGATGACCCGGCTACAAGCAGCACGTGTATTGGAATCGTGCGTGGCGATGATGACGATAACATCATCTTGTGCTAAGCCGGTGAGCGTTGCGTCAATATCATTGGCAGTATGTTGATCCAACTGCGCAGTAGGTTCGTCGACGAGCAGAAGATCCGGTTTGCTGGCTATGGCGCGGGCGAGCATAAGGCGCTGGGCTTCCCCTCCTGATAGCTCTGAGAATTCACGTGCGGCAACGTGGGTGAGGCGAAACATGCTCATGATTGCTACAGCCTCATCTTCAGCTTGTTCTCGTGTAAGACCTTGCCCGAGCAGCGGTTGAACAACGTGATCTATGGCAGTACGTTTGGGCATACCATGAGGGTTCTGGAATACCCATCGGATTCGGCTCACGTGTTCGCGCGTCACTGTGCCTTTGCTGGGATTGTCGAATCCAGCGATGATAGAAAGCAGTGTTGACTTGCCCGAGCCGGATGGGCCGCACAGTCCAATTGCTTCGCCGGTATGCAGAGTGAAATTGAGATTGCTGAACAGCCATGGGCCGTTCTTGAACCGATGCCCCACGTTTGTTCCGGTGACTAGGGGAGTGTCGTGGTCATCGTCATTGTGAGCTGCATTGCGCACGCGGATTGGAGTTTCGGTGAGTGGCAATGATGCGGCATGATCATTCATTGGTAGCCTCTTTTCACTGCTTTACGCTGGCAGGACATTCAAGACCATCGAGGCGCTGTCCAAGAACAACCTTATTGATATCAATCGTTGCTTGATCTGGCTGGATAAGCGCGACACCGAGCGAAGAACCGATAACAGTGACCGGTACAACTCGTTTACCGTTGGGCGAAACGCATGCACGGTTGCCGCTTTGCCCGACAATGGCGGATGGCGGAACTTGAATTGTGTCGATTGGCTGTTCAAGAGCGAGTGTGGCTGTGGGCTTTTTCCCTCCTTGGTCCGCCAGAAAAGTCTTATACTCGTCGCTGGCCGTGACTTCATTCAGAAACGTTTGATCCGTGATTGTGCTGTCGGCGACATCATCAATTGATGTTGCGACTCCAAAGAGCGTGAGCCTACGTTTTCCCTCTCTCAAATCGGACGGCAACGGGAATGTAACGGCGGTGAGTTGTCCGCCGGTTTTCATGATTTCTGTACCATCGGAAAGAGCGGTGTTGAGCGGGGCTAGACATTGGGTAGGTATAACGGTGGCGTCGGGAATCCATATTGTGTCTGTCGGCCCAATTTGTTCGGCAGGGTGATTTCTTCCTGCACGCTCCAGCAATTGGCTGACGCCATTCGCAGTACGCCATCCAAAGTTGCCGTTGCCCTCAGTGTTATATCCGAGGCGTGCGAGCTCTTGTTGTAGGGCCATCACATCGGGGCCAGCATCGCCAATGCTGATGTCACGATAGAGCGGTGTGCTGGTGTGCAAAGCGATAATGGGACGTCCATCTACACTCATCAGTTGGTTACCAGATTCCACTACTTGCCCAGGTATGCATAGATTTGCACTCACTGTGCCAGACATGCGTCCGATGACGGATTGCTCAGCGCTGTTCTCAAATGTGATTTCCACAGTGCGTTCGTCCGTAAATTTTTGGTGGCTGGTTTCAACGGTGTCAGGCATAGTGGATTGTTCCAAGCCATGAGGTGTTGGGGTAGGCGTGAGCAATGATGCGATGAGCGCTCCTACCGACAACATACTTAAGCCGGTCAGTACTAGGGGAGTGATGATTCTTGCTTTCATATGGGATTATTTCGTGATATTTCGTTTCAACCGATATTGGCGGCCAGTCCGGCTCCGGCAATGCAGGATTGCGCGGTGTCGGATGATATGTCGAAGGGTAGGTTCTTAGCGGCATCGTCTCCGCCCAGTGCGTTCTCAAGCTTTCGTCCGGTAAAGGATTCGTCGACGAGATCATTTTTCTTCAAACATTCCACGGCCGTTTCATAGGGATCGGCTAGCAGTCCTGGATTGCCTTGCTGGAGTTGGTAAAGGGATTCGATGATTTTGCTAGTTCCTGTGGAGCACGTGTCGGATGCTTCCATATAGTCATTTACTTCGGCATCGGTGGACGGAGTTGGAGATACCCCGGTGGTTTGGTACAAACCGTTGGACAGCTTGCGTGTTTGTTCTTCCCAACCATTCTGAGACATGCACGACATTTGTTTATCATGTGCAGTTTCGTAATCTTCGGCGCTGATTTTTCCGTTGTCTCGAGCACGCTGGAGCACTTCGCGTTCAAACTGACTGAGTGTGTCCTTAGCGAGATATTGGTCGAATAGGGCATTCATGCTGGGGGCGATTCGTGCTTGTGAATCAACGCTGTCTGTTGTTGTCTTGTCTGACGGAGTGGTGCATGCCGTCAGACACACGAGCAGAGAAACACAGGATAGAAAAGCTGTAGTGCTTGTTGCAACGCTGTGTTTTATGATCTTTCTGGGGGATGCAGTCATATGTTCTTTCCTTTGTCTACTGGACTTCGAGAACAGATATTGTTCGATACTGGTTTATTTGGTATTGAAGTTGGGGTCGTGGTAGTCGGGCACTGTGACTTGACATTTTTGGATGGCTGCATCGCGATTGGTGTCGTTGGAACTTTCTGATATGGAGTTAGCATCTGATTCTTGCCACTGGAATACGACGCGATTGCCCTCGACGATTTCTGCTGGTATGCCGTGATCTTCAAGGCAATCTCGGTATTGTTGGGCTGCTTGTTCCGTGGTGGTGTTTGTATCATTTTGTTCATTATTGTTTTGATCATTTCCGTCCGACTGCGGAACAGAACTACTCGTTGCAGATGTTGTCGGAGCGTCTGCAGTATGAATTTGTCCGCATGCGGACAATGACATAAGCATTAACGGCAATACTGCAATGATGGTTGTTTTGCCGACAGGTGTGATTCGCATGAGTTCACCTCATTTGTGGATTGCATGTTGTGCAATGGCGGAGTGCCAAGGCGTGATTCATTGAACCGTTTACCGTGTGTGCGTTGGGTGTGTGTCGTGCTTACCTAGCGCACACCTTGTTCAGGCACAATAAGAACGGCATATGTCGCTTGGAATCGGAGGCGCAAGCATGGCAGGAATTCTGATTGTTGAAGATGACGCTGATTTATCGGCGGTGTTGGATGACTGCCTGAGACACGAGGGGTATGCCACCGCGACTGCCTATACAGGCGTTGAAGCTTTGGATGAACTGTCAAGGGGAAATTTCGACGTAGTACTTCTTGATCGTGATCTTCCGGTGCTTTCCGGTGATGAAGTTATGCGCACTATTGATCGGGTGCGTATACCTGTGCGTACGCTGATGCTTACCGCCGCTGACAGCATTGATGATCGTGTGCAAGGGCTTGATTTGGGAGCTGACGATTATTTGGCCAAGCCATTCGCCTATCCGGAATTGCTCGCTCGCATTCGTGCTCTCTTGCGTCGTGGAGGTGTCGATTCATCCACGATGCTTACCCGTGGGCGTCTGTCCGTTGATACCGTACGGCGGCTTGCCTATGTTGATGACGCTCCCTGTGACCTGGCGCCACGAGAATACGCTCTATTGGAGGAATTGCTTCGTGCAGATGGCGGGTGGATTGGCACAAGGAACCTTTTAGAATCGCTCTGGCCTGTTGAATTACATGATCAGCCGGATCTGGTTAAGACGGCCGTATATTCTCTACGACGTAAGCTTCCCGACCCCATGCTTATTGTTTCTTCGCGTGGAGAGGGGTATCGCATACCATGATTGCGAAATATGCCGCTTGGCGTGATGTCTTGCGTGGTTTCGGGCATCTTCGAAGTCCGATCAGTTTCCGAATTCGCCTTGCCACCAGTGTAGGGGCGCTTTTGCTCATCATGCTTCTGGCTGTGATTCTTGTGCAGAATGTATCACTTGACTGGGCGTTCCAACATCAGGTTGATACCGTGGCTACCGGTAACGTGAATCATGGCTTTAGTAGTGAGGATTTTGATTCTGCTCATGTAGTGCCGAATTACGCGGAGGCCTGTGATGCAGACCAGTGTGACAGTGAAACCGCTGATAACTTGATAGATCATGGTGAAGCTGAAACCAGAGGAGCGGTGCTCACCGTACGAGACGGTGTCGTGCAGTGGATGAGGTATGGTTCGCTTGCTGTATTTGTCGTAGCGATGCTTCTGGCCGTGCTACTTGTGTGGCGGTTGTCGGGCGCGTTGACAATGCAGCTTGATTCTATTAGTCGGCAGGCTGTGCAGCTTGATCCTGATCATCCTGTTACACGTATTGTGCTCGATCATCCAGATGCGGAAACTTCCAAACTCGCTTCGGCGTTAAATGGAATGCTGGACCGTATCGAGCAATCCAATGAACTGCAACGTTCGTTTATTCGTAACGCTAGTCATGAATTGAAAACGCCCGTCACCACTATTGGTGCCAGTTTGGAAGCTCTCATGGCTCAGAGCCGTTTTACCGACGATGTCAAACCTGCCGTGCAACATGCCATAAAGGCGAATCGTAAAAGTGGTGAGCTTATTGCTAGTCTGCTTGAGCTTTCTCACATTCAGACTTCTCCAGACGCTAGCCGGGAATCAATAAATTTGCTTGAGGTCATACGTAAGGTTATGGCTGCGCATGTTGATCAGTCCTCTGAACGGCATCTCAATGTTGACTTAAGCGGGCTCGCTGGTGTTGATGATATGTTTTTCGTTGAGACGAACACCCGTTACCTGACAATTGCCATTGACAATCTTGTTCGAAATGCCATTGTTCACAATATTGATCATGGTTCTATCTCTTGTTCCATACGTGAGGCCGGGGAACAAGTTGCTATCGTTATTGACAACACCACCGCCACTGTTGTGAATTCTGATGACATGGACAATCTACTTCAACCGTTCCATCGAGGTGACAATAGTCGTATGTCCAGTTGTCCTGGCCATGGACTTGGGCTGTCCATCGTCGCTGCTTGCGCCAATGCCATTGATGCCACGTTTGCTATTTCGAGACCGGCTCCTGATATGTTTCGCGCTTCGTTGACCTTAAACACGAGTGCCAGATGATTTTCAATGAGATAACCTGATACATATTCATGTTCAAGTTTGGTTCCGCTAAACTTAATCTTTCGAAAAGATGAGGAATGAACGTCGCACTGCTTGTATCCTCTTACGACGATTTGTGTATTGTTTGTCCTAACAGTAGCCTCCAAGCCTCCTAACAGTGCTCAAATCCGGGGGCTCTTGTTTTATCCATGGGGGGCGGAGAGAAGAGCAAACAGGCCAAGTCGGTGCCCGAGATGATCGAGTTGCTCAAGCAGTGCGGCCTGACCATCGATGTGCCCGACATGCCAAGTATCCCCGCGTCCAACCATGACGGTCGGGATTGTACGTTCAGCAATTATGATGAATGAAGAAACTCTGGCAAGTCTGTTTGTTGTGTAGATTGCCATTGCGGGGATACCGTCTTAAGGAGCATGATGATTACGATGGTTTTGAGGGGGGGGGGAAGACCGGTGAAAGCCGGTACGCTAGGGCGACGCTGATCAATTCCGTTGGCCGCGGTATCTTCTTCGCGCTGTCCACGTTGTACTTCACCCAGATTCTCGGCATGCCTATGACCTTGTTCAGCATGTTCCTCACACTTTCCGCGGTGGCCGGTTTAGCGGGCAGCGTGCTCTTTGGAAGGGCCTCCGACAAAGTCGATGCCATGACCATGTACCGTGTGCTTCTGGCCGTGCAGGGATTGGGGTTGATTGTTTACGTCATCACCAACAATTTCGTTTGCCTAGGAATCACCATGGCCGTGGTGTCCACGGCCGATCGAGGTGCCGCCGCGGCGCGTGGTCCCATCATCGCCCATATTTCACAGGGGGAGAACCGTGTGCAGTACAGGGCCATGTTGCGTGTGGTCTCCAACGTTGGCACTGCAGTGGGCTCGGTCCTGTCTGCGATACCACTCACCCTCGGCACACGTCCAGTATTCGTGGCTTTGATACTCTTCAACGTTCTCACGTATTTCACTGCTGCGATGATGCTGCGGAATATCCAGTGCGGAACGTTTGCGCACGACCGCCCTCGAAAGAGCGGTCGCATGGGCCTGGTCGCGGTGAAGGACGTACCTTTTCTGCTGGCGACGGCGGCTAACGCCATTCTCTATCTTCATGACGGGATTCTGACCATCGCCCTGCCGATATGGATCGCTTCCGCTGCCGCGATTCCGAGCAGCATGGTGTCCGCGATGCTGCTTGTGAACACGCTTGGCGTCATCCTGTTGCAGGTGAGGTTCGCTAGGGGGACGGATTCAATTCGCGGCGCGGGACGGGCCGGATTGCGAAGTGGCCTGTCGCTTTGCGTCGCTTGCATGTTGTTGGCGTTTTCCAAGGAAACGACGGTATGGCTGTCCGTCATCATGCTCGTGATGGTGGCGGTGGCGCACCTGTGCGGCGAATTATGGCAGTCCGCGTCGGCATGGTCCTTTGGATTTGAGATGTCCAGCGACGACCTGCTCGGTGAATATCAGGGCGTTCTCAATGCCGGGGCCGATACCATGGCACTGATCTCCCCTGTGATTCTGACCAGCGTCGCTAACGCCGATTCGCCGGTGGGATGGTGGATCCTAGCCGCGCTGTTCATGCTTACGGGGCTGTCTTACGGGCCCATCGCCAGGTTGGCGGCACGTACACGCTCGAAGTAGTCATTCAAGCAGTAGCCATTCAAAGCAGTAAGGAGAAACCTTGAAGATAGTCATATGCCAGCGTCCGTCATCCGGCTCGCGCTATGCCAAATGGGTGAGGGAACTGATGCCGGATTGCCAGCTATTCCTCGTCACCGAGAGAGGATCAAGGGCCGCCGAGGCAAACGAAGGCTACTGCGCTCCCGTGCTGGTGGACAGGTATTACAGTGACGAGTTCGAACAGGCCCTGTCGTCCATCGCCTCTTCGGGATGCGATCGGCTGATTGCCAATTCCGAGGATGATGTGGAACGGGTGGCGGCCATCCGGTCGAAGTACTCGATACCAGGGATGAAGTTTCCTCTTGCAAGGGGTTTCCGGGACAAATACAGCATGAAGTCATTGTTCTCCGCGGCATCGCTTCCAGACAGCGATTTCGCTTTGGTCTCCTGTGGGAAAGATCTGAGGGAGTTTGTTGACAGGCATGGACCGTCCGTGTTGAAGCCACGCGATGGGGCAGGTGCGTTCGGGGTGCACATCATGAACACCGTGGGCGACGCGGACATGCTGCTCCAGGATCGAAGCATTCGTGAGGAAATTGACGGACACAAGCTCATCGTGGAGGAGTATCTGCCCGGGGACGTCTACCATGCGGACGTGCTGCTCCACAACCGCACGCCGGTGTTCACCTCCGTCAGTCGCTATATTCATAAGCCATGCGCATTCAGGGAAGAGAACTATGGCTCCGTGATGCTGGACAACGCCTCTCCCAAGCGTCTGGAAATCATCGATCTCGTGGGCCGCTTCGCACAAGCACTGCCCGAGAACAGCGGCGTTCATGTGTTGCACTTCGAATTCATCGACGATGTCTCGGGCAACGCGAGGTGCGGAGAGGTCGCGGCGAGAGTCGGCGGAGGACTCATCAAACAGTCGATCCAATCCGCATACGGCTTTGACATCTCCGAACAGTTCGTGAGATTGGAACTGGGACTTCCCGTATCGGTCGTCCCCACTGTGGATGACGCGATGAAAACAGGATGGCTGGTCAGGACGGGCGGGAACCGGCTTCACGCGCCATCGGATTCAAGCGAATGGCTGTTGGATATATGGGATTCGGAACAGCCCAACGATCCCACGGACGCAGCCGACTTTGTTGGTGGAGCGATTGTTCGAGGCAACAACGAGCGGGAGCGAGCTCACATGCTTGAGCTGGTGGAAGGCAAAAACACACGAGGGGAACGATGATGAACGGACGTGTGATTCTGCTCAATTCAGGCAAAACGGATGCGTATCGTCACCTTGTCAAATTCGTGCCTGCGACCGGGATAGACGTCATAACAGAGCGTAAATACACTGCATTGTATCCGACGAACACGAATCTGCACTATGTCAATGACATAGCCGATGAGACAGAAGTCTTGAACGTCGCAAGGAAGTTAGATTCCTCAGATTCCATTGCCGCGGTGGTGTCGCCCAGCGAAAGAAGCCTTCCTGTCGGAGGATACCTGCGAACGTATTTCAATCTGCCGGGAACCGGATTCGACGTGGCCTGGGGTTTCGCGAATAAAAGTGTTATGAAGAGCAAGTTGCGCTCGGCGGGAGTGGAGGTTGCCCGAGCGCTGACCATCTCGAATATCAGGCAGCTGGTCGACGCCGGCGACGAAATTGGATGGCCGGTGGTCGTCAAACCCGTCATCGGTTCCGGATCGATGAATACCTACAAAATACACAATCGTGAGGAAGCAGCCTCGTTCCTTGAAACGCCACAAGCGGACTGGTTCAGGAACAGCCGCTATCAAATTATCGTTGAAGAATACATAACAATGAAGGGGGAGTATCACTGTGATGCCATTATTCACAATGGCCAAGTCGTCTTTTTCGTCCTTCAACGATATTTCTCTCCCCTTCTAGAATGCACCGGTGCTTGGGGCGGGTCGATAATGATTGGCAAAGGGGATGAGCGTTACGACAAAATCAGCGCGATTTACCCTAAAGTTGTCAAGGCTCTCGGGCTCAAAGATGGTGTCACGCATATGGAGGCCTTTTGGACTGGCACTAAGTTCATAGTGGGCGAGATATCCTGCCGTCCGGCAGGAGGAGGCATTCCCAAATCCATTCTGCTGAAATACGGGATTGATCTATGGGATGCATTTACCGCAGCATCACTGAACCTTGAATATAATCACAAGGCATCAGAATTAATTCCGGGAATCATCGCCAATATTGACCTTCCAGTTCAAACCGGCAGGCTGGTAGATATATGTACGATTGACGAGCTGTCATCGATTGACGGTTTCGTCTCCGCCGACCTTTCCCCTGTTGGCACGCTTTTCTCCGAACCGCTTAATTCATCATCAGCCACCGGGATCGTATACGTTCAACTACAATCCGACGCTGAACTGGAGGGAACACTACAGCAGCTTAAAGAGCGGTATCACTCCGCCTATGAATCGTAATCAGTTCCAAGGGGGTGCGCTAATACTTTCCAACGGCTCCGGGCATTTCACCCTTGGTCGTTAATTTTTTCCGTGGGCCACTGTGGTACTAAAATGCAGGATTATAGGCCAAATTGTGTGTTTTTGACCTGTAAGCCGATTGGCATATGCCTCGCAATAGTGCAGTCGCACAAAATGTCCACAAATGGTGCGAAAAAGTCGATGTCACATTGACTGACATGTGCGTTGTTTACACTGGATAGCGATGTCATGTGTTTGACGGCAATGCTGGAATTGATGGAGGTACGCGATGAACCATGATGCGCTCGTGCGTGAGAACTCCGCATTGGTTGCTTTGCTTAAAACGTGTGAAAAGCCTGAAACTTGGACTTCTATTGCCAATGATTGCGTGCTTGAGGGTAGCGCTGAACGTTTGCTGCGGCACAAGATTGATCCTTCGCGCAACCCGCTGTTACGCGACGACGTGGACGGCGATGACGCGCAGGGGGTCTTGCTGAGTGACGTTGGTCTGAGTTCCGAGCAGATCAAAAGGCTGGAGACAGCTTGGACTGAGGCCACTCGTGATCTTGAGATGTGGCGTGAACGTGGTCTTGACTTCGTGTCGGTGCTTGACCCAAGATTCCCGGAACGTCTGCGCGCCACCATCGATGTGCCTCCGTTCTTGTTTGCCAGCGGCAATCTGAGAGCCAATGATTTGGGCGTTAGCATAGTTGGCTCGCGTCATTGCACTCCCGAGGGAGCACGCTTTGCCGTAAACTGCGCACATATGCTGGTCGAGCGCAGACTGACTGTCATTGCTGGTCTGGCCAAGGGCATCGATACTTTCGCTCACCAGACAGCTCTGAACGATGGAGGCCGCACCGTGGCGTTCATCGGCACCGGTATTGACCGTCAATACCCGGCTGAGAACCGTGGCCTGCAATGCGAGATCGAAGAACGTGGGCTGGTGCTTTCCCAATTCTGGCCGGGTTCGCAACCGACCAGACAATCGTTCCCGATGCGCAACGCCCTAATGTCTGGTTATGGCGTCGCGACAATCATTGCGGACGCCGGCGAACATTCCGGCACGCGGATCCAAGCACGGCAGGCGCAGCGGCACGGTCGTCCTATCATCATCAACCGTATGGTTCTGAACAAGGCCCAATGGGCGCGCGATTTGGAGGGTATGCCCGGTGTATATGTCGTTGACAACGTGAATGAAGTCGAGCGTGCGCTCGATAGAATCTTCTTCGTCAATGACAACGTGGACAGCCTCATCGAGGCCGTGCTCGCTGAGGAACCGGTCAAGGTATGAGCGATCCACGGCAGACGAGTGCCGACCGCCAGCTGGAACTGGCGAAGATCGAGCGCATGGGTAGCTATGCGCGCGGCGTCATCTACCGCAGTAAGTTCGGTCACGTCTGCCCTGTGTGCGCAGGCCCCAAGAAGATGGAATACGAACTGTGCATAGCCTGCGCGGGCGAGGCGCGGCAGGCCTCCGCCCTGGGTGCAGGTGGCGTCACCCTTGCTGATATCGTCCGATTTGGCCACTATGCCTACAAAGGCGAACAGATGTACCGTGTCATGCAAGGCTACAAGAGCGCCGATGACCCAGCCGCAGGCGAATATCAGAAGGATGTCAAATACATTGCCGCCGACGCGCTAGCCGTGCACTATCCATGCATAGCGAAGCTTGCCGGTAGCATGCCAACCGCATGGGCTACAATCCCATCCACGTGTTCCAGCCGCAACTATGGAAAACCCCATGTACTGACCAATCTGGTTGCTCCGTTCATGGCCCGAATGGGAATCCAACAGCTCCAGCTGCAAGCGAACGAGGGAAAGGTGCACAACCGTATCGATCCACAGGTTTTCTCCCTTGCCACGGAACCTCGACGGCCACAGCTTGCACATGTTCTGCTGATCGAGGATTCGTGGACAAGTGGCGCGACCGTGCAATCCGTCGCGGCGATGCTCCGTCTTCGTGGAGCGGCGCACATCACGGTGTACTGCATGGCCCGCATCATCGACTTGGATTGGATTGCGAGCAATTTCGACTCGGATGTGGTCAAAGGCTTCCGACATCTGAGGTATAAGGATCAATGCCCTTGGCTTCTATGTCAACATCCGGTGTGAATCTAGCATGAGATCGTAATGGGAGAAGATGCATGCCTTTTTCATTACGATCTTACAAAATTATGGACGCTGCAAGCGCAATACACTGAATACTGAATGCCACCCTAGTGTGCTTCCGAGGAGAGGCATTGGTGGCTTTTAATGTATTAACCTCTACCAGAGGCCACTGTTTTCCTAAAATGCGTACTTCGCATATTTAATGTTTTGTGATTTCGTATGGATGGCCTATGAATTTGCACGGTTGGCCTGTTGAATTCTTACGTAAGTATGTAACTGAATGACAGGCGAACCGTGCAAACTTGCAGCCAGCGTGCTGATTTGGGGCAGCATTCGGCATGGCGGCACAACGTGTCGGCTGCGCTCTACTACGATGGGGCGAGGAAAACGGATGACACGCGGCGGGCGGCCGCGGGGCAAGGAGTGAGGCTGATATGCCGAATATGTTTGGAACCGATGGCGTTCGTGGTTTGGCGAACCGTGATTTGACCGCGCGACTGGCGCTGGATTTGGGCGACGCGGCCGTGCGTGTGCTGGGCGATGCGGGCACGAAGGACGATCAGCCCGAAGGCCGTCGCCGCGCGCTGGTGGGCCGTGATACTCGTGTGTCCGGTGATTTTCTTGCCGCCGCGCTGTCGGCCGGTATGTCCGCCGGCGGTTTCGATGTGATCGACGCCGGCATTATCCCCACTCCCGGCGTCGCCTATCTGACCAGCGTGCTCAATGTGGAGATGGGTGCGGTGATTTCCGCCTCCCACAATCCCATGCCTGACAACGGTATCAAGTTCTTCGCACGCGGCGGCTTCAAGCTGCCCGATCAGAAGGAAGACGAAATCGAAGCGGTGCTCGGCGCTGACTGGGATCGTCCGACCGGTGCCGGCGTGGGCCGCATCAGCCACGATCAGAACACCGCCACCAACCTGTACATCGACCATCTGGTATCCACCATCGCACCCATGGGTGCCGATCAGGTGCAGCCCAAGCCGCTGAAGGGCCTGAAAATCGTGGCAGACTGCGCCAATGGTGCCACTTCGGTGGTGGCGCCCGAAGCGCTGCGCCGTGCCGGTGCCGAAGTGGTGGTTATTAACGCGTCGCCGGATGGCTACAACATCAACAAGCATGCCGGCTCCACCCACCCCGAGCAGCTGCAGGCCATGGTCAAAGCCTCCGACGCTGTTATGGGCGTGGCCTTTGATGGCGATGCGGATCGTTGCCTTGCGGTTGATGAGGACGGCAATATGGTCAACGGCGATCAGATCATGGGTATTCTCGCCCGCTCCAAGAAGCGCGCAGGCAAGCTTAACCACGATACGCTTGTCGTTACGGTGATGAGCAACCTGGGCCTCAAGCTTGCCTTGAAGGATATGGGCATCAACACCGTGCAGACGGCCGTGGGCGACCGCTATGTGCTGGAAGAAATGCTCAAGGGCGGCTATTCGCTCGGTGGCGAACAGTCCGGCCATGTCATCAACCGCGAATTCGCCACCACCGGTGACGGCACCCTGACCGCTCTGACCCTGTGCAACGAAGTGGTGCAGTCCGGCAAGAGCCTTAAGGAACTGGCCGCCGACTTCCCACAGCTGCCGCAAACGCTGGTCAACGTGCCGAATGTGGACAAGATGGCCGCCTCCACGAATGCCGCCGTGCAGGCCGCAGTCGAAAAGGAAGAGGCGTTGCTGGGCGATACCGGCCGCGTGCTGCTGCGTCCCTCCGGCACCGAGCCTCTGGTGCGCGTGATGGCCGAGGCCGCCACCCAGCAGATGGCCGACGAAGTGTGCGCCCGTCTGGCCCAGGTCGTCGCCGACGAACTCGCTCTGTAACGAGTTCGCTCCACAGCAACGCCCCGCAATATGCAATAAGCGTGTGCCCGGAATCCAGCCGGTGCCACGCCCCCGGTAATCGTCAATACGTCCAGCAAGGAATCACATGTTTGGAAAAAACGCCAAAGTCGACCTCGAACTGAACCGTGCCGTCGAAGCCCTGATCAAAGAGGGCGGCAAAGAGAAGATCCTGCCAATTGTGCAGGCCGGCGAACCGGTGCTGCGCCAGCAGACCGCTGCCTACGCCGGCCAGCTGTCCAAGCACACGCTTGCCAAGCTCATCGACACCATGCACACCACGATGCTCGAAGCGCCCGGCGTGGGATTGGCGGCCACGCAGATCGGTTTGGGTCTTGCGCTTGCGGTGGTCGAGGACCATGTGCGCGACGATGAGGATGATCCGCGCGAAATCGCCGAATTCCCCTTCCATGTGATTATCAATCCCCGGTACACGCCGATGGGGGACAAGACCACCTCCTTCTACGAGGGATGCCTGAGTTTCGACGGCTATCAGGCCGTGCGCAAGCGCTGGCTGGATATCGTCGCCGAATGGGATGACGAGGACGGCAAGCACCACCAGGAACAGCTGCATGGTTGGCCCGCGCGTATCTTCCAGCATGAAACCGACCATCTGAGCGGCGAGCTGTACATCGATAAAGCGGAGATCAGGTCGCTGACCACCTACGAGAATCTTGAGGATCTCTGGTGCGATGATCCGGTTCCGACGGCCGCGGCCAAGGAGTTGGGCTTCGACCTGTAAGTTGACGGCAAGGCGATAGCGAGTTGGCGGTCAATAGATGGCAAGCTGGTAGCAAGTCAGCGATATGTTGATGGCCGGCACACGGTGACGCCTATATGGAATGTTGAATGCGGCGGACGATTAGTGAAGAATCGTCCGCCGCATTGTCATATGTAGTCTGTTCGTCAATATTGACGATTGTTCATCCCAAATATAGGGATGGTTTGTCATCTTTGGCGTAGTGTGCGGCAAATCGAGGAAAAGCGCGTTACACTATGGAACCAGTGGGTTGCCGAGCCATAGTAGGCCGGCGTTCACACCAAAATGACAGGTAGTTGTTCCGAAGGAGGAACCATATGGTGTATCGCATGATTTTTAATCAGACGGCGTATTTCGGTCGCGGCGCGATCAAGGAGATCCCGGGTGTGGCGAAGGCGCACGGCTTCACGAAGGCGTTCATCGTGACCGATCCGGTCTTGCTTCAGACCGGCACCGTGGGGAAGGTCACCGGCGTGCTCGACGAGGCCGGCATGCCCTACGAGGTGTTCGACAACGTCAAGCCGAACCCGCCGGTCGAGTGCATCAAGGACGGCGTCGAGAGGTTCGCCGCCTCGGGCGCGGACTTCCTGATCGGTTTGGGCGGCGGGTCCCCGCAGGACACGTGCAAGGGCATCGGCATCATCACCGCGAACCCCGAGTTCTCCGACGTGCTCTCCCTGGAGGGCGTGGCCGACACGAAGAACCCGAGCGTGCCGATCTTCGGCGTGCCCACCACCGCCGGCACCGCCTCGGAGACGACCATCAACTACGTGGTCACCGACACCGCGAACAAGCGCAAGTTCGTGGCCGTCGACCCGCATGACATCCCGATCGTCGCGTTCGTGGACCCCGACCTGACCGACTCGATGCCGCGCGGCCTGAAGGTCGCCACCGGTTTGGACGCTTTGACCCACGCGATCGAGGGGTACATCACGCCGGGCGCGTGGAGCCTGTCCGACTGCCTGTCGATGCAGACCATCCGCATGATCGCGAGGAACCTCGCCAAGAGCGCGGACGGGGACGTGCCGGCCGGCGAGCAGATGGCGTACGCCTCCTACATCACGGGCATGGCGTATTCGAACGTCGGTTTGGGCCTGGTGCACGGCATGGCCCACCCGCTCGGCGGCCGGCTGGGCGTGGCGCACGGCGTGGCCAACGGCATCCTGCTGGCCCCGGTGATGGACTACAACAAGGACTACACGGGCGAGAAGTTCCGCGACATCGCCGACGCGTTCGGCGTCGAAGGCGCGTACACCATGCCGCTCGAGGACGCGCGCAACGCCGCGGTCGCCGCGGTGCGGGACCTGACGGTCAGGCTCGGCAACCCGACCAGGATCTCTGAGGTTGGCGCCACCGAGGCCGACATCGACGGCCTGTCCGAGGACGCGTTCAAGGACGTGTGCACCCCCGGCAACCCCCGCCAGGCCACCCTCGAGGACATCCACGCCATCTACGAAAGCCTCATGTAACCACAGGGATCCCTCGACTCCGCTCGGGATGACAGAAAAGAAGACCATGGGATGACGGAAAAGAATCCCGTCATCCTGAGCGGAGCGCAAGCGAAGTCGAGGGATCTCAGGCCCTGACTGAGCACAGACAAACAACGAGGTTGGACGGTTCATTGCAACCGCCCAACCTCGTCGCGTATGTCAACAACGACACAGCACTGCAGCTAGTCATTCTGATATCGCGTGATGTAGTGATCATACAGCTGTTGCCAGTCGGCAACTTGTTGCTCCCCTAAGAAGTGCCTCAAGACGGTACTTTGGTGCTTTCTGGAGGCACTTATTGTGGGAATTCTATAAAAAGTGCCATGAGGAGGCGTATTTTGGCGCGCTCGCGGCACTTATTGCGGAAGGTTATCCGAAAAGTGCCGCGAGGAGCCACGTTTTAGCTTGCTTGCGGCACTTATTGCGGAAAGTTCTGTGAAAAGTGCCGTCCGCTAGGGGCAAACTTATGGAGCAGTCAGTCTGTATGGACGTTAGGCGGCGAATAGGCGGCGTGATTCGGCTGATAGTGCGCGCCCGGCGAAGACCAGCAAGGCCAGCAGTACGATTGCGGCGCATAGTGCGCTGATGCGTGCCAGCAAATCCCACGGCACAACACCGAACCATGTCATCGCCCAAGGCAGTAGCGCGAGCACGATGGTCATAAGTGCGTATTTGGCGTAGCGCTCCACAAAACGTCGCCGCAACACTATCCACAGCACCACATCGAATGCCAACGTGACCATGGAGGCAATCGGCATCACGAATTCAGGCACCACGGCCTGCCGGGTGGCTATGAACCATATCAACGCCACCAATGGCAGCACCAATAGGAGCCGGCACAGCACACGCAGTGGGTCGGGTGCATGCACAATCGCATTATTCGTTACCAACCAGGCTACGACCAGTGTGACGCACGAGGCCATCAACATGTCGATGGGCATGGCGAACAGCGTGCCCAGAAACACCAGCAGCAGTGTGCCCACGCCGAAGACGAACAGGACGATGGCGGCGGCCAGCCGTCGTGGGCGCAAGTAGCGGTTTTGTTCAGGGAAGGGCGAAGGTGACGCCGGGCCAGACAATGCGGATTGGCACAGCGGGCAGCGGGCCAGTGGTCCGGTGAAATCGATATTGCAGGCCGGGCAATGTCTCATCACGCACGCTCCTTCTCAGGCAGACCATTTGCTGTGCCACGCGTTGCGTTGTCTGTTGCGTCTGTAGTATTCATTGCGCATGATGCATTGCTTGATGGTTTGGCTGTTGCATTCGACGTGGTCGTTATGCCGTTCGTATCGTCCGTTGTGTCCGCTGCACCGTCCATGATGCCGGCATGTTGCGCTTCGGCACCGGCGATATGCATGCGCACCTGCAATCCCAGTCCGGTGAGGGTGCGGCATAGGCCGCGCACGGCGTCAAGATCGGCAAGCGACGTGGAAATTCCGATGCTCAGGTCATTGCCGTAGGAGCAAGCCATGAAATTCAGGCCTTCCGGCGTTGTGGTCACGTTCAAGTCGCGCACATACGGTGCCATGGCATCGTCCAAACGCACACGCCCGATATTCGACATGGTGGTTGTGGTGCTGGCGGCGACGATACGACTGGCCAGCTCCAGCACCAGATCCTTGGCGGGGGAGGGCGACAGGCGCAGCAGCGGATTGCGTTCCAGTCGGATCATGCGGTTCGTGTGTGTCACCGCGCGCTCGCGCACCACGGCTGCCGCGAGCTGTGTGTTGATGCGCCGTGCGATGGTTTCCAATGATTCGTCCGTGTCGCCCGGCGTGTAGGCGACGAAGGTCAGACCGAAGAAGTTGCGCACGGTGCGCGAATCGAAGAAAGCTCTCAGATCGACGGGAATATCCACCCGAATCGCACGATTGCGTTGCCGCCGGGGCATGGAATCCCGGATGGCACCGATAATGGCCGCCACCAGCAGCGCGGTCAGCGTCACATCCATGCGATGCGCGATGCCCAGTGCGGCCCGCACATCAAGATGACATTCCATAAAAGTGGGGCGAGTGCGATCCCGGAGGCCGGCGATGCGATACAGTCGCGGCTTGTGAGCGTTCGATACGCCACCGTCCGTCGTGCTCTGTTGTGCATTCGCATTGTTGGCAGAAGCGGGAGAGTCGTTGGCAGAGCCCTCGGTAGACTTCCCGTCAGCCTCGGCAGCAGTATCAGTACCAGCATCAGCATCGCGATGATGCCGTGCCGCAGTGGCGTCGGACGGATCGTAGAATTTGGCGAACCCATCCTCAGCCTTTTGCGCGGCGGAACCGTCCAATCCCGCCGCCGCAGCCTCAATACCGTAGCGCACGTGTGCATACTCGTGCAGCAGGGCCTTGAACAATACCAACGCACCGCGTCCATCGGCGATCATATGCGACACCTCAAGGTTGATGCGCGCCTGATAATAGCTGACGCGCAGCAGGGGACTGTCGGGGCCGGTATGCAGCCTCGCGCATATGGGGTGCCGTTCAGGCTCGACCGCGGGCGTGCGTTCCGATTGCTCCAAATAGTGCCAGAAAAAACCGTTGCGCAGGTGAACGTTGAAACTGGGGAACACGGCGATCGTATGCTCCCACGCGGTTTGCAGCGCCGTCGGGTTCACGGGCTCGCTCATCGTGGCCGCGTACCGGAATACGGTTTGCGCGGAACGCCCGGCCTGTGAGGAATAGAATTTGCCGACGTTGTCTAGTCGATACCAGTTGCGTGGTCGGCGATCAGTATCGTGCGCCATGGCTCATCGCCTCCTTTGGTGCCACTGTCGTCAACGCCGCGCGATGAATCGATGTCGGATGAAGGCTCGCTATCAGCCGACGATTCGGTATGAGACACAGTCTCGCTGCCCAGTGAGGATTCATCGCTAGACAGCGGTTCACCATCGAGAAAATGCCGGATGAGACGATAGGTGTCGCGAATCAGTCCGCCCATCGCCGGCTGCAGAAAATAGCCATGGATGGCGTCATGGATCCGATAGCATTGCACATCGTTACCGGCCTCGGCCAAGCGTTGCGCATACGCCTCGTCCTCATCCCTCAGCGGGCAGTATTCGGCCGACATCATCAACGTGCGCGGCTGGCCGCTCAAATCATCGGCGCATAACGGGGTGAAATAAGGGTTGGTGAGATCGTTGGGCGAGGACGCATACAAATCCAAGTAACCGGCCATATCCTGCGCGGTCAACAGATAATCCTTGCCATTCTCCTGCACCGAGGCGAATGGGGAATCGTCGGAATAGTCGTTGCCCACCACCGGATACAGCAGGATTTGGGTGCGTGGAGTGAAATCGCCACGATCCTTGGCCATCAGCGACACCACAGCTGCCAGATTGCCACCGGCACTGTCGCCGAACAATACGATGTCATCTTCCGGCATATCGCCCAGCAGCTCGCCCGCATAGATGCGTCGAGCCACTTCATAGCAGTCTTCGGCGGGTATCGGGAAACGATGTTCGGGTGCGCGGCGGTAATCCACGGATAGCACACGACGAGAGGTTTCCACGGCCATGCGTGCGCAGCAGTCGTGATACAACTGCGCGCTGCCGGTCACCCAGCCGCCTCCGTGGAAGAAGACGATCAGACCGCGCGTCGCTTGTTCTCGCGGTATGAACAGACGCAACGGTACCCGATGGTTATCCGACATCTCAACGGACATGTCGCTGACCAGGCAGCGGGGATCCGGCGCGGCCAGCCATGAGGCCACATCTTCCAGCGTGCGTTGGAGACGATAGGCTTTAGTGGCTTCGGGCTTGAGCCTGCTGGCGGCCTTCATAGCGGCCATAATCGCTTTGTTGATGGGCATGTGGTCTTTCGGTAGTATCTGTTGGTTGTCGGCCAGTCGGGTTGCGGGCCGGGATTTGGTCGGTTGTCGGTTACTGGTTACCGACGGGGGAGGAGCTGCCGATTAGGGCCGCCGACCGGGGTCAACGGCCGGCCTGAACACTAATCGAGTTTGATATCGTCGCGCTCGGCGAGTTCGCTTTGTTCCTCGAACCACATGCGCTCAGCGGGATTGATATCGCGTAATTCCAACAGCTGCTGGTAGACGGGATACAACGCGCGCAGCCACGGGTACATCATGTACAGCGTATGTTCCGACTTATGCTTGCGCCAATGGTCGGGGTGCGCCTCGAACGTGTTCTTGAACCGCTTCATATACGTATGGAACGATTTGAAGGACGTGTCCATACGACGCGCGGAAATACCACAGATCATGCGCTTGCAATACACGGTTTTCATATCACGGCCCAACAAGTGCAGCGACAGATCCACATCCTCATGCATCACATCGGCCACATCACGGCACACTTCGGTGCGAATCGCCTGCCATGCGGAGGCACGCAACGCCATATTTGAACCAAACAACAACACCTGGCCACCGTCGGCACGATAGGAATGGCGACGCACATGATCGTCGCCCGCCAGTGAGGCGTGGCGAGCCGGCATATCGTAATAGGTCACCGGTCCAGTGGCACCCATGGCGCGCGGATCCTCGGTGAACACGCCGGAAACGATCTCCACCCAATCGGGCTTGAGCATGCAGTCAGCATCCACGCGGCCAAGAATATCGCCCGTGGCATGGTCGAACCCATAGTTGCGCGTCGGAATCAACCCCTGTTCGGCATCCTGATGCAGCAACTTCACCGGCGTTTCAGGGTGTTCGGCGATGAACTGTTCAACAATGGCGCAGGTATCATCGGTTGAACGGTTATCCACCACCAACACCTCGTGGGGCATCACGGTCTGGCGCGTGGCATTGGTCAGACAGTCGCGGATGCGTTCGGATTCGTTCCACGCGGGAATGATAATCGAAACGTTGAGCATGCCTACCACAATAGAAAGCCGGGTGTACGCCACGCTCCTCGCTACAATGGGAAGGCATGAGCGAAAAAGCATATGCAAACCGCGCAACAGGCGATCGAATGGCAGCCACAAGCGCCGGCACCGCCGAAGGCGACGAACAGAAGCTGGACCTCGGCACACTCTTCCCCGCCAAGGGCGATTCACGCCGCCCACCGGAATGGTTTGGTCGCGCCCTGCTGTATGTGGCCATCGCCATCGTCGTGTTCTCGTTCTGCTGGCGTTCGTGGGGCGACATCTCCTACCTGGTGCTCGACATCATCATCTCTCTGTTCCTAGCGCTCGCCGTCGAACCGCTGGTGGTGTCGCTGGTGAGCCACGGCTGGAAGCGTGGCGCTGCCTCCGCGTTCTCGCTGGTGATGCTCGCGGTGGTGATTTGCGTACTGCTGACGCTGTTCGGCAACATGTTCGTGCAGCAGATGATCGCCATGGTTCGCGGAATCCCGGCCATGTATGATCAGATCCGCGATTTCACCGAACAATATTTCGCGTTCCATCTGCCGCCGGAAATCAACAGCCTCGGTTCTGAAATCCTCAATAATATCCAAACCTCGTGGGTCACCGATTTTGCTGGCACTGCGCTGAGCACGGTGGGCGGACTGTTCTCCTTCCTGCTGAACCTGATGACCGTGGTGATGACCACCTATTACATTTCCGCGTCCGGACCCAAGATGCGCCGCTCCTTCTGCCAGTGGCTCGCTCCTGCCACCCAACGCCGTTTTCTGCTGGTGTGGACCGTGGCACAGGATCAGATCTCATCCTTCCTGTTCTCCCGTTCGATTCTGGCGCTGATCAATGCCGCCTGCACCGCAGTATTCCTTGAGGTGCTGCATGTGCCCTACTGGCTGCCGCTGGCACTGTTCTGCGGCGTTGTCTCCCAGTTCATTCCCACGGTTGGTACCTATATCGGCGGCGCTTTGCCGGTGCTGTTCGCGTTGGGCAACCGGGGTTGGCCGTACGCTGTTGCGGTGTTGGTGTTCATCGTTGTCTACCAGCAGATTGAAAACCTGATTCTTTCCCCGCGCATTTCCCAGCGCACCATGGATATCAACGCGGCCATCGCCTTCCTCGCCGTGCTGGCTTTCGGCTCGCTGTTCGGCGCGCTTGGCGCCTTCCTTGCCCTGCCGATCACCGCCTCTCTGCAGGTTATTTTCCGCGCCTACACCAGAAGGTATGAGCTGGTTGATTCGCCGCTGATGAACGATCCGGTGGGTGAGAAGAAGTCGAAGATCGTCGAGGCAACCGAAGCGATCGGTGAACATGTGATGCATCCGTTCGGTGAGCATATGCCGCGCGCCGCCAAGGGATCCAGCAGCCGCGTGCCCATGGACGAGGAGATTCGGCGTTTGCAGGAACAGCTGTACGGCATCCCTGCGCATGATGGTGCGCAGGAATCCGATGATGAGGAATCCGCTACGGTGGCCATTCCCCAGGGTGTGTTGCACGGCAACGCTGGTGCCGGTTTGGCCGGACTGAAAGGTGCCGGCGACGCAACCGACGATAACGGTTCTGCCGAAGCACGTGAGGGTTCAGCTGCACAAGCTGAAGAATCCACTGCCGAACGAGCTGCCGAGAATAACGAGAATAATTCGAGCAATCCGAGAGCCGGGTGGCGCTGATGGCGATTCTGAGCGTTCTCGACGTCTTGCTGTTCATCGTCGGCGCAGCCGGCATGCTGTATCAGGGTGCGTGCATTCTGATCGGACTGTTCTCCAAACCGGTGCGTTTCCCAGACGCCCCAATGAACAAGCGTTACGCGGTGCTTATTTCCGCACGTAACGAATCGAAGGTGATTGCCAACCTCATCGGTTCGATTCGTGCGCAAACCTATCCGTCGCGTCTGATTGACATCTGGTTGGTGGCCGACAACTGCACCGACAACACCGCCGACGTGGCTCGTTCGCTTGATTGCAATGTGATTGAACGGCATAACACCGAACTGATTGGCAAGGGCTATGCGCTGACTTATCTGCTCAACTCGATGATTGAATCTGGTGCAGCCGACCCCTATGACGCGTTTTTCGTGTTCGACGCGGACAACAAGCTTGACAAGCATTACTTCGAAGAGATGAACAAGGCCTTCCAGTCAGGATTTAAGATTCTGACCAGCTACCGCAATTCGGTGAACCTCAACGACAACTGGGTGTCTTCCGGTTCGGCCCTCTGGTTCATCCGCGAATCACGCTTCCTGTCGAACTCACGTATGATTATCGGCTCGTCGTGCCATGTGGGCGGCACCGGATTCATGTTCTCACAGGAGGTTATGCGCCGCAATAAGGGCTGGAAATTCCATCTGATGACCGAAGATCTCGAATTCACCATGGATTCAATTCTGCACGGCGACCGCATCGGCTACTGCGGCAGCGCGATCCTCTATGACGAGCAGCCGGTCAGCTTCGCCCAAAGCTGGCGGCAGCGACTGCGCTGGAGCAAGGGATTCCTGCAAGTGTTCCGCTACTACGGCAGCGCGTTGATCAAACGCGCGGTGCGCGAACGTGACTTCTCCTGCATCGATTTCACACTGCTGCTGTGCCCGTTCACTCTGCTCGGCATCATCCGTACTGTGTTGGGATTGCTGTTCGCCGCTTTCGGATTCGTCACTTGGTCGAGCCAGTTCGGCTCCCTATCCGGATGGATCAACATGATTGTGATGGCGGTGCTGGGCATGATGGCATTGGCCGCCCTGACCATCATCGTGGAGCGTGACCAGATCGGCGCGACCAACAAGGAGCTGCTTGCTTATGTGCTGAGCTTCCCGATCTACATGTTCAGCTATGTGCCGATTTCCTTCCAAGCCATTTTCGCCAAAGCGCAATGGAAGCCCATCGAGCATAAGGGGTGAATGAACGAAGGAGTGAATGAACTGCGGGCAAACAATATTGACAAATCCGCCCGGATTGTTCGCAATGGGCTAGGCTGGGAATATGACTAACGACGCATCGCAGCCATCCGTTCAATTCCAGCCTGTGCAGGCTATGCCGCCCGCACAACCCGTACCGCCTGCACAGCCCGTGCCGTTCTTCCCGCCGGATCCGACTGCGGCCGTGTCAATCCGCGGCCTGTATAAGCGTTTCGAGAACAATATCGCCGTCAACGGCCTGGCACTCGATATTCCGGTCGGCTCGTTCTATGGTCTGGTCGGCCCCAACGGTGCCGGCAAAACCACCACACTCAACATGCTCACCGGCTTGCTTAAGCCCGATGCCGGCACGGCAATGATTCTCGGCGCCGACGTATGGAGCGATGTGAACCGCGCCAAACGCTCCATCGGTGTGATGCCGCAGGTCGATCAGATTTTCGATCGACTCACCGGCCTGCAACTGCTGGTATACGCCGGTATGCTGCGCGGCATGCCCCGCGACGAAGTAACGCGTCGCGCCAACGACCTGCTGACGGCCTTTGACTTGGCGCAGGCGGCCAACACGATGGTGATGGACTATTCCTCCGGCATGACCAAGAAGATCTGCCTGGCTTGTGCGATGATTCACAGCCCGCGCATTCTGGTGCTCGACGAGCCATTCGAATCCGTCGATCCGGTTTCCAGCGCGAATCTAAAAGACATCCTCATCGAATATGCGGCCACCGGCGGCACGGTGATCATCTCCTCCCATGTGATGGCACTGGTCGAAAAGATGTGCACGCATGTGGCGATTATCAATCACGGGCAAGTGTGCGCGGCCGGCACCGTCGAACAGGTGGCGGCCGGCGAGGAATTAGAGGATCGATTCCTGCAACTGGTTGGCGGACGTCACGCCGCTGCCAAAATCGACTGGCTCGACGGTGGCCAGGATGAAGCCTCCACCACCCAGGAGCAGCAAGCATGACGGGGAATATACAAAAAACCATGCAGCCAGTGCTCACCCTGGTGCGTTTGCGCTGGGCACTGACCTTCGCCGCCATGCGCAAATCGGTGTGGCAGACCGTTGGCTATGCCATCTGCTGGGTGCTCGCGGCAGGATTGGTTATTGGCGCTGGTATCGCTGGTATTGTGCTCGGCGAAGGCCCTGCGCTGCTGTCTCGTGGAACGCTCAGCGTTCCTGAGATGCAGATGCGAATGCTGATGTTTTTGCTGGTATTCCGCTGCGTCATGGTGATTGGTGGTGCATGCGCCGCCCTGTTCGTGATATTGGTGCAGGTGATGTACATCGGCGAAGGTTCAACCATGAACCCCGGCAAATTCGCGCTGTATGGCATTGCCGATCGCACACTCAGCCTTGGCCTGCTGGCCTCAGGATTGGCCGGCATACCAGCCATCGCCGCCACTCTGGCGCTGATTGCGTTCGCGCCCGCCTACCGTTGGCTGGGCGCGGGGGCGGTGGTAACGGCTGTTATCGCCGCACCGCTGGCCATCATAACGCTGATGAGCCTGTCGAAACTGGTCATTGCCTTGTCCACCACACTGGTCACCTCGCAACGCGGCAAGAACGCGTTCTACATCATCGTGATCATACTGTTCATCGTCATCTGCCAGATGCCCAATGTCATGGTCAACGGTACGGGCTTTGCCGTCGATCCAGCTGCCGCCGACGCACTGGCCGGAGCATTGGCGTTCACGCCCTTGGGTGCGGCCTTCCAACTGCCATTCGACGTGTTGTACGGCAATTGGTCGGGGCTGATTATCCGCTTGGCTATTCTGGCCCTGACCTGGTGGCTGTGCCTGCTGGGAAGCACCTGGTGCCTGAAACATGAGCGCCTCACCATTGGTGCCACGCATGCTTCGGCCGGCAAAACCAGAGGCATTGGCGTATTCGCCCATATGCCTGACAGCGTTTCCGGCGCGATTAGCGGCCGTATTATCGCGTATCTGCGCCACGATCCACGCCAATCAGTGATCATGCTGATGCCTTTGCTGTTCGTATTCGTTTTCGCTCTGCAACAGCACGGCATCACCGCCATTTTGTGGCAGTCTCTGCTGTGGGGCGGCGTATTCATGATGTTCTGCGAAAGTAACGGACTGGCCTATGACGGTCGCGGCTTCGCCATGGAAGTGCTCGCCGGTGTCAGAGGCAAGGACGACCGTCTCGCCCGCGTGCGCGTGCAGGGTGTGTTCGCCACCGTCTATCTGTTGGTGCTGGCGTTGGCTTTGTTGGTGTTCACCGGCGACTGGCGTTCACCTGACACTCTGTCTATGGCCGTTGCCTTCACTGCAGCCGGATTAGGATGCGCCTATGCCGGTCTGGGACTGGCCGAAGTGATATCCGTGGTGCTGATGTATCCCGTGCCAGCCATTGACCGCCCGTTCTCCAATCCGCAGGGCGGCGCTGTGGCACAGGGATTCTTCCCGCTGGTCTATATGCTCGGCTCCATACTGCTTATGTTGCCCACGGGTATCGTCGCCATCGTGCTGGCGGTTACCGGTGTGGCGGCTATGGGGTGGATTGTTGCCGTCGTCGCGCTGGCCAACGGCATTGGCGGCCTTGTTTTGGGAATATGGTTGGGCGGCAAACTGTTGGATGAGCGCATGGTAGCAATCGTCGCCACCCTGGAGTCGTTTGCCTCGCTGCAGAAGTAGCGGAATACAAGCCGCAAACAATCAAACAACACCGGCAGCAAGCCATAGAAGTAGTAGGGGCGATCAGGTGCGGTCAATCCGTCGCCGTAGGCTGTTGCGCACAACAAGCGAAACACGCACAACAAGCGAAGGAGAGTCAAGCGTTGGCATCCGCAGCGGTTGCACGCCGAGGGCGTCGCTCTTCCAGACGTCGGTCCCGCGGCGTGCTGCGTCGTCCGATTGTAGTGACGGTTTCGGCGCTGACCACCATCGCCCTATTCGTGGGCTATTGCATCGGTGACATTACCGACGTGATTCCCGGCCCGCTCACCCTCGCTGCCGTATCGGTGCCGGTTTACGGCGATCCCGAACAAGCCAAGACTGCGGGCACTATCGTCGGCGATCTCGACCTCACCAAAACCATTGATTCTGAGGCTGCCGCAAAGCTGGTGAACAGTCTGCTCACCGCCGAGGGCGTCGGCAGCGACACGTCGGTGATTATCACCGACGCTCAAGGCAATGTGGCCGCCGAACATGAGGCAGGTACCCCGCGTGAGCCGGCTTCCACGATGAAAACGCTGACCGCGCTGGCTGCATCCTCCACGCTTGATATGTCGTCCACGCTCGACACGCAAACCTTCCTCAGCCAGAACGCCGACGGCACCAACGTGCTTACCATCAAAGGCAACGGCGATATGCTACTATCCGCCGGCACCAACGATCCGGAGCACACCAACGGCAGGGCTGGCTTGGGATCGCTGGCGCAATCCACGGCCGCAGCTCTCGCACAGCGCGGCATTACCGCCGTGCGATTGCACTACGACGACACCCTGTTCGGCACTGTGCGACTGCCTGACGCGTTGGTGGACGCCGGCTACACCATGTATGCCACGCCCGTCTCGTCAATGGCCATCGACGGTGGCCGCCAATATACGGCTGACACGCCCGCGCCGGCCGACCCGGACGACTCGCCCGGATACCCGGAACTTTCCCAGAACACGGCAGTCGACGTGGTTTCGACATTCGTGCGATTGTTGGGCGAGCAGGGCATCACAGTGGAAGGGGAGCCATCGGCCGGCACAGCGCCGGACGGACTTTCGCCGATCGCATCGGTCAGCTCCGCCACCTTGGCCGAAATCATGGCCTACACCCTGCGGCATTCGGATAACACGTTGGCCGAGGAATTCGGCCGGCTCACGGCGCTGGCTGCAGGTCAGGAGAATTCGCCGAAAGGTGCCACAGCAGCGGTTCGCGCCGCACTGAACCAGCTTGGCATCGACACCACGGGCCTGACCATGGCCGATTGCTCGGGATTGTCGGACGGCTCAAGCCTGACCGTGCGCACCTTGGTGGCCGTGCAGCAGCATAACCTTAAAGCCGGTTCTGGTGCGGCCGCAGCCGAAGGACTGTCAGTGTCGGGGCTTACGGGCACCGCCTCCAACCGATACACGGATGATGACGCGGCAGGCCTGCTGCGCGTCAAAACCGGCAGCCTCGGCACCGTGACCTCGATGGCCGGCAACGTATCGCGCACGAACGGGGGGGCGTTGGCTTTCGCCGTCGTCGTCAATAATCCCGACGACATGACCGCCGCCCGCGCCGCCATCGACGCATTCATCACCGCACTGGTCAAACTGTAAAAGCTTGCAGCCTTTCTTCAGCAAGTTGCCAGAAACACGTCATTCGCATATGCCAAGATAGAGCGCATGCGAATCGCTGATGTTGAGGAAGATATCGACCACGAGTTGGTCAGCAAAGAACAGATCGACGCGATAATCCATACGGTCGCGGCCCAAGTGAGCCACGATTACGCGGGCAAGAATCCGCTGGTTATCGCCGTGCTCAAGGGGGCAGTGAACACCTTGGTGGCGTTCACGCAGGCCTTAAGCATTCCGGTGCAGATCGACTTTATGAGCTTGTCCAGCTATGGTTCGGGTACCGTGTCGAGCGGCGAAGTGGTAGTGCGCCAGGATTTGAGCGCCGATGTTCGCGGCCGGCACATTCTGATCGTCGAAGATATTATTGATTCGGGACGCACGCTCGCATGGCTGGTCGAGGAGCTGAAACGCCGCGGTGCAGCCTCCGTGGAGGTGTTCGCACTGCTGAGCAAGCCCTCCCGCCGTGAGGTGGATGTGGATGTGAAGTACTCCGGCTATGAGATTCCGGACGAGTTTGTGGTGGGGTTCGGACTCGACTACGACGAACGCTACCGCAACCTCGATTCGATCGCAGTCCTCAAGCCGTCCGTGTACCAAGGAGAATAGCGCATGAGTTTCCCCCAGGGGCCAGGAAACGGGAACAACCCGAATCCGAATAACCCGAACAACAACAGAAATAACGGTAACCCGTTCAATAATCCGTTCAACCGTGGCAATGGCGGCAACAACGGCAATCGCAACGGCAACAGCAACGAGAACCGCCCGGTCTGGCAGTCGCCGTGGCTGTGGGGCGCGATTCTGGTGGTTATGTGCGTGCTGATGTTCCAGATGTTCGCCGGAACCGGCACCAAAACCATCGACACCAAGGATGGTTTCGCCTTGCTTAAGGACGGCAAGGCCGATTACGCCGAAATCACTGACAACAAGCAGGTAGTGCGTCTTGAACTGAAGGCCGACTTCAGCAAAACCGATTCGAAGACCGGCAAAACCACCAACTACGGCAAGAACGTGCAGTTCTACTACACCTTCGCCCAAGGTGCGCAGGTGGCGCAGACGGTGGAGAAGGCCGACCTGTCGCGCGGTTGGACCTCGAATATTCAGCAGACCAGCATGGTCAGCTATCTGATCAGTTCGATACTGCCATTCCTGATTTTCTTCGGTCTGTTCTGGTTCCTGATGAGCCGCATGGGCGGTGCTTCGGGCATGTTCGGCATGGGTGGCAAGAAGAACTCCGGCAAGCTGCTTGAAGGCCAGACCCCCACCACCAAGTTCGCCGACGTGGCCGGCGAGGACGAGGCCGTGGCCGAAGTCGAAGAAATCAAGGACTTTTTGAAAGATCCGTCCAAATACAAGGCGCTGGGCGCGCGCATTCCGCGCGGTGTGCTGTTGTATGGCCCTCCTGGCACCGGTAAGACGCTGCTGGCCCGTGCCATCGCAGGCGAGGCAGGTGTGCCGTTCTATTCCATGGCTGGCTCCGACTTCGTTGAAATGTTCGTCGGCTTGGGTGCCTCTCGTGTGCGTGACCTGTTCGACGAGGCGAAGAAGAATGCTCCGGCCATTATCTTCATCGACGAGATTGATGCTGTCGGCCGCAAGCGTGGCTCCGGCATGGGTGGCGGCCACGACGAGCGTGAGCAGACCCTGAATCAGCTGCTCGTCGAAATGGACGGCTTCAACAACGACACCAACCTCATCATCATCGCCGCCACCAACCGTCCTGATGTGCTTGACCCGGCACTGCTGCGCCCGGGCCGTTTCGACCGTCAGGTGGGCGTGGCCGCTCCTGATCTCGAAGGCCGTGAGGCGATTCTGAAGGTGCATGCCAAGGGCAAGCCCTTCGTGCCGGACGTCGATTTGCATATGGTCGCCGTGCGCACGCCGGGCTTCACCGGTGCCGATCTGGCCAACGTGCTTAACGAAGCCGCACTGCTGTGCGCTCGTGCCGGTGCCCAGCTGATCGATAACCGTGCCATTGACGAGGCTATCGACCGTGTGCAGGCCGGCCCGAAGAAGAAGTCCAAGGGCATGGCGCTCGACGAGCTGCGCAACACCGCTTACCACGAGGGTGGCCATGCGCTGGTCGCCGCAGCCCTTAACGACACCGATCCGGTGACCAAGGTGACGATTCTGCCGCGTGGCCGTGCCTTGGGCTACACCGCTGTGATGCCGACCGCCGACCGATATTCGCAGTCGCGTAACCAGCTGCTCGACCAGATGGCCTACGCGATGGGCGGACGCACCGCCGAAGAGATCGTGTTCCACGATCCGACCACCGGTGCCTCCAACGATATTGAGAAGGCCACGGCCATCGCCCGCACCATGGTGACGCAGTACGGCTTCTCCACCAAGCTTGGCGCAATCAAGTGGGCGGATGACGACGAACAGACCACCGTGATGGATGGCCTGCAGCCGCGCAAGTACTCCGACCGCACCGCCGAAGTGATCGACGATGAAGTGTTGAAGCTTGTGGAAACCGCGCACACCGAAGCGTGGACCATCATCAACGAGAACCGTGACGTGCTTGACGAACTTGTGCGTCAGCTGCTCGTCAAGGAGACGTTGAACGAAAAGGAGCTGGCTGCAATCTTCGCCAACGTGAAGAAAGCACCGAAGCGTGAGGTGTGGCTGTCCAACAACCTGCGCCCCGACTCTGACAAGCCGCCGGTCGAAATCCCCGATTCGCTGAAGCGTTCGGTGGGCATGCAACCGGGCGAATAACGCCATTCAGGCCCGTGCCGCAAGGCCGGGCCTGTTTACTTTTGTAGAGCCTCATGTCTTCTGTGATGGCAGGTGAAGGAGCCGGTGCAAACCGGTAGAGGGAGAGCATAATGACGCAAGAGAATATCTCACAGCCGGCTGCTGTGGCATCGGGCGTGACGGAACAGGCCACCCGGCCGCATCCTGTTGCACATCCTGTTGATGAACAGGCCGTGCGCACAGCCGTGCGCATGTACCTGGAGGCCATCGGCGAGGATCCCGACCGCGAAGGACTGCGTGACACCCCGGATCGCATCGCCCGCGCCTCCAAGGAGCTATTCGCCGGACTGTCCGCCTCACCCGCGGACGTGCTGGAGAAGCACTTCGACGTGGCCACCGACGAACTGGTGCTGGTCAAGAACATCGAACTGTATTCGGTGTGCGAGCATCATCTGCTGCCATTCCATGGCGTGGCGCATGTGGGCTACATTCCCGATAAGAACGGTGTGATGGGCCTGAGCAAACTGGCCCGTCTGGTTGAGGTGTACGCCCGTCGCCCGCAGGTGCAGGAGCGGCTCACCCAGCAGATCGCCGACGCACTGGTCGATTATGCGGGTGCGCGCGGCGTGATTGTGGTAACCGAATGCGAGCACCTATGCATGTCGATGCGCGGCGTCAAGAAGTCCGAAGCGCGCACGGTCACTTCCGCGGTGCGCGGAATGCTGCGCAACCCCGCCACCCGCGCCGAAGCCATGAGCCTGATTATGCAAAGCCGTTGAACGTGAACCTGCCAGTCTGCCCGCAGGCGATGCCCCAGATATTTAAGGTGTAGACATGAAGGCGGCAGTCGAACCACTATGATGCCGGCCAGTCGCTCAAGACCGGTCGGCGGCAAAGGACACAATATGACGAATCTGCAAGCATTGCATGACAATCCGAACACGATGGTGATGGGCGTGCTGAACATCACCGAGGATTCCTTCTCGGACGGAGGCCTGTGGCTCGACCCGGACGCCGCTGTGCGCCATGGCCGTGACATGATGGCCGCCGGCGCGGACATTATCGATATCGGTGCGGAATCCACGCGCCCTGGTGCCAAGCGCGTCTCCGAGGCCGACGAGCTGGCCCGCATCACCGGCGCGGTAAAGGCCCTGATGCCGGCTAATCCAGTGCTGTCCATCGACACCACGCGCGCTTCGGTGGCCGCCGCCGCGCTTGAGGAAGGTGCACAGATCATCAATGATGTGTCCGGCGGCACGCTGGATGCTGAATTGCCGCACGTCGTGGCTGACCATGACTGCTTGTATATCGTGCAGCATTGGCGTGGCTGGCTCGCCGGCTCCAAGGGCGCGACGCCGGACATGGACACCTCGGTGTACGAGCACGGTGTACTCAAGGATGTCTACGACGAGGTTATGCATCAGGTCGATGGTGTGCTGGCCGTGGGTGTGCAGCCCGAACGGATCGTTATTGATCCGGGCCTAGGGTTCTCCAAGCCGGGCATTGAACATAATCTGCCGTTGCTGGTCGGCTTGGATACGTTTAGGGCATCCGGCTACCCGGTGCTGATCGGCCAGTCGCGCAAGCGCTTCATCGGCGCGATGCTTACCGACGCCGGCTATCAGGCACCGGCTGAGAATAGCGCAGCAGCGAATGATGTGACTGCTCCCAGCGGGCTGACGCTGGATCTTGAAGCCAAGGACAATGTCACCGCGGCGTTGTCTGCGCTGTGCGCCGAGCATGGCGCATGGGCCGTGCGCGTGCACGATGTGCCGCGCAGCCGCGCAGCCGTTATCGCCGGCAATATCTGGCGCGCCTACAGCAAGTAATCCCAAGCAGCCCGTTCATTCGCAGCACCGCGCCTAGTGCGTCTCCTCTATGGAGGGACGAGGGACCAATCGGGCACACGAATCGGCAGAAAGAAGCATATTATGACCGACACCATCACCCTGACCGGCGTGCGTGCCAATGGCACGCATGGTGTGCTCGATTTCGAGCATGAACGCGCCCAGCCTTTTATCGTGGATGCGGTGCTGTATCTTGACCTGGCTGCAGCCGGGCGCAGCGACGCATTGAACGATACCGTTGATTATGGGCGCGCGGCCAAGGCGATTGTCGAAGTCATCGAAGGTGCGCATGTCGATCTGATCGAACGCTTGGCTCAGCTGATCGCCGACCGGATCCTTGACATCGAACCCGTTACCGCGGTTGACGTCACTGTGCATAAGCCGCATGCGCCCATCACCGTACCGTTCGACGACGTGGCCGTCAGTATTTCGCGCACCCGCGCTACGACTGGCCGTGCCGCAGCTGGTACAGATACCGCTGTAAGCAACGCAGACATCAGCACAGGTGCGGAAGCTGCGCATAGCGCGCCCGCATCGAACATCCCGCCATTGCACCATGCAGTGGTGGCTCTTGGCGGCAATGTGGGCGAGGTCGCCCAGACTTTGCGTGCGGCAGTGCGCGACATCGATGCATTGGCCGGCACACAAGTAACTGGTATTTCGCCGTTGTATCGCACTGCGGCATGGGGCATGGCCGATGGCACACCGGATTTTCTCAACGCCGTGGTGGAAATCGAAACCACAATGGGCTCGCACGAATTGCTCGCCGCTTTGCAAGGCATTGAAGCGGCACATGGCCGTGTGCGTGAGGATCACTGGCAGTCACGTCCATTGGATCTTGACATCATCGACTTTGACGGTGTCACCAGCGCCGACCCCGACCTATGTCTGCCCCACCCGCGCGCATGGCAGCGAGCCTTTGTGCTGGCACCATGGAACGCGCTCAATCCCAATGCGCGGCTGGCCGGCGCACACGGCGGACTGGTTACCGATTTGCTGGCACAGGCCGCCGACCGTGACGCCGTGCGACTGGATTGCGAGGATTGGATGCTCGCCTCCCACACCGACAACGCGCCGGCAGATGATGCGCCTGTCCAAACATCTGGGGAGACCGGTTCGCCAGCCGCAGCATCCGCCCAGCAGCCGGCATCTGCCACTCCACTGTGGCGTGCGGCCGTAATCTCCATGGATTCCACCTCCACCGACGCTGAACGTATGTTCCGCCAGGCCATCGTGTCACTGGATGGTATTCCGGGCGTACAAGTGCAGGGCATTTCACCGCTGTATCACGTCTCTCATTTTGATGGCCCGGATGCGATGAGCGCGGTGGTGCAGGTGGAAACCAACCTGCCCGCAGCGGATCTGATCGCTGCACTGGGCACCATCGAAACCACTCATGAGAAAGCCATCGACCTTGATCTGGTGGATATGGAAGGCGTGAGCGCCGACGAACCCCACTGCCGCGTGCCTTGGCCCTCGGCCCGTGAACATGCTTCGGTGCTGGCACCGTGGATGGATATGGATCCGAACGCCACACTGGCGGGCGATCCCGTATCCTTCCTGCTGGCTATGGCACCGGACGCCGGTCAGGTGGGCATGTTGTCGGATCATTGGATTATCGAACAGTAAGCCAGCGCAACGGACAACAAACATCAGTAACCCCAAGTCAATACATCATTAATACAGCGTCAGCGCACGTGAACGCAGCGAACAAGGAGGCCGGATGAAGGCGAAACGCACCCCATGGTGGCAATATGCGATTGCCCTGGCAATAGGCCTGCTGGCCGGAACCGGATTGGCCGTATACGGCGAGAGTTCCGGGCTGTCACTTATTGGTACGCCTTGGCTGGTTGCCGGATTGCTGGCATTGTTGGGCGTGGCGGTGCTGGTGCTGTCATTGCAAGTGCATCAATACGCGAACACTGATCCGAAGAAGCGGCCGCATAGCTTCGTCAATCCTACGGTGGCCGTATATACGCTGGTGCTGGCCAAGGCATTGGGCTTGGCGGGCGCAGCGTTGACCGGCTGGTATGTGGGGCAGATTCTGATGAGTCTGAGCCACATGGAAGCGGCGTACTATCACGATGCGATTGTGCAGTGCGCCATCGCAGCGGTGGTGAGCTTGGCCGATATGATTATCGGCATTATTGGCGAATGGCTATGCCAACTGCCGCCATCCGAAGGTGCGGAACACCCCAAAATGAAGCAGAAGGCCAAGCGCCGGGGCGTTGTGCCGGCGGCAAATGCAACCAGCACAACGCAAACCAATATGACTGGCCGCGACGAGTAAATCGAGCGGTAAGAACGCTGCTGCGATACTTTAGGCTTTCGCGGCCGGTGTCTGCGGCACGCGAATCATGGCCTCCTGCGCCATGCACGCCACCAGTTTGCCGTCGCGCGAATACACCTTGGCCTTGGCCAGACCGCGGCCGTGGCCGGCCACCGATGTATCCTGCACGAACAGCATCCAATCGTTCACATCCACATCGGCATACCACCAAATCGAATGGTCGATGGTGGCATACGACATGCCGGGAGTCATGAAGCTAAGGCCGGCGCGGCGAACAATCGGCTCCATCATGATCTGATCGCAACCCATCGCCATAATCGCACGATGGCACAGCTGCGGCAGATCGACATGGCCGTCAACCTTCATCCACACCAGCTGATGGCCGCTGTCTTCGGCCGAAGCCTTTTTATCGGAGCCGAGCATCACGGTTTTGCTGACGTGGCGGATATCGAAAGCGGATTTGGTTGCATAATAGTCCGCGAACGGCGACTGGTCGGCAAATGGCTCCATCAGCTGCTTGGCGGAGGTCAGGCTGTCAGGATCAGGCACATCGGTCGGCATCGGGTCGCTGAATTCCACGCCGGACTGGCCATGCTTCTGGAAGCTGACGATGGCCGTGAGAATCGGGCCCTCGGACTGGGTGACGTTCACGCGGCGGGCCGAGAATGAGCGGCCATCGCGCAGATTTTCCACATCGAAAAGCACATCCTGGCGAATGTCGCCGGCGGTGATGAAGTAGCTGTGAATCGAATTGGGCAGACGATCGACATCAACCGTGCGTGCGGCGGCCACCACCGACTGGGCAATCACCTGACCGCCATAGACGCGGCCGGTGGGGAAGTACAGGCTTTCGCCGTTGATGTACGTGTGGTCACGATAGGGGGAGGGAGTGCCCAGGTGCAGCACTTTCACCAGATGCTCCAACGGTGTAACGGTGTCTGTCTGGGTCATGAATGCTCCTTCGAACATATCGATGTATGTGTGCAATGAGTTTTACTTTAGCCCGATGCCGGTAAAGGCAAACGGCTCGAATTGTAACGAGTACGTATGGAGTGTGAACAGCGGGTTATCAGATGTACGCATGCAAAGAGCCCTCCCCAAGGTGGGGAGGACTCCATAATGCTGCGTTGTGCGGTGCTGTGCGCTACCGGCGCATGGGTACGAATAATCACGCCGCACCGGTGAGAATAATTAGCGCGTCAGCTTGCGGTGCAGACGGTGCGGGCGGGAAGCCTCCTCACCCAAACGTGCTACCTTGTTCTCCTGATAGGCTTGGAAGTTGCCCTCGAACCAGTACCACTTGGCAGGATTGTCGTCATCGCCTTCCCATGCGAGGATATGAGTGGCGACACGGTCGAGGAACCAACGATCGTGAGAGACAACCACGGCGCAGCCCGGGAACTGGATCAACGCGTTCTCCAGGCTCTCCAGCGTCTCGACATCCAAATCGTTGGTGGGCTCGTCGAGCAGCAGCAGGTTGCCGCCCTGCTTCAGGGTCAGTGCCAAGTTCAGACGGTTGCGCTCACCACCGGAGAGCACACCGGTGAGCTTCTGCTGGTCAGAACCCTTGAAGCCGAAGCTGGCCACATAGGCACGCGTCGGCACTTCCACGCCGGCGACTTCGATAAAGTCGAGACCACCGGACACGGCCTCCCACAGGTTCTTGTTCGGGTCAAGGCCGGCACGGTTCTGATCAACATAGCTGATCTTGACGGTGTCGCCGATCTTCAGCTCGCCGCCCGACAGCGGCTCCAGTCCGACGATGGTCTTGAACAGCGTGGACTTACCCACGCCGTTGGGGCCGATCACGCCCACGATGCCGTTGCGCGGCAGTGTGAAGCTCAGATCGTCGATGAGCACGCGATCGCCGAAGGCCTTGTGAATATGGTTGGCTTCGAGCACCATGGAGCCCAGGCGCGGGCCGGCCGGAATCTGAATTTCGGAGAAGTCGAGCTTCTTGTTGTTGCGTGCCTCCTGCTCCATCTGGTCGTAGCGTTCCAGACGGGCCTTGTTCTTGGCCTGGCGGGCCTTGGGGGAGGAGCGCACCCAGTCGAGCTCATCCTTCAGGCGCTTGGCAAGCTTGGCATCCTTGGCGCCCTGGATCTCCATACGCTTGGCCTTGGTCTCCAGATAAGTGGTGTAGTTGCCCTTGTACGGGTACAGCTGGCCGCGGTCGACCTCGCAGATCCACTCGGCCACATTGTCCATGAAGTAGCGGTCGTGGGTGACGGCGATAACGGCGCCCTTGTACTGGTGCAGGAACTGCTCCAGCCACAGAATCGACTCGGCATCCAAATGGTTGGTGGGCTCGTCGAGCAGCAGCAGATCGGGGGCTTCGAGCAGCAGCTTGCACAAGGCCACACGACGGCGTTCACCACCGGAGCACACGCTCACCGGAGTGTCCGGATCGGGGCACTGCAGTGCGTCCATGGCCTGATCGAGCTGCGAATCAAGATCCCAGCCGTTGGCGGCGTCGATATCGTTCTGCAGCGCGCCCATCTCTTCCATCAGTGCGTCGAAGTCGGCGTCCGGATCAGCCATCAGCTCGCCGATCTCATTGAAGCGAGCCACCTTTTCGGCGATTTCGCCGAAGGCCATCTTGATGTTCTCGCCCACGGTTTTCGTGTCGTCCAGCGGCGGCTCCTGCTGCAGGATGCCCACCGTGTAGCCCGGAGTCAGCGTCGCCTCGCCATTGGAGACGGTTTCAAGGCCGGCCATAATCTTGAGCAGCGTGGACTTACCCATGCCGTTAGGGCCAACGACACCAATCTTCGCGCCCGGCAGGAAGCTCAAGGTCACGTCGTTCAAAATCACGCGGTCGCCGAAGGCCTTGCGCGCCTTGATCATCTGAAATACGAATTCAGCCACAATACTTTCCGTTTCTCTTCAGGATTAGGGAATCGGTCAAACATTCCCATTATTCCAAAAGGGGTGAACGGTGGAAGACTTTTCGGCGGGGCCTCAGCTGTTCTTCATAACGATATTGTCGATCACATCCGCCACTTCCTCGCAGGCGTCGATGCATTCCTCCAGCTGGGTGAAGACCTCATGCCAGGCGAATACCTGCATCGGATCGTCGCAAGTGGTGTGCAGCGTGCGCATGGCATCCACGAACAGCGCATCGGCCTCCTGCTCGATGTGATTGATTTCGAACACGAGATTGCGCAGTTTCTTGGCCTTCTTGAAATGATGCATCTGAGCGACAAGCTTCGCCATCGTCTTGCAGGATTTGCGCAACAAATCAACCAGCGCAAGCGCCTCGGGGCGGATTTCGGTGATGTTGTCGTAGTACATGCGGTGCAGCACACCTTCGATCTCATCGGTAACGTCATCAAGGCTGCCGCTGAGTGCGGCGATGTCCTCGCGGTCGATGGGCGTGATGAACGCGGTCACCAGCGCATCCACCAAGCTGTGGCGCACGCCGTCGGCGGCCTGCTCGATCTCATGCATGCGGTCGATCTGCTCCTTCAGGCCATCCGGCTTGAAGTCATGCATCAGCTCATCCAGCATGGTGGAGGCCTGCAGCGCATATTGCGAACTTTTATCGAAGGAATCGAAATAGAAGGAGTCTTTGATCTTTGCCATCGGCGATGGTTCCTTTCATTGGGATGTGCACGGCCGCATCCGTTGTGGCCGTTGCGATTGGGAGTGGTTAAGAACGATTGAGAACGGTCTAGAACACCAAGATGAACAGCTTGGCCATAACGAAGCTGATCAGGCCGCAGCCGGGGAAGGTGAACACCCAGGTGAGCATCATGTCTTTGACAACACCAAAGTTGATTGCCGACAGGCGCTTGACGGCACCGACGCCCATGATGGCGCTGGTTTTGGTGTGCGTGGTGGACACGGGGATACCCAGCAGCGTCATCAGCAGCAGGCACAACGCGCTGGAAAGATCGGCGGAGAAGCCTTGGAACTTTTCCAGCTTGACCATGTCCTGGCCGACCGACTTGATGATGCGCTCGCCGCCCACGCTGGTGCCCAAGCCCATAATCACGCTGCACAGCAGCATCAGCCAGACGGGAATCAGCACGCCGGTCACGCTGGTCTGCCCGTTGCAGAATGCCATGCCGAGGAACAGCACACCAATGAATTTCTGACCATCCTGCGCGCCATGCATGAAACTCATGGCTGCAGCGCCGGCGATTTGCGCGTATCGGAAGAAACCGTTGGCGCCACGTCGGTCAAGCCCTGCACACAGCACCGTGACGACTTTGCAGACCAGCCAGCCGATACCGAATCCGAACAGCAGACTTGCCGCCAAGCCATAGAGCACTTTGACCCATTCGTGCATATTGATGCCGGCAATGCCGCTTTGGATGGCGATTGCCGCTCCCGAAAGGCCGGCGATAAGGCTGTGGCTTTCGGAAGTGGGGATGCCGAATCGGGCGGCTGCGACACTGTAGATCACAATCGAGAACAATGCTGCGCACAATGCGATCAGTGCTGATTGGCTGTCGCCGCCAAAATCAACCATATTGCTGATGGTTGAGGCCACCGACGCATTGATCTGCGTCATAATCAGCACGCCAAGGAAATTGAATATGGCCGCCATGATGATGGCGGATCGCACTTTCATGCATCGGGTCGTCACACAGGTGGCGATGGCGTTGGGGGCATCGGTCCAGCCGTTGACGAAAATTACGCCAAGCGTCAGCACTGTGGTCATCAGCAGTGCTGGATTCGAAAGCACTTGCTGGATGAAGTGCATCATCGATACGTCCACGGGGTTGGTTCACACTCCTCGGTTTTCATCAACGAACACATCGAGTCTACCTGAACCTCACCTGAGAAACTACGTAGGCGCGCTGTTGAAAGTCGAACCATGCCGATGACAGTGTGGATGGTGGCGTGGATGACAGTGTAAATGGTGGATCCGGCGAATCCGCAGTGGTCACGACCGGCGTTTTATCGACGTATTTCTTGGGTTGTGATAATCCTCGTTGTCACAACCTACGAAATATCGGCATTATTGCGGGGTAGTGATTGTTCCGTTCTGTCACAACCCCAGGATTATCGGCATATGTGCGGGTTGTGATAGCCGTGCCGTATCAGAACCGTGGAAATATGGCGATATCTGTGGGGTAGTGATAAAGAGCACCCATCACTGCCCCACAGATATGCGTGTATTTCAAGGGTCGTGATATATACGAAAATCACGCCCTCCGAATTATGCTGATAATTCCGGGGTTGTGATGCGTGATGATGCGTTGTTATGGCATCATCGTCGCATCAGTGCGGTATCGGTGCCGCCACCGCTGCCGGGAGTATGGTGTCCCGGCAGCATCAAGCCGGTTTGCCGACCCAACTTTCGACAAACCGGCGCGCAGCGTCCCCCAAGAGATGCTGGTCTGCGACCATGCGCGAACCTTGAACTCCAGTATTGGAGCTTATCGTTACCGTGGTGTTACCTGACCAGATGCCGAAGCGAACGTGAATCCACGGCCGCCGCCATATCCTCCCAGTCAAGTCCGGTATCGTTGGTGCGACCATAGAAGAATCTCACCAAATCGGCGAAATCCGGGCATTGCCTTGTTTCACAGAATGCGCTGGCGATGGCACGCTTGGCCTCGGGCGAATCAGGGCGGCGGGCCTCATACAGCGGAATGGCACATTGCCGCCACGCACCTCGTGCGCGGGCGATGCGGTTGACGATCATGCCACCATGCGCACCGTCATATTGCGCGGCTACCGGCGGGCAATCCACCATATATTCGCCGCCGTGGATGATGTCTTCCAAATCCAGCAGGCCCGTCGCCGCGTTTGCATCGTTGATCCAGAATACCGAAGCGAAGTTGGTGGAGTCGATTTCCAGAAAATCGGACATTTGCCGCTCTCCGACGCGATCATCATGCCGATGCAGGAACTCGGCTATGGACAGGAACGGCGAAATGCCCTCATCCTGGTCATCTTCGAATTCTAGGCGCAGATCCGTGCAATCGTTGCCGGTTACCAAGCCGGTGATCGAGCAGTCGAATGCGAACCAATCCCAGAACGACCATTCGATAAGCCTCAGCAGTTTCGGCGAACGCCTTTTGAATGGGCTGATATTGATTTTGCGGTAGAACGTGCGTCGAGCTTCAGCGTAGATGGCCAGATTGTGCCGTTTGAACATTTCGGCCACGTCCTTGGTGTCCAACATCGCCGGTGCGCCCGGATCCTCAGTGTCAATCATGGTCTCGGTCATGATGGTTCCCCTTCCTGGAACTTTGCCGGCAGGCTTCGGTGCCCGCCGTGAGGCACACTGTATGCCGGTGCGCGATGGCGGTGCAAGCGGCTTAGGCAAAGTTGTGGATAAGTGGAAAACTCAATGATTCCAAGCATTATGAAATGTGCATAACCGACTGCCGGTCTGGTGGATAACCTTGGGATTCGCCTATTTGCCCACTGTGTTATCCACTATCTACAGTGCCCTCGGCGTGTCATCCACAGGTGGGTGATTACAAACTACTGCGCGGCTGATTGAGCAGTCGGGTAGTTGAATGGTTGCGTAGTTGAACAGCGTAGCTGAGTTGAATATGGCAACGGCCCCGAAGCAGCCGCATCATGCGGTGGAATTGCTTCAGGGCCGTTTCGCTGCGGTTTGTTGTCGCAACGTTTATTCGTCCGTTACAACAGATAGTTGGACGGGCATTAGTCGGGTATAAGCAGGCACTAGTTGATGGTGGCGAGGGCTTGATCGAGATCGGCGATGATATCGTCGGCATTCTCGATGCCACAGCTCAGTCGCACCAGATCGATGCCGACGCCGGCCTCCTCAAGCTGTTCCTCGGTGAGCTGGCGATGGGTGGTGCCAGCCGGGTACAGCGTGCAGCTGCGCGCGTCGGCCACATGCGTGGCGATCGACACCATCTTCAGCCCATCGAGGAAGGCGGAGACCTTCTCACGGCCGCCGGGCACACCGAAGGAGATGACGCCACAGGTGCCGTTCGGCATGTACTTCTCGGCCAGCGCGTGATACTTGTCGGATGGCAGGCCTGGGTAGTTGACCCACGAGATGCGCGGATCGGTGGCGAGGAATTCGGCCACCTTCTGTCCGTTTTCGCAGTGGCGGGCCATACGCAGGGCGAGGGATTCCAGATGCATGCCCATAATCCACGAATTGATAGGAGCGGGCGTGGAACCGAAGTCGCGCATCAGTTGTGCGGTGGCCTTGGTGATGTAGGCTGCTGGGCCGAAGTCCTTGGCATAGGTGACGCCATGGTAGGAATCGTCGGGGGTGGTGAGCCCCGGGAACTTGTCGGCGTGGGCCATCCAGTCGAAGTTGCCGGAGTCGACGATCGCGCCGCCCACGCAGGAGCCATGGCCATCCATGTATTTGGTGGTGGCGTGGGTGACGATGTCAACGCCGAATTCGAAAGGTCGGCAATTAATCGGCGTGGGGAAGGTGTTGTCCACAATGAACGGCACGCCATGGTTGTGCGCGGCGGTGGCGAACTTCTCGAAGTCAAGCACGATCAGCGCCGGATTGGCGATGGATTCGCCGAACACGGCCTTGGTATTCGGGCGGAATGCGGCCTCAAGTTCTTCGTCAGTGCAGTCGGGGCTTACGAACGTGCATTCGATGCCCATCTTGGCCATCGTCACATTGATGAGATTGAAGGTGCCGCCATAGATTGCGGAGGAGGCGACGATATGGTCGCCGGCGTTGCAGATGTTGAACAGGGCGAAGAAGTTCGCGGCTTGGCCAGAGCTGGTGAGCATCGCAGCGGCGCCGCCCTCAAGTTCGCAGATCTTCGCGGCCACCGTGTCGTTGGTCGGGTTCTGCAAACGGGTGTAGAAGTAGCCGGATTCCGACAGGTCGAACAGGCGGCTCATCTGTTCGCTCGACGTGTATTTGAAGGTTGTTGCCTGGATGATCGGGGGAGTGCGGGATTCGCCGTTGCCCGGCTGGTAGCCGCCCTGCACGCATGTGGTATCGATCCGTTCGCTCATTCACGCTCTCCTTTGCGCTTCACAACATGGGTTCATCGGTCATCACCACTGTACTCACGCGGGCGACTGTGTTCGCGTGGGCGTTTGCGTGTGCGTGGTGCTTTGCGTTCAGCCGCTCAATAAGCAGACCAGGTCGTTCGATAGGATGCAACGATGGTAAAGCTGTAGCGCTGGGAGTAGGGCGAGGATGGCAAGTGCGATTGAAGTCAAGCAGACGCCGCAGGGCGTGACCGCCGCTGTGGCGGCATCGTTGGTATATGGCATGTTTCCGGTGTATTGGGCCGCTCTTGATACGGTGTCGTCGGTGAACGTGATGCTCTACCGCATCGTCACCGCGGCCGTGGTGATGGTGGTATTCATGCTGCTCACCCGCCGTTGGAGCGGGCTGGTTGCAGCGGTCCGGGCGATGTGGGCCACGCCGAAAGTATTTTGGATGTCCGTCGCCGCAGCGGTGCTGGTCACCATTGATTGGGTGGCCTATATCTATCTGGTGTCAATCGGGCGCACATCCGAAGCCAGCGTGGGCGGATTCCTGCTGCCGCTGATCAATATGTTCTTCGCGCTGGTGTTCCTGCGCGAACACACCAGCCGACTTGGCGCGGCGTCCATGCTAATCGCATTGGGAGGCTGCGTGCTCTACATCATCGACACGGGCGCGTTCCCTGGCATCGCGTTTATTATGGTGCTCAGCTATTCGGGGTATTGCCTGATCAAACGATTCGTGCCGCTTGATCCCTTCCAATCGTTGACGTTTGAAACCGGTGTGCTCACGCCGATCGCTTTTGTGGCGCTCGCCGTGCAGCCTCGCCTTGGTGTGCCGCAGGGAGCGCCCTGGTGGGTGTGGGCGTTGCTGGGCGGTTGCGGTGTGCTGACGGTGATTCCGCTGGTGCTCACCTCATACGGAGTCAAGCATGCGACCTTCCTGACCGTGAGTTTCACGCAATACATCACCCCGACGATTCAGCTGATTTTGGGACTGGTGGTGCTGGGGGAGCAGGTACCGGCGCACCGTTTTGTTTCGTTCTCGGTGATATGGCTGGCGTTGGTGATTTATACCTTTGATTTGGTGCGTCTGCATCGTTCGGCAGCGCGCTAGATGTTGCGACGGTAGGCGATGCAGTTAGGTGATACGTTGGCAGCCGTCGATGTGTTGGCGACAGCTGATTCATCGCAGAAATTACTTTGCTTCGGAGTGTCGCGACAGCCTTGTTAAGGGCGATCTAGAGCTGCAATAATGGCGGAGTCTCAAGGATTTGCAGTAGTGTAACCATAAAAATTCAATGATTTGACAAATATAGTTTGATGGTTTTATTATGTTTCCTGTAATCCGTTACGCCGCATAGCTGCAAAGGAGCGCCCAAATGGGTCTGTGGGATATTGACAAGATTGAGTACGTTGGCCGCGAGAAGGGACCCCAGGAGGGTCTTGCCTTCCATTACTACGACGCCGACAAGGTTGTCGCCGGCAAGAAGATGAAGGATTGGCTGCGCTTCGGCGTCGCTTGGTGGCACACCTTCGATCAGGAACTGGTCGATCCGTTCGGCACCGGCACCTCGCACCGTCCGTGGTACGGCAAGTACTCCAACCCGATGGACGAGGCCCTCGCCAAGGTTGACTACGCCTTCGAGTTCTTCACCAAGCTCGGTGCCGAGTACTTCTGCTTCCATGACCGCGACATTGCCCCCGAAGGCGACACCCTGCGCGAGACCAACGCCAACCTCGACAAGGTTGTCGACCGCATCGAAGAGCAGATGAAGGCCACCGGCGTCAAGCTGCTGTGGAACACCTCCTCCCTGTTCACCAACCCGCGCTTCGTTTCCGGCGCCTCCACCTCGCCGTTCGCTGACATCTATGCCTACTCCGGCGGCCAGCTGAAGCACTCCCTGGAGATCGCCAAGCGTCTGGGCGCTGAGAACTATGTGTTCTGGGGCGGCCGCGAAGGCTACGAGAACCTGTGGAACACCCAGATGAAGCGTGAGCAGGGCCACATGGCTCAGTTCTTCCACATGTGCCACGAGTACGCCAAGGAAATCGGCCTGGATGCCCAGTTCCTCATCGAGCCGAAGGCCAAGGAACCCACGATGCACCAGTACGACTTCGATGCCGCTACCGCCATCGCCTTCCTGAAGACCTACGACATCGACTTCATGAAGCTCAACCTCGAGGGCAACCACGCCAACCTGGCTGGCCACACCTATCAGCACGAGATTCGCACCGCCCGCGAAGCCGGCGTGCTCGGCTCGCTGGACGCCAACCAGGGCGACAAGCTCATCGGCTGGGATATGGATGAGTTCCCGACCGACCTGATGGAAACCACCACCGTGATGTGGGAAGTGCTCGACGAAGGCTCCATCGGCCCGAAGGGCGGCCTGAACTTCGACGCCAAGCCGCGTCGTACCTCCTTCTACGCCGAGGATCTGTTCCGCTCGCACATCGCCGGCATGGACACCTTCGCCATGGGCCTGATCGTGGCCGACAAGATGCACCAGGACAAGTTCATCGAGAACCTGCAGGCCGAGCGTTACGCTTCCTACGACTCCGGCATCGGCAAGGACATCGACGAAGGCAAGGTCACCCTGGCCGACCTCGAAGCCTACAGCCTCGACAAGCCGCAGTCCGAGCTGATCGCCGCCACCAAGTCCGATCACCTCGAGTCCGTCAAGGCCACCATCAACAACTACATCGTCGAAGCCCTGGCTGAGGCCTGATCATCATGACGGCAGGTGTTGTACTCACGCTCGTCATGCTGGCACTGGTGCCGCTGAAGCCGGTTTGGAGGCCGAAGCTGTGTGCTCTGCTTGAACAGACGGGCAGCCGGGCCGACACCGGCGAGTGCGCACCTGCCGAGGCCACCACAGTGTGATGGCCTGACCAAGACGTCTGTTCGCGCTTATTCCGTTCCAACGGATGAGCGCAACAGGCATCACAGTATTGTTCTTCTCTCCTTCTCCTTCCTTCCGTATCGGAAAGCCGTCCGCAGCATTCGTTGCGGGCGGCTTTCTGGTATCAGGGGGGCACAATTATGGGATTGATATGAAACAGAGCCATCGTCTTTTCGCTGGGACGTGCACAGAGATGCGTTGATAGTGCCATCAGCCCTTGTTGGAGATGTGGACGGTGAAACCGAGCGAGCGGCCGTGATTGGCGATGCTGGCTTGCCATTGCGTGAGCAAATCTTGTGAATGTCCGCCCGGAGCCAATTCGGGCAGGATAGTATCTCGAAAATCGGCATCTACTTGTGTCATAAACGGCAGGGGTTTCCAATGCGTATCGAGTCGTTGCATCGAATCGATATAGGCGTTCCGTAGCGATGAACCGAAGAACGAATCGTCGGAAACGTCGGAAGGTAATGATTCCGAGCGGTTATGAGGAGCGTATGCCTCCTGATTGTCGTGGTAGAGACTCACCGCAGATGGAGAGTTGCGCAGCGATTGCACCGCCATGGATTGTGGATCGGACGTCAGCCACAGTGCGCTCGCCAATGCCGTCGCTTGCCGATCGCGCGGCGCGTCGGCGTTAATAACTAGTGCGGAGCCGCCCACTGTGGAGGTAACCAGTTGCTCCGGGGCCGAGAAAGATGGAGGCAGCGTCGCCTGCCATAGTCCTGTTCCGTTGGGGTGAGCACGGACAATCAATGGCGCGAACCATGAGGCTGTTACTGGTGCCGCATACCGCCCTGAAGCGATTGTCCCATCGGTCATGTGGGCGGTGTGCGGTTCACAAATAAGCACGCCGTCATCAATGCAGTGTTGCAAGAGCTTGGCAGCGGCCACTACTTCGGGTGCATTGAGAGATAGCTGAATGTTGGTTGCATCATGTTGCGTCCATAGCGGGGCGCCAGCCATGCGCAGCAGCGACAGATAATGTTGTGCATCTGCGACATTGATGAATCCCATGGCAGTGCCGGGGAGTCGTTCCCGAAGTCGTGCGCCGACATCATGGTAGTCGCGCCATGTGCGCGGTATGGGCAGATTGGCTGCATTCAACATGTCGGTTCGGCAAAACATCACCATCTGTGCAATGTCGGTGGGAACGCCGAACAGTCCGCCCTCAACGTGTACGGACGCCAGTGTCTGCGGAAGAAATCTGGCCGTGAATTCACGTTCGATGCGAGGGAACCGGAAATTGAGGATTTGTCCGGAAAAAGCCAATTCGGGAAGCTTGTCGTATTCCACACGGAACAGGTCTGGTACATTGCGGTCCGCATCTTTTCGGTTGCGCAGCAGAGCGATGGCCGAGGCTTGCGGCCCTGATTCCTCCGCGTGCAGATGAATATGAGGGAATCGTTGTGCGAACGCGTCTAATGCAGGTTGTAGCTCCGCAAGAGAGCTGACCATAAGAGTCAAGTCTGTATGTGGTGCCGAACGCAACGACGATAGGGAATCGAATGCCAAACGCCGTGCTTGTGGCACTGACTGTTTGCGGGCAATGCTGGCTCGTTGAATAAAGCGTGTGGCGACCGAACGTGTGGTCACACGCTTTGTCTTGGAAGAGTCGAATTGTTCCTCCAATGCTGCGGCAATGGCATCGGTCCAGGCATTCCAGGGCAGATGAATGGAAGACATGGTAGGCCTGACAAGATCTGCCAGCGTGGAGTCGCCATATCCGATTACCGACACATCTTTAGGCAGACGCAGTCCATGCTCGATAGCAGTCGTGATGAACCCAGCGGCCATGGCATCGTTGAAGGTTAGTACGGCGTCGGTGCGATGCTGATCATACAGTGCAAAAGCCGCTCGTCCTCCGTTAACAGTATCTGGACAGTCTTCGATAATGCGGCATTCCATATGTGCCCGCATCGCTGCCTGCCATAATGCGCGACGACGATGCGTATTCGCCCATGATGAAGGTCCTGCCACATAGGTGATGCTGGAGTGGCCCATGCCGTGCAAGGTTTTTATCGCTGCGGTTATACCGGTGCTGGCATCGGCAATGACCGAAGACACTGTGGAAATGTAACGGTCGACTACCACGGTTGGCAGTATTGCTGCCAGCCGACGAATCTGTGCGTCAGCTGAGCCGGGGGATATGAGAACGAATCCGTCCGCAGCGCTGTTCCATGTATGAATCAGTGTGTGTTCATGTTGCAGGCTTCCGCCGGTGCTAAGCACGAGTGGTTCATGGCCGGATTCGGCGAGTCGATGCTGCAGATGCTCGGCCAGCATTGCTGCGGACGGTTCATTGAGCGATGGGGTGATAATGGCAATGCGTTTGGTTGCACCTCCCGCAATCATGACATGGCCCTGGGGAAGCACATACCCTGAGGCTTGCGCTGCCTGACGTACGCGAGCCTCAGTTGCGGCAGAAACACGCCCGGTACGAGAGAGCGCACGGGATACTGTTGACTGGCTTAATCCCAATTGCTGCGCGATATGGGCCAAGGTGACGTTGCGAGATGAGTTCATTACGCCTTCCCGACTCGGTTGAACTAGGTGATGCATTACGCAGGTGCGGAGAAGCCATTGTGACATATATTGTTATGAACATCCGTAACTGTGCGCAATATTGGCAAAAATTATAGCTCGCTTGGTAACAATTCGATACAGTAAACCCATCTGCCAAAGAGGTCGCTCTCGGAAAGGACTTTGCATCATGCGTACCGTTACCGAACTTATGGATAGTTGGGAATTCTCGTCTGGTGAACGGCCTGCTCCGGCAGGCGAGGGTACAGCTATCAATTTGCCGCACGATTGGGCCATCAACCGTCCAATGGTCAATCCGATGGATTGGGGAGTCGATCAGGCGTTCCGCGATTGGTGGGGTATCGGCTGGTATCGCCGCACGCTTACTATAGGCGAGCTGGCTGAAGGTCATCGATTTTATTTGGATTTCGATGGCGTTTACGAGAACTCGACTGTGACGGTTAACGGCGTTGAAGTTGGAGGGCAGGCATACGGCTATAGCCCGTTCCGCTTGGATATCACGAACGCGCTCAAAGCCGGTGACAATGAGATTCTGATTCGTGTGGAGAACCTTGACGCTCCGACTGACCGTTGGTATTCCGGTGCGGGTATCTATCGTACCGTCAAGCTTATTGAGGTTCCCGAGCGGCACTTGGATGAACGTGATGTTCTGGTGAGCCAGCAAGTGGATTTTGCTGCACAGGCTGCCACATTGACTATATCCATGGATTCTGAGGATCGCCCGACCGTTGGTGAGATCGCTGTGACGCTGTGTGATGCTGAGGACAATGTCGTCGGCGAGGTTCGGGGTGATGCCGCATCTGGTCTGACTCTGCAGGTTGCCGATGTGCATCTGTGGAGCGCGGAGGATCCGTACCTGTATACGCTGAACGTAGCTCTGCCGGATGGCTCGGATGCCATCGAGCAACGCATTGGTTTGAGGGATGTGAAGCTCGACCCTGACCGCGGTATGTTGATTAATGGGGTCAGAACCGTGTTCCGTGGCGTGTGCCTGCATCAGGATATGGGGTGCGTGGGCTCCGCCGCCAAGAAGGAATTGATTCGTGCGCGTCTTGAGGAATTGAAGGCAATCGGGTGTAATGGTCTGCGCTTGGCTCACCACGTTCATCCGCGTGAAATGCTTGACTTGGCTGATGAACTCGGCTTTTACGTGTATTCTGAACCGTTTGACAAGTGGCAGTCTGGCCATTACAAGCGTTATTTCGAAGCCGGTTGGTGCTATGACTTGGCGGCGATGATTCGTCGCGACCGCAATCGCCCCAGTGTGGTGATGTGGGGCGTGGGCAACGAGGTGGAGAATCAGGCCAAGCGCTCCATGCTGGCGATTCTGCGGCAATTGGTGGATGAAGCGCATCGGCTTGACCCCACCGGGCGTCCGGTGGGATGTGCGATGAGTCCGCACTTCCAATCCGAGGCGGCTGATACCAGTTCGTCTGAAGGCATTATTCAAGCCACTGATGAGGCCTTGGCTGATCACGAGATTGAAGATCCGGCCGAACGCGTGGAACGCATCAAACTAATTGCCGATATCACTGATGTGACGGTGCTGAATTACTCCGAACAATGGTATGACCGTGTGCATGCCATGATTCCGGATAAGCCGATTTTCGGATCTGAAGTGTACCAGTGGTTTGTGGGGCATGACCTGCAGATGCAGGATTACATCAGCGAAAACCCGAATCTGGTGCCGGAAGAGAAGGAATGGGTGGTCGGCGGTACCATCTGGGCCGGCTTCGACTATCTCGGCGAATCGATGGGTTGGCCGTCGAAGGGATGGTCGGGTGCGTTGGTGCGCACTAATGGTGTGCCCAAAGCTGGCTACTGGCTGATGAAGTCGTATTGGCAGGCCGATGGCGAACCTTTCGTGCATTTCATGGTCGCCGACTACTCCCAGCCGGATGAGAATGTCAAGGAGCACTGGGATATCCCGCCGTTCGTCGGTCACTGGCATTTCCCGCAATTCCAGCGTGGCGTCATGCCTTATATGGTGGCGACCAACTGCGATGAGATTCGTATTCTGCACCCCTACCGTGAACTGTTCTGCAAGCCGGTGCGCGAATACCCCAACCGTGTGGTCACCGGTTACTTGCCTTGGCATCCGGGCACGCTGACGGTGATTGGCTATCGTGACGGTAAAGAAGTATGCCGTGAAGAGATCGTCACTCCGGTCTCGCCGGCTGTCTCGCTCCAATTCGCCGATATTGCGGCGCTTGGACGACCGGCACTGCCTGAAGTTGTAGACGTGCCCGCCGAACGCGGATATGAACAGCTGTTCTGCGTGCAATGCCTTGATACCGATGGCAACCCGGTATTCCGTGAAAGCACGTCCGTGCGATTCCGCGTGGAAGGCCCCGCCGAGATCGTTGCGGTCGATAATGGCAATCTGATGGGCAACGAGCCGTATGGCGGCGACGCAATCCACATGTACCAAGGCGTGGCGTCAGTGATGCTGCGATTCACTGGCGAGGCCGGACGCGTGGTGCTCAGTGCTGATGCTGCCGGTATGCAGTCTGCTTCGCAGACCATTGTGGTGCGTTAGTTATTGCTAGGCCGCGAAAACACTGAGCCTGTGAATAGATGCGGGGATTTGACATTGCGTAATGTTTCGGATGTCGAATCCCCGTATTTGATTTAGTTGATATGTCGTGGCTTCGCGGTGCTGTTGCGTACAACAAGTGTGGTGGGAAAAACGGTGTCTTGCGCAACGGAATGGCCTGCGTTCATCTCCAATAGCAAATTGGCGGCGCAACCGGCCATCTGGGCCAATGGTTGCAACACAGTGGTCAATGAGGGGCTGAGAAGTTTAGAGAAGGTCACGTCGTCGAAGCCAACGACAGAAAGATCTTCCGGTACGGATAATCCCAGTTGGCGTGCGGCATCGTAAATGCCCATAGCTTGCAGATCGTTGCCTGCGACGATTGCGGTGGGACGGTTAGGCGCGGTTAGTAGCGACATGGCGTGTTCAAATCCATCCTGTACGTGAAACTGACCTTCGCGCATCAGCGACGGATCGAAATCGATGCCTGCCTCAGCTAAAGCGGACAAGTAGCCGTCGTAACGTGCCTTGGCGCACAGTTGATGCATCGGGCCGGTGATGATACCGATACGATGGTGCCCGAGCGATGTCAGATGCCGAGTGGCGACAAGTCCTCCGGTCCAATTATCGGCGCGAATGGTGGTGCTGTCTGGGGCTGGGTCTCCTGCAGGATCAAGTGTTACGAAGGGGATTTGTCGGGATACGAATCGCTTCTTGTCTTGCGCCGACAGATCCGAAAAAATAAGAATTACGCCTAGTGGCCGGCGTTCGAGGATATCTTGAGTCCATGGGGCGCCATTGGCATCGCGATTTTTCAATTCGGTGACGGTGACGCTGATACCGTGGCGACTGACGGTTTCGGTTACGCCCTTGAGCAGTTCCATAGCCCACATCTCTTCAAAATCTTGAAAAACAATGTCGATTTGGCGTGAGGGAACAGCTTTGACCAACGATTTTTGGTATCCATATTCGTTGAGGATTGCCTCGACTTTTTGTCGAGTAGCCGCGCCGATATCTCTGCGTCCGTTGATGACTTTGGACACGGTAGAGACGGAGACGCCGGCTTTCTGAGCGATTTCGGTGAGTTTCGGTCGTTGTGCGTCACTGCGCTGTGGTGCGGTTGTTGTAGTCATACGAAAAAAGTTTAGTACATGTTTGTTGATAGGTGTTGCGCGTGTTTCGTTGTTTTAGTTGGGATACTGAGAAAAAACTAATAGTAAGTCCATTTGATTATCTACCCAGATTGGGGTAGGATGAACAAAAATTTCGTATTATTCGATCATGGGAGAATAACATGGCCGATGCAATGTGGCTGAAGGCTGATTCGATTCGTGCCGCTCTTGGTGAAACGGTGTGGTATCTGGAAGGAGACGAGGATGCGCGCACCATTCGTGTGCGACGCGAAATCGTGGAATTCCTGCGTCAGCCATTGACGGGGAATGCTGATGAGGCCACTGTGTTGTTGCGTGTGCTGCAGACAGTGCCAGGGGTGACTTCGCCGCAGGGATATCGTATTCATGACATATCTAATGGGCGCAAAGCCATTGATGCGTGTGACGGAACCGGTTTGCTATACGGATTCTATGCATATGTACGTGCGGTTATGACTGGTACGGTTTGTGAATGTGTTGCCGAACCCGATCAGCAGATACGCATGATTGACCACTGGGATCAGATTGATGGTTCGATTGAACGCGGATATGCCGGAGAGTCCATTTTCTTTGGGCGAATGGATAGCAATGATCACAGCGATTTCCGAGCGTTCCCTGAACGAGATACCACGAATCCATTCCGTGGCGACTTTGCACGGCTGGAATCATATGCACGATTGATGGCGTCCATAGGCATTAATGCTGTGTGCCTGAATAATGTGAATGTGCGAGGCGATGCAACGCGTCTGATCGTTGAACCATTCCTTTCCAAGGTGACTCATATTGCCGATTTGTTCGACAGTTTTGGCATTCGCACTTTTCTGGCTATCAACTTTGCCAGTCCAAAACGCTTGGGAGGTCTGAGCACCAGTGACCCCTGCAATCAGCAAGTGCGCGCATGGTGGGCGCAGACTGCGGACGCGATTTATCGTCAGATTCCAGCGTTTGGTGGATTCGTTGTTAAAGCGGACTCGGAGGGAGAGCCCGGCCCGATGCAGTATGGACGCACTCATGCGGATGGTGCGAATATGCTGGGCGAGGCGCTGGCACCCCACGGAGGCATTGTCATCTGGCGTGCCTTTGTATACAACTCTCAACAGGATTGGCGTGATCGCTCCACTGATCGCGCCAAAGCCGCTTGGAATAACTTCAAGGAGCTAGATGGCCTATTTGCTGACAACGTGGCTTTGCAGGTCAAATTTGGGCCAATGGATTTTCAGACCCGTGAGCCGCTTAATCCGCTGATCGGCGGTATGAAGCACACGAATATCATTATGGAATTCGAGATTACCGCCGAATACCTTGGTCATCAGATTGATGTGAACTATGTACTGCCTCAGTGGCTGACCATGATCGATACGGATACCATGATCGATGGTGCATCCACCGATAATGACGATGCTTCGTCACAAGTGAAGTCGATTATTGCTCATCGCGGCCCGAATACCTGCCATACCGGGTTCGCAGCCGTTTCTAATGTCGGTATGGATGACAATTGGACAGGCAATGCTTTGGCGCAGGCCAACCTTTATGGTTTCGGTCGCATGTGCTGGGATAACACGTTGAATGCCGAAACCATAGCGAATGAATGGTTAGCGCAGACCTTCCCCGATGCGTCAGAGAAAACCATTGGCATTATCCGAAACATACTGCTCACCTCGAATGCCGTGTACGAAGGATATACGGCACCACTTGGTGTTGGGTTCATGGTCACTCCCGGCGTGCATTACGGCCCGTCGGTTAACGGATACGAGTACGACCGATGGGGCACCTACCATTTTGCCGATCGTGACGGTGTGGGCGTGGATCGCACACAGGCCACGGGTTCAGGCTATGTCGCGCAATATCCTCCTCGTCAAGCGGCAATCTATGAGGACGTGAATTCCACACCGGACGAACTGCTGCTGTTCTTCCACCATGTCGGGTATGAGCATCGCCTGCACAGTGGCAAAACCGTGCTGCAACACATATATGACACGCATTTTGCTGGTCCCGAAGCGGTGCAAGGCTATATCAAGTCTTGGGAGAACGTACGCGGACAAGTGCCAGAGGCGGTGTTCGACAATGTTGCCCAACGACTTGCACAGCAGTTGGATAATGCGGTGGCCTGGCGTGATCAGGTGAACACCTTCTTCTACCGCATGACCAAGGTCCCGGATGAACATGGACGAACCATCTATCCATGATCAAGGGTGAACATTCATTAGCACTAGCACAACCGACGACTTGACAGGAAATATACGATGAACACCGATATGAATGAGTGCGCTGCGAAGACATATCATCTTGAACTATCGCCATTGTTTACTGACGGTATGGTATTGCAGCGAAACCGCCCCGCAAAAGTATGGGGTATCTGTGCAGCAGGCGAATCCGTACATGTGTCGATAGATGACATTGAAGCAACGGCTGTTGCCGATGAACAAGGGCATTGGCAGGCGGTGCTGCAGGCGCATCAGGCCGGTGGTCCTTTCGTGCTGGAGGCGACAACCGCGAACGACGAGCGTGTGGTTGCTCTTGACGTGATGTTTGGTGACGTATGGGTGTTGGCCGGTCAATCGAACATGGAACTGTGGATGGGGCGCGTGGCCACCATGTTTCCCGGGGAAATCGAATCGGCCAATGACACGAATATTCGTCTGTTTGCTGTGCCCCAGACTTTTGATTTCGTGCAACCTCATCGGGATTTGCCTGGCGGAACGTGGATCCAAGTAGGGCGTGACGACATCAGCGGCATGTCCGCAGTTGGCTATTTCTTTGCAAAGCAACTTCGGCAAGATATAGGCGTGCCCATTGGTTTGATTGCCACCGCCATCGGAGGCACCCATATCGAAGCGTGGATGAGTCGCAACAACTTGGAATCCATAGGCTGCCTTCCCAAGGATTTCGATCGCTTGGTGCAACCGGGCTATGTGCAGCGTGAACAACAGCGTTATGCCGACTATGAGCGTCAATACATGGCCGATCTGGATGAAGCCGATTTGGGATTGCGGGAACATTGGCAGTCCGCTGACTTCAACGATGCTGATTGGCCCACAATGTCGCTTAATGAGTCGCGAAGGCCGGAGTTACGAGCCTCTGGGGCAATCTGGATACGCAAACGGATTCGTGTGCCGGATGAATTTGTTGGCAAACCGGCTCAGCTTCGTCTTGGCACCATGGTGGATGCGGACGAATGTTATCTTGATGGTCAATTGATTGGACAGACTGGCTACCGCTATCCGCCAAGAAATTACGACATCGAATGTCTGCCGGAAGAATGTACGTTGGCGATTCGTCTGCTCAGTTTTTCAGGGCAAGGACAATTGACCGAAAATAAGCGTCATGTGCTGATTGATACTGAGGGACGGCAGTTCGATCTGGATTCACTGGGGGCGTGGCATGTCATGCGCGGCTGCACAATGCCGGATCGCCGTGAGCAGGAGTTCTTCTCGCATATGGCTGTCGGCGATTTCAACGCAATGATTATGCCATTGACCGGCTTGTCGGTAACCGGTGTCCTGTGGTATCAGGGCGAATCGAACGCGCATGCGGCACCAGGATATGCACGTATGCTTGCGGCTCTGATTCAGGAGTGGAGGGAAGTATTTGAACGTGCGGATTTGCCGTTCCTGTTCGCTCAGCTGCCTAACTACACGCTTGAACCTGATTGCGATTGGCCTCGTCTTCGCGATGAGCAGCGTAAGGTGCTGGCACTGCGGCATACAGCGATGATTGTAACCATCGGTTTCGGAGAGAATAACGACCTGCATCCATTGGATAAACGCAGTGTGGGGGAGCGTTTTGCTCTTGCGGCTCGGAGTGTGGCCTATGGCGAGGCCTGTGAATCCATGGGACCGTTGCCGGTTCGCGCCGTACGCACGCATAATGCCGTTATCGTCGATTTTGTGCATGTCGCAGGTGGTTTGCAGGCATCAGGTGATGTGGAATTCGACATTCTGGAACCCGGTGGTACGGCATACCATGCCACGGCTGTGGCCGATACGGTACGTGATTATGCGCATGTGTGTATTCCATTAGATCAAGATATTGCACTGCGACGTGGAACGGTGATTCGCTATGGTTGGTCGAACGCTCCGGATCTAACGCTATGGAATGATCAGGGGCTTCCTGCTACGCCATTCGAGCTGCTTATTCAATAGCGTACTTGGAGTTTTCTCTTCTTATTACATAAGGGCTCATCAACATTAAACGAAAATTTTTTCGCTAATGATTGATGGGCTCTTGTGATATTTTTAGAGTATTTGTCAGGCTGATCTGTGTGTCTAAATCTCAGAATGGCTTATTTTTCAGTGTTTTCTATCTGATGAAGATGTGACACGCCGAAAAAATATTTTGTGAGATGATTTGACAAAGTATATAAATGGTGCGAAACTTTAGTTATCAACGAAAAGCTGTTTCGAATTTCGTTGGAGCGCCAGGGCTGGCGTACAAGGAAGAGTTCAAAGTCGAATGGAGACATCATGACAAAACGCGGAATGAAGATGTTGGCGGCTGCTTGCGCCGTCGCCGCTTTATGTGCTCCGCTTGCCGCTTGCGGAGGTAACTCCAATAACGGTGCCGCTCAAGACGTTATCATCAACACCACCGCCAACGCCACTACTGCTGTAACGGTGAATTACAACCCCTTCTCCTCGCTGTCTGTCACTGGCACCATGGGTGGTTTGTACGAAGCGCTGTTCTACACCAACAGCTACGGCACCAAAGGACTTGAACCCCAGCTGGGCACCGAATACACCATGGCTGAAGATGGTATGTCCGTCAACGTTAAGCTGCGCGATGACGTAACTTGGTCTGACGGAGAGAGGGTGACCGCCGATGACGTGGTATACACCTTTACCCTGCTTACTGAGAACGATGCACTGAATACCGTTGGCTTCCATGGTTCCGCCGAGAAGGTTTCCGATACTGAAGTCAAGCTCACTTTTGATGAGCCGCAGGCCGCCAACGGCCTGACGTTCCTGACCGGCGTCTATATCGTACCCAAGCATGACTGGGAGAAAAAGTCCGATCCGGTCACTGATACCAATGAAAATGCCGTGACCTACGGCATTCTGACCACTGAGGGCGGAAACTTTGACTCGATGGCCTACACCCTGAAGACCAACGCCAAGTATTATGGCGGTGCACCAGAGGTCGACGGTGTGCGTTTTGTAGTCTACTCCTCCGATCAGTCCAAGCAGGATGCCTTGCTGGCCGGCGAACTTGATTGGGCTGCTCTGAACATTGTCAATGCCGATTCCGTGCTGGCAGGCAAGGACATCTCGACTGTCAACCTGCCGTCCAGCCAGGTCTCCCTGATCACTTGTTCGAATGCCGATCTGGGCTGCACCGGTCCGATTACCGACAAGGCCGTGCGCAAGGCTATCTATTACGGCATCGATCGCGAACAGCTCAATAAATTGGCCTTCAACGATTCTTATACCGAGATCAATGGCTCCCTTTACCCGACCCAGCAGTATCAGGAATACTTCGATGAAAGCGTTTCCGACGGTCCGGTTCCGATGAGCGCCCGTCAGGACGAGGCGATCAAGGTGCTTGAGGACGCTGGCTATACCAAGGGCTCCGACGGCATCTATGAGAAGGACGGCCAGAGGCTGAGTTTTGAGGTCGCAGTGACCAACGGTACATCCGATTGGATCAATGCCATCGACATTATGAACCAGCAACTCAAGGAAATCGGCATCGAATTCATCACCAAGCAGGTCTCCTCTAACGAATGGGGACAAGGCCTGCGCAAGGGCGACTATGATCTGACGATTTATGGTCTGTGGATGCCGAACGCCACCGAGGCCTACGGTTTCTACAACCAGTGGTTCAACGGCGAAAAGACTGCGCCCAAGGGTGAAACCGCCTATCCTGGCTATGCCCGCTACAACAACGAAGAAGTCAATGAGGCCCTGAAGACCATCAACTCGACTACTGACGAAGATGAGAAGCAGAAGGCCTATACCACTATCCAAGAGAACGTCTTCGAGGATATGCCGTATATTCCGCTGCTGCGTCAGAGCGGTTTGACGGAGTTCTGGTCTGATAAGTTCGACAACTTCCCGACTGAGGACAATCTGTACGCCAATCCGCAGCCGTGGGCCAGCCCCGACTATGCAGTGGTGATTAAGAACCTCAAAGTAAAGTGATTCGGCCAATTCCGGCCATATAACCAACGGCCGGAGCAAATGGGTTCACCGCTTGCTCCGGCCTCGTCAACCAATTAGTACCAGAGGATACGACCCATGAAATTCTATCTTCGCAAAATCGCGTTCTATCTGGTCGCCTTCTTCTTCGCCATCACGATTAACTTCGCGATTCCGCGTATGATGCCCGGCAATCCGGTCGACTCCCTGATCGACCGCCTTGCGTCAAAGGGCGGTTCCATTGCGCCGGAGACGAGGGAAGCGATCCAGTCAATGCTCGGCAGCAGCGATGCTCCACTCATCGAACAGTATTTCGAATACATTAAGAATATCTTTACCGGCAATTGGGGTGTATCGGTTACCTATTTCCCGACTCAGGTCACCGAATGCATCGCTACCGCATTGCCTTGGACCGTTGCGTTGGTGGGATGCACCACTGTTATCTCCTTTATCATTCAGCAGCTTCTCGGCATTGCTGCCGGATGGCGTCATGGCAAGCGCTTCGACAACATCGTCTCGCCTACGGCCACTGTATTTCAGTCCGTTCCCTACTTCTGGTTGGCGCTTATCTTCATCTGGCTGTTCGCTAAAACCTTGGGAATTTTCCCTCTGTCGGGCGGCTATAACTATCGTCAGGCTACCATTGGCTTCAGCTGGGAATTCATTTCTTCCGCACTGTACTATGCCTGTCTGCCGGCACTTGCCATCCTGTGCAGCTCGCTCGGTGCCGGTGTCATCGGCATGCGCAACATGATGGTCTCCACCTTGGGCGAGGACTATATCACCGTCGCCGAAGCTAAGGGCCTGTCGCCTCGCCGCATCAAGTATGGCTATGCCGCTCGCAACGCCATCCTGCCGTCGTTCTCCGGTTTCGGTACCGCACTTGGTCACGTCGTTGGCGGTTCGCTGCTCACCGAACAGGTGTTCTCCTATCCGGGTATCGGTCAGATGATGCTGCAGGCGGTGCAGGGCAACGATTATGCACTGCTGCAAGGTTTGTTCCTCATCATCACAATCACCGTGCTTGTGGTCAACTTCATCGTCGATTTGCTCTACGGCATCGTCGACCCGCGCACCCGAGTGCAGGACTGAGGTATCCATCATGACGAATGCAACCGCAACTATTGCCACGAAATCCAGCAAGTCGCCTAAGCGCAGCAAATTTGATGCCATTAAGCGAATGCTGCCCCAGCGTTCTGCCCGACTTACCGCTGGTCTGTCCATTCTCGGTCTGGTGGCTCTGATTGCCATTTTCCTGCCAATGTTCACGCAGGATCCCAACGCCATCAGCAATATTGGTCTGTCCGCGCCCTCCGGTGAACACCTACTTGGTACCACCAAATCAGGTCAGGACGTGCTCGCCCAACTCGGCTATTCCACCCGAGGATCACTGATTATTGGCTTGTCCGTGGGCGTGATCGCCATTATCCTATCCACCTTCTTCGGCGTGCTCGGCACCTATATCGGTGGATGGGTTGATGAACTCTTCTCTCTGATCACCAACGTCATGCTCGTTATTCCCGGCCTGCCGCTGACCATTGTCATTGCTGCAATGATTCCGCAAAAAGGTACTGCGATGCTTATCGCAGTGTTGTCGGTCACTGCATGGGCTGGTGGTGCGCGAGTGCTGAGAGCTCAAACCCTTTCCATGCGAGGACGAGATTATGTGCTCGCCGCCAAAATCGCAGGTGAACGCCCTTGGCGAGTGATTTGCGTAGAAATTCTGCCGAATTTGCTCCCGGTTATGGCTTCTCAGTTCACGTTCGGTGTGGTCGGTGCCATCCTCGGCGAGTCCTCCCTCTCCTTCATCGGTCTGGGCTCATCCAACCAGTATTCGCTGGGAACCATGCTTTTCTACGCTCAGAATGGTTCCGCTCTGAACGCTGGCGCTTGGTGGTGGTTCCTGCCTCCGGGACTTATGATCGCTCTGCTCGGTGCCGGTCTGTCGTTCATCAACTTCTCGATTGATGAGGTTATCAACCCCCGTCTGCGTGACATGCGCAAGGCCGAGAAGGACATCAAGGAAGCTGCGCGCAAAGCCAAGCGCGCCGCACGAAACGGAAAGTGAGACATCATCATGGCCAACTTCGATCCCAATGATGTGCTGCTCACGGTGCGCGACGTGGACGTAGTCTACGACACCGCCAAGCCTGTGCATGCCGTGCAGCACGCCAGCTTCGACCTGCGTCGCGGAGAAATGATGGGTTTGGCTGGCGAGTCCGGCTGCGGTAAATCCACGCTCGCCTACAGCATCACCCAATTGCTGAAAGCTCCTGGCAAGGTGCAGTCCGGCGAAGTGATTTTCCATGACAAGTCCGGTGAGGATATCGACATCCGGGCCCTTGAAGGAAAAGCCTTGCGCGATTTCCGCTGGGACAAATGCTCAATGGTGTTCCAGGGAGCAATGAACTCCCTGAGCCCAGTTACCAAAATCGGAAAGCAGCTTGGAGACGTGTACAAAACCCACTGCCCCGGCATGAAGAAAGCGGAACGCATGGAACGCGCTGCGCACTTGCTGGAAATCGTGCATGTGGATCCGAACCGTTTGTCCGCCTATCCCTTCGAACTGTCCGGTGGCATGCGTCAGCGCGTGATGATTGCCATGGCTCTTGCCTTGGAACCCCAATTGATCATCATGGATGAGCCCACCACCGCACTTGATGTGGTGGTGCAGCGTGAAATCATTCAGCAAATTGCCGAATTGCAGCGCGATCGTGGCTTCTCGGTCATTTTCATCACCCATGATTTGCCGATGTTGCTGGAAATCACCGACACCATCACCGTGATGAAGGATGGCGTCATTGTCGAACATGACACTTCCGCCAACATTTTCCACCATGCACAGCATCCATACACGCAGAAGCTTTTGAGCTCCTTCCCGTCTCTGACGGGAGATCGTGGCAAGTTCCTGCGCGATGGCCATGGCCTGGACGTCACTGAAGCGTAAAGGAGAGCATCATGTCTGAACTCAAGGTTTCACACCTCAAAAAAGACTTCGAGCTGCGCAATGGACTCAAGACCACAACGATTCATGCGGTTAAGGATGCCAACTTCACCCTCGAATCCGGCAAAACCATTGCTCTGGTGGGCGAATCCGGCTCTGGCAAGTCAACCATCGCTCGCATGATCATGAGCTTGGAAACTCCGACCTCTGGTGAAATCACCTTGGATGGGAAGCCTGTGCCCAAGGGCGGTAAGGCACTGTATGACTATCGCCATAATGTGCAGATGGTTTTCCAGGATCCTTTCGCTTCGCTCAACCCCTACCACAATATCTATCACCATATCTCACGTCCGATGAAGATTAACCACATGGCTTCTTCAGAGGAAGAATACGAGCATATGGCGCTTGAGCTGCTCGAACGTGTGGATCTGCATCCGGCTGAAGCCTATATGTGGCGTCGCCCGCATGAGTTGTCTGGTGGACAGCGCCAGCGTGTGGCCATTGCACGAGCCATTGCTCCTAAGCCGAAGGTGCTTATCGCCGATGAGCCCGTGTCGATGCTGGATGTGTCACTGCGACTTGGCGTGCTCACGATGCTCGCCCGAATCCAGCGTGAAGATCAGCTTGCCATGCTCTACATCACCCATGACTTGGCCACCGCCCGTCATTTCTCCGATGAGGTGATGGTGATGTATCACGGCGACATTGTGGAATATGGACCGAGCGATGAGGTAATCCTCAATCCTCAGAACGACTACACCAAGGTACTGCTCAACGCCGCTCCGAACCCGGACGCGTTCTTTGCGGATAAGAAATAGTCCCGTATCGTGCAAGCCCGCGTGAAACACGGATTCACGCGGGCATTGCCGTGAGCCGGCATCTGCCGAAGAATAAGGATTCCAGCCATGAAAATCGTTAACCCCGTGCTTACCGGATTCCACCCTGATCCCTCGATGATCCGTGTTGGTGATACGTATTACCTTGCCAATTCCACGTTCGAGTGGTGGCCGGGCGTGCGCATCCACGAGTCACAGGATATGGTTCATTGGAATTTCGTGACTTGCCCGCTGAACCGTGTGAGCCAGCTGGATATGCGTGGCAATCCTTCTTCGGGAGGCGTCTGGGCACCGGATCTGAGCTATGCCGATGGTAAGTTCTGGCTTGTCTACACTGACGTGAAAATGGTCACCGGCACGTTCAAGGATGGAACGAATTATCTGGTCACTGCCGACGATATTCGCGGTCCGTGGAGCGAGCCAATCAAGCTCAACTACGTCGGCTTCGACGCATCGCTGTTCCATGATGACGATGGTCGTAAATATTTGGTGCAGCAGACGTGGGACCATCGTGAATACCATCATCGTTTCGACGGCATCACCCTTACCGAATTCGATACGACGACGATGCAATTGAAACCGGAAACGGCACGTACGATCTGGGCTGGCACCGACGTCAAGCTGACTGAAGGCCCACACCTTTACAAAATTAATGGCTGGTATTACCTGTTCTGCGCCGAAGGCGGCACCACGTACAACCATCAGGAAACCGTGGCGCGTTCGCGTACGCTTGACGCGTTAAGTTTCGCAACCATGCCCGGAGACGAGCCGTTCCTCGGCAACTACGATACGCCGCGTTCTGTTCTGCAAAAGCAGGGGCACGGTTCGCTGGTCGATACGCCTGGCGGCGAATGGTATTACGCTTCGCTCTGCGGGCGACCTTGGCATCACGACACCGAGTCCAGCATCGGTCCGCGCGGTTGGTGCACCTTAGGCCGTGAAACTTCCATTCAAAAAGTCGAATGGGATACCGAAGGCTGGCCTCATGTGGTCGGCGGTCACGGCGGACAGCTGGAAGTTGAAGCACCCCAGGATGCCATCGTTACGGACGCGCCCATAACGCGCAATCAGCATGACGAGTTCGATAATGACCAGCTCGGCCATGATTGGAATACACTGCGCGTGCCTTTCAATTCGGCTATGGGACGAGTCGGCGGAGGAGCGCTGGAACTCATCGGCCAAGGATCACTGCATAATCTCTTCGATTTGTCGCTAGTGGCCCGCCGCTGGCAAGCCTTCGAATTCGATGCCGAAACATGTGTAAGCTTCGACCCCCATACATATCAGGCAATGGCTGGACTGACGAACTATTACTCCGATGCCAATTGGTCATGGGCATTCGTCACATGGGATGAGAAACGAAGCTGCCGGGTTATCGAGGTTGCTCAGTCCGATCGCAATGCGTACACCTCATATCTACAAGATCAAGCGATTGTGGTGCCGGATGGTGCCGATGTGTGGCTGAAAACCAAAGTGCGCACATCCACGTATTCCTACGCGTATTCATTCGATGGCACAACATGGCACGACATTCCCGTGACACTTGACGCGAAAATTCTTTCCGACGATTACGTGTTCGAGCGTCTGGACGGTTACTTCACTGGTGCATTCGTGGGCCTTGCAGCTGTGGACTACTCCGGTTACGGTACCACCGCTACCTTCCACCATTTTGATTATCAGGAGCTGTGATTCATGACCCCCTCAGCATGGCAGATTTTTGGATCGGAATTTCTCGGAACCGCGTTGATGATCACCATTGCCGTGATGGTATGCGGATCGCGTGCGCTGCCCAAAACCGGCGCGTTCAAAGGCGATTGGATTAACGCATCCCTCGGCTGGGGATTGGCGGTATTCGTTGGCGTATACGCGGCATGGCCAACTGGCGGACATTTGAATCCCATCGTTACCTTGGCACGTGTGCTGCGCTCCTGCTTTGATGCCGATACCACACTGAACGGTGTGGCGCTCGCCGAAGGCGGCATACCCATCACTGCTGGCAACGTTTTGCTGTACATCATCGCCCAGTTTATTGGCGCGTTTGTGGGAGCATGTGTTGGTTTCGCCGCGATTCGCCGTCATTTCGACGAACCGGCGGAACCAGATGCCAAGCTGACTATTTTCTGCACGAAGCCAGCGCTGAAATCCCCATTATGGAACACTGTCTCCGAGATAATCTGCACGTGCATTCTTGTTACGTGGGTGTTCGTCAATGGAGGGACGCCCACTCAGGTCGGCCCCTTGGCGGTTGCTTTTGTGATTACCGTGCTGGTGATGGGTATGGGCGGTGTGTCGGGAGCTGCGATGAATCCTGCGCGTGACTTCTCACCGAGGCTGGCACATTTTCTGTTGCCTATCAAGGGCAAAGGTGATTCCGATTGGAGCTATGCATGGGTGCCATTTGTCGGGCCTCTTATCGGAGGCGCGCTAGGTGTGCTGATTCCCACGATTTTTGGCCTTATCCCCTGACAGCCGTAACTGATAAACCAACTTTATGAAAGGATGCGATGATGCAGATCCACAACCCCGTACTTACTGGTTTCCATGCCGATCCGTCGATCATTCGTGTGAATGATACGTATTACATCGCCAATTCCACCTTCGAATGGTGGCCTGGCGTGCGCATCCATGAATCGAAAGATTTGGCACATTGGAATTACGTGACCTGCCCCCTTAATCGCGTCTCGCAGCTGGATATGCGTGGTAATCCCTCGTCAGGTGGTATTTGGGCGCCGGATCTGAGTTACGCCGATGGTAAGTTCTGGCTTGTCTACACTGATGTGAAGGTGGTTGGCGGCGCATTCAAGGATGGAACGAATTATCTGGTCACCGCCGATGATATTCGCGGGCCTTGGTCGGAACCCGTGCGACTGAACGGTGTGGGATTTGACGCCTCGTTATTCCATGATGACGATGGCCGTAAGTACTTGGTGCAGCAGACTTGGGATTTTCGGGCGGGGCATCACCGTTTCGATGGCATCACGCTGACGGAATTCGATGTGGAAACCATGCGGCTTAAGCCGCACACCGCACGTACGATTTGGGCCGGCACCGATGTGAAAGTGGTGGAGGGGCCGCACCTGTATAAAATCAATGGTTGGTATTACCTGTTCTGCGCTGAGGGAGGCACCTCATACGAACACCAGGAATCCGTGGCCCGCTCTCGTTCTCTGGATGCGCATTCGTTTGAAGTGTCTCCGTTGGGTGCCTTCCTGACCAATTTCGATACGCCGCGTTCCCCGTTGCAGAAGCAAGGGCATGGATCGTTGGTTGAGACACCTGGTGGTGAATGGTATTACGCCTCATTGTGTGGCAGGCCATGGCGAGAAGACAACGAATCGTTCAACGGCTGCCGAGGCTGGTGCACATTGGGCCGAGAGACCTCCATCCAACAAGTTGCATGGAATGATGAGGGATGGCCGTTCGTCGTCAGCGGTCATGGTGGTCTTCTGGAAGTGTCGGCACCGTCGGACGCCGTTGAGACCATTGCACCGACGGATTATGACATACACGATTGTTTCGAAGCTGCGGAACTTGAACATGACTGGAATACTCTGCGCGTGCCGTTCGGCCCTGATATGGGGCATGTCGGCGGTGGCGAGCTGACACTCTACGGACAGGGGTCTCTGTGTAATCTGTTTGATTTGTCGTTGGTGGCTCGCCGCTGGCGTGACTTCGACTTCGATGCACGCGTGCAAGTGCAATTCAATCCTGACAATTACATGCAGATGGCGGGCCTGACCAACTATTACTGCGATGGCGCATGGAGCTGGGCATATGTTACGTGGGATGATGCACGTGCTTGCCGTGTGATCGGTGCCGCGCAGAATGATTTCGGCAACTATACGGATCTCGGCGAATCAGCCGTGCCAGTGCCCGACGACGTGGAACAGATTTGGCTCGGCACCCGTGTGCGTACGGGAACGTATACGTATGAATATTCCTTCGATGGTGAGCACTGGCAGGATTTGCCGGGAACCTACGATGCGAAGCTGCTGTCCGACGACTATGTGCTCACAAAGACAGGTGCGTTCTTTACAGGCGCGTTCGTAGGACTGGCAGCAGTGGATCTAGCTGGCTATCGCACTCCTGCCTCATTCACGAATTTCAGCTACGAGCATCGTTAGGAGCATAGTAATGCACATCGTTGTTGACAGCTCGACCGTATTGGTTCGAGATGCGTCTGCGTGGCTTGGTACTGATCGTGTTGCCGGGTGGGTGGCTGATGATATCGCGGCGGTTGTGGGCGGTAATCACCCAGTTATTGCTCCGGAACAACTTGGTCCGGGGCGGCCGACGACCGCCGTTATTTACGGTACCGTGGGTCGTTCGGGCTTGCTCGATGAGCTGAACGGCAACGGATTGATTGATGTCGCCGGTGTGGTTGACAAACGCGAAGTATATGCGCTGAAGATTGTTGACAATCCGTTGCCGGGTGTGGGTCGTGCGATTGTTGTGGCCGGTTCCGATAAGCGTGGCACGATCTATGGTTTGTTGAAGGTGTCGGAGTTGCTAGGCGTCTCGCCGTTGCGCAATTGGAGCGGCATCGAGCCGAGGCGACGCAAATCGGTGATGCTGGATAGCAGCGGCGTGGATATGGTCAGCCATGAGCCGAGCGTGAAGTATCGTGGGTTCTTTATCAACGACGAATATCCGGCGTTTGGTAATTGGTGCCGTATCCATTTCGGCGGCGCAAATGCGCGGTGCTATGAGCGCGTGTTCGAACTGTTACTACGCCTCAAGGGCAATTATCTGTGGCCGGCGATGTGGATCGACAACTTCAGCCTGGATGGTCCGGGTTTGGCCAGCGCCGAACTGGCCGACGAGCTGGGCGTGGTGATGAGCACCTCGCATCACGAGCCGTGCATGCGCGCCGGTGAAGAATACGGCCTGATGCGTGGGCCTGATTCGCCATACGGCGACGCTTGGGATTTCAATGCCAACCCGGAAGGTATCACACGGTTCTGGCGGGATGGTCTCGAACGCAACAAACCGTTCGAAAACGTCATCACAATGGGTATGCGCGGTGAACGAGACACCGCAATCATGCAAGGCGCATCGAAGGCCGAGAACATTGCGCTATTGCGCAATGTTCTCAAGGTGCAGAACCAGTTGATGCGCGAGGAAATCGATTCGGATTTGAACCGGGTGCCGCGTCAAATCGTGTTGTTCAACGAGGTTGAGTCGTTCTTCTTCCCTGATGATCCGTCCGAGCCAAGCCTGCTTGACGATCCCGAGCTGGATGGTGTGACGGTGATGCTGTCCGACAACAACCTCGGCTATACGCGCACGCTGCCGACCGGGCCGATGCTGGCGCATCGTGGTGGGTTCGGCATGTACTACCACATGGATATGCATGGCGGGCCCACGTCCTATGAGTGGATCGGCTCGACCTCGCTGCCGCGCGTGTGGGATCAGATGAGTTGCGCCTGGGATTTCGGTGTGCGTGACATCTGGGTGGTGAACGTGGGCGATATCGCGACCAACGAGTTGTCTTTGGCGTATTTCCTGGATATGGCCTACGACATCGAGCGGTATGGTTCCGCGCATCCGAACAACACCGACGCGTGGCTGGATCGTTGGGTGGCCCAGCAGTTCGGGGGCGCGTTCGATGAGCGGGATCAGTCATCAATTCGAGAAGTCATTGTGCGCACGATGCTGATGTTGGAGCGCCGCAAGCACGAGACGATGGGGGAGGACACGTATCATCCGGTGCATTACGGCGAGGCCCAGCAACTGTTGGACGACGTCGAATGGCTGGAGCGCACCTGCGCTGATTTGCGTTCCAGGTGCCCGGAGGATGTATTGGGCGGATTTGTGGAGCTGGTCTACTACCCGGCATGCGCCACGGCGAACCTCATGGCTGCTTGGATTTTGGCTGGGCGCAACAAGCTGTATGCTAAGCAGAACCGCGTGGATGCCAATGCGATCGCTGACCAAATCAAGGAACGCTTGGATCTGGATCGCGACATTGTGCACGACTTCCACACGGTTGCGCAAGGACGCTTCGATGGATTCGGCCTATCCGAACATTTCGGATTCCGCTCTTGGTGCGCCGACAATAATGTGTTGCCGCAACGCCGCTATATCGAACCTGCGCGTCTGCCGCGCATGATTGTCTCGTTTGGGGGCTCGGAAGACTACAATATCGGCTCGCGCTGGATCGGCGACTGTATGACAACCAACGTGTTCGATGATCCACGCGTCACCTCGGCCGTAATGACTATTGCCTGCGGCAGTGAGGAACCTATTGATTACGCTATCGAGTCGGAATGCAATTGGCTGGCGTTCTCCCGGTTCCAGGGGGCGACCGCTTCGCATGACGACATTCGCGTGACCATCGATCGCGAGACACAGCGTCGCAGCGGGCAGACTGAAGGGCACTTTACGGTGGTCGGATTCATGGCCGAGTCCGAAGGCGGCTATGCGGTGCCGGAGAAATCCCACGCGCGTGTGCATGTCACTGTCCAAGCCGACCCATATCTACCGGAGATTGATGAAGTTGGTGCCGGCACCTTCCTTGACGTGGACGGTATCGTGGCCATCGAGGCGACGCACTGGGCTGAAACTGGCCGGGGATCTGACGGCTCGTGCTTCATCACGATGAAACCCTATGGGCGGACTGACGGTGCCGTGAAGGTGCTACCAAGCCGCACCGATTTCAGTGGCCTGCAGCCGGACGGCACCCTTGTTCCGGTTGATGCTGCGGCCGCTCCTTGGGTGGAATACCGGTTTGCGGTGCGTGAGGGCGGCGAATATGTGCTGCGGTTGGTGATGTCGCCTTCAATGCCGACCACGAACGATGCCATCGCCATGATCGGTGTATCGGTGAACGATGGGCCGATTGTCGTGGAGGACACGGTCGAGGACCATTCACAGGCCTTCTACGGTTGTGACCAATACAACCGTGAGGGACATGACAACGCGCGTATCCATGAAACCTGCGTGAACCTCAAATCTGGTGCAAACCGACTGCGCTTCCACCACATCAGCCCCAATATTGCATTGGAGCGCATCGAATTAGTGCGCGAGGGAGTCGAACTTCCCACGTCCTATTTGGGGCCGATTGAATCTCCAAGAAGCCGCTAAGGCGACTGCACCGATGGCGCGCGACTGTTGTGGTCACGCGCCATGTCCATCTGAGTGAAATAAACGATACATGGATTGTTGATGCGTAACAGAACGAAATAAGGGTATTGGTGAGCAGTATGGCGGCTACGGTAAACAGCTTGCTGGAACAATGCGGGTATGCACACGACGATATCAAGCGTCGTGTGGCACAGGTTTGGTATGAGATCTTCGAGGGGCCGGATCGGTTCTATTGGGAGAACGAGACTGGCCTTGGCTATGTGATGGACACTGGCAACCATGACGTGCGCACCGAAGGCATGAGCTACGCGATGATGCTGGCCGTGCAATACGACCGCCGGGACGTGTTCGACAAGCTTTGGGGATGGGCAATGCGTTATATGTATATGCCGCAAGGACATCATGCGCATTATTTCGCATGGTCGGTGCGTCCGGACGGTGTGCCCAATTCTGCCGGTCCTGCTCCCGACGGTGAGGAATATTTCGCGATGGCGCTGTTCCTGGCATCTCGACGTTGGGGCGATGGAGAAGGCATCTATGCGTATTCCAAGCGCGCAAAGGAACTCCTGCGCTATTGCGTGCACAAGGGAGAGCCAGAGCGTGGCGCGGATTTCGCTGGAGAGCCGATGTGGAATCGGGAGAACAAGCTCATCAAATTCGTTCCCGAAACCGAATGGACGGATCCCTCGTACCACCTGCCACATTTCTATGAAGTATTCGCCGAGGAATCCGATGAAGAGGATCGTGAGTTCTGGAAGGCGGCAGCCCGAGCCAGTCGTGAGTATTTGATTCAAGCCTGCGACGAGACCACCGGACTGAATCCTGAATATTCAAATTACGATGGTTCGCCTCATATCAGCGAGCGTGGGCATTGGAATTTCTACTCCGATGCCTACCGCACTGCCGGCAATATCGGATTGGACGCCGCGTGGTGTGAACCCGTCGCAGAACTGTGCGATCGGGTGGCTGCGCTGCAGCAGTTCTTTCTGACCCATGATCGCACCAGTATCTACGCCGTTGATGGTAAGGCTCTGGATGAGACGGTGCTGCATCCAGTAGGGTTCATAGCAGCCACCGCCGAAGGTTCGTTAGCCTCATGGTATTCGAATGCGTCGGATGCGCGCAACAACGCCCGCATCTGGGTGAACATGTTCTGGAACACTCCAATGCGAGTGGGCTCCCGCCGCTATTACGACAATTTCCTCTACGCTTTCGCCATGCTGGCACTAAGCGGGGAATACCGCTGTTCTTGGTAGTCTCGGATTAATGGACTTTGTTGTGTGCCGCGGATTGTTCCACGCCACACGAGTCTTCGTTGCATCATTGTCGAAAATCAGGGAACCCTAACGTGCTTACGATTAACTTGCTCACGAACAAGTTAATCGTAAGCACGCTATTTTTGACTGCAGCGAGGTGCTCATCCGTTCCTTACGATGATACTCACACTGTATTGGTACTACCTCAGTTCGGGCGGAATGAAATTCGCGGGATCATTCTTAGGATTGAAATATGGGCCGACGGCATACAGGGGGATGTTGGTCATCCAGTTTTCAACGCGATATCCGCGCATTGAAGAGCGGAATCCATGCAATGACGTGTCTTTGCACAGCAGTTGAAGGCTTTTGGCGTGTACGTTTTCTTCGGCTTTGACTTCCAGAGGGGCTGGGGATCCGTCTCGTTCAAGGACGAAATCAACTTCGGCAGTGCCTTTGCCCGAAGACCAGTAATATGGCGTCTGTCCATTGGCAACCAGTTGTTGGCAGACATATTGTTCGGTCATGGCACCTTTGTATTCCTCAAAGGCCTTGTTCGACAGCAGAACGTCGCGTGCATGCACATTCATTGCCGCTCCCAGCAGCCCAATGTCGTGCATATACAGTTTGAAAGAAGACAAATCCTCGTAGTCGCGCAGCGGAAGTTGTGGTTTGCTTACGCGGTATACGCGATGAGCCAGTCCGGAGTCCACAATGAATTGGATAGCGGTGTCGTACTGAGCGCGACGTGCGCCTTGGGCGATGTGCCCGAAGACGAATTTATGGTTTTCTCGTCCGAGATGGGATGGAATGGAACGGAATGCCAGCCTGACCCGCTCGACATCGACGCCCGGCGTGGGCAGACCATGCTTGGAGAAATCGTTGTCGTAGTCGGAAAGCAATGCAGTTTGCCGTGTGCGTGCGGCAATGTAGTCGTTGTCTCCTTCGAGGAAATCAGTTACGGCGCGTGGCATACCGCCGACGAAGTAATATCGGCGCAGCATGCGTTCCAAACGATCAGAGAAAATATTCATCCTGTCGAAATCAAGATTTTCAACTATCTCTGATAGCGCTTCTTCGCCACTCGCACTGAGAAATTCAAGAAAGGTCAGCGGATACATGTCGATGGTGTCGACTTTTCCGACAGGGAAGGATTGTCCGGCATGATAGGCCAGCCCAAGGTAGGAACCAGCCGCTGCGATGTGCTGTTCAGGAGTTTCTTCCGCAAATGCTTTCATCAAAGTCAATGCAGCGGGAACCTCTTGTATTTCATCAATGATGATTAATGTGCGTCCCGGTGTGATTTTGACGCCGGTGAACACGGAAATATTCTCCAATGTTCGTGCGGCATTGTAGCCGGCATCGAATACGGCTCTTGCTGATTCGCTCATAAGATTGATGTAGGCGCAAGAATCGTAATGCGCTCGGCCGAGGTTCTGTAGGGCGTAGGTTTTGCCGACCTGTCGTGCTCCGCACAGTACCAGAGGAAGATGCTTGGGATTGCGCGACCATCGTAGTAGTGTCTCATCTATCGTTCGTTTCATGGCCTTATCTCCCTCTCCCAAATATGGTTTGCAATTATTCTAAGGAAGATTTCGGCGTGTCGTGCAAAAAACCTGACGAACATTCATGGGTTTTTGACAAAAAACCGAAGGAACCTATACGTGTGACTAAATAGAAATGCTGCGGCCCTGTTCGTGAGCACCATGCCGGTATGAGCTAATCCGGCGCGCCACTCACCAACAGGGCCGCAGCATTGTTGCAATCGTTCAGTTATGGCTCGTAGGGCTTTTGCAGCTCTCAGCCGCGGGCGGCCGCATAAGCCTCGTATACCGCAGGTGTGGGCTCTGCTGTGTCAACGCCATCGATTGTCAGCTGCCAGGCCGGCGGCTCAGCTTGTCCCGAAAGCACCCAAGCGGCCTGACGAGCGGCACCGATGGCCACATACTCGTCCGTGGCCGGGCGGGTCACATCCATACCGAGAATCGCCGGGGCAAGCGTGCGAATGGCCACGGACTTCGCACCGCCACCAATCAGCAGCACACGTTCGATTGAGGCACCCAGCGCACGAATCAGCTCCAGGCAGTCGCGCTGCGAGCACAACAGACCCTCGACGAAGGCGCGAGCCAGGTTCGCCTTAGTAGTGTTCTTCAACGTCATGCCCGTCAACGACGCGGTGGCATCCGGGCGATTCGGCGTGCGCTCGCCGTCGAAATACGGCACCAAGGTAATGCCGCCGGCACCCGGTTCGGCCTGGAAAGCCAGCTCAGCCAGTTCGTCGTAATCCACACCCAGTGCAGCGCGGCCGGCGTCGAGAATGCGAGAGCCATTGATGGTGCAGGCCAGCGGCAGATAATGGCCAGTGCAGTCGGCGAAGCCGGAGATGGCGCCGGTCAGGTCATAAACCGGATTTTCGGCGATGGCTGCGGCCACACCAGAAGTGCCCAGTGAAACGGACACGTCGCCCACGGCCATGCCAAGGCCCAGCGAAGCCATAGCGTTGTCACCGCCGCCGGGGCCGAGAATGCAGCCGCCTTCGATATCCTTACCGGCGATGGCGTGGCTGGCCTTCACGGCGGCCGCATCGCGCGGGCCCAGCACGGTCGGCAGCACAATCGCTTCGGCGTGGGCGGTGGCCTGCGGTGCGCTGTCGGTGTCGACATGGGCACAATCCGCTCCGGGCGTTACATGCTCATCGTAGGCGGGGGCAAGGGCCAGCGCGATCAGATCACGGCGATATTCGTTTTGTGCGGCATCGTAATAAATGGTGCCGGAGGCGTCGGAGCGATCGGTGAACAGGGCTTCGAGATGAGCGTCTTCGCCTTCGGCAACCGGGCCGTAGCCGGCGATGCGCCAGCTGAGCCAGTCGTGGGGCAGGCAGATTGCGGCGATCTTCTTGGCATTGTCGGGCTCGTGTGCGGCCACCCAGGCGATTTTCGTCAGGGTGAACGAGGCGACGGGGGAGGAGCCCACGGCCTTAACCCAGCGTTCCTTGCCTCGGGCGGTCTGCTCGGCCGGCTCGCCGGGCTCGGCGGGTGCTGCGCCGAACTGTTCGATCAGGTCGGCGGCCTCGGGTGCGGAACTGATGTCGTTCCACAGCATCGCGTCGCGAATCACGTTGCCTTGGCGGTCGAGAATAACCATGCCGTGCTGCTGGCCGCCGACGGCAAGAGCTGCGACATCATCAAGCCCGCCCGCCTGCTCGGCAGCGGCCTGGAACGCCTCCCACCAGTATTCGGGATTGACCGAGGTGCCGTCGGGGTGCTTGGCCTGACCGAACCGCACCTGTTCGCCGGTCAAGGCGTCCGTAATGCGAACTTTTGTTGATTGAGTTGACGTATCAATGCCGGCGACCAGTGTGTGCGACATATGCCTCCTCCTCGATGAGGTGTTTCAATGCGGCGTGGCGTGCCGCCTTCCGAATAGTTAGACGATTAAACTATACGGTATTGAGGCGGCAAAACGCAACAGAAACACGCGAGGCAGCGTGTTCGGTTCAGGGAATTGACGCACAATGTACCCCATGGGTCCATAGCAGGATCCACGAGACTGATACGGTTCGCGTGCGGTTCGACGTAACCCAAGATTTGGCTAGGAGGAACGACATGGCAGCGCCCCGCAGAATCAACCAGGACGATCTGCGCAACCACAACCTGTCGGTGACGCTGGAAGCGTTGCTGTGCGCGAACAAGGCGATGAGCCGCGCCGACCTGTCCAAACGGGTCGGTTTAACCAAAGCAACCATGTCTTTGCTGATTTCGTTGCTGATTGAGCATGGCATTCTGCAGGAGGGTGCGCCGGTTGTTTCCACCGCTTACGGCAGGCCCAGCACACCTCTTACAATTCGCGGTGGTGCCGTCGCTGGCATTGGCTTGCAGATCAACACCGACGGCTACGGCTGCCTTGCGCTGGATCTGAACGGCGACACTCTGGGGCGTGAGTGGGTGAGCGCAGACATGACACGCACCGACCCCTACGAAGTGTTCGCCAAGCTTGACGCAATGACCTTCCCCCTGGAAAGCCGGCTGAAACACCGGGGCTGCAGGGTGGTGGGCGCGGGACTCGCACTGCCCGGCATCGTCACCGAAGACATGCGGCTGCTGGTGGCTAGGAACCTCGACTGGGAGAACGTGGACTTAACACGGTTCAACGTGGTTCGTCGCCTCGACGCCGTGGCAGGCAACGAAGCCCAGATGGCCGCCATCGCCCAGATTCCCGGCTATGCCACCGAACGTGCCGACTTTCTGAACGTGGTGGATCGCACCGACTCCTTCATCTATCTGTCCACCGACATCGGCATCGGCGGTGCCGTGGTACGTGACGGCGAAGTGGTGCCGGGATCGCATGGTTTTGCCGGCGAAATCGGTCATATGTCAGTGTCTCTGGACGGTCCGCTGTGCAACTGCGGGCGTCACGGTTGCTTGGAAACCTTTGCCGGCCGACGTGCGTTAGTTGAAGCTGCCGGTATTGCCGAAGGAGAGGCGGCCAGCGACGCTGTGGCCATCGAAGCATTCCTGCAACGTTGGCGTTCGGGCGATCCGGTGGTGGCTGATGTGATGGACAAGGCCGTCGACGCGCTGGTGTCCGCCATTGCTTCCGCAGTAAATATGGTCGATGTGGATACCGTGCTATTGGGCGGCCTGTGGAGCCATTTCGGCGAGGAATTGGGATCCGTACTTGCCGGACGTCTGCGCTCGGAGATTTTAGGCTATCCAAACGTGCGTATCCGTGTGGTCGTGCCGCCTGTGGCCCAGCATCCTTCGCTGTATGGCGCGGCGGAAACCGGACTGCGTCGTTTCATTGATAACCCGCTGCACTTCCTTGACGATTCGACGGCGAAATAGTCGTGAATCGCCTGTAGCTTGCGCGGTGTTCGGCGCAGTTCGCGGGCTGGGGTTATACTTGCCCCTCGTCGCCCTTGTAGCTCAGTCGGTTAGAGCAGCACCCTTATAAGGTGTTTGTCCTGGGTTCAAGTCCCAGCAAGGGCACGCGATGTATCAGCGACGCTTGGCTAGGTTCGTTCAGTCCGCGCGTGCGCGTACAATCCCTAAGGTTCCGGTTCACGTCTGCCATAGGGGCAAGACGACCCGGGTCCCCCGAATTCCATAGGAGACACCATGAAGCAGGGTATTCATCCCGATTATCACGCCGTTGAGGTGACGTGCTCGTGCGGCAGCACTTTCGTGACCCGCACCGCTGGCAAGGGCGACCACATGTTCGTTGACGTGTGCTCCAGCTGCCACCCCTTCTACACCGGCAAGCAGAAGATTCTCGACACCGGCGGCCGCGTCGCTCGCTTCGAGAAGCGCTACGGCAAGAAGACCAAGTAGCATTCTTCACGCCAGTCCACTTCGGTTTGGCGCGCTTCGGCGTGCCTTGCAACAACCGATATCGGACTGGCGTTTTTGTATCTTCGCGCACATAACACGCGCACATGATCGCGCACACAGCACTGTGCGCACCATATCAACCTACAAACTTTCTACATAACAGTGCTCCACGAGCAGAGAGACGATACATATGGCAGACGAACAGTTCCCAGCGGCGGCGACCGCGCTTGAGGAATACCAGTCCATCGAAGAGCAGATGGCCAGCCCCGAAGTGGTGACCAACCCCGACAAGATGCGCAAACTGGGCCGTCGTCACGCCGAACTCGGCGCCATCGTCGCCGCCTACAAAACTTGGCTGCAGGTTAAGGATGATCTTGAGGCAGCACGCGATATGGCCGACGAGGATCCCGATTTCGCAGAGGAAGCCAAGCGTTTGGAAGCCCAGCTGCCCGAGGCTGAAGACAAGCTGCGCACCGCGTTGATTCCGCGCGATCCGGATGATGCGCGCGACACGATTATGGAAATCAAGGCCGGTACCGGCGGCGAGGAAGCCGCACTGTTCGCCGGTGATTTGCTGCGCATGTATACCCGTTACGCCGAAAAGCGCGGCTGGACCGTAAACGTGCAATCCGAGAACACCACCGAGTTGGGCGGCGTCAAGGATGTGCAGATTGCCATCCGTGCCAAGGGCACGCCCGCCCCCGAAGACGGCGTATGGGCAAGCCTCAAATACGAAGGCGGCGTGCACCGCGTGCAGCGCGTGCCCGTCACCGAATCGCAGGGCCGCATCCAGACCTCCGCCGCCGGCGTCATCGTGTTCCCCGAAGCCGATGAGGATGACGACGAGATCGAAATCGATCCCAAGGATCTGAAAATCGACATCTTCATGAGCTCCGGCCCCGGCGGTCAGTCCGTGAACACCACGTACTCTGCCGTGCGCATGACGCACATCCCCACCGGTATCACGGTGAACATGCAGGATGAGAAGTCGCAGATCCAGAATCGTGCGGCGGCCCTGCGGGTACTGAAATCACGCCTGCTGGCCATGAAGCACGAGCAGGAGGCCGCCGAGGCCGCCGATATGCGTCATTCTCAGGTGCGTTCGCTCGACCGCTCCGAGCGCATCCGCACCTACAACTTCCCCGAAAACCGCATCGTCGACCATCGCACGAACTACAAGGCCTACAACCTTGACGCTGTGCTCGACGGCGATTTGCAGGCCGTGATCGACTCCGACATCCAAGCCGATGAATCCGACCGTCTGGCCAATCAGCAATGACAAAGGCCGACGCAATCATTCGCCAAGCGGCTGCCCGGTTGCGTGCCGCGGGTGTTGATACGCCCGAACATGACACGAAACTTCTGGCAGCCGAAGCCTGCGGCATCGCCTTGCACGACATCGACAAGGCGATGCTGATGGGCGACGACCTGAACATCGACGCCGCGCGGTTCGCAAGCATGCTGGAGCGCCGCATTAAGCGAGAGCCGCTGCAATACATCGTCGGTCATGCGCCGTTCCGTTACCTTGACCTTAGCGTTGGACCGGGGGTGTTCATTCCCCGGCCGGAAACCGAAACCGTGGTGCAGGCCGGTCTTGATTGGCTGGCGACGCAGCATATCGACAGTCCCCGCGTCGTGGATTTGTGCGCCGGCTCTGGTGCCATCGGCCTGTCCGTAGTCACTGAGGTGCCCGGCAGTCATGTTTGGGCGGTGGAAGTCAGCGCGGCAACCGCCGAATGGACACGTCGCAACATGATGCAGGCCGCACAATCGCACTGCTGCGTGACTTCCAACTATCATCTGGAAATCGCCGATGCCACCAGTCCTTATACCTTGGCGCCCTTGGATGGCACCATCGATATGGTGATCACCAATCCGCCATATGTGCCGCAGTCCGCCATTCCCGAACAACCTGAGGTGCGTGATTGGGATCCGGAACTGGCCCTCTACGGCGGTTCAGCGGACGGTACGCTCATTCCTGAACGCATTATCGAGCGCGCCTTTGGTCTGCTTAAATCTGGTGGGTTGCTGGTTATGGAACATGACGTGACCCAAGGCGACCGGTTGGTTGCCTACGCGCAGCATGCTGGTTTTGTCAACGCCGCTACCGGCAAGGATTGGACCGGGCGTGACCGCTACCTTATTGCCGAAAAGGCCTAGTACACCAGTTGTTCGTTAAGCTAAAGCTTGCGCGAGGGCACGTCGCGGCGCGATGATGCAATAGTAGATTGTGACAAAGGCGGCTTGGCTGCCAAAGGCCGATGCTGTAAGACGCGGCCGTGGAGGAACGGAGGCATGATGAGCGTAACGTGTGGAATCGATGAGCAGTCATTAGCCGAGGCGGCGAGAATCGTCCAGAGCGGCGGACTGATTGTTATCCCCACCGATACCGTTTACGGCATCGCCTGTGACCCGCGCAATGCCGACGCCATCGCTCGTATCTATGAAGCCAAACGCCGCCCCCGGTTCAAGGCATTGCAGGTGTTGCTCGCCTCCACCGACCAATTGGATGAGCTGGGCCTTGATTTGCCCGCGCCTCTTAACCGCCTCGCTGCGCAATTCTTGCCCGGCGCATTTTCCCCGATTGCTGTGGCGCGCGAAGGCTGCACTTTGGCCACGTTGGCCGACACCGCGAACGGCAGGCCCGGTACGCAAGGTATTCGTATTCCTAACAGCGCTGCAACCTTGGCCATTCTGAAAGCTACTGGCCCCTTGGCTGCCTCCAGCGCGAACCGCTCCGGCGAACAAAGCGCGCAAAGCGTCGAAGAGGCGCGTGAAGCGCTGGGCGATATCGTCGATCTGTATCTGGATGGCGGTGCCACACGTGGCCATGTTGCCAGCACCGTGGTTGCGGCTGATCCCTATGCGCGCGATGGCGTGGACATCCTGCGTGAGGGTGTGATTCCCGCAACCACCATCCGAAAGGCTTTGCATATGAATGGTGGGGGACTGGGCGCATGAGAATCTATCTGCTAATCGCAGCCATCGCCGGTGGTGTCACCTGGCTGGTAACCCCGCTGATCCGTCATCTCGCCATCGAAATCGGTGCGGTGGGCCAAGTGCGCGCCCGCGACGTGCATACCATCCCCACGCCGCGCATGGGCGGTCTTGGCATGCTGATTGGCTTCACCGTGGCTACGATTTTCGCCTCGCGCATGCCGTTCTTGTCTGGCCTGTTCAACGGCAACTACCAAATGTGGGTGATTCTGGCCGGCGGCATAATGATCAGCCTGCTGGGCATGGCCGATGATCTGTGGGATTTGGATTGGATGCTCAAGCTTGCCGGGCAGCTGCTGATCTCCGTATTCGTGGCATGGGGTGGACTGCAGATTATCTCGCTGCCATTCGGCGACTCCCTGGTCACCGCTTCACCAAGCCTGTCAATGGCAATCACGGCGTTCCTTATCGTCGCTTCGATCAACGCCGTCAATTTCGTGGACGGCTTGGATGGCCTATCCTCCGGCATCGTGGCCATAGGCGGCATCGCCTTCGCTATTTACTCATATATCATCGCCCGCTCATCGCCCAGCTATGCTTCGCTCGCCACCCTGATCGACGTGGCGATGGTTGGTGTGTGCGTAGGATTCCTGCTGCATAACTGGCATCCGGCCAAACTGTTCATGGGCGATTCCGGTTCGATGCTGCTTGGCTATCTGATTACCTGCGCGTCGATTGTGATGACCGGGCGCTTGGATCCTGCCTCGATTCACGCCAGCATCTATCTGCCGCTGTTCATGCCGATTCTGCTGCCGATTCTCGTGCTATTCCTGCCGGTGCTTGACATGGTGCTGGCGATTGCGCGACGCCTGGCCAAAGGCCAGTCCCCGATGCATCCGGATCGTATGCACCTGCACCATCGCATGCTGCGCATCGGTCATTCGGTGCGTGGCGCGGTGCTGATTCTGTGGGGCTGGGCCGCGCTGATCGCATTCGGATCGATTACCATTCTGTTCTTCAAAGCCCAGCATGTGGCTGCCGGTATGGCCGCCGCCGTGGTGGTGCTGACCTTAGCCACCATGTATCCGTATCTGAAACATCGGCTGCCGGAATTGCAGGCGGAGAACCTGGCCTATGAGGCGGCGCGTAAGTCAGCGCAGCATGCCACGGATGCTCCGCGGGTTGGCAAGGCTGACAAGTCCGATACAACCAGCGCAACCGGCAAAGCTGACACAACCGACACAGTCAACACGGCCAACCAATCCGATCAGTCGGACAACAAGTCTGATAACTAACCGGATAGCTATTTGGACAACTAGAGGGATCCACTGAGCAGATTGCCAGCGAAAACGTTGGCAACTAGCGGCTGGGGAGTGTCGTGAGGTCAGCGCATGTTCATATAGTGTTTACATGGCTACAAACCTTGATGAATTGAACGCTCAATCGGCGTATGCCCCTCTTCCCCCGATTTTCGCCCAGCTCGGCCTTGCTTATGATGATGTGCTGCTGCTGCCGAACGAGACGGACGTCATTCCCTCCGAAGTGGACACCACCACTCACCTGACCCGCAAGATCACCATGAAGGTCCCGGTGCTCTCTGCGGCCATGGATACCGTCACCGAAGCCGAAATGGCCATCGCCATGGCCCGTAACGGTGGCATCGGCGTGCTGCACCGCAATCTGTCCATCGACGATCAGGCCGCTCAGGTCGATGTGGTCAAGCGCTCCGAATCCGGTATGATCACCGACCCGCTGACCGTTAACCCCGAAGTTTCCCTGGCTGATCTCGACAAGCTGTGCGGTCGTTTCCACATCTCCGGACTGCCGGTGGTGGATAAGGACAACAAGCTCGTCGGCATCATCACCAACCGTGACATGCGTTTCATCGCCTCCGAGGATTATGACACCCTGAAGGTTAAGGATGTCATGACCCGCGAGAACCTCGTCACTGGCCCCTCCAACATCACCAAGGACGACGCTCACCGTCTGCTCGCCAAGCACAAGGTCGAGAAGCTGCCGCTGGTCGACGATGAAGGCCACCTGACCGGCCTGATCACCGTTAAGGACTTCGTCAAGACCGAACAGTACCCGGACGCCACCAAGGATGAGCAGGGTCGTCTGCGCGTGGCCGCCGGCGTTGGCTTCCTCGGCGACGCCTGGCAGCGCGCCTCCGCTCTGATGGAGGCCGGCGTGGACGTGCTCGTGGTCGACACCGCCAACGGTGAAGCCAAGCTCGCCCTCGACATGATCTCCCGCCTGAAGCATGATTCCGCCTTCGATGGCGTGCAGATCATCGGCGGCAACGTGGCCACCCGCTCCGGCGCTCAGGCCATGATCGATGCCGGCGCGGATGCCGTGAAGGTCGGTATCGGCCCCGGCTCCATCTGCACCACCCGCGTGGTCGCCGGTGTCGGCGTGCCGCAGCTCACCGCCGTGTACGAGGCCGCTCAGGCCTGCCGTGCGGCCGGCGTGCCCTGCATCGCCGATGGTGGTATCCACTACTCCGGCGATATCGCCAAGGCCCTGGTGGCCGGCGCATCCACCGTGATGCTCGGCGGCACCCTGGCCGGCTGCGAGGAAGCTCCGGGTGAGAAGGTGCTGCTGCACGGCAAGCAGTACAAGCTCTACCGTGGCATGGGCTCCCTCGGCGCCATGGCTCCGCGTGGCAAGAAGTCCTACTCCAAGGATCGCTACTTCCAGGCCGACGTCACCTCCTCCGACAAGGTGGTGCCGGAAGGCATCGAAGGCGAAGTGCCGTACCGCGGCCCGCTGAACGCCGTGCTCTACCAGATGATCGGTGGCCTGCACCAGTCGATGTTCTACATCGGTGCCCACACCATCCCTGAAATGGCCGAAAAGGGTCGTTTCATCCGCATCACCGACGCCGGCCTGCGCGAATCGCATCCGCACGACATCGTGATGACCACCGAAGCCCCGAACTACTCCGGCTTCCACAACAACTGATAGCCGGGGCTTGAAGCCCGATAACGGCAACAACTGAATTGGCCTCAGGCGTTTTCGAACGTCCGAGGCCAATTCCGTATCGATTCATATTGGAAAGCCACCCGCTGGGGTGGCTTTTCTTATCTGCGCAATCATCAGTGCAACTATGACTATTCGTCGAGCTGAATCCAAGCGGTAGTATCCTGCGGCAGCTTGCCGTCCTCAGTCAGAGGGCCGGAGGCAAGCAACAGCGTTCCCGTAGGCAATGCGGCAGGTTCGCTGCTGAAGTTGGTCAGCGAAGCCCAGCCGTTGGAACGTCGGTAGGCGATGACGCCGCCGCGATAACCATTGGCACCATCATTGCGTTCGGACGGCTGATCCTCGGGCAGCCAGGTCACATCGGTGTCTTCGTTGCGCAACTTATGGCGTATGGCCAGTGCAGCACGATAGAGGTTCAGCATGGAGTCGGGATCGGCGTCCTGAACATCCACGGCCATATCCTTGAACCACTTGGGCTGGGGCAGATGCGGTTCCTCAGCGGGCGTGCCATCGGCCTGAACGGCGGGGGAGAAACCGAAGGAAGCGCCGGTGCCGAACTCGTCATGCTCGGGGTCGGCGAGTTGCGGCGCATCGGCGGCAACCCACGGCAGCGGCACACGACAACCGTCGCGTCCCTTGGTGCTGGCCTCGCGGATGGTATGGAAAGCCTCCGGGTCTTCCAGTCGATCCCACGGCATATCAGCCACTTCGAACAGGCCCAGTTCCTCACCCTGATAGATATAGGCTGAGCCGGGAAGCGCCAACTCCATAAGAATCGCGGCGCGCGAACGCTTGGTGCCCAGCACACGATCCTCCTGATACGTGGAGGAGCCGGCGGAACGCAGCAGCCAGTCAAGCGCCAACTGGTGGTAATTCGGAGTACGAACCTGCGGCAGGGCGAATCGTGACGCATGGCGCACTACGTCATGGTTGCTCATCACCCAAGTCGCCGATGAGCCAGATTCACGTGCGGTGGCCAAGCCAGCCTCAATGGCCTGATGGAAATCGTCGCGAATCCAATCCTTCTTGGCGAACTCGAAGTTGAAGGTCTGGCCCATCTCCTCGGGGGAGGCATACAGCTTTAGACGCTTGGGATTCACCCACGCCTCGGCCACGGCGAAGGCCGGCGGATCGTAGCGGTTGAACACCTCCCTGCGCCATTCCTTGAAAATCTCGTGGCTTTCGTTGCGGTCAAGCACCGGATGCGAACCGTCGTCGGGCATGAAATTATCGGCCCACACATGGTAGTCGTCAAGATCGTCGCGGTCGAGATCCTTGGCCAAACCCTGCGCTACGTCGATGCGGAAACCGTTGGCACCATGGTCGAGCCAGAAGCGGAAGGTTTCCAGAAACTCCTCGTGCACGTCGGGATTCTTCCAGTTGAAGTCGGGCTGTTCCACCGCGAACATGTGCAGATACCATTGCCCATCGGGCACACGCGTCCACGCAGGTCCGCCGAAATGGCTCTGCCAGTTGGTGGGCGGAAGGTCGCCGTTCGGGCCCCTGCCGTCGCGGAAGATATAACGGTCGCGTTCGGGGGAACCAGGGCCGGCTTCGAGTGCGGCCTTGAACCAACGGTGACGGTTGGAGGAATGGTTGGGCACGATATCCACCACGATTTTGATGTTATGGGCGTGCGCCGCTTCGGCCAGACGGTCGAAATCCTCCATAGTGCCAAGCTTGGGATCCACGTTGCGGTAATCGTCCACATCGTAGCCGCCGTCGGCCAGCTGCGAGGGGTAGAAAGGATTAAGCCAGATGGCGTCGATGCCGAGTGAGGCGAGATAATCCATCTTCTCGGTGACGCCGGCGAGATCACCAAGGCCGGTGCCGGTGGTGTCTTTGAAGGAGCGCGGGTAGATCTGATAAACGGCCGCCTGCTTCCACCACAGTGACGGATCGGATGCGGTGCTCATGGTTCCTCCTTGAATGAATGGGCTTGCGCTGCGGCCAGACCATGGGTGCGAACGCTTACGAATCTTGCGAATGCAAGCGTTTGCATTGTCTGGTTGCAGACATCGCTACAGTGTTTTTTTATTGTGATGATTGCATCATACCGCCGCACCCTCCCCGTCTTGAGGAGGCGATATTTTAGAGTGTTTACGACAACAGCGATGAAAGAAGCGGAACATGGTTGACGCGCATGACAGCGAAACATACACCTCGGAAGGCTCTCGCCTGATTTGGATCGACTGCGAGATGACAGGCCTCGATATCTTCGGCGGCGACGAACTGGTCGAAGTGTCCGTGGTGCCCACCGATTTCAATCTGAATGTGTTGGACGAAGGCGTGGACTATGTGATCAAGCCAAGCCAGGCCGCCGTGGATCATATGAACGATTTCGTGCGCAATATGCACACCCGCTCCGGCCTGATCAACGAATGGAAGAACGGCCTGAGCTTGGAAGAGGCGCAAACCAAGGTGACCGAATACGTCAAGCGTTTCACCCCAGCCGGTGTCAAGCCACTGCTGGCCGGCAACACCATCGGCTCCGACAAGAAGTTCCTCGACCACTACATGCCGAAGCTCATGGCCAACCTGCACTACCGCACCATCGATGTGAGCACCTTCAAGGAGCTTGCCCGCCGCTGGTACCCGGCCGTGTATGAGAACCGCCCGCCGAAGAACGGCGGACACCGCGCCCTGGCCGACATTATCGAAAGCCTTGACGAACTGCGCTACTACCGCGAGGCCTTCATGGCTGCTGTTCCTGGCCCGGACGCCGAGCATGCCAAGGCCATCGCCGCTGATGTGATGGCCACCAGCCTGCTCAACAAGTGACGATAGCGGCAGTAGCGGCCATAGCATCAGGCAACCAGGAAGACATAACGAATCGCTGTGCCGCGAGGCGCTGGGGAGGAGAGGCGTGAAACAAAGCGAGGCATTGGCGATTGCGAACGCCGGCGCGAACGTATTCCTTACGGGCGCGCCCGGCGCCGGCAAAACATATACGCTGAACGCATTCATCGCCCACGCCCGCGCCGCCGGTGCCAATGTGGCGGTCACCGCCTCCACCGGCATCGCAGCCACACATATCAACGGTCAAACCATCCATAGTTGGTCCGGCGTGGGCGTGGCCACAGCGCTGACGCCCAGCCTGATGACCACCATCAAATCCCGGCGCAAGCGCAAAATCGCAGCCACCGACATACTAGTCATCGACGAAATCTCGATGATGCACGCCTGGCTGTTCGACATGGTCGATCAGGTATGCCGCGAAGTGCGCCGCGATCCGAGACCTTTCGGCGGCATTCAGGTGGTGCTGTCCGGCGATTTCTTTCAGCTGCCGCCCGTCGCCGTTTCCGGCCGCAACCGCGATCTGATCGCTCCCAGCCCGGAATTTCTCGCCAGTCGGGAACGCTATGCGCATGCCGGCCTCAACCCTGAGGGATTCGTCACCGAATCCTTGGTGTGGAATGATCTTAATCCCGTGATTTGCTATCTGAGCGAACAGCATCGTCAGGATACCGGCGAACTACTCACCGTGCTCACTGACATTCGCTCAAGCAGCGTCACCCAAACCGATCGGGACGCATTGGTCACACGCTTAGGGCAGGTTCCCGACGCCGATCAAGTGGCCGTGCACCTGTTCCCCATGAATCGTCAGGCCGATGGGTTGAATGATGCGCGGTTGCAGCAGATTATGTTGGAACCGCACGAATTCCATGCCGAATCCGCCGGTCAGGCCAATCTGGTGGAACGGCTTAAGAAGAATATGCTGGCCCCCGAACACCTGGTGCTGAAAGCAGGCGCGGCGGTGATGGCATTGCGCAACGATCCCGACCGTCAATTCGTCAACGGTTCGCTTGGCACCGTGCGTGGATTCGCCGACGAGCGCAAGGGTGGCTGGCCGATTGTGGAATTCGAAAACGGCAATATCGTCACCATGAAACGCGCCTCATGGGAAATGATGGACGGCGACACAGTGCTCGCCTCCGTCAAACAAGTGCCGTTGCGATGCGCGTGGGGCATCACCATTCACAAATCGCAGGGCATGACCCTCGAAAACGCGGTGATGGATTTGCGCCGCACCTTTGCGCCCGGCATGGGCTATGTGGCGTTGTCCCGCGTCGAATCCCTGGGCGGCCTCTATCTGGAAGGCGTTAACGAACGCATGTTCCTGGTCTCGCCCGACGCCGTGCAACTTGACGGTCTGCTGCGTGCCGATTCCGCCGCCGCGGCCGGACTGTTGGCCGACGAAGGAGCGGATGCTTTCCGCCCGCAGCTGTTGCAACAAGCCAACGCCGACGACGAATTCGAACAGGCCGAACTGTTCTGAGCCATATATCTGAGCACAATCCGACCATGCACAGACGTCTTGGATTTTATGCTATTGCGCGGCATACAGCACAGATCTAAGCGACAGGTGTGCTCGCACCCGACGGGCATGTTCTTGCGCCAGTCTCAGCGCAGCTGGCTGAAGCGAACAGCAAGATTGCGCATGGATTTGAGACTAGCCTCATAGCGTGCCGCCATGATAATCAGCATGACGCCGGCGGCCAGCAACACCCAGGCCCACCAATATTCCGATAGTCGCCCGAGCCACGGCCAGAGCACCGTGAGCACATGGGCCGTCAACACCACGGCACCGAATGCCAGCGGTGCTTGCAATCCCAGTATTGCACCGACCATCACTGCAATGACGGCAATGACGAACAGCGCAATCATGCGTGGCGGCGATGGTGGTGCCGTCCAACCCGCGATAAGCGACGGCACCATGAGCAGCGCCAATCCTGGGCTGAGCGCGTTCCGGCTGCGCAACATCGGGCGTACCGCCATCCATCGGGCTCCCACGGCCAGCACGGCGACGCCGGAAACGCCGGTGATCAGATCGGCGGGAGTCCTCGCCACATGACTATGCAGGGCAAGGACGAACAACGCAAGCCCTGCGACGACTGCGGGCCATGTCACCATCCAACGGGTGATGGCCAGAGGATTGCGCGGTTTGGATGTGGCATCGCGTATCCATGGCAGAATCACGGCGATCAGCAGGGTGGCATAGGCAATCAGTGACACCACGCGCACGGGCCCATAATGCGATTCGAATTCTCCAATCGCCAGAATGGTCAATATGATTGCCGAGGTCAGGGCACCGGTATTGCGCTCCTGTGCGGACCACATGCCGCCGCTCGCGCAGATGGCGGCGATGAGTATGGTGCCAAGCATGACAATCGTCAGAGTTTCGGCACAGGCTCGGGCGATTGCATAGGGCAGGGGTATTGCCAGCGCCTGCTGTATCGGGGTGGATGCAACGGCGATGGTGACGATCAGTCCAATCATCGGGGTGATGCGCCAGCCTGCCGATAAGGGGCAGTCCGATGGCGTGCGCCGTCGAGTGCGGTAGGCGACGAGCAACATCACCCAGCCGGCAATGATGCCTGTGACTATTACTCCAATAACCCACAGGGATGTGCTGGTATGCAAGACGGCAGTGGTTGACGACAGGCGGATGGTGGCTACGGCGAATATAACGCAGGCGAATACGGAAACTCCCAGCCATTCGAAGTCGGCGTTGCGCGACCGTGCGTCAATGGGCAGCAACATGGTCATCAGTGAGGCTGTCAGTCCGGTGATGACCAGACGTGCCAGACTGAATGAGGAGGCTTCGCCGATGGGCAGCGCGGCACTTAACGCGTGTGCGGCAAGCGGCAGCGCGAATACGGCGAATAACGAATATGCGCGCAACGGTTGGGCGCCGCCAGGCAGAGGAAGCGCGCGAAATCCCAGTGCCGTCAACGCGATGAACGCCAACGACAGGCCGATAAGAATGTGGGAATCGATTATGGCGCTTAACACATGATGGTCGCCGGTACCATACGCATCAATGGTCAGCGCGATTAGCGCCGCCCATGTCAGGCCTTCGGCCGTGACACGCAGGCGTATGGTCAGCGCCCAACCGGCAGCCAGCGTCGCCAACGCGATGATGGCGATGCACAGTGCTCGGCCGGTGTCGCCCATCAGTGCATAGGCCAGTGACGTGAATATGAGTACGGCGATGGCCACCAGCCCTACGCCAAGCGACAGCAACAACACCTGAATACTGGAATGATGAGCCTGCTGTGGTTGCGGTTGCCCGGGGTATGGCTGGGACGGTTGTGGTTGGAACTGTGGCTGCTGATATTGCGGTTGAGGTTGTCGAGGGACGGGCTGCTGTGGCTGCGATTGCTGCTGTGGCCGCTGTTCTTGCATCGACTCCTGCCCTTGCGGCGGATAAGGGAAGTATGGTGTATGCGGAACATGGGGAGGCTGCGGTGCCTCGGAATACGATTGGGGAGGCAGATGACTCTCATTCGCCTCATGCTGTGGTTGATTCGAATGAGCCATCATTGCCTCCCCAATACTACGGGTTCGATGCCTTTATGATAGAGGCTCGCCATCCTTCGAAGCAAGCTTGGAGCGTTTGCGGCTATACACGAAGTACACCGCCAAACCAAGCGTGAACCAGACGGCGAAACGCACCCAGGTCTCCCAGTTGAGGCCGGCGATCAGCACCAGGCAGAACGCGATCGAGATGATCGGCGTCACCGGCACGCCGGGGGCCTTGAAACCGCGGTGGGCGTCCGGCTGGGTGTGGCGCATCCACAGAATGCCTGCGGAAACAATGATGAATGCGGTCAGCGTACCGATATTCACCAGCTCGAACAGGATATTGATATTGATGAAACCGCCGGCGAAGGCCGTCAGCAGGCCGAAGAACCACGTGCCCTTGAACGGGGTGCGGTACTTGTCATGCACCTCGCCGAAGAACTTCGGGAACAGGCCATCGCGGCTCATCGCGTAGCAGATGCGGCTTTGACCATACAGCTGCACCAGCATCACCGTGGTCATGCCGACGAGCGCACCAAGATTGACGATCACGGCCAGCCAGTTCAAACCCGTGGCCAGAATCACGCCGGCCACCGGAGCGTCGATGAAGTTGGCGAACTGCTCATAGGGCACCACGCCGGTCATAATCAGCGTCATCACAATGTACAGCACCGTGGAAATCGCCAACGACAGCAGAATGCCGCGCGGCAGCGTCTTGTTCGGATTCACCGTTTCCTCAGCAGAAGAGGAGACGGCGTCGAAGCCGATGAAGCTGAAGAACACAATCGAGGCAGCCGGCACAATGCCATACGGCTGAGTGGAGCCAGGCTGGAACGTATAAATGCCATAGGGGGAGAACGGCTTCCAGTTCGCAGGATTGACGAACCACACGGTGCACACGATGAACAGCACGATGATCACCAGCTTGATCAACACCATAACATCGTTGGTTTTCTTGGTCTGATTAATACCAATGGACAACACCCAAGTAATCAGCAGCACAATCACAAAGCCAGGCAGATTAAAGTAAGTCGTCACTCCGGGCGTGGTGCCGTACGCAGCCGTCAACTCGACCGGCAGATGCAAGCCGAAACCTTCAAGCAGCTTGTTGAAATAGCCTGACCATCCGGCAGACACAGTGGCCGCCTGCAGCGCATATTCCAAAATCAAATCCCAGCCGATAATAAAGGCAATAAGTTCGCCGAATGCCAAATAGGCATACGAATAAGCAGAACCGGACACCGGTGCCATCGAAGCGAATTCCGCATAGCACAGGCCAGCGAATCCACAGCAGATCGCAGCCAACAGGAACGAGACGGACAAGGCCGGGCCGGCAGTCAGCGCACCCTTGCCGGTGAGCACGAAGATACCGGTGCCAATAATCGCGCCGATACCAAGCATCGTCAAATCGAAGGTATGCATCGTACGCTTCAGGGGAGTGGACTCGGATACCAATTGGTCCACGGTTTTCTTACGGAATAAATCCATGGGTCTTCTCTTAGCAACTCTTATGTAACAGGGCTGAACCGGACGGATTTCCGGGATCCCGACACGCCTTAACGCCGGGCATCAGAATGCGGCGCACACTGTGAAGCCGCATAAAACCAACAGTGTACGGTGCCAAGCCGACTTCTCGCCGATTGGGGCTGGAAGCTCACTGCCGAGCGGCGCGAAGCAACGATACAACGAGACGATTTTCGGCGGGCACGGGAACGCCGTATTTGGCAATGACATATCCACGCGTAACAATAGGAAACCATGACAAGGAATGCAGCAGCTGAAATCGCGTTTTCATCCGAGCAAGGCAAAGCCAACTATGCCGCGGCACTTCGCCGATACCCCGCGCAGGCCATCGTGGATTTGAAGGCCATGCGTGACAACATGGCACATCTGGTTGCCATGGTGGGCGGCCCAGCCAGCGGCACCGCAGTGATGGGCGTGGTAAAAGCCGACGCTTACGGCCATGGTTTGCTGCCCTCGGCGCTCGCCGCGCTCGCCGGCGGGGCCACGTGGCTGGGTACCGCCCAGGCGCATGAGGCGCTGCTGCTGCGCCAGCTTGGTATTGGCCCGGATCGTTGCCATATTTTGACGTGGGTGTACAACGGCACCGAAGTGCCGTTCGATGAATTGATTGAAGCGGATATTGATGTATCGGTGGGCTCCCTTCCGGGCATCGATGCCGTGGCTGCCGCCGCGCGCAAGGTAGGCAAGCCTGCGCGCGTGCATGTCAAGGTTGATTCCGGTTTCGGGCGCAACGGATTTACGCCGGCCGGGTTCGATGCGGCGCTGGCCAAGCTGGTGCCGCTTGCCAAGGAAGGCGTGATCCAGATCATCGGCCAGTGGAGCCATCTGGCCGTCGCCGATTCGCCTGACGTGCCTGAATTCGTGACCTCCACCGACCGTCAGGTAGAGACTTTCAAGGAATTCACCCAACGTATGGAACATGCCGGCATTGCGCCGCAGATCCGGCATCTGGCCAATACGGCGGCAACGTTGAGCCGCCCGAAGATCCGCTTCGAACTGTGCCGCCCCGGCATCGGCCTGTACGGCTATGAACCGGATCCGGCGATGGGCGAACCGGGCGATTACCGTCTCAAGCCTGCCATGCGTCTGCAAGCCCAATTGGGAACGGTGAAGGATGTGGAGGCCGGCCACGGCATCTCCTATGGCCGCACCTATCTGACTCCGGACAATACGTCCACGGCCATCGTGCCGTTGGGTTATGCGGATGGCATTCATCGTTCCGCTTCGGGGTTTGATATGCAGGGTGCCAAGCATGTGAACAAGCCCGGCGGCCCGGTGCGTGTGATGACTGTCGAAGGCCCGCGTCTGTACCATGTTTCCGGGCGTGTGTGCATGGATCAGTTCATTTTGGATCTGCATGGTTCGGCCGCCGAACTCGGTGTGGCCGAAGGCGACACGGTCGAATTGTTCGGACCGGGGCGCGGAGAACAGTTCCTAGAGCCTACTGCTGACGATTGGGCGCGTGCTGCCGATACCATCAGCTATGAAATCTTCACCTGTCTGCGCAATCGCATTCCGCGCCTGTATGAGCATGCCGCTGAAGTGCTGGACGCCCATGATCTGGAGCTTTTGGATCCTGCATCGCTGCTGTAGTGTGTCAGAACTAGACAGATATCGACATATTTTCGGGGTTGTGATTGTGCTGATTATCACTACCCTGGAAATATGGACGTATTTGGTGGGTAGCGATAGACAGTTTGTTATCACTACTGGGCAGATACTGGCATATTCCTGAGGTTGTGATTGTTCTGACTGTCACTACCTCAGGAATATGGACATATTTGTTGGGTAATGATGGACAGTTATTGTCACTGCTCAGCAGATATCGGCATATTTGTGGGGTAGTGACGGAACGGGAATATCACTACCCCACAAATATGCCAGTAATTCCGTGGTTGTGCCGATAAAGCGGCCGGTACTGTGCACTCAGCACACATATGTTGCGCTGATAAAGTGGTTGGTACCGTGCTTAGATTTGGGCCACGGAGCCTCGATCTACCAGCACGGGGTCGACGAACACCTGTCGTGTGGCGAATTCGGGGAATTGGATGCGATTCAATATCGCGCAGATGGCCGAATCCGCCAGTTCTTTGGCGGGGGAGCGCAGCACGGTCAGCGGTCGTGAGCTGGGAGTGGCGAAGCCGTCGATGGAAATAATCGACACATCGTCCGGCACATGCTTGCCACGACGTTCCAACTGCTGGGCGACGGCGATGGCCAGATAATCGGAGTGGATCAGCATGGCCGTGGCGCCCGATTCGATGATCCTATCCACCACTTCGTTTACTCCGCTGGTGCTGTAGGGCGGAATGCCGTTGAACTGGAACGGGCAGTCGATGCGATCCGTGCCATCAAGCACCAGATTCCAGCCTTCCTGGATTTGAGCTGCGGTGGGGGTTTCGCTGAATGCCGCACCAATGCGTGTATGACCGTGCTCCAGGAAATGCACGGCTGCCTTACGCACGCCATAGTGATGGTTGGTGCGCACCGAATCCACGGTATGACCGGCCAAAATCGGCTGTGAGCGTTCCATGGCTACTACGGGAATGGATGAATTCATAATCCAATCCCAAGTGCGTTCGCCGGTTTTGTGGTGTGCGTTCGGGGCGGCGATGATACCGCATACGGTGGGGTCGGCGGCGAGTTCGTCGAGAATTTCATCTTCCCGAGTTCCCTCGTCATAGGAGGATTCTCGCGTCACGATACGCATGCCTTGCTTGGCTGCGCTTTCGCGCATGCAATCAATCACCCTCGGCCAGAAGAAGCTTGGTTCGGGCAGCATAATGCCGATGGCCGGCTGATCAGCACCCAGTTCCGGGTGGAGGCGGGGGCGAGAAGACGATATCAGTCCGCCTGCAATCGAGGTTTCGGTGGAGTCCTGCCCACGGCTGGCAGTGGCGTCAGGGGAATCCGTATCAGAACTGGCTACAGACATAGCACCACCGCGCACACGCTTGAGCAGGCCGGCCTTGGCCAGTACGGTTAAATCGCGGCGCACGGTGATATCGGTGGTGTGCAGCAGGTCGGCGAGTTCGGCGACGGTCGCCACGCTCTGCCGCGTCAGCAGGCTCAGAATCATATCCTGCCGCTCTGCGGGCAGGTAGTCGCGGTGTTCGCCGTTGGCGGTGTTCTCGGTCATCAGCACATCTATCTTCCGAAAGTGAGTGGTTGTGATTACTGCCAAGCACGACTATGCGCTTGGTGATCATTTTTGTTTGATTCTATCGTACAGCCTCTTTCGTAGTGATGATGACTGAACATTCGGTATGCCATATTTTTCACGAAATTATGAACAAAAATGATTAAAAGTGATTAAACTCGATTAGAGTGTGCTATAGTAAATATTGTCAACGACGCCACACACAACACACAAGGAACGTCTATGTCTCAGTTTGCGAATGAATTCTGGACCGTCACTTCCGGTGATCTCAGCCAGAGGCGCGAGCCCATCGCTGCGCCCGAAACGGTGAGCGAGCCCGGCGATGCCACGCCGATCGTGATCGATACCGCGGACCGCAGGCAGCCGTGGATCGGCGCGGGCGCGGCCATCACCGACGCGGCCGCCTCGCTGATCTGGAACAGCATGGACGCCGAACAGCGCCACGCCTTCCTGGATGACTGCTTCAACCCCGCCAAGGGCGGCTTCTCGGTGATCCGCATTCCGCTGGGATCCTGCGAGCCCGCGGCCCAGCCCTACTACACCTACGACGACGTGCCCTTCGGCGAGCACGACAACCTGCTGACCAAGTTCTCCCTGGGTGAGGGCGAGCCCGGCGCGCCGGACGCCACCAAGGATTTCAAGCACATTATCCCGGTAGTGCTCGAGATTTTGAAGATCAACCCGGCCGTCAAGATCATTGCCTCCCCGTGGAGCGCCCCGGCCTGGATGAAGAACACCGGCCACCTGTGCCAGGGCGGCCGCCTGCGCTTCGGCGAGTGGACCGGCAACGGCTTCGACCCGATGCACGACTCCATCGAGGGCTGCTACGCCCGCTACTTCGTCAGGTACGTCGAGGAGATGGGCAAGCTCGGCATCCCGATCTGGGGCGTGACCGTGCAGAACGAGCCCTCCAACGCGCCCAAGTGGCCCGCCATGATGTGGACCCTCAAGGAGCAGGCCGCGTTCGCCGCCGACTTCCTGCGCCCGGCCATGAACGAGAAGTTCCCCGAGATGCGAATCTTCATCAACGACGACTCCACCCACAACCTGTGCTGGCCGGTGCGCGAGCTTGTCACCCCCGACCAGGCCGCCGCCATCGACGGCCTGACCGTGCACACCTACGAGGGGCCGTACTCCAACTTCTTCAACGCGTCCCGCTCCTACCCGCACTGGATGTTCGGCATGACCGAGCGCCGCTGCATGATCGACGAGACCCCCGAGGACGCCGCGCACATCATGTCCGGCATCATCGGCAACTGGCTCGTGCGCAACGGCGAAAGCTTCATTACCCTGTGGAACCTCGCGCTCGACGAGCGCGGCCTGCCCAACCAGGTCGGCGCGACCGGCCGACGCGGCGTGGTGACCATCCAGCACGAAACCGGCGAGGTAATCCGCAACCTCGAATACTTCATGCTGCGCGCCTTCGGCCAGGACGTCAAGCCCGGCAGCGTGGTCGTGCGCTCCTCCAACCACACGCCCGACGGCTGGTCCGGCGGGCTCGGCTCCGTGGCCTTCCTCGCCCCCGACGGCGACGTGGCCGCCCACATCTACAACCCGACCGGCGAGCCCATCGAGGCCGCCGTGACCATCAACGGCCAGGGCGCCGCCTGGCAGAAGGTCACCGTGCCCGCCTGGGGCACCGTCACCGTGCACAAGGGCCACGGCCCGATCAACGAGTCCCCGGTCCCGGCCGACGACAAGTTCGAACTCAACCCGGCACCCAAGCATCTGCTGGGTGACGTGGCCCCCGGCAAGACCCGCGTCTGGGGCGTTGACGAGTGATAACTTGCCGCTGACTGTGCTCGTGGAGCCAGCCTCACAAGGTGCGTGCGTGAGTCGCGCGGTCGTATGCGAAGGTGTTTGCTGCGGCTGCGTGACTCGGCGGCACCTGATCTGAAACTTTGCTTCTCCTTTATCTTCCCGGCAGTGTGGGCGGATAGGCTTCGGTCTATCCGCCCACACTGTGTTTTCTGGGAGGTCTTTTCGGGGATATGTTGCCGGGAAGATATGTTTTTCCGCAGAGATGGGCATAATCACTGGCATGATCACTATGACAGAGCAGTTCGATCGATAATGATCAAAAAAAGTGAAGGTAAAATAAGGTAACAATCACTACTGCTCACCACCGGTCAGTTATTATAGAAAGCACGGAGATCAAAACAGATGTGGTCAATGGGGCACATGAGATTGATTTCCACAGGCATGGATGCCATAGAGAACAAAGGAAGGATTGACTATGAAGTTCAACCACACCCTTAAGGCTGCTACCGCAGCGTTCGCCGCAGTGGTGATGTCGGCCGGACTCGCTGCATGCGGCAGCGACAGCGCTGGCAAGACCGAGGCCCTGGACGAGAACGCCAAGACCACCATCACCTTCGCTGGCTGGTCCCTGGATTCCACCCCGGAGTTCAAGACCCTTGCGGACGCCTTCAACAAGGAACACAAGAACATCACGGTGGAACTGAAGGAATACTCCGCCGATGATTACGACACCCAGCTGACCGGTGATATCTCCGGTGGCTCCCAGCCTGACGTGTTCCCGATCAAGAACCTGCAGAAGTACAAGACCTATGCCGAGTCTGAGGGTCTGGCTGATCTGAGCGACATCGCCGCCGAATACGCTGACGACGACAATATCGATGTCTCCAACTACGAGCTTGATGGCAAGTACTACGCCATGCCGTACCGCCAGGATTCCTGGGTGCTCTTCTACAACAAGGATATGTTCGACAAGGCCGGCGTCGCCGCCCCCGACGGCACCTGGACCTGGGACGACTACACCAAGGCCGCCGAAGAACTCAAGGAAAAGCTGCCCGCTGCCGGCTACGACGCCAACTCCGTCTACCCGACCTACCAGCACAACTGGCAGTCCGTGGTGCAGGGCTTCGCCCTCGCCCAGACCGGCTACGATGTCGACAACACCTTCTTCAAGGGCGACTTCTCCTACCTCAAGCCCTACTATGAGCGCGCTCTGAAGTGGCAGGACGAAGGCCTGACCATCGACTGGAACACCTCCAACTCCACCAAGGTGCAGTATCAGGCCCAGTTCGGCACCCAGAAGGCCGCCATGCTGCCGATGGGTACTTGGTTCGCCGCCACGCTCGTGAGCCAGCAGGCTTCCGGCGATGCTGAAGACTTCACTTGGGGCATGGCACCGATTCCGCAGAACCCGGACGAGTCCTCCTCCGACAAGCCTGTCACCTTCGGTGATCCGACCGGCCTGGCTGTTTCCTCCCAGATCGATGGCCAGAAGCTGGCCGCTGCCAAGGAATTCGTCAAGTGGGCCTCCGGTGAAGGCGGCGCTAAGGCTCTGGCTGCCATCGCCACCACCCCTGCCTACTTCTCCGACGCTGTTGTGGACGCCTACTTCGGCGTGGACGGCATGGCTTCCGATGATCTGACCAAGCAGGCTTGGCAGGAGCACGACACCAAGCCGGAGAACCCGGTTGGCGAAGGCTCCGACACCATCATCTCCCTGCTCAAGGATGCTCACTCCTCGATCATGACCAAGACTTCCTCCATCGATGACGCACTGGCTGCCGCCAAGCAGAACGCCATCGACCAGGGCGCCATCATCGAGTAGTAATCCCAGCCAGCCCTGTCGCTGACTGACCATTGATAACGAATGCGAAAGGGGATGGGATCGGATACGCGATTCCGATTCCATCCCCTTTGTCATGCGATCAACCATTCGAAAGGAGAGGAAAACATGTCTGTGAGCTCGCCCAAGACAAAGGCTCCTAAAGGCGGCAAGCTGACCGCCAAGGCCATCACCCGCCGCAACACCATCCACGGCCTCGGCTTCATCGCCCCGAATTTCATCGGCTTTATCTTCCTGATTCTTGTTCCGGTGCTGGTACTGTTCTACATCGCCAACACCAAGTGGAGCGCCTTCGGCGATCCGAAGTGGACGGGTCTGCTCAACTGGAGGCGCCTGTTCAAAGATGATGTGTTCCGTGCAGCGTTCGTGAACACCATCGTGTACTCCGTGGTCCACATCCCGCTGACACTGGCTATTGCTTTCGCGCTGGCCGTCCTGCTCAACTCCAAGCTTAAGTTCCGCAGTTTCTTCCGCACCGTCGCGTTCTTCCCCTACGTCACCTCAATCGTTGCCGCCGCCCAGGTGTGGAACATGCTGTTCGACGCCAAGTCCGGTGTGATCAACCAGTTCCTCGGCCTGTTCACCGACAATCCGCCCGCCTGGCTCGGCTCCACCACGTGGGCCATGCCAGCCGTGATCATCGTGGCCACCTGGCGTGAGGTCGGCTACTACATGATCCTGCTGCTCGCAGGCCTGCAGACCATCCCCACCGAACTGTACGAAGCCTCCTCCATTGATGGCGCGAACGGCTGGAAGCAGTTCTGGAAGATCACTGTGCCGTGCATGCGTCCGACTCTGTTCTTCGTGCTGGTCACCCTGACCATCGGCTCGTTCAAGATCCTCGACCTGACCTTGGTTATGACCAACGGTGGTCCCGGCACCGCAACCTTGGTGCTTGCGCAGTACGTCTACCGTGTGGCCTTCGAACGTTCCGACTTCGGCTACGCCTCGACCGTGTCGCTGACACTGTTCGCATTGTGCATGGTCGTAACGCTTATTCAGTTCTGGTACAACAACAGGAAGGAGAAGTGAGATGACCGCCGCAACCGTGGATTTCACTGCACTGGCTGGTAAGGGTGCCAATCCCGCAAACCGGCCCTCCACATCCGACATTCCTTGGAACAAGCAGAAGACCTCCCCTCTGAAGATCGTCGGTACTGTCATCGGCTACCTTGGTATGCTGTGCCTGACCATCTTCATGGTGCTGCCGTTCGTGTGGATGTTCCTGGCCGCCGTCAAGCCCAACAACGAGGTCTTCATGGTCCCGTTCAAGTGGCTACCGAGCGTGTGGCACTGGGAGAACTACATCAACATTTGGACCGACTCCAACATGCTGACGTGGCTTGGCAACACCGTGTTCTTCGCATTCTGCGTGACCTTCCTGCAGGTGTTCACCGGATCCTTCGCCGCCTATGGCTTCTCCAAGATCAAGTTCCCCGGCCGCAACGTGCTGTTCCTGATCTACATCGCCACCATGGCCGTGCCGTGGCAGGCCTACATGATCCCGCAGTACAAGATCCTCTCCTCCATCCATCTGACCGACACCCGCTGGTCCATCATCCTGCTGCAGGCTTTCGGTGCCTTCGGTGTGTTCATGATGAAGCAGTTCTACGACACGATTCCTGAAGAGCTCTCCGAGGCCGCGCGTCTGGACGGTCTGAGCGAATGGGGCATCTACCGTCGCATCGTGCTGCCGCTGTCCGGCCCGTCGATCGCCGCCCTGGGCATCATCACTTTCACGAATACGTGGAACGACTACATGGGCCCGTTGATGTACCTGCGTTCTCCGAGCCTGCAGACCATTCAGCTGGGTTTGAAGACCTTCATCTCGCAGAACTCCGCGAACTATGCCATGGTCATGACCGGTTCGGTTATGTCGGTGCTGCCGATCCTGATCGTCTTCCTCATCGGCCAGAAGCAGTTCGTCGAAGGAATCGCAACCTCCGGCATGAAGGGCTGACGCATCAGGCGGCTGAGCCGCACCCGATCTGAGCAAAGTTCATCGGCGAAATCCAAGGCCTTTGCTCACCGACTATTCATGGCTGGCGTTTGAACACCTGTTCGGACGCCAGCCATAATTACTACTGGCAAGCAATACACGAACAAGCGAGGATGACGATGGCCAACCAGAACGGCGACAACGTAAGCCAAGGCAAAAACGAGAACTTCAACGGCACCTATAACAAGGTGGTCAACACCATTCTCGTGCTGTTGGAATCCAGCCTCTGCCTGTTCATCGGTATGCTGCCATTGCTGCTTGTGGTCTTTGCGGTACGGGATCTGACCTACTGGCCCACCTACCTCTTGGCCGCATGGTTGAGCATGCCTGGGCTGACCGCCCTATTCGCGATGTTCCGCGATCAGCCCATGCTGTTCTCCATCAATGCCGAAACCCGCGCCCGCGTGTGGCGTGAACAATCCGGAGCCAAGGATTTCCCGCCCGACTGGATCGCCGAACCCTATGTGCCGTTCGATCGCACCGTAGCGTTCATCGGCCCCTACTTCAAGGCATATGCCAAGCTGTTCGTGCGCTCGATCACCATCAGTTTCGTGTTTCTGCTGCTGGTGTTCTGCTTTATCTACGACGTGTTCATTATGATGCAGACTTCGTGGGGAGCCTTCGTTGTCCCGATTCTGATCGTCTGCTGCGCCCTGTTCGTTCAGGCGATGCTGGTGGCGTTGGTGCTAACGGTGGAATATCCGAAGGCAAAATTCTTCTCGCGAATCAGGAACGGTTTTATGCTTGCCGTGCGCCGAATTCCCGCCATTATCATTTCCATGGTGGCGCTTGTGGGTTACGGTTGGGGCATGACCACCAAATACGGACTGCTGGTGCTGGTTCTCACCACAGGCATCGTTGCCTATCTGGTGTGGTCTTCGGCCAACTGGCAGGCCAACCTCATGTTCGTCGCGATGGCGAAGGAAAGTGGCGACAAGCGCATTATTGATATGTATTCCGTTGTAAACAAGACTTCTGGTGGCTCGTTCTTCTCGGGCACCAGGGATTACCAATCCTAACCAATCGTTGCGTGGCGATTGCTGTGGGGACTGCAATCGCGCGCAAAGTATTCATTCCATTCAAGGGAGGGAAGTATGTGTGTTATTGACATGCTGATTAACGACCGGCATGAGCCGGTTGATCTCGAGCCGGGAATTACTCCGGTGCTGCGCTGGCATATGGGCGACCAGCCGCGACATCCACATTGCCATGGAGGCGTGAGCGCCTATCGTGTGGTCGTCTCCTTGCAGGCCGATCTTGCTGCCATTGGTGTGGGCGATGTGTGGGATTCCGGGCGCGTGAAAGGCGACGGTCTTGACGGCGTTGCGCTGGACGTGGATATGTCGCCGGCACGACGTTACTGGGTGAACGTGCGCATCTGGGACGGCTGTGGGGAGGCCGGTGGCTGGGCGCAGCCCGTCACCTTCGGCACTGGTGCCGGTACCAACTGGCAAGCCCAGCCTATCTGGATTGCGGATCGATCGAACGGTATCGGTGAACAACGCGATGATACGCAAAGCGAGCTAGGCAATGCCGCCGGATGGGCATTCCTGCGTGGAGCGATTGATATTCCTGACCAGCCCATTGCCTGGGCTACGCTTAATGCCACTGGTGCTTCTACCACGCCGGCGAGGCAGTTCGTCTACCGCATGTGGCTGAACGGCAGTTTTGTTGGCTGCGGGCCAGTGTTCCCCACAGGAAGCGAAACCCGATACGACGGTTTCGACGTAACCCAATTGCTACAGCCTGGCACGCAGAATGTCATAGGTGCTATCGCCTATGCCATGGAAGACCGGCGCTTTGCCGCGCAGTTGGATATTTGCTTTGAAAATGGTGAAATGCTTCACTGGGGTACCGGGCCGGACTGGTTGGGCTTCGACGGTTCTCGTGTGTATCCGCCCAGTGCGTCCATTGGCACCCAATACTTTGATGCGCCGGCTGAGAATCTTGACAGCGCGACTTTCCCCTTCGACTTCGCTTGTGCAGGGTTCGATACCGCTGTTGCTGCTGGTGTTAACGACTCTGATGTCTTCGATGCGCAGTGGGCTCCTGTGGCGGTGAAGCAGCCATTTGCCCTGCTTGAAGCCACCGCTGCGGACAAGCTCGAGGTGCGCGACGAGCGTCCGGAAAACGTGACAACCAACCCGACCGGCGATGGTATTGTTATCGACTTTGGCAAAGCGTGGATGGGTGGCATCGCCCTGTCGCTGAATGTGGACGAACCGGTTGATCTGACGATTCGTTATGGCGAAGTGCTGGAAGACGACGGTTCGGTGCGTTACCACCTGAGCTGTTTCAACACCTACGAGGATGTATGGCATATCGTGCCGGAAGCGGCTGGACGACGGTTGGAAACCTGGGGCATCCGCGTGTTCCGATATGTGGAGATCATTCCTTCGAGGCCAATTGCCGATTTGGCTGAGCGGCTCGTCGAACAGGGTGGTGCTGTGGGTGCCGGCGGTGACGGACTGGTGGCAACCGCACTGATTGAGCCGTTGTCGTCCCTATCGGGCGGCAGCGACACCTCTGATGACATGGTTAATCGCGTATGGGAGTTGAGCCGGCATACCATCGAAGCATTCAACGGCAATATGTACGTTGATTCCTGGACGCGTGAACGTGCCGCCTATGAGGCAGACGCGTGGATTCAGCAGCGCGCGCATCTGGCGTTGGAAGATGCGCCGGCGTTAGGCACGCTCACCGTGAACCGACTGATTGCCAATCGCACCTGGCCGACCGAATGGCCGCTGTATCTGATTCTTGCAGTCCACGATGCGTGGCTGCGCACCGGTTCCTTGGAACAGGCGCGGCATGAATACGCGGCATTGGCATCGCTGTTGCCCTCGGCATATCTGGACGAAACTACCGGGCTGATCGTTAAGGATCCGGGCCATTCCAGCCGTATGGACGGCGATTTGGTGGATTGGCCGATGAGCGAGCGCGACGGTTTCGTGTTCGGGCGTGTCAACACCGTGATCAATGCGTTGGCCAGTGCAGCCTATGCGGCCATGGCCGATTTAGCCAAGGCTTTGGCCGATCAGGAGCGCGCACGGCATGCGGATGCCGCTGGTGAGCTTGGATTCGACGATGATGCCTCGCGTTATGAGCATATCGCAGCACGTATGCGCGAAGCGATTCACCATATGCTGTGGGATGAGGAGCGCGGCGTATACATTGATGGACTGGATCCTGTGGGATCTAATCCTGACCAGGCATATGACGAGGGTGTGCAGGCGGGCAGCGGGCCGATTGCACATGCTTCGCTGCATGCCAATGCTTTTGTGTTCGCCTTCGCCGAGGTTCCGGCCGAACGAGCCGCGAGGGTCGGCGACTACCTGCGTTCGCGCGGCATGGCCTGCAGCGTGTATGTTGCAGCCGTGTATCTGGATGGTCTATTCCGCGCCGGTCTTGGCACGGACGCGGTTAAGCTGTTAGCTGCGAAAGAAGGCATGCGATCGTGGGCTAATATGCTGGCCAGCGGTGGCGGCGGCACCATGGAGGCTTGGGACTTGAGTCTGAAGCCGAACACCACGTACTCGCATCCATGGGCTGCGTCGCCGGTATATCTGCTGCCTGAAGGTGTGCTGGGCGTCCGCATGATCGAAGCCGGCTTCCGCAGGTTCGCGGTGATTCCACAGCTGGGTGAGCTGACATCGGCCCGTACCGTGTTGCCTACGCGCGCAGGTTTGATTGAAGTGTCGTGCCGTGTGCCTCAGGAAGGCAATGAAGTCGAGCTATCGCTGACCGTGCCACCTCGTACTGAAGCCACTGTGGTATTGCCGCCGGTATCTTCAGCTCAAGCGGGGGAGAAGCTATCGGTGGATGTCGATGGCCGCACAGAATCGGTGCAAACCCTGAGCGCATCCATGCGTTTGGCCGGCACCTTGTGCCCAGCCGGAGCGGTGGTACTGGAGCATGTGACGTCTGGGCATCACGTGTTCCGGATCCAGTGAAGTTATGTTTTTGGTTATGGTTCGGCCATAGTTTTAGTCGGCTATGGTTCGATTATGGTTCAGTTATAGCTCTGCGTTGGAGCCGGTCCGATACTGTCGCGCTACACGAATGTGGACGGCAACATCACCGGCTCCAAGCCAGGCTTGCGTGTGACGTGGCGCAGCCGGCCAATCAGTTCGTCGACCGCCTGTTCGCCTAACTCGCGGCGCGGCAAATTCACCGAACTCAGCGTGGGTTTGGCAATAGTGTCAGTGGGCAGATTATCGATGCCGACCACTGACACTTCACCGGGCACGGCGAAGCCGTGCTCCATGAGCGCGCTGAGAAAACCCACAGCCATCAAATCGTTATAGGCAATAACCGCACTGGTGGGGCGCGCCTTGAATAGGCGGAATGCGCCGATTCCACCCGCCATGGTGGGCGAGGCGCATGGCAATCGGCGCAACAGGAAACCATGCTGAACAGATAGGGCATTGAGCACACGCCAGCGCATGCCATCCTGCCAGGATGAAGCCGGTCCGGCCAAATACGTGATCTGCTTGTGGCCCAGTGCCAGCAGCTGCTCAACAGCGGCGACCAGCCCACGGGTGGGGTCGGCGATGATTGCGGGAATACCTCTGGTGGGGCGATTCAGCGTCACTACCGGCTTGATTTCAGCGATTTTACGAATCGCGGCATCCGAGGCTCGAGATGAGGCAAGAATGAATCCGTCAACATGACGATGCATAAGCTGCATAGCACCGCGTTCGATGGCACCCGTCTCTTCAGCATCGACTACAGCTAGGCCGAAGCCCTTGGTCAGGCATCGATGCTGGGCGGCTTTGACCACATCGGAAAACACCGGGTTGGAGATATCCGCCACGGTGATGGCGAGCATGCCGTTGAGCTCATCGGGGGAGGAGGACTGGGCGGCATCCACGGTGTCCGCGCGATAGCCAAGTTCGTCGGCGATTTGACGTATGCGTTCAGCGGTTTCGGCGCCGACTCGGCCCGGACGAGCGAAGGCTCGTGAAACCGTGGCTGTGGAGACGCCGGCCGCATCCGCGACGTCCCTGATCGTCACTTTTTTGCGCGGTGCTCCTATCGCCATGGTATTGCTGACCTCGCTGTCCGTTTGTACTTCTGTTATGCCTGTGACGGGCACGTGCTTTGCTGCTGCTTCGTTGTGCAGTATGCACTGCCCATCGCATCATGCATATGCAACGCTACCACGGGTTATGTGATCGCGCATAATCGTGTATGATTAATACTGATTAAAAGTGTTCAAACATGGGTGGTGCTTGAGGTGCCGCCTTATGTTGAAGGGAGCATCTGTGCCTGATAATCCTATCGTCCCCATCAACCTCACCGCCGAGGATGTGGCCAACGCCGCGCACAACCGCAATGGCCTGACTTACAAGGGGTTCGGCGTGCTGTCCGGCAACGCCACCTCGGCCATGCTGCTCGACTACCGACGTGAACAGCCCGATGTGTATTGGGCGATGATCCGTACGCTGTTCGGTGGTTCGCATCCGATCATGAACGTCGTCAAAATCGAAATGGGCAACGACCGCAACAATTCCACCGGTCCCAACGCCTGCACCATGCGTTCGCGCGACGAATACCCGATGGTCGAACGCGAACCCGGCTTCCAGCTGGCTGCCGATGCGGCCACGGTTAATCCGAACCTGCACGTGAGCATCCTGCGCTGGTGCGCGCCAACATGGGTGCGTGACAACGACGACATCTACCGCTGGTACAAGAACACGATTCTGGCAGCCTGGCGTCGCTGCGGCGTGATGGTTGACTCGGTGAATCCTGATGTCAACGAACGCACCGCCGACCTTGATTGGATCGCCGACTTCGCCCACCGCGTGCGCACCGATGAAACCGGCTTCGAAGTGAGCGATGCTGCTGCCGTCTCTGCCGCTGATGCGCAGGAGATTGCCGCTGAAGGCGCTCGATTGGCGAGTGCGGCCGACGCCGGATGGTCGTCGGACGAAGAGCGCGAACGCTTCCACCGCATCGCCGTCATCACCTCGGATGAAGAGGTGACCGGCACCTTCGGCGACGAAGTCATCGCCACCCCCGCATACCTGGACGCCATGGATGTGGCCGCCTACCACTATTCCGTTGTGGATGATGCGAACGGCAATTTCAAGCGTCTTGCCGATGAATTCGACAAGGAAGTGTGGAACTCCGAAGCCCAGGCCGTATTCTCCAACTCCGCCGATCGCCCCAACAACACCAACCCCGCGGGATTGGACGACGTGCCCGATGGCACGGGCATTGGCGGCCCCGGCTCGCCGCTGGAAATGGCCAACACCCTGATCAAGGGCTTCGTGGAGTCGCGCCGCACGCTGGCCATCTATCAGCCGGCCCTCGGCGCATGCCACGAACATATGGAATATGCCTCCAAAGAACTGGTGTCCATGCGCGATCCATGGAGCGGTTGGATGTATTACGACGCCGGCTGCGCCATCCTTGAACATTTCGCCAAATTCGCGCGCTTGGGCTGGGATGACGGCACCCGCGCCATCTGGCGTGCCATTCCGCAAGCCTCCGGCTGCAAGGTCGGCGGCAACAATCCGGTGAACGGCGCACGCCACGGCGAACCAAGCTACCTGACGCTCGCCTCGCCCGATGGTGCCGACTGCTCCATCGTGATCGTCAATGATTCCTCCCTGAACAAAACGTATACGCTCACGCTTGACCCTGCGCTCGGCGCGGCGGGCAAGCCACTGCATATCTGGCAGACCCGCGCCGCCGAACCCGGCCAGCCTTACGACGCCAACTATCGTCGCCATATCAGTGCGGTTGAAGCGCAGTCTGCCGTGTATACGCTTGACGTGGCTCCGTGGTCCATTATCACCGCCACCACGTTGGCCGAAGCGGATGTGGAACCATACGCCATCGCTCGCACGGGCGAAGCCTCGCGCGCGGTGTTGGATGAGGATCCTGCTGCCGGAGTGCTCCACGCCGACGACTTCTGCGCAGGCAACGGTCCGATTCCCCGCTACACCACCGACTCCAATGGTGCCTTTGAACGCGTGAGCGACCCCGAACGCGGCACTGTGCTGCGTCAGCAGATCGATCACGCTCATGCCGGCCACACGTGGATTGAAGGCGACCCGCGCACCGCCATCGGCGACAGCCGCTGGGCCAACTACCGTGTGTCTGTGGATGTGCTGTTCGAACACTATGACGGCTGTGCGCCGTATGTACTGGTTGGCGCTCGCGAACTGGGCGGTCACAAGCTCACCAGCGACTTGGCTGGCTACAGCATCAAACTGTTCAGCGACGGTCTGTATTTGCTGCGCCGTTACGACGCCGAAGTGCGCCGCGGCCATATGCAGGATCTGGTATATGCCGCACGTCGCGCCGGCAAGCCTGAACTGACCTTCAAGCCGGGTGTGGGGCAGTGGAATACGGTGACGCTTGAAGTCGCCGGCGACATGGTAACCTTCCTCGTCAATGGCATTGCCATCACTTCGTGGACTGATGAAGCGCCGCAAAGCGCCGGCCGTGTGCAGCTCGGCTCCAGCTTTGACCACGTGCGCTTCGACAACCTGCGCATCGAACGAGTGGCAGGATTCAGCCCCTACCTCACCAACCTCATCGATGACATGCACATGACCTCGTGGAGCGACGGACAGTCTGGCGCTGCGGTGCCTGACGTGGTCGAATATGGTGGCACTTGGGAGCATCTCAACGGCCAAGGCATGTTCACCTACATGCGCTCCATTTCGCGCACCCATGAGATCGGCTCCAGCCTGACATGCCGTTTCACGGGTACCGGACTCGATGTATTCGGCCCGTCGGATGGCGGTGTTCTTGTCGATGTGTTGGTTGACGGTCGTCTTGTTGAAGCCAGCAAGCCGTTGCAGGCCAATCAGGGCTCCCTGCGCACCCAATTGCGCGTCGAAAACCTTGCCGCCGGCGACCACACCGTCACCCTGAGACTGGCCAGCCAGCACGAATGGTCCGTAGACGCCATCGGCGTCCTGGCTTAGTTGCCGTTATTAGAGGATCGCTACAATTTCGCCATGCCAAAGTGGCCGGTGTGCATCGCGCTATATACGCGATGCACACCGGCCACTTTGGCATGGGACTTATACGCGAACAGACTTGATTGTTAACGGCTCTTCATCGTAGTGCTATGCCAACGAGGGTATTTCCATATTGATAGAGGAAGACACACTTCAAGGAATCAAAGCTTCGCGCGGTCCACTTCTGTGTAGTAGAAATGTACTACAGCAACCCACAGATACGTATCGTGACTGTTGAATACAGTAATAATGGAATTGTATGTGGGGGTGCACATGAAGACGTTGGCAATAGTGGATAATGATAATTGGACTACCGATGGATTGGTGATGTTCATGAATTCACAGATGCCTGAGCTGGATATCATATGGACATCAAGAACAGGCGAAGAAGCCCTTCGTCATATAGATGCCGACAATCCGGATGTCATGTTGGTGGATATGTCGCTTGGTGAGATGTCTGGAACAGATTTAATTACTCGAATTCGGCAGCATAACAGAACAATTGGCATTGTTGCAATGACAGCCTTCCCATTGGAGCGATATGCTGATTATGCTGCAAAGGCTGGAGCGCAGGCTATGGTCAGTAAGCGATTTCCTAAGCATATGCTGGAAGTGATCAAAACAGTCGGCAGTGGAGGTGTTGGCGAACCGATTGGAGCAATACATTTCTTGCCGGTAACACAAGCGTTCGCTATGGTGTCAAAACCTTTGAAAGGCACGAAATCATTATCAGCAACGGAGCGAAAGATCGTAGATTTATGCAGTCAGGGCTTCACTTCTGGTGAGATAGCGCAACAGATGGGGAAAGCGGTTCCTACGGTTAACACACATCTGCAAAGAGCCATGGAGAAGACGGGGGCGCGCAACAGAACGCAATTGGTGGCCATGTATTTACAATCACAGATTTATTAATATGGTATAGCTTAAAGCGGGGGGAGAAACAATGCTTGCTGCTATGAAGGGACGAATTAAGCATCCGTATATAGTGATTGCGGTATTGATTGCATTAATACTTGATTTTATTATGTTCTTTTATGTAAATTCGAATGTATCATATATCACCGGCATTCTCATTATTGTATATTGTCTTTGTGCGGTATTGACACTTGTTGTTCCAATATTTGGTAGTGTATCAACATTGCTAAGCTATGTTATTTTTGGCATTTTTAATGTTGAAGGTTCGAATTTTGCTTTCGGTCTTATTCTTGTGTCAGTGGCTATATTCTCATATACTGTCAAAACTCTTTTTTCTGCTCCAATAGGTCTTATTTTTGTTAGTTGTATTATACTGTATTCCTCGAGTGAATCAGTTGCTGTATCATTAGCATCTTCTTTAATTGTTGCTTATCTTGTTGGATGTTTATGTAGAATGAATTCTATAAATCTTGCTGAAAAAGAAGTTTTTAGAGTAAAAGAAATTGAGCTAAATAGAGAACTGAGTACATATAAAAAAGATTTATATATAATGAATCAGATGCATGACGTTGTTGCTAATGATTTGTCATATATTATTAGTGTTTCTAGCATACAAGACGGTAGGTTGTGGAAAAATGTGCTAGAAAAAGCCGATGAAGCTTTTCGACATACTCATTATTTAATAAAAATACTTGATAACAATGAGATTGTTCCAGAAGAGAATATGTCGCTTATGGATCTCATCAATCGCGAATATCAAGCGCTTGTTAACATTGGTATTGTGGGGGATGTCAACTATTCACATTTCTCTCCTGAGAGTATACATGATGAGCATATCCTTAACGCCATCTCTAATCTCATAAGAGAAATCTTTAACAATATTTCGAAGTATTGCAACAATGATTCAGGATATATCTTTACATTAAAGAACGACAATAGTGGAACAACGATAGTACAAATTAATGAATTATCTGATGAAAACAACAAAAGAAGTCATAAAAACGGCTTACGCATGCAGCGAAGAATAATTGAAGATCTTGGTGGATACCTGATATCCAATACCGACTACCATACTTGGACTTTGCGAGCATATATACCAAATAAGCAAGAATGCCAATAGTCAGTCGATTCTCAAACAACGTTGTTTCACCGACTGTCATACTTATTAACTACTGAAAACATACTATAGTATGTGCTTAATCGGAATGCATTAAACGGATTATCGTAGTCTTCGACATTGATCACATTGAAAGGTGCGAAGATGTCCATGAAGACTAAGCGTTGGTTGGGGATTGTCGCTGTTGCTGTGCTGCTCGCATCCGGAGCTGGGTGCGGGGCGAACGGCAATGACGGCGATAATGGCCATGCCGAGCAGACAAGTGTTCCGCTTTCCACCGTCAAAGTAGAGAGTGGAACACTTGTTCCCACCATTTCCAGCGATGCGGTTGTTAGCTCTCATGCTCTTTTTGCTGTTACAGCACCCGTGCAAGGCGTATTCCAGTCCACCGTAAATGTCGGAGATACGATACAGTCGCAGCAAGTATTGGGATCGGTAGCCGATACTCAGATTCTTGCTCCTGCTGAGGGAACGGTTGCGTCAATAGCAAGTTCGGGAACTCAAGTACCGCTGAATTATCCATTAATCACTGTGAACTATAACGGTTTCGCCATGGAATTGGATGCAAGCCGATTGCTGAGGATGACCCAATCCACTGATTCCATTCATGGTAAATTCCAAATCACAGACGGACAGAGCCCAAGCGACTGTGCCGCCGTACTGCCAGTGCAAGCGGTATCGGGCACTTCGCAACAATCGAATGGTACTCAGGAGAATTCCGGCGACAACTCTTCGTCTACGCGCATGACCTGCTTGGTTCCTAAAGACGACAATGTACGCGAGGGCGAGAGTGGAATCCTGGTGATCAGCGGCACGGCCGTATCGTCGTCATTGCTATTGCCGGTGTCCGCTGTAGCTGGACGCTCCGGCAAGGGAACCGTGACGCGCATCTCCCACAACAAGCAGGAACAAGTCGAGGTCACGTTGGGAGCCAGTGACGGTGCCCGTATCGTCATCGTTGACGGTCTTGCTGAAGGCGATGAGGTGCTTGATACAGCTCCGAATCTGGCCACGAAGAGAATCCAGTGAAATGAGCGACCATGGATGAAGCAGATACTGTGCTGTCTACGGAGCATTTGTCGGCCTCGGTAGCGATGGGCGGCAAAGAAGTGTTGCGCATTGTCAACGATGTGTCAATCACTATTCGCAAGGGTTCCTCGTATGCGATAGTTGGTAAATCAGGCTCCGGAAAAACATCATTGATTTCCATTCTCGGATTATTGAATGCTCACTATGAAGGTACGCTGCTGCTCAATGGGCACGATGTGGCTACGTTGAGCAATCTGCAACGTGCGCGCCTGAGGGCGAATTATATGGGCTTCGTTTTCCAGAATTATTCGCTGATCCGACAATTGAATGTTTGGGAAAATGTCGCTTTGCCCATGGAATATGCGGGTCATAGCATCAGCAAAGCCAGGAAAAAACGTTCTTTGGAGTGTTTGGAGCGTGTGGGACTTGCACATCACGCAAAAGACAATGTGAGGTCATTGTCAGGCGGCGAACAGCAGCGAGTGGCCATTGCCCGTGCGTTGGCGTGCAAGCCCAAACTCATTATTTGCGATGAGCCAACCGGCGCTCTTGACAAAGACACCGGCGACGCTGTAATGGATTTGCTGCTGGAATTGGTTGCCGCCGATGGCTGCACGCTTATTTTGGTGACCCACGATGCTGACATTGCCGCGTTATGCGAACAACGCTTTCGTATGGACCGAGGGATGATCACGCCATGTTCACTATGATCGTTCGGGATTTGCGATTATCGTTTGCTAAAACGGTGCTGACCGCGCTCAGTATGCTTATCGGAATCATAGCGGTGATTGCAGCATCGCTGGTAGGCAGTATCGGTGGCGATTTTCTTGCAGCCACCAATGCCCAGTTATCTGGAAGAGCTGCGACATATCAACTCAACCTTACGCTCGGCGACAATGAAATAGTCACGGCGTACGATATGCTCAATATGGCATCTGCCATGGAGCAAGTTGACGGGTATGCCATGGCTCCCGCTGTTATGCAAGATGATCTGCAGGTTATCAGTAATCCGAAAACAGGCGATGCGATTCCGAATGCCACAGCCGATGTTGTGCTCACCACCGCTGCATATAACAACATTTATGTATTGCCCATGGTCTCAGGACGTTGGTTTTCGCAATCTGATGCACAAGCCGGGATTGAAATTGTGGTCAACAAGCCTGGCCAAAACATGTATGGCACGACTGGGGATAGTGTAGCTTTTTCAGCAGATCGAACACAAACCATCACCAAGGCTTTCATTACCGGAGTGGTCAATGATGGTTCTTCGACGCCGAGAATGTATATTAACGCCGTCACGTTTTCCTTGTTTGAACCTCAGCTTTGGGATCCAACTTCTATGCATGTGATATGCCATCCTCTGGATTCCACTGCATCCACGCAGCAGATATCATCATTGGTTGACGATGTGGTTCACGATAACATCAATGGCAAAGTCACCAGCATTCAGCGCATTGACAACAGTGATTCCTATGCCGATGTGCTGCAGTATTTGCAAATTGCTTTTTTCGTATGTGGTTTCCTACTGCTGTTTGTGGCAGCCTTGGGGTTGATTAATATCGGTCTTGCCGATATCGAACAGCGAAGCCATGAACTGCTTATCCGGCGGGCTCTTGGAGCGTCGCGTGGAAACGTCATGGTTCTCGTGGCAGGATCAAGCATTGTGCTATCTGTGTGCATTGCTGCGCTGGCAATAACCATTTCCATAGTTTTGGTCATGGTGATTCCCCTGTTTATTCCTGCGGACGCTCCTATTCCAAACCCGTCATACCCCTATCAGGCTGCGCAATATGCTTTGGCCGCATCGATACTGACTGCAATGCTCGGCAGTATCGTGCCTGCGATTAAAGCTGCTCAGCTAGAGCCCGCAATGGCTTTGCGCTAGATGGTGCGGCCTAAAGAGAAAGCATTGTTGCCAATCACACGATTGTTTGTTCAACCAGTTTTATATCAAGGAGTGTATATGAGCCATAGGCAATTCAGGACTATTGCAGCTGTGATAGTTGCTGTAAGTATGGGAATAATCGGATTTGCGGGATGCGGATTACGATCCGATAATTCATCAGCAACAAGCGATGGTCGATCCTCGGTCGTTGATTCCCAAAGTGATGATTCTCAACAGCAGCATAGCTTCACCGATAAAGAAGGCATTCAAAAGGAATATCAGCAATCGTTGGCGCAGCTGCAATTCCCAGAAGGATTCACCCCTCCGGAGACAATGAACGAGCAGTTGCTTCAAGCCGATTCCTATGAAAAGGGCTTTGGCGATTCCGCAGTATCGTTTGTCTGGGTGTGCGCCTGGGAACAAGATTGGCTTGATCACTATGCCACTGATGAACAAGCAGCCGCTGTTGCCTTGGAACAATTAGGCAAGGCAAAAGACATGCCCTTCATGCAAGGCGCGCGTGTTGATGACAACACCCGTGAATATATGCAGACGAATCTGGATAAGGCGGCACTTGGCGATGCGTCCGGCATACAGCAAGACGTGGATGCCAACTGCACTGCAGCACAATAAAAGAGGAAGCACGTCCATATCAAAAGTGGCCGGTGTGCACCGCGTATAGAGTGCGATGCACACCGGCCACTGGTAATCAGGCCAAATGCAGGCTGACGGTTCAGCTGTTCAATGCGGCCTTGAGCTCGTCGACTTTGTCGGTGCGTTCCCAGGGGAATTCCACGTCGGTGCGGCCGAAATGACCGTAGGCGGCCGTCTTCAGATAGATCGGGCGCTTCAGTTCAAGTTCGTCGATAATGGCAGCCGGGCGCAGATCGAACACCTTGCGCACGGCCGCGGCGATGGCACCACGCGTGACGCCAGGCGCTTCAGTACCGAAGGTCTCCACATTGATGGACACCGGGTCAGCCACGCCGATGGCGTAGGCCACCTGAACTTCAGCCCTGTGGGCAAGACCGGCGGCCACGATATTCTTGGCCACCCAACGGGTCGCATAGGCAGCCGAACGGTCGACCTTCGAAGGATCCTTGCCACTGAACGCGCCGCCACCATGATGGGCTGCGCCACCATAGGTGTCCACGATGATTTTGCGACCGGTCAAACCGGCGTCGGCAGCCGGGCCTCCGAGCACAAAGGAACCAGTGGGATTGACCAATTGACGGTACGAGTCATGGGCCACGGCATCGCCCAGCACTTCATCAAGCACCGGGTTGATCACATGCTCCTTAAGCTGCGCCGCAAGCCAGGCCTGCGTCACTTCCGGATCATGCTGGGTGGAGATGAGCACGGTGTCAAGCCTGACCGGCCGATCATCATCGTCGTATTCGATGGTGACCTGCGTTTTACCATCCGGGCGCAGATGCGGCACTTCGCCGGACTTGCGCACTTCGGTCAGACGGAAGGCGAGGCGATGCGCCAAATAAATCGGCAGCGGCATAAACGTCGGCGTCTCATCGGTGGCATAACCAAACATCACACCCTGATCGCCGGCACCCTGGGATTCGTAGCGTTCCTCGCGAGAAGCCTCGGCACCAAGACGATTCACGCCTTGGTTGATCTCGGCGCTCTGCTCGGTGATGGCTACGATCACACCGCAGGAATCGGCATCAAGACCGACTTCGGACGAGGTATAGCCGATGTTGCGCAACGTTTCGCGCACCTTGGACTGCACATCGCAATACCCTTCGGAAGTCACTTCGCCGAACACCAGGAATACACCGGTGGCGGCGGAGGTTTCCACTGCGACGTGGGAGGTGGGATCCTGGGCCAGCAAATCGTCCAGAATCGCGTCGGAAATCTGATCGCACACCTTGTCCGGGTGGCCTTCAGTTACTGATTCGGCGGAAATAAGCCGTTTTTCTTCTGTCATATCATCCCTTTTCGGACTTATCGCCCCGCGCTTGGGCGAGGCACAATGATACGGATATTGGGGGAGCCAAGCATGAAAAAGGGCCCGTGCCATCCTTAAGGTCGGTGGCGCGAGCCCTTACATCCGTTCGCTCCTGATGTTGAGTTATAGCCGATTCGTCGTCACGAAGCAAGGCATTGGTCGAAAATATGCTGCAACAGTGTCGAATCCGTCGTCAACCAGCGAGGCGTAGGCGGCTGGATGTGCCCGAATCAGTTGCCTTCGTTGACGTCGTCCTCGCCCAAGGTTTCCTCAAGCAAGCCCTCGTCGATTTCGCGGAAGGCGATGGACAGCGGCTTTTCCTGATTCTGGTATTCGACCAGCGGGCCAACGTTCTGCAGCAGGCCCTCGTTGAGCTGGGTGAAGTAGGAGTTGATCTGACGAGCGCGCTTGGCGGCGAAGATGGCCAGTGCATACTTCGAATCGGCGTGCTGCATAAGATCGTCGATCGGCGGGTCCGCAAGGCCGCTCGGAGTGGGATCGGTGCCAAAAGCCATGATATTTCTCCAAACAAAAAACTATCGAAACCTTACCGAGTATAGGTGTTGCGCAAGACCTTGTCTAGCAGGGCATATCCGGCGGGCGACATATTATTCAGGCTTGATATTGCGGTTCTTGGATATTACATACACATTCTCACTTGTGAAGGAAGTGTTGAAATGGCGAATGGCAAATCAATGACAATCAGCGAAATGCTGGGCTTGCTGCTGGACGAGCAGGCGCCGGTGCGAGTGGACGCCTTCGACGGCTCGCATTTCGGCGATCCGAACGCGCAGCTGAAAGTGAAAATCGCAAGCCCCAATTGCATGTATCAGCTGCTGGCCCACCCCAATGAAATCGGTGTGGTGCGTGCCTATGTGCTGGGTGATTTTGATGTGGAAGGCGTTGATTATGCCGACCCCTACCCGGCGATGCGCGGCCTGCTGTCGCTGGCCAAGTACGTCAAGCCGCTGACTCCTGTTGCGGCGGCTCGTATTTCTGCGGGGATTTTGAGCCATGGCTGGCGCAAGCCGCCGGTGCCGGCCACCGAAGGGCCCAGCAAGTTCGCGCGCATCAAGCGCGGGCTGATGCCGCACACCGAGCGTGCCGACAGTGAAACGGTGAGCTTCCATTACGACATGTCCAACGAGTTCTACGCTGATTTTCTAGGGCCTTCGATGACCTACACCTGCGCGGTGTTTGACAATGAAAACATGAGCTTGGAGGATGCGCAGACCAACAAGATCCGGCTGGTGCTTGACAAGCTGGGGCTTGAGCCCGGCCAGCGATTGCTGGACATTGGCTGCGGATGGGGTTCGATGGTAATCGCCGCAGCCAAGCGCGGCATCAAGGCCTTGGGCGTGACGCTGTCCAAGGAACAGGCCGCATGGGCCAATGAGTGGATCGCGCGCGAGGGACTGAGCGATCTCGCCGAAGTGCGCGTGCAGGATTACCGGGAAGTTCCGGAACAGGACTTCGACGGCATCTGCTCGATCGGCATGATGGAACATGTAGGCACCCGCAATTACCAGAACTATTTCGAAGAGATGTTCCGACTGCTCAAGCCCATGGGCCGACTGCTCAACCATCAGATCACCATCAGCCACGACAAGCCGAACGGCAAGCCGGGCACCGATGCGTTCCTGGATCGCTACATCTTCCCGGACGGTGATCTGGGCGCCCCCGGATTCATCGAAAGCTGCATTCATGACGCCGGATTCAACGTGGTGCATCAGGAGAATCTGCGCCAGCATTACGCGCTGACATTGCACCATTGGAACGCCAACCTGTCCCAGCATTGGGATGATGCGGTTAAGCAGGTGGGCTTCGAACGTGCCAAGGTCTGGGGCCTGTATATGGCTGCATGCGCGTTGAACTTCGAACTCGACGGCATCCAGGTGCACCAGTTCCTTGCAGTCAAGCCGGATCGTGAAGGGCACCCGGACGGCAAGTGGTATCCGCTGCGCCCATGGTGGAAAGCCTGATCGCACGGCAAATGTGATGAGAATGTGAATTCACGGGCTCGAGCTCTTGACAAGCGATATTTCAGCGCCGGTGTGTCCCGCCTGAGAACTTAGATGGAACACATGGAAATGCGATCTGCAAAAATCATGAACGGGCGCGTCTTCGCTGGCGCCCGAGCCCTATACCGCGCAGCCGGAGTCAACGGTGACGACTTCGGCAGGAAGCCGATCATCGCCATCGCCAACTCCTTCGACGAGTTCCTGCCTGGCCACGTGCACCTGAACAAGGTGGGACGCATCGTCTCCGAAGCCATCAAGGAAGCCGGCGGCATCCCGCGCGAGTTCAACACGATGGCCGTTGACGACGGCATCGCCATGGGTCACACCGGCATGCTTTACTCGCTGCCCAGCCGCGACATCATCGCCGACACCGTCGAATACCAGGTCAACGCACACTGCGCCGACGCCCTGATCTGCATCCCGAACTGCGACAAGGTCGTGCCGGGCATGCTGATGGCCGCGCTGCGTCTGAACATCCCGACCGTGTTCGTCTCCGGCGGCCCGATGGAAGCCGGCACCACGGTGCTTTCCGACGGCACCGTCAAGAAGAACACCGATCTGATCGACGTGATGTACGCCACCGCCGACGACAACGTGTCCGAAGAGGATCTGCTGGCCTACGAAAAGACCGTGTGCCCCACCTGCGGCTCCTGCGCCGGCATGTTCACCGCGAACTCCATGAACTGCCTGACCGAGGCCATCGGCCTGGCCCTGCCCGGCAACGGTACGATTCTTGCCTCGCACTCCTACCGCAAGGATCTGTTCGTGCGCGCCGCCCAGCAGGTCGTCAAGATCGCGCACCAGTACTATGACGAGGACAACGCCTCTGTGCTGCCGCGCTCCATCGCCACCAAGAAGGCCTTCGAGAACGCCATGACCATGGATGTGGCCATGGGTGGCTCCACCAACACCGTGCTGCACATTCTGGCCATGGCGCAAAGCGCTGACGTGGACTTCACGCTCGACGATATCGAACGTATCAGCCACACCGTGCCCTGCATCTGCAAGGCCAGCCCCTCCGGCCAGTGGGAGATCTCCGACGTGCATCGCGCCGGCGGCATCACAGGCATCCTCGGTGAACTCGACCGCGCCGGCAAGCTGCATCGCGACGTGTGCTCCATCGACTACCCGGATCTCGAATCCAAGCTTGCCGATTGGGACATCATGCGCGACACCTGCACCGACGAGGCGAAGCAGATGTACAAGGCCGCTCCCGGCCACATCATCTCCCCGGATCCGTGGACGCACACCACGCTGTTCGATACACTCGATCGCGACCGCGTCAATGGTGCCATCCACGACATCGACCACCCGGCCGTCACCGAAGGTGGCCTGGCCGTGCTGCGCGGCAACCTCGCGCCCGACGGCTGCGTGGTCAAGACCGCCGGTGTGCCGAAGGAGATCTGGACGTTCCGTGGCCCGGCGCTGGTCGTCGAATCGCAGGAACAGGCCATTGAGGTGATTCTGAACGACACCCTGAAGCCTGGCATGGCGCTGGTCATCCGTTACGAAGGCCCGAAGGGCGGCCCGGGCATGCAGGAGATGCTGTACCCGACCTCCTTCGTCAAGGGCAAGGGCATCGGCAAGCAGGTTGCTCTGCTCACCGACGGCCGCTACTCCGGCGGCTCCTCCGGCCTGTCCATCGGACACATCGCGCCTGAGGCCGCGAACAAGGGCCCGATCGCGCTGATCAAGAACGGCGACATCATCAACATCGACATCCCGAACCGCACGGTGAATGTCGAACTGAGCGACGAAGAGCTCGCCCAGCGTCGCGCCGAACTTGAAGCCGGCGACGGCTATGTGGCCCACCGCGACCGCCACGTCAGCCAAGCGCTTAAGGCCTATGCCGCCTTCGCCCGTTCCGCCGATAAGGGTGCCACCAGGGATCCTGAGCTGATCAATAAGCTCTCCGGACTGGCCTGATAGGCTGAGTGTGTGAATAGCCTTCGCTGCATAAGCCGCATAAGCTTGTGCAGCGAAGGCTATTCTCATATATGCGGCCGCTGTCGCATGGTTGCCGCACACGTACACAATGAGCATACCCATTGCTCGAATAGGCCGGTGTTCGCGCCAAGCGCGTTTATAGTTAAGCCATGACCACTTCGGATGCCGTGCAGTTGGCGCTTGACGGGCTTGCCCCGCGCAAGCGCCGCAAACGTGCGCCCGCAGAACACACTCCAGCCGAACACAACCCCATTGCGCACGTGGTTTTGGATGTGCAGGCACTCCACTTGGGGCAAACCTTCGACTACTTCATCGACGAAAAAGATTCCGAAGCGGCCCGTCCCGGCGTACTGGTGCGTGTACGCTTCGGCGGGCAGCGCGTCACCGGCGTGATTTGGGAACGTGGCGAAACCAGCGATACGCCACGCTCTTCGATTCGCTATATCGAACGCGTGCTCAGCCCCGATATTCTGGTGCCCACCTCCATGCGTGAGGATATTGGCCTGATTGCCGAAGCTTACGGCGGCACCCGCGCCAATATTCTGCGCTTCGCAGTGCCCCCACGTGTGGCCAAAGTCGAAGCCGAACAACGATTGGCGGCATCATTCCCACGCGTAATCGGCGGCTCGGTGCCGCACACCTCAGCCACTGGCACAGACGACGGCGCGGCTATCAGTGGATTCGCCGGCCGCGGGCTGAACCCCGACGGCAGCAAGCCGACCGCTGGCAAACTCACCGTGGCACAATCCGTGATTGATGGTGCGGCCCAAGGTTTTCGGCGCATCGTTGCCAATTATGCTGATGTCACGGCATTGAACGATGCGTTGCAGACGAATCGTTTCCGCTCGTTCGTATTCGACCCGCTGCCGGGCGCACAGGAGTGGGCCAAAAACATGGCATGGATGGTGGCCAGTGCGCTCATCGGCGGCAAATCGGCCGTAGTAGCACTACCCACCATGCGCGAAGTGGATGATCTGCTGCCCATACTGCGTCACTATGGGCTTCAACCCTTCGCTCCCTCGACCTCCGGCGGATGGGTGGGGGATGTGGCTGTGCTCAATGCCGACATGCCCGCCGCAGATCGATATCGTGCCTATCTGGCTGTGGCATTGGGGCAGGTGAACGTGGTGATTGGCACTAGGGCGGTGATGTACGCGCCGGTGGAAGGACCGGCATTGTTCGCCATACTTGAGGACGCCGCCTATCAGAACATGGATGGTTTCATGCCCTACCCGCAGGCACGCGGTGTGCTGCGGCTGCGAGCCAAAGCGCACGGCGGCGTGTTCGTGGCGATGGCTAATGCCCGCACGCCGGTCAGCCAATGGGAAAGCGGGGGAGCAGGGATTACAGAAACCCCAGTGAGCGGCTATTCAACAGCCATCCATCCGCTGGCATCCAAGGTGAAGGATGCCACGCCCTGGGTGCGTTGGCTGAACCGCGACGAGCTTGCGCGACTGGCCGATCCCAGCATCGGCGCACGCGTGCCCCACACTGCGGTGCGCGCTATCAACCAGGCGCTGGAAAGCGGACCAGTACTACTGTCCATTCCGCAGGACGGCATCAGCGAAACCCTGAGCTGTGCCAAATGCCACCGGCAGTCGCGCTGCGCCAAATGCGCAGGACCATTGCAACTGCCCGCCGATCGCCGTGACAGTACGCCACGATGCCGTTGGTGCGGTGCCGCGGCAACCAATTGGACGTGCCCGGGCTGCGGAGGAGAACGCATGCGCGTGGTACGCGTGGGGGCTACCGGAACCGCCGCCGAACTGTCGGGACTGTTCCGAGGCGTGCCGGTGGTCATATCCAGCAAAACGCAAGGATTGGTGCGCGACGTGGCATGCAAACCGATGATCGTTATCGCCACCCCAGGTTTCGAACCACGAGTGCGTCCGATAAGCGGCGATCAGGGGGCGGCCGGCTGCGAATACCGGGCTGTGGCAATCTTGGACGCATGGACCAGCCTGTACGCACTCGGCGTAGATGCCAGACTTGACACCCTAACCGCATGGATGCGCGCATTGGCACTGTGCGCGCCCCGATCCCGCAGTGGGCAGGCGCTGATTCTTGGAGAAACCGACCCGGCCATAGCCCAGTCGCTGATGCTCTGGGATTCAAGGATCTTAGCTGCCAAGGATCTTGCAGAACGTGTGGAAACCGGCATGCCGCCGGCGGTTGCGGCAGCCTGCGTGTGGGGCAGGCGTGATGCAGTGATGACGCTGATGCAGCGAATCGGCGCATTAGGCGGCGACTGGTCGGTATGCCCGCTGCCGGCGGCTGATAGTGGTGTGGAGGAACTACCCGGCATGCTCGGGCCAGTGCCCATCGCCCAGCCGGATACCGTCGACGCACGTGAATTGGAGGCCACGGCCGACCGGGTCAAAGCCGTAATCCGCGTGCCACAATCACGGCGCGCCGAACTCGCCGTGCGCTTGAGCCGACAGACAGCCCGGCATGTGGCATCGCGCGAACCCGGCGAACTGCGGTTCCGCATCGATCCTAAGGATTTAATCTAACTGTAGATCTGATTTTGTCGTTGATCTCAATCGAGTGGGGTCTGAAGGAACTTGCCGCAATCGTCGCCGAGGCATGGAACGATGGAAACGGAAGATCCAAGCAACGAATGCGAAAGCCAAGGAGGCACTTATGAAGGGTTGGCCGGGAGAACCGGATATGCAATACGATGTGCTGGTGGCCGAAGGCGATGCCGCAGCCAACGCCGGCAAGCCGATCACCGACGTGATCTTCGACTTCGGTAATGTGCTGATCTACTGGGATCCGGCGGCGGTGCTGATTCCGCGCTACAGCGCCGAAACCATCGAACAGTTCCTGGACAACGACATCTCCGGATTCTACGATGTCAACGATCTGATGGACGGCGGTGAAACTACCGACAATGCAATCGCCATTATGCGCGAGCAGCACGGCGACAAATGGGCCGACATCCTCCAGTACTACATCGACAACTTCCGTGACTCGCTCACCGGCATCGTGCCCGGCGCACGCGTGCTCGTCAACGACTTGAAGGCCGCAGGCATCGGCGTGTGGGGCTTGAGCAACTGGGAAGCCAGCCTGTTCCATGTGGCCGAGGAACAGTGCGATATTCTGCAAAGCCTGGATGGCAAAATGGTCTCCGGCTTCGTCAAACTGAGGAAGCCACACAAGGACATTTATGAAGCCGCGTTGAAGGAATTCGGCATCGCGCCGGATGGTGCGGTGTTCATTGATGACAAGGCCATGAATATCGTAGGCGCGAACGAAGCCGGTATTCGCGGCGTGCGATTCCAGGATCCGGTTAAGCTGCGTGCGCTGCTTATCGAGGCCGGCGTCAATATTCCGGCGGTGCGGTAATGACCAAACTGGTATTCGCTGGCACCCCTGACGTAGCAGTGCCCTCCCTGAAAGCTTTCGCCGCCGACCCGCGCTTCGACGTGGTCGGCGTCATCACACGTCCTGACGCCCCCACCGGTCGCGGACGCAAACTTGCACCCAGCCCGGTGAAGGCTGCGGCCATTGACCTTGGCCTGCCGGTAATCGACAGTAAACCGCGCACGCCGGAATTCATGGACGCGCTTAAGGCCTTGAACGCCGATATCGCCGCCGTCATAGCCTACGGCAATATTCTGCCCAAGGAAGTGCTGGACGCGGTGCCGATGGGCTGGTATAACCTGCATTTCTCCAACCTGCCGCGATGGCGTGGCGCCGCCCCCGCGCAGCGTGCCATTTGGGCCGGCGACCAGACCAGCGGTGCCGACGTGTTCAAAATCGGCGAAGGACTGGATGACGGCCCGATCGTTGCTTCGATGAGCGTCGAATTAACCGGGCGTGAAACCGCCGGCGAACTGCTCGAACGCCTGGCAGAACAAGGTGCGCCCATGTATGTGGATGCGCTGGCGGCCGTGGCCGATGGCACGGCTGCATTCAACGTGCAATCAGATGAAGGCATGCTGTACGCGCACAAAATCACCGTTGAAGATGCACGCATCGACTGGAGCGCGAAGGCGGACGCCATCGACCGCCAGATACGTGCCTGCACGCCGAATCCTGGCGCGTGGACGCAGTTGGTTGCAGGAGGGGAAGCTGAAGATGCGGAGGCGATCAGCCTGCATGTGCTGGCAGCCCGGCCGGCGGATTCAACGCAACCGAATGTGCCCCAGGATCTGGCCGCCGGCATGCTCCGGGTCGGCAAGCGCAACGTATGGGTTGGCACCGGCAGCACACCACTGGAACTGCTTGACGTCAAAGCGCAGGGCAAAAAGGCCATGCGTGCCGCGGATTGGGCGCGCGGCGCGCGGCTGTCGCCCGACGCTTATCTCAAATAATCAAGCACATGACGCAGGTCGCGCTCGTTAATGGAAGCGGGTGCGGCCTGCCGCGTTTTCGGCTTCGCACAGAACGCGATGCCCAAGCCCGCCGCCTGAATCATCGGAATATCGTTCGCTCCGTCGCCCACGGCCACGGTCTGGCTCATCGGCAGGCCCAGCTGGTTGGCCCAAGCTTGCAGCGCCTCCAACTTGACGGTTTTGGTGACAATTTCACCCAACACCTTGCCGGTAAGTTTGCCATCTGCCTCTTCCAAACGGTTCGCAATCCAGTAATCGATATGCGCGTCGGCAGCTAGCAAATCCACCACTTCATGGAATCCGCCCGACACCACGCCAATCTTCCAACCATGTGCGTGCAACGCATCAATCAGCTCCAGCGCACCATTGGTGAAATGCAGACTGCCATGCACCTGGGCGAACACCTCGGTCGGCAGCCCTTGCAGCAACGCCACGCGAGCGCGCAAGGCTTCGCCAAAATCCAGCTCGCCGCGCATCGCCTGCTCGGTTACCTTGGCGATGCGCTCGCCCGCGCCGGCAGCCGCGCCCAGCTCATCGATAACCTCCTCATCGATCAGTGTGGAATCCACATCCATCACCAGCAGACCGGGCTGGGCAAGCGTGGGGCGGCTCACAGCACCATTGCCATTGCCTCTGCCATGATCATTGCCGTCGGTATTGCACGCCTGAACGTGTTCGCCCGCAGCAGACTCGTCAACAATTTGCACATGTTCTCGCATCATGGCTTAGATTCTCGAAAACCCTTGGGACAATACGCCTTATGAGTCTTTCCCTTTCCCTCGGCGCAGGCATGCAATTGCCACTTACCACAGCAGTTCTTGCAACCACAAACGACCCGACCCCCATCTGTACCGCCTCCGAAGGCGGACTGATTGGTGCGATCACCGGCTGGCTGGTGAATCTGATGGAAACCATCGGCGGCATTGGCGTGGCATTGGCCATCGCGCTCGAATCCGTGTTCCCACCCATCCCCTCCGAAGTGATCCTGCCTCTGGCCGGTTTCACCGCAGCCCGTGGCACGATGAGTCTGGTCGGCGCGATTATCTGGGCCACCATCGGCTCGCTATTGGGTGCCTGGGCGCTTTATGGCATCTCGCGTTGGGTCGGCCTGCACCGCATCAATCGTGCGGCGGATAAAATCCCCGGCGTCTCCCGCAAGGATGTGAGCAAAGCCAACGACTGGTTCACCCGCTACGGCACGTGGTCGGTGCTGATTGGACGTGTGATTCCGGTGGTGCGTTCGCTGATTTCCATTCCTGCAGGATTCAATCGCATGAATTTCCTCCAGTTCACCGGTTGGACGCTGCTTGGCTCGGCCATCTGGAACACGATTCTGGTGAGCGCCGGCTATCTGCTCGGCGACCAGTGGTGTTCGATCCAAGGTGCGCTCGGCATCTTCGAAAACGTGGTTATCGTTGCCGTGGTTGTGGTCATCGCCGTGCTCATCGTGCGAAAAGTGCGTAGTGTGGTGCGTAGCAAACCACAACAGTGATATCCCATAACCCCGAAGGCGAAGGCGATGAGCGAGCAGACATGGAGTCCGCAGGAAGGATTCGAGGCGGGCAAGCGCGAGACGCAGCAGACGCATGATCGCGCCTACGGTGACCAAGATATTCGCGGCGCGCAAGACATTCAAGGTGTCCAAGGTAGTGAGGCGGCCCACAAGGAGTCGCAACAGAGCCTCGAAGCAATGGCCGCGCTCAACGATCGGCTGATGGCTAAGAACCATGCGCTTGCCGAAGCGCTTAGCCGTGCCGGCAAGGAACTGGTCAAAGCCAAATCACAGTTGGCGCAGATGGCCCAGCCGCCGTTGAACTTCGCCACCATGGTCAAGGTGGATGCTGTGCACACCGATGCCGATGGCGTGCAGCATGCTTCGGCCGAAGTCATATCCGGCAATCGGCGCATGGTGGTGCCTGTGGCCGCCACCATCAATGCCTCCCGCCTGACCGCCGGTGCCACCGTGATGCTGAACGAAAAACTTGTGCTTGTTGAACAGCGTGATATCGACATGCTGGGCGGTGTGCGCACGGTCAAACAAGTACTGGCCGACGGTCGGCTTATCGTGACTGATGGCGGTGGCAATCCGCAGGTCATCCGTCGGACAGGCGCGCTCGCCAATGCTGCCATCAATCCGGGGGATCGCCTTGTGGTGGATCCCAGCGTGCGGCTCGCCTTGGAGGTGCTGCCTGGGGAAAGTGACCGCGACCTGGTGCTGGAGGAAACGCCGGACGTCACCTTCGCGGATATCGGCGGCTTGGATCAGGAAATTGAACGCATCCGAGATGCTGTGCAGCTGCCGTTCCAACATCGCGCGCTATTCGAACGCTACGATCTGAAACCCCCGAAGGGCGTGCTGCTGTACGGCCCGCCCGGCAACGGCAAAACCATGATCGCCAAAGCAGTGGCGCATGCGCTGTGCGAAGGCGGCTACGATATCGACGGCGACGGTACGCCCGACGCCTTCGACGGCGTGTTCCTGTCGGTGAAGGGACCGGAACTGCTCAACAAGTTCGTGGGCGAATCCGAGCGCTTGATTCGCCTGATCTTCCAGCGTGCGCGCGAACGCGCCGCCGAAGGCCGGCCTGTGGTCGTGTTCATCGACGAGATGGATTCGCTGCTGCGCACGCGCGGCTCCGGCGTATCCAGCGATGTGGAAACCACCATCGTGCCGCAGTTCCTCGCCGAACTCGACGGTGTCGAATCCTTGGACAACGTGATGGTGATCGGAGCATCGAACCGTGTGGATATGATCGACCCGGCCGTATTGCGCCCCGGGCGTCTCGACGTGAAGATTCGCGTGGGCCGGCCCGTTGCCGAACAGGCTGTGGCCATCGTCAGCCACTATCTGACCGACGATCTGCCGCTGGAAGCCGGTCTTGACGCGCGAGCTCTGTCTGCCGTGCTGGTGCGCGACATCTACGAGACCTCCGAGCGGCGTCATCTCTGCGACGCGCAGGGCGAAAACGGTCAATGGTCCGCCATATTCCTCAAGGACGTGGTCAGTGGTGCCATGCTCAAAAACATTGTGGATCGTGCCAAAACCCGCGCTGTCAAACAGTCCATCGAAACCGGTGCCAATGTGGCGATCACCGTGCCGTTGCTTGCCTCCGCCGTGGAGGATGAGTTCGCGGAAACCCGTGATTCCGTGGCTGATGCCGACCCCGTGCAATGGTCGCGCATCAACGCCATGGACTCAATCGTGCGAATCAGGAGTGTGCAATCATGACGGTACGCAGGGTAATCGGCACCGAAACCGAATACGCGGTGTCGCTTCAAGGAGCGGGTCACTACTACAATCCCGTGCAATTAAGCTTCGATGTGGTGTCCGGTGCCGCCGACGACAGCAGCCGCACCATTCGATGGGACTACCGGCAGGAAGATCCGGTCAACGATGCGCGCGGCACCCGTCTCGAACGCGCCGCCGCACGCCCTGACATGCTCACCGACTCCCCGCAGCTCAACATCACCAATGTGATCGCCCCCAACGGTGGCCGCGTATACGTGGATCATGCGCACCCCGAATACTCCGCCCCCGAAACCGTGGACCCCTTCGACGCCGTGTGCTATGACCACGCCGGTGATCTCATCATGCAGAAGGCCTGTGAGCAGGCGCGCGAACAGACGGGCCAGCCGATAGCCCTGCACCGCAACAACGTGGATGGCAAAGGCTCCAGCTGGGGCACGCACGAGAACTACATGATGCTTCGCTCAGTGCCGTTCTCACTGGTCGCACGCTTGATGACGCTGCACTTCGTCACCCGACAGATTTACGTCGGCTCCGGACGCGTCGGGCTGGGGGAGCACAGCGAAACAGCCGGCTACCAGCTCAGCCAGCGCGCGGACTACATCCAATCCAAAATCGGATTGCAAACCACCTTCGACAGGCCCATTATCAACACGCGCGACGAATCACACTCCACCAGTGACTATCGCCGTCTGCATGTGATCGTCGGCGACGCAAACCGCATGGACGTGCCGCAGGTGCTTAAACTTGGCACCACCAGCATGCTGCTGTGGCTGCTCGAGAACGCCGACCAAGCCGATTTTGACCTTGAAACATTCCTGAACGACCTCGAACTGGCCGATCCCGTCGCCGCCATGCACACCGTTTCGCATGATCTGAGCCTTGCAGCCACACTGCCGTTGACTCATGGTGGCCAGACAACGGCCTGGCTGATTCAGCTTAAACTTCGACAGGCTGTCTACCAGGTGGCCGCAGCTGTCCACGGCACTGACACCACGGGCGAGCCCGCATGGCCCGACAAATCCACCACCTCGGTGATGGCGATGTGGGGACAGGCTCTCGCCGATGTGGCCACTATTCGCCATGCCAGCGATGACGAGCGACTGGGCTTAAGCGTTGAAGCCGGGCGCATCGAATGGCTGCTCAAATGGCAGTTGTTGGAAAAACTGCGCCGCAAAACCGCCTGCGATTGGGCTGCTCCGCGCCTGAAAGCCATTGATTTGGCATGGGCGGCGCTTGACCCGGCTAGTAGTGTCTTCACACGCTTGGCTGCCCGCACCGAACGCGTGCATACAGCAGAGGATGCTCAACGGGCCGCAAACAACGCACCCGAAGCCACGCGCGCTTGGCTGAGGGCCAATCTGGTTCGCCGATTCGCACCTGATGTGGCAGCCGTCAGCTGGTCACGCCTTACCGTGCGCGACCGCAACGCCGAAACCGCCGACGAGCCGGTCGGTGAATTCTACGGCAATGCCGACCATAACCAGACGCTCAACCGGCATCTGTTTTCGTTGGACATCGCCGACCCGCTCGCCTTCAACAAAACGCGGTGCGAGCAGGCCTTCGCATCCTGTGATAACGCTGCGGATCTGCTGCGATCGCTGGCACAAGGCGCACCAACCGATGCGCCGGACGCGCACATGCGGTAATATGCTTCTTTCCTGTGCTTGCCTCGTGCGATCACAGGAATTTTACCCCGCGCAACATCAGCGCCGAACGATAGACTGGAGAATATGACACACCCCGAAGAGACCCCGCAGGATCTGCGCACCCTCGCACTGAAGGTCGCCTCTCTGTTGGAAGAGGCCGGCGGATACGCGCTGCATGATCAGCTCAACCCCCGCAACCTGTCCTTCCCCGACCTTGAGGAAGGTGCTCATCGCTACAAGCTGGAAGTCGATGGCAAAATTCTTCGCTTCATGAGCACGCATCTAGCGGACTTCGCCCATTTCGACGGCTTCTGGTCCGCGCGTCCGTCGGAAAGCCGTCCCGGCCAGCGCTACTGGTATATCGGCAAAATCGACGGCGTAATCAATTACGTGCGCAATATGAGCGAATGGGCACTGACCTGCGCACTATTCGAATTCGCCAAGGATGGCCAGCCCAAGCCGATTCTCGGCGTAGTGCACGCACCTGCACTGGGCTTGACCTACCTAGGTGCCCGCGGTGCCGGCGCACTGCGCATCCACAAAACCTCCGTGGGCGAGAAGCGTGAGAAGGTCGTTCCCTCGATGACCTCCACGCTTGACAACTCCGTGATCAGCTACGGCATGTCCTCTATTCCCGAGGAATCCAAGCGCGCGCTTGAAGTTGCCTCCGCACTCGCCGGACGTCCCGCTGATATCAAACGTGTGGGCCCCGCCTCCCTGGATTTATGCAAGGTGGCCGACGGCACCTACGACGCCTATTTCGAACCGATGCTGCACGTATGGGACATTCCGGCCATCGCCGCCGGCACTGTAGTGGTGTGGGAGGCCCAGGGCACGCTGGAGCGTTGGAACGGCGACTATATTCATTGGCGTCACGACAATGACATACTGGCCACCAACGGCCTGATCGGCCGCGAACTGAAGCCGTACCTTATTCAGCGCGAAAGCTGAATTGGTTTCGCTTTGGACGACGCTCGGTCAAACAAGTTTTGTCAGACAAACTTTGTCAGACAGGAGCGTCGCCCAAAGCCGCGCTATGAAAGGAATCATCATGCCACAACAATTCGAACAGGCACACCCGCAGCAAACCAGCAGCGACATTGAAGAAACCATCCTCACCTCCAGCCAGGAGACGCAGGATCAGAGTGACGTGCTTGATGACATCCTCGACGATATCGAATCCACGTTGGAAACCAACGCCGAGGAATATGTGAACAGCTTCGTACAAAAAGGTGGCGAGTGATGCCTCAGCTGCGTGACAGCGGCACCCGATCCATGCACCGGTCAGAACCCGTCCCACAAGCAGAGATGGACGGGTTCTGCCGTATCTTCGGCGTAGAAACCGAATACGGCGTGGCCGTGACAGGTGCCGATTCACCTGTGGATGCCGGACAAGTGGCCATGACCATGTTCCAACCGGTCGTCTCCCGCTCCCGTTCCACCAACACGTATCTGCCCAATGGTTCACGCCTGTATCTGGATGTCGGCTCGCATCCTGAATACGCCACTGCCGAGGCGCGCGATCCTATGGATGCCTTGGCCCAGGATCTTGCCGGCGAACGGGTGATGCGTGGCTTGGCACGCAAAGCACAGGATGCGTTGCGCGCTGCGGCCGGTGAGCATGCCGTCATCCACGTGTTCAAAAACAATGTCGATTCGGCCGGCCATGCATTCGGATGCCATGAAAATTATCTGGTACGCCGTTTTGTGCCACTGGAAACCATCGAACGGCAACTGCTGCCATTCCTCATCACCCGACAGCTGTACACGGGTGCCGGGCGCGTGACTGAAGAAGGATTCCAAATCACGCAGCGAGCGGATTTCTTGGATGAAGCCGTTTCCTCCGCCACCACCCGATCGCGGCCGATGGTCAACACGCGCGACGAGCCGCATGCCGACCCCGATTCCTTCCGTCGCCTACATGTGATTATCGGCGATTCGAACCGCTCCCAATGGGCCACGTGGATGAAACTGGCGACCACCCATCTGGTGCTATGTGTTATCGAAGAGGCCTTCCGCTGCGGCAAACCCAGTGGTTTCGAGGATTGCGCTCTTGATGATCCGGCCGCTGCCAACCGCGCCGTCAGCCGTTTTCTAACGGGAGAAGCCGGATTTGCCTTGAGCCTGCAGCGCCATTATTACACTGTTGTGGAACGCTTTCTTGCTAAACCTTCGGCCCACAACAATCTGTCGCTGACCGCCACCAATGTCATGCAAATCATGACCCAGTGGAAGCTTGCGTTGGATGAGCTGGAGGCCGGACACTATGATGCACTGGCCGATCGCGTGGATTGGGCAGCCAAACGTCGCCTGTTCGCAGCGCTGCATAAGCGTCGACCGGATATTTCGTTCGCGCAGGTCGAACAATTGGAACTCGACTATCACGATATTGCCAACGGCAGATTGTACGCATCGCTGAGCAGCCGCGGCCAGTTGCACGAACTCCTGGATGATGTTGCCGCCGAACGCGCGATGGCCACCCCGCCCTCCGACACGAGAGCGGCACTGCGAGGTCGTTTTGTCAAACAAGCCTTGGATGCCGGCGCACAGTTCTCCGCCGATTGGACGCATCTGACGCTCACCGTTCCCGAGCGGCGTGAGGCGGTGCTGCTTGACCCCTTCAGCAATGAGCCGACTGCGGAATATGAACGGTTGATGGAATCCCTGTAGCGGTGCCGGCTTTCCGGCACTCCATACCGATTGATGTATTCGCATAACAGAAAACCCCGGCCAGCTTTGGTCGGGGTTGTATCGTATCGGTCAGACTCGCCTAAGCGAGCAGTGGGTCACTCGGTGACAGCCTTCTTCAGCAGGGAGCCAGCGGAGATGCGCACGCCGTAGGAAGCCGGAATCTCAATGGTTTCGCCGGTGCGCGGGTTGCGGCCAGTGCGAGCGGCGCGCTTGACGCGCTCAGCGGAGAACAGGCCGGTGAGCTTCAGGCCTTCGCCGGACGTCATAGCCTCGACGAACACGTCCTGGAAGGCGTTAACGGCTGCCTCGGCCTGAGCCTTGGTCAGGTTGGACTTCTGGGCGATCTTCGAGACAAGATCAGACTTGTTGTATGCCATAAAGCATCCTTCTTGTTTCAGGGGATAAGCACTTGGCGCTTATCCACGTTGTCATCAATGATAATAGCGCATACCCTAGCGAAAAGCCGCATCTTATAAGGGTTTTCACATGTATTTGCCCGAAAGTCCCGCTTCAGACGAGATTATGGCGGTCCAACCACTTCATCGCGGCGGCACCCAGGGGCACACGCAGCCAGTAGAACACCACACGATGCAGCAGCGTGGCGGAAAGCGCCACACCCTGCGGCACACCCACCGCCACAAACGCGAATGTCAATGCCGCTTCCACACCGCCCAAGCCGCCGGGCGTCGGCACCGCGGAGCCCAGTGCATAGGCCAGCATGAATACGAATGTGGTTTCAATCGGATTCGATGAGTATCCGAATGCCAGCAATGCCGCCCAGAACGCCAAACCGGTGACTATATCCTGCAGCAGAGCGCCCAGGCAGCTGACGGTGAGCCGGCGCGGCTGCGACAATACGTCGAACAGTTGGTTGATGTAGGTTTTGGCCAACGGCATAAGTCGACGGGTTACCCAGTGACGCAGCGGCGGAATCATCATGGCCACAGAAAGTGCCGCCACCACAACACCCAGCACGATTACCAGCGTATTTGTTGGAATCGCACCCGAGAGCATGTTGCGGCCAGTGAACAGGCCGATCAGCACCAACATGGCGAAATACACCGCGTAATACACCACCAACACTGCGCTCATAATCGCGGTGGACTCGGTGTTGCGATAGCCGGATTTGCGCAGGAATTGCAGATTGATGAACGAAGGGCCCACACCAGCCGGCATGGATACGGTGGCGAAACCGCCAGCCACCTGGCTCATGAACACGCCCATATCGTCGCGCTTGGCCTTATCCATCAGCGAGCCCAACGATATTGATGAACCTATCCAACCGCCCACGCCGAGCATCAGCACCACCAGCGCCATCAGCGGGTTCGCACCCTGCACCGCGGCGATGATTTCTTCAGGTTTGAGCTGGGTGAACACCACCACTACGGCCACAATCACCAGCAGCATGGTCAGCATGGAACGCCAGGAGAAACGGGCCAATGTCACCGGTTCACCAGGCTCGGCAATCTCCTCGTCCACCAGGGCGGTCACTCGGGCACGCAACGTGTTCAGCAGCTGCTTATCCCAATGATCCAACGCACGGGTGGGGGAGGGAATCGCAACTTTCTGGATGAACGGGGCGATATCGTTGAGAGCGATGTCGCCCCAAGCCTCGCGTGCCGCCTCAATTGCGTTCTGCGGGCCGATCAGTGCGGCGAACAGCGTCAGCAGTTGCACCTTATCAAGCGCCGTATTGGCTGGGGCGGAGGCGTTGTCGCCGTTGATCCAGCCGGCGATCACAGGCGTGCCATCCTCAAGCCGGGCCAAGGTCTCAGGCGTGATGCGCCGGTGCGTGTAACCGCGGCGATTGGCTACGGACAGGTAGCGCATATAAGCCACGGCGTCAGCGCGGGTCAGCGTATTGAGATTGGCCGGCATGGCGACGGTGTGTGCGTCCAGCACCAGCACGGCCGATTCTTCGGTGTCCGCGATGCCATAGGGTGCAGGTGCCGGCAGCTTGATATTATGCAGGCCGAGCAGCATGGCGAGATGATGTTGCACGGCATCTCTGACGGAACGGTCGCGACGCATGGCCACGCCAGTAAACCGCATCCAATCCCACAATTGTTTGAGATAGCCGGCTGTGTGAGTCTGTGCGTCGATAACCGAAACAATGAACCGACGATTGTCAGCGGTTTCCAAGTCATAGATGCGCGAGCCTTCGACCAGATCATCATCCAGTGAGGCGGCCAGTGCACCATGGTTGGCGACGACAGGATCCTGATGGCGGATGAGGCGGCTCGTTTCCAGCCCGATGGTGCCCAGAAGGGATACCAGTTCGCTGCCCCATACGCCCTTGTTCTGCGTGCCGACGATGAAGCGAATCAGCATGCCCATGGTGCGGCCGGCCGCCATTGACACCAGCATGCCGGTGACTGAATGCCAAGACAGCACCACCATAACCGCGGCGGTGCCATACAGCATGTTCCAGCCCCATTTGACGCTGGATCGGGTGCGGCGGGGGCCGGCGACGGTCAGGAATGCAGCCATGCCGCCGTATATGTCGGGCAGCAGACCGGAACCATAGTTGGTAGCCGCGGAGACCAGCGCTGCGGACAGGGTGAAATCGGGCAGTGTGGAGATCAGCGAAGAGACGGACCACACCGTGCCATAGCCGATGAACATGGCGAGCACGGATACGGCTGTTTCTAGCCAGGCGCGGTTGGATAACAGCTGCACCAATGCGATAACCACGATGACGATGGTGGCCAATTGCGTCAGCACGGTGGAAGGGAAGTCGGCCAGCCAGTTGATGGCTTGGGCGGCGGTGTGCGCGTCTGATTCGACGCCGCGGGTCAGACCTCCCAGATATACGGCGAATACCATAACCACGGCCGCCATCAGCAGGGAAAGTCCGGCGCGCGTCAGATCGGCAAAGTCGCGTGTGCGCTTCGGAGCGATATCGTCGATAATCGGCCCGGTACTGGTTGTTTGATGTTCCTGTGGCGCAAGATACGAATTAGCTGGGACTGCTGGGGTGTCCACAGGGCTCCTTCCGTGTGTTCTGCGAATGAGCTACCGGTAACTTGGGGTATATGGGCTATAAGAGTGTGCCGAAAACGATTGCGGCCCCGCCTGAACATGGTCGGGGCCGCATCACAATTATTCGGCGAAGGCTTAACGGTCGAAGGCGACGAGCTTGTTGGCCACGCCGGTGTAGGTGGCGGGGGTCAGGGCCTTCAAACGTGCGGCGGTTTCGGGGTCGAAGGACTGGGCGTCGATGAACCGCTCCACATCCTCCTGGCTGATCGAGTGTCCGCGCATCAGCTCCTTGACCTTCTCATAGGGCTTGTCCATGCCGGGCAGACCCCTGAGCTCACAGGCGCGCATGGCGGTCTGAATCGGCTCGCCGAGCACCTCCCAGTTCTCGTCGAGTTCGGCGGCCATCACCTGCTCGTTCGGGTGAATGGAGTTAAGACCGCCCATGAGGTTGTTCAAAGCCAGCAGGCTGTAGCCCAGTGCCGAACCGATGTTGCGCTGCGTGGTCGAATCGGTCAGATCGCGCTGCCAGCGGCTTTCGACCAGCGTGGCCGACAAGGTGTCGAGCAGCGAGCAGGAGAGCTCGAAGTTCGCCTCGGCGTTCTCAAAACGAATCGGGTTGACCTTGTGAGGCATCGTGGACGAGCCGGTTGCACCCTTGACGGGTACCTGTGCGAACACCTTGCGGGAGATGTACATCCACACGTCCACGCACAGGTTGTGCATGATGCGGTTGGCGTGGGAGACGGTGCTGTAAAGTTCGGCCTGCCAGTCATGGCTTTCGATCTGCGTGGTCAACGGATTCCAAGTCAGACCCATGCGGTTTTCAACGAATTCGCGGGAGACGGCAATCCAGTCCACATTCGGGCAGGCGGCCAGATGCGCGCCGAACGTGCCGGTTGCGCCGTTGATCTTGCCCAGATATTCCTGGTTTTCGATGTGCTTGAGCTGACGGTTCAGGCGATAGACATAGACCGCAAGTTCCTTACCGAGCGTGGTCGGGGTGGCCGGCTGGCCGTGGGTCAGGCTCAGCAGCGGCATGTCGCGGTAGTCCTCGGCCTTGGCGGCCAGATGGTCGATAATCGCCGTGAATGCCGGGGTCCAGACCTGCTCCATGGCGTTCTTCACGCAACGGGCGATGGACAGGTTGTTGATGTCTTCGGACGTGCAGGCGAAATGCACCAGTGTTTTCAGAGCGTCGTTGATGCCGGTCAGCTCGGCGGGTGCCTTGTCGAACTGGTCGTCAATGTAGTATTCCACAGCCTTGACGTCATGATGCGTGACGGCCTCGTGAGCGGCATGGGCCGCAATGCCCTCGGCGCCGAAATTCTCGGGGATAGCGCGCAGGAATGCGATTTCGGCCTCGGTGAACGGCTTGACGCCTTCGATGATGGGCTGGTTGCCGTTGGCTTCGAAGCCGTTGGCCAGCAGAATCATCCATTCGACTTCAACGCGCATGCGTTCGCGGTTCAGAGCCGGTTCGCTCAGATATTCGACGAGAGCGGCGGTGGCCTTATGATAGCGGCCGTCCAGCGGGGTCAGTGCGATTGCAGGGGAAATGTCAGTAAGCTTCATAACTTCCTAGGGTACTTCCAGCCCAAGAATTGAGAGATCCTTTTGTTGTCCCGACTCCTTCCGGTGATGGAGATGCCTCGACTCCGCTCCGCTTCGCTCGGCATGACGGGAGAGTCCTTCATCATCCCAAGCGGGGACTCCATCATCCCAAGCAGGGACTCCATCATCCCAAGCGGGGACTCCATCATCCCGGGCGAAGGTTTCTCGTCATCCCGAGCGAAGTCGAGGGATCTCACCATCCTGTGAGAGAAACGCTCCTGTAAGGCCGGAGGTGACGACAATGACAGGCACGCGGATTCTGGTGGTCGAGGATGATGCAGATATCAACGAGGTCGTCTGCACCCGGTTGACCCGCGCCGGGTATACGGCCACAGCGGCATATTCGGGCTCCGAGGCGCGTATGGTGCTGGAGCGTGAACCCTTCGACCTGATCATCACCGATTTGATGTTGCCCGGAGTGTCTGGCGAACGTCTGATCGCCGAGCTGCGCGACCGCGGCTCCGGCGCGCCGATTATCGTGATTTCCGCCCGCGGCGCGGTTAATGACCGTGTGTCGGTATTGTCGATGGGCGCGGATGATTATCTCGTCAAACCCTTTGATCTGGACGAACTTGCGGCTCGTGTCGAATCCCAGCTGCGAGGTCGATCCTACGCATTTGCCACAGCGGAAAGACAAGTCAGCGCTGCACGGAACACACTGATGGTGGGCCGTTGGTCGGTGGACTCGGATGGTCGAACCTTCCAGATTGATGATGAGATGGTGCCGTTAACCAATATCGAATTCAATATCATCGAATTGCTGGCCTCGCACCCTGGTCGGGTATTTACCAAACAACAGGTGTACGAGCTGTGCTGGGGCGAGTCGTATCTGATCGACGACAACACCGTCACCGCGCATATTTCAAAGATTCGTGCCAAACTCAAACCTTCCGGCACCGACTCGTATATCCGCACCGTCTGGGGTTTAGGCGTCAAATTGGACATCGAGCCGAACGTCATAAAAAGTTAAGAAATGAGCAGCGCCTGCGCAAGAAACGCATTATAGCGTGAAACCCATCGGCAATGGACGTAAACAGGAATGGAGCAACGGCCATGGATGTGGTGACAGTTCGCGCGCTCGCCAAACGGTACGCGGGCAGGCGAGTGATTGACGATTTCGAGATGCATGTGCCGCAAGGTGCAATCTACGGATTCGTCGGCAAAAATGGCGCAGGCAAATCCACGGTGATGAAGATGATCGCCGGATTAGTGACGCCGACCGGCGGGGAGATTGCACTGTTCGGCGGGCAAACGCAAGGTATCCAACGTATCGGCATGCTGATCGAGAACCCCGGTCTCATGTCGAATCTGAACGCCTTCGACACGATGATGACGCAGGCGATCGCGTTCGGCGTGCCTGATCCCAAACCCGTCTGCCATAACTTGTTGGCACAGGTAGGGCTTGGCGATGTTGGACGCAAACCGGTCAAAGGATTCTCACTGGGTATGAAGCAGCGGCTCGGCATCGCATTGGCGTTGCTGGGAAACCCGGATCTGCTGCTACTCGATGAACCGTTGAACGGTCTCGATCCGGAAGCGGCCCGATCCATGCGCAATTATCTGGTGAATCTCAACCAAACCCGCGGCATCACCATTGTGATCAGCTCTCATGTGCTCGACCAGTTGGAGCGTATGTGCACGCACTACGGCGTGATCGCAAACGGCCGCATGATGCGTGAGATGACCGCCGACGACGTAACCCGCGAATGTGGACAAAGCCTGCGCGTGCGTACCGCCGACCCGACGAGAACGATGGCGCTGCTGGAGGATTGTCTCGGCTCAGACCGGAATCTGCCTTCGATTGGCGAGCGTATAGGCGCACAGACACGTCTCGTCGCCGAACCGGACGGGTCAATCATCATTTCCGGCGCGTTCGATGCTGACCAAGTGTTGAGCATCCTGCACGCCAATGGGCAGGAGGTTCGCGAGATGTCCGTGCAGTCCAAGGACATGGAGGAATACTTTGTGTCCCTTATGGAATCGCGCGGGCGCTGAAGAAGAGGGAGCAAGCCATGATCAACATATTCAAATCCGATATCTATCGTCTGATTCACGGGCGCAAACTGTGGGTGATGACCGCGCTGATCGCCGTGATGAACATCGGCCTGATTGCCCTGAGCTTCTATATGGTCCGGCATGTGGAGGGCGAACTCGATGCCGACACAGCGATGTTCGACTCCATGCGATTCGACAGCCATGCCATGCTGCTGAGCGAACTGGGCATCACCGACACCACGTTGAGCGTTCTGGCAACGATTTTTGCAGTGCTGGTTGTCAACGAGGACTTCGAAACCGGATTTATCAAAAACCTCGCAGCCGGGCGATCTATGGGAGGCTACTATGTCGGCAGACTGTTGACGCTGGCGGCGCTGACGGTGTGGCATACGCTGGTATACATCGTGTCCGCGGAGATCGGATTCGGTATATTGGGATTCCGATTCGACCAACGGGAGAATTGGGGCGTCTACTTCGGCTTTGTGGGGTTGGTGATGCTGGGCGTGTTCGCGATGTCGGCCGTTGTTGCCTTCGCCACATGGCTGTGTCGCAGCAGGGGAGTGGGCATTGTCACGATGCTTGTGGTGCAACCCATGGGGCCTGCGGAGGTCGCGTTGTTTACGGCCGCCCAGTTGTTCGATAAGCCGGTCTCGTCATGGTTCGCGAATGCGATGGAATGGCTGCCCTCCTACAATTTCTCGCAGCTCGACGCCACCGCCGCAATCGGCGGTATGCCGGTGTGGCTGCATGCGCTGATTGCCTTTGTCGGATGGATTGCGCTCGCCGGCGGTGCCGCTGTGCTGATCAATCGTCATCGCAGCGTGTGCTGAGATCCCTCGACTTCGTCCTTCGGACTCCGCTCGGGATGACGAACAAAGCCCGTTTCTTTTCGTTATCCCGAGCGGAGTCGAGGGATCTCATGCTGATGTGAAGGCATCTGTGGTAATTAGGATGGGCATATGGGATATGTGGTGGCGTTGATCGTGGGAATCGCGTGCGGTGCGCTGAGTATGGCGATGATGGTTGCCCGTGAACATCGGCGTGCCGCGCGATTCCTTGAACATCGGCCGGCCGGCAGCAACGCTCGTCTCAATGTGCAGGTGCCGGGGCAAGCATGGCGTGAACTGGCTAAGGCGATCAACTCCACGCTTGATGCAATCCAATCCGAACGCATTCGATCCATCGGAGAGCGTCAGGAATTTCAACGAGGCATGTCGGCTCTCGCCCATGACGTGCGTACGCCGCTGATGGGCGCACAGGGTCATATCCAACTTGCATTGGATGACCTTGCCAGCAAGTCTTGTGCCACTTCGTCCCACGAAGATGCAATTCAACACAATTCTGCAGAATGGAGCGGGGACAAGGAGGTGACGGTCCGTGGTGGTGATGGTAGTCTCGCCGAGTCTGGGGATGTACCTCAGTCCAGTCGGCATTTAACCGCGGCGCTGAATCGCCTAGCTGATATGCGTGATCTACTTGACCAGTTGTTCTCCTATGCACGGGCCAACGACCCTGATCGTGAACTCGATATCGAACCTGTGACAGTGTATTCGCTGGTCGCCGGCGTTCTTGTGGGACATTATCCCGAATTTGAGGAACGCGGATGGGAGCCGATAGTGGAGTTTGAAGACGAGGATTTTAAGGTCGAGGCGGATAAGGCAGCGCTGGTGCGCATCGTCGACAATCTGGTCATCAATATGTTGCGGCATGGTGAGGGTTCGCCGATGATTACACAACGCGGCCGTACTGTCACGTTTGCCAATACCCTCGATCGCGGTGTTGTCGCGTCGCTTGATCCAAATCGTCTGTTCGCACGGTTCTATCAGGCTGATGACGCCCGTTCATCAGGTGGATCTGGGTTGGGACTTTCTGTCGCCCAAACATTGGCTCAATCCATGGGAATGTCTTTGACGGCTCGATTGGAACGCACGGACGGTAACGGCGCGGGTGGGCAGCCTTGCCTAATCATCGAGCTGCGCGTTCACTAATTGATGTGCGCGTTGGCGGGATACGCCGAGAATGTCGCCGATCTGTTGCAGCGCTAGTCCAAGTCCATATAATTCCTGCGCAGCGGCGCGGGTTTCACGTGCGGCGCCGGCGCGTGCCTCGGCTTCGCACTTTTTCAGATGCCGTGCCTTATTAAGATGTTTCTGTACTGACTGCGGCAGACGCGTATCGAATTCCAGCCTGGCATGTGTTTCGCCGGACATCACTGTGATTAGATCGCGAGCCATTGTCTCGATTTCCTTGCTGGTCCGAGCTTGGGTGACGCCGATGCCGGGGATTTCGAGAATCCAATACTTCTTGCCGGGTTTTACAGTGATCCGATAGGTGTTCACGAACGCTTATTATAGTGTCAATCCCTTTGTTGACAAAACTGGTAAGTATGGGATTGGCAGTTTGGCTACGGGTGGACTGTGTGAATTGTGTGGTCCGAGCTTTGTAGGTATTTACATCAGTTGGAATGCTGACGTTAACATCTTGTTGTATATCATGAATGATGAGTTGCCGGTGGTTGGGAAGGGTATGCGCTCAGGGTTGAGTAATGAAAGGTGAGGCTCCCATGATGGTTTATGACGTTGTCTTTGTAGATCCCTTGCAGAAAATTGGTGGTTCGTGTGAATTATCTCGGTTACGATCCATCCATGACGTGAGCGGACGATGGCGCTAATTCAGCAGGGATTGGATACACTGCTTATGTTTCGCAAGTACCAGCACGATGCACGATGGCTATTGGACTGCCGTGCACGCATCAACCAAGCCATCATCGAGGCGTGCTGTTCCGTAGCCCCTAGGAAAGAGTAAGGAACGCTGCGACTCATGGCAGACCACTAAGAAGGGTGATGGCGAACAATTATGGCGCGTACGCCATCGTTAGGGCCTGGAATCTCAAACCATAGGAGGCTATAGCTATATGAACGATAATGATATCGCGGCTATGCTGCCGCAGTTGGTGGATCCGGCGACCGCCAGACAAGCCACGACGTTCATTCGCCAGACCGTAGGATTGGATGATCTACGTATGCTGGCCATCAGCTGGCAGGCATCCCAGCTAACACTCGCCGAATACCGCAGACGTGGCATTCCCGATACGGTGTTCGTAGATACTATGGAATGCTTCACCAGATTCTCGAATGAGCATCGCATAAGTTACGGTACATACGGATTCGACCGGGACTCATGGACATGGCGTCAGCTGAGTCTGCGGCTGTTTCGATTGGGGCAGTTGGAATTCGAATACCCATGCACTGCCGAGGATTCGTTTCTGCCGGGCGACGGCAAACAGATTAACATCCATATCGCCTCCAACGCTAGTATCGCGCCCGAAGCATGTGCGGATTCGCTGCGGCGAGCCAAGACGTTCACCGAGAGGTTTTTCCCGGAATATGCGGACGCGCCATATGCCTGCGATTCTTGGCTGCTGAGCCCCGAACTCGCCAAACTGCTGCCTGATGCTTCGAATATCATACGGTTCCAACGTATGTTTGATATCGTCGCCGTTCATCCCGAAGATAGCCATTGGCGCGAATGGGTATTTCAGCGCAATCCCGCTCCCGTAGCCGAGCTGCCGGAACACACGTCGTTGCAGCGCGCTATCAAACGGCATCTGCTGCAAGGAGGCTATATTGGTGCCGCCGTCGGTAGATTGAAGCCATGTGGAGACGAAGCATGATGCTGAGGGATATCCAGCCTGTGTTGGTAATTGATTTGGACTTCGGCCAATTCCATTAGGGAGTTGGCGACTGATATGCGTATTGGCGTTAGACGCCATGGCTAGGCAGCGGAAGTGTTACGTGCGTCTTCGGTCAGAGCGCGAGCGATGGCTTGACGTACATAGGTACTGGTGTCCATGTTCTGCTCTTTGGCAGCCTTCTTCACCCGTTGCCACAACATGTCGGTCATGCGGATGGCGTGAGGTTTCATCGGCGTGTAATCTGTCTGCTGCTTCATAGCTCGCCATGCCAAGGGCCTAATGGGAGTGATTATGGAGTGAGGAAAGCCCTGCTCGGCCTCATTCACCCACTGGTCAATCATTTCCTCTGTGATTAGAGTGCCATCTTCGGCGATGTACTCAGCCATGATTTCATCCTTTCCGTATCTGTTTGCGGAATGCTTTTGTGGCATAATCCGCGTGGAACACCAGTATCCGTCCGTCCTGCAGTTCGACATACAGCAATTCGATGCAGCGTAATTGTGCATCGAAACCGATGGTTGCTTTCCTTGGTGGATCGCTGTCCCGGTCGGTCCAACGAATAACGGCACCTCTCCAGCCTGTTTCATAAGCGCTGTGGATTTGTTCGGCGGTCAGACCGTGCTTGTAGGCGTGGGGATGAATCGTTATCCGTGTATCAGTAGTATAACGCGTCGTATTACGATGTGTATTACGCGTGTTGAAAACCATGATAATGATCACCTACCTATACAGAGGGTCAATGGTGTCGTGCCTGCGATCCGGGGTAAGCGTGGCAGCGTTTGTCATGCGGCCTTCGAAGTATTGGGTTTGTTTGAGTTGGCCGGCGATGATGGATTGGAAATGTTCTTCGTGGCGCTGCACGGCGGGCGAACCCAGGTCGGAGGCATTCTGATAGGCCGCCTGATGGTATTTGAGCCAATGACTGATTTCGCGACCGTCGGTGGCACCGGCGACCGGAGCAGCATCATACGGGGTGGAACCTGCGATCGGCGTGGCGCCCGGTGTGCATGAGCCGTTCTCATCGATTGAGCCTTCTGTAGCGGCCGGCGCGGGGGAGACGTGCCCTCGTATGGTCAGCCAATTGTCGGTGGCCGGGTTGGCGGCCCCATCAAGCTCAACCACCAGCTCGTCTTCGATTTCCACGCTGGTCACCCATGTTTTGCTTGGAATCGGATGATTCGCCACCGGAGATCCGGCGGTTACCACATGTTCGATGGAATACTCATCGGCCCAATCCGAAGCAAGCGTGGCGGCCACGATACCGCCCTGCGAATGCCCGATTAACGCCACCGGTTCGTCAGCACCGATGCCAGCCTGCCGCATGGCTTCGGCGACCATACGAGCGCTATCCGCTTGCTTGCGTTGTGCCTGATCCGCACTCGTCAACTCCACATTTTGCATCCATCCGAACGGCGAATCAGGTTGCCCGTCGGTGCCGGGAATCGTAACCAGCCACGCATTGGAACCGTCCACACGCTCATAACGCTGGATGGCGATGGTGCCATATTCAAGCCCACTGTTGAGTTGTATTTTGCCCAGCCTCTCCTCGGCGAGACGACGCAGATTCTCCATCGAATCGCCCACGGATCTGCTGGCACGCACGACCTCGCTGTTCGCGCGCACTTCGCGCACAATCAGATGATCGCCCTGCGCCAGGTTCTTCATTGGTGCGGACACGCCGGCGATTCTGCCAGCGGCCGTGTTCACCTCATTCGTATGGATCACGCCCTCGCCGATGGGGATGCCACCCACCATGGCACCGACACCGCTGAGCACGCCCTCCTGCAGTGGCGCGGTGAACGTGGACATCCACGCCGGGTTTGGTCGCCCATCAATGGCCCATCCGGCCAGCAAACCTCCTGCAGCGACTGCCGCTGTGCCGGTGAGTGCATATCCGGGTTTGGCCTGGGTGCCGGCTTGCAGCAATTCCCCGATAATGCGTCGGGTGGCCAATTCGGCTTCGGAATACAGCGAATGTGCGCGTATGAGCAGTCCGGCTGTGGCGCTGAGTTCTTCGGCCAGTTTTCGGCATGTGACTGCGTGGGCGTCGCAACGAGCGCTGAGCGAGGCAAAGGGAAGTGTTGTGTGACCGGGCGAGGTTGTGCTCGGCACTTCTGAAGACAGCACTGGGCACATGGGTGCGCTGGTGCGGTGCGCTTGCAATTGCAGCCCTACCGAACCCCAGGATGCTGCCAGGGCCATGAATCCCGCAGCCTCGTCATCCAAGGCTTTGGCGATGGCGGTATATTCCTCCAATGTGGCCGGCGCGAAACCTACTCCGCCATGGATGGATGACTCCACCTGCCAATAATCGTTGTGCTCGCTCATGGTGCACCACCAACCATGCGAACGGTGGCATAGACCTCATCGGATAGCAGCGATGCATTGGTCAGGCTCGTGCCTTGCCGGGAGCGGAACAGATCAGCGGCTTTGCCACTCCAAGCTATGGTGCGCGAACGATCGATGGCGGCTATGGCGCGTTCTGTTGAGGCTGAGGTGGAGGCGCATTGGATGCGTATGAGATCCCGACTGCGCTGCGTCGCCTGATGGCAGGGGCAGGTGCCGTAGTCGAACGGCGTCACCGTATTGCCGGCGAGGCCGCCTGTTGTATCAATAAGGGGTGCGTGAACAATATTCATACACCCAGCTAAAGGTAGCTGTGGCCAGCTTGTCCAGCTGAATCGACCTATGTGGAGAGAGCTTATCGTTTATCGATGAAGTTATCACCAAATGTTGTGGATAAGCCTGTCTGCAGGGTTTCATATCCACAACTGTTGTGGATAAGCCCGGTGTGTCGTCTGATTCGATTGTTACCCCGACAAACAGGATTCCCGTCGAGTGCCACAACAATCGAAACGAACCGAATCCGTTGGAACCCTGAGCGGTTGGGGCTGTCTATCTAGGCAGAGCTGCCAAGATAGATAAGGCTCCAAGATAAACGAGCCTGCCAGGATAAACGACTACCAGGGCTTGGCTTCTCCATTAGACGAAGTGGTGCCCGACTGCTGGTCCTGATTATTGCGACTGGTGGTGCCGTCGTTGTCTGAGCTGGTAGAAGGCTTGTTTGCCTGCATCAGCTCTTCAACCTGCTGGCGTTGCTCTTCGCTTAAACCGCCGGTGGATTTGTTATCAGAGGACTGCCCTGATTGTCCGCTTTGTGTTTGACCGTCAGTGCCGCCATTATGAAGCTGTTCCGCACGTTCAAGGGTGATGCGCGTCAGCTCCTGGGATAATTGCGCATTGGCATCGATGGCATCGCGGATTTGCGGCAACAGCACGGCACGCATGCTTCCCGCTTCGGCGAACTGCGCATCGGTTTGCTGCTGGCTGGCATTCAGCGTGTCCACATCTGTGCTCTCGTCCTGCGCGGCTTGAATATTCGCATTCAACGACTGGGTTGCCTGATTGAACTTTGCCGCGGCAGACAGGTTGATCGCAGCAAGCGACGCCACAACAATCAGCAGTGCCGCAAGTGCCGCGATGATGAGGCGAACGGCCAGCGGCGCGCGAGCATGATGCGTTGTCATAGCAGCCTCCTTGACGTTGTGATCCAAGCGCCTATCTCGAAGGCCAATAGCAAGGCCAACGCAATCGCCAGAGGCCACACCACCGCAGCCACGCGCGTGCGTTCCTTGGCGGTGGTGGTTACGCGCCAATCATTCGAAACTTTTGAGGAGACGGCGTCAGACACAGTATGCGTAGCATCCAAGGCCACATAACTGCCGCTGATTTCATCAGCGATGTCTTCGAGATTGCCGGCATCCATCTTGGAAATGCCGGGTTGGCCGGTATCAGGATCCGTGATCCACGAGTCGTTGGAATCCGTGTTTCCTGCGTTGGCGCCATCAGTGATCACGGGAATGCGCCCGCCTTCGGCGGAACCCACGCCCACGGTGAAACCATCATCCAGATAACGCCGTAGCGATGAGAAGGTACGGCGAGTTTTCGTCGATGTTTGTTCGCCGTCGCTGATCAGATACAGGACGATCGCATCATCTGGGTGTGCTTCGCGAATGGCCTTGGCCGTTAGCAGCAACTGGTCGATTGGCGTATCCAGACTGGATCCGGCCGACACGCCAGTGGATTCCACGGCCAGTGTATCGGCCCAATTATCGATGGCTGCAGAATCCGGCGTCAATGGCACATCAAGTGTGCCGGACGCTCCGAATCGTATGGCGGCGAAACTGGCATTCGCATAGGTTTGGGTTAAGTCGTGCACGGCCTGACGGGCGGCGTCGATGCGCGTAACGGTGTCGTCGGAACCATAATGGGCGTCGGCCACAGCCATGGAACCGGTGACATCCACCGCCACAATCACATCAGTGGCATTGACCGCACGCGACGTGGTGGTCGTCACCTGACTGGGCGTCAACATCATCACCGCTGCCAGCAAAAGCATCAGCGTGCGACGCACACAAGCCCATACGGTTTCATCGCTGGCGAACGCACGTCGGCGACGAATAAACAGAACGATTTCGGCTACAGCCATTATCGCCAGCAGTCCGGCCAACAGGCCGCCGGCAACCCAGCCAAGTGCGGGGGAGAAGGTGAATCCATTCATCGACGCAACCTCCAGACGCACACCATCCAGGCAATCAGCGCAATCGTCATCGCCAGCAGCCACGGGCCCGGCGCGTCAATCATCGCAGCCTTCGCCTTACTGTCGCTTTCCTGATCGCGGCGCGATTCGATATCGCGCACCAGTTCATCCACGCTCGTGCCATTCGACTGGGTGAGGAACACACCTCCGTGCGTTTCGATAGCTGAACGCATGTCAGCGGTGGTCTGATCCGATTCACTGGACTTCGGCCCGGAATATAGACCGTCTACGGTGATATTCGTCTGTTCGGTCAAATCCAATGCCTCAGACAAGGTATAGGTTGGCGTGCCAGACACCACATTGTCGGTGGCCAGCACGATTGAGGCGGCACGTGTGCGCGAATCGCCCTGTTCGTCGGTCTGCCCATAGGTGAAGCCGGGCAGCATCGCCGCGCAGGACACCACGCCGTCGCCGATCAGCGAGGTGGCATTCTTACGATTCTGCGTGCCCTCAAGCCAATCCGAAATCCGCTGGTAGTCTTCGTCGCTCATCTGATCGATGTCATCCTGCGATTGCACGCCCTTCAGCGCCTCGGAGGCCAGGGTGAGCTGCTCTCTGACCAATTCGTAGTCGTCGGTTAGGGGGAATACCGTGCGCGAAGTCGAGTTGAAAATGCTGAGGCCGATGCGTTCGCCTTGGAAATGTTCGATAAGTTTAAGATAGGTGTCGATCACTTCACGGTCATAAGGCAGCGTAGAACCGGACACATCCAGACACAATATGATGTCACGGCTGGCAGCACGTTCGTCACCTTCGTCGACCTGGCTGGGGCGGGCCACCATGGCGATAGATAGGCCCAGCGCCACTACCAGCAATGCAACGGACAGGCGCGACAGCGCACGCCATTGGCGCAACAGGCGTGAGGCGTGCTCGGTATTGAGATCATCGCCTAAAGAAAACACCACATGATCATCCGCGGACGGGCGCTTGCGCGAACACGCCACCACCACAAGTATGATAATCGCGCAGGCCACCAGTGCTGCGGCCAGCGCGGCCCATGGCCAATGCCATTGCAACATCACGCACGCCACCTTTCCACTAGTGTTGACACCCATTCGGCCGCCTGCTGCACCGAAGTCTGACCGGCCGTGCTATTTAGCGATGCATTGGCGAATTCAGGAGGGTACAGCGCGGCGATGGTTTGCCGCAGCGCATTCAGTCCCTCACGGTTCGAGCCAGTTCGATCCATACGGTTCAGATCAGCCAAGGTACTGGCCGACAATTGCGTATTACTGGCCGACGTGGCGAAGTCACGGGCGATGAATGCCAGTTGCACAAAGGCCTCCTGACGGCTCAATTCGCCGGCCTCATGACGGGCGACCACGGAGTTGATACGTTCGCGCCACACGGTTTTGGAACCAACGTCACGATGCGCGCCGCGCGTTGTGTTGCCTTTATCGGACTTGCGCCTTGGCTTAGACAATACAATCGCCAGAATCGCCAGAACCAGCGCCACCAGCAGACAAACAGCGATTACAGCGGTTAAGGTGCCGGTCAGCTCCAGCGGAGCAACCGGCTGCATATCCGCCGGTTCGATTGCAACAGACGGAGCGGCCATCACATACACGTTCATCGTCCACCTGCCAGATTCAATTCGGGCACAGCATGCAGTTGATTGCGCGTGCTGCGGGACAACGAAACCGACACCAAGCGCACAAACTGATTGAACATCGCCTCGCTGGAGGCTGCGCGAATCATATGCGAACCACAGCGTGACAATTCCTGATCCAACAGTGCCGCCATGGAGTTACGGTGCGTGCGCACCTCATCGGCTGCCTTGGCGCTGCGCAGAAACGCCGGCACACGACGTCCACTGAGCCCGTCCAAAACAGCAGGGCCTTTGCGGTCCGGCAGCGCAAAAGGATTAAGCGTAGCCACATTGATCAACACCACCGGATGAGTGCGAGCGATACGCCGTATAACAGTCAGATGGCGCTCCTCAAGCGCATGCTCATCGGTGGCCAGCACAATCATCGCCTGGCTGTCTTTGATACGACGGGCATAATCAAGCAGCGCATCAATATTGCGTCGATGTTCCCATCGCCGCTCCAACGCCTGATCCACAGTGCGTTCGAACTGGGCGAACCCTCCATGGAACGCAATGCGGGTGATGCTCGCCTCATCGCCGAACACCAATGAAATATCATCAGCGCGGCGCAGCGACAGGGCGGCGAACATGCGCAATGCGTTGGCCGCCACCTGCCAGGCGGTCTCGCCCGAGGAACATGTGCCGGTCATCTGACGTCCAACATCCATCAGCATCCACACACGCGACGTGGAGAGCCGTTCGCGCTGCACCACCATGGGTCGGCCCTGGCGTGCGGAAGTCTTCCAATCAATCAGGCGCGATTCGTCACCAGGCTCATAGGCGCGCACATCCAACACACCTCCGCTGCCGCCGCGGCGGCCGGAAGCATGCTCGCCTTCAAGCACACCCAACGCCTTGCGCACGGTTGGCAAGCTCAGCTGGGTGGTGAGGGCCTCGATTTTTCTGCGAATGGGATCGTCGATCACGGAACAGGAACCGTTTCGACGATGCTGTCGACAATCTGGTCGGACGTCACGCCGTCGGCCAGAGCCTCGAATGTCAAAATGATGCGGTGGCGCAACACCTCGTGGGCGAATGCCTTGATATCCTCCGGCACCACATAGTCGCGTCCGGCGAGCAGCGCATTGGCCTGGCCGATGCGTGTAAGCGCTATGGTGGCGCGCGGCGATGCGCCGAGACGCACCAACGACGCAAGCCCCTTAATCGGGCGGGTGCCGGCACCACGCGAGGTGGCGGCGAGATCAACCGCATACCGCATAATCGCATCCGAAACATGCGCGCGACGTGCGGCCTGGCGCAGGAATTCCACATCGCCCACGCCAATGCGCTCGCCAGTGATGGTGTCGGGGCCGATCATATCGGAACCGCGACGCGTGAGCATGGACAGCATGCGCGCCTCCTGTTCGGCCGTCGGATAGGTCATCACGGCTTTCATCATGAAGCGGTCCATCTGGGCTTCGGGCAGATTGAACGTGCCTTCCTCTTCGATGGGGTTTTCAGTGGCGATCACCATGAACGGCTTGGGCAGGCTGATGCGCTGGCCGCCGATGGTCGTCGCCCCTTCGGCCATTGCCTCAAGCATGGCGGACTGTGTTTTGGCGTTCGATCGGTTGATCTCGTCCAGCAACACGAAATTGGCGTGGATGGGGCCAATCTGCGTGGTGAACCGCTGGGAGGCGAAATCGAACACCTGGGTGCCCACCAGATCGGAAGGCATCAGATCGGGGGTGCACTGCACGCGTTTGAACGAGCCGGAAACGCAGGTGGCCAGAGTCTGTGCCGCCGTGGTCTTGGCCAAGCCGGGCACGGATTCGATGAGTATATGGCCGCCGGCCACCAGAGTGACGATTAATGATTCGCGCAGAGCATCCTGTCCGACCAGCGTCTGGGCGAATCGTGCGCGAATGCTGGCTGCCAGCGCCTGTGCGCGTTTGGTGTCATCAGCGCTCAGCGATACTTCCGTCATGGCCGCGGGCATGGTCGGCATGCCGGCAAGAGGCCGTGGAATCGCGGGCTGGGGAGGCATATTCGGTTGCGTGGGGAAGACAGTCATGCCCACCACTCTAACTACGCGTGCCGATTATCACTCCCCATTGTCTCTGTTCTATCACCGAATCTATGCCGCGGGCAGCGACCAATCGATCGGTCTGGCACCCATGCTCTCCAACGCCTGATTGGCACGTGAAAATGGTTTGGAACCGAAGAATCCACGCGAGGCAGACAAGGGTGAGGGGTGTGGAGATTTGATAATAACGGCGTTGGTGAGCAACGGTTCGAGGCTTTGCGCGTTACGCCCCCACAGAATCGCCACCAGCGGCTTGGGACGGCCTGTGGCCGGATCCACGCGCGCGTTGAGTGCGCGGATGGCGGCCTCGGTCACTTCCTCCCATCCTTTGCCCTGATGCGAGTTCGGGCGTCCGACGCCAACAGTCAGGCATCTGTTGAGCAGCATAACCCCGCGTTCGGTCCACGGCGTCAGATCGCCGTTGGCAGGCATCGGCACGCCGAGATCGTCGACCAGCTCCTTATAGATGTTGATTAGGCTTTTGGGCAGTGGTCGCACATTCGGTGCCACGCAGAAACTTAAGCCCACCGGGTGGCCGGGCGTGGGGTAGGGATCCTGTCCGACGATCAGCACTTTGATCGAATCCAGCGGGATGGTGAAAGCCCGCAGCACATTGTGGCTTGCCGGCAGCCAAGGGCGGCCGGCCGCGTTTTCGGCGCGCAGAAAATCTCCCATGCGGTGGATGGTCGGTTCCATATCCGCCAGAGCTTGGGCCCAGCCCGGCTCGACCAGTTCGCTTAACGGTTTGACGCTCATGGTTTCCCACTGTAGCGCTACCGTGCGGCCAGATGGCCATGGTAAACGTGCATATCCGGTGCATGGGACGCGGCACGATATGGTGTTTTACGTCTGGCCGGTTAAACTCGGGGATAGTTTTGCATGAAAGAAGGGCTGTTATGGCGCGTGACAAGGTGACCTGGGAATCGTACCAGCAGGACGTGTTCGACGATCCGCCAAGGGGGCCGGTGGGCGTTCACCGCGGCTCGCGACCTCTGCTGGTCAGGATGACGCCGTTCATCGTGGTCATCGTCGTGGCGGCACTGTGCGGCTTGGGTGTGTGGTTGGCGGTGTCTGGCGAATACCGCAACCTGCCTGGTCCGTGGGCGAATACGTCGCAGGCTTCCGGCAAGTCCAATACCTCCAAGACCTCCGATGATTCCGACACCAAGAAGTCCGGCAGCGATGCGGATGATGCCGATAGCGACGCTGATAAGGCCGATAAGACCGATGCGTCAGATTCCGCCAATACGTCAGATTCGTCGGCTCAATCCAATACCGCCGATGGTGACAACGCTGCGGCGAGTAACAGCGATGGTCAGAACACAGACCAGTCCGCTGACGGGCAGGCAAACGACACGCCGGTCTCTACGGTGAACAAGGGCACGCAGGTGAATGTGATCAACGCCACCGGTATTCAGGGATACGCCGGTCAGATGACCGACGTGCTTCAGCAGGCAGGCTATACGGCGGCCGTTCCGATGAATCCCAGCGGCGGCACCCTGCCTGGCTACACCGTGGTGTGGTACCAGAACGAAACCGATAAGGCCACCGCCGATGATGTGGCCGCCACGCTAGGCATCGGCACGGTAGAGCAGGCCAGCGGCATTGCCGCGCCGGTTACCGTGGTGCTGCTCAACTAGCACAAATACGCCGGTTGGCAATGTGAGCGTGCTCACATTGCTGCCCAATGTGTGGTCGGCTGGTCGCAATGTTCCTCACCCACGGCTACTATTGACCAATAGTCGCGAGGTAGGGGGAGCGCGATGCGGTTCTTTCTACGTTCCCTAGCATATTCGCGATGCCTATGGGAACAAAGGAAAGATCAGATATGGCACAAGGTATCGTGAAGTTCTTCCTTGCCAAGAAGGGGTTCGGATTCATACAGCCGGACGGCGGTGGCGAGGACGTCTTCGTGCACTACGCGGAAATTAAGGACGACGGCAGCACCAATAAGTTCAAGATGCTCTATGAAGGCGATCGTGTGGAGTATACGCCCTCGGACTCTGGCAAGGGTACGCAGGCGAAGAACGTCGTCAAGTTGTCCTCCGGCGAGGAACATACGCATCCAACGGCGTGAGTCGGCCCTGACTTGAAGTACAGGAGACTTCAGCCCCGCAGGCATTCATAGTGCCGGCGGGGCTTTTTCATGCCCATAGCGCAATCGGCGAAACCAATGTTGGCACTCGACGGCATCGAGTGCTAATGTCGCTGTTAGCACTCGGGGGTTGAGAGTGATAATCGGCAGCTGACGGCCGGTCGCCACGTCTCACCGCCCACGGGTGGAAACCGGACCATATAGCCATTTGGAGGACAAAACAACCATGGCAAAGATCATTGCTTACGACGAGGAAGCTCGTCAGGGCATGCTGGCCGGCCTCGACCAGCTCGCCAACACTGTCAAGGTCACCCTGGGCCCGAAGGGCCGTAACGTCGTGCTCGATAAGACCTACGGCGCGCCGACCATCACCAACGATGGCGTGTCCATCGCCAAGGAAATCGACCTTGAGGATCCGTACGAGCGCATTGGCGCCGAGCTGGTCAAGGAAGTCGCCAAGAAGACCGACGACGTCGCTGGCGACGGCACCACCACCGCTACCGTGCTGGCCCAGTCTCTCGTGCATGAGGGCCTGAAGAACGTGGTCGCCGGCTCCAACCCGATCGCCCTGCGTCGTGGCATCGAAAAGGCCGCCGAGGTCATCGTCAAGGAACTGGTCGCCGCTGCCAAGGATGTGGAGACCAAGGACCAGATCGCTGCTACCGCCACCATCTCCGCCGCTGACCCTGAGGTCGGCGAGAAGATCGCTGAGGCTCTGGATAAGGTTGGCCAGGACGGCGTCGTGACCGTGGAGGACAACAACCGCTTCGGTCTGGATCTGGACTTCACCGAAGGTATGCGCTTCGACAAGGGCTACATCGCCCCCTACTTCGTGACCAACGCTGACGACCAGACCGCTGTGCTCGAGGATCCGTACATCCTGCTGACCAGCGGCAAGGTGAGCTCCCAGCAGGACATCGTGCACGTGGCCGAGCTGGTTATGAAGACCGGCAAGCCGCTGCTGATCATCGCTGAGGACGTCGACGGCGAAGCGCTGCCGACCCTGATTCTTAACAACATCCGTGGCACCTTCAAGTCCTGCGCCGTCAAGGCTCCGGGCTTCGGCGACCGCCGCAAGGCCATGCTGCAGGATATGGCCATCCTGACCGGCGCTCAGGTCGTCTCCGATGAGCTGGGCCTGAAGCTCGACTCCATCGACGTCGACGTGCTCGGCCACGCCAAGAAGGTCATCGTCTCCAAGGACGAGACCACCATCGTGCAGGGTGCTGGCGCCAAGGAAGATATCGATGCTCGCGTGGCCCAGATCCGCGCCGAGATCGAGAACACCGACTCCGACTACGATCGTGAGAAGCTGCAGGAGCGCCTGGCCAAGCTGGCCGGTGGCGTGGCTGTCATCAAGGTTGGCGCTGCTACCGAGGTTGAGGCCAAGGAACGCAAGCACCGCATCGAGGATGCCGTGCGCAACGCCAAGGCCGCCATTGAGGAAGGCCTGCTGCCCGGCGGCGGCGTGGCCCTCGTTCAGGCTGCCAAGAAGGCCGAGTCCGATGAGGCCGTCACCTCGCTGACCGGCGAAGAGGCCACCGGTGCCGCCATCGTGTTCCGCGCCATCGAAGCCCCGATCAAGCAGATCGCCGAGAACGCCGGCGAATCCGGCGACGTGGTGATCGCCAAGGTGCGTGAGCTGCCCGACGGCGAAGGCTTCAACGCCGCCACCAACACCTACGAGGATCTGCTGGCCGCTGGCGTGACCGACCCGGTCAAGGTGACCCGTTCCGCTCTGCAGAACGCCGCCTCCATCGCTGGCCTGTTCCTGACCACCGAGGCCGTTGTGGCCAACAAGCCGGAGCCGAAGGCTGCTGCCCCGGCCGGTGGCGCTGACATGGGCTACTGATCGAACGGTAGACCATAAGGCCCTTACAAAGGCTGAATTAAAGGCTGCATAGCTGAGAGGCTCTCGCACCGCGTGTGAACTGCCTCCCATTTTTTGGACACGAGAAATGGGAGGCAGTTCAGTGTGCGAGAGCCTTTTTGTATGGTTATGCTCAGCCGACAGCGAACAGACGCGAAGCCGCAGCCTCCGCATCCGCATACACGCAGGAGGCCTGGGCCAGCGATTGCTGAATGGATTCCAGCGAAGCCTCCATCTGCTGCTGAGCCGCACGCCATTGCGCCACCACCGAAGTGAATTGGGTGGCGGCACCGCCGCGCCATGCCTCTTGGAGCGCATTGAGATTGGTGTACATGCCGCTGACTGCCTGCCGAATTTGCGCGACAGAACCGGCCACTGCGGCCGATGACGACTGGATCCGTTCCGAATCCACCTGATACTGAGGCATCATTGACTCCTTTCGATGGGGAAGCGTTACTGTGACGGCCGGCAATGCCAACACCGGCCGCTAATGTGGAGCGTATGGCATTCTCGAATTCAATGGAAGCAAAATCGACCGCTGTGCATCGAGGTTCGGCGCCCACCCCCAACAAGCCCCTCAATGCCATATACCAATGGCTTGTTTGCGCCATTTGCGCGGTTGCACTGGTTATGCTGAGCGGCCTGTGGATAACCCCAAACGCCTATGGGGATAACTCGTCGGACGGTTCGAATTCCGACAGCGGCACCAGTTCTGGCGTCACCATCACCGAGAACATCACCGACACCGAAAACCTGCTGGGCTCGCATGTCAACGAAGTCTCCGACGCCATCGACAACACCGAAAAGGAAACCGGCGTGCATGTGCACCTGCTGTTCCTTTCCAGCTTCAACAGCGAGCAGACTCCACAAAAGTGGGCCGCCAGCGTGCTGGAATCCACCGACCCCGATCCCAATACCGTGATGCTGGCCGTGGCTTCCAATGACGGCAATCTGGTAGTGGCCGTCTCATCCAACTCTGAGGAATGGCTTAAAAAGCAAAGCACCGTTGACGAGCTGTCTGCCGCCGCTCAGAAGCCGTTGATGGAAAGCACGCCGAACTGGGCCGGAGCGGCCACGGCCATGATGGATGAAATCGCCAAAGCCAAAACCACCGCAACCAGTTCAACAACGGTGATCATCGGCGTTGCCGTGATGGCAGGCGTGCTGGTGGTGCTTATTGTGGTCATTGTGGTGACGATGAGCATACGCCGTCGGCGCAAAGCCAAGGGTTTGCCCGCCTCCAAGCCGAAGAAAGGCCGCCATCGCGGCTGAATTTCAAGGCGGCATTCAGGAAACTTACAGTCAAACGGGCCAATCTGTAAACCATGAGCAAGCCTATTGAAGCATCGATTGTTGTTGTCGACGACGAGCCGTCCATTCGTGAACTGCTGGTTGCCTCACTGCACTTCGCTGGATTCGAAGTGAACACCGCGGCCTCCGGCTCCGAAGCCATCGAAGTCATCGAGAAAGTGCAGCCCGACCTGATTGTGTTGGACGTCATGCTCCCGGACATCGACGGTTTCACCGTCACCCGTCGCATCCGCCAGGAAGGCATCGATGCGCCGGTGCTGTTCCTGACCGCCCGCGACGATACGCAGGACAAGGTTATGGGCCTGACCGTAGGCGGCGACGATTACGTGACCAAGCCCTTCAGCCTGGAAGAGGTCGTGGCCCGCATCCGCGCGATTTTGAGGCGTACACGCGAACAGGTCGAAGACGACCCGATTATTCGCGTGGCCGATCTGGAAATCAACGAGGACTCCCACGACGTCACCCGCGCCGGCCAGCCCGTTGATCTGAGCCCCACCGAATACAAGCTGCTGCGCTACCTGATGGACAATGAAGGCCGTGTGCTGTCCAAGGCACAGATTCTCGACCATGTTTGGCAATACGACTGGGGCGGCGACGCAGCCATTGTCGAAAGCTATATCTCCTACTTGCGTAAGAAGGTCGATGGTATCGAATATGTCGGCGAGGACGGCGAAAAACGCAAGGTTACCCCGCTGATCGAAACCAAGCGTGGCATCGGCTACATGATCCGCGAACCCAAGAACTAACCTGCGGCCCTTGTGCCAGTAATGACCAGATAATCGACCGCCATGAACCATCCCAGCAACCACCCCGCTTTGCCCCCAGTGCCCACAATCGTCAAGGAGCATCACGAGAAGAAGAAAAACCAGTTCTTCACTCACTTCGACCGTGTGTCGCTGAGCAGCAAGCTGGTGGCCTGCACCATCTGCGTGCTGCTTATCGGCATTACGGTTATCTCCATTTCCATCCGCACGCTGGTGAGCAACTACATGCTGGAGAAAACCGACAACCAGCTGATCCAGCAAAGCGAACTGGTAATCAACAACATCGAGTATCTGGTCAAACAACAGGAACAGAACGCCGGCAACGCCAGCTCCAGCCCCAATTCCTATTTTGTGCAGCTGCAATACACCGATGGCACCAAAGATAGTCAGGGCAATCCTCTGACAGCCAACCTGCTGATGCCACAGCTCAACGACGGCATCGTGTCGGTGCCGGTGTTGCCCTCCAATGGTGACACCAAAGGCATTACGTTGGGCCAGCCCTTCACCACCCAGGCGCATGCCCGGCAGATCGTGCGTATCAGTGGAGACACGGGTTCTGGAAACGACAATGATAAGGATTCCGATGCCAATTCCGGCTCGGACTTGCCGGATTCAGGCAGCGGTGTCACCATCACACTGGCCAGTCCTTCGCCGAACGCCGATCATGACACCATTGTCGCGGCCAATTCGCCATGGCGCATCATAGCGGCGTATTACACGCTGAAAAGCGGCGAGGTGAAAGGCATCGTGTATGTCGGCTTGTCGCTGTACGACCAGATCGACACCATCAACACGCTTACCCGCTACTGCATCATCGTCGGTGTCGCCGTGGTGCTGCTCGCCGGTTCCCTGGCCACGCTGATTATTCAGCACACGATGAGCCCGCTGAAGCGTATGGAGAAAACCGCCGCGAAAATCGCCGCCGGAGACTTAAGCCAGCGCATCCCCTCCGCTCCGGAAAACACCGAAGTCGGTTCCTTGGCGGCCTCACTGAACACGATGCTTGCACGCATCGAAACCAGCTTCCATGAGCAACAAGACACCACCGACAAGATGAAACAGTTCGTCTCCGATGCTAGCCATGAGCTGCGCACCCCGTTGGCCGCCATCCATGGGTATGCCGAGCTGTATAAGATGCAGCGGGACATGCCGGGGGCATTGGAGCGTGCGGACGAATCCATCGCGCATATCGAACGCTCCAGCCAGCGCATGACCGTACTGGTCGAAGATCTGCTCTCCTTGGCACGCTTGGACGAAGGCCGTGGCATCGATGTGACCGGCACCGTCAACCTCACCTCCCTGCTGACGGACGCCGTGGACGATTTGCATGCGCTTGATCCCGACCGCGCGATCAAACGTACGAATATCGCATTGGTGCCGTCGCAGGATCTCAATCATCCGGCTATGCTCACTCTCGCCGATGGCGATTGGCCGGCAATCACACTGCCCGGCGATGCCTCGCGCCTGCGTCAGGTGGTGACCAATATTGTGGGTAACATTCACCGTTACACCCCTGCCGATTCGCCCGCCGAAGCAGCGCTTGGCATTCTGCCCGCCGCCATCGAGCCGCGCGAACTGGGCAGACTGTCTGCCACCGATGCCTCGTTGCGACGCTTTATCGAAGCGGCCGAGGTCGGCGCATCAATGCAAACCGGCTATCGGTACGCTGTGCTGCAGTTCGTGGATCATGGTCCGGGCGTGCCCGACGAGAACCGTTCGCGCATTTTCGAACGCTTCTACACCGCCGACCCCTCACGAGCCAGGCAAACAGGCGGCACTGGCCTAGGACTGGCCATCGTGCAATCCGTGGTCAAGGCGCATCACGGCTTCATCTGCGCTACGGCAAGTAATGGGGGAGGCCTGACCTTCACCGTGGTGCTGCCCGTGGATCAGATCGCCGCCCCGGCCGCGCCGGCACAGACCGACACCAAGACCGGCAAGATCAAAACATCCTGGTTCTCCTCGAACAAGCAGCAATAATGCCCGACGTTGCGGGTTCGCGCAGCGAGGATTTTCAGCCGGACGCGCGCCAGTCACGACCGGTGCGGTAGACTGTATCTTTGGTTTATATTCGTTTGACGAGGTTGAAGGAAGGTCTGCAATGCCCACCGGTCGAGTTCGTTGGTTTGACGCAGCCAAGGGATATGGCTTCATCACCAGTGAGGAAGGCAAGGACGTGTTCATGCCGGCTCAGGCCCTGCCCGCTGGTGCTACCACGCTGCGTAAGGGTGCCAAGGTGGAATATTCCGTGGTGGATGGCCGCCGCGGCCCGCAGGCCATGGGCGTCACGCTCATCGCCTCCGCTCCCAGCCTGGTCAAGGCCACCCGCCCCAAGGCGGATGATATGGCCGCCATTTGCGAGGATCTTATTAAGATGCTGGATACGGCCGGCAACACGCTGCGCCGTCACCGTTACCCCTCCGCCGCTGAAAGCAAGAAGCTGGCGACATTGCTGCGCGCCGTGGCGGATCAGTTCGACGTACAGGAATAAACAGGATCAATCGATGAGCGATACTATCGAACCCACCACCATCGAAACGGATGGATCTGACGTCAGCCGCGGTGCCGCGGCGACGCCGGATCCGCAGGCCATCGCAAAGGCCGTGCTGCTGGAAGTGGTTGACGAGCCCGATCAGGTGGGTGATTTCGTCACCTCAACACAGCTTGAGGATCACGTCACCGATTTCCGTTTCGCCGCGCACATTCGCGGTTATGAAGGCTGGCAGTGGTCGGTGACGATGTATCACGACCGTGAACTGGATTCCTGGACGGTGAACGAATCCTCGCTGATTCCCGCCGAGGGCGCGTTGCTGCCGCCCAAGTGGATTGCTTGGAAGGATCGTCTGGAACCCACCGACCTGTCGCCCACCGATTCGATTGGCACCGATCCTGACGACGAACGCATGGAGCCGGGCGAGGTGGCCGAATCCAGCTTGGAAGATGTGAACGACGCGGTAGAGACTTTTCGCCTCACCCGACGTCACGTTTTGAGCTCGTTGGGTCGCGCGCAGGCTGCAAAACGTTGGTATGAAGGTCCGCGCGGGCCCAAGGCGCTGTCCACCAAAACGGCGGATGGCAATCTATGCTCCACCTGCGGCTTCTTCGTGCCGTTGGCCGGCGAATTGGATCGCATGTTTGGCGTGTGCGCGAACAAGTGGAGCCCCGACGATGGCCGTGTGGTCTCTCTGGACCATGGCTGCGGTGAACATTCCGAAATCGAGCCTCCGGAGCCCAGCCATCTGTGGGTGCAGTCCAAGCCCGCATTCGACGACCTGCATATCGATGTGGTGATGCGCAAACCGCACAAAACCGCGGCGGATGCGTCAGCATTGGCGGAAGATGAGGAATCCGCCGTTTCCGATGATGCTGAGAACGAAGCTCTGGCAGATGCTGCAGATACCGAGGCTCAGAGCGCCGAGAAGGTGGAGGATGCCCAGAACACCGCCTCCCAGACGACGCAAGGCGAGCAGTCCGAAGAGTCTGCCGCGCGCGATACCGCTGTTGCAGCTGAGGATCTCGATGCCACGTCGGACGATGCGGATGACGTTGATGATTCGGCTGACGATATCGAAAGCATTGATGATATTGATGCTGACGATCTGGATGACGACAATTCAGATGACGACGATGATCCAGACGATGATGAAGCCACGGAAGAGGACATCATCGCCAATACCACCGTCGACGATGAAGACGATGACGAGCCCATCGACGATGACGAACCCGACCATAGCGACGATATAGCCCCTGAATTGGAGGCCGTGGTGGATCTTATCGAGAAATTCCGCCAAGCCAAATCCGAGGCTGAATCCGCTGAATCTGCCGAATAATCCACAGTATTGGAAATATCGGATTCGGACGTTCTCTCACGCACCGAATCCGATACTTTTTTATCTTCAGTCGTTCATGATTAGTGCACGACGGTGACGGTGCATTCGGCGAAGTTTACGATCTGCCTGGAGACCGAACCCAGGAAGTGCGCATCCAAACCGGACAGGCCACGTGAGCCGACGATAAGATGGCTGGCATAGCGCGAAGCTGCAATCAGGCCCTTGGAAGCGGGAATATGGAAGGCATTCGTAGTGACCTTCACTCCAGCCGGAACCTCGACTTTAGACATAAGCTCGACCAAAATCTCATCGGCGCGCTTCTGACCAACCTCCACGGGAGCTACGGCATTCTCGTAGCCGGCGATAGTGCCCAAATCCTTCAGCTGCCAGCAGAACATGACATTCAGCGCACGATTATGCACCTGCGCCTCATCCAACGCGAACTTGAGCGCATGCAGGGAAGTCTCCGACCCATCGACACCAACCACCGCCGGGCGGGCATCGGCAGCCACCTGCGGCTTGGGCTGGGTGTAATGCACAGTCGTATCTTCCGGAGTCAGGGCGTTGACAATTGCATCGGTCACCGTCTCATCCTCACTGCCGGCAATGCGCACCACGGTCACCGGAACCTGAGCCTCCTCAGCCAATGAAGCTGACAGCGAACCCATGAACCAACGTGCCACGCGGCCCAACGAACGGCGACCCACCACAATCTGATGTGCATCCTTGCCAATCTGCAGCAGGGCAGCAGTACCGGACGCCTTCACGGACGTGAGCTTCAGATTCGCCGGATCAAAGTCGATGCCGTCAGAAGCCTTATCCACCCAGGCGCGTAGTTCGTTGGCGATTTCATGGCGCACTTTGGCCCAAGCCTCGTCACTGTCCGGCTCGGAACCCATGTCCCACGAATGCGTCCAGCCGAACACGGCGTTAACATGCTGGCCGGTTAGTGCAGCCTCCTTCAGCGCCCACTTCAACGCTGCAAAGGATTCATCGGAACCATCCACACCGACGACAATGTCGGCCTTGGTTGTTTCGCTCATCACATACCTCCCTTTATCTATGGGTGATGATTGGTCCTATCACACCAGCATATCGTTTTCTTTCCCTCTGACAGCGCAATTCATGGAACAAGCTGAATAAACGTCACCCGAAATCGGTAGAGTAAAACGGAATGTCAATTGAGGAAGGACAAGCATGTTCGAACGGTTTACCGACCGTGCGCGGCGCGTGATCGTGTTGGCGCAGGAAGAGGCGCGAGCCCTCCAGCACAACTACATCGGCACCGAACACCTGCTGCTCGGCCTGATTCGCGAGGGCGAGGGTGTTGCCGCCAAGGCGCTCGCCTCGAAGGGCGTCGAGTTGGATGCCACCCGCAAGCAGGTTGAAGAGATGATCGGCAAGGGCAATGCGGCCCCGAACGGGCACATTCCCTTTACTCCGCATGCCAAGCAGGTGCTGGAATTTTCGTTGCGCGAGGCTCTGCAGCTGGGTCACAGCTATATCGGCACCGAGCATATTCTGCTCGGTCTGATTCGCGAGGGCGAAGGCGTGGGCACCCAGGTGCTGATCAAGATGGATGTTGATCTGGGTGAGTTGAGAAGCGCGACTATCGATATGATTCGCGGCAACTCCGGCACCGGTGACGGCAAGGGCGAGCTGGCGAACGCCGGTGGCGTGGCTGATAAGCAAAACAAGTCCGGTTCCGCCATTCTCGACCAGTTCGGCCGCAACCTGACCGCCGAGGCTGCCGAAGGCAAGCTGGATCCGGTGATCGGGCGCACCAACGAAATCGAGCGCGTTATGGTGGTGCTGTCTCGCCGCACCAAGAACAATCCGGTGCTGATCGGCGAGCCCGGCGTCGGCAAAACCGCCGTGGTCGAGGGCCTGGCTCAGAAAATCCAGGCCGGCGATGTGCCTGAAACCCTGAAGGGCAAGCAGGTTTACTCGCTGGATTTGGGCTCCATGGTGGCCGGTTCGCGCTACCGTGGTGATTTCGAAGAGCGCCTGAAGAAGGTGTTGAAGGAAATCAAGACCCGCGGCGATATTGTGCTGTTCATCGACGAGATCCACACGATTGTGGGTGCCGGTTCCGCCGATGGCGCGCTGGGTGCCTCCGACATGTTGAAGCCGATGCTTGCGCGTGGCGAACTCCAGACCATTGGTGCGACCACCACCGACGAATACCGCAAGTACATCGAGAAGGACGCGGCACTGGAGCGTCGTTTCCAGCCGATTCAGGTGCACGAGCCGACCATCGCCGAAACTATCGAGATTTTGAAGGGTCTGCGTTCGCGCTACGAGAACCATCATCATGTGACCATCACCGATGGTGCGTTGCAGTCCGCAGCCGAACTCTCTTCGCGCTATATCCAGGATCGTCATCTGCCGGATAAGGCCATCGATCTGATCGATGAGGCCGGTGCACGCCTGCGTATCAAGCGTCTGACCGCCCCGCCCGAGCTCAAAGAGCTGGACGAGAAAATCGCCAAGCTCGCCGCCGAAAAGGACGAGGCCATCAAAAACCAGGACTTCGAAAAGGCCGCCGAACTGCGCGACAGCCAGGAGAAGCTGGAAGCCGATCGCAAGGCCAAGGAAACCTCGTGGCGTGAGGGCGAATCCGACGTCAAGATGGTGGTGGATGAGGATGTGATCGCTGAGGTAATCAGCTCGACCACTGGCATCCCGGTGTTCAAGCTCACTCAGGCCGAATCCAAGAAGCTGCTCAATATGGAAGCTGAGCTGCACAAGCGCATCATCGGCCAGGATGAGGCGGTTTCCGCACTGTCTCGCTCCATCCGCCGTACGCGTGTGGGGCTGAAGGATCCGAAGCGTCCCTCCGGCTCGTTCATCTTCGCCGGCCCCACCGGCGTGGGTAAAACCGAGCTGGCCAAGACGCTCGCTGAATTCCTGTTCGACGATGAGGATGCGTTGATCCGCGTCGATATGTCTGAGTTCTCCGAAAAGTACGCTGCTTCGCGTCTCTTCGGTGCACCTCCGGGATATGTCGGCTATGAAGAGGGTGGCGAACTTACCGAGAAGGTGCGTCGCAAGCCGTTCTCCGTGGTGCTGTTCGATGAGATCGAAAAGGCCCACCCCGACATCTTCAACACGCTGCTGCAGGTGCTGGACGATGGCCACCTGACCGATGGTCAGGGACGCAAGGTGGACTTCAAGAACACCATCATCATCCTGACCACCAACCTCGGTACGCGCGATATCGCCAAGGCAGCCAACACTGGCTTCAACCTGGGCGCGAACACCGAGTCGAGCTACCAGCGCATGAAGGATCAGGTCTCCAGCGAATTGAAGCAGCAGTTCCGCCCAGAGTTCCTCAACCGCTTGGATGACATTATTGTCTTCAAGCAGCTCACCGAGCCCGAAGTGCGTCAGATCGTTGATTTGGATGTCAAGCAGCTCAACGACCGCCTGTTCGATCGCCACATGTCGCTGGAACTGACCAACGCCGCCAAGGATCTGCTCGCGCAGAAGGGCTTCGACCCGCTGCTCGGCGCCCGTCCGCTGCGCCGCGTGATTCAGCGCGATATCGAGGATGCCATCTCCGAAAAGATTCTGATGGGCGAACTCGAAGACGGCCAGAAGGTCACGGTCGACGCCGAAGGCGAGGGCATTCTCGGCGAATTCACCTTCAAGGGTGAAGCGTTCGAGGAGCCGCAAGGCGAGGCGACCCAAGGCACAGATTCCTCTGAGCCTGAAGCTGCGGACAAGCCTGAGGCTGAGACTGAACCAGCGAACACGGATGCCGCGCCCACTGATGAGGCGCAGTCCTGACGCAACTGTTCTAGCAGTCATATGAAATGCCCAGCCATATTGTTGGCTGGGCATTTTTATTGGACTGTCATGGATGGTACGACAACTCGTGCACGCAGCAACCGGTGCGGAAAGAATCAGCGCAACAGGTTGAGTTCGGTATCGATGGTTGTGGTACGGGTGAACAGCGTGTGACCGGCACGCACCGAACGCAGCACGTCGGCTCGCTCGTAGACCGCATTGAACACGCTATCGGCGTCGAGCACGATGAAGTTCGCAGGCTTGCCCGGCTCCAGACCGTATTCGTTACGCATGCCCAGCGAAGTGGCACCATTGATAGTGAGGAACTTCAGTGCATCATCGATTTCCTCGAAGCTCATCATCTGCGCCAAGTGCAGCACATAGTCAAGAATCAGCATCATATTGCCGTTGCCCAACGGGTACCAAGGATCCTGCATGGAATCCTGGCCCAGCGATACGTTCACGCCTGCCTCGGTAAGCTCCTTGACACGCGTGATACCACGACGCTTCGGGAACGTATCCTGACGTCCCTGCAAGTACAGATTCTCGGTGGGTGCGCACGCGAAGTTCAATTTCGCAGCCTTCAGCAGCTTGGTTAAATGGAAGAAATAGGCATTATCTGTGGAACCAAGCGAGCATGTATGGCTGGCTGTGGTGCGCTCGCCGATGCCGGCCTTGTATGCCAGTGCCGCCAGCAGCTCCACGTAGCGCGAGTTCGGATCGTCGGTTTCGTCGCAGTGTACGTCAATGAGTTTGCCGTATCGGGATGCCAATTCCACAACCGTATGCATCGAGCGTTCGCCGAATTCACGGCACTGCTCAAAGTGGGGAATACCACCCACGCAGTCGGCCCCCATCTTCAGGCCTTCCTCCACCAAATCCGCGCCGGTTTCACCGTGCGGCCCCTCATAGGAATACATGCCCTCCTGGGGGAAACTCACGATTTGCAGGGTGACAGTGTCAGCGAGCTCTTCTTTCAGCTCCAGCAGAGCTTTCAAGGATGTGAGGTTCGGGTCGGTAACATCGGCATGCGTGCGAATGAACTGCACGCCATGACGCATCTCTTTGGCAATACCGATTTTCGCACGATGCTTGACCTCGTCCACGGTCAGATCGGACTTCGTCTCGCTCCAACGCTGAATGCCTTCGAATAGGGTGCCGGACTCGTTAACCGCACCGGGCTTGCGAGCCGTGAACACATAATCAAGATGCAAATGCGTGTCGCAGAATGGCGGACATACCAGTTTGCCGCCCAGATCCACTACGTCCAAGGCATGTTTGTCACAACCTTGTGCGGCAAGGCGCTCGCCAAGATGCTCACCGAATTCAACGAAGCGGCCGTCTTGCACCAGAATATCCTGTACAGGCGCGGTTTGTGCGGCAGTGCTTCCCGGCTCTCCAGTGGCGATATGCGCGTTGGTAAATAGTTGCATGCCCATAGTGTCTCCAATCCCGAACTGCACGGTAGGGCGCATGAACGACGGAAGCATGTGTCCGTCTGGTTACGTCGCACCGCGATTGCGTAATCTTTGGCCACTATTGTCAGCATAACGATTTGCGGCAATGTTACCCGCTGTTGAAAGTCGTAATGCGCAGAATGGACAGAATGTATGTCGGTAACTATTCAAGACGTGCTGAACAACGCCCGGTTCCAGCAGGCCGATCCCACGGTGGAATCGGGGGAGTCATTGCTGGATACATCCGTGCGATGGGTTTTCACCAATGAGCGCGAGGATGTGGCCTCATTCCTGACTGGCGGCGAGCTGCTGATCGTTGAAGGGCAACGTTTTATCAGTGAGCAGTGGTCCATGGATTTGGCTCAATACGTGGATTCTCTGGTTCGAGCACAGGTCAGTGCCTTGGTGGTGGAACTTGTTGAACAGGTGCATGAGGTACCGGAGGAATTGCTGGCCGAAGCACGCTTGCGTGGGCTGGTGGTTATCGGTTTGCATAAGCGCATACCATTCGTGGATATATGCCAGAGCATCAACACCATGATTGTGCGTGAGCATATGCGGTTCCAAGTCGAGGTGGACACTATGTCCACTGCGTTGCGCGAACGATTGTCTCATGTGGAGTCCATCGAGTCATTGAATTCGGCAATCGCGCAACTCTTTAGCGAAAGCGTCACTCTGTTCGATGCCGAAGGTTTGCCGGTAGCCCAAGCAGGTCAGCCGTTGCAAGCGGGGGAGCGTAGCATCATCATCACATTGCGGGAACGGCAACGCCCTATTGCCACTTTGGAAATGTCTTCACGCGGGCAACCGCTTACCAAACAAACCTGCGATCTTATTGCGGAAGTGGCCTCTCCAGTGGCTTCACTGTTTCTTGACGGCGGCGTGCGCATCGGTATGCTCGCACATCTTCTGGCCGGGCCCCAAGATGGTGTACATGTAACGCCCCTGGAAGCACATGATGATCATGACATGCTTGCCGGTTTAGGATATGGTGCTTCATGCATCTATCATCCGTTCGCCATACGCATGCGTTCCTTGATGCATGGTATGCCGCATGTTTCCGCAGTATTCGATGATATTGGCGGCCAAGGGCTGACTATTGAATGCCTGTTGGATGGCGATACCATGTTCGGCTGGTTTGCCACCACTGATATGACGGAATCGATTGCGGCGTTCAACGCTCGCTGCCATACTGCATTGGTCTCATTGGCAGGTTTCGCAGGGCTGCTGATCATCGATGGGCGAACCGCAGTGGACTGCCCGAATCTGATTGATAGCTTTGCCGCGTTGCGTGATGCTTTGGCACTGTATCGCGTTGACGATGCCGCATTAAGCGAAACCGGCATGCTGCGCACAGTGGCTGCCAGCGTGCTGGATTGTGCGTACGCTCAGCCTCGCACCGACCAAGCCGCACGATTGCTGATTGCCCGCGCCATGGGAACGGCATTGATTCAAGATCGTGTATTGCTGGACACCTTGTGCGCCTGCTTTGACAACCTCGACAACAAAACCGGTGCATGTGAACAATTGGGTGTCCAGAGGCAAACCCTGTACAACCGGCTGGACAAAGTGACGTTGATCACCGGTGTTGACCCTGCTGACCGCCAAGCATGGTCAATGCTGCTACTTGCCGCCAAAATAGCCGCAACCACAAGCCATACATAGCTTGGAATCGTTGTGCATTCGGCGTGATGAGCCATTAGGCAAACTGTCCAAAATGCTCCGGGACGGTTTTACCGGCGGTTCACGTTTCGGCAAATGCGAATGGGCATAGTCATGAATCAACAGCGGCGAAACGTTATCCATCCGATCGCCGCCCGAGAGGAAAGGTTGGTGTTTTCGATGACAGCTAGTGCCGCATTCGTGTCCACCAAGACATTTGCTTCACGTCCCGAATCCGAGGAACAGTCCATGGTGCGTAAAGTCGCCGTGTCGTCTTTTCTCGGCAACTTTATCGAATGGTTTGATTACGCGTCTTATTCCTATTTCGCCACCACCATCGCCCTGGTGTTCTTCCCCACCGGCAACCATACGGTGGCTATGCTGCAAACCTTCGGTGTATTCGCACTGTCGTTCATACTGCGCCCGATCGGCGCCCTGTTCTGGGGAAGCTACGGCGACAAGAAAGGCCGCAAGGCCGCGTTGGCGCACTCCATTCTGTTCATGTCCGGCGCATCATTCCTGATTGGATGCCTGCCCTCCTACGCGCAGATCGGCGTTGGCGCTCCCATCCTGCTACTTGTGCTGCGCATGATTCAAGGCTTCTCCGCATCCGGCGAATATGCTGGTGCCGCCACATTCCTCGGCGAGTATGCGCCCACTAACAGGCGTGGTATTTACTGCTCACTGATTCCGGCCTCCACATCAATCGGACTGCTGGCCGGATCCTTCCTGGCCACGATGATGTCCACCCATCTCACGCAGTCGGCCATGGTCGGGTGGGGATGGCGTATTCCATTCCTGATGGCCGGCCCGCTGGGCTTGGTGGTGCTGTACATTCGCTCCAAGCTGGCCGACTCCCCGGTATACCAGTCCATGTCTGAAGCGTTGGATACCAAGCAGAGTGCGGTTGAAGGTGGTTTCTTTGCACCGCTGAAGGAACTGTTCTCCAAGCATTTCAAGGCTTTGGCCATCAGCTTTGGTGCCTGCATGCTGAATGCGGTCGGCTTCTACGCCGTGCTCACCTACCTGCCCACGTACCTGTCCGACACTGTTGGCATGGACGTCGCCCAGTCCGGCACCATCACCACCGTCTGCCTGGTCTCCTACGTATTCATGGTGTTCTTCATGGGACATATCTCCGATAAGTTCGGTCGCAAGAAGGTGCTGATTGGTGCCTGTGTAGCGTTCATCGCACTGACTGTGCCGGCGTTCCTGATCCTGAACACTGCCTCATTCGTGCCGGTACTGATCGTTGAACTGGCCATGTGCCTGACGTTGACGGCCAACGACGGCACTCTGTCCAGCTATTTGACGGAAACCTTCCCGACTTCGGTGCGTTTCACCGGCTTTGCTTTCAGCTTCAACCTTGCCAATGCCATCTTTGGTGGCACGTCCGCGTTCGTGGCTACCGGACTGATAGCGCTTACTGGATCATCCATTGCGCCGGCATGGTACATGGTTGTTGTGGCTGCCATTGCCTTGGTGGCGATGATTCTCTCCCACGAAAACGCGGACAAGGATTTGCAACACATCTGATCGTAAGCATCTGATTGCGCAACGTAACGGAAACCATCACGCCGTAGCCTCATGCCACGGGTGACATCAATCACAACAAGGAGCATAGCTCATGACAACTCGTCGTATGGATCACATGACATGGCCGCAATTCGCGGCATGCAAGGACAAGCCGGTAATCGTGCCGATTGGCTCGACGGAACAGCACAGTCAGCACCTGCCCATGGGTGTGGATGCGATGCTGGCACAGCATATTGCTGAGGATGTGGCCGAACGTATCGATGGTGTGGTCATGCCCACGCTGTGCTATGGATACAAGTCAAAGCCGGCTTCCGGTGGCGGCCCGCTGTTCCCTGGCACCATCGACATGAACGGTGTGACGGTTATCAACCTCATGCACGACGTGCTCAGCGAACTGGTGGCGGATGGATTCACCAAAATCCTCGTGATGAACGCCCATTTCGAAAACGAAGCGTTCATTGTGGAGGCCATCGATCTGGTAACCCGCGAAACGAATGGTGCAGCCACCATCGTGGAAACCAACTGGTGGGATCCGCTGCCGCAAGCTGTGGTCGATCAGGTGTTTGATGGGCTGTCCTTCCCCGGATGGGCGTTGGAACATGCCGCAGTCACCGAAACATCCCTGATGATGCACTATGAGCCGGAACTTGTGCATATGGATCGTGTTATCGACAAGGGCAACGCCGAAGCCAAAACTTACGTGCGCTACCCGGTCAAGCCAGGCGATGTGCCCGACTATGGTGGTCTGGCCAGTCCAGCCGGATCCAGCGCTGAGCGTGGCAAGCTGATGGCGGACGCCTGCGTCGAAGCCGTGGCAAGCATCTGCGAACGTGAGTTCGGGCCGAACGTGGCGTGAAACGAATCTGATTCAGCGACCAGATAAAGGCAATCCCCTCAATCTTCAACGAGATTGAGGGGATTGCCTTATGTGATTACGACTCGCTTAGGCGACGCTTACTTGATGGCGTTCAGCCACTGCTCCTTGGTGGCCTTTTCGGCTTCGAGCTTGGCCTTCTTCTTCGCGTCGGTTTCGGCGGCGATCTTCGCATCAAGCTCGCTGAGCTGAGCGGTCAGCTGCTCCTCGAAGCTGGACTTGCGGGCATCGGCTTCAGGGTCGGACTGCTTCCAAGCGGCATCCTCAACGGACTTGATCTGCTTGTCCACGGCGTCCAGACGGTTCTCGATGCGGCGCATGTCATCGCGCGGCACGTAACCGATCTGATCCCATTCCTCTTGGATGGCGGCCAGTGCCTGACGTGCCTTCTTGGCTTCGGCTTCGGACTTAACCGGTACCAGAGCCTCGGCCTTGACCAGCAGCTCTTCCTTCTTGGCGAGGTTCTCCTTCTCGGAAGTGTTGATCTGGTCACGATCGGCCTGACGAGCGTTGAAGAAGGTGTCGGCGGCCTCGCGGAACTTGGCCCACAGCTCGTCGTCCTCGTTGCGGCCGGCGCGGCCAGCCTTCTTCCAACGATCCATCAGATCGTTGAACTTGCGGGAGGTTTCGCCCCAAGCGGTGGAATCCTTAAGCGCATTGGCTTCGGCGATAATCGCTTCCTTCACGTCCTTGGCCTGGGTGCGCTCGTTGTCGCGCGCCTGCGCCCACTTGCGGCGAGCCTGGTTGAACGTGGTGCGAGCGGCGGAGAAACGCTTCCACAGCGCTTCGGCTTCCGGCTTGTCGATGCGCACGGTGGTGCGCTGGTGGTTCTGCCACTCATCGAACAGAGCGCGGAACTTATCGGCGGTGGAGCGCCAGTTGGTGTTGTCGCCGAGGGAAGCGGCGAGGGCTTCGGCCTTCTCCACGATAACGGTGCGTTCGGCAACCGCCTTGGCGACGGCGGCCTTGCGAGCTTCGGAGATTTCAGTCTTCTTGGCTTCGCCGGCGGCCTTCAGCGCTTCGAACTGAGCCTTCAGCGCGGCCAGATCGCCCACAACAGCCGGGGAGGCGGTTTCCTCACCCAGAAGCTTCAGGGATTCGTCGATTTCACGAGCCTTGATGCCAGCGGCGTTCAGACGCCCGGCCAGCAGGTCGAGCTTGGCCTTGAGATCCAGATAACGGCGGGCATACAGGCCCAGCGCCTCTTCCTTGGAGACGTCCGGGAACTGGCCGACCTCACGTTCGGCTTCGCCATCGCGCACGAATACGGTGCCGTTGTCGTCCACGCGGCCGAAAGCTTCGGCTGCCTTGACATCAGCCTCGGAATATGCGGCTGCGGATACCGCAGCTGCTGCAGCCGGCTTGGCGGCCGGCGTCTTCTTGGCGAATGCGGCAGGGGAGGGGGCATGCGGCTTGGCCATCGCCGCGGGGCTCGGTGCTGCGGGCTTGGCCGGCGCTGCGGCGACCGGCGTAGTCGGTTCGTTAGCGGGCGTCGTTGCCTGCGGTTCGCCTGCAGCGGTGTTCTCGGTTTCGGTGACGGTTTCGTCGGCCATAGGTCAGCTCCTTTTCAAAGCGTGTGTCAGGTGGTGGAAGCGGCTCCGCATCGCGGCATTTCGCGTTGTGTTGACGCAACCCTCACCTATTATATTGATTTCGTGGCTAAAGGTGCATCAATATCAGGATTCCCGGAGTGGCTCCCCTCCGAACGTGTCGTGGAGCAGCGTGTCATCGATACGCTTCGTAAGGTTTTTGAGCTCAATGGTTTTATCGGCATTGAGACCAGAGCGGTGGAAACAGGCGCTTCTCTGCTGAAAAAGGGAGAGACCAGCAAAGAGATTTATCTGCTGAGCCGTTTGCAGGAGGTCGGGCACGAATCCGACACCCCGATTGAGGATCGACTCGGCTTGCACTTCGATTTGACCGTGCCGCTGAGCCGGTATGTGGTTGAACATTCCGGCGATCTCGCCTTCCCGTTCAAGCGTTGGCAGATTCAAAAGGTCTGGCGTGGCGAGCGCCCGCAAGAGGGCCGCTTCCGTGAGTTCGTGCAGGCCGATATCGATGTGATCGGTGCTGGCGATCTGCCTGACCACTATGAAGTCGAGCTGCCGCTGGTTATGGTTTCGGCTTTGGAGCAGCTGCGTGAGTTCGGCCTGCCCAAGGCCACCGTGCATGCCAATAACCGCAAGCTGTCCGAGGGCTTCTATCGTGGGCTGGGCCTGAGCGACATCGAAGGCGTGTTGCGCGAAATCGACAAGCTTGACAAAATTGGTGCCGACGAAGTGGCCAAGCTCTTGGTTGACGAATGCGGTGCCAGCGAGTCGCAGGCGCGCGCTTGCCTTGAACTGGCCGAGCTGACCGCCGCCAATGGCACTGAGCTGAGTGAAAAATTCGATGCACTGTGCGCCCAGCACGGCATCGCTACCGACGTCGAAACCAACGAATCCTATGCGTTGGCACGTCAGGGCCTGGATACGCTGGCCATGATTGTGGACGAAGCCGCTGCGATTCGCCCCGGTTCGGTGATCGCCGATCTGAAAATCGCCCGTGGACTCGACTATTACACCGGTTCCGTCTACGAAACCTTCTTGGACGGTGCGGCTTCGCTGGGCTCCATCTGCTCGGGAGGCCGCTACGATAATCTCGCCTCGCAGGGCAATCGCAAGTATCCGGGCGTGGGTCTGTCCATCGGCCTGTCTCGTCTGGTGAGCTACATGCTGCACTCCGCCGGTGCGCACGCCAACCGTGTTTCGCCTGCCGTGGTGCTTGTGGCCGTGTGGAATGAAGAGGATCGCACTGCCGCCAATCGCATCGCCGGCGCGTTGCGTGCCCGTGGCATCGCCACCGACGTGGCTCCCACCGCCGCCAAGCTGGGCAAGCAGATCAAATATGCGGACAAACTCGGCATCCCCTACGTGTGGTTCCCCGGCTCTGCTGTCGAAGGCGGCGAGACGGGCGGCGACGAGGTGAAGAACATCGTCACCGGCGAGCAAACCCCCGCTGATTGCACGTCGTGGGAGCCGGATACTGTTATTGCCCGGCAAACCGTGGTAATCGATTGATTTTCCAACGAAAAGAACTGAAAGAGGAAGCATGAGCCAGACGGCTTACAGAACACATCATGCCACCGAAGTCACTGAGGCTTTGGTCGGCCAGAAGGTCACTCTTGCCGGTTGGGTTGACCGTCGCCGCGATCACGGCGGCGTGGCCTTCATCGATCTGCGCGACAACACCGGCCTGGTGCAGGTCGTGATCTATGACGAAGACATGGCCCGCCCGCTGCGTTCCGAATTCGTGATCCAGGTCACCGGCGAAGTGCGCCTGCGCCCGGAAGGCAACGAGAACGAGCATCTGGCCACCGGCAAAATCGAAGTCGTGGCCGAAACCATCGAAGTGCTCGCCAAGTCCGATGCCCTGCCGTTCCAGGTGTCCACCGCTTTGGAGAACGAGTCCGAGAACAAGTTGCCCGGCGAGGATATCCGCCTCAAGTACCGCTACCTCGATCTGCGTCGCCCCTCCATGGCCCGCAACCTGAAGCTGCGTTCCGACATGGCCAAGGCCGCCCGTCACGCGCTGGAGGAAATGGACTTCACCGAGGTTGAAACCCCGACGTTCATCAAGTCCACCCCGGAAGGTGCCCGCGATTTCGTGGTGCCTGCCCGTCTGGTGCCCGGCTCCTGGTACGCCCTGCCGCAGTCCCCGCAGCTGTTGAAGCAGCTGCTGATGGTCGCCGGCGTGGAGCGCTACTACCAGCTCGCCCGCTGCTACCGCGATGAGGACTTCCGCGCCGATCGCCAGCCCGAGTTCACCCAGCTCGATATGGAGATGGCCTACGTGGATCAGGAAGATGTGATGGCCATGACCGAGAAGGTCGTCGCCGCCATCTGGAAGTCCGCCGGCTACGAGATTCAGCTGCCGCTGCCGCGCATCACTTGGAAGGATGCGATGGACAAGTACGGCTCCGACAAGCCGGATCTGCGCTTCGGCAATCCGCTGGTCGAGCTCACCGATTACTTCAAGAACACGCCGTTCCGCGTGTTCCAGGCTCCGTACGTGGGTGCCGTGCTGTTTAAGGGCGGCGCTGACACGCCTCGTCGCCAGTTCGACGCATGGCAGGAATGGGCCAAGCAGCGTGGTGCCAAGGGCCTTGCCTATGTGCAGTTCGAGGCCGACGGCACCCTCAAGGGCCCCGTTGCCAAGAATCTGTCGGAAGAAGAGCGCAATGGCCTGATGCAAGCCGTGGGTGCCGAGCCCGGCGATGCCGTGTTCTTCGGCGCTGGCTCGCGCGAATCCGCCCAGCTGCTGCTCGGTGCGGTGCGCGTGGAGCTCGCCCGTCGCGAAGGCCTGCTCGACCCGAAGAAGTTCGCCTTCACCTGGGTTGTGGACTTCCCCCTGTTCAAGCCCACCGACGATCCGGATGACGACGATTACTCGATCAGCCACTCCAAGTGGACCTCCATGCACCACCCCTTCACCATGCCGAGCAAGGATTGGATCGACAAGTTCGACAAGGATCCTGAGCATGCCATGTCTGACTCCTACGACATCGTGTGCAACGGCGAGGAAATGGGCGGCGGCTCGGTGCGTATCCACCGTGACGACATTCAGGATCGCGTGCTGAACGTGCTCGGCATCTCCGCCGAAGAGGCCCAGGACAAGTTCGGATTCCTGCTTGAAGCCTTTAAGTACGGTGCGCCGCCGCACGCAGGCCTGGCCCTCGGTTGGGATCGTACCGTGTCGATTCTCGCCGGTGCCGACTCCATCCGTGACGTCATCGCCTTCCCGAAGGCCGGTGGCGGCCGCGATCCGCTGACCGGCGCTCCGGCCCCGATTTCGGCCGAACAGCGCGCCGAAACCGGTGTGGACTACGATCCCGACGAAGAAGAGTAGTCTATAGCGCAACGACCCTGCGCATGCCCTGTGCCTGCGTATGTGATGCGTTGCAATAGATTGTCTGCGAACCCCTCCCATCCGGAGGGGTTCTTTGCTATGGCTGTGTCGCAGTGTCGCTGAACCGTTACTAAATCGCTCGTGGCAATGAACGCGATATACGATATTGCCCGAACGTTTACCGTGCGTTTGCCTACCATGGCTTTGCTCTTCATATGATGTGCCTAGCGTGATAGATATGAGACCACAGAATGATAGCAACGGCATATGGCGGCGGGTGCGCGACGCCTATGTAAAGCATGTTCCCGCACAAGTGACATTCGGCGTCTTAGTCGGGGCTTTTCTTATTGCTGTCGTAATCGGCGAGTTTGCCCGCATTGTAGCAATGGGCTGATGGATCTGGCACCTGTGAACTAATCAGTGAACTCAATAGTGAGCTGGTTAGAAAGGTACTGTATTCACTTCGTTAGCAGGGATATGGTATTGTGCCACCATGTCAGAAACGAACAATGAAGCAGTGCGTTCGCGCACGACAGGAGGCGCCAAGCGCCCGAATACGCCGCTGGTCCCCGGCCAAGAGGATCCTATGCACCCGCTGGTGGAACTCACCCACGTGGAAAAACACTACGGTGATCTGCACGTCTTAAAAGACATCAATCTCAAGGTTGACAAGGGCGAAGTGCTCGTGGTGGTCGGCCCCTCAGGCTCCGGCAAATCCACGATGTGCCGCACCATCAATCGCTTGGAAACCATTGACTCCGGCGATATTCGCATCGACGGCAAGCCCCTGCCGCAGGAAGGCAAGGAACTGGCGAACCTCAGGGCCGAAGTCGGCATGGTATTCCAGTCGTTCAACCTGTTCGCCAATAAAACGATTCTGGAAAACGTCACGCTTGCCCCCATCAAAGTGCGGCATATGAACAAGAAGGAAGCCGAGGATCTGGCCATGGATCTGCTCGCCCGCGTGGGCGTGGATTCGCAGGCGAACAAGATGCCCAGCCAGCTTTCGGGCGGCCAGCAGCAGCGTGTGGCCATCGCCCGCGCTCTGGCCATGCGCCCCAAAGTCATGTTGTTCGACGAGCCGACCTCAGCGCTCGACCCCGAAATGGTTAACGAAGTACTCGACGTAATGGTGGAGCTCGCGCACGAGGGCATGACGATGATCTGTGTGACGCATGAGATGGGCTTCGCGCGCAAGGTCGCTAACCGTGTGGTATTCATGGCCGACGGTCGCATTCTCGAACAGTCTTCGCCGGACGAGTTCTTCGAGAACCCGCAGACCGACCGCGCCAAGGACTTCCTCTCGAAGATCCTCACCCACTAGAAAGGCGTCGCATGAAGAGGGGAAAGATGATGATACGTCGCGCGCTCGCGGCGGCATGCGCAGTTGCGACGGTCGTTTCGCTGGCCGGTTGCGGCGCAAGTGAAGAAGGTAAGATTCGCATCGGCATCAAATTCGACCAACCTGGCCTGGGCTTCAAAAAATCCGGCACCTATGTCGGTTTCGATGTGGATGTGGCAAAATACATTGCCCGTTATCTCGGCTATTCCGAGGATCAGATTGTTTTCAAGGAATCACCGTCCAAGCAGCGTGAGGCCATGCTGCAGAACGGTGACGTGGATATGATTCTCGCCACCTACTCGATTACCGCCGAACGTAAGAATACCGTTGATTTCGCCGGCCCTTATTTTGTGGCAGGCCAGGATCTTCTGGTGCGCAAGGGCGATGACTCGATTCAGGGCCCGGAAGACCTTGACGGTAAGCGATTGTGCACGGCGACGGGCACCACCTCCGCTAAAAACGTCAAAGAGAAATTCGCAGGCGGCGTGCAGCTGATGGAACAGCCGGGATTCGCTGAATGCGCCACCGCCCTGTTCTCCGGCATTGTGGATGCGGTGACCACTGACGATATTATTCTGGCCGGTCTGGCCTCCGCCTCCCGCGGCAGGTTGGAAGTAGTGGGCAAGCCGTTCACCGAGGAATATTACGGTGTCGGCATCAAGAAGGGCAACAGCGAGCTGGCTGCCAAAATCAATGATGCCATCAACCAGATGATTGAGGACGGCTCCTGGCAGCGCGCCATCGAAGACAACACCGCGGGCACCGGCTACCAGCCGAACGCCAAGGTGAATCCGCCCCACGCCACCGAAGGCGAGGGACATGACGTAATCGCTACGGAAGAATAGGAGGGGAGATGATGGAAAGTTTCCTGATGCTGTTTGCACAATACGATATTCCACGCGCCTTCCTTGTCAATATCGAATTGACATTGTGGTCCGCACTGTTCTCGATGGTGCTGGGCACCGTACTGGTGATGATGCGTATTTCGCCGATCTCGTCGCTTCGAACGGTGGCTGGCGGCTATGTGGAGTTCTTCAAGAACATGCCGCTGACCATCATCATGGTGTTCATGGTGCTTGGCGCGTTCGGCCAGTTGAAGCTGAGCTTCTCCGACACCTTCGCCACGAACTTCTTCTGGCTCGCGGTTACGGGTCTGAGCCTGTATACGGCGGCATTCGTCTGTGAATCGCTGCGTTCGGGCATCAACACGGTGCCGCTCGGCCAGGCCGAAGCCGCACGCGCCCTTGGATTGGGCTTCATGCAGTCGGCCACCGAAATCATCCTGCCGCAGGCCTTCCGCGGCTCGGTGGCACCCTTGGGCAATACGCTGATCGCGCTGCTCAAGAACTCCACGGTGGCGGCGGCCGCGTCCGTATCCACCGAAACCAGCTCGCTGATGAGCGAGATGATCGAATATCACCCGGACGTCATCGTGTCGATCTTCATGATTTTCGCGTTCGGCTACGTGATTCTCATCATCCCCATCGGCATGCTGACCACATATCTGTCCAACAAGCTTGCGGTGAGGAGGTAACCCATGGCCGCCAAAACCAGTACTGCGCAGTCCGGTGCCTCCGCTTCCGTGCTGTTCGACCAGCCTGGCCCCAAGGGGCGTCGCCTCATCACCGTTCTCAACTGGATCGCCGGCATCATCGTTGCCATCGTTGTGGTGCTGATCCTGATGCGTTTGCACAATCCGCCGGATGGCGAAAACCAGCTGAGCTGGGAATTGTGGAAGCCGGCGCTTGAGAGCGAGGCTTGGACTGATTTCTATTTGCCGGGACTGCTGATGACTGTGCAGGCCACGGTGCTTGCGGTGATCGGTTCGGTGGCGTTCGGCCTGGTGTTCGGCATCGGACGACTGCTGCCCAACGCGCTGCTGCGCGTTATCGCCGGAGCGGTGGTGGAATTCTGCCGTGCTGTGCCCGTGCTGCTGCTGATGATCTTTTTCTGGCGTTGGTTCGCTTTCGCCGGATTGTCCAACGCCAGCTATTGGGCCGTGGTGTTGGCATTGGTGCTATACAACGGTTCGGTGGTGGCCGAACTTGTGCGTTCGGGCGTGGGCAATCTGCCCGGTGGCCAGCGTGAGGCTTCGCTGGCCTTGGGCCTGACCGAAACGCAATCGCTGATGCAGATCGAAGTGCCGCAGGCCATTGTGGCCATGCTGCCTGCCGCCGTGACCCAGCTGGTTGTGGTGTTGAAGGATACCGCTTTGGGCTCGATCATCATGTACACCGATTTGCTGCAGGAATCACGCCGACTGGGGTCGATGTACTTCAACATCCTGCAGACGCTGGTTGTGGCCGGCGTGGTGTATTTCATCGCGTGCTGGCTGCTGTCGAGGCTCGCTGAATGGCTGCCTTCGCGCATGCAGCAGCACACTGCGGCACCCGCCGAACTGGAGCCGATTGCGCCGATTGCAGCCGGTGATGCGTCGAATGTGAATCAGATCGCTGTGGCGCGTGAGGTGGAGGAGCGTCCGTTGCGTGGCACACCGAGGCAATATCATGTGCATCATCGTGGCACCAATGCGTCGATCCACAACTGGCGGCGCACCAAATACGAGCAGGGCTACGAACCCACTCAGCCCGATTCGCAGGTCGATCCGGAAACCAAGCGTAAGTCACGTATGTCGTCGGAGACTGGAAAATCGCAGAACTGACGGGCTTTAGCAACAGTGGGCCTGTTCCATGGCAGTGGTATTGCCGTGGGGCAGGTCCGCTGTCGTATTGGTTCAACGATCATCGCGCAAACGCCTACACTGGTGAGATATGACCAACAGCAAGGACGCCAGCAAGGACGCGCAAGACAAAACTGGTAAACCAAATAAGCCAGACAAGATTGGCAAGCCAGACAAAATCGATAAGCTGGGCAAGACCGGCAAATTAGGTAAGCTTGGTAAACCGGATAGGCCAGATAAGCCGGATAAACCCAGCAAAAAGACCTCCCGTGCCATTGACAAGGCACTGGATAAGGCCGAAGAAGGACTGGCCAAGCTGGATTCCATCCACCAGATCGGCTCTCACGCCACCGGCCATGAGCGTTTGGCACAGGCTGCCAAATCCAGCGCACTGCTGAGTTCGGTGTGGTCCGCACCGCCGGCCGAACGTCTGCGCTATAACCCTGAGCCCACCACTCACACTGCCGACAGGCCGATTGCCTGGACCTTGGACACTATTCACGGCGGTGAAACCCCAGGCTTCCACGGCGACAAGTCAGACGGCGAACGTTTCATCCATATCAGCTCCACGGAAATTTCCCGCTACCAGCGCCTGTTGTATGCCAACGGCACACATTCGGCTACTTCCACACGTCCGGCCGATGCTGATAACGACGCGGCAGCTGCCGATGGTGCAAGTCCTCGCAGCAACAACCGCTTGTTGATTGTGTTGCAAGGTATGGATGCCTCCGGCAAAGGCGGTATCGTCAAACATGTATTTCGCCAAGGCAATCCCATGGGCATCCACTATCACGGTTTCGGCGCGCCCAGCGAAGAAGAGGCGAGCCATGATTTTCTGTGGCGTATCAAACGTGAACTTCCTCAAGCCGGGTGGATTGGCGTCTTCGACCGTTCGCATTACGAGGATGTGGTGATGCCGCAGGTGTGGGGGACCGCCCCGGAGCGCGTGTGGCGTGCCCGCTACGATCGCATCAACGAATTTGAAGCGAAACTGGCAGCAAGCGGCTGCTCAATCATCAAAATATTCCTGGTTATCAGCCCTGAGGAACAGCGCCGACACTTTTTGAGCCGTCTGGACGACCCCACCAAGCGTTGGAAATTCGCCATGAGCGATCTGGATGCGCGCGAGAGATGGGACGATTATATGACCGCATGGTCACGCACCTTCGCCCTGACCTCCACGAACGAAGCACCTTGGTATCTGGTACCCGCCGATAATCGCTGGTATTCCAGGGCCGTGGTCTCCGAACTGCTGCGCACCACGTTGGCCGGTCTGGGGTTGCAATGGCCGCCGCTCGCCGCCGACGTGGATTTGCAACAGGTACGTCGGCGGCTGGGAGACTGGCTGAACGACTAGGCTGGGCGATTAGTCAGAGCGATTAGTCGCCGACGCGATAGTCGTGGAAAACCACTTCGCCGGATTCCTGCGTGGCATCCAGATCGACGATGCCTTCGATGGCCCAATCATGATCGCCATCGGAATCGTCGATAATCTGGCGTACCTTCCACGTGTGCTCGTCGCGTTCGTGCGAATCGTCAAGCATGAACAGCTGGGGGGAGCGGGCCTTGGCATCGATACCCACATACTCGTGGACGTCGTAGTAGTCGTCGAGCACATCCTCCCATTCGTGCACGCCGTAACCCCAATCCTTGTCGAGCGCGCCGAGTGCTTCGGGATCGTCCTGATCCATCAATTGGATGCGTCGGAACATTGCGTTGCGAATCAGCACCGTAAGTCCTCGGCGATCCTCCACCACCTGATCGCGGCGACCGGGGGCGGCCAGATTCGCAGCTTCCTCAGCCGCGGCATCGGATTGTCCGCCGGCGTTCTCCCACTCGTCCACCAGTGAGGAGTCGATGGAGCGCACCAGCACGCGCAGCCAGGCGATGATATCCTCCAACTGCTCGTCGCGTTTTTCGGGCGGCACCGTGCGGGCCAACGAACGATAGGCATCCGACAGGTAGCGCAGCAGCGTGCCTTCGGAGCGGGCGATATTGTAGCGGGAAATATAGCCGGTGAAATCGGAAGCCGTCTCCACCATGTCGCGCACCACCGATTTCGGGCTCAGCCAATAGTCATTGGCCCACGGCACATCGTGACGATACTGGTCGAAGGCGGCGTCGAGCATATCCTCCAAAGGCTTGGGATAGGTGATCTCCTGCAAACGATCCATTCGCTCGTCATATTCCACGCCATCGGCCTTCATATCTGCCATGGCCTTGTCCCTAGCCTGCCGCTCCTGGGCGCGCAGCACCTGCTTGGGATCCTCCAGCGTGGCCTCCACCATCGAAATCACATCCAACGCATAGGTGGGGGATTCGGGGTCGAGCAGTTCGAGCGCGGCCAGCAGGAACGGCGACAGCGGTTGGTCGAGCGCGAAATCGTCGGGCATATCCAACGTCATGAAATAATCCTTGCCACCGTCGCGACGGTCCTCGGTTTCGATCACTTCGGTGTCGAACAGCGTCTGGAAAATCTCGTCGGCGCGCTGGTGCAGATGCTCCTTCTGCTCCGGTGTCTGCGCGGAATCATCAATCAGCTCATCCACGCGGCGGCGGGCGTCACCACCCTGGGCCACCTCGTTCAGCACCATCGAATGCGTGATCTTCAAATGCGGCACCAAAGTTTCGGGGTCGGCATCAATCAGCTTGTCGAACGTGCCCTCGTTCCACGTCACGAATCCTTCGGGTGCCTTCTTGCGCTTGATCTTCTTGAGCTTCTTCGGATCGCCGCCCGCCTTGGCCACGGCCTTGGCGTTTTCGATCTCGTATTCCGGTGCCTCGGCAATCGTCAGGCCTTCGGTGTCGAAGCCCATGCGGCCGGCGCGGCCGGCAATCTGGTGGAATTCACGGGCGCGCAGGCGACGCATTTTGGTGCCGTCGAACTTGGTCAGCGCCGTCAACACCACGGAATGGATCGGCACATTGATGCCCACGCCCAACGTGTCGGTGCCGCAGATCACCGGCAGCAAACCCTGCTGGGCGAGCTGTTCGACCAGGCGACGGTAGCGCGGCAGCATGCCGGCATGATGGATGCCCACGCCACAACGCAGCAGACGCTGCAGAATCTTGCCGAACGCGGTGGTGAACTTCACACCCTTAATCGCCTCGGCGATGGCCTGACGCTGCTCCTTGCTGGACACTCCGGTGCTAGACAGCGCCTGAGCGGTTTCCAAGGCCGCATCCTGCGAGAAATGCACCACATAAATCGGCGTTTCACCGCGGTTGAACGCCAACTCCACCGTGCGCTCCAACGGATCGAGCGTATATTCGTAGCTCAACGGCACCGGACGCGGCGCGTCGGCGATCACATCCACATCGGGCGTATCGTTCAAATCGGCAAGCTTGTCGGCAATCGCATCCACATTGCCCAACGTGGCGCTCATCAGCAGGAATTGCGTTTGCGGCAAGGTCAGCAGCGGCACCTGCCAGGCCCAGCCGCGCTCGGGGTCGCCGTAATAATGGAATTCATCCATCGCCACCAACCCCACGTCGGCGTGCACGCCCTCGCGCAGCGCCTGGTTGGCGAGGATTTCGGCGGTGCAGCAGATAATCGGCGCGTCCGCGTTGATATGGCTGTCGCCGGTGATCATACCCACATTGTCACGCCCGAACACTTCAACCAAATCGAAGAATTTCTCGGACACCAATGCCTTGATCGGTGCGGTGTAATAGGAGCGGCGGCCGGTGCACAACGCTGCGAAATGCATGCCAAGCGCCACCAGCGATTTACCTGAGCCGGTGGGCGTGTTCAAAATCACGTGGTCGCCGGCAAGAATATCCATAATGGCCTCTTCTTGGTGAGGCCACGGTTCGATGCCTTTGACATCGCTTACCCAGCCGAAAAAGCGTTCGTAAATATCGTCAGCCGTGAGGTTGCGTGCACGTCGGCCGTTACGGTCATCGTGGCCGTCGCGGTTGCTGTCATCGTAGTCATCCCAGGCGGGGGCCAGTGCGCCCAAAGATCCATAGTCCTTCTCGTCAGTCATGCCTCTCAGTCTAGCCGCAAGTCACAAGGTGCAAGATATCGGCGTATCTGCGGGTTTTGATAGGGGCCGCTGTCACGACCTATCGAATATCGGCGTATTCGCGGGGTTGTGATTTGACGGCTCTGTCACTGCCTCGGAATTGTGCCGGTATTTGTTGGGTTGTGATTGGGCGGTTCTATCATCACCTCGGAATTATGCCGGTATCTGTGAGTTGTGATTGGCTGTGGTTGTCACAGGTTGGCAAATACGTGTGTATCTGTGGGGTTGTGATTGATAGGGGTTATCACAGGACGGCAAATACAGGTGTTGTTCCGGGGCAGTGACAAAGGGCGATTATCACAGGTGCAAAATATGCCGGTATTTATGGAGTAGTGATAGAACGCATGTTCGAAATTCGGGTAAGTGGGCGGTAGTATAGGGGATTATGAGCGAACAGGATCTTTTTGGGGCGTCGGATGCACCGGATACGATGACCCGTCCGCTGGCTGTGCGCATGAGGCCGCGCACCCTTGACGAAGTCATCGGTCAACGACACGTCTTGGGCGAAGGCAGCCCGTTGCGTCGTCTCGCCAATCCGGCCAGCAAAGGCAGCCTGACCGCGCCAAGCTCCATCATCCTTTTCGGGCCTCCCGGCGTCGGCAAAACCACACTCGCCACCATCGTGGCCAGCCAGTCCGGCCGCACATTCGAGGAACTATCCGCCGTAACCAGCGGTGTCAAGGATGTGCGCGACGTGCTCGCGCGTGCCCACGAACGTCTGGTGGCACGAGGCCAGGAAACCGTGCTGTTCATCGACGAGGTGCACCGTTTCTCCAAATCTCAGCAGGACGCCCTGCTGCCGGCCGTCGAAAACCGTGACGTGACCTTTATCGGAGCGACTACCGAAAACCCCAGCTTTTCAGTAATCAAACCGCTGCTGTCCCGGTCGGTGGTGGTTAAACTCGAATCACTTGAGCCGGATGAACTGACCGAACTGGTCACCCGTGCCCTTGACGACGATCGCGGGCTCAAAGGCGAAGTTAAAGCCAGTGATGCAGCCATTGCCGACATCGTGCGCATGGCAGGCGGTGACGCGCGCAAATCCCTGACCATTCTGGAAGCCGCGGCCGGTGCCGTGACCCACGACGAGCAACGTAAAAAAGGGGCGCGACGACCCATCATCACCCCGGAAATCGTGGCCAAGGTGATGGACACCGCCACCGTGCGCTATGACAAGGATGGCGACGATCACTACGATGTGATTTCCGCATTCATTAAATCCATGCGCGGCTCCGATCCGGACGCGGCCATTCATTATCTGGCGCGTATGCTGAAGGCCGGCGAGGATCCGCGCTTTATCGCCCGGCGCATTATGATCGCCGCCGCCGAAGAGGTCGGCATGGCAGCCCCGCAGATTTTGCAGGTCACTGTCGCTGCCGCTCAGGCCGTGGCGCTTATCGGTATGCCGGAGGCGCGCATCATATTGGCGGAAGCAACTATTGCAGTGGCCACCGCACCCAAATCCAACGCCAGTTATATGGCCATCAATGAGGCGCTCGCCGATGTGGATGCCGGCCGAATTGGTGCAGTGCCACTATATTTACGGAACGCTCCCACGAAGTTGATGAAGGAGTGGGGCAATCATGAGGGCTATCGGTATGCCCATGATTGGCCCGGTGCCGTGGCTCCGCAGGAATATCTGCCAGCTGAGCTGCGCGGCACCGAGTACTATCATCCCAACGATCGCGGCTACGAGCATGAAGTGAGCCAGCGGCTCGATAGAATCCGCCAGATTCTGCACTCGCAGGATATGTCGGGAACTAATTCATCGGGAAACTAGTTCGTCGTCAAATTCATCGGGAAACTAGTTCGTTGAAAAATTAGTCGATGATGGCGCTGACATAGTCGGCGGCAGCCTGCTCGAGCTCATCTTCGCTGATGGTGGAGGTGCCCTGCACAAGGAACGGCTTGACGTAGGTCATGCCAACCTTGTAAGCCACGACTTCGAACGGGCTGAGCAGTTCATCCATCGTGCGGCCATACTCGCCATCCTTGCGGTACTTGGCTGCTTCGGAACCTGTGGTGACCACCAGCTTGAGTTCCTTGCCCTCAAGCGCGTGACCGCCGCCGTAAGCCCAGCCGGCGGCGATGACCTGATCCTCCCACTCCTTGAGCAGGGCGGGGGAGGAGTACCAGTAGAACGGGAACTGCAGAATCACACGATCGGCGGCTTCCAGCAGCTCATGCTCTTTGGCAACGTCGATGGTGAAGTTCGGATTGGCGGCGTATTCGTCACGCACGATCACATCGGACTCGCCCTGCGCCTCAAGCGCGGCGAGCAGTCGGGCGTTGACGGTCGAACCGTCGGTAAGATGCGGATGAAATACAAGAACCAACGTAGACATGGCCTACCCCTTTCATAGGTAAAGAATTGCTACCAGCATATCGCCCGCCACTGTCGTGACGATGTTCGGCTGGGCGCTGAACTGGTTATGTATGTGGTGTATGTGTCACGAGTCGAGGTTCGACTGGGTGCCTGCGGTGGCAGCATTGGCGGTCTGCTCGGCCTGGGCCTGATCAAGCTTGGCGCGCACGTCGTTGAGCAGGCTTTGCGCACGCTTGGCCAGTGCTTCGCCAATTTCCCATTGACGCATCGACTGGTCGAGATTCAGGCCGCCGGCCTCCAGCGCCTGCACGGCTTGGATCAGCTTGTCACGCGCCTCTTCGTAGGGCATCTGTGCGATGACTTCGCGCTCCTTATCACTCAGAGAAGAAGCCGGAGTGGGCTGGGCGGCGGACTGGGACGTGGACTGAGCGGTGGTGGACTGGGGTGTGGTGTGTTCGGTCATGTGAGTTCAGCTTTCTGTGTAAGGTGCCCAGACTTGGTGCTGTGACAGTGGCAGTGGTTTGGGCATCGGTTGGTTGGATTGGATAACGACTGGTTGGATAATGACTGATGAGAAGACGACTGACTAGAAGGATTGGGTGGAACCGACTAGTCAGGCAAGGATGAGGTGGCTTGGGCGGTGACGCTGCCATGCCTGAGCGTGACGGTCAATTCGTCGCCGACGGCCACATGCGCGGCATCGTCGATCACATGCCCATCGGCGGATTGCACCACCGCGTAGCCGCGATCCAGCGTGGATTGAGGACTCAGTGCAGTCAGCGAGGCGTGCGTGCGCTCGATGGTGAGCTGCGCGTCGTCAACGATGCGGCGAAGACCGATGTCCAGCCTTCTGAGCGCATCATCCACGAAACGTTGATGCGGATCAAGCATCGTTAAAGGCTGGGTTAGGCTTGGGCGGTTCGCATAACCTTCGACCAAGCGGATTTCGTTGTCCACGCGCGAGCGGACGCGCAAGCGCATGCGCTCGATCGACCCTTCGATCAGCTGCATCTGCTCATTGACGTCCGGCACCACTCGCTTGGCGGCGTCCGTCGGGGTGGAGGCGCGCAGATCGGCGACCAGATCAAGCAACGTCCAATCGTCCTCATGCCCGATGGCGGAAACCAGCGGTGTGGCGCAAGCGTAGGCCGCGCGCACCACGCGTTCGTCGGAAAAGCCGATCAGATCCTCAAAGGAACCGCCGCCGCGCGCCACGATGATCACATCCACCTGTGGATCGGCGTCGAGCTGCCCGATGGCCTTTGTCACTTCGCTGGGGCACTGTTCGCCCTGCACATGCACATGCACCACCTTGAACGAGACGGCTGGCCAACGAAGGTTGACATTGGTGATCACATCGCCTTCGGCGCGGGCCTGCGGTGCGCAGATCAGCCCGATGCAGCGCGGGAACTGCGGCAGGGGCAGCTTGTGGTCGGCGTCGAACAGTCCCTCGCCCTTGAGCCGTTTGCGCAGTTCATCGATCATGGCCTTAAGACTGCCGCCGGCACCGACCCTGAAAATCGTGTCGCCGCGTAGCGACAGCGAAGTGCGCTTCATCCACAGATTCGGCTTACCATGGATCACCACCCGGTCGCCCTGCACGAACTGGCTGGCGGCGGCGGCAAACTGGCCGAAACCGTTGACCTCCATTGCGATGTCTTCAAAATCGTCGCGCAGCGTGATATAGGCGGAACCTGAGCGTCGCGTGTTGATCTGGGTGATTTGCCCGGTCACCCAGGCCGAAGGCCAACGTTCCACGGCACCGTAGAACTTTTGGCTCAACACACTTACCGGCCATGGGTTCTGCGCGGTGGTCAGCCCCGCGCGCTCGGGCAGTTGATTGATCGGGCGTGGCTCGGCTGGCAGGTCGATAACCGGCTGCCCGGCAGAGGGCGCGGCCATCTGCCCTGCACCACGGTTGGTGCTGAAACCGGCTGCCGCCAGTGACGCGGCACTCGGCTGCCGGGCACCGGAGTCGTATCCCATAGGTGTAGTCATATCTCCCCACTATAGGTGCGTCGGGCGATGGTAGTAGGATGCCGCAGGCGCCTTGCCCAAGCACTATGTCACGCGGTGAGGCCGTGCGATGGGCGACTCGCCGAGCCACGCCGAATGCCAATCGTTACGTTAATCACACACTTAGGGTTTCGGCGGAAAATAGCCGAAAAATACTACAATTAGTTCAACACGCCACCGTTGTCTACTAGATATAGGGGTGGGGTTGTCGTACAGTGCTATAGGTTCAAAAAGGACACGGATGTGATTCGCGGCTTTCGACGAGTTCGTAAGGTGCGAAAAATGCTTACAGAAAGGGGTGCCTGATGGCACAGATGATGGCGGAGGCGGTCAACGGAACCACGGTTGCGAGGAGCAACGTGGTGCTCGTTGAGAAGCGCGACGGCCGTGTGGTTGACTTCGATCCGATTAACATCATCTCCGCCGTCAAGTCCGCGTTCAAGGATCTCGATAAGGAGGTTGGCCCTGAAGAAGAGGCCATGATCCGTCGATTCGCCGATCAGGTTGAGGGCGAGATCAAGGAACGTTACAACGGCCCCGCAAAGATCGAGGATATTCAGACCCTGGTTGAGCATGCGCTGATTGACGCGCACCTATATGATGTGGCGCGCGCCTACACCAACTACCGTTTGGACAAGGACATCCAGCGTGCCAAGGCCACCGATGTGAACGAGGCCGTCTCGCGCTTCATTAACCACGATCCGACGCTGATTCACGAGAACGCCAACAAGGATTCCAATGTCTACGCCACCCAGCGTGACCTGTTGGCCGGTGCCGTGTCCAAGGCCGCCGCGTTCAACATGCTGCCCCCGGCCGTTTCCAACGCTCATATGAAGGGCGACATTCACTTCCACGATGCCGACTATTCGCCGTTCACGGCTCAGTCGAACTGCTCCCTGCCGAACTTCTGGGACATGTTGGCCAACGGTTTCACCTTGGGCAACGCGCCGATGGCCTCGCCGAAGTCCATCGCCATCGCTGCCACACAGATCACCCAGATTATGAAGGACGTGGCCTCCAGCCAGTATGGCGGCCAGACCGCCAACCGCGCCGATGAACATCTGGCCCAGTATGCGCGCAAGGATTACGAGAAGTTCCTCGAAGAGGCGCGCGAGACCATCCCGGACGGCATGCCGGTGGAATTCGCCCGCCGCCAGGTGGTCAACGCCAAGGCCAACGAGCCCTCCAAGCTGCATTTCGGCTCACGCAAGCCGTTGCCGATGGACACGCCGTTCCACACTGATGTCGACGATCTGGAGCAGGAGCGCGAGATTCTTGCCAAGATTCGCACGCGCAAGGCCATCTACGACGCCATGCAGACGATGGAGTACCAGATCAACTCCAATCGTGTGTCCAACGGCCAGACGCCGTTCGTAACCGTCGGCTTCGGCTTGGGTACTGACTGGTTCTCCCGTGAGATCCAGCGCGCGATCCTCCTGAACCGCATTCGTGGCCTGGGCAAGGAGCACCACACTCCGATCTTCCCGAAGCTGGTCTTCACGATCAAGCATGGCGTGAACGCCGACCCCGGCGACCCGAACTATGATCTGAAGCAGCTTGCCTTGGAATCCGCCACCAAGCGCATGTACCCGGACGTGGTGTTCTATGAGAACATCGTCAAGATCACCGGCTCTTTCAAGGCGCCGATGGGCTGCCGTTCCTTCCTGCAGGGCTGGATCAACCCCGAGACCGGCCAGGACGAAGAAGACGGTCGTATGAACCTTGGCGTGGTCACCGTGAACGTGCCGCGCATCGCCATCGAATCCCATGGTGACAAGGCTCGTTTCTGGAAGCTGTTCGAGGAGCGTATGGAGGTCGCCCACCAGGCGCTGCAGTTCCGCATCATGCGCTGCAAGGAGGCCACCCCAGTCAATGCTCCGACCCTGTTCCGCTTCGGTGCCTTCGGACGTCTCGGCGCGAACGACAACGTGGATCGTCTCTTCAGGAACGAGCGTGCCACTGTGTCCTTGGGCTATATCGGCCTGGCCGAAGCTACTGCTGTGTTCTATGGCAAGAACTGGATCCGCGATCACGGTTGGGATCCGGAAGGTAAGGAGTTCGCCCTGTCCATCGTTGAGCGCATGAGCGAGCTGTGCAAGCGTTGGAGCCGTGCCGAGGGCTACCACTATTCCGTGTACTCCACGCCGGCCGAATCCCTGACCGACCGCTTCAACCGTATGGATCGCGAGAAGTTCGGCCGCATCCCCGGCGTGACCGACCATGACTTCTACACCAACTCCTTCCACTACCCGGTGTGGCTGCAGCCCACCCCGATGGAGAAGCTCAACTACGAGAAGGACTTCCCGTACTACGCATCCGGCGGCTTCATCAACTACTGCGAGTACCCGTGCCTGCAGGACAACCCGAAGGCGCTCGAGGCAGTGTGGGACTACGCCTACAACATCGGCATCGGCTACCTAGGCACCAACACGCCGATCGACCATTGCTTCGTATGCGGCTTCCAGGGTGACTTCGAGCCCACCGACGAGGGCTTCAAGTGCCCCGAGTGCGGCAACTCCAACCCGGACAAGTGCAACGTGACCAAGCGCACTTGCGGCTACCTTGGCTCGCCTGTCGCCCGCCCGATGGTGCACGGTCGCCACGAGGAGATTGCCCACCGCGTCAAGCACATGAGCGGCTCCACCGGCAAGGTTGAACTGTCTGACGGCGAGACCCGCGAATGGTTCGAGGAGACCAAGTAAGCCGAAAGCAGTAGTGCATACAGCATATTTGGACATGAACGCCGGGGCGGCCACCTGATTACAGGGTGGCCGCCTCGGCCTATCCATTATCGGCCATTATCGGAAAGGTGGATCGATGCCCTCGTTCGTGAAGACCACGCGCGCACCGGAACCCAAACGCCACGACTTCGCCGCCGGGGAGACCGGGCGCGGGCCCGGCGTCCCGTCCCAGGGCCTGGCCAACGATCCTCGCGCCGGCCAATGGGATGGGCGAAACATGTCCGCCCGGATGATTGCCGACTACAAAACCTTCATCGTTACCGACGGCGAGGGCGTGCGCAACTCCCTGTATGTCTCTGGCTGCCCGTTCCACTGCATCGACTGCTTCAACGCTTCGATCTGGGATTTCAAGGCCGGGCACGAATACACGCAGGCGCTTGAAGACAGGATCATCGACGATCTGCGCCCCTCATATGTGCAGGGCCTGACCTTCCTTGGCGGCGAGCCGATGCTCAACACCCCGGTGCTACTGCCGTTGGCACGACGCATTCGTGCCGAGTTCGGCCAATCCAAGGACATCTGGGCATGGACCGGATACACATGGGAGGAACTGATGCGCGAGGGCGAAACTCCTGACAAGCACGAACTGCTGGGCCTGATCGACGTGCTTGTGGACGGACGCTATCTGAAGGACAGGAAGGATTCCCTACTGCAATTCCGTGGATCCTCGAACCAGCGCATTCTTGACGTGCCCGCCTCACTGGCCGCAGGCGAACCGGTCATTTGGGCCCGATTGCACGACCAGGAACGCGACATCCCCGAAATGTACCTCAAAGACCGCGAAGCCGGAGAAGGTGCCCAAGCCAGCTAAATTTGCTTTTGGATTGAGCTACGGCGCAGTTTCAGTCTGCAGTGGATATTGGATGGCTTGCGGTATGGCGGGCATATACCGATAGCCATACTTTTGCAGGGTTTTGTGGCTGTTTACTGTTGCCTGTGTTTAATAGAACATATGGCGCATATCAGCCGGTATACGCGACATAATGTCTCTGGTCGTCAACTGAATTTCCCTTTCAGGAATGAACATGGTTGTTGTAGCCGAATTGCCCCATGCCTTATGGCACAAGTTGACCAGTTTTTCGCCGTCGATAAGCAGAACACCAACTTGGGCGGCATAGGCAATGGCATCAGATGAGAATGAACTGGTCGTTATCAGCATCATTCCTTGCGCATGCTCGGTCATGTTCGCCCCCTGCAGTTTTTGGACTACGGGACGTCCAACATGATGCTTGCGGTCATAGCACTTGCATTCTGCGATGTATGTTGTGCCGTTGGGATGGCGCAATTTCAAATCGAATCCGCCATCACGTGTTGGTGGCGTGGGCTGCGCGCTCCATCCCAACGTTCGGAATAGTTCGGCACAAAATGGTTCGAAATTCGCCGGATTGGTTTTGAATTGTGCCACGATACCATCAACACTGGTTGTTTGGCGGCGAGCTTGCAACTGACTGACCAATTGCTGCCGCTTGTGTGCTTCCTCTCGGCAATATCCAACGGCGTGACCTGCGGTGCGAAGATTCGTTACCAGTGCATACCCGATAAAAGGATCGTTGCATTGCAGTGACCATTTTCCTATCCGAATGACGGTAGGCGTTTTTAATATACGGTTGTTATTTGTTCTACGGTCTCGTGTGCCATCTCTTTTGGCAGCTTCCCATCGGGGATATCCGAGAGTGAATCCTCCGATTTGCATAGATTGACCTGACCGACGTATACGGAAATTCGATGGTACCTTGACAGAAAACTCCCTGCTGAAACGTAAGCGTAGAATTGCCTGCCAAATTATATATGCGATCCACAGAATTACAGTGATCGCAAAAACCGCAACGACAACTAGAAGGATTCCCCATAACGGTTGCGAGTGAATCAGATTAAGCAAAACATCCATATAAGCATCCATGTAATCTCTCCTTACGATTTGCCGTCAATCTTACTGCTGATATCCTCTTGACGAGTCCCAATGGCGTGGCTGCGAGGTATTGTCCGCTAATTTGGCGAGTTCACGGCACTTTTATGGGAATAATCCGTAAGAAGTGCCGACAGCGTCATACAAAATTACAGCAAGGTGATATCGCACGAGAACTGATATATTCATGTGTATTTTGCAATGGTAATTTTATGGCGCGGTGGCAATGAGGCTTAGATCAATGACTGCGTTTATTGATTGATATACGGACTGTGCGGTTTTCTGATCAGTAGCTGGAGCAATATATGTGCCAGCAATACCACCGGTTTCACCTTTGTTGCCAAGAATGATTACTATCGATTGTCCATCGGCACTAAGCGCAGCGGTAAAAGACGTAAAAGCATTTTCTGATGCGTCATACATCAGGGAAGAAATTTGTGTTACGGTCCCATCGGATTGGTGCGCTGTGTCGGCGAATGCGCTCTCTAATTTGGCATGATTAACCAATACTGTTGAGCCCGCGCTATCTTTTAATGTGAATGTTCCATTGAATTGAGGTCGACGAAACAAGCGATGATATTGCTCTCCCTCTAATTCAACAATATACTGCGAGGATTCTTGGGCATCAGCACTTGAGCAATATGCTTCAGCGGATATATTCACCTTACTGTCAGGAAAAGGAATAAACCACAATGCGACCAACACAGCAACTACTGCTATTACTCCAGCAATAATTCGCCGCCGACTAGTCTTATGGTTTTGCATCATCATGATTTACCTCTACCGGTGTCAGAGGAACAATAGCAAAATTAAAAGATTCTTGGGAAAGGGATATGAGCTGAGTGCTACAGCTACCAATGCTGCAATAGTTGCGAATATAGATAGATTGTCATTCTTGAACCCCTTCTGTCTGCTGCAGTGCCTCACTGCACTGTTGAGAGAAGTATAAGCTATGTAGAACAAATATGCAAGATTGTGGTATAAAGGCGGGTAGCGACGTGAGCTGTGTAGTGGCTTTGTCTTCTCCGTGCTGACGCTTGGCCATATTTATCCTTGTATATCTACCGTAATTACGGTATTTGAGGATTTCCCAGTGTCTGGTGCCTAGGTGAGTGACATAGGAGGGGGCACGGCGAGTCATCATCTTGTCTGCGGGGATGCTGATACTGAATACGGTTTTTGTTTCTTTGATATGCCAGAGGAAACGTCGTGGAAAGGGACAAGCGAATTGGTGATTCGATAGGTTGACGGGAAAGGGCGGATGTGCACGTTGAGGCGCACTGCCGCGTCGTCCGTGCCAGCCTTTCGCTGTCCCGTCGCCCAATCGGGTTCAATTACGTATGCAATAACGTATTGTTGATATCGGCAGTGCGCCTTGTTATACAAGGAATCACTTATGTCACGCCCCATAGTACTTACACTGTCTCATTTGTCGTATACCTACCCCGATGCGCCAACTCCTCTGTTCGAAGATGTTTCGGCCACATTCCCGATCGGTTGGAGTGCCATTATCGGTGACAATGGTATTGGCAAAACTACGTTGATGCGATTGGCTATCGGGACTCTGCGGCCGGATTCAGGCACGATTTCGCCGGCTCCGGAATCGTTGGTGGTTGCCTATTGCCCGCAGCATATTGACTTACCTCCGGCCAATCTTGAGGATTTTGCCTCCGACTGGTCGCCTGAAGCGCTTGCGGTGCGTTCCGCGCTTGGCATTGACGATGATTGGTGCTGGCGGTGGGGGAGTCTGTCAGGAGGTGAAGCCAAGCGATTGCAGTTGGCCTGCGCCTTCACGGCCCGTCCTGATGTGCTGGTGTTGGATGAACCGACTAATCATGTGGATGAGCCCACGCGGACCGCCATCATCAACGCAATGCAATCGTTCAAAGGCGTGGGATTATTGGTTTCGCATGACGTGGAACTGATTGACACGATCGCAATTCAATGCGTGAGTTTCGAGCGTCGTCATACGGCTGGTCGCAATATCACGGTGTTGAAAAGTTGGCCAAGTGGCTGGTCCGCAGCCGCCGAACAACGTGAACGACAGAACGAATATGATGCCAAACGATTACAAACGGCCAAACAGGAGATGCAACGACTTGCTTCAGTGAAAGCCAATCGTTTTGCGGATGTACAAAAGACATTGGCCATGCGATCCAACGGCAGAAAGATTGATCCCAAGGATCATGACGCCCGTGCGGCACAGAAAGGGCTGCATGATGGTCATGTGGATAGAGCCGCTGTTAAACGGTATCGGCAACTGGATGGGCGATTGGCAGATGTGCGTCAGAAAGCGGAACGTCTCACGGTTGCTGCCAAGCGTTATAACGGCGATATTTGGCTTGATGTGAGTCCGTCGCATCGCAACGAATTAGTTCGATTACATTCGGGAATTATTCGATATGGTTCGACCGATGTGATTGAGGTGATTGGTGGGCGTGGCGATTACGTGCAATCTGATACTGACCATTTCGTTGACGCTGGTTGTGCTGTGGATCCGGCTCGTTGCGCTCGACTGTTGACTGATCCTGATGGTCGTTGGCAAATTGAACCACCGGAATCCGGTCTTTCGTCAGGTTTGGAAGGTCTATACATTCCGACGCTATCGGTTGGACCTCGTGATCATATTGCGTTGATTGGTCCAAATGGATTGGGTAAAACCACGTTGGTCGACGCCATGCTGGATGAAATTCCCTCTGATATTCCAGTGCTGATGATTGCTCAAAACACCACTGCGGATGATGCTAAAGCTGCATTGGCGCGGTTAAGCAAGCTCCAGACTGTCGACCAATCGCGCGTATTGGCCGCGTATGCTCAGCTCAACGCTGATCCCGATCGTCTGTTATTTGGCGAAGCGCCGAGTCCAGGTGAACTGCGCAAACTGTTGCTGTGCTTGGGGCTGGCGGCCAAGCCTTCGCCGCAGTTCATTATCATGGACGAGCCGACCAACCATCTTGATCTGGAGTCTAAGCAATCTCTTGCCCGCGTGCTCAAAGATTGCCCCATTGCCTGGCTGATCGTCACCCACGACCATTGGTTCCTAGACAAGTGCCTGTAGGTCGTTACGGCTGTGCCCGTGGATTCAATGCTGATTATGACTTGAAAGCGGGTTGATATCTGTTAGCTTGGCAGGCTCGCGGCACTTTTATGGGAATAATCCGCAAGAAGTGCCGCGAGCAGATCGAAATAGAAGTCTACGCGGCACTTCTTGTGGCAACTCCACGAAAAGTGCCGCCTAGGAGGTCAAATTGACGTGCTGGCGGCACTTTTCGCAGAAAAAGCCGTAAGAAGTGCCGATAGCGTCATGCGAAATACGAGGAGTTGGGCAGCATGTCAGTTGTCGCAAGATTTGCGACAACTGTTGCTAACGGTAAGCTTCGTCAAGCTGTGCACGTAAGGTGTCGCGTCAAATGCGACGGATATAGAAAAGTCTCCTTCCTTGTCCGGAAGGAGACTGAATGATTCACGTAGTACAAGGTTTTGAGAACCACAATGGTGGTAAAACGGGTGTACTTACGCATAGAAAAAGCCTCAAAACGGCTTGATTCCGCCGTTTTGAGGCTAACATCTATCAGATGTGGTAGTAGAGCTCGTACTCGAGCGGGGTCGGCGAGAGACGAGCCTGATCGATTTCGTCGCGCTTGAGGCCGATCCAGGTTTCGATCAGATCGTCGGTGAACACGTCGCCGGCGGTCAGGAAGTCGTGGTCTTCCTCAAGGGCATCCATAGCCTCGGCCAGGGAGCTCGGCACCTGCTTGATGCCAGCGTGCTCTTCCGGCGGCAGCTCGTAGAGATCCTTGTCCACGGGCTCCGGGGGCTCGATGTGGTTGAGGATACCGTCGAGGCCAGCCATGAGCTGAGCAGAGAAGGCGAGGAACGGGTTGCAGGAGGGATCCGGAGCGCGGAACTCGATACGCTTGGCAGCCGGGGAAGTGCCAGCCAGCGGGATACGGATGGCGGCAGAACGGTTACGAGCGGAGTACACCAGGTTGACCGGAGCTTCGAAGCCCGGCACCAGACGGTGGTAGGAGTTCAGCGACGGGTTGGTGAAGGCCAGCACGGAGGAGGAGTGCTTGATCAGGCCGCCGATGTACCAGCGGGCCAGATCAGACAGGCCAGCGTAGCCCTTCTCATCGTAGAACAGCGGCTTGCCGTCCTTCCACAGGGACTGGTGGCAGTGCATGCCGGTGCCGTTGTCGCCAGCCATGGGCTTGGGCATGAAGGTGGCGGACTTGCCAGCCAGGGCGGCGGTCTCGTGCACCACGTACTTGTACTTCATCAGGTCATCGCCTGCGTGCTGCAGGGAGTTGAAGCGGTAGTTGATCTCCTGCTGGCCAGCGCCGGCGACCTCGTGGTGGGAACGCTCGAGGATCAGGCCGACCTTCTGCAGGTTGGCGACCATGTCGTCGCGCAGATCCTGGGTGTGGTCGATCGGGGGAACCGGGAAGTAGCCGCGCTTGACGCGGTTCTTGAAGCCGATGTTCGGGGTGCCGTCGTCTTCGGTGTCCACACCGGAGTTCCACGGGGCTTCGATGGAGTCGACCTCGTAGAAGGAACGCTGCATGGAGTTCTCGAAACGCACCTTGTCGAAGATGAAGAACTCGGCTTCGGGGGCGAAGGAGGCGGTGTCAGCGATACCGGTGGACTTCAGGTAGGCCTCAGCCTTGCCGGCGACCTGACGAGGATCACGAGAATAGGGCTCGTCGGTCAGCGGGTCGACGATGGAGAAGGCCACGTCGAGGGTCTTGTGCTTGCGGAACGGATCGACGAAAGCGGTGGTGATATCCGGCACCAGCTTCATATCGGATTCGTTGATGGCCTGGAAGCCCTGAACGGAGGAACCGTCGAACGGCATGCCCTCGTTGAAGGCATCCTTCAGGAATTCGCTGGCCGGCACGGTGAAGTGCTGCTGAACGCCGATCAGATCGGTGAAACGGATGGAGACATATTCGATGCCTTCCTGATTGATCAGGGCCTCGGCGTCTTCCTTGGACTTGAGTTCGGTCACGGGACCGCTCCTTTCATGAGAACTTACGAAAGACAAGCATAAAATCGTGCGTTTCGCGGGCTCGAAATTTGGGTTACGAGAATGTTTCGTATTGGTTGTGCAAGGTGCATAATCCGCAGTATTCCGCCGAAACATTCGTAATGTTGGATATTGGTGGGGCTATTGGTACGTCCGTAACGTGGACAATTTCGCTTCATGGCACCCAAGGTTGCCGATTTGCTTCCGGCAGATGAACTTGGAGGATTCGACCGAACCCAACGTATGCCAAGCAGATGCAGGTAACAGCACACGTCAATACACGTCAGCGCACATAAAGAAAGGCCCCGAATCCTTCAAAGGACTCAAGGCCTTGAGATACAGGTGAGAGATTCCCGGCGAATCAGCGGCCGCGCATCGCACGACGGGAGACACGCTGCGGGTGCGTCGGATCGATACCCTTGGGAACGGCGTAGCCCCTCTTAGCCTGCAGCGTGCGCAGACGATCGTTCAGGGTGTCCTGCTCGGACTTGGTCAGCAGGAAGCGACGACGCGGGTGAATCTTGGCGATCAGCGGATTCTTGTGGTCAGTCGGCAGATAGCTCTTGGCACGGGTCACGGCCTTGCGCACATCTTTGAGGGCGACCTGCTTGGGGCCACGGCCCACGGCAATGCGATACACGGGAATAGACGAACCGGCGGTCACGCCCTTGATCTCACGCTCCTGGCGATCCATGGCCCTCATGATGCGACCATATTCGCCTTCACCAATCAGATAGATGCCGTTGATCGAAGTGCCACGCCAAATCGCATCCTTGGTTTTCGGATCGACCCATACCGGCTCCTGCGGGAAGACGAAGCCGGCCTTGTTCATATTGCCCAGCACACCGATGGCGGCACCCGGCTTGCCTTCGATCTGCTTGTATCCGACCATGTCGGCACGGCGGGTAAGCACGATGGTGGCCAGCAGCAGGCCCAGCATGATGGCGGTGATGACGGTGAAAATCCAGGTGATCACGCCCCACTTGAACACCAGGCCCAGCACCACTTCAAGAACCACAGGCAGCAGGAATGCGCCGGCCAACAGCGCCGGCAGCACCTTGTCTTCCTTGGCGGTGTACTGGTAGATTCGGATGATCTGCTTGATAGTGCTTTGCTTCTTCGGCTTCTCGTCTGCCATCAAACTTCCTTTATCTCAAACGAACACACTGGCCAACCATACTATCAGGTGCGCTGGTCCGCAGTATCGCGCGTCTTAGCGCACCTGAGATGTTATCGACGTGGGTTGTCTCGTCGGCATATTCGACTCAGCGCGTGTGCAGCGGGCGACCGTCGGCTTTGAGCAGCGCTTCGCCGAGGGTTTCGCTGAATGTCGGATGCGGATGAATCAGCCGTGCGGCTTGGCTGAGCGGCACACGATTGCCGACGAGCTGTTCGGCTTCGGCGATGATATCGGAGGCGACGGGCGCAACCATGTGCACGCCGAGCACTAGGGGAGTGTTGGGATCGGTGGCATCGCAGCCCGAAACAACGGTCATTGAGCCGGCCGTGCCGCTCATCAGCATGCGCGCGTTCGCCAGCATCGGGTAGACGGTTTCGCTCACGTCACTGAATTCGCCGCTCGCCTTCGCCTGCTCGGCGGTCAACCCGACGCATGCGGCTTCGGGCGAGGAGAACACGATCTGCGGCACGCTTGACTCATTGACCGGCGCGACGTTAGGCAAGCCGGCGATGCTTTCCGCTACAACGATGCCTTGTTCGAAGGCTCGATGTGCGAGCGCGTGGCCCACCGTCGCATCGCCCACGGCCCATACGCCCGGTTCGCTGGCACGGCCGTACGCATCGGTGACGATATGCCCGCTATCGGTAAGCTGAACGCCCCATGCGGCATCGCTGATGGGGTCGCGGCCGATGGCGGCCAGCACGATTTCGCCGAAGACCTGGGCTTCGGCAGTGTCGCCTTCGCGTGTGTAATGCACGGTGGCACCAAGGTTGGCACCGGTATCCACGTGGGTGACGTTGGTTTTGGTGATGATGGTAACGCCCTGGCGCTTGAGCTCGCGGGTCAGTGTGGTGGCGGCCCGCCGATCCCATGCCGATAGCACGCGATCCTTACGGATCAACAATGTAACCTCGCAGCCTGCGGCGTTCCACATGGATGCGAATTCGAGCGCGATGGCCCCCGCACCGATGATGACTGCGCAGGAGGGGAAGGTATCGAGCTCCAAAGCTTGGGTGGAGTCGATCAGTGCGCCGGCGAACGGATTGCCCGGCAGCGGGCGTGGTTTGGCACCGGTGGCAAGCACCACATTCTTGGCTTCAATAGTCAGGGCAGAGCCAGCTGGCTCGCCGATGCCTGCTTTGACGTAGCGCAACACATCGTGTTGCCCGGGGGAGGGCAGTAACTGCACGCTATGAACGGTGCCGTCAGCAGTCTGTACAGGGGCGGCGGCATTGAACGTGGCATTGGCACGGAACACGGTGATGCCACGATGCGCCACCAAGCCGGTCAGCCCTTTGACCATCGTATCGACCACGTGCATGCGCCAGTCGCGCAGACGGCCGAAGTCGATGCCGTCCACGCTGGTGTTAACGCCGAGTTCGGCCGCACGATGCACCGTGTCGATGGTGTGGGTGGCGGTGATCAGAGCCTTGGAGGGAATGCACCCGCGGTTCAAGCAAGTGCCGCCCAATGTGGCGTCGCGTTCGATCAACGCGACGTTCAAACCCAGCTGGGCGGCCCTCAATGCTGTGGAATATCCGCCGGGACCGGCACCGATGACTGCCAGATCGAACTGTTCGCTCACGGTTTCTCCTTATGCCCTTACGGATTCACGGGTGCGAGATTATACGGTGTTTTTAGTGGTATGCGGTATGCTGCACGCCCAAAAATCACTGCGGGAAGTGGCCGCGCTTGGCCTCACGCGGCTTGGGTAGCCTCCAGCGACGCAGCTGGATGGAACGGCTCCACGCATAGGAGAAGGAACGCGAACCCTTGGCCACGGAATGCTCACCATACTTGTCGATGAGCAGCTTCTTCAGCTTGCGCCACATCAGTGCCACATCCACGATCACGGCGATCAGATAGCCGTACATCAGCACCATCATGCCGGCGGACACCCACATGTTCGTCGGGAATATCACGGTGGCCACCATCGAAAGAATCAGAATGGCAAAGGCCACGGGAATGAACCATTCGCCGAGGTTGAAGCGGGCATCCACATAGTCGCGGATATAGATACGCCACGGCAGACGCTCGGCCTTGGGCATATGGTTGAGATCGCCCTTCTGCATCGCCTCGTATTCGGCGTTCTCCTTTTCGCGCCTGCGTTCTTTGGCGGCCTTCGCGCTGGCCTTGCGGTCGGCCGGCACCAGCGGTCGTATGCCGGCGGCCTGTGCCTGCTTCATCTTGGGGGTGGGCCGCCCTTTGCCTGCGGTGGTGGCGGTTTTGGCGGTCGATTCGGCTGCTGCGTTGCCCGACTGCTCACTCGAAGTCTGGGCGTTGTTCTTCTTGAACGGATTCCATGTCATGCTTTAAAGTTACGGTGACGTTCAGACACTTGTTCATGGGGCGTAACCATTGCAATGACGCCGCAAACTCAAGAGGAAGGATTGAATATGGCATCCCTTGCCGCAGACGAGATCCGCTTGCGCGTGGAGCGTGACTGGGATCGCATTCAGGAGGTGCTGCGCGAAAAGATCGCACTGCAGTCTGTATCCGCCCGGGGCATCACCGCCGAGCATATGAAGCGTTCAGCTGAATTCGTGGCCGAGGAACTGAGGAAGGTCGGCGTCGACGCCAAGGTTGCGCAGGCCTCCAACGAAGACGGCACCGCCGGCGCATGGGAGGTGATCGGCTCGAAGATCGTGGATCCGGCAGCCCCCACTGTGCTGCTGTATGCGCATCACGACGTGCAGCCTGTGCCCGACAAGAACGAATGGAACACTGATCCGTTCGTCGCCACGCAGATCGGCGACCGTTTGTATGGCCGCGGCGCAGCTGATGACGGTGGCGGCATTGCCATCCATTCCGGCGCGCTTAAGGCTCTTGGTGATGATCTGAAGGTGAATATCAAGGTATTCATCGAAGGTGAGGAAGAGATGGGTTCGCCCAGCTTCATCCCGTTCATCGAAGCGCATCGTGACGAATTCGACGCGGATGTGATCATCGTGGCGGACTCGGGCAACTGGTCCGCTGATATTCCCTCCCTGACCACCTCGCTCAGGGGCAACACCTGCGTGGACGTGACCGTGAAGGCTTTGGAACATCCGGTGCATTCCGGGCAGTTCGGCGGCCCGATTCTCGACGCCAACACGCTGGCGGCCATGCTGGTCGCCTCCATGTATGACGCCAACGGCGATCTCAACGTGCCGGGCGTGCTCGCCGAAGAGCCGATCGGCGGTTTGCAGCGCGATCTTGACGAAGCATCGGTGCGTGAGGATTCCGGCGCTGTGGCAAGCTACCGTTTCGCCGGCACCGGCTCTCTGGCCAGCCGCATGTGGACCAAGCCGTCCGTTACCGTGATCGGCTTCGATGCACACCCGGTGGAGGGATCTTTCAATGTGATTGCCCCTGAAACCACCTTCCGTCTTTCTCTGCGCACTGCCCCCAACCAGCGCCCCGAGGAAGCGCAGGAGGCGTTGGCCGCATTCCTTGTCTCCCATGCGCCGTTTGGTGCCGAGGTAAGCGTCGAACGTGGCGAAAACGGCATGGGCTGGGCTATGGATCCGAACGCCGTGGCCACTACGGACGCGCTCGAAGCTATGGAAGAGGCTTTCGGCGTGGCCCCGATCAACAAGGGCGAAGGCGGTTCGATCCCCTTCATCCCCGAACTGCAGCGCATCTTCCCCTCGGCTCAGGTGCTGGTCACCGGCCCCGAAGACCCGAAGGCCAATGCACACAGCCCCAACGAGTCCATCTCGCTGCCGGGCTTGAAGAACAATGTGATCACCGAAGCCCTGCTGCTTGACAAACTCGGCAAGTAGCGAATAGCTGAACAGACATATTGCTGAGCCGCCGCGCACAATCCTCGCACGGCGGCTCTTCGCATCTTCGCAAAGATTGCGCTCATTATTCCAATCGCAACCTACACATATCGCGTATTAGCAATTTGGATTGGGCCATTTGAAACCCTTATCCTTGTGCAGAGGGCGATGTGGCCTTTGATGTATTGTCCGAGAAGGGCGGTGACGAGGATGCGTGCAGTGTGTTCGAAGACGGGATTCCATGCGTCTGTTTCATGGCTGCGTTTGCTGAAAAGCGTCGCAGCCATGGTCTGTTGTCTAATGTTCTGTGTTGGTTTCTGCTCATGCTCTACCAATGCTGCCAGTGATAACAATAAAGCCAATGCCGCTAATGATGCCAGCGCTGACAGCAACTCCTCCACGGCGGATTCGTCCCAGGATTATGAACTGCCGGGAGCCGGGCAGAAGAAGGCCGAATCGCTGAATGCATACATCGACCAGATCCTCTCCTATCCCGAAACCAGCGATGGGGCGCGCGCAGTATTGGAACGCGCGAAGGCGGAAGGCGGCGTGTCCATTTCGGATTACGAGCAGGCCTGGATGAACTACAAGCAATGCCTGACCGATCGTGGGTATAAACAGATTATTCTGATCAAATATCCGAATGGCATGTATGATGAGGCAGCTCATGCCGCGGGAACGGATGCCCAGGAGCAGAAGTATCACGAAGACACCATTGCTTGTAGCGCTGATTTGGGACCAGTTGATTTGGTGTACGGCGTGCAGCAGGGCAATCCCAACCTATTTTCCAATACCAACGAAGCAATTGTCGACTGTCTGAAACGCAACGATCTGGTTCCCAAAGATTACGACGCGAAAGCCTACGCACTTGATAAGCAAAAGGAACTGGACGATCGAAGCTATGACGTGTACGACATGGAGGTAAGGGCCTGCGAGGTAGCAAATAATGTGTTGACAAGCTATCCAAGTGATCCAATCGAGCACCTGTATTAAGTATTTCTCCTTTTCTTTCTTCAAGATGCCGTTTCTGGAAAACGTATAGTCAAGGAGGGGCAGTGAACGATAACATTGGCGTAAATCGAAGATTGCTGGCCTGCGATTATGCGGTGCGGGGATTGCGGAGTTTCGTAACTGTTGCATCGTGCGTTGCGTTATGCGTTGGCGTCGGTGCTTGCGGCAACCCGCAAAACACGCCGACGCCAACATCTGATGTTGTGGACAGTCCATACAATTATGAGCTGCCGGGAGCCGGGCAGAAGAAGGCCGAATCACTGAACGCATACATCGACCAGATCCTCTCCTATCCCGAAACCAGCGACAAGGCGCGAGAAATATTGGAACGGGCAAAAGCCAACGGTGGCGTGTCTGTTTCGGATTACGAGCAATCTTGGATGGACTACAAGCAGTGCATGATCGATCGTGGGTACCAAGGGATTGTTTTAATCAAGTATCCCAATGGCATGTATGCGGAACCTGCGCACCGGAAAGGAACTGATGCGCAAGAGCTTAAACTCAACGAGGATATGCTCGCGTGCATGACCGATTTGGATCCTGTGGATTTGGTATTTGGCATGCAGCAGGGTAACCCGAGTTTGTATGCCAACGTCAGCGAGGCAATTGTTGATTGTTTCCGGCGCAATGACTTGGTTCCTAAAGATTTTACAGCACGGCAGTATTCCTTGGAACAGCAGGAGAATCCTGAAGATAGAAGCTATGACGTATACGATATGGAGATTCGCGCCTGCGAAGTTGCCAATAACGTTTTCTCTACATATATCGGAGATGAGATAGCAGAGCTCTATTAATTGAATGGCTAGGGCAGTGGAATACTGACGAAGACGGTCCAGTTGTTGTCGTCGATGTCGGTGGTGAGCTTGCCACCATGGCGTTTGAGGATTCGACGTTGTGCATCGAGGCCATGTCCGCTGTGCGGTAGCGGATTATCGCCTGTGTGAGGAAGGGGATTGAATTCGACGATTTCCATGGAATCTGCGTTAACCATCACTGACACGGTGTATTGGGATTCTCCGCGTGCATGGCGCGTGATATTGCCGTACAGTTCATCCAACACACCCGTTGCCAACGTCAAGCTCCGGGACGAGACGCTGCCGACGTTGGTTTGCAGCAGTGAGCTGCTTCCCTTGAAACCCAATGATTGCAGCGTGTCGTCGTGACGTTGCATCTGTTGGCGCAATACGTCGAGTGCATGCGGATCGGATGAACGGGCGTGGTTGTTGGTATCGCGTTCATCCATTGCCATGACTGTCTGATCGATATCGTGCGCGGCCTGCGCGCTGTGCCCAAGCTGATCGATGATGCGATGCACATTATCCAGCGCGGTCAAAGCGGACTGATTCACCAAATTCCATGATTCGGTGTTCGTGGAGTCGAGACGCATCTGACGTTGTGCCATGCGGGCGATATATGACAATTGCCCGGTCAGCGCATCATGAAGCTGATCAGCCGTGTCTATATCGTGCAACATGGCCTTGTTCTGTTCTTCGACGATTGCCACGCGCCGTTGCGAGGCAATCTGGCTTTCTCTCCAGCGAAGCGAGCATCCTCCCAGCGCCGCCAGAGCGAAAGATATTGCGAATGGGGGAAGGCTGATGAATGCTTGCAGATTCAATGGCACCAGTGCCGGCAACGCTTGTGTGGCGCACATCAGCACGGTGATTGCGGCGCTGATGGCGTTGTTTGTTGTATAAGACAGCATGGCGATGGCGAAAACCTCACCGGTGAGGGAGGGCGCCCCCATGGAGTCGGGCAATAGTATTTCAATAATCGGCAGACTGATGAGCGCCCAGTATGATAGGCGGGGCAACAGCAACGAGCTGGCAATGAGCACACATTGTGGGACAAAGAAATAGCTTGGTCTGGAATCCGTTGCCGTTTCCCAAATCATCACCAGCAAAACCACCACAGTGATCAGGCACATATAAGGGTGCTGCCGGAGCGTGGACAGCCTGTGCCGAATATGCCAGGCGATGTTACTTATCACCACAGAACCACCATAGCCAACTCGGGCAATGAACCTCAAGAACAGATACGCTGAAAGCGTCGCGCGAGGGGTAGGAATACGCATCTTGCACAGGCGGAGCAATCGGCTGCAGCGCGAAGACAACCGTCATCAGAATGGACGCTACTTGCATAGAGGCTCCTTGAATGTGGGAATTATCGGGATTACTGAAGGGTATCGGAACGGTTCAGCCATCGGGAAACGGCTTGCCGGGAGGTGGAGACACCGAGTTTTTCATTAATGTGCTGCATATGCTTGCGCACGGTGCTTTCGGCTATGCCGGTGTGCTGGCTGATTTCGCGATCCGTGAGTCCTTCATCGGCACACAACGAGATGATTTCCTCTTCACGGGCGGTCAGCTGGTTGATGCCGCTATATTCGTTTTTCAGGCGCACATATGCGGTATAGGGCTCCTCGAATCCCTCCAGCGAGTGCCCCTGCATGACCTGGCGAATGGCTTGGCCCAGTTTGCTTTCGTCGCTTTTGGTCACCAGCCCTTGGGCGCCGGCCTGTTTGGCGGGGGTAAGGTATCGGTTCAAGGAAAAGCTGGTGACGCACAGTATGGGCAGGTATTTGTTCCTTTGCCTGATGCGGCGGCAGACGCTGGAACCCTGAAGACCTTCCAGCGACATATCGAGCACGAGAAGATTCAGTTTCGTGGATGATGAGGTGCAGTAGTCCACCGCGTCCCGCCCGTTCGTGTAGGCATTGGCCACGAATGCCTCCGGCACGAGTTCCACGATAAGCGTGCGCAGGGAATCCAACGCTCGCTCGTCGTTATCCACGAGCGCTATACGCCATTGGTACTGCGACGTTTTGCCTCGCGGTGACGGTTGCATTGGTTCCATCGTCTTCCCTCACTGCCCGATGAATTGAATCGCCCCTACTGCATACCACGAAGCACAGTCTCACAGCAAGCTTCATATACACAAAAATGGTATATATCGATACACAATATTGGCTATAGGGATAAAGATGATTTGCTGCTATGGCAATACCATAACTATATGAAGCCATTGAAGTCTTCGTATCAATGAAGGTGCTGGACTGTACACGATGCCTAAGTAGGAGCAGAGATGAGCTATCGAAGAGAAGCTCGGCGAAAGGTTGCCGTCATACTTGTGGCGGCGACCTTCTGCATAGGAGCACAAGGTTGTTCAAATGCCGATCAAGGCTCCGAACGCTCCGGTGGTGTGGTTTCGCAGGCGCGAATGGCTGCTTCGATATCGGAGTATGCCCAGCAATGGCTTGATTGGGCTGTTGCCAACGATGTGCAAATTGGCCAGGAACAGAGAACTTCAATTAATCGAGTTATCGAGACCGGTGAAGTGGACGTTTCCGATTATGAGGCGGCATTGGACGGATATCGGCAATGTATGTTGGATCGAGGATACAAGGAGATTGTTTTTGCCGATCTTGGTGATGGTCTGAAAAAGGAGGCGCAGCATAAGGCTGGCACGAATGCGCAAGAACAGAAGTATATGACTGATCGCTTATCGTGTAGCGACTACCATTCCTCAGGAATTTCCAACATATATGAAATGCAGATTGGCAATCCGCAGCTGTATCAGGATCACAACGAGGCGATTGCGGATTGTTTGCGGCGCAAACAGGTAGTGGATGCATCGTATACAGGCGAAGAGTTTGCGAAGGAAGAGGAATCATATGATCACAATATGCAGTCTGGCAGTGGTTCAGAGTCCTGGACGTTCTCTTTTCCCGAAGATTCGCCGGCTGCCAATCAGTGCATGGCAAGCAATGGTTGGATGATAAGCAAGGTGACGGATTTGACTGAGCAGCTTTGGTGATTGTCGCCGGATGGCATTCCCAGTTGTAAAACGACGATGGCGAGTGCTCGCATCCAACTGACTAAACTGGAATATGGGATTAGCTGCAACGAAGCGAGGAGGGGCATGATGGGATTACGGAAGGGAAGGAGCGGCAGGCGTGGGAAAGCGGCCGGTGGTATGCGTCGGCGTGGTATTGGTCTGCCATGGTTGCTGGTTGTTGTGGCTTTGGCGGTGTCGCTGGCCGTGGGGGCGTGCGCCTTGTGGATGCCCGATCGTGCGCCGGCGCTGCTATCGGCCCCGCGTGAGGTGACCAGTGCGCCGGCATCGGTGCAGGATTATGCGGGATCCCAGCAGGTGACGGTGGTGCCGGCCTTGTCCGGGGATCGGGAACTGTCAGGCAACGCTTCGGGCATGGTCACAGGCGACTGGGCCGATGACGGACTCGTCTCCGGCAGGGCGGCATACAAAGTGAACGATAGGGCGGTGGTGGCGCTGGCCACCGCGACTCCGTTGTATCGGAACCTGGCCGTGGGCGATAAGGGCGATGACGTTCTAGCATTGAACAACGAACTGAGTCGGCTGGGCTACAATGCGGTGCCCGGTTCCGATACATATTATTGGGCCACGTCGGATGGATGGCGTCAATTAATGGTGGATAACGGCAATGAGTCGGATGGTTCCCTTTCCTTGTCGGATCTGCTGTGGATTCCAGGGGCGCAGGTTGCGGTTACCGGATGGCAGGCCGTTGTGGGAGCGAATGTGGCGGCGGGCCAGTCGGTCGGTCAGGTGCCGGGCAGTATTCTTTCGCTGACGATTAAAAACGGACAACCATCCGAACAGGATCGCACGCTCACGGTGTTTGGGCAGACCACAACGTTGCCGGCCGGTTCGATTGGAATCACGGATGCAGGATTTTTGGCGCAGGTGGCGGCAAGCGATGAGTTCAAGATCATGCCCGCAGAGGCCTTGTCTGCTGGATTGGATGCGTCGTTGTCACTGACCGCGCCGATGACAGTGGTGCGGGTGCCGGCCGCTGCGGTGTTTGGTGTGGATGGTACACGCGGATGCGTTGCCACCGATGATGGCACGGTGATCGGCGTGCGGATTATTGGCTCCCAGTTGGGGGCGAGCCTGGTGGAGCCTGAAGGTGTGTCTGCCGACTCACTTACCGAAGTGGGGCTGGGTTCGGCGATTGCCAATGCGACGTGCCCGGCCCCCGGCGAGTGAGAGGGGCTTGAGCATGTATGTTGCGGTTCATGATCTGGCACATCGGTTCCCTGGCACCGATGTGCTGTTCGAGCATGTGGAATTCAGACTGGATCCAGGCCAGACGGCGGCCGTCTGCGGGCCGAGCGGCTGCGGCAAATCCACACTGTTGTCCATTCTGGCCGGCTGGGAGAAACCCACGGCCGGTTCTGTGGAACGCTCCGACATTGAACGGGTTGGCTGGGTGTTTCAGAACCCGTATGGGGTGTCGGGGCGCACCGCGTTGGACCATGTGGTGTTCCCACTGCTGACCAAGGGGATGACGCGGCGCGAAGCCGAGCCGCAGGCGCTGGAAGCGATGGGACTGTTCGATTTGCAATATGCGGCCGATCGCAGGTTCTCGGAATTGTCGGGCGGCGAGGCACAACGTCTGATGCTGGCGCGTGCGGTGTGTTCCAAACCGGACATGCTGCTGGTGGACGAGCCCACAGCGCAGTTGGATACGCGTACCGCACATTCAGTGAGCCGGGTATTGGGGCATTTGGCCGGGCAAGGCATGATCGTGATCGTTGCCACGCACGATAAAGACACTAGGGATGCCTGCCAGCGTGTGATCGACCTGGCCGAATGGGCACCGGGGGACAAGGAAGGGGATCGAGAAGGGGAAGGAACAGCGCAGAAAGAGACGGTGCAGGAGGCGGCGCAATGAAGTTTCGTTCTTTGCTGTCTGAAGCGATGCGCAATATTTCCTGCGGCACCGCAGGAGCAGCCGCGCTTATGCTGGCCGTGCTATTCGGCGGCACGTTATTGGGCGGTTGGGAAGCCTGGTCGGTAATCGAATTGGAAGGGGAGGCGGAATCGCGCATCGCCGCCAACGCCGATGTGAAAACCGTGCTTGGCTCGCCGATTGACGGCGTTGCCTGCGATCGTCTCAGCCGGGGAGCGGGGGATTCGGGACTTTCGCAATCCGGTGCCATGCGTGCGGGCCAACAGGTTACGCCATTGTCCACGCCGGGGCGTGACATCGCCTCCTACGAGGTGACCGCAGGCATGCTGGGTCTGCTGGTTACAGGCGATGCCAATGCAACCGTGGATGCCTCGGGCGTATGGGTGTCGAACGATGTTGCGCAGGATTTCGGATTGGTGCAGGGTTCGCGGTTTGAAACCGATCGTGGCGTTGTGCGAGTGGCTGGCGTGTTCGATTGGCCCAACGATGGGCGAGACACGCGCTTTACCTATGCCATCATCACGCCGGTGGCCGCTTTGGGCGGCACCTTCGAGGAATGCTGGGCCAAGCAATGGCCTGCAAGCGACCAGTTGGACATGCTGCTGTATTCCACTGTGATCTCCGACGGCGGAAGCTCCCAAAGCATGGCTGGTGTCACCCAACTCAACAAAGGCTTCGACTCGCACTATGATGCCCAATCCTCATACGCCTTACGCATGACGCGGTGGATGCCGTTCGTCGGCGTTGGGCTCGGCCTGCTGATCGGGGTGATCTCGGTGCGCCGACGCCGGCTGGAATACGCGGGCGCGCTGCATGTGGGGCAGACCAAGGGTGCGCAACTGCTGGGCATCATGATGGAAACCTTGGTATGGAACGGTGGCGGACTGATCTGCTCGACGGCTCTACTCACCGCATTGGCCATGCGCTGGTCGCCCGGCAGTCCGGAACTTGTGCTGCTCGCCGCCGTGCGCACTCCACTTGCCATATTCGCCGTAGTCATGCTCGCATCCCTGACCACCGGCCTGACCATACGCGAATCGCAACTCTTCCGCTACTTCAAGAACCGGTGACATGGAAGTGGGGGCCGAGAAATTTCTCGGCCCCCACTCGTAGTTTTCGGCGGTTTATTCAAACCAATTGGTTGTTGGTTCTCCTTCTCTGGGATAGAAATAATTGTTGGTCACGAAACAGGTCACCACGTTGATGTCATCGCGATTGAAGCTGTATTGCTGACTGGATCTCTCCTTATTAAGGGTGCTGGAAGTGTAATCACTGGGAACGAGATTATTCCTTCGTAAACAGTCGACAATGGCTTCGTCCTGATTGGTGTAGAAATTGACGTTTCCGATTTGGGCATTATATATTTGCGCGATCGTATCGATATCGGCATAGCATTGCGCCTCATCGCTTAATGCTTTGTTGTAGGTAAAGGTGTCGTCAATCATTTCGCTGGCGACGCGTTGGTGAACACCGTTCGCCAACGTATCCACTATCACATTGCTATAGCCTTTATCGGTCATACATTGCTTATATGTTGACCAAGCGCTTTCATAAGCGGTGACGGAAACCTCTCCTTCCTGCTTCGCATGTTCCAGCGCTGTTTTTTCATATTCAGAGATGATGGCGCTTTGATTCAGGTAGTAGTCGATGTATTCGCTGATTGAATGCGCGTACTGCGCCCCAAGATCAGTTTCGGGAGCTACTTCGGACTGCTGACTGTTCTGGGAAGAGGCGTTGGCATCTTCGTGAGGGGATGCGGTAGACTGCGATGAGTTTGGTTGCACGGTGGAAGAGCACGCGGACAGCATGACCATGATTGCTATAGGTAGAGAAAGCGCCGTGGCAAATCGCCGTGTTTTCCGAGGTGTATATCCACTGGTATCGGTGTGTTGTTTTGGCATTTCCCTAGCCTTCCCCTCTGCGGCATGAATGAAGGCGTCGCTGCCTTCCTTCCATATATCACAGTGTAGTGGTGTGAGTTGGCTTTGCACAACGCAACAATGCACATATGTGTATGCGGCGGCATCGGTTGATTAGCATGCGTTGGTTCGGATCAATGTGGCAGATGAATGGTTGTGACTCTTGCCTTTTGGGGCGGGGTTGCCTTATAGTCGGGGAGTTGACACGGGAGCTGGTATGAGGCCGGCTGAGAGGAGACGTGAAGTCTCGACCGATGGAACGTGGCCGGGTAATGCCGGAATCACGGAATTGTCGCTCTTATTCACCCGTGCCTGAACACACCCGCGCGGGGAGTGTGCGTCATCGTGCGCCACGCGTCCCGCACGAAAGAGAGAAAAGGCACACTATGTCGCAAACTGTGGCCAAAGCCAACTACAAGTGGCGCGTCGTCGATATCGTCGTCGCTGCCGTGATCGCCGTGGCATCGGGCGTTATTTTCTGGGGATGGGATGTGGTCAGTGCCGCTCCGCTGACCCTGTTCGAAAGTGTGACCCCGGGCTTCGAAGGACTGCTTAACGGATTCTGGCTGTTCGCCGGTCCTCTGGCGGCCATCATCGTGCGTAAGCCGGGCGCGGCCCTGTTCGCTGAAACACTGGCTGCGTTCCTTGAGCTGATCCTCGGCAACCAGTGGGGTGTCGGTGGCTCCCTGATCGTGGGCATCATGCAGGGCGCATTCGCCGAAGTCGGATTCGCCATCTTCGCCTACAAGAAGTGGACCGTGCTGTCCACCGCACTGTCCGGCGGCTTCGCCGGCATCGGCTGCTGGCTCTACTACTGGCTCACCCACCCGGCGTGGGGCCCGCTGCAGGTGGTGATCTACCTGATCACCTCCATCATCTCCGGTCTGGTGTTCGGCGTGGTGATCTGGGCTCTGCACAGGGCCATTGCCGCCACCGGCGTGCTTGATCGTTTTGCCTCCGGTCGCGAAGAGGCTCGCGTCTGATGCAAACACAACCGGCCGCCGTTGAAGCCAGCGGTTGGGGATGGCGGCACGCAACGCGCAAGGATTTCGCGTTGCGTGCCGTCGACTTCACCATTCATCCCGGCGAACGCGTACTACTGCTCGGCGCTTCGGGCGCAGGCAAAAGCACGCTGATGGCCGGTCTTGCCGGCGTGCTCGGCGGTGACGAGGAAGGAGAGCAGGAAGGTTCGCTGCTGATTGACGGCGTGGACGCACGCGAGGCGCGCGGCCGCGTCGGTCTGGTATTGCAGGATCCGGATTCTCAGATCATCCTTGAACGTTTGGGCGATGACGCCGCCTTCGGCTGCGAAAACCTCAACGTGCCCCGTGACGAGACATGGCGTCGCGTGCGTGAATCGCTGGAACTGGTCGGTCTTGGCGGACTTGATCTGAATCGCTCCACACGGCACCTTTCCGGCGGACAGCGCCAACGGCTCGCCCTGGCCGGCGTACTGGCCATGCAAACCGGACTGCTGCTCTTGGACGAGCCCACTGCAAACCTCGATCCGCAAGGCGTGGTCGAAGTGCATGACGCGGTCAAACAGGTGCTTGAAGCAACCGGGCAGACGATGGTGGTGGTCGAACATCATATTGACGTATGGCTTGATTTGGTCGACCGTGTAATCGTGCTCGGCAAACCCGATGCCGACCATCCGAACGGCGGCGTACTTGCCGACGGCAAACCCAAAGACGTGTTCGCCGCAATGGGCGACACGCTCGCGGCCGGTGGCGCATGGGTGCCCGGTCGTGCCATTCCCAACCACCGACCTGCGCCTCGCGGCAATCGTGAGCATGGCAGTGGCCGCAAACCGGTGCTTTCATGCGACAATCTGAGCTTCGGGCGCGGCAGCGCGTTGGGCACCGGCATCAATCTTGACTTTTATTCTGGCGAAGTGACGGCACTGATGGGGCCGAACGGTGCCGGCAAATCCACATTCGCACTGACCTTGGCCGGACTATTGCCGCCACTTGACGGCCGTGTCCTGGCCGGCGACGAACTGACATTGCCTGCTGCCGCAGGCGTGAACGGACGGCTGTTGCCCCGCGCTCGCAAAACGAACGGGCGTGAACCAATCAACTGGTCCAGCCGTGAACTGCTCGGGCGCATCGGCATGGTGTTCCAGGAACCGGAACATCAGTTCGCAGCCAATTTCGTGCGCGACGAAGTGGCCATAGGCCCCAAAAGCATGGGCAACAGCGAACAGGAGGCGTTCCATATTGCCGACCAGATGCTGGAGCGCATGAATCTCACGCGTTTTGCCAAAGCGAATCCCTACACGCTTTCTGGCGGGGAGAAGCGGCGGCTGTCCATGGCTTCCATGCTTGCCGCCGCACCCGACGTGCTCATTATGGACGAGCCGACCTTCGGGCAGGATTTCACCACATGGACTGCAATGGTGCGCCTGATCGCGGCCATTCGTGACCAAGGTGCCTGCGTGATCGTGGTCACCCATGACGAAGCGCTTGTCGAAGCCTTGGGCGCGCGGCGCATCCTGTTCCAGGAGGTGCAGTCGTGAACGGTATGGTGCATAACGCGAAGGTTGACAATACTATGGCGCAGCATAAGGCGGGTGCCGTGGCAGGCGACAAGGTGAATGACGAAGCGAATGCCGCAACGAATAATGTGACGGATGTGGTTCTCGTCAGCGCGCAGAACGGCCGCATTGACCCGGTGAAACCGGCCTCACCCTCATGGTTCATCGCGCGCATCAACCCGGTGAGCCGTTTTATCGGTGCACTACTGCTGTGCATACCCATGTTCTTCAGCTTGGACGTGGTATCCGCATCCGTGGCGCTCGGCATTGAATTCGCGTTGCTGTGGATTGCCGGACTGGCACCATGGACGGTGTGCCGACGCACCTGGCCGGTGTGGATCGCCGCGGCGGGCAGCTTCGTGTCGGTCAGCCTATACGGCCGTACCGGAGGCGACATATTCTTCCAGCTCGGCGTGATCACCATATCCGAATCATCGGTGTATTTCGCACTCGCCACGGCCCTGAGAGTGGGGGCCATCGCCGTGCCCGGCGTGATCATGGCCCTCGGCCTCGACCCGACCGATCTGGCCGATGGACTGGTGGAAATACTGCATTTGTCACCTCGATTCGTCTATGGCGGCCTGGCCGGCTTGCGCATGTTCACCCTGCTACAGGATGATTGGCGTGCGCTGGGGATGTCCCGCCGCTCCCGCGGACTTGGTGATGGCAATGCCATCGCGCGTGCGTTCTCGCAATCATTCGGACTGCTGGTGCTCTCCATACGACGGGCCACCAAACTGGCCACCGCCATGGAAGCACGCGGATTCGGATCCGCGGCACCGCGCTCGCAGGCCCGCATTAGCCGCCTGCATGCCATCGACTGGCTGTTCTACGCCATCTGCCTGTCCATCCCCCTCATCGCTATGGCCGTAGCCATCGCCACCGGGAATTGGCACTTCGCCTTTCAGGGTGTCTGAAAGGCGACAATCAGCACTGTGCCTTTCAAGGGGTTTGAAATCAAACATATCGTCATGCTGAGCGGAGCGTAGCGGAGTCGAAGCATCTCACTGTTTGCTGGAGATCCCTCGACTTCGCTCGGGATGACGGGGGATTCGCTGGTGATGACGGGGCTCTCGCTGGGATGGACGGATTGTTCGGATGATGGGTTGCTGATCATGTGCTGCGGGGCGTGGTAAGCGGCGGGCGGTAGGCTGGGGAGCATGCCGATTAACGCCCAGATACTCGATAACCCCAAGGCGGAGCGCGTGCGCCGCATCGCCGAGCTGACCCGATCCAAAGGCCGTGAACGTTCGGGGCGCTTCCTGATCGAAGGCCCGCAGTCCGTGCGTGAAGCCGTGACCTGGCGACCCGATGTGGTGCAGGATCTATATGTCGAGGTCACGCAGGCGCTCGACCATCCGCGCATCATCTCATCTACGCTGGAGCGCATCGTCGAAGTCTCACAGGATGCCACGATTTATGTGCATTACTGCTCCGGCGATGTGATTCGCCGCATCAGTCCGGACGCCCAAGGCATCCTCGCCGTGGGCAACGCGCGAGCCATGCACGCCGAACCCGACGACATCACGCTCGGCGAACGGGCGCACGTCGCCGCGTTCTGGCAGGTGCGCGACCCCGGCAACGCCGGCACCGTGATCCGCGCGGCCGACGCAGCCGGCTGCGATGCGGTGGTGTTTGTGGACGACTGCGTCGATCCGCTCAACCCCAAGGTCATCCGCTCCACCACAGGCTCGCTGTTCCACCTGCCCGTGCTGACCATGGGCACCGACGCATTCTTCGACTGGTGCTCGGCGCACGATATGGCCGTGTGGGCGGCCGACGTGTACGGCACCGCCGAACGCGCACCGGAAAGCCTGCCGAATGTGCTGGCCGACGGCGAGGCCGTAAGCTCGTCCAAAGCCGTGCTGTTCGGCAACGAGGCTCGTGGACTGGAAAATGGACTATTGGAGCGCTGTGGGCGCATCGTGTCCATACCGTTGTATGGCAAGGCTGAATCACTCAACCTTGGCACTAGTGCCGCGGTGATGCTGATGAGTCTGGCCATGCGCGGGTATGTCGCGTCATGTTGAAACAATGTGAAGTCGGTAAAACGCTGAAAAACAGCAGGTTTGCTGAGTAAAAATCAGACGAAAGGGTTCTCGTGGCAGAACAATTGGTGTTCGACGCTGATCAGGTGACCGCAGCGGTCGCCGAAGGCATCGAAAAAATCCAGAACGCCTCCAACCTGGAGGAACTCAAAGCCATCAAGACGCAGTATGCGGGTGCCGATTCGGCGATGACGCAGGCGAGCAAGGCCATTGGCTCGCTGCCCGCCGATAAGAAGAAGGAAGCCGGCAAGCTGATGGGCAAGCTGCGTGCCGACTTTGGCCGTGCCTTTGGTCCCAAGGAGATCGAACTCAAGGAAGCCGCCGAGGCTGCAGCGCTCGCCGCCGAAACCGTGGATATGACCCTGCCGGTGAACCGCAAGCCGCTGGGCGCACGTCATCCGCTGTCTAAGCTGATGGAGGATGTCGAGGACTTCTTCATCTCGATGGGCTGGCAGATCTCCTCCGGCCCTGAAATCGAAGCGGAATGGTACAACTTCGATTCCCTGAACTTCGGCCCCGACCATCCGGCCCGCCAGATGCAGGACACCTTCTACATCAAGGGCAACCAGGCCAAGGATGCCGCCGGATTCGTTGGTTCGAACATGGTGGTGCGCACGCAGACCTCGTCCGATCAGGTGCGTGCCCTGCTCACCCGTGGTGTGCCGCTGTACATCGCCAGCCCCGGCCGTGTGTTCCGCACCGATGAGCTTGACGCCACCCACACCCCGGTGTTCCACCAGTGCGAGGCCCTGGCCGTCGACAAGCACCTGACCATGGCCGACCTCAAGGGTGTGCTCGACAAGCTCGCCGTCGCCATGTTCGGCCCGGAGGCCAAGACCCGCCTTCGCCCGAGCTACTTCCCGTTCACGGAGCCGAGTGCCGAACTCGATCTGTGGTTCCCCGATAAGAAGGGCGGCCCCGGCTGGCTCGAATGGGGCGGCTGCGGCATGGTGAACCCGAATGTGCTCAAGTCCGCCGGTATTGATCCGGAGGTCTACACCGGCTTCGCCTTCGGAGTCGGCATGGAGCGTACGCTGCTGCTGCGTTCCGACATCAACGACATGCATGATCTGGTCGAAGGCGACGTGCGTTTCGCCGAACAATTTGTGATGGGGGAGTGATTGACCCATGCCTATGATTGATATCGATTGGCTGAAGGACCACGTTGAGGTTCCTGCCGATCTCACGTATGAACAGCTGGCCAAGGATCTGGTCAAGGTTGGTCTGGAAGAGGAGGAGATCCACTCCTCTCAGGTGACCGGTCCGATCGTGGTCGGCTACGTGGTGGATGCCACGCCCGAACCGCAGAAGAACGGCAAAATCATCAACTGGTGCCATGTGGACTGCGGCGATGAATGGAACGAAACCGACGAGAACGGCAACAAGGTGCCGCGCGGCATCATCTGTGGCGCGCCCAATATGAAGGCCGGCGAGAAGGTTGTCGTCACCCTGCCCGGTGCTGTGCTGCCCGGCGACTTCAAGATCGAGCCGCGCAAGACCTATGGCCACATCTCCAACGGCATGTGCGCCTCCGAACGCGAACTGGGCCTGGGCGACAGCCATGACGGCATCATTCTGCTGCGTGAATACGGCTTCAGCGAAGCCGAATACGAAGCGTTGAAGCCCGGCCAAGACGCCATGCACCTGCTGCATCTCGACCAGCCGCTGCTGGAAATCAACATCACCCCCGACCGTGGTTACACGCTGTCGTACCGTGGCGTGGCCCGCGAATACCACCACTCCACCGGTGCGGCATACACCGATCCGGCCGTGGCGCTGAATGACAAGGCCCCGGAGCCCGCCGACTACCAGCCCGGCACCCCGGTGGACATCGACGTTGAAATCGACGACACCAACCCGATTCACGGCGTGCCCGGCTGCGATCGCTATTATGCGCGCATCGTGCGTGGCTTCGACCCCGCCGCGCACACCCCGAACTGGATGCGTCGCCGTCTGATTCGCGCCGGCATGCGCTCCATTTCGCTTGCCGTGGACGTGACCAACTATGTGATGCTTGACCTCGGTCAGCCGATGCACGCCTATGATCTGGATAAGCTGTCCGGCCCGATCGTCGTGCGCCGCGCCCAGGCCGGCGAGAAGCTCACCACGCTGGATGGCAAGGAACACGAGCTGAGCGAAGAGGATCTGCTCATCACCGATTCCCCCGACGGCAAGCGTGGCTCGCGCATCCTCGGCCTGGCCGGTGTGATGGGTGGCCTGTATGGCGAAGTGACCGCCGACACCAAGAACATCCTGCTGGAGGCCGCGCACTTCGATCAGGTGAGCATTGCTCGTTCGGCCCGTCGCCACAAGATTCCCTCCGAGGCGTCCCGTCGCTTCGAACGCGGTGTCGACACCAACCTGCAGCCGGCCGCGGCTCAGATGGCCGCCGAGCTGATGGCCAAGTACGGCAACGGCGAACCCAGCGAGCACCCGAACGATGTGAACAATACACCGCGTCGCAAGGCCATTCACTTCAAGGCCACGGAAGTGGCTCGCGTGGCGGGCCTGGATGTGGACCTCAACCGTATTTCCGACATTCTGACCGATATCGGCTGCACTGTGGCTGGCGGTGGCAATGGCGAATTCGCCGTCACCCCGCCTACCTGGCGCCCTGATTTGGCCGAGCCGTGCGATCTGGTCGAAGAAGTGGCCCGACTGGTTGGCTACGACCAGATTCCGATCATCGTGCCGCCTGCGCCGGTCGAAGGCGTGGTGGGCTTGACCCCCGATCAGATCCGTCGCCGTCGCGTGGCCGACGAGCTTGCGGAATATGGCATGGTGGAAGCCCTGAGCTACCCGTTCGTGGGCGATGAGGATTACAAGGCGTTCGCCTACGATCCGGAAGCCACCAAGAAGGTCAGCGTCGAAATCGCTAATCCGCTCTATGGCGACCGCCCCTACCTGCGCCGCGATATTCTGCCAACCCTGGCCGGTGTGGTGCAGCGCAATATCCGCCGTGGTTTGGATAACATCTCGCTTTATGAGCTGGGCCATGTCTATCTGTGGGATCCGACTGCTCCCGCCATTCCGGCGCTGCCGGGTGGTGTGCGTCCTTCCGCTGAGCAGCTCGCCGCGCTTGACGCCGGTCTGCCCGATCAGCCCGACCATGTGGCCGGCATCTTCACCGGACTGGCCGAGGATTCTGGCTGGCTGGGCGGCAAGCGTCCGGTCGACTGGTCTGATGCGGCCGAAGCCGTGCATCGTCTCTCCGAGCGTTTGGGTGCGGGATTGACCTTCGATCAGCCCGCTGCGGCTGACGTGCCTGCACAATGGCATCCCGGTCGTGCAGCCCGCGTGATGGCAGGCGAAGTGTTCGTCGGCTGGGTTGGCGAACTGCATCCGCGCGTCAACGAGGCGCTGGGCTTCCCCGCGCATTCCGCCGCCTTCGAACTGGATATGACCGCCCTGTTCGCCACACTGTCCGGCAAGCCCGTGCAGGCCAAGCCGATTTCCACCTTCCCGCCTGTCAAGCAGGATCTGGCCTTCACGGTTGATGAATCCGTGAGTGCCGCCCAGCTGGAAGATGTGATTCGCCAGGCAGCCGGCGCGAACCTCGAATCCGTTGAACTGTTCGACGTGTTCACCGGCGAGCAGGTGGGCAAGGGCAAGAAGTCGCTGGCCTACGCCGTGGTCTTCCGTTCGCCCGTCAAGACCTTGTCGGCCGAAGACAACGAGGCCATCCGCGCCTCCATTGTTGAGGCGGCTGCCAAGATTGGCGCCCAACTGCGAGCCTGATCGGCATTCAGTCGGCATTCAGGCAGTCCTAATGATTGCAGGTCTATGATTGCAATCCTATGAGGGGCGCAGGTGTTTCGCGCACCTGCGCCCCTGTTTATAGCTGAATACGATGAATCGAACCAAAGGATGACGATGAGTGAGCCGAACGTTTCCCAGCCCAACTCCCAGCCGGAATACGGTCGGTACCAGCAACCCGAATATGGTGCGATGGCCGGCCAGTTCGGGCCGAACTACAACCCATATGTGTATGGTGCCCCCGAAGCTCCGAAAACTGCGCAGACTCAGCAGAGCCAAGGTGCGGCCGGGCAATATGCCCAACAGGGGCAGCAGAACCCCTACGGTCAGCAGTATCAGCAGGCACCGCAACAAGGTGCTTTCGCCGGGCAGAACAGGCCAAACGACTACACAGGTCAGCAAAGGCAGGGTTGGAGGCCGGGCTATCTCAACGGCATCAATCTGGATGATCCCAACCAAAATCCGTTATATGGACATTGGGATTTGTACGCGATTATCTCGCTGGTGCTTGCCCTGTTCTTCCCTGTACCGGTAATATCCGCGCTGATGGGTGCCATGGCGATGTGGCGTTGTCGCACTTTCCATATGAAGGGTTTTGTGCTGGGGCTGATTGCCGTCATCGTCAACGTGCTGTACACCATTGCCGTGGTTTGGATGCTGATCAACGGCGTGGATATGTTCACCCTCTACCAGCAGATGCTCAGCGAATTGCAGGGCGGTGGCGGCTCGAACGGAGACGGCACGATTACCGCCTGACATTGGCGCGGCGTCTGATTATGCGCAACAACGATTGTGATGTTGCACTGCTATGGACGCAGAGCAAACGTGACTGCAAGGCGTGTTGCATAATTATGCAATAGTCCGTATAACGCGTATACTTGTCATATCGAAAAGGGCGGTTTGCGCCGTCTGCCTATGGTGAAGGACGTGATATGGCGAAATATACGGTGGCCGTGGCCGGTGCCACGGGGTATGCGGGGGGCGAGGCGCTGCGCATTCTGGCCGCGCACCCCGATTTCGAAGTAACCTGCGTTGCCGGGCACTCCTCGGTGGGGGAGTCCATGGTCAAGCATATGCCGCACATCCCGCAGCTGGCCTCGCTGACGGTGGAGGATACCACCGCTGATGTGCTCAACGGCCATGACGTGATCATCCTCGCGTTGCCACACGGTGCTTCCGGTGCTCTGGCGGCCGAACTTGACCCGAACGCCGTGGTTGTGGATCTCGGTGCCGACCACCGTCTCGAAGAGCAAGCCGCATGGGATGATTTCTATGGCGGCGACTTCTACGAGCATTGGACTTATGGCATGCCCGAGCTGATTGTCGGCAAGGATGCCGATGGTGCCTATGTGCGCCAGCGTGAGGCCCTGCCGGGAACCAAGCGCATCGCCGGCCCCGGCTGCAACGTGACCGCCACCACGCTGGCCTTCCAGCCGGCCGTGGCCGAGGGACTGGTCGAGCAGAAGGGCATTGTGGCCGATCTGGTTGTCGGATATTCGGGTGCGGGCAAGGCTTTGAAGCGCACCAATCTGCTCGCTTCGGAAGCTTTGCAATCCGCGCTGCCTTATGGTGTGGGTGGCACGCACCGTCATATTCCCGAAATCCTGCAGAACTTCGCACATGCCGCAGGACTGCCCGCGTCGGCGGCCAACGAGTTCACCCTTGGATTCACGCCGGTGCTGGCCCCCATGTCCCGAGGAATTCTGGCGGTCGTCTCTGCGCCGATGAGTGCCAAAGCCGCTGCCATGAGCGACGATGAAATCCGTGCCGTGTGGACCAAAGCTTACGAGGGGCAGGATTTCATGGTGCTGCTGCCTGAAGGCATGCTGCCCGCTACCGGCAACATCGTCGGTTCGAACGCGGCGCATATCCAAGTGGTCACCGACCGTCGCGCCGGGCGTATCATCGCCTTCGCCGCCATCGACAACCTCAACCGTGGTACCGCCGGCCAGGCGGTCCAATCCCTGAACATCGCACTTGGCCTGCCGGAAGACGCAGGCCTGACCAAGATCGGAGTCGCACCGTGAGTGTTACATTCGCAACTGGTTTCTCCGCCGCCGGAGTCGCGGCGGGCATTTCCGCCGTCGCCGGCAAGAAGGATCTTGCACTGGTCGTTAATAACGGCCCGCTGGACGCGGCCGCAGGCGTATTCACCTCGAACCGTTTCTGCGCCGCTCCCGTGGTCTGGAGTCGCAAGGCCGTGGCAAATGGCCATATCAAGGCCGTGATTCTGAACTCGGGTGGCGCGAACGCCTGCACGGGCGAGGCGGGTTACGCCCAATCCTTGGCCACCGCCGAAAAGGTCGCCGACCTGCTTTCACTATCCGACGCCTCCGATGTGGCGGTATGCTCCACCGGCCTGATTGGTGAATTGCTGCCGCTCGACCATGTGCTGTCCGGTGCCGAACACGCCTATGCCGCACTGGCGAATACCGCCGAAGCTGGAGCGGACGCCTCACATGCCATCATGACCACCGACACCAAGCCGAAAACCGTGGAACTCACCGGCTCCACCGGCTACAAAATCGGCGGCATGGTCAAGGGCTCAGGCATGATCGCCCCGCAGCTGGCCACCATGCTGTGCGTGATCACCACCGATGCCGTAGTCTCCGCCGGTCAGCTGCAGGCGGCACTCGCTGTGGCCACTGAACATTCGTTCAACCGCATTGACGTGGATGGCTGCATGTCCACCAACGACACCGTGCTGTTGCTCGCCTCCGGTGCTTCTGGTATCGAACCTGATAAGGACGAGTTCAATGAGCTTGTTCGTCAAGCTTGCGCCTCGCTTGCCCGCCAGATTGTTGGCGATGGTGAAGGTGCCAGCCATGACATTCGCATTACGGTGACCGGAGCCACTTCGGAACAGGCCGCTCTGGCATGCGGTCGTGCGGTTGCCGCCTCGAACCTGCTCAAATGCGCAATCAGCGGCAACGACCCGAACTGGGGTCGTATCGTGTCGTCCCTGGGCACTGTGCCCACCGACATTGCACCTTACGATTCCAACAAGGTGACCGTAGACGTCAATGGCGTGCGCATCTGCGAAAACGGAGGTGCGGGCCGCGACCGTTCCGAAGTTGATATGACCGGGCGCGAAGTCCACATCGACATCGACCTGAACGCGGGCGACGCCGAAGCCACTGTGTGGACCGACGACCTTACCCACGAATACGTACACATCAACGCCGATTACGAAAGCTAAGATAGTGCGGTATCCGGGGTTGTCTGTCGATGTTCATCGTCTGACACGCTCCGGGCCGCTCTGGCCAAGTCTTTACGGTCTGACAATGAACATCGACAGACAACCCCTCGTTGCGTCGAAAAGAATGAGAGCAATATGGCAGAGTTAAAGGGACCTGGGTTCCATTTTGACGTGCATACCGATTTGCGCGCCGACCAGAAGGCGGAAGTGCTGATTGAAGCACTGCCGTGGCTGGAGGAGTTCGCAGGCCAGCGCATCGTCGTCAAATATGGCGGTAACGCCATGGTCGATGAGCATTTGAAACAGTGCTTCGCCGAAGACATGGTGTTCCTGCGTCAAGTGGGCCTGCACCCCATCGTCGTGCATGGTGGCGGGCCGCAGATCTCCCACATGCTTAAGGCTTTGGGCATCAAATCGGAGTTCAAGGGAGGCCTGAGGGTCACCACGCCGGAAGCCATGGATGTGGTGCGTATGGTGCTGACCGGCAAGGTGTCTCGTGAACTTGTCGGTCTGATCAACGCGCATGGCCCGTTCGCGGTGGGCCTGTCTGGTGAGGATGGTGGCCTGTTCTCCGCCATGCAGCGCAAGCCCATCATCGACGGCAAACCTACGGATATTGGTTTGGTGGGCGATGTGGTATCTGTTGATGCTTCCGCCGTTGAGGATTTGGTCGCCGCCGGCCGTATCCCCGTCGTCTCTTCGGTCGCGCCGAATGAAGACGACGCCACCGAAGTGCTTAACGTCAACGCGGACTCTGCCGCCGCAGCTCTTGCAGCGGCAGTCGGAGCGCGCAAGCTCGTGATTCTGACCGATGTGGATGGCCTGTATGCCGATTGGCCAGACAAGAACTCCCTGATTGGCCGCATCGGCGTGGAAACACTGCGCGATATGCTGCCGGATCTCGAATCCGGCATGCGCCCCAAGATGGAGGCCTGCGTGCGTGCCCTCGATGGTGGCGTGCCCCAAGCGCATATCATCGATGGTCGCAAGCCGCATTCGATTCTGAACGAGATATTCACCTCCGCCGGTATCGGCACCATGGTCGTGCCGGACGATGGATTGGAAATGAGGAGCTCCTATGGCTACTGAACATAAGGAAACATTGGGTGTCAACGATGCGCAGTGGCTGGGGGAGTATTCCCAGGTGCACATGAACGTGTTCGGCACCCCGCTGCGCGTGATGGACCACGGTCAGGGCGCGCATGTGTGGGACGTCGACGGCAACGAATACCTCGACTTCCTTGCAGGCATCGCCGTCAATTCGCTCGGATACGCACATCCCAAGTGGGTTCAGGCCGTGTCTGAACAGGCCGCAAAAGTGGCCCATGTCAGCAACTACTTCGCCACCAAACCCCAGATCGAGCTGGCCTCGAAGCTGGTCGAACTGGCCGGGGCCCCCGAAGGCTCCAAGGTTTATTTCGGCAACTCCGGTGCCGAAGGCAACGAAGCAGCGCTGAAACTCGCCAAACTCTACGGTCGCACCCTGCCCGGTGCGCTGCCTTCGATTGGCGGCAAGCCGGCCCGCATCATCGCGATGACCAACGGATTCCACGGCCGTACGCTTGGCGCGCTTTCCGCAACATGGAAGCCCGCCATCCGCAAGCCCTTCGACCCGCTGCTGCCGGGCGTCGAATTCGTGCGCCCCGGTGACACCGTGGCCCTGCATGATGCCTTCGCCGCCACCGGTCTCGGCCCCTATGGCAAGGGGCCCGTGGCCGCCGTGATTCTCGAACTCATCCAGGGCGAGGCCGGTGTCAAGCCTCTGGGGGCCGAATACGTCAAGCATGTGCGCGAACTGTGCGATATCAACCATGCACTGCTCATCATTGATGAAGTGCAAACCGGCATCGGACGCACCGGCGCTTGGTTCGCCTTCCAGCGTGAAGAGCTTTCCGGCGGTGTCAAGCCCGATATGGTGACCTTCGCCAAGGGCGTTGCCGGCGGCTTCCCGATGGGTGGCATGATTGCCTTTGGTGGCAAGCTCGCCTCACTGTTCACCCCCGGTTCGCATGGCTCCACCTTCGCAGGCAATCCGCTGGGCGCCGCCGCCGCGCTCGCCACCCTTGGCGTGATCGAAGATGAGAATCTCGTGACCAACGCCGAGGCTCGCGGCCAGCAGCTGCGCGAAGGCATTATGGCCACCGGTAACCCGCTGTATGTTGCTGTGCGTGGCTGCGGTCTGCTCGACGCAGTGGAACTCAAGCATCCGTGCGCGCACGCCGTCATGAACTGGTGCCTGGAGCGTGGCCTCATCGTCAACGCGGTACGTGCCGACGCGCTGCGCTTCGCACCGCCTCTGATCGTCTCCGAACAGGATGTCGACCAGGCCCTCGCCATCCTTAAGGATGTTCCCGCCGATCTTCCCAACGACTGAAATATATCAGGAGACCAACTATGGCAACCCCCGAACTGCGCCACATGCTGCGCGACGACGATCTCAACCACGACGAGCAGAAGCAAGTGCTCGAACTGGCCATCAAATTCCGTGCCAATCGCTTCTACAAGCAGCCGTTCGCCGGCCCGCAGGCCGTCGCCGTGCTGTTCGACAAGCCCTCAACCCGCACGCGTTCCAGCTTCTCCATCGGTGTGGCCGAACTCGGCGGCTACCCGCTGGTCATTGACAAGTCAGGCTCCCAGCTTGGTCGCGGTGAGCCGGTGGCCGACACCGCCCGCGTGCTTGACCGCATGGCCTACGGCGTGGTGTGGCGCACCTTCGGCCAGGATCGCGTCGAAGAAATGGCCAAGTATTCCACCCATCCGGTGGTTAACGCGTTGACCGACGATTTCCATCCCTGCCAAATTCTCGCCGACTTCCAGACCATCGCCGAGCATCGCGGCGGTGTCGATAACCTGCATAACCAGACCATCGCCTATCTGGGCGACGCCGCCAATAACATGGCCAACTCCTACCTGCTTGGTGGCGCGGTGGCTGGCATGGATGTGCGCGTGGCCGGACCGCAGGGCTTCCTGCCCCGCCCCGACATCGTCGAGGATGCCAAGCGCATCGCTGCCGAAACCGGCGGTTCCATCACCGTCACCACCGATGCGAAGGCCGCTGCCGACGGTGCCGACTGCGTGTTCACCGACACTTGGGTTTCCATGGGTGAAGAGGCCGAATATGCCATTCGTTCCAAGCCGTTCTGGGATTACCAGGTTAACGACGAACTGATGGCGCTGGCCAAGCCGGATGCGATCTTCCAGCACTGCCTGCCCGCCTATCGCGGCAAGGAAGTCACCTCCTCGGTGATTGATGGCCCGCAATCCGTGGTGTGGGATGAAGCTGAAAATCGTCTGCATGCCCAGAAGGCGTTGCTGACCTGGCTGACCGGCAAGGCTCGCGGCGACGACAGCCTGCTGGCATAACAATGCGATATGCCGTGGAAGCAAACCTCCGCCACATGCGGCAGAGACGATGCTTCCATGGCATATGCGAATGCCGAATGATGCGCTTATGCCGATCGGCGCAAACAGAGGCGGCAACCCCGTTGAACGATGATGAAGGAGACCTGCATGGCTGATGCAAACACCGCGCTGCAACGACCCGCCACCCGGGCCGCCCGCCTGAGCGCCATTGAGGATGCGTTGGCCAGATACATCGTCACCTCGCAGTCCCAACTTTCATCCATCCTCGCCAATGAAGGCATTGAAGTCACGCAGGCCACGCTTAGCCGCGATCTTGATGAAATGCATGCGGTGAAAACCCGTCTTAATGACGGCACGGTGGCCTATGCGGTGGGTCGCAGTCATGCCGCCGGTGAGGGTGAGGATGCGAATGCGCGGGGTGAACAGCAGATGTCACGCGTGCTGTCCGGGCTGGTCACCTCCGTGGCTGCGGCCCGCAACCTTGTCGTGGTGCACACGCCATCCGGTGCGGCGCAGTATGTGGCATCGGTAATTGATCGCCGACCCATCGAAGGTGTGCTTGGCACCATTGCCGGCGACGACACGGTAATGGTGATTTGCGCCGACGACGACACAGCCTCAACCCGAGCCGATTGGCTGTTGACCGTCGCCTCCAAATGACGGACACGCCGTGCATAAATATGCATAGCACTGTATATACTTGCAATCAGTTTGTTTGTGACTTTAAGAAAGGCAACCCATGGCAGACAACAATCGTCTTGTTCTGGCTTATTCCGGCGGTCTTGATACCTCCGTGGCCATCTCGTACCTCAAGGAACGCACCGGTAAGGATGTCGTGGCCGTCTCGCTCGATGTCGGTCAGGGTGGCGAAAGCCTGGAGACCATCAAGCAGCGCGCCCTCGCCTGCGGCGCGGTCGAAGCCTATGTGGTCGACGCCCGTGACGAGTTCGCCAACGAATACTGCATGAAGGCTCTGAAGGCCAATGCTCTGTATGAAGGCGTCTACCCGCTGGTCTCCGCAATCTCCCGTCCGCTGATCTCCAAGCACCTTGTGCGCGCCGCTCACCAGTTCGGTGCCGACACCATTTCCCACGGCTGCACTGGCAAGGGCAATGATCAGGTGCGCTTCGAAGTATCCATCGCCTCCATCGACCCGACCCTGAAGGCCATCAGCCCGATTCGCGATCTTTCCCTGACCCGCGACGTGGAAATCGCATTCGCCAAGGAGCACAAGCTGCCGATCGTGCAGACCGAGAAGTCCCCGTTCTCCATCGACCAGAACGTGTGGGGCCGCGCCATTGAAACCGGCTTCCTTGAGGATCCGTGGAATGGCCCGACCAAGGACTGCTACTCCTACACCGATGATCCGGCGTTCCCGCCCGTCGAAGACGAAGTTGTCATCGAATTCAAGCAGGGCATCCCCGTCAAGATCGACGGTCGTGACGTCACCCCGCTGCAGGCCATCGAAGAGATGAACCGTCGCGCCGGCGCTCAGGGCATCGGCCGTATCGACCTGATCGAAGACCGTCTGGTCGGCATCAAGTCCCGTGAGCTCTATGAGGCTCCGGGTGCCGTGGCGCTGATCACCGCGCATCAGGAACTCGAAAACTGCTGCCTCGAACGCGAACAGCACCGTATCAAGCGTGATATCGACAAGCGTTGGGGCGAGCTGGTCTACGATGCGCAGTGGTTCTCCCCGGCCACCCAGTCCCTTAACGCCTTCATCGAAGACACCCAGAAGTACGTCTCCGGTGAGATCCGCATGGTGCTGCACGGTGGTCGCGCCGTGGTGACGGGCCGTCGCTCCGACAGCTCGCTGTACGACTACAACCTCGCCACCTACGATTCCGGCGACAGCTTCGATCAGAAGTCCTCCAACGGCTTCATCGACATCTATGGTCTGCCGTCCCGCGTTGCCGCAGCCCGCGATGTCAAGTTCGGCAACGGCATCGAAGTGCCGAGCAACACCGTCGAATAATCAATATTCCGACTCAAGCGCAGCGGAGTCGAGAAATCCCCACCAACCACGGCCGGGATTCCTCGACTCCGCTTTCGCATAAGTGTTACCGGTTCCGTCGCGTCGCATAGATGCGGATACAATGAGATTCATCGGCGGAATTCTCTGATGTATTCAGCGAAAGGTGCGTGCGCAGTATGGTAACGACTGCTTTGCAATCATGCGGCAACGGTGTGTGGCGCACTGCCAAAGCCTGCATTGTTGATAGAACCGGACGCAAGCGGCTGCCCATCGGTCAAGGGGATTTCGCGGCTGTGGCCCCGCAATCGGTATATGTGGACAAGACCCAGCTTATCGCCGACGTCTTGGATAGTGGCTATACCGTCACCCTGTTTTGCCGCCCACGCCGTTTTGGCAAAACCTTGAACATGACGATGATGCGCACGTTCTTCGAGCTTCCTCCGGATGGTCGGGACAATGCGCCCCTATTCGAAGGCACGGATGTCTGGCAAGCCGATAACGGTCATTATCGGCAATATCAAGGAGCCTATCCTGTAGTCAGTATGAGCATGCTCACTGCCAAAGGGCTGACTTGGTCACAGACCTTTGGATCCCTGCGCAATATGATCGCCGACGAATACGGACGTCATCGGTATTTGCTGGACGATGCGACGTTGCCGGATGATGACCGTGCTTATGTCACACGCATCCTCTCACGGCAGGCGGGCGAGGATGATTGCCGAATGTCGTTGACCAAACTGGTCGCTTTGCTGAACCGTTATCATCAGCGTCCTGTTGTGGTACTGCTCGATGAATACGACGCGCCGATTATGACAGCGTATTCAGCGCCGAATGGCGGATATTATGATGAAGCGGTCGCGTTCGTCAAGGCTTGGCTGACTGGCACGTTGAAGGATTCAGGTGACATGTTGGCATTCGCCTGCCTGACCGGTGTGCAGCGCATTAGTAAGGAATCCATTTTCAGCGATTTGAACAATCTTGTTGTCAATACTGCGATGTCAACCGATTTCGATGAGCGGTATGGCTTCTCTGAAGAAGAAGTCGCTGCCCTATCGAACTACCTAGGGTATGGCGTCGATGGTATGGATACTGCACGGCAGTGGTACGACGGCTACCGGTTTGGTCAGCAGGATGTCTATAACCCGTGGAGCGTACTGAATTTCCTGAAACAAGGCTGCGCTGCTGATGTCTATTGGGGCAACACTTCAGGTAATGGTGTGGTGGGCGATCTGCTGCATTCAGCCAACGCAGACACGCTGCGTCAGATTTACACTCTTATGGAACCCGGCGGGGTGATTGCCGCGCCGTTGGATCTTGGCGTTGTGTTCCCCGATTTAGGCGTGAAGAACGTGGCCATTTGGTCGATGCTGTATCTGGCCGGCTACCTGACCACTGAGGACACTGCGCTACCGGGCCGTTCCGACCTACCACGTCGGTTGCGTATCCCTAACCTAGAGATTGCGCAGCTTTACAAAGCTGAGATCATCAATCGTTTCGCCGATGTGTCAGGAGGTCGTGACCGTCTTGACGGGTTCCATCGCGCATTATGCTCCGGAGATGAGGAGACCGTGCGAGCTGAGTTGTCCCGTGTGCTGCGCGACAGTGTTTCCAGCTTCGATTTGACCTCCGAAAACTCTCTGCACATGCTTATCACTGGCCTTTGCTTCGGTGTTCCCGGCTATGTTGATCCCAAATCCAATAAGGAAGCGGGATACGGACGATATGATTTGCGTCTGGAACCCAGCGGGGGAGACCTGGCCAACTTCTCGTTCGTCGCACCTGCAGTGCGTCCGCTGATCACCATCGAACTCAAGTACTTGCGCAATGATGACGCTTCGCAAGAAGATTTCGCGCGACAGTTGCAAGCTAAGGCGAAGGACGCACTGCAGCAGATCGACGAACACGGCTATGACGAGGGTGACCTGCCGCAGCAGGCGCAGGGACGCCTGCGCTGGGGCATCGCGGTCGGCAACCGTCGCTGCGCGGTCGCATGCCAGCGTCTTGAGTAGCGTTCGTCTTGTCTACGTACTCTGTGCCGAGCGGAAGACTTGTGTGTATGGTAGAACCATGACCGAAACCAACACCAACGAACATCTCGCCCTGTGGGGCGGCCGCTTCACCTCCGGGCCTTCCGCTGAACTTGCGCGTCTGTCCAAATCCACTCAATTCGACTGGCGTCTCGCCGACGACGATATCGCCGGCTCCCGCGCACACGCCCGCGCGCTTGGCCGCGCCGGCCTGTTGACCGCCGATGAACTCGATCGCATGGAGAATGCGCTCGACGAACTGCAGCGCCGCGTCGATTCCGGCGCGTTCGCTCCGGTCGAGGACGATGAGGATGAAGCCACCGCTCTCGAACGCGGCCTGCTGGATATCGCCGGTGACGAACTCGGCGGCAAATTGCGCGCCGGACGTTCCCGCAACGACCAGATCGCCTGCCTGATTCGCATGTGGCTGCGCCGCCATGCCCGCGTAATCGCCGGGGAACTTCTTGATTTGGTGCATGCGCTGATCGCTCAGTCCGAAAAAGCCGGACATACCGTCATGCCTGGCCGCACCCACATGCAGCACGCTCAGCCGGTGCTCCTCGCCCACCAGCTTATGGCCCATGCCTGGCCGCTGATGCGCGACGTACAGCGTTTGATCGACTGGGACAAGCGCATCAACGCATCCCCCTACGGTTCCGGTGCGCTTGCCGGTAACACGCTTGGTCTTGATCCTGAAGCCGTGGCCCGCGAACTCGGCTTCTCGAAGGTGACCGACAACTCCATCGACGGCACCGCCTCACGCGATCTTGTGGCCGAATTCGCATTCGTAGCGGCAATGGCCGGCGTGGACATCTCCCGTCTGAGCGAGGAAATCATCATCTGGAACACGCAGGAATTCGCCTTCGTGCGTCTGGATGACGCTTATTCCACCGGTTCTTCGATTATGCCGCAGAAGAAGAACCCCGACATCGCCGAACTCGCCCGCGGCAAGTCCGGCCGTCTGATCGGCGATCTGACCGGACTGATGGCCACACTGAAGGGTCTGCCCACCGCCTACGCCCGCGATTTGCAGGAAGACAAGGAAGCGGTATTCGATCAGGTGGATACGCTCGAAGTGCTGCTGCCCGCCTTCACCGGCATGGTGCAGACAATGCGTTTCGACGCGGAGCGTTTGGAGGCCGAAGCGCCCACCGGTTTCGCCCTTGCCACCGATATCGCCGAATGGCTGGTCAAGAACGGCGTGCCCTTCCGCCATGCCCACGAACTTTCCGGTGCATGCGTCAAGATTGCCGAAAGCCGTGGCCAGGAACTTTGGGATCTGACCGACGAGGACTTCATCTCCACGTTCGCGGCTTTCCTGCCGGCCGACAAGGCGCCGAAGGTGCGCGAAGTGCTGTCGAGCCACGGTTCCGTCGACTCCCGCAACGGCAAGGGCGGCACCGCCTACGGTCGTGTGCGCGAACAGATTGTGGACGCCAAAGCCCAACTTGAAGAACTCAAACTATTCCCCGCCTCCACGTCCGACGGCTCGGCCTACAAGGCTCCCGGAACCTTCTAACATGTTGATGCGCTTGCTACGGCGTATCTAGCTCATACAACGCCAAGGCCCGTTGCCGGTTGCCAACACAACCGGCAACGGGCCTTTGTCATCATGGGCTTCTATGCTGGCCGGTAACGACCGGGAGCCGCAAGGCTGAGAGGAAGCGCAGACTTCGACCGGGGAACTTGAAGCGGGTTATGCCGTCGTAAGGAATCGTTGTTCAGATTTCGGCCGATATGCTAACAGAGCATGGTCTACAGGTTCTCCAACGAAGAGTGAACCGCACTGCCAATCAACATCACGGCATCCGGACACGTTGCATGCGATGCCAAGTCATTGCCATTCGCACGCAACCGCATAATTCAGCCGCGCGGCGCACGCCGTTCGGTCGCATGTCAGGGCACATGAATGGGCGCACCACTTACGGTACGGCTTACATTCGTGCGCCTTTTTTCATAGGGAAGACGTAAGAAAGGACTGGCTGATGCAGGTCAACGGAGAACAAGTGACGCTCATCGAGCCAATGAGTGTGGCCGACTACCTCCAGACGCACGGATTTCGTGCGGAGCGTGTAGCCATCGAACTCAACGGTGCAATCATTCCGCGCGAACGCCGCGCCGAGACGATGCTCGATGACGAGTGCGTTATGGAAATCGTCCAGTTCGTGCAGGGCGGCTGATTGCGCCCGTCACACACCACAACGCATATGCATGTAGGGGAAATACCGAAAGGACTTGAAATGAATTTGAACCCCGTTACCGAAGCCCGCGTCGAGGCGACGCCGCTGCCCGAGCAGCCGACCGTGGTCAATCCGGTGGGCACCGCCGCACCGGCCATGCCTGTTGAAGACAAGCCTCTTAACCTTGGCGGACATGAATTCCATTCGCGCTTCATTCTCGGCTCCGGTCGTTACGATCTGAATCTCATCAAGGCAACCGTGGAACACGCAGGCACCGAAATCGTAACCATGGCGCTACGCCGCGCGCAAACCACCGAGCATTCGGTGCTTGATTACATTCCTGAAGGCATCACCCTGCTGCCGAACACTTCCGGGGCGCGCAATGCCGAGGAAGCCGTACGCATCGCACGACTGGCCCGCGAAGTGTGCCACACCGATTTCGTAAAAGTCGAAATCGAGCATGAAACCAAATATCTGCTGCCTGACAACGCCGAAACCATCCGCGCCACCGAAAAACTGGCCAAGGAAGGCTTCGTGGTTATGCCCTACATGTTCCCCGATCCCATCGCCGCCAAGCAGCTCGAAGAAGCCGGTGCGGCTGCGGTGATGCCGCTTGGCTCGCTTATCGGCTCCAACATGGGCCTGCGAATGCGTGATTTCATCGAAATCATCATCGCCAACTCCAACGTTCCGGTGATTATCGACGCTGGCATCGGACGGCCCTCCCAAGCCTGCGATGCGATGGAAATGGGTGCGGACGCCGTCATGGCATACACCGCCGTCGCCTCCGCCGGCAACATTCCGTTGATGGCCGAAGCATTCAAGCACGCCATCGATGCAGGCCGTGCCGCATATCTGTCCGGTCTTGGCAAGGTGACGCATGGGCAGGCCGTGCCCTCCAGCCCGACCACGGGGTATCTGCACTGATGGCATTCTCAGACGAACAAGTGGAGCGGTATTCGCGCCATCTGATCCTGCGTGGGCTTGGCGTCAAAGGCCAGAAAAAACTACTCGCCTCCAGCGTGCTCATCATCGGCGCGGGAGGTCTCGGATCGCCGGTCGCCCTGTATTTGGCGGCGGCCGGCGTCGGCCACATCGGTTTGGTGGACGGCGACGTAGTGGATCTGAGCAACCTGCAACGCCAAATCATCCACACCACCGAACGTATCGGGCAACCCAAAGTCGATTCAGCGGCTAAAGCCATGCGATCGCTGAACCCCGACGTCACGGTCACCACCCATCACATGCTCGTGGATGCCGGCAATATTGCCCAACTGATCGAACCATACGATCTTGTTGTTGACGCAACCGATAATTTCGCCGCGAAATTCCTCATCAACGACGCCTGCGTACTGGCCGACAAGCCCTTCATCCATGCGGGAGTGGTCGGCTTCGCCGGACAGGTCATGACCATACGCCCCCATGAAGGCCCCTGCTATCGCTGCATTTTCCGTGACATGCCCGCCGCAGGCGAAGTACCGACATGCCGGCAGGCCGGCGTACTGGGTGCCGTGGTCGGCGTCATCGGCAGCCTGGAAGCCACCGAAGCGGTCAAACTGATTGTCGGAGTCGGCGAGCCGCTGATCGGCCGCATGCTCACCGTGGACGCATTGACCATGAATATTCGCCGCGTGCCATTGCCCGCCCACGTGCCGGATTGCCCGGTGTGCGGCGAACAACCGACCATCACAGCCATTGACCCGGCCAACTACATCCAGCCGGCCTGCACGATTGACAGCGCAAACGAATAACCGGCGGAACAGAGCGATTCATGAGCATCAACGACAGCACATTCCGGCATATCACGCCGGCCGAATTCGACCGACTGGATCACTCGGCCATTACCCTGCTTGACCTGCGAGACCCGGCCGAAGTCGCGGCACATCCGGTTCCGGACGCCATCAACGCGCCCATAGACCCACTGGCGCAGGTGTTGCGCAGCGTACCGAACGATAAACCGGTCGTCGTATTCTGCACCGAAGGCTGGTGGAGCGCGGAAGTCGCGGAAATCCTCACCGACCGAGGCTATGATGTGGCCAGTCTCGACGGGGGATACCGCGCCTATCAAACCTTTCTCAACGCCTCCGAACAAGGCAACCGGATGGCGAATCGTTCCTGAACATCACCCCAATCATTCTTCGGAACGAGCGTGAGCATGCCGGGCATGCCCTACAATCGCGCAGTAGGTGCGGTGCAATCACACGCCACGCCACACCGCAACCGCAATGAGAAGGGACGGAACTCACCGTGGGACGTTTGCTCACCCGTGCGCAAATCCAGCGCCTGGTCGCCACATACGGACGCGAAGTGCTGGAGCACGAGCATATGAACATCGAACGCTGCTGCTACCAGCACGGCAACGTCACCACCTTCGCGCACTCGATTCGCGTGGCCTGCCTAGCCGTGTGGATGGCCGACCGCGCCCACCTGTGGTATCGCGTGGACTTGAAATCCCTGATTCGCGCCGCACTGCTGCACGATTATTTTCTCTACGACTGGCATGATTGGGACGAAGGCCGTCACCGCTGGCACGGGTTCACGCACGGGCATGCGGCGCTCGCCAACGCGCTTCGCGACTTCGACCTCAACCGTATCGAGCGCGATTCCATCGCGAACCACATGTTTCCGATGACCCCGATGCCGCCGCGGTATATCGAAGGCTATCTCGTCACCTTTGCAGACAAGATTTCAGCCACCGCCGAAACATTGTCTCCTGACCGCTTCAATCGCCGAGAGCTTCCGGCTTCGCCGTCTCACGCGTCTATTGAAGGGCCGTCATGCTGATTGCGCTTGAACGACTATTCCTGTGGTTTTTGCTGTACAGCTTCATCGGATGGGTGTATGAGTCCATTCTCGTATCCGTCCAGGAGCGCCGATTCGTCAACCGAGGCTTCCTGAACGGTCCACTATGCCCAATCTATGGCACCGGCGCCTCACTTGCCATTGTGTTGCTGGGGCATATGACCAATCCTGTGCTGATTTTCCTGATTTCGATGATTGGCGCCACGCTGCTTGAATATGTCACCTCATGGGGCATGGAACGTCTGTTCCACGCGCGTTGGTGGGACTATTCGAATTTCCACTTCAACATCAATGGCCGGGTCTGCCTGCTGGGCGCAGTGGTATTCGGATTCGGGGGAGTGGCAATTGTGCTCGGTGCGCAGCCTATTGTCGCTGAGCTCAGCAATATGATCCCGATACCCGCGCTTCACACACTGGCTACGGTGCTGTTCATACTCACCGCAATCGATGTGGCTGTTACCGTGGCTGGCATCCTTGACTTCGCGCAGATGCTGGACACCGTGTCGGAAACCGTGCAGGATTATGTCGCCAAAGCCGGCGAATCCTGGCAGTGGGGCTCCTCGGCCGTGGCTGAAAAGGTTGCCGAATGGTCCCAGGGCTCGCAAGAGACTCTGGAACACGTCAGACAGGCGGTGGCCGATGTGGTCAACGCCCAGCAGCGGCGTATGCTCAAGTCCTTCCCGAAATTCCAGGTGCTGGGACGGCAAGACGTCATCGATTCATTGCGCGAGCTGATGCGTCCGCGCCATTGACGTGAATTGACGCAATCACGCCGTCTGCGACGTGGATGACCCCTTGTAGTCGGTGATGCCCGCGCCGATGTTGGGTACGACGGATGAATACGCTTGATCGGCGCAGTACAAGACCAGCAGCACAATCGCCAACACACCTAGAACCCGACGGTTTGCACGCGACAGCAGATTGTCGAGCACAGGCGCGAGCAGATAGGTGATGGCAAGCCCTCCAAGTCCGAACACCAGCAAGCCCTCGGCACAGATGCGACCATTGAGATTGAGGAAGTATCCCGAATAATCCCACCACCGTTGACCGTCGTGAGTGACCTCCAAATACCACGAGGCGCAATACTCCAAGGTGCCACACAACACCACGGCACCTACGAACAGCAGCGCAGGCCGATCGCGCAAACGACGCAACAGCACCAGGATGATGATGCCGCCGGTGCCATAGATCGGCAGCCACGGCCCATGCAAGGTGCCACGGTTAACGAACATGCCCTCAGTGATCAGTGCCAGCGTCACTTCCCACAGCCAACCCACGAAGCAGAAAATGAAGAACATCGCCACCAGATTGAGCACCGTGTAGCTGCGCGTGGGGCAGAGGCCGGAACGAGGTGCCAGACGCAGCTGCATGGGTGTGGGAGCAAGTCGGCCGGGATAGACTCGCCCTTGGATGATGTTCTGGGCTTGAGTGGTGGCATCGAGAACCGCCTCATGGCGATCCCAGGCATCTTGCGCACCGTTGGGTTTCAGGCAAATACCGAACCAGCGTGCCAGCCAGCCGGTAAAACCGGTGGGCTTGACGGCAACGGAGGTATAAGCCTGCGCCACAGCGGCGGTGGCATCCGCATAGGTCGCGGCGAGCAGTTCCGGCGTGGGCCGGACGTACAAGTAGTCGTCGCGAAGCTGTTCCGCACCTTCGATGCCGCTGCTTTTGGCGAGCTGGCGCAGATGTGCGTAGTATTCGGCGAAGAACGCGGCCCGGTAGCCGTTGGAATAGAAAATGCCACTCAAACCGAATGTCAGGGAGCTGAGCAGTATCCATCCGAGGAACGATAACTGCGCCACGAAACATTCCCACTTGTGCCCGCGCATCATGCGACGAGAAAGCGTGATGGCATCACACGCCTTGATATTCGGATTCTCCGCCACGATATAGGGCACCAGAAAATACGAATAGGTTTTGATAATGCCGCCCACGATGGTCAGCCACCACAACGCGCGGAAGATGGAAGTAAGCAGCATGGTCCATGCCATGGATACCCATCGTCCGGATTGCAGCGGATAGAGGAAACGACGCAGTGGCACCTGTTCGTAGGTGCGCGCCTCCAAAGTCATGCGGCGCATGACAATCAGATACGTCTGTTGGATGAACAGCCAGACGAATGCGTACACCGCCGTTGCCAACACGATGAACACCATGGTGGTGACGCTTGCAGAATGGGTGATGCTGCCAATCGCATTAATGATCATGATCAGGAATGAGCCGGACGACAGGGCGTTGGCCAGAGAGGCAAACACGCCGCGTGTGTGCCCCAGCGCGGCGTTCGGAGCATCTGGCGCGGCTGCGGCATCGGCTTCGTTGTTGGCTACCTGTTGGCGTGCCTCATCGGTGTCGCCGTTCATCAACATGACAATAAGATCATCCAGATTGGTGAATTGCGATGTTGGTGCGATGGCGCTGTCTTCAGCGGTTGCAACGGCGCTGGCCGAGCTGGTTGTGCTGGTCGAGCGCAGCGCCAGCAGCGAGTCGGAGAACTGTACTCCTAGAAATGCGGCGAACAAGCATATAACAACCAGAATCCAATAATGTCGTTTGAACGTGGTTTTAGCTTGCTGCTTCATTGCCTTGCGGTTCATATGCCCCTCTTCTCACGCGGGTTGTGACTAGTTACTGTACCTGAAGACGCATGAGTTGTGCGTCACCCTGCGCATGTTGCCAGCAGTATTGCCATGCCAGGGCATCGGGTGTCGGTGTGTTCTGCGAAACTTGACTACGCTTGAAAAGCGTAAGTTTACTCACAATTCGATAGGGAGAAGCGACCTTATATGGCTCACGTCACCGACTTCAGGGAAGCGGGTTTCAACACCCTGCTTGAGGAACTGGAATGGCGCGGGTTGATTTCGCAGTCCACGGACCGCGATCGACTCGCCAGCGCACTGAACGGCGAGCCCATCACCTATTATTGCGGCTTCGACCCGACCGCAGCCTCCCTGCACATCGGCAATCTTGTGCAGCTGATTAATATGCGTCACCTGCAGCTGGCAGGCCATCATCCGATCGCACTGGTCGGCGGTGCCACAGGCCTGATCGGCGATCCGCGCCAGTCCGGCGAGCGCACGCTCAACCCGAAGGACGTGGTGGCCGGCTGGGCGGAGCGTCTTAAGCGTCAGATCGGCGGCATTCTGGACACCGAGGGCACCAATCCGGTGCGCTTCGTATCCAACTACGATTGGACCGCGCAGATGACGGTAATCGACTTTTTGCGCGACATCGGTAAGAACTTCCGCCTGGGTACCATGCTCGCCAAAGATACGGTGGCCCGTCGCCTCAACTCCGAGGAAGGCATCTCCTTCACCGAGTTCAGCTACCAGGTGCTGCAGGGCAATGACTTCCTGCACCTGTTCGACGAATTCGGTTGCACACTGGAGCTTGGCGGATCCGATCAGTGGGGTAACCTCACCTCCGGATTGGACCTGATTCATAAGGTGCGCGGCGTGGATGTGAACGTGTTCACCAGCCCGATCATCACCGATGCGCAGGGCAAGAAGTTCGGCAAATCCGAAGGCAACGCCGTGTGGATCGATGCCACGATGCTCAGCCCCTACAAGTTCTACCAGTTCTGGTTCAACCGCCCCGATGTGGAGATGGAAAGCCTGCTGAAGGCCTTCACCTTCCTGCCGAAGGCCGAAATCGAACGCTTGGTGGAGGAAAGCAAGACGAATCCGGGCGCACGCGAAGCGCAGCGGACGCTGGCATGGGAGGTCACCAGCTTCGTGCACGGCGAGCAGGCAACGCAGGCCGCCATCGACGCTTCCGCAGCCCTGTTCGGCCGCGGCGGCGATCTTACGGCGATTGATGCCGAAACCCTCGAATCGGTATTGGATGGCTTTAAAGTCGCCGACGAGAACGGCAACCATGTGTTCCCCGATGCCAAGCCCGGCGATCGCTTGATCGATGCCGCCCAGGCGGCTGGCCTGTTCAAAACCGCTTCGGAGGTGCGCCGCGCCATCAAGTCCGGCGGCGTGTACCTCAATAACGTTCGCGTGGAGAATGAGGACGTCACCTTGACCGAATCCGATTTCCTCGCTGGACGTTTCGCACTGATCCGCCGAGGCAAGAAGGCTCTTGGCGCGGTCGAATACCGCTGACTGATCGAATAACGCGCTTGGAAACATTCCCAGCGTTCGAATAACAGACGTAACCACTATGCAAAGGAATTAGGTAATGGCAGAAGGCAACGAACATTCCGGCAAGTCCTATGGCGGCCGCAAGAACTACGGCCACGGCTCTTCGCGTCCCGGTGGCAATCGCGGCGGTAAGGGCTTCAGGCCACGCCGCGATGGCGATGGCGAAGGCAAGCGCGAAGGCGGCTACCGCAAGTCATATGGCAAGTCCGGTGGATTCCACAAGGGTCCGCGTCGCGATGGTGATGGTTTTAAGCCGCGTTATCGCGAGGATGGCGAAGGCTTCAAGCCGCGTCGCGACGGCGAGGGCGATTCCGGCCATGAGGGCGGCCGCAAATCGTACGGCAAGTCCGGTGGATTCCACAAGTCCAACGGTTCCGGCTATCGCGGCGGTCGCGGCGGCCAAGGCGGCTTCCATAAGGGTCCGCGTCGCGATGGTGATGGTTTTAAGCCACGTTATCGCGAGGATGGCGAGGGCTATAAGCCGCGTCGTGACGGCGACGGAGATAACCGTGGCTATCGTTCGCATGGTGGTGAGGCGGGGGAGAATCCGCGCTACCAGCGCCGTGACGATCGCAGGGATCGTCGTGACTTCCGTCGTGACGACCGTGGGGAGCGTCGTGATTTTCATCGTGATGACCGCGGGGGCAACGGCGATCGCCGTGACTTCCGTCGCAATGATCGTGACTTCCGCCGTGATGGCGAACGTCGTGACAATGATCGTCGTGACTTCCGTCGTGAGGATCGTGGGGAGCGTCGCGAATTCCGTCGTGACGACCGTGGAGAACGTCGTGATTTCCGCCACGATGATCGCCGTGGCGATTTCCGCGGCAACCGTCGTGATGATCGTGGCGACTTCCGTCGTGACGACCGTCACGAGGAGCGTGCCGCCCGCACTGAGTTCACCCCGCAGGAGAAGCAGCAGTATCGTGAGGCCAAGCGCGGCGAATATATGAGCCGTCCGCGCCGCAACTCCGACGGCACGATGAGCTTCCCCTCGCAGAATCCATACACCGACCGCCGCCCCGACGAGCCGAAGATGCCCAAGGGCATGGAATGGTCGATGCTGTCCAAGGATGAACGCGAACGTCTGCGTGGCCTGTCCAAGGAGCATGCTGAGAATATCGGCCTGCATATTCTCGCCGCATTCCATCTTGAGGAATCCGACCCCGATGCAGCACTCGAGCATGCCAAGTGGGTGGCCCGCCAGGCCTCCCGTATCGACTTCGCCCGTGAAACGCTGGCCTTCGTCGCCTATCGTAAGGGTGACTACAAGCTGGCTTTGCGCGAGTTCAAAACCGCCTACCGTATGAACGGCTTCTTGGATTACCTGCCGTTCATGGCCGACTGCGAGCGTGGCTTGGGCAATCCGAAGAAGGCTGTGGAGCTGGCGTTGTCTGACGAAGGCAAGATGCTGACCGGTGCTCCCAAGGCCGAAATGTTCCTCGTGTATGCCGGCGCGCTTGGCGACTTGGAAATGTGGGATAAGGCCATTGAAATCGCCCATACGGTGGGTCGTTCCAAGGGCCTGCCGGGTGAGTATCGCATGCGTGCGGTGCAGGCCGAGCAGTACTTCCTTGAGGAGGCCGGCCGCAGCGAGGAAGCCGAGGCGCTTGAAGACGTACTCGACCGCTTGGAAGAGCAGTACGCCGACGTGGACCTCGACGAAGACTCCGAAGATGTGATCATCGACCATGACCTAGCTGGCCTGACCGATGACTCCGACGTGCTTGATGCGCTTGGCATTGATCCGTCCGAAGCTGAATACGCGCCCGAACTCGAACCCGAATCCGACGAGGATGATGAGAACGAAGAGGACGAGGATACGAATGAATCCGAGTCTGAAGATGCGCGCGACGAACAGGACGATCCAGTTGAACAGGACGCGGAACGACAGGCCGATGCTGTCGAGACGGAAGCTGAATTAACCGACGAGGCCCGCGAAGCCGAAGCAGGCGACGGCGACGCGCAGGATGACGAAACCGAGGCACCGGCTGAAGAAGCCGCCGAAGGTGTCGCATCCGACAATGAACCGGCTGAATCGTCGGAACAGCAGGACTAGGCAACGACGATGACTCGTATGCTCAAAGGAACGCAGCGCCCGCTGGCCGAAACCTATCAGCTGGCGCTGCTGGATCTTGACGGAGTGGTGTATCGCGGCAAGAATCCCGTCGAATACGCCGCCGCATCGATTCGTGCTGCCGAACAGGCTGGCATGACCATCGAATATACGACAAACAACTCATCGCGCTTCCAAAGCGTGGTCGCCGAACAACTGCGCGGCTTTGATTTGGACGTGGAACCCTGGCAGGTCATCACCTCGTCGGTGGTGGCCGCCCGCATGGTGGCCAAGGCCGTGCCGGCCGGGGCGCGCGTGATGGTACTCGGTGCCGAGCATCTGCACGATCAGGTGCGTCGTAACGGGCTAACCATCGTGGACGGACCTGAAGACAAGCCCGATGCGGTGATTCAGGGATGGTATCCGGACATGACTTGGCAAATGATGGCGAACGTAAGCTTTGCCGTCGAAGCTGGTGCCACCTATTTCGTGACCAACCGCGATCTGACTATTCCGCGTGAGCTGGGCATCGCACCTGGCTGTGGTTCGATGATTCAGGCTGTAATCAACGCCACCGGTATCGAGCCGGTCGCCTCCGCAGGCAAGCCGGAATCCTATATGTACGATGAGGCGCGCGAACTCAATGCCGCCGGTGGCAACGATCTGGTGCCCAAAGAGGCCTCGATCGCCATCGGCGACCGTCTGGACACAGATATTGAGGCTGGCAATCGTGGTGGCTATGATTCACTCGCCGTGCTTACCGGCGTGACCAACCCCACTGAACTGCTGCTGGCCCCCGTGCACCTGCGCCCCACCTTCGTGTCCAAGGATCTGCGTGACCTCAATGTGGCGCACCCCGAGCCCATCGAAACCGGCGAGAATCGCTGGCAGTGCGCTGGTGCCGAAGCGTGGCTGGATGCTGAGGAGCTGAAGGTCAACGATCCGACGGATATCAATGCTTTGCGTGCCGCACTGTGCCTGATGTGGCAGTATGCCGACAACGGGCATGATGCCTCTCAAGTCGCATTGCCGGACTGGGCGTTGTAATGGATCGCACCCCGATCAGCGAACGATTCCCCGAACTGGCTGATATCGACAGCAAAACCGATGACCAGCAGTTGACGGCATACCGTAGTGTGCTGAACGCGCTGCAACACGAATTGGATGACAATCGTGGCTGATGTTTTGGAACCTGCCACGCCGCTCGACCGGCTCGATATGATGCTGGTTGCTGCCGGTCTTGTTGAATCACGTGCCAAAGCCCAGCGACTCATCAAAGCTGGGCATGTGCGCGTGGATGGCCGGACTATCACCAAACCGTCATTCATGGTCAAAGCCGCGCACAGCGAACTTGCCGTCGATAAAGGCGACGACTATGTGTCACGTGGCGCCTACAAACTGCTTGGCGCATTCGAAGCCTTCCGATCAGATGGCCTGCCCAGCGCACGTGGCCTCGACTGTCTGGACATCGGTGCTTCGACCGGCGGGTTTACCGATGTGTTGCTGCGTGGGGGAGCGAACCGTGTCATCGCCCTCGATGTAGGGCATGGGCAACTGGATCCACGCATCGCGCGCAACGAACGGGTGATTGAGATGAGCGGCGTCAATATCCGTGAGGTGGTTGCCGCGCAACTACCGTATCGGCCGGCGATGATTGTTTCGGATGTGTCGTTCATTTCCCTGACCTATGTGATTCCGGTGATCGCCCGCATCGGTGCGCCGGGAACGCACATCGTCCTGCTGGTCAAACCACAGTTCGAAGTCGGGCGCGAGGGCTTGGGCAAGAACGGCATTGTGGAAGATGTTTCCCTGCGCGAACAGGCCTTGGCCAAGGTGGTCGGCTGCGCCAGCGAGTACGGCATGGATGTTCGTGCTACCGCGCCCAGCCCCATCGAGGGCACGCATGGCAATGCCGAATATCTGCTTTATGCAGTTTTGAGGTGAACGCGCCGGCAATCGCCTCCCACCAACACCACGCTGGAGGTGCGATCGGTGCCCAGCGCGGCGTCACAGATTGCGCTTTGCACATGCGAGTCGTTGCGCAGCAGCGCCTTGTTGGCTTTCAGACTTTGGCAGCGCAATCCCTGTGCCTTGAGCTGATTGGCATTAATCTGCACGACTTCGATGCCGGCATCGAAGCGATTCATGCCGAAGCGGGCAAACATGTTGCTATTCAGTGGCCGGATGTCAAGATTACGTCCATCAAGTTCGCGACCCTTGCAGGCACCGTTGAGAATGATGGTATCTGCGGTGACCCGTCGGGTGTTGATCAGCGAACCGTTGATGTTCAGCGTGCCCGAGCAGATGATTTCGCCATGAGTCTCAAGGTCACCGGTCAAGTCGAGACTGTCGCATTCCAACGCACCATTGATGCGAATGCATCCGTTGCCACTGATGCGGTGGGCATGCAAATCTGCGAAGCACTGTAACGTGCCGTTGTCCAGAATCAAACAATCACAGATGATGCCATGCGCATCCAATACATCAGCAACGTGGATGGTTCGGGCACGTACGATCCCACAGAATTGCCGTGGTTCACGTATTTCAAGGGTGCCGATTCCCCGAACTGGCGCTGCCTCAGGTGCTATCTCGTCGCTGTCTGTGTCGGAATTCCGTTCTGTGCCGTGTGCGTTGGTCTGCATGCCCATACCCCCTATATTCGGGACAACTGCGGCTCATAATAAGAGCGTTCGATTTACGACATGCTGGATAGAAAGTTACAGGCACAATACAGAGGGCATTATGAGAAGGCATGTGACCAAAGTCACTTCCCTTTTGATTGTGCATTGATTGTGCAGCCTGGCTAAAGTTGGGCAGCCAGCTGTCAGCCTCTGAGGAAACGATCGATCTGATCCTGCTTGCCCATGATGATGAGCTCATCATTGCGATGCATAACCAGCTCCTTGAAGCCATACTGGAATTCCTTGCCCGGAGCTTTGACACCCACCACGGTCACGCCATACTTGTCGTGCACCTGCGCCTCTTCGATGCTGCGACCCACGGCATGCGACGGTGTGTGGATTTTGACCACCGTATAGGGACCGTCGATTTCGATGTAGTCAAGATAGTCGCCGGATACCAAATGCCCCACACGTTTGCCAGCATCGGTTTCGGCGTTGATGATATGACGAGCGCCGATACGCTGCAGAATGCGCGCATGCTCACGGGATACGGATTTGGCCCACAGATCAACAATGCCGGCGTCCAACAGGTTACCAGTGACGATCACGGATGCCTCGACGCTGTCGCCAATGGCCACCACCGCCGTATCGAACTGGGAGGCGTCGATTTGCTCGATGGCCGCCACATCGGTCATATCCGCTTGAATGACGGGCAGATGCGCGGACCAGCGCGCCACAATCTGCGCATCGCGGTCGACGGCCAGCACATCCTGCCCCATATCGTCAAGTGTGGTGGCCACTGCGGCACCGAACCGGCCCAAACCTACCACCAGCACGCTTTTGTTCGCATTGATCTTCGAAGCCATGGCCCCCACCTTACTCGTTTGCGTTTGTTTGGTATTTGTCTGTATTCGTTTGTGTTTACACCAGGCCAAGTGCCCGCGCGCAGTACGTGCCTGCGCATGTGATTCAGCCGACCACAATATTCTCTGGCGGGTAGTTGATGGGTTCGCTGGGATGTGGGCGGTTGATCGCGTAGGCGATGGTCATCGGCCCCAGACGCCCGACAATCATCGCAGCAGCCAGAATAAACAATGTCACGGGATTATCCGGGCTGGCCACGCCAAGCGTGTATCCACCAAGGCTGAATGCCGAACATGCTTCGAACAGCGTATCGGTCAGGTTGCGGCCGGTGACGATCATCAACGCAATCGCCGAACAGAAAACCAAGGCAAAGCAGGCAATGGTTACCGACACTGCGGTAATGAGGGTGCGCTCGGGCAGCCGGCGGCGGAAGACGGTCACTGAACTGCGGCCGGTGAATGCGGCGCGGCAAATCAGCATGAGCACTGCGAACGTGGTAACACGAATGCCGCCTGCGGTGGAGGAGGAGCCGCCGCCGATGAACATCATGGCGCTCATTACCACTTTGGTCGGATCGCTTACCTCGCCCACCCATGACAGGTCGAATCCGGAGGACCGTGGCATCACCGCTGCAGACAGTGCGCCGCGCAGTTTGTCGGATGGATTCGCCTGGGCGAATACGGATGCGTTGTTCCATTCGGCGATAAGAAACCATACAAGGTTCAATCCCACCAGGGCGAAAGTGGTGACCAATGTGAGTTTGGTGTTCAGACTCCACTTGCGAGGCCTGTCGCGGCGACGTGCGCAACGGGTCAGATTCAGTATCACCGGGTAGCCGAGTGTGCCGATGAAGGCCGCCACCAACACCGGCAGCCCCACGGCCCAGCTTTGCACATGCAATCCGGTGGCGTCGGGGGTGAAGCCGGTGTTGTTATAGGAGGAAACCGCATAAAACAACGCTTCCCATAGCGTGCGTCCCACATGATGATTGTTGAGATTGAACAGACCGGGGAACAGGGCAAGCATGGTGAACGCCTCGATGCAGAATGTGGAGATCGCCACCACCTGCAGTACGGCTTTGATTTCGGAGAGTTTGGTGGTGCCCAGTTCGCTGGCGGTCAGCAAACGTTGCGTGACATTGAGACGACGTGAAATGAACAGGGCGATAATCGAAGAGAATGTCATAACGCCGAGGCCACCAAGTTGAATCGACACCAGAATGACGGCCTGGCCGAATATGGTCCAATGCTCGGCCATGTTCACCACCGGTATGCCACAGGTGGACAGCGCCGAAACCGCAGTGAAGAAAGCGGTGGGCATATCGGTGGAACCCTCCTGTCTGGAGGAGATGGGAAGCAGCAGCACAAGGGTGACGATAACGATCAGATCGGCGAAATACGCGATGGTAAGGCGGCCTGGGTGGGCGAGCAGACGATCGGAAAGAGTCTGATGCCGATGTCTGCGCGGCGTATTGTCGGCGCGACGTTGGTATCGGTCGGAAACCCACCAGGATAAACCATGGGATTCGCGGGCGTTGCCGATGTTCTCGTCGAAATCGTCGTTCATCATTCCCCTTTATCAGCTGCTGCCATTGTACGGCCATTGCGCAGTGATTGCATGACGAATCGATACAGGCCGCCGCGCAACCATTACCATCCGCTGGCACCCACGCCGGTTAGGATGGTGGCAGTGCGATATGAGGCGGTCGAAGCGATCGTCGTGATTTGCGGGGAGGATGTCATGGCCGAGTGCGCCAAACGAAACGCGGTGGTAGTGACGCACAGCCGTCTGCGCCAGAGCGGCACCGTGGTGGCCGAAGCCGTCAGCCAGTTGCGCGTGGCCGGTTTCAACGTGACCATTATCGACAATGTGGAGGCGCCGGCGTTCGGCGTGCAGCCGCCCACCGTGCCGGAAGACACAGAAATCGTGGTGGTATTGGGCGGCGACGGCACGATTCTGCGGGCTGCGGAACTGGTGCATTGCACGCAGGTGCCGATTCTGGGCGTGAACATGGGCCATGTGGGCTTTCTCGCCGAATTCGAAAGCTTCCAGATCGAAGAGGCGATCCGTCGCGTGGCCACGCATGACTATTCGATTGACGAGCGCATGATTGCGCATGTGGACGTATGGCTGCCCGGTGCAGCGCAGCCCATTGGTGATTGGGCATTGAACGACATTACGCTGGAGCGTGCCGACCGTGGCAAAATGGTCGAGCTGTCCATTCGGGTGGATGATGTGGAGATGAGCTCCTTCGGCGCGGACGGTGTGATCGTGTCCACTCCCACCGGATCCACCGCCTACGCTTTTTCGGCGGGAGGGCCGATTATGTGGCCCAATGTCAAGGCTCTGCAATTGGTGCCATTGGCCGCGCACGCCCTGTTTGCCAGGCCCCTGATTATTGGTTCCGGCTCCACGTTCACCATTGATATTCTGGACGATTCGATGTCCGACGGATGGATTTGCTGTGACGGCCGACGTCAGCAGGCGCTGCCCAAGGGCACGCGTGTGGTGGTGCGTGAATCACGTGATACATTGCGGCTTGCCCGACTTTCCGGCGTGCCGTTCACCAACCGGCTGGTTTCCAAATTCGATTTGCCAGTGGTCGGCTGGCGCGAACAGGCGCGTGCGTCCGCCGCCGTGAATACGAATCATGGTCATGTGTTTCCCGAAGGTGTCAGCGACGGCGTGCGTCCGCCCGAGCCACCGGCCCCGCCCATCAGGCAGGAGGAGCTGCACGACTGATGCTTGAGGAACTTGATATCCGCAATCTGGGGCCGATTCGCGAGGCCATGATTGCCCCGGCCGCCGGCATGACTGCGATCACCGGCGAAACCGGTGCCGGCAAATCCATGCTGTTGTCCGCCATCCGACTGATTTCCGGAGGTGCCGCGGAAGCATCGCGTGTGTCTGCCGGGGCTGATGAGGCATGGGCCCAGGGCATTTTTGCCGTGCAAGAAACCGCCGCCGCTGATGGTGATGTACAGGCGGATACGGCGGTTGCACTGGCCCGCGAAGCCGGTGTCGAACCGGAGGACGGCGAACTGTTTCTGTCGCGCACCGTGCCGGTATCCGGCCGTTCCAGGGCGGTGCTGGGAGGCAAAACCGTACCGCGTTCGGTGCTGGGCGCCATTGCGGGCGAACTGGTCACCATTCATGGTCAGGCCGATCAGTTGCGTATCGCTTCGAGCGCGCGCCAACGTGAATTCTTGGATCGTTTTGCGGGTGACGAGAGCGAATTGACGGCATACCGTCAGGCTTGGGATGAGCTGACCGCTATGGATGAGCGACTGCGGCGACTGCAATCACAGGAGGCATCCGCCAGACAGCAGGCCGATTATCTGCGCGAATCCATCGAACGCATCAACCGCGTCGAACCGCAAACGGGCGAAGACGAGGATCTGAAGGCGCGTCGTGACCGGATCGAGAACGCCGCCGCCATCGCGCAGGGTGTTGGCTCTGCCTTGGGTGCGCTTGACGCCTCGCAATTGAGTGGTGACGCATTGGATGGCGAGGGTGTTTCCGCCGTGGATTTGATCAACCATGCCGCGCAATCGTTGCGCGCCATCCATGTGGGCGGATCATTTGCGGAACAGGCGGATCGTTTGGAATCCATCAACGCCGATCTTGCCGATGTGGTGTTTAGCCTGTCTCGCGAACTGGGCGATGAAGGCAGCGTTGAGGATCTGGATCAGATTAACGAACGCATTCATGAACTTGGCGAGCTCACTCGCCGCTGGGGCCCCACGCTTGCCGATGTGCTGGCATGGCGAGACAAGGCGGCTTTCGAATTGGAGGATTTGGACGCCTCTCCTGAAAAGGTCGCCGAATTGGAGGCCGAACGCGCGAAATTGTATGACGTGGCTTTGTCTGCCGCCGATAAGCTGAGCGCTGTTCGTGCAACTGCGGCTACTGATTTGGGCGCGCGTGTTACCGCCGAATTGGCGTCCTTGGCGATGGCCGGTGCCTCACTGGAGGTGCATGTGACGCCTCGGAGCGGTACTGATGACGTGCTCGGGCCGTGGGGTCGCGATGATATCGAATTCCTGTTCACCCCGTTTGAGGGCTCGCCGCGGTTGCCGATGGGCAAAAGCGCGTCCGGCGGTGAATTAAGCCGATTGATGCTGGCCATGGAGTTGGTCGCCGCCGACGCTGGCATGGCTGCTGGCGGCGACCGGCCTTCGCATGGTTCTGATATGACGTTCATCTTCGACGAGGTGGATGCCGGCGTGGGTGGCAAGGCTGCCGTGGAGCTCGGCAAACGTTTGGCTCGCTTGGCTCGTGGCGCGCAGGTGATTGTGGTCACTCACTTGGCGCAGGTCGCCTCGTGGGCTGACGCGCACTATGTGGTGTCCAAAGGCGAACATGACGGGTTGGAAGGGGTCTCCACCACCGTCACGCCGGTCGAAGGCGAAGAGCGCGAACGCGAAATCGCCCGCATGCTGTCCGGCTCGGAGTCCGAGGCCTCCCTAGGGCATGCTCATGAACTACTGTCCGAAAGCCGATTGGAGTGACATGATGGATAACACCGGCAAAGCCGCCATTTTTGATTTGGATGGCACCCTGCTTGATTCAATGGGTGTGTGGGATCAGGTCGATATCGACTGCTTGGGTCGGCGCGGCATTGACGTACCCGACGACTATATGACCAAGGTCGCCTCCATGCAGTTTCGACAGATTGCCGAATACACCATCGCCAGATTCGATTTGCATGATACCCCTGAACAGTTGATGGATGAGTGGGATGCGATGGCGCGCACCGCCTATGCAACTGTGGTCGAGGCTAAGCCTGGCGCTCTTGAGTACCTAAAAGAGCTGAAAGCCTCCGGTGCTCGCCTTGGTGTGGCGACGTCGTTGTCGCCGCAATTGAGGGAGCCGGCGTTGAGCCACGTTGGCATGATGGAATTATTCGATGAGATTGTGTCGGTTGATGATGCGGGGAATATCGGCAAGGATCATCCAGACGTGTATCTGTTGGCTGCTTCCCGGCTTGGTGTTGAACCGTGCCAGTGCACAGTGTTCGAAGATTTGCTGATTGGTATCAAATCAGCCAAATCAGTGGGTATGTCCGTCTGGGCCATGCATGATGATTCCTCCGCCGGCGACTGGCCGGAAATTTGCGATCTTGCCGATGGTGTTTTGTTTGACTTCCATAACGCACCACGGCAACTGTAGACCGTTATAGGCAGGGCTGGTCGTGCCCTGCCTTTTTTCATCGCACTGTTATATGACACGCCATAACAGTTCGCCACTAACTGTGATACTGTTATATATGACAGTTAAACAGTTAGCTGTCATGTCGACAACATAACTACACATAGAAAGGACGCGGCGTGAAACTGATCATCTCATCCGTGTCCGGCGAACCCATCTACGAACAGATCAAAACACAGATCCGCGAAGCCATACTCGGCGGCGAGCTCAAAGCGGGGGAGGCCCTTCCTTCCCTGCGCAAACTCGCCAAAGAGCTGCGCGTCTCCGTGCTCACCGTCACCAGGGCGTACAACGAACTGGCCGACGAGGGCGTCATACAGAACGTGCAGGGTAAAGGCAGTTTCGTCATGGACCGAGGCAACGAGGTGATGAGGGAAAGCCTCATCGCCCAGACCAAGGAACATCTCGACGATGCTGTCGCCGCAGCCAAGGCGGCCGACCTGCCTTTGACTGATCTGCATAACCTGCTCGACGATGCGTACCGCCGTACAATACAGCCCTAAGGAAGCATCATGATCGACAAACTCTCCGGTGCGGTGCCGATGGCCTTGTCCGTCACCGGCGCAACCAAACACTACGATTCTGGATTTACACTCGACGACGTGACCTTCGACCTGCCCGCCGGTTACATCATGGGGCTTATTGGTCCCAACGGCGCAGGTAAGTCCACGCTCATCAAACTCATCCTCAACATGATCCACCGCGACGCCGGCGAAATTCAGGTTCTCGGTCTCGACAACCTTGCCGACGAAGAGGCCGTTAAACAACAGCTTGGCATCGTGTTCGACAGCTCGTATTTCGTCGAAACGTGGAATGTGAACGATGTCGAACGGGTGATGGCACCCATGTACCCCGCATGGAACAAAGCCACATTCGCCAGCTATCTTGCAAAATTCAAGCTCGACCGCAAGAAGAAGCTCAAGGAATTCTCACGCGGCATGCAGATGAAGCTCATGCTCGCAATCGCCTTAAGCCACGACGCGAAACTGCTGATCCTCGACGAGCCAACCGCCGGCCTCGACGTGCTCTCCCGCGACGAGCTTATGGACACGCTGCACGCCTATATCGAAGATGGCGAGCATGCGGTGCTGTTCTCCACGCATATCACCACCGACCTTGAGCGCGCCGCCGACTTCATCACCTATATCAACGGCGGTCGTCTCTACTACACCGGCCCCAAGGATGAGTTCGAGGACTCCTTCCGTGTGGTCAAGGGTGGTCCCGACGAACTTACGGCGGTGAAGGACATCGCCGTGGGATTGCGGCGGTATGATACCGGCTTCGACGCCTTGGTGCGCGCGGAGAACATCGCTGGCCTGTCGGGCATGGAATTCACTCTCGAGCCCGCCTCCATCGACGACATCATCCGCCTGACCAATACTGGTGAGGTTTCCGGCACGAAGGAGGTGCTGTGATGAACACCGCAATGCAGAAGCGATCCCATGGTGGCACGACACATCCGATCCTCAATGCGTTTCGTCTGGACTGGTTGCGGCTGAACAGCGGCGGCAAGGCGTCGATGGCCGTCTGCCTGTGCATGTTGCCGGCATTGGCGTTGTTATTCGGTCTGTTGTTCAAAGGCGACGATTCGTTGGATCTGATGCAGTCCGTGATGGGCGGCATGGCCTCCGGCGTGTTCGTGATGATGCCGGTGTACATGTTCGTCTATGAGACCCAAGGCATGCATCGTTGGATGAACGGCGTCATTCCGGTTCGCCGTGGGCATCAGGTGGCGGCCCGTTATCTGATGCTGTTGTCTCTGGGAGCGTTGTTGACCGTTGAACTGACGGTGTCTGCACTGATCATGTCGGTTATGGTGGATGCCGGCGCATGGCAAGCGATGATGGGCAGATACGCCACCAACCTGGCCGTTATCCCGGTGGTCTATCTGCTGCTCGAGTCATTGTGGATTCCGTTGATGTACCGCATGTCTTTGCAGAAGGCGATGTTGGTGGTCTTCGGCGTGGTCGTAGCGCTGTTCGGTGTCGGCTGGATCGCGATGGAGCTATGCTCCAACGCGTTGAGTGCCGCCCAGATGGCGGTGATACTCGGCGCGCTCGAGACATTGGCGAATCTGGAACCCGGCTGGCTCGCGTTGATTGCGGTCATCGTCGTCATCATCGCTTTGTCCATATCTTACACCTGCTCGCTGCGCATCTACCGCGCCAAGGAACTCTAAGGAACCAATCATGACAACGTCGATGAATTATTCGTCGGCGCGGACTTCGACGGTTCGCCGCCCCTCCAGATTGCGCGGAATCGCGCTATCCGTCGCGACTGATTTTCGTGCGATCTCCACCGGGCGGATGTGGTCGACGATAGCGGCGTTCGCTCTCCCGCTGTTGTTCGTGCTGTTTGGCTTGATCCGTAATACAGGGGCGGCCATCATGCTGATGACCTTCTTCACGATGGGATACTGGCTGATGTCCATCGCGACTATGTTCTTGTTGAACGACATGGAGAAGTCATCCGCGCTGACGGCGATTATGCCGGTATCCCGATTAAACCAGGTGCTTGGCAAATACTGCTCTTCACTGCTGCTGCTTGTCATAGCCGTGATCGAATGCATGATTGAGTACGTGTTGTCGATCGTGATGTTCGACCTGGATGTGAGTTTGGGACTTTCCGTACTCGCGGTGTTCATCCCGTCGTTCGTAATGTTGGCTCTGGTTGAAGTGCCGTTGCTGTTCATCATCGGGCTCACCCGCGGCATCCAGATCACCGCGGTGATGTCCGCCGCGCTGGTGTGGGTGGAGATGCTGATCGACAGGTTCTTCCCTGGGTTGGTGGCGTCGATTGCGAATGCTCTGGTATCGCTGCCACTAGTAGGGAAAATCATGCTATCGATTATTGCGATTGCTGTGCTCGCCGTGGCATCCTTCGCTGTGTCACTCAGAAGCTGGCAGCGCCGCGAATGGTAGCCAGCAACGTTCGTGGCGCTGCTTGCCCGCCCAATCTCAGGCCTTGCCTGCGGATGAGGCGTGAGGGTTGATGCTATGCAGAACGGACTGCGGGTAGTGCGTCACCGGTGAGGCGGGGGAGTGCGGCCGATCGTTCATCACTGCGAAGTTCAGACCGATCAACAGGCCGCCTCCCACGAAATTGCCCAGCAGCACCACGATGATTGTGCCGATTTCCAGCAGAACATTGCCCACGCCATGCATGCCGACGATCAGGAACAGCACCGAATCGGCCACGGAGTGTTCAAAGCCAAGGAATGCGAACACGAACACGGCCACCACCATAATCACGCATTTGGTGAAATCGTTGGTGAGTTTGCCGTTGTACACCATCAACATGCCGATATTGATGCAGAAGTTGCAGAAAATCGCACGCACGAATAAATCCGCCCAACCGAATGCGCCGGAGGTCAGATATCCGGTTTTCAGCTGCACCGCATTCACCATCGCCTCAAAGGTGGCACCGTCGGCAATAGTGGAGAAGCGCAGCAGCACGGCCACAATCAGTCCGCCGATCAGATTGCCAAGAAAACACAGCGCCAGAATACGGGCCGAACGCACCCAGTTGATGCGGTGATGGTAGGCGCCGATGGACACGATCATCATATTCGAGGTAAGCAGTTCGGAATTCGTATAGAAGATCAGCACCAGCGCCCAACCGAAGGTCAGCGAGGCGAGCACGCGGCCCATTACCGGCATCCAAACCGGGGCATCGGCACCGGCGAATGCGGCGGCGATCACAAAATACGTGGTGAAGAAAATACCCACAAACAGGCCGGCCATAATGGCACGCTGCATATATTTGCCGGTCATCTTGCCGGTCATGGTCTTCTTGGAATCCAAGGCGTCAAGCACGGTGCTCACGAAAGTGCGGCCGGGGAATAGCGGATCCATGGGTTGAGGCGCGGCGAATGGAGATGCCGGCGTGAGCGGGGTTGCTGAGGTTGTGGGTGATTGCGAATTATTCTCTTCCATACCCGCCAGTGTGCCATGCAGGTGTGCAACGGCCTAATCTGTTGCATATGAACTTGCTCACAGAGCCCGTTGCGCCATTAAGATGGAGACCAAGCCAAGAGAAAGGCAATCACATGGCACAACAGGCATTAATCGTGGTCGATGTACAACCGACATTCTGCGAGGGCGGCGAACTGGGTGTGGAAGGCGGCAATGCAGTGGCCGAGCGTATCGCCGCATTCGTGAAGCAGCACCGCGCCGACTACGACTACATCGCCACCACGCAGGATTGGCATATCGAACCGGGCGATCACTGGTCCGACCATCCGGACTTCGTGGACACCTGGCCGGTGCACGGCAAGGCCGGCACGCCGAACGCCGAGCTTCACCCCGCCATTGCGGCGCTGAACATTGCGCACCATTTCAAGAAAGGCCAGTATTCAGCCGCCTACTCCGGTTTTGAAGGCATCGAGGACAATTCGGATCGTATCCAGTCGCGCGAGCAGGTCGCCGCCGAACTCGAGGCCGGTCATACTTTGGCCACGGCGCTCGCCGACGCGAATGTGCTGCAGGTGGATGTGGTAGGCATTGCCGAATCGCATTGCGTCAAGGAAACCGCGCTCGACGCCCGGCGTCTTGGTTATGACGTGCGTGTGTTCACCGATCTGACGGTGCCGGTCAGCGCCGAACTCGGTCAAGCCGCCCGCACAGAAATGCAAGCCAACGACATCGAACTCGTTAATTCATCGGTAGCGTAGTTTCTACGGTAGTTGGCCGTGCATCCCGCAAGCTGCGTTATAGGCGTGCCGGCAGATCGGCGCGCTCGACCAGACGTGCCATTTGTACGCGTCCCATGCTCAGTTTGTCGGAAGCCGATGAAAGGTGGGCTTTGGCGGTGCGCTCCGAGATGAACATCCTCGCAGCAATTTCTGCATTGGTGTAGCCTTCGGCGGCGAGTATCACCGCCTCGCGTTCGCGTTCGGGCAAGGCATCCAACATAGCTCGTGCCTCATCTCGACGCGAACGCGGGCGCTGCGAACTCAAATCGCCGATAAGCTGACGTTGACTGGCGGCGTTGAATTGAGGATTTCCCAAACACACGCCCAGCACGCGTCTGATGATGTCTTCAGGAGCGTCTGTTTTCGAAATGAATCCCTCCGCACCAGCTTCCACGGCTCTCTCCACGGTATTCGACGGGCTGAGTGAGGTAAGCATCAACACATGCGGCGGACGGGCAAGCGCACGCATGGCCCGTGTCGACTTAATCCCATCCATGCCGGGCATAGCGATATCCATTAACACCACATCGGGGTGCTCGTCGCGTGCTCGTTCCACAGCAGATGCTCCATCAGTGGATGTGGATACCACATGAATACGCCCCGAAGAATAGTCGGTAAGAATCAGGCTCATCGCCTGACAGATCATCGGATCATCGTCGATCACGCTGACTCGGATGGGAACGTTCTGATTCACTTCACTCACGTGCATCCAGTCTAGCGGTGCTTCGCCTGTGTCCAGGGCAGACGCACATCAAGACGGAAATTGTGTCGCTCATCGAATCCGTAATGGCACGCGCCTTGCACAGCGGATACGCGAGCTGTCAAACCGGTGAGCCCGTTATGGGATCGATCCCGCTCCTGTGATGCGGCGGAAACTATCGGTACCGGATTACTGACATGCACGTGCACGCCATGTGCGGGATCCGCAGTCGCCTCCAAAGACACTGGTGCGTCCGGGGCATGGCGGCGTGCGTTGGTTAATCCCTCCTGGATGGCACGGTAGGCGATTTTGCTGATGCCGTCGTCGAGATCGCTCAGCTGTTGGATGTCAATCCAAGTGTTGAGTTGCATGCCGGCATTGCGGGTTTCACTGATGAGCGCATCCAAGGAATCGCGTGTCAGAGCGGTGTCGTCGGAGGGGATGAGCTGTTCCCACGCCTGTTGTGGATGGCGAAGCATGTCGATAATCGCATGTGCCTCATCCAGCGCACCGGCTGCTTGTCTGCGGATATCCTCCGACTGGTGTACTAACGCCTGCGTATGTGCGGAAGGTTCCAATTTGCTCGCTTCGGCCTGCAGCGCGCTCGCGTTCAATGCAAGCAGTGATAGCGAATGCGCCAGTGTGTCATGTGCTTCGGCGGCAATGGCGTCAGCGAGCTGCTGATTGTTAAGATCGCTTTGCAGTGTGGCCGCATGGCTGGCAGCTGCGTCGGCGCGTGCCTTGACGGTTTGCAGGTTGGCCTTCGAACGGATATGCAAACCGACAAGCGTGGCGATGATAACCTCCACAAGCGCTACCGCCGCAGCGGTGAGAACTACCGGCGTTTCCCCGGTAAGCATCACCAGCGGCACGCCGTTTTGCCCGGTATGCGGTTTGGCGAAGAACATATGCCATAGTGAGGCATCGGCTGGATTGAGCGCGTCACGCAACTGTGCCCAGACCGCGATGACGGTTGTCGCAGCGACCGCTCGTGCCGTGCGTCTGACGTCAGAACGACGGGCGAGCAAGGCGGTCAACGACATCAATACCAGCATCGGATCGTAGGGGAATGCCAGTACGATGGCACCACATGCCCAGAACACTGGTTCGGGATGATGAGAACGGGCAATGAGTAGGAATGGAAACACGAATGCCAGTAGTGTGCTGACAATCATCCACATATACATGCCATTTTGCGGTTCGGCTACATACTGCTGGGCGGTGAACGAACATTGCGCCAAACAACAAAACACGGCAGTGAAAATCATTGTGGCAGTGCACCATGACCGTGTATGCACCGGTACTTCGTCGTCCGTATCCGTCAAAAAGCCAGACATCCAAGACGGAAGGTGTCTATTTCGGCGATGTGTTGTTGGTGATGCCGGCGTTGTCGGCGGATCGGGGAGAGGTGCTGATGCGGTCATAGATCCACTGTATTGCCACACGTAGCTTTGTCGCCATTGGACATGCGGTCATAACCGGCAACCCAACAGTGCCCGAATGGGTAACAATCAATGACCATTCGTACACTGACGCGTGCGTGAGGGAGCCGATAACGTCGATAGCGTACGAGATTCGCCTCGTTCGATACGAGAAAGAAGGACGTTATGAGCTCTCCTAACACGCCTGCTCAGCCACCCGCAGGCATGCCTCCGGTTTCGAATCGCAGTTCTGCTGCGCAGCCTCCTCGCCATACCACAGTGGCAGGTATTGTCGCGCTGATATTAGGAATTATCGCCCTGATATTAAGCTTCATTCCCATCATCAATAATTTAGCTGCCGTTATGGGCGTCATCGGCGCAATATTCGCCATTGTGGCTATAGTCACCACCTTCCGTGGCAAAAAACATGGCAAAGTGCTGTCGGTTGTTGCGGCGGTGCTGTCGGTGCTTGCCATCGTGATTACGCTGGCTATGCAATCCGCAGCCAGCAAAGCCTTGGACGACGCCGTGAAACAGTCGAAGGGCATTGATACCTCCCAATCCGCCGATGCCGGTAATACAAACAAAGATGCCAATGACAGCGCCAACACCGAGAAAGGCGAACAGGATATGGAAGGTGATATTGAAGGTGCCCATGTGCGTATCATCTCCGCAGCACGCAGTGGTAACGATTATGAGGGCAATCCCACGGTTCTGGTCACTTACGAGTGGACGAACACTACTGATAAGAACAATTCCTTCGCGACACTGGTTAATGCGAAGGCATTCCAGAATGGCACCAAATTGGCCACCGCCATCTACACCGAGTCTCCGGAGGGATATGATTCGGCTTCGTATCTTGCCGAAACACAGCCGGACGCCACGGCCACGGTGACCTTGGGATATGTGTTGCAGGATGACTCGCCGGTTACGGTCGATGTCACCGCCCTATTCTCCGTTAGTGACGAATCCAAGGTGAGCCACACCTTCACCCTGCAATAACAACCTCTGCATAACAGTGGTACGCGAATACTGGTGATGATTAGCTGGTCAATCATGTGCGGTGGAGTGGCGTTTCGAACCGCCCCACCGCACGATTTCGCTCTGGGGCGTAAGTCTTTCATGGAGTTTTCAGCTTGACTCCTCTAGGATGGGGATAGACAGATGAAAGGTAAGGAGCGATTATGACATTCGGTCAGCAGCCCCGCAACAATGGGGCGCAAGCCAACGGCTACAACCCGCAATACAATACCCCCGACTACAACGCTCAGCAGCAGGGCTACCAGTACGCCCAGCAGCAGCCTCAGCAGGCCCCCACCTACCAGTGGGCACAGCAGGGCGCCCCCCAATACGCCGCCGCCGGCATGGGTGCCGCCGGCGCCACGATGGACACGACGATGACCTACAACGTCGAGCAGGCGCGTCGCGCCTCCGTGACCCGGGCCTATGGAGAAATGACCATCGGCCTGATCGTCACCGCACTGGTCGCCGTTCTGGGCCAAGGCGCCTACGTCAGCTTCCTGATGGCCACCGGCATGATTGGCCTCATCGGCTTGTGCGTGGTGCAGATCGGCCTGGCGATTGCGCTTGGCGCACGCATTATGAAGATGAGCACCACCACCGCCCGTGTGCTGTTCTACGTATACGCCGCGCTGATGGGCTTCACCCTCAGCTCCATCTTCCTGGTCTATGATCTTGGTTCGATTGGCATCGCGCTCGGTATTACTGCCGCGTTCTTCTTCGTGCTGACCATGTTCGGTATGACCACCAAGTTCAACATGCTCAAGGCTGGTCCGATTCTGATGGTGGGCCTGATTGTACTCATCGTCTCCCAGCTGGTGCTGATGCTCTTCCAGGTGGACGGCATGACCCAGATCGTATGCGCGATTGGCCTGGTGCTGTTCGCCGGCATGACCATCTACGATGCACAGTCCACGCGTGCCCTGTTCGCGCAGTACGAGACGCAGGGCGAGGAGATGATCAAGAAGATCTCCATCCTGTGCGCACTGAACCTGTACCTCGATTTCGTGAACATGTTCCTCTACATCCTGCAGTTGCTCGGCAACCGCGACTAGTCGCGTTCGCCCAGCACAAACATCTGCGGATGCATCGATGCCAGTATCAGCTGATGATCGGCGTTGACTTGTGATTTACCCGGCCACCCAAAGTGGCCGGGTTTTTCATATCCGTCACATGGCCGCGTTAGTTTGGTGAATCATGAGAAGACAAGAGATCGCGGGCATGCTGTGCCTGCTGCTGACGGCCTTGATCTGGGGATTCGCCTTTGTGGCGCAGGTGCAGGGCATGGATTCCATGTCGCCGCTATTCTTCAATGCCACACGCTTCACCCTAGGGGCGCTTTCACTGGTACCTATTCTGCTTTGGCAGCGACACAGTAAGCAGGAAGCGCGGAATACGCAGAACAATGGCGTTGCTGCCGACAGCATGCATGCGTCTGATGAAAGCCGCAGGTCGGTGACGATTTGGAAAAAAGCGCTGGCCAGCCCAGTGGTTGTCAGCATCATCTGCGGCATTGTGCTGTTCCTCGCCAGCACCCTACAGCAGTATGGCATTCTGTATGGCAAATCGGCCGGACGCGCAGGCTTTCTCACCGCCCTATACATTGTGATGGTGCCGCTGCTTGCATTCATGTTCCTGCGTCGTCGTGTGGGCGCATTGGTTATCGTGGCTGTGGCGCTTGCCGTAGCCGGTTTTTACTTCCTGTGCATTACCGATGGGTTCGGCTCACTGGGATTGGCCGATCTGCTGTTGCTGTTCACAGCCGTACTGTTCGCCGCACATATTCTGGTCATCGATGAACTTGGCGCACAGGTAGACGCGATTCAACTCTCCTTTGGCCAATTCTGCACCACTGCGGCTCTGAGCTGGGTGGGGTCGCTGATTGAGGGATCGGTGAACTGGAGTGGCGCGTTCGGCGCTTGGATTCCGATTCTGTACGCGGGCATCGGCTCGGTGGGCATCGCCTACACGTTGCAGGTCGTGGGGCAGCAGTGGGTGCCGCCCACCAGGGCGAGCCTGATTATGAGCCTCGAATCGTTCTTCTCTGTGGTGGGCGGGGCGATCTTCCTCGGTGAAATAATGACCCCGCGCGGCTACCTTGGCTGCACATTGATTTTCGTGGGTACGCTGCTGGCTCAGGCCCCGGCAAAACTGCCGGCTTGGTTACAGCGTAAGTAACCCCACGCTATGTTGTGTTCCATTGCGCACCTTCCGCAATGGAACACAACCAATCAGTCAGAGGTTTTGGGTGCCTCGCCCACTTGTGGCGCGCCGTTGATATCACGGTGGATGTTCTGCATCTGCACTTCGATGTTCTGCAGGGAACGCGCGCAGTCGAGCAGTGTTTGCGAATGCTCGGAGAGCCTGGCATCGGGCAGATCGGTTTTATAGCGCAGCGCGTGCTCCAGGCTTGCCCAGTAATCCATGGCGATGGTGCGGAACTGCACCTCCACTGGCGTATAGTGTGCGCCGGAGGACAGGAATACCGGCACCGCGTAGATCACATGCAGCGAACGGTAGCCGTTCTGCTTGGGGTTCTTGATGTAATCCTTTACACGCAGCACCTGAATGTCGGACTGCGAAGACAGGTAGTTCGACACGGAATACACGTCATCGCGATAATTGCAGATCACGCGGATGCCGGCCACATCGAACAGATTGTCTTTCACCGACTCCACTGAAATCGCAAGCCCCTTGCGCTCCAGTTTGCCGATAATCGAATTGATTGATTTCAGTCGCCGCTCCATGTGATGAATCGGATCGTGGCTGAACCGCACCTGGAACTCGTCGTCGAGAATCTCCAGCTTGGTGCTGATCTCGTACATCGCGCCCTCATACACCTGCATCTGATCGACGAATTCGGTGATTTGGTCAGCGCTGAATACACGCCCGTTGCCCAGATCGATGTTCTTCAGCCGGGACTGCAGGTCGGAGGAACTCAGTCGGTTATGTCGGTCAAGTATCACGGGCACCAATAATACCGGCCCGATGTCGCCAATTCGGAGTTCGGGCGGAAATCTCCGCAATATGCCCAGCAAACTGTCAGGTTGCGCATGACGCATGACAAGCCCCGCCGATACCATGGGCAGCATGAACGAAGACATGATGACCGAGGCGGAGCGCGCCTCGATTACCGCCGAAACCGAGGATGCCGCAGCAATCGCCGGCCAGCGCGGCAAAGGTGTGTTCCATATTCACACGCTCGGCTGCCAGATGAATGTGCACGATTCCGAACGCATCGCCGGCGTGCTTGAGGCTGATGGATATGTGCCGGCCACTGAAGAGCAGATCGAAGGCCATGACGTTGACCTGATCGTGCTCAACACCTGCGCCGTGCGCGAGAACGCCGCCGAACGTATGTATGGCACCGTCGGATTGTGGGCTGATATGAAGCGCCAGCGTCCGAACCTGCAGATTGCGGTGGGCGGCTGCATGGCCCAGCTTGACCGCGAGAAGATTGCGAAAAAGGCGCCGTGGATTGCCGCCGTGTTCGGCACGAAGAATATCGGTGACCTGCCGAGCCTGCTTGATCAGAACCGTGCCAGCGGTACCCCGCAGGTTAAGGTTGCCGACCAGCTTGAAGTGTTCCCCAGCCAGCTGCCAGCAGCCCGCGCCTCACGCATCAGTTCGTGGGTGGCGATTTCCGTGGGCTGTAATAACACCTGCACCTTCTGCATCGTGCCCACCACGCGAGGCAAGGAGAAGGACCGTCGCCCCGGCGACATTCTTGACGAAGTGCGCGCCTGCGTGGCCGACGGCGCCAAAGAAGTGACGCTGCTGGGACAGAACGTGAACTCCTTCGGCTACGGCATTGGCGATCGGTACGCGTTCAGCAAACTGTTGCGCGCCTGCGGTGAGATTGAGGGATTGGAGCGTGTGCGCTTCACCTCGCCGCATCCGGCCGCGTTTACCGATGATGTAATCGCCGCCATGGCCGAAACTCCGAATGTGATGCATCAGCTGCATATGCCGCTGCAATCCGGATCTGACAAGATTCTGCGTGCGATGCGCCGCTCCTACCGCACCACCAAGTTCATGGACATCCTTGGCAAGGTGCGTCAGGCCATGCCTGATGCGCAGATCTCCACTGATATCATCGTCGGTTTCCCTGGCGAAACCGAAGAGGATTTCCAAGCCACGCTTGATGTGGTGCGTCAGGCACGCTTCTCATCCGCCTTCACGTTCATCTATTCGCCGCGCCCCGGCACACCTGCCGCCGAAATGGAACAGGTGCCACATGATGTGGTGCAGGATCGTTTCGAACGTTTGGTGGCATTGCAAGAGCAGATCACCGAAGAGAATCTCAAAACCTTCGAAGGCAAAACGGTTGAGGTGATGATCACCGGCACCCAAGGCAAGAAGGATGCGGCCACCCATCGTGTCACCGGTCGTGAGAAAACCGGCGTGCTGGTGCATATCGGTGTGCCCGAAGGCTATCCTGAGCCTCAGATTGGCGATTTCGTGACCGTCACGGTGACCCATGCGGCGCGACATAATCTGATTGCCGATCCCGACCTGAAAGCGGGGCAAACCTACCATGTGCGCCACTGACAGCATCACGCCGGCGCGCACGGATACAGATGCCGCCCGGCCCGCTGCCGCATCCTCCACACCCCGTGTGGTGAGCATCGTAGGGCCTACGGCATCGGGCAAAACAGGTTTGGGCATCGCCATAGCCAAACGGCTTGCCGCACGCGGCGAGCGCGCCGAAATCGTGAATGCGGACGCCTACCAGATGTATCGCGGCATGGATATCGGCACCGCCAAGCCCAGCAGGGAGGAACTGGCTGAGGTGCCGCATCATCTCATCGATATCATCGACCCTGATGACACGATGAGCGTGGCCCGCTTCCAAACCCTTGCCCGCGAAACCATTACCGATCTGCAATCGCGCGGCATCCGCCCGATTCTGGTTGGTGGCTCCGGTTTGTACGCGCGTGCCGCCATCGACGACATTTCCTTCCCCGGCACCGATCCGGATGTTCGTGCGCGACTGGAGCAACGGGAGCGTGACGAGGGGGCTGGCGCACTATTCGATGAACTGAAAGCCAAGGATCCCGAAGCGGCCGCACGCATGGATCCGCGCAATCCACGTCGCACCATTCGCGCGCTGGAGGTTATCGAACTGACCGGCCGTCCGTATTCGGCCAGCCTGCCGCGCTATCGGTATGTGATTGCCAGCGTGCAAATCGGCCTTGACTTGGATAGGGCGGAACTTGACCGCCGTATCGATATTCGCACCGCACAAATGCGCGAACAGGGATTCCTTGACGAGGTGCGCCGTCTGCGCCCACATCTGGGCTTCACCGCCGGGCGCGCGCTCGGCTACCAGCAGATGATCGACTTGCTGGACGGCATGTGGGATGAGGAAATCGACGCTTGGGCTGACGTGGCACAGAAAACCAAACGTTTGGCGCGCAAGCAGATGGGATGGTTCGGGCGTGACCCGCGCATCCACTGGCTGCAGGCGTTGAATCCGCGTCTGGTGGACAATGCGATGGCCATTATCGCGCATGCCGATGCCGGTGACTATGACGCCATCGATGCACAAGCCGACGCATATGTGCAGCATCACCTCGGCGACATCGAAGACTAAAGGGAGAGTGTGAGCCCAAAGGCCGGTGACAACGCTCAGTGCGCCGGCCCTTGGCTCCAACCCGCAATCAGGAAAATGCGTGTGGGATTGGCAGGTCGCACCATTGCATCGAACAGCTGCTTGAAGGCGACCAGATCGCCGCGATACGCCCTGTGCTTTGCTGTTCGGTAATCCTCGCGGCTCACCCGGCCCCAATCCAGATCCCAGCCGGCGTCATGCGCGAGCCGTGAGGCGAAAATGCGCAGCACCATCGCATTGCCGCCACGGAAGGGATGCAAATAGCCGAGTTCGTCATAGATTTTTGTGAACTCGCTGAGAAACACGTCGCGATCCATCGCATGCAGGTTGCGCTTGTCCGCCAATTCAGTAGCGATATTGTGCGCCCCCGTTTCAATCAATGCGGCGGGGAAAAACGCTTCGGGATTGTTGGCACGCGCACGATCATTGGTTTTCTCGCGTGTGACATTCGTGCCGCGTAGTTTGCCGGCATCGTCGAATACGCCTTCGAACAGGCCCTTGTGAATCGCAGTCAGTTCGTCCAGGTCGCCGCTGGCAGGCCAACGAGTTTCAGCCAGCAGCACAGTGCGCGCAAACACGGAGTCGGCCCTGTCGGTGGCATGATCGTCAAGACTGCCATCGGCCAATTTGCCCCCGGCCGTGGTTCCCGCAGCCAGGCGACGGCGGAAAGCGGTTTGCTCGTCGGCGACGTCGATAAGGTGACGCACATCCTCGCGGCCCTGTTCATAGGCGGCTGCGGCGCGCAACGTTGCTTCGCCCGGCGTCATCGCCTCCAGTGCGCAGTTCTTCAGTGCAAATGCGACTGCGCTCGCACGCTCTGCAGGTGTCATGCAACCACTATAAGCCATACTGATGTGGTTTGCCGGCATCGTGCGTGCAATCATCCACGAAACCAGCGTTCCAAACGGTCGGCATCAGGCCGGCGCAGGAATGTGAATCGCAGTTCATCCATGCCGCCACGCACGAACAGTGGCATATCCATTCGTTCGATGCCACGACGTTCACGCCAACGGGCAGTACGGCGTATCGCTGATTGTGCGCGGGCGCGCGTGGTGAACAATGTGAACCGTGTCCAGAATGTTGCGCCAGTGCAGGCAATATGCCGGGCATCGACCAGATCATATCCTTCGCAATGGTTTTTAATCGCACGCCACCAGAGGTTCAGCACACCGAGCACGATTAGGATTGCTTCGACTATAAGAATCCCGATCGCCCAACCACTTATGTCGGCAATTGACAGATGTGTTATCCACGCGCTCCATGTTGCACGAATCGGGGCAATGGCGACATTCAACACTGCGGACAGCACAATCATGCACGCGGTGAAACATGCAGGTGCGAACAAATAATAGCGCAGCAGTCCTCGACCGGTGATCGTCAGGGTGTTGCCGGGGGAGCGCAATTGCCAATCGGGCAGTATCGCGCTCAGAATGCGGTATACGTCGCGTTCGGACACCACCGGCAATATCGTGGTGCTGGCCGTCGTGTCGTCAGCGTTGTCCTCTCCGGCCAACGTTGCCGATAAGCCGACCTCCACCGTGCATAGGTGGAAGGGGCGTCGCAGCAGACTTTGCTTGATGACCACGGTTTGGATGCGGCTGACCGGCATGGTGGTGGTTTGACGTGTTACAAGCCCGCGCGTTACCACCAGGTCATCGCCGTGCCGCCACAGTGCAAAACCGTAGTAACGGATGAGATTCATACCTATGCTGATCAGCATCAGCAACGCCATGACTGCAACAGCTGCTGCGGCAATGGCCGGGGTGCCGTGTGCGAACACGATGGCGAACATGTGACGCACCTGCCCGTAGGCCATGCGCACCACATGGTTGGGTAGCAGATCTTCGAAATGTTGCATGATGCCAAGCAACGCCAGCAATGCCACCACCATGCCGATATCAGTGATGGCATACAGTGCGATGTCTCTCAATGAAGCACGGAACGCCGGCTGGCCGGTTTGTTGTGAGACCGATTGCGAGGTGGTTTGTTGGTCAGATGTGGGCGTGGGTGCAGGTTGCACGATTCGTGTGTTGACTTGGTCGGCTGGACAGTCGGTTTCGTGGGCAGTCGTATGATTTGCCGCTGAGCAGAATCGCTCGCGTCGTTGTTCCAACTCAAGTTGCAATGACGCTGGCACGGCCTGCAACGTAATCGATGGCTCGCTGGTACCTGCGGACGATATCGTGAGATTTACCAGTGAGAAGGGGCGCAGGTGAAGCGGCGATGTGGCGTTAATCGCGTGAATATTCCGATAATAGATTGTACGTGTGGTAATTCCAAACAGCCGTTCGCGCAGCTGCACGGAATCATCGCCGATATGGTAATCCGTTGTCAGCCATGTGAGCACCGGTCCGCCGAGCATCAGTAATGCGCAGAACGCTGCAATCGCGAGAGGCGCCCATAGCTGTGCGTTGTTGCTGACGTGCCCGGTGAGCAGATTGCGTGTGACGGCAACAATAAGACCGGCCAGGGCCACTGTGGCAATGATTTGCTGTGTGATATTCGCTAGTATCGATGCGGGGTGGAAACGATGCCAGTTCTGATTGCCGTCCATCACAGATCTTCCTTGCTGGCCAGCACGCGTTTGGCGATCAGATCGTTGACACGTTGCGCTTCGGCCGGATCCAGCGCTTCAATCTGGTGCTCGTCCGAGGCTGTGTGAATTTCCAACGTCACCAGATTGCAATGCCGCATCACCGGCCCTTGCTTGGTCTGCACATGCTGCACGCGATTGTAAGGAACCGTCACCGTCTGGTGGAATAACCAGCCGGTGCGAATGCGGATGTCATGCTCGCCAATCAAGAACCGGTCGAATGCGAATTCGTAGCGTGTTTGCAACGGCTGCACAGCCGGATTGAGCACGGCGATGGCGGCGATGAGTGCCATCACGCCAATGCGCAGAGCCTGTGGCCATCCCGCCCACCAACCGGTTGATTGGAGCACCAGCGCGCCGATTGCGTCGCCGATAAGCCAGCAGGCGCTTTGTATCGCAGCGTTCATCCACCATACGCGACGTACGCGTTCGGGTAATGATTGCCATGTGCCGGCCGTGGCATTGGGCTCGCCACCGGATTCGTTGTCATGAGGTTTGTTGTCATGAGACATGCTGGAGTTCCTTCCCCCTCTGATGATCTGATGCCAGAGTACCGTCGAACAGCTGCGGCTGCCTCGGGTGGTACACGCATGTTGACAAGCGCCGATGCCGACTGGACGGCTGACACATGGTGAGGCACGATTGACAGTAGACATCGTGGGGAGGAACGCATCATGGTGAAGCCGAGCAACGGCCCGCAATCGGTTAACCCAACATTGGTCAGTGAACCGTATCCGCCATATGCCAGGTATGGTATCGTGCCGCCGCTGTGGATGCCCTGGTACGACATTGGTTTTACCAGGGCGGTCGCACGTTTCTGGCGCAAAGCCTTCGCCTTTCACGGTCGCGCATCGCGCCGCGAATACTGGTGGGGCTATCTGTTTCAGATACTGGTGACGGTTGTCGTGGTGGCGATCGGTGCAGGACTTGATGCCGCGATCGGTATGGCACAGAGCGATGACGGGCCGTTCACCAGTGTGTTCACTATCGTGATCATGATGGTGCTGTGTGTACCGAACCTTTCGCTGGGCGTTCGCCGATTGCATGATGAGAATCTGCGTGGCTGGTGGATTATGTTGCCGACGCTGCTTATGCTGATGTCATTTGTGGCGATAGCAGCATCGATAATGGCCATGGACGATTCAGCACGCCCCCAGATGATTGGTGTGTTGGGTCTGCTGTGCGCCATTGCTTTGTATCTGTTGTCGGATATCGCTGGCGTTGTGCTTATGGTGTTGCCCAGCAAGCCGGCCGGCGCGCGGTTTGACAAAATGCCACGCAGCTACTGCTCTCGTCTCGGCAACGTCAGTTATTGATGGTGCGGCATGATGATTCATGGACGCAAAGCTGGCGCTGCTATCGCTCATGGGTGGCGGCTATGTCGCATATGGTGGGGTGAGCCGCACTATCTTGGCAAATGTGCGACTATTGGTGGCACGCTGTATGCACTGGGCGTGATTATCGATCCTCCCGGCAGCCTTCTTGTCGCATTCGAACTCATAGCGGGTCTTGGCATATTCGTGGCATTGCCGCGCCGGCCCTATTGGGCGGTTCCGCTTGGTCTCTTGCTCTGCTTTGCTCTCTCATTTGCCAAGACCATGCAAATCAGCGGCATGATTGCAATTGTGACGCTGTTTCTCGCCTCCGGGTATGCCATGCCCGTGTGGTTTGCCATTGCGGCGCCATTCGTCTACGCGGTTCTGGATGCCGCAGGCGGTATGTGGTTAGGGACTCAGGGTGCTGGTGCAGCCTTCTTCAAAGGCATGTTGGATGGGTATGCGCGTTCGGGCGGTGTTGCTGTTGATTACGGGCGTTATATGATGGCATTCGCTTTGGCGAATCTGGTGTTCGATATCATTTTCTTTGGTTTCTACACCATCATGGGATTCTCGTTTCGATCCAGCAAAGCTGCGGCCGAACGGTTGGCCCGTGCTGAGGCAATGCTTGGGCGCATCACCCGCGAGCAGGAGCTGGCACATATGATCCACGATTCGGTGGCCAATGACGCCTCTACCATCGCATTACTTGCCTGGCGGGCCAAAACCATAGAGAATCGTGACGAACGCAACGCCATGCTCGATGCCATATACGATTGCTCACATGATGCGCTGGGCCGCGTGCACGACGTGATCGATGTGCTCAATGGCAAACGTCCGCTCCAACTTGATGCGACTGCCACTGCGCCACAGTGCAGCGATGCTGTCGCGTTGGATGCACAGATAGAGCGATACGCGGAAAATCAGGATCGTGTGCTGGGCATGCTGGGCTTCGTCGGCACCTCGCATATCGAGGGTGCGTTGCCGGAAAGCACCGTGGTTCCTGCCGCCAACGCAAGTGTTGCGTTGGGACTGCTGCGGGAAATATACGCGAATATCGTACGCCATTGCGACACGGATGCCATAGCACAGGCACAGATCCCGCTGCGGTATACGGTGTTGATTTCCTTTGAGGCGCATGCGATTCGCATCGTCCAAACCAATCCGATTACTGGGCGCCCAAAGGCGTTAGCCAGCAGCGGCGGAGGCAAAGGCCTGAGACTGCAACAAGCTGCTCTTGAAACTATTGGCGGCACACTGACAGGCACTATACGGCACAACAGTTGGACGCTTACCGCCATAATCCCACTGTAATTACGTGCTTCCATCATGCTTCTCGAACAGATCTATCGACTCAGCCAAATGGCGATGGCATGGGCCAGAGAATTCGCGCCGAGCTTCTCCACGGCACGATGCGCATGCGTGCGCACTGTGGACGTTGCCACATTCCACTGTGCGGCAATCTGGTCATAGCTCAGCCCCCGCGATAGCAGATGCAGGGTTTCAGCTTCTTTGGAACCGAGTTTGGCCGATGGCTCGCGCTCGCTGTTGCTTGCGACAGTTGTGCGATTTTGCAGCATGGCATGAGCGTCCGCCGCGGTATGGAAAACGACGTCATCAACGCCGCTCGGCACAAATAGTCCGCCGTTCGCCACTGTGCGCAACGCCTGCGCCAACGCAGGCACATCAGCCTTCGAGACAATGCCCTGCGCGCCGGCCTGCGCCACACGAGAACAATAATCAGTCACCAAGAACGCGGTGATCGCCAACAAGGCCACTCGATCGGTACTCATACGGATGCGGCGGCACACGTTCACACCCGTCGATTCACCCAACGACATATCCACCAAAAGCACGCGCGGCCTCGTCTGCGGATCCAATGCACGGCGCACCGCCTCCTCACCGTTCTCAACACCCCACAACCAAATCGACCCCGGCAGCAGCTGGGGCATAATGCCCCGCAACGCAACCAACGCCATATGATCATTGTCAAGCGCAGCAACCAACGTTCTGTCAACCATAAGCCACCATCCTAGTGTGAATGGTTCCGGCGCCAGTCGCGTGATCCAGTGAGCAGATGCGTTTCCTATGCACTGTTCCGTATCGCTTGTCTCGCCAAAGCAAATTGGTGCACGCGCCCGAAACAAAAGCCCATTACGCTGTGCAGCGTCGCATCTGAATCATCTGGAAGGAAATGAGGAATCACATATGGCTTCGCACTGGACCGACGTCGAACGGGCCGACGCGCACGCACTGCCCACCATGCTCGCCCAAGCCGTAATCGTCGGCACCACGTTGAGCATCGGAGCCATCGCATGTTCCGGCTTCTATCTGTCGATGATCGGCAACGTCGCAGCACTGCTGCCGTGGATGAGCATCGTGGTGCTGATTGCCGTGGCCTTCGCCTACATCGTCGGCTTTGCACTGCTGTGGTGCGCCGAATCCTTTACCAATCGTATGCGTGAGCAATTCAAACCATGGGCCTACGGCGTGGTTGGTCTGATAGGCTACGGTATCTGGGGTCTGTTTGTGATGAGCGCCACCATGAACTCGTTGAACCAGCCGCTTAACGGCGTGGTGCTTGCCAACGGTGAGGTCGCCGCAATCGCCGTGAACTATGCTGTGTTCGGCTTCATTGCCTTCCTGCTGGCGCAGGCTTGGGCAACCAAACTCGCCGCCCGCAAAGGGCTGACCATCGCATTATTGGCCGTGCAGATCGTGCTCGCTGTCATTGGCGTGGCCGTACTGGTCATGATGTTCTCGGCATTGGGCCGCTAGGCAGCGCATCGGCATTCGGCTTTGGGCGCACCTGCCATTGGTTGGCAAAAGGTGCTATTGTAGGGCCCATTGTTTGTCAAAGGAGGATCAGACATGGCAGATCAGATGCCCCAGGTGAGTGCTGAATTCGGCACCACGCCCGTGATTGAATTTCCGACGCCGGACGCCCCCAAGGGCTTGAAGGTCGTGGAACTGTTCGAAGGCAATGGTCCGATGGTGCGCCGCGGCGACACGGTGACCGTGAACTATCACGGTGTGGTGTGGGGCGGCAGCGAGCCGTTCGATTCCAGCTTCAACCGTCATCAGCCCGCCAGTTTCGGCATCGGTGTGGGTCAGGTCATCAAGGGCTGGGATCAGACCGTGCCGGGCCACAACGTCGGCTCCCGACTGCTCGTCTCCATTCCGCCGGAATACGGCTACGGTTCTCGCGGCATCCCGCAGGCGGGCATCGGTGGAGGCGACACGCTGGTGTTCGTCATCGACATCATCTCCACTCGCTGATTTTTCGATAAATCGCATAAGGACGAACGCCGGGATGAACACCGGCGTTTTGTCATATCAATACCCATCTGTTTCGCATCCGGCATGGCTGTCAGTTAGCCGCCATGCCACGCGCTATAAATCACAGGAGGATAACAACTATGGCCGAAGACAAGGTCTATCTGCTCACGCAGGAAGCATATAACAAAATGAAGGAAGAGCTTGCCCACCGCGAGGGCGAGCTGCGCGAGGAGATTGCGCATAAGATCGCCGTGGCGCGCGCCGAAGGTGATCTCTCCGAAAACGGTGGTTACCAGGCCGCTCGTGAAGCCCAGTCCAAGAACGAAGGTCGTATCACCGAGCTCACCGTCAAGCTGCGTGACTCCAAGATCATTGAGAATGCCCCCGAAGGCATCGTGGGCAATGGCTCCGTGGTGACCATCGAACTGAATGGCAACGAGATGACCTACGTGCTGGGCACCCGCGACATTGTGGCCGGCACCGATTACGACATCATGACCCCGGATTCGCCGATCGGCAAGGCCATCGAAGGCGCTAAGGTCGGTGACAAGGTCAGCTACACGTTGCCCAACGGCCGTGAAATGACCGTGACGGTTAAGGCTTCCAAGCCGTTGGCCTGATCCGTTGACGAGAGCTTTGGTGCGTTCGCGCACTAGGCTCACAGCGAATATGGGGCGGGGCTCGCATCACAGACATGTGATGCGAGCCCCGCTTTGATATGGTTTCACGTATTGTTGGGTTTTCCTTGCGTGTTTTATGGCCACAGGCTGACGATCACCATGTAGATGGCGACCATATGGCAGGCGTATCCGGCGACGGTGCCGCAATGGAAGATCTCATGGAAGCCGAACACGCGTGGCCAGGGATCTGGCCGGCGCAGGGCATAGACGATTGCGCCGAGAATATAGCATGCGCCGCCCGCACATAGCAGCACTACCACAGCCGGGCCTGCGTGCGGGGAATTCCAGAACAGCAGCATATAGGCCAAGCCATAGATGCCGAAAATGATGTAGACCACGGTGTACAGCCAACGTGGCGCATTGATCCAGATGACATGAATCACGATGGCGATTGCGGTGCATGCCCACATCGAAATGATAATCGTATTGCGCCAGAAAGGCTCCAGTGCAAACGATACCGGAGTATAGGTGCCGGCAATCAGCAGGAAAATATTGACGTGATCGATGCGCCGCAGCACATCGGTGACGCGTGGATTCCAATCGCCCAGATGATAGGTGGCGGAATTGGTGAACAATATCAGCGAAGCGGTCATGAACACCGCGCACGCCCATTTGAGACCGGCACCATGTGCCAGGCAAATCAGCACAATGCCCGCCGCCAATGATAGGGGAGCGGCTATGGCATGAATCCAGCCGCGCATTGCGGGCTTCGGCCTGCCATGCACGTCGAGACGCACTTTGCGCATTTTGCGTGTGCGGTCATCGGTTTCGATGCCTTCGATATGCAGCGCCTTGCGCTCACCCTTGGCCAGGGCCGCATGAGCCTTGGATTCGGCTTTGGCCCGTATGGCTTCGGCCTTGAATCGTGCTTTGGCGCGCACCGCGTCCGCCTTGGCGCGTGTTGCCTGCTCGCCGGCCTCGATGGCAGCCTGCCGCTTCTTGTCGATGGATGTGGCGTTCTCGTCGCCGGTCTGCTGTGCCATGACCCTCCCGTCTGAAACGAGTTGACGTCATACTCGCTTACGTTACCGTAACTTACGATACCGTAACTTCTTGAATAGTCAAGCGTGTTTTCCGTCGGGGAGTATCGGCGGCTGCATGCGTATGATGGTGGCTATGGCAGATTTCTCACACATCCTTGCAACCCGCCCCGATTTTGACGAAGGGGATCGTGAATGGCTTCATCATTTGGTGGCTGATTGGCAGGTTATCGCCGATCTGAGTTTTGCCGACCTGCTGCTGCTGGTTCAGAACGGCGACGGTAAATACGTGGTGGCCGAGCAGTGCCGTCCCTCCACCGTGATGACCCTGCGCACCGAGGATGTGGTGGGCGACGTTATGCCCGATGATATGACGGGCGAATTGAATGCCGCGATGCAGTCCAGCGTGGTGTTCCGTTCCACGGTGCTCAGAACCGTGGGCAAGGCCACCGTGTGCAATGTCTATGCCCCGGTGCGTCGCAATGGCAAAACGCTTGGCTTGGTGGTGCGCGAAACCAATATGGCCACCCGTGAATCCAACGGCCGTTACGAATCCGAAAGCATCAACGCCGGCAAGCAGCTGTATGAGATGATTCCGCGAGGCCAATTCCCCTATCAGGATTCCGTGATGAGCCAGCGGCATATCGCGCGCGTGGCCGACGGCTTCATCATCTTGACCACCGACGGCGTGGTACGCTACGCCGCACCGAACGCCATCAGCTGCTTCAGGCGATTGGGCCTGCTGACCACCATGTCAGGGCATTATCTGAGCGAATTGGGCACGCAGCTGCTCAAAGAGAACGATCCTGTGCCTGAAACCCTGCCGTTGACGCTATCCGGCAAGGCTGCTGTGGACTCCGAACTGTGTGCCAACCGTTCCGCAGCATCCATGCGCTCGCTGCCATTGTTCGACACTAATGGCAGAGTTGGCGCGATTATTCTGTGCCGTGATGTGACCGAACTGCGTCGTCGTGAGGTTGAATTGCAGACCAAGGACGCCACAATCTCCGAAATCCACCATCGTGTCAAGAACAATCTGCAGGCCGTCTCCGCACTGCTGCGGTTGCAGGCACGCAAAACCAAATCTGAAGAGGTTAAAAAGGAACTGTTGGAAGCTCAGCGCCGTGTGCAAACCATCGCCATGGTGCATGAGGGCTTAAGCCAGACCGCCGACGAGGTGATTGATTTCGACAAGGTAATCGCCAACCTGCTGCGCATGGCTGTGGATCTGGCCACCATGAAGGATCAGCATATTGACATCAGCTTCTTGGGCAAGTTCGGCATGATGCCGGCTCAGGATGCCACGCCGTTGTCGTTGGTGCTTACCGAACTCATCACCAATTCGGTGGAACATGGTTTCGAAGGCCGCGTCAATGGTCATATCACGATTTCCGTGGGGCGTTCCGGCTCCAACCTCAACGTGGTGGTCGAGGATGACGGCACCGGTCTGGGCTCTGAGGAACAGGGCGGCATGGCTCGGTCTTCCGGCTCCGGGTTGGGCACGCAGATTATCGACACCTTCGTAACCAACGATTTCGGCGGTTCGGTGCATTGGGAATCCAGGCGGGAAGGTGGCACCCGCGTGGTGCTGGACATGAAATTGCGTGCCGCACAACAAGACTAAGTGACAAGCCGCCGGGTGAAAACCCAGCGGCTTGCGCTAACAATCCGACAACTCAACAGGAAGCCCTCCCGATCGGTATCGGGAGGGCTTCCTTGAGGTATATCGTTATTGATGACTGCGAATCAGATCTGCATCTGCATGGCCTGAGAGCGGCGGGCGCGCATTGCGCGACGCTTCAGAGCGCGACGCTCATCTTCGCTCAGACCGCCCCACACGCCGTAATCCTGATTGGTGTCCAACGCGCACTTCAGGCAGGCGTCAATCACCTTGCAGGTGCGGCATACGGCCTTTGCCTCTTCAATCTGCTGATAAGCGGCACCGGTGTTGCCCACCGGGAAAAACAGTTCCGGATCCTTGTCACGACATGCGGCCTTGGCTCGCCAATCAAACGCGCTGCTCATTGCTTGCCTTTCTTACAACCCGTATTTCGTCCTGTACTAGGTAACCACGTTCCGTGTGGTTTTTCAAGAGGTTACGCCCACAAAGTAGTGAATATTTACTGTGCGCACTGCACCAGCAGTGCGTTCGCGCCATCGATCAGCACGCCCCGTCCAGGCGTATTGAGGTCGTTTCGGCTGAGGCAGGCCAACAGGGGAGCGGGTATACCCGCCAGCAGATCGGCGGATCGATCCCCGCATGGGAACACGATACGCGTAACGCAATGTTCGGGCACACGCACATGACGGCACGAGGCCACGGCGAACACGACACTGGTCGTGGGGTCTGCCAGCGCTTGGCGGAATGTGGAGGCAAACGGATCAGTGTTGAACGGATCGAACAAACTGTCCGCGTCATCGACCAGCCATAGTGTGCGCGGTACATGAGGGGGAGCGGCTTGTGTTGCAGATACCGGCATCGGGTTGTTATGCCGTCGTGTGGTTTGCCAGCCGTCGCGCATGAGGATGCTGCAACGCACATCAGTGGCGGGAATACAACAAGCTTGCTGCGCAATCGTCTGCAAAACGGTGGTTTTGCCTCGGCCCAAGGGGCCAATGATGCCAATGTTGCCGCTGAACACCGGCACAGTGGCACTTGCAAGCCCAATGCCGTCATCGGCCAGACCAAACCACAGCCGATTGCAATTAGGGCTTTGTTTTGTAACCTCGACTTGGGTGGGTAGGGGAGCGGTGAACAGCGGCGGGCTTGGTGTCATCGCCATGAACCGTGCCGCCAAGGCGATCTGTTGACAACAGGCGTCAATATCGTCGGTTGCCGCGCAGCGCAATGCGCTCACGGTTGCGCAGTCATTACAGTACGCCGCGCCGGGCATGGCCGGACTGAGCGCCGCGGCACGTCCATCTGACAGCAATTCGATGGATTGCATCGCGTCTCGCACGCGCAGGCAAATGCTGATAGCCATATTCGCTTTCATATCAGCGCTGACCTGACCGGCAGGATTCTGTGTGCAGGCGATCAGATGCATACCAAGGGATCGGCCCAGCGAAGCGATACGCACCAGCCGCCCGATATAGTCCGGAAGCTGATCTTTGAGCGCATGAAATTCGTCGATGACCACCACCAGACGCGGGGGAGGCGCTGTGAGATCGTCAAGTTGATGCGAGCGAGACTCAGCGACTAAGCGCTCGCGGCGTGTCAATTCCGCTTCCAAGGCGCGCAGGGCTCGGGCGGCGTGAGTCAAATCCAAATCACAGACACTGCCAACAGTGTGCGGCAAGGCTTCCAGCGGGCGGAATGCCGAACCACCCTTGAAATCCAGAAATACGAAATTGAGCCGATCCGGCCCGTTCATCGCGGCCAATGCCAGGCACCAGCTTTGCAGCAATACTGATTTTCCCGATCCGGTGGTGCCCGCTACCAGTGCATGCGGGCCCTGCCGCTGCAAATCAATCAGCAACGGTCCGGTGGCACTCATGCCTATGGGCACGGCAAAGTCCGGTTGTGCCAGCCATCGGGCGACGATAGTACGCCACGGGAGCCTCCCAAATCCCATAAGCTCTTCTAGACAAGGCGAAGCGGGAGCGTCAAAACGGATGTTCTCGGCAGGCTTACCAGCCAAGGATCCATCTATGACATCTGTGGTGGCATAGTCGCTGATGCCACGATCTTGAGGCATTGATGCGGCGGTATGATTCGATGCTGCTGAAGGCCACGGCACGGCTACTAGCAGTGAAGCCAAGCATCCCACAGTCCCGGGGATAATCATCACCGCGAATAGCCATTGGCCTTGCGTGAGCATTGCCACCACCATGATGCATTGGGCAAGCAATGGCGCGGCCATGGCGAATATCATGATTCTGGAGCGTATGGCAGCACGTTCCGCGGTGCGTGCGTCCGGTTGCGTTGCTGCGGCGCGATGCATGCGCCGGCTCCGATGCTGATATGAAACTCCCATGATTCCAGCGTGAATGACATGTTATAGCAATGCAAGCTGTACCGGGGTATGTGGAGCGAGCTTGTCAAGTTATCCACATTGGTTGGGAGCAAGTGGAGTAATTACTGTAATGACAGGCAATCAGCTTTCAGCCAAGGTGCCGACGGAGCCCGCCTTATGCGTGCCTGCCGCCAACTGCTCAAACAGTTCGGTGTTCTTCGCGTTATCAAGCAGTACTGAGGATCCCACGCCATCGACGTAATAATCAGGATTGGACCAGTACACGCTGCCGGAAATGCCGTTGTCTCCGGTGGCATCCTTGAATGCCAAGGCCATAGTGAGCAGGGTATATGGGTTGGTGTCGTTGTCTACGCTTACCGCCGCCAAGCCGGCATCCGCAAGCTTGGTGACCGTGGACCAGCTGGTGAGCGTTTGCTTGCTGGTCGCTTTCGTCACGATGGCGGAAATCACCTGACGCTGACGTTCGTTACGCCCAAAGTCGCCCTGTACATCGGCATAGCGCATGCGGGCAAACGCCAGAGCGGTAGTGCCGTCGGCGGTGTGGCATCCGGCCTGCCAGTTCAATCCGGAATAAGCATCCTGAACATCCTGGTCATAGCACAGTTCGATCCCGCCGAGCGCATCCACAATCTGCTGCAGGCCGCCGAACTTGATTTGTGCCACATGATCGATGTGCTGGCCGGTCAGCTCCTCGACCTGCCCGACCAAGGCTTGTTTGCCGGCCAATTGGGCAACGGCATTGATCTTCATGTATTGCCCATCGACTTCCATCAGCGAATCGCGCGGGATGGAAATCAACGAACTGGGGCCCGACTTCGGTTTGGTCAGCACCAGAATCGTGTCGGTGCGGAATCCCTCAATATCAGCCTCGCCACCATACTGTGTCGATCCGTCACGTTCATCGGATCCCAGCAACAGCCATGTGGAGGCCGGCGTATCGGCGGAGGACGTCAGCCAATCGGTTTTATCGAGTTTGCCATCCACCCAGTTCCATGCACCGAATACAGCGACGACCAAAGCCGCCAGCAAAAGAGCCAGCGTACACAGTGTAATCATTAAGGCCTTGCGCCGACCGGATCGTCGGGGATGTGTGAGTTTTGCCGCGCTTGGCGTACCGAATGATGCTGCGGATTGCGCCATTGGCGAAACCGAACGTGTTCCTGTGGCGCTGCCGGCCGTGCGCGCTGCCATGGCTGGACGCCCTGATGCGGACGCGAATGACGGTGCCGCAGCTGAAGAGGCATTGCGTGAGGATCCTGATGAACGACGCGCCCTTGCCGGCGGTATGCTTTGGGGTTGTCCGGCACTGTTCTCGCCATCCGCGGAACTACGCCTGGCAACGCCGGGGGAGAAGCTCGGAGGTGGGGTGTTGGACGATGCCGGCGCATATGAAGCCGGCGTTTGCGGGCGAACAGGTGCCGATGCGCGCGGTCGTCTGCCGGCTGTGGGAATGAAGCTCGGCGGATTGATCTGCGGGTCCGCTCCACCTGATTCCTGCGTCATTCAAGCCTCCAACTGGTCTCATGTCTGAATGACACTTTGGCACAGCGGGCAAGGCATGCCGGGCTTATGCCAATATTCCTGCGCAGGAACGGCACATACTCGCATGAATTGTTAAGGTATTCACAAGGTATGCAGGCGAGGCGTATATATCACAATGTTATGGAAAGATGCGTAATGACACGGTGCATAATTTGACAAAGCAAAGGTGCATGTGTGTAATTGTCCGAGGAAAAACTCAAAGGCAAGGAGGGGTCGCATGTGGGGTGTGCTCGACGATTCCGCCGAAGAGCCGTTGCAACATTTGTGGGGGTTGTTCAAGCCGGACGGTGATGTGTCGTGGCAGCACAAAGCACTATGCGCGCAAACCGATCCGGAGGCATTCTTCCCGGAAAAAGGCGGTTCCACCAGGGACGCGAAAAAGGTATGCGCCAAATGCGAAGTGCGTGAACAATGCCTGCAGTGGGCCATTGACCATGACGAACGTTTTGGCATCTGGGGAGGCATGAGCGAGCGCGAGCGCCGCCGTTATAAAAAAGACCATCGGGAGCGGGCATAGCCGTGCGCTCACGTGTGGTGCGTACACTGGGAGTTTATGAATCCGACAGGCAACAACGACATTATTCAAGTCTTGGCAGATGCCATGGCCTCACGGCCGTATACGCATCGTCAGGATGTCGATGCGACAATAGCCGCCGTAATCGCCGTTGAGGAGGACACTCGTTTCCTTCCATTGACATTGCGTTCGCTGCTGACACAGAATGTGCTGCCGGGCGTGATTGTCATCGCGGATGCCACCGGCCGTACGGGGCAGCCGGTGCATTCGAGCCTCGAGGTGATTCCCTCACCGCAGGGGCCGGTGACCCAGATGCCCGAAATCAAGCATGTGGATATCCAGATTGTGCGTGCCAAGGGTGCCCGATCGTTTGGCGATGCGGTGACCAAAGCATTGGACTATGCGGAGCTTGGGCCGCTGACTCGTGGGGTATGGCTGCTGCATGATGATTCGCGTCCTTCGGATCCGACCTGTTTGGAACGGTTGTTGGAAACCTGGCGCAATACTCCCGGTGCCAATGTGCTCGGTTGCAAGCAGTGTGATTGGGAGGGCACCAAGCTGCATGATGTGGGCATGTATGCGGGGCACCATGCCGTGCATTCGCTGGTGATCGACGGTGAACCGGATCAGGAGCAATACGACGGCCGACAGGATGTATACGCTGTTTCGCTGGCCGGAGCGTTGATCTCCTATAGCCAACTCAAGCGGTTGAAGGGCATTAATCCCTGGTTGACCACATATGGGGAATCCATTGATTTCTGTCGGCGCGTGTGCGCCAGTGGTGGCCGTGTGGTAGTGGTGCCTCAAGCGGAGATTGCACATCGGCGTGCCCGCTATGAGGGCGTGCGCACCCGTGGCGGCGAGCCATTGAACGATGATCATGCCATTAATGCGGCTATGAGTGTGGCGCGTGCGGAACAGCGTTATCTGTATACCGATATCCCGATGTCTTCTTGGCTGCTGATATGGCTGGGTCGTTTGCTGCGCAGCCTGTGGTTGGCCCTGACGCTGCTGTTTGGCAAAAAACCTTATGAGGCATGGGTGACGTTGTGTATGCCTTGGCTCGCTTTGACCTCTATTCCCGGGGCGGTTCGTTCCCGCAGGCTGGTGGCTAGGCAGTCGAAGGTGCCGTTGTCGTCGTTGCAGGTGCTTACCGCTGACCGGCAGCAGATTCGCCAATATCATGACCGTCGTCAGGCTTTTATCGATCAGCAGGGTGTGGTGCTGCTCAGTTCTTTGGAGCGTGCGCATCTGCGGGTTCGCGCCATACGACGTTGGTCGTTTGCCTCGGCCATGGCCGTCGGTTGCTTTGCCGTGATAGTCGGCTTGCATTGGCAGGTGTTCCGCGCCGTATTCTCCGATGGGTCTATCACTTCCAACCGTCTGCTTGCCACCGGAGCGAGTTTCCACCAACTGGTTCAGTCAGCCACCACACCTTGGGTGTTTGGCGCAGGTGTGGGCGTGCCGGCACCCCCGACGCCTTGGCTGCTGGTGCTGATGGGCGCCAGCGTGCTCACCCTAGGCAACGTTGCGGCGGCAATGGCTTTGATATTGTTCGCTGCGGCACCGTTGTCGGCGCTTTCGTTCTGGGCACTTGCGGGCATTTTCACCAGATCCGATGTGGTGCGTGTGCTCGGTGGCCTGTTATGGGCGTCGCTGGGAGTGATGTGCGGTTGGTATGCATCCGCCGATCTGCCTATGCTCACCGTGCTGATATTCCTACCTGCGGCATTCGCCTTCGTGTTCCGATCCGTGGGCATGTATCATACCGAGGATCCGCTCAAGGCTCATCCATCGGTGCAATGCGCGGGACTTGCCGCACTATGCTTCGTGCCACCGGTGGCGGCCGAACCGCAATTGCTGCTCGCCTTGATTGTGATCTTTGTGGGTTTTGTCTTGTTCGTGCGTCGCAAACGTGTCACGCTGCTGCTGATTCCAGTGCCTGCGGCATTTGCGCTGGCGCCCACACTGGTTAACGCGCTGCGGTATGCCCATCAAGGTGCCTGGCGGCAACTGTTCGGCGATATTATGCAGCCCAGTTCCACAGTCAATGGCTCTCCGGCCGCTTTGAGCCTGTTGGAGGCCGTATGCCGTTCAATCGGATGGGATCCTTTCTCCGGCCAGTTCGTTGATATGGCGATGGTGGCACTATTCGCCATCATCACCCTGTTGGCCATTGCCTCGCTGGTATTGCCGTTCGCTTTGCGCGCCTCCCGACTGATGTGGGTGGTGATTGTATGCGGTGCCGCTTTGGCAATGGCATCCAGTCGCGTGGCCATCGCCGTTGACGCTGATGGCGTGGTGGCCGGCTCTGCACAACCTGGCATGTTGCTGATGATGATGGGATTCCTCTCGTGCGTATGCTTGGTTGCCGGTGGCGCGGTGAAACGCTTCCAGCCGTTGCATTCCTCCGCCGATCAGGACAGGCAGCCAAGCGGCCGTCTGCAGGCGGTAATCGTCGCAGGTCGCAGCACTTTGGCGGTGATACTTGCCGCATGCGTGGGATTGCAATGTTGGTATGGATTGACCTATCACGCATCCGATGGTTTGATGGTCTCCCGTTCGGGGCTGCCTATGGTGGCCACCGATTATCTGGAGTCCGGTGAGGATCATCGTGTGCTGGCCATCAGTGCCGAAACGCGCAATATCGTTGAATATACAGTGATGCGCACTAGTCGTGGCGATGTGATCGACAGTTCTCCCGCCCAGCGTGTGCGTATGCTCGACGGCGACCAGGATGCCATTGATCAGACCTTGGCGCATGTGTGCTCAAGTTTGTTGTCGGCCCCCGACTCCGACGCCATTCAAACCATCAGTTCGTTGGGATTCGGTGGTATCTATGTGGTTGCCGGCGAGTCGGATGGGCAGCAGGATGCGTCGTATGAACAGCTCAATGCCAACATTGCCGCCTCGGAAGGTACGCAGTCGCTGGTTTCTTCTGAACAGGGCAGCTACTATCGCCTGACCTTGGCCGACAGCGCCGAACAGAATGTGGACACCTCGTGGCAGCAACGCACGCAGAACAGTGTTTGGCGTTACGCATGGCTGACCTGCATGGGTGTGATTGCCCTGCTGTATTGCTTGGTGGCATTGCCACGTCGGCGCAACCTCGGATTGGAGATGCAGTCATGACCACCACAGGCAGGCGCGTATTACGCGTTGTCATTGGCTTTGTCACCATGGTGATACTGATCGCCGTGTTTGCCGCGCTGGCGATTATGCCGGGGCCTGCGATGCTCGTTGATCGGGTATCCGCCACCGATAATGCCATCGACGAGACGGTCAGCCCAACGCAATCGCAGCAGTATTGCCCTTCACCCATGGGATTGCTGGACACCGGCACCTATGGTGACAGTGCATTCCAGGCCACTTCCGGCGATCTGAGCACACAAGCCTCATATGCCGCTTTCGGCTCCGTGTACAGCGCCACAGCATCCGCATTCGGTCAGGATGCTCATGATGCCAATGTTGCGGACGTGAATTTGAAGGACGGCGATCCCGGTGATGACGCTGCGGTGAAAACCGGTTCACAGCGTATTGATCAAGGGTCTCGACTCATTGAAACGCATATGCTGCAGGCTCAGCAAGGCACCGGCACCGTGGGCGCGATCGCCTCATGGAGCACGGATGGTGATTTGAAGGGCGTGTCCGCGGCATCTTGCGAAACCACGTCGTTGGAGCATGACTTCCTGCTGTCAGGCAGCGCCACCGGTACTACGCAACAGCTGATTGTGGCTAACCCCTCATCCAAACCTACCTCTGTGCGAATCCGCGTATGGGGATCCAACGAGGCCGGCGAACTGACGATGTCCACTCAGTCGTCTGTGGCGGTTTCCGCCGGAGGCGAAGCTTCATTGGATCTTTCCGCTGCGGCCAGTGATGTCAGCGGTTTGTATGTCACGGTATCCAGTAAGCAGACGCCAATCGCCGCACTGGTGCGTACTGTGGTCATGGATGGCCTGACTTCCAAAGGTTCCGACTTCGCCATGCCTCTGGCCGCCGCAGCCAACGCCTCCGCCGTTTCCGGTATTACGCAGGGCGACTCGGTGACGGCATATCTGTTCTCGCAGACAGACACGGTCACGCAATTGTCGTGGATTACCAGCCATGGCCTGGTTGAAGCGCATGGTGATGTTTCGATTCAAGCGGGCAAAGTCGAGGTCGTGGATCTGGGCGAGGCGCCGGACGATGCGTTGGGTGTGATGTCCACCGCGCAGGATGCGGTGTCGTTCAGTGCTAAGGCCACGCGTTCCGGCGATGATGGTCAGGCTGATTTCGCCCTGATCAATGCTGGCGCCTTGTCCAAAGTATCCGGTTTGGCGCTGCCTTCGGGATTTGAAGGCACGGTGACGCTGGCCAATACTGCCAATACCAAACAGGATGCGACGCTTACCTCGTACGATGATTCGGGGGCATTGCTGGTCACTCGCCGAATTTCGCTTGGGGCGAATGCCGCGGATGCCGTTGCCTTGGATGATCTGACACGGGGCGACGCCACGGTTGCCGCATTGCAGTTGGAGGACGAATCCGGTGCGATCAGTTGGGGCGCGCGCATCAGTCATGCCGATCTTGATGACGGCATCGCCGGGCTGTCCACAATCGCTTCAAGCGCTCTGATGCCACTCACCACCCAAGTGTGGGCGCGCAACAATCCCTCCATCGTGCGATAACACAAGGCGTCACAGGCCCCAGTCCGGGTCGATTTCTTCCGGGCGACGGCCATAGAGTTCAGCCAGTCGCGACACCAGTTCATCACGAATGGCCAATTGCAGTTCCAATTTCGTTGGTGCCTCGGTCTGTAACGGCATGCGGTAGAGCACAATACGTGCGGGAATGCCGTGGCTGGCGGGGAAACATTGCGACGTCACATTCGGTTCCGTCTCCCAGGGAGCGGGATCGGAGGGCGGCACATCCTCCACAGCGAACTGCAAAGGGCGCACCAATTCGGGCCATGCTTCGCCCAGACGGCGTACCTGGGCGGCCACCATATCGTCGAACATGCCGGTGCGTGTACGATAACGGGGCAATCTGGTGCCGAACATTGGCGTGCGCATGCCGCGGCCATGGCGGTTGCGATAGACATGGGCGTTCCAAGGTGGTGTCACAAGCATGCCTCCACCATAAGCCAAGCCTCAAACGAGACATGGCAACAATCAGCGGTGCCACACGGCAGTGTGCGTTAGGATAGTGGAACACGCCAGTGGAATGCGAAGAGGAAGGACACGACCAATGGCCATGCCAGCAGTGCGATCGTGGACCGAACTTGATCTGGATGAGGTGACCGCCCAAGTCAAGGTGTACGGCTTCGATCTGGACAATACACTTGCCAGCTCTAAACAGCCCATGGCCCCGGCCATGATCGAACGATTCTCACGGCTCACCAGATGCGCCGTCGTGGCCGTGATTTCCGGCGGCGGCATCGGCGTCGTCACCTCACAAGTGTTGGACGTGCTGACCGAGAGTGCTAATCGTTATAACCTGCATGTCATGCCCACTTCAGGCTCGCGCTACTATCGCTGGGACGGATCGTCATGGACGCTGGTGTATGCACATGACCTTGATGCCGAAGATGTAGCTGTGATTGAAGCCAGTTTGGAGAGTCAGGCCAAGGCCCTGGGAATGTGGCAGGAACAGGTATGGGGTCCTCGCATCGAAAATCGCGGCAGCCAGATCACATTCTCCGCACTCGGGCAGTATGCGCCGCTTGAGGCCAAGAACGCGTGGGATCCGGACAATAGCAAGAAACAGGCCCTGGTCGAGGCCGTGCGGGCCGATCTTCCTGGTTTTAAGGTGCGGGCTGGTGGCTATTCAAGCGTTGATGTCAGCCGGCTTGGATTGGATAAAGCCTATGCGGTGCACACGCTGGCCGATATGCTGCATGTTGGCGTGGGGCAGATTGCGTTCACAGGTGATCGCATGACGCCAGACGGCAATGATTACCCGGCTGTGACCGCTGGCGCCATGGGCATGAGGGTAAAGGATCCAACTGATGCGCTTGGTCTGATGGATGCTCTGCTTGCGCGACTGGAATAGGCTGCAAAGAGACTGCGGGGCGCGATGATGAGTCCGGGGAATCGGTTAGGTCGCCAATCGGCTGTTCGATATGCCGACGGTACAACGATGCCGGCCTCGCAATGTGGCATTGCGCGGATGGTTGGCGTAGCGCGTGATTTGCTGTTTCCCCGTGGTTGTGCCGGCTGTGATAAACCGGATGCAATATTATGCCCGGCTTGTCGTGCGCAGTTCAATCAGATACGCGAACGTCACTTGCCTGAAACGGCAACCGGGCGGATTTGGTGTGCGGCAGCCTACGAACATGCTGTCAGGCAAGCGATTCTCGCATGGAAAGACCACGATGACACAGAACTTGACAAGACATTCGCCCAGATTCTTACTGAGGTATGCCGTCGGTGTGCAGTGCCTCAATTACGCAAGCTGAATAGTGCCTATAACGGCGTATATAGTGACATATTGATAGTGCCGGCGCCATCGTCGCTTGCATCGATGCGGCGGCGTGGCCGGAACCATATGATGCCGTTGGCTCAAACCGTGGCGCGCGATTTGAACTTGCAGGGATTCGACGCCCGTGCGGTGAGTGCGTTGGTCAGTGCCACTGAAGGAGGACGCAGCGTACAGCAGCATTCCGCAGCGCAACGTGCGCGCCGAGTCGCCGGTCATATCCGGATTCATCCTCGAATACAAGTGCGTGGCACCATGGTGATTGTGGTGGATGATATCGTCACCACAGGCAATACCTTGCACCAAAGCGTGGCGACGCTCACGCAAGCCGGTGCCACTGTGCTGTGCGCTTTGGCGCTCGCCGAAGCGGTATCCTATCGAGATGATCACGATTCGTATGGGGAAACGAACGCCCAGTCGGCTTATCCCGCGTTGCAGTCGTGAAATATACCGGTCACCACGCCCCAAATTTCTGCAGGACTTCCATCTGCGGGTACATAATCGGGGTATTGCGGGTTATCGGCATGCAACAGCATGCGCCCATTGATATGACGCAACCGTTTGATGGCCAGTTCGCCGTCCAACACAGCGATAACCGCATCGCCATCGTGCGCGTCACGCGCCCTGTCCACCACCAGCACGTCGCCGTTGCGAATGCCTCCGGAGGCCATGGAATCGCCGGACACCATCATGGCGTACAGGTTGTTGTCCATCGCCCCTCCCGTTCATATATTCGAACACATGTTCGAATATATGAAGTATACGGGGAAACTGTGGACAATCAGGCTTCAGTGATGTGGTATTTCGGCAGGATGATTTCGAAATTGGCACCACGCTCGTCATCCACCACTTTGATACTGCCACCATGCAGTTGGGCGGCCCATCGGGCGATGGACAGTCCCAGACCGGTGCCGCCGGATTCGGTTCCCGGGCCGGTTTTGCCCTTGACGAAACGACGGAAGATGGCGGAACGATCCTCGGCGGCGATTTGCGAGCCGAAATTGATGACATTCGTGACGATGGTGCAGTCGCTTTCGTTCTCATGCGCTTCGACCAGCACAGCTGTGCCATCAACCGAATGTTTGAGCGCGTTGCCAATCACATTGGTGAACAGCTGACGCAGACGATCCTGATCGCCCTCCATGGTGAGGGAGCCGGGCACTTCAACGCGAATATCATGCCCGTGGCCTCCGTCCGCAATCTCAAGCGGTTCAATGGTTTCATCCAGGAATTCAACGAAATCGAATCGCTCGATATTCAAGCTTGCCGCTCCTGCCTCCATACGGCTCAAATCCAGCAGGAAGGCGATGAGATCGCTCAGACGTTGCGTCTGGGTGAGAATGCTTTCCAGATTGGCGGGAGTGGGATCGGTCACGCCATCGGCCATGTTCTCAACCATCGCCTGCAGTGCCGAGACGGGGGTTCTGAGTTCATGGCTGACATTGGCGATCATGTCGCGACGCATTTTGTCGGCATGCTCGAGTTCTCCGGCCATTTCGTTGAAGGAGCGGGCAAGCTGGCCGACTTCATCGTGACGGGTTGGATCGATGTCCACACGCACGGTGTAGTCGCCTTCTGCCATGGCTTCCGCCACATCGCGCATTTGGCGCAGGGGAGCGGTAATGCCACGGGAGAACACATAGGTGATGCCCAGTGCCACAGCCAGTGTTAACGGCATGGCGATCCAACCGGACCAGCCGAATTTCAGCAGGAACCAGCACATGGCAAACGCGATGGCGGTGGCCACCACGATAAGTGCGGAAAGTGCCAGCTTCAGGGAAGAGAAAAAATCAACCGGCTTGACATGCCTTTTGGCAACGTCAAGCCGGGACTTGGATTGTGGAGAAGCCATCGATTACCGATTACTTTGCAGGCGGTTCGAAGGCATATCCGACACCGTGCACGGTGCGGATCGTGTCGGCACCGAGCTTGTGACGCAGTGCTTTGACATGACTATCGACGGTGCGTGTGCCGGAAGCGTCGACCCAATCCCATACTTCCTCGAGCAGCTTTTCGCGAGTGAGTACGGATTTGGGACGACGGGCCAGCGTGGCCAGCAGGTCGAATTCGGTGGGGGTTAGGTGCACCTGCTCGCCGTTGACGGTCACGATGCGCTGGGCGGGGTCGATAACCAAGGAGCCGAAATCGAGCAGTTTCTCGTTTTCGGAGTTCTTGGCGATGACCTTGGCACGTTCCACACGGCGCAACAGCGCCTTGCAGCGAGCGATGAGCTCGCGCATGGAGAACGGCTTGGTCATGTAATCATCCGCGCCGGCACCGAGGCCGATAACCTTATCGGCCTCGTCATCGCGCGCGGTGAGGATAAGCACTGGCACCGGACGTTCGGCCACGATGCGCTTGGTGGCTTCCAAACCATCCATCACCGGCAGCATGATGTCCATAATCACCAGGTCGGGGCGCAGCTGCGTGGCGGCCTGAACGGCGGATGCGCCGTCCGCCGCCACGCGGGCGGTCCACCCCTCCGCGGTGATGCGCTGAGCGATAGCCGTGGCGAGCGTGGGCTCGTCCTCGACCACCAGCACCGTGCGCGGTGTTGTGTTCGGATGTGCCGTGGTGTTGAGCATAAAACTTATTACCTTTCAGCCGGATGACATCAGTCTTCTGGCTTCAAGAATACAACTCCAAGCGCGGGAACGGTGATTTTCGCTGAGGCCGGACGCGAATGGTATTCGCCGGCGTCTGCCTCGAAGGTGCCGTTGTGGATGTCGGAGCCGCCATACTTGGCATCGTCGGTGGTGAACACTTCCGTCCACTTGCCCGCCTTGGGCAGAGCCACCTGATAGTCGCTCCACGCCTCACCGGACCAGTTGACCACCACGGCCAAGGTCTCGCCCTTGGAACCGATACGCAGGAAGCTGAGCGTGTTGTGGTCAGCGTCGTCGGAGGTGAGCCACTGGAATCCGGCCGGATCGAAGTCTTGGCTCCACAGGGCAGGATTGGCCTTGTAGAAGGCATTGAGGTCGGCCACGCAACGCTGCACGCCGCGGTGCTCCTCCCAATTCAGGCACTCCCAATCGATGGAGGCATCGTGGTTCCATTCGCCCCACTGGGCCAGTTCGTTGCCCATGAAGCTGAGCTTCTTGCCCGGATGCGCCCACTGGTAGGCGAACAGAGCACGCACGCCGGCCATCTTCTGCCAACCGTCGCCCGGCATCTTGCCGTACACCGACCCCTTGCCGTACACGACTTCGTCGTGGCTGATCGGCAGGACGTAATGCTCGGAGTAGGCGTAGACCATTGAGAAGGTGATCTCATTGTGGTGCCACTTGCGGTTGATCGGGCTTTCGTGCAGATACTCGAGCGTGTCGTGCATCCAGCCCATGTTCCACTTGAGGCCAAAACCGATGCCACCTTCATCGGTGGGGGCGGTGATGCCCGGCCAGGCGGTGGATTCCTCGGCGATCATCATGATGCCAGGGTTGGTCTTGTATGCGGTGGCGGTGGCTTCCTTGAGGAAGTCGATGGCCTCCAGGTTCTCGCGTCCGCCGTAGATGTTCGGCCTCCACTGGCCGGGCTCGCGGCTGTAGTCGAGGTAAAGCATGGAAGAGACGGCATCCACGCGCAGTGCGTCGATATGCAGCTCTTCAAGCCAGAACAGCGCGTTGGCCACAAGGAAGTTGCGCACCTCGCGACGGCCGAAGTTGAACACATAGGTGCCCCAGTCGGGGTGCTCGCCCTTCAGCGGATCGGGATCCTCGTACAGCGGGGTGCCATCGAAACGGCCCAGAGCGAATGCGTCCTTCGGGAAGTGGGCGGGCACCCAGTCCATAATCACGCCGATGCCGGCCTCATGGAACTTGTCGACGAGATACTTGAAATCATCAGGGGAGCCCAGACGAGAATCGACCGCATAATAACCGGTGACCTGATAGCCCCACGAACCGGAGAACGGGTGCTCGGCCAGCGGCATGAACTCCACATGCGTGAAGCCTTCCTTGGCCACATACGGCACAAGTTCCTCAGCGAGTTCGCGATAGCTCAGACCCTTCTTCCAGCTGCCGGCATGCACCTCGTAGATCGAAACGGGTCCGTCATGCGGATTGGTCTTGCGGCGGCGATCCATCCACTCGTCATCGCCCCACTCATAGGTGGAATCCACCACAATGGAGGCGGTGCTCGGCGGAATTTCGTGGGAGCGCTCCATCGGGTCGGCCTTCATCTCCCACACATAATTGGCATTGAGAATCTGGAACTTGTACTTCTCTCCCGCACCAATGCCGGGGATGAAGATCTCCCACACGCCGGAGGAACCGAGGGCTCGCATGGCGGTGCAGCGTCCATCCCAGCTGTTGAAGTCGCCGACCACGCGCACGGCATGGGCGTTCGGGGCCCACACGGAGAATGCGGTGCCGACCACCTGCTCACCCGCAGTGCCATCCGCGCCGCCCATCGGGTCGTCGAAGCGCAGCACATGTGCGCCGAGCGCCTCCCACAGCTTTTCGTGACGTCCTTCACCGAACAGGTAGGTGTCCATGTCGCCGAGCGTGGGCAGATAGCGGTAGGGATCGTCTTCGACGACCACATGGCCGTTCTCCCATTCAGTGCGCACACGGTAGTCGGGGATGGCCGGCTCGTCTTTGGTGCCTGCGGCGGGAACTAGGGCCATGAACACGCCATTGTGCTCGTGGACGGCCGGGTATTCGCCCTCTTGGGTGATGATCGTCACGGACTTGGCCATCGGACGCAGCACGCGGATCGTGACGACGTTGGCATGTTCGCCGTCGCCGAAATGGCCGCCGAGAACGCCATGGGGGTTGTAGAACTCAGCATTGCTCACCGCGTCGAGATCCGACAGGGATACGGGCGCGGTTACGGTATCTTCTTTGATTGTCGTTACTTTAGCCATGCCCCAAAGTGTACGTGCGTCTGCGACTCAAACGCTACATTGGCGCGTCGAACACGCCGTTTTTTCCATTATGTGAGCAGGCATCGCGACTGTGAGCGTTCTCAATGAAGAGGTCCAGGCCACATGGCATAATCATTCGAGTTTTTGTGTGTGAAGCCGATTAGTTCTCGGAGGATACATGTCTTATAAAGTCGGCGATATGGTCGTCTATCCACGTCATGGTGCAGCGAAGGTGGAGGCCATCACCGAGCGGACAGTCAAGGGTGTGACCCGCGAATATCTGCAGCTGTCGGTGCTTTCCTCGGACGGTTTGGTTATCAACGTGCCGGTGGACAACGCCAAGAAGGTCGGTGTGCGTGACATCGTTTCCGCATCCGAAGTGGCCAAGGTTTTCGACATCCTGCGCACGCCGATTGTCGAAAAAGAGATGAACTGGTCTCGCCGCTACAAGCTGAATGTCGAGAAGATCGCCACCGGTGATGTGAACAAAATCGCCGAAGTGGTGCGTGACCTTGCTCAGCGCGATGTCGACGAGCATGGCTTGTCCGCTGGTGAGAAGCGTATGCTCACCAAGGCACGCGCCATCCTGACTTCCGAAATCGCTCTGTCGGAGAAAATTGATGAGCCCGAGGCCCAGCGTTTGCTGGATGTGAATTTGGGATATGAACCGGCCCGACCCGGTGATGAGAAGCATCACACCAGCGAGCCTGAGGAAGCCGCCTCCGACACGATGGCACGCATCGAGTCCGAGAAGAAGTCCAAGAGAAAGTGACTATAGCCGCACGAAGGCCTTGCCTCGTGCGGTTTTTCATATCTTTTCCGTCATTCTAAGTGGAGTCGAAGGATCTCACGAAAGGATCGCGCATGTATATCGGCCAAGGATTCGATGCCCACCGTTTTGCCGCAGAGGGCACCGGGCGCGAACTATGGCTGGCTGGTCTGCTGTGGCCGCAGGCTGGCGAGGGCATCGAAGGCGATTCCGACGGCGACGTGGCTGTTCACGCGCTGATCGATGCTCTGCTGGCCGCCGCTGGTTTGGGGGATATCGGTTCGCTGTTTGGCGTGGGCGCGGATGCCCATGGTGCCGGCATGCACGGCATTGATATGCTGCGCGAAACCGTGCATCATCTGCATACGCACGGATATGCGCCGCACTCGGCGTCAGTGGCCATCATCGGCAACCGGCCACATGTCGGCAAACGTCGCGCTGAGGCACAAGATGTGCTGTCCGCTGCCATGGGATGCCGTGTATCCGTAACCGCCACTACCACCGACCATATGGGGTTCACCGGCCGAGGCGAGGGCATCGCCGCTATCGCCTCGGCGCTGGTTGCGGATTTGCGATAACGCGTACGCTGCGAATCTCCAGCGTACGCGTGCATGTCGCTTATGTCCCGTGCAGCAGGGCGGAATCAGCGTGACTTGAGCGATGCGATTGCGCGCGCAATCGCCCAAAACAGCGTGGACAACGTGACGATAATGAAGCTTGGGGGAGCGGGGAACATCGCGGCAAGCACCAATCCCAGCCAAATTGACAACAGGCACAGCACGCTGGCAATCACCATCGCCTTGAACGGCGAACCCGCCAGAATATTGGCGGTTGCCGCGGGCGTGATTACCAGCGCGAAAATCAGCAGTGTGCCTACCGCAGGAACGGCGATGGTGATCACGCCCGCCATAATCGCCATGAACGCCACATTCATCAGCCCGATCGGCACACCTTTGGCCTGTGCCACCTGTTCATCCAACGAGCTGAACAGCAAGGGGCGGTAGATTACGGCCAGCAGTGCCAGTAGCAGCACGTCGAATACGGCGAATCCGATGATCTGATCGGTGGTGATCGTCAGAATCGAGCCGAACAGAATCGATTGCATCTGCTGGGAGGCCGAACTGGATAATCTGGCAAAAAACAGACCCAAACCAGTGGCGAAGGCGAGCACAGTGCCAGTGGCGATTTCACGCTCGGAAACACGTTTGCCCAGCGCTCCGATCACCAGCGCGCCGCCCAACGCAAACACTCCCATGCCCAACGACACCGGCAAACCGAGCAACACCGCGCCGGTCGCACCTGGCAAACCGATATGGGCCAAGGCATGTGCGGCGAAGGTGGATCGACGGGCGATGGTGAAATAGCCCATCACGCCAGCTGCCAGCGCTATGCATAGACCAGCCAAAAAGGCGTTGGTCATAAACGGGGCTGACAGTGTGCTCAGCCATTCGGGGTCATATGAAAAATCAATATCGCTCATTGTCTCTTCCTCGTGCAGTGCGTTGCGGTTGCCTAGATGGACTACCGTGCATGTCGGTGCATGCGGGCCACTTCTTCGATGGTGTGCATGTCATGCGGCTGATCTGCGGGTTCATCCGCAGTGGGGGTTACGAACATGTCACCCTGCGGGGTGGTGACCACCTGTACCTGCGTGCCATAGAGGTGGGTAAGCAGATCGGAATCGAGCACCTGCCGCATATCGGCGTAATGCGGGTGGCCATCGAGCAGATACACCGCACCGGTGAGCACAGGCAGCAGCATATTCAAATCATGAGCCACCACCTGGATGGTCATGCCGAGCTCCTTGTTGAGCCGGGCAAGCACATGCACGGTGGCGCGCTGCGAGGCGAGATCGAGATTGGCCAGAGGCTCATCAAGCATCAAGAGTTTCGGATCGCTCACCAATGCCTGGGCGATGGCCACGCGCTGGCGCAAACCTCCCGACAACTCGGAGAGCCGGTATCGAGCCTTGTCGGCAATGCCGGTGAATTCCATGGCCTCCAAAGCTTTGGCACGTTCGGCTTTGCTGACGAGATGAATGCCGAAGCGGGTGCCGGTCAGGCCCAGCAGCACGGATTGCTCAGCGGTGAGGTTGGAATCGACATTCGCCACATAGCTTTGCGGCACGTAGCCGATGCGTCGATTCATTTCGCCGGCGGGCTTGCCTAGCACGGTAAGGCTGCCGCAGGCCAACGGCAGCAGCCCAAGCTCAGCCTTCATCATGGTGGTTTTGCCGGTGCCGTTGGTGCCGACGATAGCCGTAACCGATCCGGTTGGAATGGCAAAGCTGCCATGCTGCCAGATCAGGCGGTCGCCGCGTTTGATGGCGGCGTCCTTGAATACGATGCAATCCGTGGGTGAGGTCATACGGCGATTGTCGCAAATGATGCTGACAATCGTTCTCAATAAGTGCTACTGATGCATGGCCTTACTTGCCCGGATCCGGAGGCGTATCACTGGTGACACCTTCGGGATTACCGGAAGTGGCGGAATTGTCGGTTCCAGTCTCGCCGGCATCGTTGGTGCTGCTGTCACTGCTGCCTTCGCTGGAAGATGTTGTCGAAGAACATACACGTCCGAAGGTGGGTGCTTTCTCGGCCTTGACATCGTCCTCAGCATCGGACTTGTCATCTGCAGCGTCGGAGGCGTCAGGGTCGTTAGTATCGCCGGCGTCGCTGCTACCGGCTGAATCATCAGATGCGTCGCCCTGCTCGTCGTTGCCTTCCGCAGCTTCCGTGTCGGAGGCGTCAGGGTCGGCTTGGCAGCCATATGTTGGATCGACGGCATCGATGATCGAGTTAATCAGCTGATTAATCCACTCATTGAGCGACGAGACATTCTCCGGCATCTGCTCGGAAATATCGACCACCGGCACATCGGATCGACCGGCGGTACCGGTGATCATATTGGTGGTGTCGCTGGCCTCCTGCGTGTTGTTAACCAGCAGACTGACCTCGCGCCCCTCAATAAGCTTTTGGAAGGCCTGCAGATCGGCCGGAGCAACCTCGCCGCCGGAAGCGAGCGCCTGCGCATAGCCTTTGGGGGTTTTGTCATTGAACCCAAGATCGCTCATCAGGTAATAGGCTAACGGTTCGGTGGCCGCATAATTGGTGCCGGCGTGTGATTCGGTGAAATCACTCACCCATTGCTCCAACGACTTCTCTCCGGCCTGCCATGTCTTCAGGCGCTGCTCGAACGCTTTCTTCTTGCTGGGCATCGCTTTGATATAGGCACCGGTAATCTCCTCGGCCATACCGTTGCGAGCGTCCTTGGAGAACCACAGGTGCGGATTGTCGCCGTCCATTGCACCGACCACAGAGGCAGCGGAGACAATCGAGGTGTTCGCGCCCAGAGATTTGGTGGCCCATGAATCGTAGCCTGCACCATTGGTCACCACAATCTGTGCCTTCGACAGTTCGGCGACATCCGAAGTCTTCGGTTCGAAATCATGCGCATCCACGTTGGTGGAATTAACGATGGAGGTGACAGAAACATCGTCGCCGCCCAGTTCCGCAGCCAAGGCACCCCATTGGTTGATCGAAGCGACCACGCTGATCGGGCCGTTCGGCTCCGGGGCGGGCTGCTTGTCCGCAGGCTCGTTGGTTGCGGCATCCACGCTGCCGCAGGCTGTCGCGCCAAGCAGCAGCAGGGCGCTTGCGCCGGCGACGAAAAGTCGTGTGATCCGTGTGATCCGATTGCGATTGCCCATATCAGCCTTCTTCGGTTCTGTCGCACAGTATTGACTTGACTTAACGATAGCCTATCTGTTCGAAGAATCACCTCGCAATCATTCGTCAGGAGGAGCAATGTCTACGAAACTCGACGGCAAACAGGTCGCGGCCGATATCAAGGCGAATCTCGCCCAGCGGGTGATCGAACTCAAGCGAGCCGGCATTGAACCGGGGCTGGGCACGCTGCTGGTGGGGGAGGACCCGGGCTCGCTCAAATACGTGGCCGGCAAACACGCGGACTGTGCCGAGGTCGGCATTCGCTCCATCAAAAAGGAGCTTCCTGCTGACGCCAGCTTCGACGATATTGCCAACGCCGTGCGTGAACTCAATGAGGATCCGGCGTGCACCGGCTTCATCGTGCAGCTGCCCTTGCCCAAGGGCATCGACGAGAACGCGATTATCAATTTGATCGATCCCGCTAAGGATGCCGATGGCATGCATCCGCGTAACCTCGGCGAACTCGTGCTGCATGTGCGAGGCGACATCACCACGCCGCTGCCCTGTACGCCGCGCGGCGTCATCGCACTGCTCGACGCCTACAACATCGATTTGAACGGCAAGGAAGTATGTGTGCTGGGCCGCGGCATCACCATCGGACGCACCATTGGACTGCTGCTCACGCGCTCCGAAGTCAACGCCACCGTCACCCTGTGCCACACCGGCACCCGCGACGTGGTCGATCATATGCGCCGTGCCGATGTGATTGTGGCCGCCATGGGCTCCGCTGGCTTCGTCACTCCGGACAAAATCAAGGATGGCGCGATTCTCGTGGACGTGGGCGTCTCCCGCGTCTTCGACGAGGAGGCCGGTCGCTACCGCATCAAGGGTGACGTGGACAAGGCCTGCTATGAGAAGGCCTCCGCGTATACGCCGAACCCCGGAGGCGTGGGACCGATGACCCGAGCCGGGCTGCTCGCCAACGTCGTCGACATGGCAGAGCGCCAAATGAAATAGCTTGCGCTGCAATGAATTAAATTGCAACCACGGTAGCGTAGGCCGGCAGTTGCTGTTCGCGGGCGTAAAGCTTGGCCCGAGCGGCCTGGAGCGGTCCCGCGAACAGCAACTGCCGGCCTACGCGTCGAAAAGTAATACAAGATGCGCGACACACCCGAGTTTTGCAAGAGTTTTTTGACTGTAGGGGCCTGTAGACTTGGCTTTCGCATGTCCGAAAGGGCATGCTTATAACTGAAGAACGAGTAATATCCAACCAACTATTAGAAACCATAGTATTTACATGGCAGAGAACAACACTGAAGTCACCAAGGTCGCCATCAACGACATCGGCACCGAAGAGGACTTCATCAAGGCAGTCGATTCCACCATCAAGAACTTCGATGATGGTGATCTGGTTGAGGGCACCGTCGTCAAGATTGATCACGACGAGGTTCTCGTTGACATCGGCTACAAGACTGAGGGTGTGATCCCCTCCCGTGAGCTTTCCATCAAGAAGGACGTTGATCCTGACGAGGTTGTCGAGGTCGGCGACCAGATTGAAGCCCTTGTCGTCACCAAGGAAGACAAGGAAGGCCGTCTGATCCTCTCCAAGAAGCGTGCTCAGTACGAGCGCGCCTGGGGCGACATCGAGAAGATCAAGGACGCCGACGGCGTCGTCGAGGGCACCGTCATCGAAGCCGTCAAGGGCGGCCTCATCGTTGACATCGGTCTGCGTGGCTTCCTGCCCGCATCCCTCGTTGAGATGCGTCGTGTGCGCGACCTGTCCCCGTACATCGGCCAGAAGATCAAGGCCAAGATCCTTGAGCTCGACAAGAACCGCAACAACGTGGTGCTTTCCCGTCGTCAGTACCTCGAGGAGACCCAGTCCGAAGTGCGCGAGACCTTCCTGTCCCAGCTCAAGAAGGGCCAGATCCGTGAAGGCGTGGTGTCCTCCATCGTCAACTTCGGCGCCTTCGTCGATCTCGGTGGTGTTGACGGCCTGATTCACGTTTCCGAGCTGTCTTGGAAGCACATCGACCACCCGTCCGAGGTTGTCAAGGTCGGCGACAAGGTCACCGTCGAGGTGCTCGACGTCGATCTCGATCGCGAACGCATCTCCCTGTCCCTCAAGGCCACTCAGGAAGATCCGTGGCAGCGCTTCGCTCGCACCCACGTTCCCGGCCAGATCGTCAAGGGCAAGGTCACCAAGATCGTCCAGTTCGGCGTGTTCATCTCCGTCGAAGACGGCATCGAGGGCCTGGTGCACATCTCCGAGCTCGCCAACCGTCACGTCGAGAACCCGGAGACCGTGGTCAAGCCGGGCGAGACCGTGTTCGTCAAGGTGATCGACGTCGATCTCGATCGTCGCCGCATCTCCCTGTCCCTCAAGCAGGCCAACGACTCCGTCGATCCGGCTTCCGAGGACTTCGATCCGGCCCTCTACGGCATGCCGGCCGAGTACGACGAGCAGGGCAACTACAAGTACCCCGAAGGCTTCGACCCGGAGACCAACGAGTGGATCGCTGGCTTCGAGAAGCAGCGCGAGGAGTGGGAGTCCCAGTACGCCGCCGCCCACGATCTGTGGGAGGAGCACAAGGAATTCGTGGCCAAGGAGCTGGAGAACGCTGCCGAATCCGCAGCCGCCGACGGCCAGGGCCCGAAGGAAGAGAAGCCGGTCGAGGAGACCAGCAACTATTCTTCCGCCAACGTCTCCACCGGCACCCTCGCTGACTCCGACCAGCTTGCCGCCCTGCGCGACCAGCTGCTCGGCAAGTGAGTTTGCCATCAGGCGACTGACGCTTAGCGCATAACAAAACCCGGTACCCGTTTCATGCGGGGCCGGGTTTTGCATATTCGCTTAACAGTTCCCCAGGGGAGGATAATACGTAGGGTGATGAGAATAGGGTTGACCGGCGGCATCGCAGCCGGCAAAAGCACAGCGGCCGCACGATTGCGCGCATTGGGCGCGCTGCACATCGACTACGACGCATTGGCCCGACTCGTAGTGGAGCCCGGGGGAGCGGCACTGCCCCGTATCGCCGAAGCATTCGGGTCCCAGGCATTACATGACGATGGCACATTGGATCGGGCATGGATTGCCGAACATGTATTCGGGCATGCCGCGCAACCGGGAGCGCGCGAACGCTTGGATGCCATCGAACACCCGCTGATCTACCGTGAAGCCGCACGCATCGAAGCCGCGCATCCTGAAGCACGCATTATCGTGCATGATGTGCCATTGCTGGCCGAAGTGCTGTCCAAAGGCGAAATCCCGTTTACCTTCGACCACATCATCACTGTTGAGGCGCCGATAGAAGAGCGCATCCGCCGTATGATCGTTGAGCGCGGCATGACCCGTGAACAGGCCGAAGACCGCATCCGTAACCAATCCAGCCAAACCGAACGCGAGGCAATCGCCGACATCGTCATCGATACATCGCAACCCGTGGAACATACACGGAAACTTATCGAAGACCTGTACAACCAGTGGTCGGTATGACGATGTTTCTTGAGATTTTCATGCCGCAAGCATAATCGCAGGAGACATTAGACTGGTCAAATGCATCGGCATATCAGGGTATGAAAGAGGAACGCATGGGATTCAACATCGAGCGTACGAACAAGCCGTTCGTCGTCAAGTCGCCCTATAAGCCGAGCGGCGATCAGCCGGCCGCCATCGCGGAACTTGCTGAACGCATCAACAACGGCGAGAACGATGTGGTGTTGATGGGTGCCACCGGCACTGGCAAAACGGCCACCACCGCATGGCTGATCGAAAAACTCCAGCGCCCGACCCTGATTATCGAGCCGAACAAAACGCTTGCCGCCCAGCTGTGCGCCGAATTCCGCGAACTCATGCCCGATAATGCGGTGAGCTATTTCGTATCTTACTACGACTACTACCAACCCGAAGCGTATATTCCGCAGACCGATACCTATATCGAAAAGGACTCGAACATCAACGATGATGTGGAGCGCCTGCGTCATGCCGCGACCGCAAACCTGCTGACCCGTCGCGACTGCGTGGTTGTGGCCACAGTGTCGTGCATCTACGGCTTGGGCACGCCCGAGGAATACGCCGGGCGCATGCTGCTGCTGAAGGAAGGCCAGGAAATCAACCGCGATGACCTGTTGCGTCAGTTCGTCGCGATGCAATACAAGCGCAATGACATCGCTTTTACCCGCGGCACCTTCCGTGTACGCGGCGACACGGTCGAAATCATCCCCGTATACGAGGAACTGGCCGTGCGCATCGAATTCTTCGGCGACGAAATCGATCGCATCTCCACGCTGCATCCGCTGACTGGCGATGTGATCAACCATGAGAGCCAGGTGCATATTTTCCCCGCTTCGCATTATGTGGCAGGCCCCGAACGTATGGAACGGGCGCTGACCACCATCCGCGAGGAGTTGGACGAGCGTGTCGCCGAATTGAAAAAGCAAGGCAAGGAGCTGGAAGCCCAGCGTCTGACCATGCGCACCACCTACGATTTGGAAATGCTCACCCAGGTGGGCGTGTGTTCCGGCGTGGAGAACTATTCGCGGCATTTCGACGGACGCGCCGCCGGCACCCCGCCGCATACGCTGCTTGACTTCTTCCCCGACGACTTCCTGCTGGTTATCGACGAATCGCATGTCACTGTGCCGCAGATCGGCGCAATGTACGAAGGCGACGCCTCGCGTAAGCGCACGCTGGTCGAACATGGTTTCCGCTTGCCCTCCGCAATGGACAACCGTCCGCTCAAATGGCCAGAGTTCCTCGATCGCGTAGGCCAGACCGTCTACCTGTCCGCCACCCCCGGCGACTATGAGCTGGGATTAAGCGACGGGGTGGTCGAACAAATCATCCGACCCACCGGTCTGGTGGATCCCGCCATCGACGTGCGCCCGGTCGAAGGCCAGATCGACGACCTGCTGGGCGAAATCAAGGCTCGTGTAGCCAAGGGCGAACGCGCGCTGGTAACCACACTGACCAAGAAGATGGCCGAGGATCTGACCGCCTACCTGCTGGAGCGCGGTATCAAGGTCGAATACCTGCACTCCGATGTTGATACGCTGCGGCGCGTCGAATTGCTGCGCATGCTGCGCGAAGGCAAAATCGACGTGATAGTGGGCATCAACCTGCTGCGTGAGGGCCTGGATTTGCCCGAAGTGAGTTTGGTGGCGATTCTCGATGCCGACAAGGAAGGTTTCCTGCGCTCTTATCGTTCGCTGATTCAGACCATCGGCCGTGCGGCCCGCAACGTGGACGGCACCGTGATCATGTATGCCGACGAGGTCACCGATGCGATGCGCAAAGCCATCGACGAGACAGATCGTCGCCGCGCCAAGCAGATCGCCTACAACAAGGAGCACGGCATCGATCCCAAGCCGCTGATCAAAAAAATCAGTGACGTCAACGACATGCTCGCCAAGGAGGACGTGGATACTGCCACCCTGTTGGAGGGCGGTTACCGCAACGCTGGCAAGGCCGGCAATACGCATCTTGGCGTGCCCAGCTTGGATCCGCAAGAGGCGGACAAGCGCCATGAAGAAATCCTGAAGGCCGGTCTGCCCGCCCAGGATCTGGCTGGTCTGATTCGCCAGTTGAGCGAGCAGATGCACACTGCTGCAGAACAGCTCCAATTCGAGCTCGCCGCGCGTCTGCGCGATGAGATTCGCGACTTGAAGAAGGAACTGCGGCAGATGACCGAGGCAGAAAAATAGCGCGGAGGGGTGTTGCTCTTAGACGGTGAAATATTGGCCGTCATATATATCCATTAGGGTAGGGAATCATGGCTGAAACCCCTCTTGCATTTGAAATTGTCACCTTCGTGGTGCTCGCTTTATTCTTTGTGGTCGATTTGTTCATCATCGGACGTCGACCGCATGTGCCCTCCACCAAGGAGTGCGTGCAGCACATCGCCTTCTTCGTGGTGATGGCGCTGATCTTCGGCGGCTGTATCTGGTTCTTCGCCGGATCCAAGCCCGCCATCGAGTTCTATTCCGGCTGGCTGACCGAATATTCGCTGTCGATCGACAACCTGTTCGTGTTCGTGATCATCATGTCGAACTTCGCGGTGCCCAAGCAGCTGCAGAAATATGTGCTGTCCGTCGGTATCACCATCGCCTTGATCTTCCGTGGCCTGTTCATCCTAATCGGTGCCGCGCTGATTTCACGCTTCACCTGGGTGTTCTTCATCTTCGGTGCCTTCCTTATCGTCACTGCGGTTAAGCTCATCACCGGCGGCGACGATGATGAGGAATACCACGAAAACGGTTTGATTCGCGCTCTGCGCAAGGTCATCAAAATCACCGACGATTACGACGGTGAGAAGCTGCGGACCACCAAGAACGGCGTGCGCTACTGGACCCCGATGCTGATTGTGTTCCTGACCATCGGCACCACCGACGTGATGTTTGCCTTCGATTCGATTCCCGCCATCTTCGGTCTGACCAAGGATCCGTTCCTGGTGTTTACCTCCAACGTGTTCGCCCTGCTTGGCCTGCAGCAGCTGTACTTCCTGCTTGGTGCCTTGCTTGACAAGCTTGTGTATCTGCCGGTTGGCCTGTCCGTGGTGCTCGGCTTCATCGGCATCAAGCTCATTATGGAGGCACTGCACGGTAACACTCTGCCGTTCATCAACGGCGGCGAAGGCGTGCACTGGGTGCCTGAGGTGCCCACTTGGCTGTCGCTGGCGGTGATTGTTGTGGCGATTGGCGGAGCGGCGATTGCCTCCGTGATTAAGATGAAGGGCCAGCAAAGCGTCGAAAAGGCCTGAAAATGCAAGGCCACAAGGATGGTAAATCCTTGTGGCCACAACAATGTGAGCGCTCACAACACGCCGGCATGCTGAGTAGCTAAGCTGGCAAAACATCTGTAGACTGTGTCGTGGAATCTGACGGCCATCCGGTCGTCGGTCAATAGGAAAGATAAGGCAGGCACTAATGCGCAAAGCCAAGATCGTTGATACCCTCGGTCCCGCGAGCAACTCGCTGGAGAACGTCACCAAGCTGATTGAGGCGGGCATGAACGTTGCTCGTATCAACCGCTCCCACGGTACCTTCGAAGAGCACGAAGAGTGCTACAAGAACATTCGCACCGCCGCCAAGAACCTCGGCAAGAACGTCGCCGTTCTCGTTGATCTTCAGGGCCCGAAGATCCGCACCGGCTGGGTGAAGGAAGCTGACTGCGTCGATGGCACCGACAAGGTGTTCCTCGAGGAAGGCCAGGAGTTCATCATCACCACCGACGACATCGTCGGCGATGAGCACAAGGTTTCCACTTCCTTCAAGGGTCTGCCGGGCGACTGCCACGCTGGCGATCCGATCCTGATCGACGACGGTAAGGTCCGTCTTGAGGTCACCAAGGTCGAGGGCAATGACGTGTACACCAAGGTCATCGTCGCCGGTCCCGTGTCCTCTCACAAGGGCATCAACCTGCCGGGCGTTGCCGTGAGCACCCCCGCCCTGAGCGAGAAGGACGAAGAGGATCTGCGTTGGGGCATCCGCACCGGCGCTGACATCATCGCCATGTCCTTCGTACGTTACGCCACCGATATCGATCGCGCCCACGAGATCATGGACGAAGAAGGCCGCCGCGTGCCGGTCGTCGCCAAGATCGAGAAGCCGCAGGCTCTGGACAACCTCGAGGACATCGTCAAGGCCTTCGACGGCCTGATGGCTGCCCGTGGCGACATGGCCGTTGAGTGCCCGCTCGAAGAGGTGCCGCTGGCTACCAAGCGCATCATCGAGCTCTCCCGTCAGTACGCCAAGCCCGTCATCGTGGCCACCGAAGTGCTCGGCTCCATGGTGAACAACCCGGTCCCGACCCGCGCTGAGGCCTCCGACTGCGCCAACGCCGTGCTCGACGGTGCCGACGCCACCATGACCTCCAACGAGACCGCCGTGGGCAAGTACCCGGACGTGACCGTGGACACCATGGCTCGCATCTCTGAATATGCCACCGATCATGGCTTCGACCGCATCCCGGAGATGAAGAACCTCGACATGTCCTCCACTGGTGCTGTGTCCTCTGCCGCCGTTGATCTGGCCGACAAGCTCAACGCCAAGGCCATCGTGGCCTACACCCAGACCGGCGCCACCGTGCACCGCGTCTCCCGTGAGCGTCCGGCCGCCCCGATCTACGGCATCACCAACAACGAGCACACTTACCACTGGCTGAACCTCTCCTGGGGCACCGAGCCGGTGCTGGTGTCTGAGGACTACCACGACAAGTCCCGCAAGGATCTCATGATCTTCACCGACAAGGTGCTGAAGGAAACCGGCAAGGTCTCCGACGGCGACAAGATCGTGATTCTGTCCTCCGCTCAGGGCGAGCACAAGGCTGGAAGCACTGATTCTATCTACGTGCACACCGTCGGCGCTTGCGACTGATTCGCGTTTACACGCTAACAGTTAGCGCATAACATAATTCCCCCATCCGGATTTCAACGCCGGATGGGGGAATTATGTTATTCAGCCGTTTATATGCTTGTCTGCCCAGATCAACTACAGTCAGTCAAACTCAGGCAGATAGCAACAGTTAGTCGTTCACATGATCCAAGCTGCCGGAATACAGGCGCAGAATGGCGATGACGGACTTAGCATCGACAATCGTTCCATTCACCACCATCTGATAGGCATCCTCGATGCTGACCATACGCACATCGGAACGCGGCGTTTCCGGGCCAATCTCCTGACGAGTTGCCGGAGTAAGTCCTGTCGCATAGAACAGCGAAGTATGCTGGGTTGAATACCCCGGCGTATTGAGAAAACGGGTGAACTGGGCGAGCTTGGCTGCGTCGAATCCAGCTTCTTCGGCCAACTTACGCTTGGCCACATCAGCCGGGCGCTCGGATGGGTTGTTGGCGTGGCCCGCAGGAATCTCCAATGTCCAACGATGGTTGGCGATGCGGTACTGTTCGACCAGTGGAATCATGCCATCGTCGGTAACAGCGATCACAGCCACGGTCTCACCATTGTTTTCATGAATGAAGTAGCGTTCGAACGAACCGATCTGGTTGGACTCGAACGTGACATGATCAACGTTGAAATAATGTGATTCGACAATCTGCTTGCGAGAGATTTCCTTAACCGGAGACGGGCGCCACGGATCGAACGCCCGGTATGTTTCGTTACTCATCATGCCTCCTTGGGATAAAGGACGAAACCAGCCTCATTGTAAGCCGATTGCGCTTGCCAGCTGGGGGACAACACACTGGTCAAGCTATCCAATCGCATGTATCTGCCGGATTGCATGCGCAGTATTCTGCCGAAAAGCCATCATGACGAACAAGGACGAACAAGATAGTGGCATGAATATGCGTGTCTTGTTCATACACGTCGAACATCTATGCTAAACTCACCAAGAGTGCCGGGAACGCCCTCGTATCCCAATTGGTAGAGGAAGCAGCCTCAAAATCTGCGCAGTGTGGGTTCGAGTCCCACCGAGGGCACGCACGCAATATCTGCCCGATGACCGGCAACGGTGTCGGGCAGATATGTTTTGTGGGGCAGATACAAGGTTTTCGATGAAAAGAGGTTGGCATGGCTGCAAGGAAGAAGTCCGAGGAACCGATGATGAGCGTCGATGAGGTGTTGACCGACGAAGAGCTCAAGGCAGCTGCTGGCGAAAGCGAACCTGTTGCTCATGAGGAACGACCGGCTGATGCTCCGCACACGGTGGTGGTGGCCGAAGACGAGGCCGTGAACCGCATGGATTTGGTTGCCATGCTGGAAGACAACGGCTATGAGGTTGTCGGCCAGGCGGCTAATGGTGAGGAAGCGGTCGAGCTGACCCGTAAGTATCGCCCGGATGTGGTGTGCATGGATGTCAAGATGCCGCGTATGGACGGCATTGCTGCCGCCGGCATCATCTGCGACGAAAACATCGCCCCCGTGGTAATGCTTACCGCTTTCTCCCAGACTGACTTGGTGCGCAAGGCCACCGGTGCTGGTGCCATGGCCTATGTCACCAAGCCGTATGAGGAGTCCAAGCTGCTGCCTGCGCTGGAAGTAGCGATGGGTCGTTTCGCTGAGATCAATGATCTACTGGACAATGTGGAGCGAGGCGAGCGTAAGCTGAAGGAAGCCGAAGCTCAGCTTAAGGCGGCCGAGGAGAAGCTCAAGAAGGCCGAGGACACGCTGGAGGAGCGCAAGCTTGTCGATCGTGCCAAGGGCCTGCTGATGGATAAGGCTGATTTCTCCGAACAGGGTGCCTTCCGTTGGATTCAGAAGACGTCCATGGATCAGCGCATTCCCAAGAAGCGTTTGGCACTGGCCATCATCGCAAAGTATGGCGATCCGAAGCCGTCCGACGCCGACGAGCGCTAAACTGCAGACAGGTTTACCACTATGACGATTGAATCCACCGACGAGACGATTCTCGTGGTGGATGGCCACTCGTTGGCTTTCCGCGCCTTTTTTGCCCTGCCCGTCGAGAATTTCAGCACTGCGTCCGGGCAGGCCACCAACGCGGTATGGGGCTTTGCCACCATGCTCGCCCAAGTCATCGATCAGGAACAACCCAGTCATCTGGCTGTCGCCTTCGATATGAAGGGTGGCACGTTCCGCAACCAGATGTTGCCCCAATATAAGGGCACCCGTGAAGCTGCACCAGAGGAGCTTCTGACTCAGTTGCCTCTGATTCAACGCATGCTTAAGGCGCTGGGTGTCACCTACATCGAAAAGCAGGGGTATGAGGGCGATGACATTATCGCCACCCTTGCCACGATGGGTGAGCAGGCCGGCTATCGTGCGCTGGTGCTGTCGGGAGACCGCGATGCCTTCCAACTGATTGATGACCGGATCACCGTGCTGTATCCGGGGCATCATTTCAAAGAACTCAAGCATATGACCCCAGAAGCCGTGGTTGACAAATACAAGGTGACCGCGGCGCAATACCCTGATTTGGCTGCTCTTCGCGGAGAAACGGCGGACAATATCCCCGGTGTGCCTGGGGTGGGCGACGGATTCGCCGCCAAATGGATCAACCAATTCGGCTCCCTTGAGGGCATTATCGAGCACGCCGACGAAATCGGCGGCAAAAAGGGCGAGGCACTGCGCGCCAGCATTGACCAGGTGCGCCTGAACCGTAAGGTCAACGCGCTGGTGCGTGACGTGGATCTTGGCGTGAATATCGAGGATCTGACCTTCGGCACGCTGAACGTCGCCGATGTGGACGAATTGTTCAAGGAACTCGAATTCGGCCCACGCACCAAAACCCGTGTGCTCAAGACTTTCAATGGAGGGGTCAAGCCCTCTAACTCAGTACGAGCCTCAGATGCCGGAAAAACGGATGACAATGACGCGGAACATGATTCCGCCGGTCTGCATCTTCCCGAAACCACCAATATCGACACGGCGGCGCAATTCAAAGCATGGGTTGCCGAACATAGTGCGGAAGCTCACATCGCCGAAGAGATTTCCGTTGCTCAATCGGATGCCTCTGATGAAAAGAGTCGACATATTACCTGCGGCCAGGCTGTGCGCGCCGGCTGGCGTGTGGCAGCATGGGGCGACAGTCGTCCCGGCCGAGCTAGTTGCGAGGCTCTTGCCATTGCCACGGCGAATCATGCGGCCGTGATTACCACTCCAATTGCTGAGGAACTTACGGCAGCACTGGCTGCTTTCCTGAACCGCGAGCATGAGCATGCCATCGTTCACGGATACAAAGAGCTCTTGCACCTGCTGGGCGCGGCGGGCCTCGATATGGCCGTGCCGATGTTCGACACCAAGCTCGCCGGATATCTGGATCAGCCTGATTTCCATGCCGATTCGTTGAACCACGCTGCCGAACACTTCCTTGACTTGCATATCGACGAAGCGCAACAGCCCAGTCAAGGCACACTCGACTTTGATGATGAGCAAACCGAAGAGGATCCAAACGAGCGCCGCGCGCGTGATCTGGCGATCATCGGCGAGCTTGCCACCACAATCGGAGCGGTAATCGACGAGCGAGAGCAGTACTGGCTGATGCGTGCGATCGAACTGCCCGTCTCTCGCACACTGTATGCCATGGAACATGCCGGTGCCAAGGTAGACACGATGCGTCTGATCGCTTTGCGCGATCAGTTCTCCGCAGACGCCAACCAGGCACAACAAGTGGCGTTCGACGCCGCCGGCCACGAGCTTAACCTGCAAAGCCCCAAACAGCTGCAACAGGTTCTGTTCGAGGATATGGGTCTGAAGCCCACCAAACGCACCAAATCCGGTTCCTACACCACCAACGCCACGGCCTTGCAGGATCTGTACGTCAAATCGGTGGACAACGAACGCGCCAACAATTTCCTCGGGGCGCTGTTGCGGCACCGGGAAACCAACAAGCTCAAGCAGATTGTGGCCACGTTGATCGAAGCGACCAACAAAAACGACGAACGTATCCACACCACCTTCGAACAGACCGTGGCCGCTACGGGCCGTTTGAGTTCGGTGGATCCGAATCTGCAGAACATTCCCAACCGTAATGCTGCAGGCCGTGAGATTCGCAGTGTGTTTGTGCCGGGCGAAGGCTACGAGGCGTTGATGAGCTGTGATTATTCGCAGGTCGAATTGCGCATCATGGCGGATCTGTCGGGTGATGAAGCACTGATCGAAGCATTCAAATCAGGTGCCGACTTCCACAAATATGTGGCCTCCATGGTCTACAAACTGCCGGTGGATCAAATCACCGGCGACCAGCGCAGCCATGTGAAAGCCATGAGCTACGGTTTGGCTTATGGTCTGAGTGCTTATGGCCTCGCCCAACAGCTCAGGATCACCCCGCGTGAGGCTGAAGCGTTGAAGAATCGCTATTTCGACACCTTCGGCAAGGTGCATGACTATCTGGAATCGCTGGTATCCGATGCGCGTAACAACGGCTACACCGAAACATTGTTTGGACGTCGCCGCTACTTCCCGGCACTGCACTCGCCGAACCGTGCGGCCAGGGAGGCTGCGGAGCGCGCGGCATTGAACGCGCCGATTCAGGGATCGGCTGCCGACATCATGAAAATCGCGATGATTCGAGCGGATCAGGCCCTGCGGGAGGCGGGTGTGAACAGCCGCATCATTCTGCAAATCCACGACGAACTCGTGGTGGAAATCGCACCAGGAGAAAGCGAACAGGTCACCGACCTGATCACCAACGCCATGGAGCATGCGGTCGATCTGGCTGTGCCGTTGGATGTGTCCTGCGGCATCGGCTCCGACTGGCAGCTCGCCGCCCATTAACCAGGATTGACGAAAAGGAACGCCGATGCCCAATCTCAAAGCTGTCGTGGATGTGCTGGAAACGTTGTATCCGCTGCGATATGCGGAGCATTGGGATGAGCCCGGATTGATCGTGGGCGATTTGAGTGCTCCCGTGCGTCGCATTGTGTTCGCCGCTGATCCCACGTCGGCCATCATCGACAAAGCCATCGAAGCCGGCGCGGATCTGCTGGTCACCCATCATCCGCTGCTGTTCCGTGCGGTACATGAGGTATCTGGACTGGGCTTCCGCGGCGATATCGTGCGCAGACTTAATCAGAACCGGTGCGCCCTGTGGGTGGGGCATACCAACGCCGATGCATCCGTGCGCGGCGTAGGGCAAGCCGCTGCCGATTTGTTCGGACTGGTCGATCAGCACCCGTTGGTGCCCATTGACGATCCAAACGCTCCCGGTCCTGTTGGACTGGGGCGTATCGGCGTGCTGCCTGAGCCGATGCGCTTGGGGGATTTCGCGCGTCGTGTGTTTACCCAAGTCAACGACTACGGTATGGTGACCGCCCAAGGCATTCAGGTATGCGGGGAGCTGGATACTTTGGTGAGTTCGGTGGCGGTACTGCCTGGATCAGGTGATTCGTTGTTCGATGAGGTGCGCGCCGCTGGCGTGGACGTGTATGTGACCAGTGATCTGCGCCATCATCCGGCCACAGATGCCATCGAACAGGCCCGGTACGAGGCGCGTATGCGCGCTCAAGGCATTGCGCTTGGACAGGGGAGTGCAGGCGACGGCCAGGTGCGGCCGTTCCTCATCAATACACCGCATGCCGCCATTGAATCGATGTGGTTCAACTATGCGATCGAGGATGTGCCTGAGGCTGTGGAGCGGGCGACGGGGGAGCGGCCCGAAGTTACCTGGTTGCATGACACCACCGACCCGTGGGTGATGTCCATTACGCAGTAAGCCGATCTGCACTGGGCTCTCTGCTCTGTCCGTGGTGTTGTCGGACGTTGTTCGGTTGTACTGAGCGGAGCTACGTACACCATCGTTGCAGAAAATGCACAGATGAACAAACCCGTTCGATACCCGTTCGATACGGTATATGGGTACAGTAGAACCACATCAACCGGTAAGGAGGATCATGCCGCTACGCAATGACCCTGATGCGTTTGAACGCAGAATCGACCGCAAGCTCAACGCCAGCTGCGATGGCATCGATATGGATGTGCCAGCGCGCCAGGTCTCCAGCGAAACCGTATACACCGGTGCTGTGTTTCAGGTTGATGATGCGGTTATCGCACTGAAAGACAGGCAGGGGGCCGAGCATACCATCCGTCGCCAAATCCTGCGTCATGCGCCCTGCGTGGTGATGCTGGTGCATGACATGTCGTGCGACCGATACCTCATCGAACGGGAATATCGCGCCGGCAGCGACCTGTTTGCCTATGGCTTACCTGCGGGATTGATGGACGAGGGCGAAAGCGTTCTTGACGCCGCACTGCGTGAACTTGCTGAAGAAACCGGCGTGGTGCCCGATCGTAACGCCATGGGCATCGACCATGTAGGTGACTTCTACTCATCCGAAGGCATGAGTGACGAACTGGCGCACATCATGGTGCTCCATCTAGGATCATTCACACAAACAGAGCGACACTTCGACGCCGACGAGCACGTCGAATCCGCTTGGATTACGTGGAGCGATTTGACGGCGCTGCACATCACCTCATCCAATTCCATGCTCGCCGTGCAGCATGAGGCGTTACGTCGACTTATTGCCCAACATGCCGATGACGACAACAAACCGACATTGTTCGCCTGACATTCACCGTGCTCACAACACGTGCATTTAAAGAAAGTGGGATACTGGAATCATGCAGATCAGACCCGGATCAATGTACCCGCTGGGTGCCAACTACGATGGTGCCGGCGTGAATTTCGCACTGTTCTCCCAAGTCGCGCAGAAAGTCGAACTGTGTTTATTCGACGACAATGATGTTGAAACGCGCATTGAAATGACCGAACAGAACTCCTATGTGTGGCATAACTACATCCCCGGCTTGCAGCCAGGACAACGTTACGGCTACCGCGTTTACGGCCCCTATAACCCGTCACGCGGCCTGCGCTGCAATCCCAACAAACTGTTGCTTGACCCTTATGCCAAAGCCATCGAAGGCAACATCGACGGCGACGAAAGCCTGTTCTCCTACTGGTTCTCGTCGCCGGACGACGACGGACGGATGAACGACCTCGACTCGGTTGAGCACACCATGAAATCCGCCGTCATCAACCCCTACTTCGATTGGGGCAACGATCAACACCCCAACATTCCCTACCATGATTCGGTAATCTACGAAGCCCATGTGCGCGGCATGACCAACCTCAACCAGGACGTGCCGCCGGATATTCGCGGTACCTATGCAGGTCTTGCCTATCCATCGGTTATTGAATACCTGAAAAAACTCGGCGTCACGGCCATCGAACTCATGCCCATCCACCAGTTCGTCAACGACTCCTTCCTGCAGGAAAAGGGCCTGTCGAACTATTGGGGTTACAACACCATCGGCTTCTTTGCCCCGCACAACGCCTATTCAAGCTCCGGCCAGCGCGGCGAACAAGTCAACGAATTCAAGTCCATGGTTAAGGCCTACCATCGCGCCGGCATGGAAGTGATTCTTGACGTGGTGTACAACCACACCGCCGAAGGCAACCATATGGGACCCACCCTGAGCTTCAAAGGCATTGACAATCAGGCTTACTACCGCTTGGTTGATGGCGACGAGCGTCATTACTTTGACACCACCGGCACCGGCAACTCACTGCTTATGCGCTCTCCGCATGCCCTGCAGCTCATCACCGACTCCCTGCGATACTGGGTCACCGAAATGCACGTCGATGGCTTCCGCTTCGATCTGGCGGCGACCCTTGCACGTCAGTTCCAAGAGGTTGACAAGCTCTCCGCCTTCTTCGACATCGTCGAACAGGATCCGGTCATCTCCCGCGTCAAGCTCATCGCCGAACCCTGGGATTTGGGTTCCGGCGGCTACCAAGTGGGTGGCTTCCCCTCCAGTTGGTCCGAATGGAATGGTCGCTATCGCGACACCGTACGTGACTTCTGGCGCTCGCAGCCCTCCACGCTGCCCGAATTCGCCTCGCGTCTGATGGGTAGCTCCGACCTCTATCAGGTCAACGGCCGCCGACCGGTCGCTTCGGTGAACTTCATCACCGCGCATGACGGCTTTACCATGAACGATTTGGTCAGCTACAACAACAAGCACAATGAGGCCAATGACGAAGGCAACCGCGACGGTGAAAACAACAATCGTTCGTGGAATTGTGGTGTTGAAGGGCCCACCAACATTCGCGACGTCAACGACCTGCGTGCCCGTCAGATGCGCAACATGTTCTCCACGTTGCTGCTTAGCCAGGGCATTCCGATGATCTGCGGCGGTGACGAAGTGGCTCGCAGCCAGCAGGGTAATAACAACGCCTACTGTCAGGATAATGAGATTTCTTGGACTGACTGGAATCTCGACAAGCCGAAGAAGGAGATGCTTGCCTTCGTCTCCAAGCTCATCCACCTGCGTCTTGAACATCCGGTGCTGCATCGTCGTCGTTTCTTCACCGGCCGTGAACCGGGCGATGACACCAACATGATTCCGCAGGTCGAATGGTTCGACCACACCGGCTCCATCATGGATATGGACGACTGGCAGAACACGCATGCCTTCTCCATGATGATTTACCTCAATGGTTCGGATATTCCCGAAACCGACTGGTATGGCAACCGGATGGTCGACAACGATTTCATCCTGATCTTCAACGCCCACTACGAGCCCATCATGTTCACCTTGCCCGATGAGCATTATGGGCGCAAATGGCGGCTGGTAGTCGACACCCATAACCCCACCGGTCCGGAGCTGAACTATGAGGCGGGCTTCATGATCACCGCCCAGTCGCGCAGCTTCCTCATGCTGATGAGCGACAAAAAGAACGTCCATTCACAGGATGACTGATTGATTTCGCCCCGCCTGTCCGGCGGGGCTTCTCTTTATCCCGAGCATAACTTTCCCGTCATCCCGAGTGAAGTCGAGGGATCCCCATGAACATTGCAGGCCAGTCCGCAGAAGACCCGTTATTGTTGGCCTATATATATAATTGGACATATGTTAATTGCAGATTTTGTGATTAGTGTGGCGATGGTTGGGGTGTTTGCATGGGTATATCGCGCTGCACAATCAGGAACGTTGCCGTTTCAGAATTCTATTGGTATCAAAACACGGTGGGTGATGTCTTCGGAAGTGATGTGGACGCGTATACACCAGAAATACGCGTGGATCTTCCTAGTTGACGCAATTGCCTTTGCCATTCTCGGCATGACGATTATTATTGGCGGTTTCCTGAATGGCAGTATCAACGAGACGAACGCTTCGGCGGGCGTGGTGGCCATCGTCACTGTCGCAGTCATGCTCGTGGTTACGCTCATAGGCGTTGCAATAGCCAATCAAGACGCAAAACATCAAATGAGTCGCTAACTGCCCAAAGTGCTCTACAACTGAAATCTAACCGTGCACTCCAAACGATGTCATCCCGTTAGCTTGGCGAGGTGTTTTCTATAAGCATCAGAGCAGTTTCGCCATGCTGTTTTACCATGCTGTGGTGGAAAGGCGTAATGATATGGGGCATTTGGCGACGATACGCGACTATGAGTCCGCTGATTGCGAAACAATTGTTCAGTTGTTCTATAAGACGGTGCATGTGGTTAATGCCGCCGATTATTCTTCGGAACAGCTTGATGCTTGGGCACCTGCACATGTTGATGCTAAAACTTGGGATCTGTCATTTCGCGGGCATGATTCAGTGGTGGCAGAACGCGACGGTGAAATTGTGGGGTTTGCCGACATGGCAGCTGATGGGTACCTTGATCGTCTGTACGTGTCGGCGGATCATCAGCACCAGGGGATAGCCACCATGCTGTGCGATCGTTTGGAACTTGGGTGCAACGATGCTCGATGTTTCGTCACGCATGCCTCAATCACGGCCAAAGGTTTCTTTGAGCGTCGTGGCTATGGCGTCACCGCATGTCAACAGGTGATCCGGCATGGTATCGCTCTAACGAACTATGTCATGGTCAAGCCCAATACCCATTGACATCGAGTGGTGCGGAATACACAATACGGCCAGCGGATAAGCATCGAAGCTGGCCGTAAAAATTAAGCTGCTGCCGCTGCAGCGGCACGTAGGCGACGGTAGTCCGCGACCCATTGGCCGTTCCGCTGATCCCAAAGCTGAGGACGCAAGTAGTCGGAGACTTCACGAATTATTGCTCCACTTTCGTGCGGCGATAACGTTGAAAAATCATCAGCATAGAACTGTCGCAGCCAATTGGATAATCCTTGTTCACCAGCGCTCAGCGGTGTCGGGCGATCAAATGAAACCACATGAATACTGTTGAATCCTGCACACTGCAAGGATTCGCGAAAACGTTCATCTGTCGGGAAATTAAAGCGTGGCTTATGCGTGTGCCCGTGGGCAAGGAGCACGGTGCTCATTGCCCTTTCGATGTGTGCGATGTTACCGTGCGCGCCGAATTCGCAGACCAGCATGCCGCCGGGACGCAATGCTTGGTTCACGCTGTGCAGCAGAGCGTCATGATCCACAATCCAATGGAAGACCGCATTGGAAAAGACCACGTCGAATTCGTGAGTGAATGGCAGAGCCGTGGCATCCGCCAACTGAAATTTGATATCCGGGTGCTCCGCAGTCGCACGATCAATCATCTGCGGTGAACTGTCCACGCCGATCACATAGGGAAAGTGCCGTGCAAGATCGGCAGTAAGCGTACCCGTGCCACAACCTAGGTCGAGTATGGACTGTGTGGATGAAGGGATCAACGTTTCCAGCGATTGGCCATATTGAGCGACAAAAGCGTGACTGCTGTCGTAGAGCTTGGCGTCCCATTGCATGGGAATATCGTAGATCTGCCAAGACATGAGCATGACCTTTAAGCCAGATACTGGTCTTTGCATGCGGCGCTGATATCGTCAGTAACTCGACTGTACCTGCCATGCCGAGATCGTGCGGTCATTGTTACTGGTTTTTTACTGGGAAGCCTATCAGAGACAATGCAGAATTGGCGTTTCCCAAGCGGGAGTAGGGCTTTTGGTCGGGCCGGCGGGATTTGAACCCGCGACATTCTGTTATGCCGGGGGTTATTTTGGCTCAGACGACCGCTCTTTGTTAGGGCCAGAATCGTTGGAAACATGCGGTTTTGCATTTTTGACTGTCTTTGTTGAACCGACTGGAATTGGCCAATCGTGACGGTCATTGTTACTGGTTTTTTACTGGAATCGACCCCGTACCAGCAAGACACGCTCGGCGTGTCGAAGCACGATGCAAAACAGAAGATTTGCTTAGGTAGCCTTTATTAAAGAAGTCTATCTAAGTAAATCTTCATACTGACATGTCACGATTATGCCTTCTGTTGGAATTTAAAGATCCGAAGAACGCAAACTATAAATTTGGTCCAAGTTTGGCACAGATGACGAATCAGGTAAATCTACATGTTTCTTAGGTTCAAGAGGATTAGGGGAATAGTAGACAGGAAGCCAGCGTGGATTTACCCAACAATTCCCCGTCCATTCTGCGACTGCAGAACTTGTTAGAATGCCGGAACTTGTAGTCCATGGTGCTACTGGAGAAACTTCACACTGCTGTCCCGTAAAATATGTTCCCGGAACTGGTTTCACTACTTCTTTCACCCATAGTGGACTGCCGCATATTATGTTTTTTTCGGTATTATCGATACGCAACAACATTTCAAGAACTTTTTGTTCATGTAAAAGCGGTGCCCTATTTACGCCATCGCAGAAGCACTCATTATATAAACCATTGAGGGAGATCAAACGCTCTTCTTCTGAAAAACCTGACCACTCGGACCATAACGCCGAATTGCTCATTGACTCTATCAATTTATAGTATGTGTCAGCGCGTGATGGCCACCAAGTGGCTTTATGCTCTTCAGCTCGTCGTTGCGCGGAATCATCATCTAAATAATTGGCAATATCTCCATAGGCGAGAACGGTAAAATTCGCAGTTTTTCCTATCCACCATACAACATGACGAAATGTTGACTCTTCATCCGTTCCAGCCCAAGGCCACATAGTTCCACACTTTGCGATAACACGCACTAGTGCATATCTATCTCTTTTAAGGGAAGGTTCATATTGAATATGACCTACCTCTTCCATCTTTTTCCCTACATCAGACAAGAGTTCTCTTTCTGTTTTTTCCTTCTTACCAATTCTAGGTATAGCTGCAGTTAAAGTTTTTACTCCCCCTTGAAAATCAAGAGAAGCAGATGAATCTGAAGGGAAAAGAAGAGTCGTCTTATCTCGATTAATGGCATATTTTTTTAGCAGAGTATCTAACTTATTTTTGGAATAATATAGCAGTATATCATCTTTGGAAAGGTGCCATTCAATTGGTGCATACATCTTTTATACCTCTTCATCGCCGCATAGCTATTGCTATTCATCGATAATATCCAAAACCCCATGGCGCTTGTGAAAGTGCCATAGTACGCATTGTCTGCATAGCAACATCATTACGACTCTTTTTCCTGCATGGTTTCTGGAGTCCGTAGGTCTATCTCGCATATTCGCTGATAGATCGCGTTAATATCATTAATATTGATGCGGAATTGGCTTCTGGGGTGTGGTGTCCAGCTGCCGTTTTTAAGTGTGATTTTGTCGCCGGGATCGTAGATGGCTTTACAGTCTTGGAATGCTTGGAGGAATAGTCCGAAACTGGTGGAGAGGCCTAGGGTGATGAGCGGGCCGAATTCTACTGTGGTGCTGCCGCCAGATCCTTGCTTGATGTAAGGTACGTATGCGGCGCGGTTATGTTTGCGCTGCCAGTGCTCAAGCAGTTTAAGATATGACCATCCGGCTGCTAGTTCTCCGGTTTCCTTGTCGTAGAGGGCGATCATACCATTCGGATCATAGTTCTTGGAATCAGTGAACCCCACAAGACGTAGATTCAGTTTGGCACCCTCTTTGCTTTCATCAAAGCGATTAATGTCGCCGGAGGTGAAGTAATACTCGTTAGGTTTGCCGTTTTCATCGACACCACTGACATGACCGTATTTCAACACGAATTCAGCTTGTGTATGGTTCGTAATCCATCCGAGGTCAGGTTGTGGGGTGAATAGGGTGACCCTATGGTTGTTACGTCGTTCGAGTGATTTCTGACTGATGGCCTTGAGCTCCCAAACGTCGAAGTCTGGACCTGGGATGGCGTTTTCTCCCACACCTAGTTCTGCCTCTAGGGTCAGGCCCGGAGCGTTGGGCGCGATATACGGTTTGATCTGTTCTCCACTGTTCAGCCGTCGCCACGGGACAATTTTCTTGCCCATAATCTTAACCAAGGCTTCTTCGAGAATGGAGAATTCGCCAACCTTCTTCTTCGATTCATAGAAGACCGGGCAGATGTGGCCTTTTTCAAACGTATCCATGTCCAACACATATTGCGCAGCTGGTGACGACGCTCCAACGACAAGGGCAACCACATGGTCGTTTTCGCCGTCGGAATCCTTCACGGTTCCGAAAAACATGCAGCGGTTGAGTTCGTGACCCCGTTTCGACTCACCCATCAGCTCAGATGGACCTTCCTTACACCCCTGCAGAAAGCCCGAGAAACGTACTTCCGGATATTGCGGATAGAAACACATATTGGCATTTGGGGCGTTAAACTCGCCGTTGGGTGTAACCCAGCGCCATGGCACCGGAATCCTAATTAGCAGAGGCCCCGCTTTCTTCTTTTGTGACTTAGGAGCCTTATATTGCGGCGTACCAAGTGGAAGGAAGGCAAGGTCGGACGGGTCACTACCTAGGAAGATCTGCTGTTTCGAATTGTTGTTGGGCACCAATCGCTTGACCCAGATGCTCTCGGCACCGGCATTGGTCAGCAAATCATGGACCTGTTGAATGTCGGCTCTGTCGAACCATCGTTCATCATCGTTGACATGGGTATCGTTCATATTCTCAACAATACCCATGTCAACGACGCTCGTAGTGTGTCAACACGTAGGGAAACTGAAATCAGTCGAGGCCCGCGCCAGCGACTGCCAGTTGGCGTGCCTTCTGAATCGCCTCGCCCGCCATTTCGGAATCGGATATCAGCTCCGGTTCCTCGCCTTCCTGCATGACTTTGAGGATGTGAGGGCGCATGATGCGGGCGATTTCGGCGACAGCTGGTACGACCACCGAGTTGCCAAACTGGCGGTAGGCCTGCGTGTCTGACACGGGGATGCGAAAATCATCCGGGTAGCCCATCAAACGTGCGCATTCTCGCGGCGTGAGTCTGCGCGGCCGTTCATTATCTTGTGCGACAAGGATCTCGGATCCGTCCTTGTGATAGCGCGCGGATAGCGTGCGCGACACCATATCGGGGGTCACCAGCCCATAGCCGAACCCGTGTCCCAGCGCTTCGTGCTTCTTCTTGTAGTCCTGAAGATACTGCCACAGGCGCGGAGTGAGTGTGTACTTATCCTGCACTTTGTTGTGCTTGGAATCGAAGTAACGATCACCGTCCCAAGGCAGATACGGCTCGGTGCCATCTGTCTTGTGCAGGATGTCGGCAAGCAGAGGCTTATGCTCGGGGAACTTCAGATCGTCCCACGTGAAGTCGGTGTGTGAGCGGAAACCCACAATGTAGATGCGCTCGCGATGTTGGGGTACGAAATTCTGACCGTCGATGACCTTCCAGTGGACTTCGTAGCCGAGTTCGTTCTGCAGTGCATCAAGGATCACCTTGAACGTGCGGCCTCCGTCGTGCGAGGTCAGGTTCTTCACGTTCTCCAGCAGGAACGCCGCCGGTCGCTTCGCGGCAATGATGCGGGCGACGTCAAAGAACAGGGTGCCTTGTGTCTTGTCGCGGAACCCGGTTTCACGTCCCAAACTGCGTTTTTTCGACACGCCCGCTAGGCTGAACGGCTGGCATGGGAAACCCGCAAGCACCACATCGCAGTCGGGAATGTCATCAGTGTTCACCTGTGTGATGTCGCCGGCCATCGTCTCAGCGAACCCGTAGTTCGTCCGGTACGTGCGCGTCGAAAACTCGTTCCACTCGGAAGAGAACACCGCATGTCCGCCGGCTGACGCGAAACCGCGACGAATGCCACCGATGCCGGCGAACAGATCGATGGTGCGGAAATCGGTACCAGTCTCATGCGTGGTGCCGAAATACAATTCGCGCAACGCGGGAACATAAGCCGGCTTGCACTCCACCTTGCCCGACTCCCAACGCTCCACCGTCGAGGTGGATACCTGCAAAGACTCGGCCAGCTGTCGTCGCGTCATGGATCCACGCAGCAACGTGATAAGCTCAGTTGGCTCGTCAAAGGTGCCGGTACTCTGTGGTTTTCTGGTGATTATCCTGCTGCTCATAGGGAATATACTATGTCATTATGATGACAAAAATTCCCAGATGACTCTACCTGCATAGTAAAATAGAACAAATGTTCGATTTATGGTAACATGAAAACATGAATCTTGAAATGCTCCGCCTCTGCCCAACGCAGGATTTCGAAACTCCTTTTGGCTATGACGTTGACGGGTTCACCGAACGCTGGTGGCATGGTTCGCTGACGGCTCAGCCGTTAGAGGAGCAGAGGGGGAATGACTATTGGTCTTTTGGGGAAGAAGGGAATGAGATTGTTCGCGCCTGGATTGAAACAAGTACGCTAGATGACTCTTATATTGATTTCACTCCGCCGGAAGTGGTCACCGATATTGCTTTCTTCGAGGTTCGAGAAAAATACAGGAGACGGGGATACGGCACAAAGGCAGTTGAAATGCTTATGATGCATTACCGCAAACGGCTGATAACTTCGTTTCCCGTCGACGCGGCAGCGGACTCGTTTTGGTGCTCGGTAGGGTTCATCTATCACCCGAGAAAGGATGGCGCAGATTGCCGAAATTCAACAACCCGGAGATATGACCCTCTTTATGTTTTCGACAATCGACAGGACTGAATCAATAGCTCGATTCCGGGCTTAAGTCATTGATTCGTCATTTTGTAATGAGTTCAAGGAGTCACAATAATGCCTGGTCGCATTCCATGGGAGAGAATATCCGGCGATGACGTAGAAACCATTATTGCAGTATATGTGTGTAGAGAAAATCCTGATGCAATACGAATTCGTCCATCAAGAGGTGATGGTGGCGTTGATCTTCTCAACAAAAGAGAAGATGGTTCATATGATGTATATCAAGTAAAAAAATTTGCGACAAATCTTTCGGATAGCCAGAGAAAGCAAATTCTCAACTCATGGGAAAGAGTGCAGCAATACTTCAATGAGCGCCACTGGACCATACAAAACTGGTACTTGGTTCTTCCTTTGGATCCAACACCAGAGAATTTTGTATGGTTTAAAGAAACCATACAAAATCACTCATCCTTCGCTTGCCATTGGAAAGGTCTTACTAATGTGGAAGTTTGGGCATCAGCTATGCCGGAAGTCTATGATTATTATATGGCTGATGGAAAAGAAGCAGTCAATCAACAAATTAAATCGTTATTGAGCGCTGCTCAACAGCCAGATCTGCGTGATTCGAAAGTTCTAACGGAAAAACTCCTTAGATATGCGGAACTTCTTAGTTCTACTGATCCCAACTATGCTTATTCCGTTCGTATCATAAGCAAATATGATAAAAATGGTCTTGTTTTCTTTAATCGACCAAACCTCTTATATTCTGCAAGCATAACCAATGATGAGGGCTATTCTGTAGTTATAGAAGCGATTGCCAAATACAAAGCTTCCTCTGAGTTCGCTCCTTTAAAAGAATCCGGTACAATATATGCGAATACTCCGGAAAAAGAGAAAGAACTGTTAGACTTTCAGAGATATGGGACACCTTTTAACAAGATGCCAATTAAGAATGTGAGTGGAAATCTAAAGCTCCCATTACTTGAGGAAAGCAAACACGTAATTTCTTCTCATATTTCCTTATTGGCACAAGTTGATCCGCATCCATTGACATTGATTCTGGTTTCAGGGAATAAACACATAGCCCTGAAACAAAAAAGCCACACGGTCGGATATGTCGGAGGTGAGTGGGTAGGTGAAGATAACTCTCATGTGATTCATGTTCGATTGCGAACAGACATAGACTCTCTAAAGTCAACATTGCAAATTACTGTTCGTCTTGATTCTTTATCGGGTTGTGAGGTTCTGCCAGCATTTCATGCCATAGATTTTCTGTATGAAGTTTCACAAACAAAAATGATGGAATTGCAGACCTTGGATGGAGAAACAGTATATTGCAAGTCTGAACATTTAGATGATACAGTCTTTGATGAAGAAAAGATTTTCCCTTGGTATGAATTACTCTCATCCTTAAAGACGATTCACGATGCAGCTTTTGTCGATTTCAAGTGTCCCGACTTTGCGAGTCTTAAGATGACACATGTTCGACGTTGGAATGAAATAGAACATCTACTTAGGGGAGAACTTGTAATTCGACATTGGGATTCTTTCAAATTTGTCAAAAATGCTGACACAAATGTTGATTTCCCTGCGGGTGTAATTGTTTATTCTAAACTAGTAGCCCCAATTGGCGATCAAAGTATTTTTTTGGGCTATACTCAGTTGTTTTTTAATGCGAATTCGATAGATTTGCTTCCTGATGACAAAGAATATGTTTTGCATTCTTCATCCGATATTTGTGATTTACTCATAGAACACAAATACGAGCCCCGTAAGCCTGAGGATAGAGACAATATTTCTCGCGTTACTGTAGGACCTTTGATGAATTTATCGGAATATCAACAATATGTTCTTCCGAAAGAATAAGGAGTTTTGGATCCCATTTGATAGGTTCCAAAACTCCTTTAGTCAAGCATACCGATGGTTTTATTGTTTAGATAGTTTTCCGTCGAACGCTTGGTTGACTAGCGTGTATACGGTTTGTGCGACGCCGACTACGCCTGCGAGCACGATGCCCCATGTGTATGTGCCGTCGAATCCTCCGGTGGCGGCGATGGCGATGGTGCCGAACAGTATGGACGCCGCGAGCGACGTCAGCCCAACATATTCTGCGGGGATATACTGCTTGATCGCCTGAACGAATGCGGGCACGATAAGGGCCACCAGTCCGGATGCGAGGGTGGTTGCCGTGGATATATCCATTGTGTTTTCCTTCCTGTGGGTTGGTCAGTAGCGCAGCTGCTGGCCGGGGAATATGAGGTTGGGGTTGCTCAGGTTGTTGAGCTGCGCGACGCGCTGCCAGCCGGCGGCTCCGAAGATGCCGCTCAGCGTCTCGCCACGCCTGACCACGTGAATCCGCGTGCCGGTTCCAGCGTTGGAGGCAGTGGTTGCGGTGCCCGTGTATCTGACTGTCTGGCCGGGCCAGATGCGGTTGATGTCACCGGACGGCACGCTCCAAGCGGTGACGGGCCAGAGTCCGGTGCGCATGGCGATGCCGCTGATGGTGTCGCCGGAGCGAACGACCACGCTGTATCCACCGGCTGGCTTGGGAGCCGGTTGCGGCGCAGGTGTAGGAGTCGGTGTCGGAGCGGGAGTAGTTGCGGTGTTGTTGGGGTTGGCGTATTTGTTCCACTGTTCGCGGGTGCCTCGGAAATAGTTCAGATCCAGCGGCCCGTTATATCCGTTGATGCGTCCGCTGCTGGTGTACTGGCGCATGGCCTCGCCGTAGCGCCCGTAGTTCCATGGGCGGGACTGGTATCCGGTGGGATTGTTATTAGCGTACTGTGCCACCCACAGGCCGCAGTTACGGCGCACGTCGGATGGGATCTGGTAGATGTATGCGGCGGACACGTAGACGATCGGCCATACCCCGGTGCGGTCGTGGACGCGGTTGACGAACACGCGCACCCAGTTGGAATTACCCCATGCTGCGTTCTGGTAGGATTCCCAGTCCAGCACGAGCACGGCCTGTCCGATGTAGGGGCGCACGGTGTTCACGAAGTAGTCGGCTTCGGCAGTCGGGTTGCCGCCGCCGGCGTAATGGTAGAAGCCCAAGCTCTTGCCGCGCTGCCGCACGCACTGCGCCTGCCGGGTCATATAGCCGTTGGTGAAACCGGTGCCTTGGGTGGCTTTGACGACGGCGAAGTCGTAGGAGGCGGTGCAGGTCACGTTCGGTGTCTGCCAGCCGCTCACGTCGATGCCGTGCATGTCGGCGATCGCCAACGGTACGGCCATGCATGCGATGAGTATCGCCGCGAGTATTGCCGCGAATCGTTTCCTGAGTTTGGGCATGATGATGCCCCTTTCTCCCGGAACGAGGAACGCCCCGCTGTGGTGCGGGGCGTTCGTCCGGAGTTGTGTTGTGGGTTTATTGGTAGTTCCAGTGGTTGGTGTCGAGTCGCTGCCGATAGTCGTCTTCGAGTTGCCTCAGGCGTATGCGGCCGGGGCCGTTGCCGCCGAGGCGCGTGTATTCACGTCCGGCGTCGAGCTGGTGCTCATGCTGCATGCGGTTGGTGGTGGATTGGAACAGGGATTGGCGGTAGATCTCGAGTTCGAGTCGGCGGATGGTCGGTGAGTCGGCGATGGCCCTTTCCATGTCCCGCCGTTGGTCGAGCCGGCGTAGCAGCCATGAGACAAGAGAGGTGACCGCGCCGCTGCCGATGACTGCGCAGACAATCAGGATGATGGGGTGTGCATTCATGGTGGTCATGGCAATACTTCCATTGCAAAACGAACAACGCAGGTGAATGCCGGCGAGCATACGTTGGGAAAGTCAGACGAGCTGATGAGATGCAGGTTGTATGTTGTCTGAGATTGCGTCTCGTCGAGGAACTCGACTCGCACGTTACCTGTGGATTTGATGGTCGTCACTCTGACACCCACGTGGGTAAGCCCGTCTGCAAAGCTCGTGATGGTCTTCAGCATCGGGACTGCGAACAGACAGGTCGTAACGCTGCTTTCGAAACGGTAGTTCTCTGAGAGCACCGTGATTTCAACCGGACCAGTGATAGTGGATTCATAGTTCATATTCGGCGTAAACGTGATGATGGGATCATAGAAGGATCCACGGCCGCTGTATCCGAGGACTGTCACGGTGTCGAAGGGTGAGGCATACTCACCTATCCGTGAGTACCAGCGTCCTCTGTCTTTCATATAGATGGAGCCATCGGAGAGCACACCGATTCCACCACTGGGTCTAACGATGCCAGCCTTTTTGGCGGTCGCCACCGGCACGTTGCTCACGTCACCAGGGTCGCCCTTCGGGCCAGGATCGCCTTGGACTCCCTGTTTGCCGCGTGGCAGGCCGAGGGCCACGATCATGTCGCCATTGCCGTCTGTGCTTGTGGAGACGGTCGGGGTTGCGGAGTCCAGAGCAGTGGCGGTGATCTGACTGATCTTGGTGCCGCGTGGGATGCTCAAGTTGAGCTTGCGCTGCCAGCCGCTACCGGTCAGTGTTGCACTGGCCTTCTTGGCGGGCGTGAGCGTGGCGACGGTGCCCATGGTGATCGCTGCGGTGTCGATCAGGTTGTGGGCGTCATCGATGATGCCGTGCAACTCCTTGAGTGGATCGGCGAGTTCCGCCGCCTTCGGGTTCAGGCGGGACGGTTCCACAAGCACGGGGATGCTTCGGCTGGCGATGACGTTGCCTTCGGCATCCTCGATGTCCAGACCCAGCACGGTGCGCTCGCCCGCCTGTTGCAGCAGGGCGCGTGGCACAGGCGCGGTGAAGGTGACCTGACGCACGCCGGTCGAGTTGTCCGTGTTCGTCTTCACGGTCATCTTCCTGTACCCTCCGGCGCTCGCCGGATCGGTAGGGTCGCGGTTCCATGTGAGTTGCGCGGACAGTCCGTTGAGGTCATCGACGTCGTTGCCGCCGTCTGTGATGTTGAATTTGAGGATGCGTCCGTTCACGTCGCCCGCGTTGAGGCGGATGGGCGGGGCGTAGTCGTCGGCGAGGTCGAGCGTGGCCTCGATGGTGCGGTACTTCTCAATCTCCATGAACGGTTTTCCTTACTGTTTGACGAATGCGCCGTTCTCGAACACGTAGGTGCCGGACGGGTCGGCCAGGCTGATCCGCTCGCCCAGTGTGACGGCAAGGTTCCCGTGCCTGAGCGTTGTTTCCGTGGCGTTTTGCCGGACTGCCTGGCTGAGGTTGCTGGCGGTGACGTAGGCCTCGTCCCAGTCGTCTTTGCCGAGGGTGACGTCCATGCTGGCCGTATCCCATGCGTTTTGGCGTTGCGATACGGTCTGGGCGGCATCGGCCCATGTGTTCTTGTTGTCCTGCACGAGCCGGCTGGTCTCGCTCCATTCGCCGCTGTTCGCACTCACCGTTTCGGCCGTGGCATCCCACTGCGGTTTGCCTTCGGTCATCGCCGCCGTGGTGCCGTTCCATGCGTCGGCGTGCTGGTTGATGGCGGAGGCCGCCGCATCCCAGTCCGCTTGTCTGGTGGTGACCGTTTCGGCGGTGTTGGCCCAGCCGGTTGCATTGGTGTTGATTGTGGTGGCGGCGTCGTTCCATTGGGTTGCATTGTCCACGACGGTTTGAGCCACCTGGTCCCATTTGCCCGCGTTCTGGCTAATCTGCTGGCTGCTGGTGTTCCATGCGGCCGATTCGGCCACCACCCGTTCCAGGCGCTGCTCGGCGGTCCGGTTGGAAACGGTGAACCGTTCGATGATGTTGCCGATCGTGACGGTCGTCGATGCGGGGTCAAGCAGGTTCTCCTCAAGCTGGAGCACGCGGCCCGCCAGCCGCAGGTCGGGTGTGAAGGTCGTATCCACGAGCAGCACCCTGTCGCCAAGGCCCACGCCTCGCAGGTCGGTGCCCGATTCTGCGAAGGTCTGTACGTCGGCTTCATAGCTGACCGTGGGCATGCAGCGCCGTTGGAGCTCCGCCTTGGTCTCCGCCAGCAGTTGCGCCTTGTCCTCGCAGTCTCCGTTCTCGTAGATGCCTTCGGCGGGATGGATCGTGGTAGTGGTGGCCATGGTGAGGGTCACGTCATCCACATACATGGTGCCGGTGGGGTTCTCGATGTAGATGCGGATCGTGCTGCACTTCTGATGGGTGGTGAACCGCCATGTGGTTCTCGTCCACCCGCCCGTGTTCACGGGGTCTGCGAGCGCGATGTCGCTTGATGGGTACACGTTCACGTTCTGTGTGATGCGCACCTTGGCGGTGGCGTTGGCCGCGCCGTGGGTTCGCATGGTGAGCTGGTATTGGGTGCCGCCTTTGACGGTGATGGGATCGTAGATGGCGCTGCTGGCGCATGTGCTGGCGTCGGTGCCCATGCGCAGCATGACCTTGCCCTCGCATGGGGTGACAGTGCCGTCTTTTTTCACCAAGGCGTCGAGGAACGCGGTCGTGGGGATGAACAGCCAGCCTTCGCCGTAGGTTCGTTCGAAGCCGCCGCCTTTGAGCATGTTGCCGCTGATGCTGGTCTTGGGCGGGCCGGGCAGTCCCCACAGGGCCGTGGCCTGTGGATCCTCCACGTATGGCTTGCCGTTGTTGATGTCCGCGAAGTCGATGCGCCGACCGTATCCGCCTGTTTCCTCACCGTTCCCGTCTGTGGTGGGCAGGCCTTTGCCGTATCCGTAGAGGCGGGTTTTGACGCCTGTGGCGTCCACGGTGCGTGTGATGCCTTTCAGGTTGTGTCCGTACTCGAAGCGGCGCAGGCCTTCGTTTGTCTGGTCGCCTTGGGTTTTGACGAGGTTGACGGCCCGATCCGTGATCTTCATGTGGGACGGATCCATGAGGTAGCTGGCGGTGACCTCCAGCCCGTATTTGGCTGCGATCGATTCGACCGCCTGCAATGCGGAGACGTGGTAGAAGCTCAGGTCGAGCAGGGTGCCGTCATCGTCCACGACGCCGACCGCCCAACGGGTGCCCTCCAGTGCTTTTCGCAGGCATTGCGTGGCGGTGGCGTTGCGGTTCCGTCTGTCCTCGATGAATGTGTCATCAAGCTCTTGGATGCTGCCTTTGCATACGAGGCTGGTGATGATGCGCTGGTTCTCGCGACGGTGTTCCGGGGAGACGACGATGGTCTCCTGCAGCTTGCCGCGCGGATCCGTGAACACGATCCGGTCGCCCTTGCCGATGCCGGTTTCGCCCACGCAGGTCAGTTCGAGGCTGCGGGTGCCGTCCACGCCGCTGGTCCATGTCGCTTCGGTCACGCCTGTAGGTTCTGGTTTGGGCGTATCCCACCGGTCGAAGCATGCGAAACGCACGGGGTTCCTCCCTCCGTTGCTATATGAGCCACTGCGGCGTGTAGGTGATGTATTGCGAATACTTCTTCACGTTGGTTTTCGGTGACAGTGACGCGCTGAATGTGGCGGGGCCGGGCGGCATGCCGGGATAGTCATCGTCGATGGCTATCGGGATCGGCTTGCCCTGCCATGTCGTCTGTCGGTTTTCGCAGTCGAGCAGCAGTTCGTGCGGTTCGTCCCACAGGCCGGCACCTTTGAGCGTGCCGTATGCGCGTACCCGTTGGCCGTTGACGGTAAGCGTGTGCGTGACGCTTTCCGGGGTCACGTCGTCCACCTTCTCGTCGACCAGCTGGTGCAGCACGGGATGTGTGGGGCGGTTGCCCCGGATGCTCGCGTGCATGGTCTTGCCGTCCAATGGCAGGTCGATGCGTTGGGTTGGCCCGTAGGCGCATGGTTCCGCGTCCAGCGTGAGTTCGCAGACGCTCCACCGCAGCAGGCCTGCCGCGTCGTGGTGATCCTCCCATGCGCCCGTTGAGAGCCTGCCGTGGAATTCGCCGAGGTTGGTCAGTCCGCCGATGCGGACGTTTCGGCCATTGGCTCCGCCGACCAGCGTCTTGGCCTCCTCGATCTCCATGGGGTCGCCTGTGGCGGCGATCCGCATGGTGATCTCGCGGCGGCCCAACGCCGGATACCCATACGGATCGTCCAGCGTCATGTCCCAGCCGCCGGAACGGCCCGGAGCCGTTTGGAACATGGTGACGGGTTTGGCGTCGTCGATGCTGATGCCGTCGGCCAGCGTGAACACCGCGTAATCGGACAGTGGTTTGCCGTCGATGCTGATCCGGCTCCTGTCGAGCCGGAGTCCCCGGATCCTATGCGTGTTCGCGAGCATGCTAGTAGCCTCTTGCCTTCCTGTTGCCGAGTGCCTTGTCGATGGCGGGCGCGAGCTGGCCGGCCATCACGCCGGAATCCAGCAGCAGCCGCATGGCGGGCATCGACTGCAACGCCTCGCTCACCGCGTCGATCACATCGTCCTTCGACAGGCCGCGTTCCGTGGAAGGGGTGCCGCCTGCGGCCGGAGTGTCCTTGATGTGTTGGGCTTGCATGGTGTGTTCCATGCCGACTTGGGCGTCGAGGTTGAACATCCGGCTTGCGGTGGCCTGATCGAACGCCTGATAGGCTTCGCCGGCGAGATTGGTCGCGGCCTTGGCCACGAGCGTATCGGTGCGGGTGATGCCGTTGGCGAGTCCCCGGCCGACCATGAGACCCACGGTGTCGCGCATGAGCTTGGACGGGGATGCGATGCCGAAGAAGCTCTTGACCGCGTTCCAGGCGTTCTTCGCCAGTCCGATGATGGCGTCCTTGATCGCGCCTCCCGCGTTCATCAGCCCGTTCTTGATGCCTTGGATGATGTTCCATCCGAGACCTCCCCAGTCCACTTGGGTCAGTCCGTCCCAGATCGCGGCGATGATCCTGGGCAGTGCGGCGATCAGTTCGGGTATGGCCTTGATGATGCCGACGACGAGACGGCCCAGCAGAACCAGACCGGTTTCGATGATCTGCGGCAGGTGCTTGCCGATGCCGTTGACGAATCCGCTAATGATTCGGGGCAGGGCCGCGATGAGTTCGGGCAGTGCGCGAATGATGCCGTCCACGAACTTCAGCAGCAGATCCACGCCTGTTTCGAGGATTTGGGGCAGCATGCGGATGATGCCGTCGGTGAAGCTCGTGATGATACGGGGCAACGCCTCCGTGAGTTGCGGTAGCGCGTTGATGATTCCCTCGACGAATCTGGCGAGCAGGTTGAGTCCTGATTCGATGATTCGGGGCAGGTTGTCCGCCACGCCCTGGACAAGGGTGGTGACCATCCGCATCGCCGCGGGGATCAACGTGGGCAGCGCGTTGGCGATGCCGTCCACCAGCGTGGTCAGCAGCATGGTGGCGACGGCCAATAGTTGGGGCAGGTTCGCGGTGATGCCCTGGATCACGGACGTGAGCAGTTGCAGGCCGGACTGCATGAGCGTCGGCAGCTGTGCCGCCGCCCACGTCTGGAAGCGGCTGATGTATCCGGGCAGGGTGACGGTCAGGAACTCGGTGACCATGGTCGCGAGTTGGCCGCCAAGGCTCGTGTTCAATGCGCCGAGGGCCACGACCAGAGCACCCAGTATGGCTGCGATGCCGAAGTATTTCAGGAAGTTGGCGGGGTTGAAGAAATTCGAGAACAGGGTGCCGATGCCGTTCAATCCGGCCTGTATCGGCGCGGCCAGCGTGGTGCCGAACCCTTGGAACGCGGTGGAGAACGCGCCGGTGACCGGTGCGAGGAATCCTCCCACGCGGCCCGCCAGCGCCTGGAACGGGGCCGTCATCCTCGCGCCGATGCCGCTGATGCCCTGTTGCAAAGGCAGGTAGATTTTGCTGTCGAACAGGCCGACCATTGTGGTGCCGATGTCGCCGAGCCCGGTTCTGGCGCGGTTGGCCATCATGCCGAAGACGCCGCCGAAGTTCGCGTCGATCAGGCCCATCGCATTGCCCCAACGGGTGCCGAGATCCGTGAACAGACCGCCCGCGCCGGAGACGACGCCTCGGATCTTGCCCATGTTGCCCGACACCAGCGAAACCAGCGCTCCGCTGGCATTGCCCGCCGTGGTGAACACGTCGAGGATCTGCGGGCCGAACTGGCCGAGCATCGTGAATCCGCCGAACGCGCCGACCAGCAAGCCGACATGCTTGGCGATGTCTTGGATGGTGATCGAGCTGTCCGCCATGCCGTCGGCGAAGCGTTGGATCCACGGGGTCACGGTCTTGACCGCGTTGGAGAGTTTGGTGCCGAGCCTGTCGGCCAGCGGCTGCAACGCGCCGTTCACCTTGTCGATGGCCGGGGTGAGCACGTTGAACGTGTCGCGGAGCGCGTTCAGAGCCGGTGTCGCCGCCTTCTGACCCACACGGCTCAACGCGGCTCTCACGTTGGCCATAGCGCCGGAGAAGGTTTCGCCGGCCGCCAAAGCGGATCCGCCGAGGTACTTGTCCAACGCGGTGGCGAACGTCTGGAAGTCCACCTTGCCCTTGGACACCATCTCCGACACATCCTGCGTGGAGACGCCCAGCTGGTCGGAGAGAGCCTGCAGCACAGGCACGCCGCGCGAGGTGAGCTGGAGCATATCGTCGCCCTGCAGCTTGCCTCGGGCCATCACCGATGTGAAGATCGCACCCGCATCCGAGAAGCCCATGCCGGCGATCTGCGCCGTGTCTCCCACGGTCTTGAGCACCTGCGTCAGCTGTTCGCCCGGCTTGATACCGCTGGCGACGGCCGCTGCGGCCACGCTTGCGGCCTCGTCCAACCCGTAGGCGGTGCCCTTCACCGCCATGTTCGCGTTCGCCATGATTTCGCCGATGGCCTCGGCGGAATGGCCCAGACCCTTCAGTTTGGCCTGCGCGTTCTCGATGTTCAGGGCGCGGGCGAAACCGCCCTTCGCGGCCAGGGCCGTGATGCCGCCGCCGATGGTGGTGATGGCACCGAGTCCGACCTTGCCGATTTTGCCGAAGCCGGTGATGGCGCTTTTGGTTACGCCGGTGAGCATGCCCGCCAGACGTGTGCCGCCGGTTTTCGCGCCGGCGGTCAGACCGTCGCCGAGTTGGGAGCCCAGCCTGGATCCGGCACCGGCGGCGTCGATTCCCCTGAGCTCCCTGTTGAAGGTGGAACTGAGGTCTTTGAATCGGGGAACGATGTCAACCCATGCCGTGGCGAGCGATGCCATCGTCGTTCCCTCTCTCTTCGGTTATGCTCCGCTAGCCGTTCTCGGCCGGTTCAGGTAGTCGCGCAGGGACTGTTTGTCCATGCCGGCCAGCTCGCCCTTGCGCACCACGCTGCGGCGGTTCGGATCATTGGCGGAGATTCCGGGCGGCTGGATGGGCTTTGGCTTCCCACGGCCTTTCTGACCGTCCTTGGTCTTCGCCCAGACGAGCCATCGCAGCGAGTATTCGATGCTGCGCATCCAGAAGTCGATGGGCTTCCATGCCATCCGCCTGTCCAATGCCGTGGCGAGCGGGGTGCCCGGTTCGCAGTTGGCGGCGATCAGGTAGATGTCATGCCATGACAGCAGTGGGCGTCCCAGCCATCTGAGCCGGACGCCCGCTTTGATTAGTTCGTATTCGAGTTCATCTCTGTGGTTGTCGATGAGCCACAGGACGGCCGCTAGTCTTTTGGGTTCCCGGTCCACGCCTCGATGAAGTCGTTCAGCTGCTGCGGGTGCAGTTTGTCGAGTTCCTTGCGTGCCTCTTCGGGGAACAGGTCGTAGAACGCGTCGATGTCGCCGGCGGTGATGCGCCGCAGGTCGCCCAGGGTCAGCCCGTCGGACGACTTGACCTCGTAGCGGGTCTTGGATCCGGGGAACTGCACTTCGACGGTTTCGGTGCCTTTCGGCTGATAGTCGTTGATGATGATTGCCATGCTCGTGTCTTTCATGCTTCGATGTCGTGTCCGGGGAGAAGGGGTCGCCCATGCCGCCGGATGCGACGGAGGTTTCGGCATGGGTGCGTGGTCTGTTTACTGTTTCGCCGTTTTGCTGGTTCTGGTTCGAGTCGTCGCCTTGGCGGCCTTGGCGAGTGAGGGGACGGTTCCGTCGTCGAACGCCGGGGCGTCCGCCTGCGCCGGCGTGCTGCCGGTTGCGATGTGGGCGATGTACTCGTAGGCGGTGTTGCCCTGCGCGTCGGGTAGCGCGTTGATGGTCGGCGTGTAGGTGATCGGATCGCCGTCGGTGTACTCCACGTCGTCGAGTTCGCCCATCTTGCCCTGCGGTACGACGATGCGCTTGACGCGGTTGTTCGTCATGGCGAACTCGAACACGAGCAGCAGGAGCGGGCCGTCCTTGCCGTTGTGCTTGACCGCGATGGTCTTCTTGTCTCCCTCGCCGGCGACGGTCACGTTGTCCGGGCCGTATACGAGCGAGAGCGTGTCCTCGGTGGTCTCCAGCATGCCGAACTGGAAGCTTTCGGCCCGTGAGGTGACGACGCTCAATACGCGGTCGCCGCCGAACGCGTTGATGTCGCTGGTGTCGGAGTCGATGGTGTTGGTGACGCCGTCCTCGCTCAGGTAACCGCCGTCGCGCAATGTGTCGGCGAGAGGGGTGGTTGCGTCGGTAGGTACGGTGGCTTGGCCGGATACGGCCCACCACATGCCTCCCGCGTATCGTCCGCCCTCGCCGTGCGGTTTGCCGACTGACACGTTCAGGGAATCTGGGGTGCCCATGTGTCTCCTTCCTTGCCGCTGTCAGGCGGCGTCGTATTTGTGGACCGTCAGTTCGACGGTGATCTGGTATCTGGGTGTCGATTCGTCCAGGGGGAAATTGATGGTGCTTTGCACGTCGATGCGGGCGACGTTCGGGAGCTGCCATGCCCGTTCGAGCACGGTTTTGGTCAGGTCGGCGAGCTGCGCCGCCTTGACGCGGGATCCGGCCCAGCATTGGATGGCGAGCATCGGGGTGTCGATGAGCTTGGTTTCGCCGCCGCCCACCCGTTCGATGGTGATGAACCGTTCGGGGTGCTGCGGGGGCGCGTCAAGGCTGACCGGGATCCCGTCAAGTTCGGACTGCTTGGACAGCCATTGCGCCAACTGGGTTTCGGTGTTGGGCATCAGCCGCCGCCCCGCAGTGCCTTCAACAGCGTGTTGTGCTTGGCGTTCGACCGTTTCGTATGCAGATCGGTGGTTTTGACCATGCCGTGCGCACGGGGTTTCGAGCCGGATCCGACGATCGCGTCGCCGACGTATCCCTTGGCGTTGTGCATGCCGTTGGCCGTCGAAGCCACGCGCTTGGCTTGTTGGTCGATTTCGTCGAGCACGCCGGAAGAGGTCAGTACCTCGGTCATGCCCTTGCGATGGGTCTGTATCCTGATGTTCGCCATGTTCAGCCGTCGCTTCTCGTCACCGGGACGGTCATGTTCCATTCGGTCGGAGTCATGCCGCCATCCACGGGCAACGGATCCCCGACCACCTTGTAGGGGTGGCCGCGCACGACGATGGTCTGTCCTCGCAGCGCATCGCCTTTGTAGCCGCGCGGGAAATACAGGTTGGCGTCGATTCGGACGCCGTCCGGCCGGTTGGAGTCGCCGGAGTTCTCACCGTTCGGGGCTCCGACAAGCACGTTGCCCACGGGCTCCGGCTTCGTCTCGTAGACTGGGTTGTTTCCCTCGTCCAGACCGGTCTGCTCTCTTCGCATCACGGTGACGGTCTCGCCCTTCATCGGCTGCCTCCGGCCATGTCCAGATGGAAGGCGTGCGGCACGCCCACGCCCAGACGGGCTTTCTCCGCTCGGGTCAGGTAGAGATCGCCCATCGGGTTGCTGTAGGTGAACGATTCGCTGAAGCTGCCGGCTGTCTGCTGCGCGTTGGTCACGCCGAGATGGTCATCGTCAACGAGCATCTTGCGGATCACCATCGCGCAGACAATCGTCTTGAGTGTGCGTTCGGATGCCTCCGCCCATCGTGGGCAGGTGTCCACGATGATCTGCGTGGCATCCTCCAGCAGCGTGGACGCGGTCTCCCGTTCCGCCGCGCTCAGGGTATGCCATCGTTTCTCGACGTCCCCGTAGGCGGCGAACGGTTCGACCGGTGCCGTCGATGTCACTTGGCGGCCTTCGCGGCGCGGGCCGCGCTGCCGGTCTTGAGCACCGTGAGCGCCTTCGGGTTCAGAATCGCGAAGGAGAACATGGCTTCGGAGCGGTATGCCACCTGATTGGATCCGGCCAGATCCACACCGGTGTTGTCGGGGTCGCCGTAGGGAATCACTTCGGCGGTGATCGGTCGGACGAGTCGCCAGCGGATCGTGGTGAAGTCGCCCATGAAGGCGAGCACGTTCGTGGCGGTGGCCGCGTATTCGCCATCGACCGTGGTGGACGTGGATGCGGGGATGCCGTCGATGGTTCCCGCGTTCAGGCTCAACGGGATCTCGGGGAACTGGCGTGCGCCGGTCGCGCTGACGCGCAGCTTGCGCAGCGTGTTGGCGAACACGCGGGACAGGGCGATGCCGTTGATGTTGACCTTCAGGAGCTGGTCGGTCATCAGATCGAGGTTGGAGAGCGCGTCAGCCCCGGCGGTCACCTGTGTGGCCTCGCCGGACAACGCGGTGTAGCCGGCAAGGGCCTCGCCGGATGCGGGGTTCACGGCGTGGTAGACGACGTAGTCCAGCGCTTCGCCCAACGCCGCCGCCTGGTCGGCTTGGATCGCGTCGAGGATCTTCAGCTGGTCGTCCTCGTCCGCCCACTGGAGCTGCTTGCTGACGCGGGTGGTGCACTGGACGGTGAACCGCTTGCCTTCCTTGGGTGTGATGGGCTGTTCGTAGCCGCCCTTCTTCGCGCCCTCGGCCACGACCTCGGCCCTCGCCTTGCCGTTGAACACGTTGTACTTGTCATCCAGGAAGCCAAGCTTGTCGGCCGGGCTGAGCGTGGCGATGGTGCTGGTGTCGTGCGCCTTGTCCACGACGGCGAGGGATACGTCGGTGGGCAGGGTCACCTGATTGGTTTGCAATGCTGCCATAGTGGTGTTGTCTTCCTTCCATGGGGGTCAGTTGGTGCCGAACAGCTGCTTGAGCAGCAGCGTGTTCGGGTTGTCGTTGCGGGATTTCGTCTTCGGGGTGCCGGAGGGGTTGGGGACGGTCGGGGCGGTGGGCCTGCCGATCGTGGACAGGTAGGATTTCAGGGCTTCGGCGTGCGCGTTGATCTCCTCTTCGCTGTCGCCTCGAATCAGATCGGCCGGGATGCCGGTCGCCTTGGCGGCTGTGTTCCTCCAATCGAGCCGCTGCTGTGCGGTCTTCATGTCGGCGAGCGCCTTCTCGGCGGTTTCGGCGCGTTCGGTGAGCTTGCCCACCGCTTCGCCGCTGGTTTTCGCCTTGGTCTCCCACTCGTGGGAGGTGTTCACCGCGTCGTGGTATTTGGCCTCCCAATCGACCTGTTCGCTGTTCTCGTTTGCTTCGGGATCCGGCGGCTGTGCGCCGCCTCCTTCAACGGGCGGCGCGTCCACCGTTCGGATGCGCCTGGGGTACCGTGGCTGCCACGGTCTGAACATGGTTTCATCTCCAATCAGCCCGTCAGGGCATAGAAAAAGCCCCTATGAAGGGGCTTGGTGTCGATCGTTTTGTGGGTCAGCGGAGGTTTCCGTCCGCCTTTCTGAAGAATTCGGGGTGCTGGCGGCGCATGATCGCCGCGAGACTGTTGAGGTTGTTGGGATTGCCCGGCTCGTAGGTGTGGGTTCGCCGTTTGCCGTTCCTCTGCGTGATGGTCACCGTGTACGGCGATACATTGCCGGCCGCCTCCAGCAGCAGCGGATTCACATGCCGGTTCTCCAGGACGTCGCGGGCCTGACGGTACATCCGCTCGTAGGAATCGGGGTCGTAGCCCTCGATATGGTTCGAGCCCTTGCCCCATTCGGGCACAATCTCGCAATCGCAGTCGTCGTGGAAGTCATGGTCGGCTCCGGCGGTTTCCGCGCTGGCATAGACGTAGCCGCGCCCCGCCAGCATGAGGCAGAACGGGCAGGTGCGCTCGCCGGATGGCACACGGGCATAGCCAGGTTTGCGCGGATCGCGTTGGGCGTTGGCTTGTATGGTCAGCCTTCCGGGATCCTTCACGTTGCGGTCGAGGAACTTGTTCGCCCACCTGAGAAACTTATCGGGATCCGCCGGCGTGCCATCGGGCTTGTCGAACAGTAGCCCCGCATTCGCGCGGATGATGCCGCGAGCCGTTTCGTCATCGAACCCGTTGACTGGCTGCGCCTCGAAATCGCCGTCGAACCACCGTTGCCACAGTTCGTCGTACCATTGCGCGGCGGCGACGGAACCGACGTCGCCGTATTTGCGGCACAGCGCCGGCAGCAGGTCGAGCAGGATGTCACGCTGCCGGGCCGGCGGCAGTCCCTCCAGTTCCATCCACAGACGCCCCAGTTCCCGCCGGGCCAGTTGCACCGCTTGGGATTGCGCCTTGCCCAGTCGGGCCACGTCCGCCCGCGTCACCATCGCCATCAGCGCCTCCGCTCTTGGTCAGCATGTCCAGCACGCTTCGCGCCTGGTCGCGCGTGGCCTCGCTTCGCAGTGATGCGATCTCGTCGTTGGTGAGCCCCAAACGGCGCAGGCCGACGACGCTGTTCGCATAGGACTCGTTCACGCCGCTGATCTTCACATAGGCGTCGGCGCGGGCCGCGTCGGAGATCTCACGGGTCGGCATCCACACCGGCCTGGCAGTCTTCAGATCGGCTGGCGGCTCGTTCAACCCGTCGCGCAGGCACACGGTCATGCGCAACAGCCGCTCCAGCTGCAAACCGAACAGGCGGTTCTGCCTATCAGCCTCGCGGGTGAGCTTGCGTTCGGCCGCCGCCATCGCCTCGGCCGACGTGGGGTTATCGAGCGTGATGCCCAGATTGTCGGCCGGAAGGTTCGTCTCCGAAGCCACCACCAGCGCGATGGTCCTCAGCATGTCGCTGTGCGGCTGCATGGAAGCCTGGCTGATCTGGTGCAGCTCCGGGTTCCGCCCGTCGATGTCGCCGTCGATCGCGTTGATCGCCGACACCAGCGAGGACCACGTGTCCTGGTTGAACGCGTCCTCAGGCGCTCCAAGAAACCACAGTTTGGGAACGCTGTAAAACTCGGCGCTCGCCTCCATGCGCACCAACGTCCTGAATCCCATATCGGTCAGCGACATCAACGGCCGCGTGATGCGGGCGCGTCCCAGAGGGCGCGACAATTGGGGGTCGCTGACGAACGGCACCGCCGTGGGTTCCGGCCAGTTCGTCACGATCAGCCTGGCCTGCCAGCGGCCACGGTCGTTGCGTGCGACGGCATACACCTTGTTCGGCAGGAACACGTTGAACGCGGTGATGCGCCCTCGGCTGGTCGCGTCGTTGATGGTCAGCACGGCGGCGAGCCTGTTGTGCCGGCCATCCCAGATCGCGGCGCTGTATTCGGCGCTGCGCGGCGTGACGATGATGCCCTCGTCGTCCTTCGTGACGGTCAGGAACGCGCATCCGTGCATGTACGCGGAAACGATGGTCTGCGGTATCGCCAGCTCCAACGAGGTCTCGTCGGTCAGCTCGCCGACTCCATGCGGGTCGGCCCCGCCCAGATCCCATCCGTCGAACACGCTCAGGTCGGCGAGCGTCCTGACGGACTTGGCGGGCCATCCAACGCACGCGCTCACGTTCGCGCGGATCCTGTCGGGGATGCTGATGCCGAAGTCCTTGAACCGGTAACGGGCGAAGTAGTAGCCGCTGCGGATCAGATTGTAGGGGTAGCGGTCTCGCCATACCTTGCACAGGGCACGAATCATCGGCATGTCCTCGGAGTCGACGCCGTCGATGCCGGTCGCGCCGAGGCTGTTCACATCCAACGGCCGTCTGACCGCCGCGCTCCAGATGCCCTCGTCCGTCATATCCGAATCCCTTCTAATGCATGACGTGCTGTCGCCTGTTCGGGTTGCGCCGCGTCATCCAGGCTCCCTGCAAAGCCATCGTGCAGGCCACCAGCGGTGAGATGTCGATGTCCGACCCGGTTTTATTCCAGCCGAACGCCCCGCTTTTGCCGATTGGCCTCGTGGTCACATTCGCCACGGCCACGGCCAGTTGCGGCTGGTCCTCATCGGGCAGGTGGTGCAGGGTGCCGGCGGTCAGCATGTCCAATACGCGGCCGCAGGCCTGGCCCATGCCGTTGGTGGTGTTCACCATGACCCTCACGCCCCGCGACTTCAAATCGGGCAGTAGCACCATCGCGGGGCTTTGCGCGTCGATGACCACGGCGGCGGTCCTCGGCCAGCGTTCCGCGATCCAATCGGCCGCCCATGCGGTGCCGTATCGTTTCGTGTCACGGTATTCGGCCAGTTCGATGTGGGCGCTGCGGTCTGGGTATTTCATGCAAGCGCCGATGGCGAGTGCATTGCGATCCGGGGACATGTCGATGCCGAATGACGTGACGCCGCCGTCCGCTCGCACGGGCACAGCGCCGTTCGCCCACAGTTGCGGGTCGATGGCGGTGGAGACGGTGGTCTCGTCCCATATGCCCAGACCTTCGCGCCGGAACGAGTCTTCCCCGAGGTTCTTTTTCATGCGCAGGATGGCCGCCTCACCGGTGCGATGCGGGTACGAGGGATTCGCTACCGCCCACTGTCTGCGGTCATCGCCGTCTGCATCCCTGTCGGCGCTGAACTCCACGTACAGCATGTCAGCGCTGTCGCCCTTCAAGGCCTCGCTGCGGCGCGTGGAGAATACCTCGGACGGATCCGACGGCTTGGGCGGCGTGCCCATGTAGATGATCAGCGGGTTACGCGCCGCGTTCGTCGCAGGGATCATATCGTCCAATGCGCGTTCGGTGAGGATCTGCGCCTCGTCGAACACCTCCACGTCCACGCTGTCGAATCCACGGCCAAAACCGTTCTCGCGGGCACCGAACATGACGCGGGAACCATTGATGAACACGATCTCCTGCTGACCGTTCGCCCGACGCGGCTCGCCATCGACGAACCGGCTGATGGCCTTTTGCTGCACGAGTGCGCACATGAACTTGAACGTCTCATCGCTCGTGCGCGTCCTATGAGCCGTCCAGAGCACCTTCAGTGGGTAGTCGTTCAGGATGCACAGCATGACGATCATCGTGCCGATCAGAAACGTCTTGCCCACCTGACGACAAATGCTGATGACCACGCCGCCGATACCGGCCGCATACACGCCATCGGAGGTCTTGCCGAGAATGCAACGGCCCAGCAGCCTCTGCCAGCCGTCATACTCGATGCCGCACAGTTTCGCCTGCGCCTCGACCTTCGGCCAGCCAGTCGTCACTATGCCTTCGGGCAGAACGACATGCCGGGCAACGTCGGAGAGCTTGCGCCGGTCGGGCCGTATCTCAGATCTCGCTCGGGTCGAACGGTTCATCCTCCACCTCCGTCGCGGTCGGCGCACGAGCCCCGCCGTTCTCGGATTCAAGCCGTTCCAGTTCCCGACAAACCTCCAGCATGCGGCGACTCAAAGACGCAAGATCCCTGGGAGGGGTGTCTGGATCGAACACGGCAGTCTGCAAACGTGTCAACGTCTTACGCAGCATTGCCTCGTAATTGAACGGATCCGTTTTCCTTGCCGTTCGCCGTGATTCGTCTGCGGCCATAAGACACCTGTTTTCTTGCTGTGGAAAAATAAAAGGGAGAGATTTGGCCAATACTCCGGGGTAGCCGAAGTCCTGGCCGGGAGGATACCGTCCCCAGAGCGGCTTCACCAGCCTGAAGTCTTGAACGGTACGGCTGTGGACTTGAGCGCCGGAGCGCCTTTGGCCTTCTGTCTTGCCCATGCAAGGCTCTTGTCGCTTTTGAGCTGGTTACAGCAGCGATGCACCTTCTGAAGGTTGCGCAGATTCGTCGCGCTTCCGCCGCGACTTACAGGAATGATCTCGTCGACTTCGGCACTCATAGGGTCAGGCCATGGAATCGAATCGTCGATTGGCCTGTCGCAGATACCGCATGGCACCTGTTGTGTGAGCACGCGTTGTCTGGCGAGGTTGCGTGCTTGTCTGTTGATTCGTCGTGGATCTCTGTAGTTCCTGCCGTGGGGCATGCTCATTAGCCTGTATGTGGAGGGTGCCGTGATGCCGACTGGCTCAAGCTGGTGCGGATATGAGTGAGGCTTGGCGGGCTTCACGGCACCCCGGAATGAATAGGCCCCGCCGGTGAAAGGAGTAAAGGCCGACGGGGCGGAGGAGAAGTTTTTTTTAAGGTTGCCTCGGTGCTCCTTGCATTGAACGGCAACACTATCATTTTCCATGCGTTGCAATCCCGGCGCAAGCGGCGAGGGGCTTTACGGCTACTAGATATTTGATATGGCCGGACTTGTAACCGGCGGTAACGTCATCCTGACTTTATCCGTTACGGCTGGGAATCGCCGTTTACGCGCGGCTTCACGTCTACTCAATTCCCCCTCGTAACAGGTGTAACGGGTGTAACTAGAGGACATGAGATATGTGGTGATGAATGATGGTGGATAGGAACAGTTGCCGCAGTTACACCTGTTACGCCTATTGTTAATCGGTTGGGTTTCAACTATTTGACGGTAACGGGCTGTTGGGAGCGCGATGTTAGATGTTATTCGTGGATCCGTGCTTTTTTGACTGCTGCGCGCTTATCGATTGGGACTTTTTATGGTTGAGAGTCTGTAAGATGTTGAGACAGCTCCGAGATGGAGTCAGTGCTGCTGGCGTTTCCGCCATATCCGGTAACGGCTCAGGTGGATTCCCCGGCGGCACGTAGGCTGCGATTGAGAGTAAAGCAGTTCGACCACCATGGATGAGCCGGTGGTATGGCGGGCGGCGCTCAAAGCGAAGCGCCTTCAAGTCCATTCTTGAGGGCGCTTGTCTTCTTTTTATCACCATGCATGGCGTTCGGTCTGGCCGAATATGGATTCCCATAGGGCACAGGATTGCTTGGACTGCTCATCCCAGTCGGGTTCATACTTTTTGATGATGTCGTCGAAGCCGTCCCAAAGCCGGCTGATGATGTTCGGACGATCGTAGGAGCCGTTGGGTTTGACGGGGACGCTTAATGTCGTCAAGCGGTATTCATCGATGTTCTGTATGGGATGGCCGCCGGGCTCGGCGACCATGATGTCATCGCAGTACCCATACCCATCGGAATCCTTATGGAAGATTCCTACGGCAGGGTAATCGTCAAGCAGATAGAAGCAGAGTTGCACGTCAACAGTAGGCGCGTTCATGTCGCTCATCTTTGAGACCTCCAATCAAGCCCATCATACTTGTGCTTTATGTAAAACGGGTGCTTCCCGTAAAGGGAGGCACCCGTTGGTTGTCTCGTTCTCTTCTTTGGATTAGGCCACGGTGTCATACTCGGACGGATTGCCTTTGCTGTCTGGCTTGTCCTTGGCGATGGCGTCAAGTCTTGCTTGGTCAACGGCGTCCGCGACTTCGTTGAGCCTTTCTGGCCAGAGTCCCGCGTAGACGTCGAGCGTGATGCTCGCGGTGGCGTGGCCGAGCTGTTTCTGCAGGGTTTTGACGTCGGCACCACTGGCGATGGCGATGGACGCATAGGTGTGGCGGAGGCAATGGATGTTCACGCCTTCGTCCTCCATGCCGGCGTTGCGCACGCTGGGATACCAGATGCGTGTCCGCCAGTTGTGGTCGTGTATGTACCCGCCTCGTTTCGCCCTGAACAGGAACTCGTTCCTGCTTTGCCCGGCTGCCTGTTCCTTGAGCTTCGGAATCAGAGAGGCGGGTATCGCGATGGTACGGGCCTCGCCGTTCTTCGGGGTGCCCAGCTGCATCTTGCCGTTGCCGTCGTCCGACCATGTGCGGCGGATCCGCGCCTTGCGCTTAGCGAAGTCCATGTCCTGGACTTGCAGGGCGAGCGCTTCGTTGATTCGTGCTCCCGTATAGGCGAGGAATCGTATGAGCAGACCGTCCACGTCCCGGCCCTTTGCCGTCGCGGCTTCGGCGAGCAGTTCCACTTCCGGCACGGTGAGGAACACCATGTCTTCGTCTTTGGATTCGATTTTGGGCGTGTTGACCTGTTTGGCGGGATTCTCGCGGATCCATTTGTTGGTGATGGCGTACTCGAACACCGCCGCCATAACGACCTTGACGATGTTGCGGATGCTGCTGGGGCTGAGTGGCCGTGGCTTCCGCTTGCCGGGCAGCTCGGCCACGTATCCGCCTTTGGAGAGCTTGTTCACCCATGCCTGGAGCTCCTTGGGTGTGATTTCGCGCAGCGTCTTTCCGCCCCATGTGGGGTTGATGTACACCCTCAGTTCGCGTTCGTAGCGGCCAAGCGTGGACGGTTTCACATCCAGCTTGGTTTCGATCCACTGGTCGGCCACGTCGCAGAACAGGCGTTGGTCGGCGTTCGGATCGACGTACCTGCCGCGTCGGATGTCGTCTTCGAGTGCGGCTTGGAATTCCTCGGCGTCGCAGAGCTTGTCGAATGACTTGGTCTTGGACTGCTTGGTGCCGTCGGGTTTGATGACGAACCAGCGGCAACGCCAGCGCTTGCCCTCTCCGAATCGTTGCGAACGCCATTTTTCGGGTACGCGGGCCTTCTTTGGGTCGCGTGCGTTGGCGAGGCTCCGTCTGGCCGTCGCCGAGGGAGGGGTGCCGTCGTCGGCGTCTTTAAGCCACAGGTCGTCGATGCTTACTCGTGCCATGACGGTCGCTCCTTCCTATGCGTGGATCATTTTGCAGGGTTCGGCTACGCCTTCGAGGATTTCCTGATAGTCCTTGATGAGCCCGACCGTGACTCCGAGTTCTTCGGCGATCCGGTAGGGGCAGGCCTCGTATGCCTGTTCGGCGTTCGCGTAAGCCATCGGGCTGATAAGACGTAGGGCGGTTTCGCGCCGGGTTTTCTGTTCCTCGGCTTCGTGTCCCATGAGCTGGGCGATGCCATCGCGCCAGTGTTCGGCGTGGATGATTTCGTGTTGCAGGGTGACGAGTTTCTGGCTGTCGGTTAGACGCTCGTCGAGGGTGATTCTGCGCTGGTTGTGTTGATAGCTCCCCAATCTGTCGTCATTGATGGTGGTTTCGACTACTTGCAGTCCCATTCCTTGGGCGATGCGAAGCAGGTCGTGGTAACTGTTCAACCGTTTCCCTTCTCTGCTGGTTGGCTGTCAGTCGATTGGCGTGTTCATTTCCTGTTGCTTGTTGTGGTCGGTGTACGCGGCGGTGTCGTAGTCGCTTTGCACCGTGTGCCCGGTGATTTTGGCGAGCTGCTGCGCCGCGCTGAGGTACGCGGTGCCGGTGGTCGCGGCGGGCGTCGTTGTGATGGGGGTCTGTGTGGTTGCGGCTGGTTTCCTTTCGGTGGCGTACAGGGTGAAGTCGTATACCTTGCCGTCGCGTTGGAAGCTGCCGTGGGTGATTTCGGCCTTCGGGTCGTGAGACATGAGGTCTTCGGACACTTTCTCCAGAACGCTCTCGTAGCCTTCCGGGACGTCCCCGTCGCGGAGTGCGTCGAGTATGCGGAGGCGGAGTTCGCTTTGCGCTTTGGCGTATTCGGGTGTGGCGAGTTCCGCGTTCGCGTAGCCGAAGCTGCCATGGACTTGGCTTTCGTATTCGTTGCGGACGTCGTCGATTCCTTTGTCGGGGTTGTGTTCGACGTACTGGGACAGCGCCTCTATCTCGCGCAGCGCGATGACGGGATCCGTGTCGCATTCCTTGGAGAGGATGATCAGTTCGCTGATGCGGACCGCGCCTCGCGACGCGTTCACGATGTCGCGCATGCGGCTGTACTTGACTTTTCCGCCGGTTTCGCGGTCGATGACAAGCATTGATTTCGGCGCGTGTTCGAGCATATACCCGACCACGACGCGGGAGGCCATGTCATATGAGGAGTCGTATGCTTTCATGCCTCTCATTGTTGCATCATGTCAAATACGACATGCCGCATTTGCGAAACAAATTCGTCAATTGCGTAATGTGTATGACTTGTAAAGAAAGGCCTCGACTTTGGCAAATGACTAAGTCATATGACAAACTGAAGCCATGAGTCAAATGACAAATGCAAATGACGAACTTGCTGGGGTTAGCGCTGTGGCAATCCGGCAGGTGCGTATCCACACGGTACTCGAAGGAATGACCATGGAGCACATAGCAGAACGGACGGGCGTATGCAGGGAGACCGTCTCCCGTCGCCTGAAATCCACGGACATGAAGGTCGCCGACTATATGAGCCTGTGCCATTCGGTCGGCATGGACCCGGCCGACAATCTGGATGACGCCATCGCGGCGGCTTCCCGGTTCCGTTCCGAGGGGGCCGGCCATGCATCCAGATGAAAAGGTGAACACGGATCTGTTCTCGGCGCTGGAGCGCTCCCTTAAGCCGATGAACACACCGAAGGACGTCTCCGCGACGGGAATCTCCGAGGGGACGCTGGGCTATTGGCGCTCCATGGGCGTCGGTCCGAAGTTCGTGAAGGTGGGTCGCACCGTGCTCTATCCGAAGGAGACGGTGCTCGACTACTTTCGCACCCACGTCTACCAGTCGGCTGGCGAGGTGAGAGGCGAATGACGGACTTCGACCTTGACGATCTCACGTTCATCGCAACATGCCGGGCCGGACGCGTCCCAAGCCGAGCCGCTGTGCGCCGAACCCGCAGACGGGGAACGAGACCGATGAGCGACGACGAGCGCCGCAGAAGGAAACGCGATTGGCAGCGCATGAGGCGTGAGGATCCGGAGGAACGGGAGCGGGATCGGGCTTATGCGCGTGACCACTATTACCGGAACCGGGAGAAACGGCTCCGGCAGATGAAGGAATACCAGCAACGTCGCAGGACGGAGGAACCGAATGGGCAGAAGCATGAGGACGGCGAGACGGGCCGGTGCGTCAATGGAATCCCGGACGGCGGACTATCTGAGATGGGCTTTGGGCGACGACCGGATCGAACGCCGCCACCTTGCCGGGGCCAAGGATCGCGGTGACATAGCCGGCATCCGCTTCCGGGGGCATCGCGTCGTGATCGAATGCAAGAACACGGCGGCGATGAATGTCTCGCAGCATCTGCGGGAGGCGGAAACGGAGCGAGGCAATGACGACGCCCTGATCGGAGTGGTCGTGCAGAAACGACCCCGCATCGGCATCGAATCACGCGAGGGGCAGGCGCGGCAGTTGGTGATGATGACCCTGGAGTCATTCGCCCTGATGCTGAATGACGGTCTGCCTCTGGGAGGCGAAAAGGAATGAAACGGTACCTGCCACGCTGCCGCACCTGCGGATCCCTGTCGGCACCAAGCGATGTTGACTCGGCATACGAGACGGCGAAGGCGCATATGAAGAACAAGCCCGGCCATGCGGTCGGGGTCATCCCGATAAGGGTGAACGGAGGCAAACGACAATGAAGGAAACCATGGTGCAGCCGACGATCGACGGAACGACGCCGTCGGAACGCGATCTCAAACGGGATCTGTTGGCGCGGCAGGCGGCCCGCATCGCGGATCTGCAGGAGGGTATCAAGCGCTCCCAGGACGAGATCGACTTGCTGAAGTCCCAGATCCTCGACGCCTGGCCGGTCGGTTCGTATGAGGCCGGAGACCTGAAGGTGCAGATCAGACCCGGCAACCAGCGATTGGATGCGAAGCGCTTCGCCGAAGCGTATCCCGCCGCCGCCAACCCGTCGCTCTACAAGGTGACGCCCGATGCGGCCGCCGCGCGAAGGGCTCTGGGCGAAATGGCGTTGGAGCCGTTGATGAAGCGCGACAAGAGTTCCGTGGTGGTCAAATGAGCGCCGCCGACGTACTCGCCGTGCTCAACGACGGCAACCCCGAACCGGAGACAAGTCAGGCAGGTGGCAAGTCCGACGGGAAGACTCCCTATTCGATGCTGCGCGTGGAGGCGACGCTGTGGCCCCAGATCCGGGAACTGATCGAGGACAACATCCGCAACGCGCCACGGGAACGGCAGAGGGCCATAGGCCCAAGCGAATTGGGCACGGACTGCGTGCATTGTCTCGCCGCGAAACTGGCGGGCTGGCATCGCCGGTGCGGTACGGCATGGCTGCCGTTCATCGGAACCTGCGTCCACGAGCATTTCGAGCGGATGTTCGCCGGATTGAACCCGCAGGGATTCGACCCGGATGTGAAGCACCGGCCATACGAAACCGAGATGCGAGTCACCGTCGGTGAATTGCACGGCCTTGAGGGCGGCTACCCGGTGCGCGGATCCATCGACCTATACGACCGGACTTCCGCAAGCACAGTGGACTGGAAGATCGTCGGACCCACCACATTGAAAGGCGTGAAGGCGCACGGCCCCTCGCAGACCTACATGGTTCAGGCGTCGCTGTACGGCATCGGACTGGTCAACGCCGGCGAACAAGTGGAGCGTAACTGCATCTTCTTCCTGCCGCGCAACGGCATCAGCCTGAACGACGCCATGCCGGTCGAACTGCGCTTCAGTGCCAAGCCCGGACTATGGGCATTGGCGAGGGCTCAGATGCTCGTCACGTTCATGGACCTGATCGAGCAACAGGACGGCCCGGACGTGCGCGACGCATGGATCCACCTGCTGCCGGTCTCGGACACGCACTGTTTCGACTGCGGGTCGTGGGCGGACGACGCGGCGAACGCGATCCCCGAACTCGCCAAGCCTGCCACGCCGGAAGTGCCGGAACGATGGCGACGGCTCATCCCGCTACTGGAGCCGACGATGCGGGAGGTGCCGGATATGTGAGAGACAGCGCCCACTCGCCGAATTATCCCCTGAAAACAAACAGTCAACAATGTCAAGGAGTCATCAATGTTCGCACAAGCAAACCAGCCGCAGGGCAATTACGGCCAGACCGCGCAACCGCTCCCGTCCCTGGCGCAGGTGATGGCGGGAGGCACGCCGTCGTTCTTCCAGCGGGACGATCCCATCGGCGCAAGCGTGACCGGCACGGTGGAAAGCATCGAGGCCCAGCAGCAGCGGGACATGGACACGCAGGAGCCGAAGTACTTCGACAACGGGCAGCCCATGATGCAGGTCGTCATCCACATCGCCACCACACTGCGGGACGCCACCATCCCCGGCGACGACGGCGTCCGCGCCGTGTACGTGAAGGGCAAGAACCTAAGCACGCTGCGCCAGGCATCACGCATGGTCGGCCGCGACTTCCCCCACGTGGGCGACGGATTCACCGCCACCTACACCGCCAACGGCGAAGCCAAGAAACGCGGATGGAACCCACCGAAGCTGTACAGCTACGAAATCGTGCCGAACCAGTCGCAGGTAACGCAGGCCATGAACGCCCAGGAGCCGCAACAGTCTGCGCCGGCGCGGCAGACGTCTCCGGCCATGCAATCGCAGCCCGCGTACCCGCAGCCGCAGGTGAACGCGCTGCAGATCAAACAGCTCGCCGCCACCGGACGGTCGGCCACGGAAATCGCCGGCTTCCTCGGCATCGACGAGAAAACCGTCAGCGGCATCCTCAACGACGAACCGGAGTTCTGAACAACCAGCCCGAACCGTAGCCAAGCGGACATCACGGATGCGACAGACGTGACGGGCACCAATAACACACCACATGAACCACAGGAATCGAGGCGAAGGAATGAACGCTCCGTTCAGGCACACATGCTCGATCATCCCGGACGGGCCGAGCAACGTGCAGAACGTACTCATGGGCATGCGCGTATCGCCGGATCCGTGGAAGCACACCTTCTACGACCGCCTCGGCAGAAGCATCGAAGTCCCACGCAACGAGATGAACAGGAACAAGCCCTACTTCGACGACGGATACGCGAAAGCGTTATGGGACTTCCGCAACGGTTCCATGCTGCTCGGCGAAGACGAGCGAACGCTGTACGTGCGCGACGTGGACAGAAGCGGAGCCAACCGGCTGCTCGACTCATGGCACGCCATCGGGTCCCTGGAGGACGAATACCACGTGACCGGGCGCTCGCAGGTGTATCTACCGTGGAACGTGCAGCTGCGCGTCGAATGCTCGAAACTGCCCGGACGCGTCCTCCACGGGGTGAAGTTCCGCAACATGGCCTTCTACCGCATCGACGGGCGTGTGCGGCGCATCCTGCCCGGCGAGAAGTTGTTCGACAACCCGTTCGAGGTATTTATGGACGTGGACTACTCAGACGAACTTGTAGCCGAGGCGGGCGAGTTCCTGCGCTTCGTCACGGCGGACGGGCACAGCGCCGAGAATCTGGGACGGATGTTCGCCACCCCGCTGTTGGAACCGTACAAGCATCTGTTCTTCGTCCTGTACGGAGGCGGCGGCAACGGCAAGGGCATATTGCTGGACACGCTGCACCGCAGCCTGCCCACGCTGTCCGCTGCGGTCACGTCGAAGACACTGCTGGGAGGAAGGAACGGCAACGGAGGCTTCGCCACGGATCAGGAGACGCTAAAGCTGATCGGCGCGTTATGGGCATACGACGAGGACGCGGACACCATCACCTTGGAACAGGCCACGCTGCTGAAGAAGATCGGCACGGGCGACACGATGGTCGCACGCCGGGTGCAGGAGAACGCGGTCAGCTTCAAGAACAAGGCGACGTTCATCATCGCATCGAACAATCCGGTCATCATGAGCATGACCGAGGCCCTGGAACGTCGCCGCGTGTTCGTCCGCATGCGGGACGGCCGCGCCGAGGACGAGTTCAAAGACCTGCTGAGATTCCGGGACGAGCACGGCATCGCCCCTTTCCTCATGGCGTCATGCCGCCTGTGGGAGGTTCGCGGGGACAAGCCCTGGAACGATGTGGTCATCGGATCCGCCGACGACCTGACCGAGGCACAGCAGTGGATCGTCGACTGCATCGTGGCGAACGGCTATGCCGTCAGCCGCGACAACCCATTCCATGAGACCGACGCCGCGCACCGGAACACGGCCATGAAACTCGGACTGAAGTCGAAGCCCAAGCGCATCAACGGCGAAGTCGTCCGCGTGCTTGTGGTGAAGAACGAGCACGTCTTCAGCGTGTACCGGGACAGCACCGCACGGGATATGACCGAAGCCCTGCAGGATGACGAAGGCCATACGCCCGCGCTGCCGGATCCCATTGAGGACGCCGCCGTGAAGACGCCGGACGACTGCGGATACCATGTCACGTTCGGCACCGTCTCCGAAGGCAAACGATCCTACGACTGGTCGAGAAACCGCACGCTGCCAGAAGGCAAGAAGCCGCCGACCGGCGTGGCCGCGTATGCGGTCGTGCCGGCGGAAGGCGTGGCGATCATCGATCTGGACGTCGCCAAGGATCCGACCACGGGCGAAGTGCTCAGGGACGCGCCGACCGGCTGGGACATCTTCAACCGTGAGATCGGGGCATACGGGTCTGCCGACTTCCCGAAGACATACCTCGTCGGAACGCCGACCGGCCGCAGGAACGGGCTGCCCTCCGCGCACGCCTATTATCTGATCCCTCCGGAGCTGCAGGGCAAGCTGAAGAACGCCGTCCATGAGAAGGGCATGCCGGTTGACATCCGATGTGAAGGCAAGGGCTACGTGGTCGGGGCCGGCAGCCATATCCCGGAAACGGGCGACTACCTGCTGCTGGATCTGCCGGACGGGCAACCGCCGGTGATGCCGCCGAAGATGGCGCGATGGCTCATCGACCACAACTACGTGAGCGAAGCCGGAAACCGGCCGACATTAGGCAGGAAGACAGGCGAGATCCCGTCGCTGAGCGAGATCATGCGCCGGCCGATCACGGTGACCTCGACAACGGGCGGGCGGCCGGACATGACGCCGGTTCCGGCCGGCAGCCGGAACAACGACCTGCATGCATGGGCCTACGGGCGACTGCTGAACCACCCCGAAAACGCCGACGCCATACAACGTGAGCTGTTCGAGCGTGGAAGGGCCAGCGGACTGCCCGACTCGGAACTGACCACGATCTGGCAATCCATCCGACGGCAACTGGGAGGCCGATGACATGGCACGACGAAAACCACCCTGGCTGAGACTCCTGTGCCCGAAGGGCGTGAACCCCGCGCACCTGACCGCACGCCGATGCGGCACCTGCCATGAATGGGTGGCCGTGGATACGGGCGGGCCGGTCGAGGAAGTATACGACCCCGGCGTACTCGACGCGACGGATCTGACAACGGCCATCATCCTCGGACGCGGATTCATACGAATCAAACCCATAGCGGGCACCACGCTGGTAACCCTGCGAACCCCATGCGGCGCACGCGGCATCGAACCCGAAGGCCTATATCTGGCCCGACACGAATGCTTCCACGAGCCGATCAGCATGAAACCGTTCAAGCCACCCAGACGAAGTACGCGAACCGCATGGGCAGGGCCAACGGCGAGCGCCGAGGAAATCAGACAATTCGAAACAGCTTGGAGGAACAAGCAATGACAGCCACCCGCAAACCGGTACTCAGGGCACCGAACACCAGACCCATCGCCATCCACAGGCTCGCCAGACTCATGCCGGCGGTTCTGGCGGCACTGCGCACGCCGGCCATCACGGTCGGATTCGGCACGGCGGCCGGATACATGCGCGTCTGCCAATGCGGATACGCAACGCGAGACCCGAACCTATTCGCACACCATTTGGAACTCAAGATCGGAGAAACACTGATGAACAACCCACTGGCCTTCCTGGACGACCGCACGCCGACGATCCGGCACCGCCTGCTGGACACCGCAGACAACGGCCGTCTGCTCATCTGCTCGTGCGGACGCGACTTCACATCGCTGTTGGTCATGCAGGAGCACATCCGTGCCATGAACGAAAGGCGCGACGATGACCGGGCATGAAGACCACATCGTCGTCACCGAATACGACAGACACGGCCTGCGCTGGTGGTGCTCCTGCGGATACGACACCGACAACCTCAAGGAACTGCGAAACCATCTGAACCGAAAGGAAGACCATGACAGGCCCATGCGTGAACAATGACGGAGCCCGCACCGCAACCGGACGACTGCTATGCGGGGACTGCGAGCAACGGCTGCTGAACAGCCTCACCGCGATAGGAGAGGATGCCACGCCGCTGTTGATGATCGCCACGAAACGGGCCAGCGTAAGCATGCAGGGCAATGGGCATGCGGCACCGGTCCAATCGCCATCGCCACTGCGCGACGGCATGTGGGAGCTGTACTGTGAGACGGAACGGCTGCTACGGCAGCTGGGGCTGAGATTCAACTATGCGAAGGCCGTGGATCCACGCGCCACCGTGGCCGCTCTGGCCGGTGCCGTCATCTCGGATCCGGAACCGCTGCTGTCCAGTGGCGACGTGCTCGCCTGGTACGAGGACATCACCGGCATCGCCGACCGGATCCGCACGGCGGTCAACCCGGCAAGGCCACGCATAGCGTTCGGCGCATGCCCGGAATGCGGAAGCGTGGTATGGGGAGACCCCGACGAACAGTACGGCGAATGCGCCGGCTGCGGAAGCCGAGTGAACCGTCGTGCCGTATCCGACCGTCTGCTCGCCAGGCTGGTCGTCAGCGAGGTCAGGGGAACACCCACCCAGTTGAGCGCCGAATGTGCCAAAGCGGGAATCCGTCTCCCCGCAAGCACGATTCGTAGCTGGGTAAAAAGGGGACGGTTGCGATATGACGATGATGGAAAACTAAGCTTAAGCGAGCTCGTGCCATTGCTTGATGAACGTAGAAGATAGCGATAAGCGGTGATGATATTGTGCAATTGACATCATCACCGCTCGCTTCTACTTTTCATCATTATGCGATGGAGCTTCCAGCATTGCCCGATACGGTTCCAGACTCAATGCCGTTCGCAGAGCGTCGCTACGTAGGGGTACAAACTCGCCATCTTTGGTCATCTTTCCCAGAAGCGCCGACCAAGCATCGAAATCCTTTTGTTGCTCAAGAAGCGGGATATTCCGTTCCAAGGCTTTATTGATGAGATCCGTCACATTCTGCGTAGTCAGTTTCTCCATGGTTTGACGCAATTCCAGTTTCGTCTTTTCATCGAAATCGGAGTCACGTATGTTGGCCGAAGAAAGCTCGCGAATATCCTTTGCCAAATCCATTGCTTTGTACATGATGACGAGCAGACGATTTTGTGCTTCTTCGCTGTTCATGTGCAACTGACACTCTTCAATCGCCTCATCAACTTCTTTGGAAAAAGTATTCGTTTCCTCGGACGCGGACGTCAGTAACGCAATCGGCTGCGATGCCTCGGAGTCATTCTTCTGACGAGTTACCTTGTTCCAAAGTTTACCCACCGAGGGCTTGACAGAATCATTCCACCAGTGGACAACGGTTTTATCCCACCAATTTCTGAACTGCTCGTTGTTTGCTAGGTAAACTGCTGTTCCAGCCACTGCAGCAATTGCAATCACAGCAGCAGCCATGGCAGCTGCCGGCGAATCCCCGTCATCGGGGTCAATTCCTATGTCGTTACTATCGTCATCATTACCGGAGACAGGCTCCCAACGAGCTTGTCCCTTCAGATGGTTTTCTTCATCGAAAAAAGCTCCCAGAAAGACGTTAGGATCATCCTGAGGATTAGCTAAGTGCATGCCGTCAGGCATTATCAAGCGGAACAGTTGCTCGTTTCCCACATCGGCTCCTTGTCCTCACGTTTCAGCATGAAACGCATGAATCACACGTTAAACAGTATAAGGGTCAAGAACGGCTTGTTGCAGCGACAGTGACAGGACAACGGGGGCTTAGACGATATGTATGTTGGTTCACAAGCAAGCCCCCATGATCTATCGTGATGCAAGCCAGTAAAACTCAGTAAAACAAAATCGGGCCAAAAATGGCCGTTTCACCAACAAAGAAGAAGCCCTACTTCCCAAGCTGAACTGCCTCCCATTTCTTGGACACGAGAAATGGGAGGCTCTTTTATGACTGGAAAAGCCATCTACGATGTCGGGATGAGGATGCGCGCCGTCGAGCTGTATGAGGAGGGGCGTGGCTACCCCTCCATCGCGTCGCTGCTCGGGATTCCCAAGGAGACCGTGAGAAAATGGCTGGATACCTACAGGTCCGTGGGAATCGAGGTTCTGGCTTTGATGGGCGCGAAGAAGACGGTGTATTCGTTCGAGACGAAACTGGCCGCCGTCAGGGCGGTCGTGGACGAGGGGATGACCAAGGCCGATGCCATGGCCAGGTACGGGATCGCCTCGTCCAGCCCGTTCAAGAAATGGCTGAAGACGTACCGCGAGGACGGCCCGGAGGCTCTCAGGGCGAAGCCCAGGGGACGGCCGAAGGGTTCGAAGGCGGAGGCCAGGGCGGAGACGCGGGAGGAGGAGCTCGAGCGGTGTCTTTCGTCAAATTGATGTGAACATCGTCGGCACTTTTTCTGAACACCGTCGGCGTTCAAATTGAACATGGTCGGCGGTTGGTTCCTTTGTTTTGTTGTGTTTGGTTATTTCATGAGCGAGTGTC
>NZ_JAAIII010000014.1 GCF_012932425.1 Bifidobacterium oedipodis | reverse complement strand
ACATGCGCTGCGTGGTGGCGCTGCCGGGTGAGACCGCGGAATGCCTGTGCCACGGTCTCGCCGTGGTGTTCGAGCATATCGGCATGGTTCCGCGGGTGCTGGTGATCGACAACGCCACGGGCGCCGGGCACCGCAATCCGGACGGCAGCGTCACCCAGACCCGCCTGTTCTCCCTGCTGTGCGCGCACTACGGGTTCGAGGCCAGGTTCTGCAACCCGTATTCGGGCCATGAGAAAGGCAGCGTGGAGAATGCGGTCGGTTTCGTGAGGCGCAACCTGATGGTGCCCGTTCCCTCGGCGGAGAGCATGGAGGCGCTTTCCGCCGCCTGGCTCGCCGAATGCGACCGGATCGCCGCACGCGCGCACTACCGCAAGGGCGAGCCGATAAGGGGCCTGTTCGAAACGGAGCTCGACCACATGCTCGCATTACCGGGCGTGCGGTTTGACGCATGCGACTGGCGGATGGTCAAAGCAGACAAGACAGGCACCGTCACCGTCGACGGCAACCGGTACCTCGCCGGCCCGAAATGGCGCTCCTCGCGCATCAGGGCCGGGGTGCGCGCGTTCTCGATCGAGATGCGCGACCCGGACGGAGGGCACATCGTCACGTTGGAGCGCGCGTGGGGCCATGAGCCGAGGACGCGGCTGGACCCCTCGACGCTGCTCGCGGTCATCGCCCGCAAACCGCGCGCATGGGGAGAAAGCCCGATACGCGGCGATTTCCCGCAACCCGTGCGCGAGCTGCTCGACCGCATGGACGGGAAGGCCAGAAGGGACCTGATCGACGACATCCGGGCGGTTTCGTCGTCATGTGGCTTCGCCGCCGCGGTCAAGGCCGCGGCCATGGTCATCGACGCGGGCAGGAGCCTCGACCGGGCCGCGATCGAGACGACGGCCAGACGCATCCTGCAGGGCGGTTCCGGCGACTCCGCCGCCGACCTGAAACGCTACGACAAGTACATGGAGGCGCATGATGAACGGTGACGGAAGCGCACCCACCGGCCGTCGAGGCGGCCGGACGGTCGACAAATCCACCCCCGAGCAGGTCATGGAGCTCGCCCGCAACCTGCCGTTGACCAAGGCGGTGCTCAGGGACGCGGTCGCCGACGCGACCCCGGGCCAGTTGGGGTTCCTCGCGAATCTGTTCGCCGCGGAGAACGCCAGCCGCGCCGAGGGCAAACGGCTCCGACTGACGAAGCAGGCCATGTTCCCCCAGGAGAAAAGCCTGGACGGCTACGACTGGAGCATGGCCTCGTTCCCCGCCGGCTGGGGCCGAGAACAGCTGACCAGCCTGGAATTCGTCGACAGGGCCGAGGACCTCGTGCTCTACGGCGACGTGGGATGCGGCAAGACCCACCTCGCCATCGCCATCGGGACCCTCGCCTGCCAGCGCATGATCCCGGTCAGGTTCTTCACCGCCTCCGGCCTGGTCATGCGACTGCGCAGAGCCAAGGACGAGAATCGCCTCGACGCCGAGCTCAAGGCGATCGGCAGAGCCGGGCTGATCATCATCGACGAGCTCGGCTACCTGCCCATCGACATCGACGGGGCCCGTCTCCTGTTCCAGATAATCGCCGACTCGTACGAACGCAGGAGCATCATCTTCACCTCGAACCTCGAATTCAGCCGTTGGGCGGACGTGTTCGGCGACGGCGACATGGCCGCCGCGGTCATCGACCGCATCGTCCACCACGGGCGCATCGTCAGGTTCCACGGCGAATCCTACAGGAACAGACACTCGCTCATGAAATAACCAAACACAACAAAACAAAGGAACCAACCGCCGACCATGTTCAATTTGAACGCCGACGGTGTTCAGAAAAAGTGCCGACGATGTTCACATCAATTTGACGAAAGACA
>NZ_JAAIII010000013.1 GCF_012932425.1 Bifidobacterium oedipodis | reverse complement strand
TCGACGACGGCCAGGTCCGGACCGTATACGACGCTATCAACCACAGACCACGCAAACGCCACGGCTACAGGACACCCTGGGAAATCCACCATTCAACAACGTTGCACTTGCTCTGAAAATTCAAGCTCGTAACGCAGCGATCCAGCTCCGGAAATGACGATGAAGCATAGATACGAATTCAGATGTTCACGGGAGGATGTGTGCGGCACAGTTGCAGTCAGCGAGCCTACCTCTTGCAGGTGCAGTAGTGAACTACGTGCGAACTGCGTGGGCGTATATAACAGACGGTCGGAATCCACAGACTGCTCATCGGGGAAGAAATCGACTATACTCGAATCTTACCTTGTTAGATGCCGCAAAGGTAGAATGCCATACGTTAATCTTGCAGCTACGCGTGGCTGGACACGGGCACGATGGACTCCCTCTATGAGGCCGGCGAATTCGTACGCACCGTACAACGCGCGCAAGGCCTGCCGATCTCAATTGTGGAGGAGATTGCCTACGAGAACGGGTGGATCACCCGCGACCAGCTCCTCGAATCCGCGGAGCGTTACGGCAAGAGCCCCTACGGCCAGCACCTTAAGGACGTTGCCGATCACAAGATCATCGACAAGCCAAGGCGTGACCAGTAGCCGTCACAACCTTGTAAACATCAACCCCTAATACAGTGCCCGCGACCGCAAGTCGTGGGCACTGTTCGTTGAACTCGCCGCAGGGAAAGTTATTCGAAGAGCTTGTAGAATTGTATACTTCAGTCAAGGAGGTGCTGCAATGCCATTGAGTGACAGCAGAATCAAAGAGCTTATCGGACAGGGTGTGTTGCAGAATGCCGTAGCTGACAACGTAGGCTCCGTGTCATACGATCTTGCCACTAAGGAGTTCTATACTCCTGAGGGGCCGACGGGGCATGTGGAACTGAATCCGGGGGATTCGGTGTTTGTGGCGTCGAAGGAAGTGCTGAATCTGCCGTCTGATATGACGGCCCAGGTGTTGTTGCGCAATTCGCGTATTCGTCAGGGGTTGAGCTTGGATGCGCCGCTGTACTTCCCCGGTCACCATACTCGCGTATTCTATAGGGTCACCAATGTCAGTGCTGATAGCATTGCCTTGGATGCAGGGCGCGGCATTGCACAGCTGGTTTTTGAACCTGTTGCAGGTGCGGTGGATGCCCCATATGAAGGTGCTTTCAGCGATGAGCTGGATTATCGCGGCTTAGGGCGCTATCAGAATGTGTATGCTGCGGATATGCATCGCATCGCTGATAAGGCGGAAGAGATCAAAGGCATCGAAAAGCGCATGTACGGCAACGTACTGGCGTTGATGGCTATCTTTGCAGCCATTTTTACCTTGGTGAATGTCAATGTCCAAACCGCCGGCTGGGAATTGGCGAAAATCATCACTATGAATTTGGCTACTGTTGGCAGCTTTGCTTTTCTGGTAGGCCTTATCACTGTGGTGCTTAAGCCGCAAGAGCGCTGGCAGAAGATCCTTCCTTGGGTTTTGGCGGCATTGGCGTTTGCCTCCGCCATTGCAGTGGCTGTCTTGGTGTGATGTGGTAGCAAGGCGCATCTTATAAGTGTTTGCTACCGAGACTTTGAAAGGCCGCACCCTCAGGGTGCGGCCTTTCCGATGCGCACAAGTGAGATGCAGATATATACCGTATGAGGTGGCTGATACGTTCTCGGGCACTACCAGTAACGCAGATAGCTTGGAAACGTGGCACAGCACGCAAAGATTTGTGCGATATCAATATTCGTGTGATTGTGCTGAAAATCGTAAATGATTTACGTTTTTGCTTGTTCTTTGTGTTAATAGGTGTAGAATCATAAGGAAATACGGAAAGGGCTGCCATGATACGTCTTACGTCTATTGAGCTTAACGGCTTCAAAAATGTAATGCACGGGGAGATTGCCCTGTCATCATGGAAAAAGGGAGCGTCCGTTCCAGAAGCCGACATTGTGGGCATCTATGGACAGAATGGTTCAGGCAAGACGTCGGTAATCCAGGCGTTGAAAATTCTGAAGAGCATCTATCTTGGGGACAACATTCAAAAGGATGCTGCCGATTGTATTTCCAAAACAAGTGATAGCGCGGAAGTCGTCGTCAAAGGCGTCCTCTTTGATGAACAGCTATCGGCTGAGATGTCATTCGTCTACAATGCGTCTTTTGGTGAGGGCGTCAAGGGGCCGATGTTGCTAGGAGAAGAACTCGCTTGCAAAGACCTCTCCCAGGCGGATGCCATGCATACACTCTTGGCATATTCCCCGCGAAGTGAATCCAACTATGCGTGTGAGATTGCTCCCAAACAGTTCTGGCGGGAGATCGTATCGTTGTCCGAAGATGCGAAAACTGAGTTGGCAGTGGTACGGCGCCTGGCCTCTGCCAATTCTTCATCCTTTGTGTTTTCCAGTGATTTTATGGCGTTACTGGGAAAGCTGTCTCAGAGTGCTAAAGAGAAAGTCTCCAAGGCGAATTCCGGACATGATCGGCGGAATGCTGTGCTAATTGCACAATTGCAAAAGCTAGTTTCCAGTCTTAAGCTTTTTGCTCTAACTGATTTGGCAGTAATCGGTGCGTCTCAATATGCCAGCTCCATGCTTAACGATTTGCACATATCAACGCATGAGGGGAAAGGCGGTGCGTTAGCAGATGCTTCGTTTATTGTGAATTTGAGTCGACCGACAAAACTTGATGATAAGAGATTGAACGATCTTCGAGCCACCATCGAGAAAATGTCACCCGTGCTTTCCGCTCTTGTTCCAGGGCTGTCTTTAGGAGTCTTTTCACTTGGTAAACTTTTGGATGACGATGGTTTCGTTGTTGAAAGCGTTGAGATTACTTGCACTCGTGGCGGAACGACCGTTCCGCTGCGGTGCGAATCTGAAGGCATTAAGAAACTGGTCTCGATTCTCACTCTGCTCATTGATGTGTATTCTAAGCCGGGGGCCTGTGTTGCCATTGATGAGTTGGATTCTGGCGTATTCGAATTCCTCTTGGGGGAGATTCTTCAGGTGCTTCAGAATCATGGTCGAGGACAGCTCATCTTCACGGCGCATAATCTACGACCGCTGGAGACCTTGAACAAAGGGGCGTTGGTGTTTACCACCACTAACCCTGAACGGCGTTATATCAAATTCCGTGGCAGTCGAGAGAAAAGCAATCTGCGCAGCCAATACCTACGTGCGATCAACCTTGGTGGGCAATCGGAAAAGGTGTATGAGCCGACCAATGTATTCGACATCGACAGTGCGTTCTACGATGCGGTGAGGAGTTGACAAGCTGAGCTGGGAGGCGCTATAGTAATGGAGAAACGTTTCGACAAAACGTTTCGACAGTGAAGTAGCGCAACACCGATGCAAGGATGGAGGGGTGATGGCTGGAATCAAAGATGTGGCGCGTGCCGCCGGTGTGTCCGTCAGCACCGTCTCCTACGTACTGTCTAACAAGCGCTCCATCTCCGCCGAAACCACACGTAGGGTGATGGACGCCATTCGGGAGCTCGACTACACTCCTGATGCCAGCGCGCAAAAGATGCGCGGGGTGCGTAACTCCATCATCGCGCTGAGCATGCCCATTCGCGGTGATATCAACCTCGCCAAATACAACGCCTATTTCCTGCGTACGGCGTGGGAGGCGAAGAACGCCGACTACGACGTGCTCTTGCTCACCGGAGAAGACATGGTGGGGGATATTCAGCGGGTGACACGCAGCAATCTTGTCGATGGCGTGGTGCTTATGGACATCGAAGAGGACGACGAGCGCGCCGCCAAGGCCGCGACCTACGCCAAACCCACAGTGGCGGTCGGCTACCCCCTGTCGCATGACGGTTGCGCCTGCATAGATATTGATTTCGTGCAGGTGGGGTGCCAGGCGGCTGATTATCTCTACGACCGCGGGCATCGCAATGTGATTCTATTGCGCGACAACGAGCATGATTACGAGCGCCGTTCGGGGTATGTGGTGATGTTCCATGAAAGCATGATGGATCGTGCGGAAGAGCTCGGCATGTCTGTACTGGAGTTCTCGAAGACGGATCTCGCTCGCTTCGATGCGGTGGAATTCGTACATGAGATGTTCTCCGATGGGGGCATGGCGACGGCGATCATCAGTCAGGCACCGGCAAGCGTACTGGATCATGTGCTCAAAGAGATGCAGGTTCGAGGCATTCGCGTTCCGGAGGATGTCTCGGTGCTTTCGTGTGGAACTTTTCTTGAAGGGGAGTTCATGACCCGCCCGGTGACGGAGATTCCGGTTATGCCGGAATTGCTGGCGCATAAGGCCGTGAGCCTGCTGGTGGACTCTATTGAGGGAGGTAAAAGCATCGCCGGCATGGTTGATTTGGTCTCTCCCGTGATTCAGGAGAGGGGATCCGTGATGGATCTCACCGCTGAGGGCGGAAGGGGATCGCGATGACGTAATGGTGGAATTGTAAGCACGTTCACCGCTAATCGAAACGATTCGATTATGTGGGCCGACGGTGGCAGGCGGTCGAAGGCGGATGGTGCGTAACTGAACATCACGCAGCGGTGATGATTCGACCGGGTCAAATTCGGGTCATACTGAATGCATCTCCGGACAACAGAGAAGTTTTTTCATTGGCAGTCGAAACGATTCGACAAAGAAGTTGAACACCTTGTCTCAAGGACTAACGAAAGGAAAACACATGAACATTCGACGTGGAATCGCCGCTCTTGCGGTGACGACCTTGGCTCTGGGCTCGCTCGCCGCATGCGGCAGCGGTACCGCGCAGGATGAGGAAACCCCGGAAAGCCTCTCCTTCTGGTACTACGAGGAAGACGACTCCGGACAGACCCAGGCATGGAAGAAAGCGGCCGAACTCTTTGAGGAGGAGACCGGCGTCTCCATCAACTTCGAGCGCAAATCGAGCACCCAGATGATGCAGAACAGCAGCCAGTACCTGAACTCCGACGACGCACCGGACATCGCGGAATCCAACCGAGGCAACGGCTCGGCCGGAGTGCTCTCGACCATGGGCCTGCTTACCGACCTGGGCGAATACGTCGACCAGTACGGCTGGGATGAAAAGGTCACTGGCGCGGACGCCACCGTGGCCAAATACGACGAAAACGGCATCATGGGCGGCGACACCTGGTACGGCATGACCAGCTACGCAGAATTCCAGCGCGTCTACTACAACGAGGACATGTTCGCCCAGTACGGCATCGAGATTCCGACCACATTCGACGAGTTCGTGGACGCATGCCAAAAGTTCGTCGACGCGGGCGTGACTCCTATCGCGGCTGACGCCCAGGAGTATGGAGTGCTGTGGCTGTGGTGGCAGCTGGTCTCCCAGAAGGCCGACGACACCTTTATGGAAGATTGGCACATGTACAAGGGCGACGTGGACTGGGAGTCCGGTGCCCTGACCTATGCCACTGACACGATCGCTGACTGGGTTGAGAAGGGCTTTATTTCCACCAACGCCACAGGTATGAAGGCAGAGGATACTACCCAGGCCTTCATCAAGGGCGAGTATCCGATTTATCAGACGGGCACTTGGAACCAGGGGCGCTTTGTGAAGCAGATCACCGACTTCGAATGGACGGCCGCGGTACTTCCGGAATCCGTGTTCGCGGAAGGTTGCGCCGGCAACCTGTTGGTGATTCCTGAACGCTCTAAGCATCACGACCTCGCCGCCAAGTTCATCGACTACGTGCTTTCCGAAGAGGTGCAGAACTATCTCGGCAACGCCGGTGGAATCCCTGTGGCAGCCAATCTGGATGAAATCACTGATGAGAAGAGCAAGGCCATGATCGAGGAGTACAGCTCGTTCGCCAACAATGACAAGTTGAGCTACTACCCGGATTATGCCGCCTCCAGCCTCACCGACGCCATCCCGGCCTCGTTGCAGGAGCTGGTCAACGGCACGATGAGCGCTGATGAGACCCTGCAGTCCATTCACGAAAAGTATGACTCCGGCGTCGAAGAGATGGGCTTCGCGGACTAGCGCCCATCGCCCCGTGAAGAGGATGCGGCCGACTTCGCCTCGCGGTAACCCGGCCGAGCCGGCCGCACCCATCAACATCCATCACATCAAAGGAAGCTGCAATGGCACAGAAAAACAAAGCCCGGAAGTCATCGCTGTCAAGGCTGCCCGGCAACAAATCCTACAAATTCATCCCCTACCTACTTCCGGGCATCATTGGCCTGGCCGTCATCGTCATCATTCCGTTCGTGTGGAATATCTACCTGAGCTTCACCCGTTGGCGTGGCGTGGGCCCGACGAAATTCATCGGTCTGTCGAACTGGAAGAAGCTATTCTCCGACGCCACATTCTGGCAGTCCTTCCTTAACTCATTCTGGATCATCGTGGCCATTGTGGTTATCCCGACGATTCTTGGCCTGTTCATCTCCTCGCTGCTCACCGATGTGATTCAGAAGAAATTCGGCGGCAAAGTCTCGTCCCTTCTGCGCGCGCTGTTCTACCTTCCTCAGCTGCTGCCCGTGGCCGTTGCGGCCATCATCATGGGATGGATCTTCCGTCCGGAGGACGGAGCGGTGAACGCGCTGCTGGAAAAGATCGGACTCGGTTCGCTACAGCACAACTGGCTGGGCAGCCCCGATAGCGCGCTTCCCATCCTCATGCTGATTCTCGTGTGGATTCAACTCGGTTACCCGATTGTGATCTTCATGTCCGGACTGCAGCGTGTGGATCCTGAATTGTATGAGGCGGCAAGTCTTGACGGTGCGAATTGGTGGCAGAAGTTCCGTGTAGTCACACTGCCGTCCATCATTCCTGAATTGCTTGTGGTGATTCTCACCGCCACCATCGGCGCGCTGAAAACCTTCGCCCCGGTCTATCTGCTTACCAAGGGCGGCCCCGGCACAAGCACCACCGTGCCGTCATATTACTCATACAACCAGTTCTTCCAAGTGCAGCAGGTTGGCTATGGCGCCACCATCTCCACCGCGCTCACCGTGGTCATTATCGTGTTCGCCGTGGTGTTCACTATCGTGCAGCGCCGCGTCGAGAAAAATATGGTCTGAAAGATTAAGGACGATCATCATGTCTCACTCTTCACGCGGCGTATCCGCGAAGCATGTGCAATCCATTCGTTCCGGCGGTGACTGGGTGGCCCTGATCCTCTTGATCATCGCAGCGTTGGTGATGCTCTTTCCCCTGCTGATCCTTACCATCAACGCATTCAAAACCGCAGCGGACTACAATGCGACAGGCCCGCTGTCATTGCCTGCGCATTTCACGTTAGACGGCATCATCTCGTTCTGGACCACCGTCGATTTCCCGGTGAAGTTCCTCAACAGTTTCGCTATCTCCCTAGTGGTCTCGTTGGCTGCGGTGACTCTTTCAGTGTTGAACTCCTTCGCGTTGGGCATCGGCCGAGTGAAAGGCAACACGTGGATCATCCTCGCCATCATGTTAGCGAATATGATGCCGCAGGAAGCGTTGCTGTACCCGCTGTACACCATGTTCAAGGAAGTAGGCCTTTACAACTCCCAGATGTCGATCATCGTCATCTTCACCATCATCCAAAGCGCCTACGGCACCTACCTGCTGTCATCGGTGTACGGAACCTTCCCACAGGCCATTCTGGAAGCGGCCGCCATCGATGGCGCGTCCCGCTGGCAGATTCTACGCAAGGTGGTGCTGCCCATCTCATGGCCGACCATCAGCGTGCTGTTCGTGTTCTTCTTTGTGTGGACGTGGAACGAATACATGATTCCCATGGCGTTCCTGATGAGCGATGACGTTCAAACCATTCCGCTGGCTCTGGCCACACTGCAGGGACAGCATACGATGGATGCGACCACATTGGCATCGGCGTCGCTGCTCAGCATTGTGCCAACGATTATCTTCTTTATCATTTTCCAGCGCAAACTGTCCCAAGGCATCACTGCTGGTGCGGTGAAATAAGTATTCGCGGCATTGCCGCTATATCGCAATAGATAGTGGCGGCGGACGATAAACGATCCTGTTCCGCCGCCTCTTCTTCGACTACAAGGAATACAGATGACCAATATCATGTGTGAAACGCCATTCCAGGGGTTTGGACATGGCGCACTTGACTCGCTCTCACTCGCATCCGCCGGACGCAGTCGTTGCGTCAATGCCGAAAACCCGACCGGAGGCAAAGGCACTGCCGCGACCGCCTCCAGCGCGCTGGGGCCATCGCGAAAGGGCAGCCCATGCATTCGAACCGTTCGCGCAGGTGAATCGGTGACACTGATGGATGTCGCAGGTCCTGGCGTGATTCGTCATATATGGATGACCGTTACGGACAAAACTTCCCCACGTGGCCCCAATGTGCTACGTAATCTGATTCTCGAATTCTACTGGGATGGTGAAACCCAGCCGTCGGTGCAATGCCCGATCGGTGATTTCTTCTGCTGCGGGCACGCCCAGTCCTGCCGCATTAATTCCATTCCGGTTATGGTGAACCCCAACCGTGGATTCAACTGCTTCTGGAGTATGCCGTTCGAACACGCGCGTATCGTACTGCGTAACGACCACAACGAAGACGTTCCCGCATTTTTTTACCAGATCGACTACACCGAATACGATTCACTGCCGGACAACGCCATGCGCTTCCATGCGCAATGGCGCCGTGAACGCGTGACTCAATTGGCTCGCGACTACACGGTGCTTGACAACGTCAACGGCCATGGTGCATATGTGGGCACCTATCTCGCTCTGACCGCGTTGGAAAGCCGATGGTGGGGCGAGGGGGAATTCAAGATGTACATCGATGGCGACGGCCAATACCCCACCTGGTGCAGCACAGGTGCCGAGGATTATTTCGGGGGCGCTTGGAGCTTCGCGGAATTCGACGACCGAGGACGCATGCATGAACAGACCTTCACTGGTCCGTATATCGGGTACCCGTTCTATTCGCAGACGCTGAGCCGACGTGAAAGTGATTATTGGGATGTCGCGACCCCGGTGACCCGAGGTTTGTATCGCTGGCACATTCCGGACCCGATTTATTTCGAGCGGAATCTACGGGTCGAATGGCAGCAGATCGGTACCGAGGAGAACGGCAACTTCGAGCGTCAGGACGATGTTGCTACGGTTGCATACTGGTACCAGTGCGAACCGCATACACCGTTTGAGCCGATTGGTGATCGATATTTCCGCCAACCGCGTTAGAACCATTGAGAGCCCTGCCGCATCATTTTGAACCGCCTCCGTTTCTTGAGCACAAGAAACGGAGGCGGTTTTATGACTGGAAACCCTATTTACGATGCTGGGATGAGAGTCGAATCGACCTTGCGTTAGGTCGTCTGCCTCTTCGAGGTTTATGCGGTGCGGCGCGCCCGGGCCAAGATGTTTTTGGTGTTTTTGGAATCGTTGAATGTGTTTGTGGGAGGTTTCAGGGGTGAAAATATGGTTTTTGGAGCGTTTTCGACACGCCGGTGGAGTCGAGTGTTTCCAGTGGTTTTGGGGTTGTTTTGGTTGGGTGGGTTTGTGTTTTGGTGTGGGGTGGTGTAGGTTATTCATCTGTTGCCGCTTGGCGCTGGGGTTCCGGTTCTGATTGATTCTGCCGGGGTGTTGTGCGCCTGTTGTGGTGGTGGTTTGAGAACTCAAGAGTGTGTTTGTACTACTTCTTTATAGTCAATGATTGCCAGTCCGATCCCCGCTCCTGCCTGTTGGTGGGAGTCGCCGAGGGG
>NZ_JAAIII010000012.1 GCF_012932425.1 Bifidobacterium oedipodis | reverse complement strand
CGGGGCAGCCGGCTTATGCGGACGGGGAGCGTTCTGAGCCTTCGGTGCCGCAGGTGCGGGGTGAGGGGTGGCCGGCTTGGCTGCGGGAGAGGCAGGCTTCTCAGCGCCCTTGCCACCCTGCTGCGCAAATGCGGCCTTCAGACGACGAACCACCGGAGGTTCGACCGTCGAGGAAGCGGACTTGACAAATTCACCCATGTCCTTGAGCTTCTCAAGCACGGTTTTGCTGTCGACGTTCAAGTCCTTAGCCAGTTCGTATACGCGTGGTTTCGCCACTAATTACTCCTATTCTGTGACCACGCGTGCATGGGCGTGGTCAATTGCTGATGACGGCAAGCCTACCCTGTCTCATCGTGCGACCATGATCGTGTTACCTCATCTCTTGGTGTGGGCATATTCGCGCATCCTGCGCCTACCCACATACAGGACATAAGGGTACTCACGCCACTGGATATGCTGATATGCCGCGAGCCGCACCTTTCGATGCGGCTCGCGGCATATCGATGCATCAACACGGCCTTGTTTCGGCCGACGATGGTATAAGCGTGCTTTACTCGGCTTGCGCCTGTTCTGCAGCAACCTTCTTGGCATGGGCTTCGGCGGATTCGATACCGATCTTCCAGCCGGTGAGCTTGGCTGCCAGACGAGCGTTCTGCCCTTCCTTGCCGATGGCCAACGACAGCTGATCGTCATGGATGAAGGCGATGGCCGTCTTATTCTTTTCGCTGATCACCTGCACACCAGTGGCCACGGCCGGCGACAGTGCGGCGGCCACGAACTTAGCCGGATCCTCGGAATAATCAACGATATCGATTTTCTCGTTGCCCAGGTTCTCCATCACCGCACGCACGCGAGCACCGCCGGGGCCGATCAGCGCACCCTTCGGGTTCACGCCCTCGGCATTGGCCTTCACCGCCAGCTTGGTGCGAGCGCCAGCCTCACGAGCGATTGCCATAATCGACACGGCACCCGACACCAGTTCCGGCACTTCACGCTCGAACAGCTTGCGAACCAGCTCCGGGTGGGAGCGGGAGACCACAATTTCCGGCCCCTTCAGACCACGGGCCACATTCACCACATACACGCGGATGCGCTCACCGTGACGGTAACGCTCCCCCGGCACCTGCTCGCGGCGCGGAAGAATGGCTTCGACATCGCCCACAGCGACATGCACATTGCCCGGATCGGAAGCATCCTGCTGCACAACACCGGTGATCAGGCGGCCCTTCTGACCGGAGAAAGCACCGAATACCTTATCGTCCTCGGCCTTGCGGAACAGCTGGGTGATGACCTGACGTGCAGTGGCTGCGGCAAGACGGCCGAAGTCGCGCGGAGTATCGTCATATTCCTCGCCAAGCTTGGGGGCGGGGTGGGGATTGTCTTCGGTGGGCTCCACGGGGATTTCATCAGCGGCCCATACGGTGAAGCTGCCGGCGCGCTCATCCAGCTCGATGCGGGCATGCTTGGCTGCGTGGGGGGTTTTGAGGTAGGCAAGACGCAGGGCCTCAGCCAACGCCTCGTCCAGCATCTCGGGGTCGATTCCTTGCTCGGCTGCGAGCTTGTGCATTCCGGTCAGGTCCAGTTCCATCGATCCGTACCTCCTATGAAGTTATGTTGGCGCATGGCCTTATTGGTCACAGTTTGCTATTATTGTAGATTTCCATGCAGACACGCTTCTCCTCCCCATGCTCAAACACGCGCACATCAGGGAGTATGAAGCATCATCGTTATCAGCTTCAGCACAGGGTTATCAAGACCTTGGCAACGCTCTGCGCCATGGGCTTATTGTGTTCGCTGAGCGCCTGTTCCGCCACATTGCCCCGCTTGGCTGGCAGAGCCGAAGCGGAGCGGCAGATGAGCCCCTGCGAGCAAGCCCTGACACTGGCCAATGCGGTGCCAAGCAACGCAGGCGATTCCCCCACCGATCCATTGATGATTCGGTATCTGAAGGCACAATCCGTGCCGTTGGCTTGGATTGATGTGGCTGCCACATGCACCGCCAGATTCGGCGAAGGTGTGCTGCGCAACGCACAAAGCAAGTATCAATTGGCTGCGATGGCTTCCAAGCTGGGGCAGGCTGCTCCTGAGGTGTCATCCGCACGTTTGGATGGCGTTACCGACGCCTCAACCTCCACCGATGTGTTGGGAGCGTTTGCCGTTGCGGAGGATCGTGCCGGATTCGCCATCGAGGTGCTGGCTGCGCGTGATGCGTCCTCCGGTGCGACGCTGACGGTTAGCGATATGCATAAAACGGCTGCGCAACAGCTGGTGTCGCTGGCATCGCGCATTGACAGCACGTATCAGGATCCTCGGCTTAAGGTGTATGCCGTCGATCAGTTGCTGGACAACCCTGCTGTCATTCACGATGCTGCCAGCGGACAATCCGTGCCAACTGCCGCAGCCGTCGAAATGGACTGCACGCGCTCGGAAATCGCCGCAATCGACACCGCCGATGGGCAATCCGACACCAATACGCTGCTCATACTCGCCGCCTTGGCCGCCAAGCACGCCTACCGCGCCCTGCAACTGGGATACCCCGCCGACGATACCGCGCTATTCAATTAGTCACATATCGCCCCATGCGCGCCAATGCCGCACAATTACGCTTCAGCCGGAGCGGCAACGCTCGTATGAGGCGCACGCGTCGCGCCACCAATAAGATCGGCACCCCAAATCAGTAGCGGGATGGCGGCAAACGCATAGTTTTCGCACTGGATATACAAATAGGCCACCAGCACCAGCCAACAAACCATTGTTTTATTCCAAGTCTGCCGAGCATTGATATGTCGGATAATCGCGCCGATCAGCAGCGCAAGACCAATCAGCCCGTATTCGGCAAGAAAACTGGTGTAGGCGCACATGGTCCACACCGTGTTCGGTGTGTGACTGTTGGCGAAGTTCAGCGCAGCGGCACCATCCATGCCCATGCCATCCAGTATTGATGCGGCCTGGTTCGCACCTTGCCGGCATGCATCGGCTATGCCGCCGGCACCATAACCGGTCAGCAATGTCCACGGATGGGCAAGCAAGCCGCATAACGGATCAAGCGATTGGTAGATGCGCGCAAAGAAGGAGCCATCGCCTTCGGCACCATGGTGCGCGATCGATAGCAGGCGGGAGTCGGCCAGTACCCCGCATACTCCTAACAGCCCTGCACCAATCAACTGCACTACGCCGCGGAGGCGCTTCGCCGGCTCATGCCAAACGGTGCTCTCCACAATTACCACGATCAGCGCCACCACCGAGTCGATGACGATTCTGGTGCCAGCCTGCATCAGTACCGCACCGACCGCGAACACCACAATCAAATGCCGCAGCCGCGCGGCATAGATGCTGTCGCGCGTACGCATCATCCAGCTCAACGGCAGTAATATGCCGAACAGATGCATACCGATATAGCTGGGTTCGGCAAATAGGAATTGCGGACGACCGCCACCCCACGGCGAATCGGCGTTCAGATACGGCCTATACATCAGATGCTGGAAATAGTTGGTGATTGGCGTCAGCCCCAACCGAATCGCCACCCATTGCACCACGCCCACGGCAAACGCAAACCAATAGGCGGCAATCAACAATCCCACCAATGGCCGCCAATCAAGCCGCTTACGCTCAAAGGCAATATCCAACGCGGCAAGCGTGCACAGCGCGCCAAGCACACCAGTCAGACTCATGAACGCAGCATTGGCATGCAAACCAAATACCGTCCAACCGGGCATCGACAACACCACTAAGACAACCGGTATGGCAAACAGCGTGGCATACCGGTGCATGGTCAAGCGCAGCAAACGCCAGTTGCAGGCGCAATACACGGCGAACAACGCCGGACTTATCGGACTCCAGAATGGCGCATAAATACCAAGCGTGGTGCCATCCACCGGCAGTGCGACGATGGCTAGTAACAGCCAAATCTCACTGCGATCATTGCGTTGCAAATAATCCAGAATCGGTCGCCAAGTGGATTTCATACGAATCAGTATGCGCCCTTATGACTCAGCACGGCACCAACCGTGCGGAACATGAGAATAATGTCTCCCATAACCGACCAATTCTGCACATAGGCGACGTCCAATGCCTCGGATTCCTCGGCGGACAAGTCGGATCTACCGGAAACCTGCCACGGTCCGGTGATGCCAGGCTTGACCAGCATACGCGTGGCATACACCTGGTTGTACATGGCATATTCCTCGGGCAGCGGCGGGCGCGGGCCGACCACGGACATATCGCCTTTGAATACGTTCAGGAACTGCGGCAGCTCGTCGATGGAGAACCGACGGATGAAATGCCCCACCTTGGTGATGCGCGGATCATCCTTCATCTTGAAAATAAAACGATTGGTCTGCCCGGTTTCCTCGGCAAGCTTGCGCTTGAGATCATCGGCGTTCACCACCATTGAACGGAACTTGATCATCTTGAACGGCTTGCCGCGCAAACCGATGCGCGTCTGCGTATAGAAAATAGGACCGCCGTCGGTGGCTTTGATGGCAATGGCAACCGGCACAGTGATAATGGCGGAGCACAGAATCGCCAAACCGGACACCACCAAATCGAACACGCGCTTAAAGAAGCGAGCCATAATCGAATACTGCGGCAGGCGCTGGGTGATAATCGTCACGCCCTGGATCGAGCGCACCTGAATCTCATGGTTGCCGATGTCAGCGGCGGAGGCCAGCATCGCCACCTCAAGTCCCAGCGACTCCATGCGCACGGAGAAAATGTTGTAATTGTCGGAATACCGTGCGAATACGTCGCATACCATCACGGTCTGCGCGTCAAGATTGACGATATCCATGGCCAGGTGATCGGTGCTGTACTGCACAATCGGCAGACGGCTGCCCCAATACTTGAGCATCTGCTCGTCCACGGCTTTGCTGCCAGCCTGTGCAAGATCAAGCGGTTCGATCATGCCTGTTTCTTTGTTGAGGCGAATCGGGCAGATTGCCACCGGCCGGTAATTCAGCTGTTGGCGCTTGGCAAAGAACCGCAGCATGCGACCGATACCCTCAGGAGAGCCGACCAGCACCGTGGCATACGCGTATTGGCCTTTTCTACGGCTGCGGGTCAGGAACATTCTGGAAAAATACCGTTCGATAACCGTCAGCAGCCAGCCTCCGATTACCATCAACGACAGAGAGGCCAGCGTCAGACTGAAATTGAAGAAGAAGTTGAGCGTGCACTGCATCACCCAACACACCACCATGCCTTTGACCAGCAAGGCATTGAGGTGGTAGCCATCGCCCATGATATGACGGTGATAAACGCCGACCTCGCGCAGGGCGTAGATCCAGAACGCCGCCACAATCACGAGATACACCGTGGTGTCCAGCGTGAATCCAAACCGCCAGGAATAGAACGGCGCGTTCTCATGGCGTAGATTCAGCACTGTGGCGCCAGCGATAATGAACATGGACATATCAACGAGCATCAATGCCATGTTGACGAAAAAGCGCCAATATAAGACTCGGCTTAGCTGTTTCTCACGTTGATCGCTAAGCCGCTGCTGACTGCCAGCAGACCGTGCGACATCCATACGGTTCCTTCTCTCTGCACCCGTTTTCTTCTGCACGGCTCGGTACCGCAGCCACGCACCACCACAACAACATCCCCCCGCACTCGAAGGGGGTATGCTCACTAGCACTATACTCGATGCGCTTCGACAGCCGAAGCGCCCTGCTTCATCTTTTAAACATATACGTAACTTCGTTGCAATGGGGGGTATGTATTTAGGGGGAATCATCGGAGTGTCCGCTATGGGGCAATCGCTGCGAATCGCTACGGCATCAAGATGGCGATCACATTCGGGCACCCTTGGGTATAGCGTATTGTGGTGCTTTTTGGCGGCGTGCAGAGGCATGCACGAGGCGGCCGGGCACAGGAAGGTGGCATGTGCATGGGCGCGGATAATGAATTCAACAAACAGCAGCAGCAATCGCAGGGCAACAACGGCACTATCAACGACAACAACAGCGGTAACAGCAACAGCGGTAACAGCAACAGCAACCATAGCCACGGCAGCAGTATTGCCGCCCGCCGCAGCGAATTGCAGCGTGTGCTGTCCAGCGAAGAATCGTATGCAGACGGCAAACTGTCGCGTACGGCTTTCATCTCAATCGCCATATTGACGTTCATCACCTTCGTCGGCAACTTCACCCAGCTGCAGTTGAGCTCTGCGCTACCGATCATCGTCGATGAGTTCCATGTCTCCGTAACCACCGGCCAGTGGCTTACCTCCGTGTTCCAGCTGGTGATGGGCGTGATGGTGCCGTTGACGGCGTTCCTGACCCGACGTTTTTCCACGCGTCAGATCGTGATTGTTTCAATGGCCGTGTTCACCGTGGGTTCGCTGTGTGCATGGCTTGGCCCATCGTTCGTCTGGATTCTGATCGGCCGTGTGCTGGAGGCCGCCGGCACCGGCGTGATGTGGCCGGTGCTGCAAATCACCGTGTTCTCCATTTATCCGCTTTCCCGTCGCGGCTTTGCGATGGGCACCGTGGGTATGGCCATGAGCGTGGCTCCCGCTATCGGACCGACGCTGGGCGGCTGGCAGACCGATGCGAACGGCTGGCGTTCAATCTTCTTGACCATGACCATTATCGGCGTGCTGTCCCTAGTCGCAGCGTTCTTCGGCCTGCATAATTTCGGCGCCCACGACCCGTCGGCGCGCGCCGACTTCTTCTCCGTGGCGCTGTCCGTCTTCGGCTTCGGCGGATTGATGTTCGGCTTCACCAATTCGGAAAGCCATGGGTTCACCGCGCCGGTGACATGGGTGCCGATGCTGGTGGGTGCTATTGGCATCGCATGGTTCGTGGCACGTCAGATTCGTCGTGGACGTGCGCATCGCGCAGGTACCGGTCAGCCTCCGCTTCTTGATCTGACGGTGCTGAAGAATCGTTCATTCACCATCGGCACGATCACCGCCTCGCTGGCGTTCTTCGCATTCTCGTCGATCCTGGTGATTATGCCGCTGTATATTCAGACCGACCGTGGGTTTTCGGCCACAATGTCCGGCCTGATCATGCTGCCTGGCGCGATCGGCCAGTGCGTCTCCCAGTTCTTCGGTGGACGCGCAATGGATCGTTTCGGCGCGCGCCCGGTCGCCCTGTTCGGTTCGATTGTGCTCACCATCGGCACACTGGGTATGTCGATGGTTTCCATGGATACATGGATTTGGTGGGTGTCGATCTGCCAGTTCATACGCCAGATTGGCATGGGTTTCGTATTGATGCCGATTACCACGTGGTCGTTGAACTGCCTGCAGGGGCCGGATGAAGTGTCCGCCGGTTCGTCGGTCACCAACACGGCACGTCAGATTGCAGGTGCTGTTGGCGCGCCGGTACTGGTGATTTTGATGGAAAGCGCGCAGATGTGGCGTCAGTCCACTGGCGTTGCGGCCGTTGAGGCTTCTATTTTCGGCATTCAGTGGGCGCTGCGCTTCTCCGCGCTGCTGTGTCTCATTATGGTGATGATGGTGCTGTTTGGTGTCAAGGGCGATGGTGCGGGTCGCACACGCGATGTGATTTCGCTACGTGCTCTGCGTCGTCGTCGCGCTGCCCGCACCGCTCGCTAACAAATTGTTCTGCTGTGTGGGGCCGTATTCTGCGGTGCCTGTGCCTGACCTTGGTTGAGCTAAACGTTAGGCCTTGCCAATCAAGGTCAGCACAATCAGCACCACATTCAGCGCGATAATCAGCGCCGCAACAGCAATGAATAGCACGTGCTTGATGGGCCCGTCCACCCACTGGCCCATCAGCTGCCGATCGTGCGTATAGCGCATCAGCGGGATGATGGCGAACGGGATGCCGATGGACAGAATCACCTGGCCAATCACCAGCGCCATCGTGGGATTCGGCGCGAACCAAAGCACCACCAAACCCGGCACCAGCGTGACTATACGGCAGGCCCACATCGGTGCCTTGATCTTCAACAGTCCGTGCATGATTTCCGAACCGGCGTAGGTGCCCACCGATGTGGAGCTCAGGGACGAAGCCAACAGACCGATGGAGAAAATCGTGCCGATCACCGGCCCCAGCACTGCAACAATGGCATGCTGCGCGCCTTCGATGGAATCGGTGCCGTTCATGCCATACAGCGAGTTCGCGGCAAGAATCAATAGACTCAAATTCACCGTGCCGGCGATAAGAAGCGCCCACACCACATCAACTTTGGATCCGTCGAGCAGACGTTTGACGGTGGGTTTGGCCTCACCGCCGGCGTAATGGTCGTTCACCAGTGTGGAATGCAGATAAATCGCATGCGGCATTACCGTGGCCCCCAGCATCGAAGAGGCCATAAGCACCGAATCGGTGGTGGTGAAGCGCGGAATCAGACCAGCCGCCACATCAGCAGGATTCGGCGGCGCAATGAACAGGCCGGCGATGAAGCCGAGGGTGATCACCAGCAGCAGTGCGATAACGATTTTTTCGAACAATCGATGGGTTTTGCCGCCTTCGAACATCAATAGTACGGTGGATACCGCACCGATAATGCAGCCGCCGAGGAATAGCGGCAGCCCAAACAACAGATTCAGCGCGATGGCACCGCCGATAAGTTCGGCCAGATCGGTGGCGATGGCGATGACTTCGGCTTGCATGAAGAACATGAATCGTCCGGCGTCGCTCATGCGCTCGCCCAGCAGTTCAGGCAGCGATTTGCCGGTGACGATGCCAAGTTTGGCGGACTGGTATTGAATCAGCACGCTCATCATATTGGCAAGTACCAGCACCCACACCAGCAGGTAGCCGTAGCGTGCGCCTGAGGTGATATTGGCTGCCACATTGCCCGGATCCACATACGCCACGGCGGCCACGAAGGCCGGCCCCAGCATGCCGGCGAGCGCATGGCCGTGCCGATGTCCTTGCATCTGCTGCGTCTGCTGTACCTGAACCTGCCCCTGTGTTTGTTCTTGTGTCATATCGTGTTCCGACATGTGCCGGTCATCTTCTTGTGTGTTGTCTTGTCTGGTCATACCGGGGCTTAGTTATAGCGCGGATTTGTTAACAAGCCAACGAATCGTTCACTCATGACGTTCGCACATGGCGTTTACTCATGACATTCGCCATTATTGCTGGGGCACGGCCTGCCCCGGGCAGGTGTGGAGCACCGCCAGCATAGCATCACGTTCTGCACTGGTGACGGTGAGCTGGTATTTGTCTTTGACGCCGATTTGTCTGGCCACATAGTCGCAACGATATGCGCTATTGGTGGGCAGCCAGTAGGCGGCGGAGGACGATCCCTTTTCGCTGTTGGATGGCCCGTCAACCGCCAGCAGGTTGTAGGGGTCGTTGGCAAATTCGCGACGTGTCTGGCTATCCCAATCTCGTGCGCCGGACTGCCAGGCGTTTTCCAGCGCCACTACATGGTCGATTTGCACGGCGGCGCTGGTGCTTCGCCCGCGTACAAAGTGAATGGTCTGGCCGGTGTAGGGGTCGGCAAGCTCGCCGGATACCACGGTGCATGCGTCGCCGGCCTTCAGTTGTACTTCGGTCAGGTCGCGGGCGAGGATATCCTCTCGTGTATCGCAGCCGTTGCCGTCGGCATCGTATTCGCGAAAGGCGAAGGAGTCGCGGTCGTATCCGGAGGCATCGGGATTGTCGTTCACAGCAAGCCCTGCAAGCGTATCCGCTGCGGAACCGGTCGCCGTGTAGTTGCCAACTACTTTGCCGACGGTGGTGCTGGCCTGCGGCAGCAGCAGTCCTGCGCTGACACCGATAATGGCGGCCAGCACCAGCAGAATTAATATGCGTTCCAGCGGGCCGGATGGGTTGACCGCGCGACGGCGAAAGCGGGCGGCGGACTTACGCATAGGTGAAGGTGAGAGGGTCGTGGCCGGCGCGGGTGGGGCCGTCAAGTGCATCAATGGCCGCATGTTCCTCAGCGGTGAGCGCGAAGCCGAACAGATCAAGGTTCTCCTGCTGTCGCGCGGCGTGCACGGACTTGGGAATGATAATGGTGCCGTTTTCGATATGCCAGCGCAGAATCGCCTGCGCCGGGCTTACGCCATGGGCTTGGGCGATGCGTTCGATGGTGCCATTGCCGGCATTGAGGTCGGCACCGCGCGCCATCGGAGAATAGGCTTCGACGGCAATGCCGTGCGCCTTGCAGAATCGCACCACTTCACGCTGCTGCCAAGTGGGGTGCAGTTCGACCTGGTTCACAACTGGCCATTCGCCGGTTTCCTCATGCAGTCGTTCCAGATGTTCCGGCATGAAGTTGCATACGCCAAGGCTTTTTGCACGTCCCTCTTCACGCAGGCGTGCCAAGGCCTTCCAGGTTTCGCCGGATCGCCAGTTGAACGGAGTGGGCCAGTGGATCATATACATATCCACATAGTCAAGCTGCAGCAGGTTCAGGGAATCGTCGAAGGCTTTTAGCGCCGAATCGTAGCCTTGCTGCGAGTCACGTAGTTTGGTGGTGACCCACAGGCTTTCGCGCGCTGCTCCGGTGTTGTAGCCGGTTGTCGCGAGCGCACGGCCGACGCCGGCTTCGTTGTTGTATCCTGCGGCGCCATCGATATGACGGTAGCCGGCTTCGAGAGCGCTTTCTACCACGGGCACCACGCCTTCGTCATCGATGCGCAGCACACCTAGGCCGATCTGGGGGATGGCGTGGCCGTCGGCAAGTGCGATATCCGGCACGCCGGCCGGATTGGTATGGGTATTGGTCATAACGAACTCCTTGGATTGAATGGTTTGGTCGATGTCTGATTCCAGAGTACCGCGCGCCCATGCGCATGGGTTGATAAGTCCGCGCAATCGCGAGAAAACGGCTAAACCCGCCGAAGCTGTTTTGCCCGTACGCCTAACCGGCTAGGATATGACAGTTGGCTCCGTTGATGCGTGGTGGAGAGGAAGAGCATATGACGGGTCCGTTCCAAGCGGCAAACAAGCAGTCCAATCCGCTGGGAGAACTAACGCAATCGCGTGGTTCCGGGCGATATACGTTTGGGCTGGCGCTTAGCGCCGGTCTGGCGGGTTTATTGTATGGCTACGATACGGTATCGATTTCAGGTGCAATCGATTTTCTGCACTTGCGCTACCATCTTGGCACCCTGTTAGAGGGCACCATTATGTCGTCGATTATGTTCGGCGGCATTCTTGGCGCCATGTTCGCAGGATTCCTTGCCGACCAGTATGGCCGCAGGTGCGTGCTCATCGCCGGAGGCACCCTGTTCTTCTTCGCCTCGCTGCTCAGCGCCTTGGCGATTGATCCGTTCACACTGATCGCGGCACGATCAATCGGCGGCATCGGCATCGGGCTTGCGGCGGCGTTGGCGGTGACCTATATCACCGAATCCGCGCCCACGCATATCCGCGGCACCCTAGCGTTCTCCTATCAGATGCTGGCGGTGTGTGGCATTTTCATGACCAATATCATCAACTATGTCATTGCCTCGCACGGCGACATAGCGTGGGATATCAACCTTGGCTGGCGCTGGATGCTGGGCATCGGCGCTGTTCCTGCAGCCGTATTCGTAGTGGCGATGCTGCAAGCGCCGGAAAGCCCACGTTTTCTGACTTGAATTTTCAGAGCAAGTGCAACGTTGTTGAATGGTGGATTTCCCAGGGTGTCCTGTAGCCGTGGCGTTTGCGTGGTCTGTGGTTGATAGCGTCGTATACGGTCCGGACCTGGCCGTCGTCGAT
>NZ_JAAIII010000011.1 GCF_012932425.1 Bifidobacterium oedipodis | reverse complement strand
GGTAAGATGGGTGTACCGGCCCATGGGCCCTCCCGATGTCTGGTTGTCGTAAGCAAACACCATGCTATCGGGAACCCATGGGCCCATATCATTCACACCCGTTGCACTTGCTCTGAAAATTCAAGAGAACAAAACTTATATGCTCAATACTGGGGACGCGGCCTTCATCGATTGCCACAAACCATATTCTCATTCGACTTTCGAACACCTGTGGTCGCTGAAATGGTGCCATTTCTTCGGCCCCTCCATGCCCGCAATCTATGAGAAATACCGAAATCGCGGCGGGTCTCCGGTCTGCCACCCAGAATCATTGGCTCCGCTCGAAGCTACTCTCGATGATTTATATACGTTTTGTTCGAATTGTAAGATTTCCTTGGGTGTGGGCTGGCCTGTGCCTTTTCCAATTGCGGTTTGCGTTTTCTGGCGGCTGAAAACGCAAACCGCGCGGGTCACCTCCGCATTCGGTTCAAATCACAAAGTGTGCTGGAAACTGGACATTATTTTGCTCTGTTCCAAGCGATTGCTTCTGGGACTATAGAATGTGTCAGAACTAGAAGTTCGGCATAAGACCGGGAATTGGTTTTGTAGCGCAGCCCTATTCTCAATGACTGCTGTTTTAACGTTATTGTTCTCTCTTATTAAAAGAACGGATTTTCTTGATGATTTTCATTTTATATGTGTCAATCCAAAACATGTTTAGCTTTTGAAAGATGATAAGTGGAATTTGCTTCTTGCTCTGAGGGATTTGATTTAATCCTATAAATCTATCTGGACGAATACTGATAACACTTGCGCTAAAATCTTTATCATTAATCCTCATGTGTCTTGATTGAAGATGCATATAAAGGTAATCACGTTTCGTAATAGATGACTTCGAATTATCCCAAGCAATTTCATGCACTCCACTATTGGTAAAATAATAACCAACTCTAGAATAGGGTAATGAAATCACAGAAAAACCTTGTGTTCGTGGATTATATTTTGTTCTTGTGATTACGCTTTTTTGAGTGCTAACGTTGTAAGATAAATCTTCTTCGAATATTTCACAATTATCTTGTTTGAAAATTGAATGAACATTTTTACGATTTGGATTCATCCAGCAAGCAACATTTTCATCAAAAACATAGATTTTGCTGGTAGTGAACGCCTCGCGATAAATCTCGTGTCCATTGAGAGGTTTCATAAAACGACGATTATTTTCGTGTGTATTACGATAGATGGTCAAATGTCCGGCTGCAAATACTTTGTCATATCCTTTTTCGAGAATTGGTGTCAATATTTTTCCTAGATTTCCGAAGATCAAGTCACAGTCACAATGTCCCCAGTATTCATAGTTTTGGATATATTCTTCGAACAAGAAACCATAAGCAGGCTTAAAATCGCAAAGTTTGTAAGGTCTGGGAATGCAAGGTTTGAATCCTAGTTTAATGGCAGCATTTGTTTTGAACTCATTCAGAGTCATTGGCACGACGTGAACATTCGAAGGATATACGTAATGCTCTGTGTTGTCAGTGAAAATTAGAAAATCGTAGGATGGATTAGCTTTACAAGAACGTAAGAAAAGAGGAAAATAATTATTGAATTTGCCGAAATATGGAAGTATTAAGACGCATTTTTTCATGCTTTTGCTCCTGCCCTAAAATGTTGTAGGGCCCGATGGTTTGCACACTTTGACCATACCTATCCTTGGTGCAAGGGTAAGTTCGCTGCCTTAGGTTGTTATCAAGATGTGGCATGTTAAGGTAGTGGTATGTGCTTGTACTGTAATGTGAAATGAACCAAATCGCCACGATAATGGTCTTCAGGGGAAGTCAAACAAAAAGGCGATGTTAAAGATAACAAAGTTTAGGTTTGTATTTTTCCTCCTGTATCTCAGCGTGTTTATAACAGTCTGTGTCGTTATTCTGTGTGATCACCCTCCGATACTCCAGCGCATGTGCCGTTGGATGAAGAAGTTGCTCGCATAGCAGATGCCCATTGCAAGTATGACGATGAACAATCCCACTGCTAGCTCGAGCGGGAGATTCATCGTGGCAATGGGGAGTTTGATGACGGAAAACAGCCCGAATTTCACGACCTTCAGAGCGATGTCGTTGAGGGCGTAGAACACGAGGCTGTCGCGCCCGATGACGCTCAGCCATTCGTATTCGGGGATTAGAAGGCTGGCGCTAATGGACGTGGCGATTCCTGCTAGCGTGGTGAGGAAAACGAGCGGCCATGATGCAGGGCTTGTGCACACGGGATGTGTGACGGTGATGAATTCTAGGCTGAGGAACGCTAGGAGCCCGGCGGCGAAGCATGCGACTTTTTGTATTACCGGGATATGATCCCAGCTGCGGATATCGAAGGTTTGCGCGATGAGGTGTCCCAGTCCCACATAGGCGGTGGCCTCGAATATCCTACCCAGTTGAAATGGCATGGTGTCTCGCCATACAGCACCTGCCGTGGCGTAATCGGTGGCGAGACAGAGTAGGAGCACGATCAGTTGTGCGATCCGGTTGCCTTTCGTAAGACGGAGTATGAGCCACAGGGCCAGTAGGGCGACAAACAGCGACCATAAAAACCAAAGCCCGGAATTTCCTTGTGACAGGACGATCGATAGGATCTCGTGAAGGGGGTTTGTAGTGGTGGATTTGCCGGCTTCGGCGTATAAAGAAGGCTGCAACAGCTTCACCACAGGTGAGATAAGAGCAAGCACTGAGAACACATAGTAGGGGATCAGCAGTGTGCGTGCTCGTTTGCGTGCTAGATCGGACAGGCGGACTCCCGGTTTGAAGAATAATCCACTGAGGAGGAAGAACAGTGGCATGTGGAATGTGTAGATGGCATCGAGCGCGGGTTGGAGCAGCGGAAACCATGTTTCTCCCAGATGTCCGAAGAATACCAGGAACATGGCAAGCGCGCGGGCGATGTCGATCCATTGGATGCGTTGTTGAGAGTGCATTGCTTAATCCTTATTAGTAACGGAATAGGAGTCATTTATCGGAGGTCAATTTGAATTTGCAAATATCTTTTGTCAAATCAATGTGAACTTTGTCAAGTATTCTTGAATACTGTCGACATTCTATTTGAACACACCAATCTATTGGTTGAGTTTTAGGTTCGAGGCAGATAATGATGCTCCTTTTTCATATGAGCAGATGACGATCCGAGAATGTTGTGCTATCAATACGTACACTTTGTATGTTTCTGCGGGGGGTTGCTGATGCCTATAAGAATTGGCGCGAAACGCTTAATCATGACATGGGCGACAAGACAAATGCATACAGCGATAGCGACGATTGCGCAACTGATAAGCAGACTAGAGCGTAATGTCGAACTATTAGTTCTGACGATCATTGTACAACATTGAATAACTACGCGTTTAACTGGCTCATGTGCACACATAATAGTTAATGAAGCCGCGCCAATGTAACGTAAAGCAGAATTGTCCGCAGCTGAACAAAGACACACTGAAGAGACGAAACCTAAGAGAGATGCAATGAGCATCCACGCGATATTCGAGACAACAGCAAGATTCAAATTCACATTAAGATTAGTGATTTGAACAAATGCCCATAGCAATGCAGAACCGATGATCCCCAATACAGCGACACCTAGTCGTATAGAAGAAAAATGACGAATGATATTATCGACAGGCGACAATAGCGGTTGTAGAAGATAGCCGATAATGATAAACGATAACGAAAAAGGGACGATGTCCAAAGCCCAAGGCATTCGAGTTTTTAACATTGGTATCAGCCAATGCTCAGAACAATAACCGATGGCAAGACAGACTACTATAAGACCGATGAATAAAGCATGCCGTAAGATGACACGATTTGACGATGCAGAGGTTACGATTTGGAGGGTTCGCAGCAAGATGAGGAATGCTATTTCCGTAACGAACAAGCATGGTAAGAACCACATCACTGCATTCTGCGGATAATCTGACCCTGCACGGGCAAGAAACAGATTCATAAATGCGCTGGAGACAGGAATGTTATCCGGTCGTAGATGGCGTTCAATTAACGCCCAGTATACAAAAGTGAGAGTGGCAAAAAAAACATAGGGTACAAGTAGATGTTTCGCTTTATGCTTTATGGCTTCAATGAGTGGACGTGGGCGGAATAGCAATCCCGAGATAATAAAGAATAAAGCCATGTGAAATGAATAAATCCAATGAAGTATAGAGTCATAAGTACACGTATGGCCCATAACTACTAGCAAAATGCCGAATCCCTTAAGGGAATCAAGCCAATAAAAGTAGGGAAATGAAGAAGCTCCATCGGATGACTTGTCTCTATCTGTTGTCCCTTTGTCTATTGCATTATGCTGTATATATAAATTATTTCCGCTGATATATTTTTCCTTTCCGTAAACGTATTTAATAAATGTTTCGTCTATCATCATGCAAATCTTCTTTCTAAACATCTGGTTTGCATTGCTTTTTGATTTGAAAGGAGGTAGACTGCTGCAGCAAATAGATATACGTTCATAATGTCGGGAGGATAATAATATGATTGGTCAAAGCAAAATGCGATAGATACCGATAGGATTCCAAGAGCTGTGGTTTTTCCGTATTTCGATTTCCAGCAATGAATAATTAACAAAATAAGACCACTATAAAATGCAATAGTACAAGGTAAGCCAAATGTGGCAAAAAAATCCGGTAACCCCTCGCCACGAAAATCTGCTTGGGGATTTTTTCCCAATAAGAACTGACGAATGAGTGTTATTGTATCCATATTGCTAATAGATGAAAAAATAATATTCCATTGCTCTGTTCTGCCGCTGGCCGTAGGGTCAGCAACTGTTTGAGTTATTAATCGATCCAAAAACTTGGACATCATTGTCGAGTTGTAGCTGAGAAAGATGGCCATGATGACCAATCCTGTTATACAGCCACCTATTATATTTTGTCGTAATCTGCTTGGAGTTCGTTTTATATATTGTATTAAAATAAAAAGTAAGACAAGAATGAAAGGAATTTGGATAGAGCGTGATCCAGATAGCATAAATCCGATAAATCCTAGAAATAGTGCACATAATTTAGCAATGTTCCACTTGTGGTCGATTGGGAGTCGATTCAATAGATAACTGAGACCAAGTGCATCAAATAATCCAAATGAATTGCCATTTTGATATGTTGAAATCATTTTTTCAGCTGTGCCATCGACACTTAGACCGATGGGCTTATCAAAAATGCTCTGTCCATAAGTATAGGTGATTCCTTCAATGGCTGTATTCTCAATTCCTGCTGTGTATTGAGCTACTGCGTAGAGATTGACAATCAGCATCGCACAGATAACAATTTTGGTAAATTTTTCGGCATTTAGGCGCAATGCTGAGACGGCAACTAGTGGAGAGCCTATTACGATGAGCATTTGAGAAAGTGCATATGGCGATACTCCTTGTGCGACAGCCAGTAACATAGAATGTAAGCCGAACACAAATAGAAGAGCATAAGCAACAGCAAGGTCATGATATTTCTGAATACTTAATAAAGTTTGGTTAGGATGGCGTAATACTACATATGCCGTTAAAAGTAAGTTAAGTGTAAGAGGCAAGCCTGAAACCTGAGCTCCAGCTTTAGGGAAAGCCATTGTAATAAAAGTAAAGATGGTATCCATTTGTCTTCTTTATATTAGTTCAAGATATGAGAACTATTGTTAGAATAGGTCTCTAACTGTTATTAGAAAGACAATCAAAGCACGTGTAAGTTAGCGTTACTATACTTACTTTGAACTGATGATAGTAGTAATCCGTTCTCCGTAAGTTGTGAGGATCAACAAGTATAATTTTCTCACGAAAATTTTCAGCTTCGTTAGTTTTCTAAAAAACGTAAGAGTATATTTTAAGACATGTGCCGCAACTCTAATTTTTCATAATGTAGTGTTGAGACCATATTTCTGTAAAACAACTATTCTATAGTTGATTGGTCTGTTGTGTGTGGTATAGGAGACGAATATCATGATACGGCTTTCTATATTTAAACGATATTGCTATTGTCGTGTTCTTTTATATAGGCAAGAAATGATTCATAGTTATCGAATTGAGGATGACTTTTCATGAACGCTTGCGTAGAACGCTCCTTATTGTCATCAAGCTCGTGAACTTTTTGGAATACAGGATTCAATGCGACATTGCTGGCTCTTTGTTCAAAGAGCCAGAAGAATTCTCTTAAAATTTCCTTGCTGGGAAACTGTTTATATACAGCTTTATATTCTTCAACAAGTTGAGTGGCTTCAATAATTTGCTGTGTTCGACGCTTGGCAATGAATGTGTCTAAATTTGATATCTTTCGTGCTGGTACCCCAGCGTAGACAGCATTTCCTTCGAGTCTGCCTACAACCACACTTCCGGCACCAATGATGGTATTGTCACCAATTTCAGTGCCGCGGAGCACTACAGTTTTTTGTCCAATAAATACATTATTCCCAATATGTACTTTGCCACATGCTCCAAGTACCTCGCCTGTCAGATGTTGAATGACGCTCCAACTGTAGTCATGCTGAAGAATTGAACAATCTGCGGTGATATGCACATTGTTGCCAATTTCAATCATCCATGGCCTCTGCGTATCAATCTTTATAGACCAAGGAGTATATAAATGGACGTGACTGCCGATGCGAACACCCTGTTTTCGAAGCCAGGCAACGTATCGATCTGAAGTTGCTTTATGCCCATATATCATCCCAGATATTACATGTTTCAATGCGTGAAGCATGAATCCTCCATAAGTTTTAATCAATTAATTTTTTATTCATATGTTTATAAAATAGAAAAAGTAGCTTATATAAAGCAGGAGAATGATAAAGAAAAGAAATTTGCATACGTCTTAACGTAGGTAGCTGTATTTTTTTTCTGATTGTGGGATAAGATTTTTTCACTAAATTGATGACTTCTTTTTCATATGAACGGTATTTATCTAATTGTCTAGATGAAAGTATAGCGTCGTACATACTTACTGAAGCAAAGACATGTCCGTATAGAGCGTAATCAATACTTTCCGGATAATGCTCTTGAACTAGTCTGAGCATTTGCAGGCTGAAGCGATATTTAGCATCAGAGATGCCGCCGGATAATGTTGTTCTGGAGTATTGACAATATGAGTAGCAAGCTTTCGAGTCGTATACGATCGTCTCAGCCTTATCGAGTAAAGCATAGGTGACTGGATAATCTTCTGCTGTCTTTTCTGAAGTCGGATAACGCAGGTTTTCAAATAACGTACGTGATGCTAACTTATTCCAAGCCGCAACATCAAAATATCCTGGAAGATTTATATATCGAAATGCTTCCGCAGAGTCCATTGCTATAGGTCCTATCTTTGGGCCTATAGCATGAACTTTCCCATCTTCATATACCCTCTTGACGCCTATAATTGATAATTCAGCATCGAATGATTGGATATTTTTCATCAATGTTGCATACATATCCGGTTCAATATAGTCGTCAGAATCTACAAAACCTATATAGGAACCAGTGCATGCATCAAGTCCTGCATTGCGAGCTGATGCCAGTCCGCCATTCGTCTTGTGAATTACATGTATGCGATTATCTTTTTTTGCCCATTTTTCGCAAATACATGGACAAGAATCTGGGGATCCATCATCGACAAGAAATATTTCCATATTTGAGTATGTCTGGTTGATGATGGACTGCACGCAACGATCAAGATATGCTTCAACCTTATACACCGGCACTATTACAGAAATGAGTGGAGATGTTTTTTTGAGGTTATCATTCATTAGTGTTGTTCTTTCTTCTTAACAATTATTTTCATGAAGGGTAATAACTCAAAGCATTGAATAAGGGTAATGCCTAGGAAACAAAAAAGAGAAAACACTTGATATTGAGTAAATTGCAGAAAAACAATTGTTGTCTGTGCGGCTAAAAGAAAAAGAGTTGTTAAAAATTTGTATATATGGAAATCTATTTTCATAAATTTACGAGTATCTATCGCGCGAATAATGAAAATAAGAAGATTGGCAATCAGTGCTCCTGTTGCGGCGGATACAATTCCTAAATGACTTACTGTTGTGGCAGTCCACGCTATACAAACCATTGTTCCCGCAAAAGTTCCAAGTAATAAAGAATTGGTATGCATGTATGCTTGGTAAATTGTTCCTAGGAAATTAGAGAGGGATGCTAAATAGAATGAAAGAACCAGAATGGTAGTTATCGGCCAAACGGCGTAAAAAGATCCTTGCATTAATATTTTCGCAATGAATGAGGTCAAAAGTATTACCAAAGAACTTCCAAGCACCATTATGGCGTTGTATCCTCGCCATATAACATCGTAGAAATGTTTTAGGCTTCTGCTTCTAAACTCTTGAAACGTTGATATTTGCCAAGCTAGAGAGAAAATCTGTTGTAGTACATTCAGAAGATTTGGTATTTTCGATGCTGCTGCATATAGGCCAGAAAAGGAAATACCTAGTGTTCCGGTTAAAATCAATCTACTTGCGGTTGTCTGGATTTGGTCACATAAACTATTCGGAGCCAACGGCAAAGAATATCTCCATAAATCTTTACGGAGATGGCGTTTGTTTATCCACTCTGAAAGACTTATGAATTGATACTGCCTGCCGCCTACAATATAAATCAAAGCCGCAGAGCCATTTCCAATGATGTACGAGTAGAAATATCCAATCAAGCCAAGGTTCATGCGTGCGATGGTCACATAGGCGATAATTCCCATCAAAATTGCTGAGAGGATTGAAGCATAAGCCATAAGCCGCGTTTGATCCAGTGCCCTTGCAACAGTGGACATTACCGTGGGAAAGCATAATGCTATGTAAGATAGCAAAAACCACCATTTATATTCACCAAGACCGCCAAATATTGGTAAATCCAATAGTGGCAGCAATGCCAGCAAGACCATGCAGCTTGCAGTCATTACCACAAAACTTTCAGTAATATAGAATTTCACATTAGCTTTGTCATCGAGAATAAACCGGAGCATTCCCTCGCTGATTAATAAAGTTAGTATCGGGAACAACAAGGTGATTAGAATAGTCGCCATATCCATTACGCCGTATTCGCCCGTAGTGAAATGCAGGGTATAAAGCGGCATTAGAATAAAAGCCATCAGCTTAGTTGCTACGGCGCTGAGACCGAATAAACCTATATTAATCAGCAGATTTTTATACTTGTTCACAAATTCACCCCAGCAATTCCCTTAAACGAAGCATAAACGAATGTTCACTCATGCTCGGGGCTACAACAGCTTCATGAAGGCTCATTGCTTGCCGTCGTTCGGGAGAGTCTGCAAGCAGCATCATTGTTTCGACCAAGTTGCTTACAAGGTTTTCGTCCTGATCTAGAACAATGGCGCATTCATCATCCGCATATTCGGGGATGCCGCCTGATCTCGTGGTGATCAGCGGCTTTCCGGAAACTAGAGACTCGATAACCGCCAGCGGCGCAGGATCGTCCCAAATGCTCGGCAGAACACATATGTCCGACATGGCGTAGACCGCGGGCATATCCTCATAATTCACGAATCCGGTGAAGACGATTCGATTCTTTACCGTGGGATCGTCCGCAAGTTGGTGAAGCCGTTGTTCAAACGGGCTTGCGATGCTCGAATTGAAGAAGAATGCCCCTGCGATGACCAGCCAGACGTTTGTCTCCTTTGCGGCGACTTGCTTGAATGCCTGCAGCAGTTGTTCCGCGCCCTTTTCCTCAGTCAAACGACCGGAGAACAGGAACACGATGGCATCTTCAGGAATACCCCATTGTTTTCGGAACAATCGCCCCTGCTGTGCGGCCTCCGCCGTGCCGAAACGGGACGCGTCCACGCCGTTGCGCCAAACTGCTTTCTGGTCATCGCGCAGCCCAGGCTCGCCATGCGATCGCAGAAATGAGTCAAGCGTTTCGAGGATGTAATTCGATACGCCCAGCACCCTGCGGACCTGTGAGATCTCCTTTTTACAGCCGAAATCGTTCAAGACTTCATTGTGAAGGTGGTAATACACTTTGCCCGCATAACGCTCGGCGTTGCCGTGCTTCTGCATTGTCATGAACAATGTGGCGTGATTCTCGATCATCACCTTGTCGAAAGGGGCGTTACCGTTCGCGTCGCCATGGGCAAGGGTCTTGGCGACTTTATGTATATACCACAACCGTTGCGCGATATATCGGTAGCTCATGAGTTTCTTCTTGCGAAGCAGGTATTTGGCAGCCATGTAGATCATGCGATCCGCGCAACGTACTAGTGTCGGCGTCTTGACGAATCGGAATTGCGTGTGCTTCAGCGATTCCTCTTGGGCAACTTTTTCCGCCTCTTTGGTCCAGGACGAGAAGACGGTGAAATCGAAATCCGCAGTACGCTCGTTCTCCCGCACCATCATCATGTCAAGTGCCTCCACCGCGCCGCCAAGAACGTTGGGAACGGGAAGGTAACCAGAGGTGATTACGGCGACCCTGTTATTCATGCAATTCCCCTTGAATGATTCCCCGTAGACAATGTTTCGTACCAATTGGTAAGTTGTTTTGCACTTTGGTGGATGTCGTAGCCGGCTCGTGTAAGCTCGGTTTTTCGTCCCAAGCGCTTTATCGAGACATTCCTGGCTGATGCGACGGCCTCGGTCCATTGTGCGGGATCCGAATTCAACAAGAGGCGTTGCATCAGTTCAGGAACGACAGCGGCTTCATCTGGTACTTGGTCTGATGCGATGACTGGTAGTCCGGTTGCCTGCGCCTCGACAGCAGCCATGCCCAAACCCTCGTAAGTGGAGGGGAACAACAACACGTCGAACATGGAATACAGTTCTGCGACGTCCTCACGTACGCCGAGGAACTTGACATGATCGGCGATATCGAGCGCTCTTGACTGATGCTCAAGCTCGCCGCGGGAATCACCATCACCCACGATGACGAACACCGCATCGGGGAGCTGCTTCAACAGTTCTGCGAACATCTTTAGGGAGAATGCTTGGTTCTTTTGGAAGCATAGCCGCCCGACCTGCCCAACCACGAGCTGATTCGGATATATACCGAGTTTAGAGCGCTTCGCATCTCGTAACTGTTGGGAATAAACGAAACGATCCAAGTCGATGGCGTTCCGCATGAGATACACAGCCCCGGAATCAACTAGTTTGTCGCCGAACAGCCACCTTGCAGCGAAATCAGAGCACGCCGCATAATGGGTGGGATATACGCGAGAGAAAGGCCTTAGCACATTCTTCACCAAGGTCTTGCCGCGTTCAGCGGGATTGCTAGTGGAATGGGAGTGCGCTATGCGAACTTTTACTCCGGCTTGACTGGCGGCCATCAGAGTGAACACGCTTACTGCGTTCATATTCGAATGCACGATGTCCGGTTTGATTGTTGTGAACAGTTTTCGGCACGCATTGACATAAGCAACGGGGTTCTTATACGACGGGACGAAAAATACTCGCCCACCCAGAGACTCGATTTCATCGCGTGGCACCACAGTGGAATCGGTCTGCGCAATGAAATCAAACTGAACACGACTGTGATCAATATGCCTATAGTGGTTCATGATGGTGGCCTCGACGCCACCACCCATCATCCGCCCCACCACCTGGGCAACACGAATCGGGCCACTCATCGTGCAACCTCGACGAACAGAGCGACATCATCTCCAAACCCATCGGTGGCCAGACCACAAGCAGCACAATCGACATAACGGCCGTTATCGGCTTAGCAGTGGTGATGAGAGACAACGCAGCGACGCCAGGAGCACGCCAAACTGCCCTGTAGCACAGCACGAATGAGTGAGGAAAGACTCACACCTCAAAAGCTCAAACTCATCTTTTCGTGTAGAAATAAGCCCTTTCAAACTTGTATTTTCGTGTATAATTGAGCTATAACAAACTTGTATTTTCGTGTTTTTCTTTGATATTGCAAGCTTTTGGAGGCACTGATGTTTCACCGTAAAGCCTATGCGGCACTTGAGGCATGGAAACAGCAAACTCACGGCAAACGTGCGTTGCTTGTCGAAGGAGCGCGTCGAGTCGGGAAGAGCACACTCGTGAGGGAATTCGCCAAGAAGGAGTACTCCGCTCATCTGGTCATTGATTTCTCTGAAGCATCCGATGACATCAAAGACCTCTTCCACGAGTATCGAGCCGACGTAGATTCGTTCTTCATGTATTTGCAGGCATATACAGGCGTCTCATTACCTCGCCGGGATTCCGTCATCGTTTTCGACGAGGTGCAGCGTTTCCCCACGGCTCGCGAGTTCATCAAGCAGCTTGTTGCAGATGGACGCTATGACTATATCGAGACCGGATCTCTCATTTCGATTCGGCACAACGTGCAAGGCATAGTGGTGCCATCGGAAGAAACCTCTATGCGGTTGAACCCATTGGATTTCGAAGAGTTCTTGTGCGCATCCGGCCAAGAACCTCTTATGGAAGCCATTCGAACTTCGTACGCTCGTTTGCAGCCGCTACCCGATTCCCTACATCGCAAGGCAGAGCGGCTGTTCCGCGAATACATGCTGGTGGGGGGCATGCCGCAAACTGTTGAAGCATATATAGAAAGCAAAGATTTCGGCATAGTGGATGATGTGAAGCGAGACATTCTCACGCTGTACCGTAATGATATATCCCATTTCGGTGCCCAAGACGTTCTTCGCATTAGGCGGGTGCTCGCCACCTTGCCCAGCCAGTTGGCACGCCATGAGAAGAAGTTCAAACTATCGTCGTTGGATCGAAGCGCTCGCAGCAGGGAATACGCCGATGCATTCTTCTGGCTGTCTGATGCTTGTATCAGCGCTACTGCCTATAACGTTGACGATCCAAGCGTAGGGCTTTCCGCCAGTATGAATGAGAGTTCTTTCAAGTGCTACATGAGTGACACAGGTCTTCTCATATCCCAGTTGTTTGCAGACAATACTCGCACGCCTCATGAGCTGTATCGCGATATCCTTCTGGGCAAACTCGAGATCAACGAGGGTATGTTCACGGAAAACATCGTGGCACAACAGTTCGTAGCTTCAGGCCACAAGCTGTTTTTCTATTCAAAGCGCGATGTCGAAGACCAGTCCAACACCATGGAAATCGATTTTCTGCTGCCCAAGGAATACGATGACGCTGCCGGACGCATGAGAATCTCACCTGTGGAGGTCAAGTCAACCAAACGATACGCGGCAAGATCGCTGGACAAGTTCAAGACGAAGTTCGGCAAACGTGTTGGAACCCGCTATATTCTGCATCCCAAGCCCATGTCCGTGGAAGGAGACCTGATTCGTCTGCCGCTCTATATGGCTGACCTGCTGTAGACAGCCGCTGCCTTAACCTCCAAGGTAGGCAGCATCGCTGTCGCCATACAATAGTCAGTAGCGAACAACACCAATCCGGGCAAGAACGGGCAAGGAAGAGCATATGGGCGTTGAACAGGCACAGACATTAAGCAAAGCCGGCAATGGCGTATGGCGCACACCGCGCGCGTGCATTATCGACCACAGCGGCCGCAAAATGCTGCCCATCGGGGACGATGGGTTCGATACAGCCGCACGGAACTCGGTGCTGGTGGACAAGTCCCAGCTCATCGTGGATATTCTCAACAGCGGATATAAAGTGATGTTGTTCTGCCGCCCGCGTAGGTTTGGCAAAACGTTGAATATGACGATGATGAAGGCGTTCTTCGAGATTCCTCCGGATGGGCACAGTCGTGCACCGCTATTCGAGGGGTCTGATGTATGGCAGGCGGAGGACGGCCGTTATCGTGCATACCAAGGTGCTTATCCAGTAATTCATCTGAGCATGCGCACGGCCAAGGGCAACACATGGAAAGCCACATATGGTTCGCTATGCTCCATGATTTCCGCTGAATACCGGCGTCATGGCTATTTGGAGAACAGCGATCAGCTGGGAGAGGCAGATCGTGGGTTCTTCCACACCATTGCCGCAGGACAAGGAACAGAACAGGAATTCGCCGATTCTCTCAGACGCTTGGCTGCCATGCTGAAGGCATACCACAATACTGGTGTGGTGGTGCTTATCGACGAATATGATGCGCCGGTGATGGCTGCATATTCCGCACCTGATGGCGGCTATTACAATCAGGCCGTTGGATTCCTGAAAACATGGATGACCGGCGTGCTGAAAGATAGTGGTGAATCGTTAGCATTCGCCTGCTTGACCGGCGTGCAGCGTATCAGCAAGGAGTCCATTTTCAGTGATCTCAACAATCTGGTGGTCAATACCGCGCTGTCTACGGAATTCGATGAACGATACGGGTTCACGGAAGAGGAAGTGGCAGCTCTTGGCGAGTATCTGGGGCATAGCGGCTTCGAGAGCGAAGCGAAGGAATGGTATGACGGCTACCGGTTTGGCAAGCAGGATGTCTACAACCCGTGGAGCATACTGAACTACTTCAAACAGGATTGCGAGCCAGATGTCTATTGGGGCAACACTTCCGGTAATTCCGTAGTGGGCGATTTGATTCGCAACGCCGATCAGGAAACGTTGAACGATGTGTATAGTCTGATGAATCCAGATGGCGTAGTGGTAGCCCCGCTGGATCTAGGCATTGTATTCCCCGATTTGAAAGCCAAGCCCCAAGCAATCTGGTCAATGCTGTATTTGGCCGGATACCTAACCACGCAGGATGTGAAAGCGCCAAGTCGAGTCGACGTGCCGCGCCGACTTCGTATCCCCGATTTGGAAATCTCCTTGCTCTATAAAACGGAGATCATCAGCAGGTTTGCGGACATGGCAGGCGGCAATGTTCGTCTATTGGACTTCCAGCAAGCGTTGGTTGCCGGTGATAAGGATAAAGTGCAGCGCGAGCTGACGAACATTCTGAGAGATGGAGTCTCCAGTTTCGATATGATGTCAGAGAACTCGTTGCATATGTTGATGCTCGGTCTCTGCTTCGGAGTGCCCGGCTATAGCGGGCCACAGTCCAACAGGGAATCTGGGTATGGTCGTTACGACATACGTTTGGCTCCCGGCGGAGATACTGATGCTGATCTGTCGTTCGTAGCACCGAAGATTCGGCCACTGGTCACCATAGAGCTGAAGTTCATCAAGTCAAAAGACCTCGCAACCAACGCGGATATGGACACAGTGCTGACCGACAAGGCACATGAAGCACTGCAGCAGATTGCGGAACGGGGCTACGACGAGGGCGCTTTGCCGAAGAACGCCCAAGGACGGTTACGTTGGGGCGTTGCAGTCTGTGGTAAGCACTGCGCCGTGGCGGCGGAGCGCCTGGACTGAACATGGATTGACAGAACCGTAGCTGTAAGTCCTTATATATAGTGCAGCTAGACGGGAGTCGGCACACTCGTTTGTCACGAGTGTGCCGACTCCCGCTTTTGTGTCACCCAATACCCCCGAAGATGGGCGCGTTGTGTGAAGTCTTCTCAGAATGATACGGGGGTATTGATTAGGGGTACCCCCGTAGTTGTATACTGGCGGCAATTGAGCAACAGCCAAAACGGCGCAGCATGAGAGAAGGAGGCCCGCGGTGGAACAGCATTTTGCCGATAACGGCCGTTATGTCGATTGTGCGTTTCCGCTGTTGTGCCGCGGTATGGGGGTCTCTCTGTGAGGATTGCGATGGTGGGCCATAAGCGCATTCCGTCGCGCGAGGGTGGCATCGAGATCGTGGTGGAGGAGCTTGCCACCCGCATGGCAGCGCATGGCGAGCGCGTGGTCGCGTATAACCGCAAGGGGCACAACGTCGCCGGCGCGCAGTATGACGGTTCGGCCAATCAGCATGACGCTCCTTATATATACAAGGGTGTGAGGGTCGTACCGGTTACCACCATCGATGCTAAAGGTCTGGCTGCTTTGTCCTCGTCGTTCTTCGCCACGTTGAAGGCGATCAAAGCACGTCCGGATGTGATTCATTATCATGCGGAGGGCCCGTGCGTGCCGTTGCGTTTGGCGCATTGGATGGGCATTCGCACTGTGGCCACGATTCATGGTCTTGATTGGCAGCGTGCCAAGTGGGGTCGGTTCGCTTCCATGTATCTGAAGTTGGGCGAGCGCACGGCCGCGAAGTGTGCGGATGAGGTCATTGTGCTAAGTCGTAACGTACAGCGGTATTTCAAGGATACGTATGGTCGTGATACGCGATTCATTCCCAACGGCATCGAACGCCATCAACCGGTGCCGGTGCAGGAGATTGCCGAGCGTTTCGGTCTCGCGAAGGACGATTACGTGCTGTTCCTCGGTCGTATCGTGCCGGAGAAGGGCGTGCACTATCTGATTGAGGCATTCAAACGACTCGGCACCGATAAGAAGCTGGTAATCGCCGGCGGCTCCTCGGATTCCTCCGAGTACTACGAGCAGATCAAAGCCGCCGCAGCCGAGGATCCACGTATTATTCTTACCGGCTTCATCGAGGGCCGGACCTTGGAGGAGCTGTACAGCAACGCCTACCTGTACGTGTTGCCCAGCGATCTTGAGGGCATGCCGATGAGCCTGCTGGAGGCCATGAGCTACGGCAACGCCTGCCTGACCTCCGACATCCCCGAATGCGCCGAGGTTGTGGGCGACCATGCGGTTACGTTCCGCCACGGCGATGTTGATGATTTGCATGACCAGTTGGGCGATCTGCTGTCGGATTCCAACCGTGTAGCCAAGTTGAAGGCCGAGGCCGCGGACTATATCACCAACAAGTACGACTGGGATCAGGTGGTGGATCAGACGCTCGCCCTGTATCGCGGGGAGGCGTGAGCGATGCGAGTGCTTCTGGTCAACAAATACTTCTACCGCAAGGGCGGTGCCGAAACCTATTTCTTCGCTTTGGCCGAAGGATTGAAGGCGCTCGGCCATGAGGTCGCGTTCTTCTCCATGCAGCACCCGCAGAACGAGCCCAGCTATTGGAGCAAGTACTTCGTCTCCGAAAAGGATTACGTGGGCAAGATCTCCGCGTTCCAGCAAGCGAAGGAAGCAGCGACGCTGATCTACTCCTTCGAGGCGAAACGCAAGTTCGAAGCGCTGCTGGAGGAATTCAAGCCGGATGTGATCCATCTGAACAATGTGCATCGCCAGCTGACGTTGTCGATTCTGGATGCGCCATACCTGAAGCGCCACCGTGTGCCCGTGGTCTACACCGCGCACGACTACATTCTCCTGTGCCCCGCCTACACGATGGTCAACGGGCACGGCGAAGTGTGCGACCTGTGCCTGGATCGCCGGTTCAAGCATGCCTTGGACAACACCTGCGTCAAAGGTTCCAAGGCGAAAAGCGCCTTGGCCATGATGGAGGCGGAATTCCTCAAGTGGCATAAGAGCTATGACAAGATCGATCTGATCATCGCGCCATCCGAGTTCATGAAAAGCAAGCTCGAGGAAGGTGGGTATGCCGGCCGTGTCGTCGCCATGCAGAACTTCCTGACCGCAAGTCAGATGGACATGGCCCAGCAGGTGGCCAACACCCATAAGTTCGAGGATGAGGCGGCCGGAGCACATCCTTATTTCCTGTTCTTCGGCCGTTTAAGCAAGGAGAAGGGCATTCTCACACTCGTGCAAGCCTTCCTCAAAGCCGCAGGCTTGCAGCAGCAGCCTTCATTGTCCCTATTGGGTGCCTCATCCTCCCGAACGGAGTCTTCTACTTCCTCGTCATCCCGAGCGGGGCGCAGCGAAGTCGGGGGATCTCATCCCCTACTCCCCTCCAACTGGGATCTTCACATCGTAGGCGACGGTCCCGAACGTCAGGCCATCGAACAAATGATTAACTCCGCTGGCCCAGAAGCCCAATCCCGAATCAAACTCCTGGGTTACAAAACCGGCGAGGATCTCCAACACGAAGTCGGCAACGCCCGTTTTTCCGTACTCTGCTCCGAATGGCGTGAGAACATGCCCTACTCCGGGCTCGAATCCCTCGCCGCGCAAACCCCTGTGATAGGCGCGCGCATCGGAGGCATCCCCGAACTCGTGGAGGAAGACCACACCGGATACACCTTCGAATCCGGCAACGTTGACGATCTTGCCGACAAGCTTTACCAAGCCGCAAGCGTCGACAAGGCAGCATACGGAACCATCCAGCAGAATTGTGTTCAATATATAGAACATCACTGCGAGCAGGATACGTACATTCAGCGTCTTGCAGACTCCTATCGACACACATTTCTGCAGTCTTTCGCTTCCAATCAGAGCAAGGAGGCTGAATAATGCGTCCCAAAGTTAGCATCGTCGTGCCAATGTATAACGTCGAACGATATCTGAGGCCGTGTGTTGATAGTCTCCTTGGCCAGACTCTTCAGGATATCGAAATTCTTCTGGTGGATGATGGTTCTCCCGATCGTTGTGGTGCCATCGCCGATGAGTATGCAGTCAAGGATCCTCGGGTGAATGTATTTCATCAGGAAAACGCCGGATTGGGTCCCGCTCGCAACACTGGCATCGAACACGCTCGGGGCGAATACGTCGGATTTGTCGATTCCGACGATTGGGTCGATACAGAAATGTTCGCGAACCTATATACTGCCGCCACCCAACATGACGCGGATATAGTAGTCGGCGGCCATCGGGATATGGTCAATGGCCATGTACGCATCACCAAGCGGCATCCATTGGCGAATACTGTGTTGAGCGGAAGCGATGAAATCATGCCCGTTCGCAACAAGTTGTTCGGGCATTCACTTGAAGACACAACCGTTGAATCGTTCCCTATGCGCGTCTGGACGACCATCTACCGCAACAGCATGCTGCAGGACAAAAGGCTTCGGTTCGAGGAGATTCTCTCAGAAGACACGATTTTTAATCTGTCCGCTTATCGTGAAGCATCCATCATCGTGTTCACCGATAATACGAACTACTGCTATCGCATGGATAATCAGCCATCAATCATGCGATCCTTCTCTCCAGACAAGCTCATTCGTTATGAGACTTTCATCACGAGGCTCTGGCAACTGGCCGAGCAAGAACAGATCGACCATGATGAATGTCTGATACGCGTTAAACGCACAGCAATCGATTATTGCCGTCTGTATGCAGGATTGGTAGTTGACGGTAACGTGTCGATTCCGAGCAAGCTTCGTTATCTACATCAGCTGACTGACAGTGAATTATGTGTTCGCTACAGCGCGAGTTACCCATTGAAAAAGCTACCTCGGCAGCAGAGGATGTTCCATCAAGCGCTGCTTCATGGCCGAGAGTGGGAGGTCCTCCTCTTGATGCAAGCGCGACAGGTTTTGAAAAAGAAGGTGTGGAAATAATGGTGGCAGGGCATAATAGTCTGAAGCGAATCACCCACCGCATATATGAGGAACTACGGGCTACACGAGCAATTGCTGCGCAGACGTCATGGAGTGACGCACTAGAGACGTTTCGCGCGAAATGCGATATCCAGGTGATGAACCGCAACGGGTTCAAAGAACCTCCTGCAGTGCGTGATCGTCTGATTCGCAAGCATGAGATCATGCTCGACTACTTTGAAAAGCGATACGGTGCTTTCTACCGTAATTACGATTACGATGCTCCTCTTCCTCCGGCTGATCCAGATATGACTGGGCGGATTTGGCTGTGTTGGTGGCAAGGAATCGAGAACGCTCCCGAAATCGTAAAACGATGTGTTGAATCCATTCAACGCAATGCCGGCGATCATGAAGTAACAATCATCACCGAGAAGAATGTGGAACAATATGTGAAATTTCCGCAATGGGTTAAGGATAAACGATCCAGAGGTGTAATGTCTTTGACTCATTACTCTGATTTGTTGCGTTTGTGTCTTCTTGCTGATTATGGAGGAACTTGGTTAGACGCAACATTCTTATGTACAGGCGATTTGGAACAAATTGCGTTTGGCAAACCGGTATTCTCTATCAAGAGGCCTGGATACTTACATTGTTCAGTCGCACAAGGTTATTTCGCTAATTATTCATTAGGCTGTGACAAAACAAACCGTTGGATATTTCGAGCTTTGAGGGATTTTTACCTTCACTATTGGCAGAATAACGATTATCTAATCGATTATTTGCTTACCGACTATCTAATTGTACTTGCGCAACGACATGATTCACGTATTGCGGAAGCTTTTGCAGCAATTAAGCCCAACAATCCTCGTTGCGATGACCTATGGATCAAGCTCGGTGACAAATTTGACGAAAACGAATGGCAAACATTGAAAGCTCACACCTCTCTATTCAAATTAACTTGGAAACAGGAATATCCCAAAACCGTCAACAATGAAACAACCTATTATGGAGTACTTCTTAATGGAAATTTGAAATAGCTACCATAGAACATTCCTATTCTGACATCAAGCGAACACAAAGTTCATACCATATAGAAAGGCCATATGATGACAACTGTCTCATCTTGGCATAGTCCCCTTCGACTCAATGCCAAGAACATAATCTATGGTCTGTCATTTTTCCTTGTCTTTGTTGATTTCTCTAGCTATATTTCTTCGTATGCGCGAGCTAAATATGTATTACTTGCGATAATCGGTAGTTTTCTATTTCTGCAGATTAGAAGCCTACTCTCCACAAAACTATTGACACAGACTTGGCTTTGGCTTTTCTTCGTTTGCATACTGATGATATCTTCATTTCTAAATAGGCATAATTATTCACGCAATCCGTTCATTGCATGTGCGTTTGCTTTTTTAGGATTGATTGAATTCATATTGGTTATGGAATACGCAAGGCAAAAAAAACAATTAGGAATTGTACTTGATATTTTTTATAAAATTAGCGTTTGTGTTTTGATAATCAATGATGTGCTTTTATTTACCACATCTTCCTCTGAAGTTTACCTTCTCGGCCTGAAGTTTTCGGTGGCATACTTTCATATGTTTGTCATCACACTTTGGTTCATCCGACTTCAATCAGGAAAGATATCTCGTAGCGCAGTTAATCAATTGACTCTGTTCATTTTGATAATTCTTTCGATAATCACCGGTATTCGAGTGGATTGCATGACTGGTGTCGTCGGACTTGCACTCATGATGACTTGGTTCTTGCTAGGAACAAAATTCCCGAAATTTGTTTGTAACCCTGTAACAGCTGTTTCCACAGTGTTAATTAGCTATGGATTCCTATACGTTGCCCCCACAGTCATGCACAATTCCGCTGTACGGCATTTTGTAGTGGACATTCTGCATCGCGATCCGACAATGACAGGACGAACCAACATTTTCGAGGTCTTTCCACAAGCGTTCGAAAAGAAACCTTTTCTGGGATATGGCTACGGAGTGAGCTACGACGTTATGAGCTGGCAAGGTATCGGATTTGTTCCAGATACTCAGAATGGCCTTGCCGAAATTATGCTGGCCGGAGGTTTGGCAGCCGGCGCACTACTTCTGGCTCTCATATGGAACACCATCAAGTCGATCAATCCACAAGTGGGCAAGATGAGAATCCTCGCGGTGACTTCATTTATCTATGCCCTTATCTGCATTGCCACTGTAGAGATCACTTTCAGCACATTATTCTTTGCCTGCCTTGTCCTACTGGCAAATATTTCCAAAGAAAAGGTGAAAGCATGAACAAGTGTGTACTGATTCTTCCTTATTTTGGTAAGTTTAATAATTATTTTCCTTTGTTCTTACGGTCTTGTGGTGCCAACCCCACTTATGATTATCTGATTTTTACAGATAATACAGATTGTTACATGTATCCAAATAATGTCCATATCATGCCGATGACGTTGGATGAGTTCAGAGCGAACGCTGCAATAAAACTCGGATTTGTCCCTTGTATTCCCAGCCCCTACAAGCTTTGTGATTTCAAACCTGCCTATGGTCTCCTGTTCGAAGAATATATCAAAGGATACGAATACTGGGGACACTGTGATTGTGATTTGATTTTCGGTAATTTAGAAAAAATGCTGACACCGATTCTTAAAGAGGACTATGACAAGATATTTTCAGCTGGTCATCTTACTCTGTACCGCAATACTCCAAACAACAATCGCCGCTTCATGAAATCTCTTGATGGACGTGAAATTTATCGAGAGGCTCTCACTACAAATCGTATCTATGTGTTCGATGAAGACAACCCAGATTCCGTGAAAAACCCCGATTTGTATAACGTGCATTCCATTTTTTTGCAGGATAAGGCAAAGGTGTTTACTCAGGATCTTTCCATGAACGTTTCGATTCTGTGCGATCGCATCACAAGATCACAGTACGATCCCCAAGTGAGAACATTTGTGCGTCACTATACGCTTGCTCGTTATTACTGGGATAACGGGAGGGTGATATCGGTTTCATGGGATTCCGAAGCAAAAGAGATACATGTTGAGGAATTCTTGTACATGCATTTCATGTCAAGAAAACTTAGAATGCCGTTATCGGTTTTGTCTTCAAATACTATAGAAATTCTTCCTGATCGTTTTGCCAAAGCGTCTTACATTCCAGATTCGCTTTCATCTTTACGTTTGCCTCTATTGCGTTGCCCTAGTCGCTTTTATCTAGACATTTATTCAAAGAAAATTAGAGGGAAACTAAAGCGGAAACTCAAAAATTAATTGTATATTGTCAAGAAGAAAAGGAGATGACAATGTCTCGAGATATATATGTTTCCACAATTATTGATTCTTATAATTATGGAACCGTGCTACAGTCGGTTGCAACAAAAGACCTGTTAGACCAATATGGAAATCCTTTGTTTGTCGATTATTGCCGACCTGATTGGACCAAGACTGGATTGCGTGATATCTATTTGAAGGATGGCAAACATAATCTACTGATTAATATCATACGATATGCTGCTGCGCTTCCTGAACTAAGAGCAAACAGAAAATTGTTCCGAAATTTTGTCACGCAGCGACTGCCTCTTGTCGATGCCGACAAGTTCATCAACGGGGGAGAATTCGATAATGAGGCCATTTACTGTGTCGGAAGCGATCAAACTTGGAACGAGGAGCTGAATAAAGGTATCGATCCCGTATACACGCTAATGAACGTTCCTGCATCCTGCAGGAAAATTACTGTATCAGCTAGTTTTGGTCGCCTCTCCATCCCCGCTGATGAAGAGGCAAGCATGAAACCTCTTCTAAAACAATTCAATGCGATTTCCGTTCGAGAGAGCTCCAGCGTGAAGATCCTTGAACACATGGGAATTACTGGATCGGTAGCGCTGAAGGATCCCGTACTCCTCTGCCGCCCAGAGTTTTGGCATGAACTTTCTGCGACTGAGCCTAAATATAACGAACCATACGTGCTGGTCTACATGTTGAACAAGAACGAGTGCATGACAGACTATGCCAAGAACTTGGCTGCAAAGCTTGGAATCAAGACGAGGGTGGTGACTTTTACGCCCCGTAAGCCGGCTCCTGAAGGATGCGAATCTATTTGCCAACCGACTCCCGAGCAGTGGCTTGCCGTCTTCCGCGATGCAAGCTATGTGGTGACTGACTCCTTCCATGGCACATGTTTCTCTATCCTATTCGAAAAGCCGCTGGTGGTGTTTAACCCGCCTCGCTTCTCGGTACGCTTAGCCGATGTGCTCAACGATTTCAATCTTAGCGAACGGCGTGTGGCGGACAATGCTTGTCCCGAAGACATCGACGTAGACGAAAAGGCTATTGATTGGGCATCGGTCAGATGTAGCCTCGTGGAATTCCGTAGCGAGGGTAAGCGTTTCCTTGATGGGTGCTTGTCCCAGAACAATAACGGCATCGCTGCGAAAGCCAGAGCGTGATGACGTATCAGGTTAGAAAGGATTTATGATGTATACGGAAATCAAGTCATATCAGATAATCATTCAATCGCTTAAGAATCGCGGCATCCGTCATTGTGTGCTCTCAGCAGGTTCGAGAAACGTGCCTTTCGTGCATTCTGTGGAAGAGGATCCGTTCTTCACTTGCTATTCCTTCACCGATGAGCGCAGTGCCGGTTATTTTGCGCTTGGGTTGTCCCAGCGTATACAAGAGCCAGTTGTCATCTCCTGTACGTCCGCCACTGCCACGTGCAATTATTGGCCACCTGTGGCCGAGGCCTTCTACCAACATGTGCCACTCATCGTACTTACCGGTGACAGGGACTATGAAATGCTTGGACAGCTTGAGGATCAAATGATCGATCAAGTCGACATGTATGACCGTCATGTCCGTAAATCTGTGAACCTTCCGGTCATTCGTGACAATGATGATTACATCTATTGCCGTCGTCTAGTCAATGAGGCACTACTCGAACTGGATCACAATGGCACTGGGCCGGTCCATATCAATGTGCCGCTAAAACAATATAACCATGCATTCACCGTTAAAGAGTTGCCGGCGGTGCCGCAGATTGAACGCCTCCAACTATCCTCCCCTGAAGAGGTGTGGCAAAAGAAAATCGATGCATTGGCCCATGCGAAGCGCATTTTAGTCATCGGCGGGCAGGAGAGTTTTATCTCTGAGGCACAGCAGAAGGCCATGGCGGAGTTCTTCCATCGTTTCAACAGTGCGATTGCCGTTGATTACATGTCCAATGTCGAATGCGAAGGCACATTCAACCCTTCGGTATGTATGGACACGCGTTATGTAACTGGGAAAAAGTTCAAAGATTACATCCCCGATATCGTCATTACATATGGTGGCAATATCTTCTCTGGCATCAAAGATATGCTCCTGCATAATCATGGCCGGTTTGAGCATTGGCTCATCAAAGAGAATGGCGAGGTCTGCGACGTGTTCAAGAGTCTTACCACCATTTTCGAATGCACGCCAGAGCATTTCTTCACTTATTTTGACGAACACGTGTCTGACAACATCAAAAACGATGGTTTGTATTACCAAAGTCTGAAGCAGTATGAGCAGTCTGTAACCATCCCAGAATTCGCTTGGTCAAACATCTATGCCATCCAGCAAGTGGTCACCCGCATTCCTTCCGGTTCATTGCTGCATCTGAGTATTAATGGCTCCATTCGTATAACGAATTTTTTCAAGCTTCAACCCAAAGTCAACGTATACGCCAACATTGGTACGCATGGCATCGACGGTTGTTTGCCGTCCTTCCTGGGACAAGCTGTAGCAGACGAAGCAATACCGAGCTTCCTAGTAATCGGAGACCTTTCGTTCTTCTATGGTATGAACGCCTTGCGGTCACGCCATATCGGACATAACGTGCATATCCTCCTGCTTAACAACCATGGCGGCGAAGAGTTCTACTACAACGGCATGTGGCAGAACGAGGCCAGTGACCTGCACACCGCCGCGCGGCATCATGCTGTGGCTGAGGGGTGGGCGAGGTCGTGTGGTTTTACGTATCTGTCGGCATACGATAAGGCATCATATGACGAAGCCGTGAAACAGTTTATGAATATGGCGGCGGATAAGCCGATGCTCTTTGAGGTTTTCACCGAGATGAGCACCGACTCCCAGACCATTTTCGATTTCTATAATCTGAGCCGTCCTCATGATGCCGTGGCCGAAGCCAAAATGAAGAGCAAGGATTTCATAAAAAACACCATTGGAAAGGAACGTGCTCTCAAAATTGCCCGAACATTGGGCATCAAGAGATAGGTCTTTGGTGAGTTCCGATATGGTGCAACAATACCTGGTCTTGGCCGTAGCGTCGACAACTGAGAGAAACAAGGGCGAGTTAGACTACTCTTCAGCCAATTCTGCTAATCCGCCGGTCAACGTGATTGTGCTCGCGCATAACGTCGAGCTTTGGTCAAACCTTTGTACGGAGAGCTTATCCAGACAGGCGAACTGTGACTTGGAAATAATCTTCGTGGATGATGGTTCTACTGATGCCACACCGGTAATGTGCGACGTATGGATTCGGCGTGATGGTAAGGCCATATCATTCATAAGCCCAACAATGGTTTATTGGATGTCAGGAATGTCAGATCCGATGCATGCCGAGGAAGTTCATCTCTATTGTGGATAGTAATAGCTATGTTGATCAGGATTTCATTGTAGTCATGTACTGGGTGATTACAACACGACTACCAATGACTGCAGTTTGAGGACTTTAAAGAAAAAGGTGTTCTTGATGTGTAACAATAAAGTGCCGCTTCCTTTAATTAGTATCATCGTTCCAATGTATAATGCTGAAAAATACATAAGGCGTTGTGTTAAAAGCGTATTGTCTCAGACATATACGAACTATGAGCTGATTCTCATAGATGATGGATCACAAGATAATACTTGGACAATCTGCAAGGAAATTGCAAAGATGGATGTGAGAATCATTGCACATTGTCAGAAGAATCAGGGTGCTTCAAAAACTCGAGAGAGAGGAGTGCAATACTCAAAGGGGCGATATGTATGTTTTGTTGACGCAGACGATCATATTGAAAAAGATTATCTTGAAAAAATGGTTAAATGCATGATAGTAAACAATGCTCAAATTGTATGCTGTAATGCAATTGAAAAGAATATAATATCTGGAAAGATTGTTGAACAGCAAACTATTTTCTCAACCAAAGAAATTCTTTCAGATTTTTTTGCCTATAAGCAATATACATGCGTTGTGTGGGCGTCATTATATGATGTAAATTTATTTAACAATGTTCTTTTTCCTGAGATTAGATACGGTGAGGACACATCATTAAAAATGCAAGTTTTGATTGGCTCTCAGAAAACGGTGCTGATGCCATATGAAGGCTATCACTATTGTTCCGACAATCCCGATAGTGCTATGCATGCAAAGAAAGATGTAGAACTGGCATATGGTTCATGGTTTGCACATAATCTCGTATATCAGTATTGTAAAAAAAATAATATGATGATGCGAGAAGCTACTAAAGATATATGTAACAGTTCTTATGGAATTCTATCTTCAATAGTGCAAGATGTAAATCTATTTCATCTTCAGAGATGGAAAAAAATATTTGTCCAAACATCCATGTTTGCGAAACAGAATCATGTTTTGAATATTAAAATTGTTTTAGTCTATATCTATACGGTTTATCCATTACTGTGCTATTGCCTTGTCAAAACCTATAAAAGTATAAAAGAATTAAGGCTGAATATATGAAAAACGATATTTCAATTGGCATTATTACAATTAATGATCTAGAGAATTATGGAAACAGATTACAAAATTATGCATTATTTGTTTTATTGAACAATTATGCTATAACCAGCACTATCACTTTGCGGTTTGCTGCTTCTTTGAAGAGTGATTTCAAAAATAATATCGATCCTTTAAAGGACTATATTTTGCGCCATATGGGGACCATGCGAGGACTTCGCGCAGAGAGACGATTCCACTTTCGAAGGTTTACGCAACAATACGTGCCCGCTAATTCGCTTTTTGTTTCAGTCAAAGGAGTTACTTCGACGGGAATAAAAAAACTAGAATATGTTGCCATAGGTTCTGATCAAGTTTGGAATGATCGATGGCTTACTCCCCAAGGGCTTTCTCTCCGATTGGGAAGTTTCGTAGAGGAGAGCACTCGCATAATTAGCTATGCCGCAAGCTTTGGTATTAATACTGTTAAAAAAGAATCTGCAGTTGTTTTCCGGAGGTATTTGCCTCGTTTGAGGGCGATTTCTGTTCGTGAGGATCGTGCCAAAGAAATGATTGAAGAACTGACGGGTCTTGAGGCGACGGTGGTGTTGGATCCGACGCTGATGCTCACCGCCGACAGATGGAGGACGATCACGCGCGGCTTCGTGCCCGAGAACGACCGGTATGTCCTGACGTACTTCTTGGGCAAGCCGAGCGAGGCGCAGGAGCATACCATCCAGGAGTATGCGAAGGCGCACGGCTGCCGCGTGCGCAGGCTGATGGACTTCCGCGACCCCGAGACGTATGTGGCAGGCCCGCAGGACTTCGTGGAGCTGTTCTCCAAAGCCGAGTACGTGTTCGCGGACTCCTACCACGCCTGCTGCTTCTCTCTGCTGTTCCACAAACAGTTCACCGTATTCAACCGTGCCGGCACGGAAGGCAAGGCGAACATGAACTCACGCATGGAGACCCTGTTCCGCCTCTTCGAGCTCGACTCCGTGATGATGGACGACGGACTGTCCCCCGAAATCGACTACGGGAACGTCGACCGGCTGCTCGAACAACACCGCGCCGAATCCCAAGCATGGCTCGACAAGGCCATGCAGGACTAGAGGAAAGGAACCGTATCATGGCCGGTCAGCGCAAGGCGGGCGCCCTGCTGGGCTACGTGAACGTGGTCGCGAAGAACCTCGTCAACCTGATGTACGTGCCCCTGCTGCTGCACTACGTCGGACAGGGCGACTACGGCGTGTTCCAGATGACCAACAGCGTCGTGTTCACCCTCACCCTGCTGAGCGCGGGCTTCTCCGGCGCGTACGTGCGCTTCTACATGCAGGAGGTCGCCCACGGTACTAGGGACGGGCTTCACCGGCTCAACGGCATGTTCCTGCTGGTGTACGCGGCGGCGGCACTGTTGTGCTTTATCGGAGGCATGGCTTTGACCTTCAATGTGGAAGCACTGTTTTCGGGAGGTCTGATGCCTCACGAGCTAATTCTGACTCGTAAGCTCATGGTCATTATGATCCTCAATATCACGGCCCAATTTATATCCAGCCCATTCAACTCGTATATCACCGCTAAGGAGCATTTCGTCTACCAGCAGACCAGACAGCTGCTCACCACCTTGGCCCAGCCTGCGTTGGCCGTGGCCCTCGTGCTGCTTGGCTGGGGCGCAGTCGGAGTTGCTCTGGCTATGCTGTCGATCACCATCATCCTGCTTGCGATGAACGTCGCCTATGCAATCCGCAGGCTGGGCATGCGTTTCCGGTTCACTGGATTGCAATGGTCGATGTTCAAGGCTGTGGCGGTGTTCAGCTTCTGGATCTTCCTCAACCAGATTTTCGATCTGGTCAACAACAACGTGCCCAACTTCCTCCTGGGCGCAATGGCCAGTTCCACCGTCGTGACCACTTTCTCCATCGCCATGCAAATCCGCAATATCTTCATGGCGATGAGCACGACCATGTCTAGCGTATTCGTGCCGATGATCAACCGTATCGTCGCCGAGCACGACGACAACAAGATCCTCACCCAGCTCATGACCCGTGTCGGCCGCTACCAGATGATCCTGTTCTGGGCGATCTACGGAGGATTCATCCTCCTCGGCCAGTATTTTGTAAGGCTGTGGGCCGGCGAGCGGAATGCGGACGCGTACTGGCTGGCCGTGATCATGGTCCTGCCGGTCATGATTCCCCTGACCCAGAACACCGGCATCGAGATCCAACGCGCCAAGAACCGGCACAAGGCCCGTAGCCTAATCTACATCCTCACATCTGTGATCGACATCGTGCTCGCGGTGTTTCTCATCCCCACAATGGGCTACTGGGCCACCGCCATCGGCTACATCGTAAGTGTCATTCTAGGCACCGGTTTGTTCATGAACTGGTACTACCAGAAGCGCATTGGACTCGATATGCCCTACTTCTGGAAACACCAGTTACCCACTATTGCCATGGCTGTCGCAGTTACTGCTGTATGTCTTCTGGGCACCATGATCCTGCCTGTCGATTCCATCCCCGCATTCCTCCTCTGGGGCGTGATCTACGTTGTCCTCTACACCGCAGGCACACTACACATCTCACTAACTAGGGAAGAACGTCAGCACATATTTGACACCATCAGAAAAAAGCAAGCAGATAAATGAGACAACCATGATCAGAATAAAATACTCAGCAGCACACTGCCCGTGATAGCAATTTGCTCTGCTCAACCAGAATTGACATAACCTTCCGAAGAGGGGCTTCTAATTGTTGGCGTTAGAAACCTTGGTTAGGAGATCATGCCAACTGTGGTTTAACAGAACCTAGCGATTTGTCTATGAGCGAAACAAAGCATATTAAACATTCGGTTAAAGCACCGGTGTAGGCGATCTCGGCTGGGATTAACCGCCGACATGAAGAAAGGAACAGCAATGTCTATTGGTTACACGGATGAAGCCAATGTACAGATTCTTGTAGCGCTCATGAAACATCATGGGGTACGGAGAGTGGTGGCCAGCCCGGGAACAACGAATATTACTTTCGTCGCTTGTCTGCAGCGTGATCCGTACTTTATGGTTTTTTCATCTGCGGATGAGCGGTCTGCGGCCTATATGGCATGTGGCATGGCCGCCGAATCTGGTGAACCGGTCGCATTGACTTGCACGGGGGCTACTGCGTCACGCAACTACCTGCCGGGTTTAACGGAGGCATATTACCGCAAACTTCCCGTACTAGCTGTAACCAGTTCTCAACCTCTCGGTCGCATTGGCAACATGTCTCCGCAGATGCTCGATCGTACCAATGAGCTGAACGACGTGTGCAAAATCAGTATGCAATGCCCGTCCGTCAGTGTTGAAGCTGATCGGCGATTGTGCGCTGCAAATCTCAACCGTGCGTTGCTTGAACTTACTCATCATGGTGGTGGGCCGGTCCACATCAACCTCGTGACCACGTACAGCGAAAATTTCAACGTTAACCAGCTACCAAAGGTTGGCTATGTTGACCGCATCGAGCAGAACGATGTATTGCCCTCTCTGGAGGGCAAGCGCATTGCCATATATGTGGGCGCACACATGGCATGGGACGAACGTCTTACGAAGGCGGTTGATGACTTCTGCTGTAAATATGGTGCCGTAGTGGTTGGCGACCATACATCCAACTATGCAGGAGACTACTGGGCTGAATCAATGCTTTTGCTTAAGCAATCGGATTACAAAGCCAGTTGTCAGATGGTGGATGTCATGATTCACATGGGAGAGATTTCTGGTGCTTATGCTAACCCGTACGCGAAGGAAGTGTGGCGGGTCAGCTCGGATGGTGAACCAAGGGATGCATTCGGGAAGCTTCGCTATATCTTCGACATGGAGGAAGAGGAGTTCTTCGAGGCATACGCTTTGCAGTCGAATAGTTCGGAGAGAATGTCGAATCGACTGCTTGATGAATGGCGCGCCGAAGATGCTGGGTTGCGTGCAAAGATTCCCAATCTGCCGTTCTCTAACATCTGGTGTGCGCAGCAAACCTCTTCTAGGCTGCCATCCGGTTCCGTATTGCATCTCGCCATCCTGAATTCGCTACGCAGCTGGAACTTCTTCCCGGTGGATTCGTCCATCCGCTGCTATGCGAATACCGGAGGCTTCGGCATCGACGGCTGCATGTCTTCGCTCATTGGAGCATCGCTTGTTTCGCCGGACAAACTGTTTTTTGGAGTAATCGGCGATCTCGCCTGCTTCTACGATCTCAATTCGCTGGGCAATCGGCACGTCGGAAGTAACGTACGCATCATGGTCATAAACAACGGCGTTGGCACCGAATTCAAGAACTATAATCACAAAGCCGCACAGTTTGGACAAGAAGCCGATGCATTTATTGCGGCCCGCGGCCACTACGGCAACCAATCCCACGAACTGCTCAAACATTACGCACAGGATCTCGGCTTCGAATACATGAGCGCCAGCAACAAGCAAGAGTATCTCAGCAATATCGTTCGATTCACTTCTCCGGAGCAATCGAACAAGCCCATGCTTCTTGAGGTATTCACTGATAGCCAGGACGAAAGCGATGCATTGCGCATTATGTCGACTCTAGAGGTCAACGCCACCAGAACTGCCAAAAATGTTGCGCGAAAACTAATAGGAGAAGAGGGCGTCAAAGCCGTAAAGAAGATTCTCGGCAGGTGAAAGGGGGAAAACATGCATGTATTGATTCTCGGTGGCACTGATTCGGCCAACGTGGCGTCGCCGGCCAGGGGAAAACATGCATGTATTGATTCTCGGTGGCACTGGAGCGATGGGAACCCACGTCAGCGAACTCCTTACGCAGATGGGGCATCAAGTGATAGTGACGAGCCGCAGACATCGGGTCTCGGATAATCCGCGTCTCGTGTATCGAATGGGTGACGCGAAGAATTTGTTATTCTTGGATGGCCTACTCTCTGAACGATGGGATGCGATTATTGACTTCATGGTCTGGTCTACGTCGGATTTCCAGGAACGAGTTGAGAAATTCCTCAAAGCAACTGGACAATACGTATTTGTTTCCTCCTATCGCGTCTATGCAGACTCGCCCGTAATCCGCGAGGATTCGCCCCGTCTGCTTGACGTAATCGACGATCAGGAATATCTTGCGACTGACGAATATGCTTTGGCCAAGGCCCGATGCGAAGACATGTTATTCAAAAGCAGCAAAACCAATTGGACCATCGTCCGTCCTGCCGTCACCTATGACGGCAGCGGTCGATTCCAACTCGCAGTCCACGAATCCAATGCATGGCTATGGCGCGCGCTACACCATATCCCAGTACCATTACCAGACGAGATCCTGCAAAGACAAGGCACCATGACTTGGGGCGGCGACGTTGCCCGCATGATAGTCCTCCTCATTAGCAACAGTCATGCGATAGGCGAAGCATTCACCGTTTCGACTGCCGAGCACCAGACATGGCAAACGGTCGCTGACATCTACACAGAAATCGTGTCCCTCTCAGTAGTAACCTGCTCGCTGGAAAAATTTGAACAGGTACACGGAGCGAAATACCAGATTCGTTACGACAGGATGTATGACCGCATCATAGATAACAGCAAAATTCTCGCGGTCACAGGTCTGAAGCAGAATCAGCTAACCAGCATCCGGACAGGATTACAAACGCAACTGCGTGCTTATCTGGATTCATGTAACGGTATGGTGGCTTTTGAAGCTCCGGGGCGCAATGGAAGATTCGACCGACTCGTTGGGGGTATGCCTTCATTGAAATATATTGCTGGAATTGGAATCAAACCCACTCTGAAATACTTAGGAAGGCGTTTTTTCTAGTTAGTAGTTAGCATAAAAAGAACCAACATTATTCAATTATACTGCCTATGAAAATGTCGAAGATAATCAAAACGAAACAGAATTTCTAGGTAGTGTCTGATATCTTGCGCACTTAAGTCATCACGCCACAGACGGGCAATGACTTAAGTGTGCAAGATATCAGACACTACCTCTCTCAAAGGAAAAATATTATGAAATTGAAGTCATCAGTAAAAAAGATTTTAACCCTTCTTGCGAAAAAGGAACCGGTCAGGGTACCGGTGCTCTCAAGCGCAATGCTTCAAAGAAAACGCGTACTGATTACAGGCGGTACAAGTGGAATTGGATTTTCAATTGCTGAAGCCGTGCTGAACGCAGGAGGCAATGTCATCATCACTTCACGTTCCTTGACTCGATCTGAGCAAGCCTGTGCCAAATTGGTCGAAGAAACGAAGTGTGATGAATCACGTGTTCAAGCCGCTGTTTTGGACCTGTCTAACGTCGCTTCTATTAGCCAACAATTTGCATCAATCCGCAAGAATTTAGAAGATCCAATAGATGTTCTTGTAAATAACGCGGGACAACTGAACAGTGCTTGTTTCGGCTCGGTTACTGAGGAACAATATGATGAGATTCTCAATACCAATCTCAAAGGAACATATTTCCTAACACAAACTGTAGCTACATACATGAGAGACAATTCAATTCATGGCAATATCTTATTTGTCACGTCCTCATCGGCATACCGACCAGCTATGAATCCATACCACTTATCAAAATGGGCTTTGCGCGGACTGGTGGAGGGCTTGGCAAAGTGTCTCGCACCATACGACATAGTTGTAAACGGCGTAGCACCAGGGCCGACAGCCACTCCTATGCTAGTTGGCAAAGATAATCATTCCCTGACCAACCTCAACTCTCCAATTGGACGTATGAGCGCTCCAGAAGAGATCGGCGCAATAGCTGTTATGCTCATATCGGATTCCTGCCGTAGTGTTATCGGTGAAACAGTCCGTGCCACCGGAGGTAGCGCTTTAATCACTTTCGATGATGTTGATTATATGATGGCGTAGTCATTATCATATGTATATCTCTTCATGATGAGGTGGCTTGATTTTTGTTCTGTCTTCATAGTGAGCCGGAACAAAAATCAAGCCACCTCAACCCTGAACATGGTAACGACAGTGATTTGTCCTGGCGAGCCCAGGAGTGGAACCATCTTATCGAGAAGTACAACGCGAGGGGAGGAGAGCCCATATCCCTGCGATACCTAGAAGACGGAACTCCAGACAAATCCGCGACACCAACTTCTCCCCCGCCGACCACGGATAACCGCCGAGACCCGCAATCTCTTAACATGAGCGAACCTACGGAAAATGATCTTCGTGTATCAACACCCCCAACGCAACATTCCCCAAGTATGCTCTCTCAATTCCTCTCAATGCGTTTCCACTACGCGGGTAAAAAGCGCGTTCTAATCGTAAACAGTACGCATAACCTCAGTGCAATGGAGGTTGCTTGGATGAAGGCATACACACGAGAAAAGTGGAACGGTCGCGAACAACTTCTATTCTTCAAGAGAATACAGAGGAAGCCGCGAATAGTCGCGACCACTATCTCTATCGGGTTCGTTCTTAAGTACTTCGTTGCGACACCATCATTGCGACGCGTATTCATACCTTCCAACATTGAACCAATGGAGCAATGAGCTCCTTGCACAGCCGCTTCTTCACACCATATAGATATAGATATGGGATCACAGAGAACTGGACTTATGAGGAGCACCATGGGGACATGCTATTAGTACTCGCAGCTGCAGGTAGTGCCCGATAGTTTGCACATTACCTGATTATGACCATTTTGTCCTGCGTTTCGCTTGTAGCTTCTCCAGACGTTGAGCGATGCTCACGGCCCCAGTGCGCCGCATGCAGTTCTTGGGAACGTGATCCAAATAACAGCACAGCAGCTTCTCCTCATCATCAGGGCGTTTCAGCTTGCGAAGAACGATGGCCGCCTGCTCCGTATACCACGGCGCAGGCTCCCTGATCCCGCATTCGGCCGTCGAATCGTTCTCTGCCGTCTCGACGGCCTGCATGCACAATACAAGAGCCTCCTCGAGCCGCCATTCACGTTTGAGCTGTTTGATCGGCTCAACCATCTCCAGATAATGCACACCATTGGCCATGCCACTACAGATTTGCTGTCCACGTTCACCGACATCGGCCAAGGCATCTCGACTATACCCTGATTCTTTCGGTGTCGTGCAAGAGCCTTTTCTCTGGAAACACCCGAGGTCTACGCTCTCGCGACCATTCCCATTCAGATCGTCCATCGCCGATCCAAATCCAAGCTTCACCACGCAGACCTTTAGGCAGCATCGCCGTGAAGAGCTGCACCGGCACGCTCCTGACGGTTCCTTCCGGAAGAACGACATAATTCCGATACATGGAAGGCAGGTATCCGATACGCTCCCCCTCTATATAGAGCGCAATGGCCTTGTCATCATACGGATTGTCCGGCTCCCTCTGGATCTTGCCTGCGATCTCAAGAAATCCGTCATGGTCGATGCCGTGGCGTTGCGCAAGCCTCAGCACGGAGTCCTTACAGGATGTGGTGGTTCCGCTCAACTGAACGCAATCGGGAAGATTAACGGAAATGTTCAATCGCAGTTCCGGGCCCGGGGCCGAAGATGGAGCTTCATTTTCAACGTCCTCTTGTTGCGCATTTGTCAGCAGCGATTTCGCTGTTCGCTTCAATGATTCGAAAAGCCCCATATCTATCTCTCTTCCATGCGGCATTTATGATCCTCATTGTATTCGTACGCAGAAACTTAGGCGCATGTCCGTGACCAACCAGATACCTCTGACCATCGCCGGTGACATCAACCGGTTCAAGAGCAGCTCGCCGAATGAGTGCGCTAGGGCCGGTGTCGAAAAGATGGAAAAAGAAACGGAATCCGTTGAAATGCCTAAAATGCCGACGCCTGCGCAACAACATATCAGGCTTCCCGAACGCTGCGGCCACGGGATCGAAGCTGGCCCCGTTCAAACCCGTGATTGATTACCGGACGCCGCCTCCTATCAGAAATCACTGCTAACAATTAATTCAGCTGGATGATGTCTGGCCTGCAGAGACACAGACATCAGGTCACCAGCAAGCCTCTACTTGGTAAACATGGCCTTGAGAACAACCTCCGCAATCTGCTGTGGAGACATACCTTCTTTGACGTTCTTCAAAACTTCAGACAACCTGTCCACCATTCCCGAAGCAAGTTTCGATTCCATGAACTTGGTAATCCGATCGATGTCCCTGACAGATTTATTGCCAAGATACACCTGCTCAAAGGCATAAACGCATGCCTCCCCCAGCGCAGCGACGATACCTCCTGCAATAACGGCATTGAGTACTGTAGCCCCTATGTTGATGCCAGGAATTGCTTTCAGGGCATTGATGGCTGTTTTGGCTGCGATGCTCACTGTTCCAACTTCCACAATGGAATTGAGGAATTTACGGGAATCTTCGTCGTTATTGATACCGTAGATTTTAGCTAGAGCATTCACCTCGGCGATTTCGACCGGCCCCAGAATGGCTGCATCCGGAATAGGAATCGGTATTGTGCCAACCAACACACCGCTAGTGGTAGCCGCAGCAACAGTACTATGAGCAAACACACGCCTTCTGTTGAGCTTGAACCGAACCACATCCTGTTCCGCCGCACGGCACCCCTCTGGCAATAGTTCAGTGGTGAAATCAATAAGATCGGTGATGCCCTCTGCCGGAGTAAAAACACCAAAAACAGCCGACGAGCGTGTCCATGGATGATATCTCCTTCAAGGAAGATAAAGATGCCGGCAAGGTGATCGCGTATCTGCCGACCCCTACCATCGATTCCCCGTCATCGACAGTTCCTCTCTGGATTTCTTCGAAAGCAATCCGGATGCCGATCTTCAGGAAGTCATCAAGCTGTGCAAGCAGGATGCACTCAACGAGGTCAAATCCGATGACGAGATCATGCAGGTCGCATCGGACAACCTCAAGAAAACCGTGGAAGCGCTCAGCAAGCCCATCCTAGACGAAAAGGGCTATACGTTGGAATATCAGGAGCAGTCTGATGACCGTAAGTAAGCGAATTCTTTCCATTGCTATCGCCGCCGCTATGACGCTGTCGCTCACAAGCTGCGGCAAGGAGCAGCAGGCTCCCGACTTCTCCAATCTTGGCTATGTCGCCGAACTGACCACGATGGAGAACTACTACCACAACACGGCCGAGCTGAGCCAGGACGGATCTTGGTTCTTCAGCCACGGCTACAAGAAGGCTTGGATCGAATACAGCGGCATCATCCGCCTGGACATCAATGCCAGCAAGGTCACTGTGAAAAGCAAGGGGAAGCAGGGGGATAGCAGCGTCTATGTCATCACGATTCCGCAGGCGCAGATCATCGGCCAGCCCGACGTGGATGAGGACTCGTTCTCTACACCATTGATGGAAACCGGGTTCCTCACCGACATCACCGCCAGTGACCAGACGAGCATGTACGACACGGCCCAACAAGAGATGCTGAAAACCGCACAAGCGGACGACACCCTGTTCTCACAGGCCGCATGCGCGCCCAAGACATCCTCGAACAATACGTACGCACCATGTGCGAAGCAGTAGGCGAAACCAACATCACCATCGAATTCGAAGACGCAGACTAACCAAACGAGCTGATCCGAATGTTGGGAGCCCAGAGTCACACTGCTTGACCTGTTTGAGCACCGCTCACCCTGCAGGTAAGGCAAAAGCCTTGATACGATATTGAGTAATCGGTGGGGCGGGGATATCAGTTCACCCTCCCCACCGATTACTCATATCGGAGCACCATCATTCGCCAGAAATTGCGTCAAATGGCTTGGGCACCAGCCGCCCACTAACGTAACGCTCCTCGATATCACGGTCATCGCCGGCATAGACGATGCGTTCGAGACGCTCCTCAATCCAACGGGCTTTCATCCTCACGCACCACCAACGTATCAAACTCATAACCAGACTCGAAGGACCCATGGCCGTTTATGCCACCGCGGGAATGACGACTCTGCCTAAAAAGAGCATAAACAGCAGACGAACCAGTCTGTCATCGCTTTTCATTCACCCATGACGAGCCATTTATTAAGCCCGAAGCACGAAGGATAAATGTGGAATCCTAGAAGTATTCTTTTGACGCGCCCTTTAGATTGGTATATTCTTATGAATTGAGCTTTCGCCACGTCCTCTTCCCGTCCGGAGGCATGGGCGTAAGCCGAAGCTTGAAGCGGAACCGGCTGCCGTGGGCCTTCCGGGATTCTGGCCCGAATCCCGCCGCGAGAACCGAAGGCCTAGCCCCGCGAACGGGTGATACGGAAAGACACGACGGTGCCGGACCGGGTTCGCCATGGCCCCTTCACAAGGAGGGGCGGCATGCAGAAGCCATAAACAACGGTTCCCACGAGCCTCGGGATCACGCCCCCGAGGCTCGTACCATATTCGGACACAAGGGAAAGGCAGAAAGATGGTCGCGCTCGTACAGCTCAAGCGTGAACTGATTAGCGCCATCCATTCCGCCGCCCTTGAATACGACCGCGTTCTATGCGAACGCCACATGATCATCATCTGCGAGGACGGGTATAGTGTCGACGTACTTTGGCGAAAAGACTGTCTTATGCACCTATGCGGCGTGAAATGCAACCGTCCCCCAAGCGAGTTCAAGTCGAAGACGCGCAGAGGCGAGGCCGAATACTTCTACGACGCGATCCTGTCCAACAGACTCTCGCCGAACTCCATCACCATCCCGAACGAGCGATTCGCAAAACGAAAGGCGAAGACGCTTCCTCTGCTCTCCAGAATCCCTGAACTCGATCTCGAACTGGTAGAGACGAACAAAGACTATCTCGCACTGGCAATCGGCGACGAACTATTCACGCTCGGCCTTGCCCCTATGCCGGACACCCGCTCCGAATTCGTCAACGGGCCGGTGATGTTCCCTCGCACTCTACGCGCACAGAAGATCACGGCCATCGCGCAACCCGGAACACCACCGCACAAGGTGGCAAACATACGGATCAAGTGACCCGTGTTCTTCGTCAAATCGATGTGAGCATCGAGGGATAGGGACAAGGACTGAAATCCACAGGGAACGCCCGGCCTGCTGCCGATTGAGACGAAGAAGTCGACATCGTCCAGTTGTGGGTATTGATGCTAGTAAGTCTTGATAGACTAAAGCATCGTCTGTGGCACCACGATTCTGTAGACGCAGGTGATTAAACCCGGCATGGATGTGGACTCCTTCACAAAGCCTTTGGAGAAAACTGGCTTCCTCACCGACATCATCGCTGATGAACGGACGGAGATGTTCAACGGGGCGCAGCAGAATATGCTCAAGCTACCAAGAAACGGCCAAACACCGCTCTCCCAAACTCACACACGCACCGAGGAGATCCTGAAAACAATACGTGCACAACACATACGAGGCGGTGAACGAGACGAACATCACCGTCGAATTCAAAGACGTGGAGAAATCCCATGCAAAAACAAACGAGGCGACCATGTTCCTCATCGTCACTTGCCTAGTTCGTCAGTCCAAGATCTTGCACACGTCCCGGCAGAGTAAACTGCACTCTTTTTCAAGGACTCAAATCAGCGAACACGCAGAAAACCGGACGCTATCCTCGTAGTCCTCTGGATGACAATGCAGCTTGTCACATTAAAACAATCGTATTTGGTTGACGTCTATCTCCAAGGACGTGTTTGCCAGATGCAGCAGCATGGGTTGCGGTTATGTCAAAAGCCCGTTCAGCGGAAAAGGCTGTAGGGGGGGGGTATGGAAACCGCAACTTTTTAACAAAAAACTCGACCATTTGGAGCATTATTAAAGCGTTGAAATAACGCCATTTTCAACATACCGTGATACGAAAAACTGGTAAGTCCGCGCGCAGGGTGTCTACTTTTTCATGCTTTGTCCACAATGAAACTACTGAAGCAAGGAAAACCCACGAACCACACAAGCCAGCTGGTTCTGAACCGAGGTAGTAAGGAGCTCATCATGAAGCAGACGATAGCATTAACACATGCACCGTCAAAGCACTTACCAAGGACATCTTTCACCCGCGAGTGCAAAGCATCGGGCCTCATGCCTTGCACCAAGAAAAGTCTTGCCGCCACTGGCGTCATCATAGCTGAACGTTTCGAGACCGGCAACATAGAGAAATGCATCACTACCAGCGCATCCATCAAATATGCGCCCCCCCCCCAATGGCCAAATCTTCCGGATGACGAGGACTGGTGGTGAGCGACCCCAACGAGAACTGCGCTCGATCACACCCCGCGTCCAGCGTAATTGCTCACAAGGTCTCCGCTCAGCAGGAAAAGGACGCTACCAGGCAGGTCTCTGCATCAACCACCTGCAATACGAAATGCCGCCTGCGCATTATCGCTCCGCGCCAGCGCACGGCGACCACCAATTCCTGGCATCGTCGCACTGGCAGCATGGGCGACAAATCGTCCTTCCTGAGATACTTGTGCACAGTCGGCTCGTTCACACCGATCTCGCGCGAGATTACGGTTATCGACTTCCATTAGCGGCGCAAACGACAGATACTATTGACTACGGATTGTCAGTCATTTTGCCTTTTCGCCCCTCCTTGAGACATGACCAAACACTATCAGAATAAAGTCCGCAGATAGCCAACATGATACTGCATGAACCCGAAAGTAGCTAAAAACTTCAAATCTCTATTGAAAAAATATTGGTAATAAGGAAAACGGAAAAACTATAATGAAAAAGCATCAGCATCGATATATCACGATCTTTTCAAAGAACGTACATCTTTTTCTGCTCTTCATATCTGTTTACATTGGATTAGCTGGTGATTACCTATGGGCAACAATGCCCGTGCCCGAACGTTCCGAAAGATTAAATCTGCTCGAAGCTTGGCATATCATGCGATCTTTCTTCCCAGAGATTGACACATGTGGATTCGTTCTGTCGTTCATAACCTTTCTTGCCGCATTCGCGGTGGTGGTTGTCGTGGAGAGAAAGGCAATCTCGGATCTTGACGTTGTTGGAGGATTTACGTATGGAGCCTCGTTTTTCGTCGCGATCTTCGTGGGTGCGCTTATGCCAAGAATGACCTATCAATACGGCTACGCATACGGCTTGTTTCTTTTCGTTGGTTTTTTCTTTATCCTGTTTTTTGTAGGACGTTTCTGTATTAATGTGAGCGACTGGGAAATTCTCAACGCTCAATTAGACGAACTGATCCAAGAGCAAGAACGTTTTCATAATCATGTTCTCTTTCTAAAGAAATTGCAGCCCAAATTGAAAAACCGGCTGTGGGCTTACGCTTGGGTATGTGTTGCTTCCATCATTTGCGGCATCCTCGGCTCATTGGTCCTTGTGTTTATGACCAAGGACCTGCATTTGAGGTGGGCTGATGATGCTGTTATGTTTGTCTTACTTGTGCTTTTCTGCCAAATGAAAATTCCGTTCTTCCTCTCCAGACTAACAATGAAAGAAGACGCCGTATTCAATCGTAAAGTCACAAGCGCCTTTCTTTGGTGTTACCGTTTCTGCGCCATATCTTGCCCCGTTCTGCTGAGATTCATTATGGGTGATTGGTCGAAACTGTTACCCTGGTTGGCTGTCCCGATTTTTCTCCTTGTGTACTTCCTGCCGGAAATACTGTGTTTTCGCTTGGGTTGGGAGAACAAGGGATGCCTGCTTTCCTATAGGATCCATTATTGCGAAAGACGTATCGAAGGACTCGAAAAGAATATCGAGTCATTGAGAATGAAGCTAAAAATTCATTCCGAAGATGTAATGGGTAATGGAACACCCGAATACAGCGGTCGATTCCCCGGGAAGAGTTATTAATAAATGAACGCATAATCGTTGTTCATTTACCAAAGCACACGTCGATAACGCTTGGATTTCTACATATTTTAATTCAGCTTTAATGAAATAAAGTGCACAGAAATCCAAACAAACATCGTGCAGAACACGATCAGGAACGACACAGGCAAACCATGCTTGATCAATAATCAGAACCGGTCGACGGTAACCAACCAGACTACCGTCGACCCACCCTGCCATGGCACCGGTCTCAAAAGCTACAAATACTCAGTCTCCAAGGAAACGTCTGCAACCTTACCAGTTCAAAACGCATATCGCTATTCTCAGTAACCAATTGAACCAACTCAAGTTTTCTCAATTCTGAGATTTCACTGTTTCGCAGTCAGACAGCTCATCTTGGAATCCGATCCAGACGTTTTTGAAGCAATTCCACCATATTATGCATACTTTCTATTAATCCTATGGACTTCTCCAACGAATTCGCAAGAGGACGGAGCGGCTTGGCAAAACTGCCTATCACCCGCATCAACGGAATAAGCTGCATGACTTCATTCGGCAACGCCAAAGACGTTCCCAAAGAATCAAACGTCGTTCCCATACTGTCCATCATCTGATTGCGACTATCCCCCTGCGGCATCATTTCGACCAGATTGACATAGTTTGCCATCCCGTCATATGCCTGCTTCCACTGACTAGTCAGTTCTTCTGTGGACTTATTGAGAGAATCGAGAACAGGCTGCGCTTGTGAAGCGAGTCCGGAAGCCCATCCGGCATACTGCGTCGCAGTTCCATTCACAGGTGCAGGATTCGATGACATCAGTTCGGCAACTGTATTCACTGATTTGGTGAAATTATCCGCCGACTTCTTCATCCGGGGTGCAATTTGTTCTAATTCGCCCCAAGACGCTAACACATCTGGCTGGTCCGTTTCATCGGCTACCGTACTATCGGCACCCACCAGCGATGCCGCATTACTATCAGTTCCATCAGTCTGATTTATCTTTTTGATGATTACACGTAGTCGACGTACAACCTCCAGAATCTGCTCTTGTCTCTCTTTTTCGCTCAACATGCGGAGATTATCGAGGGAGTGCCATTGCTTGTCGTGTGCAATAATCCATACAGGATCCTGCCGATCGATGCCACTCATCTCATCAATGTTCTGAATCATGAGCGGAAGGATTTGTTTCGACTCGTCTCCTTGTGCTGCATCTTCGAAATCCAATAGCTCTTTCCTGCACGCTCGGCTTCGCATATACCGCGGGGTAATCGCGGGGATAATGATATTGGCTGCCCCAACGCTCCGCTCAAGAACGGTACGCCAATTGTCCCCCCAATTGATGCTCTCCTTGTCGATAAATAACTGAAGAGTGTTCCCAACCTGGAAGGTGTATTCCTCTACCACGTCTTTCATAAAGCGAATAATCCCACCATTAAGATGGTTGTCATCATCATGGCTATAACTGAGGAACACATGCGCATCTGTCGGCACAGCCGATGAACTCGTTGCTTCCTCCGCCTGAGTCCTATCTCTAAAATCACTCAAACCCGATTGAACGCTCATAGATTTCACCTCCACATTATTTTGTCTTGTCAAAAACTACAGTAAACGGACATTACAACTTTATCAAGATGGGTGTTTTATAATAAAATGTCCGCTTAGGAGGAAATATGGTTACCCGGAAAACAACAAAAATCAAAATCAACCCGCAAAGACTGCGTGATGCCATGAAATTGCAAACACCACGGTGGAGTGCAAAGTCTTTGGCGGAAAACGACGGTGTCGGAGTCAACGAAAAGACAATCCGAAGGTGTCTCGACGAAGGGTTGATCAGCCCGAAACTGCTTGAAAAAGTATCAAAGGCGCTCAACGTCGACCCTTCGTATCTTCAAGGAAAGTTCGATCCCTTCTATGACCAGCTCACAGATAAGGACATGCGCAAGCTGTATAAGGACCATTTCCTTTCTCCCGTCCATCACCCTTATGCGCATCATCTGCCGGAAGAGGTGAATTACGATAATCTCTTCTTCGACATTCTGAAGTTATACGGAATCCCAGCAGAGCAGTACCGCACACTGCCTAGAGCACAACAGTCTCATCTGCGAGAAGACATACACCGCGCGCTATATCGAGTTCTCTGCCACTATTTTCGCGACTGCTCACCATTCGGGTATTACTCTGCGATGGGCATGCCAGAACCGACGCTCGTTGATATTGAAGAAATACTCATTGAACTCATGGAACATGATTCAGGCGAGGCGGCAGAATAACTCAAAATCATCCTTGATCACCAGCCTCTGAGAAAAATCAAGCCACTCCAGTTGGTGGTGCAGATGAATCAATGTCATCTGCACCACCAACCATATCAGGCCACTTCAGTTTTCATCCAGATGTGACTGCACTGGCAACCCATATCGCTCCACCAGTTCGCCCAAACCTTTCATCAATACTTCCGTGGTGGAGGGAACAAACCTTGGCGTGATAATAAAGCCTACGTCCGGAGTAAGCTCACGCGATTTTCTAATCAGTTCTTCAGTGCCTGCGAGGCTTGTCTCCGTGCTCTCAACGAGATATGCTAATTCGACAATGACACAGTCACATCGACAGAGCCATCAGCCTGTTCCACAGCGCGGTACCTCGGCAGGGGCCGAACATCTGTCTTGGGAACATAGGTTCCATACAGTGATCGACGATATTTTGTCGACCGTAGTGGCGTAAATTTCGGAGTCTTGACTTGCAGCACGGCGGGAAGCGCCGTCTCCTGCATCGGCGTATCTATACGCTGCGTTGTTAGTCCCATCCGTTGCCTCCTTTTTCATAGCTTAACACGCCGTCTTCAAAAAGAAGAAGGCCTGTTCAACTTCCGAATCATTCTGGGAACAAAACGTCTTCTAGCACTTTCGACCATTCATTAGCCATCTCCATTAATAATAGAGTGTCGAACGAAGTCCAAAGTGGAATTGATGAAGTGACCACTTGGAATTCAAGCCTAAGCGAACCAGAGTTCCAGCCTGTCCGGACGATGATTGTCGCGCTCAGCCTCTTTCATTCCAGGACTACAAGGCGCTGAGATCAACCGTATGAATCATCGATGCCGGTCTCGGGCAAGGCTTGATGAACATACTCATATACAGAGGCACATATGTGATCGCACCATCCTGCTCAATGTTGCCTTTACAGAGCACATAGGCATCGTTCAAATGCCAATCAGAAACCGCCAGCATGTTATCCAGCGCCTTATGTCGCTTCCAGTCATTGCCAGATTTCACTTCAATGGGAATTACTGTCGCACCGTCCTGCACCACAAAATCCACTTCTCCCAGACGATTGGTGTTGAAATAATGCAGATCAATCACCTGAGCGACATCATGCGCGTCCACGTAGCGCTGCACAACCTTCGACATGCCCCGACAACGACATAGATTGGAACAGCCGCTTGTAACGTTTTCTGCAACGTTTTACAGACTTTTGAAGCTTGAATTTTCAGAGCAAGTGCAACGTTGTTGAATGGTGGATTTCCCAGGGTGTCCTGTAGCCGTGGCGTTTGCGTGGTCTGTGGTTGATAGCGTCGTATACGGTCCGGACCTGGCCGTCGTCGATG
>NZ_JAAIII010000010.1 GCF_012932425.1 Bifidobacterium oedipodis | reverse complement strand
CCGGAAGCTAAGGCCTGGCACGGCGATGGTACTGCGCCCGACAGGGCGTGGGAGAGTAGCACGCCGCCGCACCCACACCAATGGACCCCCGGACGAGGCAACAAGCCCCCGGGGGTCCAACCATATCAAGCGACTTTCCGCATCCACCGATAGCATTGCCAACATGCTATATTCAAACCAGTCTGGTTTCGTGAAGGCGATGACGCCTTCCAACAGTCTCCGCAGGTAAGGTTTAGGTAGGGTTCTGATTATGAATAAGCGCTTTCGCAACGCTGGCTGTTGGGCCATCTGCCTGACAGTGAGTTTCACGGTAATCACCATCCTGATGGTTCTGTTCGCAGGCAGCGACGCGGATTTGAGCTATCGTACGCTCGACTATGAGGTGACTGCCACCGCTGACGGTGACCTCGAAGTCACCCAGCATATCGATATGAAGCTGCGGCAACGTGAGGATGACGACGATAACACACGCCCTTGGAAGCAGCTATATCAGCAGTACACACTGGATTCCAGCAAGCTTACGGACATCACCGATATCAGTATCACCAATGTGAGCGACGGCCAAACCTACAGCCAAACCGAGCCGCAATCTCCCAGCGATATATCGGACAATGACTGGAATACCAACTATGCCAATCATTGGTATATTGCCGACGTGAGTGCGGGGGACTGGGATCCGAAACCCTATAAACCGGGCAAGGATGGACTGGAACCTAGCAACAATACGAACAATAATGCTGCGGACATCACAACCAAAACCATCGAAATCGGCTGGAACATTCCCCCCACCGTGTCAGCGGATTCGTTGCGATTCGATATCAGCTTCACGATGCACGATGTCATCACCAAATGGAACGATATCGCCACCTTCCAGTGGGAACCGTTTGGTGTCACCAACCAAGTGCCCATCGGCAAAGTTACCGGCACCATTCGTTTCCCGCAATCGCTTGGCACAGACAAGTCCTGGGCTTGGCTGCACAACGAACGCACCTCATCCATCAAACGCGACACCAACGGCGGTTTCACGTTTACGGCATACGACATCACCGCAGGCGACTATCTTGACGTAGTTGCCGCTTTTGATGCCAGTGCAGCCGGCGATATGACCTTCACCAAGTCCGGCAACCATCTGGACGCGCTGATCAGCGACGAAACTAGTCAGGAACAGCAGTGGCAGCAGCGTCAGCGCACGGAAGCCATCATCAGCGTCATAGTGTGGATTGTGACCATACTTATCGGCGTAGCGCTGTGCGCGTGGGGCATACGCGCGGTGATGCGCACCAATAGGGAGGCTCACTATCATGGGCCGATTGAATATTATCGTGGGCAGCCCGGTATCAGCCCGGCGTCGGCTGCGATAATGATGAATATCGTTGAACCGGAAGCCGAATCAGTGGGGGATTGCCAGCTTACTGCCACCATACTGTCGTTGGCGGTAAAGAAAGCCATTGCCATCTATCCGGGGCCTGCGAGCCTATATCGTGGTATCGATATGAGCACAGCCGCACCGGCCGGTATTGCCGGCATGATCGGCACTGATGCCGGTCGCGTGGATGAAGCGCGCACCACTAACACCATTGTGATTCTGCCGCGCGCCATTGATGGCATGCCTAACGCTGAACAGTTGCAACTGAGCCAATCCGAGGAGGCAATGCTCAATCTGCTGATTGCGATTTCTCAGCGTGTGGGCTGCCCAGTGTTTGATCTGCACCAAATGAATGATGCATGCAAGGATTGGGAAGAGGGCTATACAACATTAGGCAAGTTCACCGAAGCCTGCACCAGCGAGTTCGGCATGCTTGGCGCGGCACGCAGCGTTATGTCACGGTATTTGACGCCGGGTCTGCTTGCGGTGCTGTTGGGCGTTATCAGCATTATTGTCAATGTCGAACGAGGCCATGCCGTTGCCGGATTCATTATCGGCATCCCGTTCTTCTTCGTTGGCTGGTTTATTGCGCTGGCTGGCACGTCACCGATTATTACTGCAACAGGGCAGGATGTTGCCAGGCGATGCTTGGGATTAAAACGTTACATGCAGGATTGCTCTGACCTTTCCCGCTGTGATGCCGCCGATATGGCCTTATGGGACTGGTATATGGTGTATGCCGCCGCCTTCGGCATCTCCGAGCGTGTGCAGCGTGAACTGGTCAAGGCCTACCCGCAGATCACCGATCCGAATTGGCTGGACACCTATGCCTCCGGCATGCTGTTGTATTGGGCTTACCGCCCCTATAGTTGGTATGGGCACCATTATGCGCATTATGCGCATGGCAGCGGTGTTGAAGACCTTGACGGTGCCATGAACGGTCTTAACGGCGCGCAGTCTGTATTTGATGGCGATTCGTTCTCAGTCGGTTTCAACGATCTCAGTACGCAGCTGTCCGCCGGTTTCGCCGATATTACTGCAACGATCCAAGCTGCGGCACCCTCCAGTTCGGGCGGTGGCGGCGGAGGAGGCTTTGGCGGGTCATCCGGCGGCTCCGGTGGTGGTTCCTTTGGTGGGCGCTAATACCGTTGCTGACAACACTGTGAGTGGCGGCCCGTTAGTATGGCCTGATATACCTATGCATAGGTAACCGGTAAGGAGACAATATGGCATTGCACCGCAACATTGGACCTTTTGATACGACGGCCATCGGCATTGGCGAGATGGGCCTGACCATCGAAGGCCATCCAAACCACGAACAGGGGCTGGAAACCATTCATGCCGCGCTTGACGCCGGCGCGCGCATGATCGATACGGCATGGTCCTACTATGCTCCAGGCGAGGACGAGCAGACCGGAGAGCGGCTCACTCGCGAGGCGTTGGAGACTTGGAATGGCCCGCGTAAGGATGTGCTGGTGGCCACCAAAGTCGGCCTGCGCCGCGACTTCGATGAGCATGGCAAGCCGATTTGGCCGCGCGACGGCAAGCCCGAGCATGTTATCGCCTATGGCAAGCAGAGCGCCATGGCTCTCGGCGTGGATACCATCGACTTGCTGTACATGCATCGTCACGATCCGGAAGTGCCGTACAACGAGTCCATTGAAGGCATTAAGGAGCTGCTTGATGAAGGCGTGGCACAATACGCCGGCGTAAGCAATGTGACCATCGAACAGTTGGATATTGCGCGCGCGATTCTGGGCGACAAGCTCATCGCCGTGCAGAACCAGTTTTCTCCCGTGCATCTTGAAACACGCGATACCTTGGACTATTGCGCCAAGCTTGGTCTGGCGTTCATCTGCTGGAGCCCGCTCGGCGGCTTCCGTCATCCTTATGATGAACGACTGCTTGACCCGTTCCGTGAGGTGGCGGATGCGCGCGGCATCAGCTGGCAGCAGGTGGTGCTCGCATGGGAATTGGCTCAAGGTGAGCATATGTTCGTGATCCCCGGCTGTCATCGTCCGGCGACGATTCTGGATTCGTTAAAGGCTGATCAGCTTCAGCTCACCGACGAGGAACTTGCCAAGCTCGGCTGGTAGAAGCATCCATACGGTCATACTGCAAGAGGGCGGCGAGCATAGTCACTCGCCGCCCTCTTGCAGTATATTGGTTCCAATTTTCAGCCTATAGCCCCGGAATCAGGCCACCGGGCGGATCCAGGGTGAGGTAACCGGCTTCAAGATCGATGTCGGGAACCAGCACTTCAACGAACGGCACCAAGGCCTTTTTCTCCAGCACAGGATTGCCGTCCTTGTCGGTGCCGGTTTGCACCGGGTTGGCAAGCCGTATGCTGAGCAGATCCTGCGCGCCATCGATCACATCGACCACCGTGCCGACCACCTGGCCTTCAGGCAATCCTAGGCCGTTGTCTGCAGCCATACGGGCTTCAAGACCAATCAAATCCCTGAGGTACCATTCACCGGCCTCAAGCATGTCATCGGGATCATCGGGTTCGCCGTACAGTTCCACGCCGTTAAGCGCTTCGGCGGCATTGCGATCATCGCAGCCTTCGAATTTAAGAATCCAACGATCTTTGGTGCTGCGCGAGTTCTCGACGATGTATTCGGTTCCGCCGTCCTCGGAATACAGTGCCGCTCCCGGCTCGAAACGCCATTCGGGATCGTCGGTGTACAGGCGCACGGTGACTTCGCCTTTGAGCCCCTGTGCTCGCCCGATACGAGCGACCCTCAGCAGTTCGGGCTGCTGAGGGTCTTCGTGCATGTTCTGATCTGCCATGCTGTGCATCGTTCCTTATCGATTGGTGTGGGTTGGCTTCGGCCTCACATACGGTGAGTGAGGGTGCGGTCAGCGGCGCACGTCCATGATGTCCACGCGCACCTTGTGATCGGACAGCGCCTGAATCACGGTACGGATTGCGTTGGCGGTGCGTCCGCCACGGCCGATCACACGGCCGATGTCTTCCGGGTTCACGCGCACGCGCAGCAGTTCGCCGCGTGCATTCTCATGGGATTTGACGGACACATCGTCCGGAAAATCAACGATATTCTTGATGAGGTGTTCCACAGCCTGTGCAAGCATTTCAGACAGCCTTTCCTATGAGTTGGCGTTCCGACTCCATTGTAGTTGGTGTCGGAACGCCTTATGCTTATATGCCTTGCGGCGGGATCACTCAGGCTTCGGCCGGAGCTTCCTCAGCAGCCTCTTCAGCCGGGGCCTCAGCAGCGGCTTCAGCTTCAGCCTTGGCCTTGGCATCAGCCTCAGACTTGGCGGCCTTGAGCTTCTGAGCCTGGGCCTCAACGGCCTCGACGCGAGCGGCGGCATCCGGGCCAGCTTCAACGGTCTTCAGCGTGCCTTCAGCACCGTCAAGACCCTTGAACTTCTGCCAGTCGCCGGTGATCTTGAGCAGCTTGAGCACGGGCTCGGACGGCTGAGCGCCGACGCCAAGCCAGTACTGAGCGCGCTCGGAATCGATCTGGATGGTGGAGGGCTGGGTGTTCGGATTGTAGGTACCGATCTCCTCGATGACCTTGCCGTCGCGCTTGACGCGAGCATCGGCCACAACCACGCGGTAGAACGCGTAGAACTTCTTACCCTGACGCTTCAGACGAATCTTGGTTGCCAAAATGGCTCTCCTTGGTATATCTAGGTTTGTGGTTTTCGGTGCGCTATGTGGGGCACGGCTCGCCGAAACCCACTCGTCCTCGCTTGCCGGGGTGTAGAGGGCGCCACGCCAAGCGAACAACTGGCCCATTATAGCTCTATGCCCAGGACTCGCGAAACGCCGCATGTTATGCGGTTGACGCTACCAAACGTAGGCGGGCTCCTCATTGGTCACTATCGCATGCATCATCGTTTCGGCTGTTACGATTTTCAGCCCGGCATAGGTCGGATCCTGCACGCCGCGCATCGAATCGACGTACCGATAGTGGGTGATATTGCCATTGCCGTCGGTGTTGTAGCCGGTGATGACGACGATATGATTGCCATGAGCGAATCCGGGGTATAGGGCCGCCACATCAACGGCTGCGAACACGGGATCATCCGTGGCCATATCCGCCTTCACCCGTTCGGCGAATGTGCGAGCGGTCTCATTGCTGGTGTCGCCGATGGCAATGGTCTGCACATGATATCCCGCCCCCGCCGGATTCGCGCTTTCCACGCCGAACAGATAGGCGTTGGCGACTCTTGCCAGATCCACGTATTCGGTGCCGGTGACCGGTTGGGTGTTCATTGCGGCGGCCAGCGTCGCCTGATCCGAGGCGATGCCCTTATAGGTCAGCACGCTTTGCAGCGCCGCTGGCACGCACCAATCGCCCTGTTCCTGCAACGTGGTCGGCACATTCAAGCGTACGGTGTCGCCGGTAGTTGTCGGCGCAGTTGCTGATTCGGTTGTAGAGGGTGTGGCTGTAGATGGCTCGGTTGGTTGCTCTGGCGTGGCCTGCGACGGTGCTGTTGCTGGGGTCCTGCCGGTAATCGTCGCGGCATTGATAGTGCTGGCAACCTTGATTTCGGTGTTGGCGTCGGTATACACCTCGCCTTTGTTGATATCCGCGTCCGACTTGCGATACCTCACCCATGCCAACGTGTCGTCGGCCAGAAAAACACCGCCATTATCCTGCGACAACACAGTCATTGTTGCCGTATCCAGCATGATGGTTTGCAATCGCGTACGGTTGCTGACGATGGAGGCGCCGGACCACACCACGAATCGCTCGTTGGCCTGCAACGTGGGCTCCATGCTGTCGGTGGATAGCAGTGTCATGACAGTGCGTTCGGTGGTGTCTACGCGCAGGAGTCGCACCTCGCGTACGCTGGCGTTGCCGCCATCATCCTGTGCGGTAAGCGCATACTGTGCGACGAACAGACTGTCTCCTGCCGCTTCGGGCTGTCCAAGATACTGGAGTTCACTATCGATCTGATAGACCACGGTTTTCGTGCGGGCGCTCGCGTCCAGTGCCACGAGACTGGACGTATGGGCTTCGCGATCAAGCAGTACGTAGTACCACAGCGATCCCACATTGATGGCTTTTGAGCAATTGTTGCGTTCGACGAGCGTGACGCTGCCGTCAAAACCGTGATATTCCAACACATACTGATTGACATCAGGATCGAAACGATTGAGCATGACACCGTTGCCGTCGAATGCCGCGCCGGTTAGATGCGTGGGCATGCGTTCGCTGGTCAGCAGTGTGCGATGTTTGCTGGTGCTCAGATCAGCCAGTGCATAGCTGCTGGTGGACATGGTGCTGCTTTCGAACAGCACATGCTCTGTATTCGCGGCGGGCACTGCATAGGATTCGTGGCTGTCGGCATCGTTGCGTTCGGCAAACGTGGAGAATGCTCCGGTAGTCAAGTCATATGCACCCAGCGCCAGTTTGCCAGGCTGCGTATCGAGCCGGGACGTACCATATCGTGTCTCGCCAATAAGCGTGCCGTTCGCAGCAAGGCGCAACGGGGTGAAATACATGCCTTCGGGGTATGGCAGGGTTTGATTCTTAGGGAATGCTTCGTCAAACGTGGTCTGGGGAAGATCCGACAACTGGGGCACGGTGCCGCTGATATCAGTGAATCGTTGTGTGGGATCGTCATTCAGTGCGATATCGGCATAGTCGAATTTCGTGGCGATTGTGGAACTCGGGAATTCCGTGGCAGGGCGGTGCAATAAACCAGCTCCGGCAACCATCAGCACAGTGACTGCCGCCGCAATCGCACATATCAGCAGCCAATGTCGGCGCAAAGGCGAGACAGATCGGCTGTCCTCGGTGCCAGGTGCGGACATGTGCGGTGATGTGGTGCGCATCAGGGCCTCCTCGCCGTTAGTGTAGGTTCGTGTCGGTCAGTTTGCCGGCCAAACGTCGGATGATCAGCAGCGTTACGGACTTGTACTGTTGCTGTCTTCAATGCAACGGTATCTTCGCTTTCGGCGGCGCAACAAGCGTTGTCACGCGGAATATGACAACGGTAACAGCCGAGCGTGGCAAACACGTAGCATGGCCTCTACAATGAACGCCATGAATCGTCGTGCTCCCGCGGTTGTTGCCGCGCCAGTTGTTGTGCCAGCCGCGCTCTCCGCGCCGATTGCGGTAGCCCTGCTGGACAATGATGCGCTCGCATTGGAGGCACTGCGTGTGGTGGTGGCAAGGCAGCATATGCCGTGCACAGTGGCGTGGCACACCACGTCGGTGGCGGTGGCGCTGCATCGGTGCGCATCGGGCGGCAACGTGCCGGATGCACTGCTGCTGGACATGGCCTTGGATGGCATCAGCGGCACCGAAGTCGCCGCTCGCATCCGTCGACGCAATGCGTGCACTGCCATCATCGGCGTTACCGCCTACAGCCTCGACGCCTATCGTGACGATGCGGTGATAGCCGGTATGCAGGCGCTGATTGCCAAAGACAAGCTGGTGCGTGAACTGCCGTCGGTCATGGCCAGCATCGTTAGCGGTGGTGTGTGGCCGGAATCGTCGGAAAAGGGCGGTTTTGATACTGTCGCTGAATCCCATCGTCGGCTGCATGAAACAACGATTGCTGGCTTGGCGGCGGAACAGTTGTCCGCACGCGAACGGGACATATTGCAACGTTACGCAGCAGGTGCAAGCACCGATGATATCGCAGCCGCGCTGGCGATCAGTCGCAACAGTGTATTCACCTATGTGCGCCGGGCATGCACCAAACTTGGCGTGCGGACGCGAGCCGAAGCGCTGGAACAGCTGCGGCTGCATCGGATGTTTCGATGAAGGAGTGACTTATGCCTACCGCATCGGCTGCAACACCAGTGATATCAGCGAACTTTCGCCGCTGGAGCGCGCATGAGGGCATACGAGTAGCTGCCATCATACTGGCATTGATTATGACGGTCGGCGAATCTACGGTGGCCTATGCTTATGGGTTTGATTGGCGGCATCTGCTGTTCGCCTTGGCACAGGTCATATGTGTGCTGATCATGCCACGTTTTGCCAAAACAGGTGCCGGATTAACGCTGCTGTTGGCGGCGGCCGTGCCGCTGCTGCCATTCCAGACATCCGGCATGCTGCGTTTGTCGGTAATCGCAGCGGTGATCGTACTGGGATACGAGAACACTGTGCTGGGCGCGCTCGCAGGATTGGCTGCTGGGATGATGACCAGTTGGTCTCTCGTGCGCATGTTTGGTTTGCCGATTGATTGGATGCTGCGCCCGAGCCAGTTGATGAATCTGGCGTATTATCTGGGCTTTACAGTGCTGGGCGTTGCGTTACGGCATGTGGCGGCTGCACAACGGCTGCGCTCTGCATTGGAGCTGTCGCGACTGCGCGAACGCACTGCCGCCCGGCTGCACAATCGGATTTGCAATGATCTGACATCCCTGGTGTTGCGCATTGATCGTTGCGCGGGCGACCAAACAACGGCAACGACGACGGGCAATGGTGATGATCCTGATGGCCCTGACGACGTCAATGATGCTGGGGTTGCCGAGCTTATGGCAGTGCGTGCTGGTCTCGTGGAGACTTTGGGCGATGTGCGCCAGGTCATCGCGTCATTGCAGACTGACACGGAACAAGAATCGAATGGTCTGAACCGTGCTGACGATTTCAACGAAGAACTGCAACGGCGGATCCAGCATCAGCGGCAACGATTGGAAGGACTGGGAATCCACGGTGACGTGTTATGCGCGGATGCAGATGGTGAACTGTTGAGCGCCGAAGGACGCGATCTGGCCCTCGAAGCAGTAGACGAACTATTCGGCAACATCGCTAGGTATGCGAGTCCCGAAGTCGGCTACACGTTCGTCGCCCAACGTGATGCCACAACATTGACAATCAGTGTGGCCGATACGCCACGTCACAACGCGATGACGGGCAATGGCAGCGGCATGGCACGATTGCGTCAATCTGTCGAAGCGATCGGAGGAAGTTGCGCAGTCGAGAGCTCTCCGGGAACATGGTTCTGTCAGCTGCGCATACCGTATGCATAAGCATGTGCGGATATCACTGTGTTGATAAGCATAACCGCCGCTGCGAGATGTTCGGTAGTGAGGATTGCGGATGATCCGACAGGAGGAGAGTCCTTGATACTGCGGAGGCAGTAGCAGGTTGTATGAACGTCAGCAAAGATTCCGTAAGGAATTGATTTTTTGTGAATGGTGAGCCTCAAATACTATGATATTTTGTTAATATTTCTAGGAAAAAATTGTATATTTTTGTCAAATCCTAGTGATTTCAACATGTAAGGCGGTGGTACGAATGCTGCGGAGAAGTGCCTATGGTCAGCTCATGGACTGGAAGCGGTTGAAAACCCAACAGGGACTTTTGATTATGGGTGCTCGTCAGGTGGGGAAGACCACGCTGGTACGGGAATTCGCGGCCAATGAGTATCAGCGTCTGGCGGAAGTGAATTTCGTCGAATCGCCTCAAGCCGTGGATACGGTGAGCAAAGCATCCGATGCAAAAGATCTGTTGCTCAGACTGTCGATATTGACAGGAACGGAGATTGTTCCTGGCGAAACGTTGTTGTTCCTTGATGAGATTCAGGCTTGTCAGGATGTGCTGACATGGGTGAAGTTCCTAGTTGAAATGCGTGATCTGGATATTGTGATGTCTGGTTCCATGCTTGGCATAGATTTGTTCAATGTGCGTTCGTTGCCGGTTGGATTTTTGCAGACCGTGGTGATGAAGCCTCTTGATTTTTTTGAGTTTTGCGATGCATGCGGACTTCCCGGTTCGGCTCGGGATGCCGTCAAGGAATGCTTCACCTCCCTCAGCGAGGTTCCTGATTACCTCCATGAGAAGATGACGGATCTATGGTACAAGTACCTGCTGGTCGGTGGCATGCCTGATGCGGTGCAGGCTTTTGTGGATTCGTCCGATCTCAATAGGGTGCGTAACGTGCAAAAGGCCATTGTTGATCTCTATGAACTCGATATCACCAAATATGTTCCTGATTTGGTGGAGCGCCGACATATCAAAACCATCTACGAGTCCATAGTGAATCAGCTTAATGCCCCGAATAAGCGGTTCAAATTCACCAAGCTGGGAAACGACAGTCGATTCGCCCACATGCGAACGGCATTTGATTGGTTGGCGAATGCAGGCATCGCACTGCCGACATTGAAGGTTCAGGAACCTCGCTACCCCATGGGAGACCATGCGAATGAGAATGCGTTCAAACTGTATATGAACGACGTCGGATTGTTGACTTCGCAACTGATGCGTGAAGCGGACTTGGAGATACTCAATCGCCGCTCCAGTATGAACTATGGCTCTATTTTTGAGAACGCGGCGGCCCAAGAGCTTTTCGCCAAAGGATATGAGTTGTTCTACTACAACCAAGGCAATATAGGCGAAGTGGATTTCCTCCTGCAAGATGCCAGAGGGGGGATTTCTCTATGCGAAATCAAATCAGGGAAGGAATACACCCGGCATCGTGCCATGAACAATCTTTTGGGCACACGTAACTACGAGTTCGAACATGCGTGGGTGTTCCATGACGGGAATATTGAGCGCAGAGGTGTTGTAGAATATCTGCCCATTTACATGCTGGCGTGTCTTGATCCCTCCTCGACAACATCAACAAGCGTTAATACCGATAGCTGACGCCAGATTTCGTCATTAACACGTGACTATTGCATTGTGGATTCGCATTCGACCGGCGAATAGCCGACGGTGACGGTGCGGGTGGGGCCGTCGTCGCCGTCGGCTACGCAAGCGTGAGTGTGGCGGTGAGCGCTAGGTGATCGGTGTTGTTGATCTCGAACGATTCAACGCCACTTGGTTTGAGACCGGGGGTGAACAGCACGTGGTCCAATTCGATGCGCGGCCACTTGATCCAGCTGGGGAAGGTGAGATTGGGCCCCTTGGCCTGCGCGAGACTGGCATCGCGGAACCCTGCTTTGATCAGCATACGGAAACTGGGATGCTCGATGCTGGAATTGAGATCGCCCATCACCACAGCGATATCCCGGTTACCAATGAATGTGCCATGTGCCAGCTTGCCCAAAAACATAATGCCTTTCGACCAATCTCGGCAGCCGCGCATCGGTGATTTCGGATGCGCCGAAGCCATCATAACGGCGCGCCCGTCTTCCAACACCATGGTAATAAACGGCACATCGGCAGCGGGAATTTCCACCGCACTCGGCGACATAGCAGTGGGCTTGACACGTGAGAAAATGGCGTTGAATCCGCCATTGTCGCTATCTTTGGCATCCCCAAACTGACGGTAGGGGAGCATTTCGCCCAGCTGCTCAGCATCGAGACGTTCGATCAGCTCGTCGGTCACTTCCTGCAAGGCCAGCACATCGATGTTGCGTTGACGGATATGTTTCACAATATCGGCGGCATCCGCTCGTCCAAAACGGCAGTTCAACGTCATAACGCGGAATGATGACGGCAGGAAAATAAGCTCCTCTGCTGGAGCGGCAGGGGCCTCGGCAGGCTGCGTTGGTTGCGGCGAATGGTTTGATGCATTGCGCGACGTTTCGCGTTTGGTTTGCGCTGCAGCGGTATTGGGCTTCGTATTCCACGCCTTGCCCCAATAGTCGATGCGTTGCGAGGACGCGGTAATTGCCACCGCACCGCTGACACAAGCCAACCCCCAATCATGCGTCGCCACAGCCCACACCACGATTACCGTCAACGGAATCCACAAGAATGGAATCAGCGCGATCAAATACGGCAAGGGCATGTGTCCCTCGGTGCCGGCAGGCAGACGGCTCAGAGCCACCCACAGTGCCGCCAGCAGGATTACGCAATAGCAGAAAATCGTCATGCGCTCCATTATGGCCCATAGATACGGCGGTAATGTGAGGATTGCTATGGCCAGATATACAAAAAGGTGCTGGTGCAGACGAATAATGTCTGCACCAGCACCCTGAAACGGTATAAGCCGTGTGTCTATGCGTCAGCGGCCGAACAAGCCACCCAAGCCGCCGCCGAGATTCGGCGGCAGATCAGGGGCACCATCGGCGCCAGCCTGCCCCATCAGTCCCTCAAGACCGGCGGGAAGCGCAGGATTCTGCGGTTTCTTGGCAAAAGCGGAACCATTGGACGAGCCGGAGCCGCCGGAAGACTTGCCAGCCAGCTTGTCGCGCAATGCCTTCTCCTCAGCCTCGCGCTTCATCGGATTGCCGGACTTGCCGCCCTTCTTCTTGTTCTTGCCCTTGGCCTTCTTGCCGCCACCCATTGCAGGGCCACCGAAGCCTGGCATGCCACCGCCAGCGCGATTCGACATGCGCTTCATCATCTTGGCGGCCTGCTCGAAACGCTGCAGCAGCGCGTTGACCTGCGAGACAGTCACACCGGAACCATAGGCGATACGCGCACGACGGGAACCATTGATAATCGAGGGATCGCGGCGTTCAGCCGGAGTCATCGAGCGAATAATCGCTTCGGTGCGGTCGATTTCACGCTCATCAAACTGCTCGAGTTCCTTACGATGCTGAGCCATGCCAGGAATCATGCCCAGCAGCGACTTCATCGAACCAAGCTTGCGTACCTGCTGCAACTGGTCAAGGAAATCATCCAGACCGAAGGAGCCGTCGGAAATCTTGGCGGCGGCCTTGCGCGCCTCCTCCTCGTCGAATTGCTTCTGCGCCTGCTCGATCAGGGTCATGATATCGCCCATATCGAGGATGCGCGAAGCCATACGATCGGGGTGGAATACCTCGAAATCCTTCAGTCCCTCACCATTGGAGGCAAACAGGATCGGCTTACCGGTTACGCTGGCCACCGACAGGGCCGCGCCGCCGCGAGCGTCGCCATCGAGCTTGGAGAGCACCACGCCGGTGAAATCCACGCCCTCGTCGAAGGCCTTCGCGGTTTTCACCGCATCCTGACCGATCATCGCATCGATCACGAACAGGATCTCGTCGGGCTGCACAGCGTCGCGGATGTCACGAGCCTGCTTCATCAGTTCCTCGTCCACACCCAAACGGCCGGCGGTATCGATAATCACCGTGTCATACAGTTTCTGCTTGGCCAGCGCGATGGAATCGCGCGCCACCTTCACCGGATCACCAGTGGTCAGCCCAGGGGAGGCGACGGCTTCACCACCGTCGGACTGCACGCCCTTCTTCGGAGCATACACAGGCACCCCGGCGCGCTCGCCCACCACCTGCAGCTGCGTGACGGCGTTCGGACGCTGCAAATCGGCCGCCACCAGCAGCGGCGTGTGTCCGGCATCCTTCAGCCAGTAGCCGAGCTTGCCGGCGAGTGTGGTCTTACCGGCACCCTGTAGGCCGGCGAGCATAATAATAGTCGGCGGGTTCTTGGCGAAGTTCAGCGGACGATCTACGCCCTGGCCGAGCACTTCGGTCAACTCCTCGTCAACGATCTTCACCACCTGTTGCGCAGGATTCAGCGCTTCGGACACTTCGGTGCCCAGCGCACGCTCGCGCACCTTGCCGGTGAAGGAACGCACCACTTCGAGCGCCACATCGGCGTCGAGCAACGCGCGGCGGATTTCGCGGATCGTACCGTCGATATCAGCCTCGGAAAGTTTGCCCTTGCTCTTCAAATGCTTAAACGCATTCGAGAGTCTGTCAGTCAAAGAAGAAAAAGCTGCCATAATGCGCTCCAGTCTAGCCGTGACGCGGGAAAAGACAATGAATCCTGTTGCGGCAGACGTCGGTGCGAAGGGTGTATGTCCGCCGCGAAGGATTCCCCGACTTCGCTCGGAATGCCTTTGATAGAGGAAGAGTCAGTCAGTGCCGATTTGGCGGGTGGGGTGTTGCCCGTGGGGAAGGAAGCGGTGAACGCGAACGCGACACGCACGTATGCCACATGAATGGACAACGTTAGCCATAATGTTGTATTCTGATGCCATCAGTTGCACAAGATGGTTTTGGTGCATATTGATTTAAGTTGTACTAAGCAGCAAAGAAGCTTTGGCTTGAGTAATGTGAGGAGAAAGTGGTGCGCAAGATTACGCCAGTAATGGCTATCGTTAGCATTTTAGGATTGCTGTTGCCGTTGTCGGCATGCGGCAGCTCGGCCGCTGCGGACAACGGCCTGCTTTACGTGTTCAACACGAAAAGTGAGATCAAGGACGGTCTGGAGAAGCTCGTCAACGAATATGGCAAGGAGCATGGCATCGAAGTCAAGGTGTTCTCGCCCGGTTCCGGTTCGGACACCGTCGAAACCATGAACACTGAGATGACTTCTAGCACGCCGCCGGCCATTTTCTCCACCAATAGTCTTGTCACATGGGGGCCTGCGGACGGTGATTTTATGCTCGATCTCAACGAGAGCGACAACGCCGATCTCAAAGCCCTTGCCCAGAACGTCCCCGATGAATTGCGTTTCACCAGCGAAGGTGATGAGAACCTCGGCCTGCCGTATACGCTGGAGGGCTACGGCTACCTCGTCGATGTGGACGTGCTGAAGGATTTGTTCGCTCTCGACGATGACAAAGTCGCCGAACTGATCGCCGATCTCAAAGCATGCGACTTCGATACATTCCGTGCGTTCACCGACGCTGTTGACGCATATATCAACAATCCCCAAGCCATCAGTGTGAACGTCAACGGGCACGAGTACACCACCGCTCCTGCCAAAACAGGGCTTGCCAACGATCTGACCGGTGTGTTCGTCGAATCCGGTGCGGAGAAGTGGACCTATGCCGATCATATGGTCAACATCCCGCTTAACGCCGTGTTCGAGAACTACGGCGATGCCTACAGCGCCGACCTTGATGCGGTGGACGCGCTCAAGAAGCCACTGATCAAAGAGATGGAGGTATTGGATTACAACACCTCGCACGCCGCCGGTGAAGATGGTCCCAACACCCGCGGTCCGTCCTTCGTCAACTCAACAACCGGCTCCTACGATTACGCACTGCAGCTGTTCGCCGAGCACAAAGGTCTGTTCTTCAAGCAGGGCAACTGGATCTATCCGAATCTGAAGGCAGCGCTTGCCGACACTGAAGATGCCGGCGCTCGTATGTTGTCCAGTCTGGAGATTCTGCCCATCAAGATGCCGTTCGAACAATCCGATATCTCCGTGAAGGGTCGTACGCCGGAAACCTTCAACACCTATATCCCCGCGATGGTGCCGAACTATTGGATCATCAACAAGAAGTCCAGTGCAGCACAGCAGAAGAACGCGGCGGACTTCCTCGTTTGGCTGTTCACTTCGGATCGCGGCCGCTCCTTCCTCACCGACGAATGCGGCTTCATCCTCTACGACGAACTTGACCAGCCGGATGGTGCCAATTCGTTGAACAATGCGCTGCTGCATTACGCCAGCGCAGGCAAGACCCTTTCCAACCCCTTCAATGCCTCTCCGGGCAACTGGCTGGAATTCGTCGGCAACCAACTCAAGCAAAACTACATGACCAAGGCCAAGTGGGATGAGTCCACCTATCCGGCACTCGCCGATACGGTGATCGCCCGTTGGAAAAACCTCAAAGATATCCAATCCAGCTGATCGGCCGGGACGAATCCATCATCATAGACAAGAAAGAGGCAAAGAGACATCATGTATAAGAAATGGTTCCTGCCGTTCATCGCTCCGGCTGTTATCCTATTCACCTTGGTTGTCGGCATCCCGTTCGTGATTGGCGTGCTGTATTCCTTCTCGGCATGGCGCGGCGTCTATTTCAAAGGCGGCGACAACCTGTTCGAGGCTTGGGTCGGCTTCGACAACTATGCCAAAGTGTTCCGCAACCCTGACTTCCTCAATGCGCTTGGCTATACCGTGACGTTCACCATCATGGCCGTCATCGCCATCAACGTGTTCGCTCTCGCCCAAGCGCTGCTGGTCAATGCGCTCGGACGCGCGGTTGGATTCTTCCGTGCCACGTTCTTCCTGCCCAACCTGCTCGGTGGTCTCGCCTTGGGATACATCTGGCTGTTCATCTACGAGAACATCTTCTCGACTACGCTGTTCGGTCCGGACGGCCTGCTGCCCATCGACCTGCTGACCAACATGACGCAGGATCATAATAAGAACCTGCTAGCCATGCTCATCATGTTCGTCTGGCAGCAGGCGGGCTACATGATGATCATCTACACCACTGGTCTGGCCAACATTTCTCAGGACTACTACGAGGCCGCCTCCATCGACGGTGCCAACGCGGTGCAGCGCTTCTTCCACGTCACCGTGCCGATGCTGATGCCCAGCATCACCATCGTGCTGTTCATGACGCTCGCCAACAGCTTCAAACTGCTGGATCCGAACGTCGCACTCACCAACGGTGAATATGACACCCGCATGCTGGCGTTGCAGATCCTGCGCGTGCCGAAGGACACCAGCAACAACTACGGTGTCGCCCAGGCGGAGGCGGTGCTCTTCTTCCTCATCGTCGCCGCCATCTCCATCACCCAAGTCATCATCACTAAGCGCAAGGAGGTTGAAGCCTGATGACCAAGAAAACCGTTTCCCGCATCGTTATTGCTGTCGTGCTGACCATCATGGCGTTGGTCACCTTGTTCCCCTTGTGGTTCCTGTTGATCAATTCGTTCAAGTCGCAGGCTGAGATCGTCAAATCGCCGCTTGCGCTGCCGCATGGATTGAATTTTTCCTATATCGCTAATGCGATTGAGAAAATCAATCTGGTGCCTTCGTTCCTGCTCACTGTGCTGATTACCGTAGTCGGTGTGGTATTCATCATTCTGATCTCCTCGTCCGTGGCGTGGATGATGGTGCGGTTCAAGAGCAAGGTGGCCAACGCCCTGCTGCTGGCCTTCACCGCCTCGATGCTGGTGCCGTTCCAAGCGATTATGTACCCGCTGATTAACGAATTCGATGATTTGGGATTGAAGAATACGCCCGGTCTGATTCTGATGTACGGCGGTTTCGGTCTGGCCATGAGCGTGTTCCTGTACCACGGTTTTATCAAGTCCATTCCCGTCTCACTGGAGGAAGCCGCGTTCATGGACGGTGCGAACGTGTTCCAGGTCTATTGGAAGATTGTGATGCCGCTTATGCGTCCGACCACTGCAACGGTAGCCATTCTCAATGGTATGTGGATTTGGAACGACTATCTGCTGCCGTTCCTCGTAATCGGCAATGGCGAGCACAAGACACTCACCCTGTCTGTGTATTTCGCGAAAATCGAATCCGGTGCCTATGGCAACGCATGGGATTTGATTTTCCCCGCTGTGCTCATCACCATCATCCCGATCGTGATCATTTTCCTGTTCCTGCAAAAGCAGATTATCAAGGGCATGATCGCCGGTAGCGTGAAGCAGTGAGTGCCAAGGAGGAAAATAACGTGATGATGCGCGACTGGAAAAAGGAAACGACCGTTTATCAGGTCTATCCGAAAAGTTTCTACGACGCTAACAGTGACGGTATCGGCGACATCGCCGGCATCACCGCAAAACTTGACTATCTCGCATGGTTGGGGGTGACGACGATTTGGATTTCGCCGTTCTTCAAATCTCCGATGGTAGATAACGGCTACGATATCTCCGATTACTACAGCGTCGATCCGATGTTCGGCTCCAACGAGGATCTGGACGAACTCATCGCCGAGGCCAAAAGCCGTGGCATGCGTGTGTTGTTTGATCTTGTGGTCAACCACTGTTCGGATCAGCATGAGTGGTTCCGCAAGGCATGCACTGATCCGAATGCGCCGGAACGCGACTATTTCGTGATTCGCCGCAAAGACCAGCTCACCAACTGGCGTTCCGTGTTCGGCGGTTCGGTGTGGTCCCCGTTGCCGGGCAGTGATGACGAGTATTACATGCACGTCTTTGCCAAGGAGCAGCCTGATCTCAACTGGGAGAATCCAGCTCTCAGGCATGAGATTTACAAGATGATGAACCACTGGCTTGACAAGGGCATCGGTGGCTTCCGAGTGGACGCCATTACCTATATCAAGAAGAACCAAGACTTCCCGGACTTTCCCGCAGATGGTCCGGACGGGCTGGCCGCAGTGGAGCGTGGAAGCTGCAATCAGCCCGGCATCGAGAAATTCCTATCCGAGATGCGCAGGGAAACCTTCGATCGTTACGATTGCATGACTGTGGCCGAGGCCACGGATGTGCCATTCTCACAACTGCCGATGTATTCGGGAACCGATGGATTCTTCTCGATGATCTTCGAGTTCTCCTATCAGGATCCATACGTTGACAAGACGAAGCCGGAATGGTACCGCCCCAAGCAGTGGTCGGTCGAGGAATACAAGAATCTCATTTTCACCGCGCAGGAACAGCAGCAGAAACTGGGCGTGTGGTCTCCCACCCACCTGGAATGCCACGACAGCCCCCGCGCGCTGACACGGCTGATGCGCAATGCGGATGTGTCGGGCGCGAGCGACGATCCCGCCGTGCGCCGTATGCAGGCCACCATGTTGGCTACGATGTTCTTCTTCCTTCGCGGCACGCCATTCATCTATCAGGGCCAGGAGCTGGGAGTGCGAAATACGACGATGAGCAGCATCGATCAGTTTGATGACATCTTCACCCACGATCAATACCAGGTGGCGTTGCGTGCGGGTGTGGACGAACGCGAGGCGTTCGATGCGGTCGCCTTCCGCAGTCGTGACAACGCACGTACGCCGATGCCGTGGAGCGACGCCAGTAACGCAGGCTTCTTCACAGACGTGGACGGGGAACATACATCTTGGCTGCCGGTTAATAATGACTATCGCACGGTGAACGTGTCAGCGGAACGTACGGACGAGCATTCGACGTTGTCGTTCTACCGCGCGATGGTGGCGCTTCGTTCGACCAGCTCATATCGTGATGTCGCGATTTACGGAGACTGTGTTCCGGTATATCGCGATGTGCGCAATGTAATCGCCTACGACCGGCATCTCATAGTGGATGCATGTGGCTCAACGGATGCTGCGTTCCTCGATGATGGACGTATTCGCGATGAGCAGACGATTCGTGTGATCTGCAATTTCCAAGAAACGCCTTGTGAGATCGCCTTGGATGAGTCGATGCGAGATGCTCAAGTGCTGCTTGCCAATAGCGGGAGGCGCAATGTGGATGATGGCGGTGTGCTGCGTCTCGAACCGTTCGAGGCGATGGTGATCGCATTGCGGTGAGGACACGATGTTGAAACCGACTGTTGCCTGACGGTGTTTGTCAGCGTTTGATGATGACAAACATCAATGACGTGGAACGGTGTCCGTTTGGCGGGGAACCAGCTGGATGGGCGCCGTTTCATGCGCTTTGGGAAGGAATTGCCCTTCGATAAGCGTTAGTGCTTTGTGGGCTGCCGTCGCCCCCATATCGAACGGGTGTTGGCGAATCGTGGTCAAGCCAAAATCAGAGGCGAAAACCATATCATCGAATCCAATAACCGAGCAGTCGTCCGGTACATTTCTGCCGTATTGGTGCAGTCGGCTGATCAAAGGCAATGCCAATCCGTCGGACTGACAGCAGATGCCAGTAGGGAATCGGTTGAGCGCGAATAGCTGTGCGACTGCGGATTCGATGGCTTGTTCGCGATCGCGCGGAAGGGAGATCACCTGCGCGCGGATCGGCTCACTAGCTGCCTGGCAAGCATCCTCAAAACCGAATAAACGCATATCGGTGCTGTAGGTAAGCGTTACTGTGTCATCCATTTCCGAGCAAAGATATACCAGATCACGATGCCCAAGATGGATAAGGTGCTGGGCGGCCAATCGCATGCCCTCACGGTCATCGATGCTGATGGAGCCGTCGAAACCTTCGGTCGAAGGAACATTAATGCCGATGATGGGCACATGAAGTGTCCGTAATTGTTCCACCTCATGTGGATCGATGGCGAATGAGGCGACAATGACGGCATCGGCGTTGCGGCGAAGCGGCAGCGTGTCGAAGAAGCGATGGCGTGTATCAACGGCATCGATGCGTTCGTAGAACGAGATGTCATATCCCTCCGGCTGGAGCACCGAATTGATTCCCGATAGCACCGAGGCGTTGAACCAACTGGTCAGGGTTTCATTCATCAACAGGGCAAAACGCTTGGATTGTCCGGATTTGAGCGCGGAGGCGGATCGGGACACCTGATAGCCCATGTCAGCCGCCACGGCAAGCACATGTTCGCGGGTCTTTGCGGACACGCGGCCCGGATTGGTGAACGCTCGGCCAACGGTAGACACTGAGACTCCTGCCCTCTCCGCCACCTCATGAATAGAAACCGCCAACGTTCGCCTCCTTGTCGTTACGACCATCCTACGGGAATCCGCTATCCGCTGATTACGGGCACGCCGTGCTCTTCGGCCCGTTACCATGGAACAGTAAACCGTCAGTGGTATTCGCGAATTGGTGATTGACTTTCGATTTCGGTTCCGACTATATCGCTGGACACCCCTTCTGCAGACATGCCGTGCGCCGGCACTGCCCGCATCATCGTGATGGATGGGTCGTGCTGCTGCAATGCAGACTGCCATGCACTATGGAGGCCCACCGATGCAACATAAACGCATAGAACGCAAAGCCCTGGTCGTAGGGCTTGTCGTCAACATTCTGATGGTCGCTGCCGGCACCATCGTCTTTTTCATCACTGGCTTGAAAGCCATGTTCCTAGACACCGCCTACACCACGATATCCGTGATGTCCGGTCTGGTGGCCATTGTCTTGTCATCCCACACCGTGCGCGTCACCGAACGATACCCCAACGGCCGGTTCGCGCTGGAGCCGATTTATGCGATCTGCAAAGCGGTATTCACTCTCTCCCTGCTGATTTTCTCATTGGTCGACGCGGCTCAGGTTGCCTACGATTACTTCGTCTACGGTCAGGGCGAGCGCACCGCGTTCGGCCCGGTAGTGGTCTATGAGGTGCTTACCGTACTGTCTTGCCTTGGCCTGTGGCTGTATTATCGGCGCAAAAACCATTCGATTCGCGGCAGCAGCACCATGCTGGTCGCCGAAGAGAACAGCACGCTCATCGATGGCGCGATTTCCGCCGGCATTGGCGTGGCAGCCATCGTGCTGGTGCTGCTGCCTGACGGCACCCCCTTTGATTTTCTGCACTATACCGGCGACTTCTTCGTCACCGCGATGATTGTGGCCGCCGTGATCCGTGAGCCATTAAGCGTACTGCACGATGCCTATGTGGAATTGGTCGGCGGCGTGCACGAGGATGACACCACCAATGCTTTCGTCGAGGAGATCGCCCAACGTCACCTGCCGCGCGGCACCGAATATGATCGTACGCTGATTTTCAAAACCGGCATGAACTATACGGTTGATGTCTATCTGACCGGCGAAGGGCCTGGGCCCGGCGGGGTTATCGATCTTGATGATTTGTTGGCTCGCAAGCGTGCACTTGAAGCCGAGTTGAAGCGCAAACTGCATATAGTCGACGTTGACTTCGTCTTCGACTGATACGACGTGTTTGCGGAGCGTTGGCTGCGTTGTGCCTCAGTCGACGTGCCTTGGCACGCCTTCCTTCGGTACGCCTTGCCACCGCACACGCAAACCCGCCGTAGATACGGAATCAAGGCGATTTCGATACCATGAAAATAGTGGGGTGACGATGAATCGGAGTGTGGAATATGCAGCATAAGCAGATTGAGCGCAGGGCATTGACCGTGGGCATCATCGTCAATATCGTGATGGTGGTCTCCGGATTCATCGTGTTCTTCATGACCGGGTTGAAGGCGTTGTTCCTTGACGCCTCATTCACCGTGATCTCCGTGATATCCGGTCTGGTGGCCACCATATTGTCGCGCCAATCCGTGCGCACCACCGAACGATATCCCAACGGCATGTTCGCACTGGAACCCATGTACGCGCTGGCCAAAGCCATCTTCACCCTGGCGCTGCTGACATTCGCCGTGGTCGATGCCGCACAGGCGGCGTGGGATTACGTCATGTTCGGCATCGGCGAGCGTATGACGCTCGGTCCGGTTGTGATCTATGAGATAGCGATGGTGGCGATTTCATTCGGTCTGGTCGCCTACTATCGTCGCAGCAACCACACGATGCACAATGCCAGCACCATGCTTACCGCCGAAGCCAACGGTACGCTGGTGGACGGCATGATTTCCGCCGGCATTGGCGCGGTAGCGGTCGCGCTGATGTTCCTGCCCGCCGACACCCCACTGGACTTCCTCAACTACACCGGTGACTTCTTTATCACCACCGCCATCGCGCTGATCGCCCTCAAAGAGCCGTTGGGTGTGCTCAGGGATGCTTTTATCGAATTGGTTGGCGGCGTGCATGAGGATGACGACACCAACCAATTCGTCGAGTCCGCCGCCCAACGGCATCTGCCGGATGGCACCGAATATGATCATGTGCTTGTCTTTAAAACCGGCATGAATTTCACCGTTGATGTCTACCTGACCGGTGTCGCCGAAACCATCAACGTCGATAATCTCATCGCCTGCAAGCGTGCGCTTGAAAATGAGCTCAAGCGCACGCTACACATAGTCGATGTAGATTTCGTATTCGATTAGTTTTTGAGGGACCAGGTGGAGCCTTGGGGGGTGTCTTCGATGGCGATGCCGGCGGTGCTCAAGGCGTCGCGAATCGCATCGGCACGAGCGAAATCGCGGGCTTTGCGAGCTGCCTGACGCTCCGCCAGTTGGCCTTCGATCAGCGCGCCAAGCGCCGCATGCTCGGCGGATTCGGCACCACCCTCACCCGAACCGTTCGCCGCACCGGAAACCCACGGTTCGGCCAGCGGATCAAGCCCCAACGTATCCAGCATCGCACGCACGGCAACCAGCGCCTGACGCACCTCAGCGCGAGCCTCATCAGAATCAGCATGATCGGCGAAAGCGCTCAGCAGTGTATTGCCGGAGCGTACGCGTGCGAAAATTGCGGCGGTGGCACCGGCAACATTGATATCGTCATTCATCGCCGTCACGAAATCATCCGGCAGCTCGTCGGCCGTCACGGCTTCGATCTCCTCACGCGTCGGCTGCTCGCCCAATGCTGCGCCCGCACGCTCGATGAAGTTCGAAATACGATTCCACGCGGCGTTCGCTTCAGTCAAAGTCTGATCGGACCATTCCAACATCGAACGGTACTGCACCGAACCCAGCGCATAACGCACCACCCAAGCGGAGTTTTCGGACAACACCACCGGCACCGACAAACCATTGCCCAAGGACTTGCTCATTTTCTCGCCCTTGGCGGTCACCCACGCCGAATGCATCCAACGATTGGCGGAAGGGTAACCTGCGGCTCGGGTCTGCGCCATCTCATTCTCATGGTGCGGGAAGCGCAAATCCAAGCCGCCGCCGTGGATATCGAAGTCATCTCCCAGATATCGGTGCGACATAGCCGAGCATTCGATATGCCAGCCCGGCCGGCCCACGCCGAATGGTGTCGCCCAGCGGGCATCCTCGGGATCGGAATCCTTTGGTGCCTTCCACAGCGCGAAATCACGCGGGTCATGCTTATCAGGCGAAGCATCGGCCGGATCAATCGGATTGTACTTGTCTTCGCCGGCGGCATCCACGGAGGGGCCCATACGGTCGGCCACGGCGGCGGCCTCGTCCACTTCGCCCGCAGCGCTTTGCTTCTGGTGGGTCAGCTCGCCGTAATGCGGCCAGGATGCCACATCGAAATACACATTGCCGGTCGGCTTGCCATCGGCGTCGGTCACCACGTAAGCATGGCCGTTGTCGATAATGCGCTCGATCAGCTCAACCATGTCGGAGATATGGCCGGTGGCGCGAGGCTCTACCGTAGGCGGCAGCACGCCGAGCGTATCGTATGCTTCGGTGAATTCGCGCTCATAGTAGTACGCGCGCGCCCACCAGCGCTGGCCGTTGGCGGCGGCCTTGTCAAGGATCTTGTCGTCGATATCGGTCACGTTGCGCACAAACGTGACCTTGTAACCGAGCTTGAGCAGCCAGCGGCGCACCACGTCGAACGCCACCGCCGCACGGATGTGGCCGATATGCGGACTCGACTGCACCGTCGCACCGCACACATAGATGCCCACCTGCCCGGGCTTGAGCGGCACAAATCGGCTAACCGTGTGCGAAGCGGTGTCATACAGGCTTAAGCCCGCCGCGGCTTCGGATACCTTGGCCGGCGCGAGGGCCGAAGGCATGACGGAAGTATTGAAATCCTGCGGTTCCTTCACTGTTCCCATAGCACCCAAGAGTATGAGCGAAAGCCGACAACGCCAGGAGCGCAGGTGTGCGGGGTAAACCAAAGGTGATGCATACGGTCTGTGGTCGTGCCACAATAGAAGCATGGCCACACCACAAGTGCTCATTTTGCAACATGTTCCATGGGAACGTCCGGGGCGTATTCTGGCGAATCTCGAGGACCTCGGACTGGAAACGCTCACCCTTAACATCGCCGACAAGAAGAAACCGGACTTGCCGGATTTCAACGACACCGCCGGCGTGGTGATCATGGGTGGCCCGATGGGTGCCACGGATTATGACAAATATCCCGGGCTCAAGGCCGAAGCCAAATTGGCTCGCGCGGCGGTGGCCGTCGGCAAGCCGGTGCTCGGCGTGTGCTTAGGGCATCAGATCATCGCCACCGCACTGGGAGCGCAGCTCAAGCATGGCGACGCGCCAGAAATCGGTTATGCGCCGATCAAACGCATGGACAAGCATGACTTCTTTTCGATGTGGGACAAGCAGATCAACGTGCTGCACTGGCACAACGATGTGGTGGGCTTGCCCGAAGGCGGTCAGCTGCTGGCGCGTACGTCCGGCACCAAAGTGCAGGCATACCGTGTGGGATCCGCGCTGGGCATGCAGTTCCATTTGGAGGTCACCGGTTCGATTCTGGAAGAATGGCTGAGTGAGCCGAGCATGGTCAAGGAACTTAAGGCTGCCGGTGGTTCCAAATCCAAGCTGCGTGAGGATTTCGCCCAATATGATTCACTGCTGCAGCCATTGGCCGAGCAGGTGTTTTCCGGGTTCGCGGCCCGGTGCAGCGCTCACGCGCGCGCATTGCAAGCAGCATGATGACCGGTACCACCGAGCGCTCCAAACGTAGCGCTACATTGGTGGATTATGCCGACTTATGACATTGGATTGGAACACGTTTCGCTTGCCTTCGCCACCAAAACCATCTTCACTGATGTGACGCAGGGGGTGTTTGAGGGTGATCGCATCGGCATCGTCGGCAAGAACGGCGATGGCAAATCCACGCTGCTGCACCTGTTCAACGAATCGCGCACGCCGGATTCCGGGCGCGTGACGCGCCGTGGCGGTCTGACATTCGGCCTGCTCGACCAGCGCGACCCGCTTGATGACAATGCCACCGTGCGCGATGCCGCATTGGAAGGGCGCGAGGATTACGAATGGGCGGCCGAAACCAAATCGCGCGAAATCGTGGAGGCACTGCTGGGCGGTATCGACCTGAACGCGCGGGTCGGCTCACTGTCCGGCGGTCAGCGCCGTCGTGCCGATTTGGCACGACTGCTGCTCAAGGATTGGGATATTCTGGCGCTCGACGAGCCCACCAACCACTTGGATGTGGTCACAATTCATTGGCTTGCCGAACATTTGAAGAACCGTTGGTCGGCGGGCTCCGGCGCGCTGCTGCTCGTCACCCACGACCGCTGGTTCTTGGATGAAGTATGCGAATCGATGTGGGAGGTTCACGATGGTGTGATCGACCCCTTCGAAGGCGGATATTCGGCATATATGCTGCAGCGTGTGGAACGCGACCGTCAGGCCGATGTGCGTGAGGAGCGTCGTCGCAATCTGGCGCGCAAGGAATTGGCATGGCTGTCGCGTGGTGCCCGTGCCCGCTCCACCAAGCAGAAGTTCCATGTCAAAGCCGCGCGCGAACTGATTGCCGACGTGCCGCCTATGCGTAACACATTGGAATTGAAGCAGATGGCCACCTCCCGTTTGGGCAAACAGGTGGTGGATCTTATTGATGTGACGCAGATTTTCGCCAGCGAAGTGCATTCCGACGGCACACCGCTGTCTGTGCGTGGCGATGGATTCGCAGCCATTGACCCCGATGTTGCCGAGCAGTCCGGGCGCGAGTCACGATCCGCCGGGCGCATCGATGTGGTTGACGCCATGTATGCCGAGCCGAAGATCCATGGCAGTGTGGAACTGGCGGTGGATCATCCCGAATCTGATTCTCGACTTATTGATGCCGGTGTGGTTGTTGACACGGGCGACCAGCACGATACTGCAACGCAGGAAGGTGCTACTGCGGGAGACATGACCGCAGCAGCAGCGACGGAGCAGGCGGAACCGGTGGAAGACATGCAAACCGTGCAGGTTGCCCAGCATGTCACGGTTACCGGTCGCAAAATCCTCGACGATGAAACCTGGCTGATCGGCCCTGGCGACCGTTTTGGTATCGTCGGCGCGAATGGTGCCGGCAAGTCCACGCTGCTTAAATTGATCGACGGCACACTCACTCCCACCGCCGGCCATGTGAACATCGGCAAAACGGTGAAATTCGCCGTGCTGTCCCAGCGTCTCGACGAGTTGGAGAAACTCGGCAAATACAAGGTTAAGGAAGTGCTCAGCCGCTACAAGCCGAGCTATATCGTGGACGGCAAGGAAGTCACGCCGGGCCAGCTGATGGAACGTCTCGGCTTTGAAGCCGCCCAGCTGATGACCCCGATCCGCGACCTTTCCGGTGGACAGAAGCGCCGCATGCAGCTGCTGCTGATTTTGCTGGACGAACCCAATGTGCTGATTCTCGACGAGCCCGGCAACGATTTGGACACCGATATGCTCGCCGTGATGGAGGATCTGCTGGATACCTGGCCAGGCACGCTGATTGTCGTCTCGCACGACCGTTACCTGTTGGAGCGCGTCACCGATCAGCAGTTCGCACTGATCGGCGGCAAGGTACGCCACCTGCCCGGCGGTGTGGATGATTACCTTGCCATGGTCGAACAAATCAAGAATGGCAAGGATCCTTTCGCCGATGACGCTTCTACGGCGCGCGCAGGAAAGGGCAAGTCTGGCGACCATGGTCGCGCGCAGGCATCACAGAACGCCGGTGCCGATGCCGACGGCGCTGCCGGCGACGGGGAGGCACAAGCCGCAGCTGCGAAGCCCGAGCCGAAACTCACCGGCAAGGAACGTTACGAAGCCAGCCGTCGCGTCAGTGCCATCGAGCGCAAACTTGCCAAGCTTGAGGATCGCAAAGCTCAGATTGAGGAACAGATGGCCGCGCACGATCCGTCCGATTTCGTCGGTCTTAACGAGCTGAACGTCCAGCTGCAGGCCGTCGCCGACGAAAAGGACGAGCTGGAAATGGAATGGCTGGAACTGTCCGAACAACTTGGATGACGCTGAGTGATGTGTTCAGCCAAACGGACGTGATGGCATAGTAATGCCCCATGCGCAATCTCACGCATGGGGCATTACTAATAGGAGCTAAGCGCTAGGAGCGGGCAAATTGCCGGCACATGAGCTGCGGCTTACCGGCCCGTAATCTGCGAGCCCAGCACCTTTTCAGACAGGGCCTTGGGGCCACGGGCAACGGCCACGGAACCGGAGCGAACCAGTTCAATCACGCCGTAATGCTCCAGCAGGCCCAGCAATGCGTCGATTTTGCCTTCCGCACCGGTGGCTTCGATGGTCAGCGACTCAGGATGCACATCCACCACATTCACGCGGAACAGACGCACGATTTCCAGCACGTCGGAACGGTTGGACTCGTCGGCGGCAACCTTGATCATCACCAGTTCGCGATCCACCGTGTTCTTCGGATCGAGCTCCACGATCTTCAGCACATGCAGCAGCTTGTTGAGCTGCTTGATGATCTGTTCCAGCGGCACACGCTCCACATCGGCGGTTACCGTGATGCGGGAGATGTCCGGGCGCTCGGTGGGGGAGACGGACAGCGAATTGATGTTGAACGCGCGGCGGGCGAACAGACCGGCCACACGGGCCAGCACGCCAGGACGGTTCTCCACCAGCACCGACAGGGTGTGGCGCTCGGAGCCGGGCTGAGAAGCGGGATAATTAGCCATATCAGTTCTCCTTGGTTTGCCTTGCTCGTCTCATACCGAAGCGGCCGTGTTGGTTGGTGCCGCCTCGGCGGCATCTCCGGCACGACGCAACGGCTTGGTTCCCGGGCGATACGTCACGTCGTCGTTGGAAGCGCCGGCAGCGACCATAGGCCACACCATGGCGTCCTTCCATACGCGGAAATCAATCAGCACCGGGCGGTCGTTGATCTGGTTGGCCTTCTCGATGGCCTCGATGGCCTCATCCTCGGTGAAGGCGCGCAGACCCACGCAACCGTAGGCTTCGGCCAGCTTGACGAAGTCGGGCACGTCAACGAACTCTTCGGCCGTGGTAGCGGCAGTCGCGTCGCCATCATGCAGCTTGGTGGCGGAATAATGCTTGTCGTAGAACAGGGTCTGCCACTGGCGCACCATGCCATACACCGAATTGTTGAGGATGGCGATTTTCACCGGCGTGTGGTCGAAGAACGCCATGGCCAGCTCTTCGGAGGTCATCTGGAAGGAGCCATCGCCATCGATCAGCCATACGGGCTTGGAGCCGTCGAAGTCACGCTGGGAGCCGATGGCTGCGCCGATGGCTGCGGGCAGGCCGTAACCCATGGTGCCCAAACCACCGGAGGAGATCCATGAACGCGGGTTTTCGAAGTCCACCAGCTGGGAGGCCCACATCTGATGCTGGCCCACACCGGCTACCCAAATCGTGTTGGGATCGGCATGATCGGACAGCTGACGCACCACCCACTGCGGGGAGAGAGTGCCGTCGGTGGGCTGATCCTCGGGCTGGTTGTAGTCGATTGGATACTCGTTGCGCAGGTTGTTCAGATACGTCCACCACGAGGTCAGATCTGGCTTGCCATGCACGGCCTGCGAACGCTTGATTTCCGGAATCAGGTCGTGCAGCACACAAGCCACGTCGCCCACAATCGGCACGTCCGGTACACGGTTCTTGCCGATTTCCGCCGGATCAATATCGATATGAATCACGCGCGCGGTGGGTGCGAAGGTGGACAGATCACCGGTGACGCGATCGTCGAAACGTGCGCCGATGGCGACCAACAGGTCGGCGCGCTGCACCGAACCGGTGGCTGCAACCGTGCCATGCATGCCGAGCATGCCGAGCACAGCGGGGTTGGAGTCAGGCAGAATGCCGCGCGACTGCAGTGTGGTGACCACCGGAGCGCCAGTTACCTGTGCGAGCTCGGCCACTTCGGCCGCGGCACCGGAGCGTACCGCGCCGCCGCCCACATACAGCACAGGGCGGTAGGACTGGTTGAACAGCTTGGCTGCATCGCTCAATACGCGACCGTGCGCCTTGGTAGTGGGGTTGTAGCCAGGCAGAATCATGCGCTGCGGCCATGAGAAGTACATCTCTTCGGTTTGCGCGGTTTTGGTCAAATCAACCACTACCGGGCCAGGACGGCCAGTGGAGGCGATATGGAAGGCTTCGGTGAGCACGCGCGGAATATCCTGTGCGCGCGTAACCAGATACGAATGCTTGACCACCGGATAGGTGATGCCAACGATATCGGCCTCCTGGAAGGCGTCAGTACCGATGGCACCTACGCCGACCTGACCGGTGATAACAACCATCGGTACCGAATCCATGTTCGCGTCGGCGATGGCGGTGACCACATTGGTGGCACCGGGGCCGGAGGTGACAATGCACACGCCGACTCGGCCGGTGGCGATCGCATAACCTTCGGCCGCATGTCCGGCCGCCTGCTCGTGGCGCACCAGCACAAAACGGAACTTCGTGTCGTCGTTGATTTCGTCGTATACGGGCAGAATGGCACCGCCGGGCAGTCCGAACACGTCTTCGACGCCGAGATTCTCCAGCGAACGAACCAGCGCGCGTGCGCCGGTCATTTTCTCGCCGTCAACGATGGTCTGCTTATCGGCGGCAGCGTTGGTTTTCGGCACGCTGCTGAATGCCTGCAAAGGTGTCGGTAAAGCCATGATCCTCTCATACTTCCTTGCGCCGCACTTGTTGAGCCCGGCCGTATGGTTGTACGGTCCCGCTGTTCCGTGCGATTCCTCCGGCCGCAGGTTCCGGGGCTTGTGGCCCCGGCACGACCTTGACTTGTGCCCTTAAGTCTATGCGTATTTTCGCATTGGTGCCGTCAATAGCCCATTTTGCGGGCGATTCGCGCCGTCAGCTCCTGGCATCCAGTGTTTTCCATGCCACTTCGGCGGCGGCCAACTGGGCTTTGCGTTTGCTGGATCCCTTGCCGATGCCGATTACCTCGTCGTTTTGCCCTAAGGTGACGCGTGCGGTGAAGATTTGTGCGTATTCCGGCCCGGAAACGGACATGTGATAGATCGGCTCGTCAAAGCCCATGGTGTGCGCTTTGACGGTGAGTGAGGTTTTCCAGTCCAGAGCGGGGCCTTCGGTGGCCACTTCGGCCAGAGTGTCGTCGATCAGTCGATGGATGACCTTGCGTGCCTCGTCGATGCCATGCTCGAGGAAGGTCGCACCGATCAGCGACTCCACAATGTCGCACAGAATCGAATTCTTTTCGGCACCGCCCTGCTCGGCTTCGCCATGTCCCAGCAGAATATAGGGGCCGACCTTGAGCTTGGTTTTGGCGATGGCGCTCAGCGCGTCCTCGGACACAGCCTTGGCGCGCATTTTGGCAAGCTGGCCTTCGGTCATATCCGGGTGGATACGGAACAGGGTTTCAGTGCTGACCAGTTCCAGCACTGCGTCGCCTAGGAATTCGAGGCGCTCATAGTTGGGCACGCCAGGGTGCTCATGCGAGAAGGAACGATGGGTGAGCGCCTGCACCAGCAGATCGGGGCTGATGGTGGTGCCCAACGCTTCAAGCAGTTCGTTATCGTTGCTGCCGTTGTTATCGCTATGGTTTGCACGGTTGCCGTTGGTGGTTGATTGTGTCGGCTCTCTCATATCATCTCCATACGCGAAGGCCCCGCCACCCGTCGATGGCAGGGCCTTTGACTTGTTGCTACCAAGCGTTACAGCTCAGGCTCACTTGGTGTGGGCCGGGCGGATGGCTTCACGGTAGGTGCGGCCGCGGAAGTTACCGCAGCTCGGGCAGGCCATGTGCGGCAGGGCCGGAGCGCCACAGTTCGGGCAGGTAACGGTCGCAACAGCGGTGGCCTTCCAATTCGCGCGACGCGAGTGCGTGTTGGCGCGAGAGGTCTTGTACTTAGGCAGTGCCATTTGAGTTTCCTCTATTTCGTTCGAACATTTGAGCTTAAGCGTTCAGTATCGTAGCGCAAGGCTCGTACAAAGTCCACTCGGCCGCGCGCGTACGACGGTTGGGTGGGCGGCCGAGCGGAACACTACTTGCCCTGCTCGGCCTCCAACTGGGCTTTCAGGCCTGCCAGGCCTGCGAATCGCAGATCGCCAGGTTCGTCACAGTGATGGTCGGGATGCTCGTTCAAATCCTCGCCGCACTGCGGGCACAGTCCGGCACAATCGGGGCGACACAGCGGTTGCAGGGGCAGGGCTTCGACGAAGGCGTCGCGGATCAGCGCCTCGATGTCGGCCCAGGCACCGTTGGCCAGCAGCGGGTAGGTATCCTCCGACTCGTCTTCACCGGCGATGATGTCGACGTCCTCGTCCTTGTCGTTGCGAGTGTTTTTGGCATTCTTGCCGTTGCGAGCCTGCGCAGCGTCCTTGGTCTCCGATTCGTAGGGGAAGAACACGGTGACATCCACCGGCCAGTCCTCATCAATGGGCTTGAGGCAGCGCGTGCATTCGCTGATGAACGGGGCGGTGAGTCGCCCGGTGAAAATCAGGCCATCCACAATCGAATCGAAACTGCCGCGCACATGCACGTCAGTTCCCTCTTTAATGCCTGAGATTTCGTCGCCGATTCCGGCAGGTGCCGGAAAATCAGCGTCGATCTGCTTGGACTGTCCGGCGCGCGATGCGATCTGTGCCACCGGAATCGCCCATGGGGAGTCCTCAATTCGTGCCATATATCATGCTCCTTGTTACGTATGCGTATGTCTGCGTATGTCTGCGTATGTCGTTGGGTATATGTGGTGCCCGTTCGTGCTGTGGCTGCACCGGCCACGTTACTGCGCTTCGGGATAGTCGTTCAGATTCAGGTTCGGCAACTGCTCGCCGGCTGCACGCTGGCGCTCTTCCAACACGTTGAGACCAGCTTGCACGTCCTGGCTGAGTTTGCCGAGCTGCTGCTGCAATCCCTGCATCACCGTGGTACAGTATTGATCCGCTCCCTGAGTCAGATGATCGGATTTGGCTTGTGCGCTTTCCAGAATCTGGCGGGCCTTGTGCCTGGCCAGTTCGGTGACGTTCTCCTGACCGGCGAGGAACTGCGCCTGTTCGTTGGCCTCCCTGACCATGTCGGCGGCGCGGCTTTGGGCAGACGCCACAATAGCGTTGGCCTGCGTTTGTGCCGATTCCAGACGGCGTTCTGCCTCGCGCATCAGAGCGGAAGCTCGCTCAAGTTGCACAGGCAGCATTTTCTTCAATTCGGTGAGCTGCTCGGTGAACTCCTCACGGTCCACCTTGACTTGGCTGGGAGAAAACAGGGCGGATTTCGCCTCGTTCAGGGATTCCTCCAGCTGGTCGATGATGTCGTACACCGTGGTGAACTCCGCACGGCTTTTGTCTTCGGCGGATTCGGGGTTCAATGTTTCGCGCAAATCGGGCAGGGCATCCATGTCGATTGCGGCGGTTGCGCGCGGCTTGGCCGCAGTGACGGGATTGGCCGCTTCGGTGGGTGCCGGCTCGGCGGGAGCAGCTTCGGTGGGCGATGGTTCGGCGGGCGGCTGCGGTGCGCTCCCAAGAGCCGTAGCGTTGGCTGCTGCACTGACTCCCGCGTTGGCGTTGGCTATCGAGCCGGTCGGTGCAGGCGGTACTGCCAGGTTCTGGGCAGTACCGTCCATCTGAGATGTGTCGGTATATCCGGTGAGCTGATCGTCGCTCATGGTCATTCCTTCCGCTGTCTGCACTGCCGATTGCTATCGGGCCATCGGTTGCTATTAACGTGCGTTGGCATCAGTCCTGCGTCAGGGCGTCGGCGAGCATCGGCACCACGCAATCGGGCACCATGCCGGTTACGTCGCCGCCGTGGCGGGCCACGTCCTTGACGATGGAGCTGGAGATATGTTCAAGAATCGGATCTGCCGGCAGGAACAGGGTCTCCACGCCGGCAAGTTTGCGGTTGACCAACGCCATGCCAAGTTCGGCTTCATAGTCGCCGTTCTGGCGCAATCCTTTGACGATTACCGTGGCACCGACCTTCTTGCAGTAGTCGGTGATGAGTCCGTCGGTGGATGAGACGACGACGTTGGTGCATCCGGCCTTCTCCAGGGCGCGACGGATGACGTCAACGCGAATATCTTCGGAAAACATCGGTGTTTTCGCGGCGTTGACGGCCACCACCACATGCACTTCGTCGAAGAAGCGCGCCGAACGTTCGATGACGTCAAGGTGGCCGGCGGTTACGGGATCAAAGGAGCCGGGGCATACTGCGATAGTCATGTTGTATAGCCTACCGCGCGGCGTGGGTTTTTGCTGATGTGGCTGCCCGGTGTTGCCGTGCGCGATTCGCGCGAGAACACCGGGCAAAGTAACGAAAAGCCCCTATGATGGGTGATTGATGATTTGATTCGTGGGGATTGGCCCACGTCAGTTAGTCAAGGAAAGAAGTGCCATGATGTTCGTTGATGACGCCGAGCCGCTGCGCAATCCTGATTCCGGTGCAGGCACCGCCACACTGGAACGTCCGCAAACCCAAGAGGAGACGGTGCGCGATAATGGCGGCGACGCCGACCGCTACGCGCACTATGTCTCCAAGGATCGCATCGCCGAATCGCGCATGACCGGTCGCCCGGTGGTTGCGCTGTGCGGCAAGGTGTGGGTGCCCAAGCATGATCCGTCAAAGTATCCGGTGTGCCCGGATTGCAAGCGCATTTACGACGATATGATGCGTTAGTTTTGGGTTACGTTGGGGCTAGCACCTAAGTTAGCTGCTAGCCCCTATAGCCTCAAATGTGCCCAAATGTTAACGGGCGGAAATCTCGTCGATTGCGGCCAATTCCTCGTCGCTGAAATGCGTATTCTTCAGCGCGCCGATATTGTCGAGAATCTGCTGGGGTTTGGATGCGCCGGCGAGCACGGAAGTCACCGTGCCATCATGCAGCAGCCAGGCCAGGCTCATTTCGGCGAGCGTCTGGCCGCGCTCGGCCGCGATGGCGTTCAGATCCACGATCTGGCCGTGCAGTTTTTCGGTCAGGGCCGATTCGTTGAGGAATCGGGGATCGTGGGCGATACGGCTGTCGGCAGGGATACCGTCAAGATAACGGTTGGTCAGCAGACCCTGGGCCAGCGGGCAGAAGGTGATCAATCCCTTGCCCAGACGCTTGGCCGTATCCTTCAGGCCGTTGTGTTCCACGGTGCGGTCGAGAATGTTGTACTTGTTCTGGTTGATGACGAACGGCACTTTGAGCTCGTCCAGAATCGCTGCGGCCTTCTCCATCTGTTCGCCGTTGTAATTCGACAGGCCCACATACAGCGCCTTGCCGGAATTGACGGCCTGCGCCAGCGCACCCATCGTCTCCTCAAGCGGGGTTTCGGGATCCGGATGATGGTGGTAGAAGATATCCACATAATCCAGGCCGAGACGTTCCAGGCTCTGATCGAGGCTGGCGAGCAGGTACTTGCGCGAACCAAGATCGCCGTAGGGGCCAGCCCACATCTCGTAGCCGGCTTTGGTGGAAACGATGAGTTCGTCGCGGTGATGGCGGAAGTACTTGTTCAGCAGCAGACCGCAGTTCTTTTCGGCCTGGCCCGGTTCCGGACCATAGTTGTTGGCCAGGTCGAAGTGGGTGATGCCGTTGTCGAAGGCGGTGAACACCAGCTGCTTCATTTGTTCGAAGGGGGTGATGTCGCCGAAGTTGTGCCAGAATCCGAGTGAGACGGCCGGCAGCTTGAGACCGGAGACGCCGCAGCGGTTGTAGGTCATGGTGTCGTAGCGGTGCGGATTGGGCGCATAGGTGGCGGTTGGTTCGAACATGGTACTCCTTCGAATGGTTGCGTTATCGTCTATTATGGTTTCAGTTCAAGTGAACTTGAAGTCAAATCGATGGTTCGCGTGTCGCCGTCGATCACTCATTCTCATATAAGGAAGAGCCGCTATGCCATACACCATTCGAGAAGTCGCCACCCGGTTCCACATGCAGCCTTCCACGCTGCGCTATTACGAGGAGCAGGGACTGCTCACCAATGTGGGGCGTTCCGAATCAGGCCAACGTGTGTATGAGGATTGTCATCTGCATCGTTTAGGCGCGATCTGTTGCTTCAAAAACGCGGGCATGACCATCGAGGATCTGAAGAAATTCTTCACCTATGAGTCGGATGAGCCGAAGCATATTGACGAAATCCTAGAATTGCTGGAAGCGCGCCGCCGCACGTTGGATGAGCAGCGACGCGCATTGGACGAGGCTGCGATGCATGTGCAGCGCAAACTGCACTATTACGGCGATATCAAGCGTGCGCTCGATGCCGGAGAGCCCATGCCCGATTGGGGAAACTACCGAGGTCAGGTCTATGACATCAGCGTTGCAGCTGAATAACAATGGCTTACAACTGAATAATGCTGGCTCCCAGCGCAGCGCGAGCGATGGAAGTCAGCATTGATGGCACACAGTTGTATTGGCAAAACTGCGGTTTACAGCACAGTGGTGATGGTATCGATTACCGGTTCGCCCTTCATCAGGCTTTGTGCGGTGATCGGCAGTTCCGCAAGGGCCTTCGCGCGATAGTCGTGGGCGGCCATAATCGCATCATGGCCCTGCCACTGGGGGTCGATGGTGCCATGATCGACAAAGTCGACCAGCAGATCCTTCCAGTCGCTCTGCGGGGTGAATGCGGCGAGCTTGTCTTCCGAACCGGAGATAACATGTTCGGCCTCGGCCAGATTGTATTCATAGGAACGATAGGCAAGCTTGCGGCCCGGCACAGTGGCCTTATCCTTGCTCTTCTTGGCCACGGGCGTCATCACGCCGTCAGCGCCTTCGCGCTCGGTGAGCTTGTACACCATGGCGCATGTTGGGGCGCCGGAACCGGTCACCAGCATTGTGCCCACGCCATAGGAATCGACCGGCGCGGTTTGCAGCGCAGCCAGCGCATACTCGTCCAAATCATTGGTCACGGTGATGGTGGTGTTCGTGGCACCCAAGGCATCGAGCTGGTTGCGCACGCGCTGGGCCATGGCGGCCAGGTCTCCCGAATCGATGCGCACGCCGCCAAGTTCGGGGCCGGCAACCTCCACAGCGGTTTTCACGGCTTCCTCGATGTTATAGGTGTCAACCAGCAGCGTGGTGTTCTTGCCCAGCGCGGCGATCTGCGATTCGAAAGCCTGGCGCTCGCTGTCATGCACCAAAGTAAAGCAGTGTGCGGCTGTGCCGATGGCCTTGAGCCCATAGAGCTGTGCGGCCAATAGATTGGCGGTGCCCTTGAAACCACCCACCACGGCGGCGCGCGCGGCCGCGACGGCCGACCATTCATTGGTGCGACGGCCGCCCATATCCATGCAAGGGCGATCCTTGGCGGCGGACACCATGCGAGACGCGGCCGAGGCGACGGCCGAATCATAGTTGAGCACCGACAGAATCAACGTTTCCAGCAGCGTGCACTCGCCGAACGTGCCCTCCACCTGCAGAATCGGTGAGTTCGGGAAGAACATTTCGCCTTCGCGGTAGCCCTTGATGGAGCCGGAGAAGTGGAAGTTCTCCAGCCAAGCGAGGGTCTCCTTGCTCACCACATGGCGATCGGCGAGGAATTTCAGGTCATTGTCGTCCAGATGGAAGTGTTCTAAGGCGTCAAGGATACGGCCGGTTCCGGCTACCACGCCGTAGCGGCGGCCCTCGGGCAGGTGGCGGGTGAACACTTCGAATACGCATTTGCGGTTTGCGGTGCCGTCCTTCAGGCAGGCGTCAAGCATTGTGTATTCGTACATGTCGGTCATTAGGGCCGGCGAATAATCGACCATCAGGGGACCTTTCCTATTTATGGTTAAGTTGACTATAAGTGTAGTGCGGGGTGTGGGCGGGCTGATGCCGTTCGCTCATATCGGAAGGCAAATCGTTGCCACGGCCTAAGCTGAGCGGCATGGTTGAAATCAAAGATATGTTGGGCGATCGCCAGGTTATCCGCGCCGACGGCCGCAAAGTCGATGAACTGCGTCCTGTCAGAATCACCCGTCACTTCACCGATGCCCCCGAGGGCTCGGTGCTGATTGAATGCGGCAATACGCGTGTGATGTGCACCGCAACGTTCACCGCCGGTGTGCCGCGCTGGCGCAAGGATTCCGGCCTCGGCTGGGTCACCGCCGAATACGCGATGCTGCCGCGCGCCACCTCCGAGCGCACCGACCGTGAATCCGTGCGCGGCAAAATCGGCGGACGCACCCATGAAATCAGCCGTCTGATCGGCCGCTGCCTGAGGGGCGTGGTTGATATGAAGGCGCTGGGCGAAAACCAGATTCAGCTGGACTGCGATGTGCTGCAGGCTGACGGCGGCACGCGCACCGCTTCGGTAACCGGCGCATACGTGGCAATGGTTGATGCGGTGCGTTGGGCCGAACAGCATCGTCATATCAAGTCCGCGGATCGTGTGCTCAAGGATTACGTTTCCGCCGTGTCGGTGGGTGTGATCAACGGCAAGCCGATGCTGGATCTGCCGTATATCGAGGATTCGCAGGCCATGACCGATATGAACGTGGCCATGACCGGCTCCGGAGCGTTCATCGAGCTGCAGGGCACCGCCGAGCATCGTCCCTTCACTCGCACCGAGCTGGGCGAACTGCTTGACTTGGCCGAGAAGGGCAACAAGGAACTGCAGGCTGCTCAGCGCGCTGCTCTGGCATTGGACTGAATCGTTTGGCGTACTGATACCGCGCATGAAAGGAACACGTATGAAACTGGTAGTTGCCACGCATAACGAAGGCAAGCTGGTCGAGATTCGCCGCATCCTCGAAGAGCGGTTGGGGGAGCGCGCCGCGCAGGTGGAACTGGTGTCCGCCGGTAGCCTGGGCCTGCCTGATCCGGTGGAGGATGGCGTGACATTCCAAGAGAATGCGCTGCTCAAAGCCCGTGATGTGGCGCGCCGCACGGGGCTGCCCGCCGTTGCCGACGATTCCGGTCTGATTGTGGACGTGATGGGCAACGCTCCCGGCATTCTGTCGGCTCGTTGGGCCGGGCATCACGGCGATGACGCGGCCAACAATGCGCTGTTGCTCGCGCAGATCGAGGATATTCCCGATGCCAAGCGCACGGCCCGTTTCCGTTGCGCGGCCGCGCTGGTGGTGCCACAGGCGAACGGTGCTAAAGCAATCGGCGAGGAGATTGTGAAAACAGGCGAAATGCCCGGCATGATTATCAGGGCGCCCCGCGGCGAGCACGGTTTCGGCTACGATCCGCTGTTCGTGCCGGATGACCAGCCGGCCGGGCGCGAAGGTGATCCACTGACCTCCGCTGAAATGAGTCCAGCCGAAAAGAACGCCATTTCTCACCGCGGCAAGGCACTGCGAGCTCTTGTTCCTGCCATCGAGCAGCTGTTGGACTGAAGGTATACTAAGCGGCATGCGTATGTTTACATTGGTAACGCTGAGCGATAATGAGTTTGTCGAATTTTCCGCTCGACATCCTCAAGGAAATTTCCAACAAACCGCAAGCATGGCTCGGATGAGGCGTTCCGAAGGCAAAACCGTCGAATTGCTGGGCGTAAAGGAACAGGGAGAGCTCAAGGCTGCCGCCTTGCTGCAGATTTTGCACACTTCAGGTTCGAGCTTTGCTTTGGTCCACGATGGCCCGCTGTGCGATTACGATGATTTTGAGCTATTGTCGTTTTTTGTCAAAGAACTGAAGTCGCATGCCAAAGCCCATGGCGCGGCTCAACTCGATATCACTCCCGAACAGGTGTACCGTCTGCATACGCAAGAGGGCGAACCGACCACGCCTGCCGATGATGCGATGATAAAGAACCTGAAAACCTTGGGTTTTGAGCATATGGGCTTTACCATCGGCTACCCTGCAGTTCCGCGCTGGCGTTGGGTGAAAAATCTTGAAGGAATTCAAGATGAGCAGAGTCTGCTTGCTTCCTACGCCAAATACCGTCGCCGTAATGTGCGTATCGCTCGAGAATCCGGCGTGCACACCCGCCGACTTGGACGCGATGAACTGCATATTTTCCATGAGCTTTGCGAAATCAGCTGCAAGAAGCAGGGATTCCCGAACAGGCCGCTGAGTTTTTTTGAAGCCATGTATGACGCTTATGGCGATGACATTGAATACAGGCTTTCGGAAATTCATTTTGATGAGTATCTCGCGACATGGCAGGACAAGCTTGACAAGCTGGAAGCCACAACGGCGAATATCACCAAAGAGTTAGCAGGCAAGTGCTCCGAAAAACGTGCAAAACAGCTTAATGTTCAGCTCGAAAAAGCCTCTCAGGACATCGCGCCGGTGCAACGTCGAGTTGCGGACGCCAAGGCGCTCATTGAGCGGTATGGCAAGGTGAAGCCTGTCGAGGCTGCAATGTTCTTGTATCATCCCCGCGAGGTGGTATGCACGACCAGCGGTGCAGATGGTGATTTCGAACGGTTCTATGCTCCCGCACTGATGCATCATGAAGTCATGCTCACCTGTATTCAACGAGGGATTCATCGGTTTAACCTCTATGGTGTGAGCGGGCGGTTCTCCAAGGACGATAATCCCGATTATGGTGTGCTGGAGTTCAAGCAGCGGTTCAATGGTTTTGTGGAAGAGATGCCGGGAGAATTCATTCTTCCGGTAAAGCCGCTGGTATATGCGTTAAAGAAGTTCGCGCACAAGCTGTTGAAGCGTTGAAATATTGATGAGAATGGTATTGGAAAAATGAACATGAAGGCTGTGCCTATTACTCCTGATGAGCTTGATGAGCTGTCTCTCCGTCATCCGCAGGGTGGGATGCAGCAATGCTCGCAGATGCAAGTGTTAGCTGCGCATCGTACTGAGTTCAGCGATATCGTTGGAGTGAAGAACGATAATGGTGATATTGTTGCCGCTGCGCTTATCGAATACACGAGAGGGCATTTTGGCATAGAAGGATCCATATGGTTCGGTCCGCTATGTGATTTTCATGATATGGCTATGTTGAAAATCATGACCGATGGCATTCGTTCAGCTGCTGCCTCACGTGGAGCGATTTCGGTTACCTGCTGGCCGAATGTCGAATATCTTCGTCATGAATCCGATGGCGCTCCGAATGGTGAAAAAGACGATGCCACCATTAACAATCTGACGTCGCTCGGTTGGCATCACGCCGGTTTTGGCACGGGCTACGGTTCGGTATGCAATCGTTGGAACTATGTCAAGGATCTCAATGGCATCGCTGATGAGAAGGTACTGCTCCACTCGTATGATAAGCGTACGCAGTGGAGCGTGAAACGTGCTCAATCCATGGGCGTGCATGTGCGTGAGCTGGATCAATCGGAGTTTCCGATTTTCGCGAATATTGAACGGAATACGGCCGAACGCCGTGGCTTCGTAGCGCGTGATGAACAGTATTTCCATGATTTCAAGGATGCTTTCGGTGCTCAGGCGCGGTTTATGCTTGCCGAGATCCATATTGCTGAATATGTTTCCCAAATGACCGCCAAGCGTGACGCACTTACCGAAAAAGTGCGAACACTGCAAGCGAAATATGATGAGCATCCGACCACCAAAACAGAACGTCAGTTGGGCGAGGAAACCCGTAACCTCGAAGCGGCGAACAAACGACTTGACGAAGCCACCGAGTTCGCCAAAAATGGTGATGTTTTACCGGCAGCAGCTTCATTATTCGTTGAGCGCCCACGTGAAATGGTGTATTTGTTCTCCGGCAGCTTGGAGAAATACAAGCCATTCTATGCTTCCGCACTCATTCAGCATTGGGCGATGAGCCGATGCCTAGAAGCGGGCATTCCGCGCTACAACTTCTACGGTATTTCTGGTGTGTTCAACGATCCTGATGATGAAGGCCGTGGCGTGTTGGAATTCAAGCAAGGCTTCAACGGTTATGTGGAGGAGCTCGTTGGCGAATTTACATTGCCGGTGAACAAGCTCCGTTTTGGCATTAAGGAAGCCGCTTCCAAGTTGCTGCATAAATAGCGTTTGTATCGGTATTCCGTGAGTGACGTGGTGACGGCCAGTTCACTGCCGAGAACGGGATGCTGCGCCTTGGAGGCGGAAGCATGGAAAATCCCCTGCATGTTCTGTTGAGAATATGCAGGGGATTTATTTGAGCCACCTGAATGAATCGAACAGACGACCTGCCCCAAACGAAGGGGCCGCTCTACCACTGAGCTAAGGCGGCATGATTCTTCGTTGGAATCTTCATTCCTTGAGAACCTTTATGAAGGTTAGGAATGGGTGTGGACTGACGTCAGTGCGAGTTTCGTTGGCCCGTGTGTCGCCTTACGGGGCTTTGCATTGAGCTTGGATCCGGTCACACGCCCATCAGTGCGTGGGCCACCGACATCATCACTAGCGAAATGATGGCCGTAATCGACAGCGAAAAGCCGGCGAGTTTGGCGTTGCCCAGCACCTTATCGGTGAACAGGGTAGAGAAGATCGCGATTGGCGCGAGCACACTCAGCACTGCCACCGCACGGATCGACGGATCGAACGGCAACAGGAACCATGCCGCGAAGGCGAAAGCGATGGAGAACGGCAAACGCCAAGCGATTACCGCTAGCACTTCCATGGTGTCATGCTTATTTTCCGGCAGATCCATGAGCATACCCACCATGAACATAGCGATGAATGCGTTCGCGTTGCTCAGCGGCTGGCACAACGTGGCAATCCAGCTGGGAATGGGGGCCTGCGCCAGCATGAGCACAATCATGAGCAGATAGGTATCAAATGGCACGGATCCGAAGAAGCTTTTGCAAATATTGCGCACCAGGGCGCGGCGTGCCAGACGGCGGGCGTCCTTGTCCTTCGGCTTGACATAGGGCAGTGTGGGGGCATCTCCGGCATGCTGTTCGGCCAGTGTCTTGCCGGGTTGAATATGCAGCAGCTGCTGGGTGAGCACATTCGTGCCGCCAGCCACCATAATGCAGTTGCCTACATCAAACATGGCCGCCGGCACCACTGCACCTGCACCCCAGAAGGCCTGGGACACGGGGAACACGAAGCAGCCGAGGTTGTAGCCGGCACCGTTGAGCATGAGGAAGGCTCGATCCGTCACATTGCGCTTGCGCGTGGCGAAGAAGATGAACACCACAGGAATCAGTGCGGTAAAGAACGCGAACAGTGTGAGCCACAGCAGCGAAATGTCGTGGGGATTCGTGGCGAAGGAATAGATGATGGCGCCGGGCAATACAAGATTGAATTCCGCGGTTTGCAGCACACGATAGTCGCGCTGGCCAAACAAGCCGAAGCGCTTGAACAGGTAGCCGGCGAGGATAATCAACAGCAGGCCAACGGGCGATAGGATAGCGGACACAAACGCCTCCCGGTAAATCCATGGTTTCTCTCAGGTCCTGACGTATTGCAGGGTATCACCGGGGTGCGCAGGGCGTGTATTTGTTGCAGTGATGTGTGCAAGAGCGGCACCAATACTAGCACCGCATGGTGCGCGAGATGGGACTTGAACCCACACGTCAAAGACACAGGAACCTAAATCCTGCGCGTCTACCAATTCCGCCACTCGCGCGTGAACGACATTACTGTAGCAAGCAGTATGCCCAGAACATGCGGTAGGTAACCATGAATATGAAAAACCCCGGTCGAAACCGGGGTAGTGAGGGAGCCACTTGACAGAATCGAACTGTCGACCTGCTCATTACGAGTGAGCCGCTCTACCGACTGAGCTAAAGTGGCTGGGTTCGCGGAAAGCATTTCGCTAGCCGCGCACAAGAAGAAGAGTATAGGGCAGCCCCTGACAAAAGTCCAATCGCCCTGATGTGACCTTGTGTCGCGCGCGAAGTTGCGAATACCGTCACGCATTGTATGACGGGTGAAATTGCATGGGTGATGCAGATGGGGTTATGGGCGTGTTTTGCATGATGCCGCACGGAGTGTTTGCGTGATGCTGTGAGTGGGGTTCCTATCAATACGCCGCAGGGCATTTTTGTGCTGTCATGTCCGCTTTTGTAAGTATCTTGGTAACTGATACGGAGCGTTGCGTGCATTTGCCATACATGCTCCAATCAATGATGAAAGGAATGGAATTCATGGCCATCAATCCTCCCGTTGACGCCACCCAGACTCCTGCATGGGCCGCGTTGCAAAAGCACTATGACGAGCTTCAGTCCGAGGGCATCAGCCTCAAGCAGTGGTTCGCCGAGGATGCGGATCGTGTCGAGAAGCTGTCCTTCGAGGCCGGCGACCTGCACTTCGACCTGTCCAAGAACCTGATCAAGCCCGAAACCCTGTCCCTGTTCGCCGATCTGGCCAAGGCCGTCAAGCTCGACGAGCGCACCAAGCAGATGTACACCGGCGTGCACATCAACAACACCGAGGATCGCGCCGTGCTGCACACCGCGCTGCGTCGCCCGGCCGAGGACGAGGGCAAGTACATCGTCGACGGCCAGGACACCGTCAAGGACGTGCGCGACACCCTGAAGAAGATCTACGACTTCGCCGAGGATGTTCGCTCCGGCAAGTGGACCGGCATCACCGGCCGTAAGATCGAAACCGTCGTCAACATCGGCATCGGTGGCTCCGATCTGGGTCCCGTCATGGTGTACGAAGCCCTGAAGCCCTACGCGGACGCTGGCATCTCCGCCCGTTACATCTCCAACATCGACCCCAACGATCTGGCTGAGAAGACCCGCGGCCTCGACCCGGAGACCACCCTGTTCATCATCGTTTCCAAGACCTTCACCACCCTGGAGACCCTGACCAATGCTCGCGAAGCCCGCACCTGGCTGCTTGAGGAGCTGGCCGCCAACGGCGCCATCTCCGCTGGCGATGAGGCTCAGAAGGCCGAAGCCATCAAGAAGCACTTCGTCGCCGTCTCCACCAACCTGGAGAAGGTCGCTGAGTTCGGCATCGACCCGAACAACGCCTTCGGCTTCTGGAACTGGGTCGGCGGCCGTTACTCCGTCGATTCCGCCGTCGGCACCTCCCTGGCTGTCGTGTTCGGCCCGGCTCGCTTCGAGGAGTTCCTGCACGGCTTCCACGAGATCGACGAATACTTCGCCAACACCCCGTTCGAAAAGAACGTCGTTGTGCTGCTCGGCATGCTCAACGTGTGGTACCGCAACTTCTTCAAGGCTGCTTCCCACGCCGTGCTGCCCTACGATCAGTACCTGCACCGTTTCCCGGCCTACCTGCAGCAGCTGACCATGGAATCCAACGGCAAGTCCGTGCGCTGGGACGGCACCCCCGTCACCACCGAAACCGGCGAGATCTTCTGGGGTGAGCCCGGCACCAACGGCCAGCACGCCTTCTACCAGCTGATCCACCAGGGCACCCAGCTCATCCCGGCCGACTTCATCGCGTTCGTCAACACCCCGAACCCGACCAAGGATGGCGACCAGGACGTGCACGAGCTGTTCCTGGGCAACTACTTCGCGCAGACCAAGGCGCTTGCGTTCGGCAAGACCGCTGATGAGGTGCGCGCTGAGGGCACTCCGGAAGAGATCGTCCCCGCCCGCGTGTTCAAGGGCAACAAGCCGACCACCTCGATCTTCGGCGTGGCCCTGACCCCGTTCTCGCTGGGCGAGCTGATCGCGCTCTACGAGCACATCACCTTCGTCGAGGGCACTGTGTGGGGCCTGGACTCCTACGACCAGTGGGGCGTGGAGCTCGGCAAGCAGCTGGCCAAGCAGATCACCCCGGCCATCAGCCAGGATGATGAGGCTCTCGCCGCTCAGGATGCTTCCACCAAGTCCCTGATCGCCTTCTACCGCAAGAATCGCGAGTTCTGATTGTTAAGCTCTGAGTGCTGAACCTAGAACACTGAATGCCGTGCATAACATCATCGTTATGCACGGCATTCGTCTATATAGGGGCAAACGCACATCACGGGTGATTTCCGCACTTTTCAGATGTTGGGAGATTGCTGGGGATGGTTGGAATGTGCCGACGACTGTTTGTCGGGCCGATTGACCAACTCAGTCCACACGACAAACTAATCTGAACTATTGCTGTGTCGCGAGTTGGGTTGCCGCATAAACCCGCTCGTTTCAGGTCCAGTTGGGCGACGGAAGTTAGACTCCCAGCGGATCGGCAACTCCCCGTGGGCAAACTCACGGGGTTGAATATAGGGCCGGCCCAGCCGCGCCCCGAACCCATCGCCGGTATGCGGCGGCGAACGAGGAATAACAATGGTTAACGCTATTGAGGCTTTTGACGCCAAGCACATGAAGCCGGCCGAGGAAATCCCGGCCTTCCGTCCCGGCGACACCGTCGACGTGAACGTGAAGATCCAGGAAGGCAACAACTCCCGTATCCAGACCTTCACCGGTGTGGTGATCGCTCGTAAGGGTGCCGGTGTGCACGAGACCTTCGTGGTGCGCAAGATCAGCTTCGGCACCGGTGTTGAGCGTCGCTTCCCGCTGCACGCTCCGTCCATCGACTCCATCAAGCTGGTGCGTAAGGGCAAGGTTCGTCGCGCTAAGCTGTACTACCTGCGTGCTCTGCGCGGCAAGGCTGCTCGTATCGTCGAGCGTCGCGACAACTCCGCCAAGTGAGTGTGTGCTAACGGTCACGCGAATAAACCGTGAAATTCAGCCCGGAACGGCGAACGTTCCGGGCTGTTTTCATTCCAGCCGCGTATGATGGTGCGCGCATTATCAGCACTAGGAGGTTCCATGCAAGACGATAACGGGCGGATTCCCATGTCTTCGCCGAATCATGGCACCTCGCCTATGCAACCGTCCGCTCAACGTTCGGATGCCTTGGAGGATGGTATGGAGAACTCCGAAGCCGCCAGGGAGGCGCGTAACTTCCAAGTCGCCGATCATGGCGTTGATCCGACGCCTGTGCCGTTTACGGTTGAGGCATCAGCTACATCAGCAGGAGATAATATGAGCGCTCAGCCGCAGTCGACAAGAACTCGCTCCCGTGCCGCGCACAAGGCATCCCGTACGTCGGATGACCGGTTTACCCTGCGTGATTTCTTCCTGTGGTGCGGCATTCCCGTAGTCATCGTGCTGCTGATCCGCATCTTCCTGCTTGGCTTCTATGAAATTCCCTCCCGCTCCATGCAGGACACCATTCTGCCTGGCGACCGCGTTATCGCCAGCAAGCTGACCCCCGGTGTATTCGATTTGCAACGCGGCGACATAGTCGTGTTCAAGGATCCGAACGGATGGCTGGCCGACGAACAGTCAGATTCCATGCTTGGCAGCTATTTGATTAAGCGCCTTATTGGCTTGCCCGGCGACACGGTGGCGTGCGAGGGCGCTGGCCAGCCGGTTACGGTCAACGGCGTGGCCATCGACGAATCCTCATATATCCGCCCTGGCGTGGATCCCAGCGCCATCGCCTTCTCGGTCACCGTCACCGAAGGCCATGTGTTTGTAATGGGCGATAATCGCGCCAATTCGGCCGACTCCCGCTATCATCTGGAAGATGCCGACCATGGGCTGGTGCCCATATCTGACGTAGCGGGTACCGCATTCGTGACATATTGGCCGCTGGGGCGCATTGGTGCGCTTGAATCACATCACGAAGTATTTGACCAGGTACCGGACGCAAAGACGGGCGACGCATGATCACGCCCACGCTTGACCTCGAACATGAACTGGCAGGACAAGGCTACGATCTGATTGTCGGATTTGACGAAGTCGGTCGTGGTGCGCTGGCCGGGCCGGTGATGGTCGGATGCGCCGCTATCTGGGCGCAGAATATCCAAAATACCATCGTGCCGCCCGGTGTCGCCGATTCCAAAATGCTCACCGAGCATCGTCGCGAAGCTATTTTCGATGAATTAACCGATTGGGCCGCATCTTGGGCGGTCGGCGAAGCCAGCAATGCTGAAATCGACGAATGGGGTATCGCCTATGCGCTTGGGGTTGCCGCCCTACGTGCGTTGAGTCGGGTCGAACGCCAGTTGGATCGATTGCCGGCCAGCGTCGGCGCGATTCTTGACGGGCCAAGTGATTACATCACCAAGGCGCTCAACACCTTTGACGCGCCTGAGGTGCCGGTGCCCGCCGAGGTGACTTGTAGGGTCAAGGGCGATCAGCACTGCGCCACCGTAGCTACCGCCGCGGTTATCGCCAAAGTCACCCGTGACAGGCTGATGGTGTCGATTGCCGGCAGCGATGCACAATACGCGCCATATGAATGGAAAAAAAACAAGGGCTATGGCTCCGCTGCACACCGTGCTGCTATCGCCGAATATGGGCCCACATCACTGCATCGCACCAGCTGGCACTTGGTTTAAGCCGGTTGGCATTTGTTGGGTGGACGGCTGGAACCGATTGCTTGGTATAGCATTTTCCTTGCATAGCCTGGATCCAGCAATACATGATTCCAATACCTGATTCATAGGGCAGTGGCGACACGGCAGAATGTGAGCGTTCACGAATAATGGTTGGAGTGCGCTAGATTTGTAGAGTATCAGTGTGGAAACGGGCTATGCGATGGGCCCGCCGATTGGTGTAGGGAAGGTTCGAGTAGTTATGGTAACCAGCCGCAAAACCAGTAAACGTCCATCCATGTTCGAGGTGGCCAAGCTTGCCGGGGTGAGTCACCAAACCGTGTCACGCGTGATCAACGACTCGCCGGATGTATCCGATGCCACACGCGCTCGTGTGCAGGAAGCCATCAAACAGTTGGGATACCGTCCTTCAAACTCTGCGCGAGCCTTGGCCTCCCGCCGCTCGCGCACTATTGGTTTGATCGCCGGTGGCCTCAAATTCTTTGGTCCCATTTCCGCCATCACCTCCATCGAATCGATGGCGCGCGACCATGGGCTGTTCATGAGCGTGATGATGGTGCATGAGGCGCTGTGCACTCAAGCCGATTTTGACAACCTGTGCGACACGTTCATCGAACAGAACGTGGATGCGTTCATCTTTCTGACGCCGACTGACGTGATGTTCGCCGCCGCCTGCCGTGCCAAGGTGAACCAGCCGCGCGTAATCGTAACTTCCACCCATGGGCAGATGACCGTGCGCGAGGGGCTGAGTCTGATTTCCTCGGATAATAAACGGCGTACTGCCATGGTCGGCATCGACCAATGGGGCGCCATGGGCGAAGTAGTGCGACTGCTCGCCGAATACGGGCATAAAAGCGCCCTGTATTTCGCAGGTCCCAACGAGTGGCGCGATGCACACACCCGACTCGACGCCTGGCGCAAGAATGCGGCCATCCACTCCATTGACGCGCAGATCGTGCGTTGCCATACCTGGGACGCCGACGAGGCGTACGCCCAGATGAACCATATCATCGACGAGTATGGCCGAGCCGGCAGGCCTCTGCCCACATCCGTTGTTTCTGCGAACGACAGCCAGGCTGTTGGCATCTGCCGCGCCCTGCACGAGCATGGGGTGAGAATCCCGCAGGATGTCAGCGTTGTGGGCTTCGACGACATGTCTGGCATGGATAACATGTATCCGCCGCTGACCACCGTGCGCCCCGACTTCGAAGGTCTTGGCGTCGCGGCGATGCGTGAGGTGCTGCGTCTGCTGGGGGAGGGCGACGAGGCGTCGTTCTTGAACAGCCAGCATGGCGTTGGGCTGATCCCCGCCCAGGTGATGATCCGTCGTTCGCTGGGGCCGGCCGCGCACCGTTGAACGGGTTCATATGTACCGTTATCAAAACGTTATGGATGTGACACGACACTGAGTTGTGCCATGTCCCAGTTACAGGTACAATAATCCTCGGAAAATGTGAGCGCTAACAGCCCCCAAGGAAGGGGTCAAAAACCTTAGCGTTCCAAGGCAAAGGAAAGATATGGCAGCAATCGACAACGCGGCGGATACGGTCGCCGATATCGCCGAGAAGATTCGTGCAGGCAAGACCTCGCTTGGTATCGAATTCGGCTCCACCCGCATCAAGGCCGTCCTCATCGACGACAACTACCACACCATCGCATCCGGCGATTACGGTTGGGCCTCCCACTTGGAAGATGGCCTGTGGTCCTACAGCCAGGAAGAGATCTGGAAGGGCCTGCAGTCCGCTTACAGCTCCATGGCGCTGGACGTCGAGAAGGCTTACGGCGAAAAGCTCACCCGCATCGGCCATATCGGTTTCTCCGCAATGATGCACGGCTACCTCGCCTTCGACGAAAACGGCGAGATGCTGGTGCCGTTCCGCACTTGGCAGAACACCAATACCTCCGAAGCGCACAAGAAGCTTTCCGAGCTCTTCCAGTACAACATCCCTGAGCGCTGGGCCATCGCCCACCTGTATCAGGCTGTGCTGAACAAGGAAGAGCACGTCTCCCGCGTCAAGTACTTCACCACGCTGGCCGGCTACGTGCATTGGAAGCTCACCGGCAAGAAGGTGCTCGGCGTGGGCGATGCCTCCGGCATGTTCCCGATCGACCCGACCACCCACACCTATGAGGCCGAATTCATCAAGCAGTTCGATGCACTGCCCGAGGTTGCCGCCCAGCCGTGGAAGCTGGAGAACTTGCTGCCCGAACCGCTCGTGGCCGGCACCCCCGCTGGCGAGCTGACCGCCGAAGGTGCCAAGCTGCTTGATCCTTCCGGCGCACTGCAGCCCGGCATCACGCTCGCCCCGCCTGAAGGCGACGCTGGCACCGGCATGGTGGCCACCAATTCCGTGCGCGTGCGCACCGGCAACGTCTCCGCCGGCACCTCGATTTTCGCCATGGTGGTGCTGGAAGGCAAGCTCAAGGCCCTGCACCCCGAAGTTGATCTGGTCACCACCCCAGCCGGCGACCTCGCTGGCATGAGTCACGCCAACAACTTCACCTCCGACCTCAATGCTTGGGTGGGTCTGTTCGGTCAGTTCGCTGCCGCACTGGGCCAGCCCGTCGACGCCGGCACGCTGTATGGCACATTGTTCCGCGCAGCCATCGCCGACGATGTGGATTCCAACTGCGGCGGATTGATCAACTATCCGTTCCGCTCCGGCGAATTCCTCGCCGGCCTGCCCGAAGGCCGCCCGCTGTTCGCCCGCAGCCCTGAGGCCAACATGACCCTCGGCAACTTCATGCGCGCCCAGCTGTTCTCCGCATTCTCCCCGGTCAAGATCGGCATGGATGTGATGACCAAGGACGAAGGCGTGGCCGTTGACTCCCTCGTGGGCCACGGCGGCATTTTCACCACTCCGAAGGTCGCGCAGAAGATTCTCGCCGCCGCATTCAACACCCCGATCAAGGTCATGTCCACCGCCGCCGAAGGTGGTGCCTGGGGCATGGCAGTACTCGCCGACTACCTGTGGCACACCAACGAAGACCACACCAACCTCGCCGACTATCTTGACGGCCGCGTGTTCGCCGGTGCCACCGGAACCACGGAAACCCCGGACGCCAAGGACGTCGAAGGCTTCGAAGAGTTCTTCGGCCGCTTCCGCAAGGGGCTGCCGATTGAGCACACCGCCATCGAATCCATTGACTTGGAAGACAAGTAACTCCCACTTAAGGAAAGGAAACAACTATGGCTACTTTGGCTGATTATGGCCCCGAAGTGCGCGCCGAAGTCAAGCAGGTGCGCGAGGTCGTCGCCAACCTGCACGACCAGCTGATCAAGTGGAACCTGGTCGTGTGGACTGCCGGCAACGTCTCCCAGCGTCTTCACACCGCCGATCTGTTCGTGATCAAGCCCTCCGGCCTGCGCTACGAGTACCTGACCCCGAGCTCGATGGTCGTGTGCGACCTGGACGGCAACGTGGTCGACGGTTCCGAAGCTCCGTCCTCCGACACCGCCTCCCACGCCTACATCTACCGTCACATGCCTGACGTCTACGGCGTGGTGCACACGCACTCTACCTACGCCACCGCGTGGGCCGCCACCGGTCAGAACATCCCGTGCGGTCTGACGATGATGGGCGACGAGTTCGGCGGCCCGGTGCCGGTTGGCCCGTTCCGCCTGATCGGCTCCGAGGCCATCGGCGAGGGTGTGGTCGAGACTTTGAAGAAGTACCCGAAGTCCCCGGCGGTGCTCATGCAGAACCATGGCCCGTTCACCATCGGCAAGGATGCGGAGGGTGCCGTCAAGGCCGCCGCGATGACCGAGGAGGTGGCGCACACCATGTGGGCCGCCCGTCAGCTCGGCGACATCATCCCGATCCCGCAGGAAGATATTGATCGGCTCAACGACCGCTACCAAAACGTCTACGGCCAGCACTGATCTGATGGAGCGTCCTCGTCGTTGCTCCTCGGTTGCGGTACCTTTGTACCGCTTCCCTCGGTGCGCCTAGAGGACGCACGCATCAGATCAGTGCTTGCAGCACTCATGTGACGCCGGCGCCTTCCACGCCTTGAGGCCGCGCGCGTCAAATCAATGCTTACAGCACTAAGGCAAATGGCCTTTGTCGCCTCGACTCCGTTCGGCATGACGGAATACATCGTTAACTTAATAAACCCACAAACCACGAAGTAAGGAAGTAACCCATGGTTATGGAAAATCCCTTTGAGGGCAAGGAAATCTGGTTCGGCGTCGGCTCGCAGGACCTCTACGGCGAGGAAGCGCTGCGTCAGGTCGCTCAGCAGACCGGCGAAATGGTTGACTACCTCAACGCCACCGGCAAGATCCCGGCCAAGATCGTTCTGAAGCCCACCCTGAAGTCCTCCGACGGTGTCAAGGAATTCATGGTCGAGGCCTCCTCCAACCCGAACGTCATCGGTGTGATCACCTGGTGTCACACCTTCTCCCCGGCCAAGATGTGGATCCGTGGCCTCGAAGTGCTCACCAAGCCGCTGCTGCAGCTGGCCACCCAGCACCACAAGGAAATTCCGTGGGAGACCATCGACATGGACTTCATGAACCTGAACCAGGCCGCCCACGGCGACCGTGAGTTCGGTTACATCGTCTCCCGCCTCGGCATTCCGCGCAAGATCGTCGTCGGCCACTACACCGACCCTGAAGTTGCCGAGAAGGTCGGCACTTGGGCTCGCGCCTGCGCCGGCTGGGATGCTTCCCAGAACATGAAGGTCATGCGTTGGGGCGACAACATGCGTAACGTTGCCGTCACCGAAGGCGACAAGACCGAAGCCGAGCGCGTGTTCGGTGCTTCCATCAACACCTGGGCTGTCAACGACCTCGTCGCCGCCTACGAGAAGGTCAAGGACGATCAGGTCAAGGCCATGATCGAGGACTACAAGGCCAAGTACGACGTTGCCCCTGAGCTGCTCGACTCCCGCTATGACGAGCTGTTCATCGCCGCCAAGGAAGAGTGCGCCATGGTCAACATGATGCGCGAGAACGGCTGCACCGCCGGCGTTGACAACTTCGAAGACCTCGGCGCTCTGCCGCAGCTGCCGGGCGTTGGCCCGCAGCGCTTCCCCTCCGAGTATGGCTGGGGCTTCTCCGCCGAAGGCGACTGGAAGACCGCTGTCCTCGTGCGCATCGGTGCCGTCATGGGCTACGGCCTCGAAGGTGGCGCCTCCCTCATGGAGGACTACTCCTACAACTTCACCGAAGGCAACGAGCTCGACATGGGCTCCCACATGCTTGAGGTCTCCCCGTCCATCGGCACCATCGCCAAGCCGAAGCTGGCCATCTACCCGCTCGGCATCGGTGGCAAGTCCGACCCGGTGCGCCTGGTCTTCTCCGGCAAGCCCACCGACGCCGTCGTGGTCTCCATGGCCGACGAGCGCGAACGCTTCCGTCTGCTCATGGACGAGGTCACCGTCGTCGAGCCGCAGGGCTCCCTCAAGGAGCTGCCGTGCGCCCGCGCCGTGTGGAAGCCGAAGCCGGATCTGAAGACCGCCGTCCAGTGCTGGATCGCCGCCGGTGGCTCGCACCACACCTGCATGACCACCTCCGTTGGTCGTGAGGCTTGGGAGGACTTCGCCCGCATCGCCGGTGTCGAACTCGCCGTCATCGACGAGAACACCACCGCTCGTCAGTTCGAGCGTGAGCTGCAGCTGAGCGAAATGTACCACCGCCTCAACAACCAGCACTGATCTGATGCATTGTTAGTGTGTTGCAAGAAGCCCGACCGTTGTGGTCGGGCTTCTTGGCGTTAATGGCACTTCTTGCGGGCGTTTACGCGAAAAGTGCCATTAATCGTCAACAAATGTCGATTTAGCGGCACTTCTTATGGCTGTTCCCGCGAAAAGTGCCGCTAACGAACGATATACGGCATGTAGATGGCACTTTTTGAGGAAAATACATTGAAAAGTGCCGCGAGAAGGGTGTCAAACAACAACTTGGCGGCACGTATTGCATAGTGACATGCAATACGTGCCGCCAAGTGGCAAATGGTTGAAGGGGTGATGTCGTGCTTTTTAGTGCTTGTCGCCGTAGATTTCGGTGGCGATTACGTCGGCGAAGACGAGATTGACGGCCGGGCGCACCACTTTCAGCGACGGGGTCAGGCACTTGTTGTCCTGAGTGAACTGCTGATCGAGCACCACGAACTTGCGCACCGATTCGGCGCGGGACACTGTGGCGTTCGCCTTATCCACATACTGCTGGATTTCCTCGTGAATCTGCGCGTTCGCGGCCAGTCGATCAATCGGAGTGTCAACCGACAGGCCATGGGCGGGCAGCCACAGAGCCAGTGACTCCGGATCGAGCGTCACCAATGCGCCGATGAACGGGCGCTGATCGCCCACCACCACGCAATGCTCCACAATCGGGCACTTGGTGATCTCTTCCTCCAGTGGAATGGGGGAGACGTTCTTGCCGCCGGCGGTAATAATAATGTCCTTCAGACGGCCCGTGATCGTAATACGACCGGCGTCGTCAATGGTCGCCTGATCGCCGGTTTTCAGCCAGCCGTCCTCAGTGAATGCTTCGGCTGTTTTCTCAGGCAGATTATGGTAGCCACGGAACACATTCGGTCCCTTAACCTGCAACTCGCCGGTTGCGGTATCGATGCGCACCGACGAACCAGGCGCGGGCTGGCCCACAGTGCCGATCACATTATCGGTAACACGTGTGGCGGCGAACGGGGCTGCCGTTTCCGTCATGCCATACCCTTGAATCATCGGCAGGCCGATGCCATTGTAGAAGTGCGCCAAATCGAGCGACAATGGTGCGCCGCCGCAGGCCACATACTTGATGCGAGGGCCAAGCGCGCCGCGAACCGTGCGATAGACCAGTGCCTCATACTTGGCATGCTCGGCGATTTCGCCAATTGTATGCGCTTCGCCGGCCTGTTCCTTGCGGCTCCAAACGCGCGCCGCTTCGGCAGCTTTGAGGAACAGGCGCCCCTTGAAGCCCATGCCGGCCTTGTGCGAGGCGGCGTTGTACACCTTTTCGAACACACGCGGCACGCCCAGCAGGTAGGTCGGCTCGAAGGAGCGCAGATCAGGCAGCAGCGATTTGGTATCCGGCAGATAGCCCACCACGCCGTCGTCGGAGGCAATCGAAGCATACTGAATAAAGCGAGCGAAGCAGTGGGCGAGCGGCAGGAACAGCAGCAGACGCGGATGGTCGTCGAGAATCACCTCATGCAGCGCATCGGAAGCAGCCAAGGTGATGGACACGAAATTCCTGTGCGTCAGTTCCGCGCCCTTGGGATTGCCGGTGGAACCGGACGTGTACACGATGGTGGCCAGATCGTCGATGGATACCGAAGCCACACGCTCGTTGAACTCCTCATCCGAAACGGTGACGCCGAAGCCTTCCAACGCACCCAGCGCATTGCCATCGATCATCAGAATCTGGTGCAGGGACGGGCAGTGGTCTTTGATGGAATCCAAACGATCGAACCGTTCGCGATCGTCGGCGATGGCGAGTTTGACATTCGAATCGTTAAGGATGCGTTGCGCCTGGGCGGCGGAATCAGTGTCGTAGATCGGCACGCTTACCGCGCCGACGGCGGCAAGTGCGAAGTCAAGAATGCCCCATTCGAGGCGGGTGGCGGAGAAGATGGTTACGGCGTCGCCTTTGGCGATGCCAAGTGCGATCAGACCCTTGGCTGCGGCGACCACTGCGTTGTGGAATTCGCCGGCGGTTACGTTCGCCCAGTGCCCGGGGCCAAGTTTTTTGGCGGCGATCACCGTGTCTTCGCCGGTGCGGGCGATGCGATCGGTGAGTAGGGAATAAATGGTCTGATTATCGCGCAGTTCGGTGGCTTCGCCGGGTTCGGTGTATTCGGTCAGCATATGCGATTCCTTACGATTGCTGGTTGCGGTCCGGCGTCATGTCTTTGACATTTCCGGCCATTCTGCCAACAAGCTTACGCAAGCGTAGGTAGGGGAGTCGTTGTAATCCTCGCTAAAGTTCAGTGTCGTGTTTTGTGGGTTCGCGCAAGTGGGGAATGATGTCCACTATAACGATTTGATTACTTTTGTTCAAAGAGGAACTTTTATGAACTATTTTGGGCGTTTTGAGGCGAAAAAGGTATTAATATTCCTCTTCGGCAATAATGTTAGCGCTAACATGCACATATGCACACAGGCGTACTTCTTGCACATTAAGTAGAGGAAAGAAAAAATCCAAAGGGAGACTGCTATGAGTAGTGCAGCAGCAACCACCGCCGAGCCGGTTATGCCGGTTGAAGACGGCGATGACCACAAGCGTCGCGGATCCGGCCGTTACATCGTCGGCCTCGCACTGAGCGCCGGCCTTGCCGGTCTGCTCTACGGCTATGACACTGTGTCCATCTCCGGTGCCATTGATTTTCTGCAGGAGAAATATGCCCTGAGCCCCGCACTGCAGGGTCTGGTCATCAGCTCCATCATGATCGGCGGCGTGATCGGCGCAGGCTTCTCCGGCTTCCTGTCCGACAAGTACGGCCGTCGCAAGATTCTGATGTTCGGCGGTGCCTTCTTCTTCGTGGCTGCTCTGTGGAGCGCATTCACTTTCAGCCCTGTCACGCTGATCCTCGCCCGCGTCATCGGCGGTGTCGGCATCGGATTGGCCGCAGCGCTCGCCGTCACCTACATCACCGAATCCGCACCGACCAACATCCGTGGTGCCCTGACCTCGGCCTACCAGCTGCTGACCATCTCCGGTATCTTTTTGACCAACGTCATCAACTACTTCATCGCCTCTTCCGGCTCTCACAATTGGGGCATCAACATCGGCTGGCGTTGGATGCTCGGCATCGGTGCCATTCCGGCAGCCATCTTCGTGGCCGCCCTGTGGTTCTCCCCGGAGTTTCCGCGATTCCTGGTGCAGGCCGGTCGCGTCGAAGAGGGCTACAAGGTGCTCGAACGCATCGCCGGTTCTGACAAAGCCCGCCATGACGTTGAAGAGATCCAGGCCCAGATCAAGGAAGAGCGGGAAGCCAACGCCAGCTTCTCCGATCTGTTCAAGCCGGGCCTGCGTAAGGCCCTGCTTATCGGCATCTTCCTGGCCATCTTCAACCAGGCCATCGGCATGAACGCCATCAGCTACTACGGTCCGGTTATGTTCAAAGACATGGGCTTCGGCGGTAACACCGAATTCCTCGCCTCCTCCATGGTCGGCGGCATCGAGCTCGTGTTCACCGTGGTCGGCATGTACCTGATCGATTCTGCAGGCCGTAAGAAGCTTATGGCCGTCGGCTCCGGACTTATGGTGCTGTTCGCGCTCGGCATCTCCTTCGCCTACGCCAACAACTATCAGCTGCTGATGCTCATCTTCGTGATGTGCTTCACCTCCGCATTCGCCTTCTCCATGGGCCCGATCCCGTGGATTATGATCCCTGAACTGTTCCCCACCTACCTGCGCGGTCGCGCCACTGGTATCTGCACCGTGTTCCTGTGGGGCACCAACTGGGCCATCGGCCAGTTCACCCCGATTCTTATCGACTCCATCGGCGGCATGGGCACCTTCCTTGTGTTCGCCGGCACCAACCTGCTGTGCTTCCTCGGCGTCACCACCTTCGTTCCTGAAACCAAAGACAAGACTCTGGAAGAGATCGCCGAGCTGTGGAAGCCCAAGAGCGAACAGCACACCGGTGCCCAGCTTGAAGTGGTGCGTGCCACCGCCGATCTCAAGCAGGCCGAATCCGACATCAAGGCCGCCGAAGCCGAGCTGGCCCGCGCGCGTCGCGCCAAGGAGCGTGCCATCGCGATGAAGGCTGCCGCCGAAGCCCTGGTCGCCGCCCAGAAACGGTAAAAGGATGGAGTGGCTTCTTTGCTGAGCCGTTAAGCGGACAGCCCAGTGGGCTGTCCGTAGGCGAGGTGAGGGGCTTGCCGCGAAGGCTGGCGCAAGCCAGCACCTCAGTCGACGTGCCTTCGCACACCCTCCTTCGGTACGCCTTGAAGACGTACGCATCCTTTCACCGTTTTTGAAAATAGTGATAACGGGTTATAGGTATTGCTGATGCCAGAATATGGGCGCGGTGCATGATGTTCATGCCCGCGCCCTTAGCATATGGAAGGAATGTCGTCGGCTTTGCATGCTGCATCAGCTTTGCTGGCGATACAAGACGAACCTGACGGATCGTATGTGAAGGGAATAACAGTGGCTGAGAACCGCAATGAACTGAATAAGAACCTTGCCCAGATGCTTAAGGGTGGCGTGATTATGGATGTGACCACGCCCGAACAGGCACGCATCGCTGAAGATGCTGGCGCATGCGCCGTGATGGCCCTCGAGCGCATCCCCGCTGATATTCGTGCGGCCGGCGGCGTGAGCCGTATGTCCGACCCGGCGATGATCAAGGGCATCCAGCAGGCGGTGTCCATTCCGGTGATGGCCAAGGTGCGTATCGGCCACATCGCCGAAGCCCGTATTCTGCAGGCCATCGACATCGACTACATTGATGAGTCCGAAGTGTTGTCCCCGGCCGATGACGTTTACCACATCGACAAGAACCAGTTCGATGTGCCGTTCGTGTGCGGTGCCAAGAACCTCGGCGAAGCCCTGCGTCGTATTGCCGAAGGCGCGGCCATGATCCGCACCAAGGGCGAGCCCGGCACCGGCGACGTGATTCAGGCCGTGCGTCATATGCGCACGATGAACAAGCAGATCCGCGAACTTGTCGGACTGCGCGACGACGAGGTCTATGAGGCAGCCAAGCAGCTGGCCGTGCCTTACGATCTGGCCAAGTATGTGCACGACAACGGCCGCCTGCCCGTGGTGAACTTCGCCGCCGGTGGTGTGGCAACCCCGGCCGACGCCGCCCTGATGATGGAGCTCGGTGCCGAAGGCGTGTTCGTTGGCTCCGGTATTTTCAAGTCCGGAGACCCGGCCAAGCGCGCCGCCGCCATCGTGCAGGCCACCGCCAACTGGCAGGACGCCGATTTGCTCGCCCGCCTCTCCGAGAACCTCGGCGAAGCCATGGTCGGCATCAACGAAGACGAGATCGAAACCATCATGGCCGCACGCGGAGAATAGAAAAGTGGTCGTAGCAGTTGAATATATCAGTAAAGAGGAGTCGGATGGCGCCGAATCCGCGGCTCACGGCGTAACCGGCATTCTTGCAGTGCAGGGCGCGTTCGCCGAACATGCGTCCATGTTGGATAAGCTTGGCGCACCGTGGAAGTTGCTGCGCGCCGCCGAGGACTTCGACGAGTCCATCGACCGTGTGATCCTGCCCGGTGGTGAATCCACCACGCAGGGCAAACTGCTGCGCTCCACCGGCTTGTTCGAGCCGATAGCCGCACATATTGCGGCGGGCAAGCCCGTATTCGGCACCTGCGCGGGCATGATTCTGCTGGCCAGAAAACTCGATAACGACGACAACGTCTATTTCGGCGCGCTGGACGCCGTGGTGCGTCGCAACGCCTACGGCCGCCAGCTCGGCAGCTTCGCCGCCACCGCCGATTTCGGCGAGGTTAAGGACTTCCCGCTGGTGTTCATCCGCGGACCATTCGTGGTATCCGTGGGGCCGAAGGCCACGGTGGAAACCGAAGTCAACGGTAACGTGGTGGGCCTCAAACAAGGCAACATCATTGCCACGGCCTTCCATCCGGAATTAACCGACGACACCCGCATCCACGAATTGTTCCTCGCTTTATAAGCCTTTGCAGGCTTTGTGAGCAAGGTCTCTTTCCAGCAAGTCCGCTTTCCACTAAGGTGGGAGCGGACTTTTGATTTTGGCACGCGATCAAGCAAGGCAGGCAAATAATGTTCGACAAACGACTATTCCGACTGGCACCCGGCATCGGCAGACTGGTTGCCGGCAAGGTGGCCTGTATGTGGGTGGGTTTGCTGGCCAATATCGGCTTTATGATGGCTCTGGTGGGTCTGTTGGCCAGCCTGCTGGTCGCCGCCGATCCCCATATGTTCGCTTGCGACGCCGCCAGCGCAGCCGATTGCCCGACCAACCTGTTCGATGTGGCAGGTTTGGATTTCGCGCCTTTGCCCGGCGACGTGATGATTTATGCGTGCGTATTGGTTGCGTGCGTGCTGATGCGCTATATCGCCACCACCATTTCCGCCAGGCTCGGTACCGAAGCCGCAGAACGCGTTAAACTTGCCCTTCGCTCCGCACTGTATCGCAAAATGCTGGCCCTCGGCCCCTCCTACGCTTCCAAGGTGAGAACCGCTGACGTGGTGCAATCCGCCGGCGAAGGCGTTGAACAAATCCAAAGCTTCTTCGAACTGTTCCTGCCACAACTGTGCTATGCGCTGCTTGCGCCAATCACCTTGTTCGTCGTTATCGCACCCGTGAACCTGCCATCGGCGCTGACCATGCTGCTCATCGCGCCGCTGATCATCATCGTGACCGGCATCGTGTCGATGACGGCCGCGCGAGCCTTCAAGAAATACTGGGGACGATACACCGATATGGGCGCTGCGTTCCTCGACAACCTGCAAGGCCTGGAAACCCTGAAAACCTTCGACGCCGACGAGCGCGCCGCACAAACCATGGATGCCAAGGCCGAAAGCTTCCGCGTAATGACCATGCGCGTACTGCAAATCCAGCTGCGTTCGCTAACCGCCATGGATGTGGTCGCCTACGGTGGTGCGGCTGCGGGCATTGGCGTGGCCCTGTGGCAGTACGCTGTTGCCGACACCCCGCTTACGCTCGCCGGACTGCTGCTGATCGTGCTGTTGTCGGCCGAATTCTTCCTGCCGATGCGTCAGCTGGGCTCCTACTTCCATGTGGCCATGAACGGCATGACCTCCACCAAACGCATCTTCGCACTGCTGGATGCCCCCGAACCTGCGCACGGCAGCGCAACCTTGCCGGCCAATGGTGATGCTGGTGCACCGGATGGCCTTGAAGTGCGTTTCCATGATGTTGCCTATGCCTATGCAGCCGATACCATCAATGCAGCCGATAGCGTCAATGCAGCCGTTGCCTCCACGCCAGCCCTTGACGATATCAGCTTTACTGCCACCGCCGGCCAGCTCACCGCAATCGTCGGCGTGTCCGGCTCCGGCAAATCCACTGCCGCCGCACTGTTGGCCGGCACACGCGTCGGCTACAGCGGCACATTAACGCTGGGCGGGGTGGACGTATCCGCATTGGGCGGCGATACTCTCGCCGGCGCGGTCACCCTGATCGGCGCACGCAGCCACCTGTTCTCCGGCACACTGCGCGACAACTTGCTCATGGCCAAACCCGATGCCGGCGACACTGAACTATGGCAAGCCTTGGAATCCGCTCGTGTTGCCGACTTCGTACGTCAGCAGCCGCAGGGGCTTGACATGCCCATCGAACCGGATGCGGCCAACCTTTCCGGCGGCCAGCGCCAGCGCATCGCCATCGCCCGCGCACTGCTGCACAATAGTCCGGTGTTCGTATTCGACGAAGCAACCTCTAGCGTCGATGTGGAATCCGAAGCGCTTATCGTGGGCACGATTCGAGAACTGGCCAAGACCCATGGCAAAACCGTGCTGATGATTACCCATCGCATGGCCAACGCCGAACACGCCGACCGCATCGTGGTGTTCGATCACGGTCACAGCGTCGAAGTCGGCACCCATGCCGAGCTGATGGCCGCAGACGGCACGTATGCCGAACTATTCCGCACCCAGCAAAGCATCGAACAATTCTCCGATATCGAACAAGCCCCGGCTCAGGTCGTCGCTGACGGTGGTGCTTCGGCGAATAGCACTAAATCGCAGATAGCGGCCGAATCAGCGACAAAAGCTACGCAGCCGCCGCAACCGTTGCAAGCATCGCAGCCAGCACAACCCTCTGGCAACGATTCCGTTGCTGCAGAATCGGCAACAATGACTACGCCGCAACTGGTCATGCGATTGCTGAAGGAATCCAGTCCGTTGGCCGGGCTGATGGTCACCGCCACACTTGCCGGTACCCTTGGACATCTCGCTGCCACCTTCCTGCCGGTATTCGGCATCATCGCCGCGTTTGCGCTCGCCGGTAACCCAGTATGGTCCATGAGCGCCGGAAGCGCCATTGCGGCAATGATTGTGTGCGCGGTGCTCAGGGGAGTGCTGCGATACGTGGAACAGTACCTCAACCATAATGTGGCATTCCGTCTGCTTGCTTTCTTCCGCTCCAAAGCGTTCGCAGCATTGCGCCGCCTGGCACCTGCCAAACTGGCAGGCAAAGGCAAGGGCGATCTTATCGCTATGCTCACCACCGATGTGGAACTGCTGGAGATTTTCTTCGCGCACACCATCAGCCCGGTAGCTATCGCCATCGCCACCACCATAACCTATGTCATTGTTGCCGCGACGCTCAATCCTTGGCTGGCATTGCTGCTGATCGCATCCCACCTGATTATCGGTATTCTGGTGCCACGATTCTTCGCCACCGGTGTGCGCAATCTTGGCCCCGCCATCCGCGGCCAGGCCTCGGCGCTTGACACCGTCATGCTCGACGATATGCGCGGCCTTGATGAAATCATCCGTTTCGGCCAAGGCGAGATTCGCGCCGAAGCCATCGAGAAACGCACGCGCAATCTGTGGAAGGAACATGCGCGCCTGAGCCGCGCCAACGCACGATTCTCCGGCATCGGCGGACTGCTGGTCTCCCTGCTCACCGCGCTGGCGACCGTACTCGCCATCATGCTGGCTGCAACGCCAGCTAGCACAGGCACGGCTGGGTGGATCGGTCCGCACGCCATTCCCGCGCTGGTCACCGTGGTTGTGCTGCTTGCCAGTTCCTTCGGCCCAACACTGGCGCTCGCGGCCTTGCCTGCGAATTTGACGCAGACCTTCGCCTCCGCTAGACGACTGTTTGCCCTGATGGACGAGCAGCCGGCTGTGACGGAAACCGGCACCGCCACCCCTGCATATGATGGCATGGCAATGCGGCACGTCACGTTCGCCTACCAGAATGAAGCGCCGGTGCTATCGGACTTCTCGCTGTCGATTCCGCAGCATGGCGTGCTCGGAGTCCAAGGCCCGTCCGGGCGTGGCAAATCCACTATGTTGAAACTGCTGATGCGCTATTGGGATCCGCAAGACGGCGAAGTGATGCTATCCGACGTGCCGTTGCCGGTGATTGATGTGCACCAGCGCCGACGTATGCAAACCATGATGAGCCAGGAAACGCATCTGTTCGACGGCAACATCCGTGACAACCTGCTGATTGCGCTGCCTGAGGCCGAAGTGAACAAGCTAGGCGCACAAGATTTGGAGCACATGCTGCGCGAGGCTCTTGCCAAGGCATCGGTGCTGGATCTGATTGATTCGCTGCCCGAAGGACTTGATACGCAGGTCGGCGAACTCGGCGACCGCCTGTCTGAAGGTGAACGCCAGCGTATCGGCTTGGCACGTATGTTCCTGCGTCGGGCTGACTTGGTGCTGTTTGATGAGCCCACTAGCCGTCTTGATGCACTGAACGAAGCCGTGATCCTCAAATCGATCAGCACATTGGCCCACAGCGATGCAAGCCAAGTTGGTTCGCGTACTGATGCGGCCGATATTGATGCGGCTAACGATAACTCAGCCAACCAGCCGACCGGCGTTGCGGTTGTGCTCGTGTCGCACCGCGAATCCGCCATGCGCATCGCCGATCGCGTACTCACGCTCTAGTGCTTATTTTTGATGAGATCGTCCAGCGAATTGAGCGCATCACGCAGCGCGGCGTTTTCGCGGCGCAGCTCGACCGCATCCTGTACGGACGCACGCTCGGGAATCGGCGGCAAATCCGGCAGTTCAGGCAGCTGATCGTTTGCCGCGGCCGTTGCACCAGACTCAGGCATTGCTGCGCTGGTTGGAACATTGGACGAGGCGCCAAGAGGAGCGCTGTTGGCAGTGCTGGCCGCAGCTGCAGCACGCATCGCAGCCACATGCTGTTCCTGTGCCAACGCGTGATCTTCAATATCCTGCAAAGGCAAATCCACTGCAGTATTATGCAGGGAACTCACGTTGCCGCTAGATTCCGCTGCCTGATGCGGGCCGGGCACATGATCGAGATACCGAGTATTCTGGTTCGCCAACGCCGCCGCAGTCGCTGTTTGCTGGTAGGCACTGATACGTGCAACCAGTTGCCGGCGCATTTCCTCATTTTCCAGAGCGAACAGCTGCTTTTGCGCTGCCACACGGTCTCGTTCGGCCTGTTCGATAATGCCCAACGCTTGCATACGCTCGTTTTCCACCAACGCCAGCATGGATTCCGCCTGACGAATCTTCATATCAGCGGTATGAATGGCAAACTGCGCGGCGGTTCGTGGGCTATCCGGACTCCAATACCGTTCAATATCTTCCAGCGGACGATCCATGGTCTCCGGCAGCCAGATAACGCCAGCCAAGCATGCCACGTCCAATATGGCGAACAGCAGGAATGTGCCTGATGCACCGACATCGGTCAGCAGAATCGGTGTGAATTGCGCTATCGCCCAATTGGCGGCCAATAGAAAAGCCGTGCAGATGCCGGTGGCACGTCCGCGCAGATGATTCGGGAACAGTTCGGGAATCATAATCCATGGAATCGGGCCCATGGAGAAGGCGAATGATGCGGTGAACAGCATTACGAAAATGAAGGTGATCAGATCGGATTGTACGGCGAATCCCCAGCTGATGCCCACTGCAAATATGCACATCAGCGCACAGCCTGTAGCCATCAGCCGTTTGCGGCCTACCGCATCAATCAAATACATGCCCACCACGGTGAACACCAGTTCGATGGCGGCCACGCATGCAGACGCCAGAAAATCGGTGTCGCCGAAGAATCCCAGGCCACGCAGCATCGCCGGGCCATAATAAGAGATCACGTTCATCCCGATGGCCTGATTGGCCACGGCAAGAAAAATGCCGGCAATTAGTGCCTTGCGCAGGCCCGGCTGGAACAGATCGCGCAGCGAGGTGCCGATTTCGCGTTCGAAGCGCACCGAGTCGGCGATATTATCGGCTAGGGAACGGGCGCGATCGGTGCCGAAAATATGCTCCAGTACCGCAAAGCCCTTCTCATATTGCCCTGATTGAATCCTTGAATTTTCAGAGCAAGTGCAACGGGTGTGAATGATATGGGCCCATGGGTTCCCGATAGCATGGTGTTTGCTTACGACAACCAGACATCGGGAGGGCCCATGGGCCGGTACACCCATCTTACCTT
>NZ_JAAIII010000001.1 GCF_012932425.1 Bifidobacterium oedipodis | reverse complement strand
CGTCCACTGGAACACGAAAAGGAGGCAGGTTAAACTGAAGGGACTGACCCCGGAGGAATTCCGGAATCAGTCCCTACATGCGGCCTAGGCCGCTTATTAGCCCGTCCAAGAACTGGGATGCAGTTCACAATGCCGGGCCTTTTTCATCGGCTTTCGCCGACTGACCCGCCATATCAAAGCAGGAATGCCGCATGTAACGACATTGCGTACCCGCATAGCAGCAGCTTCCCCGTGAACTCGGTGTGCGATGGTAGTCGTGGTTTGTGTGTTTTATGCTCTGCAAGGCGTCTGGCTGTATGCAGGTTCTTGAGTATGGGGAATATGCTTCCGGCATGATGGTTGGGGAGTGTGGAGGCATTCTGATGAACAAGAATGTGAAGAGTGCGGTGGTTGGCGCGGTGCTGTTTGTTGTGCTGTTTATGGTTGCCAAGTGTGTAGTGGATGGTGTCGGAAGCGCATTCAGTGTGCCGAATGTTATCGGTGCGGTGGTCTCCGGTCTGATCTATTTCGCGCTGATGTTCATGTGGGGCACCAACCCCAAACAGTAAACGGCCGGATTTCAGCGTCCACCTACACGTGCTATTGGTAATTGCCACGAACGCTCGTCGCCGCAACCTCATATCAGGTTTCAGGCTGCGGGGTGCGACACCCATAAAAGAGTGCCACACCCTTTTAGTGAAACGCTACACGAGCAGCCTCAGCAGCTGGTAGAGCTGCCACAGTCCGCGCACATTGAAGCGCGTCCCGTCAACCGTGGCGAACGCCTCGCCATCGCCCACATGGACGATCACACTGCGTCCGTTCACGGTCAGGCTCCCGTGCATCGTGATATGATTCATATCGCAACCTTAGTGATTGGGGCGCAAGCCGACAATCACGCGAAGGCCCGGTATTGCAAGTGCCGGGCCTTTTGCTTATCGGCTCACGCCGGTAAACGGCCCGTCATATCAACGGGGATGCCGCATGTGACGGTATCGCATATCAGCATAGCAACAGTCTTCCCGCGCTCACGGGTGAAGCGTGACGCAATTCAGTCGTTTAGTTCCTGTGGCCCACGATTTGGCCTATAATCTACGCTTCAATAACCAATGGGGCGTGCTACGAGAGCGCCGCCCCATCTGGTAGGACCCTTGATAGGAAATCAAGGCCTTTTGTTCAGGTAATGACTGAACGTACAGTGCGGGGGATGACGTATGTCAAATGACAGGAGCCACCAGACACACATTTTGGCCTATAACCCCAATAATCGCACTGAGGTTGCACCGCGTGGGTTAGCTTGAAAAACAGAAATCCCGAAAACTGCATGATTTCAACAGTTTCCGGGATCATCTTCCGGGCGGAGGATACGAGATGCTAACCTCAACTACTGTTAACCCTTACTGTCGTAAGGCTTTTGGGCTTGTCAAAATTTCTGCGCGCCCGATAAAACACCCGATAACTCCCGTGTCTCAGCGTGTCGTAACGGTACTGGAGCCTACCCACACATATTACTAATGAATGTTGCGAGCGCTCGCCGACTTTCGCTCTATATATTGGAGGAAAATCTTGAACTATCTGCGAGTTTGCGATTCGCTTCGCTGGCGGTGCCGCGAAGGCTATTGAGGATTCGTCCCCTGCCTCTGTGGGAATGCCACTGTCGTGGCATGCAGGGTGACGTTCATTTGGATAATGCGATATCCGGGTCTGGCGTGTGGCTGGAGCGACCTGATGATTTATATTGGCGGTGGTTGGCACAGAATGTGGTGCGTCGTTTGACCTGGAAGAGTCGGTGGCACTATTGGCAGCGGCCTATGTGTGTATCATGCGGAGTCTGGATTCATTGGTTTTCCTTGTTCCGGTGCGGTTTTGGGGTGCTGTTCGCGGGTGTGTTACGGTTAGCTCAAAAAATGCCGGGCGTGGCATTCACGTCTGAAACCATTGGGCGAGCGGCCCCGCGAAACCCTCCGGGGGAGATCCCCTAGCCCTCGTGCTCAGTATGTCGAACGCCTATTGAATAGGTTGTGTGTGCCCTGTGGCGCTTCGGGTCTCTTTACGGGACGTGGGGCGCACGATTAGTTTATTGGCTCTACATGAAAGGAGATCGCGTCATGCCGACTATTAGCATGTTTTTCGGCATCATCATTTCGATGAACTATGATGACCACAATCCGCCGCATATTCATGCGCGCTATCAGGATTATGAAGCGTCCTTCACGCTTGACGGCGAGTTGGACAAGGGTGATATGCCGAGCAAGCAGCGTAAGCTTGTCGCGGCTTGGATTGTGTTGCACGCCGAGGAGCTTGAGGCCAATTGGTCTCTTGCGTCCAATGGTGAGGCACCGTTTAAGATTGAGCCTTTGAGGTAGGTGGTTGTCATGGCTGGCGTGCTTGTGAAGGTTACCGAGTGTGAGCCGTTGCCGGATTATCGGTTGCGTGTGAAGTGCTCCGACGGTGCGGTTGGCGTGTTCGACATGTCGGGTTATTTGAATCGCGGCGTGTTTCGCGCGTTGCGTTCGCCGGGCGTGTTCAATAGCGTTCGGCTTGTGTTCGGCGTGCCGACATGGCCGGGTGATATCGATATCGCGGCCGAACGCGTGCGTTCGGATATGATGCCACTCTGACGACATATGAAAGGGCAATGAAAGAACGCGGCTGGAGATTAGGCCCTCTATCCGCGTTTGAACTGCCTCCCATTTCTCGTGTCCAAGGAACGGGAGGCAGTTCACAATGCCGGGCCCTTTTGTTTTTGGCTGCTACGCCGAACGGTCCGCCATATCAATGGGGATGCCGCACGTGACGGCATCGCCACGTATCGCACCGAGGTTGCATCGCGTGGGTTAGCTTGAGAAACAGAAATCCCGGAAACCGCATGATTTCAACGGTTTCCGGGATTATCTTCCGGGCGGAGGATACGAGATTCGAACTCGTGAGGCTGTTACACCAACACGCTTTCCAAGCGTGCGCCATAGACCACTAGGCGAATCCTCCATGCGTAACGTTGCTCACCCGAAGGTGTGCTCCGTAGGCAACTCGAATAACCTACCACAGGTGGAGGATTTTCGCATGTTCGGCGTGGCGCGCCACTGCGCATACCGCAAAATGCGAATGCAAACGCGTGCCGCATTACGGGATATGAAGCAGTAATGTTCGCATATTGAGACATTCCAACGACTAAATGCCACGGTTTTCCGGGCAAATCGATCACGCAATACCGCAGATCGATGAAAAAAACAAGACTGTTGTTCCATAAATTTTTTCTCTACCGTGGAATTCCGGTTGTGTCCCAGGTGAGAGAGAGGAAATGGGATGTCTGCACGCGTGTCATCACGGAGCCATCAGTCACTTGTTCGTGCACTGATGGTGTTGGCCGCGTTCATCGTTACGTTGATGACGGTGGCGGCGCTCGCCATTGCGCCGACCTCGTTCGGCCCGTCCGCTGCATCTGTTGCATTCGCTGACGAAGCCAGCAGTTCCGAAAGCACCGACACTGCCACCGATTACGACACATGGACCGCCGTCGCGGACGCGATCAACAGCCAGCTGACTGACGCCCAGCAGCTCTACAACGACGGTAACCGCTCCGGTGCCGCTTCCGGCTTCTCCAAAGCGCAGAACATTACTTGGAACGCCTCGAACTTCTCGAAGGTCGTCTCCGACACCATTGGTCAGGATAAGTACACTGCCCAGCTCCAGCAGTTCCAGCAGCTCACCCGTTTGGCCTACAACCAAGACAAGACCGCTGATATTCAATCCACTGTGGATGCCTTGACCGCCGATCTGACGGCAAGTGCGCAAACGCTCGATGCCACCGCCGACCTTGCCAAGCCGCGCGACTACGCCAAGGCCCGCACCGAAAAAACGCAGGCCGAGCGCAAGGTACTCGATGCCAATAAGGTGAACAAGGCCACTGGCAAGGGCGACAAAACGTGGACCGACGTGGCCAATGAAATGGTGCCGATCCTTGAGCAGGCGCTCAAGGACTCTCAAGCTGGCGACGGCCGCAAAGGCGCGGACGGTGTCAATAACGCCTACTACCAGTATTACGAAAAGCTCGGTTTCGAGAAGAACGTGATGAACGCCATCGGCGGCGATCGTGTCTCCAAAGTGGAATCCACGTTCAAGAAGGCGCGCTACGCCATGGTGGACGGCAACAACGATGAAGCCGCACAGCATGTCGCGGATCTGAAGACCATGCTCGTCGAGGACGGCAACACGCTCGACGGCGGTGCCGGAGACAACGTGAACGGTTTCACCAAGTTCGTCACCAGCTCCATCGGTCAGGCCTTCCTTGTACTCATCCGCGAAGGTTTGGAAGCGCTGCTGGTGGTCGCCGCCATCATCGCCTACCTGATTAAGTCCGGCAACAAGCGCTTCGTCAAGTGGATCTACGTGGGTGTGCTCGCCGGTCTCGCCGGCTCCGGCGTAATCGCCGTGATCTTCATGCTCGCATTCGGCGGCTCCGGCCCAGTGCAGGAAACCATGGAAGGCGTGTGCGCGCTCGTGGCTATGGCCATGCTGCTGTGGACCAGCAACTGGATGCTGAACAAAAGCTCCGTCGAATCGTGGAACCGCTACATTCGCACCAAAACCGAGGCTGCTGTGGCCGCCGCTTCCGAGAAGACTACCGGCGATGCCACCACATCGGCTGCAACAACCGCTTTCGGTACGGTGGTTTCGCTCGCGCTGCTAAGCTTCCTTGCCGTGTTCCGCGAAGGTGCTGAAACCGTGATCTTCTACGAGTCGATTTATTCGATGAGCCAGGATGCGCACGGCATGTGGATCGGTGGCCTTGCCGCCGCCGCGGTGCTGGTGGTCGTATTCCTGCTTATCCGCTTCACCTCGGTGAAGATTCCGATCGGCCCGTTCTTCCTCGTCACCTCGATTCTGATGTCGGTGCTGGTCGTGATCTTCGCGGGCGGCGGCGTGCATTCGCTGATCGAAGGCGACGTGCTGCCAGGCCTCTACCTTGACGGCATGCCCACCAACGATTGGCTCGGCATCTACCCCTACACCGAAACTTTGGTGGCCCAGGCTCTGGCAGCCGTGGCGGTAATCGCGCTGTTCGCAGTCGGATTCGTCAAGCAGCGTCGTGCCAAAGCCAAGGTTGAGGCTACGACCAAGGCTGAAGCCAACGCATAATCCGCAAGGTACCAGCCCCACGCTGGAACCCTGCATAACTCCAAGATTTGGTGTTCATTGCAACACCCATAGAAAAACAAGAAAAAGGAACCATTATGAAGAAGAACAAGCTCGCCGCTCTGCTGGCGATGATTGCCGCCGGCTCCATGGCCTTCACGCTGTCCGCTTGCGGCAACACCAACAACGCTTCTGATGATACGAAGTCCGACAACAGCACCTCCGAGACCAAGACCGATGACAGCGGCTCCGATGATTCCGCCGATTCTGGTGCCGCCTTCGAAGAGATCCCGATCCCGGGCGCCGATGGCAAGGAAGATCAGCACGTCGGCCCGCTGAACGTGGCCGCCGTCTACTTCCAGCCTGTGGATATGGAGCCGGCTGGCATGGGTCTGTCCGCCGCTGAATCCAACCTGCACTTGGAAGCCGATATCCACGCCCTGGCAGACAACAACCTCGGCTACGCCGAAGGCGACTTCATTCCGAAGCTGACCGTGGACTATGTGATCCAGGACAAGAACGACGCCTCCAACAAGCAGGAGGGTACGTTCATGGAGATGAACGCCTCCGACGGCCCGCACTATGGTGCGAACCTCAAGCTGGACAAGGACGGCGAGTACACGCTGACCTTCAAGATTCACTCCCCGGCTGAGAACGGCTGGATGCTGCACGTCGATAAGGAAACCGGTGTGACAGGCCACTTCTGGACCGAACCGCTCGAAGCCACCTTCGACTGGGACTACACCGTACATCAATGGTGACGACGTTAAGCAAACAGCCCAGTGGGCTGTTTGTAGTCGTCAGCGAGCCGGCTATGCCGGTGAGCCAACATAGGGTCTGTGCGTAGCACAGTCCTTAGTTGCTGGGGAGCGCGTAAAGCGGGAAGCCCGGTGGGCTTCCCGTAGGGTTTCAGCGAAGTCGCGACAGCGGCTGAGCCAATGCTGAGTCTGCCGTTAGGCAGTCCTTAATTGCTGGAGAGCGCGTTAAGCAAATAGCCCACTGCTTCCCCGCAAAAAACATCGTGGAATGACATCCATACAGGGAGAGGATGCCGCATAGCGGTCACCTCTCCCATTCGCGTGTAAGGAGATATGATGCTGGGCCAATACGTACAGGCATTGCCGGGCATGCTTGCCCCGTGCCTGACGGTGATGTGCCTGAGTGTGCTGCTCACCGTGGGAGAGGGGCGCGATAAGCCCATCAGCGCCAACTGGCGGCTATATGGTCTGCTGTTGGGTCTCGTTGGCGCATTCATATTCGCGGGCCTGCGCGCCACGGCCATCGTAGATCGTCGCTCCACCGTTAATTTTCCGACGCTGATTGCCTGCGTGGTTCTCGACGTGCTCACCATCGCCGTGGTGCTCGCCGCCCGCAAGCTTACGCGCGACTGGCATAATCATCGAGATGCCTTGCACGTGGCCAATGCCATCGCAGGACTGGCCATTGCGGCAACCGTGTTCTATGCCACGCCCGATGTGATCCTGCAGCTGACCAACTTCGTGCAGCCGGGCGATTCCCCATTCACCTCCGACATGCTGCTGCGCGCGCTCGGTTTCGGCTTGGGCGTCGGCACAGCGGTTATCGTTGCCGCCATCTTCCGCACTCTGCGCTCCACGGCCGTGCGCTGGTCCTTTACGCTCGCCGCCCTGCTGGTTATCGTGCTGAATCTGGTGCATCATGCCACCGAACTGTTCTCGCTGATGATGAACATGCTGATTCTGGTGCTGCATGGACCGGCTTTCCGTGCGCTGATCCTGTTCCACAACCACACGCTTGAGGTGGCCATCGCGCAGGCCGTAGTGTTTGTGATTCCTGCCGTGGCATCGCTGGTCGCAGGGTTCCGTATGACCAAAACCGGCGAGAACGCCGCTATCGCTCGTTCTCATATCGCTTTCAAGCGTCGTTCCAAAACTACTACGGCGTTCTCTGTGCTGGCCATCGCCGCTGTGGCCGTCAGCTTGGTATGGGGCACCGCTGAAGTCAACAAAGTGCCCGAACTATCTCCGCCGGAAGCGTATTCATTGAAGGACGGCGTCGCAACCATCACGTTCGCCCAGGTGTCCGACGGCCATCTGCATCGTTTTGAATACAAGGCCGAAGACGGCACGGTGATGCGCTTCATCATCATCAAGAAGAATGGTGGTGCCTACGGCATTGGCCTTGACGCCTGCGAAACCTGCGGTGACGCCGGCTATTACGAGAAGGACGGCAAGATCATCTGCAAGCGTTGCGACGTGGCCATCAACCTTGCCACCATCGGTTTCAAGGGCGGCTGCAACCCGGTGCCATTGCCATACAAGGTGAGCCAGGGCGAAATCACCATCCAGACCGCCGATCTTGACGCGCTGAGCGCCCACTTTAAGTAAGGGGTGACCATGTTCTTTCTAAGAATGATTGCGCGATCGTTTTCGCGCCAGTTGCGCCGGCGACTGCTGATCGCGCTAACCGTGTGCCTGTCCGCCACTGTATCCGTGGCGATGCTTGGTGTGGTGTTCGACGTGGGTGACAAGCTCAACGCCGAACTGTCCACCTACGGTTCGAATATCATCGTGCAGCCCAAGTCGGATGCGGTGGTGAACGATCTGTATTCGACCACCGGCTCCGCGTCCGGCACGTCAAGCAACGATCCGACTGCATTCCTGAACGAATCCGATGCGGCTAAGATCAAAACGATTTTCTGGGCGTTCAACATCACCAATTTCGCGCCGCAGCTCAACGTGCATATGACATTGAGCACCGATTGCGAGAACGTGGCCGACGACCAGGTCGGTTCCTGCCCCGGTGTGGACGTGCCGACCGTGGGCACGTGGTTCAACAAAACGCTGCACCTTGAAACCGGCGAATCAACCGTAGCCGGTGTGGAAGGCATGCGCTCGTGGTGGACAGTCGAAGGCAAATGGCCCAAGGACGACAGCGCCGAGGTTATGATCGGCAAGAGCCTGGCGGACAGCCAGCATATTGCCATCGGCGACACCATCACCATGACCAAAGTGGTTGGGGGCGATAAGCAAACCCGTCAGGATATGACCGTCACGGGTATTTTCGATTCTGGCGACGACGAGAACGGCTCTGTTTACATGTCATCATCCGTGGCACAGGTGCTGGCGAATCTGCCCGGCAAAGTCGACAAAATCGAAGTCAAAGCCCTGACCACGCCTGAAAACGATCTGGCCAAGCGTGCCGCCAAGAACCCGGCCGCACTGAGCCAGGAGGATTGGGAAACTTGGTATTGCACGGCGTATGCCTCGTCCATCGCCTATCAGATCGAAGAGGTGATTCCGGGGGCCGTGGCCAAGCAGGTGCGTCAGGTGTCGGCCCTGCAAGGTGACGTGATGAATAAGACGCGTGCGGTGATGATTGTGATGACCGCACTGTCGCTGGTCGCCGCCGCCATCGCCGTGGCCAATCTGATGGCCGCATCGATCGCCGAACGTTCGGCCGAGCTGGCGCTGCTGAAGGCCATCGGTGCCACTGATGGTGCGGTAAGCCGCTTGATGATCGCTGAAACCGCTGCAATTTCGCTGATTGGTGCGCTGCTCGGTGCGCTGCTTGGTTCAGGCGTGGCGCAGATTGTGGGGCAAGTGGTGTTCGGCTCCGGCATCACGATGCGCCCGATGGTGTTCGTGTTGGTGTTTGTGCTGCTGGCCCTCACCGTGCTCGTCGCGTCCGTATCGTCGATCCGTTCGATTCTGCGACTGCGCCCCGCAGAAGTATTGCACGGCAGGTGATCGAGCGATGCAGACGATACAACACATGCGACAGACGCGACAGGTGCTACAGACGTTACAGACGTTATTGATGCGTAGGCAAGAATCCGAATGCACAAGTGCTTCATGGCAGGTGAGTTGCATATGACCAATCGCAAAATGTTTTGGGCGATGATCGTGGGCGCGGTGTTCCGCCGTCGCTCGCGCGCCGTCATGGCCGTAATCGCCTCGATGGTGGGTGCGGCCACGCTGTTCTGCCTTGCCGCAATCTCCATCGCCGTGCCGCAGCAGATGAACGACGAATTACGTTCCTATGGCGCGAACCTTATCGTCACCTCCACCTCCGGCATGAACAAAGAGACCATCGATTCGATCGAATCGACGGTCAGTCAGGCGGGGGAGGCCAAGGCCGCCACCTACCGGTATGAATCCGTGCGTATCAATGCTGCACCCTATGTGATGGCCGGCATCGATGTGAACGAGGTGCGCAACCTCAACCGCCATTGGAATGTGGACGGCGACTGGCCCAGCGAAGGCCGTGTGCTGGTCGGACGTGACGTGGCCGACGCGTTGGGTGTTGAAATCGGATCCACTGTGACCATTGGATATCGTGGTGGCGAGAGCAAGGCATCAGAAGATGCTGCGAACAACTCCGATTCGATCGGCGGTCAGATGCGCGACGGGCGTGTGTCCACGGATATTCTCGACACCTCCGGCACCAGATTCCAGGTCGCCGGCATCGTCGATACCGGTGGTTCGGAAGACGAACTCGTCTACGCCACCAACGCCGACCTGACCAGCATCGCCGGCGAACGCGGCCCCGACGTCATCGAATTCAGCTCCCAGGCCGGCGAACAGCAGCTCACCCAGCTGGTCACCCTGCTCAACGACCAAGGCAGCAAGGCCTCGCAAGATTCCGGCGCGGCCACCTATCAGGCGCAGCAGGTCACCAAAATGACCGCCTCGAACCAGCGCATCATCACCATGCTGCAAACCCTGTTCTGGATCGTCTCGCTGGTGGTGCTCACACTAACCTTGGTGGGCGTCTCCACCACGATGGCCTCCATCGTTTCCCAGCGCCGCAACGAAATCGGCCTGCGCAAGGCCCTCGGTGCCAGCTCGGCCTCCGTAGCCATCGAATTCTTCGTGGAATCGGCCCTCTACGGTCTGGTCGGCGGCCTGATCGGCATGGGCCTGGGCTACGCGCTCGCCCGCGTGCTGTGCGCCCAAGTATTCGAACGTACGCTCGCCTTCAGTGCAGGCCTCGGTGCAGCCTCGGTGCTGCTCTCCGTAGCGCTCGCCATCATCGCCTCAATCCCGCCGGTGCGCCGCGCCACCCGCATCGACCCCGCCATCGTTTTAAGGGAGGAATAATCATGCTGCTTGAACTGGATCACATCTCCAAGATCTACGGCGATCTGCACGCCGTGGACGATCTGACCCTCACCGTGCCCGAAGGCCAGTGGCTTGCCATCGTCGGCTCCTCCGGCTCTGGCAAAACCACGCTGATGAACATGATCGGCTGCATGGACACGCCCTCGCGCGGTTCCGTAAGCCTCGAAGGCCGCAAACTTGAGGATCTCAACGCCTCGCAGCTGGCCGACGTGCGCAAAAACATGATCGGTCTGGTGTTCCAGAAGTTCTATCTTGTGCCGCATCTGACGGCCGTGGAAAACGTGATGGTCGCGCAGTATTACCACTCCGTTGTGGATGAGAAGGAGGCGCTCGCCGCCCTCGACCGCGTGGGTTTGAAGGATCGCGCCCACCATCTGCCCGGGCAGCTGTCCGGCGGCGAACAGCAGCGCGTGTGCATCGCCCGCGCGCTTATCAACTGCCCGAAGTTGATTCTGGCTGACGAGCCCACCGGTAACTTGGATGAGAAGAACGAGAAAATCGTGCTCGACCTGTTCCGCCAGCTGCATGAGCAGGGCACCACGATTATTGTGGTCACGCACGATGCGCTGGTGGCTTCTTGCGCCCAGCGTGAGATCATGCTCAACCATGGTGTGCTCGTCGGCGAACAGTGGAATGATGAAGAGGCTCGTGCGGCCTATGAGGCGGCAGGTGGCAAGCCTGCTTTCACCGGCGCGCAGGCCGAAGGCGCACAGCGCGAGGGCGATCTGCCGGTCGGATTCGCCGATCCCACCAAGGCGGCAAAGACAGGAGCGTGACAGCAGAGATGACCACGGCAACAACCGCGATAACAAAGAAGACGATGGCATTGTCGGCGGCCGGCCTTGTGGTCGCCGGCGCGCTGCTGGCCGGTTGCGGTGAGCCCAAAGCCACGCCGATGGATGACGAATACTCCGGCAATTCCGGCGAAACCGCCCAGTCGCAGGAGCAGCAAAGCCAGTCCGACAGCGATTCCGATTCGGCTGCCTCCGAGGATAATGGTTCCTCTGACACCACCACATCCGACAAGCAGGACACTGGCAACTACGCCGATGGCACGTATTCGATCAACGGCCAGTATGGTCCGATTGGCGAAGACACCATCGACGTGCATATCACCATCAAAGACGGCAACGTCGATAACGTGGAAGTGATCGGGCATCCGTTCACCACGATCTCCAAAGGCCATCAGGACGCCTTTGCCGAGGCGATTAACGGCGTGGTGGATGGCAAGCCGCTCAAAGGCCTTTCGGTGGATAAGGTCGCTGGCGCATCCTGGACCTCCGACGCCTTCAACAAGGCGCTTGAAGTGGCACGACAGGAAGCGTCGATTCCCGCAGGCTCCTGATCTGGCTGATTAAGCCATAAAGCTGGCAAGCCGTCGGGACGCCGGGACGTCGGGAATCCGGGAATCCATGACGTCGGTGCTCCGGTACTTTGGTTATTCGATTATCCGATCAGCTTGGTGCGTTCCAACTGGTTGGTGATCCAGCGATTGAACCCGAGCAGTGGCTTGTACAGTACCAATGCCAGCAGCAATAACGGTGGTACGAACATCAGCAGTTTGCCCAGTTCGATCCAATAATCGTTGTTGTAGATGCCGGCAATGGCCGCACGCATGGCGTTAATAGCATGGGTGATCGGCAGAAACGGATTAATCGCCTGCATGAATCCGGGCAGCACCTGCAACGGGTATGATCCAGCCGAACCAGACACCTGGAACACCAGCATCAGCATGCCGATGGCCTTGCCCACATTGCCAAAACTCATCACCATGGTGTAGATGAACAGGGCGAACACCAATCCGCCCACCCATCCGGACAGCATGAACAGCAACGGATGAACGGCCTGCACGCGTAGGAACAGCAGGCTGCCGGCGCAGCTTACCGTGCTTTGCAACAGTGAGATCACGGCGAATACGCCGAAGCGTCCCAAGAACATCTGGTAGGGCTTAGGGTCGCCGAGCTCTGCCCGGCGTTTGCGCGACACCGAAGTGCGCACAGCCAAAGCAATCAGAATCGAAGCAGTCCACAGCGGGATGAAGGTGTAATACGGTGCCATGGAGGAGCCGAAATTCTCCACGGGGAACACGGCCTTGCGCTTCAACGTGACTGGTGCTGCCAGTGCGGAAGACAATGACTCGGCATTAGCGCCCAGCACCTCCTGCACCATGCTCATGTCGCCGCTGTTCAGCGCTTGACTGAGCTTGCCGTTGAACGCGGCGAGCGAATCGCCTGCATCATGCAGTTTCGAGGCGGTGCTGCTGAGCATCGTGCGCACCTCATCAACGGTTTTTCCAGCCTTATCAGCCGCATTATCCAGTTCGTCGACCGTGGTGTCGAGCTGGTCGGCATTCTGCGCAAGCAGCGTGGAAACGTCGCCGACCGCCGTAGTAATCTGCTGGATACTCGGCGCAAGATCAGCGTCCACATTGGTGGCGATATCGCTGATGCTGGTCTTAGCCTGATCGATGAGCTCCGCGATTTCCTTGCGTTGCGCAGCAGCGTCGTTCACTTTGGCATCCAAGCTATCAGCGGCATTGTTCAGCTTGGTTTGTAGCGCAGTGAGCTGGTTAATAGTGCGCTGCAATGAGTTTGCGATTGCGCTGATACTTTTGCCGATAGCGGTATCGCTGCCAGCGCCGGGCAGCGAGTTCACCGCATTCAGTATCGACTGATAATGCTCAATTTGCTGGCCCACGGCAGTGGCCTGATTACGCAGCGCTGTGCTGGTATCGCTGGCATTCTGCGCGGCGCTGCCCAAGAGCCTATCCGCATCCTTACCAGCTTGCTCGAAACTGTCAGCGCTGCTGGTCAACGCTTGCTTGAGTGTATCCACGCTGGTATTGAGCGCATCGGTAACATCACCGGCCGAGTTTTTGGCCTCATCCAACTGATCGCCGGCCTTATCCGTGGCCGCAGCGCCTTGTTTGATAAGCGCCGTGGAGCTGGTGAGCAGCGCCTGCGCCGAATCGGTGATGGTGCCAAAGGATTCCAACGTATCGCCGGCTTCGGTAAGCTGAGTGGCGAAATCGGCGACATTGCTGTTGAACCGGCCCATCGCATCCTGCGCTTCGGGCTGATTTAGCTGATCAATAATTGAGGATGCGATATTGAGTGCTGTGGAAGTCAACGTTTCCACAAAAGTCTGATTGACCTGCGTGGATACTTCGTCCGCGCCCTTGCTGGTAATGGTCGGGGCCACGGCGTTCTTTTTCTCGTTGCTGTAGTACTCGATTGAAGCGTGTTTCGCATCGTCGGAGAAGAAGGTCATCATTGTGGCGCTGAAATCCTTCGGAATAACAATCGCCGCATAATATTTGCCGGATTTGGTACCTTCGATGGCTTCTTGTTTGGTGGTGAACGTCCAATCCAGCTCCGTATTGGCGCGCAGCGTATTCACCACTTCCGCGCCGATGGTTACCTTCATCGGAATGAGGTCGGATTTGTAGCCCTCGTCCGTGTTCGCCACGGCGAATTTCAGACTGCTCATATTGCCGAAGGGATCCCAGCTCGCCGCGATATTGAACCATGCGAAAAGGCTGGGAATGGCCACCAAACCGATCACGATGATCACGGACACCACGTTGCTGAACAGTCGGCGTACATCGCCGATGAACAATCGCCAGATGGTTGTCATATCAAGCCTCTCTGTGTGTCGTCGTCCGCGTCGCTCGTGCGTTATGCGCGCCGCGCGCCCGCTTATTTGCCCGTGCAAGCCGGCGGCGGCGTCTGTTCATGCGCTTGTCCAATTGACGCAGAGCCAGTTGTGCACGAATGGTTTCATCGTCGAGCTTGCCAAGCGCCACCTGCCGCTCCAGGCTGTCGCGCATCAGTTCGATGGTCATCAGGAATGCGATGATCAACAGCACGCATATGGTCCAAGTGCCCAGCATGATGAGCTTTGTATTGGTGGTCAGCGAGAAGGTGATGGACAATGCCGTGGGCACAAGAATGCCGGCGATGAGCGCGCCACGTTTGAGCTTGGGATACATGGCCGTGAACCAAGCGGCACGCTCTTCGATGACGGCACGGTAGTCCTCTCGGTCGCTTAAAGCCTGCAGCGCCTGGGCCACGCGGAAATCGTGCGCCTTCAGTGTCACCGGTTCGCCGTTGAGCAGATCGGTTCGGGCGATTTCGCGCGCAAACAGCCGGTTGACATTCGCCATCAAGGGGCGCACCAGCAGGCCTATGGCGAATCCCAATGCTGCAAATCCCAGAAGATGGGCGATATTGCGCAGCCATGTGGTGCCGTAGAAGCCGCCGATGGTTTCGCGCAGCGCGTCGATGGCGTAGGTGAAGGGGAAGTAGGGGTGCAGGTTGCGGAAGAACGCCGGCATCATTTCGATGGGGTACATGCCTCCTGCGCCGGGGATCTGGATGATGATCATCACCATGATCAGCGCTTTGCCTACATGCTGGAATGTGGTGGCCAGCATGTAGGCCACCGAACTGTAAACCAGCGAAGCGATCAGACCGGTGAGCACGAACATCAAGGGGTTCACCGATTGCACGCCGATAATCAGATCGCCGATGGTCACGATTACGCCCTGCGCGCCGGCCAGTATGGCCAGCAGCATCCAGCGGCCCAGATAGCCCTGCGAGACGGTCATGCCTTCAATGCCCTCGTTGTCGGTTTCCAGCCGGAGCAGGGCGACCAGCATGAACGCGCCGGCCCACATCGCCAGATTGGTGAACAGTGGTGCCATGCCGGAGCCATATGAATTCACCGGATACACGGTTTTCTGTTCGAGCACGGTGGGCGACAGCATGAAATCGGCGACCTTGTCCACATCCAGCTTGCCGTTGGTGCCAAACAGATTCTGCAAGGCGCTGGACATGGACAGCGTGGTCAGATCCGTGCGCATGGTGGACAATCTCGTCTCAAGATTCGCCAGCGCACCATCCGTGTCTTTGAGTGCGGATTTGGTCTGATCGATCGCTTGCTCGACCTGGTCGAGAATCAGCCCAGCCTGATCCGCCAATCCGCCTTGGCTGGCGATATGGCCGCTGAGGGTACCGGTGGCCGTTGCGATTCCGCCGAGCCCATCGTTGAGCTGGGGCAGTGCGCCGCTGGTGAGATTCTTGCGCGCGCTGGACAGCGTATCCAAGGACTGTTGCGTAGCGGTGTTGAGATCGTCGGCCAAAGTGCCGGTAGCGTCGACGGTGTTCCCGATGCTGGTGTTGAGATTGGACAGGTCGGTGATGGTGCCGCCCAGCGTATTGTTGGCGTTCGTCAGCCGGTTGATGGTCTGCGTGAGCAAGGTTTGCGACCCTGGTATGCGGTCGAGTAGATCATTGAGGTCCTGCAGCAGCGCGGCGTTGCGATCGTTGATGTCTTGCAGGGTGCCGAGTGCGCCGTCCACACGTCCGTTGGCGGTGGTCAGGCCGCTGGTAATCGACGAGATGGTGCCGTTGGCTTGGCTTGATGCCTGCGAAAGCAAGGTGTTGCCTTTATCCAACGAGGTTGATGCGGAGTCGGATAGAGCGTTAAGCCCGGTGCGTGACGTGTCGATCAGCCCGGAGACACCTGACAAGCCGTTGCTGGCGTCTGTGCCGAGACGGCGTGCTGTGGCAAGCGCATTGCGCGCCTTGTCCAGATTGCTCCCGGTGTCGTCGTTAAGAAAATCAGCAATACGAGAGCGAGCGTTCGTCACAGTGCTCTGAGCCTGTTCCAGCGTCGCGTCCGTTTTGGCCTTGGCGTTGGCGCTGGAAGTCTCGATGGTGTCGCCGGCCTGGTTGACGGCTTCGCTCACTACCTTGCTGACCGTGGAAACGAAGGTTTCGTTGACTTGGGTATCCACCGTACTGGCTGCGGTATCAGTGACTTTCGGGGCTATAGGGCTGGTTTTTTCGTTGACGTAGTATTCCAACTGCGGACGGTTGCCGCCGCCGGTGGTCAGCAGATTGCCCAGCGTATCGGAGAAGTCTTTGGGAATGATGATGGCTGCGTAGCTTTCGCCAGATTCCACAGAGTCCAGTGCGCCGGCTGCATCGGTGAAGGCCCAGCCGATATCATGATTGGTTTTCAGTGAAGCGACGATCTGATCGCCGAGATTCATCGTGCCCATCAGGGCGTTGTCGGTGCCAGCATCCTCATTGGCTACGGATACGCGCACATTGGCGGTGTTGCCATAAGGATCCCAGAAGCCGATGATATTCACCCACGCGTAGAACGCCGGCAACACGGTGAGACCGAGGATGATGATCCAAGCCGTCGGCACCATGATCAAGCGCTTGAGGTCACGGCGCAGAATGCTCAGGATGTTGCTCATATTGCCATAAGTCTATACCCGAGGGGGTGCGTCGGCTTTTGCTTATTTTGCGTATGGAGAACCCCTGCAAGACATATGGGCATCGGCCCGCAGAGTGCCCAATGATGTGGGCCAGTGCAATACGTTGACGCTCAGCATCCGGAGTTCGGAGCGCTGAGCGTCGGTTGAGGTTGAGGGTAAGGCTTGGACTCAGTATCAGGTCTGGGCTCAGGTTCCAGGCCGAAGTTTTCAGGTCAGATTCAGGCGGTGATGGTGCCGGTGCTATCGGCGTACGTACCGGTGTCGGAGCTGCTATCGGTGGAACCATTGCTGGATTCGCCGTTGCTGCCGGAGCCAGAGTCTTCAGAGCCGGATCCCTCAGAGGACTGGCCCGGCATCGACGGCGGGGTGCTGCCCTGTGCGTCGGAGCCGGACTGCGAATCGGAGGAGCCGCCGGGCATGCCCGTCATATCACCGGGCGCTTGCATTTGCTGGCTGGAACCGGTGCCCGAGCCGGCATTGCCGGCGATGGCACCATATGCCAATCCGCCACCGAGACCGCCGATCAGGCCGCAAGCCAGGCTGATGCCGGCGATGATCACAATGGCCTTGCTGGAGAATCCGCCGGCTGTTGCGCCCTTGGCGTTCACTCCGGCAAACGTCGGATAAGCGGACGTGGATGCTTGCGGCTGCGTGCCCGACGCAGTCCAATCCTGGTAATTCGTATATGGTGCGTTGCCGCTGCTGGTTCCGGTGCTATTGCCGTTGGCGTAGCTATTCGCGCCGGCTTTGGAAGCTGCAGTGAATATCGGCACGGGCGAAGGCTGCGCGGACTGCTGGAATGCAGTGGTGTTAGTGGAATCGTCAGTGTTCTGGTTGGTGGGGACGTTGGTGTTCGGGGTGACGTTTGCGTTGGTCATGATGAATCCTTTACTGGGAAAGTGATTGGTGAATTGGTGAATGTGCGAACGATGATGTACGTCGCGCTCGCCGATTGCGGCGGTAGCGGCGCTCAGGCCATGGTGTAGGTGGTGGAAGTGCCGAATGTGCTGTCGAAGTCGGAGCGATCGATCAGATCTTCGGACAGGGTGGTGCCTTCGGCTTCGGTTTCAACGGTGGTGCCGTAGGAGCCAGTGACAGTGACGGTTAGGTCGCTGTCACCCTCGACCACAGTGCTACCGTCGGCAACGATGGTCACGGTATTGCCATCGGAGTCGAGCACCTTGCCGCCGTCGGCCACATTCAGCGCGCTGATAGTGGTGTCGTCGGTCACAATCCAAGTGGAGGTGCCGTCCACATTCACACTGATCGGCGCGTCGGAAGTAGAGCCGTTCGTATTCTCGGTGATGGCGGCCGAGCCGGTCCATTCAGTGCCGTCGAACAGGTTGAGTGTGACCGAAGAGATCGTATCGGCGCTCACATTGCCGGTCAGGGTTTGCGCGCGGCCGGTAAAGGTCACAGTCGCACCGTTCTGGCCGGCCGAACCCCAGTTATTCGCATCGTTGCCCGCTGCGATGATGAGATTCGCCGCGTCCGCATCGAAATCGAGTGTGGTGTTCGAAAGCACCACGTTGGCTGTGGTGTTGGTGAAGTAGAACATCGAGCCGGATTCGATGGAGGATTTCAGCGTGGAATCAGCTGCCTGGAAGGTGGCATGCTCGCCGGTGGAGGCTTCAGCATCACCCGAGGTGGACTGGTAGATGATCACACCGTTGGCCACCGGATCAGAGGCGGTTTTGCTGGTGATGGTGCTTTCTAGCGTTGAATCCTTGATCAGGATGGTGTTCAGGCCCTCCATGCCGGCAATCTGCGAGCCGGTCGCCGTGCCGGTCACATTATTGACCTGCACGTTGCCGGTGGAATACAACAGCGGCGAGCCGGAACCAGCCGTGTTCAGCGTGCCGTCGGTGAGTGAAATCGAGCCGCCGCCACGATCGGTGGCCACGGTGGCGCTGTGGTCGCCTTGGGTATCGGCGGTAATTTCATTGGCCAGGATCAGGCCGGAATAGGTGGCATCCAACGCACGTGAATTATCAGAGGTGGTATTGATGGTCACGTTATTGGCAAGTACGGTGCCTGAATCGGTGGCAAAGATGGCGTTCGATCCGGAGCTGGAAGCAGTGAGCGAAGAATCGGCAATGGTGGTTTTCGATTCTTCTCCCACGGTCAGAACGATGGAGTTCGTACCGTAGAAGTTGTTGTTGTCGGCATTATCGGAGTCGCCGGATTTGGTCAGGGTGGCGTCCGTGAGGGTCAGTGTGCCGCCGTTTTCGGCTAGTGCGGCGTTCTGATCCGCGTCTGTAGCCTCGATGGTTTCGCCCTCGGAGTTGACTTCCTCGCCGTCGGCGGTGAGAGCTGCCGTGTAGCTGCCTGAATAATCGAAACTCATGGTGTCGGCACCGCCGGCCTGATTCATGCCGCCTTGGCCCATGCCGTTTTGGCTGGTTTGCCCGCTGGCTGAACCGGAACGTACGGCCTGAGCGATGGCGGTTCCCGCCATGCCATAGCCGAATCCAGTAACCAGCGAGATGGCGGCGGCGATGGTGGCGGCCTTTCCCAGCGGTGCTTGGGCGAACTTGCGTGCGCGGCTGGAGCTGGCAGTGCCGGAATGTACTGTAGGTGAGCCGTTCCGCCGCTTGCCGGAGGGCTGCGAATTCATGGTCATGACGATTCCTTTCGTACGCATGCCCGCTAGCTTGCGGCTTGGGCGATGCGTGGGTTGTCGTGTTTGATAGCTACTAGTACAGCGACGTTTCCATGGAGTGGGCTTGGCTGACATGGCAAGGAATCTGGAACTTGCTGGCAAGCTTTCTGGATGGTTTTTGGGCGTTTCCTGAAAGGCGAAGTCCTTTGGAAGTCCTTTGGAACGGAGCTATCTGCTGGCCCTTCTGCGGTGCCCTGTCAAACGGTAACTGATAGCGTTGGGCTATGAGTGAAACGATGAGAGGTATGGTCATTGAACCATCCGGCTACCGGGTGGATGATGTGAACGGCGACGGCAAAGTAGACATCGACGATAAGCGACTGCCGCTGATTGTGCGCATTTATGGCGCATTGGTGCTGCTGGATGGTCTGATGTCACTACCGCTGATTGTGCTGTCGGCGCTTTACGCAGTTCGTGAGATTATGGCTGGCCGCGTGCACGTGGATGCCCTGAATCTGAACTTCCTGCTGTCCGTGGCCGATACCGCGGTGCTGACGGTGAACGCGGCGCTGCTGATTATCTTCGGTGTCCTGTTGCTGCGCAACCGTCGCCGCCACGCCGCGCGCTGGGCGTATACGCTAATCCCGCTCACCTCGTTGGAAGCCATGCTATCCATGGCTTTGCTGGGGATTGGCGCGAACCTTATCGCGCCGCTGGTGCAGGTGTGTATTTTGATCACGCTTTCGGTGTTCGTGGACCCGGCGCTGTTGGAGGAGCGACGTCTCAAACACGCCTTGCGTCGCTTAGATGAGCGCGAATCTTACTGGGATGCGGTAAAAAAAGGCATGCTCGGCCGTGATCAGTCCGGCAAAGGCTATATTTCGCTGGACTTCTTCAACATGTTCTGGCTGTTCGTGATCGGCTGCGTGTTCGGGCTGGCAATCGAAAGCGTCTACCATGTGGCGATCTACCACGAATGGCAGGATCGCGCCGGTCTGTTGTTTGGCCCGTTCTCGCCGATCTATGGGTTCGGCGCGGTGATTCTGACCGCCTGCCTCAACCGATTGTGGCGTTCGAACTGGCTGCTGATTTTCTGCTCATCGGCCGTTATCGGCGGCACCTTCGAATACATCGTCAGCTGGCTGATGGAAACCACCTTCGGTATCAAAGCGTGGGATTACACCGGCCAATGGCTGTCGATTGACGGGCGCACCTCTGGCAAATACATGTTCTTCTGGGGGTTGCTGGGCCTTATGTGGATCAAGGTGATTCTGCCATGGCTGCTGTGGCTGATCAACAAAATCCCGTGGAAGGTGCGCTACTCGCTGACCGCCGTCTGCTTCGCACTGATGGTCGCCAACTGTGTGATGACGCTGATGGCCGTGGACTGCTGGTTCATGCGCGTGGGCGGCAACGTGCCCGATTCGCCCGTGACCCACTGGTTCGCCACATATTTCGACAACGACTACATGGCCAACAGGTTCCAAACCATGAACCTGGATCCGTCGCGAGCAGGAACGCTGTAGTCAGCTGTAATCGGTGACCTTCTGGGCCGCTGTGATCATGGATGCGATAGTGACATGGTCACAGCGGCTTTTTGATACAGCCGTTGGTGTCACGGCTGGATTGTGACACCAACGGCGACTGCCGTGACTATGGCAGTCTTCCTTGCGATTATTGACTTACTTGGATTACTTGCCGTACACCTCGTGCGCGAAGCGTTCGAGCGCGGGAATGGAACGCTTGACTTTGTCGGTGTCGATGCAGTAGGCCATGCGGAAGTAGCCGGGCACGCCGAAGCTTTCGGAAGGAACCAGAATCAGATCGTATTCCTTCGCCTTCATGCAGAAGGCGGTGGCGTTCTCTTCCAAGGCTTTCGGGAAGATATAGAACGTGCCGCCGGGGCGCACCACGTCGAAACCGATGGAGGTCAGCGCATCGTAGAGCAGATTCATGTTCGTCTCGTACACGCTCAAATCACTGGTTTCGTCGAGTACCTTGGCCACACCCAGCTGAATTGAGCTTGCTGGGCAGTTGTGGCCGGTGCCGCGGCTAATCTGGCCCATCATCGGCACCAGCAGATCGGCGTCGGTGGCCTTTGGATTCACGGCGACATAGCCGATGCGCTCGCCGGGCAGCGAAAGCGACTTCGACCAGGAATAGCAGGACAGCGTATTGTCGTAGAACGTGCTGGGGTAGGGCTGCTTGCCGCCATCGAACAGGATCTCACGGTAGGGTTCGTCGCTGATCAGGAAGATATCGTGACCGTACTCGGCCTGCTTGGCTGTGAGGATGCTGGCGAGCTTTTCGAGGGTTGCTGCCGAGTACACCGCGCCCGAAGGATTGTTCGGCGTATTGATAAGCACGGCGGTCACGTTCGGGTTCAGGGCCTGCTCGAACGCGGCGAAATCAATCTGCCAAGCGGTGGTATCAGCGGGAACCACCGTGAGCTTCAGACCGGCGCCGGCGGTGTAGGGGCCGTATTCGGGGAAATACGGGGCGAAAGTGACGATTTCATCGTCCGGCTTAGTCACCGCGCGGAATGCGTGAGACAGTGCGCCGGCCGCACCCGTGGTCGGGAAAATATGGTTCGCCGTGTATGCCATGGCGAATTTACGGTTGAGATAATCGGCCACAGCCTGCTTGAACTCGGGATTGCCAAGCGAGGGGGAGTAGCCGTGGAGGGCCACCGGGTCGCCGTGAGCATACAGGTCGGTCATCGCTGCGGTGAAGCTGGCGGGAGCGGGCACCGAGGGATTGCCGAGCGAATAGTCGAATACATTGTCGTAGCCGATTTCCTTGCCACGGGCCGTGGCGTATTCCGCCAGTTCGCGGATCACGGACTTGCCGCCCAGCATTGCCTTGTATTCCTCGTTGATCATGGCCGCTCCTCAAAACGTGGGATTGCTTTTGTTTGCTTCACTTCTACCACGTTTCCATGTCGCGCGCGTCAATGCGTCCAGTCCTATAATGTGAGTCAACGTATCAAACCTGGAACAAAGGAGTTGTCATGGCTATGACCAACGCAATCGTACTTATTGATGTGGCAAGCGGCATGGTGAATGAGGCGGCGCAGGCGATCACCGAAATCGCGGGCGTGCGCGAAGTGTATTCGGTGGCCGGTGACGTGGATTTGGTGGCGGTTGTGGCCGCCGATGACCATGATGGCCTGACGCAAATCATTCCCGGCGGCATTGCCAAGGTTGCTGGCGTGACCCGCACCCGCACGCTGATGGCGTTCAAGGCGTATTCCGGCAAGGAGCTTAACGCCGCCTACGAGCTTGGTCTCGACTAGGCCGTCTTGCTTAGCACGCGAGGCGGTATGAGGCAGTGCAAGCTGCCTTAACGTGTTTTGAAGTGCGTGAACAGGTCGCGTTCTTTAATGGTCAATGCAGCGGCTGTGCTTCCAATCCATGCGCCGATGGGCACCCATAGGCCTTCCTTGAGTTCGAGTATGAACACGTCGGAAACGCTGGTGGTGCCCTGCAGGCGAATCATGACATAGAGCGCGCTGTACGCGCAAACCCAGCCGATCATAACGGGAACTAGATGCTCCACCGCCATCTGCAACACCACAGCCGACCGGCTCGCACCCGCATGCATATTGCCCGACAATTCCAGCTTTCTTCTTCGGCAGAACGCGGCGACGACCAATGCCACCAGCGCGCCGGCTGCGGGCACAGCGAATCTGGTCAGGCGGGTCGAGAACATCCCATACGCATCCATCGTGTCTCCGAAGGCATAGTTCACCCGGCCGGTTTGGGAATTCGACGGATCCATGGTGTAGAACACGCTCAGACGCAAGGTGTCGGTCATATCCGAAGATGGCCAGACTGACGCCCAACATTCGTCGAACGCGCCATACGATGCCACCGGCATCAACACTGCATAGCCGATGCGGGAGTCTCGTCCATCCTCGGCCCAGTCACATACGCCGGCTACCCGTATCTCGCCCTGCGTTGTTTCCAATGTTGCGCCGGATGCCACCGCTAGCTTCTCGGCTACCGTTCGCGGCAACCACACGCCTTGATGATCGCTGTTGCTGCTATCCACCACGTTGAGCAGACCATCCGTGACCTCATAGATGACGAAACGATTGTCAGGCAATGCGTGCAACGTCATATCGCCGGATTGACGTAGCGCACCAGCCGCTTCAATGCCACGTTGCGCGGTCAACTGTGCGCAGGCCCGCCCGTCAACGCCGTTTTCGTTCTTGAGCAGCAGAACGTTCCCCTTGGCGTTCCGGTATTCAATCGCCTGTCTTTCCACGGCAAGTATCTGCCAGACATCTAATCCTGCGCAGCACAACACCAGAACACACGTCAACAATGCCAACGGCACGGCACCGGCTGTGCCGGCTACCATATCTCTCCATGCCTCACGCGCGATTTCTTTGAGCCGCATTGTCTCACTCCGATACGGCTGATGCAGGGCACGATATATCGGAGCTCCCGTCGGCTACATCCACCGACTGCAACTTGGCTGTACCGGAGTTATCCAACAGCCCAACCATCGCATATCCGTTCTGCGAACCATACAGGCGAACGGGCACCGCGTCGCCATCGTGCCTGACGCAACCGACCCCATCGAGAATCGAAAACACTGAACCTGCCGGAACCTTCAGTGCTGTTATCGGCTCTTTGAGCCGAATCGTGGCGTCCAATCCAGAACGCTGCTCCTCAGCGGTCATCAGCCATACGGCAAACTGCGAGGTGCCTTCGACCTGGTCAAGGAATGCCTCATCTGTGATATGGCCGTCTTCAGGCAGCGTGGTTTCAACCCCCGCAATCGTGACAGTACGTTCTCCCTGTGCTAGTGCGTCTGGCAGCGTGAGGTCAATGGATTGAATGGATGACGCCATAGTGCCGATTGCCTGTGGTGCTAGCTGGCCTCGCACCAATGTGCAATCCTCCAGCACCACGGATTGCCGCGGCAGCCACAGCACGTCCTGCATCGATAGCACGCCGGTTTGTTCCAGACCATAGGCCTGCTGCAACGCTGCCATCGCCCACCATAGTGACGAATCGAATATGTCGTGCAACGTATCGCCAGTTTGCGCTGCATAGCCCAAACGAACCAATTCGTCACGCAGCGCACCGACATCCTTGCCAGATATGCCGACCTGCAGATCGCGGTATAGCGGCGCTTCGGTATACAGTGCGATTACCGGCTTCTCATCGACCGCGAATGGCGATGAGCCTGATTCGATCGTCGACCCATCAGCCACGGCAAGCGATGTCACAGTGCCGCCGCCCTGCCAGACCAGACTCTGCCCCTGATCCACCTGTGGCGTTGCCACAACTGTGCGCTCGTCATTAAACGACTCTTCCACCACCGGCACGCTCCCTGACATTGATGGAGCGCGCAGCGCGTCCGGCACCGGAGAAGGAACCAGCGCATAGCCAACCGCCAGCCCGATCATCAGGCACGCTATGCACAACAACGCCAGAAAAGCCGGACGATTCCGGCTTCTGGTTTTTGCGGACGTTCTGAATTGTGCGAACCGTCCGTTCTTCTTCCCCGCCATGGCTGTCCCTCTACCCTCTACTCGTCGGAGTTGAAATCACCGCCGAGGTTTAATCCGCCTAACGAAATACAGAACAGTGTCTGTTCGTCACCTGGGTTCACCGGGAAACCGAACGCCGACGATGGGGTTACGTCTTCTTCTGCTGCTCCTGAAGAGCGGGTTTTAGACAAACGATCCAAACCGTTGTTGAATTGGGCTGCGGTATAGGAATCATCCACAACGCCGGCCTCGCGCAGACACTGCACTGCCACGATTCCGTTGTCTTTGTAGCGCTTAGGATTATCCTGCTGGGCGCGATACTCCGCCTCGATAACGGATGTAGTGCCTTGCGAGCACGTCACCATCGCATCGAAATATCCGTCATCGGTCTGCGATTCGTCGGACAGTGAATACAGCCCATTAGGCAGCTTGTCGAATACCAGCCGATCGTAGCCGCTAGTTTCCATGCACCGCACGTACAACGCTTGCGCCTGCTCGTAATCATCCTGCGTAATTCGACCGGTCTCAACCGCTTGCTGCAATACCCCACGTTCGAAGTCGCTCAAATCATCCGACTCAAGTTCTGCCTTCCAATCATCGACCAGCGGGCCGTATCGCTCCGCAGAGGCCGCTTCTTCCTCGAACGATTCCCCAACAGAGCTCGCGGCACCATCGCCGCCACCGCAACCGGACAACACCGCGACCATCCACAGAACCGCCAATACAGCGGCGCTTCCTTTGAACACAATGCGGTACAAGCTACGTTGTGCATTTGCGGTGGCACCGTACATGCTCACGCCTTGAATCGGGCCATACTTCGGGACCATTGGTGCGGAAGACTCTATCGGCGTGATAGCCGAACTGTTGTGCTTTTGGCCCCGATTCATCTCCCCCCCCCTGAAATTTTTATGCCCCGAATAACGCACCCGGCACCAGTGCCGTACTGCATCATTCTTGATAGCGCCGCTCTTCAGCGACTGAGTCAACAACCTGTATTGATTATCCCCTCTTCGGCAAGACTGCCGCCAGTGCTGTCCCCTGTTTGGGGGACAGCACTTGAACGCGTTACTACTGTGTCACTGTCTAAATGGCTGTGTGTCTGGTGGTTTGCTTTTCATCCTCAAGAATCCGCACTTGAGGAGTTGCTCAGCGTGGTTCTGAATCCACGTGTGGTGTTAATGCCACGCTGAGGGGTCTCTCACCGTGGTTTTCAGTCCACATGTGGCGTATTTGCCACGCTGAGACGCTATCCGTGGTCTTCGCGCCATGCCATGGCGTATGAACCACGCTGAGAAGCATGTCAGCGTGGCATCCACTCCACACGTGGACTAAAAACCACGCTGAGACGCGCCAGATGGCAGACGACTTACGCTCCGCCTCGAGCGGAGATATTTATGGATGCGTGAACATGTATCCGTTGGCGGCCATGCAGGCCAGTACGTCGGGATTATCCATATCAAGACCGGTTTCTGGATCCTTCCCATCGCTTTTATGTGCCATCTTGTCTTGGTCTTCGCGATAGTCCTCAAGCGTGTACGATTTCGGCACTAAACCGCCACGACGTAGGCAGTCCACGGCACCTTCGTCATGGTTGGCGTACAAGTTCGGATTGGCGACCTGCGCCATATACAAGGCGTTTATCCCGTCCACATGTGCAATCATGCACGCATCGTAATCCTTGGCCATTTTCTCTGCATACGTAAGATCGGCGGCCTGCTCGGCAGTCATCGTCTCTGAATTTGCCTGATGAATGCCGTTGGAGTAGGTAAGCAACTGCGGACGATTGTACCCCTTGTCAACCACACAGGTCTGATACCGCTGCCATGCCGCCTCGTAATCAGACACGGATACTTCACCCGTCTCAGCTACCCGCTGCAGAATATCCCGCTGCTCCGTGTCCATCGAACCGTTATCCGCTTCCAATAGTTGTGTTGCATAGGCTTGTAATGAAGACGCCAGCTTCGCGCCGCCCAAACCATCATCACTATCCGTGCCATCGGATGATGTCGTGCAGCCGCACAATCCCACTGACAGCATTGCCGCACAAACCATTACAGTCGCACGACGAGTCAAACTGCGATTACTGTTTCGGGAATTTATCGGGTTCTGCTTCGAACTACGCATGGCGCATCTCTCCTTCGAGATAGTGAACAACTGCGGAACAATGTGCTGACGTCAATGACGTAGCGTGCTATTCCTGATGCTAGTTGGCGAGCAATCGCTGGATTGAAAACCTTACTTATTATCTAAATTCGGTAAGTTTGCCGCTATTGTTGTCCTCCGTTTGGGTGACGGTGCTGAGTGCTTCAATGGCTGGACTGTTACGTGCTTGGTAATTTGCATTTCTCTCAAGAATCCGCACTTGAGAGGCATCTAAACGTGGCGTCAAACCACGCTGATGGGCGGTCATCTATGCTAGAGGCAGTTGGCAGAATACGTGCCATTGGTCGTTGTCTCGGTTTGTTCGCATTTCGCCCCCGAGGGCCTCGATTCGAGCGCGATGCAACTTCAGACCTTTGCCTGAAACCATGGAAAAAGAACGTTGCAGTGCCGTTTTGGGGCAGTCATTGCTTTGCGCAATGGTTACCGCTTTCGGCTGGAGATTGATGTGCATGCGGTACGTCGTGTTGGCGGGATCGCAATGCCGTTCGATATTGGCATAGAGCTCTCGCAGCACCGCAATAATCTCATCTGTTCGTTCGCTAAGTACGGCAGGGCTTTCTCCTCGAATTTGTGTCTCGCCGGTGTAGCCCAACTTCTTCAGCCTTTTGTCGTATGCTGCTGTGACGGATTCAAGGGCTTCGGCCAATGTGAGGGGAAGTTCATCTCCAGCGGATGGCGAGTCTTGATTCATCACGTCAATCGCACGGTGCATCTCATGTAAAGCGTCGGACGCTTCCTGGGCCACTTCCTGCCAGCCCATTTGGTCGTATTCGTCGGGATGCTTCTGTTTGACCATTTCAGTCGTCACAAGAATATGCGTCAACTTGCCTGAAACCGCATCATGGAAGCATGAAGCCATGGCAATCTCTCGACGTGCCTGAGCAAGCAGCTGTTCCATCTCGCGACGTTTCCGCTTGTCATCGGATCGGCGGATCGCCACCCCGGTCAAGTAGGTGGCGAGCAAGCCGATGGCGAAGTTCACGACTCCATTGGGCAGGCTGAATTTCATAACGTCGGGAAACTGAATTGTGGCGACGGTTATGCTGGTGATAATGGACGCGATTGAAACCACGCCTTCCCAATAGCGTGCGTTTCTTCCCAATGCCACAATCGCCAGCAGCAGACCCCATGTGCTGCTAGGTCCGGACGAGTCGATACCTGCGCCAAAATTGCTGATCGTCACCAGAACAATAATCACCCAAGCCGATTTGAACCCATAGCGTGGCAGAAGCGCCACGGCGATGCAATATCCCAGCCCAGTTGCCACACCGAACCAAGTGTGGGGAGGATTGAGCCACCAATCGGCAATTGCTAAGCACAGCACAGCTATTGTTAAGCAGACGATGACCCAGTCCGCGACTGAACTCGGGCCATGGATTCTCAAATGTTTCATGTGAGCCCCCATCACGAACGCTGCCACCAATATTCCACAAGATCAGCTCGTGACGACAGCCCCAGATTGGTTTGCGCCCTATCGAGATAGGTTTTGACCGAATTCACCGAAATGCCAAGATTTCGCGCAATGACGGCGGGTTTGTTCGCTTGAGCATACTGTTCGACTATCTCCCTTTCACGCGCGGAAAGTCGGGCAATAGTCGGTTCTGCCTCCCCGCCCAGCCGAAGGCTCGCCTGCTGTGCGGAGTCAAACGTGACGGTTTCAGACGCGCTCACATGAACGGTCATTGCATGATTGTGGAGAATATCGACGATTGCCGTGGCCATGCCATTGAAATCGCTTTTGCCTACAATGCCCTGCGCGCCGGCTTCGGCAGCACGGCGTGCATAGTATGTCAGCGAAAATGCCGTAACAGCCAATATCGGAAGGCACGCGTTGCGTGATCTGATCGCTCGGCAGGCCATCAGCCCCGACATATCCTCCATTCGCATATCCATCAGCAGGATATTGGCATTACTTGTTGGATCCAAAGCGTGCTGAATCGCATCATGCCCTGTTGTCTCTGACCATACGACTGTGATCTGCGGCAGCCTTTGCTTCAAAATTGCTGCCAGCCCCATCAATGCGCAACTGTCATTGTCCGCTATTGCCATCAGGATTCGTTCGGCCATATGTGCCAGTATAAAACGCCACGAACATCCCTCGGCAGTTTGTGACCTAACCAGCTAAGCAGTATCCTGATATAAAGCAATGGCGCTATTTGGAGGGGCAAAATGAAACACAAGCGAGGATTGGTGTTTATCTGCATGGCTGCGGGAATCGTTATCGTTGCCTGCCTTGCGTTGCTGTTTTCTCGCAATGCCACGCTGTCAACCATGTCGACCAATTGGGGCGTCACGTTCCCAGAGAAGACGCGTGTTGTGGAACACAGCGAAGAGAAAAGCTTTCATGGAGATGGGTACCGGTGCACAATCTTACGTACCGATGCTGGGGCGTCGGCTGAAAATACCACGTTGGACTCCCGCAATTTCACGACCGATACTTTATCGGAAGCATCAATCGACATCATAGAGAATGCTCAGTCTCTTTGTTCTGCATCACAGTTCAATACAGACGATACATATGCGCATCAAATAATCAGCAATGTCAATGGCGTATTGCTCATTGTGCAGGGCCAAGATAAAACCACGTATTACTGCTTCGAAAGCATTGTGTAGCCAGTTGCCGCCATCGGTTCATGAACCGGGGCTTGTTTGTAACCTAACTTGTGACCTAAGTGGTGCTGAAATGGGGTGTATTTGGGCATCACTGGGAGGCAGAGATCAAAATCAGTAACGGTTCGGCTTGATATGAGGAATACCAATGATTCCAACTGTTTTGTGAGGAAGAAAAACATAAAGGCATCGCCTGATGACGATGCCTTTTGATGTTTGTGCCCCCCGTGGGATTCGAAGATAGCCGTGATAATCGTTGAAATTATTAGCTTTTCTTCACATCGGATACCATTTGTAACCTTTGGTGTAACCTATCTTGGTAGCTTAGAGACCGTGCTAGACAATGCCGCTGTTGGTGTCAGTACCTATTAACGAGCATGTAGATCAGGCCACGGCCTAGGGAGAATTTCCTCTAGATCGGCTTCGAGTACTTGGGCTATTGCCATGATGTTGTGCAGGCTGGGGTTAGCCGGGGTGCCGGGCATGGATTCGCCCTTTTCGAATTTCTGATAGGTGTATCTGCTCAGTCCGGCATCGTAGGCGGTTCTTTCCTGAGATAGTCCCTTGGAGATCCTCAGCCGCTGAAGGTTGAGGCCGACCTCCTTGATGTACGCGCTCCATGGTTCGTCAATCGGTGTATTCCTCGGCATGAAAGACAAGGTATGGGTGTAGTTTACTGCATATGGCCTCCTATATATGGCAATATGGTTTAGCCATATGAGGGAGTCAGTGATTGATTGCCTTCGAGAAAGTGGTAGGGATATGCAGTACAGGCCGAAGCATGCTGCGCCGGCAAAGCGCAAGGATCCGCTGGTGACCCCGGCTGGGGCGGCAAGGATGGCCGTGGCGGCTGGTTTGGTGGTTTCCATGGGGGTGGTCGGCACGCCATCCATCGCTATGGCGAACGGTATCGCGCCTTCCGGCGCTTCCGTTCGCTCCGCCTCCAGTGGTACCTCGGCGGACATCCAGCAGGCGCAGCAGGCGGTGGATGATGCCAAGGATAAGGTGGCCGAGGCACAGAAGAACGTTGAGTCCACTAAGTCTGATCTGGATAAGGCCAAGGAAGCGAAGACGCAGGCCGACAAGAATGTTCAGACCAAGCAGGGCGAGTACGAGCAGGCGAAGAAGGATCATCCCGTCGATACCTCCAAGGAGCAGGCGGCGCTGGAGCAGGCCAAGGAGAAGCAGACCCAAGCAGAGAAGGATCAGCAGACCGCCCAGAACAACCTCGACAACGCCAATGCCGAGTTGCAGTCCAAGCAGGACGAGCTTCAGAAGGCTCAGGACGCCCTGAACAACGGCACGACCGATCAGGTCACGCAGGAGGACGTCAACAAGGCCGAGCAGGACAAGAACACCGCCGAGCAGAATAAGAACAACGCGAACACGGATTACAACACCGCGCTCGACAACAAGAACAATTCCGCCGACGCCCTTGACAAGGCGAATACCGATGTGACTGCCCAGCAGGGCAAGGTCGATGATGCGCAGAAGGCCTATGACTCCGCGGTGCAGGCCAAGGCCGACGCGGATCAGAAGGTCAAGGAAGCCGAAGAGGCTCTGAAGAAGGCTCAGGAGGGTGGCGCTTCCGCCGAGGAGATCGCTCAGGCGAAGACCAAGCTGGCTGAGGCCCAGAAGAACCTTGAGGGTATTCAGTCCCAGCTGGCCGACGCTCAGACCGCCCTGACCAATGCTAAGGCCGACCTTCAGAAGGCGCAGGACGCTAAGAAGCAGGCCGACGCTGATAAGCAGGAGGCTGATAAGAAGGTCACGGATAAGCAGACCGAGTTGACCGCCGCCGAGCAGGCCGTCAAGGACGCTCAGAAGAAGGTTGACGATCTCAGCAACTCCACGACCCCGTCCACTCCGCAGTACAAGGAGTCCGCCGCCGACTTCTACCAGTGGCTCCAGAAGCAGGGTGCTACACTGCCGTCCTACGCCCGTGATGATGCCGGAGAGGCCTATAAGGTTATCACTGGCACCTCCACGAAGAACACGAAGCCGTCTTGGTACGATCAGTACGTCCACCTCGGTGACGCTCAGGACGCGACCAGCATTCAGAACATGCTGTACGCGCTGAACTACCTTGAGGAACTTAACCAGCTGCGCACCGCCGATGGTCTGAAGGAATACAAGGTTTCCTTCATCACGCTGGCCTACGCTCAGCTGAACGCGGACGCCGTTCGCTGGCACTACAACCACGACATCACCGTTGGATCCTACGCGGAGAACCTCAATGAGGCCAAGGATCCCACTGATTCCCCGTGGACCGGCAACACCAGCTGGTGGGAGTCCGAGAAGGCCCTGTTCGACAGCTGGGTGAAGAAGGACCCCTCCCTTGAGGAGTACCGTCACGGTGGCATGATGAACTTCTACTCCTACAACGGAGTCCTTGGCAACGGCACTCAGCTCGCCGCTCAGGTGGGTCATTACCTCAACGCCGCCACTGATGGCTCCAAGGGTATGGGTATTGGCGTGTCCAACTACGCCTCTCAGGGCAACCCGGGTGATGACGGATTCAATTACTTCCCGGCTCGATTCGTGTATGAGGCCGGTGGCAGCTTGGATGTTTCCGTGTCTGAGTACCGCACTCTGCTTGAGCAGTACATCAAGACTCTCACCCCCACCACGAACGGCAACGCCGCAGAGCTGGAGGCCGCTAAGAAGGAGCTTGCCGAGGCCACCGCGAAGCGTGACGCCTTGAAGAACGAGCTCGACCGGCTGAAGTCCGACCAGACCGCCAAGGCCAACGCCGTGACCGAGGCTCAGACCAAGCTGGACAATGCGAACAAGGCCGTGTCCGACGCCAACACCAAGGTGTCCGATCTGACCAAGCAGCAGACCGACCTGAACAACACCATCGCGAACCTTCAGGCGATCATCAACAACGACAACTCCGCCGCCGTGGAGGCTGCTCAGAAGGCCCTGACCAATGCTCAGACCGCTCAGTCCGACGCCCAGACCAAGGTCGATCAGACCAAGTCCGCTCTGGATGCCGCGAAGGATGAGCTGACCCGCCTTCAGGGTATTGCCTCCGAGAAGAAGACCGCCGACGATGCCAACGCCAAGGCAGTTGCCGAGGCGAAGGATAAGCTGGACAAGGCTACTCAGGCGTACAACGAGGCGCTCAAGAAGTTCACCGATATCAAGGGCGACTTCGAGAACCAGACCGCGAACAAAGAAGAGCTTCAGCAGAAGATCGACCAGCTCACTCAGGACATTGAGGGTATTAAGAACACCCTTACCGACCTGACCAACAAGAAGGCCGACGCCGATGCGAACAAGCAGGCGGCTGATGATGCGGTGAAGGCCGCTCAGCAGGCTTTGGATGAGGCCGCTTCCAAGAACTCTCCCGAAGTGCAGGACGCGCTCGACCAGCTCAACGAGGCGAAGGCAGATCAGGAGAAGGCCGGAAGCGAACTGGACAAGGCCCAGAAGGCATACGACAAGGCGGTGGCCGACAAGAAGACCGCCGATGACAACCTGACCACAGCCCAGAAGCATCTCAATGATCTCCTCGCAGGAGGCGGCAGCACCGGTGGCAACTCCGGTAACTCGGGCAATTCAGGCAACTCCGGTAACAATGGAGGCTCCGGGAATACTCAGGCGACCCCGGTTCCCGTGCACAGGCTCTACAACCCGTATTCCGGGCTGCACATGTGGACGACGAACGAGATCGAATACACCAGTCTGAAGACCTCGGGCTGGAGGGACGAGGGTATTGCGTTCAACGCGGTATCCGAAGGCGTTGCCGTGCATAGGCTCTACAACCAGTACGACGGCCAGCATCTGTGGACGGTCAGCGAAACGGAATACAAGGTGCTCAAGGCCGCAGGCTGGAGGGATGAGGGTATTGCCTTCCATGTGAACGATAAGCAGGGCTCCACGCTTGTGCATCGCCTCTACAACAAGTTCACCGGCGAGCATCTATGGACAACCGGCCAGACGGAATACACAACCCTGAAGGCCGCAGGCTGGAGGGACGAAGGCATTGCCTTCACCGCCCTCTCCTGACCCTGCCCACGCCCGTTAAGACAACCGCCGGAAACGCAACCAACGCCCGGCGGTTCGCCATATTCCCGGTGATTTCTCTCGCGGGGATAAGGACGGATTGTCATAGACAATCCGGCAGTATTTCCTTATATAATAAGGGAAGCGGAGGCAAGCCGCCAGAAGGATCAATAGCCAATGCCGGCAGAGGGCACCATAGCAATCACCAAGATCACTTGAAAAGATCATCAGCAGTAAACTCAGGATCGTGGTTGTAAAGCCGAACCAATTCGAAAATCTTTTCGGGATTCCTGACATACGTGTGATACCAATCATCAGCGGAGATCAGCTGTGAATAATACGAATGCGTATCCCGGCGATCCGCGATTTGCTCGTCAGTGAGTTCCTCCATACGAGTACGATCCAGAAATTCATTCCATAGCGTGTCAAGCTCGCAGGCCGGCTTCGTGGAACGCTTGCTGAAGGTCATCAAGCGACGGCCTTTGAGAGCCTGTTCAATCTCATGCACTACCCTCAGCAGTTTCAGGTTCCCCGCAACCGGGTATTCACGGACAACTTCACCGCTTTCAGCGTTGACTATTGCAAGGGTGGAATCGTCCAGCCATAAAGGACGAGTTTGTTTTGTTAGGGGGAACCAGAAACGTTGCGTACCATCATCAAGAGCCAAGCGAGCAAGAATCTGAAACATGGTCATTGAACCATGGCGTCCATGCTTGCCCTGACCATTCAACAGCTCGAAGGCTGCACGTTCGGCGGTATCCTTGGTCACATACTCCGCCAGTTTGGTGGCTGCTGTATGCGAATCGCTGACGAATTCCACGGAATAGCCCTTGTTGAAATCGCAGGTATACCCGTCCTTCTCCAGACTCCGCTCCCAGCGGGTGAACAGCCTGATGACCAGCTGCTGGTACTCATCCACCGTGGGTGCCCTATCCAGAAGGACAATCGAATGCAGGTGAACGTGATGCCCATTCACCGGGTTCCATGTGTTCTCGATGGTATGCACCCACCCGGCAATGCCAAAGCGTTTCCGATCGCCGATGAAGTGGCTATTGCCACGATAGGCCGCACCAGCAGTCAATGCGGTACGCCCGTGGCTTACCGCATCCATCAAGGACTGGGCATCATCCTGCATCGAATGCTGCACAGTGAATGTGATGAACAGCGCACAACGCATAGGGCGAGATTCCTCCCTCCCCGGGTATTCCAGCCACCAGCGTAGCCCCCGAGCCAATTCCTCCGACCTTTCATGGGCAATGACCCCCGCACAACGGGGGCAGCTTCTGCTTTTGCAGGCAACAAGGTTCCCCAGTGATACACCTGCGGCAGTCAGATCCTGATGCACAATCATGCGCACCATAACGGCTCCCCCTCCATTCATGTTTGAATCCCGCAGTACCCTTCCGCATGCGCGAACGCTTCTCAGGGAACTGATGCGCCATCCCCCGGCCCTCATTCGCCATGTCATTTCCTGAGTTGAACAATCCTCATCAACCATTGGTGTCGATTTATTCTCCTTCTTATTCAACCATTGGTGTCGATTTATTCTCCTTCTTATCGAGAGGGTCGGCGGCCAAGCCGCCTCCCGCCGCTACGGCCTCCGGGCTCCTCGCGCTATCGCGCTTCGTCGCCTCTACGGCTCGTAACGCGGCCTGTACGCTCTGTTCGCTCGGTTCCTCTGTGCAAGTACGGGAACGCCCCGATGCGCGCAACACCGGGGCGTTAATGCTGACTGGTTCCATGCCCTATGCCTTGGTGAATCGGTCGCAGGCCGCGACGTACCCCTGCGCAACGCTCCACGGAACAATGCCGGTGGCCGTACACAACCCAATGCGATTGGGATTGGAATATGGATCCTCGTACAGACGTAAATCAAGCGAGGGATCGAGTTGGGGCAGTACGCGATCAACTATGCGGTTGAACTCGGCGATGGAATGAAGCCAATCGGGTTTCACCGAAATGAAAAGACGTCCCTGCCGGTTCAGGTCGATGGTCTCCACGCGCCAATACGCATCAAGCGGAATGTCCTCGGGCAGCATCCCAGTGGCGGCAATGGTCGGAGCAAGTGACCATGACAGGTACTGACAGAACGGTGCCAACACCTGATTCAACCTCGACATCACCTCGTTGTCCCAGTACAGCACGAGCGCATCGGCAGCCTGTACGCGCTTACGACCGGACTTGGTAAGCCAGTTCAGCGCCATATCCCGTGCCAATGAAGCATCGGAAACGACCGGGGGCATGGGAAACTCGCATAAACGAACCCGCCCATCGGCAACCATGATTTTCGAAATGTTATCCATGTCGAACCTTTCTTGACTATTGCTCAGCCTTCGTGCTTGGCAGTCGATGCCGTAGCTGCGGGACGAACCGTATTGGACGTGAACCCGGGCTGTTGCAGACCCGGCGAGATGATCTCGATATCGTCGGCGCTCAGAGATTCAAAATGACCGTTGAACTTGCCATCTGCACCGCGAAGATCCCCAACTGTCAGCGTCAGATTGACGAAACGCACCGTGGCGAACTTGCCGATTTTGGAACTCCACTCGCCATCAGGAACCTTGACTGAACGAGCCTCGCACCGATCCTCACCGAACGAATTGACCGTTGTGAGGAACTCGACTTTTCGTATGATGCGACCCTGCGCGTCATGCTGGACTGGTGCCTGCTCACTTGTGTGGGAATCCCACCATTCCTTGGTCATGCGTTCGCGTGCTGAGTTGATATTGCCGGACAACACCACCGGGTCAGAAGACAGTTTGTAAACAGAGTTTGCCATAATAGGGCCTTTCTTACTGTGCAAGGGCGTGAGTGATGCCCGCTCGTTGGCTGATCGCAACTGCATTCGCCGGTTCCTGGAAATATTGCAGAACCGAACGCTTGTCGATGACCTGCTTGCGATGACTGCCGATCCAGTAGGCGGTCAGCTCGCCTTCAGCAACCATGCGATTGAACGTGGATCGTGAGATATGCAACGCCGACATGACCTCCTCGCGGGTCATTGTCGGAGGGATCTCAGTCACCTCGTTGATGCGCCTTGTGCTGCGTGCCATCGTCGTCAACCTCCACGGGATCAACCCGCCCTTGTTACCTACCTCGACTTGTTCGTCGATTAATTACAATCATGCGGGAGAGCCCCATGAAAACTATTAAAAATAGGGATTTCCCCATTTTCTTTTGTTATTATGAAAACGAGAAGATATAATTCAGCGACCCAGAAAGGGAATCCGAGATGAGATCAAAGGCGCATAACAACGCAATAAAGTTCGGCGAAAGGATGAGCACATACCGGGCCAATGGCGACAGAGATAACGACCGACGGAAAATGAGCAGACGGGAATTTGTTGAAAGATCCCAAAAGATCGGCTTTCCGGTATCGGTCGATTGGCTGGCATCAATAGAATTGGGGCAGAGGAAAAACCTATCCCTACAAGATGTCATAACACTCAGCAGGGTATTGGAACGACCGCTCGTGTCGATATTATGTGATTTGCGTCAGCCTTTTCAGGAGGCGGATTTACCAATGTTTGCCGGCATGGCAAACATTGAGGTAATAGACGAATTTTTTGGTGCTATCAGCGACGGGCTAAGCAGCTATGCGAGTTTGGGAACCATCGTTTACAATGCCCGCAAATTAGAACTATCCATGCAGGTGTACGAAGAAGCATTTAAGGCGCTATCTGACTACGAGATCCCCGAGGAACCGGAAGTAACTGACGAGGAAGGCCATGTGTCGGGCAAGACGTTCCTGAAAGTTCTCGAATGGGGCGGTCGGCGACACAACGTTGCCGTCATCGATGGCTTTCTCCAAGAGATCGTCCCGTTGCGTGAATCCTTGAGAAAGGAAGGCGTAATGTTCCATTCGTGCACGACGCGGTTTCAAAAACTGTCTGATGACCAGTTCAACAAGTACCTAAACATCATTGCGAAACAGAATCTCTACGATCGCAGACAGATCGTTAAGCCGATTTACGTAAAGCCCTCATCTCCAGACGAAGAGCAGTAAGGCGTTCCTTGGTTTCCCTGAGCTGGCGCTTGGCGGTCTTGTATTCGGCCTCCACAATTTCAGGAGTGCGTTTGCTCGGAAGCATATGCTCGGCAAGGGTATTCGCGGCGATCTTGGTATGCGCATCTACCGCACGCTGATAATGCTTGATGGCGACCTCCGTGGACGTGTGTCCCAATTGGTTCATGGCCTCGCGAAGTGTGCCGCCAGACAGAATAAGCATCGTCGCATGGGTGGCTCGTAACGCATGAAACGTAACGTCATCACGACCGGCCTTGCTTCTGGCATCATTGAAGTGCTTGCGCAGGGTATTCTGGGAAAGCACCTTCACATGCTTGGGACGAAACAGCATCGCCTCCGGATCATCGTCACAATAACGTTTGATATGTGCTTCGACCAATGGCACCAACTCATCGGGAAGCACGACAGTCCTCATGGACGAAGAGGTTTTCGTCTTGGCAAGCCTCGTGTCCCCACGATCAGTCTCTCCTCGATTGACGCTATGACGTACCGTCAACATGCGATTCTTCAAATCGATATCACGTACCTGCAATGCGCAAACCTCTCCGATTCGCAGCCCACCAGCCAATGCCGATAGATAGACAGACAGCCGTGTATACCCCGGCATGGTCTCATATATGATTTGCAGCTGCTCAGGTGTCAGGGGAGGGATCTTGGAACGACCAGAATCAGGAACCGGGGGAATCGGGAAAATGAATGGATTATCCATACGCAAAGGGGCGGATCCATCCAACCCCTCAGTGCTCGCTGCTTTCATAATCGCTTTGAAGCGCTGACAGGATCGATGGAACGCATAAGCGCCTTCCGGATGGGGCTTGTCGTACCACGCTTTGATTTTCTCCGGAGTAATTTCCTGCACGGTCATGTCCTTGAAATCAGTAAGGAAATGAGACACGTCCGCACGTATGTTGCGTTTTGAGGAACCAGATAACTCGGAGCCGTCTTTAGTCCTGTAATTCTGAAGCCACTGCTCCACAAAATCCCCGAACCTCATGGAGTGCTTTTGTTCCAACGTTTCGCGTTGACGGGGAGTGAGCCAAGCACTATGGGTGCGTTCGCATGTTTCCAAATACGTCAACTCGGCATCGAGCCACGCATTGGCACCGGCGAAATCTTGTGGTTCAAAACTCTTTGTTATACGCCCAGTGCCGAACGGGTGTTGGTATCGGGCCTGCAATGAAGTAACCTCGCCATTGGCGTTAACTCTTTCAAGAATATTGCCCCATTGCCGGCGTTTGTCTTTTTTCCTCACACGTCTCATGATATTCCCCGTCGGCTTGTAACCTAACTTGTAACCTAAGTGGTGCCGAAACAGATACATTTGGACATGACTAGAAGGCAGGGCCCAAAGCGGTAGCGATTCGGTTTACACGAGGAAACACCAATGATTCCAACGGTTTTGTGGGGGAGAAAACAAAAAAGCACCGCCATCAAAGGCGGTGCTAAATTACTATCCGTGCCCCCCGTGGGATTCGAACCCACAACCCACGAATTAAACGAATCGGATTCCGGTCATTCGATAGGGGCTTTCTTATGTTGTGAGACCAGTGTACAGCACTTGGAACCGTTGGGGTTTCAGCGGGACTGACCGGTCCCTTGAAAGCCCATACGGCCGTAGGCGACACGCCCGTCCTTTTAAGCTTTTATTTAAGCGGATTGGACGAGGGGCCGCCGCGGCGCCTTCTCGGGGCGGTCCGGCATGGTGTCGTTCCCCGCGTCCGGCGCGGTTTGCCGGGGTCGCAAAAGGGAGAACGCGATCATGGAGTTCAAAGATCGCCGGCAGCCGCCGGACAGTTGGATACCGTGGCTCGACCAGTGGGTCGCGGATATGCGCTTCCGCAATCTGAGCGAGCGGAGCATCGGATACTACTGGTACAAGATCACCGATCTTGCCAGGCTGACGAACAAGCCGCCGTGGCAGATCGTCCAGGCGGATCTCAAGTCGTACATCGTGCGCCCGCCGTCGAACGCGGCCCGCCGCTCGACGATGAACGCGGTGCGCAACTTCTTCGGCTGGGCCAAGAAGGCCGGCCTGCGCGCCGACAATCCCGCCGAAGACCTGCCGCCCATCAAGCGCGAGACCCGTCACAAGGTGCCGGCCCCGGAGACCGCCGTCGGCCAGGGGCTGCATGACGCCGACCGGCAGACCCGGCTCATGGTCATGCTCGCCGCCGAGGCCGGTCTGCGCCGCGCGGAGATCGCGATCGTGCGCCGCGAGGACGTGACCGAGGACCTGTCCGGGCGCAGCCTGATCGTGCACGGCAAGGGCGCGAAGGACAGGATCGTACCGCTGACCGACGAGCTGGCCGACGCGATCCTCGCCTCGCCCAAGGGCTGGCTGTTCCCGCACGCCAGCGGCAAGGGGCCGGTGTGCGGCGACACCGTGTACCGCAGGATACAGAGCGCGACCGGCTGCTCTCCGCACACGCTGCGCCACCGATTCGCGACCGCCGCGTACATCAGCTCCGGCGGCGACATCCGCGCCGTGCAGGAACTGCTCGGCCACGAAAGTCTTGCCACCACGCAGGCGTACGTGACCGTCACCCCGCTCAACCTGCGTTCCGTGGTCAACTCCGTCAAGAAGTACGGCGAGGGCATGAACGTCGGGCAGGTCGTGTCCACCAGTGGCAGAATGATGCCGGCGACGGAATGACAACGTAAGCACAGGCGGTCTCTCCAAGTTATTGAAAGAGACTTGGAGAGACCAACGTTTCGTTAAACGATTAGATTTACAGATATTGTAAATGAACGGTAAACGTAGTCTAAACTTCCCGTGCAGGTGTGCAGATGGAATGGCTGTTAACGTTGTCATAAATGCGGTTCTACGCTACCGTCTTGTGCTTCGGGCTTGACGGAAAGGGAAGAGTATGGCCAGCAATGGCCGGCCCGCTTCAAGGACGAATCACCACACGCGCCGCAGCGTCGGCGACGACCAGATACCCGCACGTCTCTCCCTGGCCGTGCCGGCGTATCGGAAAGCAAGACGAGAGAACATGAGCAAGAAGAACATGATGCCCGAACCGTGGAACGACTGGGTCGACGAATGGTCCGCCGACATGCGGCTGCGCAGCCTGAGCGAGAACACCATCAACCTGCGCCGCTACCAGATCGGCGCGTTCGCCCGGCACACCGGTAAGCATCCCGGCGAGGTCACGGCCAGCGACATCCGAAAATGGCTCGGCCGCAAGGGACTGGGCAATGCGGCCAAACGCGGCGACCGATGCATGTTCTCCATATTCTACGGCTGGGCGCAGCGCAACGGGAAGCGCCTCGACAACCCCGTGGAAGGCATGCCGACCATCAAACGCGAACAACGCAAGAAGCGAGCCGCGCCAGAACAGGCAGTCCTCATCGGCCGCGACAGCAGCGACCCGCGCACCCGGCTGATCATCATGCTCGCCGCCGACGCCGGCCTGCGCCGAGCCGAAATCGCCCAAGTGCGCGGAGACGACCTGATCGACGACGAACTCGGCTGGAGCCTGATCGTCCACGGCAAAGGAGCCAAGGACCGCATCGTGCCGCTAAGCGACGAACTCGCTCGGGAAATTCGCCGCCGCGGACCGGGCTGGCTGTTCCCCGGCGAGAAGGGCTGCGACCACATCTGCGGCGACACCGTATACCGCCTCGTCAAGGACGCCACCGGGTATCCACCCCACTCCCTGCGCCGCAGGTTCGCCACAGCCGCGTACATCACCTCCAACGGCAACGTCATGGCCATCAAGGAACTGCTCGGCCATGAAAGCCTCGCCACCACGCAGAGCTACATCACCGTCAGCGGCCGCATGCTGCGCACCGTCATCGAGCAGGCCCGCGGATACGAGGCGCGCGGAACTGGCGACGGATAAAGAACCTTCGCTGGCAGTTATGCCGCAAGATCACAAGCGTAGAAACGCAGACTGACGGACGATGAGACTATACGGCTGTCATGCGATTGCATGACAGCATGTTGTCCGGCTTACGTGACGGCGCTATATATCGACTTATCACATGATTGTCGAAGGGGATTCATCTTATCCAAACGTTTCTAGAAAGGGGGAGGGGCTATGCGGAGTGGTTCCATTCGTCTTGCGTTGTGGATTGCGGCTTTCGTCGCGGTCCTGGGATCGTTTCTGATCCTGAATGCGTTGGATTTGTCGGCGCCTCTTGCGGTGCGGGCCACCGTGCAGGTGTCTGGGTCGTCCCCTCGGGTCAGGAGCGAGGAGACGATCGACGTGATATCCGAGGTGGCGCAGGCGAACAGGGTCAATATCGCCAAGAATGTCGCCGATGTGCAGGACCCCGGCGGGGCCAGGCATGTATATGTCGCCGTGGGCAATCCTGCTGGCGGGGCCGCGTCATGGATCAATCATGGTTATCCGTCGTTCAATACCTCGATGCGGACCACGGTCGGCCGGATGGGCGACTTGGCCGGCTCCGATCCCCGTGGCACGTACTACGTGTTCGACGGGTCGGCCACGTCGGCGGTAGACATGCAGCGTGAACTGCGAGATCAGGGGTACAGCGTTCTGGTCAAGACGAGCTTCCTCGGCTCGTATGCGCAATGGGTCATCGGCAGGCCCGTCGGGGTGAGTTTGGTCGTCGCGCTGCTGCTGTGCGCGACGCTCGCGGGCGGTTTCTCCTTGATGAACGCGAAGGGATACGCCGTACAGAGGCTCCACGGGGCGGGTCCGCTGGTGTTGATGGGGCGGGATGTCAAGGCCAATGCGGCCGCCTGCCTGCTGGGAATGTGCGTCGTGGCCACTGTCGTATGTGGGCCGGTGATGGCGTACAACCACGGGGCCCAGTGGAGTTTGTTCGGTATGCTGTCGGCCGTGATCTTCCTGGCCGTATGTGTGGTCATGGCGGCCGCCTATGGCGTGGGTTTCGCGATCGCATCCGCGGAACCGTTGCTGTCCGCGGTCAAGGGGCGGCTGCCCCGCAGGCTGCCTTCCATCATGGTGTATTGCGTCCGCGTGCCGGCCGTGTTCATCACCATATGGGCGGTGACCCTTCTCTTCACGGCCCTGGGCGACCTGCACAACCAGTATCAGGCCCAGGAGGCATGGCGGGACGCTGGCGGGGTTGCACAGGTGCATCTCAATCCGAACTTGTCGCCGGAGGAACAGGACGAATACAGCCGCAAAACCGGTGAATGGCTGGAACGGGCCGAGGACGAAGGACGGATGGTCCTGGCCCATGAAGACGATCTTCGGTTCATGGCATCCCCGGCGGACGACGGGCAAACGGTATCAGGCACGGTGCTGCTGGTCAACGGCAACTATTTGCGGCACCAGACGGTCAAAGACGATGACGGGCATCGCATGACGGCCGGCGGCGACGGTGTCACGGTGGTGATACCGTATGCCGCGGATGCGGCGACCACGAAAACATACGAGAATGCGATCGGCAGCTGGGTGCAATCCCGGACATCCGCCCGCGGCATCGCCGTCCCCGAGATCGATTACGTGCGCGGCGACAGGGGCCAGCAGCTGTTCGGCTACGGATCCGCCCTGCCCGACACCCCGGCCCTGTTCGACGACGCGCTGCTCGTCGTGGCCGACAATGATAGCGGACTGTTGTCCGCCGACGATTACGCCGCGTATGCCAGCCAGGGCGACGCGCTGCTGGAAAGCACACGATACGCGCTCGTCTCCTCGCGACAGGCCGGCTTGAAGGACTTCATCTTCGCCGTGAACGATGCCGGGCAAAGCGCCGCAGCGCATTACGCGCAGCTCAGGTCGGACCTGATCGTCCACGTATACAACGTCGCGATGTCCGTCATCGTCCTTATCGCCTCGGCCGTGGCCATCGCCCAGATCAGGGTCCGTGAACGCGCCCAGACCATCTTCGCCCGCTACATTCACGGATGGTCCTTCACGAGAACCCATCTGAGTCTGGTCATGGTCGAATCGGCGCTGATGGCCGCCCCGTGCGTATGGTTCGCGGCGCAGGCCGTTCGGGCCGCCGGGCGGACCGTAGTCTCATACGCCCAGAACGATCCGTCGCTGCTCGACGGATACCAGCCGCTCCTTGCCATGCTCATCGCCGTGACGAGTTTCGCGGTCTGCATGCTGTCCACCGCCATATACGTGCGCAGAAACGTCCAGGCCCACACCCGGGAGGAGTAACCGATGACCACCGCACCATCCGATCACACGCCGTCCACAACGCGGCTCGACATCAGGGATCTCTCCAAATCCTTCGGCAGCCACCTGCTGTGGAAGGATCTCACGTTCTCGGTCCGTCCGAAACAGATGATTGCCCTCACCGGACCATCGGGATCAGGGAAAAGCACCCTGCTGAACTGCATCGGACTACTGGAGAAACCGGACAATGGCGTGATCGAGGTCAACGGGCGAGATATCACCCGATACCGTTCCCGCGCCACGCGCCTGTTCCGGGAAAAGACGCTCGGCTATCTGTTCCAGGATTACGCGCTCATCGACAACGCCACCATCGAGGAGAACCTGAACGTCGCCCTGCTTCACCGTTCGGCGCAAGCAAGGAGAACCGCCATATCCCAAGCCCTGCGGCAAGTCGGCCTGGCCGACCGCGAAAAGGAGCCGGTCTACCAGCTTTCCGGAGGCGAGCAGCAAAGAGTGGCGCTGGCACGTCTTATCGTGAAAAACCCAGCGATAATACTCGCCGACGAACCCACCGGCGCCCTCGACCACGACAACGCCGACATGGTCATCCACACCCTGCGCGACATGGCCGAGCACGGCGGCGTCGTCATCATCGCCACCCACTCCGACCACGTCGCCAACGCTTGTGACGGCACCATCCAACTGTAATGTGCCGGCACAAGGGGATATCGCATGAGCAAGTTCCGCGATTGGGATTGATGTCATGCGATTGCTTGACAGCATGTTGTCCCGTCTGGCATGGCGATGCTATAGATCGATGTATTAGGTTGTCGAAGGGGATTCGTCATGGATGGTCGCACGATATCGGTCAGGCTTTCAGTCTGGTTCGAGGGCGTCAAGTGGCGTATCGCCAGTGGCCGGCGGGCGACGTTGCATTGGTGGTATCTGGTGTTGGCCGGCGTGCTGATCGCATGGCTGGGAGTCGCGGAGGTCGTGGCGTTGCCTTCGTATGGCGGGTATGCGCGGGAGGTGTTCTCGAACCTGTTGGCTGGAGTGCCGTCCGCGCCGCCCGCCGCCGTGCAGGTGACGGTGTTCCAGTGGTCGTGTTCGGCGGCCTGGCTGGTGTCGGCGTATCGGCAGTGGGCTCGTCGCCAGTTCGCGTGGATGATCGTGACGATGGTGTGCAGTCTGTTGTATGTGCCGTTCGTGGTTTATCTGGTGCATGAGGTGATGGACCAGCGTAAGGGGGTCGTCCGTTTGGAGGAGAAGCCGGCGGAACCGGATACCGTTGACGACGATGGGATGGCCGACGACGAGGCGGATGTGCAAGATTCGGAGCCGACGGTTCGTCACGACGAGGTTTTCTCATGAACGCCGCGGTCGAGGCCCGTGGTTTGGTCAAACGGTATGCGTCCGGTCCGACGGTAGGTCCGATCGATTTCGAGGCTTGGCCGGGTCAGGTGCTGGCGGTGGCCGGGTCGAATGGTGCGGGCAAGTCCACCACGCTGCGCATGGTGCTCGGCCTGTCCGCTCCCAGTCAGGGCCGAGCGTTGATTATGGAACGCCCGTACCGGCTGCTGGAACAGCCCGGATTGCATGTGGGCGTGTTTCTGGGTGGGCGTCTGGGTGACGAGTCGATGACGGGCGGCGAGTATCTGACGTTCATGGCCGGCATGATGGGATTGCCCGACGTGCGTCGTCGTGTGCGCCGCGTGATGCACGATTGCGGATTGGATCGCTGGCCGAAGGCCCGGATCAAGGGGTATTCCACGGGCATGCGCCAACGGTTGGGAGTGGCCGGGGCGATGCTCGCCGACGCGCCGATCATCGTGTTGGACGAGCCGTTCAACGGACTGGACATCGCCGGCAGGCTCTGGCTGCACGATTTGCTGCAACGATGGGCCTCTGCCGGCAGGACTGTTATTCTGGCCGCCCATGAGATCGACGAACTGCAACGCATGGCCACTCACGTGCTGATCATCATGCACGGCAGGCAGATGGCCTACGGTCCACTCGAACAGGTCATTGCCAATGGTGGTGGCGAGTCGGGAACCGTGTTCCGGTTCGCTCCCGATGTGAACGAAACCGGAAAAGCCCTGGTGCTGGATGATCTGACCGCGATGGGAGCCGACGTTCGCTCCTTGGAGAATGGCCTGTATTTGGCCCGACGGATGGATGCGGCCGACGTGTTCTCCGTCTCGGCCAGACACGACGTTCCACTGGTTCGACTCGACCACGTCGAGCCGACGCTGCGCGATGTGATGATTGGCATGATTTGCCGGTCGTCGGAAAAGGAAGGCACATCATGAACGGGTGCGGACAGTGTTTGCGACGCATGATACTGCTCATGCGTTACGTGGTATGCCGCCCTGCGCCGCTCATGGCATGGGCCGGGCTGCCGGTGGCGTTCACCGCGTTCGCCGCATTGACCAGCGCCTCCGTCCGGCTCATGTTCTCCTCCGATTCCAGACTCGATGGCCTTGCCACGCTCACGGGATTGGGGCCAAGCATCGCCGGGGCGGTCATGCCCATGAGCGAACCCGTGGCGATCATCGCGGCGCTGCTATCCGTCCGCGTCCTGATCAACACGGCCACGGCCATGCCATTGTTCCTGAGCGAACCGAAACGGACGCGACTGTTCCTGATCCTGTGTACCGCCATCGTCGCCGCCGGTTTCCTTGCATCTATAGTCGGAGGGCTTGCCGCGACCGGCGCTTCCCGTCTCATCCTCGGCTCCGTCGTACCGGCGCAGGCATGGCCCGCGCCGCTGTCCGTATCGTTGCTCCTCTGCCTCCCCGTGGCGCTGATACTTACAGGGCGCATGCTTGTCGCCGCCTCACTGTGCGTGGCCTTCAATTCGACTGGCAAGGGCGCGATCGCCTACATCGCCTTGTACTATCTGCTGCCCATCATCGCAGCGAACCTGCCGAACCCTCAGACATTGCACGAGTGGCTGCCTTCTATCGCCGGCACCGCCATACTGGACAAGTCTCCCGGCATGAATCCGACGCTGAGCGGGCTGATCGCATTGGCATACGTCATCATCGCGGTCATCGCCGCATGCACGGCCCAGACGCAAAGGGACGTCTAAAACCATGCAGAAGGAATCTGCCTATGTCTACGAAGATTCCTGTCATGCGATCGCTTGACATGATGTTGTGCTGTCGGCCGTTCCCTGATTGAATGGAAATCGCAAGAGAACCGAGTCCCAACGAAGGGAAGTGATCGCAATGGGAAAGTCCACTCCTAACACGTCGGTACAAGACGGCAACGCCAGACGATTGGTCGTTATCCTGCTGTGCGCATCCATAGCATTGCAGGCTCTCGCGTTTGCGATCCCGGGAGACGTCTTGAGTCTGCTCTGCCGAGCCGTCGGAGTGTTACTACTGGTCATGTCGTTACTTGCCGCTGTGAAAAGCAATGCTCGACAAAAGCCTCTCCTTGCGATAGGGATTGGTGTAGCTGCGGGTTTGGCGGCTATTGCGTTGGTGATTATGCTTCTGTAACCCAAGTTGCTGAACCTGCCGATGGTTCATGCCCTGTTGGGGATGGCGGCATCCAGCTGCCAGTGCCGCTGTTCCGTGCGGATGGTGAAGCTGCCGCCGGCTTTTTCGATGATGGTGCGGTAACGGTTGAGGCCGCTGCCCGATCCAAGTTTCCCGTCATGTTCGGAGGTGGTGTCGCTGACGGAGATGTGGAGTTCTTCAGTGTCGAAGCCGATGGAGACGGCGTACCATTCGGCCGGGTCGGCGTGCTTGGCGATGTTCGCGTAGAGTTCCGTCAGCAATCCTGTGAGCAGTCGCATCATGCCGGGGGAGAGCGGATGATGGAACTCGCCGAGCAGGTTGTCGCCGGTGAAGCCGAGCGATTCGAGTTTTGTCTCCTCGTCGTCGATTAGGGATTGCAGCTCTGCCTGTTGTACGGTAACGGGATCGTCAGATGGAATTGGTGCTGGTGTTCCGTCTTGCGATTCCGACGGTTCCAGCGGCGAATGCTGTTCTGGCTGTGTTTCCAGTGAGTCGATGACTGCGTGCGTGTGGGTCATGGCGCGATCGGCCGCGTCGCGCAGTTCCCGAAGTTGCCGACGGTATTCATGTTCGCCGGCGGGCATGCCGCTGGTCTCGGTGTGGTCGATGCGCAGGATGAGATAGGCGAGGTCGTTGCTTATGGTGTCATGCAAATTGCGGGCCGTGTCCTCGCGTTCCTGCTGGCGACGCAGCAGATACGAGTCATGATCGCGCTGGCGCATCATGTGCAGCAACAGACCGGTCACTAGCGGGAAGCAATAGAACGCGAGATTCTGCAATGTCGCCACCAGAAGACGGCCGCTGCTCGGTTCGACGCCGAACGTGGTGGAGATGAGCAGTATGCCGGTGGCGATCGCGCCCGACCAGGTGTCCAGATAGGCGAGGAATCCCGTGCAGGTGATGATGACGGCAAGCGGTGTGATCATCGGCATCGCCAGCATGAGTATCTCTCCGGCCACGAGCGCCGCCCACAGGAACCATTGCGGGCGGAACATGCTGCCGAGCAGACCGACGAGCGTCACCAGGACCAGTGCAAGATGCTGCACGTTCACCGTTGCGGCGGCATCCGTCGCGGCCCGGGTCATGTATTCCGCGATGAGGGCCGCAGCCAGCAGCACGCATGACGCCGCGATGACCGGATGGCTGTTATCCGAGCCCAGCCGTCCAATAAATCGACTTACAGCAGATCGTATCTGGCGCATGCCTCCAGCACCTCCTTGCGGCTGGTCACGCCGAGCTTGTCGGCCGCGCGATGCACGTACGTGAACACGCTGCCCTTGGCAATGCCCAACCGCTGTGCGATCTCGTCGGTGGTGAGGCGCTGCGCGTACAGGCGCAGGATGTCCTTCTCACGAGACGACAATGAGTCTTTCATGTCCTCGGACATCTTCGCCGGCACCGTACTGGACAGCAGCGCATGCGCCGATGCCGCGTCACTGAAGCCCGCCTCGGCCTGCGTGGCGGTCGGTTCCCCTGCAGCCGCCTGACGCACGGCGTCGGCGATGTCGGTCTTGAGTCGTTCCTTGGCGAGCAGCCCCTGCGCGCCTGCTTTGATCGCCTCATCCCGGTAGACGTCCGTCGAATACGAGGTGACGCAGATGACGCCCACCTCGCCCGTCCTGCGCCGGATGCGCCGGCACACGTCCGCGCCCGTGATGCCACCCAACGCCATGTCCAATACGAGCACGTCCGGCCGTGTATGCGCGTTGTGGCAGTGTTCGATCGCCACCGCCGGCGACTCCGTGCTCCACACGACGTGAAAATCCCGAGTCATGGCCGCGATCATCGCGCACATCGCATCCAATGCGAACGGATCATTATCCAACACGCCGATGCGGATCGCGTTCGCCGCGTCCGGTTTGTTCCCAAGTCCCATGACACCCACTGTACCGCCGGCGGCCATCGGCTCCCCGGTATGAAACGGCACCGCTGTCATGCGTTTGCTTGACATGATGTTGCGGGTGCGATGCGCAGGGGTATGTAATGCATTGAGCTGGCCGGATCGGTCGCTTCGGTATCGATCGTCAGGACGGCTGTCATGTTCCCGGCACAAAGTTGGAGGGCGTCGTATGGGTAGGTCATCTCCGAATGGGTTCCGTGTCTCCATTGTCGTGGTGTCGTTGCTGTTGGGTGTGTTGTCTTCGTTTCTTGCGTGGGCTGTGTATTGGAGCGTTCTTGATTGGCGTGGATCGCAATGGGGCATGTCCGATGCGAAGACGCAACTGGTGTTGACCGCCTCGGCGGATGCCGGGCACGACGACGGGAAGAGTCTTGAGGCGACTCGTGATCTGGCCGAGTATCTTTCCGGTCATGGTATTTCCTTGGTGGAGGGTTCCGTGGGGGACGGTTGGCCGGCGATCGTGTTCCAGTCGTCGGGGTCCTCCATCGGATGGGCCGATGCGCTTCCGCAAGAATGCCGGAACATGAACAGTCGCGTGGCCTGTGTGATCGAGTCGTCGTTCTCGGCCGGGCAATGGCGTGAGCATGGGGATGCACCGCTATTGCCCGCCGGGTTTTCCGTCGGCGGTGTCGTCAGGGTTCCGGGGGTGAACGTCGGCGGCAACCTGCAGTATGTGCTCCCGTTGGGGGCGGTCTCCCTGTTTCCCGGCAGCGTGTATGTGAACACGAGCGACCCGCAGCGGCTCCGGGAGATCTCGGACCTGTTCGCGCGCTGCGGCATGGACGTGACCCGGCCGCAGGAGCAGTCGTTGCGGTCGTCCCTCGCCGGTGACTCCTTCGTGGGCATCACCTTGCTGTTTCTGGCACTGGCGTTGGTCTGCGCCTGCGTGTGCGTCATGACGATGGAGACGGCGAGGAAGGCGGACCTGCATGTCAGGCGGCTGTTCGGCGCCACTGGCAGGCAGGTGTGGGCGGGCCGGGTGCGTGAGGCCGTTGTCCCGATCGTGGCCGGCGTGTTGGCGGGAACCGCGTTGAGCGCCGTGCTCATCACCGTGGTGTCGGGCAGGACCGGCATCGGCCCGGCGGCCGCGTTCGCCGCAGCTTTTATCAGCGGCACGGTCCTGACGGCGCTTGTGACGGCGTTGGCTGAATGGCTCGGCATACGATCGAATGACGAGGTGGAACGATGATCCATGAACTGATGACCGGCGTCCGCATGGGATTGAGGCGATGGGGGTCGATCCTCGGCATCACGCTCCTCGTCGTTTTTGCGGGCAGCGTGTTCACGATGACGCTCAGCGATGTGCTGACCGAGTCCAGCGTGATCGGCGGCGAGGCTCGTCTGCGGGCCGTCGACGCGGTCACGTTCTCCCCGCAATACCTCCTGCAGTCCCCGAGCAAGACGAGCCCCAAAGTGGCGGATGGCCTGCGGGACATGCTGGAACAGGGCAGGGGGTACGCCGCGATCGTCAACAACGTCGAGATCGACGATCCCGGGTTCGCCAACGGCATACCGGCCATCGTCCTGATGGGCAACGTCGATGACGTGTTCCCCCGGCTGGGTTTGTGCGCCCATGCGCCCTGCGCGTCCGTCGGCTACCGGGTGGACCGGGCGCAGGCGCCAGACATCGTGCATATCGCCGGCGTCGACGTCAAGGTATCCGGCACGCTGCCGGCCTCGGCGGCCATATTCGACCCGAACACCGCCGGCATCAACCTGGACCGGACCATCGTCATCCGCCTCGACCCGGGCTCATTGAACCGGCTCAACGACATCGAACTCGAGGAGGCGGTGACCAAAACGGTCATGTTCAACCCGTCCCGGACCCAGCTCGACGGTTTCATCGCGGGAAGCCGCGACGCCGGCCTGATACTCGTGCCGCACCGATTGAACACGGAACAGCCCCAACGGGACAGGGACCTCATCGTGCGCGCGCTGATGTACCTGCTTGGACTGTCCGCCTTCCTCGCGCTCACCGTCATCGTGATCATCCAATCATTGTCCGTGACCCTCGCACGGGAGCGGCCGGCGATGCTCGTCCGCCGGCTCTACGGCGCCGCCGCCGTAGGCGAGGCGGTCCGAGTCGCCGGACTCATCCTCAGCATGCTGCTGCCCGCCGCCGTGGCATTGGCATGCTTCCAGCTGATAGGGGAACCGGTGGCCACCGCATCCCGGACGATGATCGCCGTCATCCTCGCCATGGCGATCCTGGTCTGGACGATCGCCGTGCGACGCGCAACCACACACATCCAATGAAAGAAGCAGCGACCATGCCACAGACGACCATAGACGCCAGAAACCTGACCAAACGATACACGGACGGGCAGGCGCAGCTCCTCGCCGTGCGCGACGTATCCCTGCACGCCTCGGCCGGGGAGTCGATCGCCATCATGGGACCGTCCGGATGCGGCAAATCCACCCTGCTGCGCATGATCGGACTGTCCATGAAACCCACCTCCGGCTCCCTGCTCCTGCAAGGGCACCCGGCCCCGGAAAACGACAAGGACCGGTCCGCATGGCGCAACCGCATATTCGGCTTCATCCCGCAGGACTACGCAATCCTCGAAGACGAGCCCGCATGGGCCAATGTCGCCATCCCCATGGAATACGCGAAACCCAAGATCAAGCGCGCCGAACGCAAGCAACGCGCCACGGCCGCGCTGGAACAAGTCGGGCTCGCCGGCAAGGCGCGACGCATGCCCAAGCAACTGTCCGGCGGCGAACGGCAACGCATCGCCATCGCCAGGGCGACCGTGATGCACCCGGCCATCATCATCGCCGACGAACCCACCGCAGCACTCGACACGCACACCGCCGACACCATCATGACCATGCTCCTCGCGCAATGCAGGCAAGGCGCCACGCTTATCCTCGCCACGCACGACCCACGAGTCGCAGCCCAATGCGACACCACCCTCACCATGCGAGACGGCGCGTTCCTCTGAAGAAACGGCAACGTCATGTCATGCGTTTGCTTGACATGACGTTGCGATTGCGGAGCGTGCATGGATTCAATGAATGCCTGATCTGAAAGGATCTCCCATGAAGGATCTGCTTATCATCGATATGCTGCCCACATACGGGCTACTGTGCTGCCTGCTGGTTAGCATTTGCATCACGCTGGCGTTTCGCTGGCTTGCGAATGCGTGCGAAGACCGGCGAAGACTGCGTTTCGCCGTCATCGCGCTACTGGTTGGCTCGCTATCTGTTGCCCTGCTTACCGGCTGCGTGTACACCATCGCTATGCCATACGCACAACCGGACATGGTTGATTTCTACCGCACATACCGTCCCGCTGCGTTCGTGTTCCTCATGGGACTGTTCTGCGTGCAGTCCGTGTTCGGCGTCGCCGCCGTGCAAGCGCCCCTTAACCGGCATAATGCCGGAAAAGGACCCGATCATGCCCATCATTACTGATTATCTTGCCGGCATGACGATTCACATCGTCGCGGTCGAACCACGATGGCTTACAAAGAAAGCGTAAGAGCCAACGTTCGGAATATCCCTACGTCGTCCCCTATATCCTGGAACGGTGATTAGGGGCTGAATCAGGGGCGGTACAGGCATGTTCAGTGATTCGGTGAACGCACACTGGAATCGTATTGGACGTGGGTATATGGCGGGCGCAAGGCGGCGCCTCGCCGAGGGGAAGAAGGCATGATCATGGTCAATCAACAGCATTCACGGCAGTGTCGTACCGCGTATGCCTCTGAGACACGCGAATCTTGTACTGTGGTGGATTCCGCGGGCGGCGCATGTCCCGGACGGCAGGTCACGCTGTCTATCGTCGTGCCTTGCCATAACGAGGAGGAATGCCTGCCATTATTCCTGTCGTCCGCCGCGCAGGCTGTCCGCGAGATCACAGCGGGGTATCCCGGTACGACGGTCGAACTGGTGCTGGTCGACGACGGTTCCACGGACGGCACCGCGGCGCTGCTGCAGCGTGCGGCGGAAGGCGACGACGGGCACGCCGCCTTACCGTTTGCGATTCGTTGGCTGTCATTGTCTCGTAATTTCGGCAAGGAAGGCGCGCTGCTCGCCGGACTGGATGCCGCACAAGGTGATGTCGTGGCGGTGATGGACGCCGATCTGCAGGACCCGCCGTCATTGCTGCCGCGCATGTTCGCGATGCTGGCCGACGACCCGACGCTCGACTGCGTGGCGACGCGACGCACCACACGCGCGGGCGAGCCGCCGATCCGATCCCTGTGCGCGCATGCGTTTTATCGTCTGATGAACGCCATGTCGCCGGTCGCAGTGCCTGATGGCGCGCGCGACTACCGCATGATGCGACGCCGGGTCGTCGACGCATTGACGTCGCTGACCGAACGCAACCGGTTCTCCAAGGGACTGTACGCGTGGGTGGGATTCCACACGGCGTGGATCGACTATCCGAACACGCGCCGGGCCGCGGGCAAGTCCAGCTGGAACTTCTTCGCATTGGTTCGCTATGCGATCGAGGGACTGATTTCATGCTCCACCGTACCGCTGGCCGTGGCCTCGTACATCGGATTGCTATTGTGCGTCGTCGCGTTCGGCGCGACCTGTTTCATCGCGGTTCGCGCGGCCGTGTTCGGCGACCCGGTGGCTGGCTGGCCGTCGCTTGCGTGCATCATCACGTTCATCGGCGGATTGCAGCTGATGTGCCTGGGCATCATCGGCCGGTATCTGGCGAACACGTACCTCGAATCCAAACGCCGGCCGAACTACATCGTGCGCGACGGCAACATCAACGTCCGCGATGCCGACAATACCCGTTTCGGCCGTCCGGCGCATGACGGGGAGATACCGGCATGACCAAGATGAAGGATAAAGCCGTCGCTCCGAATGCCGAACGTGCCTGTGAAAGCACCGATGATGGACATGCCGGTTGGATCGTATCCGCCATCCGCAGCTCGATCCCCGCACTGGCCGCCTGCTGCGCACTGGCGACGACCGTGTTGAGCTGGCTGATGGGCCGCAACCAGTCATTGTGGTTCGACGAACAGTATTCGCTGATCCTGGCAGATCGGCCTGTGCGGAAGCTGGTCGCGCTCACCGCCGTCGATGCGCATCCGCCGCTGTACTATTTGCTGCTCAAGGAATGGATGCCCGTCGCCGGCGGCAATATCGCGCTGCTGCGACTGCCGAATTGCGTATGTCTTGGTCTTGCCGTGTTCGTGCTGATCATGCTGATGCGCGATTTGTTCGGCGACCATGCCGCTGCGGCGTGCATGCCGATGCTGGTGTGCGGCGGATTCATGCTGCGCTACGGCTATGAACTGCGCATGTACTCGCCGGCGATGCTGCTGACCGTGGCCGGCACGGCGATGCTGATGCGCGCGGCCGGGTTGATCGAGCCGTTCAACCGTCGGCATAGCGTTGCGGATGCGGGTGAGACCGACGGGCATGATGGTCGGCAGGGAGACCGTTGCCGGTCGCACGATCGCCGTCGCCGCATCGCATGGTGGTGCGCGTATGCCGTGACCGTCGCGCTCGGCATGCTGACGTTGTATCTGACCGCATTCGTATGGCTGACGCATGCGATCTGGCTCGCCGCGAGCTCATGGCGCATGCGCCGACTGTCCGCGTGGTGTTGGCTGCTCGCCTATGCCGCATCGGCTGTGCTGTTTTTACCGTGGATGCCGGCGCTGCTGGGTCAGCTCAGCGCAAGCTCCGTGCTGCCTCCGGTTCGCCGACGCGCGAACATGTCCGGCGTGGCCAACGCGGTCGACATCATGCTGCTCGGCATGACGGAAACGGAACTGCCGTCGATCGTCTCGCTGCTGGTCGCGGCCACAATGACATCGATCGCCGGCGTGCTCATTGCGGAACAACTGCTTCACGCGCGGTCCGACAACCAATCCCCGGCATCACAGCAGTTCACTGCAGCCGCACAACTAATCGTCATGTTGTTCGCCGTGCCGGCGGCGTCGCTGATGATCTGGTCCGCCGTCAAGGAACTGTTCAGCGGCGGATACGGCATGTTCTCCGTACGCTATCTGGGTGTAGTCGCGCCGTTCTTTTATGCCGCGCTCGCGCTGGCGTGCGTGATCGCCTATCGGCTACGTGGTCGCGCCGCAATGATCTTCTATGTTGCGATGATCGCGATGCTGGCCGCCGGAACGATCGTGTACGGCGTACGCGGCAACCATAGTTTCGACCGCAACGATACGCCCGGATCGGCCGCACTCAGCCAGCAGGTTGTCTGTTCTGCCGCGCAGCCGATCGTTGCGCAGGACGAGTACACGTACATCGACGCGTACTGGTACTACCGCGACTGCCCGTACTACTACTTCCTCGACACCGACGACGTCCCCACGCGAGGCGGATACGCGCCGCTGCACGGCTCCACCGCCCAGTTAAGAACCATCGGCGATCTCAATGCGGATCAATTCACCTTGTTGTCATGGTCGACGACCCGCCACTACGACAGGCTCCTCGGCGACGCGGCAGACCAATGGACGCAAAACAGCATCATTAAGCGCGATGCGAACGCGGCCGTCACCTACCATCGATGATCCCAACAGCAAATCAACGATTCGCAACATCTGCCGATTTGATTGACATCATGGCCGGCGATCACGGAACAGTATGACGTTGATGCACACGATAAGTCCATACTGAACGAATGGCATAACAGTTGTCGCCAGTAGCTGATCCATCTAATTGTCATCGCCGTTAGCAATGCGATAAGTAGACATGCTGCGGTCGATCCGACAAATAGTCTATCTGCGTAGGCACTGGCCCAACGGAGGTAACGGACATGGAATCCAGTTGCGATGCTGAGCCAATCGAGGTCGCATTTGCTACGAGCGCCCGTGGTTCCGCGTCATCTACCGTCACATCGGCATCGGTCAACGGTTCAAACAATGCGCTGAGTTGCCGCTGCGTGAGTCCGAACTGTTCGCCGATCTCACGGCGCGATACCCCGTAGTCGCGGGTGTAGTCCTGCACGAGCGGTCGCACGGCGTCCAACGCTCTGGTGAAATCGGTGAGTGCATCGTACAGCGCCGCGGTACGATTCTCCCGTTCCTTGAGCTGAGCCCTGTATTCTTCAAGTGATTTGCGTACCCAGTCGGCGCGTTCCTTGCGACGGTTTCCGACGGCCATCCTCGCCTCCTTTGGCTGCGCGCTCGTGCCGCAACGTGATTATCCTTGCGCGACCATCAGCGCTGTAATGATGCGGTTCAATCGCCGGTGTCGGCGTTAGGAATCGAGGTTAGTCATGGCGTGTTCAGGTGGTGGTCCCGGATTGATTTTTGAGTCAGGTCGGGGAATAGCAAGCATTGCAACCGTACGCACGGTTGCGTGGATTCCCTGTAGAGCATCCGCTGCGGGACACCCGCGACCCGATAGGCGATGGCCATGAGCTGGCAGGACTCGCACCCCAATCGCTGTCGTCGCAAGACGGTCACGTTCACTCCCGACGAGTGGGCCGAGGCGAATCGTTTCTACCAGCGGGTGAAACGGTCTCGCGGCGGCGTACTGTCGTTTTCGGCCCATGCCCGCGCGCTGCTGATCGACGCGCATACGGTCATGGTCACGGTCGCATTGGATCCCGGCATGGTTCGCGCGGACATGGCGCGTATAGGCAACAACATCAACCAGATCGCCCATGTGGCGAACGCGACCGGGCTGATCACGAGCGGCGATATGACGCGCGTGCTGGACGGCCAGCGCGAGCTGACGGCGTTGCTACTGCGCATGTGCCGGGAGCGTGACGAAGCGGTGGAGGCGGCGCGATGGCGGTCGTCAACATGAGTCAGATCACCGTCACCCTGCACAAGGCAATCGCCTATATCGCCAATCCCGACAAGACCGAACATGGCGCTCTGGTCTCGGCGAACTTCAGCGACGATGCGACGAATCCCGCGGAGTTGGCGCGGCGCATGATGGCCACGGTCGAACAATCGGCCGGCGGGAATCGAGCCAACGGCGTGCTTGCGCATCATGTGATCCAATCGTTCAGCCCGGAGGACAGCCGACGCGTGACCGCGCGGGAATTGCATGAGTTGGGCATACGGTTCGCCGACGAGTTCACCGGCGGCGAATACCGGTACGTGATCGCCACGCACGTCGATCGCGGGCACACGCATAACCACATCATCATCTGCGCAGCCAGTGACGTGACATTCCATAAGATGCGAACCAAACCGGGAGCGACAATACGCAGACTGCGCGAGATCAGTGACCGGCTGTGCCGGGAATCCGGACTGAACGTGCTGCCCGAACCGAAACCGGCACGAGAGCGGCGCCGTCATGGCGTGAGCTTCGCGGAACTGTATGCGTCGGCGAAAGGCGACGCGGTCAAGGATCGGATTCGCGCCGCGATCGACACGGCCGCAGGCGCCTCCACCGATTTCGATTCGTTTGTGCGAGAGCTGAACAATGCCGGCGTGACTGTCGTCGTGCGTGGCCGGCACTTGACGTTTACGGACATGGCGAGCGGACTGCGGGTGCGCGACGTGAAACTGGGACGCGCCTACGACGAGCTGAACGTTATGGCCCGCATCGGCCGGCATACGGTCATGCCGATCAGCTTCAACCGACGGATGATCGCCGAACAAACCGACAACGCGGTACGCGTGTGGCTGCCCGGCACGAGACGACGACTGCTGATCACGATTCCGTTGACACGTATTGTGCGCGACGGGGACACGTATCGCGCGTACCTGCCGGCGGCATCGCAGCAGGTCGTCACGGGACGGCGAGGCCGTTACGCCAAGCAGGTGCGTGTGGAGGACCTGTACGGGTACTTCTCCCGTCCACCCACACGGCTGGAGCCCGCTGTGCATGAGCGGATGACGGTCGCGATCGGCAAATCGGATGCGCAGCGCCGCTGGTATGCGATGCAGGCGCGACGACTCGATGAGCTGAACCGGCTGGCGGACGAGTTGAATACGGCCGGCCGTCTTGCTGCCAGTGGTGCCGCGGTGGATGATGCGATCGCCGAAACGACGCGGCGCATCGAGGAGGAGCGGGAAGCGTTTCAGGCGGCGTTGGTCGCGGTCTGCGACACGGACGGCGGCGGGCCGCTGTCTGACGATGCCGTAGTCGAACTGCGGGAGCGTGAACGCAGACTCGACGAGTTGGCCCGCGAACTGGACACGTTGCGTCGCGTGCGTGCTCAGGCTCAGCATGTCAAGCAGCGGCGGCACATCCGCCAACCCGAATAGATGCGGTTCATATATGGAAAGGATCAACGATGATCGAGGAACGATTGGAAGACACTGGTCGGCAGATCGCTATGGGAGTCAGCCGTGCCGGTGGCGGTTTCGCGCTGCGGGTCGGAGAGAAGACCGCCGGCTGGTTTCTGCGATTGGGCGGGCGTGGCTTGTCGGCGATGCGCGGCGTGATACGGAGAGGCCGCGATACCGGGAGGATGAGCGAGAAACGGTTGCAGCGCCTGGCCGGCGGTGACGTTCACGCGGTCGAGTTGGAGCGGCATCAGGCGCGTGCGGTGGCGCGCAGCCTGCGCCGTGCGGGCGTGCGGTATTCGGTGGAGCGTGACGGCCAGTCAACGTGGATTCATTTCGAGGGACGTGATCTCGACCATGTGACGCACGCGGTGCGGAGGGCGCTGCAGGATGTCGGCTATGAACTGCGGATCGACGGCCGGCAGCCGGCCGAGCGGCGCGGAAGCGAGAACACTCAGCCGCAGCAGGCAACGGAACTGGACCGGGACGAACCGCAGGAGCCTGCGCCGGCGGAACCCGAGCGATCATCACCAACGCATCGCGATGCCGCTCAGTCGGAATCGCGTGTCCCGACCGCAACGGCCGAGCAGCGCGACGAGGCATCCCCGGAAGTCGCGGCGGAACAATCCACACAGCCGATACCGGACGATGGTCAACCGCCGCAATCCCCGGCCGTATCACCACTGACTGCACATGGCGAGACTGAGACCGTTGCCGATGAGACCAATCGCCGGACCGTGCCAGAACCTGCTCCGTCAGAGCCGCGTGCTCCGGTCTCGCCGAAACCTGCTGTGAGATGTGGAGAACGGAAAATCAGCCGGCGCGACACACTCGCGGAACTTCGCGCGCGGATCGAGCGCAAACTCGCGGGCAAGCCGGTGCGGCCGGTTGCAACGCGGAAACCCGACCGCTCTCGAACCAGATAGGAGTTTTCAGGATGGGAACGAAACGATACATGATCGTACGCGGCGAACTCCTCGCCGACCCGGTGTTCACGGTTTCCGACACGGGCGGCGAACTGGTGCGGCTGAGGATCGGCGTACGCATGCCGAACGGTTTGGCCGAGCCGGTGATCGCGCAGGGCGGCTCCGTGATGCCTGCGTATTGTCGGGAGCAGCGGTTGGAACAAGGCGACCTGATCGTGGCAAGCGGCTGGGCCGATGCCGGCAACACCTCCCATGACATCGCCAACGCCGAAGTTCGGGTGAACGCGGACATGATCGCCGCCTCCACGTCAATGAACTGGAAGGAGCCGGCATGATTGAGCGGAACATGCCGATGACGCTCACACGGCTTGACCGACTGTTGTGCGGAGATCGTGAGGCATCCAGCATTGAATGGCGCGGAACGAACATGCTCATCATCGACTATGCGGATAACTCTGTGGATAACTTTCGTGAGATAGCGTCTGGAACAGGAGGAACAGCGGCGGAGGACATAGGTGCCGGTTCGTCAAACGGTGGCCGTCGAATCTCCGTCACGCCACTCGCAGTCACAGAACCATTGCCGAATACGACGGAATCTCAGGCCGCATCCCAACCGAATCGGGATGCTGCACCGCTTACTCGTGAGATGGTGCTGGAATCACTAAGGCGGCGCACCAATGAGCGACTACAGCGCAAACAGTCGGAGCAGCGTGCGCGAATAACGGAAGGTACGGTGCGATGAAACGTTTCCCCGTAATCTGTCTGACGATATTGTCCGCCTGCCTGCTGTTCTATCTCGGCAATCGCGTGTGCCTGCAAGTGCGCGGCGACATGACGGCCGGCCTGCCCGCCAGCGAGATCATCGACCGGATATTCGTCGGGATAGCGGAGCGCCCGCTGTTTCTGTCCCTGCACCGAGCCGATCTTATTGCCGGACTGGGCGCGGTGATTGCGATAGGCCTGATCTGGCTATACCGATGGTCGATGCGCCGCGACCTGCGAGAGGGCGAGGAGCACGGTTCGGCCAAGTGGGGCACACCGGCCGATATCCGTCCGTTCCGGCAAGGCGGGCGACATGACCTGCTGATGACCGCGACGGAATCGTTGGGCATCGATGGGCGGGTGACACGACGCAACTTGAACGTGCTGGTAATTGGCTCGTCCGGTTCCGGCAAGACCAGACGGTATGTGCTGCCGAACCTGAGGCAGGCGAACATGTCGTATGCGATCACCGATCCCAAAGGCGAGATCCAGAACGCGGTCGGCGAGCTGCTGCGTGGCAAAGGCTATGCGATCCACTGTCTGAATCTTATCGACCTTGAACGCTCGGACCGGTTCAATCCGATGCGCTATCTCAACCCGTCCGACCCCGAGGCCGGCATTCTGCGCCTGACGGAAAACATCATCACGAACACGGCCGGCGACAACAGGCAGCCCGGCAACGGCGACGGGTTCTGGGAACGCGCCGAACGCAACCTGTTGAACGCGCTCATCGCATGGGTACGGTTCGCCGAGGACGAGCCGGACCTGAACCGGGTCACGGACATGCTCGATCAGATGGAAGCCAGCGAAGCGGACGAGACCATGCAATCCGACGTGGACCTCATGTTCGACGCGGCACGTGAACTCGTCGCCGAATACCACGCAGACCCCGGCCGACATGACGTCGAATCACGACAGACACTGGAGGGTTTGGACTTCGCCGCACGCCAGTACCGCAAATTCCAGCAGGGGGCGGGAGAGACGAAGAAGTCGATCATCATTTCGCTGGGCGTCAGGCTTGCCCCATTGCAGGTCGGCAGCGTGCGACGCATACTGTCCGGCGACGACATGCGACTGGACAAGATCGCATTGCGGCCGACCGCCGTGTTCCTCGCCCTGCCGGACACGGAGAACACATTCTCGTTCCTCGCGGCGATCCTTTACCAATGCCTGTTCGAGTCCAACGTGTACCAAGCCGATCATGCGGGCGGCGGCAGTCATCGTCTGCCGGTGCACTGCTTCCTTGACGAGTTCGCGAACGTCGGTCGCATCCCCAACTTCCAGCGGCTTATCGCCACCATTCGTAGCCGCAAAATCTCCTGCTCGGTCATCATCCAGAACTACGCGCAGGGCAAGGCCATGTACCGCGACGATTGGGAGACCATCGTCGGCAACTGCGACTCGATGCTGTTCCTCGGCGGCACCGAAACCAGCACGCTCGAATGGGTGTCCAAACGGCTTGGCTCGCAGACCATCGACGTCATGGATGACAGCGAAAGCAAGGGCATCAACGGTTCATACACAACGAGCTGGCGGCGCACCAAACGCGAGCTCCTGCAACCCGACGAGCTCGGCCTGCTGCCCACCGACGAGTGCATCTACATTCTGCGCGGCGTCCGTCCGTTCCGCAGCCGCAAGATACCGATGTGACTTGCCTCGGCGCAGCGTGACAAGCGGACGCGCCAGTAGTGTTTCTTTGTTTCTTTACATACATAAATACAGAAAAACTACTGGCCGGCACGGAGGTTATCCGCCACGCCGATTTTTGGATTGTCTGGCGGAGATGTGTATCTTAGTGCTGTTGCCCCTTTAGCTCAACGGTTAGAGCAGCATCCTTTTAAGTTGTGGGTTGTGGGTTCGAATCCCACAGGGGGCACAGTTCAACCCTTGGAAGCCAACGTTTCCAAGGGTTTTTCTGTTTCTGTACGACTACTGAAAGCAAGAATGCCGGCTCAAGGAGCCGGCATTCCGAAGTCACAGACGGGACTCACCCCGTCCAGGCATATTTAATCGTACCAGAAAAACTGTCTTGAAGAAACCTCTGAGCGGGTGGCTTTGTCACTTGGCAGAAAGGATCGTGTTCAATTCTCTGGCAGCGCGACGTAGCGCCGCCGTATCTATCCAGTTGTGGGTGAACGCGGGGTTGATTGAGTTCAACAGGGACATGGACGTACCGATGATTTTGTTGACATTGCGCGCTTCCTTGTACAGGTTGTCGTAATGCGCTTCGTTGTTTCGTACCCTACGGATGTACTGCAGCCCAAGAGAAGTTTTGATGCGTCCAGTTTCCCCATCAGACGCATAAGGAAAAGCATTCCGAGTGGCTGTCATCCACAACTCTTGCTGGTCCAAAGTCTTTTCGCTGGTTTCCGGGTTTCCTATCAGCTTGACCCAAGTGCCCCACATCAACTGGGAGAGCACGTCGTCATGGATGACTTCCGCATTAACACGGTGACTACCACGGCGTACTCGCTGACGAGCATCGGCTCGTGCACGATCATTGGCATCATGAAGTGTCCCTCGGATGAGTCTGTTGACCAGATCCGGGGCGTTGCCCGGAAGACACCAGTCCTGTGATCCTTTTTCCCGGAAGGATAGTTCGCGTAGTTGACGATCCAGTGTGTTGCGCACGGCAAGCTCCACATAGCCAAGCTGCGAATGGAGTATGCCGGCGAATCGTTGGTTCCACTGGCATAAGGCTATGGCAAGATCAACATCGTCGGCGGCATCATCAAGATATCGTCCAAAGCGAGCCTGGCCAAGCAGTGCCGCTACCTCATCGGCCCGATTGCGGCGCTCCAGATCTGTTCCTGAAGAGGTATGGCTGGAGCCATTACTACCTTGCGCATTATCTATTGCGTCGGGCCTGACCATATCTGACCTCCAGATTCGATGTGATGATAAATATCAAGGATAGCGTTACCTTCGGCGCCTCCTGCCATGTCCAGATATTGTGACGATCCGCTGGGCAAAGGTAAACCGTCGGCATATCGGGGATATGCCGACGGTCTGGATGGATTAACTTGCGTTGGCGTGGGGTCGGGAATGGCCGCTTGCGTTTGCATGAAACGTGACGGTTGGTGCCGGGTCGGGGACGTGGGGTTGCGTTCGCGTTTGCATGGGATCCCGCGTCTGCTGTCAGAGGCTGCCGTCCCGGTTGGGTAGGCGCTCTGTTTGCTGGCCGGGAACATTCCACGAGGGCGCCGGCTGCGGAGTGGGCGGCTGGTACTGCGGCTGCTGTGGCTGCGTCGGTTCCGTCGCCTGTTGCTGCGTGGACTGCTGTTGTGCGGACTGTCGTTCGCGTTCCTCTTGCTCGCGTTGGTTCCGCTGCCGTTCCGCTTCCTCAGCTTTTGCCTGCTGAGATTCGACCGTCGCGGCAAGGCCGGTGATCTGTTTTACGACCGCGATGGCATCGGCCAGGTTCTCCTCAGTGACGGTTTTGCCGCGCCATGTGTCGGCAAGCTGGTTGAGCCGTGCATGTTCGTCGGATTCCGGTGCCTTGCGCAGCTTGTCGGCTCGGCCGATCGCCTCGCCGAGGGTCTTGGACGTCTGACTGGTCGTGTCGTCTAGCGTCGTAGCGTATGAGGTTTCCAGCTGTTTGGTGAGCTCTTCCATGCGTTCGATGTCCTGATCGTCCATAGCCTGTTCAAGCTGGCTAGGGTCGATTCGATCGGCGATGGGACTGCGCCTGATGCGTTCGAGCAGCGCCTTTGCGACCGTCATTGCATCATGCAGAAGTTCTGCTTGCCTGCGTTCGTTGTCCGCTTGTGTCGGTTGTTGGATGGTCGGTGCGGCATGATTCGTCGCGGTGATGACGCGAACGCCCGCGATTACGCCGCCGACCAGCAGCAGCGCGGCCAATCCGACCGCCGCCGGTTTGACGGCGTTTTCCGGGAATCGTGGCGCGAACCGACCGCTGTCGGCATCGGGATGCCCGTCATCGTCCTCGTCATCGTTGCGGTCATGGCGTCCGGCCGGTCCGAGGTTCAGAGGTATGGCATCGGCGGCATTATGGGCGATGTTGGCCGTGGAGCCTTCGCATCGTCGCGGCGGAGCATCCATACCGAGGACTTGGGTCGCGCCCGGATCGTCGTCATCGATGGCGGGGAAGCTGGACGGGCCGAGATTGAACGGTACGTCGGTCATGATCTTGTTCCTTTCCGTGACGCGTGGCCGGTTACAGGGCGTCGGTGTCGGGAACGTAGGCGCGTTCCCTGTCGTGGCTGATGATCTTGCTGGCCTTGTAGCCGTCACGGTCGAAGTCCGCGTAGTAGACCTCCCAGATCACGCCGGACTCGGTCTCGACCACGCATGCGGCCGCGTCGTCGTTGATGGCGACCTTCACGTAGCCGTTGCCAAGCGAGCCGGCGTCGTCGTGGCGTATGCGTCCGGCCGGTATCTGCAGGCCTTCCGCATCCTCGGTGAACAGGTCGCTCAGGTTCCGGTCGCGGTCGTCCCGGTCGGAAACGTACGCCTGCACAGCGAGAGGTGCCATCAGCACGCACGCTTCGTCCGTGCGGTAGGCGTCGATCCTCCGCCCGTTGACCGTCGTGTCCGATTTCGGTTCGACCGTCCGGTTTTGATCGTTGCGTACGACGATTGGGTCGATCGTGTGCCGTGCGGGCATGAGCGTGCGCAGGCATGCCGCGCCAAGCAGGATGACGGGAATGAGCGTGACCGTGACGATGATGATCAGGTTGCGTTTGGGGTCTCGATTGTTCATGGATGCTCCTTTGCGTGATGTGGCTCGGTCAGTGGATGAAGTCGATGTTCGCCTGGTTGTCCGCGAGCTGCTGCGCGGTGAGTGTGCGCAGGGTGACGCGGGCTGCTGCGGCGCCGCTTTCGGAGATGATGATGCCGCCGTCTTCGTTGACTTCCTCGACGATGGCGACGTGCCCGTAGTAATCGTCCGCGCCGAGTGTGCCCGCTTGGAAGACCATGACGTCTCCGGGACGGGGAGCCTTGTCGATCGGATAGCCGAACCGTTCGGCGCTGGCACGCCACATGCGCCCGTCGCCCATCCACGGGTCGACGGGCTTGCCGATCTGCTCGCGCCGGGACGCGGCCCACCATGTGCACTGCCAACGCTCGTACGAGGTGATTGCGGGCAGGTCCATCGCGTCCACGTTCACGGCCGTATCGTCGCCGTTCATGACCAACGGCGGTTCCAGCGAGCCGATCACGCTGCCGGTGACGGAACAGTCGCCGCCGGCGCAGCCCTGCTGCGTGGCGTTGAAGCCGGGCAGCCATGACAGGAGTGCCATGAGCGTCGCGAGCACCATGATCGCGGCCGTCGCCAATAGGAACACCGGCATGCCGACCGCGCCCGTCACGGCAGAAACGACGGACGCCATGATCCTGCGCGAGCCTTCGACGGCCGCCCGCATGAGATTGGACAAGCCGTCCGCCGCCTTCGCCACTCCCTTGGCGGTATTTCTGGTGCCACGCGTCGCGGAACCCGTGGAGCCGGGCGTGAATCTGGACAATGACGACGCGAAACGTATGCCTCCGGCCGTTCCGTGCGCCGTGTTCCCCGTACGGCGCATCCCGTCTGTTGTTCCGGATTGCGCGAGCCGGCGTGAGACACCGCGGGTGCTGCCGGGCGGCATGCGCAGCGTGGCAACGGGATTCGGAGCCGTGCTGGATGACGACGTGACAGGCGTATGACGAGCCGGACCGTTCACGATCTGTCTGCCGTTTGCCGGTTCCGCGAAGACGTCCACAGCCGGGTCGGCATCGGCGATATCGTCCAATGGCTCATCCACGCTCATAGGCCGCCGGTTGCGTCGCCCGCCGCTCCTGCCGGTGTTTGGCACCAGCCGGCTGGCGGAACGCAGCCCTTGCCCGACATCAAGGATCGCGTCAGCCGGGTCGATACCGTTTTCCTCATGCTCGTCCGTCGTCCCTGTCGCGGTTTGCATGGTGCCGCGGCCGAGCGCGGCGGCGTCGCCGGCGAGCCTGACCGTGGTCGAGCGCAGTCGGCCCGTCAGTCCTTCGCCTTCGCGGATGCGGCCGGTGTATGAGGTGAGTTTGCCGGCGGTGCCGGTCCGCGGGTCCATGAGTTCGACCATCAGGTCTCCCCGAATTTCGTGGTGAACAGCCGGTAGAGCGTGGAATCGGTCGGGATGCGCCCGTCGAACGGGATGAACGCCTCGCCTGCCTTGAGCAGACCCTCGCCGGGGCGTGCGCCGCCCAACCGTTCCTTCAGTTCGGGCGACAGATGCCACATGTCGGCCAGTTTCGCCGCGTCGGTGGGCGTCTGGTTCATGAGCAGCAGGAACGCGGAGTTGGCGAGCATGAACCGCGCCTCCTTGCTGGCGAGCAGTTCCTCGATGTTCTGGGTGACGCCGGTCATGCCGAGACCCCATTTGCGGGCGCGTTTGAACATGTCGAGGAACTGTTCGGACGCGTACCTGTTGGAGAACATGCGGTGGAACTCGTCCACATAGATCCAGGTGCGCCGGTCCGCTTTCCGGTTGCGGGCGACCCGGTTCCACAGATGGTCGAGCACGACCATCATCCCGAACGTCTTGAGCTCCCCTTCCAGCGCGGCCACGTCGAACACGGTGAACCGGTTGGACGTGTCCACGGTGGTTTGGCCGGCGAAGCCCGACAGGCTGCCGAGCGTATACGATTCGAGGCTCAACGCCAGCCCTCGCGCCTCCGGCTCGCTGCTGGCCACGAGCCTGCGATGCAGATCGGCCAGAGTGGGCTGCGGCAGGGCCGAATTGTTGCGGTATTCGCGGTACAGGCCGAGCGCGCACCGGTCCACGATGGAGCGTTCCGCGGCGTTCAGCCCGTCGGAGCCGCCGATGAGCGCGCCGATCATGGAGATGACCGCGTTCGCCTTCGTGCGGATCGGGTCGCCGTCCAGCGTGGCGTCGAGCGTGATGTCCATCGGGTTGATGCGGTCGGCGGAACCGGCGCTGACGATCACCCTCGCGCCGTGCAGCGCCTCGCACAGGGGCGCGTACTCATGTTCGGGGTCGACGATGATCAGATCGTCGTCGGGCCGTGACAGGAACAAGGCGGTCATTTCGGCCTTCGCGGCCTGCGATTTGCCGCTGCCGGTGGTGCCGAGCACGAATCCGTTCGCGTTGATCGTGGTGCGGGTGCGGTCGACCATGAGCGCGTTGCCGCTGCGCGCGTTGACTCCATAGAACACGCCTTGCTCGTCCATGATCTCCTGATTCGTGAAAGGCATCATGATCGCGGCGCCGCTCGTGGTCAGCGTGCGTCGCATCGGCAGCGGGTTCACGCCCAACGGCAGGCTTGCGTTCAACCCGTCGAGCTGCATGCAGGCGAGGGTTTCGGCCGTGCAGGAGAGCTTGCGGCAGGCGGCGAGCACGTCCTTGACCCGCTGGTCGAGCAGCGGGCGCGTGGGGGCCGAGACCGTGACCGCCGCCAGCGCCTCCACGAGCCGTTCGTTCGACCGGCGCATCTCGTCGCGAAGATTATGCGCCTCCTCCAACGAGTCGCGCAGGTCGGCGGGCAGTTCGTCGGCGGGAATGTGCCGTCGCATGTTCCTGCGGCGTTCCTCTAGGCGTTGCATGTCCATTTCGGCGATCTTGCGGTCCACCAGTTCCGCGCCGACGCTGCGATCGTACGGCGCGAGATGAATCGACACCGTGCCCTCGGTCTTCAAGCCGGTCAGTTCGGCGATCAGCCGGTCGGACATGATCGGCGGGAAGTCGCGTATCCACAACGTCGAGCGCAGCGTGTCGCCCGCGGCGTTCGACAGGCATAACACGCGCGCGTCCGTCGCGTCCACGCACCACGGCGCGACGAAGTCCTTCGACGTGGCGCGGCCGGATTCGACCAGCTTGTCGTCGTAGCGGAACGGTTCGCCCGGACGCAGCAGCAGGGCCAGCAGGCGCAGTCGTTCGCCTCGGCCGAGCGGCGTGATCTTGCAGCCGTCCAACGTGGAAAGCTGGCTTTCGGATGATTTGACGAGCCGGTTCAGCGTGGCCTGCGCGCGTTCCGGATCCTCTTCCATGATCGTGACCGTCAGGTATTTGTCGGTGACCGCGTTGCGGGAGCGTTCGCCGAGCTTGGCGAGCATGATGCGGTTCGATTCCGCGCGCAGCGCGTCGAACGGGCCGCCGTCCAGCCTCATGCCGACCATCGACATCACGTCATGGGCGTCGAGCGTGCGCGTCACGCAGGTGACCTGCAGCCGCGTGGAGCCGTCGAACGTGTTCAGGAACTCCGCCCACGCGTTGATGAGCTGCGCCTGCCGTTCGCGCGTGGCCGTCTCATAGTTGATGTCGGACATGCGCACGGTCACGCTCCACCGAGCGTCGCCCAGATACGCGATCCCGTTGGAGAGCATCGCCTCGTAGCCGATCAGCTCCTTCGCCGTGCGATACCCTCGCTCCCGCCGCCGGCGCATCCTGCGCCCCTGCCCGCCTGCCGGTTTGCGTCGTGCCATGATCATCCGTCCTTTCGTTCGCGTATGGCCTTCCTGCCCCGTTTTCGCTCCCGCCGGCGAGGCCGTGCGGGACCGTCGATGAAATACCGTTGCTGTCCGAACCGGCATGCGATCACGTATCCGAACCAGACCTCCGGTTTCAGTCCCTTCGGCCGCAGCCAACCCCATGCGGCCAACGGCAGGTTCACGAGGAACACCACGTACTGGCCGATGTCGGGGAGCCCGAGCAGGCGCCAGAACACGAGCCACACTCCCGCCGACAGGCAGCCCATCATCGCGGCCGCGGCGAGCTGCCGCCAGCTCATGCCCCACATGACCCGCGCCTCGGTGGCCGTGATCTCCTTGTAGATCCTGATCTCCAACGCCATCGCCGCCGCCTTCCCTGATCTCGCGTCTATTCGCCGAACACGGCCTTGGCGGTGGCCGAGGACACCATGACCAGACAGCCAAGCATGATCGCCCCCAACAGCAGCGTGCCGAAGTTCGCGATGATGTACTGCCACAGGTCGCCGCCGTCCACATAGCCGTCGAGCCGCAGCGCCTCACCGACGAACGTGCGGTACAGGATCACGCCGACCGTCAGGGTGATCGCCTGGAACGAGACCTGCCCGTAGCGTTTCAGATAGCCGACGCCCATCATGCGCGTATGCTCCGAGGCCATGAACACGACCGGCAGCGACGCGAAACAGGTCAGCATGTAGATCTGCATGAACCGCATGTACACGACCGCCAGCAACACCACGCCGGCGATCTGCGAGACGATGAACGGGATCAGCACCAGCACCATGAGCCCGCTCTGGCCGATGAGGCCGGCATCCTCGATCGCGGAGCGCATCTGATCGCCCAACAGCTGCGTCTCGCTGCCGGGCGCGGCAGCGAGTACACCAGACGCGGCGGACACGATCTGCGAGACGACCGCGTCGATGCCCTGCAGGATCAGCGCCGCATTGGACGCGAACAGGAGCACGAGCGCGCATTTGAGCAGCACGCCCCCGATGATCTTCACGCCCAGTTCGCGGTCGCCGTCCGCGCGAGTCGACGCGCGGGCCAGTTCCAGCGTGAACACGATGCTGGCGATGGTGGCGGACACCGGTTTGACCGCGCTCGTATGCACCGATCCCGCCATGCCGTACAGACTCGCGTTGAACTCGGCCGGTCCCAACGCGAGCCGGTCGAGTATGCTGCCATCGATGCCGCCGCCGATCGCGTTGAGCATGTTCACGCACGGTTCCACCAAGTCCGCCATGACCGGTTCACCTTCCTCGTTTGACTGTCCGATGCGAATCGACCGCCCGTTTGCCGACGGGCGTTCAGAAGCTGAGGTTGGCGAACAGGGCGGCCGCGGCGATGATGACCGCGCCGCCGACCAGCTGCCATATGCCGGACTGGGTTTGCGGGCCGGAATGGTCCTTCAAACCTCCGGCCAGGGTGATCGCACCCCATACGCTCCAGATGCCGCCGCCCAGCAGCGCGGCCTTCTGCAGCAGTTCGAGAATCGTGGTGATCGTGTCCATGACGGCTCCTTTGCGATGATGGGACTCAACGGTGAGTGGACGGCCGTCCGGTGTTGTCGAAAGCCGGACGGCCTTGGCGACGGGATGCCGCCGACCCTGCCTGACGGTCGACAGCATCCCCGTAGGAACCGTTGCGGTCATGCGGATGATGCCGTGGCCGCAGCGGAAGTCAGAGGTTGGAAACCGGGTTCCGGCGATGCGCGTGGGCGATGCGCAGCATGGCGAACCCGATCAGCAGGACGAGCATGCCGGCCGCCATGACGCCGGTCAGATCGACGCCGGTGTGCGGCAGCATGCGTTTCATGTAGGCGCTCCAGTCGTCCGGTTCGCTCGTGATCGGCGTGTCCGTGCACACCGTGCCGGGTTCGACCGGCTGCGCGGGCCGGTCGTCGAACGGGTCGTCGTCCTTCGGCACGCATTCGATGACCGGCGCGGCCTGTACGGTCGCGCGATCGGTGTGCAGGTCGGTGACGCCGGTCAATGTGCCGGTCACGTCCACGGATTCGCCCGGCTGCAACACGAGCGTCGCCCAGCCGCCCGGGTATTTCAGGTCGGTGACCGTGCCGTCTCCGGCAATCGTCTCGTCGGACAGTTCGAGACCGGTCAGGGGCACGTCGCCGGTGTTCGTGATGCGGAACACGATCACCGTGCCGTCGCCCGTGATCTCCAACGCGTCCTTCGTGTCGTCGCGGTCGCCCGTCTCCGGGCCGGACGCTTTGTCGAACTTCTCCACGTCGACGGACGGGGAGCGTTCGGGCGTGCGCGTGGTCACCGTGTTCGACGGGCGTTCCACGCCATTCAGCGTCTCCGTGAACGTGTTGGAGAACTCGCCGGCCTTCACCCGTCGGAACTGCACGTATGCGCGCCATGCCTGCGGCCGCGCGCCGTCGGCCGACACCAGGTCGAGATAGCGTTGCGTGGCTGCGACCGTGAACGAGCCGTCGCGCATGTCCAAGGCGAACAGGTCGCCGCCGAATCGCGCGGAATCGAAGCCGCTGCCCGCGATGCGCGAGCCTTTCGCCGCGATCACGCCGCCGGCCGCGTCGTGCAGGTCCTCGGCCGCGTACACGGCCCACTGGCCGGCGTATTCGTCGCCCGACTCGTCGTAATCGTCGTCGATACACCACTGCGTCACCTGCGGGTAGGCGCGGTTCGCGGGCAGCAGGGAGGAATCCAGCCGGTAGAGGAACAGCTGGTCCTTGTAGATGCTCATGCCGTCCGCGCTGTCCGCGCCGACGTCGACCGTCACGTCCTTGAACGGGTCGAGTTGTGCGAGCACGTTCGTGACCGTGTTCGACACCGCGCGGCGCTTGTTCGTGACCTGCACGGCCGTATTCTCGACCGAGCCGCCGTCCGCCGCCGCGATGACCGTCATCGGCAGTACCAGCTGGTATGTCTTGCCGAGCAGCGACTGGTCGATGCCCGCGTCACGTTCCACGGACAGTTCGTGCCGCGCGTATTCGGCCAGATCGGCGGGCTGCGGGTCGCCCGGCAGCACCGTCCCGTCGGCAAGCGTGGTGTCCACGGTCTTGAAGAACGCGTAGACGACGCCATCGGCGACCTGCACGTTCACCCGGTCGGTCACGTCCGCGCCCTGCTCGTCAAGCACGTGGATGCCGGCTTCGTCCACGTCCAGCACGGTTTCGTCGTAGTCGTCGATCACGCCCAGCCGGCGCACCGGATACGCCGGGTCGGCCAAACCTGCCGCGTCGATCGTGATCCGGTAGTACAGGCGGTCGCCGACCAGCACGGTCCTGCCGTCGATGTCCACCGACGCGTCCGCCTGTGTGTCCTGCTTGACCGGCTGCGGGTCGACCGGCCGGTTCGTCACCTCGTTCGACTCCAATCCGGAATTGTTCAACGTGATCCAGCCGCGGTTCGAGATCACCGTGTCCGTGGCAGCGTCCTCGGACACGGTTGCGTCGAACTCCAACCGATACCGGTGGTTCCCGTACGGTTCCCAATGCTCGTCCAGCCAGTCGCGTCGGAAGGCGACCGACAGTTTGTGCCCGGCGTCGTCCCACTCCACGTCGTACGCTTCGGCCGGCACCGTCACGCCGTCGCGCATGTCGACGACCGTCAGGCTCTCCTTGACCGGCGTCGTGCGCACGTCGTACTCGTCCACGAACTCCAGCGTGTGCAGCGTGTAGTCGGATGCGGCGTCCACCTGCAATTCCAGCTCATAGGTGACCGTCTGGCCGGGCAGCACGCTGTGGCCATCGATGCTCGACCCGTCGCCGCCCTCCGTTTCGCTCGCGGTCACATCCTTGTCGAACTCCGGGCGCACGATGCACAGGCGAGGCTCGTTCGTCTCCCAATACTCGTGATCGGCCCAGAACACGCCGCCGCGGTTGATCAGCTCGTGTTTGCCATCGCTGCACGTATTGTCGATCGACCCGCTGCGCGTGCGCATCGCGTCGATGTCCCGCTGCAGATCCTCGCGCACGTCGAACCTCACGTCGAACGGCACCAGCATCGAGAACTGCAACGACTTGCGACGTTCCCTCAGGTCCAGCGACGCCAGATACTCGGTCGTCGCCTTCGCCGTGACCGTCATGCCCTCCGAGACGATGTCGAAACGGTCGGTCACATCCTCGCCGGTCACGTTGATGCCGTCCAGCGAGGGAGCGTCGTATTCGTCCATTTCGGCCACGTACACGCGTACCTCGGACACGTCCCGCACATCGAGATACCGGTCCACCAGCGTCCAATCGTCCACCAGCTCCAACCGGGTGGGCTCATCCCACCACGGCACCGTGAAATTCACCGCCGCCGCGACCACGTCGCCGTCAAGGAACGACATGCCGTCCGCGCCGACGTGATTATCCCGCTCGGGATCGGAAACCATCTGCCAGACGCCGTCGTCGCCCATACGCACCCATGCCTTGTTCGGCAGATACCAGCCCAGCGACGCCGTATCCGCCGTATTGCCATGCCCGCCGGCCGTTCCTCCGACCACGCCGCCGCTTCCGGCGCCGGCTGCGCCGTCCGGCGACCCCAACGCCAGCATCGGCGACACCAGCAGGCACACCGCCGCGGCGATGGCTGCCGCAACACAGCATTTCCTTCCCAACACGCCCATATGAAACACTCCCTTTCACGAGGAGCCAGCCCCCGGCCGCGGCCGCCGCCGCGAGAAAAAGGGAGAGGGAAACCCGCGACGGCGAACGACGAACCGGAAAGCCCGTGCGGATCATTTGACCGGAGCCCACCATTGGCGCCCCACCGCACGCCAGCCAGTATCCGTTCCCATGCCCGCCGCCCGTGGTCCCGGACGGATATTGGAGTGCCGTATGCCTTGAGAAAACACGAAAGCCCCCGTCGCGCGATTCCGTAGGGTTGCGCAACGGGGGCGGTTGTGGAGCGTTTATTTGAGCAGGCGCCCCTTGCGATGGGTCATGACGGCGATGATCGCGCCGCCGGCGGCGAGCAGGCCGCCGATGACGAGGAACAGAACGATGCCGCCACTACCAGTCAAGGGCAGATTCGTGATCGTGGTGACGTTGCGCACGAACAGCAGGCCGTTCTTCTCGATCTGCACGAGCGAATCGGCCAGTGAGGGCACGCGTTCGAACACGACCAGCGCCGCTTTACCGGGATCCGCGGTGATCGTGACCTTGACCCGCACGTCGAGGTCACGGTAGCCGTCCGGCACTCCGGTTTCGCGCACCCAGTACGTGCCGGCGGCCAGACCGTCGAACCTTACGAGACCGTTGCGGTCGGACGTGGCGGTCACGTCCTCATCGGGACGGTCGGCGCGACGGTACTTGGCGTCGTCCACGAACGTGTCCGCCGTGTAGAGCGTGAACGTCGCGCCGGCAAGCGGCGTCTTGCCGTCCTCGCCGATCTTGTCGAATTGGAAGCCGTGCGTGTACACGGTGGTGTCCGGAGGCGTGAGCTCGCCAGTCTGGTTGGTTTTCGGATCGTTCGAGTACGTGAGCGTGACCGTGTTCGTGTTGCCGTCGCCGTCGATCGTCGCATGCTCGGTGAGCGTGGCCGAATAGTCGATGCGCAGCAAACCGCCCGCCATGCCGTCACAGCCATACGTATAAACCCATGCGCTCAGGTCGAGATCGATCGTGGTTGCCGTGCCGCCGTCGGACTCGCTTGCCCGCAGCGTGTAATCTTCACCGTCGAGCGGGCTCCATGACTGGCCGTCCTTGCTGGCCGTGACGGACAGATCATCGTTGAACCGCTGGCCTTTCGACAGGGTGTCCGCCAGGCGGAACACGTACGGGTTGGCCGTATCATTCGCGTATTTCGTGGTATCGGGGATGAGGGTTTCAATACGATAGTCCACGATGTCGCCCACATTGCGGTCGTCCGTCAACGTCGCATCGTCGCCGTCGATGATGCTCTTGCCGATCGTGACGCGCTGGTTCTTGATCTCGGCTGCGCCGTCGGCGTTGCCGATCGGCGGTTTCGCGGCGGTGATCGCCGTGCCGACCAGTATCGGCGCCGAACGCGTGGTACCGGTCAACGCCGTGTTCGCATCCTCCAATAGGTACAGGCCGGGCTGCAATCCGGCGAACACGACCGAGGAAATCGTGCCATCGGCGGTCGGCGTCGTCGTGCCGGACATGACCGGCGCATCCGTGACGGAAACGGTGGCCGCCATGCGATCGGCGAACAGCCGCCAAACCGGGGAATCCTTCGCATCGCCCTGCCGTGCCAGCCACACGATCGGATCCTCGCCGCCGGAACCCGTGTCCGCCGCGCCATCGTTGCCCCGCGCCGCCTCGCCGGGCATCCCACCGTCGGCATCGGCCGCATCGGCCGGGTATTCGCCGTCGCCGACCTTCGGCAGCGAGGCGATCACATCGCCGCGCACCGCGTCCTCGGTGCGCACCGTCACCGCGGAACCCTGGATCGCGAACCCGGCGAGTTTGACCACTTTGAAGTTCGCGCCATTCAGCGACGAGCCCGGACCGGCGTTCAGCGTGATCGAATCACCCAATACGGGCGTCGTCTCGCCGGTCTCATCGGCATGGGCGATGCCTCCGGCCGTCGCCGTGGCCAGCAATAGCACGGCCGTCATCGTCGCGCGCAGCAGCCGGCCGATCCTGTGGGAAGAGAACATGATCGAAGTCCTTCACTATCCGCATCCCCTGAACCAAGGTACGAACCGCGTCGACGGGGAAGAGAAAGGAAGAGAACCCGACGGCGCGGCCATACCATGAGAGGGAAGGTGCGGAACGTTTACCCGAACCACCCTTGGCCCGACCGCACGCCCCTCATCCTGCCGCCGCCCGTCACGGCTTTGTGGTCCCACGCCGATAATCGTCACCGTCCGACGCCGTTTATCGGCCGGTAGTTTCGTAGCATTTCTTTATTTTTGTATTTCTCGATAGCATGGGAGCATGCCTATCAACTGGTGGCGAGTCGCGCGCCTTGCCTGCTACGTTCTTCTTCTCGTCACATCCGTGGGAGAAAGCCTGCTGCTCACCGTCATAGCCGTAGCCGCAATGGCACTGGACGTAGCGGAATATCTCTGGGAAGGTCACCAGCATAACCAGCGTGGCAAGCAGTGATTATCGATTATGCAAAGGGAGCCGGCCACCTTGGCCGGCTCCCTTGACGTGTGACGAATGAGGCGAGAAATCTGCGCGTGGATAACCTGTCTCCAGTAACTTACTCGGTGAGTTCCAGCTCGCCTTGTTCCGGAGGCAGTTCAGGAGGGTTGCATGCGATGATGTCGGTCTGTCCCTGCTCTCGGGCTTTGCGCACCGTATTGATGAGCCCGTTATCCCATGTGTAGACGTGACTGGCATGTGCGTATTTCGCGCTGGCAAGAACCGCGGCATCACCTGGTCTGAGATTCTGCAACGCGGGAGTTTCACTGAACCAGCTGGCAGCATCTGCCGTCAGATCAACCATAAGCAGTTCGCAGTCGCGGCACCAATCCAGCAGTTGCTTCTTGTGACGGCGCTCCTGGCTGCGGGATTGTCCGGACTGGCCGGAACGGACAATGAAATTGCTGGATAGTTCGATCATCACTATCGAAGGCAGCAGCAGTTCCAGCTTGCCGGCGATGCCGTCATTAAGCAGACGCTTGGATCGAGGCAGATACGACGGGTCGGTCGTATCCTCCGAGCCGAGCGCCACATTGACGATCACATTCGTGTCTACCACGGCGCGCTTGGGATAGTTCTGCGGAACCTCGTTGTCGCTCACCGTTCACCTCCATCCGCGGTGTCGTCGATAGCGTTATCCCGCAAGGCGGATACGAAATCAACGGATCCAAGTCCGCCGGTGCAATCCAAGCCGATCGTCCCTTCCAAGTCTTCGGCCGTGACCAACGGATGATGTTCTCCGCGGACGATTATCAGTTCCTCCGCATCCATCGACAGCAGCTCGCCATCATTGGCCCGGACAAACCCTCGCGCATCGACCTCCATGCCCATCTGAATCTGTTTCACGATCGAGTCCAGCTCCGGTCCGAACCTGACATCGATACGACTCTGAGTGACACGGTCGATAAGGCCAAGCGTACGATGCGTAGTCTGCAGGATGATCTTATCCACATTGCCGCGCACATGACCAAACGAACGACGAGCGCCGCGAATCAACAACCGGTTGAGATCCGTAAGCGTCGCGGGTGTGAAGGTGCCCGCTACGCCACGCGAAGCAATCGTGACATCCGCTCCGGTCTCCTTGGCCAAGTCATTCAGGGACGACAATACTCCCGAGAATCGGGATATCTTTTCCCGGCTGACGGTATCGCTTGCGGCAAGGCGCGCGATCACACCCAGAGTGGCAAACGACCGTTCCGTGGCCTCGTCCACGACTACGGGCTCCGCCGCAAGATCAATGCTGTGCAATTCCATACGGGAGATGCGCCAGTCGGACGCATTCGCCACAGCCAGCATTTTGTTGAATACGGACACAGCCTGCCCCAATGCTTTCGGGGTTACGGCATCCGGCGCGCAATCCAGCTTGAAGCTAAAATCCTCGTCGTCCATGACACACCTCCTTCCTATCCGGAACAGAACAGACGACATTGTGGCGGCGCAAGCCACGCCGCCACAAGCCACTTCCATACCATTGCTGCACACCAGTGTACGAGAAACATCTCCCATCGCAAAGAGCAAATCGTCGGCAACATGCCGCACTTCAGCTTCCGCATGCTGTCCTTGCTTACTCATTCGCTTGCTCACTCGTGCCGGTCGAGGTATTCGGCGAGGGCTTGGGCGACGAGGTCCTGCATGCGGATGCCCTTGATGCCGGCGGCCGCTTTGATGCGGTTGCGCAGCGAGGTGCGGATCTTGATGCTGGTGACCATGTAGGGGTCGTTGGGCGGTTCCTCGCGGTAGATGTCGTCGACCGACGTGATCTCGCGTTCGGCGGGCAGATAGCTCAGGTTCCCTTTCATCGTCCGACCGCCCGTCTCAGCTCGTGCAGGACGAGGCCGTACTCCCAGAGTTTGGCCGGGCGGCGGCCGAAGCTGGTCTTGATCTCCTGCCGTTTGGGCACGATCGTGTCGAAGCGTGGCGTGTCCTGTGTTTCGAGCGCGTGCATGGCCTGCCGGAACGCGACCGTATTCGTTTCGACGCGGTTGAGCAGTACGGCGGCGGGCGTGCGTCCGGCCGCGTTGACGGTCGCCCATGCTTGCTGCAGGTCGACGGGAGATTCGGTGGTGGGCACGATCACGAAGTCGGCCGTGTCGAGCGCGGTTTTGAGGCCTGCGTGCGTGGGCGGCGCGTCGATGACGAGCCATTCTCCCGGCGCGGTGCGGATTGCGGCGAGTTCGTCGCCGGTGGCGGCCCGTACGTTGAACGGCAGCGTTTCGTTGTTGAGGTTGGCGATTCTGTCCCACAGGGTCGCGGAGTACTGCGGGTCGGCGTCCAGAAGCGTGACATGCTGCCCATCGCGGACGAGCGCGTGGCACAGGTATTGCGCGATGGTGGTTTTGCCGACCCCGCCCTTCGCGTTGGCGATGGCGATTCTCATGACGGTCTCCCTTTGTTTTTGTTTGTATTTGTGTTTTTCTTTGTTTCTTTATTTCTTTGCGGATGTGTCCGGCTGCGCCTGTTCGTCGGGCGTCTCCGGCGGATCGCGTTCGCCGGGTTCGAGCCGGGTGAGCCTGCGTGGCCGTCCGAGCGGTTCGCCGTTGCCGGTTTTGCGTGCGCGTTCGTTGCGTCGCCGGTTACGTACGATGCTGTGGATTTCGGGGTGGGCGTCAAGCCAGTCGAGCAGCCGCCGGTACGGTTGGGCGAGATCCGCGGCCTTGCGGCCGGGCAGGACGTCGTGGACGATGACGACGCGCATCGCGTACTGGCGTTCCTTGTAGGTCATGCCGCCGAGGATGCCGTGCGTGACCGGGCGCAGCAGGCTGCGGGCCAGGCACGGCATGAGCATTGGGCATTGCGCGCACAGGCGTTTGGCTGCGCCGCGCAGCATTTGGTCGGGGCGTGAGTCGCCGGCGGCGTCGAGTTCCATCCAGATCATGTCGTACAGGTCGAGCTGCGCCTGCGCGCACAGGCCGCCGGGCGGCAGCATCGACGTGTGTATCCACTCGTCGCCGCCCGTAGCTCGTGCTGGTTTGCCGGCCGGCTTGCCGGTGGGGCGGAACCCGTCCATCATGCGCTCCGTTCCATGCTCAGCATCCGGTCGAACGCTGCCAGTTTCTCTTCCTTCTGCCGCAGGTGTTCCTTCCAGCGTTTCGTCTGCTCGTCGGCCTCGACCCGTGCCCGCTTGACGGCTTCCGCGGTGCGCGTGTTGCCGTGCAGCGCCAGATTGCGTTCGTCGTACGCGCACACCGGGCACTTGTCCCGTCGGATGGAGCCGTTGAGATGGTTCTGCGCGAACGCGATTCGACTGTTCGACCTGCCGTGCTGGAACGACGAGTAGCCGAAGACCGGGCACTGCGTGACGGTTTCGCACGAGACCAGCACCGCCGCATGAGGGTCTTTCTCCTCCTCGTCTTTCGCCGGCATGGTCCCCGCCTTGATGCGTTTGACCCTGATCCGTCGCTGTTCGATCTCGCTGCGCCGTTCCTGCCACAGGCGTTCCCAACGTCGGGCGAACTCGGACATGCTCAGCATTTTCGGACGCCAGAACGGATTCTTGGCGGTCCACAGCACCAGCTCCAGAATCTCCATCTGGCTGTGCTCCGAGAGCAATTTCGCCGCGGCCCGCTGGTCGCGCGCCCGTGGCGGCTTGGCCCACACCTGTTCGCCGGCGAGCAGTTCGGCGAACCGTTCCAGCAGCGCGTCGCAATCGGACGCGGAGACATTGTCGCCGACGAACGTCCCGTCCGACTGATGGTTTTCGCTGGTGAAGCCGAAATCTTGGTTCGGTTCGTCGTCGCGGTCCGGTGCGTCGGACGATTGGCTGATGGTGGTTGTGCTGTTCCCGGCTGAGTCTCCCCGTGGGGAGATGTCCCCTTTAGGGGACAGAGGGGTAATAGGTTCATAGGATGGTTTGGGTGACTGCACGGTCACCGGGCTGGTGACTCGCAGTGCATCGGGCGTCTTGCTTCCACCCGGTGTTTTTCCTGCACCCGGTGACTGTGATGCACCGGGCGCTTCGCATGCACCGGAGTCGGCATCCTGCTCGGTGTCGTCCGCTTCCTCCATCTGGCTCCCGCCTCTGCACGACGTGCGCGGCTTGCGGTCCGTCGGCGCGGGCAGCGTCTCGTCGCGGTCCATGCAGATCTCCCATACGGTCGGCCGCTTGTACTCGGGCAGGTACTGGATCACCTCCGTGGCTTCCGACTTGCGGATGAAGCCGTTCTCCTCCAGCCAGCGCAGCTTGCGCTGCACCGACCGTTCGCACATGCACGAGTTCCTGGCCATCTTCTTGATGCCGGGGAAGGAGTTGCGACCGTGCTCGTCGGCGTTGTCGGCGAGGTTGATGAGCACGAGCTGGGCGTACGGGTCCTCGATCAGCCGCTTGAGCGTGAACACGCGGCTCAATGCCTGGATGCTCATCGGCGTTCACCTCCCGCCGGATGCGCGGCCACGGCACGCCGCAACCGGTCAGCGCGGCTGACCGATTCGTCGAGATACGGTGAAACCGTGATATAAGACTTTCCCTCAAAACCGTGGTTTTCCGGGCTTCCGCACGCGATGACGGTCACGTGCGCGGGTATACAATCCTGCTTGTAAGACATAAGAATCCAATCTCTGTCTGCACCGCGAAAGCCTTCCTTTCTCTTCACAAAATTCAGGCTTTCTTGGTTACTTTGATTGGAATCCGGGAAACGGTTTTGACCGGCCGCCTCCACGGATCCCGAACGGACCTGGCCCTCTCCCGCAAGGAGAGGGCTTCTTCTATGTGAAGGCGACCACCTCCTTCGCCATCGAAGGAACGGGATCGTCGGACAGGCCGAGCAGCCAGTCGCTGGAAACGCGGAAATGCGACGCGATGCGCCTGATGTCGGGCAGCGTCCAGTTGATGTCGCCGTTGAGCTTGCCCGTCACCGACGACTTCGACAGTCGCATGATACGGGCAAGCGCCGCGTAGCTCACATAATTCGGCTCACCCATCAGCATGCGCACGCGGCGCGTGGTCACGCCGTCACGGCGCAGCTCGCGTTCGCCCGCCGCGCCTTGCTCAGGCACGCTCGTGTCACGGTTCGCGGCGGGAACCAGCAGAAAACGGGTATCATGGGACTGAGGAACGACACCACGCCCGAACAGGACGCGCGAAGCATCGGCGAAGCCGTCAACGGCAAACACCGGCGACAACGCGCACGCGGCGGAGGCACTGGTCCGAGACATGGAAACACGCTTTCCATGACCGGGAGCCGTTCAAATTTAATCCGTGAAGCGGGTCGGGGCAGTACGTTTAATCCCCGAAAAACCCACGACTTAAAAGGACGCTGCTCTAACCGTTGAGCTAGAGGGGCAACAGCATGACATCATACATGCAATGGGTGGACATGCCAAATGCTGTCGGATATCACCGGTGAATCCTTTGTGGATTATTTGGTAGCTGCCTGCCAACCATCCGCCGACCGTCAGTTGAAGCCGACGAAACGGTTGGCGATGGTATAGCCTCGGCGAATAATCCAGCGGCCTACGGAACCGCGCAGATTCAGCGCCCGGGACATGGCACGCGAACGCACATCGTGCGCAATCGTAGGCGAATAAGCCTGCATATCGGCCCAAAGTTGGCGTTTCTTCTCGTAGTTCTCCGTATCCTTCGACAGAATCAGGAACACAGAGGTCACCGACGACTGGATGGCCAGGAAGTGAATCATATAGCGGTACAGTCCATCGGGCACCGTGCCGCGCTCCGGCGTGGCCTGCACCATGCAATGGTTGACATGAATCAGCTGGTCCACGCGGCGGATCATCACATCGGTCTGCACGCTCTGGCCCTCGCGGCCGATGAAATAGTGGTAGAACGGCAGATCCAAGTATTGCAGGCGCTTCACCCACGGGAACGGCTGATAGGCGTAGATGAAATCAACGTAGAACGTGTGCTCGGGGAGCACCATGCCGGAGTCGCGCACCACCTGCGTGCGGAAGGTGAGTGCGTGCATAAGAATGTATTCGGTCAGGCCGAAGCGTCCCAGGTCATCCCAGGTCAGCGGTACGCCGGGCTTCATGGCGTGGCGGAAGTTCACCACATGCTTGTGGCGTTTGGTCACCTTGTCATACACATAATTGGTCACCAGCATATCGATGGGCTCGGCTTCGTCATGCTGCGCACGCAGTGTGGCAAGCACCGTGTCGATGGCCTGCGGATCCACCCAATCGTCGGCATCCACCACCTTGACGTACATGCCGGTCGCCTGCTTGATGCCGGTGTTCACCGCGCCGCCATGGCCCTTGTTCTCCTGATGGATCGCGCGCACCACGCCGGGATTGTTGCGCTCAAGCTTACGGGCATATTCCAGCGTGCCGTCCTTTGAACCGTCGTCCACAATCAGCACCTCAAGATCGGAGGTGTCGGAGGCCGAAAGCAGCGAATTCACGCAACGATCCAGATAGGACTCCATATTGTATGCGGGTATTACGAAGGTGAGCGTCTTTGCCGGGGTCGTCATACGTCTTCTAGTTCTTCCCTTGGGTATCTTAAACAAGCGGTGTGTTAGTTTCTTCCCCACACGGTAGCACCTTATTGTCGGTTTCGGCAGCCTCCGGCATAGGTTGCGCCCCTGAATACATATCCGGTTGCCCTGAAATATCCCTGAGCGTGTCGGACTGTTTCTTCGCCTTCGCGCCTTCGAAGCGCAACTGCGGCTTGGAATCCAGACGGCTCAGGCCATGCCAGGCCAAATCCACGATGTAGGCGGCCAACTGCTCCTTGCTGACCTTCGGCCGATCGGCCCAATACTGCCCGGTGAATACGGTCATACCCACCAGCATTTGTGCGTAATACGGCACGCCCTTGGCCGAAAGCTTCTGTCGCTTGAACGTGGCAGACAGCAGATCCTCGACGCGCATCGAAATATCGCCCAACAGGGAACTGAACGATCCGGAAGGATCGGTGCTTGGCGAATCGCGCACCAGCACTTGGAATCCTTCGGCGTTCTCCTCAATATAGGTGAGCAGGGCGAGGGCGGTGCGCTCCACAATCTGGCGCGGGTGCAGGGTCGGATCGTCCAGAGCAGCGGTCAGTACTTGGGTAAGCGCTCGCATCTCACGATCCACAATCACCGCATACAAGCCCTCTTTGCCTCCGAAATGCTCGTAGACGATCGGTTTGGAGACCTTGGCGTGGGAGGCGATCTCTTCCACGCTTACCGCTTCGAATCCTTTGGCGGCGAACAATGAGCGACCTACGTCGATAAGCTGTTCGCGGCGCTGAAGCGACGTCATACGTGAAGATTGTGCCATGCCGAACCAGTGTAGTCGGCGGGTGGAATGGGCGACGGAAGGCTGCGGCGAGGTGCGCGAGGCCTAGTGCCGCGTAGACTTGGTGCTATGGATACAAATACTGTGTTAGCCATTGTTATTGGCGTAGTGATTGTGGCGGCAATCATCGTCGGAATCATCTGGTTCCGCAAATCGCGCGAACGTGGTTCGAGCCAGACGGCAGGCCAGGCAGCAGGTGCGCAGGAATCGGCGTCTTCCGCTTCCGCGACTGCGACGAGCGTGCGTTCGGTTGCGAAAGAAGCAGCGGCGCAAACAACGCAGGCCGGTCCGTCGGCTGAAGCAGGTGCTACTGCCGGCGCGGAAGCATCATCTGCAACTGACGAGTCCGCTGAAGTCGCTGAGACTACCGAAGCTGCTGAGGCTACTGAGCTCGATGAAACCGCCGCGCAGTCCGACGCTGCCGTTCCTGCCAAGCGCACCCCTGTGGTGCCGGATATCGCACCGGTTGCCACGCCGACCGCAAACGAACCTGTGGCGCTGGCCGAAGCTGCTCCTGCTGCTCCTGCCGAATCCGCTCCGGCACCCGTTGTCGAGTCCCCGGAACCGGTGGCCGGCCGCCTCACCCGATTGAAGGCGCGACTGGCCAAGTCCGGCAATCCATTCGGCAAAGCGCTGTTCAATATTCTGACCAAAGATAACCTGTCTGAGGCCGATTGGGAAGACGTCGAAGACACGCTGCTGCTCGCCGACGTGGGTGCCGAAGCCAGCGCACAACTGGTCGACGACTTGAGAACCGATGCCCGCGTGACCGGCAAGTCCGATGCCGCCGAAGTGCGCGAGGCTCTGCGGGACAAGCTCATCGATCTGGTTGGCCGCGATACTGACCGCAGCCTTAACGCCGCAAAGCCGGGGGCACATAAGCCGTCCGTAATCATCATGGTGGGTGTCAACGGCACCGGCAAAACCACTACGGCCGGCAAGCTCGCCCGCCTGTTCGTGGCCGAAGGCAAATCCGTGATGATGGGTGCGGCCGATACCTTCCGTGCCGCCGCCGCCGACCAGCTCGAAACCTGGGGTGCCCGCGTGAACGTGCCGGTGGTGCGCTCCGACAAGGATGGTGCTGACCCGGCGTCCGTGGCCTTCGAAGCCTCGGCCAAAGCCAAGGAAGCCAATACGGATGTGCTGATTATCGACACCGCCGGCCGTCTGCAGAACAAGGCGAACCTGATGGACGAGCTGGGCAAGATCCGTCGCGTAACCGAAAAGAACCTGCCCGTGGACGAAGTGCTGCTGGTACTCGACGCCACCACCGGCCAGAACGGCATGACGCAGGCCAAGGTGTTCGCAGAGGCAATCGGCATCACCGGCGTGGTGCTGTCCAAGCTTGACGGCTCGGCCAAGGGCGGCATTGTCATCTCCGTGCAAAAGGAGCTGGGCGTGCCGGTTAAGCTCGTGGGTCTTGGCGAAGGGCCGGACGATCTGGCACCCTTCGATCCCGAAGGCTTCGTGGACGGCATCCTAGCGTAGCTGTCTGCAATGTGAAACGCCGACCAAGGCTGAATCAAGGCCGTGAATCATGTTGGAAACATGGTTCACGGCCTTCGCTTTTCCCAATATTCAAGCCGCAACACACCCGTATCACCGTGCGTTCGTGGGGTCCAACGCTTAACAATCGCGTAACCTGCCGTAACGCAATCAAAATGAGTCGGGCGTTCACTGTCACACTGTTAGCCCCGCAAAGGGGACGGCAAATAGTGAGTAAAGCAGCGCCCGACCGAAGGCCTGGGTGCCATGAACAAGAGAGGGAGGTAGACATGGGAACGCTTGATTCCGGTAATACCGCATGGATCCTGACATCCGCGTCCTTGGTTTTCCTCATGACGCCTGGTGTGGCGTTCTTCTATGGCGGTATGGTTCGTGCCAAGGCCGTTCTGAACATGCTGATGCTTGAGGCGGCGGCACTGTCGGTGACGATGGTTATCTGGACCCTGTGGGGCTGGTCCATCGCCTACGCCGGCAATGATATCGCTGGCATCTTCGGAGACCCGGCCACCGGCTTCCTGCTGAAGGATTCGATGGTCGCCGAGGATGGCGTGTTCACCACCACCGGTCTGAACGGCAACAACTACCCGGTGTCTGTTGACGTGGCATTCCAGGTCGCCTTCGCCATGATCACCGTGGGCCTGATCTGCGGCGCCATCGCCGAGCGTGTGAAGTACAGCACGTGGATGATCTTTGTGGCCCTGTGGGTTACCTTCGATTACGCTCCGATGGCCCACATGGTGTGGAACGGAGGCCTGCTCTCTGGCACTGGCGCAATCTCCACCGCCATCGGCGCTGCCGCCCACGATTTCGCAGGTGGTACCGTTGTGCACATCAACGCCGCAGTCGCCGCTTTGGTGATTGTGCTCATCATCGGCAAGCGCAAGGGCTTCGGCACGCAGCCGTTCCGCCCGCACAATGTTCCGTTCGTGATGCTCGGCGCCTTCCTGCTGTGGTTCGGCTGGTTCGGCTTCAACGCCGGCTCCGCGTTCGCCGCTAACGGCACCGCTGGCTACGCTTGGGTGTCCACTTCCGCTGCGACCGCCGCCGCCATGCTCTCCTGGGGCTTCACCGAAAAGATTCGCTCCGGCCACTACACCGCCATGGGTGCCGCCTCCGGTATGGTTGCCGGCCTGGTCGCCATCACCCCGGCCGCCGATGTGGTTTCCCCGCTGTGGGCATTGGTGATGGGTGCCATCGCCGGTGTGCTCACCTGCCTGGCCTGCGGTCTGAAGTTCAAGTTTGGCTACGATGACTCCCTCGATGTCGTCGGCGTCCATGGCGTCGGCGGTCTGACCGGCACCGTGCTCGTCGGCTTCTTCGGTCAGGGCACCGGTCTGCTGGCCGGTGGCGACTGGAGGCAGCTCGTGGTCCAGGTGCTTATCGCCCTCGTTGCCATCCTGTACTCCGCCGTGATCACCGCCATCATCGCCTTCGCTCTGGAGAAGACCATCGGTTGGCGCGTCACCGAAGCTCAGGAAGTCGGTGGCATCGATTTGGCCGATCAGGGCGAACGTGCCTACGATTTTGCTGGTACTGCCAGCTCCGTTCTCAAGGAGGTGAGGTGAGATGAAGCTCATCACCGCAATCATTCAGCCCCATAAGCTCGACGACGTCAAGGAAGCGCTCGCAGCTGCCGGCGTGCACGGTCTGACCGTGTCCGAAGCCAACGGCTACGGTCGCCAGCGTGGTCACACCGAGGTCTACCGTGGCGCCGAATACACCGTGGATCTGATCCCGAAGATTCGCATCGAGGTGCTGTCGGACGATGCCGACGCCGAAACGCTGGTTGGCGTGATCGTCAAGGCCGCCGGCACCGGCACCATCGGCGACGGCAAGGTGTGGGTTGCGCCGCTTGACTCCGTAACCCGCGTGCGCACCGGCGAAACCGGCTCCGCCGCAATCTGATTACACGTCCCAGCTCCCCTGCTGTAAAAGTGGAAGCTGGGCATCAATATGACAGGATTCCCGCACGATGCCTTCCCCTTGGCCGTGCGGGATTTCTGTTACTTGCCTGATTTTTGTCATCTACCGACTTTTTCGAATAATCAGTCCCCGAATAATCGGGGTTCGTGCCTGATCCCAAGGCCCGAAGGAGGCTAATCATATGGCCAGCGCAGTTGATGGTCTTAAACAACGGTTCATGGCAATGAGCCAGCCGGACGACGATGGCGTCTACCGCAACGGCGCGGCCAAACGCAAGGCGCGCACCGATCTTGCCATGGACTGCCTCAAACAGTTGTGGGCCGAGGCTTGCGACGGCGTTGGCTTTGACGTGCCATTCAAAGGCATCGGTTTGGCGGCGGTTGGTTCGCTCGCCCGCGGGCAAGTGGGCCCCAGCTCCGATCTTGATTTGGTGCTGATCTATGACGGCCATGTGCTAAGCGATCAGCAGCTCAACGAATTCGCCAACAAACTATGGTATCCGCTGTGGGACAGCGGCTTGGATTTGGATCATTCCGTACGCACCCGGCAGCAGTGCGAAGCTGTGACCGACAGTGACCTGCCCGCTGCCATGGGATGGTTGGACGTGCGCCCGGTGGCCGGTGACGAGACGCTGATCGACAACACCGCCACTTCGATTCTTGAACGATGGCGCAAGGCTGCGCGCAAACGCTTGCCCGAACTGCTGGAATCCGCCAGCTCGCGACTGGGCGAATTCGGGCGCATGCAATACGTCAACCAGCCGGATATCAAAGAAGCGCGCGGCGGATTGCGCGACTCGGTGCTGGTATCGGCACTCGCAGCCTCCTGGCTGGCGGATCGCCCGCACGGCGTATACGACGAAGCCGTTGAACGTCTGCTGGATGTGCGCGACTGCATTCATGTGGTTGCAGGTAAAGATACGAACCTGCTGCTCGCGCCTTATCAGGCCCAAGTCGCCTCCATGCTGGGCCTGGCCGACCCGACCTGGCCGCAGGCCGAACGTGCGGCCTACGCCATTGACGATTTGCAGACACTGCTTGCACGTATCGGCCGGCGTATCTCCTTCTCCCTGGACTCCACCGCCTCGCGCGCTGAACATTCGCTCACCCATGAAAAGCCGCGGTTCGCATTCTTCCAAATGTTCTCCCAACGCTCCGGCGGCAAACGTGAAGCCCCACAGTTCGAAACCATCGCGCCCGGCATTGTCAAGCATGAGGGCGAACTGGTGCTCGCCCCCGGAGTTGAGCCGAAGCAGGACGCGAAACTAGCGTTGCGCATGGCCGTGGCAGCCGGCGAGTTTGGGCTACCGATCAATCCGGCGACGCTGGTCAATCTCAAGAACTGCCCGATCCACGACAACCAGTGGGATGAGGAATCACGCGAATTATTCGTGCGATTACTCGCCTGTGGGCCGGCGCTGCTGGACGTATGGGAAAGCATTGATTTCGTGGATTTGCCCGGCCGCTGGATGCCCGAATGGTTGGGTATTCGCAACCGTCCGTCCGCCTCCGCCGCCCACCGCTACACTATTGACCGCCATATGGTGGAGACGGTTTCCCGTCTCGGGCGTGAGACGCCTTCCGGTGGCCGCTATGACGACGAGCATATGCAGGCGCTGCTGTTGGCCGGCATCACGCATGATTTGGGCAAGCGCGCGTTCGTGCGCGATCATGCCGCCGAAGGCGCTCGCCATGTGCCGGTGATTCTCAAGCGTATGGGGTATGCGCCCGATGTGGTGGACTGGGCCACGACTTTGGTGCGCGAGCACCTGACGCTTTCCGAATTCGCTACGAAGCGTGACCCTTATGATCCGGCAGTGGGCAAGGAGTTGGCTGATCGGCTGCATCATGATTCCGCACTGTTGGATATGCTGTTCGACCTGACCCGCGCCGATGGGTCGTCGCTGGGTGCCACTTCCGGAGAAACCATCACCAAGCAATACGGTTGGTCCACATGGCGCGAGCAGATTGTTCGCGGCATGTATGCTGCGGCTCGTGCGGCGATGTAGATGTTGTGCCTACTTCATCCAGTTGTCGCCGCGCACGCGCAGGGCGTTGAATAGGGCGCGCAAACCAATGAACACCACATTGATTACGCTCCACAGGGCTATGGTGCGCGCAGTGTCCGAGGTCAGTACCGAGCCGCTGGCTACGCCAATTGCCGTTAGGCACGGGAAATAGACCAGTGCAGTGACGGTGCAGGTCAAGGCTAGGTACCGGTAGTCGCCCGCGCCGATCAGAATGCCATCCAACGCCCACATCCATCCGCCGAGTGGCAGGAATATGGCCAACGTCACCAGCCCGACCGTAATCTGCTGTTGTACGGCAAGCGTAGGCGAGAACAGGGGAGCGGTCACCAGCCCGACGACAGCCAGCGCGAATCCGATGATGATGCCGCCGACCAGTCCGGCTCTGCCAGAGGCTTGCGTCATCGCACGCGCCCGATCGCGTCGACCCGCGCCCAGTTCCGTGGCCACCAAAGCCTGGCCGGCGATGCCAATGGCGTCCAGCATGTTGATAACGAAATTCCAGCTCGAATTCACCGCCTGATAGGCGGCCAGCACCTGATCTCCCATGCGCGCGGCCAGCATCACTGTGGCCACCATGCTTGCGCGCAGCGCCAGGGTGCGCAGGAACAGGGGAGCGCCATCGCCCGCAGTGGTCAGAATGCCGGCCAGGCGGGGCTTCCAATCCGCGCCATCCGCCTTGGCCCACAGCAGAGCCGGTATGGTTAGGAAAATGCCCATAAACCATTGGGCGATCAGCGTAGCCGCGCCCGATCCGGCGATGCCCCAGCCGAAACCGAACACAAACAGCAGGTCGAGCACCGTGTTCGTGACTGCGCCGGCCACCGCCGCAATCAGCGTGATACGCACTTTCTTAAGCCCACGGAAAATGCCGTTTGCCGCATACACCAGCAGCATGCCGGGCAAACCGAACACAATGGCATGCAGATAGGCGACCGCGTGTTCCAGCACTGCGCCTCGCGCGCCCATAATCCAGCACAATGGTTCGGCTGCGGCAAACAGCGCTGTTGACACGATTGCGCCGATTAGCAGCGCCAGCCACATGCCGTCGATGCCGGCTTCCAACCCTTCGCGCCGGCGGCCCGCACCGATGAGATGCGCCACTTGGCTGGTGGTGCCGTATGCCAGGAACACGCACAGTCCTACGCAGGTGAGGATGATGGTCGAGCCGATGGATAGGCCTGCCAAAGCGGCGTCCCCGATATGGCCCACGATGGCCGTGTCAATCAGGATGAACGCAGGTTCGGCAATCAGTTGGCCAAAGGTGGGCAATGCCAGCGACAGAATCTGACGGTTGATATGACGGTTGGTGTGATGGTGGTCTGTCTCGTCGACCTGTTGGACTGCGGACTGTTGGGTTGCAGCAGGCTGGTTTGCGGCCTGGTTGACCTGGTTGGCTTGGTGGTCGCCATGGTGGTTGTGATGCACGCCTCCCACCCTACCGCCTTGGTGCTCCTTGCCGGTGCGATGCAGGTTCATGTGAACGTATGTGGGCTCATGCGAGCGCGCGATGGGGCCGACCTGCCCAATATCATGATTGCCGATATGACGCAACTGGCGATGATGCACGTGAAAAGTTGTCCCCGACTATCCCCATGTTGTGCACAGCGTTATCCCCCATGTGTGTACAACTCTGTGGATAACTTACTGTTTATCCACAGAGTTATGCCCATCATGTGGATAACTCATTTTTCTATCCACATTTGCCCTTCCGCGTGTCGAACAAACCATGAACGAACGGTGAACAACAGCGCAAAGCGCCATCGAATCAGTATCGGCTCAGCGCTGCTTTCAGCAATCGCATAACATCAAGCATCATGTTCCGTTTGACTGCTGGTGTTCAGTCGGTAGTAGGCCGCATGCTCGCGCAGATATTCACGCAAATAGGGGATGGCGAAATCCACGTATCCGTGTCCGGCTTCTTTAATGACTTGGGCATCCAGCAGCCTCATGCGATAGATATTCGCATAGTTGGTGTCGCGTCCCATTCTTTGGGCAATGGCTGAAGTGGAAGATGGTCCATCGTCCTGTGCCATCGCCAGCAGGTATGTGCGGTCAATGGGGGAGAGACCGTCCATCTCTGGGCCATGAACGGTGTCGCCAAGACGAACGAGAGCTGCGGCAATTCCTGTTTCGACGTCTTGAGCGCTCGCGAGGATGTGGTCTTCGGCGACGCCACGACGGCGCACTGTGCGCCATATGTTGTAGCCGACGAGTTGAATCATGAACGGGTATCCTTCAGTGGCTTTGGCGGCTTTGCTAAGATCCTCATCTTTTAGAGTGATACCGGTGTCCGCGAATGTTTTGCGGAATGATTCTTGTACTTCATCCCAGGGAACATCACCGAGTTTTTCTGGTTGGGCTCGGCGCAGGAACGTTGTAGCGTCGTCGTTCAGCCATTTGGAAGATAGGCTGGGTAGTCCAGCGAACACAAAGGCGTAATTACGTTCCTGCGTAGTTAGAAATTGCATAGCGGTGGCGATGGCGATCATGTCATCGCGGCTTGCTGCCTGCGCTTCGTCTATGGTGACCAGCAACCCGCCGTCGTGAGATTCCTCGACGTCGAGCCTGCGGCTGAGCGCATCCCGCAACGTCAATGGCATCATGTCATCGCCTGCTGCCTTCAGCTCGCCGAATTGCAGTGTGCCCACCAGAGGAACTTTGAGCTCAGGCTTGAATGAGATGCCGATACCCTCGTGCTGCGGTTCAACGCGAGACATCAGCCGCTTGGTTAACCCCGGCGACGCGGATTCGGCTACAACGCTCCACCCCTGAGCTTCGGCCATCTTATGAAATTCCGTGAGAATCACGGTTTTGCCGACACCACGCGCTCCGGTAACGCACATCAGGCGTCCAGGAGCACCGGGGCCATCATCAAGTCCCTCTTGGAAGTCGTCGAGCACAGGTTGTCTGCCCACCAGCAGTGGCGGCGTCCGTCCGGCGGTGGGTTTGAAGGGGTTGGTACGATGCCTTTTTTCTGCTTTGAAGACCATGTCTTCATTCTAGGGCAAATATAAAGAAATATAAAGAATATAAAAGAATATAAAAAATACAAAAGGGCGATGCGCGGCTGTCGGAAAGGTTGCGCTGACGCTGCCAAGCCGACCCAGCGTGGGCCTATACTGGCTGACTATGGCAGAAGGAAACGAGAACTATCAGGGTGGTTCAGGTTGGACGGACGATACGCGCGGATCCCGCGCCGACCGCGCCGATCGCGGCGGTTCTAACGCACGAACCAGCAACGCGGCAAGCAGTGGAACTGACCTGTTCGACCGTGTGCCCCCGCATGATGACGACGCGGAAATGGCCGTGCTCGGCGGCATGCTGATGAGCAAGGACGCCATCGGCGAAGTGTCGCAAACCATCGAAGTCACCGACTTCTACCAGCCCAAGCACCAGATCGTCTATAACGCGATCATCGACCTGTTCGCCGCCAGCCAGCCGGTGGACGTGGTGCTGGTGGCCAACCAGCTGCTCGCCGACGGCAATCTGGACAAGGTTGGTGGCGCCGACTATCTGCATTCGCTGGTCGCCTCCGTGCCCACCGCCGCCAACGCCATGTATTATGCGCAAATCGTGCATCAGCGTGCGATTTTGCGCAACGTGATCGCCGCCGGCACCAAAATCGCGCAGCTTGGCTATTCCGCCGAAGGTTCGCAGGCCGAGGATGTGGTCAACCTCGCCCAGTCGGAAGTCTATGAGATGTCGATGGGCAAAGTGCGCCAGGATTACGCGGCGATCGGCCCGGTGGTGCATGATGCGCTCGACCAGCTCGACAAACTCCAGCAAGGCTTGGTCAACAAAGGTGTGCCCACCGGGTTCCGCGATATCGACGATGTGACCCAGGGCCTGCAACCCGGTCAGATGGTCGTCGTCGCAGGCCGCCCGGCCATGGGCAAATCCACGCTCGGCATTGACTTCGCGCGCGCCGCCGCGCTGCACCACGGGTTGACGTCCATCGTGTTCAGCTTGGAGATGAGCAAGGTGGAATTGGCCCAGCGCATCATCTCCGCCGAAACGAATATTCCGATGGCCGCGCTGCGTCGCGCCGACGACATCACACCGGAACGATGGAACACACTCAACCAGTTCTGGACGAAAATGCAGAACGCGCCGCTGTTTATCGACGATTCGCCGAATATGTCGCTGATGGAAATCCGCGCAAAATGCCGCCGCCTGAAGCAAACCAATGATCTGAAACTTGTGGTTATCGACTACTTGCAGCTGATGACTTCGGGCAAGGCTGTGGAATCCCGTCAGCAGGAGGTTTCTGAATTCTCTCGTGCTCTCAAGCTGCTGGCCAAGGAGCTTGAAGTGCCGGTAATCGCATTGTCGCAGCTCAACCGTGGCCCTGAAATGCGCAACGATAAGAAACCACAGCTTTCCGACCTGCGTGAATCGGGTTCAATCGAACAGGATGCTGACGTGGTGTTCCTGGTGCACCGACCTGACTTCTACGATAAGGAGGACCGCCCGGGCGAGGCCGACATCATCATGGCCAAGCATCGTAACGGCCCCACCGAAACCTTCCATCTCGCCTTCCTCGGAGCCACGTCCAAATTCAAGGACATGCCGCAGGACTACAACGCACAGGCGGTGTGACATGTTCGCTACAGCTGCAATCGGCAAATTCATCCGCTGGGGACTGCGCGTCACCAAACACGGCGGCTCGGCATTCCCCGGCAAAATAGTCGAGCAGATCGACCCCGGATTCCTGGCCCGTACACTCGGTCAGCTGCCCCTTGGCGTGGTGCTCGTCTCCGGCACGAACGGCAAAACCACCACCACCCGCATGGTCGCCTCCATGCTCGCCGACCTAGGGTTGAAGGTATTCACCAACCCCACCGGTTCGAACTTCACGCGCGGCGTGGTCTCCGCACTGCTCGCCGAAGTCTCGCTGGGCGGCACATTGGACGCCGATATCGCCGTGCTGGAACTGGACGAAGCCTACGCCGTGCATTTCGTGCGCCAGGTGCACCCGCGCTATGCCCTGCTGCTCAACGTGATGCGCGACCAGCTGGATCGCTTCGGCGAAATCGACACCACCGCCAAACTGCTCAGCCACGTCGCCGCGGCGACCAGCGGCACCGTGGTGCTCAACCGTGAGGATCCGCGCATCGCCGCGCTCGCCGACGTGGTGCCGGCCGGCACGCAGGTGCGCTACTTCGGCTTGGCTGACGGGTTGCGACGCTACTTCCCCTCCGATGACGATATGACCACCACAGTTAGCGCCGAGGTTCAGGGGCAGGGTGGTGCGCAAGCAGATGCTCAGACGGATAGCACTGCCGGCACTACCAAACTGCCCGCCGATGTAACCCTTGTCGCTGTTGGCGACCATCAAGCCACATTCCTGATGGATAGCAAGGAACACGCCACTTCCGTCAAGCTGGAAGGCGTCTACAACCTGTACAACGCCGCCGCCGCGCTCGCCGTGGCGCGCGCTGTGATAACCGATGCCAAGGGCGGTGCCGATGCCGCCGCGCTTGTTCGCGCGGCCTCCCGCGTCACCCCGGCATTCGGCCGCGGCGAAATCATTGACGTGAACGGCTCGCCGGTCGAACTGCTGCTGGTCAAGAATCCGATGGGCTTCCGCCTATCGCTGGCCAGCTTCGATGCTTCCGGCGCGGACACCATGATCGCCATTAACGACGAATACGCCGACGGGCGTGACATGAGCTGGCTGTGGGATGTGGACTTCACCAGTCTGCGCTCCGGCGGCGTGAGCATGGTATCCGGCGTGCGCGCCTGGGATATGGCCCTGCGTCTGGAATACGACCAAGTGCCGGTCGCCACCGTTGAACCCGACTTGGAACAGGCCGTTGACGCATTCGTCGCCGGGCATCCCGGCGTACCCAAGCACATCTACTGCACTTACACTGCCATGCTCAAAATCCGTGCGATACTCGGGCGCATCACCCATGTTGCGGACGCGGGCGTAGGGCGCTGATAGCTGGAAACAACGCTGACAATGAAACGCTGGAAACCAACAGACAAGCCGGAGAACAAACAATGACCAAGCAGATTGACGTCATGTCCCTCTACCCAAAGGATATGAACATCTACGGCGATTCCGGCAACGTGCTTACGATTCGCCGCCGACTGGAACTCTACGGCTATGAGCCGGTGATCCACCAATACAATCAGGGTGACGACTGGCCTGGGCATGTCGATATGATTCTTGGCGGCGGCGGGCAAGACACCGGGCAGAAAAAGATCATCGACGACTTCTACAGCCGTGCCGATCTGCTGCGCTCGTTGGCGGGCGACGGTGTTCCCATGCTGATGATCTGCGGCCTATACCAGCTGTTCGGCGAATACTTCGAAACCGTGGATGGCACCAAACTGGACGGTATCGGCGTCATCGGCGCGTATACCGTGGGCCAAGATGTGCGCATGATCGGCAATCTGGTGGAACACAGCGACCAATTCGGCGATGTGATCGGCTACGAGAATCATTCCGGGCAGACCTTCCTGCGCGACGGCACCCGTCCGCTGGGGCATGTTGACGCCGACGGTTGCGGCAACAACGGTGAGGATCATACCGAGGGCGCGCGCGTGAACAACGTCATCGGCACGTATATGCACGGCTCGCTACTGCCCAAAAACCCCGCAATCAGCGATTTTCTTATCGAAACCGCCGCAACCCGACGTTATGGCAGTTTCGATGCCTCCGACCAAACCCCTGAACAGGCCGCGGCACTGGCGCACTTGGACGAAACTGCCGCTGCCGCGCGTCGAACTGCCGCAGCCCGCCCGCGCTAATCGTGTCGCGGTGTATTGGCAGCGCATAATGCGACGGAATCATTCCAACGGCTTAATGCACACCGCGCTGCCGCTGCGGTAGTCTAGGTAGCTAAGGACGCGGCCACCCCGGTCGCGCCAAACCCACGCGAAGGAGGGTTATCATGGCTGATTTCGATCTGGGAGAGGGCCTGCGCAAGGTCATGCTGGCGGGCATCGGTGCCCTGGCCACCGGTTACGAAAAAGGTAACGAAATCGTTGAGGATCTGGTCAAGAAGGGTGAGCTGACGGTGGAGCAGGGCAAGGCTCTGAACACCGAGCTCAAGCGCAAGGTCGGCGAATCGCTGGTCAACGACGCCAACAAGGATGACGCCGCCAAGGAGCAGGCTGAGACGACGGACGCCAAGCCCGCCGAGGATGCCGAGGATAAGGCCGAGTGACCTCCCCACAAACACCCAGAGAGCCGCAATCGACCCCGCTTTCCAGCAGGGTCGATACGGTTCTCACGCCCGCAAAAGCCCAGCGTGAGGCTGGGGGCGCGGGTGCCAATGCCGCGGCCTCAAGTGCCGACGGTGGACGTTCTGGCATTACTCCGGACGATACTATCGCCCTGTTCGGTCTGCGCCGCGACGATTTTTCTCGCCGTTATCATCTGACGCGTCGCAGCAGGATTAAAAGACTGGCGCAGATTACGCGCATCGTCGAACGATTCGACATTCTGCACGGGTTGACGCCGGTGAAAATGCGTCTGATGTTCGAGGCGCTGGGCCCCACGTTCGTCAAAGTGGGGCAGATTCTGTCGATGCGCTCCGAAATGCTGCCGCAAAGTTTCTGCGATGAACTGGCCAAGCTGCGCGCCGACGCTGACCCGATGCCATATTCCACTGTGCTGCAGGTGCTGGAAGCCGAATATGGCAGGCCTGTAGGCGAGATTTTCGAACATATTGATCCCAAACCATTGGGTTCCGCTTCTTTGGCGCAGGTGCATCGTGCCACATTGTCCACCGGCGAAGACGTGGCCATCAAAGTGCAGCGGCCCGGCGTGCGCGAAACCATGGCACAGGATGTTGCCATTATGCGCTCCATCGCCAAAACCGCCTCCAAAGTGATGCGTTCCTCGCAGATCGTGGACTTGAAGGGCGTGGTCGAGGAACTGTGGGAAACCTTCCAGTCGGAAACGGACTTCCTGATCGAGGCACGCAACCTCGCCGAGTTCAAACGGTTCTCCGAACGGTTCCGCTACATGGACTGCCCGACCCCATACACCGATTTGTGCACCGAACATGTGGTGGTGATGGAGTATGTGGACGGCATCTCCGTTTCGCACCCTGGCCAGCTGATCGCCGCCGGCTACGATTTGAAGGAGATCGGCACCAAACTCGTCGATAATTACGCCACGCAGATTCTCGACGACGGCTTTTTCCACGCCGACCCTCATCCGGGCAATATCATCGTACGCGACGGACAGATCGTGCTCATTGATCTGGGTATGACCGGCCGGCTCGACGGCCGTACGCGCAGCGTGCTCAAAGACATGATTTTCGCCGTAGCCAAGCAGGATTCGCCGGCGCTGGCCGACGGGCTGTTGCGTTTCGCGGGCACCGAGGCTGATCCTGAGGATTATCCGGCGCTGCTGGCCGACCTCGACGTCATTGTCAAGGAATTCGGCACCGTGGATTTGGCGGAACTCGATCTGGCGGCGTTCCTGACCTCGCTTACCCAGCTGGCCCAGCGTCATGGCATCGAAGTGCCCAGCACCGTGACCACTGTGGGGCGCGCGCTGGTGACGTTGGAGGGGCTGCTGGACGAGTTCATTCCCGACGTGAATATGATCGAGATCATTTCCGAACATATCGCCACGTCAAAAACACCGCAGCAGATGGTTAAGGACGAAGTCAAGGATCTGGCAGTTGAAGGGCATCAGGCGCTGCATTCCACACTCCTGGCCTTGAACGAGCTGAAGGTTGCCTCCCGAATGCTCACGCGCGGCCAGCTGCGCGTGAATATGGAGCTGGTCGGCAGCGAAGAGCCATTCCAGCTGCTGAGTGATATGGTGAACAGGCTGACGATGGCGCTGATTATCGTCGGTTTGTTCGTCGGCTCGTCCATCGTGTATTTCGCGGGCATGAAGCCGATTATTTTCGGCGTGCCCATCGTGGGATTCCTAGGGTATATCGTCGCCTTCGCGCTCGGCGTGTGGATCGTCATCGACATCTACCTCAAAGGCCGCAAAACCAAACGCCGCTAACCTGTTGGTATGCACGGTTTGCCTGTCGATTTATGCGGTTCGACTGTCGATTCGTACGTTTCGCCTGGTCGTTTGCACGGTCCGACTGCAGGATTGTTATATACCTACGTAACAATCCCGCAGTCGAACCGTGCTAATCGGCAGTTGAATCGTGACAGTTGATAGCTGAACCGTGTCAATCGGCAGTTGTTGCATGCACATCAGTGGTGGGGATTACGATAGGGGCGGTTTGATATGCAGGGGAGCGACGACATGACGGCTTATATGGATCACAAGGATCTCGCCAACGAGACGATTGATGCGGCGCGCGCGCGGCAGATTGCGGACGGCGTGCACGATGTGCTCGAACGTATCGCCGCAGCGGAGGCGGCGGCCGGGCGCAAGGCCGGTTCCGTCAAGCTGCTGGCCGCCACCAAAACCCGTGATGTCGGCGAAATCATGGCCGCCATTGATGCGGGCGTGCGTATGATCGGCGAGAACCGTCCGCAGGAGATTGTTGTCAAAGCCCCGGGACTGGTGCGGTTGCTGAGCGAACGTGGATTTACCATTGGCTGCACCGCCGATGTGCCGCCGGTTTCGTTGGGCGCGAGTGTGCCGTCGGGTTCCGCGCCGGTACAAGCCTCGCCTGCCGTCGCTGCTGCTGCGGAGGGAGCTGACGGCGACGCCGCACATGCTGCGCTTGCGACGCATATTCCATTTCATGTCATCGGCCAGCTGCAATCCAATAAAATCAGCAAGGTACTGCCCGTGGTCGATGGCATCGAATCGGTGGATTCCATCGAATTGGCGGAGAAAATCGCACGCCGCGCCACAATGCGCGGGGTGACGGTTGGCGTGCTGCTGGAAGTCAACGAGTCCGGCGAAGCGAGCAAGTCGGGGTGTGAGCCCAGCCATGCCATCGACTTGGCCAAGCGCATCGGTTCGATGGGCGGCCTTGAATTGCAGGGGCTGATGACCGTTGGTGCTCACGTGGACGACGAAAACGTGATCCGCGCAGGATTCGCGCATCTTCGTCGTACGCGCGATCAGATTCTCGCATCGGGTGCGCAAGGCACCGAGCATTGCACCGAACTGTCAATGGGCATGACGCAGGATATGGCCCTCGCCATCGAAGAGGGATCCAGCATCGTGCGCGTCGGCACTGCCATCTTCGGCGCACGCGCCTTCGTCTGATTGGTAATCAGAATCTGAAACTGCAAAAGACTGTCATCTTCCGAGCAATGTGGAAGGTGACAGTCTTTTTGCGATATGTATGTACAAGCTGTAATGGCTTGGATTTTGTGGTCGGGATCAGTGTATCAGATTCGAACCAGTTTGAATCAGGCGTAGATATTGCGCGGACGCATGTCTTCGGGCAGGCCGTCGAGCAGGATGGCCACTGAGCCCTCTTCGAACACGGAACGGATGCCGGCCGCCAGCAGCGGGGCCACGGACAGCACAGTCATATTTGGCAGACGCTTCTCTTCGGGAACTGGCACGGTGTCCATCAGCACGATTTCACGTGCACCGCACTTGCTCAGGCGCTCCACGGCGGGGCCAGACAGCAGACCATGGGTGGCAACCAGCGTCACCGACTTCGCGCCGGCGTTGTTCAGCGTGCGCACAGCCTCGCAAATAGTGCCGGCGGTGTCGATCATATCGTCCACCACCACGCAGTCGCGGCCGTCCACGTCGCCGATGATGCCATGCGCTTCGGCATGGTTCGGGCGCGTGATATCGCGCTGCTTATGAATAAAGGCGAGCGGCAGATTGCCCAGCTTGGCGGCCCACTGCTCGGAAACCTTGATGCGTCCGGCGTCTGGCGAGACCACCGTCGTGTTGTCCAACGGCAGGGCGCCGCGCACATAATCCAACAACACCGGGGTGGCGGTCAGGTGATCGACCGGACCATCGAAGAAGCCCTGCTCCTGCGTGGCATGCAAATCAACCGTCATAATACGGTCGGCGCCGGCGGCGCGGAACAGATCAAAAATCAGGCGAGCGGTGATGGGCTCGCGGCCGCGGTGCTTCTTATCCTGACGCGAATAGCCCAGGAACGGAGCGACCACGGTAATCGACTTGGCGGACGCGCGTTTCAGGGCGTCGATCATGATGAGCTGTTCCATGATCCACTTATTAATATCGCCCGAATGGCACTGCAATACGAATACGTCGGCACCACGCACCGGCTCGGTGTAGCGCACGTACATCTCACCGTTGGCGAAATCGTACGCCGTGGTTTCCAAAATCTCGGTGCCGAGCACTTGCGCGACCTTGTCAGCCAGCTCGGGGTATGCGCGACCCGTCACCAATACGAGTCGTTTATCCGGGGTGCCTTCAAGAATCGCCGACATGCTTTCGCGTCCTTTTCACTTGAGAGAAATAGCCATCAAATTTGCCACAAACTAGTGTACAAGCACCCCGTCGCAGGCACGCACGGTGTCGCCGGTCATTTCGCTGTTAAGACAGGTATATGAGACCGCTGTGCTGCTGCTGGATGGCGGGATTGTGCGAAACGCTTCAGTGTAGCACCTCAGTCCGGCCCGCGCTGTATCTTTGAAAAGTTGTTTTCCGGCGACTCGCCTTCGGCGTGTTGCCATTATGAAAGCATCGCGTAAACACACTCCTGCCATGGAACGTCCATGGCCGAACTAGTCCGAAGGAGGTGGGTGATGTCTGCGCACAAGTACGAACTGATGTTCATCGCCGATCCTGAGCTGGATGAGCGCGGTCTGAAGAAGCTGACCGAGCAGTATCTGGAAACCGTCACCAAGGAAGGCGGTTCCGTTGATGAGCCCGATTACTGGGGCCGTCGCAAGCTTGCCTATGAGATTGCCGGCAAGACCGAAGGCAACTACGTTGTGGTGACCTACACCTGCGAGCCCGCCGTGAGCGACGAGCTTGACCGTGTGCTCAACCTCAACGAATCCGTGATCCGCACGAAGATTCTTCGCAAGGACGCCTGAGTCAAGGCGCCCGGTTCAGCTGCACAAGCTGTAGGTAGGTAAAGAAGGTACGTTATGGCAGGCGAAACCACCCTCACCATCGTGGGTAACCTCACGGCCGATCCCGAGCTGCGCACTCTCGGCAGCGGCGCGACCGTGGCCAGCTTCACGATCGCTTCCACCCCGCGCAACTGGAATCGTCAGACGAACCAGTTCGAGGACGGGCAGGCGCTGTTCATGCGCTGCTCCGCGTGGCGCGATCTGGCCGACCACTGCGCGCAGTCGCTGTCCAAGGGCATGCGCGTGATCGCCACAGGCCGTCTGCAGCAGCGTTCCTACCAGGCGCAGGACGGTTCCCAGCGCACCGTCGTGGAGATGCAGATCGACGAGATCGGCCCCTCCCTGCGCTATGCCACCGCGCAGGTGTCCCGCCAGCAGTCGCAGGGCGGCTTCCAGGGACGCTCCGGCGGCTATCAGGGTGGCCAGCCCCAGCAGGGCTACGGCAACCAGGGCGGCTACAACGGCGGCGCCACCTACCAGGGTGGCCAGGGTGGCTACAACGCCGGTGGTGCCGGCTACGGCCAGCCCGCCGCATCCAACCCGCCGGCCCAGGCTCCCGCCGTCGACCCGTGGAGCAACGCCGCATCCTCCGATGCCGGCAGCTTCTCGACGTTCGGTGCCTCCTCCGATTTCGGCGGGGACGACAACGAGCCCGAGTTCTGACGGATCCCGGAACCCACCTGCCGGGAACCTCCCATGGCGCGTGCAGCGCCAAGCACATTTCAAGATTTAAGGAGAACATCATGTCACGCAAGAGGCCGCAACCGCCGGTCAAGCCGTTCAAGAAGAAGCCGAACCCCCTGAAGACCGCCAAGGTCACCGAGATCGATTACAAGGACGTCGCGCTGCTGCGCAAGTTCATCTCCGATCGCGGCAAGATCCGCTCCCGTCGTATCACCGGCGTGACCGTGCAGGAGCAGCGCGAGATCTCCAAGGCCATCAAGAACGCCCGCGAGATGGCCCTGCTGCCGTACGCCACCTCGGGTCGCTGAGTCAGGAAGGCTTTGAACAATGGCTGAAACCAAGGTTATTCTCACCAAGAACGTGCCCAACCTGGGCCACCCCGGCGACGTCGTCGACGTGAAGTCCGGCTACGCCCGCAACTACCTGTTCCCGCAGAACCTTGCGTTCGCGTGGAGCAAGGGCGCCGAAGCCCAGATCGTCGCCATGAAGCGCGCCCGTCTGGCCAAGGCCGTCGCCACCCGCGAAGAGGCTATCGCCGCCAAGGACGCCATCGAGGGCACCACCGTCGAAATCGCCGCCAAGGTCTCCGAGTCCGGCAAGCTGTTCGGTGGCATCTCCGCCGAGAAGATCGCCATCGCGCTGTCCTCCAAGGCCGCCGTCAACCCGAAGGCCATCGAGGTCGAGACCATCAAGACCACCGGCGACTTCCCCGCCAAGGTGGCCCTCCACCCGGAAATCACCGCTTCCTTCTTCGTGAAGGTCGTGGCCGAGTGAACCATTCCGGCCCCTCCCGCCCCGGCGGGAAACCGGAATCATTCAGACTGAAAGTCTGAGCTTAAGCATTGCGAAACCCCGCACAGCTTCGGCTGGCGGGGTTTCGTGTGTTTAGCGTTGCTGTTTTGCTGGATTCGTTTATGTGCGTCTATTTGTGTGCCTTTTTCTGTCTGTCTTTTTGTGCTCGATGGACTGGTATAGAGGCTGTAATCGGTGATATAGTGCGCGACACGCCGATGTTTGCGTCAGAGCGAATCCCGAGTATAGTAATCACTCGGCTCAAGAAATTGACCAACGCCCCTTTAGCTCAGTTGGTTAGAGCAGCTGACTCTTAATCAGCGTGTCCAGGGTTCGAATCCCTGAGGGGGCACCTTCCGAAAGGCACTGTCAAGGACAGTGCCTTTCTTGTATTTCGAGCAAGCTTGTTATTCACACCGGCTCGTATTGTGGTGCCGCGGTATGAAGCGATGAGAGACGTGCCGCAGGGCGCGCAAGACAGGGAGAAAAGAGGCGGCGCAGTGGCGGCACAAGGCAACGATGCACGAACGACAGTAGAGGATACGGAACGTATGGTGCAGACGCGCCAGACGGGCGACAAAGCCGGTGCGCACGCATCAACAGCCTCTGTGCCCAGTCTCGAAAAAACACCGCGCACTATTCTGATCGGCGCCGCGTTGGCCTTGGGCGGCGGCGTACTGTGGGGCGTCAACGCCACCGTTTCCAAAATCCTGATGGCCGACTATGGTGCCGACCCCCTGTGGATTGCCTGCGTGCGCGAAATCTTCGCCGGATTGATCTTCTTGGTCTGCTCTGCAGTGTTCCTGCCCAAGCAATTCATCGGTGCGCTCATGGACTGGCGTTCCTATCCGCGTATGCTGCTGTGCGCTGTCACCTGCGTGCTGATGGTGCAGGTCTCCTATCTCAAAGCCATCGACTGGACCAACTCAGGCACCGCCACCGTGCTGCAGACATTGAATCTGCTGGTCGTGCTGGCCATCGTATGCGTCACCGGGCGGCGTTTGCCTGGCAAGCGTGAAAGCATCGGTGTGGCACTTGCCTTCATCGGCACCGTGCTGATCGCCACAGGTGGCGATCTGACGCAACTTTCGCTGCCGTTGCCAGGTCTGGCTTGGGGATTGACCGACGCAGTGTGCACCTCGCTAATGGCTGTGCTGCCGATTGCATTGATGGCCAAATATGGCAACTTCACCATCAATGGCATTATGTTCATCGTTTCCGGACTGCTGCTGGTGCCATTCGCACGTCCTATCGCCACAGCGCCTGCCTTGGATTGGATGGGCGTGGCGATGATGGTGTTCACCGTGGTCGGCGGCACGTTCGGCGCATATTGGCTGTATCTGGGCGGCGTGCAGCGGGCTGGTGCGATGCGTGCCACGATGCTTGGCACCAGCGAGCCGGTCACCGCCACGATTTCCGGCGTGATGTTCGCCGGTGCAGTGTTCACGCCCACCGATTGGGTGGGCTTTGCCATGATCATTGTCATGGTCTTCCTCGTGCGCTAACCAGCATCGGTGCTCCTGCCGTTTATCACGGCTGGCCTGCCGGTTTGCACGGTTCGGCCGCTGGTCTGCACGGTTGGACTGCGGGATTGTCACATACCTACGTAACAATTCCGCAGGTCAATCGTGCAAACCGGCAGGTGAACCGTGCGGGCCGACAGTCCGACAGCCCGACAGTGACGATTGGGCGACGCCGATAGCCTGTCGTGTTAGCAAAGTGTTAGGAACCGCATACACCGGCGTATGCGTTCCGTTAGAACCGGCATAAGCCCATCGCAAAGCCTCTAGGGTTATTTTTCGCAATGGTGCCCCGGAGGTTGTGCGGTTGCCGCTGCATCCAAAGCGTCGACAGCCGCATAACGGCACGGGGTATTCCTACTGAATGGAGAAAGAAATGCCTTGGTGGGTTGATGTGGCCTATGTGGCTGGCACGATCCTGTTATTCTTCCTGCTGGATGTGCTCGGCAAGGCGGTGGACAAGCTATGATTACCACCATTTTCACTGTTATCGGCATCGTGTTGGGGATCGTCGGGCTCGTATACATGTTCTATGCCCTGTGCCGCCCCGAGAAGTTCTGAGACAACGTCTGTAAAGGTTCCCAATACCCATGGTTTACCTGTTTGCGATTCTTACGCTGGCGTTTGTGGCGCTTGTTTTGGCTGCCATCTACAAACCGCTCGGCGATTACATGTACAACGTATTCAATACCGATAAGGATCTTGCCTTCGAACGTTGGATCTACGCGATTATCGGTTGCGATCCCAAGAAAGGCCAGACTTGGCGCGCCTACCTGCGCGGCGTGCTGGGCTTCTCCCTGCTGAGTGTGCTGGTGCTCTACCTGCTCCAGCGCGTGCAGGCCTGGCTGCCGTGGTCACTCGGTCTGCCGAACGTAAAAGGCCCGCTGGCCTTCAATACCGCAGCCTCCTTCGTGACCAACACGAACTGGCAGTCCTATTCGCCAGAACAAACCCTTGGCTATACGGTGCAGTTCGCCGGCCTGGCCGTGCAGAACTTCGTTTCCGCAGCGGTCGGCATCGCCGTGGCCATCGCTTTGGTGCGTGGCTTCGCATGGCGCAAGTCCGAAACCATCGGCAACTTCTGGGTTGATCTGACCCGCTGCACCATGCGCATCCTGCTGCCGATTTCCGTGGTGATGGGCATTATCCTCATCGCTCTTGGCGTGGCACAGAACTTCGCCGGTGTCGTCGACGTGAACACTATCGCCGGCGGGTCCCAGAAGATCATGCAGGGCCCGGTGGCTTCCCAGGAGGTTATTAAGGAACTGGGCACCAACGGCGGCGGCTTCTTCAACGCCAACTCCTCCCATCCTTACGAAGACCCGAACCTGTGGACCTGCATCATTGAAACGCTGCTCATGCTGGCGATTCCGGTGTCCCTGACCCGCACTTTCGGCCGTATGGTCGGCTCCGCCAAGCAGGGGTATGCGCTGCTGGGCGCAATGGTCGTATTGTTCGCCATCTCCTTCTTCGCTGTGGTGAGCTTCGAATCCTTCAGCGATGACCCGATCACCCGCCTGACCGGAGGCTCTATGGAAGGCAAAGAGGTGCGCTTTGGCACTGTGCTGTCGGGCATCTTCTCGACCACCTCGACATCCACCTCTACTGGTGCCGTGGCCTCCATGCATGACTCGTACACCGCCCTCGGCGGCATGATGTACCTGTTTAACATGATGCTCGGCGAAGTCAGCCCCGGTGGCGTGGGCGCCGGCCTGTACGGCATTCTGGTGATGGCCGTCGTGGCCGTGTTCATCGCCGGCCTGATGGTCGGCCGCACACCTGAATACCTTGGCAAGAAAATCGGCCCGCGCGAGATGAAAATGGCGTCGCTGTACTTCCTTGTTATGCCGGTGATCGTGATCGTGGGCGTATCCCTGAGCTATTTGCTGCCGTTTGCGCGCCAATCGATTGTGAACACCTCGCTGAACAATTCCGGCAACCACGGCTTCACCGAAGTCGTCTACGCTTTCGTTTCCGCCGCGAACAACAACGGTTCCGCCTTCGCCGGCCTCACCGCCGACACCCCGTGGCTCGACACCATGCTGGGTCTCGCCGTGCTGCTCGGCCGCTTCGTGCCGATTCTGCTGGTGCTTGCGCTCGCCGGTTCCCTGGCCAAGCAGGACGCCGTGCCTGTAACTGCCGGCACCATGCGTACCGACAACAAACTGTTCGTCGGCCTGTTGGTCTTCGTTATCTTCATTATCTCCGCGCTGACGTTCTTCCCGACGCTTGCTTTGGGACCGTTGGCTGAAGGTTTGGTGGCATAACACATGTCTGAAGCTACTGCAAATGACGTCATGAAGGACGTCAAGAAATCCAACAACCAGTCTCTGGGAGCGATGCTTCTCAAGAGCCTGCCGGATGCGTGCAAAAAGTTCGATCCGCGCACGATGTGGCACAATCCCGTGATGTTCATCGTGTGGGTGGGTGCCGCCTTCCTGACACTGGTCGGCATTTTTGAGATTTTCGCGCCTGAACTGCGCCAGGGTGAACCGATCCAGTTCACTTGGATTATCGCCGTATGCCTGTGGGCTACCGTGCTGTTCGCCAATCTCGCCGAGGCCGTGGCCGAGGGACGAGGCAAGGCTCAGGCCGATGCCCTGCGCAAAACCCGCACCACCACGCCCGCCCGCTTGGTAGTGGGCTATGATGCTGCGAACGATCCTGATGTGCGCGGACCAGAAAAGGGCGAAGGACCCACCACCATCCAGGAGGTGCCGTCCAGCGACCTGAAGCTCGGCGATGTGGTTGTTGTCTCCGCCGGTGAACTGATTCCTGGCGATGGCGACATTATTTCCGGTATCGCCTCCGTCGATGAATCCGCCATCACCGGCGAATCCGCCCCCGTGATTCGCGAATCCGGTGGCGACCGTTCGGCCGTCACCGGCGGTACCCGCGTGCTCTCCGACCGCATCGTGGTGCGCATCACCCAGAAGCCCGGCGAAAGCTTCGTCGACAAGATGATTGCTCTGGTCGAAGGTGCCAATCGCCAGAAGACCCCGAACGAAATCGCCCTCGATGTGCTGCTTTCGTCACTGACCATCATCTTCCTGATCGTGGTGCTGTGCCTGAACGGCCAGGCTTCGGCGGTTGGTGCCTCCGTCAGCCTCACTGTGCTGCTCGCCCTGCTGGTCTGCCTGATTCCGACCACCATCGGCGCACTGCTGTCCGCTATTGGTATCGCTGGCATGGATCGCTTGGTGCAGCGCAACGTGCTCGCCACCTCCGGCCGCGCCATTGAGGCCGCCGGCGATGTGACCACGCTGCTGCTTGATAAAACCGGTACCATCACCTACGGCAACCGTCAGGCCTCCAACTTCCATCCGCTGCCCGGCATCGACCAGGACGAGATGGTCAAGGCCTCGGCCCTAAGCTCGCTGGCCGATTCCACGCCGGAAGGCCAGTCGATTGTGGCCCTTGCCAACCAGCAGGGCTTCCACGTCGCTGAAGTTCCGGGTGCCACTCCGGTGGCCTTCACCGCCGAAACCCGTATGTCCGGCCTTGATCTGCCCGACGGCACGCGCATCCGCAAGGGCGCGACCTCCGCTGTCGAAGCCTGGGTTGAGAAGGAAAGCGGCCATCCTATGGAACAGGCCGTGAACGATGCGATGCACGATCGTGTGCGCGCCGTATCCAACGCCGGCGGCACCCCGCTGGTCGTGGCTCGTCAGGATGCCAACGGCAAGGTTACCGTGATGGGTGTCGTCCAGCTGAAGGACGTCGTCAAGAAGGGCCTGCGCGAACGTTTCGACGACTTGCGCAAGATGGGCATCCGCACCGTTATGGTCACCGGCGACAATCCGCTGACCGCAGCCGCCATCGCCAAGGAGGCTGGCGTTGACGATTTCATCGCCGAAGCCAAGCCTGAAGACAAGCTCGCCTACATCAAGGCCGAGCAGGCCAAGGGCCAGCTGGTCGCCATGACCGGCGACGGCACCAACGATGCCCCCGCTCTGGCACAATCCGATGTCGGCGTGGCCATGAACTCCGGTACCTCCGCAGCCAAGGAGGCCGGCAATATGGTCGACCTCGACTCCGACCCGACCAAGCTCATCGACATCGTGGCTATCGGCAAGCAGCTGCTGATCACGCGCGGTGCCCTGACCACCTTCTCCATCGCCAACGATATCGCCAAGTACTTCGCGATTATTCCGGCCATGTTCATGGAACAGTTCCCGGGCCTCGGCGTGCTGAACATCATGGGTCTGCACTCGTCGCTGTCCGCCGTGCTGTCCGCCGTGATCTTCAACGCGATTATTATCGTGCTGCTGATCCCGCTGGCGCTTAAGGGCGTCAAGTACCGTGCCGAATCCGGCGAAAAGATTCTGGGACGCAACCTTAAGATCTATGGTCTTGGCGGCATCATCGCCCCGTTCGTCGGCATTTGGATCATCGATCTGTTCGTTCGCCTCATCCCTGGTTTCTAATCGGTGAGATTGATAAGGCTAAGTAGGTAGAAATGAAGAACATTCTGTCCCTGAATCTGCGCGCCTGGTGGGCGGGCTTCAAGGCAATCATCGTCTTCACCGTCATTGTGATCGTCTATACCTTCGTAATGACTGGCATCGGTCAGCTCGGCATGTCCGATCAGACCAACGGTTCGATGATCACCAATGCCAACGGCGAAGTGGTTGGCTCGTCACTGATCGGCCAGTCATTCACCGATGCGGACGGCAATGCGTTGCCGCAATATTTCCAGTCCCGTCCGTCTGCGGCCGGTGACGGTTATGATGCTACGGCATCAGGCGGCACCAACAAGGGCCACAAGGACGCCGACCTTATCAAGTCGGTGAAGGAGCTGCGCAAGCAGATCGCCAAGCGTGAGGGCGTGAGCGTCAAGGACGTTCCGGCGGACGCGACCACGTCATCCTCTTCCGGTCTTGACCCGCACATCAGCCCCGAATACGCGGCCATTCAGGTCAAGCGTGTGGCCAAGGAACGTGGCCTGTCGCAAGAGAAGGTCGAGCAGATGGTTAAGGATCACACCACCGGTCGTGGCCTGGGCTTCCTAGGCGATCCAGCGGTCAACGTCGTAACCCTCAACAACGATCTAGACAAGCTGAACTGAGTGGTGTAGTACCCATATCATTCCGAGTGGCCTACTGTCATCCCGAGCGAAGTCGAGGGATCTCGATTTGCGGGACGCGCAGATTACGCTCGGAATGGACGGGAAGCATGGCGGCTAGGCTGAGGTAGGTACATGCGATAAGGGGAGGGCGTATGGTTCAGGAACATAACCAGGAGCACAACAAGCGCGGCATTCTCAAAGTGCTGCTCGGTGCAGCACCGGGTGTGGGCAAAACCGTCGCCATGCTGGAAGAGGGACATCGTCTGAAGTCTGAAGGCAAGGACGTGGTTATCGCCCTGCTGGAAACCCACGGACGCAAAGCCACCAGCCAAGCCGCCGAAGGTCTGGAACAGGTGCCCCGGCAGCGCATCCGCTATCGCGGTATGTGGCTTGAGGAAATGGATCTGTTCAAGGTCATCGAGCGCAACCCACAAATCGCGTTGGTGGATGAATTCGCCCACACCAACGCCCCCGGCCTGATCCACAACAAACGCTGGCAGGACGTCGAGGATTTGCTCGACGCCGGCATCGACGTCATCACCACCATCAATGTGCAGCATATCGAATCACTTAACGATGTGGTGCGCGACATCACCGGCAGCGTGCAGAAGGAAACGGTTCCCGATCGCATTCTGCGCGCGGCCGACGAGGTCAAACTCGTTGATTTGTCACCGAACATGCTGCGCGAACGCCTCTCCCAAGGCCTGGTGTACAAACCGGATCGTGTGGACGCGGCATTATCGAACTATTTTCGCGTGGGCAACCTCACGGCCCTGCGCGAGCTGGCCCTGCTCTGGCTGGCCGGCAATGTGGATGACGCACTCAAGGAATACCGCGCCGAACACCATATCAACGCCAAATGGGAGGCACGCGAACGTGTGGTCGTGGCCTTGTCCGGCGGTCCGGAAGGCGAACAACTCCTGCGGCGCGGTGCCCGTGTGGCTCGAGCCTCGGGCGGCGGCGATCTGGTGGCCGTGCATGTCACCAGTGATGACGGTCTGCGCTCATCCAACCCCACCATGCTGGAGAAGCAGCGAGAACTGGTCGAACAGTTGGGCGGCACCTACCATCAGATCGTCGGCGAGGACATCGCCGAGGCACTGCTGCAGTTCGCCCGCGCCAACAACGCCACACAGGTGATCGTCGGTGTTTCACGTCGCTCGGCGCTTGCACGTTGGCTGGGGCGTCCGTCATCCACCAATCAGGTCATCGAAAAATCCGGCGACATCGACGTGCACGTGGTGACGCACAGCTTTGCGCACAAAGGCCTGAAACTGCCGAGCACCAAGCGCACCATGACCATGCCGCGCATTCTGGTCGGCTTCATATTCGCCTGCGTGGGCGTTCCGCTGGCAAGCTGGCTGCTGATGGGACTATCCGATCCGACAGCCATCGCCCGTGATGCGCTGGTATTGCAGCTGATCGTAGTGATCGCCGCCCTGATCGGCGGCGCCGCTCCTGCCACTGCAGCCGCGGTACTGTCTGGATTGGCGCTGGATTATCTGTATGTTGCGCCGGTAGGCACGTTCCATATGCCCCGATGGCAAGACTGGATGACGATGGCACTGTATGTTGCTGTCGGTGTGATCGTCTCCTTCGTGGTCGACCGTGCCAGTGAACGTGCGCGTCTGGCTCAACGTGCCTCCGCCGAATCCGAAACGCTGGTCAATATTTCCAGCGCTGTGCTGCGCAGCACCGATCCCCTGCAGGCAATTGTGCGCCGCACGCGCGAAGCCTTCGGATTCACCTGCGTGCGCATCCGCGACCATGATCGCGTGATTGCCGCCGACTCTGATGCGCTTACCAGCGATGAAGGCGTGCCGGCAGACGTCTCCGCCGCCTCTTGGAACGCAGTATTCGGAGCTCCGGATGTTATCTCTATCAACGATAACGGCTTGGCGCTGGAACTGTACGGACGCTCCATCGAAGCGAATGACCAACGTCTGCTGATGGCCATCGTCTCGCAGATCCAAACCGTGCTTGAACACAATGATCTGGTCGCCAAAGCCAAGGAAATCGAACCGCTGGCCGCAGCGGACAAGCTGCGCACCGCACTGCTTAACGCAGTCAGCCACGATTTGCGCCGCCCGCTGGCATCGGCCACTGCCGCCGTCTCCGGCTTGCAACGGATGGGTGCTACGATGAGCGAGAACGATCGGCGCGAACTCTTGGGCGTGGCCAACGTTTCGCTTGGCCAGCTCACCCGGTTGGTAACCGATTTGCTGGATGTGTCGCGCCTCCATGAAGGTGCGCTGCCATTGTCTATGGTCGCCTCCGACGTGGGCGAGGCCATCGTTCCCGCGCTGGACGACCTCAATATTGGTCCATCCGCAATCGATCTTGATATTGATGCGAACCTGCCGCTGGTGATGGCCGATCCGCCACTGCTGCGCCGCGCGATGTCGAATGTGCTTATCAACGCCATGCGCTTCACTCCAAAGGGCGAACGCGTGCGCATTTCCGCCTCCGCTTTCAACAGTCTGGTTGAGATTCGCGTGGCCGATCACGGCCCGGGTGTGCCAGACGCGCGCAAGGATGATATTTTCGTGCCCTTCCACCGGTTGGGCGACACCGACAACACCACCGGTTTGGGGCTGGGCATGGCGCTATCTAAGGGGTTTGTCGAATCGATGGGTGGTTCGATCAGCGCCGAAGATACGCCCGGTGGCGGCCTGACCATCGTGATTACGCTGTGTGCCGCCGACGCCAAGATCGCCCTTGGCCAGCCAATTCCCAAGGATCAGATTCCTGACCCAGGGGAGGGGATAGGCGAAGTGACGATGCGCTTTTCGGGTGCGGTCACCGATGTGATTCTGCCTGTGGGCGCGCGCATTGAGCATGACACGCACGCCGCCGAGGCTGCGGCTGCTGAGGAGACCGTTGGGTCTTCTGAAGCCGCTCATACAGCTAACGCTATTGATACTGTTGATGCCGTTGGGAAGGAGCAGCAATGAAGATTCTGGTGGCCGACGACGATCCGCAGTTCCTGAAAGCCCTGAAGATTACCTTGCGCTCGCAGGGGTATCAGATTGTCACCGCCGCCGATGGCGTGGAATGCATCACCGTGGCCGTCGAAGAACATCCGGATATGTTCGTGCTGGATCTAGGGATGCCGAAAATGGATGGCATGGGAGTGATCCAAGGCGTGCGCGGCTGGACGGATGCGCCGATTCTTGTGGTGTCGGGCCGTACCGACGCTCGCGAAAAGGTCGCTGTGCTGGATGCCGGTGCCGATGATTATGTGACCAAGCCTGTTTCCATCGATGAGCTGTTGGCCCGTATCCGCGCCCTCGCCCGCCGTATTCCGCAGGAAAGCGAAACGCCTACTGTGCAGCTGGGCGATGTGACCGTTGATTTGACCGCCCACGCGGTATTTCGTGACTATGGTGCCCAAGGGCGGCAGGTTCGCGTGCGTCTGACGCCCACCGAATGGAAGGTGCTGGAGATTCTGGTGCGTAATGCCGGCAAACTGGTCACCCGCAAGGATCTGCTCACCGAAATCTGGGGCTCCGAACATATCAATGATTCAGGCTACCTACGCCTGTATGTTTCCCAACTGCGCAAGAAAATCGAAGCCGACCCAGCCAACCCGAAATTCCTGAAAACCGAACCCGGCATGGGCTACCGTTTGGAGCTGTGAATCTGCCAGCTCGTGCGTTTTGAACGTGCGGCTGCGTGCGGCTAGGGGCCGCGCGATAATGGGAGACATGACGATTGCGACTGCGGAACGATATGCCGAAATGCTTGATGCCGCCCACCGCGGCGGATACGCTTATCCCGCCATCAATGTAACCAGCACACAGACGCTGAACGCTGCGTTGCAGGGATTCGCCGAAGCTGAGTCTGACGGCATTATTCAGGTGTCAGTGGGCGGTGCAGCCTATTTTTCCGGCCAATCCGTGAACGATCGAGTGGTTGGTTCGCTTGCTTTCGCCGCATTCGCGCATGAGGTCGCGGCCCAGTATCCCAATATCACCGTTGCGCTGCATACCGACCATTGCGCCAAACAGTATTTGGACAGCTGGGTAAGGCCCCTGCTTGACCATGAAATCGACCAGGTTAAGCGCGGCGAGGAGCCCACCTTCCAGTCGCATATGTGGGACGGTTCCACCGTGCCGCTTGATGAAAACCTTGATATCGCCGCCGAATTGCTCGACAAATCCGTGCGTGCCCACACCGTGCTTGAAATCGAAATCGGCGCGGTCGGTGGCGAAGAGGACGGCCATCGCGCCGAAATCAACGACAAACTGTATTCCACGCCGGCCGATGGTGTGCGAGTGGCTCAGCGCTTGGGGCTGGGCGAGCATGGCCGTTATATGGCCGCCTTCACCTTTGGCAATGTGCATGGTGCGTATAAGCCCGGTGTGGTCAAGCTGCGCCCGGAGTTGCTTGGCGAGATTCAGCATGAAGTATGGGAAGCCGCACATGATGGGCGCGTAGGCAGCTTGGGCGCGGCCGCTGTCTCGTCCTGCGCGTTGCCGGATATGCCTGAAGGCAAGCCATTCTCGTTGGTGTTCCACGGTGGCTCCGGTTCCACTGCGGAAGAGATTGCCGAAGCCGTCAGCCACGGCGTTATCAAGATGAATATCGACACCGACACTCAATACGCTTTCTCCCGTGCCATTGCCGGGCACATGTTCCGCAACTATGACGCCGTGCTTAAAATCGACGGCGAAGTGGGCAACAAGAAGATGTACGACCCACGCTCGTGGGGACGTGAAGCGGAAACCGCTATGGCCGCCCGCGTAGTCGAAGCCTGCAAGCAGCTCGGTAGCGCCGGCAAAGCCCTGCGCTAGGCGACTGACGCATCGCAACCGGCACATCTGCACGTTCGTTGCGGCACTTATTGTATGGAATTCCGCAATAAGTGCCGCGAGCAGGTCTGAAACGGCCTTGAGATGGCACTTATTGTGGAAATTCCACAAAAAGTGCCTCGTAGGTAGGTGAATGCATGCTCTACGAGGCACTTATTGTGGATAATCACGCAGAAAGTGTCATCTGGAGCGCGGCTGTACGCTCCTTGCGGCACTTATTGTGGAAATTCCACAGAAAGTGCCGTATTTCGGTAGAGGGCTTCGGGTAGTCTACATGAGGCTTAACGGTGCACAAAGGCGGAGGTGCGGAACATGCCAGGAATCGTTCTTATCGGCGCTCAGTGGGGTGACGAGGGCAAAGGCAAGGCTACCGATCTGATCGGTACCAAGGTCGATTACGTCGCCCGCTTCAACGGCGGCAACAACGCTGGCCATACCGTAGTGGTCGGCGACGAATCGTACGCTCTGCATCTGCTGCCCAGCGGCATCATCTCCCCGAACGTCACGCCCGTCATCGGCAACGGCGTGGTCGTGGATCCCGAAGTGCTGTTCGAGGAAATCGACGGACTTCAGTCGCGCGGTGTGGACTGCTCCCGACTGCTGGTGAGCGAGGCCGCGCACATCATCGCGCCGTATCATCGCACTATCGATAAGGTGTCCGAACGCTTCCTTGGCAAGCGCAAGATCGGCACCACCGGCCGCGGCATCGGCCCGGCGTATGCGGACAAGATCAACCGTGTGGGCATTCGCGTGCACGATTTGTTCAACGCCGAGCATCTGCACGACAAGGTGGAGGCCAGCCTGCACCAGAAGAACCAGATGCTGCTCAAACTGTACAACCGTCGCGCCATCGACGTGAACGCCGTTACCGACGAGCTGCTCAAGCTCGGCGAACGCCTGAAGCCGTATGTGGCCAATACGGGACTGATTCTGAACAAGGCGCTTGACGAAGGCAAAACCGTGCTGTTCGAAGGCGGCCAAGCCACGATGCTTGACGTGGATCACGGCACCTATCCGTTCGTCACCTCATCCAACCCGACCGCGGGCGGTGCCTGCACCGGTACCGGCGTGGGCCCCACCAAGATCAATCGTGTGATCGGTGTGGCCAAGGCCTATGTGACCCGCGTGGGCGAAGGCCCGTTCCCCACCGAACTGCTGGACGAATCCGGCGAATGGCTGCGCACGCAAGGACATGAGTTCGGCGTGACCACCGGTCGCCCGCGTCGCTGCGGTTGGGCGGATACGGTTGTCAATCGTTACGCCTCCCAGGTTAACGGTCTGACTGATATCGTGCTCACCAAGCTTGATGTGCTCACCGGTTTGAAGGATATCCCGATCTGTGTGGCCTACGATGTGGACGGCGAACGTCACGATGATATGCCCACCGATCAGGCTGCCTTCGCCATCGCCAAGCCGATTTATGAGACTATGCCCGGTTGGAGCGAGGATATTTCGCAGTGCCACGACTTCGATGAGCTGCCCGTCACCTGCCAGGCCTACGTCAAGCGCCTGGAAGAGCTGAGCGGCTGCCGTATCTCCGCGATCGGCACCGGTCCGCAGCGCGATCACATCATCTCCGTTCATTCGCTGATCGACTGATTCAGCTGCCTGTGGCCGCATTATGGATGTGTACGACGCCCCTACCGCCGTCGGCGGGGCAACGATAGCGCCGCCGACCGAATCCGGTTCCTCTGTGGAACCGGTGACCAGCACGCAGGAGATTTCCGCAGCCCAGGTGCGCGCGCATATCACGCCCACACCATTGGGCGCGGCTGCGGCGGATCAGCCTCCGCAGATTCCGCTTGCCCCGATCAAACGGGTGCAGGCACGATTCAATCCGCTGGCCGACGGCATGATTTATTTGGTCGTATTCCTGGGCGGCATGCTCGGCACGTCCATGCGCTATGGCCTGAGCCTGCTGCTCCCGGCGACCGCAAGCAGTAGCGGCTTCTGGCAGGCCTTCCATATACCCACATTCATCGCGAATATGATTGCCTGTTTCATTTTTGCGATGATGACCTCTTACATATCGCAGGCGTCGTGGATTCACAAGCGCGTTCGTCAGCTCACCTCAAGGGGTGTGGGCATGGGTATGTGCGGTGGTTTTTCCACCCTGTCCGCACTGGCTATCGAAGTACTGACTACCCTGCAAGCCAATCAGATTGCAGGAGCGCTGGTCTACCTGCTCGTCAGCTTTGCCGGTGGTCTGCTGGTGGCCTATGTGGGTGCGCGTGCTGGCCTGAGGGTGGCGTCCAAACGAGCCGCAAAAGTCGCTGCTGAAACGTTGCGGCATCATCACCGCCATGTTGCCGCCGGGGAAACGATTATCGTCGGTCCGGATCCGCTCTCGCCGGGTGGAGTGCAGGCGGTAAGCCTAACCACGCCGGCGCCGCCGGAAGGTGACTTCGGCCAGCCGCAGCAGAGCGCGGCTTCCGCGTCGTCATCAACACTGCCGGTGCTGCCTTCGGAACATGATGTGCTTGACCAGCCGCCCGCATACGAACCCGCACCGATCACCGACGAGATTCCGCTGACCGGAGACCCGACCACCGGGGAGGTGCGCGGATGACTTTTCTGTTGATCTGCATATGCGGCGGCGTGGGCGCAGTCGCACGCTTCGTGCTTAACACGTCGATTCAGCGTTGGTGGAAGAATGCTTTCCCCCTGTCCACGTTTATTATCAACGTCATCGCAACGTTCTGCGCTGGTCTCGCCGCGTCCGCTTTGGCTCATCAGGCTGTGGGTGAGCCGACGTACCTGCTGTTCGTCACTGGTTTTCTCGGCGGATTTTCGACCTTTTCCACTGCGATTAACGAAATGGTGTCGCTAGTGCGAGGGCATAAATATGCCGTTGCCAGCTTGTATCTGCTGGCAACGGTTGTGGTGCCGTTGATATGCGTGGCATTGGGCTGGGCCGTGGGCGCAATGGCTCACTAGTAGCCCACTGACAATGTCCCGCTAGAAATCCCAATCGTCGTCTTCGGTTTCCTGCGCTTTGCCCATCACATAGCTGGAGCCGGAACCGGAGAAGAAATCATGGTTCTCATCGGCGTTCGGGCTCAATGCTGCGAGAATGGCAGGGTTCACATTGCAGATTTCTGCAGGGAACAGCGCTGGATAACCGAGGTTCATTAGGGCCTTATTGCCGTTGTAGCGCAGGAAGTGCTCCACATCCTCGGTGAGCCCCACGCTCGAATACAGGCTATCGGTGTAATCCACTTCGTTGTCGTACAACTCGTTGAGCAGATCATAGGTGTAGTCCTGCATTTCGGCGCGCGTCGCCTCGCTGGCCTGCTCGAGCCCGCGCTGATACTTGTAGCCGATGTAGTAGCCGTGCACAGCTTCGTCGCGAATGATCAGGCGGATCACGTCGGCGGTGTTGGTGAGTTTGGCGTGCGCGGAGAAATACATGGGCAGGTAGAAGCCGGAATAGAACAGGAAGGATTCCAGCAGCGTCGAAGCCACCTTACGTTTGAGTGGATTGTCGCCCTCGTAATAGTCGAGCACGATCTGCGCCTTCTTCTGCAGGTATTCGTTCTCTTCGCTCCATGCGAAGGCCTGGTCGATTTCAGCGCTGGAGCACAGCGTGGAGAAGATTGAGGAATAGCTTTTCGCGTGCACGGATTCCATGAACGCGATATTCGTGTACACCGCTTCCTCATGCGGGGTGAGCGCGTCGGGAATCAGCGACACCGCACCCACCGTGCCCTGAATAGTGTCGAGCAGGGTCAGGCCTGTGAACACGCGCATGGTTAATGTGTGCTCGGCCTCGCTCATGGTCTGCCAGACAGGAATGTCGTTGGACACGGGAACTTTTTCGGGCAGCCAGAAGTTGCCGGTCAGGCGATCCCAGACTTCAAGATCCTTGTCGTCCTCCAAACGGTTCCAGTTGATGGCAGACACGCGGTCGATGAGCTTAAGCGGTTTGCGGGGGATGGAGATAGGTGCCATGACTATTCGTTGCCTTCCTGTTCGCTATGGTCGATGAGTGCGGTTGCGACGGCTGTTGTGGCTGCCGCGGTTGAGTACGCGGTCGAATATGCGGCGGTGCGTGCGGTGTCGGTGAAGTCTTCAGGTGCCGTCAGTCGCAGCAGTGCTCGGTAAATGCGTCGGTTCATAGGGTGTCCTGTGTTTGTTGGAGTGAGTTTGCGAACGATGAGAAGCGGTCGCTGTTACAGTGCGCAGCTCACGCACCCCTGCACCTCGGTGCCTTCCAGCGCCTGCTGGCGGATGCGAATGTAATACAGCGTTTTGATGCCTTTGCGCCAAGCATAGATCTGCGCTTTGTTGAGATCGCGTGTGGTGGCGGTGTCGGGGAAGAACAAGGTCAGCGACAACCCCTGATCGACGTGCTGCGTGGCTTCGGCATAGGTGTCGATGATTTTCTTCCAGCCGATGGTATAGGCGTCCTCGTAGTAGTCGAGGTTGTCGTTGGTCATGTAGGCGGCCGGATAGTAGACGCGTCCGATTTTGCCTTCCTTGCGGATTTCGATTTTCGAGGCGATCGGATGAATCGACGAGGTGGCGTGGTTGATGTATGAAATCGAACCGGTGGGCGGCACGGCCTGCAGGTTCTGGTTGTAGATGCCATCCTGCATGATGGCGTCGCGCAACGCCTGCCAATCGGCCACCGTGGGGATGTGAATGCCGCGTTCGGCGAACAGTTGCCGCACCTTGTCCGTGCGGGGTTCCAAGGAGCGCCTGCCATCGGTGTATTTGTCAAAGTAATTGCCCTGCCCGGCCGGTTTGGCGTAATCGGATGCGCGGAAGCCGGCGAATGCCCGCCCTCGCTCCACAGCCAGCGCATGCGAGGTGCGGTAGGCATGGAAGGCAACCGTCATGAAATACATATCGGTGAAGTCGAGCGCTTCTTCAGAGCCGTAGTGAATGGCTTCGCGGGCAAGGAATCCATGCAGATTCATCTGCCCCAATCCGATGGCGTGGCCTTCCTCGTTGCCGCGCCTGATCGACGGCACGCAGTCCATCGACGTATGGTCGGCCACTGAGGTCAGTGCACGCACCGCGGTTTCCACAGTGGCGCCGAGTCCCTTGATGGCGTCCATCGCCTTGGCGATATTCAGCGAGCCAAGATTGCAGGAGACGTCGCGACCGATGTGCGCGTACGACAGATCTTCGTTATAGGTGCTCGGCTCCTGCACCTGCAGGATTTCCGAGCACAAGTTCGACATGGTCACGCGGCCCGCAATCGGGTTCGCGCGGTTAACCGTGTCTTCGAACATGATGTACGGGTAGCCGGATTCAAACTGCAGTTCGGCAAGCGTCATAAAGAACTGCCGGGCGTCAATATACGTTTTGTGAATGCGATTATCGGCCACCATCTCGTCATATCGTTCGCTTACGGAGATGTCCGCAAACGGCTTGCCGTACACGCGCTCCACATCGTAGGGGCTGAACAGCGCCATCGGCTTCTTTGCTTTGGCCAGTTCGAAGGTGATATCCGGCACCACCACGCCCAGAGCCAGCGTTTTGATACGAATCTTTTCGTCCGCATTCTCGCGTTTGGTGTCCAGGAATCGCATGATATCAGGGTGATGGGCGTTGAGATACACCGCACCCGCACCCTGCCTGGCACCCAGCTGGTTCGCGTAGCTGAATGAATCCTCCAGCAGTTTCATAATCGGCACCACGCCGGAGCTTTGGTGTTCGATATGTTTGATCGGCGCGCCAAGCTCGCGCAGGTTGCTCAGCAGCAGCGCCACACCGCCGCCGCGCTTGCTCAGCTGCAGGGCCGCGTTGATGGCGCGGCTGATTGATTCCATATTGTCTTCGATGCGCACAAGGAAGCAGCTCACCGCTTCGCCGCGTTGCGCTTTGCCGAGGTTCAGGAAGGTCGGTGTGGCAGGCTGGAAGCGGCCGGCGATGATCTCATCCGCAATCGCAAGCGCCATATTCTCGTCGCCGGCGGCGAGTTCGAGCGCCACGGCGGCCGCACGCTGCGGGAAATCCTCCAGATAGCGTTTGCCGTCGAAGGTTTTCAGTGCGTATGAGGAGTAGAACTTGAACGCTCCGAGGAAGGTGGAGAATTCGAATCCGCTGGATTCGACGTGGGCGTACAGGGAGTCGAGGAATGCGGGGGAGTATTGCGCGAACACCTTGCCGTCGTAATAGTGGTTGCGAATCAGGTAGTCCAGTCGCTGGGCGGTGGTGGGGAAGACAATGCTGTGCTCGGCCACATGGCCCGTGACGTATGCGCGTTCGGCGGCTTTGTCTTTATCGAATTGGATGCGGCCCTGCTCGTCGTACAGGTTGAGCATGGCGTTGAGCGCATGCCAGTCGGTTGAAGGATTGTATGTCGCGGTTGCGGTGGATGTCGCGGTTGCGGTGCTGTCGGTGATGGCCATGATGAGGCCTTCCTCCTTGTGATGGTGGCGGTTTTTGCTATGCCTGTTGCCGATTGCGGCGGAAGAATTCGGCCACGCCTTGGCGAACTTTGGCGGTGTCGTCCGGGGTGCCCATAAGTTCGAAGCGATACAGGTACGGCACCTTGCATTTGGCGGCGATTACGTCGCCGGCCGCGCAGAACGCCTCGCCAAAGTTGGTGTTGCCGGCGGCAATGACACCGCGTATCCATGCGCGGTTATCGGGGTCGTTAAGGAAGCGTTTGACCTGTGGCGGCACGGCTTTGACGATGTCGCCGCCGCCATAGGTGGGCACCATCAGGATGTAGGGTTCGCGTACGGCCAGCGGCGGATCGTTGGGTTTAAGCGGAATGCGATAGGTGGCGATGCCTAGTTCGTCGAACCGACAGCTGCTCACAAAGCGGGCCGTATTCTCAGATGCCGAGGAAAAGAACACCACCGCACCTTGGTGGTTTTGGTGACCTTGGTGGTCTTGGCGGGCCGGCTGATTCGAGTACGACTGCGACGTATCGCAAGCGTGCGTCATGCCAGCACCGTGACATTGGCGTTGGCTGCTGCGGCGACGCGCGCGGCGAGATCGTGCTGAGAGTTCAGCGTAGCGGCCAGCTGTTTGATGAGATCCGGGCGGTAGCCGCACCACGATTGGTCGTCGGTAACCACCACCGGCGCCTGATGGAATCCTTCAGCCCGCAACTGTTCCAGAACCTGCGGCTGCTCTTCGAGGTTAATGTCGCGATAGTCAATGCCCAGCTTGCTGAACTGGCGTTTGGTGGCGGCGCACTGCGGGCAGTGTGATGTGCTGTAGATGGTAACGGACATATTCCCCTCCTGATGTTCCAGATGTCATGCGTGCGGGTTATGACCTTACTCGCAAGAAGCATGTTGCCAAAACACAAGATGTTGTGGCGTGTTATGCAACTAAGCACTATATGTAGTGATGCTAAATCGCAATCGGCGCAACGGTTCCCCACTGCCGCGTGCGCGATCCAAGGGCTTCGCCGGGCATTGCCAATGTCAGATACCTCACACTTGAAACCGCTGTGGGATGCATCACATTCCGTGCGAAGGTGGCAATGTCTGAACATTATGGCGCGCAATGTCATTGCCTCCGCAGGCAGGGGAAAACGATTGGGAGGCGATTGCCTAGGGCGGCAAAACTACAATGGAGGCCATGGGTTATATTCCGACAATTGAGCAGATTGATCAGCTGCATCGCGCCATCGCGCCGTCCGAAGCGGCCTATGAGCTGATTCACACACATTGCGTAATCGTGGCGACCATCGGCTGCCAGATTGCACGCCGGCAGAACGCGCTGTTTACGCGCCGATGCACGCTGCCAAAGGGAGAAACGGTACCGGCAACGGGAGGCGTCGAAGGCGGCGAAATACCGCCGCGTCTGATCGATGAGCATTTGGTGATGATTGGCGGCCTAGTACATGATATCGGCACCTATCGTGTGCTCAAGCATGATGGCAGCGACGGTGAGGAACTGAAGTTCAGTAAAAAACGCTACATTCTGCACGGACTGAAGGGCTATGAGTACCTGCTTGACGAAGGTGTGGACGAGTCAATCGCGCAATTCTGCCGCAACCACACCGGTGTGGGGCTGACGCGTGAGGACGTGGAGCGCCAGGGCCTGCCGCTGCCTCCGGGCGACTACGCGCCGATGAATCTGGAACAGGAAATCGTGATGTACGCCGATAAGTTCCACAGCAAGTCCGTGCCGCCCAAATTCCTGACGGTGGACGCCTACACGGCTCGCGCCGAACGCTTCGGCGAAGAGAACCGGCAACGTTGGTTGGATCTGGTCGCCAAATATGGTGTGCCCGATATCGCGGCGTTGGCTGCGAAATACCAGATGCGCATGATCTGATCGCTGATAATCGCTGGTAATCGCTGATATTGCGATATTGCAGATAAGCCAAGCTGATGAATGCAGTATGCAGCAGCCTGCATACGACAGTAAAGGGCCGAGCGCCAGTCCCACGGATTTACCATGACTAGCGCTCGGCCCTTGTGTAGTGTTGCCGTACGGCAACACTGTTACAGTTCGAAGACCTGATCGGCGGCTTCGGCAATATCGCGCGACGCGGTCAGCACGATTACGCAGTGCTTCGGATCCCCGCTGTGCGCCAGCCTGGCCAGCGCGGCGAATACGGTGACGGTGTCGTCATCATCGAGACCATGGGTCGGCTCGTCGAGAATCAGTACCTCGGCTTCGGTGGAGATTGCGCGCGCGATGGCCACCAGACGCTGTTGCACCTGAGGCAGCGTGCTCACCTTGCTGCCGGACGTGGCTTCATTGAAGCCCACCTTGGCCAGCAGTTCACGAGCGATCACCGGCTTGGGCTTCAGGAAGTTACGATTCGAAGCATTCATCGCATACATCACGTTCTGTTCGGCGTCGAGATCGGCGCGCACCGCATGCCGCTGAGGCATAATGCCCAAGCGATGTCCGCGCAGCTCCACCGGTTCCAGATCGGCGATATTCGCGCTTTTGTTCATCACAGTACCGCTGGTCGGGCGGGCCAGGCCGGTCATAATGCCCAACAGCGCGCGACGCTTATCGTCGGCGGTTACGTCGGTGTCCGGATCGTTGTCGAGCAGTATTGCGTAGGCATGGCCTGCATAGCAGGCGATATTCACGTCGCTCAGCACATCGACCTTACCCTTGGCACCGGCAACGGTGACCTTATTCAGCGCGAACGTCGGATAGGTTTTCAGCAGCACATCATCTGCGCTGCCGCCCACCAATACACGGTCGATACGCGAAGCCAGCGTGGTGGCCGGTTCCGGCTGAGGCTTGGACTCCTCGTGCTTGGCCAGTTCGTTGTCGGAATCGGAACTGGTGGCCAGCTTCAGGGTGTCGTTGACGTGCTGGGCGTTCGACGCGGTGATATCGGACGAAGCACTGGAAGCAATGCCGGTGGCGCCGGCCGCGTCGGGCGACGATTCGGTGTTGCTGCCGTCGCTATCGGCCTCATCACCAGCCGCATCGGTGGCTGCGGTTACTTCCGCGGCGGCCAACGCATCGTAGATGTTGCCGGATGCAATAGTTTCGCCAGCCAAGGCATCATCCTGCACATCATCGTCATCATCCTCATCGAATACGACGGAGAACTGGATGGAATCAGCCGGTGCCGGGGCAATATCCTCAGTATTTTCGGCCGTCTCGGCTTTGCTGCTGGATTCGGTTTGCGATTCCTCGACTGTCTGATCATCAACCGGCTGAGACTCAGCGGTCTGATCCACGGCGGAATCCTGGCCGTTCTCGTTCAGCTCGTCGTCGGTGCGCTCGGAATCCTTGATGTTCTCGCTCATGCCTTCGCCTCCGCATTGGTGTCGTCGGTGTTCTCGGTAATGGTTGCGCTGCCGTGCTCGGCGGCATCGATGGTGGTAGCTGATGTCGCGCCCCAATCGCCGTCAGCGGCGAACATCTTGGGCACCCCAAACCAGATGGTGCGCAGTGCGGCGAGAATCGCCAGCACAATAATGGCGCCCAGGCCCCACCACACCATCTTCCAAACCAAATCAGAGGTTACCGGGGTGGCATGGCCGCCGGAGAGCGCTTGTCCCAGCGGTTTGGCCGCGAACGCACCGCCGACCACGCCGATGGCGTAGCACGGCACAACCACGAAGAACGTCTCCAGCATGAACTGCCAGCCAAGACGGCCGCGCGTCACGCCACAGGCCAATGCCATGCCGATTTCGTCATCGCGCTTCGACGTCCACACGCCGACCATCACGAGGGCGATCAGCAATGCGCCACCGGCCACCAGCAGCACGATTACGCCTGTCTTGGCGCGGGAAGCGAGCGTATCAAGCGGCTCCAGCGATTCGTTATAGGCATCCAGCGAGGGGGAGGAAATAGTGTAGCCCTTTGCCGGCAGCTTGGATTTCTTCAGCGTGGAAACCACCTGATCGTAGACGGACGGGCTGGTCAGATTGAACACCACATCCAGATCGGGCAGATCCCAACCCTCCGCCTTGGCGGACGTGTCGGAGGACTGCGGGTCGAGCCCAGCATTCGAGAAGGCTGGGTAGTTGGTGTAAATCGTGTTTTCGCGGTTGCGGGCGGCGGCCACCGGGTTCAGCGCGTTTGCCTCGCTGGTGTACTCGTAGATGCCACGCACCTCAAGTTCCACGGTCTTGGAGGCGTCGGATGCCGTCGCCACCTTGAACTTGTCGCCAACCTTCAGTCCATTGGCATCGGCGAAGGCCTTGGAGACCAGCGCGCCTGTGGTGTCCACATCGGAGGACGTGTCGTAGTTCAGCGCTTTGCCGTCCACGATCTTATAGGTACCCAAATCGTTGGTTTTGGCCGAATCCTTGGTCCAGAACGCACGCCACAGCAGTTCGCCGCCGGTTTCGTCGTCAGACGCGGAACCGAGCGAACCGCCCTCGAGTGCCTTCAAATCGCCGGAAACGCGAGCCGGAACGGTTTCAGTCACCATGAAATCCAGCGAAATGCCAGCCGTCTGCATCACCGTGGCATACTCGGTGTACGTGGCCCACGTCATGTAATTCTTGGTGGTGGAAGAATCAGTGGGCGAAACCTTCTTCCACGTTGCCGCGCTTGGGCGAATGGCCATAGTGGCCTGCTGGCTTTCGTAGGTGTCACCATGCGCGGTGTTGTCTTCCTGAACAATGGACAGCCCGGCAACCGTGCCGAAAGCTATCGCCAGCGTAATCACTGCGGTAAGCGCCGTGCGCCCCTTGAATCGTGTCAGGGCCCTCCAGGCGTTGCTGAGGACGAACATAGTTATGTACCTCTCTCGTTCTCCTAAGCCGAACAAAACAATACGGCTCTACTATCGTCACATTTAGTGACCGTTTTCTTGCGCATTACTGTTATACCTCTCAACGAACCCTGAGAACATGCTGAAAATGATGTGCGGTTGCGGGGGAGATTTGCAAAGGAGGCAACGAACATGCCGATGATTGCACCCCCGAAGTTACACTGGCACAAGAGACATGCGCAAGGCAGATGCGTCGGCATGCCCCGGCGGCCTTGCGCTCGCCGGCCGCCGGCCGAAGCGTCAGCGGGCATATGCGTCCGGCAGGCCGTGCGCGGCGACAATGATAACGAACGATCAGGCAGGTAGTCATATGCGATCTTCAGGACGCCACGGGACCCACTCCGCTGGTGAAGGCCCGCGCAAGCGGCAGCCGGAGGAGTCCCATAATCCGAAGATACGTTTGATCAATCCTCAGCATGTCGGGCGTCGCGGCCGTTCGCTGGTCGGGCGTACCCCCGTATGGGCCAGGGTGCTGGTGGTGGCATTCCTGATGCTGCTGGCCTGCGTCACCTGCGTGACCACGCTGTATGCAGCTTCGGTGTCACGCATGTATACGAATGCGCAACGTGTGCTGTCTTCCGCCGAAGCGATGGCGAACACGGCGCTCGGCTGCGGCAGCGACCAGAGTCTGAGCGATGCCGCGCAGGAGCTGGTCGACTCCACCAACGCGCTGAACAAGGAGCTTAACGGCCCGCAGTGGGATGTGGTGCGTGACAACAGCAAGTATGGCAGCGACATCACCGCCGCCCGCGAAATGCTTGCCTCAGTGGACACGCTGGTCAACGGACCGTTCACCGACCTGATGAATCTGGCCAATCGACTGCAAGGCTTCTCCCTGAAAGATGATTCGGTGGATGTCAGCGCACTGATGGAAATGCCTGACATCATCAGCAAAACACATACCGATCTGCAGGAGCAGATCGCCAAACTCGAAGCTATCGAAGAGCCGAGCATCGCCAAAGTGGCCGCCGTGCTGAACGCTGAAAAAATGGCGCTGACCACCATCGATTCGATGCTTTCGGAATATGACGCAATGATCAATCTCTTGCCGCAGCTGTTGGGCAAGGAGGGTAAGCGCACCTATCTGGTACTGGTGCAGAACCCGGCTGAGCTGCGTTCGTCGGGTGGCATGATCGGTACTGTGGCGGCAATCACCGCAGATAATGGCACTGTGACCATCGGCGATTTCGAATCCACCGGTTTCTGGGATCGGCCCGAAGAACCCATGGACGATCTGGTGCTTGACGAGCGCGACGTGTTCGGCGCGACCTTTGACGTGTACCCGGCTACCACCACCATCGACCCGGAGTTCTCCCGTGTGGCCCAGCTCAATATCTACGACTGGAAGGTGGCGCATCCGGATCGGCAGGATGAGGACTTCGCCGGCGTGATTTCGCTGGATCCGGTGTTCTTGCAATCGCTGCTGAGCGCCACCGGTTCGGTGACATTGTCGGACGGCAAGGTGTTGGACGGCACCACCACGACGGCGTACCTGCTGCACGATTTGTATATCGATCATCCGGATCTTGAGGATCAGAACAAGTTCGTGTCTGAAGCGGCCAAGGAGATCATGAACCATGTGCTGGGCAATGCGAACGCCTCCACCATATCGGCGCTGCTCAAGTCGGTGCGCGACATGTCGGCCAGCGGGCATCTCAAGCTATGGATGGAACAGAGCGCGGAACAGGAAGCGCTGATCAACACTGGCTTGATCGATGATCAGGCCGCCGGCGAATTGTCTGCAGACGAAACCGCTCCAGAAGCCGGCATCTATCTATCCGAACTGCAGATGGGCAAGCAGGATTATTACCTGACCACCGAAACCACGGTAAAGAAAACCTGTGGTGAAACCACTGCACTGGATCAGGCAGTTGCCACAGGCATTCTGGATGATCGCATCGATTCCGCAGCTCTTGACACCAGACTGTCGCAGTTCGCCGAGGAACAGCTCGGTGACGAATACACCGTCACCTTCACCATGAAGAACACGATGACCGAACATGAGGCAAAGACTCTGCCTGATTTCATCACGAGTTCCGAAACCTCCGAGAATCCGGGCGGCATGCTGTATCGTGTGGTGCTTGCCGCGCCGTTCAACGGTGAGATTACGTCGGTTCAGGCGGATATTGACCAATGGGGTACGAATACTGCAAGCCTGTACGACCGGCAGTATGTGGTGTTTGACGCCGACTGGATTCTGCCTGGCGAAGAGGCCACCATCGCCTACACCGTGCGCGTGAGTGCCAAAGCCTCACAGGCGTTGAATGTGCTGACCACGCCGGTGGTGAACAAGGATGGCATCGAAACCGGGTCGAATGGCAAGGTGATCGATGAATGTTCGGCCGATACCACTGCCGATGATTCGTCTGATGCCGCCGCCGATGCTGGCCAGAGTGGTGATCAGGGCAATCAGAGTGATCAGAGCGATGCGGCTGCCGGCAGCGAGGACGTGAGCGCGATTGACAAGCTCAGGGGACAGCTCAGCTGCCCGGTGGATATCAAGTCGATTGCCGCGGCGGTCTGAGTTGGGCTGACCTGATTTGGCTGATTGGTTTGTTGGCTGATTTATTGGCTACTGGTGGGCTACTTTCAGTGACCTACTTGGCCAAGTGAATCAGCATGAACAGCGGTCTGCGAATCAAACGATCGCATAGGCAAGCCAATACCACCAAAGCCAGTGAAAAGAGGATGCCGGAGCCGTACCAAAGTGCTGCGGTGCCGACGGTTGCCGGCGGCGCGGCGACGGCGTGAGCGATCGGCTCCCACAGTTCGGTGGTTACCGATTGGATGATATAGAAACCGATGATGCCGGAGGCCATTGCTGTAACCATGTGATGGATTGCGCCGACTGTCGGAGTGTATACCGGAGCTGGGGGAGCGGGCTGAACTGGCCCGATTGCCAGCAGCAGTGCGGATAATGCCAAGAGGAACGACAACAGCGACGTTGACTTGAAGGAAATAGCCGTCAGCAGTGTGGGGTTTGGCAGTGCCAGCGCAACAGCGTAGGCGATACCGATCATCGCGGCGCATAGCAGGAGCATGGTAAGCCGGCAGCGGCGTGTGAGGAAGGCACTGGTGTTGATGTCATCGCGCAACGCAGCAGGTGTCGTTGTAGTCGAGGATATTGCGTTGCTCGCATGTTGCCGAGTCACGCCGATGCAGCCGGCGAGCAGGAAGGACTGCATATAGGTGATTGCGCTCATCCATTTGCGCCAGTCCGATAACGCGAAACTGATGCCGGGGGCGGAAGCGGTGGCGGCCACAACAATGTTGAGTGCGTAAGTCAGCGCCATAATGGCCAGTGCGGTGACAAGCGCGGCGCGGCGGACTGTCTGCCTACAGCCGTCGAGGCGATGCAATAGCCATCCCATCGGCGGGGCCAGCGTGGTGAACAGGCAATACAACCATACGAATTCCAGTCCGGTGATCCAGCGCGACGGCTGGTGTACGGCCGGCACTGGCACAATCCACTGATCCACGATTCTGCATAGCAGCGCGTAAAACGCTATGGTGAGCATCACCGTGCACACGCGGCGTGCAACCGAACGATACTGCGACCGCCAGAATCGCGGCTCGCCGGCTTTGCCGTATGCCGAAGCGACGAGAAAGAATCCGGAAATCATAAAGAACACATGATTGCCCCACGATCCCAGCGTCATCATCACGGACAGAGGCCACAATGACGCCGGTTGTGCGGCCAGCGCGGCCATGGTGCCGCAGGCGGCAGCGGCTTGGTGAACGCTGGGCAGGCATGCGGCGATGTGATGGAACGACGCGGAAAACGTGTGGAATACGGCAATGCCGATAATCGCGCATAAGCGCAGCACTTCCACGGATAGGCGACGCGGAGGGCGTGGCGCGTGGGGCTGCGCTTGAGCGGAGGAAATCGGGCCGTGCAGCATGGCTAGTACCCTAACACAACCTCGCGGCGTGCGGCGAAGCGCCGGGCAATGAGTTCGTCCTGCACGATTGGTGAGATGGAGATAGTCGAACCGCTGCATATGGAGGTGGATGATGCTGTTGAAGGCCGTGTTCTGGGATTTGGACGGCACGTTGATTGATTCGGAGCCGGTATGGCACGACGGCGAAATCGCCATCGCGCGTGCCAATGGCGGCGATTGGAACGAAGATCTGGGCTGGGCCTGTTCCGGCACCCCCGTGCCGAATGTGGCACGTCACATGATCGAACGTGGTTGCACGTTAAGCGTTGAGGAAATCGACCGGCAGCTGAAGGATTACGTGTTTGAATCCGAAGTGAAGAATCTGCCGTGGATTGACGGCGTGCAGGATGTGCTGCGCTCGCTCAAGCAGGCCGGTGTGCCTTCCATGCTGGTCACCACGTCGCCTAGGCGTATGGCGGAAAATATTATGAACCAGGCGCAGGGCCTGTTCGCCGGCTATGTGTGTGGCGATGATCCCTGTGCGCATAAACCCGATCCGGCGCCATACTTGGCCGCAGCACAGAAGCTTGGCATTGCGCGTGAGGATATGGCCTCATGCGTGGTGTTGGAGGATTCCGCCGTGGGGCTTCAGGCCGGTGTGGCCTCCGGTGCCACGGTGATTGCACAAACCGGATGGATTCGCACGGATACCTCGGGGCTCGGGCAGTTCGTCTCCATTGCGTCATACGAGGGCGTGAATGCCGAGACTCTGGACGGTTTCGTGCGTGAGCGGCTGGAGTCGCTGAAAGCGTAGCCGATGACGGTGGTGCGCCGCTGGTTATAGAAGGGGTGCTGCTACGGTGGTTGACGTTTTTAGTATGCGTGTCTGATTGACCGAATGTGATTCGATTGGGATTGTCATGGGATTTGTGAATTTCATCGTCGAGCTGTTAAAGGACCCCCGCGCGGCCATCGCCGGGTGGATTGCCATGGGCGTGGCCCCCACGCTCGGCTTTATCTTCCTGATTATTTTCATCGAAACAGGTGTGGTGTTCTTCCCGTTCCTGCCAGGCGACTCCCTGCTGTTCGCGGCTGGCGTGTTCGCCGCTCCCGATGCGGCCACCGGCAAGGCGGCGCTGCCGCTGATGTATCTGCTGCCGGTGGTGTGGATTGCACCTATTATCGGCGATCAGTCCAACTACTTTATTGGCCATTTCTTCGGACGCCGCATCATCCAGTCGGGCAAGGTCAAGGCAATGACCCCCGAACGCATTGCCAAAACCGAAAGCATGATCGAAAAATGGGGGCCTCTGGCCGTCTTCCTCGGTCGCTTCTTCCCATTCATCCGCACGTTCATGCCGTTCATCTCCGGTATTTCGGGTATGCGCTGGAGCCGTTTCACGCCGTTCTCGGTGCTGGGCGGCTTGGTGTGGTCCACGATGTTCACGCTGCTGGGCTATTTCTTTGGCAATATTCCGGCGGTGCAGGATCATTTCGAACTGGTGATCGTGCTGATTCTGCTGGTTTCCTTGGCCCCGACCATCGTGGGATTGCTCAAGGCCAAGTTCGGCAAGAAGAAGTCGGCTGAAGCTTAATTACGTCAATAATTACCATTACGCCAAGTTATCCACATTTGTTGTGGATGACACACCGGGGTGTGGATAACTTGGCAAGCTCGATGCACATGGTCTGATCCGGCTTGAGCCGACCGCATGGAACGCGGTTCAATCGGCTCATGATTACTGCGACTTCTCCTCGTGCGGTGCGAGGCGCAACCTCGCCCGCAGCCAGTTCAGGCATTCCATTGCCTGCGGACGCGCTCCCCGTGAGGGAGCGTCGCTATTACACACCGCCACCTCGTCCGTTGGCCTCATGCGAACGCAAACGATCCGGCGAGGCACCGTATGGATTATCCACGCAAACCGCATGCCGGAATCTGATTGTGCTTACGGCCGGCCATAGCGGCCTGGGATTAAGCGTTATGACTGCCATGCTCGCTTGGGAGCTGAGCGTGCGAGGGCGTCGCTGCGCTTTGGTGGATGCGGATTTTGTAGGTGGCTGCCTTGACGTGCTGCTCGGCATGGAAAACGAGCCCGGACTGCGATTCAGCCAGGTGGATGCACCTCTGGGGCATCTTGATGGGGCTGCGCTGAACCATGAACTCATTGCGTGGGAAGGCGTGCGCGTGCTGCCCTACGACCCTTGGAACGCCAAACAGCCTGAATGGTGGGAAGTGCAGGCGGCGCTGCGGGCCTTAGCGCAGGTCAACGATGTGGTGCTTGTCGATGCCGGCCAGGGTGGTCTGATCGAAACGGTGACGGATTTGCGCGAGGGCCTGCACATTGTCGCCACGGAATTGTCCGTACTGGGTTTGGCGCGCACCAAAGCGCATCGGGCCAGGCTGGTGTCATGGGAATGTTCCACACCACATATTGTTGGCATTGAGCCGAGAGGTGCGCCGCGTGGCCGTGGCACGGTTACCATCGCCGAAGCACAGGATTATCTGACCACCTCGCTGTTTGGGCCCATCAAACCTAGTGTTGGTTTATGCGGCGATGTGTTGGAAGGGCTTGGCATTCGCTCTATAGCCAAAGGCAGTCGCAAAACCATCGCCATGCTCGCCGATCTGGTTGATACAACACTGTCAGGCAGTGAGAAAGACACGTCTGTGAGCGGGTGACGCACTATGCATGGCGAGGCAGAGCACACTATGACCTTCGGATTGTTGGACGAAGTTGTCCATGATCCGAAGGTCACGGATGTGGCAGTGACCTGTGATGGCCGAGTATGGGCAGACACAGGCGAAGGCATGCATGAGCATACGCTTAGTGTGCCGTTTCGCTCCGCCCGCGTAGTGCGCGAATACGCGGTGCAACTATGCGCCAGAATGGGACGGCGTTTGGATGATGCTTGCCCGATTGCAGACGCCTCCAGCGTGGATGGCGTGCGCGTGCACGCCGTTATCGCGCCATTGGTGCCCGAAGGAGCGGCTATCTCCATACGCTTGCCCGATCGCAGCAAGGCAACCCTGCCAGCGTTGCAGTCCGCGGGGATGTTCCCCGCATCGTGGCTGTCACTGCTGATTGGCTTGGTGCGGCGCAGGGCTTCGATATTGGTTACCGGCGGTACCGGTACAGGCAAAACCACCTTGGTCAAGGCGCTGCTTGCCCAGTGCGCACGTGATGAACGCATCGTTACCGTTGAGGAGATACGCGAATTGGGGGATATCGGGCATGCCAATCATGTATCGCTGGTGGCCAGAGAGGCGAATGTGGAAGGTGTTGGTGCCATCGGTCTGCCGGAATTAACGAAAGCCACCCTGCGCATGCGGCCTGATCGTGTGGTGCTTGGCGAATGCCGGGGCGAGGAAATCGCGGATCTGCTGCGGGCGTTCAATTCCGGCCACCATGGCGGCATGACCACATTGCACGCGGACAGTGTGGCTCGCGTGCCGGCCCGACTGGCGGCATTGGGGTTGCTGGCCGGTGTTGCCCCTCCTGCATTGGCTATGTTGGCGGCCGGGGCCTTTGATGTGGTGGTGCATCTCGAACGGGAGGCCGGGCATCGACGCATCGCGCAGATCGGCTGTTTGCGCGTCAACGATGATGCATTACACGGCGTGGCATTGGCGGATTGGGATGGCGGCGAAACCATCCGATACGCCGATGCATGGCAACAGTTCGCCACACAGTGGAGGTGAGAGACGAATGGCTGTGATCAGTGCGTTGATGATGGCGCTCGCCGTTACGCTTTGGCCGCAACGGCTGCGGAGCCTTGGGTGGTGCCGACGAACAAGGGATTTTTGGCAGCCGACATCCGGCGTAAGTGCACGACGCGGCGGGAATGGCGCGGTATTGAAGCGTGAGCAGGCCATCCCGAGGGGCATCGAGCAGGTACTTGCCTCGGCAATTGCCCGCATACGGGCCGGAAGCATGGTGGTGGAGGCGTTTGAAGAGCAGACGGGGCAGCCATTTGCTGGCAGAACACTCACTGTCGCTCGTTTGGCGGCATTGCTGGAACAACATCGCCTGCCAACCGAACGGCAGGCGCATGCGGTGCAGGTGGCCGCTGGACTGGCTTGTGCAGCGACAGTAAGCGAAGAACTTGGCTGCCGCGCCGTTCCATGCATGGAAGCCGTGTTGGAATCGTATCGGCAGCTGCGTCTGATGCGCGATTTGCAAGCGCAGGCGCTTGCCGTGCCTAAGGCTACGGTGGGGTTGCTCAGTGCATTGCCCGCCATCACCGTGGCATTGGGTGAATTGATGGGCGGCCGGCCTGTGTCGTTTCTGTTTGGCTCATCACGTGGCCTGGTCTGCTTGCTGCTGGGAATATGCTGCTATGTGGCGGGCTTGGCATGGATGCGCGCACTGATGGCACGACAACGGTGATTGTGACGGTGATGGTGATGTGGTGCTGCATGACTGCGATACTGACGGCCACATCGGCATGGCTGTCGATGCCTCGCCCTTGCAGGCGGTTGCCGGTTGCCGGGGATCGGATGATGCGTTCCCTGCCGAAGGAAGTCTGGCCCATGCTGGTGTTGCGCATGGTGGAGGTGGCGCTGCAGCAAGGCGTGCCGATTCCCAGGGTCTTGATAGTGGTGGGTGATGCCATGGGCGGGGCAACGGGCTGCCGTATCGCCTCGGTGGGTGTTGCGCTGCATCGTGGCGTTCCTTGGCGTGAGGCATGGCGGTCGGCTAGGGGAGAGGCATTGGCGCACGGCGACGGACAGGCGGATGACGTAGACGAAGCACTCCTGGACATATTGGACGACGCATTGGCATCGTCATGGTTGCATGGCGATGCTCCGACAATTCGATTGCAGACCGCGATCGAGCAGTGGCATAAGGATCAACGTGCGGCAATTGAACAGCGTGCGGCGCGTTTAAGCGTCACGCTGTTGCTGCCCACGGGGCTGTGCTTTTTGCCGGCATTCGTACTTATCGGCGTGATACCGATCATTGCATCGTTCATGGCGTAGGCGATGGCTTGCTGCCATGTTCGGCTTATCTGCGCGACGATGTCACAACGATTTGCGGTTATCCACATGTGTTGTGGACGACACTCCGGGGTGTGGATAACCTACCAAGCTCGATGCACATACCGTGAACTGCCGTGACTGCGCGGCAATGAAGTCTCACAGTGGAACGTATCTCCCAGCCCACACGGCAGGGGGAAGGCGACATGACGTAGCCACTGCCTGCTTGCAAGGGACGCAGCGGCGCTGTCTGCCGCACTCCACAAACCAACAGAAAGGAACACCGATGAACACCCCAATACCCGTCAATGTCGATGGGACGGCCGGCATTGTTGCGCACAGCAGAGCACGGATGCTTGAACTGACTGATGCAGCCAGAAGACGATTATGCATGATGGATGCCCGCGTGCGCACTCTGATGGCCGAGCCCGAAGAGGGCGCGGCCACCGCCGAATATGCGGTGGTGCTGGTTGCGGCCACAGGATTCGCCGCCGTGCTGGCCACTATCGTCAAATCGGATGCGATTAAAACACTGCTGACCAACCTCATCAAAAAAGCATTGAACGTCGGGTGATTGCTATGCGTCTGCGTCTTTGCCTTGCGCGATGTGCCGGAATCGCACAGCTGGAAACCGGCGCGGCTACGGCGGAGTTCGCGTTGGTACTGCCCAGTGTTGTGGCTGTTGCCGGCATAGTACTGGTGCTTGGGCGTGCGGTGGTGACTTCCATGGACTGCCAGAGTGCGGCGACTGCCGCTGCTCGTGCTCTGGTGGTGGAAGACGAAGAGGCTGCTCGGTTGGCGGCGGCGCAGATTGTTGGCAGCAACGTCGATATGAACATCGGCCAGGGCGAACAGACCGTGCATGTCACGGTCACTTGCCCTGTAGGAGTGTCTGGACTGATGAACCTGACACCACTGCATGTTACCGGCGAAGCTGTGGCCATACGGCAATAGGCAGCCGGCAGACGAAAGGAGTACGGCGATGAGCGCGCAGCAATGGGAGGAAGGCTCCGGCACCATGGCCGGCGCCATATTGGTTATGGTCGTTGGAATAATGCTGGCAATCGTCGCCTGCGCTGGCAATCTGCTGATATGCCAGAATCGGGCGCGCTCCCTTGCTGATCTCATCGCCCTCCAATCCGCCACCGCTTTCTGGCAAGGCGATACCGCTGATCCCTGCGCGTTTGCAGCCGGTCTGGCACGCGCCAACGATATTCGATTGTCTGGCTGCGAGGTCAATGGTGATGATGTGCGCCTGGCCGTGGAAGTTCCGACTGCGGTACCCATCGCTCCCTATGTGGAACGAACCGCGCTCGCCGGGCCGGTGGAATGTGTGAAGGAGACGATTATGAGCAGTAATGTGCTGGCCGCTGGCGGGCCTTCGCCATAATTGGCTATGGTGAAACCATGAGTGGCATAAGAGAGAACCGTCATGTCGTGGCCATGGTGGGTAACCCCACCTCGGATAAAGGCCGCGGTGCCAAAGTCGATGCGCAGGTGCTTGATCTACTTGAGCACAGCGGTGAACAGTATGGATTCGATGTCGTGGATCTCACCGGTTCCAGTTTCGATGATTCGCTGGCCCGCGCTCGCGAACATGCAGGGGAATACGATTATCTGGTGGTGGTCGGCGGTGACGGCATGGTGGGGCTTGGCGCGAATGCCGTCGGATTCAGCGGCAAACCCTTAGGGATTGTGGCGATTGGTTCAGGCAACGACTTCGCACGTGGTCTCAAGCTGCCGATTAATCGTGTGGAAACCTCGGTTGAAGGCATCGTCGGAGCTATGGTGTGTGGCTCCCATATCGATGTGGACATGGGTCGAGTCACCTCACTGGAAGGCGGGTACGCGGTTGATCCAAGCACCGGCCGCGAGTACGAACAGGTGGCGGACGCAGGCGAAACGCATCCCATTGATCGGTACTATGCCGGCATGTTGTCGTGCGGATTGGATGCCAGCATCAACGATTACGCCAATCATTCGCATCTGCCCAATGGAACGGTGCGCTATATGGTTGGTGTGCTGGTGAAGCTGACGCATATGGCCAGTTACGGATATCACGTCAAAGCCACACTGGCTGATGGATCGACGGATGAACGGGATATCATCTCGCCGATGCTGACGGTTGCGAATTCGCGGTATGTCGGCGGTGGCATCGCGGTCTGCCCATATTCATGCCTCGACGATGGTCTGCTGGACTTGGTGTGGTTGGAACATATGCCCAATGTCAAGGAATGCGCCGTGGCTCTGTCGAACGCTTATAACGGACGTTTGCTCGCCTCGCAGGTGTTCGGCTGGGAGCGTGTGAGCGAAATCGAGATCACCCGTGCCGAAAGCGGCACCGAACCGCCGATCCTGATGGCGGATGGCGAATATGTCGGATGCCTGCCGGTCAGGGTTTCGATGCAGAGACGCGCCCTGCGCGTGCTGGTGCCTCCTGCGGTGGCCGCACAAAGCGACGAAAGCGAACAACTGACCCTAGAGGCGATACGCCGTGACGGGCGTGATCCGTTGACAGGGCGTTTTGTGTAACGTTGACCAACGCTGCCGAACGATTGTCGCACAGTTGTTGATCGCTTGCCGATCGGTATTGCCAAGTCAGCCGATGTAGTCGTCGATGTGCAATGTCTGGGCGATAACCTGCTTCAACGTGTCGTCGCTGATGTTCTGATGCGAACGGATCAGGGAGATCAGTCCGACGATCAACGTGAAGAATGTTTCATGCACATTGGTGATCGGTAGTCCATGCAGCTGCTCGAAATCCCGCACGGTGGTGTTGCCGATGTAGTCGGCGATGCGGTCCGCGGCCCGGTCGATGAACTTGATATACAGTTCGGCGTTGCCATCCTGCACCATGCGGTTGGAGAATGGGCTTTCGTCCGCGATCAGTGCACGCAGCAGACGCACCATATCGTCAAGGGCCTTGTTGATATTGCCGGTTTCGCGGTTTTGATTCCAATGCTCCAGCTTGGTGAGAATCTCGTCGATCACATCATCCAGCACGGCATCGGCCACGGCATCTTTGTCGGCGAAATAGTGGTAGAACAGCGAGCGTGTCATCCCCACCTTATCTGCTATGTCCGAAACGGTGATTTTGGAGAAGCCCTTGTCCAGGCAAATGCTGCGTGCAGCACGCACGATGGCTTCCCGTCGGGCATCGGCGCGATTGGTGCGGCGCGCTTCGTTGTCGTTCATGGCATCTCCTCGGCATTGATACGGCATGAGTGCAGTTGACAATATGTTAATACGTGTTTGTTAGCGAGGGCAAGGTAGGTTAGTAGCTATGGCTTTGGCACTATATCGACGTTACCGTCCCGACACCTTTGAAGGGGTGATTGGGCAGGATCAGGCGGAGCCGTTAAGCAGACAGCCCGGTGGGCTGTCTGTAGGCGACGCCGAATCGCGACAGCGATGAGGCAATGTAACAGTATGGTGACGGTCACAGGACGGAAAGTGAGATAGCGATGGCATTGGCGTTGTACCGCAGGTACAGACCTGACACCTTTGAGGGAGTGATTGGGCAGGATCAAGTCACCATTCCTTTAATGCGTGCCTTGGATGAGGGCAAGCTGACGCATGCCTATCTGTTTTCGGGGCCGCGCGGCTGTGGCAAAACCAGTTCTGCGCGCATTCTGGCGCGCTGCGTGAACTGCGCGAAAGGCCCCACGTCGCATCCTTGCGGCGAATGCGCAAGCTGCAAGGATCTGGCTACGGGAGGCCCGGGATCCATCGACGTGGTGGAGATCGACGCCGCCAGCCATAACGGTGTGGATGACGCCCGCGAACTGCGCGAACGCGCCGGATTCGCCCCAGCCCGTGACCGCTACAAAATTTTCATTCTCGACGAGGCGCATATGGTCACCCAGCAGGGGTTCAACGCGCTGCTCAAAATCGTCGAGGAACCGCCCGAACATGTGATGTTTATCTTCGCCACCACCGAACCGGATAAGGTGATCGGCACGATTCGCTCTCGCACGCACCACTATCCGTTCCGCTTGGTGCCGCAGGAGGTTATGGGGCCGTATCTGGAGACCATTTGTGCCAAGGAGGGCATCAGCCCGGAACCTGGCGTGCTCAAACTGGCCATGCGTGCCGGCGGCGGTTCCATGCGCGATACGCTTTCCGTGCTTGACCAGCTGATGGTTGGCTCGGTCAAGGGCGTCATCACCCATGATGCCGCTGTGGCATTGCTGGGATTCACACCAGAGGCGTTGATTGGCGAGGCTTTGGATGCGGTAATCGACCGTAATGGCGAAGCTCTGTATGGCGTAATCCAGAAGGTCGTGGTCGGCGGATTCGACCCGCGTCGTTTTGTGGAAGACTTGCTGGCCCGCGTCCGTGATTTGCTGGTGCTCACCTTGGCCGGCGATAAGGCCGAGTCAGTGCTGTCGGACACCGCAGAAGCCGAGGATTTGGACGATTTGCATCGCCAGGCGGCAGCTTTTGGGCTGGGCGCTCTTACCGCCATGGCGGATATTATCAACACCACATTGGGTGCGATGACCGGGGCGATATCCCCACGTATGCGTCTTGAACTGTTGGCCGCACGTCTGCTGGCCGGTGCTGAGTCGGGCTTTGCGTCCGCTGGTGTCGCCCCGGCCGGTGTGTCTGGTTCTTCAACTGGCGCAGGTGCAGGCCAGGCTAGTGGTGATGCTCAAGCTGGCTCTTCGGCATCTGGGGCCGCTGCCGGTGGCTTCGCTGGTGCGTCCCGCGGCGGTTTCGTCGGCGCCTCTCATGGCGGGTTCTCGGGCGCGCAGCGCAACCAGCGGCCTCAGCCGTCACCGTCACCAACAGCGGCTGCGCCGGCTGTGCCAGTAGCCGCTTCGCAGGTTTCGGGCTCCGCTGTGCACACTGGTGCCGTTGCGCCTACTGGTACTGCTCCCGCTGCTTCCCCCACTTCTGCCGGTGCTGCTGCGCCCGCTATGCCTGCTGCGCCCAGTATGGCTACTGTTCCCAATGCGGGGCAGCAGGGTGGCAAACCTGCCGTTGCAGATTCTCGCACGGTGGACGAGCAATGGGATGCCGCCGTGGCGGCCATGCCATCGGCGATTCGTGAATACGTATCGCGTGACAAAGTGCCCGTCATCTCGTTCGGCCCCAACCGCAAGGGTGTGCCATGCGTGTCGCTGACATTCGATCAGCCGTTGAGTCAGCACGCCTTCGCGCTCGCTGTGGATACCGACAGCGGCAGAAAAGCCTCGGCTGTGGTTATCGATGCGGTCAGACAGCAGTTTGGTGCCAATGTCAGCATCGCTCCCACCCCGACGGCAGCGAATGGCGAACGTGTGGAACCGGTTAGCCGCATGAGCCCCGAGCAGAAAGCCAAGGTCAAGCAGCAGATCGCCATGGCCAAGGCTGGTTTGGCGGTCTCCAATTTGGGGGCCAGCTTGGGCGTGCGCACGGGCGGAGAGCCGGCATCACCAAAATCACCGGCCGCAGGAGCGAGCGAGGATGCTGACGACAATCACCGAGCCGGTGTAGCCGCCGCGCCCACAAGTGCTGGCACATCTGGCGGCTCATGGCCTGATGTTGACGACCCATGGGCCAAACCGTTGCCCACAGCGGCCAAGCAAGCTGCTGAACCACACCCGCACAAGCATGTGGCGGTTCCCGATGTCAGCGATGGCATTGACCCGTGGGCGACACCATCTACGGAATCGCCAGCAGTCCCGGCCACTGGTGTTTCGACTGGTAATTCCACTGGGATGGCGTCCGGCGGAGCGAAGACAGCCGATAGTTCCCCTGATCCATGGAGCCAACCGCAACCCGGCAATTCCCCTGCAACGGATCCTTGGAGTCAGCCGCAACCATCAGCACCGGTAGCATCCCAGCCGTCGTCCCAGGCTCAGCCATCCATCGCTCAGCCGTTGGACGACCCGTGGAACCAACCCATGAGCAGCGCGCCCGCGTCGGCAGACCCGTGGAATCAGCCTGCCGGTGGAATGTCTGCATCCGCGGATCCATGGAGCCAACCGCAGCAGCCAATCGCGCCGCCGGAACCTAATGATCCATGGAACCAGCCTCAGCCACCGGCAGCAGCGCCGCAGCAATCCAATGATCCGTGGAGTCAGCCGCAGCCATCCCAGCCGCAGCCATCTCGTCCGCAGCAATCGGCCCCTGCGTCTGCTGAACCTGACCCATGGAGCGCAGGCCAGTCGCCGCAGCAGCCGAATAATCGGCCGCAGGTTGCCGCTGAGGATGACGAGTACTCGATGAACGACCAGTCGCTGGGCGAAGCCACGGCTATGGATCTGGACAGTCTCAAGAAAATGTTTGAGGTCAAGAAGGTCGAGGAATTTGCAGCGGACGACCCCAAGAACCCGAAGAACATTCAGCCGGCTAAGAAACACACGGATGAATAGGCAAACACGAGACGAATAGACAAGTAAAGGAGATTCCACATGGCACTGGCCTATGACGGCGCCATTCAACGACTGATCGACGCGTTCGGACGACTACCTGGTGTCGGCCCGAAAGGAGCGCAGCGCATCGCATTCTACCTGTTGTCCGCATCCGAAGACGAGACGCGGGACTTGGCCGAAGCCATTGAAGAAGTCAAGGCGAAGGTGCGCTTCTGTGACATCTGCGGCAACGTCTGCGAAACCAGCCCGTGCCCGATTTGCGCCGACCCGAGGCGCGATCACAGCGTAATCTGTGTGATCGAAGAGCCCAAGGATGTGATGAGCATCGAACGCACGCGCGAATACCGCGGGCTCTACCATGTGCTGGGCGGTGCCATCAACCCCATGGCCAACGTAGGGCCGAGCGATCTGAACATTCCCGGACTGCTCAAAAGGCTTGAAAACGGCGAAGTCAGCGAAGTCATCCTGGCTCTCGACCCGAACATCGAAGGGGAGGCCACCACCAGCTACCTCACCCAACTGCTCAGGCCCGTGGGCGTCAAGATAACACGATTGGCCAGCGGCTTGCCTGTCGGCTCCGATCTGGAATACGCCGACGAAATCACCCTGTCTCGTGCCTTGGCTGGCCGACGAGAGGCCTGAACATCCAAAACGCCCGCGCACGGCCGGCCATAGGCCTTATTCCGTATGCTGGGCGAAGCGGAACCTATGGCAACGGCTCATCCCTATAATTGGGCCGTTCGCGTACAATATAACGCAATTCCCCCAAAGAGAAACAGAAGGACAGCAGTGGCTCTTATCGTGCAGAAGTACGGCGGCTCTTCGGTGGCCGATCCGGAATCCATCAAACGTGTGGCCAGGCGTGTCGTTGAGACCAAGAAAAAGGGCAATTCGGTGGCCGTGGTGGTCTCCGCCATGGGCGACACCACCGACGATCTGATCGATCAGGCCCTCAGCATCGACTCCAACCCGCCCGAGCGCGAAATGGACATGCTGATGACGGCAGGCGAACGCATTTCCATGAGCCTGCTGGCCATGGCCATCCATGCCGCAGGCGATCGCGCTCATTCCTTCACCGGACAGCAGGCGGGCTTCTTCACCGATGCACGCTACGGCGCAGCACATATCAAGTCCGTCAAGCCCGACCGCGTGAAGAACGCACTGTCTCTGGGAGACGTGGCCATTGTCGCCGGCTTCCAAGGCATCAACGCCAAGGGGGACGCCACCACGCTGGGCCGTGGCGGCTCCGACACCTCCGCTGTGGCGCTTGCTGTGGCGCTCGGCGCCGACATCTGCGAGATTTACACGGACGTGGATGGCGTGTTCACCGCCGATCCGCGCATTGTACCCACCGCGCGCCGCATCCCTTACATCGGCTACGACTCCATCTTGGAGATGGCCAGCTGCGGCTCCAAGGTACTGGCCCTCCGCTGTGTGGAATACGCGCAGCGTTTCAATATGCCACTGCATGTGCGCTCTTCGTTCTCCCATCGTCCGGGCACGCTGATTGTGCCCGACGGCGTCGATCCGCGCACGCTGCCGAACCTCGACTGAGACAAACCAGACAACCAATCCGTAACGCAAGATAAGGCTTAGAAATGACTGAAGAAGAAGCAAAGTCCATGGGTGATCTGTTCCCCGACCTCGGCCCCGAGGCACCCGTCATCTCCGGTGTGGCCCATGATCGCTCCGAAGCGCTTGCCACTGTGCGTGGCGTGCCGAACGAGCCGGGCATGGCCGCCAAGGTGTTCGGCGAACTGGCCACCGCCGGCGTCAACGTGGATATGATCGTGCAGGCCGGTGCCTCCGTGGGCACCGCGGACATCTCCTTCACCGTGCCGGAAGCTTCCGTCAAGCAGGTGCAGGATGTGCTGCTCGACAAGCAGGATGTGCTTGGTTATCACTCCTTCGACGTGGACACCAACGTCGGCAAGGTGGCCGTGGTAGGCGTCGGCATGAAGACGCACTCCGGTCTTGCCGCCAAGTTCTTCACCGCGCTGAGCGACAAGGGCATCAACGTGCTGATGATTTCCACCTCTGAGATTCGTATTGCCGCTCTGGTGCCGCTGGATCAGCTCAACGACGCCGTCAAGGCGCTGCACACCGCATACGGCCTTGACGCCGACCAGGTGGAAGCCGTGGTCTACGGCGGCACCGGTCGCTGACGCTACTCTGTCCTTCCGAGCGGAGTACCATCTCCGTCATTCCGAGCGAAGCGTAGCGGAGTCGAGGAATCTTGAACTGTTGCTATCCGAAGGCATCGGAGGAGAGATTCTCAGAATGACGGATGATATGAGTGAGGGGCGGGAACATGGTTCCCGCCCCTCACTCATATACGCTGCTGTGCTTTTACTTCTTGGTGATGTAGCCCAGAGCCTTGAGCATTTCGGCGCTTTCCAGTGCGCCACCGGCGGCACCACGCAGCGTGTTGTGCGCGAGTCCGACGAACTTGTAATCAAAGATTGAATCCTTGCGCAGACGTCCGATGGAGACACCCATGCCACCCTCGTAGTCCACATCGAGCTTGACCTGCGGACGATCGTCTTCGGTCAAATACTGGATGAACTGCTTAGGAGCGTGCGGCAGGCCAAGGCGAGCAGCCTCGGAGGTGTAGTTCACCAAGCGGTCGATCAGCTCTTCCTTGGTGACTTCCTTGCCGAAGTTGATGAACACGGTGGCGGTGTGGCCGTTGAGCACGGGCACACGAATGCACTGCGAAGTGATCTTCAGCGGGCCGTCGAACGGCACGATCTCGCCCTTGGCCTCGTCCACATGGCCGAACACCTTCAGCGGTTCCTTCTCGCTCTTCTCCTCTTCACCGGAGATGAACGGAATGATGTTGCCCTCCATCTCGGGCCAGTCGGCGAAGGTCTTGCCCGCACCGGAAATCGCCTGATAGGTGCTCACCACCACTTCGCGCGGTTCAAACTCCTTCCACGCGGCCAGCGCCGGCGTGTAGGCCTGAATCGAGCAGTTCGGCTTGACGGCGATGAAGCCGCGCGTGGTGCCCAGGCGTTCGCGCTGGTGCTTGATGACCTCATAGTGCTCTGGGTTGATCTCCGGCACCACCATCGGCACATCCGGAGTCCAACGATGTGCGGAGTTGTTGGAGACAACCGGGGTTTCCGTCTTGGCGTATTCCTCTTCGATGGCGCGAATCTCGGCCTTCGGCATGTTCACGGCGGAGAACACGAAGTCGACGTCCTTGACGACATCCTCCACGTCGGCCACGTTCTTGACCACCATGTTCTTGACGAACTGCGGCATCGGCGTTTCCATCTTCCAACGGCCGCCGATGGCCTCCTCATAGGTTTTGCCCGCGGAATGCGCGGAAGCGGCCAAAGTGACCACTTCGAACCACGGATGATTCTCCAGCAGCGTGACGAAACGCTGGCCGACCATACCGGTGGCACCAAGAATGCCGACCTTGAGTTTTTCGGACATGATTACCTCTGAAATCCTTTGGCTGATGTGTTATGGGTGAATGGTCTTACGTGGTCGTACCTCAAGACACGCACGTTGTTCCATGGTACGTAATCAGCCCAACATCGCGCGAGCCAACTTTCATATGCTGGCCGATGCGGCCGGGCCGACGACTACACTGGTAGCCATGTCGATCGCATCGCAGGAAGCGCAGCAGCAGCTTGACCGTATCGTGGCCTTGGGGTATCCGGACGTGGCGGATATGTCCGCCGCGGCTTTCCGCGCACTTGCCAGGCCACTGATTGAGGCGCTTGAGCACTGCGATCTGGGGGCGAATATTCTGTTGGTGCCCACGCGTGAGCTGGTCAGCCCCGAATCGCTGATTGCCAGAACCTCCATCAATCGCATGGCCGGTTTCACTACCATGCCCCCGCGCGATATCGCCAGCTTCCTGCCGCAGGATGGCTTCGAACCTCCCGAAGGGCCGTTCTATTTGGTGGTCGATCCGCATACCGGCACCTGCTATGTCAATCGCGAGCCCGATGTGGCCCGCAAGCTCATCGATTCCGACGAACGCCTGCCGCTTACCCTGGAGGAGGGCCTGGCCATCGCCACCCAGCATCCTGATTGGCTGATGATCAAGAACGGATTCAATCTGCTTGGCTCGCGTTCGGCGGATGGCCGTGTGCCCAGCATTTGGATGAGCCAAAACGCTCCACGCCTGGGCGCTGTGTGGCCCAATTCGCGCCATACATGGCTCGGTGCCGCCTACTGCCAGTCGCGCCGAGGCATCAGCCTGTTCCGCTAACGCGCAGGCACCATCCGATTTCACCGACAATTCACCACTCGCTTTCGCCCACTTGCGGCCAAGGCTTTAGAGTGGAGCCATGACAAGCTTGCGCTTCCGCGACGATGGCACCTTCCGCGTGCTGCAGATGGCCGATATTCAAGACAAGCCTGAGGTCGATGCCGACACCATCCGATTGATTCGGGAGGCGATCGCACAGGCCGACCCCGATTTAGTGGTGTTCACCGGTGATCAGATTCGCGGCTACGACCCCGCCTATATCGACACATTCCTGCGCCGCCGAGGCGAGGAGCCCGGGGCGCGTGTGCGGTTGATCACCGAAATCGAAGCCAGACTGCATGGCATCAAGCGCCGCGAACGGGCACGGGAACTGATGGATGAGACCCGCGTGAAAGTCCGCCGCACCTTCGCCGGATTTTTGGGGCCGATTATCGAAGCGGGCGTACCGTTTGCCGCCACCTACGGCAACCATGACTTCCAGTGCGGCATCCTCACCGACGAACAGGATGATATCTATCGCGAATTTCCCGGCTGCCTGAACCCGCCGTCATTCACCGGCCCCCTAGCGTTGGAAAGCGGCACGTTCGCGCTACCCATCGCCTCGTCAACCAATCCGAACCGCATCGCCATGAGCGTGATGATGGTCAATTCCGGCGACTACGCCGACACCAATACTCCCGACGAGCGCGACGGCCAATACCCTGCCTACGTAGTCAATTCGCGCGGGCTCGACTTGGCGGATTCCGACGGATACGGCACGCCAAGCGCCGAGGCCATCCAATGGCTCAAGGACGTGCAGAAGGAACTTGGCTGGCGCAATGGCGACGGCAAACCCGTGCCGGCCATCGCTTTCCAGCACATTCCACCGCAGGAATTCTACGACCTCTTACAAGAGGTGCCAGCCTGGACACCGAATGCCGTCGAAGGCGCACGCACACACGCCGGCCACACGTATGTGCTCAACCAAGAACTCTGCCGCCCCGGTTCCCGCTTGGGCGAAGCCATCGGTTGCGCGGACGAGAATATTGGCGAGGTTGAGGCGCTTAGCGAAGCCGGTGGCTATTTCGCGCTATTCTGCGGGCATGACCACAAGAACGCCTTTGTGGGCCACGCGCACGGCATCGATTTGGGCTACGCGCCCACCTGCGGATTTGAATGCTACGGGCCCAAATCGCGCTACCGCGGCATCCGCCTGTTCGAATTCCATGAAAGCAATCCCGCAGGCTATGTCACGCGCATGCTGACCTGGGGCGACCTGGTGGGCCGGTACTCCAGCAACGAGGTGCGCGTTTGGTTTGAGGACCATTGCATCACCGATGCCATCGGCATGCGCAACGAGCTGCGCCGCCCGCAGGTATTCGCCGTGCTTGCCGGGGCCATGTCGATCGGTTTTCTGACGGCGATCCACGCCGTGGTGAAGGCGAACCGGCCGCAAAGAGCCGGCAGCACAACCCAAAACCGCCATTAGGCGAACGTTTGCGCCAATGTTGCCGTGCCGGGCCTGTAGGATGTTACGTGCAAGTTAATAATGCGCGGAAATACCGGTGAGACCGGCGCGCACAACCCCACAGTAAAGGAGGAACAATGGGTCAGGATCAATCATCCGTGTTTGATCTCGCGGCTGTTGCCGCAGCGTCCAATGGAGGGAACAACGACCCGCTGCTGCCTCCGGCACGCTTCATCGGCGAGCCCCAGAAGCCCAGCCGCATGCCGTACAACAAGTACGCCGCCTACGACAAGCAGGTGCCGTTCGACTATCCGGAGCGCACCTGGCCGGGCAAGCGCCTTCAGCGTGCCCCGCGCTGGTGCTCCGTCGATCTGCGCGACGGCAACCAGGCACTGGTCAACCCGATGGATTCCGAACGCAAGCTGCGGTTCTGGAACCTTTTGGTGTCGATGGGCTTCAAGGAGATCGAGGTGGGCTTCCCCTCGGCTTCCGAAACCGACTTTGACTTCATTCGTATGCTGATCGAGCGTGAGCTGATCCCCGATGATGTGACCATCGTGGTGCTCACCCAGTGTCGCGAACACTTGATTCACCGCACCTACGAAGCGCTGCGCGGTGCCAAGCGCGCCATCGTGCACTTCTACAACTCCGTGTCCGTGCTGCAGCGCGAAGTGGTGTTCAAGAAGAACAAGGAAGAGATCAAGAAGCTCGCCACCGACGCCGCCGCGCTGTGCAAGAAGCTTGAGGGCGACGCCAAGGGCATCGACCTGTACTACGAGTATTCACCCGAATCCTTCACCGGCACCGAGCCGGAGTACGCGGTCGAGGTGTGCAACGCCGTGATCAACGTGATCAAGCCCACGCCCGAACGCCCGATGATCATCAACCTGCCTGCCACCGTCGAGATGACCACGCCGAACGTGTTCGCCGACGAGGTGGAGTACGTCTCCACGCATCTTGAGGATCGCGATTCCGTGGTGCTCTCCCTGCACCCGCACAACGACGAGGGCATGGGCGTGGCCGCCACCGAGCTCGGCATCCTCGCCGGTGCTGATCGCATCGAAGGCTGCCTGCTGGGCAACGGCGAACGCACCGGCAACGTCGATCTGGTCACGCTGGGCCTGAACATGCTCACCCAGGGCATCGACCCGCAGATCGACTACTCGAACGTGCCCGAAATCCGCAAGACCGTCGAATACTGCAACCAGATCAAGATCTCCGAGCGCCACCCCTACGCGGGCAACTTCGTGTTCACCGCGTTCTCCGGTTCGCATCAGGACGCCATCAAGAAGGGCCTTGAGGCCCGTCAGGTGGCCGCCGACCGCGCCGGCGCCGATCTGGACAACTTCGTGTGGCTGGTGCCCTACCTGCCGATCGACCCGAAGGATATCGGCCGCACCTATGAGGCCATCATCCGCGTCAACTCGCAGTCCGGCAAGGGCGGCATGGCCTACCTGCTCAAGACCAACCACAATCTCGACCTGCCCAAGCGCCTGCAGGTGGAATTCGACAAGATCGTGCAGAAGTTCGCCGACGACACCAAGAAGGAAGTCAAGGACGAAGACATCTGGCGTCTGTTCAAGGACGAGTACCTGCCGGTCGAACAGTCCGGCATGACCGCCGCCGGCGTGGTGGTGGGCGATACCCACGACGAGACGCTTGCTCCGTGGGGCCGTCTCAAGCTGCTCAAAGTGTCCGTCAGCTCCGGCGAGGACGGTTCCGACACCGTACTCAAGGCCAAGCTGCTTGACCGCGGCATGAACGTCGGCGAGGACGAGCCGGTAGAGCGCGAAGTCTCCGGCATCGGCAACGGCCCGATCGCCGCCTTCCTCAACGCCATCTCCAACTTTGGCGTGGAAGCTTCGGTTATGGATTACGTGGAGCACACCATGTCCGTCGGCACCGACGCCATGGCTGCCTCCTACGTCGAATGCCAGGTTGGCGAGGCCGATAATACTCAGATTGTCTGGGGCGTGGGCATCGACTCCTCCATCACCACTTCCGCACTGAAGTCGATTATCTCCGCCATCAACCGTAGCCAGCGCGCCCGCTGATAGCTGTTACGGCTGCATACAATATCGCCCGCCTCCCCTTGCTGGGGAAGCGGGCGTATTGTTTTTACCGATTCAATCAGCTTGCCGCATGAACCACCTATTGCGCACTTTGCTGCTCTAGCGAAGGTGCGTTATCCAAACCGGTTGATGAATCGTTGGGCAGGCCCGGTTCATCTGACGAAGTGCCGTTGCCACCGGAATTTGGCGTATCGGTAGTGCCATTGTCGCTGCTGGGCGGCGTATAGTTCGGGCATGCAGTGGAGAAGCTCGGATTCGCCTCGCATTGCTGAGTGATATCCTGCTGCGACTGCGACCCATTCGTATTGGTAGCGCCGTCGCTGGTGCCCTCTGAACCATTGGCGGTGCTTTCGCCGTTACCATTGGTCTGTTCTTCTTCAGTGCTCTGCTCGCCTTCAGACTGCGTGGTATTGGAGTAGACGCTTCCGCCTCCCAGTCCCCACGTGCCGTCAGAACCACCGATTTTGCCGTCGTCAGTGGCGGTGGGGAACTGTTCGACTTCGGTGCCCTCCAAGGCCTTTGACATGTACTCGGTGAACAGGTGCGCCGGATAGCCGGTGGAGGAGACGCCGTAGCCCGAGAATGCGGGAACAACCTGCGGATTGCCGTTCTCATCCGGGTTCCAAATCGCCCACACATTCATCAGGCTGGGCGTGTATCCCACGAAGGACGCGGCGTTCTCATCATTGGCGGTACCGGACTTGCCGGCCACCGGGCGGCCCAGCGTGGTGGAAACGCCAGCGGCGGTGCCGTAGGTGGTGGTGCCCTGCATGGCCTTCTGCACCAGCGCGCAATCGTTGGCGTCGAACACCTGCTTGCCTTCGGTGGAGGCGGTGTAGACGTCCTGGCCGTTGGAATCCTGCACCTTATTGACCATATGCAGCATATGCTTCACGCCATTGGCTGCGATGGTCGAGTGCCCCTGCGCCAAATCCCACACGGTCAGGGCGTTAATGCCCAGCACGTTGTAGGGGGAGGTCTCGTCGATATCGCCTTCGATGCCCGCCTCATGTGCAATGGCCGCCGTGCGCTGCGGTGTCAGGTGCTCGTTGACATTCATAAACACCGTATTCACCGAATTCGCAGTGGCCTGGTAGAGGTCGATATTGCCGAAGTTGTTTTCCAACGCGTTGTTCACTTCGTTGGAAATGCCAGAGAAATGTTGATGTGAATTGCCGTTGAACAGCGTATTGAAATTCACGCCCTCCTGCGCGGCGCCCAGCAGGGCGAAGGGTTTCATGGTGGAGCCCGGCTCGAACACCGCCTGATCGGCGTTATTGAGCTGTTTGGTCAGGTAGTCGCTGCCGGCATACACCGACACCACGGCACCGGTTTTGGGCTCGACGGCGATGCCGCCCACCTGCAGGGTGGAAGGCATGTCTTCCAAGCGCACATCGCCGACTGCCTGCATCACATCCTGCTTGGCCTTGTCGATGGTGGTGACGATCTTATAGCCGCCGGTTGCCAGATCCTCCTTGGTGAACGCCTTCGACTGCACCAGCTCGCGCTGCACCATATCCAGCAGATAGCCGTTGGCGCCGGCGTAGTCGTTCTGTTGCGCCACGGGCTGGGTTTCAGGGAAGGAGGCTTCGGAGTGCTCCTGCGCGGTGATATAGCCGTCCTCCTCCATGATGTTCAGCACACGTTCGAATCGCTGCTGGGCCATCTTGGGATCATCCGCCGGATCCCAGGTGGAAGGCGCGGGGATGATGCCGGCGATCATAGCCGCCTCGGAGAGCGTCAGATCCTTGGCATCCTTGTTGAAGTAGGCTTTGGCGGCGGCTTGGATGCCGTAGGAATTGCGGCCCAGATAAATGGTGTTCATGTAATTGCACAGCACCTCGTCCTTGGACTCGGTCTGTGCAATCTTCAGCGCCAGAATCGCTTCGCGTGCCTTGCCTACATACGAGGTGGTTTCGCCCAAGTAGTAACGCTCGGCGTACTGCTGGGTGATGGTGGAGCCGCCTTGGCGCGAGCCGGTGGTGATATTGGTCCACAGCGCACGTAGGATGCCCTTCAAATCCACACCGCTATCGGTGTAGAAGGTGCGGTTCTCCGAGGCTACGATGGCTTGGCCCAGATAGTCGGGCAGGGCGTCGCAGCTGATGATCTCACGATTCTGCTCGGCATAATCGCCAATCGGCGTGGTGCCGTCGGCGTAATACACGGTGGTTTTTTCCGACAGCGCGAACTTTTCGGGCGGCGGCACCTCGGTGGTGGCATACAGATAAGCGAACGCTGCGACACCGGCGATCAGGGCAAGCGCGATTAGGCCGCCGAACACGCCCAGCACCCATGCGAGGATGCGATGCTTTTTCTTACCGCCGTTCTTCTTATGGTTGCGGGGCCTGTTTGGGCTCGCGTGTGAGGCGCGGTGTGCACCGCCACTTCTTCTGGTTGTGCCTGCGACTCGTGCGCTGGCATAGGATGAGCTGCCTGTGGCGCGCGTGGTACTGCTGTGTGCGCTGCGAACCCGCCTGGTAGCGGGGTTGGCTGCATGCGCATGTACGCGACGTGTATAGGACATGCCTCCCACCGTAACCGCTGGCCCTGAAAAACGATTGCCTTCTATAGCGCTAGAAGTGAAAAAATCGTTGATTTACGCCGAATTCACACAATTGGGCATGTTGCTGAATATTGTCTGCGTACCCGCTGCACGCGTCGCACCCCCAGATATATAGAACCGGACCGACGCGCGAGACGGCGTCGGTCCGGGGGTGCTGTACACTAGGTAGAGCCTCCACGCGGCGCTATGTCACCCAACTCCCCCAGGGCAGGAATGCAGCAAGGGTAAGTGGCCTCTGACGGGTGCGTGGGGGTTTTCTATTTTTGTGCGGCTTGCCAGCTCAGCCTTCGTGCTCGGCGGCGAGCTTGGTTTCCAGCTGGGCGACGATGCGCTCGTGCATCTTCTCGTCGATTTTGACCTTGAGCAGGAACACAACCAGGCTCAGCACGATGCCGGCGAGCGGCAGATAGTAAGCGCAGGTTTTGAACGTGGCGATATTCGCCGGGGTCATGTCGCTGGCGGTGGCGGAGCCCACCATGCCGGCGGCGACGGCCACGAATCCGACGATGCCGTTGGACAGTGCGCCGGCGATCTTGTCAAGCATCGGTCGCACGGACAGTGTCACCGCCTCGTTGCGATGGCCGGTTTTGAGCTGTCCGTACTCGATGGAATCGGTCATCGACAGAATCGCGGTCATCTGAATGGTTTGCGCCGGGCAATAGAACAGCACCAGCGCCGCGATGACCAGCGGCAGTCGGGTGGAGCCGACGATGAACAGCGCGTAGCCGGCGATCATCAGGCACATGCCGGCCACATACAGCCAGCGGCGTGGAATGCGGCGGTTGAGCACGGGGTAGAGGGGAGTGGTGATCAGGCCGGTGATCACGGGGATGATGCCGGCGATGGAGAAGCTGTCGGGCATGCCCAGCACATATTTGAACTGATAGAACAGCACGCCCGTGGTGGCCACGTTGGCGATCGAATACAGCACGTAGCTCAGCGCCACCCACAGCAGCTGGTCGTTGCGGGCGATGGCACGGAAGGCGTCGATGGGGTTGCCGCCCGCCGCTTCGGTGCGCAGCTTGCTCTGGTTTTCGCGAGTACCGAAGGCCACGGTCCATGCGGTGATCAGGCCGAGCAGTGCCACGATGATGGCGAAGCAGGCCCAACCGGTGCGCCCCTGCTCCCACTGCCCGGTGAATTTCCAGGTGAACCAGCTGACCGTGGGCACAACGATAACGGTGATGCCGTTATAGCCGATCGAACCGGTGAACGTGCCCAGCGAAGTGTAGATGCCGCGTTCGCGCGAATCGGAGGAGATGGCCGGAATCATGCCCCAGTAGGAGATGTCGCGCAGTGAGTAGATCACGTCGAGCGCGATGAACACGATGACGAACAGCACCATGAAAGCCGTGGTGTTCACGTCCACCAGTCCGAAGAGGCCGGTGAACACCATAACCAGCAGTATGGCAGGCACCAGGCCGCCGATGAACTGCCATGGGCGGAAGCGGCCCCAGCGGCTGTTCGTGTTGTCCACAAGGTTGCCGAGCAGCGGGTCGAGGAAGATTTCTGCGATGCGGATGATCACCACCAGCGAAGTGATGATGGCGATCATACGGGCGGCGAGTGCGCGATCCACGTTGATGAACAATGCGGTGGTCACGTAGGTGATGAAGAACGTGCTCATCGTGTTGTAGAACGCGGCTTGGCCGAGGTTGCCGAAGGCGTAGGCGATGCGTTGCGCAAGATTGGTGCGCTGGGTGCCCGTCGCCGCCTTGTCTGGTGATTCGCCGGATAGTTGCGGCGTCTGATTGTCGTTCATGTCAAGGGCCTCCTTGCTGCCTTCCGTGACGTAAGACCGTCGTGGTCTTACGAAAAAGTATAAGTATTTATCAAAATAAGTAAAGTTATTTACCTTACGGCGCGTCGCGTTGTGTTGTAAGGGGTATAGCAGTTATTTGCTTGTGTGACAAGGAATCTATATATGAGCGAACAATAGTTACGTAGATGGTGCTTTTGTTGTTTATTGGACTGTTGGACGCGCGATAGTTGCGTAATTTAGTAAAGTAATTTATTATCTCAAGTAAAGAACAACCGTAGGCGTTCTTTACTGCGACGACAATGACGCGACGCGCCATCCCTCTGCGCAACGTACCGAATATGGCCCCACACGAAAGGCAAGCCCATGGCACAGGCGACATCCTCATCATCCGCGACTTCTTCAATCGCATTAACTTCCTCCGCTCCAAAACCCGCATGGCTAATCGATCCGCGCGTGTTCGCAGTGAACCGGCTCGCCGCTCACAGTGATCATGAGCTGTTCGCCGGCGCGCCGAGGGACGGTGAGCATGGCAATCTCAAGCAAAGCCTCGACGGCGAATGGCGTGTGCGTGTTGTGCCGGCTGCCGTCGATCATTTCCCTGACTGTCTGACTGCTTGTCTGCGTGGCGATCAGTGCGCTGGCGATATGCAAGACGCCCAAGACGCTGGCAATTCCAGCGATGCCGGGGATGTTGGTGATTCCGGCGAGGTCGGTGGCCGCGGCAACTCGTCATGGGCGCGTATCGCAGTGCCGTCCCATCTGGAAACCGCAGGACTGCTGACCCCGCAATACGTGAATGTGCAGTATCCGTGGGATGGGCATGAGAATCCGCAAGCGCCGAATATCCCCGACAACAACCATGTGGCCATCTATCGTCGCGACTTCGAACCGGTCGGGCAGATTGCCGAGGCCGTGCGCGAAGGCAGGGGCGTCACATTGACATTCCATGGCGCGGCCACCGCAATCTACGTATGGTTGAACGGCCGGTTTATCGGCTATGCGGAGGATTCATTCACACCCAGCGAATTCGACGTTGCCGATGCGCTGCAAGCCGGCAACAATACGCTGGTCGTGGCCTGCTATGAGCATTCGTCCGCCAGCTGGCTGGAAGACCAGGACTTTTGGCGACTGCACGGCCTGTTCCGCTCCGTGGAACTCACCGCCATACCCGCCGCACACGTTGAAGATCTTGCCGTCGACGCCGACTGGGATCCAGGCGCCGGTTGTGGCCTGCTGAACCTGACCGCCCGCATCCAGCACCCTGAATATGCCAGTCGTGCCACCATCACCCTGATTGCGCCCGACGGCGTTATCGCTTGGGAAACCACCTGCGCCAGTACTGCGACGTTGCACGCCGAAACTAGGATCGACGAAGCGTTGCCATGGAGCGCTGAGGATCCCAACCTGTACACGCTAACCGTCAGCCTGCATACCGACGATGGACAGACGGTCGAAACATCGCGCGCCCGCGTCGGCTTCCGTCGTTTCGCCATCGTAGGCGGCATTATGATGCTCAACGGCAAACGCATCGTATTCAAAGGCGTCAACCGGCACGAATTCGACGCCCACCGAGGCCGGGCCGTCACCGAAGACGATATGCTCTGGGACATTCGCTTCCTCAAGCGGCACAATATCAACGCTGTGCGCACCAGCCACTACCCCAACCAAAGCCGGTGGATCGAACTGTGCGACGAATATGGCGTCTACGTTATCGACGAGGCGAATCTCGAAACCCACGGCAGCTGGAACAGCCCGGGCGACATTCCGGTCGGCACCTCTATCCCCGGCGACGACCCCGCATGGCAAGGTGCATGCCTCGACCGAATGGACAGCATGATTCTGCGCGATCGCAACCATCCCAGCGTGCTGATCTGGTCGCTCGGCAACGAATCCTACGCCGGCGAAGTCATCCGCCAGATGGGCGATCGCGCCCGCGAACTCGATCCCGGCCGCCCGGTGCACTACGAAGGTGTGCAGTGGAAGCCCGAATACAAGCCGGTCAGCGACATCGAAAGCCGCATGTACGCCAAGCCCGCCGACATCATCGACTATCTGGAACATAATCCTGCCAAACCGTTCATTTCCTGCGAATATTCGCATGCCATGGGCAACTCCTGCGGCGGACTGAACGAATACGTCGCGCTGGAATCCTACCCGCACTATCAGGGCGGTTTCATCTGGGACTATATCGATCAGGGACTTGCGCGCCCCAGCGGTGATCCGGCAAACGCCGGTGGCGAGGAATTCACCATCGGCGGCGACTGGGGTGACCGGCCCACCGACTACGAATTCGCCGGCAACGGCATCGTATTCGCCGACCGCACGCCCAGCCCCAAAGCGCAGGAAGTCAAGCAACTGTACGCGAACGTGCGCATCACCCCTGATAGCCGAGGCGTGACCATCGAAAACCGCAACCTATTCACTTCGACCGGTGGCTACCTGTTCACCGCGCGACTTTTGGAGGATGGCCGCGAAACCTGGCATGCGGACTATCGTTTCGACGTGCCCGCCGGTGCCACGCAACGTCACGACATCGCCTTCCCCGCACCCTCTGCAACCACTCGCGAAGTCACCTATGAGGTCGATCAGCGTCTTGCACAGGCCACTGATTGGGCACCGGCCGGATACGAACTGGCGTTCGGCCAGCTCAGTGGCATCCTCAGCGGCATCGTCAATACTGCAGCCACTTTGGGCGTCGAATCCATTGCCGAAGCTGGCGATACCGCCCGTATCACACTTGGGCGTTGGAATGCCGGCATGCGCCTCGGCGACGAGGAGATTCTGATGTCGCGCACCCAAGGCGGCATCGTGTCGTGGAAGAAGGACGGGCGGCAGATGGTTGTGCGCCGGCCTGACCTCGTCACCTTCCGGCCGCTAACTGATAACGATCGAGGCAATCGCTCCGGCTATGAGCGCTCGGCATGGTTCGCCGCCGGCCGATACGCCACGGTTGAACGAACTGACATCGATCGCGACGGCGACGGAATGAAAGCCGAATACCTGTATCGGCTCGCCGATCCCGACCACACGCCCGTGATCGTCACTTGGCATATCGGCGCGGATATGCGCGTGCGACTGACCGCCACCTACCCTGGCATCTCGGAGCAGAGCGAGCGCGTGTCCGCTTTGCCGGCGTTCGGCATCGAATGGGAACTGCCTGCGGCCTACGACCGCTTGTGCTGGTACGGCCTAGGGCCGGAGGAAACCTACCGCGATCGCAAGTGCGGCGGCAAACTGGGCATTTGGCAGTCCACGGCCAGCGGCTCATTCGCACCATATCTGATGGCGCAGGAATCCGGCAGCCATGAAGGCGTGCGCTGGATCGAAGCACTCGACGAACACGGGCACGGCATCCGTGCCAGCCGGTGCGATGAACAGCCGCTGGCCGCCAGCCTGCTGCCATGGGATACCTACACCATCGAAGCGGCGCGTCGCCCGATGGATTTGCCCAAATCTCGCCACAACTATCTGCGACTTTTGACCGGCCAGATGGGTGTCGGAGGCGACGACTCCTGGGGCGCTCCTGTCCATGCTGCCTACCAGTTGCCGGCCGACCAGTCGCTGGCGCTTGATGTGACCCTCGAACTGGTGTAATCGGTAAGGAAACCGACGATAATACAGCCGGTGCTGTGACCTGACTTGATGCCAATCAGGTCACAGCACCGGCTTTTGCGACGTTTATGGTGTTTATGGCTTATGCTGTTTTCGTCGTTAGCGGCGGGGAACAAAACTGCCGCGCACCACCAATTCGGTTGACAGCAGCACATGCCGACGCACCTTGCGCTCATGGCGCAAGCCATCAACCAGCGTGGACAGTGCCGTGCGCGCCAACTCCCGCTGATCAATCGCATACGAACTCAACGCCGGCGACGTATACCGCGCAATCGACTGATTGTTGATGCTGATCACCGCCATATCATCCGGCACGCGTACGCCGGCAGCATTCATCGCCTGCAATGCGCCCACCGCCAACACATCGGCGGCGACAATCAAACCATCCGGCATCGCATTGCGGTGCTCGGCGATGATGCGCTCGCCCAGCGCCCGGCCATTATCCACAGTGAACAGGCCTTCGGCATACACCAGCCCTTCGGTGTCGAGCTGCAAACGCTCCGACCAATTGCGGAACGCCAGCGTACGGATGTCTTCGGGATACGAATGCAGGCCCATAATGCTGCCCACGCCCCCCAGAAAGGCGATATGTGTGCGTCCGGCAGCCATCAGCGCATCCAAAGCATCCAGCATCGTCTGCGACAGGTCAGGCTGCACCGAATCGAACAGGGCCGGTGCCGGATTCGTATCCACACACACGCCGTGCGGCAGTGCGTCGTGCAACGCCTCCAGCTCCTTGCGTGGGAATGTGGTTGCACCCAGCGTGACGAATCCATCGAATGCCGTCGCCCGATCGGTCAGCTCCTGCGGTGATGCGACGAAAGTCAACGGCTCGAAGCCCATATCATCGGCGCATTGCTTGAACACATCACGCAGTTCGGCGAAATACGCGTCCTGCAGCTCCTCGCCCGAAGGCGGCGCATCCAATACGGCGATTGAGGGGCGGAAAGCGCCACCGTAGCCTAATTCGACGCATGCCTGCATAATGCGCCGACGCGTCTCATCCTTGATCGACAGCGTATCGTCACCATTCAGCAGCCTCGACACCGTGCTCGGCGACACTCCGGCGAGCTGCGCCACCTGTTTGCGAGTTGCCACCGTGCACCCCTTTCCTTAGCAAAGCCTGAATCACTATCGTTACCATGGTCACCATACCGCCCATCGTTGTCCGGTGTCGCCCAACGCCATGTTCGTCAGGGAAGAAGCGTATAATCGCCGCGTTTTATCGCACAAGAGAGAAAAGAACAACAAGTGGAATACTCCCTGTTTACCAAACTGGCCGCCGAATTCGTCGGCACCGCCGTGCTGATGGTATTCGGCAACGGCGCTGTGGCCAACGTCGAGCTGAAAAACACCAAAGGCCATCACGCTGGCTGGCTGAACATCGCCATGGGCTATGGTTTCGGCGTCATGTTCCCCGTGCTGATGTTCGGTGGCGTCTCCGGCGCACACATCAACCCGGCCATGACCTTGGCTCAGGCCATCAACGGCATGTTCCCGTGGGGCGACGTGCTGCCTTATATCATCGCGCAGCTGCTCGGTGCCGCCGTTGGTCAGCTTATCGTCTACGTCACCTACTACCCGCACTATAAGGAGACCGACGATCCCGAGGCCATCCTCGCGACCTTCTGCACCACTGACGCCGAAGGCTCCCGTTCGAACTACTTCCTCAACGAGTTCTTCGGCACCCTCATGCTGGTGCTGGGCGCGCTGTGCTGCCTGACGCTGCCGTGGGGCGAGAACGACCACGCCGCCGCGTCCATCGTGGTCGGCTTCATCGTGTGGGGCTTGGTGACCTCCATGGGCGGCCCGACCGGCCCTGGCCTCAACCCCGCCCGCGATCTGATGCCGCGTCTGCTGCACGCCATCCTGCCGATTCCCAACAAGGGCGAATCCCGCTGGGCCGAGGCATGGATTCCGGTTGTGGCCCCGATTCTGGGTGCCATCGCCGGCGCATGGCTGTACAACGTGCTGTTCGTCTGACGCCGTACTTTACGCGTCGCTCTGATGGCGGCGTAACGCAGGGGGCCTTCCGTGTGTGCGGAAGGCCCCCTGCTGTATTTGGGCGGTGATGCTGTTAGCTAGTTGGCTGGTGTGCACAGTGCACAGTAAGCCAACTGCCACTATTGGTTATCGCTCAGTTAGCGCCATCAGTTGTTGAGGAAGATCTGCGGTGCCTTCATGAAGTTGTTGGCGCAGTGCTCGCCGCAGAAGTAATAGGTGGTGCCGTCGTACTCGCGCGTGATCGCGTCGGCGTTCACCGCCACGGTCATGCCGCACACCGGATCGGTGGCGGTTTCGCCATCAGTCGGTGAAGCTGCGTTCATATGCATAGTCATATTCATAGTGTTCTCCTTTGTGGTGTTGGTGCTGTTATGAGTATTGTCCTTGATGATATGCGGCGGGTTGACGGCAGGGCGGCCGCCATCAGCGGCAACGTTGGTGCCAGCGTTCAGTCTCGTATCGATGCGCGCCCCGTGCAAACGATTCGCGTTCAATACCAGGCATACGGAGCTCAACGCCATCGCCAATCCGGCAACCATCGGGCTTAACAGCCAGCCGGTGATTGGGAACAGCACGCCGGCGGCCACGGGGATGCCGATGATGTTGTAACCGAACGCCCATGCCAGATTCTCGCGGATATTGCGCATCGTGGCGTTCGACAGGTTGATGGTGGCGATAACGCCCCGCAAATCGCCGCTCATCAGCGTCACATCCGCCGACTGCATGGCCACATCCGTGCCGGTGCCGATAGCAATGCCCAAATCCGCCTGTGCCAGTGCGGGTGCGTCGTTGATGCCATCGCCCACCATTGCAATCAGATCATGCGGCTCATGCTTGCGCCAACCGTGCCTCTGATCCTCCTGCATCGGGCGCAGGTCGCGCTCGGACTGCAACTGCTTGATCCAATACGCCTTGCCATCGGGCTTGACCTCGCAGATCACCGTGTCGATGCCGACCTCGCGTGCGATGCGTTCGGCCACTTCGGCCTTGTCTCCCGAAAGCATCACTGTGCGGATGCCATGCGCGCGCAGGGCCGCAACCGCTTCGAGCGAGCCGTCCTTAACCGTATCCTGCGTATAGCTAGGCTTGTCCCAACCGGCATCCGCATCGACCATGCCGCGCGTAATCGTACCGGTTTTGTCGAAAACCACCGTGCCGATGCGCCGTGCCTGTTCCAACGCCTTGGCATTGGTGACCAGCACGCCGTTCGTGGCCCCCAGCCCCAACGCCACCGTTACCGACAGCGGTGTGGCTAGGCCCAGTGCACACGGGCAAGCGATAATCAGCACGCTGACCGCCGTCACCAGCGCGTGCGCCAACTGCGGGGCAGGGCCGACCGCCACCCAAATCGCAAAAGTCCACACGGCGATCACCATCACTGCGGGCACAAAGTATCGTGCAATGCGATCAGCCAGCTGTTGCACCGGCGCTTTGGTGGCCTGGGCGCGTGCCACCAACGCAATAATCTGTGCGAGTACCGTGTCGCTGCCAGTTTGGGTGACGCGCATCACGCCATTGCCCTTCAATACCACGGTGGCGCCGGTGAGCGTGGCGTCCGTGGTTCCGTTGCTGCTCGGTTGAGCATCGTCCGTCGCTGTTGCTGTTGCCGCTGCGGCTTTCGCCACCGGCTTGGATTCGCCGGTGATCATCGATTCATCCACCGTCACCTCACCGGCCACCAGCATGCCGTCGGTGGGGATGCGCTCGCCGGTCTTGATAGCCAGCAAATCGCCTTCGCGCACGGTGTCGATATCCACGTCCGTAGCATTGGCGGGATTCATCCATAGTGCCGCAGAGGGACTGGGCCGTTCAGCGGCGTTGGCCTGCTCGGCGAGCATGGTCGCCGCCGGTTCGTGCAGTTTGTGCGCAGTGCGGGGGCGAAGTTTAATCAGCGATTGCACGGCCTTGCCAGTGCCTTCGCGCGCCTTGGTTTCCAACAGTCGGCCGACCAGAACCAGTGTGATTACCACGCCCACCGATTCGAAATATGGTTCGCGAGACCCCTCCGGGAATACCCAAGGGGCGATGCAGGTGACCAGACTATAGAGGTATGCGGCGGATGTGCCCAACGACACCAGCGAGTTCATATCAGGTGCGCGATGCGCCAGCGCAGGGAAACCGACCGAATGGATCGGGTGTCCGCAATAGAACATCACCGGTGTGATCAGCACGGCCTGCAGCCACGGGTTCATCATCCAAGCCGGCACCCACATATGGTTGACCATATGCAGCATGGTGACCGCGAACACCGGAATGGTGAGCACTGCGCCCACAATCACTAGTTTGCGCAGCGAAGCGATTTCCCGTGCCCGTTCCTGCGCCTCGTTGCGCTCCGCCTGAAGCGCATCGGGGGCGACGGTGGTGCCGGGCATGGTTGTAGTACTGAATGTTGTTGCGGAGCTAGGAGCGGACGGCATTGTACGTTGCATTTGTGCGGCGTCGGCTGTGCTGCCGTTAGCCGTTGCGTCAGCTGCAATGGCAGCAGTCGAAGCTGCGGCATCGCCGCCATCGCTTTCGACCCTCAGCAAACCATGCACCATATTCATACCGCAGGCAAAGGGATAATCGCCCGCAGCCAAGGCCGGCAGCTCAACATCGGTGACGGCATTGCCAGGCAGCATGGCATCGAGCCCCAGATCAGCGAACACCACATGCGACGTGCATTCGCCGGTTTCCTGACGATCGAAAGTCAAACGAATCGGCACGCCCGCCTGCATACTCACCATGGCGGGGGAGTAGCCACCCTTGACGGTGATGGTGGCGCGCTGCTCGCCATCGGCCATCTGCCCAGCCGTGGCTTTTTGTGTGCCAAAGAAGAATCGTAGGATGCCCCACGTTATCAGGGCCGCGGCAATCAGTGCCACAACAATCTGGAACATATGCCTCTCCGTTTTCTCTGCTCTCGCTGTGCTCATGATCTTGAGACTCCCACATCATCTCACGTTTACAGCTAGTTGCACGGAATGCTCGCACTGAGCGTAGCGTTGTTGTGCCCTGCGTAAGCCTCTATTGCTGCAGTTTCTGGCGGACGATGCAGCGTGGTTTACTGGGAGCATGACTGGGAATGCAAGTATGTGGATGCTGATTGTGATGCTGCTGGTTGGCGTGGCGTTGGGGCTGCTGGCCGGCTTTCTGTTGGGACGGGCCAAAGGCTTGGAAACGGCCCGTTCAGCCAGGGTCAATGAATTGAACGAGGCGCACGGCGATCTGGAAGTCGCGCGTGGGCGAATCAGCGAGTTGACCGCGGCGGTTGCTGAAGCGCGTGCCACTAAGGAAGGTGCGGAACAGCAGCTTGTCTTCGTCAAATCCCAGCTTGCGCAGGCGCAGCAGGCAGAACAAATCCGCATCGAACATGAACGTGAGCGTGCGGCGGCCGAAGCGGAGGCCCAGCGTCAGCGCGAGGCCGAACAAGCAGAAGCCAAGCGTGCCGAGCAGGAGGCGCGTTTGAAGGAGCATGCCAAGGTGATGGAGGCGCTTGCCCCCGTCAGCAAGAACCTTGATACGTTGCAAGCCAAGGTTGCGCAGATTGAAGAGGGCCGTAAGCGGGAGATGGGTGCGCTCGGCGAACAGCTTAAGGGGCTGGGCGAGCAGCAGGCACGTCTGGATAAAGAGACCAGCTCGCTATCTGCGGCGTTGCGCAATAACAAGGTGCGTGGCGCATGGGGAGAGGCACAGTTGAAGAATATCGTGGAATCGGCCGGTCTGTTGGAACACGTCGATTTCGATACGCAGGTGGTGGTCACCGATGCTGACGGCCGTATTCTGCGCCCGGATATGATCGTGCACCTGCCCGGCAATAAAACCATTCCGATCGATGCCAAGGTGCCGTATGCCGATTATCAACGTGCCTGTGAGATTCCGGAAACCGCAACCCCCGAGGAGCTGAGCCGTCGAAGCGATCTGCTGCGCGCCCACGCCAAGGCTCTGCGCGAGCATGTGCGCGCGCTTGGTGACAAGGCCTACTGGAACGCTTTCGAAACGGCCCCTGATTTTGTGATCGCCTTCATTCCCAACGAGGCGCTGTTGCAGGCCGCGCTTGAAGCCGACCCCACCCTGTTGGATGATGCCTTTGCCAAGAAGGTGGCGCTGACCTCGCCGGTCACCTTGTGGGCCGTGCTCAAATCCGTGGCCTACGCATGGCAGCAGCAGAGCCTGACCGACGACGCCAAGCAGTTGTTTGACCTGTCGCGTGAGCTGTATGATCGCTTCGCCGTGCTTGGCGACTATGCCACCAAACTGGGCTCGCAAATCGCCAAAACCGTGGGAGCCTACAATAAGTTCGCCGCCAGCTTGGAGAAGCGTGTGTTGCCCACCGCTCGCAAGCTGCAGAAAATCGAGCCGACCAAGATCATCGGCGAAGTGCCGCTGATCGAATCCGAATCAGCCAACGTCAACGAACTTTCCGCGCCCGAAGTGGTTGATGCCGGCGGCGACGGCGGCGACGGTGATAATGCTGGTGAAGACCGCCGCACGCGATAGGCTGAGATTATGAGCGAAACCAATGCATTCCGTCCTACCGGTCCTGCTGACCTGCGCGATGCCGGAGACGCCCTCGCCTTCGCCGCGCTTGAGCCGCGCGAACAACTGCGTACGCTGTTGTGCGAACGCATGGCCGGCAAGCCATTTTCTGAGTTGTATGCGGTCACCTTTGATCATCGTGGCGCTTCCGTGCTGGGCCATGTGCTGCTGGATACGCTTGAGGATGCCGGATATTCCGTGGACGATTTCGATGCGGTGGGTGCACTGACCGCAGCCAGCGTGCCGCTGGTGTGCGCAATGGTTCAGGCAGCCGCCTCACGTGGTGAGGATTTGGACGGCTTCCTGATGGATTTCGTGTTCCCCTCCATTAAGGGGCCGTCCATCAAGGGCCGCCGCGTACTGCTGCTCGACGCATGGTTGTCCGAAAAATCGTATGTGCAGACCAGCTCGCTGGTCACCCTGCGCAACGGCAATGAGCTGAGCCTCGACTTTTCCATCGTGGAGCACGAGGGGGCGTCCGTGGTGGCCGTGGCCTCACTGGTTGGCGGCGTGGGCGAAGGCGCAGACGATCAGCATATCGACATCGTCAACCCTGTGAACGACGAACACCATACCGTGCCTTTCGTGCAGGTGTTCCACGAGGACGAACTGCGCTAGTTATGCACGCTCCCAACCAGATTTCCTTGGCTGCCAAGGCTTCAGGCGAACCCGAATTCCGCGAGATTGGCGTCGGCCCGTGGGCTGAAACCCACCCGGGGCAGCCGCTTGAAGCGCGCCCGGATAATCCTGCGTCGCCGGATTATGTGCCCGGCCGCTACGATTCGGCCCTGCTCGATGAAGGCGATCGGCGTAACGTGCTCGACCGGTATCGCTACTGGTCCGTGGCAGCCATCAAGGCCGATCTCGATGCGCACGGTCGCCATGATTTCGAAGTGGCGGTAGAGAACTGGACCCACGATTTCAACATCGGCTCCATGGTTCGCACAGCCAACGCCTTCCAGGCGCGCCGCGTGCATATCGTCGGCCCGCACAAGTGGAACCGCAAGGGCGCACTGATGACCGAGCTTTACCAGCATGTCGAGCACCATCCCTCCATCGCGGAACTGGTGGAATGCTGGCGCAACCGCATCGCCGGTGAAATCGCGGCAACCCGTGCCGAAGGCGGGGCCGATGCCGATGCGCGCATCCGCGAGCTGGAAGACGCCCGTATCATCGCGCTTGATATCATCCCCGGTGCCGTGCCGATGGAAACCTATGCGTTCCCCAAGCGCTGCCTGCTACTGTTCGGTGCCGAAGGGCCGGGCTTGAGCGACAAAGCGCTGCAGCTGGCCGATGACGTGGTGTATATCTCCCAGTTCGGCTCCGTGCGCTCCATCAACGCCGGTGCCGCCGCAGCCGTCGCCATGCACGCCTGGATCGCCCAGCACGCCACCATCGCACCCATCGCCTGCTGATTTGTTTGCCCAATCCGTTATGTCGGTGCGCTGATTAGCTGATTAATCGCCGTCCGCGATGGCGGAAGATGACCGTTCCATATCGCACTGCACATCGCGAATGCCACGTTCCACCAGCTCGCGCAGAATAATGGACCTGCTGACTCCTCTGTCTTTGGCCCAACCATCTGCCAGTTGCAGGTCTTCCTCGCGCAGACGGAACGTAACGGATGCCAGCGGCTCGGCATAAAGTCGTGGACGTCCGAACTGCGGCCGCGTGACGGTGGTGCCCGGGGTGCCTGGGTAGAGACCCTTTTCAGCGTTCTCTGCCCACTGTTCAATCATTTCATCGGTAACAACCGTGCCGTTTTTAGTGCGAAACACCATGTCGGTTCCCTCCTAACAGGTAGTTGATTTCATCATTGTCAAGCCGCATCTCGCGCAGGAATTTTGGTGTGCAGGGTGCTGCGTGATACACCACAAGCTGGTCTCCGTTGTCGTTGGACGCAACAAAGGCGATCATTTCCAGCAATCTTGCGTGACCATCGAATCCGACCGCCATAAGTTGCAACGGATCAGTATCGAGACGAGGCATAAGGTGCCGGTATCGAGCCCACGCGAACCGTATATCGTCTACAGCGATTTGTGGATGACGCTGGGCAACTCTGTCCAGCACAACAAATTCGGTGATGGATTGTTGCTCGCTATTTTGTTTTGTATGCGAAAGTCTATCATTTTCGTATGCGAAAGTCGATTCTCCGGACATCGCGCCTCCTTTCGGTTGATTTGATGCTATCGGGATTTGGCTTGCGAGGGCATGAAAAACGACCTATGTGGAGAGAGCTTCGAAAACATGGCTTAGGCCTTCTGCCATATGGGAAATGCGCATTGTGGATAACTTTTAGGAAATTTTGTGTGGCGTGTTATCAATCTGTTGTGAAACATGGTGTGAAACGTTGCTGTAGCTGGAATATGCAACAGGAAGCGCAGTGTGAAACAGTCTGTGAAACATTTGCAGTCGTCTCATGTGGTTTAGGCTGCTCTACAACATGAGTTTGCTGAGTGCTGGGATGAGGGATTCGATCATAGCTGGCCGTGCTGCTTCTCGTGAACTATCCGCAATTGGCGGGCATATTTCTTTATGGAATATGGTCAACTGCGTGTCACATAGCCGCGTTACTCTTGGCACCATGCCTACTTTTTCACGCGAAGAGATTGTGCATTTGGGCGATCTTGCCCGAATCGCGCTTACCGATGAGGAAATCACCCGTCTGCAAGGCGAACTGAACGTCATCGCAGACTCCATCAACAAAGTGCAGGAAGTCGCTTCCGACGACGTGGCACCCACCGCCAACCCGGTGCCGCTCGAAGCCTATCTGCGCCCGGACGTGCCTGCCACGCCGCTGACGCAGTCCGAAGCGCTCGCCGGCGGCCCGAAGACCGAGGCCGGTATGTTCGTGGCACCGCGAATCCTGGGAAGCGAGGAGTGAGACGATGACTGCTGCAAACGAATTGGTGAAGCTGTCCGCCGTTGAGATGGCCGAGGCCATCAAGAAGGGCGACACCTCCTCGCGCGAACTGGTCGACGCTCATCTTGCGGTGATCGAAGCCGCCGAGCCGTCCATCAAGGCCTTCCTGAAGGTTTCCGGCGATGTGGCCCGCTTGCAGGCCGACACCTTCGACGCGCTGCCTGCCGAAGACAAGGCCCAGCTGCCCGAACTGGCCGGTGTGCCAATCGCCATCAAGGACATGATCGTCACCAAGGGCATCGAAACCACCGCCGCCTCGAAGATTCTCGAAGGTTGGATTCCGCCCTACGATGCCACCGTGATCGAAAAGCTCAAGGCCGCCCATATGCCGATTCTCGGCAAGACGAACTTGGACGAATTCGCGCAGGGCTCCTCCACCGAGCACTCCGCCTACCAGACCACCCACAACCCGTGGGATACCGAGCGCGTGCCTGGTGGTTCCGGCGGTGGTTCCGCCTCCGCAGTGGCCGCATTCGAGGCCCCGCTCGCCCTCGGCACCGACACCGGTGGCTCCATCCGTCAGCCCGGCTCCCTGACCGGCACCGTGGGCGTCAAGCCCACCTATGGCGGTGTTTCCCGCTTCGGTGCCATCGCTATGGCCTCCTCGCTCGACCAGATTGGCCCGGTTTCTCGTACTGTGCTCGACTCCGCGTTGCTGCAGGAGATCATCGGCGGCAATGATCGTCGCGACTCCACATCCATCCCTGAAGGCCCTCGCCCGATGGCCGCCGCCGCCCGCGAGGGCATGAAGCGTGACCTGAAGGGTCTCAAGGTCGGCCTGGTCAAGGAACTGTCCGGCGAAGGCTTCCAGCCTGGCGTGCAGCAGCGTTTCGACGAGGCTGTTGCCAAGCTCAAGGAAATGGGTGCCGAAGTGGTCGAGGTCTCCTGCCCGCACTTCGAATACGCCCTCGGTGCGTACTACATCATCATGCCGTCCGAAGTGAGCTCCAACCTCGCCCGCTACGATGGCATGCGTTACGGCCTGCGCGTGATGCCGCCGGCCGGTGTACCGCAGACCGCCGCCAACATGATGGCCTACACCCGTGAGGCCGGCTTCGGTGACGAAGTCAAGCGCCGTATCATCCTCGGCACCTACGCCCTGTCCGCCGGCTACTACGATGCTTGGTACGGCTCCGCGCAGAAGGTTCGCACGCTGATCATCAACGACTTCAAGAAGGCCTTCGAACAGGCTGACGTGCTGGTTTCCCCGACCTCGCCTTCCACCGCCTTCAAGTTCGGCGAGAAGATGGACGATCCGCTGGCCATGTACATGAACGATATCGCTACCATTCCGGCCAACCTCGCCGGCGTGCCCGCCATGTCGATCCCCGCTGGCCTGTCTGCCGACGATCTGGCCCTGCCGGTTGGCATCCAGTTCATCGCGCCGCAGCAGCGCGACGAAGTGATGTACAAGCCCGCCGCCGCTCTCGAAGCCGCGCTTGAGGAGCAGTGGGGTGGCCCGATCTGGCAGTCCCTCAAGACCCCTTGGCTGGGCGAGTGACACGCAGGAATCGGCAACGATTAAGGATTTTAAGGAAATATCATGGCTGAAAAACTCATGAAGTACTCCGAGGCCTGCAAGCAGTTCGATCCCGTGCTCGGCCTCGAAACCCATGTGGAGCTCTCCACCACCACCAAGCTGTTCTGCCCGGCAGAAGTGCATTTCGGCGGCGAACCGAACTCCCAGCTCACCCCGGTCTCGCTCGGTCTTCCCGGCTCCCTGCCGGTGCTGAACAAGACCGCCGTTGATTACGCAATCAAGCTGGGCCTGGCCCTGCACTGCGAAATCAACGAGTGGAGCCAGTTCTCCCGCAAGAACTACTTCTACCCGGATATGCCGCGCGACTACCAGATCTCGCAGTATGACAAGCCCACCAATGGTAACGGCTATCTGGATGTGGAACTGGAAGACGGCACCGTGTTCCGTGTGCCGATCGAGCGTGCCCACATCGAGGACGACGCTGGTAAGAACACCCACGTTGGCGGTGCCGACGGCCGTATCGAAGGTGCTGACCACTCCCTCGTGGACTACAACCGTGCCGGTGTGCCGCTGATTGAAATCGTGACCAAGCCGATCGAAGGTGCGGGCGACCGCGCCCCCGAAATCGCCGGTGCCTATATGCGCGCCATCCGCGATATCGTGCGCGCGCTGAACATCTCCCACGCTCGCATGGAGCAGGGCAATATGCGCGCCGACGTGAATGTGTCGCTGCGCCGTTCGCCGTCCGACCCGTTCGGCACCCGTTCCGAAACCAAGAACGTGAATTCGTTCCGCGGCATCGAAAAGACCGTGCAGTACGAGATTCGTCGTCAGGCTCAGATCTTGTCCGAAGGCGGCGAAATCCTGCAGGAGACCCGTCACTGGGACGAATCGCAGCAGGCCACCGCTGGCGGCCGTCTGAAGTCCGACGCCGACGATTACCGCTACTTCCCCGATCCCGATCTGGTGATGCTGCACATCACCCCCGAGCACATCGAGGAAATGCGCGCCCAGATGCCGGAGATGCCGCGCGAACGTCGCAACCGTCTCAAGGCCGAATGGGGTCTGAACGACACCCAGATGCGCGACATCCTGAATGTCGACGCGCTCGATCTGATTGAAGACACCGTCAAGGCCGGCGCAAGCGCTGCCGGTGCCCGCAAGTGGTGGCTCGGTGAGCTGTCTCGCGAGGCGAATGCCAAGGGCATCTCCCTTGAAGAGCTCAACATCACCCCGGCTGACGTGGCTGAGGTTGAGAAGCTCATCGCCGACGGCAAGCTCAACGACAAGCTCGCCAAGCAGACCGTGGTCGGCGTGCTGGCCGGCGAGGGTACGCCCTCCGAGGTCGTCGCCAAGCACGGCTACAAGGTCGTTTCCGACGATGGCTTGATTGACAAGGCTGTGGATGAGGCGTTCGCCGCCAACCCCGACGTGGTCGAGAAGCTCAAGAGCGGCAACATGAAGCCGATGGGCGTGATCATCGGTGCTGTGATGAAGGCCACGCGCGGCCAGGCCGACGCCAAGGCCGTCACCAAGGTTGTGATGGGCAAGCTCAAGGGCTGATTATCCCTGTAATCCCGTTCGATGCCGGTTCTGGAGCAATCCAAAACCGGCATCGGTCGTATTGCGGCGTTGTGCTTGTTTCAAGACACGCCGCACACATGGAGGTGTGGGGTATATCACTGCCAAGTCTCTCCCAGCATTCACCCAGACGAGTAAGATATGTTCGGCACTGCAACCGAGAGCCGTAAGCAGCCGTAAGCCGAACAGGGGTAACAACACCGATGAGCGACATCACCGAGAACGAAACGCTGGGCATCAACGTGCAACAGCCGCGCGAACTGCCTCTCGCTATCACCGTTCCGCCGATTCGCGGTGAAATGATTCACTTGCGTCCCGCTACCGTAGCCGATTTGCCGCGTCTTGACGAACTGGAAGCGTTCGCCGGCGCCTCCAAAATCACCGGCAAGGATGCCGCTGCGGAACGTGCCGTGGTGCACACGTGGGTTCGTCGATCCCAAGCATGGGAGTTGGGGCAGGCCCCCGAAGAGTCAGGTGTGGGCGATCCGGAATCCCGCCGCACCATTGCGTGGGCCATTCTCACCGACGCCGACCATGACGACAACGGCGAAACCGACGCGCAGGCCACCGACAATGTGATCGGCATGATTTTCCTCATCGATATCGATGGCTGGTCCCGTTCCGCGCGTATCCAAATCATCCTTGGCAAAGATTACCGAGGCCGCGGCTACTCGCGCGACGCCATGCCTCGCGTTATGACCTATGGTTTCGCCCCCGAACCGGCCGGCTTGGGCATGCACCGCATCTGGGTGGGCGTGCCGGAGAAGAACAGCCGCTCCCGCTCCGTCTACCAGTCGCTTGGCTTCGTGCCGTCCGGCGTCTCGCGTGACGCACTGTGGGACGTAGAGAATAACAAATACCAAGACCTGATTGTTATGGACACGCTTGTGGACGAATACGATCCGATTCGTTCGCTGGAAGCGTTCGGCATGCACCTGATCGAAGGCAACCCCGGAGTTAAAGAGGCGCTGTCCGCACGCGAGCATTCCATCGCCATCCAGCAGAAGCGACGTGCCCAGGATGCACCGGTCGAAACTCCGGCGCGCAAGTCCGCCGCAGACTATGCTTCTGCGCGCACTGGTGCTGACGCATCGCCGACGCCCACACAGCCTGCGGTGCAGGAGCAGCCGCGCACGAAGACGCATACTGGCACTGAGGAACAAAGCAACTGGCCATACGGACAGAACGAACGTAAAACATCGAAGGACGCTTGGTGGCGCACGCTGGGGCGTGGTCGCAAGCGTGATACGGAAGGTAAGTAAAGAAGCATATGAGCGCCGAGGATCTCGATAATTACGAAACCGACGCCGAACTCGCACTATATAAGGAATATCGCGACGTCATCAAACTGTTCACCTACGTGGTGGAGACCGAGCGCAGGTTCTATCTGGCCAATAAGGTCGATTTCAACGTGCGTTCCGCCGGGCAGGACGTGTATTTCGACGTGCAGCTCACCGACGCTTGGGTGTGGGACGTGTATCGTTCCAGCCGATTCGTCAAATCCGTGCGCATCGTGACGTTCAAGGACGTCAACGTCGAGGAAGTGCAGAAAACCGACATTGACATCCCCGACGATATTCACTAGCCGGTATTCGTCGCCGTAAGTTGCCGCTGCGCACGTGGCTGTGCAGCGGCTGTACTATATGTGCCGTCTTTGTCGGCAGTCGTTGGGTATTACAACCCCTCAATTATCGGCATAAAATATGGGTTGTGATTTTCTGGTCTGTCACTACTACGGAAATACCACGGTATTTGTGAGTAGTGCGTGGGGCTGGATAATCACTACTCCACGAATGCACCGGTATTTGTAGGGTAGTGATTATGTTGAGTAATCAGAACCCCACAAATATGCCGATATTCGCAGGGTTGTGATGAAGTTAGGGAATCACTACTCCAGTAATATGCCAGTATCTGCGGGGGTGTGATAAAGCCGAAAATTAATACCCCAAGGAAACGTCGATATTTCGTGGGTTGTGATAGTCGACGACTAGCTATGGTCGGGAAATGTAGGGAACCGCACAACTGCGGCGTGCGCTTCCGCACAGTCTAGTAGGATATCCGTGATTTGGTTATAAGGAGCAATACGTGAGCAATAAAAAATCCGTGGTGATTATCGGCGGCGGCCCTGCCGGCCTGACCGCCGCTTGGGAACTCATCAAAGATGGCGGCAGCGATACCTACGATGTGACCGTGCTGGAAGAAACCCGCGAATTCGGCGGTATTTCGCGCACCGTAAAGCACAACGGCAACCGTATGGATATCGGCGGTCACCGCTTCTTCTCGAAAGACGAGCGCGTGATGGACTGGTGGAAGAGCGTGCTGCCGCTGCAGGGCGCGCCCTCCTACGATGACAAGAAGCTCGGCCGCGAGCACGATATGGAGCCGGGCGGCCCGGATCCCGAAGTGGAAGACAAGGTGATGCTTAAGCGCCACCGCGTCTCACGCATCTATTGGAATCGTCGTTTCTTCGACTATCCGATTTCGCTGAGCCCCAACACCTTCAAAGCCATGGGTTTCAAGCTCACCATGGTGGCCGGCTTCTCTTACCTGAAGTCGATGTTCCACAAGCTGCCCGAAACCAACTTGGAGAACTTCTACATCAACCGTTTCGGCCGCAAGCTGTATTCAATGTTCTTCGAAGGCTACACCGAGAAGCTGTGGGGTCGTCACCCCTCTCAGATTTCCGCCGACTGGGGTGCCCAGCGCGTCAAGGGCTTGAGCATTATGGGCGTGCTGAAGAACGCCGTCGCCAAGCTGATGCCGAAGAAGCGTAGCAACGCTGAGGTTGAAACTTCGCTGATTGAAGAGTTTTGGTACCCGAAGTATGGCCCTGGCCAGCTGTGGGAAACCGTGGAAGCCAACTGCGAGGCCGCCGGCGTCAAGGTGCTTACCGACGCCAAGGTGATTGAGCTGCGTCAGTCCAATGGTGCGATCAGCTCTGTGGTCTATGAGGATTCCGAAGGCAACCGCACCGAACTGACCGGCGACCAGTTCATTTCGTCCATGCCGGTTAAGGATCTGGTTAACGCCATCGACGCGGCCGGTGCCGATGCCGAAGCCGTGGCCACTGGCTCCAAGCCCGCGCCCGCTGACATGACCGAAGTGGCCAACGGTCTGCCCTACCGCGACTTCGTGACCGTGGGCTTGCTGGTCAAGCATCTGCGTTTGAAGAACACCACCGACATCCCCACGCTCGGCAACCCGCCGATTGTGCCTGACTGCTGGATCTACGTGCAGGATCCGGGCTACAAGGTCGGCCGTCTGCAGATCTTCAACAACTGGAGCCCGTACCTGGTCAAGGATGTGGACGACACCGTGTGGGTCGGCCTCGAATACTTCTGCGAGGAAGGCGATTCGTTCTGGAATATGAGCGAAGAGGACGCCACCAAGTTCGCCATCTCCGAACTGACCCGCATGCGCGTAATCAACGGCCCGGACGATGTGATCGACTCCCATCGCGAACGTGTCAAGAAGGCCTACCCCGCCTACTTCGACACCTACGATCGCATGGGCGAGCTCGTCGAATATCTGGACGGATTCGGCAACCTCTACTGCGTGGGCCGCAACGGACAGCACCGCTACAACAACATGGATCATTCCATGGCCACCGCCATGGAGGCCGTCGGCAATATCAAGACCGGCAAAACCTCCAAGAAGAACGTGTGGTCCGTGAACACGGAGAAGTCCTACCACGAGTCGAAGTAGTCGGCTGTCAGCATTTTGAGTGCGGGGCGCGAAATCTCACTATCACACTGTGATCGGTGGTTTCGCGCTCCGCGCATATTCGAGCGTTTGCTAGAGCGGCGAAGACAATTGCTGAAACCTATCTGACTTCTGTTTCAAGTGTTGACTGATGTGTATGCTTAAAGAGACAAGGAGGTGAATGATATGCCCGATGTGCTGGACGTGGCGAATTTCTTTATCAGCGCCGCAGAGAGCGAAGGAGAGGATGGGGAGGGGGTCTCCAACCTGAAACTGCAAAAATTGCTGTACTTCGCGCAGATCGCCTCACTGCAGGAAACCAGAGCTCCTTTGTTCGATGATGATTTTGAGGCGTGGGATTATGGTCCTGTGGTGCCGAGTGTGTATAGGACATTCAAGGCAAATCATGGGGAACCTATTCGCGTGACGTATGGCCCGTTTGACCATACGAAGTTCACTGCTGAACAATATGATCTTCTGAACCGTGTGTATCGCCAGTATCGCCAGTATTCGGCCTATGGCTTGGCGAATATGACTCATCAGCCGGGCCTTCCTTGGAGTGAGTGTCGTGAGCATGGCGTATCGGTAATGGACGTTGAGATGTTGCGTCAGTGGGCACAAACCCATGATCCTGTGGTACAGCGTGCGGGCCGTCGTCATCCGAAACGTGTGAAGTACATTCCTTCCTCAGACGGGCATACTCGGCTGCCCGCAGAATTCATGGAGGATTAGTTCCATGATTCTGGCCATGCTTCGCTGTTGGGATATTCGTCGAGCTGATGTTAATTGGCTCGACGAGCCAAATCATTGGAAGCCTAGGCCTGTTATCCTTCTCGACCAAACCGATGATGGCAACGGTTGGTATGCCGTATACGTGACATCGAAAGTATCTCGGTACGCTCATCGCAGCGATGCAGTCAAGTTGGATTGGCGCAGGGAAGGTTTGGATCGGCCATCACTGGCATTGTGTGATGAAATCCTCATCATCAATAACGAGGATATTCATGAACGTCTTGGAATACTGACTCCTCGTGATGTCAACATGGTTGAAGACCGTGTGGAATGGGATGAATAGAAGGCATCATAATTTCGGTCTCGGGTCTCAGAACAAGTAGTGCGGAGGCCCAACTAGACCAGCTCCAACAGTAACGGTTCAACCGTCAGACTTTCTGATGCGGCGCTAGTGCAAGACGCGCGACCGCACGCGAACATGGCCCATCGTTGCCAACGACGGGCCTTGTTTTGCGTTGTCCGGGGATGCGCGCTAATGTGATGCTTGTTCGTTACAGCGCAAGGGTTTGCGCACGGACGTTCGTGCGCGGCGTGATGTCGCAATCATTCATAGAGCAAGGTCGTCGCCGTATGCCGTCGGCAGGTGCTATGGAAAGGGTTGAATCAGTGGCAAACAGCCAGAATCTTGAGGATATGAAGCTGCCTGAGCTTCGTGAGCTCGCTAAGCAGATGGGCCTTCGTGGCACCTCGACCATGCGAAAGCCCGCGCTTCTCGCCACGTTGCAGGCCGCGCGTTCAGGCGGCGAGGCTCCAGCCGGTGTGACGGTTCGTGCGCCAAAGACGGCGTCGAAAACCGCTGCCACCAATGCTCCGGAAACAACTGCCGAACCAGCGGCTCAGGATCAGCTTGACCTTCCCGTCTCTGCCACCGAAGCTGCCGCACCCGTAGAAATTCCGGTGCCCGCCGAGCAGGCGGCTGCCGGTAGCCTTTCCGATTCTGCGGAATCCACCGATGAAAACAGGAGCGCTGCCAAGGCCGATCGTTCCTCCGAATCCGTTGCCTCCGCTGAGCCCGCAGCGCCGGCTGCAGGCGCTCGCCGCACCCGCCGCAAGGCCATTAACCTGGATGATGTTAATCTCGACGGCATCGACCCGGTTGCCGATCGCCGCAGGGACGATGCGCAGGATGAGGCTCCGCGCCGCAAGATGCGCAAGCGCTCCGCCGAAGAGATGTCTGCCAAGGCTGACGATCTGCTGGCCACGCTTGATTTGGGCACTGATCCGGCCGATCGCCGCCGCGAGCGTCGTGACAATCGTCGCAATAACGGTGAGGAACTGCCGGGCATTCGTCGCGTGCGTGACGATGAGGGTGAGGGCACACGTCGCCGTCGCCGTCCGGCTGATGACAATATCGATGCTGTGCGTGACCTGGATGATATTCTCGCCACTCTGCCCAGCCAGAAGCACACCGAGCCGAGCGATGAGGGCGAGGCTGGTGAAGAGCGTGAGTTCACTCGCCGCACTCGCAACCGTGACCGTGGCGTCGCCGCCCATGACGAGCGCGCCGACCGTCACAACCGTCGTATGCGCGGCCGCGATGCCGGCGATGATGATCGCCGTCGTGACGATCGCGATATTCGCGATACCCGTGATACCCGCGACAATCGTCGCGAAGAGCCGGCGGAGGATATGGTGCCGGTGGCCGGCATCGTCGATGTGCTCGACTCCTACGCTTTCGTGCGCACCTCCGGCTATCTGCCCGGCCCGAACGACGTGTACGTTTCGATGGGCCAGGTCAAGAAGTATGGCCTGAGGAAGGGTGATGCCGTGCATGGCACCATCCGCGCCCCGCGCGAGAATGATCGCCGCAACCAGCGTCAGAAGTTCGTGCCGCTGCAGGCCATCGATTCGATTAACGGCATGAGTGTGGAAGAGGCGATGAACCGCCCGCAGTTCTCCAAGCTCACCCCGCTGTACCCGCAGGAGCGCCTCAAGCAGGAGACCACCGCCAACAAGCTCACCGGTCGCATCATGGACATCGTCTCGCCGATCGGCAAGGGTCAGCGTGGTCTGATCGTCTCCCCGCCGAAGGCCGGCAAGACCATCACCCTGCAGAACATCGCGAACTCCATCACCGCCAACAATCCTGAAGTGCATCTGATGGTGGTGCTGGTGGACGAGCGCCCCGAAGAGGTGACCGATATGGAGCGCACGGTGGCCGGCGAGGTCATCTCCTCCACCTTCGATCGCCCCGCCTCCGACCACACCACCGTTGCTGAACTGGCCATCGAACGCGCCAAGCGCTTGGTGGAGCTCGGCCAGGATGTGGTGGTGCTGCTCGACTCCATGACCCGTCTGGCCCGCGCCTATAACATTGCCGCCCCCGCCTCCGGTCGTATCCTGTCCGGTGGTGTGGATGCGCAGGCCTTGTACCCGCCGAAGAAGTTCTTCGGTGCGGCCCGCAATATCGAGAACGGTGGCTCCCTGACCATTATTTCGTCCGCGCTGGTGGAAACCGGCTCCAAGATGGACGAGGTGATTTTCGAGGAATTCAAGGGCACCGGCAATATGGAACTGCGTCTGAGCCGCGAACTGGCAGACAAGCGCCTGTTCCCGGCCATCGACATCAACGCCTCCGGCACCCGCCGTGAGGAGCTGATCACCAATCCGTCCGAACTGCCGGTTATCTATCGTCTGCGCAGGCTGCTGGGCGGTATGGAACCCGAGCAGGCCTACCAGACCTTGGTGCCGCGCCTCAAGAAGACCGCTACCAACCGCGACTTCCTTGCCGCGATTGTGCAGCAGGCCAACGCCGGCAACGCCACCAACGGCAACTGATCGCTGATCAAATCAATAATTGGCCGGTTGATGAAAGCCTTGATTTTTTAGGCTTCGTCAACCGGCCACTTTTTGTATGCATGCGCTTGAGATGAGAGATGGCCTGCCGACACCGTTCGCTTGTCGAGGCTGGCGTGCGCGGTGCGCGGGGCCGTTTGGTAGTAGGCTGGTGTTTATGAGCGATACGACAGGCAGCGACTGGCAGAACTCCACCATCGACGAGGCGCAGGCAGCGCAGCACCCCGAAACCGCGGCGGCTGTGGCATCTATTACCGCACTGCGCCAGACTATTGATAACGTCGATTCGGCGATTATCTCGCTGCTTGCCGAACGATTCAAAGCCACGTCGCGCGTAGGCGTGCTCAAGGCCCAGGCCGGTTTCGCGCCCGAGGATATGAAGCGCGAGGATTATCAGATCGAGCGGCTGCACCGCATCGCCGTGGACGCGGGGCTGGATCCCGATATCGCCGAAATGTACCGCGAATTCGTGGTTACTGAAGCCAAGAAGCGCCATGCACGCATCGCCGCTGCCGGTGGCGATCCCGGCGTGCTTGACGTATTCGCCTAATAGAGCCCTTATATACATATCTGATTCTTTACTGAATCTTTGCTGTGTTGCGAGCCGGTGCATATGCGCCGGCTTTTTTGTGCGCTAAATACGCGACTAGCGATAATGTCCCATGTTTTTTTGTGAATTTCACACTGGTTTCGGGGGTGTGGACGAAAGCCGATGATCTCGAAGCGAAGACCTTGCAGCCCTTATTTTCGAGGGCTTTAGCCGGTTGTTGGGGGGTGTGAAGGGGCTTGCGCATGGGGGTATCGTGAGTGGAATCTTTGCGCAGGCGTATGCGTGGGAAGTGAAGGAACACTTATGAAGCACAAGGCACAGCGAACGAAATTATCACGGGGGGGGTATCCATAATCGCGTTGTAACAACGGTGAGCGCGGTGGCGGTATCCATCGCGATGCTGTGGAGCGCATCTGTTGCGATTGCTGATCCTGCCTCCGGCGAAGAGTCGCTTCAGGAAACTACAAATACGTTGGTTGTATCCGATGACCAGACAAGTCAGACCGACCAGTCGGGGTTGGAGGTGCAAAGCAACGAATCGGATGCCGCATCCGATACCACCACTCAGCAGGATGATGTGTCCGCAACGGCTGACACTCAACTGCAGGATAGCGATTTTGATGAGTTCCGTGTTGAGGATACGGTGTCTCCGGCCGGTACGACAATCAACCTGTTCGACTATTGGAATGCGTCTAATCAGGGGGTGAGCAATGATTATGACACGTATATCAACAATGGTCATGCACTGAAGTTCTCGAGCAACTCCAATCCCAAGAACCATTTCTATTGCACGGTGGAAAAGACGGGTGAGGACGGCAAGCCCTTAACGGATGAGAAGGGTAACGTCTTAACGGAAGAAAAGCTATGCACCGAAGTGGGCAAGGATGCCAGTGTTCCGGATCGTGGTTATGCGAATTTCTGGACGGGTGACAGTACGGGGAAGAACACCAACAAGGAACCTTACGAGGAAGGCGAAGCCGGGCAGAACATCGATAGCTGGAAGTACGAACGGGGCGGCCCTCGCCAAGGCATCGTCGCGAAGGAACTCGGTGAGGATGGTTACCCGTATCTGTCCGGCACCGCCAACAACGAGGATGGTAACGATACGCCGGACGACGAGTCAGACGATTATGCGATGTTCCGTGACAAGGCCAGCACGAAGGCGGAAACCGGTGCGATAACCTCGGACGAGGATTCGACGGAGTCGTTGAGCTATCTGTTCGACGCGTCGAGGACCACGTCGGATGCGGATGGCATGAAGGCCTACAGCAGTGTGGGCAATCTGCTGCAGATTGATGACGAAGGTTATTACTACTACGACAGTAAGAAAAACTTCGCGTCGTACAATGAAAGCACCCACAGGTTCGATGTGTATGAGAAGGGTGCCATCACCAGTGGCGGCACCGGGGTGATGGATGGCACCCAGTTCTTTCCCTTCAACACCGCCAGCGAGGTGTTCGACATCAAGGACGGGGAGCTGGTGCAGAAGGATGACATTCCCAGATCCAATAGTTCTGATTGGAACCATCATTTCGGCATGACCATGTCCACACGATTCATCCAGCAGGATGGCGGCAAAGTCGGTGACAACGACATGATCTACGAGTTCGCTGGCGATGATGATGTGTGGATCTACATCGACGGAAAGCTGGTGGCCGATCTGGGCGGCATCCATGATCCTGCCGGCGTTACGATCAACTTCAAAGATGGAACGATCACGTACGGCGATGCCCTGAATAAAGACGGTTCGTTCAAGGAAGGGCGGACGAGGGTCGAATATCTTGACGAAGTGTTCGGGATTGATTCTGAGCAGGATGGCTGGGTGATAACCGACAATGGTCATTACACGTTCGCCGATGAGACATACCACACGCTCAAAATGTTTTATCTGGAACGTGGCGCGCAGGATTCCAACCTGGCGTTGAAGTTCAACTTGGTGACCGTGCCGCAGAGCGTGATTACCAAGGTCGATCAGTCCGGTGTCGGTGTCAAGGGCGCGGGCTTCGAGTTGTATGGCATTGGTTCGGATGGGCAAGAGAGCGACCAGCCAATTGCCTCGGGCTCGACCGATGATAACGGTAACCTGCTGCTGACGGTTCCGGGTGACGAGAACACCCCGCTTTCGTTCGACCAGATCTACCAGAATTCGGGGTATACGAAGTATGTATTGAAGGAGACCGTCACGCCGACGGGCTACCGTTCCTCCGGCGACATACGGTTGGACTACCATCCGCCGACTTCGAGCAGCAATTTGTACGGCGGCTATGTCACGTCGGAGACCCAGAAGTCGGAAACCGAGAAAAGCGACAACATTTGGAAGACCGGCGCCTACGCGAAGGCTGGTTTGCTGGTGTCCGCGCCGGAGAACGTGTACCTGTTGAAGGATCCAAATGATTCCACGGAACCTTCCGACACGCCAATCAGCAGCGATGCTCTGAAAAAAGGCACGTTGTTCGCCGTGGTGCTCAAGCGTACAGGGAATGATGGGGAACTTGGCGCTTCCACAAGCTGGAGCGTGGTGTCGGGCAACAGCCTTGAGGGCTATGAGCTGACTCATCTGACGGACGAAGATGCCATAGGGGATGTGGCCAAGGCGGCGAAGAAGGACGATACCGCGTATCAGTTCCAGATGACGACGGACAATTACCAGGCCACCATCCCGGAACTGCCCGGCGACATTGCCACCTACTACAACCTGTTGCATGACACCGGTGGAGATGAGTCGAAGACCCAGTACACGGTCGCCTACTACTTCACCGAAGGCGCACTGGCCGATGCGGATGGCACGAATACCCATCGTCTGTATATCGAAGGCAAGGATGCGGGCACGCAATGGACGCGTAGGTTCTCACTGAACTTGCATGTGCCGAACATCAAGAACCGGCTGTTCGTGCAGAAGACGGACGAGAACTGGACGCCTCTGACCGATATCGACAAGAATCTGACGATACAGTTCACACTGTATTCGGAGGATCAGGTCAATATCGATCAAAATACTGGCAAAGTAACTGCGAAGGATACAAATAAATACTACGATCGCGCGACCACCAAGCCCAATCTCGTCTTGGACAATGTGGGTGCCGATAGTGGCAAAACGCTGATGCGCAGTGCCTTGGTGTTCCCCACGGGCGACAACGTTCTTAAAGAGGGCGTGTACTACCTTATGGAGACGGGCGACCCGAATACGTACGGCTACACGAAAACCAATCAGGTCACCAAGGTGGTAGTCACCAGCGGCGGTGTGTATGCGGATGCCGGCACATCGAGTGTGGACGTCAAAAACGATGATGGCAGCATCAAGGAATATGGCGACGACGTACGTGTGTGGAAGGGCGTGGGCTCTTTGGTGCGTACCATGGCCGAGTTCGCCTCCGACGATGAATCCGATACCACGCTGCGCGACATCAAGGCCACGCTGCAGACAAGAGATGATGACCCCATTTGTACCGATGGCAAGTGTACGTGGTCGTCAGATTGGAGCGACGAGGACTCCCAGACGAAGTACCTGACGTATGACGCGAATGGTGCCGTGCTGCAATATCGTCCGACGGATGACAACGCCCCGAATTCATCGTTCGAGGATGTGTCGATGATGATCGACGAGGGCTGGTCGAACATGACTGTCACCCAGAACTATGAAGAGCACGAAGTCGACTCTTCCAAGAAGCAGAATCTTGTCAGCGGCGATCTTGGTCAGGTTGATTTGAGTGCTCTGTTCTCTGGCACCACCACCGTTCAGGTGCGCAACAGGGCGAACAAGTCCAACGTAAAGGTGCCACTCAAGGTGAAAAAGATCGTCGAGGGCGGTGATTGGGCGGTCGGTGACGAGTTCACGTTCAAACTGACGGCGGATCCTGCGCAGGCAACGGCTTCGAACGGCCAAAAGGTCACGGCGCCGCTGCCCATCGGCGATGGCGTGGAATGCGACTCGGATGAGGCTGCCGATGCCGAACGCAGTTGCACGGTGACGGTGACCAGACCGGAATCGGGAACCGAGGACGAGGTCTCATTCGGCGAGATCACCTTCACGACACGCCTGTTCCAGCGGACAGGTTGGCCGGAAGACGCAGACAAGAATGGAACGCCCCTAGAATTCACCTACACCATCAGCGAAGTTAAACCAGCCGAGGGTGCCGTTGATGGCATGACGTATTCGGAGGCCAGATACACGTTGAAGGTGGTTGTAACCCGCGATTGGGTGAGTGGCAAGGGCAGCAATGCTCTGACGGTTCGCGTGACGTTGATACGTAACACGGATGACGGCGGTGTAAGTGTTGACGGCGGTAAAGGCGAACTCATGTTCGATTCGCAGTGGGGTTTTGACGCCGATGAAACGGATCCCGCAGTGGCCGTCGCCGAATTCACGAATTCCTTCGGATTCCCGGTTTCATCCCTGCCATTCACCGGTGGTGCGACCGGACGCCAATGGCTGCTCTGGGGGCTTGCCCTGGCCGGCGCTTCGGTACTGGCGTGGCTGGCCTACAACGAGTGGTGCAAACGACATGGTTTGCCCTTCTCAATGATGTGATCAGCTTCATTTCTTAACCCAACACACCAACAACAAATAACCAATGAATAGGAGGAGAGGATTCTCATGAGAATGAGGAAACTTTTTGCCGGACTCGCCGCCGCGGCGACGATGCTGGGCGGCCTGGCACTTGGCGTATCGACTGCCAACGCGGATGATACGTTGGCAGTAACAGCCGACGAACTGGGCCAGACCCAGTCCATCGTGCTGCAAGGCGATGCCGCGCAGCTCAAAGACCACACCTTCAAGGCAGTGCTGCTCGGTGCGTATGACGGCGGCGAATGGACCGATGCCAGCAAGGAAACCCTGGCCAGCGTGTCTGTAAGAACCGAAACCAATGTGCTGGCCAAGGTCGAGAACGCACTGAAAACCATTGAAGGCGTTAAGGATGCTGATGACAAATTCATCAGCCCCGACATCATCGAAGGTGAGGGGACGGATGCCGTAACCATCAGCGGCACGGCATACAACGACTACAAGGCCAGCGTATACAAGGACAATCCGGTTGCGTTCATCGCCCGCTACTTCCTGGGCTATGAAGCAACGGATTCTGGCAACACGGACAACCGCGACACCACGTCATCCCTGAAATCCGAACATTACGCCGGTCTGCTGCGTGACCTCGTCGAAGTATTGGGCGATGGTGACGACACTGTGGGCAGTGTGTTCGAGGGCGTGGCCGACGCCACCACCGAATATGCGGAACGCGGCAAGGCGACCGTAACCATCAGCGGTCTGACGCCGGGCATCTACATCATCATGGATTCCTCCACCGGTGACGTTATCGAACCCTCGCAAGATGAGCCGTCCAAGTACACGGCCTCCATCCACATGCTGGTGGGAACCAAGCTTGCCGGCAAGGATCTCGAGCATCAGGAGCTTGGCGCAGTCGCCGTGAAGAACGAGCTGATCGAGGTGAACAAGGAGATCCTCAAAGCCAAGGGTGAGTACAACGAAGAGCCGGTGAACGAGTCCGACCAGAACGTGGGCGATGTCATCGACTACAAGCTGTCCACCAAGGTGCCGAACACCACCGGTTACGAAACCAAGTGCGGCACTGTCGACGCCGAGGCGGAGTGTGACGGCACGAATTATCTGAGCTATGTGCTGACGCTGAACGATACCCTTTCCAAGGGCCTGACCCTGAACGACAAGGTGACTGACACGGATCAGAGCCACACCGGCATCGTCGTGCGCGTAGCCAAAACGGACGATCCTGACCCGTCTGACGACGACGATTGGCTCACGCTGGCTGAGGATACGGATTATCTGATCACCATCAGCGATGTTGCCGATACTACCGGTGACTATGTTGGCGGCACACTGCTGCGCGTTGACCTGTCCAAGTGGATCAACAATACGATCGTTGGCAAGGAGAAAGGCAACGCGTACATCGGCAAGGAGATTCGCGTCGACTATTCCGCCACGCTGAACTCCGACGCGGTGATCGGCGTCGAGGGCAATCCGAACAAGGTCGATTTGACCTACTCCAACAAGCCGGACGGCGACTCCACCGGTACCATCCCCGGCCCGGAACCTGAGGTGTTCACCTTCGACTTCGGCTTCCAGAAGGTTGCGGCCTCCGATAACAGCAACCTGTCTGGCGCGAAGTTCTCCATCAAGGCACTTGACGGCAAGTATGCCGGCAAGTACCTGACCAAGAACGACAAGGGTGAGTGGGTGCCCACCCCTGCCACCGATTCCAAGGCCGAAGGCGAGACTCCGTACGAGTTCTCCGAAATTGCCGATTCGGATGGTCGCTTCTACTTCTCAGGTCTGGCAGCCGGCCAGTATGAGGTTGAGGAGACCACGGCACCGACCGGATACCTGCAGTCCGTCAAGCCGAAGACCGTTGTCACCATCACGTGGACGGGCCAGAACACCAAGCCGGAACCCGATGGCGCATACACGGTTGCGTTCTCCAAGGATGGTACATGGGATCTGATCACGCCATATCTCAGCGGTGACTCGCTGTCCACCGATATCGTCGAGGGCAACACCGCTGACCGTCCGCTGGTGAACATCAAGAACGCCAAGAACCTAACCGAACTGCCGCTTACCGGCGGCGCCGGCATCGCCCTATTCGTTGTAGTGGGGCTGTTACTCACAGGTGCGGCTGTTATGGTGTACGCCAAGATGCGTGGAACCATGAAGGCTCTTCGCGTCTGATGCGTTTGCGCTGACGCCAAACGCACGTGAGGGGCGAGCGGGAGACCGTTCGTCCCTCACGCATATTGGCCACAAAGCAGAAAGGAAGTGTTGTGTCTGCCGGTAGCCGAAAATTTGCGCCAGATGAAATGGCTTATTTAAGTATGCTACCTATTGTCAGTCGCGTGACTACCACGCGCATCAGTTACACGCGCGACTTCAAAGTCGATTGTCTTCGCGCGTATTTGGCCGGAGAATCTCCCTCCGCGATTTTTCGGCAAGTGGGGCTTGACCCTCTGTTGGTGGGGCCCAAACGCATCGAGCGATGCATAGCGCGGTGGAAACAATCGCCGGATCTCATGGATGAGGCTCGGGCCATTTTGGAGGGCAGGGCGCGCAGGCCATCGCTGGACAGCGCAAGAGTGCCTGTGTCTCCGTATGATGTCGCACGTGTTGCCCTGCCAAAGTCCAATGGTGCGCGCGTGGATCTGCGTGATTTGGTGATTTACCAGCAGTCTTTGCATATTCATGAATTGGAGCAGGAGTTGTGTCGGTATCGTTCTCGGGGTGCGGACGAGACCGAAGATGATGCTGAAAGCGTGAGTGGGGGCGAATCGGCAGTATGAGTTTCGAAGACGCCATAGATATCGCCGATTGGATGGACAGCCGGAGGCGGTTGCGGCGGCAGGTGACGGCGATGCGCGCGATAATTGCGGTATTGCTGATTGCCGCCGTTGCGGCGGTAGGGTATCCATTGGCGTTGCAGTGGCGTTCGGCGGGAGAATTGGCCGCCACGTCATCCGATGCGGCAGCTGAGGTGGCTGGGTGGCTATATCCGCAGGCGGAGGAGAGTCTGGCTGCCGCGCGGGAATATAATGAGCGGCTGGCCGAGCAAGGCCAGAATGTGTTGGGTGAGGCATCGGATCCATTCGCGAGTGTGGCGGGCGGTTCCCATGCGTCGGATGCCGAGGATTCCGCGGCAGAGCAGGATGAGGAATACCAGTCGCTATTGGATGCGGGCGATGGGGTGATGGGTTCCGTTCGTATTCCGAAAGTGTCGATTGAACTGCCGATATACCACGGCACCAGCGATATTGCATTGGCGCGTGGCGCCGGCCATTTGTATGGAACGTCGTTGCCGGTGGGCGGGGAATCGACGCATAGTGTGATCACTGGGCATCGCGGTTTGGTGGAATCGCTGATGTTCACGCGCATCGATGAGCTGCGCAAGGGGGATTTTGTCTATCTTGAGGTGATGGGGGAGACGCTCGCCTATGAGGTGGACGATATTGCGGTGATTGAGCCGGATGATGACTCCAAGCTGCGCATTGTGCAGGGCGAGGATCGTCTGACGTTGATGACCTGTACGCCGTATGGCGTGAATACGCATCGTTTGCTGGTCTCTGGCCACAGAGTGTCGATTCCCGACCCTGCCCCGGATCCTACGGATTTGCATGATGCGCGCACCCTCGGTATTTGGACAGGGGTCGGCGTGCTGGCCGTTGGGTGGACTGCTGTTCGTGTGGTGCGTCATGTGCGGCGTTCTAAGCGTGATGTGCTTGGTATCGCTCGGCATGCTGCCTGCTGATGCTGTGCTGCTGGCGTTGCTGTATTGCTGATGCCGGCAATGAGGTCAATTGCTAATCGCTGAGGCATGAGAGCTGTCGGATTGGGCACAGGTATCACATCGCCACGCCGCACGCAATGTGCTCCTGTGATATTTGAAGGGTAAAAAGGGTGGCTGTCAATATTGTGATATTCATGTTATATAGCGATTTTAGAGGGATGAGACCCCCGAAAATAGGAGTGAACGACAAGTGAATTCGGGGGTATTATGGGGCCTATCGCCGCCAATGATGATGGTGGATGATACGTGGGGTAAAGAGAGAGGATCGTAAGCATGCGACACGGAAAACATCCGGGGGGGGGGGCTTCCATATAAGCATCTGAATAAGTATGTGATGTCTGCGGTGGCAGCACTGGTCGCCGTATCGACACTTGGCATGGGCGCCGTCGCCATGGCCAACCCTTCAGATACCGATCAAACCTCCTTGGAACAGACCCAGACGCTGGTTGAATCCCCTGAACAAGGAGAGTCGGATACTTCAAACGGTTCCGCCGATACTTCCACTGACGCTACCGGCGGCGCCACTGATGGTTTCAATGACTCCAACAATGATGCACCCGATGGCGGTGATGTAACTGATGACAGTGCATCCGATGGCGGTGATGTAACTGATGACAGTGCATCCGATGGCGGTGATGTAACTGATGACAGTGCATCCAACGGCGGTGATGTAACTGATAGCAATGCATCCGACGGTGCCATGGATGGTGAGTCTGCCTCCTCTGGTGAGTCTGCCTCCTCCGGCGAATCCGATGCCACGGGCGACACGGATGAATCAGCAACTGCGAATGAGGAATCCTCAGCCGCAGATACCCAGAGCGATGTGGATGATTCCGTCGCGACGATGTTCAAGAGTCATGAGGTCCCGGGCGTGACGCCCAGCAGCACCAGCATCGATTTGTTCGATTACTGGGATCGATATGACGGTATAAACAAAAAGCCGATTAATGAGACTCGTACTAACAACTACGATAGTTACATCAACAAAGATCATCCGTTGAAGTTTCTGAAAAACGCAAACCAGGCGGATTTCAACAATTGTACGGACAAGACGAAGTGTGGGGTTCAGGATAGAGGCGACGCCAATTTCTGGACGGGAAAAATAGAATCAGGCAATAGGGATTTGCGTCGTACCGGCATCGTCTCGAATACGTTGGTCAACGATTATCCGCAGCTTGCAGGAACAAGTACTAATGGTATGTTCAGGGCCACAAATCAAGGTCCATCATTGGAAACCAATGAATCATTGGATTACCTATTCGATCCGACCAAAAGCAGCGAAGGCAAAGCGTCGTATCCCAACGTCGGGAACCTGTTGCAGATTGATGACAAGGGATACTACTACTACGACAGCAATGAGAACTTTGCATCCTATGATGAGGCCAGCAACGAGTTCAAGCTATACGACACCGGCGCGGTGAATAATGGCGGTGGCGTGGATTCAAAGAACGATCGAACCCAGTTCTTCCCCCTCAATTCGGCGGAAAGCGTGTTCGAAAGCACGGAGGACGCCAACGGCAATCTTCAGTCGAAGGGCATTAAAGCGGATGATATGAGTGGCGCCCTCAACCATTATTTCGGCTTGACCATGTCTACACGTTTCACTACGCAGAATAAGGGCAAAATCAAAGGCTTGGATGGCGAAACATACGATATGACCTACAATTTCGCCGGCGACGACGATGTATGGATCTATATCGACGATGTGCTGGTGGCAGACTTGGGCGGCATTCATAATCCTGTGGGAACCACAATCAACTTTGCTACAGGCAAGATTACGTTTGGCAACGTCGTCGTCAACAACGATGGTTCGATTGAACTGAACAGTTCAGGCTACGAAAGCTATTCATTGGCCGAAGCATTTAAAAAGGCCGGCAAATATTCAGAAGCCGATTGGCAGACAGTCGAGGATGAGTCAGGCAATAAGACGGAGATCTTCAAAGATGACGGCTACCACACCATCAGGATGTTCTATCTGGAGCGAGGCAACCAGGCGTCCAACCTGCGTCTGAGCTTTAATCTGGTGAATATTCCGGAAAGCAATGTCACGAAAGTTGACCAGTCCGGTAATCCGATTCCCAATGTGGGATTCGACTTGTACAAGGCCGACAAGAACTACAAAATCATCGACGGAAATGATGCGTTGGTTGCGAGGGGCACCACGGACCAAAAAACAGGCGAACTGGTGCTGCGCAACTCTAATACCGGTTTGCCAATTTCCTTCGATCTGTTGCATCCCGAGGGTAGCAAGGACAATGACTATTACGTGCTGAAAGAGACCTCGGTCCCTGACGGATATCGAAAATCCGATGACATCCATTTGAAATATGTACCGCCGAGTGATACCGGAAACCAACAGTTCGGCGGGTATGTGGTCGCAGACAAAGACAACATGTGGGATACCGGCGCGTATGCCAACGCCGGTGTGATGGTCAAAGCGCCACAAGATATCTATCGATATGATCCGAGCAAGCCAAAAGGCCAAGGCAAAAAACTTACCAACGACGAGTTGCGTAGTGGAAGACTGTTCGCCGTCATCCTGATGTATCAGGGCAAAGGTGAGCCGAAAGATGTGGCTGACCTTTCATCGAATTGGAAAGTCGTGACCGGTGATGTGTTGAGCGGATATAAGTATTATCCCGAAAACAGGCCGGTTAGCTCGATTGCCGATGTGGCTCAAGCCGTTTCCACATCCACAAAGTCCGCATACCAGTTCACTCTGAATGTGGGCGGCGGATTTGAAACGGTGACTGATGAGCTTCCCGGCGATATCGATACATACTACAACGTCATCGAATCCAAGGTGGGCGCGTCGGCGACCGATAGCAACATCGGTCAGTTCGCCAATGTCAAATACACGGTCGGCTACTACTACACATCGGCGAAAGCCATTGCCAACGTGTCAGAGAGCAACACGACACGTTTGTATATCGAGAGCACGACGCCTGGTGAGATGTGGAGTCGTCAGTTCTCGATGAACCTGAAGGTTCCGAACGTTAAGAACCGTTTCTTTGTGCAGAAAACGGATGAGCAGTGGGTGCCGGTGACCAAGATCAATTCGCAATTGACAGCGCAGTTCACCCTGTATTCGAAGGATCAGGTCAATATCAATGAACAGACCGGCGAAGTGACTCCGAATGATAAAGAGGTTTTTACCGACCGGCAAACCACTCAACCTGAGTTGGTCACCAGTAACGTGGGGCTTGATAGTGGTAAGACGCTGATGCAGAGCGCCGCCGAATTCCCCTCATCGGGAAAAGTGCTGAAGAACGGTGAATACTATCTTATCGAGACACAGGCGCCGGGACTGACTACTGGCATGTATACGGCGACCAAACAGGCCACCCATATCATCGTTTCCAACCAAGGCATTTACGCCGATGCAGGCAAGAGCGGCGATGATGTGCGCGTCTGGAAGGGCGTGGGCTCGTTGGTGCGTAGCATGGCTGAGTTTGCGACCGATGATCAGTACAGCACCACCTTGCGTGATGTCACCGCTACTTTGCAGGTGTGCGGCGAAGACGCTAATGGATCTTCCGCCACGGGCAGCCTCACATATAACGATGATGGCTCCGTTTCATGCAGTGCCGGCACTGATGGTTGGAAACAATCCAAACAGGATGCCAGAAACCCGCTTTATCTCACATATGGTGAGGGCGGTGCCGTGCTGCAATATGGTCTGACCAATCCTAGCGAGGATACCGACGCTTCGTTCGAGGATGTGGCGTTGATGAACGATGCCGGCTGGTCGAACCTTGATGTGAAGCAGAACCACGGTGATAAAGGTGTAGATAGCACCCTGAAAGATAATTTAGGGGATAAAGTACTTGACAAGCTGTTCTCCGGTACCACCACCATTCAGGTGAAGAATACGCCGTCCACCCAGACGGTCTCGCTACCGCTGCAGGTTAAAAAAATCGTCACCGGTGGGGAATGGCCAGATGAGTCGTATACGTTTAGAATAACGGCACCTGAGACCGTGACCGGTACAACAAGCAGTGGCACTAAGACGTATATGACGCCAATGCCTATTGGTGAAGGTGTGACGTGCGAGCCGAAGGCCGTTGATCGACAGCGGACCTGTACAGTGACAATTGCCAAGCCATCAAATGATGCGAGAGAGTCGGTACAGTCATTTGGCCGAATTGTTTATACGTTTGCTTTGTTTAAAGAAGATAAAGGTTGGCCTTGGCCTTCAGAGCTGGACTTTGATTATACGATCACCGAAGTCATACCTGATGGCAAAACAAGCATGAATTATTCTCAGGCCAGCTACACACTCAACGTGAAAGTATCGCTCGGGCAAAGTAACAAGCTCACAGTAAACGCCACGATGACCCAGGCCAAGAACGATAGCGGTTCCACGCCATCCGGCAACAATACTGCCCAGACGAGTGTGTGGGATTTCAATACCTCTGAGACACAGGAACCACCAACCGCCACGTTTACGAATTCGTTTGGGGAGCCTGTTTCGTCGTTGCCGTTTACGGGCGGGGCGACTGGGCGTCAGTGGCTGCTGTGGGGACTGGTTTTGGCTGGTGCTTCGGTGCTGGCGTGGCTGGCCTACAGCGAATGGCGAAAACGTGGCGGCTGGTCAAATTTGCTTGTGTGATTCGCGGCCGATGGTGCCGGCGATCGCACATGAATAACTGAATAACCAATATCAAGATTTGCGGCGGCGGTAGCGCACGGGTGTGGTTTGACCCGGTACCTGCCGGTGGTGTTGTGCAGGTACTTTCGCTGTCGCCCGCAAAACAACAACACAATAGGAAGAGAGGGTTCTCATGAGGATGAGGAAACTTTTCGCGGGGCTCGTAGCCGCCGCAACACTGTTCGGAGGTCTGGCCATGGGCGTTTCCAGTGCCTACGCCGAGGACGGTGAAACTGGTGACAATAATTCTAATCTCAGTGTTGATACTCAGTCCGCAGTTTGCGAGGAGAACGGCACGACGATTACGTTGACGGTGACGGATGCGAACGCGCTCAAGACGTTCACGGATGGGGTTGCTACGGGCAACCGTACGTTCAAAGCAGTCAAGTTGGCTAACTACAACCTAAACAACGGCAAATACCTGACGCTCGAGAGTATCACTGAGGATACGGGGATTATCAGCAAACTCACCGCTCTTGGATACAATCAGTCCAAGGATGGCGACGCGATGACTTGGTTGAGCAAGACGGAGAACTCCTCCAAGTGGCGTACATTCGCCGACGATCCGGGCATAGACTTCACCAATGTGAGCGCTATCGATTCCAGTAAAATCGCAATTGACGATAAGAACAAAACGGCTACGTTCACTATGAATTCGTCTGGTTTGTGGCTGATCGTGGACACTTCTGGTGCCCAAGTATACAAGACGAATGATCAGACCACTACATATCATCCGTTGAAGAACATGCTGGTTGGTACTCCGCTCACCGGTGCCAACTGTCCGTCAGGCAACACGGGTGCGGTTGATACCAAAGATACGAGCGATGTTGACAATCATCCGGAATTTGAATTCAAGAAGATCAACGCGCAAGATCATGGAGTGCAGGGAGCAATATTCAAGGTCTACGAGGGTGAAAGTGTCGACAACGCTAAGATCGTATTTTTCACCGGGTCGAACGGCACGTACACTGTCGCTACTGCCGAAACCCCCGGCGCGGTGACTGAGCTGCAGACACCGGAGGGTGGCGTGATTACGCTCAAGATGCTTGACGTCACGAAAAAAAGCTATTACGTGCAGGAGTACCAGGTGGCCTCCGGCTACAAGGACTTTAAGGGCGATTTTAAGCTCACCTACAACGAAGATACCAAGAAGTGGGTTGCGACGGCCGTGAATGATCCGAATGGCCTGGTTAACCCGAGCAATCCGAAGCATGAATACCTGACGACGGTGCTGAATGTAAAGACCCCGTCCGAACTGCCTCATACGGGTGGTGCGGGTATCGCTGTGTTCAGCGCAATCGGTCTGCTGCTGGCTGGTGCAGCTGGCGTGGTGTACATGAAGTTGCGTGGTGCCAAGAAGACGCTGATCGTCTGACCCGCAGAACTGGTTGTACAACCATCATTCTGATTGTTCAGACCAGACTATTCCCGAAACGTGCTGTGCGGGGTGAGCGAGAAAATCGCGCGCCCCGCACAGCACGTGACGGTACGTCATGACAGTACATCGTGACGGCGCACCATGGCAGCGCATATGGAGAAGGGAGAAGCGAACATGCATCCAGGCCGGCGTATGTTCACTCCGGAAGAGGCGGCATATCTGAGTATGCTGCCCGCGGTGAAACATGTGAGCAGCACACGTATCAGTTACACCCACGAGTTCAAAGTCACATGCCTTGCCGATTATCTTTCCGGGCATTCGCCGTCGGCGTTTTTTCGTCAATCGGGTCTCGAGCCTTCGCTGATCGGTTCTAAACGCATCGAACGATGCGTGGCGCGGTGGAAGCAAGACGACAGGCTTGTCAAAGAAGCTCGTTTGGCGATGGACAAAGGCGTTTCATCACTATTCGACGGCAAAGTCGATGTAGTGGAGCCCGACGACGTCACTCAGTCGGTGATGTCGCTATCAAGAGACAAACGCTACGATCTGCGCGATCTGATCATCTACCAACAGTCGTTGCACATCCACGAACTGGAACAGGAAGTGGCACGATTGCGTGCCGCGACCGCACCGAAACCATGAGTTTCACAGCAGCCCTGGGCATTGCAGACATCCAAGCCCGATATCGTGCGCTGAATCGTCGGCTGATGGCGATGCGCGCCGTGATCGCCGTGCTGCTTATCACAGCCATTGGCGTGGTCGGCTATCCGCTGGTTTTGCAATGGAAATCCGCGCGCAACTTAGCCGCGGCATCAAATAATGCAGCCGAGCAGGTGGCAGGATGGCCATATCCTCAGGCCGAGCGCGTGCTCGAAGCCGCGCGCGACTATAACAAGCGTCTGGCCGAACAAGGCCAAACCATCTTGGGAGAGGCCGCCGATCCCTTCACCACGCAGGCCGGCGAATCAAAAACCTCGGATACAGGCGATTCCGCCGCATCTCAAGACGAGGACTACCAGTCGCAGTTGAATGCAGGCGGGGGAGTGATGGGCACTATTCGCGTGCCTGAAGCCTCCATTGAACTGCCGATCTATCACGGCACCAGCGATGACGCGCTCGCCCGTGGTGCCGGCCACCTGTATGGCACATCGTTGCCAGTGGGAGGGAAGTCGACTCATAGCGTGATCACCGGGCATCGTGGCCTGGTGTCCGCAGCCATGTTCACCAGACTGGACGAACTGGAACCGGGCGACTTCTTCTACATCGAGGTGATGGGAAAAACCCTCGGCTACAAAGTGGATCGCATTACCGTGATCGAACCAGACGACACCTCGGAACTCACCATCATGCCCGGCGAAGACAGAGTGACGCTGATGACCTGCACGCCGTATGGTGTGAACACGCATCGACTGCTGATTTCCGGCCATCGGGTGTCGGTGCCCAACCCCGCCCCGGATCCCACAAATCTGCACGATGCGCGCACCCTCGGTATCTGGACGGCTGCAGGCATGCTTGTTGCCGGATGGGCCTCCATTCGAATCGTGCGCCATATCCGCCGCTCAAAGCGAGACGCTCTCGGCATCGCTCGACACGTCAAACCGGCCGCAACGCATACAACGCATACGCCACATGTATCGCATGCTTCACATAAGGCACCCGCACGCAGCAAATTCTGAAAAGTGTCGTTTTAAGGGGTCTCAAAATTCCGAAAAGTGTCATTTCAGAGGGTGTTGAAATTCTGAAAAATGTCGTTTTAGGCGGTCTTGAAATTCTGATTTGTGTCATATGCTGTAGAAAAGGCAATGATTTCGAGGGAAGAAGGCGACATGCTGCGACGTAAGGCTTTGGAGCGTTTTCGTTTTTGGAAAGAGCATAAAACCAAGCAGGCGTTGCTGGTAACAGGTGCACGCCAAGTCGGCAAATCCACGCTGATCCGCGCTTTCGCCGAGGAATCCTATGATCATGTGGTGATGTTTGACCTCGTGGACAACATGCGTGCGCGAGATTCCTTCGCTCAAGCGCAAAGCGCCCAGGACCTTGAACTGCGTATGTCGGTAATGTCTGATGTCGATATGGTTCCGGGAAGCACGGTCGTCATCGTTGACGAGGTGCAGGAATGCCCGCAAATCGTCACATTCATCAAGTACCTGGTGGATAAAGGCAACTATGATTTCATCCTCTCCGGTTCGATGCTCGGCGTTGCTTTGGATAACATCCGTTCCATCCCCGTTGGCTATCTGACAGAAGTGCGCATGTTCCCGATGGACTTCGAGGAATTCTGTTGGGCCAACGGCGTGCCCGAAACGGCATTCGACATGCTGCGTCAATGCGTATCGCAACGTAAACCCATAGCCGATTATCTGCACAATCGGTTCGCTGATTTGTTCAAGCGCTACCTGCTCGTCGGCGGTATGCCAGATGCTGTGAACGCGTTTCTGCAATCCAACGATATCGGCCAAGTGCGGATAATTCAGAATGATCTTCGCCGCTACTATCGTGAAGACATCAGCAAATATGCGCCGAAAGACCGGCGTTTGGTAATTCAGAATATCTATGACCTAGTGCCGAGCGAACTGTTGCATTCCGGCCGTCGGTTCCATCTGGGATCCATCGAAGGAGTGAAACGATTCACGCAAGTGCAGGATGAATTTCTCTGGCTCACCAATGCTGGAGTGGCGTTGGCTCAATACAATATTGCCGAGCTGGCGCACCCGTTCCTTTTATCGGAGAACCGTAACAAAATCAAACTGTTCTATTCCGATGTGGGCCTGCTGACAGGTGCCTATTCCAAAGAAGCAAGCCGAGACATCCTTGACGATAATCCAAGCGTGAATTTGGGAAGTACCTATGAAAACTTCGTCGTGCAGGAACTGGCAGCGCACGGATTCCAGACGCGCTACTACCAATCGAAAGCGATAGGCGAAATAGATGCGGCGATTGAGCGAGCGGATGGCACGGTAGTGGTGTTCGAAGTCAAATCCGGCAGGTCATACAAAAGTCATGCCGCGTTAGACAATGCGCTTGCATCCACCAACTGCCATGTTGATGAGGCATACGTGCTGTACAACGGCAACGTCGAAGCGTCTGGCAGCATAATGTATATCCCGGTCTACGCCGTAGGACTATTCTCAGCGGAATAGCAGTAAGGGGCTTGAGGCGTCACAATCAAGCTTGCGTGATTGGTGAAAGCGGCTCTAAGCCCGCTGCTTAAACTACTTAATCGTTGTCGTAGCGGACTTGGACGCCGTCCGTAATCATGTCTACGCTGCCGCTGACCAGTTCGATCAGTTGCTGGAACAGTGGGAAAATCAGGAATGTGGCGAAAATCGACCACAGATTCAGGAACACGGTGGTGGCACCGAGCGGCTGCAATATCATGCGGGAAACCAGCATCAGCAGGCCAATCACCGGGCAGATCAGATGCAGTATCACCCCGAAATGCTTACGCGTTTTGAACTGATGCACCGACACCATCAGCAGCGGCACGATAATCACCAGAAAACCGACGGTGATGAATGCATCCAGCAGATGCAGTCCGCCAAGATGCCAGGACGCTGGGGTGAATATTGACGCGATCAGCAAAATGAACCCCACCCCCACGCACATTCGCAGTACGCGTTCGTTGAGCACGTCATCGGATTCGACATCCTCGGCGGCGGACAAATACCTGGTATCTTCCATGATGATCCCCCTTGCGTAGCGACTTCAGTGTAGGCGCGTCAACAGACTTGTGTGGTTTTCCGCAGAAAGGTGAGTTGAACTGTTACGTCATGCCCCGGTGAGGACTACATTAGGACGGGAATTATTGGACGCCATGTCGAATGGATAGGGAATGAAACGTATCGCCGCCGCGGTCACCTGTGCCCTGTGCGTGGTCGGTACCGTTGGCGGCGTGTGGCTGTCTCGCCCGCCGGCTGCGGATTATGGGCCGACATTGGCCGCGGCAAGCGACGTATATGCGGTGATGAATTCCGCTACGAATCCCACGCCAACCCGCTGGTATGTGGCTGGATTTGGCACTTCTGACACAGCTCAAGCACGTGTCGAGCGCATTCCTTCCGATGCTGTCGCACTGCCGTGGACAGTGCATATCAGCTATTCGTTGGACGGTCCCAACGTTGACGCCGATACCGTGCGCGGTGCAAGCGGTTTGGTGGGCATCAGCATTACTGTCGCTCCCTCCGATTCGTTCACGTCTTCCGACCGTTCATCTTCATCCGTCGCTGCTGCCAGCGCAAATGACACAATTCCGGTAGTCGCCTTCAGCATTCCTGCCAGTACTGCCGAGAACCTATCCGCAGATGCCGGAGTATCCATAAGCGCACAAGGCAGCAATATGCTAGTCACCGCAGCCGGGCAGCCGAGCGATACGCTGCACGTCACCTGCTATATGAATGCGAAGGACTTCACCATGAGTCCAGTCGCGCTCGCTGTGCTGCCGACCAGCACCACGCAGTCTGATACCGCTCAGTCTGATATCGCTCAGTCTGATACCACCCAGCTGACTGATACAGCTGCCGCACTAGTCGATTCGCTCACCGATGCTGGTTCCAGCGCGCATCAGCAGCTCATCGATCAGCTCAAGGCACTGCGCGAACGCGAACGTGAGCTGAACAAATCCGTAGTGGCCGAGCGTGAATCCGCCCACAGCCAGGCATTCCATGACTATATGGCCGCCTACGTGGGCTCATACACCAGCCACTTGTCCGGTTCGATCGGCACCTCCACGCAACTGCCCGCGCTGATGGGCACGGCCGGCGAACTCTCTGGGGATACGCCTGTGGCGCAGGCGGTGCTTGAGCTGGCCGACGCGGTGAACAATGTGAGCGCCGCACACCAGCATGCCGGCGCAGTGCAGGCGTTGGACGAGGTGATCCGTCGTATCCAGCAGCAGGGCACCACTGGATTAGTCGACGATCTGACCGCCGAAGCCGCCTCAGAGGCCGCAGCCGGGGCAAAGCAGTATACCGAGGGGCAAAATCAGCTGTCTGCGGCGATGATTCCGTATTCGATGGCCTACACCGACGAATACACGGCCAACCTCAGCATGCTTACCGGAGGATCGTCCTCTGGTGCCGCCGCATATCAGGCGCAGGCCATTGCCTCCACCGACGGCAGTGATGCGCTCGTCAGCGCCCAAGCCAAGGTTGACACCGCCATGGCCACGTTGGCCACGGCGTGCGAGCATACGGGCAAGTCCACTGCGTTAAAGCAGATTCTGCTGCGATTCTCCGATCAGTTCGCCTCCACGCAGACGCAGTCAGATGGTGCGCAGAACAGCGCTACTGGATTGGTGGATACTCAAGCGCAGTCGTTCTATGGCAAAGCGAAAGCCGCTGAAGCGCAGCGCAAAGCGGAGGTCGCACGCAAACAAGCTGAGGCTGCCAAACAGCAGAACGCGGCCGATCCGAACGCATCGCTGGTGGATGATCGCATGCAGATGAGCGCTGGCGACGTGATGAGTTACGCCAGCGGCCTGACTTCGGCCTTGGGCTCAGGCGGTAAATCGTCGGATGACGCGCATCAGGATGCGGCAACGCAAGATTCGGGCAATGCCGGCGATACGGCGAAGAATGCCGACAAGACGGGCACAACTGGTAGTACCGACGATACTAGCGACAACGGTGAGTCGGATACCAGCGATGACAATGCAACCGGCAACGCCGGCGATGCCGACAATATCGAGAACGCTGCGCCAATACTGTTTGGCTTCGGCAACAATGGCACCCTACTCAAACATGACATGAGCAGGCTGATCGGCGAAACCGTGCAATTGGGTGACGCCGGCGACTTGATCGCGCAGGCCATCGCGCAGCTTGAACAGGCACAACAGCTGGAACAGCTCACACAGTTCACGCAATCAACTGACGGCACATCCACCCAACAAAAAACCGCCGGAATCCGATATCTTATCGTGATTCCGACGGTGTAACAGTCAGAGACAAGTCAAAAGCAAGTCAGAAGGTGATGGGAACCGCCTGAATTAAGCGGCCCCCATCAAACTCACAAACTTTTCTCTTATCAGGCCTTCTTAGGTGCCTTAACCGGCGGTTCGCCCAGCTCGCTGGATACCACGGCCACGGCGTCGGCCGCAGCCTCATCAGCCTCAGCCTCGTCAGCGGTCTTGGCAACCAGCTCGAACTTGGCAATATCGCTCACGCGACCGGCCTGGGCAATATCAGCCTTGGCAGCGTTGATTGCCTCAGCACCCTCAGCCGGGGCAACCAGCTTAACAGCCAGAATCGGGGTCTTCATAGAGACCTTGGCCTCGGACTTGATCTTGCGCAGCTGCTCCACAGCCTTGCCGGCCCAATCCAGCACGTCGGCGGACACATCGCCAGCAGCCTGCTCATACGGATCGGCAACAGGCCAAGCAGCGCGGTGCACGGAACCGGAACCGGCGTGCATCCAGCTCCACACCTCTTCGCAGGCGTAGGGCAGGTAAGGTGCCAGCAGACGGGCGAATGCGTCCAGACCCAGACCCAGCGCGGTGCGTGCGGACTTCACGGCAGCCTCGGAAGGCACATTGCCCTGCTCGTCGGCGGTGCCGTAGGCGCGGTTCTTCACCAGCTCAATGTAATCATCGCAGAACTGCCAGAAGTAGCTCTCGATCGCCTCCAGCGCCTTGGAGTGCTCGTAAGCCTCCAGCGCCTCGGTGGCGGTGCGCACCACGTTGGCCAGCTTGGCCATGGCGGCGCGATCGAGCGGCTCGGTCACATCAGCCGGGTTCCAAGCGGCAACAGCAGGCTTGCCCACATGATGGTTCTCGTCCTCGCGGCCAATCGCCAGCGCGAACTTCGTGGCGTTGAGCAGCTTAATCGCCAAACGGCGGCCGATTTTCATCTGGCCGATGTCATAGGTGGCGTCCAGGCCAAGGCGAGCGGCGGCAGCCCAGTAGCGCACGGCATCCGCGCCGAACTTCTCGATCGGCTCGTTCGGCACCACAACGTTGCCCTTGGACTTCGACATCTTCTTGTGGTCGGGGTCGAGAATCCAACCGGATAGCGTGGTGTGCGCCCACGGCAGGCACTGGTTCTCCAAGTGCGCGCGGTCGATGGTGGAGAACAGCCACGTGCGGATGATGTCCTGGCCCTGCGGGCGCAGATCCATCGGGAACGTGGCCTTGTACAGGGCCTTGGAAGCCTCGTCCGGCTCCTCCCAGTGGGTCACGATCTGCGGGGTGAGCGACGAGGTCGCCCACGTATCCATAATGTCCTTCTCAGCGGTGAAGCCGTTGGGCTGGTCACGCTGCGACTCCTCGTAGCCGGCCGGCACATCGATGGTCGGATCGATGGGCAGCAGATCCTCAGCAGGAGTGATCGGATGATCGTAGTCGGCGGTGCCGTCGGCCTTCACCGGGTACCACAGCGGGAACGGCACACCGAAGAAGCGCTGGCGGGAGATCAGCCAGTCGCCGTTCAGGCCATGAACCCAGTTCTCGTAGCGCACGCGCATGAAATCGGGGTGGAACTCCAGCTCCTTGCCGCGCTCGATCAGCTCGGCGTTCAGCTTGGTGTCCGTGCCACCGTTCTTCAGATACCACTGGCGGGAGGTGACGATTTCGAGCGGCTTATCGCCCTTCTCGTAGAAGTTCGTCATACGCTTGGTCGGCGTCGGCTCACCGTCCATATCGCCGGATTCGCGCAGCTTATCGACGATGATCTTACGAGCAGAGAACGTGGTCTTGCCAGCGGTTTCGGCAAACACCTCGCGGCCGGCCTCGTCGGTGATCCAGTCCGGCGTATCCATGATGATACGGCCGTTGCGCTGGATGATGGAACGGGTGGGCAGCTTCAGATCGCGCCACCACTCAACGTCGGTCACGTCGCCGAAGGTGCAGCACATGGCGATGCCGGCACCCTTGTCCATTTCAGCGGCCGGATGCGCCAGAATCGGCACCTTGACCTTGAACAGCGGCGAATAGACTTCCTTGCCGAAGAACGGCTTGTAACGCTCGTCGTCGGGGTTGGCGATCAGCGAGGTACAGGCAGCCAGCAGCTCAGGGCGGGTGGTTTCGATGTAAATCGGGGTACCGTCTTCGAAACGGAACGCGATCTTGTGGTAGAAGCCGGGGTATTCGCGGCTTTCCAGCTCAGCTTGGGCCACAGCGGTCTGGAAGGTCACATCCCACAGGCCGGGGGCATCCTGCTGGTAGGCCTCGCCGCGGGCGAGGTTGCGCAGGAACGCCTTCTGCGCCACGCGCTGCGGATGCTCGCCGATGGTGTGGTAGGTCTGCGACCAGTCGATCGACAGGCCCAGCTTGCGCCACAGCGCCTCGAACAGCTTCTCATCTTGGGCGGTCAGGCGTTCGCACAGTTCGATGAAGTTCTTGCGGGAAATCGGCACCTGATCCTTGGCGTCGATTTTCTTGCCATCGGTGCCCTCGAACGGCGGCTTGAAATCCGGATCGTAAGGCAGGCTTACGTCCACGCGCACGCCATAGTAGTTCTGCACGCGGCGTTCGGTGGGCAGGCCGTTGTCGTCCCAACCCATCGGGTAGAAGACTTCCTTGCCCTGCATGCGCTTGTAGCGGGCGATCACATCGGTATGCGTGTACGAGAACACGTGACCCACGTGCAGGGAGCCGGAGACGGTGGGCGGCGGGGTGTCGATGGAATACACGGCCTTGCGGTCGAGCACTTTGCCGTCCTTATTGAACTTGTAGGTGCCGTTTTCATCCCAAACGGCGCGCCATTTGTCCTCCAGGCCGTCCACGCCGACTTTGTCGGGCAGAGCGGTGAGGTTGGCGTTGATAATAGTGGAGTTGCCTTCAGTCATAAGCCCTGAGTTTATGCACGTTGCATGACAAGAGAAGGGCTAGCTCTTGGTGACGCCGACCAATGGCATGCGTTGGTCGATCAGTGCGGTCGGATAGCCGGAAACCGACGTGCTTGCCACGGTAAAACAGGCTTTGGTATACAGCCAGTCGCTGGCCGCATCCTCGCTGACCGCACGCGCGTAAGCGGCGATATTCTTGGCGTAATCCTCTTCGTTAGTGGAGGCCCGCGCCTGCGCATACAAGGTTTGCACCTGCGCATTGTTGTAATGGAACATTGAGTTTGGGTCAGCGAACGAGCCCAAGCCATCGGAATCGCTCATGGATATGATCGTCAACTCCCAGTCGCCATGCTGAATGCGCTTGTCATACTCCTCTTGACTGAGCACCTCCAGATTCACCTGCGGGCGCGGCACCTGGCTGATCTGCTGGGCGATGGTTTCCGCCAGCGCACGATACTGCTCGCTGACCACCAGATTGACGCCGGGCAGGAACTCTGGCGAAAAATAGCCGAACATATCGGCCGCCTGATTCACATCATGCGGGAACAATCCGGTCAGATCCTCGTAGCCGGTTTCCAATGGGCTGATTGGCCCGCCCAGTGCGCCCGCCGAATCCGGCTGGCTGGATGCAATACCCGCTGCGTCGATTAAATAGCGCAGAGCCTTGCGTATCTGTTCGTCGGACGGCAGGGCATCGGTATCGCTGTTATACGCCAGCAACACCTTATCTGTGGTATTCCCCTTGCTCACCGTGAACGTCGACTGATCGGCGAACGAGGCCGCCGCAGTGGCGCTCGCCGGCGCGATCATGTCAATAGTGCCGTCGTTCAGGGCTTGGGTGACGGCGGTGTCATCGGCGTATTGGGTGACGGTTATGGTGCCGGCGGCCGCCTTGGTGCCATAATACGCATCGTTGCGATGCAGAGTCAGTGATTGGCCGGGCTGAAAATCGGCTACGGTGAACGGCCCGGAGCCGATGGTCGGATCGTTGGCCTCGGCGTCGAACACCATGCCGAGGCGGCCGGACAGCGCGCGCAGCAGCGTCGGATTCGGCTGGCTGAGCGTAATAACCACGGTGGATGAGTCGGGATTGGTCACCGACGTGAGATTGCCGAGTTCTTCGAAGCCGGATACCTGATTGGTCACTGCCTGTTGCAGGGAGGCGACCACATCCGCCGCGTCCAGCGTGTGCCCGTTGGAGAAGGTGACGTTCTTACGGATGGTCAGGGTAGTGGTCAGCCCGTCGCCTGACGTGGTCCATCGGGTGGCCAGCGCCGGTTGCACTTGATTCTGCTGGTCGACGCTGAGCAGGGTTTCGACCACGTTGTCAAGCATCAGACGTTCGGCGGCATTGCTGGGTGTGGTGCGCACGTCCAGCGACTGCGGCATATCCGTTACTCCGATGCGCACGGTGGCGTTGCTCTGGCCGGTGCCGTCGGCAGAGCTTGGACGATGGATTATGGACCAGCCTGCCCAGACCAGTGCCGAAAGTATCAGCGTAACTCCGAGGAAGATACCCCAACTAACCAGTCCGCTGTTCCGTGTGCTTCGCATGCCACCACAGTCTAGCGATGGCTATGTAGTGATGTTGGATGATTGGGTGCGATAGTGCTCTGCCAGCGGCTTTATTCGGCACTCGGGCAGGAATCAGCCAGCGGGCAGTTGGCACAGTCGGGTTTGCGCGCGTGGCAGGTGGCCCGGCCGAACAGAATCAGCCGATGGCTCAGATCAGTCCATTCTTCGGGCGGAAAACAGGCGGTGATTTCCCGTTCGATGTGCACCGGATCAGGGTGAGCGTCTCGCCAATCGGTACGCCAACGCAGGCGTCCGGTCACGCGCATCACATGCGTATCAACCGGGAAGCCGGGCACGCCGAACGCGTTGCCAAGCACCACGTTCGCGGTTTTGCGGCCGACGCCGGGCAAGGTGACCAGTTCATCCATCGTGTGTGGCACTTCGCCATCGAACTGGTCGGTGAGGGCTGCGGCGAGGCCAAGAAGATGCTGGGTTTTTGAGCGGTAGAAGCCGAGCGGGTGGATGATGTCTTCCACACGTATCGGATCGGCCGCAGCCAAGGCCTGTGCGGTGGGGTAGGTGGCGAACAGCTCTGGAGTGACGGTGTTTACGCGCTTGTCCGTAGTTTGGGCAGACAGCACAGTGGCAACCAGCAGCTCAAAGGGGTTGGTGAAGTTCAGCGCGCAGCGAGGTGTGGGAATCGTCTCGCAAAGTATCGCGTATTCCTCATGCATGCGCTGGATGCGCGCGGATTTGCTCTCTCGCATGATTGGTAGTTGGTTCGGCCGGTTCGGATTGTGTTGAAATAATGCCGCCGACTCGCCTAAGCGATGGCTTCGATATCAGCGTTATCAACCGGCTCGTCGGTGGGGATAACGGACTGTGCGGCATGCTTGGCTGCGGCATCATCCCGATCCTCTTCCGGCGGATCGAAGCGGTAGCCCACGTTGCGCACGGTGCCGATGAGATGCTCGTATTCGCCGCCGAGCTTGGCCCTCAGGCGACGGATATGCACATCAACGGTGCGGGTGCCGCCGTAGTAGTCATAGCCCCACACCTCTTGCAGTAGTTGGGCGCGCGTGAACACGCGGCCGGGATGCTGCACCAAGTACTTGAGCAGCTCGAACTCCTTGTACGCCAAGTCAATCGGGCGTCCATGCAGGGAGGCGGTGTATCCGTTGGTGTCCACAATCAGATCGCCGGAGCGAATCTGGCCATCTTCCACGGTGGTGCCGGGTTCACTGGTCGTGCCGCCGGTGTTGCCTCCGGCCGGCGCGTTGCCACGTTCGGAGACCAAGCGCAAACGTCCCTCGACTTCTGCGGGGGAGGCGGAGGAAACCACCACATCGGCGATGCCCCACTGCGAGTTGACCACGGTGAAGCCGCCTTCGGTGAGAATCAGCACAATCGGCGTGGACAGGCCACTGGCATGAATCAGACGGCACAAAGTTTTGGCGGTTGCCAGATCGTCGCGAGCGTCAAGGAACAGAATCGTGTTCTCCGGCATTTTCACGAGGCTGGCCGCATCCATCGGCAGCACGCGCACACGATGGGAAAGCAGTGCGAGGGAGGGCAGCACACTAGAGGGATCACTGGCGAATGTCATCAACGTCAAATCCGTCACGTTGTATCCCCGCTTCTTACTGACCTTATGTTTGCCCGATTGTATCGCGCGCCGACGAAGAATACACCACAACTTCACCGCTCACGGCGATGCAACCTGTTTTATTGTATGTGCTCGCAGGAGTAATTGTGGTTACAATCGCGAAATAATGTTCAGAACGTGGATTAATTAATCATGCCGGCAAGCAGCAGTGTGGCAGCGGCGACGGGAGCACCCATCAGCATGGTCGTAAGAACGCCGGTGCCAGCCCACGGCTGACGAATCTCAGGATCGGGGTCGGCGTCGCGCACCCACAGCACGGAAGCAGCCGCCAAAGCCGCAGCCAAGGCCACCAGAATCACTATGGTGACGATGCCCGCCGTGGTACCGCGCGTAACAAGCTCACCAAGTTCAGGCAGGAAGCACCATCCGGCCACTGAGATGGCAGCCACCCCGGAGGTGACGGCGTGCGACAGCGCACGAATCAGATGCGTGCGATTGGCGCGGGCCATCTGCCGGCCGAAGGAGAACACCACCAACGCCACCAGCAGGAATCCGGCGGACAGTGCCCAGGAATACAGGTTCTGCTCATTGGCAAGCTGCGGGGGCACCTCGCCGGCTGGGAACGGGAACAGCGTGAACGCCAGCGACAGCGCACCGAACACCACGGTGACGACGCGGTCGAGCATGGTGCCGCGGAATGGCCAGTACGCGGCCAACAGCACCAAGATGACGGCTGCCACAACGAAAGGCACCAAGGGTGTGCTGCTGCCGGGGAACGTGACGGCGAACAGAGCGGCGACGATCAGCGCCACGTAGGCTGTGAACTGGGTCAGCAACATGCGCAATGTTTTGGCTGTCCGGCTGTCCTGCGTGGTGCTGGTCATAAGTTGCCTCTCAAAATGAACGGATATGTTGCCATAATCCTACGTCGTGCGGTGGAATGCGGCTGTTTAGTGGGAGTAGCAATGCCAATTGCTGGCGTTACTTAGCGCTACAGGGCAAGGAAGCCGAGGTGCTCAAGCAACACTTTGAAACCAATCAGCAGCAGCACCACGCCGCCGGCGATTTGCGCGGGCTTCTGCCAGCGTGCGCCGAATACGCGGCCGATATATATGCCTGCAATCGAAAGAATCGCAGTGATTACACCAATGGACGTGACCTGAAGAATCAGGTTTGTTTTCATGAACGCGAAGCTCACACCCATGGCGAAGGCGTCGATGCTGCAGGCGACCGCAAGCGGCAGCATATGCTTCCAATCGAATTGCGCGGTCTCTTTGGAGTTCTCTTCCTCTTCCTCAAAGGCTTCGTGGATCATATTGCCGCCGATGAAGGCGAGCAGGCCGAAGATGATCCAGTGATCGAAGGCCGTGACATAGGAGGCGAAGGTGGATGCGGCGAAATAGCCGATAACGGGGAACAGTGCTTGGAATCCGCCGAACCATAATCCGGTTTTCATCGCATCCGTGGCACGTACGCGGGTGACGGTCAAGCCTTTGCCGATGGAGATGGCGAAGGCATCCATAGCCATGGACAGAGAAATCAATACTGTCTGAACAATGCTAGCGATCATAGTGGTGCATAAGGGGTTCATCCCGCCGAGCCTCCCCGGGGGATGGGCCTCGACGGGGTTCCTACACCCGCCTACGCCTTGGGGAGCGCCGACATTCAAACTGCCGAGTCTCACGGCTTTGAATCCCATACGAATGCTGTTCGCCAGTCGTACGCGTTTACGGGGCAAAATTGTAGCACGTTGCGTGTGGAGTGCGGGTTTTCGCGCCGGAAGCCCTGCGATCGCGGGATTCGGGGGATATAGCAAGTGAAAAAACGAAAACCTGCTATTTCCCATCTTGATGGATGGCAATAGCAGGTTTTCGCATTAGCGTTGTCGCAGCGTTATTCAACGGAACGCTGCGCTAGCTCACTTCTCGGAAGCGGCAAGGCGCTCGCGGGCCTCGACGATTTCCTTCTCGGCCTTCTCAACGCCGGTCCAGTAGTCGCCGGGCAGCACTTCCTTGCCGGGCTCCAGAGCCTTGTACTGCTCGAAGAAGTGCTTGATTTCGGCCTTGTGGTACTCGGAGACGTCGTCGATGTCCTTGATGTCGTCGAAACGCACGTCGGCAGGCACGCACAGCACCTTGTCGTCGCCGCCGGCCTCGTCCACCATGTGATACAGGCCCACAGCGCGGCACTCAACCACGCAGCCCGGGAACACGGAGTTCGGGATCATCACGAGGGCGTCAAGCGGATCGCCGTCCTCGCCCAGGGTGCCATCGATGTAGCCGTAGTCATCCGGATAGCCCATGGAGGTGAACAGCGTACGATCCAGGAACACGCGGCCGGTCTCGTGATCGACTTCGTACTTGTTCTTGGAGCCGCGCGGAATCTCCACCACGACGTTGAAGGTTTCTGCCATAGTTATCTCCTTGATCAGTGTGATCAGCAGTATTCGCTACTCACAATACCCGCTTTTGCCGTTCGTTGCGGCACAGTTGCTCTGTGAGTGTTCGTGGTCGGATTGTGGAAGAACGGTTGACCTGCGGTAATTTACGGTTCGACTGCGGGTTCTCACGGTTGCGCTTCCGATTCTCACGATACAGCTGTGGGATTGTCGCATACCTACGTAACAATCCCACAGGTCAATCGTGCAGACCGTCAGGCGAAACGTGCAAATGGCAGGCAAAAGAGATTTTCGTTGGAATTCCACCGTTTTGTCGCGTCTGTGCGTGGTTGCAGAAGTTGGGGGGCAAAGAAATCCCTGAATCACCATGTGGTTTCGTGGGGCTATGCCCAGCTGGGAAGGTATCGGATGTATCGTTTCCCCGATTCGGAATCGACCGTTTTGAGAACCCCATCCTCAAGGCATGTCTTCAGCAATCGTGAGATTTGTGAAGCGGCACTGCTTGGCAAACCGAAGCGTTCCCGCAGAGTGGTGTTGGTCATCGGCTGTCGCTGGGCATACTGTATGCAGGCATGCCAATAGGCAGAGTCGATACGTTGCTGCATGGTCAGTTCCCGGTATGGACTCGCCTGCAGCAGTGTGACGCGAAGATTGTCCCCAGGTTCTTCGATGTTTGGGGCGGGCATATGGTTGGACTCGCAATCCAATACGATTTTGTCCCAGCCGGATCCGGCCTCCTCGCAAAGATTCATACGTCGACAAAGCGCTGCCATTTTTTCATTGCGGGAGTGGGGCGGGTCGTTCAACAGCCGTGCGATATCCACGAGGGAACGTCCGGGATTGGTGAATTCGACGCGACCGTCGAAAATGCAGACCATGGGGCCGGTGCCCGTGATGGAGAGATCTTGATGGATGAGCATGTTGGCCGTCAATTCGCGTAGAGCGTTATGCGGGAATGCTCGTATTGTTGTGCGTCTCGCGCCCTCGATGACCTCCCGTTCCGGCAGAAGTGTCTCGATGTAATTGAGCATCTCGTCGAGATGCGCATAGCCGGATTCGAACGTTCTGCTGCGTGAGGGGGCGATGGGGGAGGTTCCCTCATATCGGATGACGCGCAGTGCCTTGCGCGAGACCGTGGGGAACAAGCCGAGGTTGCGTGCAAACAGCAATGCGCCGAGATTGGTGATGGCATACCGGCCGGAGTCTTGTGCGACGGCCAGTTGCTCCCTGACCAGCATGTGTAGAAGATGTTGGGCCGACGTTGTGGCCGGAACGCTGAACTCCTGACGGTAACAATCGACGTCAATGCGATCGAATACTTCGTCCACGGTGAGTTCCGTGGCGGCGAGCTGCAATTCGAAAATCTCGGATCGGGTGCGGGCCCATAGTTCCTCTTCGCGACGCGAGCCGTGCTTGAGCTCCTGTGTCGACGAGCCAGCTCGGATGTATGCGATTCCGTTCCACAGCGCGGGACGGTACTGTGCGGGCCAGATACGCAGCAGTACCAGTCGCTTATCATCTGTCTCAATGGTTTCGAACTGGAATTCGACATTGTCAGAGAGATGCTGGCGCAGCCAGATGTCTAATCCCTGTCGACCAATAGTCGTGGTACCTGGATCGAAATTGGTTCCGACGATTTTGTGTGATTCATCATCGATTCCCCAAACCTTGTATGCGTAGGTATGCCCGAGAAGCGTTGCCGAGTTGGACATGGCGCAGATGTCTCTGCCAATGCGTTCGGGGTCGGCATTGCCTCGTTTGAACTCTAGGCATTCGCTTTCGCTGGAGCGACTTGCCAACGCTGTGATAAGTGCGATGAGATCTTCTGGCATGATCGTCCTCCTCGTTGGTTCTGGATTTAGCTTAAACTCTTTTGATTTTAAAAGCAAAAGAGAACTTGAATTTTCAGAGCAAGTGCAACGTTGTTGAATGGTGGATTTCCCAGGGTGTCCTGTAGCCGTGGCGTTTGCGTGGTCTGTGGTTGATAGCGTCGTATACGGTCCGGACCTGGCCGTCGTCGATGGTGTCGAAGTCGGTGCCTTTGGGGAAGTACTCGCGGATCAGGCCGTTGGTGTTCTCGTTGCTGCCGCGCTGCCAAGGGTGGTGCGGCAGCGCGAAGTAGCAGACCGCGCCGGTGGCCCGCTCGACCTTCTTGAAATCGGCGAATTCCATGCCCCGGTCCAGGGTGACGGTGCGCGTCTCGGGATGCTCGCGCAGCGTCAGGCTCTCCACGCGGGCGACGTCGCGTTTGGTATGCGTGGCGGCGCGTCCGCCGGCGAGCAGACCGCTTCTGCGGTCCACGAGCGTGACCAGGCACGCCCCGGCGCCTTTGCCCACGACGGTGTCGCCCTCCCAATCGCCCAGCCTGGAACGCTCCTCGACCTCGGCGGGACGCTCCGATATGGGCCTTGCGTCGGGGATCTTGCCCCGGCGCTCCTCGGGCCCGTCCTTGCGATGCCGGCGTTTGCCTTTGCGGCGCAACCGGCCCTTGAGCCCGCGGCGGGTGCGGGCCAGGTCGGGCGGATCGAGCTCGCGGCGGTCGATCGCCCGGTAGATCGTCGAAGCGGAGACGGCCAGATCGGGCCGCTCCAGACCGATCCTGCCCGCGATCTGCTCGGGGGACCAACGCTCCCGCGCGATCAGCCGCACGACCAACCCGGCCAGCTCCGCGTCGTCGAGCCGACGCGGACGCGCGCAGGAGAGCCGACGGTCCTCGTAACGGCGTTGGGCCGTCGACGCGCGGTAGCAACGGCCCGTGCCGACCCTGAACGAGTTGCGGTCGATCTCGCGGCTGATGGTCGACTTGTCCCTGCCCGTGGCCAGGGCGATCTCGCCATAGCTCCTGCCCTCGTGCCGAAGCAGCATGATCTCCTCGCGCTCGGCCAAGGTAAGATGGGTGTACCGGCCCATGGGCCCTCCCGATGTCTGGTTGTCGTAAGCAAACACCATGCTATCGGGAACCCATGGGCCCATATCATTCACACCCGTTGCACTTGCTCTGAAAATTCAAGCCTCATTTATTGATAAGATGATGCAGAAAACCGTGAGATGAGGCAGAAAGGCTGTGACGATGCGAGAATTTAGCTATGCGACATTGCCGGATCGGTTCTTTGCAGCTGACATTACCAAGTTGCTGCTGGAGATTCGTGAATTCAAAGGCAAGCAGCAGCTGTGGGCTGAACTTCGGCCGCAAGTACTGGACTCTCTTATGAATGTGGCGCGTGTGGAAAGCATTGGCGCATCGAACCGCATCGAAGGCATCGCCACTACAGAGCGTCGGTTGCAGGGTCTGGTGCTGCGTACCACGGAGCCACATGGGCGTGACGAGCAGGAAATCGCCGGTTACCGTGATGTTTTGGCGCTGATCCATGAGCAGCATGATTATATCGGCATCACGCCGAATGTGATTCTCCAATTGCATCGTGACCTCATGCGTCATACCTCGTTTTCATTCGGTGGGCATTGGAAAGACAGTGACAATGCGATTGTCGGCATTGACGAGGCGGGGAAGCGTTATGTGAGATTCCGCCCGACCTCCGCATTAGCTACACCTGACGCCATGGAACGGCTGTGCGCGACATATCGTGAAGCGATTAGTCTTGACCGTTACGACGCGCTGCTGCTCGCCATGCAATTTGTGTTCGATTTTCTTTGCATCCATCCCTTCAACGATGGTAACGGCAGAATGAGCCGACTGCTCACTGTATTGCTGATGGAACGTGCAGGATATTCGGTCGGCAGGTATGTGAGCATTGAACGACTGATCGAAGACAACAAGCAGCTCTACTACGAGTCTTTAGCTGCAAGCTCCACCGGCTGGGATGAGAACACCAACGATGAGACTCCTTTTGTGCGGTTTATGCTTGGCATTGTATTGGCCGCATACCGTGACCTTTCGGATCGCATGGGTACCATCTCCTCTGATTCAGGGAAGCGCTCCAAAGCGCAGCGTGTAGCCGACGTGTTTGATCGGCGACTTGGACGAATCACCAAGGAAGATATTCGTAAGGAATGCCCGGACATCAGCGACACCACCATCGAACGAGCGCTGAAGCAACTGATTGATGAGGGACGCATCGCCAAAGTGGGTGCCGGACGTGCCAGCGCTTATGTACATGTGCAATAGGTTAGGAGATCCTTCGACTCCGGGCTACGCCCTCCGCTCAGGATGACGATGGGTGGCGTGTAGTTGCGCTCAGAATGATGTTAGCTGGAGTACAGTCGGCGATCATGTTGGTTGCAATCATTGTGCCACTTCGCCACATGGTAAGACGCGTCGGGCCGGCGTTCGTGCCCATCGCTTACAGTGGCGCATGAAACCCAATGACGCAAACCAAAGGGGAGAGTCATGTCCGTATTGGATGAACTGGTGGCGGGAGCCGTCGAGGATGCTGCAGCGCGCGAAGCGCTGGTGCCCCTCGCCGAACTCAAGGAGCAGGCGGCCAAGGCCCCTGCGCCTCTTGACGCCAAACGATGGCTCAAGCGCGCCGACGGCATCCCTGTGATTGCCGAAATCAAGCGCGCCAGCCCCTCCAAAGGCCATCTGAGCGATATTCCCGATCCGGCCGGATTGGCCAGGGAATATGAGGCTGGTGGCGCGTCCGCCATCTCTTGCCTGACCGAAGGTCGCAGGTTCTTGGGCAGCCTTGACGACTTCGATAAGGTCAAGGCCGCCGTCAAGATTCCGGTGCTGCGTAAGGACTTTATCGTCAACGATTATCAGGTGTGGGAGGCGCGAGCCCACGGCGCGGATTTTATTCTGCTGATCGTCGCCGCCCTTGACGACGCCACGCTCAAGCATCTGCTGGATCTCGCCCATGAGCTCAAGATGACCGTCCTCGTTGAAACCCATACCCGCGAGGAAATCGAACGTGCCGAACGAGCCGGTGCCAAGGTGATTGGCATCAACGCCCGCAACCTTAAAGACCTGAAGGTCGATGTCAACAAATATCTCGAACTCGCCGCTGACCTGCCCGCTGACGTTATCAAAGTCGCGGAGTCCGGCGTGTTCGGTGCCGTGGAACTCACGGATTACGCCCGCGCCGGTGCCGACGCGGTGCTGGTCGGCGAAGGCGTGGCCACCGCCGACGACCATACGCTTGCCGTTGAACGACTAGTGAAAGCAGGAGCACAAGTGAAAGCATCCGAAACCACACCACTGAGTGAGCATGATGGCCCGTACTTCGGCCAGTATGGCGGCCGTTACGTGCCCGAAGCGCTGATTCATGCGCTTGATGAGCTCGAAACCGTATACAACGAGGCCAAGGCCGATCCCGAGTTCCATAAGGAACTCGCCCGCTTGCAGAAGCAGTATGTCGGCCGTCAAAGCCCTCTGACCGAAGCTCCTCGCTTCGCCAAGCTCATTGAGGAACGCGTCGGCATCAGCCCTCGCGTGTTCTTGAAGCGTGAGGATCTGAACCACACCGGTGCGCATAAGATCAACCATGCACTCGGTCAGGCGCTGCTGGTCAAGCGCATGGGCAAAACCCGTGTGATCGCCGAAACCGGTGCCGGCCAGCACGGCGTGGCCACTGCCACCGTATGCGCCATGCTCGGTCTCAAGTGCCGTGTTTACATGGGCCAGATCGACGCCCGTCGTCAGGCTCTGAACGTCGCCCGTATGCGCATGCTCGGCGCGGAAGTGGTGGAGGTCACCACCGGCGACCGCATCTTGAAGGACGCCATCAACGAAGCTTTGCGCGACTGGGTCACCAACGTTGCCACTACGCACTACCTGCTTGGCACGGTGTGTGGCCCGCACCCGTACCCTTCCATGGTGCGTGACTTCCAGAAGGTCATCGGCGAGGAGATCAAAGAGCAGCTCAACGACTGGTACCACATCGACCATCCGGACGCGGTGTGCGCCTGCGTGGGCGGCGGCTCCAACGCCATCGGCGCGATGAACGCCTTCCTCGACGACGAGCGCGTGAACCTGTACGGCTACGAGGCCGGCGGCCACGGCCCCGAATCCGGTGAGCACGCCGTGCGCTTCGCCCCCGGCACCGGCCAGCTCGGCATGTTCCAAGGAGCCAAGAGCTACCTGCTGGAAACCGACGAAGGCCAGACCAAGGACACCTACTCCATCTCCGCCGGACTCGACTACGCTTCCGTGGGCCCCGAACACGCCTGGCTGCACGACATCGGCCGTGTCACCTACGATTACGCCACCGACGAGGAGGCCATGAACGCCTTCCGCGACCTGAGCCAGACCGAGGGCATCATCCCCGCCATCGAATCCGCGCACGCCGTCGCCGGCTCGTTCAAAGCCGCCGCCGACCTCAAGGCCAAGGGCTATGAGCATCCGGTGATCGTCATCAACATCTCCGGCCGTGGCGACAAGGATATGGCCACCGCCGGCAAGTGGTTCGGCTATCTGACCGACGAGCAGAGCGCCGCACTGGAAGTCACCGGCGCGCGCGGCACCGAGGTCGCCTGAACACCGAACACCCTAGAGTTCGTGGCATCAGCCACGAACCCGCACGAGAACGCAACAACACGGAAAAGACGATTATGACGAACGAAACAGCAACCACCCCCTCCGGCCAGCCGTTGGGCATCAGCCACAAGCCTAGCGCCACCGAAGCCATGTTCACCAAGTTCAAAGCAGAGAACCGCCCGGCATTCATCGGCTACCTGCCTTACGGATTCCCGAATCCGGATGTGTCGCTCGACGCGCTGCGCACGATGGTCGAGCACGGCGTCGACGCGGTGGAAATCGGCCTGCCGTACTCCGACCCGGTGATGGACGGCCCGGTCATCCAAGCGGCTAGCCAGCTGGCATTGAACAATGGCGAAAGCATTAATGGCGTGTTCAAGGCCGTGGAAACCGTGGCCAATGCCGGTGGCGTGCCGCTGGTGATGAGCTACTGGAACCTCGTGTTCCATTACGGCGTGGAACGCTTCGCCCGCGATTTCGAGAACGCGGGTGGCGCGGGCCTGATCACCCCTGATCTCATCCCGGATGAGGCAGGGGAGTGGATCGAAGCCTCCGACCGCCACGGCCTTGACCGCATCTTTCTGGTCTCCCCGGATTCCTCCGATAAACGTCTGGAAATCGTTGCCAAGAACACGCGCGGCTTCGTATACGCTGCCTCCCGCATGGGCGTGACAGGTGAACGCGACACGCTTTCCACCTCGCCTGAACAGCTGGTACAGCGCACCCGCCAGGCCGGTGCCGAAAACGTGTGCGTCGGCATTGGCGTGTCTACCGCCGAACAGGCATCCAAGGTCGGTGCCTATGCCGACGGCGTAATCGTGGGCTCCGCATTGGTGCATACCTTGCTGGCCGATGACAATGTCACCGCCCGTGACACCGCCGAAGGCTTGAAACTCCTGGCTGCAAAAACCGAGGAACTCGCCCAGGGCGTGCGCGACGCTCGCTGACACGGATTATGGCATCGTCATATCAGGCTCATCGGCAGTTCCTTGCCTCACAAATCAGTGTGAGTTTTGCGATCAACAACCCGATGAGCCTGATATGACGGCAATAGATAGGCACTTGTTGCCCCCGCGGCTAGGATGAAAGCATGAATCTGGCATATATCCCTTCGCCGACGTTCTCGAAGTTCGAAATCGGCCCGGTCACTATCCACATGTACGCCGTCTGCATTCTGATCGGCGTGTGCGTTGCCGTATGGATTCTGACCACTCGGTGGAAGCGTTATGGTGGCACTTTCGACCAAGTGCTTGACACCACACTGGTCACCGTGCCTTGCGCGTTGGTTGGAGCACGTCTCTATCACTGCATCACCACGCCAAGCGCCTACTTCCCACCCACTGGAAACCTGGTGAACATCCTCAAGGTGTGGGAAGGTGGCATGGCCATCTTCGGCGGCATTTCAGTGGGTGTACTCGTTGCCTTCCTATGGTGCCGGCACCGTCGCTACCCGTTCGCTATCTTCGCCGACGCCATCGCTCCGGCTTTGCCTGTGGCACAGGCCATCGGACGCCTCGGCAACTGGTTCAACCAGGAACTATACGGCTGGCCCACCAATCTGCCGTGGGGACTGAAGCTGAACGATGCCGATGCGATCGGCAAATCGGAGATCTGCTACAACGGCAGCGAATGCCCGGACTACACGACCACGCTATTCCACCCGACCTTCCTATACGAGATGATCTGGAACCTTATCGGTGCGGCGTTAATCGTGTATCTTGGACACAAGCTTGCCGATCGGCTGAAAGGCGGGCAGCAGTTCGCCATGTACCTGATGTGGTACGGCTTGGGCCGCACTTGGATCGAGAACGTGCGCATCAACTATTCCACCGTGATTCTGGGGCTGCGCACCAACGTGTGGACCGCCATCATCGTGTTCCTGCTCGGCTGCATCCTGTTCGTGGTGCTCTACCGCAGCGGCCCCGATCCCAAGGCTCAGGCTCGCCGGCTTGAATCGGTGACCGCCGACGAACTGGAACGCCAGCGCCTCGAAGAGGAACGCCTTGCAGCTAAGAAAGCTTCTAAGGCCAAGTGACGTAACACAAAACACCAAGTAACTAACTATTCGCCTATAAAGCTGCCTATAGTCCCAAACCAAAGTTAGAGTAGGGAATCATGAAGAAGATTGAAATCGCCCCCAGCATTCTGTCCGCCGACTTCTGCAACCTTGAGCGTGATCTCAAGGCCATCGCCAACGCTGATCTAGTGCACGTTGATGTTATGGATCATCATTTCGTGCCGAACCTGACCTTGGGCGAGCCAATCGTCGGCCGCATCTGCGAGGTTACCGATCTGCCGGTTGACGTGCATTTGATGATTGAGGATCCCGACCGCTGGGCCCCCGAATACGCCAAGCTCGGCGCAGCCTCCGTCTCCTTCCATATGGGTGCCGCACATGCTCCCGTGCGCCTGGCCCGCCAGCTGCACGACATGGGCTGCAAAGCCTGCTTTGCAGTGCGTCCGGCCGAACCGGTCGAACCGATTTTCGACATCCTCGAAGAGTTCGACATGATTCTGATCATGACCGTGGAGCCCGGTTTCGGCGGCCAGAAGTTCCTCGATAACCAGATGGCCAAGGTGCGCCGTCTGCGCGACGAGATCACCCGTCGTGGTCTCAAGACCAAGATCCAGGTTGATGGCGGTGTCAGCCCCAAGACCGCGCACATCGTGGCAGAAGCTGGCGCCGATGTGCTGGTGGCCGGCTCCGCAGTGTACGGTGCCGAAAGCCCCGCACAGGCCATTGACGATATTCGCGCCAAGGCCGAGGCCGCCTACAAGGACTGATAAGTAGGGCGTTCTTTCGCCCGTCAACTTTCCACGCAAACCCCAAGGAAAAACACGCATGAAGACATTTGAATCGCTGTTCGAAGAGCTGTCCGAAAAAGCCAAGACCCGCCCCGAAGGGTCGCTGACCGTGGAGGAGCTCGACAAGGGCACCCACTTCATTGGCAAGAAGATTGTTGAGGAAGCCTCCGAAACGTGGATTGCCGCCGAATATGAAGGCGCGGATCGCACCGCCGAAGAAATGAGCCAGCTGCTCTACCACGTTCAGGTCATGATGATTAAGCACGGCCTGACCCTTGCGGACGTGTACAAGCATCTGTAAGCCGTTATAGGTCGCGTTCACAACACGGGATGCATTACATAACAACGTCGTAAAGAGAAGGAACCATTATGCTCAGAATCGCCGTGCCCAATAAGGGCATGCTCTCCGAACCTGCGTGGAACATGCTGGCTGAAGCCGGATATCGTCTGCGTACCAATCCGCGCCAGCTGGTGGTGGAGGATTCGGACAACGGTATCGAACTGTTCTATCTGCGACCGCTTGATATCGCAGTGTATGTGGGTCGCGGCACCATCGATGTGGGCATCACCGGCCAGGATTTGTTGAAGAACTCCGGCACCGAGGCACTGGAGCATATGCCGCTTGGATTCGGTGCCTCCACCTTCCGTTTTGCAGCTCCCAATGAGTCCTCAATCAGCGAACTCAAAGACATCGACGGCAAGCGCGTGGCCACCTCCTTCGACAAGCTCGTGCACGATTATCTGGTTGAGCGCGGCATCAACGCCGAAACCATCCACCTGGACGGCGCTGTGGAATCCTCCGTGCACTTGGGCGTGGCCGACCTGATCGCCGACGTGGTTTCCACCGGCACCACGTTGCGCAATGCCGGTCTGCGCATCTTCGGCGACCCGATTATGCATTCCGAGGCATGTCTGATCCGCTCTCCGCGTCTTGATCCCAAGGACGAGCGCCTCACGGTGCTGTCGCGCCGTCTGGAAGGCGTGCTCACTGCGCAGCGCTATGTGCTGATGGATTACGATATCCCGATCAGCAAGGTCGCCGCTGCCGTTGCCGTGACCCCTGGCTTCGAAAGCCCCACGATTTCGCCGCTGCACGACAAGCAATGGAATGCTGTGCGCGTTATGGTGCCCAAGGCCAAGGTCAATCAGCTGATGGACGATTTGTATGAAGTCGGTGCGCGAGGCATCATCGTCACCGCGCTTCAGGCTTCGCGCATGTAGGCTTACCCAGTGTTATGACCAACCAGAAGGTAAGCGCGCGATATAGTCCGGAAGCACGGGACATTTATTTCACCGTGCCCAATTTGATTAGCCTACTGAGAATCATTTCGATTCCCTTCATCACGGCGCTGATTGCCCGGCATGAGATGATATGGGCCCTGACACTGATAGCGGTGTCATCCGCCTCTGATGGGGTGGATGGCATCATCGCCCGTAAATTCAACCAGGTGAGCAAAATCGGCCAGATCCTAGACCCCATAGCCGATCGACTGCTGATTTTCTGCTCGATTCTGGCACTTGGCATCGCAGGCATCATCCCTTGGTGGCTGTTGATCGTCGTGGGATTGCGTGATTTGTGGATGGCCATTCAAGTGCTCTGGCTCGCCCAATATGGCTATGGGCCGCTGCCGGTGCATTTTGTCGGTAAAACCGGCACTGCGCTGCTGATGATCGCCATCGTGGGCCTTATCTTCGCGGATATCGGCACTGGAACATTCTTCCATGTGCTGTATCTGGCTGCCCTATCCGCAGGAATCTGGGGCGTTGCCATGTACTGGCTGGCCGGATACATCTACATGCGCCAAGGCATCGGCCTGCTGCGCAAGGAACTGGGGGAGCGGTATGGCGCCTGATATCGCCGTACCGGTTTCTTTCCCCGTCTCCAAGGAGAACGAGCCTGTGCGGCGGCGCGCCGTATTCTCATCATCGGTCGCCTCGCTGCAATCGCATCACGCCCTATCCCCGGACGATAGTGCAGCCATACGTACCCGACGTCGGCGTAAAACCGATGATGATTCTTTGCGCCTTATCGACGATTTGGTTAATCGGCCGATGGATTCGATGTATCACGACTCCCGTCTGGTACGTCCGCACCAGTCAACCATGATGATTTGGGCCACGCGCATCGTCGTATTCCTTATCTGCGTCGGTGTCGGATTCGTGGGATCCCTGTTCGTACAACAGCTGCAATCCGACCCACGCAAACAGGTGCGCCAGACATTGGCCAGCCAGATAGAAACCCGCAATAGTGAGGTCGATCAGCTTACCAGCGACGTCAACGATTTGCAGGCGCAAGTCAACGAACAATCCAAAGCCATTTCAGGCATGGCCGATAACGAGACACTGACGCAAAACAATATGGACAACGGCACGGTGGCGGTGCGCGGCGAAGGCATCATTATGACCTTGGCCGACCCACTTGCCGCATCCCAATCAGATCAATCCGGTAGCACCAGAGTTGGTACCACCAGCGCCATCCGTGTCGTCACCGATCTCGATCTGCAACAACTGGTTTCGCTGATGTTTCAAAACGGCGCGGAAGCTATCGCCATCAATGGCAACAGGCTGGGCGCGCAAACCTCCATACGCAAGGCAGGCGGCCATATTCTTATCGGCATGACTGCCATCCAAAGTCCCTACACTATCGAGGCAATCGGCGACAAGGACACACTGGCCGAGGCGATGGGGGCTACAGCATTGAAAAGCCTTTACGATTCCTACAAGGAAGCCGGCATTTACCCGCAGGTCAGCAAATCCAATTCGATTACACTGAAGGCAGCGGTTACTGGCGAAACACAGTATGCAGAGAGGAACGAATAATGGCAGCCGTGCTTGGACTGATCATAGGCATCGTCGTCGGCGTGTTCATCAAGCCGGACATTCCGGTGGTCGTGCAACCCTATCTGCCGATTATGGTGGTCGCGGCAATCGACGCACTGCTCGGTGCAGCCCGAGCCTACTTCGAACGTAGCTTCTCCGATCGTGTTTTCGTGATCTCCTTCTTCGCCAACGTAATCACCGCCACATTGCTGGTGTTCCTTGGCAACCAGCTTGGCGTCGGCTCCCAGCTGCAAACGGCGGTTATCGTCGTGCTCGGCATCCGCATCTTCTCCAACGTGTCGGCCATCCGACGCTTCATCTTCCGAGGCTGATATGGCACGACGTTCAAAATCGGAGAATATGCTGGACAAACTACACGACCAGCATGCGCAAGACAAAGTCAACGACCGTATGCAAACCAGCTCGTTCCCCATCGTTCGAAAAAAGCCTCGTAAAGATCTGAACCGTACCTCTGACCGATCACGACTGTTGTCTTCGATTCTGATTGCTATTATGTGCGCGCTGCTGGGCTTCGCCTATATGACTCAGATCAACAACACCAAGTCCACGTATGAAACGATGGACGAAAGTGAGCTGGTACGCCTGCTCAATGAGACGGACACCCAGATCAACAGTTTGCAACAAACCAAATCGCAGCTGACCGCACAGTTGAATTCGCTGAAAACCGCAGCCGACGAGCAGGAACAGGCGCAGCGGATCGCCAAGCAGAACGAAGAGACCAGCGGCCTGATCTCCGGCAGGCTTCCAGCCAAGGGGCCGGGTATCACAGTGCGAATCTCCCGGGGTGACACTCCAATCGACGCCGCAATCATCTATAACCTCATCGAGGAACTGCGCAACGCCGGAGCCGAAGTCATCGCCATCAACGATGTGCGCGTCGTCACCCGCACCTATGTGCAGGACTCCGACAAAGGCCTTATCGTCGACGGCACAGCCATCGACACGCCTTATGTGGTGCGCGCCATCGGCAATCCGCAGGAGCTATCCAACGCCGTGGATATCGCCGGGGGAGTAGGTGCCCAGCTTCAGGTCAAATACGGTGCCAATGTGGATGTGGAATCCTCCGACGAGATCGTTATCGACGAAACTCGCGAGGCTGCCAAATATAATTATGCAAAGACGGTAGAATAGCGACTATGACTGATCCGATTCCTTCTGCAGGCGAAACCACCATCATCGGTATGCCTGCCATTAATGTACTGCCCGTTACCTCGACCGGCGATCGTCCGCTTACCCAAGAAGACCTGGACACGATCACCAAATTGTCTGAGGGGACGGCGTTGTTGATTTCCACCAGGGGAGCGGTGTCTGGTTCGCGCTACCTGTTGGACGAAGATGAAATCACCGTTGGTCGTGATCCGCGAGCCGATATTCTGCTAGATGATTCAACCGTATCTCGTCAGCATGCTGTGTTCCGTCGCATCGATGGACAATTCTATGTGGTGGATGCAGGCAGCCTCAATGGCACCTACGTCAACCGTCAGCGTGTTGATCAGGCAAAGCTGAAGAATGGCGATGAGATTATGATCGGCAAGTTCAGGCTGGCGTTTTTCACTAAATCCGCCGTGATTTCCCACTAGCCAGAGCGGCAATCCGAAGCGTTCCATTGGAAGCCGGCTACACTGGAAACAGGCGAAGGCAAGCCAAGATAAGGCAGGGGCAAGGCAATGGCGCTCACGGATTTGCATCTTCATGTACCGCTTGAGGAACGCGATAATCTCAATGGCGGTGCTGTTCAGGGAGAACTGTTCTCCGCCGCCGATTCAGATGAGGCCAGACGTGGCTATCGGGGAACCGTCGCTTCCAAAGTCGCCGGTATCACATACCGGCAATTGGATTATTGGGCGCGTAAGCAGATTGTCGAGCCGTCGATCACTCCATCGCACGGCTCGGGATCTCGTCGCCTGTATTCGTTCAAGGATGTTGTGATTCTTGCCGTCTCCAAGCGCTTGCTGGACGCCGGCGTGAATCTGCAGAATGTGACTGCGGCCATCGGCTTTCTGACGCAGCGAAGCGTCGACCAGCTGGCTGGAGTGACCATCATGTGCGATGGCTTGCATGTGCATGAATGCACTACCAGCGATCAGATGCTTGAGCTGCTGCAAAGTGGCAAAGCAGTATTCGCCGTATCCGTGGGGTCGTTATACCGACAAATCTCCGAACAACTCGAACGTGAGGATTACGTGGATCTTGACCAACATGAGATGGTGACGGCAGGCGGCGCATCGCGACCAATCGATGAAATCACTGCAATGCGGCTGCGTAAAAAGATTGAAGCGCAACGATTAGACCGTCAGACTGCGTAAGTGCGTACGAGGGAAGGAAAGGATAGGGAAGGCGTTTGGGAAGTATGGCAGCGCATACTGACGATGTTATGGAGGGTGTTGGGGATAACCCAAATAACTAATCTGACATAACGTACATTATCGGTTTTTTAAGGCTTGGCATTGTTGAGCTTCTCATCCATTTGGGATTCCATGGCATTGCGCGCCTGCATATACATAACAGCAACTTCGCCAAGCACCAAAACAATAACAAGAATCGCCGCCGGTAATGCTTGCGCTTCGTAGAAACGTCGTGCGCGAGCATCCATGAGGTCGGCAACCAAGGCATATACGGGAAATGGCAATATCGCCATAACAAACGATGCCACATGCATAAACACCATTGTCCATGCCACAGGCTTCACCGGTGGACGCTTGGAACGGCGCGTGAACACATGTCCGGTTTGGATGGTGATGCCGATAATCAGCACCGCCCAGAATATGGCCACCAGCCATAACAACGCAGGCACCAGTGCAATCACAGGACGTGCCTCCCCTAAAAAACTCATTACAGCATTTACGTTATGTCAAAAAAGCGTTGGCCGCCATCACAAATCATGATGGCGGCCAACAATTATTGCCTTTTATTTGGCGAAATACCGGTTGACGGCTTCCTCAATCTGATCAGGCGTCTCAATAATCTCATATACGCCGTGCTCTTCCATTTCGCCGGCAGGGGCATACCCCCAGCGGCATCCAATGGTGTCCACGCCGCAGGCGCGTGCACCTTCGATATCGGTGTAGCGATCGCCAATCATCAGGGCCTTATCCCCCGCCGCCGGATCAAAGCCGATGGACTCGAAGCAGTATCGAATCACCTGATCCTTGTCCAGACGGGAATTGTCGGTGGATGCACCATAAATGCCATCAAGCAATTCGGTCAGATGGAAATGCTCACAGATCGGCAGACACTGATATTCGGGCTTGCAGCTAGCCAGTGCCAAATAATATCCGTCATTGCGCAAGGCCACCAGCTGTTCGCGGATGCCGGGGAACACAACATTGACCAAGCGGCCCGGAACCTTGGCACTCGGCTCGTTCGGATCGTCGAATACAGCCTTATCCGCATAGTAGCTGCGATAAATGGCAATGGCATGCTCGAGTTGATCCTCGGGCACATGATTGCGGCGCAACGATTCGATGATTGCTGGGCCAATAAAGCGGCGCAATTCGGCATCATCGGGCACCGGGCGGCCAAGTTCTTCAAAGGTTTTGATTACCGAGGCGATAATGCCGCCGTCGGACTTGGTCAGCGTGCCATCCAAATCCAGCAGAACCACGTTCGTTGGATGATTCATATCCGCCACTCCCCTGTCGTATTGAATAACAGTCTTGTCGAATACCCGTCAACAATCACTCGTAGTCCGGAATCCAACCGTCGCGATGCATTTGAAGCCTTTTCTCCAGCAGCGTGGCCAATTCCTCTTCGCTGCGGCGCTCCAGTAGCATATCCCAGTGGGTACGGGTGGGCTTGCTGATCTCGTCGGGGTCACGGTCGCCGTCGCCCTCAACATGAGCCGTGGCGCCGCAACGGCACTCCCATTCCTCGGGAACTTCAGCACCTTCGGCGAACGGCAAAATGGTGCGGTGTCCCTTCGGGCACACATACGCCACATCATTCCTGGCGGCGAAATCCACGTTGTCGTCGGATTCCAACGATTTCGCGCCAATGCTCATGCCCCTGAGGCTGCGTTCTGCCATAATGGCGTCCTCCTTGCAGTGAATCTAACCTAACAACAATACGTAACAGTTCGGACTAGCCGGTTATTCCACACCTGAATAAGCCACAATGCCGCGATTGACCAGATCGGCAGCTTTGCGGGCGGTATCGGCCAACTTATCCGCTCCATCACAAGGCAGCGGATCGGCCACGGCAATCTGCTGCAATACATCCGATAGACGTTTGGCGGTGCGTACGAAATCGCCGCCGGTCATATCCGTGCCGTACAGGCACGAGGCCAACGAGCCACCATCCGCCCATTCATAGATGATGTCCACAATGCCGAAATCAGGCTGCGCAGGCTCGTCCAATCCATGGTCTTCGCACAGCATACCGATATTGGCGCATACGCCCTGAAGCTTGGAACAGGCGATGGCAACAGGCCCGGAAATACCTCCTGGATAATGCCTCGGCTCCCCCTGCGATCCTCGTCGAGACTCATACACCAAGCCAGACACCACAGCGGCAAGACCACGCGCATCCAGCTTGCTGAATACGCCTCCAAGCAACGCCTCGCATAATTCCAAATCATGTTCGCTGTAAATACGCCTAAGCAACCGCCCCTTGTCGCTGAGCGTCATATCGACACGGTTGCTGTTTTCATGGCGCTCAAGATAGCCGAGTCCGCCGAGAATATCACAGATGCGGTCGAACTGGCGAGCCACGGAACCGGTGCGGGAATGATAACGTTCGGTTACCCGATTCAGTTCACGCATTTCGCGAGCCCAACGATGCCCCCACTTGAGATGCTGCTGCAGATCTGGGCAGTTGCGGCACGGATGCTGTTGCTCGGCTTTGCGCAGCTGCTTGATGCGCGCCTCAAGATCCGCCCAAGCAGCCGCGCGATCCTGTTCGCTGAAGAACAACTCACGCTTGAGTTTGCGCCGGCCATCCTTCTCGATGTCGCTTAAGGCCATGCGAATGCTCATGAAATCCTTGAAGTCGCCATGGCCGCATTGAAACGCCTGTTCGTAGCCGTCAAGCGCCTCGCGCAGCGTCGTCATCTGCGATTCCAGCTGCCAAGCCGATTCGTTAGCCTCCCATTGGGCGAAGGATTGATCCAAGGTGATGCGTGCGGTCTCATAATCGCTGGCATTGAGCAGATTCACCGCCATGTTGAAGGTCGGACGGAAGCTGGAATGCAGCGGGTACACGCGCTTGGATGACAAGGCTGCCGCAGTGGCAGGCACAAAGCCATGATGATCCACCACAATCGCATGCCCGATAGTGTCGATGCCTCGGCGGCCCGCACGGCCGGTGAGCTGGGTGAATTCGCCGGGAGTAAGCCCCACATGGCCCGTACCGTCGAATTTCTCCAGCTTTTCGACCACCACACAGCGTGCCGGCATATTGATGCCCAGCGCCAGTGTTTCGGTGGCGAACACCATTTTCACCAGACCTTCTTCGAACAAACGTTCGACAATCTGGCGGAACAGGGCAATCATGCCTGCATGGTGTGAGGCGAAGCCTTCTTCAAGCGCAAAACGGAACTGGGAGAAGTGCAGGGCTTTGAGATCTTCTTGGGTCAGTTGCCCATCCACCATCTCGTCAACAATGCGACGGATGCGCACCACTTCTTTATCGCTGGTAAGCTCCAATCCGGCATTGATGCACTGTTCAACGGCCTGATCGCAGCCGTTGCGCGAAAAGATGAAATAAATGCCGGGCAGCATTCCCAGAAAATTGAGTTCGTCGACCACCGCCCATCGACGCGGCGTATGGCGTTCGGGTTTTGGTGCCCGATCGCGTGGGCCCTTGCCTGCCTTGCGTTTATTCGGTCGTTGCTCCGCGCGCCTGCGCTCGGCACGACGATCGAATTGGTCAAGACGGTTGATCAGTTCGGCATTGAGTTTCGTAGTCTGCTCACCATTGCCGTCACGGCGGTAGAGATCCAAGACTTCAGGCTCGGTATGCTCATCAGCCTGAACGATGACATGCTGTTCCAATGGCACCGGGCGATGCTCACTGATAACCAGCTTGGTGTCGCCCCTCACCGAGGCGATCCATTTGGAGAAATCCTCCACGTTCGAGACTGTGGCCGACAATCCCACGATGAGAACCGTGCGCGGCAGGTGAATAATCACCTCTTCCCACACAGGCCCACGGAACCGGTCGGCAAGATAATGCACTTCGTCGAGAATCACATATTGCAAGGCGGTGAGTGTAGTGGAACGCTCATAGAGCATATTGCGCAGCACTTCGGTGGTCATCACCACAATGTCGGCCTCGGAGTTGATTGAAGTATCGCCAGTGAGTAGGCCCACACGATCGGCACCATACACCTCAACCAGATCGTGGTATTTCTGATTGCTCAGCGCTTTGATCGGCGTGGTGTAAAAAGCTTTGACATTACGCTGCTGCGCCAGATAAATTGCAAAATCGGCCACAACCGTTTTGCCCGCACCCGTCGGCGCGGCGACCAGCACATTGTTGCCTTCCTCCAGCGCATCATTGGCCTCCGACTGGAAATCATCAAGATCGAAAGGCAACGAATCCGCGAAGCGTTGTGCGATTGATGCGCGATGCGCCTTGACTTTTTGGAATGAAGCATAACGCTGTGCGGGGGTGAGTTCGCGAGCAGCGTTATCAGAGGTATTGCGGTGATGGTGACGTGCCATGATGCTTTCAGTTAGTCGTTAAATCGCTTCCATTTAGCCCAAGCCTGTGCATGACGATTGCGTGTGGCGGCTTTGGCCCGATATACCTCGGCATGGGCGTCCGCATACCGTTCCTGAGCCACCTGCAGGGGCTGAGTAAACAGCGGCGGCTCAGATGGTTGCTCCATCTGCTGCACGGCTCCCAATTCAGCAAGACGTTTGCCAATCCTGTCGCCAATATGCTGCACATCCTTGGCTGCGCAAATTCCACGCCAAACAACGAATGCCAAACCTGCGACGATCATAACCAGCATGAACAATGCCAGTATCAACCAAATCCACCAAGGCATGTGCAACTCCCCCGACTACTTACTTATCCGCACTGATGGACAGCTCGCGTTCGGCACGAGCCACAATCATCGTGCGCAGGGTTTCAGGGGCCACAGCGGTGATATGACGAGCGTGTGCGATACAGAACGCCACAAACCAGGAATCCGAGGACACAATCAGATGTACCTTCTCTCCCGCTCCACACGGTTCAATGGTGGCACCAGGCAGTGCCTTGACGAAGGGCAGATCATGCTGATCGGTGATGAACACCGCTTCAGTGCCGTTGTCGAAGCTCCACTTACGCAATTCGCCAACCGGCATGTTCGGCACATCAACCGGACCAATCGGCTTGACAATCTCCGCCTTCTCGATGCGGGCCAGGCGAAGTACCTGCCATGTGCGCGGCTTGCCATTCGCCTTGTCAATGGTTTTGTCCTTAGAGACATATGCCTGCTTGTCTTCGGGGGCAGCGTCACCAATATCCGTGTACAAAGCCGCGTAATACACGCCTTCGTCGATATAAATCTTGGCAGGTGCCACCAGCCTGCGGCGCAAGCGGCCGGCACCATCCGTGTATTGCATATCCAACAGAGACGAGGTGTTGATCGCACGCTTGACCACAGAGAAGCTGCGCGGTTCCATTTCGTATCCGGTCAGGCTCAGCCAAGGCGTTTGACCGGGAGTGACGTGCTTGCGCAGGCGCTCATACAATGACTGTGCCTGACTGCGCTGCTCGTCGGGCAGCAGCGGAGAATGCGCCAGATAGCTAACCGAGGCGGTCAGCATGCTCAGGTACTGCGGGGAGATGCCAGCCAAGCGTTCCAGACCAAGCGAATTGGTTGCGGAGACAATGCCTTCCGCATCCAGCAGCGGCCAATCGATATCGAAGAATTGGCTACCGGCCATTTCACCATCATCGGACACCGTGGTCAGCGTATTGATGTCCTTGTGGATGATGTTGACGAACTTGCGTAGCTCATCATCGCTTTTAGTCTTGCCAATGAAACGCTCAGCCAATTCGGCCATCGAGAATTCCTCGCCAAGATGTGCGGAAAGGAACAACATCAGGCGCAAACGACGGTCGACTTCGCTGCCGGTTTGGAACGCGGATCCGTTCTTCTTATTCTGTGCCTTGATCGATTCGGGATCCCCTGGCTCGCTGACCTCAGCGGCAGATGCCGAAGCATCCGCATCCATGCCCTGACCGTTTGACTTGTTGGCCAAGACAAACGCTTTGGCCGCGTTCAAGCGACGATGATAGGCGTCAACGGCTTCTTGGGGACTGACAATGGTGGCGCCCGGATGATCAAGCACGAACATGGCCAAATCGTCGGAATCAGTGTAGGCGACATTGAGATGTTCGCCATCCACATCAACAGTTGCGGCGAAACGACGCGAATCAATAACCTTAACCAGCGTGTCCGGAATGGGCTGAGTGCCAAGACCTGGCGCGATGGAATCAAGACCCAAACCGGGAATCGGCGTTTGCGGCACACGTGGTGTGGTACGTGAGGCATGCTGCGTAACCTGCGGTTCCGGTTCCGATGAGATGGACATCGAGCGCGCCAGATAGTTGGCAGCTGCCAGCACCGGCATATCCTCCGGTTCGAACATCAGGCGGATGCGTGGCTCATCGCCCAATTGCAGGCGGTATGAGGCGAAATCCTGCCCCTCCGATTTGGATGAATACTCAGGTTGCCTTGACTCGATGGCGATGCCCATGGCCGCCAACTTGGCACGGTCGCGCTGGAACTGCTTGGCGAATGCGGCCTTGGCTGCCTGATCGGCCAACTCCCCATAGGAGTCCGCATAGGCCTTCACTCGCTGCGCAATCTGCCGGGAGGTGAGCCATTGCGGGAAGGCGGATGACAATACGGCCAGCACATCCAGCTCGTGCTTGCCCCACTTGTCGGAAAAACGCCGACGTCCGCTTGTGCCCTCTGCCATTAGTCCTCACGTCTCGTTAATGTTTCGTTATAAGTGTGCATGAGGTTATCTCACACTTCACTCTATATTAGAGGGTTTTTGAGCGCATGGGTGCCATTTCGCGAAAAAAGTCGTCCTTTTCCGTTATAAACGTATTTTTCCGCCCCTCTGATCACACCCAGTCATCAGGTTCGATGCCAAGCGGGCCAACGTATTCGCCATTCGGCACGTAGCTGGGCTCGCCGGTATCATCAAGACGCGCATCCGCGAACATTTTCACGTCGCGTCCGAATGTCCAATCGCCATGGATGGTTACGGATTTGGCTGCGGCAAGCGAAGGCATGTTGTAGGGGAAGCGTTCGTTGAAGTCGTGGATGTTCTTGTAGAAGCGTGGGTCGAGATCCACGTTCGGGAAGATATAGTTGCCATCCTCCATCTCATAGGTATCCGTGAGATGGAAACGGTCGGACCGCATGATGAACAAATCGTTGGTGGTCTTCACCGGCAGGAACCGCATACGATCCACCTGCACGCAAATGGAACCGTTGAACAGGCTGACGGCGGCACCCATGGCGGTTTCCAGCTGAATCACCTGTTCGCTGTTCGGATCGGTCGGATCAACGGTTTTCTTGTTACGAATCACCGGCAGTGGCAGCACGCCGTCGTATTCGGCAAGCTTCGCCTTCAACGCGTCAATGCGCACCCAAATTGAATTCGTATTGAAATACGGATGCTTCTTGATGTTCTGTGCATCCGCCTTATCGTCGGGATGCACCTGGCTCATCTCGCGCAGCATCAGGCGTCCAGTGGCCTTGTCGCGCACGATATGGCCACCCTTGCGATCGGCATAGGTGCGAGTGGCTACCTCGACCATGAACGGCGCTCCGGTATTCTCGAAATGCTGTGCCAGCGTGCGTGAGGGGCGTGCGCCAAGGTTGTCGGAGTTGGAAATGAACAGATATTTGAATCCACGCTCCTCTAGGATGTCCAGCAAGCCCGATTCCCAGATCGTGGAGAACAAGTCACCATGGCCCGGCGGGCACCATTCCAGATCAGGATTATCCGGGAATGAGGCCGGCTCGCCGGTGATCGCGTCGACTTTAGGCTCGACGTGCTGAATGATTTCCGTCGGCACCTCGTCCTGACGGAACTTGCGATGGGTGTTAATCACCTTCATCGTATCGGCGGAGGTGCGGAAGGAATTCATCAGCGTCAGCGGCAGCTCGACACCCAGCCGCACGCGGGCGGTCAATACTTGGCCGATGATGATGTCGATGAAGCGCATCTGCTTGCCCTTGTGTCGACGCACCGGCAGCAGCGACTTCGCACAATCCAAGCCCATGGAAGTGCCCAATCCGCCGTTGAGTTTGATAAACGCCGTCTTGGCGAAGGCGTCCACAGCTTTATCGTGGTTGATGGTCTCGTAAACGTCATGGAAGTTGGGAATATGTTCGAGCGGCTCGACGTCGCTTTCGCGAATCCAGCTGCTTTCCTCTTCGGTGCGCCACACGGTATACAGATGTTTGAACTGGGCGATGGCCGTATCGCTCATACCGCGGGCGCGCATTTTGTCGGCGCAATGTTCGAAGGCCTCATTCATCGCCTCGTCCACGTTGACAACGGGGGTATCGACCCGAGGCTCGTCATTGCCGGAGAGCTGGGTCTCGTTGTTCGATTCGCTCACTGTGGGTACCTTTCTGCGTGCAACATTCAGAGACAAGTCTATCCCCGTTAGGGGGGATTGCCTATACGGGGGTATCATATTTGATCGCAGCGGTCGCGATCGCGTAAATCTGTCTCCTACCTGCTTCTAATGCTTCATACCTGTGGGACTTCGCTGCCTTCCAAGGATACCAGCGTCATAGTGTCTCTCTGGCATATCTTCTGCAAACTTGTGAACAAGAACGAGAAAAGGCCCCCGAAGGGGCCTTTTCGTTACCTACAGTATTGCAGTGATATGAGGCAGATCAGGCAAGCAGTTCCTTGACGGCGTTGATAACGGCCTGCAGGCTCTTCTTCGCATCGCCGAACAGCATCTGCGTGTTGTCCTCGAAGTAGAGCTCGTTCTGAATGCCGGCGTATCCGGTGCCGCGGCCGCGCTTCATAACGACCACGTTCTGCGCCTTATCCACGTCGAGAATCGGCATGCCGGAGACCGGGGTGCCGGGACGACGCGCAGCGGGGTTGGTGACGTCGTTTGCGCCGACGACCAGCGCCACATTGGCGCTCGGGAACTGCGGATTGATCTCGTCGAGATCCACCAGCTCCTCGTAAGGCACGTTGGCTTCAGCGAGCAACACGTTCATATGACCAGGCATACGGCCGGCCACCGGGTGGATAGCATAGGAGACTTCGACGCCATGTCCCTTGAGCAGTTCGCCAAGGTCGGCGAGCTCGCGCTGCGCCTGCGCCTGGGCCAAACCGAAGCCGGGCACGAAGATAACCTTATCGGCGTACACCAGCTGGACGGCCAGATCATCGGGGCTGGTCTCCTTCATGGTGCCTTCAGGGCCGTCGCCGGCCTGGGCGGCGTCAGAGCCGCCGAAGCCACCGGCAAGCACGGAGATCAGCGGACGGTTCATGGCCTGGGCCATCAGAATAGACAGGGTCACGCCAGCAGAGCCGACGAGTGCGCCAGCCACAATCAGGGCCACATTATCAATGGCCAGGCCGCTCATAGCCACAGCGGTACCGGTGCAGGCATTCAGCACGGAGATGACGACGGGCATATCGGCGCCGCCGATCGGAATCACGAACACCAAGCCATAGCACAGGGCGAACACGGTGGTCAGAATCGACCACAGCAGACGCTGCTCGGGCTGCACACACAGCATGACCAGCGAGGCGATCGACAGCACGGCGAACACGATGTTCCACACACCTTTGCCCGGCAGAGCAAGCTTCTTGACCCACTTGATGCCCTGCAGCTTACCGGCTGCAATCAGCGAACCGGTGAAGGTCACGGAGCCGATGAGAATGCCCAGACCAGCGGTGATAAGCACCACGATATCCGGGGTTTCGGCCTTGGTGAGAATGTCGTTCAGGGCCACAAGTGCGGCGGCGCCACCACCCACGGTGTTGAATACGGAGACCAGCTGCGGCATATCGGTCATCTTCACCTTCTTGGCGGAGACGACACCGGCCACAGCACCAATCAGAATGCCGGCCACCAGCACAACGACGGCCACAATGGTGATGAATCCCTTGGCAAACAGCACGATGAAGGCCATCAGCACGGCCACAATCATGCCGAAAGCAGAAATCATATTGCCCTTACGCGCGGTTTTCGGCGAGTTCATGAAATGAAGGCCGACCACGAACATAACGGCGGAGAACAGATAGACGAACCAAGCGACGATATCGATGGCTCCAACAGTGGAAGTCATTACTTATCCTCCCCCTTCTTCTCATTCTTATTGGACTTGAACATCTCCAGCATGCGGTCGGTAACCACATAGCCGCCGACTACATTCATCGTGCCCAGCACGGCGGCCAGGAATATGAACACATAGGCAAGCGGCGAATTGGCTTCGGCGGCGACGATGACGACGCCGACGATGACGATGCCGTGGATGGAGTTCGCACCAGACATCAGTGGGGTGTGCAGGGTGGCGGGCACCTTGCCAATCACCTCGATGCCAATAAGCAGGGCGAGTACGAACAGGGTGATGGAAACAACAAGCGTAGGCATGCGACTTCCTCCTTACTTCTCTTCGTTCGTTGCGGATTCGACGCGGCCTGCCACCACCATGGCGGCGTCCAGTTCCTCAGACAGATCCTGAGCGAGCTTGCCATCGCGCACGAAGTGAACGAGCACGTCGGCCACGTTGCGGCTCAGCAGGTTGGAAGCGGTGGTGGCGACACCGGAAGCCAGATACGGAGCGCCGATAATCTTGACGCCGCCCTCGGTGACCTGCTCGCCAATCACGGAGCCTTCGACGTTGCCGCCAAGATCAGAAGCAGCGCAGTCGACCACCACGGCACCACGGTGCAGGCCGTTGACGCCGGCCTTGGTCAGCAGCATCGGGGGCTTGCGGCCGGGCACCTTGGCGGTGGTGATAACGATGTCAAAGCCAGCGGCCTTTTCATCGACCGCAGCCTGCTGGGCGGCCTGCTCGGCGGCAGTCAACGCGCGGGCGTAACCGCCCTCACCCTGACCGGCAGAGAAATCAAGGCCCAGATCAAGGAACTTTGCACCCAGCGACTCGACCTCGCCCTTGGAAGCGGGGCGCACATCGTAGGCGGTGACAACTGCACCCAGACGCTTCAGAGTGCCGATGGCCTGCAGACCGGCGATGCCAGCGCCGAGCACCAGCGCCTTAGCCGGGCGGATTGTGCCGGCCGCGGTGGTCATCATCGGCAGGAACGAGCCGTAGGCATCAGCTGCAGTGATGGCGGCCTTGTAGCCCATCACAGAGTTCTGGGAAGTCATCTCATCCATGGACTGCGCGCTGGAGAGCTGGCGGGGCAGCTTTTCAATGCCGATGCCCACCAGACCAGCCTTATCGAGAGCCGCGATGTAGTCGGCATCGGTGAAGGAGCCGAGTATGCCGATCACCCACTGGCCGGCCTTAAGCTGGGCCACGGTTTCGGTAGACGGACGATCGACGAAACCGAGTGCATCGGCCTTGGCGATTACCTCGTCGCGGGTGGTGACGGTCGCACCGGCCTTGGTGTAATCCTCATCAGTGTATTCGGCGGCGATACCGGCACCGGATTCGATAACCGAGGCCACGCCACTCTTCTTCAACCGGGTGACGATATCCGGCGTCAGCGCGACGCGGGATTCGTTGGCAGACGTTTCGTTCAGAACGCCGAACACCACAGTGTCTTGGTTTTCAGCCATGAGAACCTTTCTTTTCCTATCCAGATAACGGGTATGGTTATCCGCGCTCATTAGTGTAGCCAGAAGGTGAAGACTGAAGCACATACGCGCTCATTACGTGGGCGCTGCTTGGTGTTCACGGCGCTATGGCTACGGTTGCGTAAGGTGACGAGTCGCGTTTTGGCGATTACACTTCACTGTTTGATGGCATCCGTCCGCCGACGGATGCATGAACCATGCCTAGAGGAGCGTTACGTGTCGGCAATCAACACCTTTAAACAGCACACGATCAACCTGACCAGCAAGATGCTGCGTCTGGGCGCCGATTTCGTCCATCCGGTGCACGACGACACCCCGGATGAGCCTGATTACCTCTCCAATGCCGACGTGCCGGCCGAATCCGATATCACATTGCCTCATACCGACGAATGGGGTCCCGGTTTCCCGACCGTCACTGACATTGATGATGCGACGGGCCTGCTGACCACATCCACCGCCGGTAATCCGACGTTGGATGAAGGCATATCGATTTATGATATTTACGCCGATCGTGCTGCACGCATGGGCGACGATCCGCTGTACACCTACAAGTCGGGCAACCAGTGGACGACGGTGACGGCCAACGAATTCCTCGCCGATGTGCGCGCTCTGGCCAAAGGCCTGATGCACTATGGCCTCAACAAGGGCGACGGCGTGGCCTTCATGTGCCGCACTTCCTATGAATGGGATCTGACCGATGCCGCGGTGATGGCTTGCGGCGGTGTGCTTGCCACCATCTACGACACCGATTCGGCCGAACAGATTCGCAACATCGTCAACAACTCCGACGCCCGTCTGCTTATCGTGCAGGACAAAACCATGCGGGACAAGGCCGATGGCGCGGTTGAGGAATGCCCCTCGCTGGAGCACATCATCTGCATTGAAACCGGTGGACTTGATGAGATCAAGGCATATGGCGCGGCCATCAGCGATGCTCAGCTGGATGAGCGCATCGATTCCGTGAAGAAGACAGATCTGTGCTCCATCGTGTACACCTCCGGCTCCACTGCCGCGCCCAAGGGTGTGGAAATGACTCACGAACACTACTGCCAGACCGCGCTGAACCTGCCGAGCTACATGCCGGAATTGCTGCACGAGAAGAACCACTCCGTGCTGCTGTTCCTGCCGCAGGCGCATTCTTTCGCTCGTGCGATCAATTACATCGTCGTTGCCTCGGAACTGCATATTTTCATCGCCACCGGCATTTCCACGCTTATTCAGGATTTGCAGGTTGCCAAGCCGACTGTGATGATCGTGGTGCCGCGTGTGCTGGAGAAGGTATACAACGCCGCATCCCAGAAGGCTGGACATGGCCCCAAGGGCGTGGTGTTCGCCTCCGCCGTGGTGGCCGCGCAGAACTATATGAAGGAATTGTCCGCCAATGGTCACGCTTCGGCATTGACGCGCGCCAGGCGCGCCGCCTTCGACCCGCTGGTCTATTCCTCCCTGCGTGAAGTGCTTGGCGGCAGGGCCAAGTGGATTGTGGCCGGCGGTGCGCCGCTCGACCCGCAACTGCTTGCCTTCTTCCGCGGCGCGAATGTGCCCGTCTATGAAGGTTACGGTCTGACCGAAACCACGGCCCCCTGTGCCTTCAATCCCCTGGGCACTCCGTTCCACGCGGGTTCGGTGGGCATCGCCTTCCCAGGTTTCCAACTGCGCATTGCCGAAGATAGCGAAATCCAAGTCAAGGGTCGTGCGGTATTCCCCCGCTACCACAAGAACGAGGAAGCCACCGAAACCTCCTTCACTGAGGACGGCTGGTATGCCACTGGTGATTTGGGCCGTATCGACAATGACGGATTCCTGTACATTACCGGCCGCAAGAAGGATCTCATCATCACCGCAGGCGGCAAGAATGTGGCGCCTGGTCCCATCGAGGAAGTCATTAAGCGCTGCGAGTTTGTTTCTCAGGCGCTGGTGCTTGGCGACAAGCGACCGTTCATTTCGGCGTTGATCACTTTGGATGAGGAGTCGCTGCGCTTGTGGTTGGCTGCCAAGGGGTTGGATGAGACGATGAGCCTTGAAGACGCTGCGAACAATGCGGCTGTGCGCGCTGAGGTGCAGAAATGGGTCGATCAGGCCAACGAAGGTGTGTCTCGCGCCGAATCCGTACGTAAGTTCATCATTCTGCCTGAGGAGTTCACTCAGGAGAATGGTCTGATGACCGCCTCCATGAAGGTGATTCGTCCGAAGGTTATCAAGCGCTACTCCACCCTGCTTAACACGCAGATGTACACCAAGAGGAAGTGACGAAAGAGGGAAAAGAAAAAGAGGGAGGGGCCACTCGTTTTTGAACCGCACCCCGATTGTTGGACTGAAGAAATTCAGATTCGATGATCGGAGGTGCGGTTCTTCATATGCGGGAGGAGCGGAACGAAACCTAGAAATCGGTGGAGGCGGCGAGCTCCGTTTGGGTACGGAAATCCGCCAAACGGGTCTCCAAACGTTCGATGGTGGCGGACAGCGCCTGACTGCCCAATACCACGCGCAGCGGCGCGGGATCCTGATCGGCGCTGGCGATGATGCATTCCGCCATGCGCTTGGGGTCGCCGGGAGCGAGTCCCCTGGAGGCATCCAGCATGGTGAGGAATCCGTGGGAGCTTTCATATTCCGGCATGAGATTGGCCACCTTGGCGCTGCCGTAGCGGAATTCGGTGCGGGCACCGCCCGGCTCGACCATGGTCACGCCGATGTTGAACTGCGCGACCTCTTGTGCCACGGCCTCGCAGAATCCCTCGATACCGAACTTGGTGGCGTGGTACATGGAATTTGCGGGATAGGCCACTTGGGCGCCATAGGTGGACATCTGGATGATGCGGCCGCCGCCCTGCGCGCGCAGATATGGCAGCGAGGTCTTGATGAACTGGATCGATCCAAGCAGGTTCGTGGCGATGATGTGGTCGATTTCGGCGTCGGAGAGTTCCTCCGCGCATCCGAACAGACCGTATCCGGCGTTGCTGACCACCACATCGATGCGTCCGTGGCGTTCGAAGGCCTCGCGAACCGTGTTCTGGAGCACTGGCACGTCGGTCACGTCCAGCAATCGGCAGTCGAAGGTGTCGGGATAGCTGTCGATCAGGTCGTGAACCTTATCGGTGTTGCGTACGGTGCCGATCACGGTGTCGCCGCGCTCCAGCAATTGCTGTGTCATTTCATGGCCGAAGCCGCTGGATACGCCGGTGATCATCCATGTTCTGCTCATTGTCGTTCTCTTTCTGGTTGTGGTTGGGATTGTGCCGGATGGGCCCTATAAGGCAGGAATCCTGGCTGGAATTGGCGTGATGCGGCTACTGCCTGCGGGCCGCCTCGTCCACGCAGCGCAGGGCGTTGAGGCTTCGCGGATAGCCGATGAACGGCAGGCATTGCGAAACGACTTTGATGAGAAACGCCTTGTCGTTGCCGATACGCATATTCGCCGCCGCATGTGAGGTGAGCTGCGGTTCGCAGCCTCCCTGTGCGGAGAGCATGCAGAAGGTGATCATCTCGCGTGTGCGATGGTCGAGACCGGTTCTGGTGTAGTAGTCGCCGAAGCAGTTGTCGGTGAGCCAGCGGTTGATATGACGGGTCTGCTCGTCGCCGGAGTTCCAGAAGCCGCGCATGCCCTCGCCGAAGATATCGACCTGCGCTTGTTCGCCGCAGTCCAGACGGTCGCTTTCGTCGGTGGTCGCCTGTCCTTCCAACGGCAGCTCCACGCCATGTACCGCCAGTATCTCGTTGGTGGCTTTCAGGAAGGGGAACACGCGGCCAATGCCCAGATAGGCCACCGCCTGGTAGACGATTTCCTTCGCTTCGACGGGCGTCACGCCGAAGTTCAATGCGGCGGGCAGCATGGCGCGGTATTCGTCGATGCCCTGGCAGGCGACGAGTGTGGCGAGGATCGCGGTCATACGGGTGCAGTCGTCGAGATCGTCGCTGTTCACCACTTCGTCGAAGGCGAAATTGTCGAAGACCTCGATGAATTCGGGGTCGGTGTTGAGGAATGAGGACTGGTATCCGGGGAACATGCGCTCATGGTAGCGGCGCGCCGCTTCACTGATGGGCACGGAAGACTCCTTTCGTTGTGTGATCTGGCAGGAATGGTCGCGGCGCACGTCAGCGGGCGCGCCTGATGGTCTCAAGATCGTCGAGCACGCGGCGCGGCTGGTCGGTCAGCGGGAAGTTGTCCTCGTCGAGCACGCCGTCCACGCCGTCGGTGGGATCCGGTTCGAGCGCGGCAAACAGGGGCGCGAGATCATCCTGCTCCGCCCCGTGTTCGGCGACGAGCTCAAGCGTGGTGTTGGTGGCCTCGTCGCAGCCGAGGGCGTCGACGAGCACGCGGGCGATCTGGCGGCGGGCCACGACGCCGTCCTCGGGGCTGGCATTGTGGCGGGTATCGCCCTGCAGGAAGGTGATGCGCCGCTGGTCGTCGTCATTGTAGTCGAACCATCCGGGACGGACGATGGTGTATTCGTTGCCGCTCGCGCGCACCAACCGTTCCGAGCGACGCTTCCAATCATGTGCCTCGATGGTGCGGTTGTACTGGGAATTCATGTAGGTCACGCCGATGGCCGTCATCAGAGCGATACGCACCTTGCGTCCTCGCAGCGCCATCAGCGCGTTACGTACCGCGCCATAGTCGACGGCCTCGACCATGGCAGCGCTGGTGTGCGATCCTTGGGTGAAGACGATGCCGTCGGCGCCCTCCAACGCGGTTTCGAACGCGTCAAGACGGGTCAGGTCGCCGACCGACAGTTCGACGTCGCCGGGCAGGCCGGCTCGCGTCGCGTCGCGCACCAGCGCACGGACCTGATATCCCTGGCGCAGCGCCTCGTTGACGGCCAGGCGTCCGATGCTTCCAGTGGCACCGACGAACAGGATACGAGTGGGGGTCATCATAGGCTCCTTAGCGTGTGGAATCGTTGATGTCTCCTACGCTAAGCCACTTCGAAAAACAATACAAATACAGAAAGTTATTCAAAATACATTAATATTTCGAATGTATTTAAGCCTGAGTTCAGTCGGCTAAGACGTTGGGCCTTTCTCCATCGATGACCTCGCGCAGCGCCGTGAGGAACGCCTCGGCCTGGCGGGACAGCGGCTGATTCCTCTTCCAGGCCAAACTGACACGCACGGCATGTTCTGGTGACACCGGCACGAACGTCAAGCCACTCCCCTCACCCACATTGGCCGCGCTCTTGGGGCAGAGCATCGCGCCGAAGCCCTCACGTACCAGATATCCCGCGTTGTGACACAGATTCATCGTGCCGACCACCCGAAGCCCCTCGGCCAACCTGCTCGATTGGACTAGCGAGTCGTTGCGGCTGATGGAGCCTTTGGGCACAATGGCACGCAGTCCTTTGAGCTCGGCCACATCGACGTTTGCACGCGCAGCCAACGGATGGTCGGCGCGCACCACCAATCCCAGGGGGTCGCGGTCGGACAGGTCGAGATAGTCGAATCCGCTCATATCCACCGGTTGCGCCAACAGGCCAAAATCGGTGATTCCGTTGTTGAGCCGGTCGATGATGTCGTCGCTGTAGGCGTCCTGCAGGTGCACCGTCACACCGGGGTGACGTTCGCATAATAGGGTGAGCGCCTTGGCCACGACACACATCGCGCAAGTCTGCGCGGCCGATATGTGCAAGTCGCCTTCGACTGTCTCGCTGGTCGTGATCTCGGCTTCGGCCTTGTCGGCGAGTGCGATGATCTCGCAGGCGCGCCGGTAGAGCATGCGCCCCTCTCTGGTGAGTTCCAAGGCGCGTCCGCGGTTGCCCCGGTCGAACAGTCTCGCGCCCAACGATTCCTCGAGATCCTTGATTTGCCTTGACAAGGTGGGTTGACTGACGCGCAGTACGTCGGCGGCGGCGGTGATACCCTCCTCCTGCACCACTGTGACGAAATACCGTAATTCCTTGATTTCCATACCGTCTCCCGCCGCTTGATAAGCGTCCATATCGTACTATTGTATGCGTTGCGATGTGAAAGGCGCCGCCTCGGAGGTCCGAGACGGCGCCGCAATGCAATGGATGAGAGAAAACTAGGGATTACTTGATTTGGTTGCCGGCCTCCTTCATGCGGGTGAGGTAACGCTTGACGGCCAGGGATTCAAGGCCCACGAGCAGCACACCCAGCACGGCGATGGACACGTAGGTCGTGACCTGCCACATCGGAGTGGAGGACTCGGGTTCACCGTTCTCGTACCGGTAGCTGTTAACCGCCGTGTAGAGGATGTTCTTGGTGGCCTGACGCATCGCGATTAGCGAAGTTGCGCTGCGATCAGTGATGTGGTTAGTGGTGGATGTGGTCGCCAGCATCGCGTCGGTGCCGCCGCGAATGGCCTGGTCGCCGGTCTGGTAGGCGTAGTTCGCGCCGGAGAAGTAGTCGGTTTCCACGAAGCCGCGGAAGCCCCATTCGCCGCGCAGCACGGTGTTGTTCAGGCCGGTGTGGGCGCTGGAGTACGTGTTGCCGATGTAGTTGAACGAACCCATCATGGCCTGCGCGTCGCCGTCGGCCTTGACGATCGTCTCGAAGGGCTTCAAGTACAGTTCGCGGATCGACTGTTCGTTGGCCCAGGTGCACAGCTGGCCGTTGCGCTGCGTCTCCTGCTCATTCAGGGCGAAGTGCTTGGTGAATGAGTAGACGCCGCGGTCGGCCGCGCCCAACATCTGCTCGGCAGCCAGATCGCCGGTCAGCACCGGATCTTCGGAGAAATACTCGAAGTTACGGCCGCCGAAAGCGGAGCGGTGCAGGTTCACGGACGGGGCGTACCAGCCAGAAATCTGCAGATCGTGGGCCATGTCGCCGATGATCTCGCCAAACTGACGGGCCAGATCCTTGTTCCAGGAGCAGGCGATCACGATGTTTGAAGGCAGGCCGATAGAGCTGGCACCAGTGAAGTTGTCCTTCAGAGCGGCGGGGCCGTCGGCATCGGACAGGCGAACCTTGCCGATGGAGGCGATGGCAGCGTTCTGATAGCCGGCGTCGGCGATGATGCCATCCATCTCGTCGAAGTCAAGCTGGTCGAGCAGCAAATCCCACTGATCGTCGTCGTAATCGACGCCACGCAGATCAGCCAGACGCAGACCGTTGTTCGCGTTCGTGGTAGGCATCTCGTCGTCGGCGTTGTCGAACTCGGTCGGATCGTAGTTGCCGATGTTATAGAACGTGGCCTTGTCCTCGTCGGACATGCTGTAGTTGGTCGGCGCAGCGGTAGCCTCGTCGTAGTTGGCGAAACCATCGGCACGGGAGAGGTAGTTCAGACCGCCGTTGGCGTCGTCGAACACGTTGGTGGCCACGACCGCGTCGCCGTTGTGGGTGTTGTCGTCGGAGTCATAGGTGATGGTCTCCCCCACGGTCACAGTCTGTTCGGCGATGACATTATGAGAGTCGGTGTTGATGGACACCGCATAATCGCCGGCTTCGAGCACATAGGCCTCGGCATTCTCATAGTCATAGGAGGCCATATCGTCATCTTCGAATTCGATCGCAATGGTCTGGGACTCGCCGGGGGCCAGTTCATCGGTTTTCTCGAACTCGACGAGATTGGCGGAGGCCTTTTCGATGCCACCATTGGTGTACGGCGGGTTGACATAGACCTCAACGACATCCTTGCCTGCCACGTCGCCGGTATTGGTCACTGTCACATCGAAGCTTACGGTGCCGTTGGCGTAGGTCACATCACCCATGGTCTGTTCGAAGGTGGTGTAGCTCAGACCGTAGCCGAACGGATACTGCACGGCCTCGTCATAGTTGACCAGCCCCTCGTCAGCTGCGGTCTCCCAGAAACGGTAGCCCACGTAGATGCCTTCCACATAGTTCACGAAGTGCGGGAAGCGCACACCGCGGGCGGATTCGACTTCGAATTCCTGAACATTGTCGTATTCGAAGTTGCCGAAGTTGTTCCAGCTTGGAGCAGCGGTCAAATCGGTCAGGAAGGTGTCGGAGGTCTTGCCAGAGGGATTCACTTCGCCGGAGAGCACCTCACCGAGTGCGGCGAAACCGGCCTGACCGGGATGCGGTGCCCACAGCACGGACTTGATCTGCGGATAGTCGTTCAGGAAGTTCATCTCGAAGGCGTTCGCGCCGTTGTAGACGAGCACCACATTGTCGAAACGTTCGGTAACCAGGTCGATCATGTCGCGCTCGGAACGGCTGAGTTCCAGATAGTGCTGGCCTTCCTCAAAATCGGCGTAATTTTCAGAGTTGTTGTCGTAATTCACGCCTGCCACGGTGCCGGCAACGCTGGCGATATCACCCATGTTGGTGGGCAGATCGAGGCCTTCGCCGCCGACGCGGCCGATAACGATCATCGCGGTGTCGGAGAACTCCTCGGCGTTGTCAAGCATGCCGTCGCCATAGGTGTCGGCGGGCGGTTCGGGCAACGTCCAGTCGGCGGAGGTGACGGTGATGGCACCACGCTCGGCACGGTAGTTGGTATAGAAGTCGGTCAGCTCATCGTTGGTGGTGAAGCCAGCATCATTGAGTCCGTCGAGCAGCGACGTGGTGTCGTAGGCGTCAGACAGTGCACCGGAGCCGGTACCACCATAGATCGGATTGGTGGACGCCCAACCGAACACGTTGATATTGCCGGTATCGCTCAGCGGCAGCATGTTGTCGTTATTCTGCAGCAGCGTGATACCTTCGCGTTCGATATCAACCGCCAGTTCGTTGGCTGTGTCGATATTCTCTTGGCTCAGGTCATACCGGGTGGCAGTGGCCATGGTGATCATGCTGCTCAGCGGGCCCATCAGCATCATGGCAATGGCGACGATAGCTGCGACGGCTACGGCGACCCAAGTGGTCGAATGGGTGAGTTTACGCACTGCCATGTTAGCAACGGTGCGCTTGTTGACTGCAATGGTGATGACGATTGCCAGCACTAGGGCGACGGCGATCGCAATCAGCTGTGTCTGGATGGATTGGATGACCGCGATAACGTCATCCATATTGATTTCCAGCATGGTTTCTTCTCCTGCATCGGACTGTTTCTCTGCTACCCGCGGGGCATCGCTGCCGTGTGGCTATTAGTTGCACGCCGTTATGCGAGTGATTCCATTGTGGAAAATACCGAGGCTTCGAACCAATGCATCGTATGCATTATCAGCCATGCATGATATGTATGATCACGTCAACCATCATCGAAAAACGTTGCTATTGCAAGGTTTTATATTGCGTCGTTGAACTGTTGCGATGGAACGGCGCTTCCCTTACACTGCATAACCTGTCGTTTGCGCCGCATAATCTGTCAGCTTCATGCATCATCATCAACAGTGTGTTTACAGACATAGGATTGGCCGGTTGCGTTGAGCTGTTCTCAGCACAACGCAACCGGCCAAATCGATTAGCAGCTACAGTTGAATTTTCGATAGTGTTTGTTTGCTGATGGCAGGCAGAATTACTGCTACACACAGCAAGACCAGTCCGACTACGCCGATTACTAGCAACGGAGCGCTACCGATGTTCCATGCACCATGGTTGTTATAAAGTATGGCGCGCACGCCGTCGCCAATGAAATGCTGCGGTGCCCACGGGTAGATCCAATCCTTCCAGAACTGAGGCAGCATCTCGTAGGGGAACATGCCGGTGGACAGTCCGGCTCCAAGTGTCACTGCACCGCACAACACGCCAAGTGGCAGGCACAGGTCGAACAATCCCAGGCCGACGAGCATCACGCACAGGCTGGCCATCCACATAAAGGGAATTGCCGCCGCAGGCATCCAACCGCCGGATACGACTGCTGATATGCAATCGACTGCCAGAGCCGCAACCAGCGATACTGCAAGTGCCAAAGCCAGCTGCATACCGATATGGCATATTCTTGTGATGCGGTTGTCCGCAAAGCTCATCTTGACAGCGCGCGAAACCAGTAATGCGCCGATGAAGCTCATGATGAACAGCGGCGCAATAACCATATTCTGTGTCATCATCACACCGATAGGCAACGCAGACGACGTGGATTCGGAGTTGCCAGAAACGCCTTCGTGCACGGTTTCGACATTCACTGTGGCACCACTTTTGCCCAAGGCTGTGGGCAGTGCCTGCTTGAGCAGATTGGCGGCGATGGGGCTTTTGCCGTTGTCGATGATGACGCGCAGCGTCGGCACTGCCGCCTCATCATCGGGATTGAGCTTTGCCTGCATCTGTTGTGCACTGAAGTCCTTAGGAATGACGACGGCAGCATAGTATTCGTTATTGTCAATCGCGGCATCAAGCTCGGATTCGCTATCCAGTCGTGTCCAGACCATCGTTGCGGAGGCATCATTGGCCGAGACTAGCTGCTCGGCCATGGTTTCGCCTGCATTGACAGTAGCCTGTGGGGTTTCGACGCCTTCGTCCAATGAGACGATGGCAACTGGAAGTCCTTTGACTTCCAAATGCATCATTGGGTAGAAAATAAGCATCATCATGCACATCACACCGATGATTACCGCGAAAGGCATCGCGTATCCGCGTATCCGTTTAACGGTGTGTGCTGTTTGCTGTTCCATGAACTCCTGGCTTTCCCTTGGTTTCGGTATGTATTGATTCCGTGGTTCAGCTGAAACCAAAGGTTATGATATGAAAGGTTGATTGGTATGAAAACGGAAGAAACCAGATAATTTCTCTAATTTCGAGTGGTCTTGCTTTGGTTTTGGTTACTCGCTGCGAACCGACCGGAGTCGGCATAGAAAGGATGTCACCATGGCACGCCCGAGAAAGGACTCGAAGCTTCCCAGCGCAAGAGAACGTATGGAACAAGCGTTTTGGGATCTGCTGAGAAAACATCCTTATGCTGAAATCTCGATGAAAGAAATCACCAGACGTGCTGGTGTGAACCATAACACGTTTTATTATCACTACACTGGCATGGATGAATTAGCTGAAGATGCATTAGCCCATGCCATTCCACAGGATCTCGTCTCTGCTGTGTTGCATGGGGTCACCGGATCTGATGAAGCTCTTGCACGGCTGGCTGATGATTCGGCTCTTAGCGAGCGAGTCGAGCATTTGTGTCTTGCGGCTAGCGAGCATAGTTCCCCACGTATGCGTGCGATGGTGCGCGACAGCATTAGGGACGCGTGGTTTGCCATCCTGAATATTGACGAACAGGCCATGTCAGTCAATTCGCGGCTTTCAGTTGAAGTGGCGCTTGGCATCTTCATGTCGTTGTTTTCTTATCGGGCTGATCGGTCGGAAGATATTGCGTTGCCTGAATTGTTGCGCACACAATCCGCCAGCATGTTACGAGGCATGCTGCCCAATATGGTGATGTCCGCTCTGGCTGCTGATGGTGCACTACCAGAGCGGACTCAAAACTAAAATCCTAGTTTCTCCAACTGCTTAGGATCCGACTGCCAGCTTTTGGCGACTTTGACGTGCAGGTCAAGTCTGGCTTTGCAACCGACGATGCGGTTGACGGGAGTCCTGAGCTTCTTCTTAACGTAGGTAAGATTCGAAGCGCCCTTGCCGATGATGATCGGCTTTTGCGAATCGCGCTCCACGTACACTGACACATTTACCTGTGCCTTGCCATCATAGGTAGCACCGGTGTCGTTGTCTTCGGGATAGTCGATGGAGTCCACGACCACGGCCAGCGAATGTGGCAGTTCGTCATCAAGAGTTTCCAGGAATGCGCCGCGAATCAGCTCGGCAATGGTCTCCTGGGGGCGTTCCTCAGAAATCTGATCCTCGGGATACATTTGCGGACCTTCGGGCGTGTGCTCGATCAGCACGTTGCGCACTTCGGCGAGATTGTCATGCTTCAACGCCGAAACCGGCACAATATCCGTAAAGTCTGCGAATTCGTTGATTTCGATGAGCTTATTAATCAGTTGCTCACGACCCAACTCATCGATTTTAGTGACAATGGCAATCAGCGGGATACGCCAAGTGAACGAGCCATCGTCCTGTTTGGTGGCGAAATCGGAGCGCAGTCGCGACAAAATACGTTTGTCGCCAGGGCCAATCTGCTGATCAGCGGGCAGCAGGAAAGCCACCATGTCCACATCGGACAGGGACTCATCCACCACATCGTTCAAGCGCTGTCCGAGCAGTGTGCGCGGGCGGTGAATACCAGGAGTATCGACCAACACCAGCTGGGCGTTGTCGGTGGTCAGAATGCCGCGAATGGCCTTACGCGTGGTTTCAGGGCGCGAGGATGCGATGGCAATCTGCTTGCCGATCAACGCATTAATCAACGTGGACTTGCCCACGTTCGGTCGGCCCACCACGGCCACGAAGCCGGAACGGTATGGCTGCAAACCGGCGGTTGCGGTGTTCGAATCGATGGTTTCCTCGCTCATATCACTCCTTGTCGCCGTCATCAGCTGATTCGGCCTTGTCTGTGGTGTCATCCTGGGTTGTCTTAGAGGTTTCATCTTCCCCGTCGCCCTCGACGTGCGCGGGCTCGGCCACGATGGTGGACACTTTCTTACGACGCCCCGCAGAATCCACGGCGGTAAGCTTGATGCCACGAGTTACGGCGGAGGCGCCGACGATGGGCACCCGGCCGATCAGCTTCGTCAGCAGGCCATAGACAGTGTCCACATCGTCTTCGTCGATATCGATTTCGAACAGTTCCTCCAAATCGGCGATTGGTGTGCGCGCCGGCATCCTCCACTTGTTATCGCCGATTTTTTCCGGCTCACAGTGCTGGGTGCGATCGTGTTCATCCTCCAGCTCGCCGACAATCTGCTCGATGGTGTCTTCGATGGTCACCAAACCAGCTATGCCGCCGTATTCATCAACGACCACAGCCACATGTTGGCGCGACCGTTGCATTTCATGGAACAAGTCATCCACAGGCTTGGATTCAGGTACCAGCAGCGGATCTCGCACAATCGATTCGACACTGCGCTCCATGGCGGCGGGATTGAAGGCTGTGGCACGCACGGCATCCTTCAGATACGCCACGCCAATCAGATCGTCCACGTCTTCGCCAATCACCGGCACACGAGAGAAACCCGAGCGGGAGAACAGTTTAAGCGCTGCGGCAAGCGTCGTGTCACGCTCCATGCAGATCATGTCAGTGCGCGGCACCATGATCTCACGTGTCAACGTGTCGGAAAGCGTCAGCACGTTGCGCAGCATTTCGGAGACTTCCGGATCGAACTCGTTGGATTCCACCAAACGATCGATGGCCGCCTTGCCCTGCTCAAGCTGGATTTTCTCCAGCTCCTCGTCATCGGACAGATCGGCACCCCTGCCACGGCGGGCTGAGCCCTTCGTGCCATTTCTTTCGCCACCGATGCGTGCGAACGGCGTGACCTTGCAGGCCAGACTTACCGCGCCGCAATGGGCGATCATAATATCCACCGGCTTGGCCATACCAGCGGAACGAGGACGCACCAGCACGGAAACAACAGCTATCACAATGGCGACGAAGAATCCGGCAAGCAGCTCCGCCCACAGTGGAGCGCCCCACAATGAGGCAATGGCTGCCACCAATACGCCATCCAGCACATTACAGGCGATGCGGAAGAACGCGCAGGAGCCAGCGGTGGCATATCGATCGGCAATCAACCGCTGCACGCGGTGGATTTTGTCGATTTTCTTCATCTTGAGGAATTGGCTGGACTCCGAATCGGTTTGCACCTCAAGAATGAGATTATTCAGACTGGCGCGAGTGACGCGGGCAACCGCGCCTTCCGATGCCGCCATAGTGAGTGAAAACCAGACGAACAGTCCGGCTACGGCGACGAGAACAATGGTTAGTGCGATTAGCGTGGTACTGGAATACTCCATAGTGGTTATTGGTCCTTATGTTGGGAATCAAGGTCACGACCGGCACCGTGCGCGGCATCATAGATGGCCAGCGCATCCGGCGTGCCAGCCGGCAATGACGCTTCATATCCGGTGTCGTGGCGCACGGCAAAGAATGTCAACAGCAGTTGGCGTTGCAGCCCGAACATCTGACGCTCCTGCTCGGGAGTCACATGGTCGTAGCCAAGCAGATGCAGTATGCCATGAATGGTCAGCAGCATCATTTCCTGCATGATGCCATGGCCTGCGGAGGCAGCTTGCTGGGCCGCAACCCACGGGCAGATCACCAAGTCGCCAAGCACGCCTTCCATCACGGTTTTGCCGTCTCCTGGACGAAGTTCATCCATCGGGAAGCTCATCACATCAGTGGGGCCTTCAAGATTCATCCAACGCATATGCAGTTCGGCGATGGGTTCGGGATCCACAAACATGATCGTCAGATCGGATTGGGTGGACACGCGCATCTGATCGAGCACCCAGATGCCCAGATCGGAGAAAATCTTTGGATCGATGGTCCACGCGGTTTCGTTGGTTACGTCAACGCTCATCGTCGCTCCTCGTGCTTGTTGCGGTTTCCTGGCGTCGACGCCCATTACGCTCAATATCGCGGTGGTCTCCCGCAATGGCGGCATGGCGGTCGTATGCCGCAACGATTTTTCCAACCAGCTGGTGGCGTACCACATCATCAGCGTTCAGATGTACGAATGCGATGTCATCGATGGTGCCAAGAATGCGTTCGATAGTGGCCAGTCCGGAACGGGGCACGGCAAGATCAACCTGCGAAATATCGCCGGTGATCACCATGGTGGTGTTGAAGCCGAGCCTGGTCAGGAACATCTTCATCTGTTGCTCGGTAGTGTTCTGCGCTTCGTCGAGAATCACGAAGGCATCATTAAGCGTGCGGCCACGCATATAGGCGAGCGGTGCCACTTCAATGCTGCCATCGTCCATATAGCGTTTGAGCTGGTCGGGGCCAAGCATGTCGCCGAGTGCGTCATATAACGGGCGCAGATATGGATCAACCTTGTCGTTCAACGTGCCTGGCAAAAAGCCAAGATTCTCGCCGGCCTCCACCGCTGGCCTGGTCAGAATGATGCGACGAATCCGTCGATCCTGAAAAGCACGTACAGCCTTGGCCACGGCCAGATAGGTTTTGCCAGTGCCTGCCGGCCCGATGCCGAAGGTGATGGTATGCGATTCAATCGCATTGACATAAGCCACTTGTCCGGCAGTTTTTGCGCGCACCGGCATACCGGCGGCAAATGTGATCACACCGGGCACTTTGGGCTTGCGATACGTCATATCGTGTTCGGCATCGGTGCGTGGCCGCGCCAACTGGCGTTCGGCCGATTGCACAAAACGGTCATGCACAGGCCCATGCCCTGGATGTTCAAGGCGCACATGATTCTTCAATACGTTTTGATCAAGCATGCGTCGAACCATGTCGGCATCCATCGGTGCGGTATATGCAGCCTGAATAAGGGTGTTAACCAAATCCTCAGCCTGTGCGGCCTGCACCTCGGTCTGCTTGGATCTGGATACGATGGCGACCCGGTTACCCCTCACAAGAATGGTCAGTTCGGGGAACGCGCGTTCCACTTCGCGGATAACTTCGTCCACCGGGCCGAATACGGCAACGGGATCAAGCTGTTGCGGGATGGTGATGGTGCGTGTAGTCGTGGCCACTTGCCGGTTCGTCTCCTATTCGTCCAGTTTCTCGCCCGTCATCACATGCGCATGCACGTGGAATACGGTTTGCCCGGCATCAAGCCCGGTATTGAATACCAAGCGGAACGCGCCGTGGAAGGATTCGTCGGCGATATGCTGCGCGACGGCGACAATATGCGCCAACTCAGCAGGATCGGCGGCAGCCAGTTCGGCGACATTGGCGTAATGGTGCTTGGGCACCACCAGTACATGCACCTTGGCCTTGGGGTTGATGTCTTTGAATGCGTACGTCGTATCGTCCTCGAACACCTTGGTGCTCGGAATCTGTCCCGCGATGATCTTGCAGAACAGGCAATCGTCCGCTTCGCTCATCCTTCACTCCTTCATCGATGTGTGACTATGACTTAGCTTAGCGCGTGGGCGTTACGCCGTGCGCGCAATGACTCACCAAATAATGCCGCATTCTCGACTTATTCGTACCTACCCAATGCGCGGCTCAACAAGGAAAGCGCCACCGGGCCGGCCGTAGCCGCCCGAAGAATATTCGTACCCAACACGCAGCTGACCGCGCCGGCATTGGTGAAATCGGCGACCTCCTGCTCACTGATGCCACCTTCGGGGCCGACCACTACGGAAACGGTGCGGGGTTTGCCATCCGCAAGTGTGCGTTCCTGCAATTCGGCCACACGATTTTCTACACCCGCCCACGTATCGGTGGCGTCCTGATGCAGCACCACCACCAAATCACCATGCACGCAGGCGCGCCGGCAAATGGCCACAATCTCCTTGCTGTTCACGCACTCCCCCAGTTGCGGCTTATAAGCTCGACGCGACTGCTCCGTGGCGGATTCCAACACGGATGACCATTTGCGGTCGGTACGGCCCTGTTTCCATTTGGCGATGGAGCGATCAGCCTGCCAAGGTAGCACGGCATCCACACCTATTTGTGTGGCCATATCAATGGCCTGTTCGTCATGCCCAGTTTTGGCTAGCGCCTGAATCAGAGCGAGGCGAGTAAGCGGCTCAGGTTCGCGTCCAACCTGACGCACCTCAGCCAGTCCCTCCTGCGGATCGGCAAGCACCGCTTGAATGCGCAATCCCCTGCCGTCGGATAGTTGCAGACTGTCGCCGGCGGTCAGGCGCATGGCCTTGATGGCATGTTGGCGGATATGCGCCGGCAACGTGAGCTTCCAACCGGCATGCAGCTCGTCGCTGTTTACCGGCACGTTGTCCACGGTCGGATCGAAGAGAAAAAGAGCGTCTGTCATGATTCTTAAGGCTACCGTATTGATAGCGAATGATTGTGTTGGTGGTGGAACTTGTGTTTTGTGGGGGTTGGTTAATAAGGATGGCTCCGTCGGCACGGAAGCCCGCTGGGCTTCCTCTTCGGCCTCCTCGCGCGGCCGGGCTTGTGCAATTCCTGGCGGAATTGCGGCCGGCCGTGGCTCGCGTCGCGCGCTAATAATTTTCCGCAGGAAAATCGGCGCGGACAACGGATGGCTCCGTCGTCGAAGGCCCACTGGGCCTTCTCCTCCTCGCGTCGCGCGCTTGTGATTTTCCGCAGGAAAATCGGCGCGCGACACGCCGAGTTTGCAATGGGGGTGATGATGAGTATAGTTATCCATCGTTGTTCAAAACAACCAACACCTGCCCGGGTGGCGGAATGGTAGACGCGCTAGCTTGAGGTGCTAGTGCCTATTTTTAACGGGCGTACGGGTTCAAGTCCCGTCTCGGGCACAGACAAGGTTCCTGCGAAAGCAGGAACCTTTCTTTGTATCTGGCGCATGCACATGCGTTCCAGCCGCACCCCGGCGTTAGACGCAGCCGGGAACCATAAGGGAGAAATAGATGCAGTTCATTGAGCTTGAGACCATCGATGATCCGCGTGTGGATGCCTATGTGAACCTCACCGAAATGCAGCTGCGCAACCGTCTGGAGCCCGCCAAGGGCGTGTTCATAGCCGAATCCCCCAAGGTCATTGATCGTGCGCTGGCGGCTGGCCGCGAACCACTATCCCTCCTAGTGGAAGAACCGTGGATTGAAGGCATGGCTGACACCTTCGCCTTCATCGATGAGCACTGGGGGGCGCAAGTGCCCGTCTATGTGGCCTCACCCGAACAGCTCAAGCGTCTGACCGGATACCGTCTGCATCGCGGTGCCTTATGCGCCATGCGCCGCTGGACATTGCCTTCAGTGGCTGAAGTGTGCCGCAACGCCCGCCGCGTGGCAGTGATGGAGAACATCGTGGATCACACCAATGTTGGTGCTCTGATGCGTTCGGCCGCAGCCTTGGACGTGGACGCCGTACTGGTTACGCCATCCTGTGGGGATCCGCTGTATCGCCGCGCCGCACGCGTGTCGATGGGCACGGTGTTCCAGATTCCTTGGACGCGCATCACCGGATACAATCCGGACGGTACCGAAAACAAGCATTACTGGCCGTTCCAAGGTATTGACGAACTCAAATCACTGGGCTTCACCACTGTGGCAATGGCGCTGGAAGATGACTCGATCTCATTGGCTGAACTCACACGACGTCTTGACACGGATCCTGCAGCACCGGACCATATCGACAAACTGGCACTGATTTTCGGCACCGAAGGTGACGGCCTGTCCCGCCACACCATCGCCCGTGCCGATCTGACCGTGAAAATCCCCATGAGTCATGGAGTCGACAGTCTTAACGTGGCGGCCTCCAGCGCCGTCGCCTTCTACGCGACACGCGTGCACGACGCGCAATAACACATGGTCGGTATGTTGGCGTGGCCCTGAATTTGCCCGCTAACACAGGCGTTCCATGCGAAATTCATGTGAAGTTCACGCCACGCGGGGCGAGGTTCCTTGCATGTCGCAAAAAATCTGCAATTATTGTGAAGTGACTGTGGCAATGATGCTTCGGTGTGAAGTGCGGTGTCGAAAGACGCTCTGAGATGATGTTACGAGAGGAGCATCATATGGCAAAGAACAAGCAGAAGATTCTGTCCATCGTGCTGGCAGGCGGTGAGGGAACCCGTCTGATGCCGTTGACACGGGATCGTGCCAAGCCGGCCGTACCGTTCGGCGGAGTATTCCGGCTTATCGATTTCCCGTTGAGTAATCTGGTGAACTCGGATTACCGTCATATCATCGTGCTCACCCAGTACAAGTCCCACTCACTGGATCGTCACATTTCGCAGATGTGGCGTTTCTCCTCACTGTTGGGCAACTATGTCTCCCCTGTGCCCGCGCAGCAGCGCTTGGGCAAACATTGGTACCTCGGTTCCGCTGATGCCATCTACCAGACCATCAACATCATCGAGGACGTGCAGCCCGACATTGTGGTGATCGTGGGTGCTGATCACGTGTATCGCATGGACTTCGGCCAGATGGTCGAACAGCACATCGAATCCGGTGCCGAATTCACGGTGGCCGGTATCCGCCAGCCGATCGAGCAGTCGAACCAGTTCGGCGTAATCGATGTCGATCCCGAACACCCGAACCAGATCAAGACCTTCCTTGAGAAGCCCGATACTTGCGCTGGCCTGCCGGATGATCCGAATTCCTTCCTCGCTTCGATGGGCAACTATGTGGCCAACACCGATGCCCTGTTCGATGCGCTGGCCAAAGACGAGAAGGCGGCAGACACCAAGCACGACATGGGTGGCGACATCGCCCCCTACTTCGCCTCCCGTGGCGAGGCTGCCGTCTATGACTTCAACTCGAACGTCATCCCCGGCTCCACCGAAAAGGATCACGCCTACTGGCGCGACGTCGGTACGCTGAAGCAGTTCTACGATGCGCATATGGATCTGATTGCCTATGTGCCCGAATTCAACCTGTACAACCAAGCCTGGCCGATTTACACGAACTCCGGAACCCTGCCGCCGGCCAAGTTCGTGCACGCCGGTCGCGACCGTCTGGGACATGCCACCGACTCGATCGTCTCCCCCGGCGTCATCGTCTCCGGCGGCGAAGTGCACCATTCCGTGCTCTCCCCAAACGTGCGCATCCATTCCTGGGCACAGGTTGTCGACTCCATTCTGTTCGATGGTGTGGTCGTCAACCGTCGCGCCCGCGTCTACAAGGCCATCCTTGACAAGAACGTGGTGCTGACCGAAAACTCCACTGTCGGCATCGACACCGAGCATGATCTTGCCCGTGGCTTCACGGTGACGCCGGAAGGCATCACCGTCGTGCCCAAGGGCACCATTGTGGAAGACTAATCAAAACTCCACTCTATGAAGAAGGCCTTCGCTCTCTTGAGGAGCGAAGGCCTTCTTCATAAACAGTTATTCTGAACGAAGCCGAAGGAATCGATTCCGTTCAGAATAACAATCGTTCTAGTACTTCGGCAGATTATCGAAATTGAAGCCGAGTGCTGCAAGCTGATCACGTCCATCCGGAGTGATGCGGTCGGTGGTCCAGCGCGGATTCCAGGTCCAATCGATGCGGAATTCCTCGACTAGGCCAGCCAGGGTGGACGCGCACTCATCCTCGATCAAATCGGTGAGCGGGCATGCCGGTGTGGTCAGCGTCATGGTAATGATGGCACGACCCAGCTCGTCAATCTCAATGCCATACACCAAGCCAAGATCGATAACATCAATACCCAATTCAGGGTCGATGACCTGATGCAACGCTTCACGCACATCCTGAGCGGTGGCGCGGCCGATGTCATCGACGGCCTTCAGCGGAATCTGATTGTCATCGGCCTCATCGGAGCAACCGCATGCGGAACCACCATGGCCGCCGCAGCCACATGCACCAGCCTGATGCTCAGTGGATTGTACGGGATGCCCATTCGGGAAGCCCTTGGCCAATGCCGGGTTGGCCATCACGCGGCGCGCCGCCTCCTCATCCTGCAGCACGCCATTGACGGCATCGAACACGGAAGCTGTGGGTTCAGGCACAAGATTGTCGTTCATATTCACTCCAAAATCTGCAAAAGACGTTGTGACAACAGTATCGCCACAAGCGTGGTTTGTCACGGGTTTTTCTAGGATTCCTTCGCAGCCAGCGCTTTTGCTATGGAATCCTTGAGGCCTTCCCATCCCAGCAGCGCGCATTTGATGCGCATCGGATACTTCGATACGCCTTGGAACGCCACGGCGTCGCCAAGACGATCCTCAAGCGCCTCATTGTCTAGCCCAGCACCGCGTGATTGCATGAGCTGATGGAAGATGTGTTCCAGATCCATGGCTTCATCCACGCTTGCGCCGTTGACCAGATCGACCATAACCGACAGGGAGGCTTGTGAAATCGAGCATCCGTGGCCATCCCACACCAATCGCTTGATGATATGTGGTTCCTCATCGGAGATCTCCACATGCACGGTCGCCTCGTCGCCGCAGGTCGGGTTGAACTGGTGCGATTCGCCAGGAGTGCAGTATTCGTGACTGGCTCGTACCACACTCTGAGCCGAGTCAACACCGCCCGTAGGTTCAACGGCAGCATCGGGAGCGAAATGCTCCTTACCATGTGGGTTTTTGGAGGCTTCAAGAATAACCTCCTGATACATTTGTTCGAGTTCGTCGCTGCTCATGCCAAAATCGCTCATAACACCTTCCCTTGTATCCCTGTTACGCCTTCCGAAGCGCTCAGGCCCCGAAGAACTTACGAATGCCCTTGGCAGCCTCGACCAGTGCTTGCGCATCCTCAACGGTGTTGTAGACGCCCGAAGAGGCACGATTGGAGGCATATAGACCGAAATGACGATGAATGGGCTGTGCGCAGTGGTGACCCACACGAATAGCGATACCTTGCGCATCAATATATTGACCAACATCATGCGGATGCACGCCAGCCACATCAAACGCCACCGTGCCGATTCGGTTCACGTTCTCACGCGGACCAAGAATGCGGATGCCATCAATATCGCCGAGTTTGAGCAACTCGGCTGCGATGCCTCGCTCATGCTCCTCGATGGCATCCAAACCGATGTTCATCATCCACTCGGCGGCCACACCTGCGGCCACAACCTGCGCAACCGGTTGCGTGCCGGCTTCGAATCTGGCAGGAGGCGCCATATATTGGGCCTCCTGATCCATATAAGCCAATTCGACCATCGAGCCACCGAAATTGGCCGGAGGCAGCGCCTCAAGCAATTCGCGCTTGCCATACAGGAACCCAACGCCGGTCGGACCATACATCTTATGTGCAGAGAAGGCAGCGAAATCCACATCAAGTGCGTGGAAATCCACCTTGAGATGAGGCACGGACTGACAAGCGTCAAGAATGAACAATGCGCCTACCGCGTGAGCTCGGGCGATGATCGGAGCAATGTCGGTAATGGCGCCAGTGGTGTTGCCCACATGGGTAACGGCCACCACCTTGGTGCGTTCGGTGATCACTTCATCAAGATTGTCGGTGCGCACACGGCCATCCTCGGTCAGGTCAAGCCATTTGAATGTGGCACCAGTGCGATACGCCAACTCCTGGAAGGGCAGCAACACCGAATGATGCTCGGCGCGCGACACAACGATTTCATCACCGGGCTGCAAAGCGAAACGCTTGGCCGCCTGTCCCCCACGTCCCAACGATGCATTGCCAAAGGCCGTGGCCAGCAGATTCAGGCCGGCAGTGGCACCAGCGGTGACCACCAGTTCCTCTTCGCCCTCGGCTGCATTGGCACCAACCAGGCGTGCCACTTTGGCGCGTCCATCCTCGAACGCCATTGTGGCGCGAGCGGCCAGCTCGTGAGCTCCACGATGCACACCTGCATTAATCGTGCGATAGAACTCAGCCTCCGCATCGATTACGCATTGCGGCTTTTGAGCGGTTGCCGCCGAATCCAGATACACCAGCGGATGTCCATGCACCTGCTGATCCAGAATCGGAAACTCAGCCCTGATCTTATCGAAATCAATCATTTTAGCCATCACTTCCTCTTGCAGTTTACAGTTGCCCCCTACGCAACGGAGCGGGGGTCTGGGATGTTCTATTCACGACCGTAAAGACTTGGCCAGAGCGGCCCGGAGCGTGTCGCGAATAGAACATCCCAGACCCCCGCGGACACCGCTGGAACTATGGATTACAACCCAGAGCGGGTATTTCAACTCCCCGCTCTTTTCGTCATCTGATGCTATGCCAGAGCGGACTCGGAATCGGCACCTTCGGGCAGGTACTGATCGTAGCCGTTTTCTTCCAGCTCATCGGCCAGCTCAGGGCCACCAGTCTTAACGAAGTGGCCGTCGGCGAACACATGCACGATATCCGGCTTGATGTACTTCAGGATGCGCGTGTAGTGCGTGACCATGAGGATACCGAACTGGTTGGCTTCCTTGGCTCGGTTCACACCTTCGGAGACAATGCGCAGGGCATCGACGTCAAGGCCTGAATCGGTTTCGTCGAGGATGGCGAACTTCGGCTTGAGCAGCTCAAGCTGCAGCACTTCGGCACGCTTCTTCTCACCGCCGGAGAAGCCTTCGTTGACGGAACGGGTGGCGAACTTCGGATCCATTTTCAGGCGCTTCATGGCTGCGGAAAGATCTTTGGTCCACTGGCGGATGGCCGGAGCCTGTCCGTCGATTTCGGTTTTGGCGGTGCGCAGGAAGTTCGTCATGGATACGCCCGGCACTTCCACCGGGTACTGCATGGCAAGGAACAAGCCGGCCTTGGCACGCTCGTCAGGGGTCATTTTGAGAATATCCTGACCATCGAGCAGCACTTCGCCGTCATCAACCACATACTTGGGGTGACCGGCCAGCGTGTAGGCGAGGGTGGATTTGCCGGAACCGTTGGGACCCATGATGGCGTGGGTTTCGCCGGAATTGACGGTCAGATTCACACCTTTGAGGATCGGCTTGATGCCATCCTTGGTTTCGACGTGGGCGACGAGGCCCTTGATTTCGAGAGTGGACATAATGTTGCTCCTCAGTACGTTTACTTATCTTCGAGAACCTGCGCCATGGCGTCGCTTTCACCGCGGGCCAGACGACGGTCGATAACTGCCATCAAATGTTCGGAAATGGCGGGAATACCGATTTCTTCGACGAGCTCGCCGAAGAAGCCGCGCACCACCAGTTTGCGGGCCTCGGTTTCCGGGATGCCACGCGACTGCAGATAGAACAGCTCCTCATCGTCGAAACGACCGACGGAGGAGGCATGGCCTGCTCCGATGATGTTGCCGTTTTCGATTTCAAGATTCGGCTCGGAATCGGCGATTGCACCCGGCGTGAGCACGAGGTTGCGGTTGAGTTCGTAGGAGTCGGTGCCGGGGGCGTTAGGGGTGATGAGGGCATTGCCCACCCATGTGGAATGCGCACCCTGTCCATCGAGGGCGCCCTTGTACACCACACGCGACTTGCACTCAGGGTGGTTATGCACCACCATCGTACGGTGCTCGATATGCTCGCCGGGATCCACGAAGTAGATGCCGAGCATGTTGAGATCGCCCTGTTCGCCGCCGAAATCCTGATCCATGCGAATGCGCACGATATCGCCGCCGAGGGTGACTACGGAGTGCCGCAGGGAAGCGTTACGGCCCACATGGATGCGATGGTTCGCCACATGTTTGGCATTGGCGGACCATTCCTGAATAAATGTGGTCGACACATGCGAATTCGCGCCGGTAGTGATTTCCACGCCTTCGGCCAGACGAGCCTCACCATCATGCTCCACCACCACGTCGGCGTGTGTATTGTCGGCTGCGGCGATCACAAGGTGGAAGGCGTCAAGATCCATTCCCGCGCCATGCACGTGCACCAGCACCGGTTGGGCGATTTCGCCGCGCAATTCCAGAACCGTGGCAGTGGCACCAGAATTCCATTCCACTGCGGAAACACGATCGCAAGGTTTGCTGACGGATCCGGAGAGACCATCGCCAATTTTGACTTGAGATAGCGTAATGCCCTCGGCAAGTGCCGAACCATCAATCATCGACACTTCAATAACAGTTGCGCCAGAAGGCTTGAAGGTGTCAAAGAACTCGTCGATGCGCTCGATGGGCGTGTACCGCCATTCATCCTGCTTACGGTTCGGCTGGGGGAAGTCGTCCACGGCGAAGGAGCGAGCGGCATGATCCACAGATGAGGGCATGGCCGCCGGCATGGCGTAGGGGTTGTTCGGATCCGCGACGGGGAACGTGATTTCCTTGTTCTGTGCCATATCAGCCCACTGATCCTTCCATCTGCAATTCCACAAGTCTGTTGAGTTCGAGCGCGTATTCCATCGGCAGCTCGCGGCTGATGGGCTCCACAAAACCGCGTACGATCATGCCCATGGCCTCGTCCTCATTCAATCCTCGGCTCATCAGATAGAACAGCTGATCTTCGGAAACCTTGGAGACGGTGGCCTCATGCGCCATCGACACATCATCCTCGCGCACATCCACATGCGGATACGTGTCGGAGCGGGAGAACTCGTCGACCAGCAGTGCGTCGCACACGGTGGAATTCGAGGACCCCTCAGCACCCTTGACGATCTTCACCAGACCGCGGTAGGCGGAACGTCCACCGCCACGAGAAATGGACTTGGCCACGATGGTCGACGAAGTGTGCGGGGCAAGATGAATCATCTTCGCGCCAGTGTCCTGATACTGACCCTTGCCGGCAAAGCCAAGCGACATGGTGCTGGCCTTGGCGTACGGCTCCGCCAGGATGCAGGCCGGGTACTTCATCGTGGCCTTGGAACCGATGTTGCCATCCACCCATTCCATGGTGCCGTGCTCACGCACATAGGCACGCTGGGTGACGAGATTGTAGACATTATTCGACCAGTTCTGCACGGTGGTGTAGCGCACGCGGGCATTTTTCTCCACGAAGATTTCCACCACACCGGAATGCAGGGAATCGGTGGAATAAATCGGCGCCGTGCAGCCTTCGACGTAATGCACGTACGAGCCTTCGTCCGCGATAATCAACGTGCGTTCGAACTGACCCATATTCGGTGTGTTAATGCGGAAGTAGGCCTGCAACGGAATATCGACATGCACGCCCTTCGGCACGTAGACGAAGGATCCGCCAGACCATGCGGCGGTGTTCAGCGCCGAGAACTTGTTGTCATCGGAGGGGATGCACTTGCCGAAGTACTTCTGCACAATCTCGGGATACTGCTGCACTGCGGTGTCGGTATCCACGAAAATCACGCCCTGCGCCTTGAGATCTTCCTGAATGGAGTTGTAGATCACTTCGGACTCGTACTGGGCGGCCACACCGGAGACCAGACGGTTCTTCTCGGCTTCAGGAATGCCGAGCTTGTCGTAGGTGGCGCGAATCTCATCGGGCAAATCTTCCCAGGTCGCGGCCTGCTTATCGATCGGCTTGACATAATACTTGAAATCGTCCGCGTCGAAATCCTTCAGATCCACGCCCCACTGCGGCATGGGTTTGGCGATAAAGTCGCGATAGCCCTTAAGACGATTCTCAAGCATCCATTCGGGCTCGTGCTTGTCAGCGGAAATGGCGCGTACCACTTCCTCACTGATTCCCTTTTTCGCCGCCTCTCCAGCAGCATCGGAATCATGCCAACCGTAGGAATAATCGCCAAATTGGCTGATGATTTCGTCGTCCTGTTTGATCTTATCCTCGTTGACGCGGGTGCGATCAGCCACATACTGGCTCATCTCCACGTCAGCCGCGGCGTTCGGTGCTGTGTTATCGGTCACCATCCTGCCTTCCTATCACTCACAAGGTCCTACGCAAACCTAACAGAACCTCGTATGACACACTAGCGCATGTTCGAAATATTGGCTGTGGGCTTGAACACACAAAACCGCCGCCCAGATGGACGACGGTTTTGCATGCATGTGTTTTGTGGACGTTACAGTTGCACGTGCACAGTGGTGCCCATCTTGCACCAGTCGTAGAACCAGGGGGCTACATCCCAGCCGATGCCCACGCATCCGTGGGAGGTATTGCCGCCGCCCGTCGCGGCGAGGTCAGAGTCGCCGTAATAGCTGCTGGTGGCGATGCGGTGGATGGCGCAACCGGACTGAGAGAAGTAATTGACGTAGCCTACGTCCTTAACGTCCCAAGTCGAAACGGAACCGTCGGACAAGGTCAGGTTACCGGACATATCCTGCGATTCGTACTTCAGCCAGATCTTGTAGTCGCCAACGCCGGTGCACAGATCTCCCATGCATTCGCCGGTCACCGGATCATTGCCCTCACCGGCAGACATCCACATGGATTTGACGAGCTGATCGTTTTCGTAGGCGTAGACATGGTGATCCGACAGATCCACGACCACATGACGCTTGGTGGTCTTCGTCTGCATCGGATCGACTTTGCCCTCCACCTGAATCGAGCCGGATCCCTTGGCCAATACAGCCGCCGCATCGGTGCCGATATTCGTATCGGCGCCATCTGCCACGGTGACACCATCATGGCCTTCAGTGTTGACGCCGATTTCCTCGCCATTGCCATTGACGATGACGTCGCGATCCTCACGGTCGGTTTTCAGATTCGGCTTCATCGAATCGTTGTAGTACTGCTGCAGCTTTTCAGCGCTGAACACTACATAGCCGTTACGGGTTTCCCCGTCGTTCAACGGTGCTTCCTGGTTGGCGTTGATGGTCATCGATGCGGCCAATGCAGGGGCATCGAACGTGGCAATGCCGTGATCGCCGATGGTGATCTGAATATTCGCCGCAACCAGACTGTCCAGAGTTGCCTTGGCGGCGTTGGCTACGTCATCGGTGATGACGGGCTTGGTTTCCTTAAGCGTGACAGTGACGGTCTTGGGTTGTTCGGTGCCAAGGGACTGGATGACACGTTCGGCTTCCTTGGCCACCGGTTGCGCATCAGCACCTTGGCCCAACGTCATGGGAACCACGTCAAAACCGTTCTGATCGGCATTCAAGTTCACTTGTGCATCCACCGCGGGCTGCTGGTTGCTGATGCCGAGCTTGGTGTCGATGGCGTTGCTGTCGGCCGTATCAGCCACCGAAGCCGTAACCACGTTATTTTTCTCCCACGGCAGATAACGCTGATACCATACGGTGTCGCGCTTGGCGTTCATCACCTTGTCGGCGATGGATTCGGCGTCGATGCTAATGCCAAGGTCCTTCAGCGTGAACGAATCCGTCTTATCTTCGTAGGTCACAGGCACTTCAGTGTTGTTTACCTGTTCGTCAATCAGCGAAGCAATCTGCTGCTTGGACTTGCCCGTCATGGAATGTCCCCACAACTCAACGCCCGGCAGAGCGTGCGACTGGAAGAACCAGATTCCTCCCGCGCAGGCGGCGGCAAGTGCCACCAGTACGCTGGCCAACACTATCCAAGGCCATACTATGCGCTTCTTCTTCAAGGCGATCGACTCCTTGCCGAAATCCTCGATCGGATCGCCGCCGTCATTCAGCGGGTTGAAGACCTCGGTTTGCGCGCCGTCGAAAGACTGCGTGAAATCCGCGTTGTCGTTGGTCATAGCTCTCTTTCCGATATCTAACTGCTTTTCTGCCTATTATGCACCGACCCTGAGAACGTCTTGCTGACATGGCCAGTGATATAGCTCACATGGAGTTGGCAGGCTCTGTATACACAATCGCCTTGCCTACGCAGAATCTCTGCGGGCAAGGCGATTGCGATTACATAGTGGTAGTGGTCTGTATTACCGATTCACTACGGGCGCTCAGCGCTCGGCTTGATGGTCAAGCGCGGCCTTGACCAGACCGGCGAACAGCGGATGAGGCTTGGTCGGGCGCGACTTGAACTCCGGATGCGCCTGGGTGGCCACATAGAAGGGGTGCACTTCGCGCGGCAGTTCCACGAATTCGGTGAGCTCGCCGTCCGGGCTTTGACCGGAGATAACGAGTCCGCCCTCACGCAGACGATCCTTGTAGGCCACGTTCACCTCGTAGCGGTGACGGTGACGTTCGGTGACGTGCGTGGTGCCGTACAGTTCGGCTACCAGCGAATTTTCGAGCAGCTCAGCCGGGTAGGAGCCCAGTCGCATGGTGTGACCCATGTCGCCCTTTCCAGCGACGATGTCCTTCTGCTCCTCCATGGTGGCGATCACCGGGTTGGCGCAATCCGGCTCAAATTCAGAGGAGTTCGCATCTTCGATGCCCAGCACGTGGCGGGCATATTCGATGACCATGGACTGCAGGCCCAGGCACAGGCCGAGGGCGGGCAGCTTGTTCTCGCGAGCGAACTTCAGAGCGCCGATCTTGCCGTCGATGCCACGGATGCCGAAGCCACCGGGGATCACGATGCCGTCGATGTTGTCGAGTGCAGCGGCTGCGCCTTCGGTGGTTTCGCACTTGTCAGCAGCCACCCATTTGACGTTCACCTTGGCCCAATTGGCGAAGCCACCGGCCTTGATGGCCTCGGTGACCGACAGGTAGGCGTCCGGCAGATCGATGTATTTGCCGACGATGGCGATGTTCACCTCGTGCTTGGGGTGATGCACGCGCTCCAGCAGGTCGGCCCATTCGTCCCAATCCACGTCATGGAAAGGCAGACCGAGTTCGCGCACCACGTAGGCGTCAAGGCCTTCGTCGAACAGGGCCTTGGGCACGTCGTAGATGGACGGGGCATCCACGCAATTGACCACGCCTTCAGCGTCCACGTCGCACATCAGGGAGATCTTGTCCTTGATGGACTGGTTGAGCGGGCGGTCGCTGCGCAGTACCAGCGCGTCAGGGGTGATGCCCAGCTGACGCAGCATCATCACGGAATGCTGAGTAGGCTTGGTTTTGAGCTCGTGGGCGGCGGAGATATACGGCACCAGGGAGACATGCACGAACATGCAGTTGTCGGCACCCAGATCACGGCGCACCTCACGTGCGGCCTCCAGGAACGGCTGAGATTCAATGTCGCCAACCGTGCCGCCGATTTCGGTGATGATCACATCCACATCGTCGCTCGCCTGAGCGCGCATACGGGACTTGATCTCGTTGGTGATGTGCGGGATGACCTGCACGCACTGGCCAAGGTATTCGCCGGCACGTTCCTTGCGCAGCACCTCCTGATAGATCTGGCCGGTGGTGACGTTGGCCTTCTGGCTCAGGAACACATCGAGGAAGCGCTCGTAGTGGCCGATGTCAAGATCGGTTTCGGCCCCATCCTCGGTCACATAGACCTCGCCATGCTGGAACGGATTCATGGTGCCCGGATCGACGTTGATGTAGGGATCAAGCTTCTGCTGCAAAACGTGGATGCCACGGGAACGCAGCAGACGGCCGAGGGAACTTGCCGTCAGGCCTTTGCCGAGAGATGAAACCACGCCTCCGGTGACAAAAATATGTTTGGTAACGTGTTCGGAGGGATTTCCATGTGTTCTTCTAACCATGGAATTCCAGAGTATCAGCCCAGTGTGACCGTGCCACCGGCGGCGTGTTCTCTGTTTGTTTTGGCTGTTTCCCGAGTTTGGGACGCTAATGACGAATAAGAGGGACAAACTTGGGAAGAAAACGACTGTCTTCTCAAGTTTGTCCCCCTGAAGGCGAGTTAGCGTCCCGAACTTGGGACATATCCGCTATTTCAGGATTCCAGCAAATGAACTACTGCGTCGAGGGCCATTTTGTAGCCGTAGAAACCCATGCCGGTGATGGTACCGGTGGCGACAGGGCTGATTACGGAGCGCTTGCGGAATTCGTCACGAGCCGATGGATTGGAGATATGCACCTCCATCAGCGGCAGGCCTTCGTCAATAACCATATGGGCGGCGTCAGCTAAGGCATACGAATAATGCGTAAACGCAGCGGGGTTCATCACCACCGGAGTTTTCTCATCGGCCGCCTGATGCATCCAACGCACCATTTCAGCCTCGTCATCGCTCTGGCGCACTTCAACGTCCAAGCCCAATGCAGCACCCCATTCAGTGCACAGCTTACGGAGGGTTTCCAAATCCTGCTTGCCGTAGACATCTGGCTGGCGGACGCCGAGTCGTCCCAGATTCGGACCGTTGACGACAATGACTCTGGTCATGATGATGGTTCCTTTCCTCAGGGGCTGATTCTTAGCGGGTGATGCGCTCGAAGGCCTCGCGCACGGCGTCGGCCGGCGGATTATCCAAATGGATTACGTGACCGACACGATCGAGCACCACGAAACGCAGCTCATTGCCGCGAGCTTTCTTATCGCGATGCATCAGGGCGAGCACATCATCGAAGGAACCGTTGTTCCATGAGGTCGGCAAGCCCAACGACGAAAGCAGCGAGCGATGGTAGTCGACCAGATCGGCATCGATATAGCCCATGAGATGCGATAATTCAGCGGCATACACCATGCCGACAGCCACCGCGTTGCCGTGACGCCAATGGAAATGTTCAAGCTTTTCGATGGCATGGCCCAGCGTGTGGCCGTAGTTGAGGAATTCGCGCAGCCCCTTCTCTTTCAGATCGGAGGAGACATGGTATGCCTTGACGGTGACCGTACGCTCGATAAGTTCGGCGACTACATCCTCAAGCGGAGTGCCAAGGAATGTCGTGCCATCGAATGCCTTGAGTTCGGCGGCATGGGATTCGAGAATCGAGAGGATTTCGGCATCCATGATGAAACCGGACTTTGCCACTTCGCCCAGGCCCTCGATAAAGATGTCATTGGGCAGGGTGGCCAATGATTTCATATCGGCCAGCACGCCGGCTGGTGTGTAGAAGGAGCCGACCAAGTTCTTGCCCTGCGGTGTGTTGATGCCGGTTTTGCCACCGGTTGACGCATCCACCATGGCCAGCAGTGAGGTCGGGCAGTTGACATAACGCACGCCGCGCATCCAGGTGGCGGCCACGAACCCAGCCAGATCAGTGGCTGCTCCCCCGCCCAGACCAACCACGGCGTCAGAACGGGTGAAACCCTCATTGCCGAGTCGCTGCCAAATGCCGTTGGCAACCTCAATAGTTTTGCCGGCTTCAGCGTCGGGAATTACGATGTCGCTGACTTCATAACCGCCCTGGCGCAGCAGCGCACGGGCTCTGTCGGAATGGCGCTGCACGCTTTGCGTGTGAATCAGCGCGATACGCACAGGCTTGTCTCCCAGCACATCAACCAGATGATTCATCACGCCTTCGCCGATCGCGACATCATAGGGATCGATGGCGGTTCCGGTTACATGGACGGCACGTTCGTTGACCATGTCAATCACTTTCTTTGCGGCACCTTGCGGGGTGAGCCCACGTGTGTGCACATGGACGTTGGCTACCTGGCGGAACACCGGGTCGCGTTCTTTGAACAGTTTTTTCCAGCGTGCGTTGGCATCGCCGTTGAGCATAGGGCGTCCGCCGCCGCGATTGGCACGCTCCATTGCTTCGGCGGGATCGGCCATCAAGTAGACCACACGACCGCCGTCTGCAATATACGCGGCTAAGGCTTCCTGCGTGGCGGGTGTCATCGGGGCACCGCCACCCAGTGAGAAAATACCGTCGAAGGAGGTTAGCTTTTCGCAGATCAAGCGAGATTCGACCTTGCGAAATTCCGGTTCACCGAACTTGTCGAAGTACGCCGGAATTTTCATACCGACCTCGCGCTCGATGTCGATATCGGCATCGGCGAACGGCAGACTCAGTATCTGGGCGATTTCACGTCCGACGCGGGTTTTACCCGCACCCATCATGCCGATGATTACGGCTTTGGGTCTGCTCATCGCATGTGCTCCGGCCAAGAAGCAAGATAAGCTTCACAGTTGCGGCGCGTTTCGGCTACGCTATCGCCACCGAATTTCTCCAGCGCATACTTGGCGAGCGTCAGACGCACCATGGCCTCGGCCACCACGGAGGCGGCAGGCACGGCAGTGGTGTCGGAACGCTGGTTGATGGCTTGCGCGGCCTCACCATTGGCGACATCCACGGTGCCCAAAGCCCTAGGAATGGAAGGAATAGGCTTCATGGCGGCGCGCACGCGAATCGGCTCGCCATTGGACATGCCACCTTCGATGCCACCTGCACGGTTGGTCAGACGGGTGATGCGGCCATCTGCGCCGGGAACCATTTCATCATGTGCAGCGGAGCCGGGGCGCACAGCCTCAAGGAAGCCGTCGCCGATTTCCACTCCCTTAATGGCCTGAATGCCCATAACCGCCGATGCCAGTGCCGCGTCGAGGCGACGGTCGGATTCCGCATAGGTGCCAATACCGGCAGGCACGCCATAGGCGATAACTTCGATCACACCGCCGACGGTATCAGCGGTGTTCTTAATCTCATCGATGCGCGCAATCATGCGCTCTTCGGCAGCCTTATCGAGGGTACGCACTGGGGAAGCATCCAGCGCTTCAACATCGTCGGGGGTGGGCAGCGGCGCATGATCGGCATCTTCCACGCCGGCGCCACCAATGGAAATCACATGAGCCACAGTGCGGATGCCAAAGGCCTGCTCAAGGAATTGGGCGGCAACAGCGCCCAGAGCCACACGCGAGGCGGTTTCGCGAGCAGAGGAACGCTCAAGCACCGGGCGTGCATCATCGAAGCCATATTTACGCATGCCGGTCAGATCAGCATGACCGGGGCGCGGGCGAGAAAGCGGTGCATTGCGACCTTCACGGGCGATTTCATGATCGAGTGGGTCGGCACTCATCACTTCGGTCCACTTGGGCCATTCGGTGTTGCCGATTTCGATGGCTACCGGGGAACCGAGCGTGGATCCATGGCGCACGCCGGTGAGCAGACGTACCTGATCCTGTTCGAATTTCATGCGAGCACCGCGTCCGTATCCGAGACGGCGACGAGCCAACGCGGACTTGATATCATCGCTGGTAACTTGTACTCCGGCCGGCAGCCCCTCGATCATGGCCACCAAGGCCTCCCCGTGCGACTCCCCTGCCGTCTGCCAACGCAACATGTGCATCTCCCTTGTTTTCGTTCGCGATTCCTGCGAACGCGACCCGCATTGTTTTGCGCATAGCGAGTCTCGCGTTCTTGCTAGGGGTTAATGTTAGGGCATGCCGTACCTGTTCTGCCTGCCCGGTCTGCTATGTGGGCTTGCCCTGTCCATCGAGGATGTACGCCATCGTCGTGTGCCATTAACTTGGGTTGCGCTGGGCGCGCTATGCCAACTGGTGGCTGATCTTGCCTATGGCATCATCAGCAATAACCTATTTGCGCTTGTACAGGCGTTGTTGTTCACGGCCTTGTGTTGTTTGCTGCAATTGGCATTGGCCTTGATTGTTCCCAAGACGCTGGGATTTGGCGACGTAACGGCACTCATCCCTCTGGGATTGGCAGTCGGCCTGTTCGGATTGTTTGCCGTGGTCGTGTGGTGGCTGGCCATGGGGCTATTGGGCTTGGCTTGGATTGTGCTGTGGCTCCGCTTCGACCCACAGCACACATCCGCTTATGCCGGCAAAGTGCCATATGTTCCGGCGCTATTAATCGGCGCAATTATCGCGATAACGGTTGCAAACGTAATCAGCTGAATCAGCAAATAGCACTTGCAGTTCACGTCTGTTGCTTTCACGTCTGTTGGCTGCTACTGGTTGTCGGCTTCCCACTGATGAAGCTCGGCAACGAACTGCTCGAATTGCGTGTTCTGCTGATCAAGCGAGCCCGAGGTGAATTTGGTTTCTCCGGTGTCAAGGTTGGTGGTCACGAAGAACAGCCAATCGCCATCTTCCGGATTCATGGCGGCTGTAATCGCATTATCGCCCGGAGAGCTGATCGGGGTAGGCGGCAATCCCTTGCGCTGACGTGTGTTATAGGGATTATCGGCATCGTCAAGCATGGCCTGCGTGATTTGGGAGGGCGACACATTGTTGCCATAGGCAACCGTGGAATCCATACCCAGCGTCATATCCTGTTCGAGGCGATTTTCGATAACGCGTGTCACCTTGCCGTAGTATTCGGATTTGTTGACTTCGGCCTCAGCTATGGAGGCGATGTTCAGGATACGTTCGCGTTCCTCGCCAGTGGGCACACCAAGATCATCCAATTTGGCGATACGTTTGTCGACCAGGGTTTTGATGATTTCAGAGGCTGTATCCAAGTCCGCGAGATTATAGGTGCCAGGTTCGAACCAGCCTTCGAAACTGCCTGACGCTTCGGCGGGCAGGATACCGTCGCCACCGCCGTTGATCACGTCTTCGAACTCATCCTTGGAGATGCCGGATAGTTCTGCCGCTGAGGCAATGACATCGCTGATGCGCTCACCGGCACGAACCTCGAGGAATCCGGACGCTTGCGTCTGATCAGACAGGATCTTCACCACATCGATGGCCTTCATATGCGTTTTCAGCGCAAATGTGCCCGGGTACAGTGTGGCGTTATTCGCGCTGACAGCACTGGTGAACACTGCCACAGATTTGATGATGTCGGCCTCATACAATGCCTGTGCGATTTGTCCGGCACTTTGGCCAGTTTGCACAGTAAAAGAAACATCCTCATCGCCAGGACCTGCATAATCAGCAGCCTGCTGTGTCTGTGAGCTTTCCCTGGCATCTCGCCAAGCCCTGAGTTTGCCATATGCGAAGAAACAGCCTGTGACCACCAGCGCCACAACAATGACGACGGCAATAATCCCAATAAGATGCCGACGCTTGTGTTGCGCACGGCGACGCCGCATATCACGGCGCGATTTTGGCGGCTGGGGAGGATTGCCAGAGCCCGCAGCGGGGGCTCCCTGCTCTACCCAATGCGTATTCTCGTCGAAGAACTCGTCAAAACCATCTGACATGGAACCCGATACCTCACTGTTCCCTCGCACGGTCTAAAGCCGTCTGCAAAATCACCACTGCCGACTGCTGATCCACCATTGGCCTGTGCCTGTTCGAGGATTGGCGCGCCTCGAACAGCTGACGATGCGCAGTGACGGTCGTCAGCCGCTCATCCACCAATGATACCTGCACCGCCGGGTGCTCTTCGGATGTGTCTTCTCTCTCGGTTTGCAGCCTCTTGATCAGGTTGGCCGCCCACCTACGCGCCTTTTTGGCGCTTTTGCCCTCGGTGCCATCCATATTCAGCGGCAGTCCGATAACAACATGCTCAACATGCTCGTCCTCGATCATATCAAGTACATCGTCAATGGCAAAGAAATAGTCGCCCGCAACATGAATGTTGCCGGCGGGATGCGCAAAGGTAAGCTCCGGGTCAGACAGTGCCAGTCCGACCCGGGCATTACCCAAATCAACACCTAACCACACCACGGGCGTGCGTCAGGCCTTCTGTGCCTCGTGCTTAAGGGCTTCGAGCGCCTCATCGATCTTGGTCGCATCGGCACCGCCACCCTGAGCGAAGTCCGGCTTGCCGCCGCCACCGCCGCCGAGGATCTTGGATGCGCCGCGCACCAGATCGCCAGCCTTGATACCAGCCTTGCGAGCGGCCTCATTGGTGGCCACGGCGACCATGGGTTTGTCGTCCTCGCTTACGCCAGCCAGCGCCACAACCACAGGATTCTCTTCGCCAAGCTGGCCACGGATATCGAGCACGGTCTTGCGCAGGGCATCAAAGGAACCAAAGTGGCCCACGTTCTTGACGGCAGCCTTGACCGGGGCAATGGAAGCCTTGGTATCAGCCACGAGTGCCGGCACGGCAGCGGCCAGCTGGCCCTCATACATGGCGGCCAGACGACGGTCGGATTCCTTGAGTTTGGCCAACAGCGCGTTGACGCGCTCAGCCAGCTCGTCAGGGCGAGCGTTGAGCTTGTCGCTCAGCTGAGAGACAAGAGCGTGCTCGCGGGCGTTGAACTCGTAAGCGCCAGCACCCACCACGGCATCGACACGACGTACGCCGGAGCCGATGGAAGCCTCAGAGAGGATGTTCACAGCACCGATCTTGCCGACGTGGTCAACATGGGTACCGCCGCACAGCTCGCGGCTCCAGCCATCCTCACCGATGGAGACGACGCGCACGACGTCGCCATACTTCTCGCCGAACAGGTGCATGGCACCCAGGGCGATGGCGTCGTCAAACTTCATCTCCTTGGTGGTCACGGCGAGGTTGTCGCGCAGCTTGTCGTTGACACGCTCCTCGACGGCGGAGATTACGGACTTTGCCGGTGCCTTGGACCACTGGAAGTCGAAGCGCAGACGGTTCGGAGCATCCTCGGAACCACGCTGGGTGGCCTGCGGGCCAAGCTCCTCGCGCAGCGCCTTGTGCACCATATGCGTGGCGGTGTGCGAACGGGCGATAGCGCCACGACGGTTCAAATCGATATTCGCATTGACCTGTGCACCAACAACCAGCGTGCCCTCGGTCAGACGGCACTGGTGAACGATGAGGTCCTTGATGGGCTTCTGCACGTCATCGACCTCAAGCACTGCACCGTCATCGGAGAGGATTTCGCCCTGATCGGCAAGCTGACCGCCGGCCTCCGCATAGAACGGGGTGCGGTCAAGGATGACCTCGATGTTGGCCGGTCCGGTCACAGCCGGCACCGAGCCCTTGCCCTCCTGCATGATGCCGATCACCTGTGCGCGGGCGGACATGTCGGTGTAGCCGAGGAAGTCGATCGGCTTGGCCAGGGTCTTCTTGAAATCGTCGTAAACCGACAGATCCACGTTGTGACGCTTCTTCAGCGCGTCGGCGCGGGCACGGGACTTCTGCTCGGCCATCAGTTCGCGGAACTTGGCTTCGTCGACCTTCACGCCCTGATCAGCGGCCATTTCCAGCGTCAGCTCGATCGGGAAGCCGTAGGTGTCGTGCAGGGTGAACGCGTCATCGCCGGACACGGTGGCGTCGGAGCCGGCCTCCTTGGCCTTCTTCACAGCCACGTCGAGAATAGTCGTGCCGTTCTCCAAGGTGCGGCGGAACGCATCCTCTTCGCCGTATGCGGACTCGCTAACCTCATGGAAGGTGTTGTTGAGCTCCGGATAAGTGGCTTCCATAGCGGCCTTGGAAGTCGGGAACAGGGTGGGCAGCACGGGGTCGGTCACGCCGAGCACGCGCATGGCCTGCACGGTGCGGCGCAGCAGACGGCGCAGCACGTAGCCACGGCCGTTGTTGGACGGGCGCACGCCATCGGACATGATCATCAACGCGGAGCGCACATGATCAGCCACAACACGGAACTTGACGTCCATGGCCTCGTCATCGCCGTAGGTACGGCCAGAAAGGCGCTGAGCCGCCTCGATGACAGGGAACACTTCATCGGTTTCATAAATGTTGTTCTTGCCCTGCATGAGGTAGGCAAGACGTTCCAGACCGGCGCCGGTATCGATGTTCTTGTTTTCCAGCTCGCCGACGATATGCAGGTCGGTTTTGGACTTGACGTTGTCGACCTCGTAGTTTTCGAACACGAGATCCCAGATTTCGATGTAGCGGTTCTCATCGGCGATGGGGCCGCCCTCGACGCCGAAGTCGGGGCCGCGGTCCACGTAGATCTCGGAGCATGGGCCGCCGGGGCCGGGGCCGCCGGTGGTCCAGAAGTTGTCTTCCATGCCCATGATCTGGATATGCTCGGGGTCAACGCCCTCGTTCTTCCACATGGAGCGAGCTTCCTCATCATCGGTGAAGGTGGTCATCCACAGCTTCTCCGGGTCGAAGCCGTAACCACCCTGATCCTGCGGAGTGGTGAGCAGCTCCCAAGCGTAGTGGATGGCTTCTTCCTTGAAGTAGTCACCGAAAGAGAAGTTGCCGAGCATCTGGAAGAAGGTGCCGTGGCGGGTGGTTTTGCCGACCTCATCGATATCCAGCGTACGCACGCACTTCTGGTTGGAAGCCATGCGCGGATGCGGCGCGGTCTGCTCGCCCATCAGGTAGGGGATGAACGGCACCATGCCGGCGATGGTGAACAGCGTGGTGGGATTCGGTGAGATAAGGGATGCCGAGGGCACGACCATATGGTCATGCTTGGCAAAATAGTCGAGATATCGCTTGGCGATGTCCGCGGTGCGCATGAGCGGATGAACTCCTTGTTGTTGTGGTTTTCGGCGCGGTTGCGCCATGTTCTGTTGGGAACGACTGCGTGGCATGTTCGGTATTCGGCCGAGCATAGTGCCGTTGGGGATATTAGACTGTGCGCGTGTCAGTTGGCGCGTTCGATGTACTGACGGTTAAGCTCAGCCTCGCGGGCTCGACGTGTGGCGTTGAACTCGTTGACCAGACCTTCGAGGGTTTTCATCGGCACGTTATCCTGATCGGGGCCAAGCAGGAACTGACGAGCCGCGTCCGGGGTGTTGGCCTTGACGTAAGCCTGCGCTTTGGTGACGGCCACCACGCCGATGGCTATGCCGACGCCGATCCAGAAAATACGTTTGAACATCAGGCCTCCTTGTGCGCGTCGGTGCTCTGGTCGGCAGTGCCGCGCTTAGCGAGGAACGACTGGCCCGTGGCCTTCAGTGCGTAAACGGCCGAGGCAACCTTGATTACCGGCTTGCCGAGGAACGAACCATACAGGTCGGTCAGGGCACCAACGTTGTTAGCGGTAGTGGAAGCCGCTGCGGAAATCCTGTTGACATCCTCAAGCGATTTGTTGACTTGCTTGACGGTAGTCACACCTTCATCCAAAGCGGGAATCGCATGCTCCCCCGATTCCTTGATGGTCTGTGCAATCTGGTCGAACATCTTGCCCAGACGAATCAGCGGATAGATCATGAATCCAGCCAGCACGGCAAACGCTATGGCCGCGATCAGGCCAGCGATCTCTCCGACTCCCATTCTTGCCTCCTTGAGGTCACAGTTACTCGCATAAGGGTAGCACTCCCCCTGTGCACAAGGCACATTTATAGCATCACATGTTGTATTGCGTGATACTAATGGCCTCGGCGAATGGCTTGTCGGTATCGAAATCGACAACTGTGACAGAACCGTTGGCAGGCCTTTCGCTTAAGTCCAAGCCGGGGCCGGCGAAGCGATGTGCAAGGCTAAGCAGTGTGTTGCCGTGGCTGATCTGCAGCACGTCATCGCCGTCCCTGAGCTGTTTGTTATTTGCGATTAGTGCGAATGCACCTTCGACACGATTCCAATACTCTTCGTCGGATTCCGCATCGTGGAACGGATCGGCTTGCTTCAACCAGTCGCGTGTGGCGGCGAGCCCGGCTTTGGCTACGATTTCGTTGTAGGTTTTCATACCATGGGGTGCTCCGGCCGCATACCAAGCCAGTCCCATATCGATGCCTTCAAAATAGCCGTAGAACTGTTCGCGAAAGTGCATATCCGAGATGAGGGCCGGGCGCGGATGTCCGGCTGCTTCATTGATATCCAGAATGCGTTCGGCAGTTTGCTGGGCACGGGTGGTATCCGAACAATAGGCCGCTTTGAACTCGATGTCTTTGAGTTTGTTGCCAGCCTTGTCGGCGTCCGCGATTCCCGCCTCGGTCAGTGGCGAATTCGACCAGCCCTGCAGTCGGTTGTATCGGTTGAAAAAGGTTTGCCCGTGGCGGACCAAATGCACGTGAAGAATCATGGTAGCCACTGTAGCGCGAATATGACTGTTTCGCTCACTCCCCGTTACAGGATGTTCGTGGTACGAGACTCAGTCATCATGTATGGTTCGTGACGCAACAATCCAGAATACGATTATCAGGACGAACGACGATATATAGCACAGAAAGGCCATGATTCCGCAATATTGCAGCGGAACGATGAAAGATAACATCACGCAGATAACGCCGAACAACAAGGTGGAAATGCCTGCTGATCGGGAGACGAACGATTCCGTCTTCGGCCGGAACCGGAGGTTTGGAATATGCAGTCCGAAGAGACCGGGAGTCGATAGAAGTGGCGCGATGTTGCCGATGATAATCAGAATGCTTCCGGCTCCGGCGGAAATGATTCGGCCGAAGTTGATCGGATGCGCATGAACCGTTGCGGCGATGCCGAAGAAGACGATGAATATCACGTCGACAGTGATTTCCAGAAGGGTGAACGCCAGAAACGTGGAGATCATTCCCCTATGACGGCCTTTTGCGCTAACGCCTATGCCGTCTTGATCAGTGTGGGGCACCATGGAACGAAGTTGAAGTGCTGCTGCCATAAGTAGAAAAAGTACGGTTAGCACGATGCCGACGATCAGCAGCTCCGATTTAGATCCCCACCGATCCGCTCTCCCATCAAAACCGATATGAACGGGAACAGTTGCAGGCATCGATGGCCAGCATATGGCGAGAGCCGCCAGGGGCACAAGTGCCAGTAGATACGATGCGATTGACATGATTGGCAACACAACCCGGTTTCGCATTATTCTCTCTTTTCACTGGAATCGTGAGGCTGTTCGTTTTCGGTTCTGGACAATCTCACGAAATACATAATCAATTCGTCGATTGTGGTGACGTTGAGTCGGTAGATGATTCGATTACCTTGACGTGTTCGGCAAATCAAGCCGGAGTCATACAGACAATTCAGATGGTATGACACTGCAGAAGGCTTCATTTCCAGCATCGAGGAAATCTCGCCGGCTGACATGCTTCGCCCTCTGAGCGATTCGAGGATCTCTCGTCGAATCGGATCGCTCACGGCAGACAGGATTTCGCTGATGATGTGATATCCCTCCCCTCTGAATGTCAGACTTCTGTCCTTGGATCAAATAGTATTTCAATCAAATTTGAAATATAGTTATATCCTAGCACTGGTCTGGACAGCATCAAACCCAAGCATGTGACTCGCTACAATGGGAGGAAGCATGTTGAACGTTTATTCATTAGCCACAGCGAAAGCATGGGGTAAGTGCCGAAAAAGGTAACGAACTATGAATGAAATTTGAAATTGTTTTAGCAAAGAGAAGAAGACACACCCAGTCGCTGACCTTGGGCTATGCCTCTTAAGCATAGGTGTGAAGGTGCAAGCCAAACGACAATTTGTTGCAGCTTAAAGCAGTAACCTGCAGGCTGCGGTGTACAAGGTGCACAACGCAGGAACCCCGCATCCCAGGCGGGAGCGGGGTTCGAGCGGTATGTCCTTGATTCTGATGTTTCAGATGGGGGCCCGGATCAGCGGGCGTAGAATTCGACCACGTACTGGATGTTGACCTGCACCGGCACCTCTTCGGCTTCCGGCTTACGGGTCAGGGTGGCCTTCAGGGAGGCGAGGTTCACATCGAGGTAGCCGGGAACTGCGGGCAGCACATCGCGGTGCACGCCTTCGGCGGCGATCTGGAACGGAACCATGGTCTGGCTCTTGGCCTTCACCTGGATGGTCTGGCCGGGCTTGACGCGGTAGGACGGGCGATCCACGATGTTGCCGTCAACGAGGATGTGACGGTGCACCACGAACTGACGGGCCTGGGCGGTCGTGCGAGCGAAGCCGGCGCGCAGCACGAGGTTGTCGAGGCGAACCTCGAGATCCTGCAGCATGGCGTTACCGGTCTGGCCGGCGGTACGGGTTGCCTTCTCGTAAGCGGCACGAAGCTGCTTCTCGGAGACACCGTACTGAGCGCGCAGACGCTGCTTCTCGCGCAGACGCACTGCGTAATCGGACTCAGTGCGGCGACGGGTGCGGCCATGCTCGCCAGGAGCATACGGACGCTTTTCAAAAATGCGCTGAGCCTTGGGGGTCAGTGCAATGCCGAGGGCGCGGGAAAGACGCACCTGACGGCGGGAACGCTGAACGTTCGTCATTGGTTTTCCTTTGTTCTGTCGTTATTTGAACGGAACGTTTGATTCCCCTGCGGAAACCAAACGCTGAGTCAGGCCTCTCCAACGCTTCCTTTCGCGGACGTGCCGCGAACAACCGGCCGTATGTGCATGCGTTTGGCATGCCCAGTCGTCCGATTGCCGACCCGTTGATGGGCTAAGACTCCAGACGGCATCCACTTTGCAGCAGACACCAGCTATCAAATCTACACCTATGCCACGGACAACCGACACAGTGCTATGTCGAGCTCGCCGCTTCCCTATTGTCCCGTTTGTTCCGTCAGCACACCTGCGTCCATGCGATACACGTTGTCGGCGTAGCGTAGCGCATCGGGGTCATGCGTGACCATCAGCACTGCCGTGCCCGAATCGGCTTGTTCGCGAAGCAGCTGCATGACGATATCGGTGCTTTCCTGATCAAGATCGCCAGTGGGTTCGTCGGCAATCAGGAGCTTCGGACTGTTCATCAGCGCCCTGGCGATGGAAACGCGTCGCATCTCCCCGCCGGACAGTTCGCGCGGGTAGCTTTCCATGAGTTCCGCCACGCCCAATTGCTTCAGCAGATTTTCGGCGCGGGCAATCAGTTGTTCCGGTTCAGGAGCCTTGTCTTCCGGAAACATGGTGGCCGGCAATATCACGTTGTCAAGCACGGTGAGATTGGATAGCAACGTCTGACTTTGCGTCACGAAACCGATGGTGCGATTGCGCAGCAGCGACAATTCTCGGTCAGACAAATCAGCAACAACGTTTCCGTCAATGGTCACACTGCCCGAGGTCGGACGAACCAGTCCGGCGATCATGTTGATCAACGTACTTTTACCGTTGCCCGACCGACCCACGATGGCGACGAATTCACCCGCATCAACCATGAGATTGACATGGCTGACCGCATCGAACGGCTTGTCACGACGAGTGAAGCACTTGGTCAGATCGGTGATTGCAAGCAAAGCCATGTCACTCCCCCTCGCGCAACGTCAAATATGCTTCCGGTCGCCCTAATCGCCACATCGTCAACAGCGATCCGACCACACTCAACACCACTGCCGAAGCGACAGCAAGCACGATCATGCCGCAGATCAGCAACGGGCCAGCCTGCAAGTATGGCAGTTGCAGCTGCCGGCCAATCAACGAACTGAATGGAAATATGACCAGTGAAGCCACTGCCACACCCAGCACGCCGCCGGTCAGACCAATAACGGCTGATTCCTTGAGAATGATGGTGTTAAGCATGCCTCGTGTGGCGCCCATAATGCGCAGGGAGGCGAATTCACGCTTACGTTCGTTGGCCGATGTGGAAAACACTGCAATCAATACAATCGCGCCCATCACCCACAGCACTGCGATGAACAACGTGAGATAAGCGACAAGGGTGTTGAGCGAAGTTCGAGTGGTGGCGGTGATTCCACCGGGATATACGAAGCCAAGATCCTTGAAACTGGCGTCAAGGTTCTGAATGTTGGTGGCGACGGTTTCGGCAGTGTAGCCCTCGGCAACATTGATCAGCACCGAAGACACCGCCTTGCCGGCGTATTCCTCCGGCATAACCTGCGTGGCCACTTTTGCGGAGGCTTCGACCATGGCCGGCACGGTGGTCTGGTTGATGAACACGGAGTTGTCCAGATTGGTGCCTGTCGAAGCAAGCTGCGCGACAACGGGCCAGTCGCGACCATACAGTTCGATGGTGCCATCAGCCGAGACATTGACGTTCGCGCCGGCAAGCATCTGCCCGTCTTCCAGCGTGCCGTCGAACTGTTCGGCCACCCATGGTTCGATGACAAAATCAGTGGCGGGATCATAGCCGATGATCTGCAGTTTCTCATCGCAGCAGGCGGCGGCTAGTGAGGAAATGTAGGTTTGCTGGGTTGCCTGTGCGACACCATCGGCCTGGGAGATTTGGTCGGCGACATCCTTGGTGAGATAGAAGGTCGTCGGACTGCCGTCGGTGAGCAGCGCTTCGGCTTTCTGCGCGGTGTTCTGCGGCACCACCATAAGATCCGCGCCAAGACGGCGTTCCATACTGGCCATACCAGTATTGAGGTTGGTGGCCAGTATGGAACCGCCGAACAGGGCGAGCGATAAAACGACTACCACGGCAAGCAACGCCGTGGTGCGCAACGGCTTGCGTTTGAGATTCTCAAACGGCAGCTTGTTCATGTCGATCAGCATGGCGATGGTATCAGGAGCGCTTGGCGGGACGGGAATCAAGCCAGACGGCAATGCCGGCGAACACAATCGTCAGCACGCCGAGCACAATAAGCGTGGGCAGCATGACGGCACGGCAATGCATCATCGCGCCTGAGCACACACCGATGAGAACGGTCGGCACAGCGATGAGCAGTATCGCGTTCAGTGCCGCGGCGATATTGAGTCCGATGCGCACCTTGGCCTCAACAAACAATGCGATAACGCCCAACAGCAGAATCACGATGCCAATGCCGGTGGCAGCCTGCTGCGAATAATGGCATGCGCCGGGCACGTCATGGCCCTGGCAGGCATGGGCGAAAGTCTGCGGCGCAATGGCAATCAGCGCGCCAAGCACGATGGTGGGGACTGCGGCGAACAATTTCTTTGTCATGATTCTCTTCCCTGGTGATTGAACTCAAACCTTTGCATTATCACAGGGAACAAAACGAAAAACAAGACTTGATTTTCTGTTGTCACAGTGCTATATGGCGCATTCGCAGTATCATGACATATCGCGCATCAATCATTACGCATGGCTGGCGCTGGATCGAGGAGGCAATGAAGCAACCCCATACAGCAATGCGCAACAGACCAGCGCGACCACCGATGGCATAAGCCACCACCATCCGGTAACGGATTGCGTCCATTCCGGCTGAATAATCCAAGGATGGGAGGCAAGCCATCCCATAATCGATGCCGTCATACTGCCCAATCCCACAGGCAGTGCCAGAGGCGTTACCAATCGTGCAAGCTGCCAGCGTGATGCGCCCAGATACCACATGTCATCGCGTAATTGACGCTGCGTGCTCAGTGCGGCGGATGCGCAGACGGCTATGATGATGAGGTTTGCCAAACTTACCAATATCGCCACGCCGATCGCCATGGACTCCATCTGTCGGCGTTCGGTTGAATCATCTTCGACGACAAGCGCATATCCTGCACGGACGATCACGTCGGAGCGGATGGCGTTCTTCGTTTCGTCGGGCAGCGAACCGAATGTGGGAAGTATCAATAGGCGGGAATCGCTCATCTCCACCCCGTCCTGCTCAAGGACCGGGGAACTGGTGTCCAGCACAACGCCTGGCATAACGTCATCGTCGTTGCGCAACACGTGGTTGCCGCCCGTAACCGGAACCTGCATCGAGAACACAATGGGCTCGGCTTCCGCATTCGGATCGCTGACATCGACGCCGATGATGCCGACCTGATTCTGTGCGTCGATCAAATTCGGTTTTGCATATCCGATCAGCTTTCCCGCCTCAGTGCCCGGCTGCGCGAACAACACCATGTCTTGCGCCATGTCACCGTCGTGATAGTAGCAGTCCATCGCCATAACATCACTGTCTGCCAGGCAATCAAAACTCGTTGGATCGGGAACACGAATCTGCAACGCGCCATCATCGGGTTTGAAGAATACCAATGCATCGGCCATGGCTTGCGGATACGTGGATTGCAGATACTCGACATCCCGGGCATTGATGTTGTTGACCGAAAACTTGCCCTCATTGGACGTCGATGTTGCCGCAAGCATGTTTTCGGCGCTTATTGCGGAGGCAAAGCTGCAGACCAGCGCCACCAGCACGCACAGCGGCACAGTATACCCACGCGACCGCAACGCCACACGCTGCTGTATTGGGGTCAATCTCAGATACGGGACGAACATGAGAACAGCCATTAGTCCCGCTGCGGCCATGAGCGCGCCTATCTTGCCCTGAACAGCGGGAACCCACAAATGATAGGACGCAAGCAACGCCAGCCCCACGATGCAGAGCGCAATGCCGCACAAGCGATACGCTCGGGTTTTGCCCTCCAGCGTCTCCACATGCTCCGTGCGAGAGCGGAAAAGAGCCACCACACTCAGTGCCCATCCAAGGGCGAGGCATACCATGGCCATGCATGTGCCCGCAAGTGCATCCGCGATATTCCATCGCCACAGCTGATCGAACAATTCGCCGAACCACGTATGAAACAGCCACATGACGCAAGCTCCGACCATAATGCCTACCGCAATGCTGACGATGGTAGTCAATACGGCGTGGCGCAGTATGATGCGACGGGATTGCTTGGCACTGAAGCCGCAAGCGTTCAGCGCTTGTTCAACACGTCGGCCGTTGCAATGCCCGCTTGTATATAAGGCGATGAACATAATCGCATATATCAGTGATATGGCGATGCCCAACGCAAGTGCGTACAGATAATTGCCTGGAAGCACTCGCTCAAGCACAGAGGATTTCATCTCCTCAACGGCCCCCTCCTCTCGCCCCACATGGATGTTGCCGTGCGAGGCCTCATTCAGCAATACTCCCGTATCGGCTATGGCTGTATCGGACAACCACATTTGAGCGTCGGAAAGGTTGTCTGCTTCAGTTACCGTAACGATGGAAACGTCACTCAGCGTGGCCGGGTTGACGGTCACGCCAGTCACCGTGTACTTACCTCCGGCGGACGGCATGTCGTCAAGACGCAATTCAATGGTGTCGCCGATAGTCGCTCCAATTTGGCTGCACGCCTCGCGGGACAGCGACAGTTCTCGTTCAGTCTGCGGTTGTCTGCCCTGAATCAGACGCCCATACCGTGAGGGGCCTGACATCAAGGTGACGTCACCGGATGTTGCCAAACGTCCATCAGCGGATGCAACCGCCCCGCGCATACGCATGACGGCAATCGCATCCCCCTGAGTCACGTGACGGTTCAGGGCTTGAACCGCCGCATCGCTTCCTCCGGAAATCTGATAGGCGTATCCTCCGAATTCAGCCCGGACACCATCCTCGACGGCTGTTACATACTGTGCCAAACCCTGCGCGAACGCAACTTGGACTGCCGAGCAGCAAATGCATATGGCAATCATCAGAATGCACAACACCGCATGAGACCTGGTGTATCCCCGTCCTACCGCGCTCGTAATGCGGCGGGTTGAGCGGCTCATGATTCCACCAGCTTGAGATTATGCACCCGCAGAACCCGATCCGCGGTGTTTGCCACCAGCTGGTCGTGTGTGGCCACGATAACCATAGCGTTGCGTTCATGCGCGATGGTTGCCAATATATTGGCTATAAGCCGCGTATTATCTTCATCCAGCGCTCCCGTCGGCTCATCGGCAAGCAGTATGTCGGGATTGGTGATCAGCGCTCGTGCAATCGCCACACGTTGCGATTCACCGCCTGAAAGGTCAGCGACCATTTCGTTTTCGCGTCCAGCCAATCCGACCATATCGAGCAAATCAAGCATTGCTGTTCGTGCGTCACTGTCAGCCGCCTGTTTGCGTCTTACCTCAAGAGGCAGCAATACGTTATCTTCCACGTTGAGGTATGGGATCAACCGGTAATCCTGCCAAATGCGGGAGAACGTTGGTCGATGCCAGGCGTTCCCGTCGCTGGCATCCGCAGTGATGTCTTTGCTATTTATGCCTTTGCCATCTATCAGCACGGAACCGGACTGTGGCTGCAGAGTGCCATCAAGCAATCCCAGCAATGATGTTTTACCGGATCCGGAAGGCCCCATAACCACATGCAGGCAACCTTCATCGAAGGAGGCTTGTGTATGATCAAAAATAGGGCGATTCTTATACCCAAAGCACAAATCGCGAATCTGCAACTGCATGATGACACTCCTGGCAAAAATGCAACACATGTAACGGCGCGGCTTCGCGATCACTTCCGAAACCGCGCCATTATTGCTTAGCGCAATCCCAAATTTACTTTTGCAGCTGTCGGCCACCCGTTGAACACGCCGCCATTATTGGTCCACGCTCCGGTGTTGTGCCACTTGTTTGTGTCGGTCCACCAACCTCCTGTTCGATCTACCCCACCTGCAACGACCATAACAGTCTGAGCTTTAGTGTCCGATCCCAGTGAACGACACATTCCTGTGGCGTGAGTATACCCCACCGAATTCACCAAATGTGCTGTACAATTCCCAGATAAGGCTTCTGCCTGAGGAAGCGGGCTAAGAAACAAAGCAACGAAGCAAAGCGACACAGCTATTAAGAGCCAAGGCTTCCAGACTTTTTCTTTCATCATAAACTCCTTTGTTGTTTTAGAAGACGTCAATGAACGTCTTCGTCTGCTAATAATAGACAAACTTAAGTGCCATATTAGTATGATTTATTCAGCTTTTGTCATACGAATGGTCAAATCTCCATTAAGACTGCTTCAACTTAATAAAGTTTCTGACAACATGTGGAGAAATATGAAACTTATATCGGTGTTCATGGCGGTACTTCTATGCTGCCTTTGTCAGATTGACACGTGTACAGTACACAGTGTTACGCCGGAAGCAATGGACTCCAATTCTCATGTTTATTGGAGTCCTTGGTGTCCGGCACCGCTAGAATGGCTATGCGAGCGTTAAGTCCTCAGGGTAATACTCACAGCCCATTCGCCGTCTTCACAGTTAATGCCAACATGTCCTCCATGTTTTTCGACAGTTTGCTTAAGTAGCTGTAACCCCATTCCATGTTTTGTCTGGCCTTCGGGACTTGTGCGAGGATGATATGTATTTGATACAAAAATTTCAATGTTGCTATCTTTATTTGATCTAATATTCATAGCATATGATTGACGATTGCTGTGTTTGATGATATTGTTCGCAAGTTCAATTAAAATATTATCAATCAGTATCCTTGTTTCGGAAGACAGTGGAGGGATCTGCTCGTCAATATAGGCCGAACCTTTCATACCAATTGAATTCAGCCGTTGCATGAATCTTTGTACGCTAGCATTTACATTATCGGTATCTTTCCTAGTCACTGCTAGGTGGTTTATGCTATCAATCTGTAGGGATTCACGTACAGGAGTAAGAACATCATTGCGAAGATTGTCTAAAGCTTTGGCCACGATGATTTCAATCTCATGGATGTCAGACGCTTGAATGGGATTATCGGCAGCGATCGCTGCAAACCTGCGACATCTCATTACCGCGTAAGATAAATCGCCCGCTAGTGAGTCGTGCAATTGATGAAGTAACTTCAGACGCTCTGCCTGATAGTCGTTCTCTCGCCTTAGTGCATCTTGCTGCGCTTTAGCCTTCAATGATTGGGTATGCCATCGAATCGACAACCCAAGCAAACAAAAGAACGCGTAGAAGAAGGACAGGCTGATCATGCCTAAGGTCAATCGACCTTCTTGGGGAAAGGCATTAATGTAAAAGGCTATGCAGAGCACTGACGTGCCGCCGATAGCGACCCATGTTCCTCCCGTAACGCCCAGAACAACCAGTGCATACCAAACCCCTGCATAGTCGGAAACATCAAACACACCTATAGGTACGATGCTCCACAGCACGTTATTGGCAAGCAGCATAAGGGCCGAAGGCAGCGGGTGGAAAGGCATAGTCATCAAAGCTGTGGCATAGAGAATACTGGAAACAATGCCCACGCCGTTATATGTGTCAAGTGGGTAAAATACGAGTTCCAAACATATAAGAACTAGGCAAAGCGCCGAAGCGACACAGTACGATTTCCTCTTCTTCACCTTTTGCCAATATTTGGACATAGTCACAACACCCCCAAACGAGCACACTCCACCACAGCTTCAGAGCGACTGTGCACATTGAGTTTCTCATACGCCCGTCGAGCATAGGTTTTTACTGTCGACTCACTGACGCTCATGGAACGTGCGATGGCAAGACTTGTCTTTCCCTTTGCATACTCGCGAATTACTGTCAGTTCCGCATCAGACAGCAATGTTTTGGCCTTACTGCCACCATCCCATAGCATGGCATTTCTATCATCTGCCGCTTTGCCGATGGCATGCACAATGTCTTCCAATTGACAATCCTTATACAAGATTGTGCTTACGCCTGATGCCAGTGCTTCCTCGTATATGTCGTCAATGGTGAAGGCCGTAATACCTACTACTGCGATACCGGGGTACGAATGATGAAGCTCCTTCGCAAGAGCCATCCCTGACATGTCTTGCATACGAATATCCGTAAGAACAACTTGGGGACGTGTTGATGTTTTTTGGCACAGAGCAAGCGCATCATTTGCGGAGCGAACTTTCCACAGCACTCGTATGGGAGCGTGTTCGTGTTGGAAAAACCACTCCAACGCACTTGCCGCTAGAACGTCATCATCGGCTATTCCAATAGTCACAACATGCATAGGAAAAGCTTACAGCTTTTCGATCGGTGCCACTCTTAACATGAGACGTTTGGTGCCGGCGGAGCCGAAGTCTACGGTGAGCACCGAGTTGCGGCCCTTGTCTTGCACGTCAACGACGGTGCCGAGACCGAACTTGTCGTGTGTTACCTTGTCGCCGATGGCGAAATCCGCAATATTAAGACCATTGTCCTTGGACACGGCGGAAGCAGCCGTGGTTTTAGGCGTGGTGTGGCGTGTGGTGACTTTGCTGCCGCGAGTCTGCCCATACGAGCTGGAACGTGACGTGCCAGATGAGCTCGCCCCATGGCCAGAACCATAACGGGATCCGAACGAGGCCGACGAAGCACGGCGACTGCCGGAACCGTAAGAACCATACGAACCGGAACCATAGGAAGATCCGCCGAACGTTGAACCCGAACCTCGTGAACCATACGCCGAGCTTGAGCCATAACGGGAACGCGAACCATAGGAAGACCCACCGAACGTCACGCCGGAAACATCATCATCCCAGCCTCCGAACTCATCGTCGAAGGCATCGCCGGAACCCTCCCATCCGGCACGCATGCGTTCAACGCCGGCTTCGCGGCGTTTCCAATCAATCAGTTCGGCGGGAATCTCGTCAAGGAACTGGCTGGGCATCATATCGGCGGCCTGCCCCCACTGGGAGCGCACGGCCGCGCGCGTGACGTACAGGCGCTGCTTGGCACGCGTAATGCCCACATACGCCAAGCGACGCTCCTCTTGCAGTTCGGTGGTGTCCTCCATCGAACGCGAATGGGGGAAGGTGCCTTGTTCAAGACCCGTCAGGAACACCACCGGATATTCCAGACCCTTGGCAGTGTGCAAAGTCATCAACGTGACCTTGCCGGAATCCTCGCCTTCACCGGGCAACTGGTCGGAGTCGGCCACCAGCGCCGTGGTTTCGAGGAAACCGGCCAGCGTGGCATCGGGAGTGTTCTGCTCGAATTCAGCGGCGGTGGATTGCAGCTGGGAAAGATTTTCCAAACGAGAGGCGTCCTGTGGATCCACGGACTTCTCCAGTTCCGCGCGCAGCCCGGATTTGTCGAGCACTTCGGCCACCACTTCGCTGGGCTTGGTGTCATGGGCGCGGGTGAACTGCGACAGCGAGGCCATTAGATCGCGGAAGGCCCGAAGCTGGGTGGCGGTTCGTGTGGGCATGTTCTCGATGTCATCCAAGTGCATCAGCGCATAGAAGAAGCTGGTGCCATGCTCACGTGCATACGCCAACAGTATGCCTTCGGCGCGATCGCCAAGTCCACGTTTGGGCACGTTGAGAATACGGCGCAGGTTCACATCGTCATCGGGATTGACCAACGACTGCAAATAGGCCAGCGCATCCTTGACCTCCCTGCGCTCGTAGAACTTCGTGCCGCCGACCAGCTGATAGGGCTCTCCCCCGTTGATCAAGGCCTCTTCCAACGAACGGGACTGCGCGTTGGCACGGTACATAATGGCCATATCCGAGTAGGCGATACCCTCTTCGGCATGCAAACGAGCGATTTCGCCAGCCACCCACTGGGCCTCCTGCTGAGCATTATCAGCGGCGTAGCCAACAATTGGCTCGCCCTTTCCCATCGCGGTCCACAGCTTCTTGGGTTTGCGCCCCTCATTGTTCTTGATCACCGCGTTGGCCGCATCCAGAATCGTTTGCGTGGAACGATAGTTCTGCTCGAGCATGATGGTTTTCGCATTCGGAAAATCCTGCTCGAAGTCTTGGATGTTGCGAATATCCGCGCCACGGAACGCATAAATCGACTGATCGGAATCGCCCACGACGGTAATCCACGCGGGGCCGGTTTTACCGGCGAATCGCGTGATACCGCCGGCATTGGAAGCGTCAGAGCGCTCCCCCGCATCCACGCCGGCAAGTTCGCGCACAAGCACATACTGGGCATGGTTGGTGTCCTGATACTCGTCCACCAGAATATAGCGGAACCGATGATGATAATATTCGGCTACTGCGGGATCAGTGCGCAGCAATTCGACGGTGCGGCCGATCAGGTCGTCAAAATCAACGGCGTTGGCCAGGGCGAGGCGATGCTCATATTCAGCGTAGATAACCGCGTGAATGGCTTCCAAGTCGCCGGCGTGGCCGAACTGGTAGCCCCGCTGGCCGGGCGTGAAGTCAGGCGCATGAACGGCCAAATATTCCTTCCAACCGGTCAGGTTGTTCTTCAGGTCAGAAATGGCACCCAGAATCGAACGCGGCGTGTAGCGCTTGATATCCAGATTGAATTCGGTGGCGATGATTTTCACCAGACGCTCGGAATCGGCGGAATCATAAATCGAAAAACCGGATTTCAAACCGATCGACTTGCCGTCACGGCGCAGGATGCGCACGCAGGCCGAATGGAAAGTGGACACCCACATGCGCTGGGCCACTGGGCCGATCAAACCTTCCAAACGTTCGCGCATTTCGGCCGCGGCCTTGTTGGTGAAGGTGATGGCGAGAATCTGGCTGGGCCATGCGCCGAACTGGCTCAGGATCCAGGCGATACGACGGGTGAGCACGCGCGTCTTGCCCGAACCAGCGCCGGCGCCAATCAATAGCGCCTGCCCCTGGTACTGCACGGCCTCGGCCTGCTGCGGGTTCAGATCGCCCACCAGCTCGGCCGCGGAACGGGCGATGACTTCCGGCTCGTCGTACATATTCCTCCCCTGCCTTAAGCGTGATATGCGACATTCATATCTACCAGAAGTCCCCGTCATCCTTCGTGTCGCAGCCGAGTCATTCGACCCGCGTATGCTTAACACAATATGCGGGGGCAGTCATGCCTTTTGCGAATCCATCAACCATACTGACGCAAGGGAACGTTATGAAGGAACTTGAGGAACGCATCCAAAGCGAAGGCACCGTCAAGGCGGGCAATGTGCTGAAAGTGGACGCCTTCTTGAACCATCAGTGCGATGTGCGACTGTTCGATCGCATGGGCGCGGCCTGGGCCGAGCATTTCGCCGGCAAGCACATCACCAAGATCCTGACGATCGAGGCATCCGGCATTGGCATCGCCTGCTGCGCCGCACAGCATTTCGACAACGTGCCGGTGGTATTCGCCAAGAAGGCGCAGTCGATCAACCTCGACGGCGAACAGTATTCCACCACCGTCTATTCCTTCACCAAGCAGAAGGAATTCCCGGTGATCGTTTCCAAAAAGTATTTAAATCCTGGCGATCATGTGCTGCTTATTGATGATTTTCTTGCCAACGGCAAAGCATTGCGCGGTCTGATCGACCTGTGCAAGGCGGCAGGTGCCACGGTTGAAGGCATTGGTATCGCTGTGGAGAAGGGCTTCCAAGGCGGCGGTGACGCACTTCGCGCCGAAGGCTACGACGTGGATTCATTGGCCATCGTCGAGTCCATGGATCCCGAAACCGGCCGAATCGAATTCCGCTAAACGACTGCTCGCACAGCATATTCATCGCAAACTAGAGAGGAAACCATGTCTGAAGAGAAGAAGAAGGGCATTTCGATGGAGGCGTTGACCTCGCTCGATGCCCCGGTGTCGTTCTGGAAAGGTATTCCGTTCGGCCTGCAGCATGTGATGGCGATGTTCGTGGCGAACCTTGCCCCGATTTTCATCGTGGCTTCGGCCGCGAAGATGAGCCCCGAGCAGTCGGCCGCCGTGATCCAGGCCGGCCTGCTGGTGGCGGGTCTCGGCACTTGCCTGCAGCTGTATGCAGTATGGCGCATCGGTTCGCGTCTGCCGATGGTGACCGGTATTTCGTTCACCTATGTGGCCGCCGCAGTCGCCATCTGCGCCGACAAAGGCTATGGCGCGGTCGTCGGCGCCGTGCTGGTCGGCGGCATTCTGGAGCTTGTGCTCGGCCTCACGGCCAAGTACTGGCGTCGTTTCGTGCCACCGATCGTCTCGGCCATCGTCGTCACCTCGATTGGCTTCTCGCTGCTTACCGTGGGCGCGACTTCGTTTGGTGGTGGCGACGGTGCCGAGGACTTCGGTTCCTGGCAGAACCTGACGCTTGGGCTTATCTCGCTTGTGGCCTGCCTCGCGTTCCAGCTCCTGATGAAGGGCACCGCCAAGCAGTTGTCCGTGCTGTTCGGCCTTGTGGTGGGCTATGTGGTGGCAATCTGCATGGGCAAGGTTGATTTCTCCGGCTTTACTGATCTCGCCATCGTCTCCGTGCCGCAGTTCATGCCGTTCAAGCCTGAATTCGATTGGGGTGCGATTATCTCCCTCGGCCTGCTGTATGTCGTCTCCTCGGTTGAGGTGCTGGGCGACACGGCCGCTCTGACCAAGGTTGGCCTGAACCGTCTGCCCACGGAGAAGGAAACTGCAGGCGCAATCGCAGGCGACGGTCTGATTTCCACGGTGTCCGGCCTGTTCGGATGCCTGCCATTGACCTCCTTCGCACAGAATATCGGACTTGTGGCCATGACCAAGGTCGTCAACCGCAAGGTGATTCTCTCCGGCGGTCTGATCCTTATCGTGGCAAGCTTCGTGCCCGCCATCGCCGAAGTGTTCAACTCACTGCCGCAGGCCGTGCTCGGCGGCTGCACGATCATGATGTTCGGCAACATCATCCTCTCCGGCTTCCAGATGATCGCCGAGGCCGGCTTCTCGCAGCGCAATATCACCATCGCCGCACTGAGCCTGACCATCGGTATCGGCTTCACCCAGGTGAGTGACATCTTCGTGCATTTCCCGGCTCTGTTCCAGCAGATCTTCGCCTCGAACTGCATCGCCGTCGCCTTCGTGGTGGCTGTGATCCTCAACTTCGTTCTGCCCAGCGAAGAGCACTTCTTGAGTGCGCCACAGGCCGCGAAGGAAGCATAAGCGGACTGACTTCGATCTCAGTCCGCGCGAGGCGGATCAAGAGAAAGCCCAGTGGGCTTTCTCCCGCCGGAGCCAGCCGCTTAACAAAGCTTTTCATAAAATCGGGGCTTGTGATTCATCAGAATCGCAAGCCCTTTTCGTATCACATCACTTGGGTCAGCATTGCGCCGGAACCTGTGGGATTGAGCTGACGCAGCCGACTGAAGGCCAGCCCTACGGACGCGAAGGCGAGTGCGAACAGCAGCACTATGCCGACTGATTCGTACCAACCGTTGAAATCAGGGGCTCCGGCGATGGCGGCGTCACGTCCGCCGAAAGCCTGATAAATGGCCTCCACATACCACCAGCCGGGTGTAAATTTGGCTACGGTCACCATGGCATCGGGCATCAAGGACGATGGAATCCACGCGCTGGAAAGGAAAGTCATCGACAAGCTCATCACATTGGACACGCCACTGGTGGCGTTCGGTGACAATCCGAACTGTCCGACCATGAAACCGAATGCCAATGTCATCAGACTCAGCGCCGCGATTGCAATCAAAGACAAGCCCACACTATCCGGTCTCAATGCCGACAGGCCTCCCGGCATGACGGCAGCGACAATCAGCACCAGCGCTACATGGTATATCCAAACGACCATTGCCATGATCAGACTGGCAGCCAACACGCCACCTCCGACGCCAGCAGCCGATTGCGGCGCCGCTCCCAGACGCTCACGCACCAATCCTTCGTTGAACCGTGACACCACCAGGCCGACGGCCAGTGTCATCACTGCCAGCATTGAATAGATCATGCTGCCGGACACCACGATGAATGCGCTGACCGATACCGCCGAACTTCGTTTTGACGCATTGTCACCATCGCTATCGACGCTCATGGCTTGCACGGCCACTTTCGGCAGATGAGACTTTTGTTCGATCACACGATTGATGGCCTCGTTGATTGAGATGTTCCCATCCACACTAAGCGCGGCGCGCACCGTCGAAAGGAACCCATTGACTTGTATACTCGCCATGGATGCCGAGCCGGAGCTGAAGCTGGTCACCGTTTCGACGGTCGGCATCGCTCCCCCGTTACGGGCTGCTTGAGCGAACCGTTCGGCGTACCCTTGCGGAATGACGACAAGCAGTTTGGCCTGATCGGTGGCCACGGCATCCTGCATGTCACGTTTGGCGTCACGCACATCAAGGAATGTCGCGTTCTCACCTAGAGCGCGTTCGAGTCCTCGTTTGAACGCATGATTCGAAGCATCATCCCGATCGATGACCGCCATGCCGACCGTTGTCGACTGGAAGGTGTCCGCAGTATCGCCGTTTTCATTGCCTAAAGCGACCACCACTCCGATGGCGAGAATAACCATCAGCAGGCTGCAGGCAACCAGGTAGCCCAGAATCACGGCCATATGCGCCCTGATGATCAGAAACGCGGCTTTACAGGTGTTCATAGCGTTGCCTCCTCAGCAATGCCGTCGCTGCGATCATGGCGATCGCGGACATGACGAGCAGAATGATGACGGTCTGGGCGAATGGGACGAGACTGTCGTAGTACAGCAGGTCGTAGAACAGATTCGACACCTGTTTGACCGGACTGATGAGATGGAGGATGGGCGCGTCACGTTGGATTAGGTCGTTGAGTTCCATCGACGTGGTGCCCATAAGCCCTGCGGGAACGGATAATCCTACGGCAAATGCGATTCCCACCGCGTTCTTTGCATTCAGCGAGAGTCTGGGTATCGCTCCAAGCGCCAATCCCATGGCACTGGCGGCCAGCGAGGCGACAAGCAGCCCGACTTCGGCCAAAAGCTCGCGCCCACCGACGGTGATGCCAAGCACATAGCGGGTATACAGGAACACGATGCTGGAAGCCATGAACGCCTGCAGCCATCCGGATAGGAATATGCCTATCACCATGCGTGATTTCGGTAGCGCACCGGCGCTGATGCGCGCACCGCTATCGGTCAGATTCGCCTGCATATACACCAGGGGGAAGCAGGAGAACAGCATGCACAGCATGACGACCATGCCCAGAAGCGCGAAATGGTATCGCGCCATGGGCTCGGGAGTGAAACGGGTAAGCGTGGTTTCCGTGGTGAAGGATCCTGTGATGTCGTTGTTATTCGCATCTGAAGTATCGGCGTCGGTACCGCTCGATACGCCTCCAACACGGTCGGCAATTGTCTTCCAGAAGTCGGGATCGCCTGCCAACTGTGGATTATCTCGCAAAGCTGTGGCGATGGCGTCGGTGATGATGCCGCTGTTCATGTTGAACACGTCGATCACGTTGCTTAACGCGCTCAGGCTCAACGATATGGCATCGCCGCCGTTCACTTGCGCGGCTTGCACTTGGGCCGCCGTCGTATCGGATACGGTCATGACGATATAGCCGTCGCCATCCACAGCGAGGATGGCGCGGCACGTTCCTTGTTGCAGCAGCCGTTCCGCCTGTTGCATATCTTCCGTTTCGGTCACGCTCATCAGTGTCGGCATATCGTCGTTTTGGCTGTTATCATCCGATGCCGAAGACAAGGCCTGCACGAACCGTTCGGCACCATATGCATCATTCCATGCCGAGTTCCTTACCACCGCCACGGGCACGGTTTCAATCACGTTATGGTCAGATATGCCGCCGAACACACCCTGCAGTAGCGTGGCGAGGATGATCGGGAAGCAGATCATCCAGAATACAGCGGATCGATCGCGCATGCCGAGGCGCAGCACAGCGTTGAACGTACTCCACATGACGTGCTCCTATTCCCTGGTTTCCGCGTGTTCGGTCGAATCGCGCAGAGCGGTTCCGGTCAGTTCGAGGAACACATCGTTCAGGGTGGGCGGCCGGCTGCTCAAATGGCCGACATTGATGCCTCCAGCGTTCAACACGTCGAGCAGGTCGACGAGATTTCGCTCGCCTCGACGGCATCGCACGTCCAGTTCTTTGCCATCCCATACGGCTTCGATGACGAACGGCAGCGAGCGCACCCGTTGCAGCACCTTGTCGTCAAGGTCCAAAGTCGCGATACTGATGCGCTCCCCCATGCCGATCATGCCTTTGAGCTCTTCGGCGGTGCCGAGCGCGAGATGCCGGCCGTGGTCCATGATGAGGATGCGGTCGGCGATTTGTTCGACCTCCTCCATGTAGTGGCTGGTGTATACGATTGTCGCGCCTTCGCGGTTGAGGCGTTGGATGCCTTCGAGGATGGCGTTGCGGCTTTGCGGGTCGACGGCCACGGTCGGTTCGTCGAAGAAGATGAGATCCGGTTGGTGGGCGATGCCGCAGGCGATATTGAGCCGTCGTTTGAGACCTCCGGAGAGTTTGCCGGGTCGGAACTTGCGAAACTCTCCCAATCCGACGAAGTCGATGGCCTGATCGACCAGTTCGGTACGACGCTTGCGATCTGTGATGTACAGCGAGCAGAAATAGTCGATGTTCTCGGTGACGGTGAGTTCGTTGAACACGGCCACGTTTTGTGGCACGATGCCGATGCGCCGCTTCACGTCGTAGCTGGTCGGCGTGACCGGCTTGCCGAATACGCGAATCTCGCCCTCGTCGTAGGTCAGCAGCGCGAGGATGCAGTTGATGGCCGTGGATTTGCCCGATCCGTTGGGGCCGAGCAGACCGAAGATCTCGCCTTGATGCACATCGAGGTCGAAATAGTCGAGTGCCAGCATGTCGCCGTACCGTTTGACCAAGCCATGCACTGCGACAGCCGAAGCCGGCGTATCGTCGCCTCGCGTCGAACCCATCGATTGTCCGCCGGATGTATACGGCTTGTTGTTATTGCCGCTCATCATCGTCCCTTCCCGTATTCCATATCGTCGTTGCCTCCATCATCTCCCATGAAGCGGGTTCGACACCGGTGACCACGCTCACGATATGGTGTACAGGTAATGACATTCGTCACCATCGCGTGGCGTATGAGGGTGAGTAGACTCATGGTTGTGACCGGATTATTGGACAAGCTGCTGCTGACTGCGCTATGTGCGTTGCTGCTCGTCCAATGGAGGGGTGCGGTGACGGCGCCGATTGTGGCACTGATGCTGATAGTTGTTTGCTATGCGGCCATAACGGAATGGCTGTTTACCGCAACACGGTTCACGATTGCCGCCGCTGTTGCACAATGTTTTGCACTTGTATGCTCGTGTGTCCTGCCCATGGTCGGATTCGCCTTGCCTGTGATCGCATTCGACATGGCTCGGTTCGCTGGACGTTCCCGTAACGGCAACGATTGCTCTCCGACGAAACCGCAACATCCGGATTCTCGAATGCGACAATTCCTCATCTCGCCGATATCACGGTATCTGTGGCTCGTACCGTCATGTTGGACGCTGCTGAGCCGCCCCGATATGCGTATCTTCTGCACCGTCATCATGCTGTTATCGACGATGGCGTTCCTATGGGGTTCGATGGCGTATCGGCAGGGGCTGGCCACAAGCCAGCTTAGACGAACACAGGACGAACGTCGTAGCAGCGTGCGGGCGCTTCGGCAGCAACTCTCCGATGCCCATGAAGATCGCATGGAGGCCACACATACGGCTTTGCTAAGCGAGCGCACGCGCATCGCGCGGGATATTCATGACAATGTGGGGCATCTGCTCACTCGCGCGATCATGCAGACTCAGGCGGCCCGTGTGCTTGCCGACGCACGGCATGACGATGTATCCGCGCAGGCGTTCGCTGATATTCACGTCACTCTTGACGAGGCGATGACGATGATGCGGCGTTCGGTGCACGATCTTGACGATTCAGGAGTTGATTTTGCTGCATGGATAGAGCAAGCCACACGTTCGACCGGTCGTCTGCATGTCGTCGTACACAACAGTATTGTTGATGCTCCTGCGCCTGTTGCTCGCTGTTTTTCCGCGATAATCCGAGAATCGCTGTCTAATGCCGCACGACATAGCATGGCCACTGAGACGACAGTGACATTACAGGATTTCCCTGCGTTCTGGCAACTGGTCGTGCAGGATAATGGTGGCAATGATGACGAACAGCTCAGTGCGAAGAGGGCGCGTGATTTTCGCGGCATGGGATTGGCGGACATGGAATCCCGCGTCCGCGCGCTCGACGGTATATGGTCAGCCGGCCATTATGGCATCGGCTGGCGTGTATTCGTCTCGATACCAAAGGCCTCATGGTACGCCAAAGACCATGATGCCATGACCCAGCAAGGAGAGACGACATGAAAGTGGCCATTGCGGACGACGACGCCATCGTATGTTCGTCGCTCGCCACGATTCTTCAGGCGACCGGCACTGCGGAGGTGGTGTGGACCGCCAACGATGGGATCGAAGCGTTGGAACAGTACCAATCCGGCCCGGCGATGCGACCCGACGTGATGCTCATTGACATCCAAATGCCCGGCATGGACGGGCTCGAAGCCGCTCGCCGCATCCTCGAATTCGACAAGGCGGCCCGTATCCTGTTCCTCACCACCTTCGCGGACAAATCATATATTGATCAAGCCATGGCATTGGGTGCGAAGGGCTATCTTATCAAACAGGATGTGACCTCGGTGGCACCGGCAGTACAGGCGGTGATGGCCGGGCAAGTGGTGCTCGGTGCCGAAGTACTCGGCAAACTCACCGGATCAAAGAACGCCACAGAGACCACAGTCGGTACAAGCGATGCGCCAGGCCTTGAAAACCTCGAAGATACACTGTCCGGCCGCGAGCGCGATATCGCCATGCTGGTCGCGGAAGGGTTCGATAATCGCGAAATCGCCGCGAAGCTGTTCCTTTCCGAAGGCACGGTGCGCAACCGCATCAGCGGCATCCTTGACAAACTGCATCTGTCCAATCGCACCCAGCTTGCCATCTTCTGGATCAATGCCCATCGCTGAGCTTCATGCATGGCACGATTGTTGAGCTCGCCATAGTTTTGCTTCTTCAAGCAATTCGTTGATCATTGATTGCTTGCCATTCGTGTATTGCATACGATCCTGAGGAAATCGAATCGCAAGTTGTTGTTTGAGACCACCGTATGCTGCGGCTTTTTCCGGGAACGCGTTGAGATAATCACGCAAATTGATGTAATTGTTCCATGCCTCACCATTCCATTTCACTACGTGAATATGGTGCGTTCTGGTATCTTGTTCAAAATCGCCTTTCACCAGGAGAAGCTGTTCTTGAACGTCTTCGCCGCGAATAATATAACCATTGTTTTCCAGAGGTTGTGCGTAACGCGCGATCACGGCCACCTTCTCCACGCCTATGACAATGTCGATTATGGGTTTTGCGCAAATCGAAGGAATTGCCGTGCTGCCAATATGTTGGATATCAATGGCGGCATTACCCAGAATATGACGCAGGTCTTCAATGGTTCGCTTCGCCTCTTCATCCCATTCATAGTGATGGGCCATCAGCCGCACAGTGCCTCTTGGCAAACCATTCAACATTGACTTTGCTCCTATCGACGGTTCTTGAAGATTTGGATGATCAGCGTGGCAATGCCGCAGCATAGGCCGCCGATGGGCCAGGGCAGCCAGAACAGGCCCTGTCCGGTTTGCCATCCGCTGGACTGATTCATCTCGTCGATGGGCTCGCCCGTAAACAGCAGCAGCATACCGATGATGGTGGCAATGATCATGATGATGCCGCATACCGCGCCGGTGAGCTCTGCATAGCGGTCATGTTCGCCGGAACGTTCCTTGCGTTCCTTTTCCAAAGACGCATTACGCTCGTCGATATTCATCAACGCATAACGGATGCCCACATAGATGAACAGCCACACGCCGATTGCTGACGCGATCATCATCAGGCATACCGGCCACCCGTCGTCGGCGAGCAGCACTTCTTCGGCGTATATTGTCATCGTAAGGCCAGCGATGATAACGGCGATGCCAACGACCACGCCCACGGCGGTACGTCGTGCGGCATATGTTCGATCAGCATCGGTGTAGAAATCTTCGATGAATGGATGCCGGCGATTGAACTCGTGATGTGCCAGGCCGCCAGGAATCAGCAAAGCAAGTCCTATTACCGCGCCCACGAGGACAAACAGTGCGGATAGGACTTCGTTCCATGGACTTGGCCCGATAATCGAATAGTGTTCGTCGAACAGATTCGCCACACCTACGCCGACAGTAACTGCTGCAACACCTGACGCCATCATTACGGCGAACCGGCGCACATGATCGTCGTAACCGGTCATATCCTGCGCCGGTTCCGCAGAGGTCATCGTCCGTAAGCCGCCGTCCGGAACTTGTTGATCCTGAACATGATCGTCATCGGAAACTGCGGATGTTGCAGGTGAATCACGAACTGGCGAATCAGTCGATGCCAGAGCCTTGGCAGGATTGCGCACATCACCCATAACCAGATCGTCCAACGTGCAGCCGAACAGATCGCAGATCATCATCAGCTTATCCATTTCGGGATAAGCCTTTTCGCTTTCCCATTTGGATATGGACTGGCGTGAGACGCCCAACAACATTGCCAGACGCTCCTGTGTCAGATTACGGCTCGCTCGCAAATATTGCAGATTGTCACGGAAGCTCATCGTGGGACTCCTTTACATAGTTACGCGCTTCAGTGTATGGCCTCACTATGCGCTATCTGCCCCATTTGGCGCTACCAACTTGCGGTCGCATTCTGAAAATCCCGCGCAACCTGTGGTTGCATCGGCGTCATTCCAACGTTTTGAGCTCACTGTTCATCGTCTGATCGTCCGTTCGAATAACGCTTTGGTGCGAGTCTTTGACATCTCGGCTCGAACGTTCGTCTCATCCTCATCGACGATGTACGCATCAGTATCCTTCTCAATGAGCACGGCACCATCCCGCACCCTGCCCTCGATATTCGCCACGGGAACATGGATGTGCCCTTCGGGTGTTTCCACGACGGCCGTATCGTTCTCGATTCTGTCAATGATCAGCATGCTGTTCCTCCTTGCAGAACTGTTCGGTGTACTCACGGATGGCAAACGCCACATGGTCCGTAGCCTCGGTTGATTGCCTCCTGTTTGCTTACAGGGATCGGATTTTTCGTACGGTTCATGGTGCGGCATCCTGCACGATGATATTTCTCTCCCGTAGGCGTGAGGTATACGGTTTCCTGCTGAGCCTGCTGCTCTTGCAAGGCTTGAGCTTCAGCCTGTGCCTGAGCCGCAGCGGCTGCTTCCGCCTCCTGACGCGCTTGTTCCTCAGCTGCGGCTTGAGCCTCGGCTTCTTGCCGGGCTTTCTCTTCCGATTCTCGACGAGCCTTTTCTTCAGCACTTACGCCGGCTACCACATCACCCGTTCGCGCTGTGGAGACCGTGACACTTTTGCCATCGGAGGTGACGACAATATTGCCATTCGCGGCAGTGCTGTAGACTTTGGCGCTCGCTCCTGCTGCCGCATCAAGGGCGCTCTGATCGGGATGACCGTAATCATTGCCCTCGGCATAGGACATGATGATATTGGTTGGACTGGTAGCCTCCATGACGGCCGCGTCCGTTCCCGTTGCACTGCCATGATGGGCCGCTTTAAGCACATCCACGTGCCCGGGATCATCCTCGACGATGGATGCGGCCGGGGCGTCGCCAGTGAACAGCATCGCCGTATCGCCGTACGTAACCTTCAGAACGATGGAATAATGATTCATATCATCGGATTGAATATTGCTTTGCGGGCCAAGCACAGCAACCTCATAGCCGGCGTCTTCGTCAATGATTTGCTCCCCGGCAGTGGCTTTGTTGACCTCGCAATCCTCCGATTCAACGGCGTCAAGAAATTCGTTGTAGGTTTCGGTGCCCTCACTCGCATCAGGCATCCATACTTCGCCAATATCAAACTCATCGAGGACGCCGATGAGTCCTCCCACATGATCGGAATGAGGATGCGTTGCCACAAGATAGTCAATCGCTTCAACATCCTGGCTGTTGAGATAGTCGACCACGGTTGTTCCGCTTGCCGCCTCGCCGGCGTCAATCAGCATCGTCTTGCCGTCAGGCAGTTGCAGGAATTCGGAATCGCCTTGACCAACATCAATGAAATGCGCTTTAAGATCCGTAAGTTGCACGACGGTTTCTTGCTTATCGGAATCCGTGCCGGCTGTGGTCGAATCGATTGTGTTAGTTGAGGAACTGCAGCCTGCTACACATCCAAGGACAAGCGTGGCGGTAGTGATCATAGCCAGATAGCTGATAGCCGAACGGCTCCACTGCCATATATGCTTCACGTTGTACGCTCCTTTGCGTGACTCAACATTGGATTTATGCCACTATTTTTTCATATCTCGTTCTTATTTGCGGTATTTCATTATGCTTATTTGCTTGAGTGCACCATAACAATCAGGCATTGGCCACAACAAATTACCACTCCTATAATCCCTGCGAATAATAATCGTGAAATTGGTCTGTTTATCGCTCAATAACACGATTGCGAAGAATTAGGATGACGATGCGTAACAATCACACACACCAGTACACCAGTATGCCGCAATCCGGAGAATCTCATAAGAATAATACACGCAATATGACCAATAAACCTGATGCAACGGGCAAACGCGCTGGCATTAATATGTTGGATGGCCCTATTTGGAATCGTGTGCTCATGTTCGCCTTGCCGGTGGCAGCGACGGGCATGCTCGAACAGTTGTTCAACGCGACGGGCGTGGCCATCGTCGGCAACTTTTCCGGCTCCCAGGATACACAGGCCGTGGCAGCGGTGGGCGCGAACAGTTTCATCGTCATGCTGGTCGTCAACCTCTTCATCGGCGTTTCGCTCGGCGCCAACGTGGTGATTGCCAATGCCATCGGCCGTGGCAATCATGATGCAGTGCGCAAAGCAGTGCACACTGCGATCATTATGGCCGTTGTCGGCGGCATTATTTGCGCCATCATCGGCGAGCTTGGTGCCGTCGCCATCCTGAAGCTGTTGAACGTACCAGCTGACGTGCTTCCATTGGCATTGGTGTATCTGCGCATCTATCTGATTGGTTTGCCGGTAATCCTGCTCTACAACTTCGAGGCCGCGATCTTCCGTTCCATCGGCGATACCGCCACGCCGCTTAAAGCGCTCGCCATGGCAGGAGTGCTCAATGTGGGACTGGGATTGCTGCTGACGGCCGGCTTCCACTGGTCGGTGGCGGGTGTGGCATGCGCCACCGTGCTGTCCAATGCGTTCAGTTCGATGCTGTTGCTGCGAAAACTTACGCACACCGACTCCCCCATTCAGGTCGATCTGCGTGCATTGCAAGTGGATGGCATGGCCCTGCGCGCCATTCTGCGCATTGGTGTGCCTGCTGGATTGCAGGGTGCGGTGTTCGCCTTCGCCAATGTGATTATCCAAGGTGCGATCAACAGCCTCGGCTCCACGGTAATCGCCGCTTCCAGCGCCGCATTCAACATCGAAGCGCTTGCCTACCAAGTGTTCAATTCCTTCTCCCAGGCTTGCGCCACTTTTACCGGGCAGAACCATGGCGCCGGGCAGAACGCCCGTTGTCGTCGCGTGCTGGCCATCTGCTATCTGGAGGATGTGATTATCACAGCGTCGGTAATCGCTCTGGTGCTGCTGTTCGGCCATAGCATGCTGACGATATTCGTGCACGACCCGGATGCGGTCGGCATTGGATACACGCGTCTGGTGTTGGTGTTCATCGGCTACATTTTCTCCGTGGCCTACGATCTGGCATCGGGCTATCTGCGCGGATTCGGCATTTCGTTGGTGCCGGCTCTGCTTACCGTGCTCGGTGTGTGCGGCACACGCATCGGATGGATTGCGTTCGTGTTCCCGGCGCACCGTAATTTCACTACAATTATGATGGTGTATCCGATTAGCCTGGCTATCACCGCTGCGTTGGTGATTGGCTCGCTCGTTTACTATCGTCCGTCTTATCGCAAGTAGCGACAACGTCATTCAATACGCAAGAAGCCCCTCATATGAGGGGCTTCTTCAGCTCAGCAGCAGCAACTGGTGTTGGGATGATGTCGGTCGTATTCCTCGCGGGCACGCAGGTATTCGACTTCGCTCATCGGGGTTTCACCGGGATGATCAGTGGCAAAATGCTCAAGATAATGGTCGTATCGGGCTTCGCCGCTGATCTCACGCAGATACCAGACGATACCTTGCCATGCGTTTTTCAATCGATCGATAATCATCAACATATCCAGTTCAGGCTGCGGTTTTCGCGTTCTGTGCGAGTTCGTGCAGCTTGGCGCTGTATTCGCGTTGCACCTTCTTCTCCAGCGTGGTGGCGATCAGACCGGAGGGTGCGAACCATTCGGATTCGACGAACAGCTCCTCGGAGGTGGTTTCGGCACCGAACTTGCCGGCGGCCAGCACTTTGGCGACCACGACGATACCGACGATCACGAAGATGCCCATCATCACGAGGAAGAACACACTCAGCACACCGTCGAGGTAGGCGTTGAACAGGGCTGCGTTGGCATTGGCCAGAGCCTCACCTTCCAAAGCGCCGGAAGCAATCTGCGCCTGGTACTTGGAGGCGGTGGCGAAGTAGCTCAGCGGTCCGAAGATCTTCTGGAAATCGGCGGTGAAGGTCACGGCCACATCCCATACCAGCGGCACAACGGGAATCCACAGGTACTTCTTGTATCCCATCTTGGCCACGCACACGGTTACGAGCACGAAGCAGGCAGCCGCGAGCAGCTGGTTGGAGATGCCGAAGATCGGAACCATGGCATTGATGCCGCCGTTCGCATCGGCGACACCCACCCACAGCAAGCCGCCCCACATGCCGGTGGCGACCAGCGTGGTGATGATGTTGCCGGGACGCCAAGTCGGATCGCCGAACTTCTTCAAGCGCTTGACATTGGCGAGCATTTCACCAATCTGGTAGCGGGCCACGCGGGTGCCGTTATCAACGGTGGTGAGGATGAACAACGCTTCGAACATGATGGCGAAGTGATACCAGAAGCCCAGTGAGTTTTGACCGCCCAGATAGGACTTGAGGAAGTTGGCCATGCCCATGGCGAAGGTGGTTGCGCCGCCGGTGCGGGAGACGATGGTCTGTTCGCCGAGGTCGGAGGCTGCCTTGGTGAGTGCTTCTTCACCTTGGTAGGTCTTGGGGCTGCCGCTCTCATCGACGGAGTCCCAAGTGACCTGCATCTGGTTACCTTCGATGTCGGAAACCTGCATGGCGTTCACAGCGGCGACGGCGTTGGCTTCGGCGGAAGCCTCGGCCGAATAGGATTCGCCGGCCGTGGCCTGAATCTGCGCGGCAGACATGTTGGTGGCGAAATACAGGCCTTGGCTCAGGGTGATTGCGGCGATAAGTGCGATTACGGCGGTGAAGGATTCGACCAGCATGGAGCCGTAGCCGATCATGCGGATCTGGTTTTCCTTTTCCACGGCCTTCGGCGTCAGACCGGAGCTTACCGCACCATGGAAACCGGAGAGGGCACCGCAGGCGATGGTGATGAACAGGAACGGGAACAGGTCACCGGAGAAGGTCGGGCCGGTGGCAGTGGACGCAAGCTCGGTCAACGCCGGCACCTTGACAGACGGGTTGGCGATGATGATGCCGACCACGAGCAGCACGAGGGTGCCAATCTTCATCAGGGTGGACAGGTAGTCGCGCGGGGTGACGAGCAGCCAATGCGGCAGCGCGGCAGCGGCGAAGGAATAGATCACCAGGGCGATGACGAGCTGAGGGGCGGTCAGGGTGAAAATCGGTGCGAGCACCGGAGAATCGGCGATGTAACCACCGGCGACAATGTCAAGCACAAGCAGCACGAAACCGAGCAGCGTGGTTTCGATTACGCGACCGGGGCGCAGGAAACGCTGATAACAGCCCATCAGCAGTGCGATCGGGATGGTCATGCCGATGGAGAACACTGCCCAGGGCGAGGCGGCCATGGCCTTGATGGCCACAAGCGCAAGGAACGCCATGGCGATGGCGGTCATCACCACGAGGAAGATCGACAGGATCATGCCGCCGAACTTGCCCATTTCATCGGTGGCCATCTGGCCCAGGGAACGGCCGCGGCGCTTGGCGGAAATCCACAGCACCAGCATGTCCTGCACGGCGCCGGCGAAGATCACGCCGAGAATGATCCACATCACGGAAGGCAGGTAGCCCATCTGCGCGGCAAGAATAGGGCCGACCAGCGGGCCTGCACCGGAGATGCCGGCGAAGTGCTGTCCGAACAGCACGCGACGGTCGGCGCGCTCGAAGTTCGCACCGTCATGCACACGCTCGGCCGGAGTGGCGTTCGCGTCGTCGGTGCGCATGATCTTCATCTGGATGTAATACGCGTAGAAACGGTAGGCGATGGCGTATGAGCACAGTGCCACGACGACGAACCAGATCGCGCTGATCTGCTCGCCGCGAGAAACGGCCAAAATGGACCACCCGCATGCGCATACAATCGCGATGGCCGCCCACAGCAGGGCTTTGGGCCAGGTCCATACCATCTTCGGCTTTACGCCGACCGGCAGACCCTTGGAGTTACGGATCACGCGCTCGGCTTCCGCCGGAGTGTAATCATTATTGAATTCGAGTGTACCCGGCGCCGGGGTTCCGGCTGGGGTAGCCGCAGCATTGACGGCTGAGGTTGTCATGTTCTTCCCATTCTCCTAAAACAACTCACTACAATGGATGCTTATGGCAAACCATCTGTGAGCCTAATTCGCTGTCAGCGAACGGTTGAAAAACATCCCACGATGTGAACCGCAGTCCACAAACGCAGTCACAGCCTCCGTGTCTTTTGCCGCGGCAGCTCTTATCTGTTTTGAATCACTGTTTGCCGCTACGACGCGATGTAGCCATCCGTGAAATGGAAAACAGTCCGTACACGGCAATGCATACGGACGCCACCACGCATAGGTATCGGGCGAAACTGACCGCCACGCCGGCCGCATGGTTGCGGCGTGTGCCGAGTAGCAGCATGTCTCCAAGCAAGCCACTGTCTGCAAAGCACCAGACTCCGGCGAGCGCAATCAGGGCCATGAGCAGCAACTGCACGTAATCGAATGCCGTGTTGCGAGCATGCGCTCGCATTCGCGATAAGGCCCCGCGTGTATGCAATCCTAAGTGGATGGCCATGAGCAGGAATCCCCATGCGCTGGATGCCAGATGGAGGTCTCGGGCGAATTGGGTGGTGCGGATTGGCGCCGCTTCGAACACCGAGCCGGACATCAGTACTGAGCTGACCGCCATGAGCACCATGGCAGCGCATAGGAGTGCGTCGATGGCTACGAACAGTGTGCGCTGGGTGTTGTATCGTCCGCGCCCAAGCATGCGGAACCAGCGCATGTTCAAGAGGTGGTGTGCGGCGAAAAGCACGAAAAGTGTGATGCCAAGTATGGCGTGGGCCATGAGTCCTCGCCCTGCTTGGTAGCCCATGAGGTAGAGGAACAGGATGAACATGGCGGCATCGACTGTGATTTTCGCGATGCGAAGCGCTTTTGCCTTGCGTTGGCGCTGTGTGGTGGCGGAATGTTGTTGTGGTGTGTGAGCCATTATTTATGCCAGCCCGCTTTCGGATAGCCAGGTGTTGATGTTGTCGGTCAGGTCGCTTCCTCCTGAATAGGTGAATTCGAATCCTTGTCCGATGAGTGCGCCGGGGGCTTGCTTGGCGAGGTCGGAGATGGAGTCACCGAATCTGGTGCCGCCGTTTGAGGAGAATGGGATGATTGTTTTGCCGCTTAGGTCGTAGGATTCCAGGAATGTTGAGACCGGCATCGGCATGGTGGACCACCAGGTGGGGTAGCCAAGCAGGATTACGTCGTAACGGTCCATGTTGTTCACGTGGTCGGCGAGCGCTGGCCGAACATTGTTGTTGAGGTCTGCTTGTGATGCTTCGTAGATGTTGCCGGTGTAGGGTTCAGCCATCACGATTTCGTGCAGATCGGCGCCGGTGGAGTTGGCGATGAGTTCTGCGGCGTGTGCGGTGTTGCCTGAGTAGGAGAAGTAGGCGACGAGGATGCTCGGGTTGTTGGGGATGGTGATGTTGATTGCATTCCAGGTGTGTGCGACTCCTTCGCCGGGTTGTGCGTTGCGGGCGATGCGGAATCCCATGTTTTGGTCATGGGTGCGTGGGTTGGTGGCGGAGCGGTAGGCGTTGCGCAGTTGTTTGGCGAAGTCGTCGTAGCCGCCTCCCCTGTTGACGCGTAGCGATCCTGATTCGGGTCCGTATGGGTTATTGCGTCGGCTGGTGTCGTATTCGCCGTAGTAGTCGAATACCCATTCCGATACGTTGCCTTCCATGTCGTAGAGTCCGTAGGCGTTTGCCTGCAGGGATCCGACGGCGATGGTTTCGCCGCGGTTTTCGCTTTGTACCACGTCGGGGTTGATGTGGTTGACGTAGTTTTCTTCGATGAGGTAGGGGTAGGTGCCTTCGAAGTTTGCGTCTGCTGCGGTGATTTGGTCTCCGGTGGTGAAGATGGTGTCGGTGCCGGCGCGAGCGGCATATTCCCATTCGGCTTCGGTGGGCAATCGGTATCCGTTTGCGGAGCGATCCCAGGCCACATTGTCGCCGTCTACGGTGTAGACGGGGTCGAATCCTTCGGCTGCGCTGAGTCGGTTGCAGTATTCGATGGCGTCGAACCATGTCACTTGTTCAACGGGGAGGTCGTCGCCGTGAAAGTGGCTTGGATTGGATCCCATGATGCGTTCGTATTCGGCTTGTGTTACTTCGGTGGGGCTGATGCGGAAGTCGGAGAGTGTGACTTCGTGTTGTGTCTCGTCCGCTTCGCGTTGGCGTTGTGAGTCTGGGCTGCCCATGGTGAATGTTCCGCCTTCGATGAGCATCATGGCGGTTTCTCCTGAATTGTCATGCTGGGCGGTGTTGGATAGGGGTGTTGGCTGGGATGATTGTTCGGGTGTTCGTCGTATGGCGAACCACCAGATGCCGGTTGCGACCAGTGCGATGGCGGTGATGGACGCGATGAGCGTGATGAGTTTGGCGTTGCCTGAGGCTGCGGCGTTGCCGTTATGGTCGGTCGATATCATGTGTGTTGCTTTTCCGTGAGGGGGGTATGGGTGAGTGCCGGCGAGCCGCCGATGGCTTGACGATAATCGTGGACGAGGGAGGCTCGCAAATACCGATTTACTGGCATGCTCCATGCTTTGCGGGCATTGACAGCGCTGTCGGTTCTTTTCTATCCTGAGAGTGATGTGATGTAGGGAGGGGATTTCGATGGAGATTCGGGTGTTGCGCTATTTTCTGGCGGTTATTGAAGAGGAGGGGTTCACCGCGGCCGCTGATGTGCTGCGCATGAGCCAGCCCACATTGTCCCGTCAAATCCAATCCTTGGAGGATGAGATCGGCGCTCCCCTGTTCGTTCGTGGCACGCGCGGCCGTACGTTGGAACTTACCGAGGAGGGGCGTTTGCTGCGACGGCGCGCCGAGGAGATTGTGGCGATCAGTGACAGGGCGTTGCGCGAGCTGGCACATACCGGGCAGGAGCTTTCCGGTGATGTGAGCATCGGTTCTGCCGAATGTGAAACCGTGCGTCTGCTCGCCTGCGCCATGACTTCATTGCATGAGCGTCATCCGGGTATCCGTTTCCATATGTTCGATGGCAATGCCACTGACATTCTGGAGAGGGTTGATGCGGGTATGGATGATTTCGGACTGGTGCTGGAACCTGCGGACATGTCCCGCTTCGATTACCTGCAACTGCCGGTGCGCGACCAATGGGTGTTGATGATGCGGCGGGATCATCCGCTGGCTTCGCATTCCTCAATACGACGCGAGGATTTGAAGGGTGTTCCCCTGATCGTTCCGCGCAATGCCTTCAAGCGTAACGATCTGTCCGGTTGGATCGGCGGAGGCATCTCCCGGCTGAACATTATCGGCACCACCAACGTCACGCACAATTCGCAGTTGATGGTCGCCGAAGGATTCGGCTGCAAACTTGCGCTGCGCGACTCCCTGCTGGACGCGGGAGAAACAGGGTCGGGCGACCTGGTTTCCCGGCCGCTCGACCCTCCAATGGATGCGCATTTGAGTCTGGTCTGGCGCAAGGGGCAACCCATGTCGCACGCCTGCCAAGCCTATTTGGACGAGATTCGCACCCTGATTTCCCAAGAATCCTAACGATTTCCGAGCGATATTTTGTTGTTGTTCATCATGGATTGCAGTGAAGCAGTGAATCCGCAAAGGACATATTCAGAGAGCATATAAGAAGAGCTCCTACTCAGACAGCCGAACGTCCGTAGAACATACCTGTTGGGCATGGTCAGGCCATCCGTTTATGCATTGGCTTACATAAAGCCACAGGGACTACAGTATCCGCAGATAGTCGTTCCATTGCTTTGCGCCGCTTTTGACAACGGCGAACATCCGTCGCGGATGGCCATATTCGCATAAGGAGTCCTGTATATGCCCGTCGTCGATTCAACGCGCCAACACCCTACGTCACGTATTCCGGTGGTGGCTGCCTCGACTGCGTTCTTTTTGAGCTGCATGGACGTGCTGATTGTCAATCTTGCGCTGCCGACCATTGGCGAACAATTGGGCGGTGGCATGTCCGGACAGCAATGGGTGGTGGATGGCTATACGTTGCCGTTCGCCGCGTTGCTGTTGGGTGCTGGCAATCTCTCCGACCGGCTGGGTGCCAAGCGGGTGTTCGCGGCCGGCTCCGCGTTGTTTCTTATCAGTTCGCTGATCTGCACGTTCGCGTTCACGATGCCGATGCTGATTGCGGGGCGTGCAATCATGGGCGTGGGCGCTGCGGCTTTGCTACCTTCATCGATGAGCGTGATCCGTGAGAACTATCCTGATCCGGTCGAACAGGGGCAAGCCATGGGCTATTGGGCGTTCGGTGGCACCATTGCCGCCGTCATGGGGCCGATTCTGGGAGGACTGCTGACGCCAATTCACTGGAGTCTGGTGTTCGCCATCAATATTCCCGCCTGTCTGCTGATTCTTGTGTTGATTCCCAAGATGCAAACCTCCGAACGCCGGTCCGCACCATTCGATTTCGCTGGACAGATACTTGCCATTGTCGGATTAGGCGCTCTGGTCGCCGGTCTTATCGAAGGAGGGGAACAAGGATTCGCTTCCGTACTGGTTGTCTCTTTGCTGGCGATTGGCGTTGCCGCGTTGGCGATGTTCGCGGTTGCCGAATGCCATGCTCGCCATCCGATGATGCCGCCAAGCACGTTGCGCTCATACGACATGCGCGTATCCATGCTGATCGGCTTGGTGTTCATGGTCGCCTGGTACGGCATGGTGTTCCTCACCACCAGTCTGCTGCAGAACGAACTCGGACTCTCCCCATTCATGTCGGGTCTGGCGTTTATCCCCTCGGCGTTCGCCGGTATGATCGGCAACCTGCGCTCTCCCGGTATCGCCACGGCGCATGGCACCCGAGTACCGGTGGTCGGAGGTCTGATTGCCATGACCGCCGGCCTGACCACCATGGCACTGCTCGGTTCGCATCTGAACGCTTGGTCGGCGGCCATTCTGGTCGCCGTCGTCGGCTGTGGATGCTCGTTCGTCACGCCGCCGACATCATCGCTGGTATTGCGGTCGGTCGCTCCGGAACAGTCAGGCATTGCGGGAGCAATGTTCAACACGATGCGTCAGGTTGGCAGCACGCTCGGCATCGCCGTCTTCGGCACGCTGGTGGCTTCAATGAGCTCCTTCACCTCGGCCATGCGCATATGTTTTCTCGCCACGGCTGCTTTGTTGCTGATAACGCTCGGCTTGTCGATTCGTTTGGAACATAATCCGTCAAACATAACAGCCAACCGCCGAATCGCAGACCACGTCGCAGTGGATTAAAATTAACACCGTTTTTACAGTCTGTCAGCGATTAGCGCGCAATGCGAGCGCACGACTTCAGCGCAATGATGGAATCGTCCCATCTCCCCCGCCGTTAAATGCAGGTCGGTGAATTCGTTCGCGCCATTGCCGTCCAATCCGATGGGCAGGCTTAAGAACACGTCGCGCTCGCCGTATTCGTATTCGCCGTCGATCAGCGTGGATACGGGAATCACACGGCGTTCATCCCACAGAATGGTTTTGACCAATCCGGCGACCGTGGTAGCGATACCGTAGCTAGTGCCGCCGCGACGGTTCTTGATTTCGTCGCCGCGCCTTCGAGTCGCATCCTCGATGCCATCCAAGCTGACGCCGGGGTATCGGCCGGGATTGTCAGCAAGAAACTGCGAGAACGATTTGCCAACGAAGGAGACCGTCGACCATGGAATGAACTGCGAGTCACCATGCTCGCCGATAACATATCCGGACACGGTGCGAGGATCAAGACCAGTGACCTCACCGATGATGGTTTTCATACGCGAGGTGTCAAGCGCAGTACCCGAACCGATCACCTGTGCGCGCGGCAGACCGGTGCGCTTCCATGCATACCAGCTGAGCACATCGACCGGATTAGACACCATGATGAGAATGCCGTCAAACCCAGATTCTCTGATATGGCCCAGCATCGGATCAACGATGTCGACGGCGGCCATCAGACCATCCAAACGATTCTGCCCTTCAACCGGGCGCGGGCCCGCGGTGACGATAATGATATCGGCTTGGGCGCAATCATCCCAGTCGCCTTGTCTGATGGAAACGAACCGGCCGAGAAATTCCGAACCATCGGCCAGATCCATTGCCAATCCACGCGCCTTTTCAGGATTATGATTGATGAGCACCAGCTCATTGGTCAATCCCTGCAGCACAATGGACGACGCCACCGCCGAGCCCACCTGGCCAGTACCAACCACTACCACTCGAGATCGATTCGTCGTGACCATGCGTCTGTCTCCTTTATCCGTCTCCTGTGCCGTCCTGCAATCCGCCTTGGATCATGCCCCGACGAGTTCAGGCGGTCGACGAGTCGAGAAACGGAACATAAGTGCCGCGAGAATAACGCCCGTCACGCCGACACCAACCATGATATGCATACTCGAGGCGAATCCACTCACATACGCGTCAGTTTCACTCAAGCCATTGTTTAATCCTGCCGTACTGGCTTCGGTGATCAGTGCACTGGCGACTGCGGTGCCGATTGCACCGGCAAGCTGCTGGATGGTGTTCATCGCGGCCGATCCGTCAGCGTTCAATCGCGCCGGCAGCTGATTCAACGCGTGCGTCTGATCGGGCACAAGCACGAAGCCCGAAGCGGCCATGAACATGGCGAAGGCAATGGCCACCACCAACTCGTTGCCGCCGCCAAGCATCAGTACGGCATCCATCACACTTACGCCGATGAATCCGCAGATAATGAACTTGGGTGGGAAATGGTTTTTCAACGCACTACCGATCAACGGCGCGGATACGGCTCCGATGATCGCGCCGGGCAGCAGTACCAGCGCCGCGACCATACTGGTTTGGCCGAAGCCTCGCTGTAGCAGGATCGGTAGCAGGAAGTTCAGTCCGAGCACACCGCCTGAGCTCATAATGAGGATCAGCATGCCGAGGCTGAACCCCGGATAAGCGAACACGCGCACCTCGATCAGCGGATGCTCCATCTTGAGCTGCGCTACGGCGAACGCGGCGAGCACGATGACGCTGCCGACCAATGTGGCCCAGAAACGCCAGTCGCCATTCCATTCGGCGAAGAAACTTACTGCAACAATCAGACCGGATAGGCCGAGAGCGATCACCAGCAGTGAGGGAACGGAGATATAGCCCTTCTCCCCCTTTCGGATGTCGGGAACGGTGGCGATGCCGAGTGCAAGCGACAGCACGAGGAACGGCAGCATCGCGTAGAAGATCCAATGCCAGTCGAGGTATTCCATCACCATGCCGCCGAACACAGGCCCGATGGCGGGTGCCACGCAGGTGACGAGGCTGACGAGGCCAAGCATCATGCCACGCTGCTCGAGCGGTGCTTTTTCCAGGATGATGTTGGTCAGCAGCGGCAGCGAGATGCCGGTGCCGAGAGCCATCACCAGTCTTGCGGCGAGCAGCATCGGGAAATTCACGGCCACCGCGCCGAGCAGGGTGCCTGCAGCGAATACGGCAACCGCTGTGACGAATAACGCTTTTGTCGGGAAGGTGCGCACCAGGAACGGCGAGGTGGGGATTGACACCGATAGCAGCAGCAGGTAACCGGTAGTGAGCCATTGCACCACGGATGCGGAGAGGGAGAATTCCGTCATCAGCGCGGAGTAGGCGATGTTGAGGCTGGTTTCGGACAGGACGCCGAGGAAGGTGAGGATCGCGAGCGCGACCACCACGATGATGAGTTTGCCTTCGACGGCCTGTTTGCCGCCGTTGGGAGCGGTTTGGGCGGAGTCGTTCGTGTAATTGTTGGTCATAGTGATGAATAAGCCCTTGGGAAGATTGTTCTGAATTCGATTGATGCGTCGTGGGTCGCGCTGCGGGTTTCGCGCGCACGGCAGGCACGTCTGGCACGCGGGATGCGTCGATCCGCTGCGGGACATGCGGAATCGGTTCAGTCGAACAGATCCGACATTGGAACCAGCTGGCGAGGGTTTTTGCTGTTCATCGGCTCCATACTGTACACACCCGCCGCGAACACCAGCTTGCCCGTATGAGCTCTAGTCTCCTGGACGACATGTGTTATCGCAACACGACAAAGTTTTATTGACAAACGATAAATATGTGGTCATACTGGATTTATCGACAAACGATAACACCGTCATTGCTGACGGACGCCTTATAAGGAGATCATCATGGACAACGAGCTACGCACATACGCAAAGTCTGACGGAGCCGTAGCCCGCTTGCGTGCGTTCAACCGCATTGCATGGGTCATCGCAAACGCCGCACAGATGTTGATGTGGGTCGCTGTCGCGGTAACCGCCGCCATCGCCGTCATACTCATCGTCGCTGCGATGAAACCCGGCGAACCTTTCGCTGTCTCCGGCGACGGTGACGCCGTTCAGACCATATTCGGCGACTCCGACTTCCATCTCTCCATTCACCCGACCGTTCTGAACACGACGTTCAACGCCGTCCAAAGCGCGCAATCCATCGAATGGCTGAATCTCGCGCTGGCTTTGGCCGCCGCCATCGCCACCTACGCGTTGTTCGCGCTCACCTTGCGCGAAATCGCAGGTATGTGCCGCGACCTGAGCAGTTGGGCCGAAAACCGCCCGGAGGGCACACCGTTCGTCGCCTCGATCACGCAACGGCTTCGGCGCATGGGATGGTTCATGGTCGCGGTTCCACTGATCACATTCGTTCTTGGAGCAATCGCCATCTTCGCCACTGACCGTGGCGCCAGCATCTCCGTTGGATCCAATGCGATATGCGTGATGGTCGGATTCATCATGCTGACGCTGGCGCATGTGTTCGAATACGGATTACAGCTGCAGACGGAAGTGGACGGATTGCTATGAGCGAACCACATGAATCTGGCGCGGCGAACCTCTCTCCGATCACTTTCGAGGCCGCAGAATCCCCCAGCGCCGAAAGCGGTATCGCGAGTATCGATGACATGCACGGCCACATCGTCCTGCGGCTCGACCGGATGATGGTCGAACGGGGTCGGTCGTTGAGCTGGCTTGCGGAACAGGTGGGCATCACGAATGTGAACCTGTCGAAAATCAAAAACAACCGCGTCAGTGCGATCCGCTTTTCCACCCTGGCCGCAATCTGCGAGGCCCTAGACTGCCAACCCGGCGACATCCTCGAATACGTGAAAGACTGACACACGCCCTTGTATGTATATGTACATTACCTGTCACACGGAACCGCTGATCGGCTTCTTGCCGGTATGTCAATGGAATCCTTCTACGACGAGAGTTTGCGATACAGGTCATATGCTTCGGCCGCAATTTCTTCCGGGCTTTCCATCATGCCGCGCTCCAACCAGTAGCGGAACACCCCTACGAATCCGTAATACAGGAAGTAATGCCGCAGAGTCGAATGATTTTGCTCGGATAGGGTGGAGAAATACCGGAAGAAATAGGCCGACAGGTCACGCAACGCCCCTTGTTCGCGCAACAGCGCGAACAAATCCCTATGCTTATGCAACGTGGTAAAAATCAGGCAGAAACACGCACGCATATCGTCGGCATTGGACTGAAGATCCCCGCGCACGGAATCGAGCACATCATCAATGCAATGCTCCACTAAATCATGTGCGCCACCGTAATACCGGTAGAAAGTGGAGCGGTTGATTTGCGCGAGTTTGCATATCTGCGAAACGGTGATCGTCTCCAACGGCTGTTTCCGAAGCAGCTGAAAGAACGCCTTGTCAATGGCATCTAACGTGTAACGAGTGCGCAAATCCATACTCACCCCATCACTTGCGCAACACATCGGCGAATCTGTTGCGCAACGTACATATGTCGTTCGTGTGATGGTTGCCGACCATCGGACTCCTCATTATATTCAACATGTCACGTTATGCAACAGTGTCGCTTATCTTTCCACAGGAGTCAATCACATGAACCAGCTTCTCAATCTGCCCCTATTCCAACTGCTTATCGCGCTTGTGTTGTATCTTGCGTATCTCGCCTATGTGATGTTGGGCGGCATGCGCAAAAGGAAGGCCGGACTACGCCGTTTCATCATCATGATCGTCGTCCTGTTTTGGGGTTTGACGCAGGCCTATGACGGGGTGCACACGGAGGCCGAAATTCTCGATTTGGCGCTGATCACAGCTATCGCACTCGTTAAAGCGTGGTACTTGGGGCATAAGAAGATGGTCGAGCAAATCGACGGCGTCTATTACATCTGGCATGACATGTCATATGTGCGGGCATGGTTCATGTTCTTCGTGGGAAAGATAATCCTCACCGCCGCTGTGGGGTATTGCACGCACATCACAATGCCCATCTGGCATATCGTGTTTTATTTCTGCGTGTATTTCACACTCCGTTCGGCCATCATCGTATACCTACACCCGCAGGCGTTCCTGCGTTCGCGTCGATAAGGCGGCACCGCCGGCGTTCGCCGTTCGCATGCCACCGAACCCCTCTTCAATCCAACACTAAACGCCCCTCGCACACGCTCGACCGCATCATAGGCGGAAGGCGGACGGCATAGCGCCACCCGCCTTCAGTCATATTCACTCGCCACGACTCAAGCTGATTGCTTGACCAGATAGCGCAGCCACAGGGTGTTGCCGTCCTTGACTTCGGCGCTTTGCAGCTCGAAGCCGATTGGAGTGTCATCGGACAAGCCCTCACGGGTGTCGAACAGGGCGGGAGTGCTGTTCGAGCCATCGGCGGCGGACGCGACGACGATACTCACTTCGTCGCACATGCCCGCTTGGATGAACGACCAGTTGAGCACGCCGCCACCGCCAAGCATCAACGTCTCGACGCCGAACAATTCCTTGAGCTTGGCGAGCGCCACCGCATAGTCGAGCACGTCGTCGCCGGCGATGACGTAGGAGATGTTGAGTCCGTGCAGGAACGCCTTATATGCATTGGAAGCTTTGCCTGTCAGCACTTCGACAACATGCGCGGTGGCACCCGCATAGGTGAGGCTGTTGCGCTTCCAGCCGAGTCTGCCGGACGGGTCGACCGACACGTAATACATGCCGGTCTTCTCGGCCACGTAATCACCTTCCGGGACTTCCCCGGCCGTCTCGTCGAGTTCGGGCTCGGCGTAGAAGGTGAAGTTGTCGTCGGTGGTCACACGGCCAGACAGCCAACCCTGGTGCTTGTAGTAGGGGTTTTCGCCGAAGGTAATCGAATCGAACACGGCACCGGCCGCATCGCCCTCCGGCGTGCTCATGTATTTGCCCATGATCTTGCCGTCAAGAGAGGTCATCATATGGCAGAAGATGTACGGTCTGTTCATTGTGTTGCATCTTTCTTTTTGCGTGGACGGGTGATGGTTACGCCGCGACCGGCCGTCCGAGAGATCGGTCACTCTCGGACGGCCGGCCATCGGTACGCCTTCGATATGGCGCTGTGCGTCACTTGAGGTTGGAGGCGAAGAACTCTTCGATCTTGTCGAAGGGAATGCGGTCGGTGCGGTCGTACAAATCGATGTGCTCGGCGTCATCCACCACGACCATCTGCTTCGGCTCCTTGGCAGCGGCGTAGGCGTTCTCACTGAAGAAGCGCGAGTGGGCGCGGTCACCGACGATGAACATGATCGGGCGCGGCGAGATCTCGTCGATGTAGTCAAGCAGACGATAGTTCATGAACGCCATATCGCTGGTGGTGGTGAAGCCGCCACGCGCACGCGGATGGAAGCCACGCTTCAACGCATAGAAGCGGAACCATTCGGCGTCGGGCTCCTCCAGTTCGGCCGGCACCTCGTCGAGCGGCTGGTCGGGGAAGTACGGATTGTATTCGGGATAGCCGTTTTCAGCATCCACCCAACGCTGGCGGGCCAGCTGCTCCTTGCGCGCGGCGATGGTCTGCGCGTCCATGCCGAGACGTGCGGCGGCGGTCATATCGTACATGCTTGCGGTGGCGACGGCCTTGATGCGCGGATCCATCTGCGCGGCGGACAGGGCGAAGCCGCCCGAGCCGCAGATGCCGATCGCGCCGATGCGCTCGCGGTCCACGAAGTTCTGCAGTCCGAGATAGTCGACGCCGGCGCTGAAGTTCTCGGTGAACAGGTCGGGAGACGATACATGACGCGGATAACCCGATGACTCCCCCATATGGCAGGGATCGAAAGTGAGCACCACGAAACCTCGCTGGGCAAGTTCGTTCGCGTAGACGCAGGGGCCTTGCTCCTTCACACCGCCGTAGGGCGCACCGACGATAATCGCCGGCAGCTTCTCGCCATCGTTCAAATCGGCCGTCTTGGCGACGTACAGGTCGCCGGCGATCGTATACCCGTAACGGTTGGGATAGAAAACGTGCTTGTGCTCCACGGCGTCGCTCAACGGTGCGATGTAATGCTCTTCAGCCATGACGGTTTCACCTTTCTTTCATCTGCTAAGCGTGCTACAAGGCATTACATCATCTCAACGCTCTCATATCCAATACCTATCGCATATAAGTATCCATGCATTCTCCCTATGGGTGAGAATATGATGAGGAATATTCTTTGCCCGCAATCACAGATTCCTAAGAGATGGATTTAGGTCGGCCTGCTTTTCGTATGCGATTTGCGAGCCATGCCTCGACTGCGCTTTCGGAATAGAGCGGCCCTTGCGAAGTCTCTATAACAGGCTTGGGAAATGAGCCTATCTCTGGGAATTTATATGCACGTTGTCTGCTCACGTCGGCCATCCGGGCGATTTCGGCATAGCCTACGACCTTCGGATACAACGGCTCGCGATTACGTCGCGTCGCTTCATCCCATTCGGCTGCCGCAATGGCGCACACCTCATGCTTTGGCAAGGATTGGGTGCCGGCAAGCAAGTCAAGCGCATCAGAACACGCCTTGGCGGCATCGCCCGATTCGACGGCCAGCGTCACGCTGCCACCGTCTCCATTTGGATTAACGGCGACGCTCGCCCCATATGCCCCGATTTCCTCCATGAGATCGAAAGCTTTCTCTGCGTCGAATCCTTGTTCAGTCTTGAAATCCACCGTGACCTGCCACTGTTTACCCGTCACACAAACCTCCTTGATCGACCACACGACGAATAGCCCCGACGGTCGAACTCACCGTCGGGGCACCGCCGCTCACTCTTGGAACCCGCCACGTCGAAGATATGTCAGACAATTTTCATACCACCGCACATCCGAAGGTGTTTTGTGAATGGCCACTGCCTGCTTCGATTTGTCGGACGGATAGCACATCCAGCCCTTTTTCATAGGCTCGATACGCCATCCCTGCTCCTCAAGCCGTTCGAGAAGCGGCGCGATGCGTTTATCCTGTATGGGACAACCTTTCATCGTCGTCGTCAACTGAATTGCTGACAATGTCAACATTATCATCAAACATTGTCACTGTCAATAATTACTGGTGTGGCGATTCATCACCGTTTGAGGCTGACAAGATATTCTTTGCGATCAGATGGGATGCGACGGGATTCGCGGGCTTTCTGAATGCTTTTATTGTGAGTCCAGTCATCCAGACGCAATTCGGGTGATGCATCGGACTGAAACACAGCAATGGCGGTATCCCATTGTTTGGCCAAAGCCGTGGCGAAATACCATGCGCGAGCCATATTCACGTAATATTCCGTTGAGCGCACACCGGCTACTACCGCTAACTGATCCGGTCGAAAACGCGGGTCGTCAAGAAAATCCGTCATCAGAGTGTCCACGGCATAGCGCACAACATACGTGCGCCCATCGGCAACCCATTCGCATAACTTCGTTTCAATCGCCTGTGCGTTCGCCTTCTTGGAACGAAACGCCTTCACCGATATCGCATCACAGACGGCCCAATTGTCCACAAATGGCAGAAATCTATCCAGCATATCGAAAGCTTTATCCGTCGTGTGAGCAGCCATACCGATCAGCAACGCATGCAGCATGTTCTCTTCAAATAGAGCGTGGGGAAGGTTATTCATGAACCCAACAACTGTTGACGTGCCTTTGGCTTTGTCCGCAGCCAGCAGCTCTTTCGCATATGCACGAAGCTTAGGAATCCTCACGCCCAACATCGTCGACGGATCCACGTTCGGAATCAGTTTCGCGTTGAATATGCGATACTCTTCATCTGTCATTCCTTGCAGGTCAACCTGAATATCTTCGCAGCTCACGGACGCCATAGAACCTCCATCGTCATCGCATCGGAAGGTATAATCGAACAACAAACGGTCTCAGTGTCCAGAGACCACCGGCGTAAAGCGCTTCAGCCTTTCGCCGAAGCAACTGTTCAAGGATAGCCTAAGGATGGCAGCAAGGAAGCCAAGGCAAAATAGCGTTTCGCATCATAACCAGCAAACCAGAGCTGTCGACCAACAAAACAAACTGGCCGACGAAGGCAAAACGAGGCAACCGATCGCATCCTTGTTGCAACAATCCCCCCCCCCCGTAAACTATTCCACAAGCAAACAATCCAACCCAACTGACCGGAGAAGCTCATGCCATTCGACTATAAGAAGGAATACAAGGACCTGTATCAGCCGAAGACTAAGCCGGCGATTGTCGAGGTGCCGCGCATGAGCTTTGTGGCGGTTGAGGGCAAAGGGGACCCGAATGAAGAGGGTGGCGACTATCAGACGACGCTGCAACTGTTGTATGGCATCTCGTTCACTATCAAAATGAGCAAGAAGTCCAAGAATCCCGATGATCAGATCGACGGCTATTTCGACTATGTGGTGCCGCCGTTGGAAGGCCTGTGGTGGATGACCGACGACGGCATGCTGACTGGCATCGATTATTCGCGCAAATCCGATTTTCACTGGATTTCGATGATTCGTCTGCCCGAATTCGTCACACCGAATGTGTTCGAGCATGCGCGTGAACAGTTCGCGGCCAAACACCCCGAAACAGACGTTTCGCGCGCATTCCTGTTCGACTTCGACGAGGGCACGGTCGCACAGGTCATGCACAAGGGTCCCTACGACGATGAGCCCGCCACCATCACCGCACTCGATGCATACGCCAATGAGCAGGGTTACGCACTTGACTTCGGAGCTTCTCGTTATCACCACGAGATCTATCTGAGCGATCCGCGCAAAAGTAAGCCCGAAAACCTCAAAACCGTGATTCGTCATCCCGTAAAGCCCACCGACCAGTAGAGATATTCAGACACTGACTGCGCGTGCTGCCGGAGCCGAATAGTCACCCGCAGTCAGGTTTCGAACCTAAAGACGCTACAACATGAGTGCTGAGGTAGTATGCGAATCATGACATTCACATGGGATGCAGCACAATACCTAAAATTCTCCGATCAGCGCACACAGCCAAGCCGCGACCTGGTCAATCGCCTTCCCGCCGATGACGGCATGCCGCACAAGCTGCTGGACATTGGTTGCGGGCCGGGTAACAGCACCGCACAACTTGCTTCACGCTATGCCAAGGCCGACGCGCTGGGCATCGACACTTCAGCGGAGATGATAGCAACGGCTCGGCATGACTACCCGAACATGACCTTCCAGGTGCTTGATGCCGCCGAGCTTGATACCTTGCCGAACGACTTCGATGTGGCGTTCACCAACGCCTGCCTGCAGTGGGTGCCGAACCATCGCGAGGTGATTCCGGCCATGCTGCGCCGCGTCAAGTCGGGCGGAGTGGCAGCCTGCCAGTTCACGCAAACCATCAAACAGCCGGCACACACCATCATGCGCGAACTGGCAACCACTGCCCCCTTCAGCGAATACATTGGCACCGCAGGCACACGCCCCTACCATCATCTGGGCGGTGACCATTTTGATGTGAGCGCTTATTACGATCTCATCGCGCCCCTGTCCAAGCACGTCGAAGTGTGGGAAACCACCTACATTCATGCGCTGAACGGCTACGACGGTGTCATCGAATGGTATCGCGGCACAGGCATGCGCCCCTATCTGGCCCAACTGCCCGACGCAAACCTGCGCCGCGAATACGAACAAGCTTTCGTGGATCGACTGCGTGCCCTCTACCCGCTTCAGGTCGATGGCACTGTGCTCATTCCGATGCCAAGGTTCTTCTTCCTCGCCCAGCTGTAGTGCCCGCGCGCCGGTTCAGCTGTTGCGGTTGATTTCGATGTCACTGACCGTCAGGTTGGCGTTATTGACGAGATTAAACAGAATCACTTCGGCAAGCTGATCGGCGCGCATGAAGGTGTGCTGCTTTTCTACCGAAACATAGTCGTGGCTGTCTCGGTAGAACGCGGTATCGATGCCGCCAGGGTATACGCCCACGATTTTCACGCTGGTACCCTTGTAGGCAGCCTGCAGGCTCTTCGTGTATCCCTTCTCGCCCCACTTGGTGGCACAGTAGACACTTTCGTTGGCGTTGCCGCGCGTGGCAGCCGTACTCATAACGTTGGCGATCTTTACGTCGCGCTCGCCGGTGGCCTTCAACGTTTCGACGCTGAACAATACCATGCCCTTAAGCCCCTTGAGGCACTTGTCAACGTCGGCAGCTTCATAGGCGGTCGGTACCTTGAAACTTGGCTGCCCGGCGTTGTTGATCAGCAAATCGATATGACCACGCTTGGCGATGTCTGCCACGGATTCTTTGACGAATTTCTCGTCGGAGATGTCACCAACATAGGCCTGATATTTGTCAGATGTGAACTGTTCGCTAAGCTCGGCCTGGCGTTCCGCATCGAAGTCGATGCCTGCCACGAACCAGCCACATTCGATAAGCTGCTTGGTCAGTTCATAGCCAAGTCCCAGCGCGCTGCCTGTAACGATTGCAATGTTCCTGCCTTGAGCGTCAGCCATTGTCCATTCCTCCTCGAACCGGTTTATCTCTTGGGGCCATCATACTGGATTGTTCGCGCAAGGCGGACGTGCCGCGCATGGCGTTTCGCCCGTTGATGGGCGATGATGATGGCATGAGCACTATGAATGAACCACAGACGGTTCCGCCGACCAAAAATAATTCGGCAACACCAGACCTCTCCCCCACCACCCGTATCGAACATGACTGCATCGGCAAACTTGCAGTGCCAGCCGACGCGTATTGGGGTATTCACACGCAGCGAGCCATCGGCAATTTCCCTGTCTCCGGCGTTACGGATGGTGACCATCCGAGCCTGATCAAGGCGTACGCGACGGTTAAACGCGCTTGTGCTGCCGCCAACGCCGAACTCGGTTTAATCGACGCTGACAAGGCATCACTCATTGAACAAGCATGTTTGGAAATCGAGAACGGCGGCTTGGCCGACCAATTCCCCGTGGATGTATTGCAGGGTGGTGCCGGCACCTCTGCCAATATGAATATGAACGAGGTAATCGCTAACCGCGCGCTCGAACTGGCCGGCCACCAGCGTGGCGATTACGCCTTCATCCATCCAAACGACCAGGTGAATCATTCGCAGTCCACGAACGACACGTATCCGGCAGCCTGCAAACTGGCGATTGTCGATGCGCTGCACCCCCTAATCGATGCCACGGAGAAATTGCGCCAATCGTTCCACGATTTGGCCGACAAGCATGCCAATGACGTCAAGCTGGGTCGCACCCAGCTGCAGGACGCAGTGCCAATGACCTTCGGCCAAGAATTCCACGCCTTCGCAAGCTTCCTTAAACTTGACATTGCAGCGATGGAACGTTTGGTACCGGATCTGACAATTCTGAACCTTGGCGCCACGGCCATTGGCACTGGTATCTGTGCAGATCTGCGGTTCCGTAAAGCCGCAACCGAGCATTTGGCGCGCATCACTGGTCTCCCCATCACCGCAGCCCCGGATCCTCTGGCCGCAATGACCGATATGAGCGCGTATATCGCCGCTTCGGCATGCCTGAAGAATCTTGCGATCCATTTGAAGAAAGCGGCCGACGATTTGCGTCTGCTGAACTCTGGACCACGCGCCGGCTTCGGCGATCTCAAAGTGCCGCCGCGTCAGGCCGGCTCCAGCATCATGCCGGCGAAGGTGAACCCGGTGATTCCTGAATGCGTGGATCAATGCTGCTTCACTATCTTCGGCATGGATGTGACCGTGAACTGGGCGGCGGCGGAAGGTCAATTGCAGCTCAACGCCTTCGACCCACTTATCGTGCACGAGATTCTCGATGGCATGCGACTAATGACCAATGCGATGGACATGTTCCGCGCCAACTGCATTGAAGGCATCGTCGTGAACCTTGAAGCCGGACGTGAGCATGCGCTGCGCTCCCCATCCATCTCGGCCGCGCTGAATGACGCAATCGGCTACGAGGCGGCAAGCGCCATTGCCTCTGAATCTGTGGCCAGTGGGCGCACCATTCGCGAGGTAGCAGCCGAACGCACTGATTTACCGGCGGAGGAACTTGACCGGTTGCTTGATCCGATCACTCTGTCGCGCCGTCTCGGTCAAACCTGTCGCGAGCATCGGTAATTCCTAGTCTGTTAGCCACAGCCTGCAACCCTTACTGTGTGAGGCATTGTTCTATGAGATGCGTCACACAGTAAGGGTTTCTCAGCCTATCCCCAGCTTTCATGCGATTGCCTTGATACGGTGGTTGATGTATAACCACACCATTGGGGAGGCGTTATGGGGTTGTTTGATTTCGCACGAAGCTCGCTGGGCGATGTACTGTCCGGATTTGGCGGCTTGGCACAGGAACATCTGGCAGATGCGCTGCCGCAAGCGCAGGACGTGCTGGAGCAGTTCACAGGTTCGGCCGGTGACATCGTGCAAAATGTGCAGGATCAGGCCAGCGAGATTGTTCCTCAGGTAAGCGAGACAGTGGGCCAAGCCGCCAATGACACATTGGCAGACGCCGGGGCATCTTTGGCGGATGCAGGGCAAAACGTAACGGAAGCCACCGGCTCGCTGGGAGACCTCGCAGATACCCTAGCCGGTTTCGGCGGTTTAGGCGATATCGCCGGCCAATTCTTCGGCGATCGCTGAATCTTTATCGGTAGCGATCATCGTCGGGCAAGCCGCATCAGATGCAAACCGATTGGCAATGTTAGCAATCCGCCCACAATGAACAGGGATTGCACCGGCACGTGGTCGGCGAGCGGACCGAACACCAGCATGCCAAGAGGTGTGCCGAATGCTGAGAAGGCGTTGAGCAGGCCGAATACACGGCCTTGCATGTCACCGTCGACTTCCGTCTGCAATGTCGTGAACGTTGGCGAAGCGCATAGCGAAGTCGCGACGCCCACAGCGAAATCGGCCATCAGATAAGCCAGCAATGTGGGCATCACACCCAGCATTGCCGTGAATGCACCCATCAATGTCATGCCTGTGGCAGCAGCAAGCAAGGTATTGCGTATGCGCTTGCCGCCCAACGCCGACAGTACCGCTCCGCACATCACCATGCCAAGACTCCATGCGAGTTCGTTCGCCGCAAGCTTGTCTGCGGCGGTGTCGAGCACCACGAACCCGAGATCAAGACTCTGCCCTTGGAATCCCCGGTTCATGAGCAGCAGGGTGAGGTTCATCGGCGCCACGTTGATGAAGCTGACTGTCGCATAGGAGAACAGCAACGCGCGGATGTGAGGCATGCGCATCGCATATCCGAATCCGATGCGGAAGTCCTCAATCACACCGTTTTCGCGCTTCCCGTGATTAGCCGCCTCATCCTGTACCTGCGAATGCTCCGCAGCTGAACCGATCTTGGCTGACGATTGCCGTGGCACGCGAATCATTGCCACGAAACAGACGCCGATGATGGCGGTTGCCACATCAACATACAGGATGGCCCATAGGGGAATCAGGTTGATGAGTACTGCCGCAATTGCGGGAGCGGCAATCATATTCGCCGATTGCAGCACACTGTTGATCGAATTGACGCGCAGCAGATGCGCTTCCGGCGTGATCTGTGGAATGAACGATTGCACGGCTGGGGTCTGCACGCCCGCTCCGGCCGAGCGAAGCGCAAGCGCGAGGAAAATCAGAGACAGATCCGCTCGTCCGAACGCGAACGCCGAGGCAAGCCCGATGGTAACCAACGCAATCAATGCGTCAGGCAGCATGATAAGCAGCTTACGGTTCCACCGATCAGCCCAGGCACCGCCAAACAGCGAAACGACAGCTTGAGGCACGGCAAGGAATACCATCGCGAAGCCCATTACGGCGCCAGAATCGGATTGCATGACCAGCCACCAGAAGATTGCGTATTGCACGATGCTGGAGCCAAGCAGCGAGGCGGCCTGCCCGGCAAGGAGTAGACCCACTCGGCCGATCCACTGTTGAGTGGATTGCGTTGTATGACAACTGGTGTCACGAATGCCGGGATGATTAGGAACAGGGCTCGATTGTTTGTCTTGAGACACGATTTTCTCTTTCTTGCGTAGGTTTCAGTTGCTGCCACGACAAGACGAGAGAGGATTCACCGATTGCATGAGACACGGCTGCTAGGCCCTGACCGGAATGATCAGGGCCTGATGATTATCGGATGACAGATCATGACATCTAGTTCTCAGGGGAATCGTCACGTCCATCCCGCTGATTTGCGGGTATGCATGGGTACGCTTGCGTCACGCCCGTCGCAGGGCGCTGCGGTTAACTGGCTCGGCGGGCCAGACCGCAATCACGCAAGCTTCATAAACTCGTCGGGGCGAAACGCCGACCCGAACATAGTCATCATGCACAAAATGGAACACATGGCTTCATACCCTATCACATGTCACGACAAAATCGTTATGGTCGGTTGCATCTGCGCCGGAACTGCGTGCAACCTAACAGGTCAGGCGTTGGACGCGCCCAAGCCTGATTGCAGAGCGGCGAAGCGTTGAGCTTCCAAGGCTTCGCCTTCTTCGCGCTGTCGTGCCTCTTCGTTGACGCGATCCATGAGCATGGCGGCATCAGCGGTGTAGATCACCGCGTCGAACTGCTTGCCATCGCGTTCAACCATGCCCTTGCGACGATCCGATTCCTTGAACCCCAATGATTCGCACATATGGCGTGCGCGCAGGTTGAACGACCAGGCACGCGCCGTGATGGTATCGAGACGCATGCTGTTCACGGCTTTGGCAATAGCCATGCGCATCGCTTGGGAACCGTATCCATGGCTTTGATAGTAAGGCCCGATAAACAACGAAATACGGGCGTCCGTTTCTTGTGCGGAGTTGCGCCAGACCATAACATGCCCGACGCAGTTGCCACGAGGCCCGACGATTGTGCGGCCAAATCCTAGTTCATCGTCACGCTGATCCCATTCAAGGAACATATCCCGAACCTTCTTGGTCGGCGTCCATTCTGTTGTGGCGCGGTATTCGTCCGCCATTTCGAAGTCATTCCACCATTCCTCGAACAACTGGTAGTCGGGCTCCTCCGCTGCTCGCAACGTTACCGACGTGTCCATCATCACACCCTCCATTCGACTGATTTCATCAGTGCAATACACCGATAGTCACGGTAGTTCGCCATGAGTCGACTCATGTTACGACACGCCATAACGCCTATGATCCCCGACAATGCAAGAGCAAATCCCATCAAGTCTTGCACCGTCCGACAACCAGCGTATATTGACTTTTCACGGCTGACATCTTTTGCTTGGATCCCATACCTTCAAAGCATGACCGCATATGGGTTGCGGACATTTGAATATGATCCGGCATACGACTTGAATACCCAGTACTACTTATCGTCAACCTATGCAAAGGAGATTTCCATGACTACCGGCAACACCTGCGCAACAACGAACGCCCAAGTCACTGCTGAGACCATCCAAGGTCACAGCTAGGCTATCGTCACTCAGGAAAAGCTCATCGGTGAGCGAGCCGCGTTTTTTGCCGACCACACGCATTATGATGGCGTGACGTTCGCCGATGGCGAATCACCATTGAAGCATGCGCACGGCATTACGCTGACTGACAGTTCCTTCCAGTGGAAGTATCCGCTGTGGTATGCCTCCGACGTACATGCCCGCCGAACCACTTGGCTTGAGATGGCACGCGCCGGCGTATGGTACACGCACAATATCACCGTTGAGGATTGTGTCATCGAAGCGCCGAAAAACTTCCGCCGATCCACCGGCGTGACGCTTAAGAACGTGCAGTTGCCCAATGCTGAGGAGACCTTGTGGAACTGTTCGGACGTGACGCTTGATCATGTCAGCGCGCAGGGCGACTACTTCGCCATGAACCTGGAAAATGCGCGCATCGACCATATGAGCCTCGATGGCAACTACCCGTTCGACGGCGCGAAGAACATCACCGTATCCAACTCACGGATGCTCAGCAAGGACGCGTTCTGGAACGCTGAAAACATCACCGTCACCGACAGCTATATCTGCGGTGAATATCTGGGCTGGAATTCGAAGAATCTCACCTTCGTCAACTGCACCATCGAAAGTCTGCAGGGCCTGTGCTATATCGATAATCTAGTGATGCGTAACTGCCGTCTAATCAATACGACGCTGGCTTTCGAATACTCCACCGTGGACGCCGAACTCAACGGCATCGTCGATTCCGTATTCAATCCCACTTCCGGGCGCATTACCGCCGATTCGATTCGTGAAATCACTCTCGACCCCAAGCGTGTGGATCCGAATGCCACGATGATCTGCTGCAGGGATGCATGCCGCTCCTGCCGCTAGGATTGGTGCCCATGAGCAATGATCTGAACATCGATTTCGATAAACCGGTGGATCGCACCGGCACCTATTCGCTGAAATGGGACGAGGCTGGCGACGCCATGCCGATGTGGGTGGCCGATATGGACTTCCCCACTGCGCCTGCCGTACGCGAAGCGTTGCAACGTCGTCTTGACCATGGTGTGTTTGGTTATTCGGTGGTGCCGGACGAATGGGCGCAGGCCTACGCCGGCTGGTGGCGTCGCCGTCATGGTTTTACAATCGAAAAAGATTGGCTGATATTCGCCACAGGTGTGGTGCCGGCGATTTCCAGCATGGTCAGGAAGCTCACCACTCCGGCTGAAAACGTCGTGATCATGACGCCGGTGTTCAACATCTTCTTCAATTCGATTCTGAACAACGGCCGTAATGTGCTCGAATCGCCGCTTGCCTACACGCGTGACGACGAGCACGGCCTGGCCTCCTATGACGTTGATTGGGATGATCTGACAGCCAAGCTTGCCGATCCGCAGACCAGTCTGATGATCCTGTGCAATCCTGCCAACCCGGCCGGCCGCATATGGGACAAGGCCACGCTGGTGCACATTGCGGAACTTGCTTGGGAGCATCATGTCACCGTGATCAGCGATGAGATTCATTGCGACCTGACCGATCCGGGCGTTGCCTATGTGCCTTTCGCTTCAGTGTCGGATCATGCGCGGATGAATTCGGTGACCTGTCTGGTGCCAACGAAAACCTTCAATATGGCCGGCATGCAGACCGCAGCCGTATTCGCCGCCGATCCCACGCTTCGGCATAAGGTGTGGCGCGGACTCAATACCGACGAGGTGGCCGAGCCGAACGCTTTCGCCATGACCGCCACTATCGCCGCCCTCAATGAAGGCGAACCATGGCTTGAAGAACTGCGCACCTATCTGGCCGGTAACAAGCGTCTGATCCGCACAATGATTGACGGTTACAATGCGTCGCCGGCAACTGTTGCCTCCGGCCGTCGTGTGGCGTTGAGCGAATGTCAGGCCACATATCTGCCATGGCTGGATTGCTCCACGATTACGCACGACACCGACCAATTCTGTGATTGGCTGGCCCATGAGAAAAAGGTTATGTTCTCCCCCGGTGCCGAATTCGGAGGCAACGGACGCACCTTTCTGCGCATCAACGCCGCCACCCAGCGTGCCAAGCTCGAAGAGGCCATGAGGCGGCTCATCAGCGGACTGAGCGAATACAAGAACTGAGCCAGAGAACTGGACGGGCTTGGCATGGAGCAGGTAAGAGCAAGGCGAGCGAGAAGTCCGCGCACGCATAATAGTGCGGACTTCTCGCTCGCCTTATCTATAACGGTCAGTCCTGCGATGCGCCACGCTGTTCCCTGAGCATCATAGACAGCAGCAAGGCGACAACAATAAGCACGAGGCCGAAGATATAGCCATGGCGTGAGCCTTCCACGAATCCTTGTGCGGCATTCTGCCCCGCAGTCTCAGCGTTTTGCCCAGCCATAATCAAGCACGTGGCAACAGCTGTGCCGATGGCACCGACGACCTGCTGCATAGTGTTGAGAATGGTGGATCCATCGGCCGCCAATTGTCTCGGCAGTCCCTTCAATGCAGCAGACTGGGCAGGCTGCTGCATCAATGGAATACCAATCATGAACACCACATGCGCCAGCACGAAGAACGCTGGAGCCGTGGTTACACCGATCATCAGGAACAGCACGGAGCCGATGATAGCTAGTGCCGCACCAACTCGCACCAGCGGCGCAGCGCCAAGACGATCGTAGAGACGCCCGGATGCAAACGAGCAAATGGCGTTGACCACACCGCCGGCGAGCATGAGCATGCCGGCAATGGTGGCGTCAAGGCCCAGGCCACGCTGCAGTTCCTGCGGCGCGATGTACATGATGGCCAACGTGCAGGCGAAGGAGCAGGTGACCATAACGGCAGGCACAGCGAACGACGGCAATGAGAGCGCCTTAAGATCCAGCAGCGGCGCGTCAAGGTGCAGCTGGCGATGAGCGTAGAATGCCAGCACGATCGCGCCAACCACGATCAGCGCAATGACAGCGAAAGATGCGCCCATATCAGCCACAAGGCTCACACCAGCAACCAGGCATCCGAAGCCGATGACAGAGGCGACCACGGAGATGATATCAATTTGCGGACGCGTCGTTTCAATCGGGGTGACAAAGAACGCTGCGGTGCAGGCAATGGCGGCAACAGCCACAATCGCAAACAGCGCGAAAATGGCACGCCAGGAGAATGTGCCAATCAGCAGACCAGCCAAAGTGGGGCCGATAACAGGCGCGAACATGATGACCAAACCGGCCACACCGTTCGCAGCGCCGATGCTAGCCGGCGGGAACACACGCATAATCGATGCGTACATAGCAGGCAGCACGATGCCGGTGCCCACACCCTGCAGAATGCGACCGGCCAGGGTCAGCGCAAATACGGGCGCACAAGCCGAGATCAGAGCACCGACAAGGAAGCAGCTGAGAGCAACTATCACCAGCGTTTTGGCTTTTACCCATTTGAGCAGCAATCCCACGCATGGCAGCACGATGCCGATGGCGAGCATGTAGCCGACGACCATCCATTGTGCGGTGCCAGTTGTGATGCCGAATTCGTCGCACAGGGCGGGCAATGCGATATTCATCGATGTTTCCGACAGCATACCGAGGAACGCGCCAATATACAGGCCGAGCATAAGCCTGTGCGGATGCTCGAAACTTGAAGTAACAGATGACTGCGGAGTTGCCGCCGTAGGTGCGGATGACGGGAATTGGGCGGATTGCGATCGCTGTGATGCGGACAGCATGAACCTCTCTCTTTCGGCCGTATCAGGCCAGTTGCGGATGGTGGATGCTTATGCGGCGGATCGCACAGGTGTGCGGTCACCAGCAAAGAAAAATCGCATGCCCTGTGTCGGCAGGATTGCTCGCCGGCACAGGGCCGGCCCGACACAAGGTCATGCGATTTTGGAAAACAGCGCATTACCGTAACAGGCAAACGCATTCTTCGTAAGTTGGCCCGGGCGTGTCGCGCGATGCCGTAGAGCAATCGCAGATTTCGCTACCCAAGCCATGTGTTTATTTTCAGTGCATCAGATACGCTCATCTGCAACGGTGTCGCTCAGACCTTTTTCGCGCCATGCATGATGTTCCATGCGGCGTAGACTGCGGCGATAACCATCAGCACGATGCCATAGACGAGGAACGGCATTGAAAGAGAACCACCAGTCAGCGCGCTCACCAAGCGCAGCGTGTAGGGCGCAGTGAAGGCACCGAGGTTGCAGCCGACGAGCACCACGGAGGTGCACAGCGTGTCCGAACCCTTGGGACACACTTCGGAGATCTGGTTGAAGGTGTAGGAGATCATCGTCGGATAGGAGATGCCGGCGATCATCGCGCCGACGCACAGCACTGCGAAGTTCGGGGCGAAATGGATGATAATCGCGCCGACGGCGAGCGCCGCGAGTCCGACGGTGAGCGTTTGCGCCTTAAGTGTTTTGTTGATGAGGCCGAAGACGAAGCCCATGAGCATGCCGCCGATGGTCATGACGCTCAGCAGTGTGGAGGCCTGCTGCATGGTGCCGAAGCCGGAGTTCGTCACCACGGACGACAGGCGCACGGTCAGGCCGATGTACATGGTCACGGCCACGACGAGGAACACGGCGATCAGGATGATGGGCGCATTGACGCGCTGCTTCGCGGGTGCGGCGGGACCGGCTTGCGCAGTGTCGCTATCCTGTTCCGCTTCTCCCCCCGGCTTCCGTCCCGACCGGCGCTTTGGGTACGAACAGTACGAAGAGCACGAGGATCGGTACGGCAGCAAGGTACACGAGGAAGGACATGTTCCATCCGAAGGTCACCAGGAATCCGGCGATCAGCGTCATCACGGATTGTCCGAGGGATTCGAAGGCGGAGCGGAAGCCCATCAGCGTGGCCTTTTCGTCGCCGGTGAAGAACGAGGCGATCATGGAGACGGCCAGCGAGTTGATCAGGCCGAAGCCGACGCCCAGTCCGATGCGTGAGGCCATGATGATCGGGAACGAGCCGGTGGCGACGAAGGGGATCACGCCGCATATCGCGGCGATGACCAGGCCGATGGTCACGGTGGCTTTGTCGCCGATGGCGCGGGCGATGAATCCGGAGAGGATGATCATGATGATCATCGAGAACGAGGGCACGGTGCTCAGCAATTCCACAGTCGACCGATCCTGGTCGGCGAACTGTTCGACCAGCGCCGGCATAACGCCGGAGATGGCGTTGGCTGAGGTGAGCAGCAGTGAGATGGACAGCAATGAGAACTTCATCAGCGGGCTGTAGGTGGTTTTGGTCATCGCAGTGATCCTTCCTTGAGCTCCATTGTGCCTTACAGCTGTTCCAGGGCGCACAGGGCCGCGCCGATGACGCCGTCGTATTTGCCGGGGATTGTGTAGACGATAGGCAAATCCTCGGCCGGATAGGGTTTGCGGGACATGCGCTTGATCTTCTCTTCCAGTCTCGCCTTGGGGAAGTCTTTCATCTGGGTGACGCCGCCGCCGATGATGATGGTGGTCGGGTCGAGCAGGTTGATGACGGTGGAGAAAGTCCACGCGAGGTGTTCAAGCCACTGGTCGACGAATTCCTCGTCGCCGTATTCGCTGAAGGCGTCGTCGATCACGGCACCGGGATGATGGGCTTCGAGTTCGCGCACGAGGGCGTTGCCTGAGGCCATCGTCTCCGAGCAGCCGTCGAGTCCGCAACCGCAACGAATGCCGGTGGCCTCGTAGATGTGGCCGAGTTCGCCGGCCACGCCGTGAAGACCGACGAGGATGTTGCCGTCCACCGCCAGGGCGCAGCCGATGCCGGTGCCCACGTAGCAGCCGAAGGTGACGCCGCGCGCGCCCTGCAATCCCAGTCGCTTCGCGTCATAACGGATGATCATATTCACATCGCGGTCGATGAATACCGGCACTCCGAATCGGGAGAGGCGATCGGGCACGTTCACGTTGTTGAGACCGGGAATGAAGGTGGTTTGGATCACGGTGGTGCGGCTCGCATCCACCACTGAGGGGAAGCCCACGGCGATGGCCTTGAGATCATAGGTGTCATCCAACGTTTCGGCCAGATAGCGGTCCAGATAGTCGGCGAGCTTGCCCATCGGATCGGCACCGGAAAGCGCCTCTTGGGAGGAGACGCGACGGCTGTCCACAAGCGCTCCAAGTTGGTCGACCAAGCCGACGCGCAGATTGGTGCCGCCGATGTCGATGCCGAGCACGACCGGTGTTTTGAGCGTGGCCGAGTTGACGGGGCTGTCCGCCGTGGCGATGCTGGCGGAGGAGATGGGAGTGCCCGCGTGGGATGCGGTGCCTGTGGTGGTGATGGACATGGTGATGCTCCTTTGCATAGATAAATAGATGGAATGGAAAAATGAGAAGGAATGAAGGTGTCGGCTCAGTCTTCGGCGGGAAGGGTTTCGCCGGTGGTGCGCTCGTAGTTGGCGCGCATCTGCGCCCACGCCTGGTCAAGGTCGCGGTTGAGCGAGAACAGGCCGGCGTTACCGAGGATGAAGGTTTCCGCGCCGGCCGCGCGCAGTTTCGCGAAGGTTTTCTCACTGCATGAGCCGTCGATCTGGATTTCATAGTTCAGACCGTGCTCAGCTTTGAACGCCGCCGCCTGCTCGATTTTGGCGAGCATTTCGTCGATGAACGGCTGGCCGGCGAAGCCGATGTCGATGGTCATGATGGTCAGGATGTCGATGCGCTCCAGCAGCGGAACCACCGAATCGAAGGTGGTCAGAGGGTTGAGCACCAGGCCGGTGCCCATGCCGAGCGAACGAATGGCGTTCATGGTGCGGAAGGCGTGGGTGTTGAGCGTTTCGACGTGCGGAGAGACGACGTTCACGCCGGCGTCGGCGAGCGGTTCGAGCCACATGTCGGGATCGTCGGCCATGACGTGCGCCTCGTTGCGGATGGAGCTGTTCGGCAGCACTTTCTTGAGCCATGCGGGGCTTAGCGACAGATTTGGCGCGAAGTGCCCGTCCATGATGTCCAGATGGAAGGAGTCGGCGTGCTGGCTTAGCGTGCTGACCTGTTTGCCGGCGATGGCGAAGTCCATGCACATCAGCGAGACTGCGAATTTTGGAGCGTTCATTGCTTGTCCTTTGACGTATATCGCGCACGCGCTCGGGCGTAAGCGGTGTGTTTGGTGGTTTCGTCGTTGGTACCAGCTCGGCAACTGCTGTACTGCTGTGTCGCCATGTTCCTTAAGGTGATTCTTACGATACGAGGATGATTAATGTCGCTCAACGACAGATTTATGTCGTATTCTGTTATTAATCTGTTGAAAGTCGTGCACGGACGCACGGCCGAAAAGACCACGCACGCCTCCATGCAGTACGCCGACGACAAGGGAGTCATCATGAACACCGCGCAATTCCCCAGCTCCTCGCCTCCAAGCGCCACGACGGTGCCAATCGCCGAGGAGCCTCCTGAGCTGCGCGACCTCGCCATACCCTGCCAGCGCGCACGAGCGGAACACGCCGCAGGCAACAGCCTGCCCAGCCAAGTCGCGCTGCTCGTCGCCTCCCATACGGCGCAAAGCAAGGCCGCGCTCGCGCGCGAAACCGGACTGCCCCGTTCCACGGTGTCCGCCTGCGTCGACACGTTGGTCAGGCGCGGACTACTCGCCCCCACCGGCACCATCGCCGTGGACCGAGGTCGTCCGGCGGAACGTTTGGCCATCAACGAGAAGCTTGGTCTGCTGGCCCTTGCCGACGTCGGCGCCCGTCACACCATGCTGGCCGTCGCCGATATGAATATGAGACTGCTGGCCTGCGAGCGCCACATCATCGACGTATCGGCATTCAGCCCCGGAGAGTTTTTGGATTGGCTTTCCGAACAGTTATGGCGCTTGGCCGGCAAAACTCGGCCAGATCTCCCGATGCGTCATGCCGTGCTGGGATTGCCAGCCAGGCTGGATATGCGCGACGGCTCCCCCATCCGCCCTCCGATCATGCCCGGATGGGATGCTTTCGATACGGTCGGATATCTGGGCGAGGCATTGGGCTGCCCGGTGATGGTGGAGAACGACACAAATCTTCGGGCGCTCGGAGACGCCGCCACCATGCCGGCCAGCGAGCAGCCGCTGATCGAAGTGAAAATCGGCACCGGCATCGGCGGTGGGATCATCGGATCCGACGGCCGTATTTTCCATGGGTTCAACGGCGCTGCCGGCGAAGTGGGTCACACCTGTTTCGACCCGCGCATCCGCCGTCGCTGCGCCTGCGGCCAGACCGGATGCCTTGAGGCGGTGGCGGCGGTTCCCGCGATGCTGCGCCGACTGCAGGAGCTCTCCCCCCGCCGCCGAGACACCCACCACGGTCGAACAGTTGATCGAACGGCTGCGCGACGGCAACCTCGGCGCGGAGCAGACGGTCGAGGAGGCCGGGGAGGCGATCGGTACCATGATCGCCACCTTATGCAACGTGCTCAACCCGCGTCACGTCATTGTCGGCGGCATGATCGTCGAGGCCAGCGACGAGCTGCTCACGGTGATTCGCACTACCGTCTACCGCAGGGCGCGCCCGTTGACCACGCGCAACCTGACCATTGGCCGCAGCCCTCTTGGCCGGTTCAACGGTTTGGCCGGCGCGCTGGTGCTCGCCACCGACCGCGCGCTATCGGCCGAACATCTGTTTGACTGATAGCCGTCTTATCATTCAGCAGTTTCCTGCGCACGGAAACATTCAAAAAACAAGCTGGACGAGCAGCATGTAGGAGATGGTTCCTGCGGCAATGGATAGCAGCATGCTGCGTTTCCAGACGTGCAATCCGACCGTGATAAGCAACGCAATCAATTCGGGAACACCGTGCGAGCCGGCGAGAACATTCGTGGTGCGCAGCGAATAGACGATAAGCAGACCACCCATCGCATAGGGCAACACCTTGCCCAGATAGGTCACGGTGCGCGGTGGCTCTTTAGATTCGGGAAACAGCCAGAACGGAATGAATCGGGTGAGTATGGTGCCGGCTACGACGGCCAGCACCGTCGCGATTCCCTGCCACAGTGGCATCGTCATTACTGCTCGCCTCCTTGGACACCTTGGTTGCGATTCACTGCATCCGCATCCGTTTTCATATCATCCAGCCATGGGCGCAGCACCAAGAACAGCACCAGCATCACCACCATGGCGGGCACCATGAATCTGTCGGGCCCGAGAAACACTAACGCCGCGGCCGATACCAGCACACCGAGCATACCGGCCACATGCCCCGGTCGTTGCGAGGCAAGCCATTGATCAAGAAAAATCACGACGAATAGTGCCGTGAGCACGAAATCCAATCCTTCAGTGGAAAACGGCAGATGCGAGCCGACCAGCCCGCCGAGCGTCGCACCCGCCACCCAGTACGCCTGATTGAGCCAGGTGACCCACAGATAAAACCAGCCACGGTCGACGCCTTTGGGCACTGGAGTGGAGACGTTGACCGCGAAGGTTTCATCGCACATGCCATAAATCAGGAATGGACGCTTCCATCCCAAGCCTTTGAACCGGCCCAGCATGGATAGCCCATAGAACAGGTGTCTTGCGTTAACCATGAACGCCAGCAGGAACGCGGCCACAGGGTTGAATGCGGACAACAGTAGGTTCACGGTGACGAATTCCATGGATCCCGCGAAGATGAACAACGCCATGCACATGGGCCACACGAATGAGAACCCCTTCGTGCCCATCAGGATGCCGTATGAGCCGCCAAGGAATAGAAAGCCGAAACAAATCGGCGCAGTCAGCGGCAATGCGGCTTTCAATGCCGCAAGGCGCGCACCCCGTGTGCCTTCCGCAGGTGTTGCCCCGTCACGATTCTTTGTGCTGTGCTCTGTCATCGTCCACATATTGTATGCCTAGGTTGCCGTACAACCACGCCTATCCGTTATTGGCACATTCGATAGCACGCTCCAACGTCACGGTACCGGATCGCATCGGAACTGCACCGGTCTGCCAGCCGATTATTCTGGCCAAGCGTTGGCTTTCGCGTTCGTGCGTCGGTATTCGCCGGGCGTCATGCCAGTGTGTTCCCTGAACACCTTGGTGAAGTGGCTTTGCGAATGATAGGCCAGAATCTGCGCGATCTCGGCAAGTGAATACTGCGAGTAGCGCAGCATGTTGCGTGCCGCCTCCATACGTTTGTCGGTCACATAGCGCGAAATCGGCATGCCAATTTCTTTGGCGAACAATTCGGAAAGGTATGTGGGGTTCAGATGCACGTGTTCGGCGAGAATCGGCACGGTGATTCGCTCGTGTAGATGGTAGTGGATGTAGTCGAGGCATTCGGCCACGGCTTCCGACTGCACGTCGGTTTGCGATAGATCAGTCATCGCCCACGTGAAGAACGTCATCATATCGGTGTGCATGCGCGCCACCTGTTCCACGCTGTCGCAACGATCCATATCTTGGATATATAGGTCGGAGGCATTGTAGGCGTCCTCCTCATCCATGCCGCCTTCGATTGCTGCACGCGTGGCCAGGGTAATCGAGGTGACGAACAGGTATTTCGCGTTGCGCACGGGGTCGTCGCACACATGGCCGTACAGCCCGGAGTTCCATAGTCTGGCGCTTTCCGCAATGGCTGAAACATCACCGGCCTTCAGTAGATCATACTGCTTCATTTCCTCGACGTACCGGTGATGCCGCACACGGTCCTCGCGCGCGATGAAGTCGAGGTAGCGCAGTTTCGCCTCATCCACCACAGCCATGGCTATCATCCCCCTCTTGACCACGATAGGTTATACTTTGATCAGCAAGCCTGATAATTATACAAAAAATGCAGTGAAAGCAACAACGCATAGCACAATATTTCATTTCTCTGTGCTGTCAACTAATAAAGCCTGTGCCCCTCAGAGGGAACACAGGCTTTATTAGTCAGTGATTACTTGGGTTGCAACGAACGCTACTGCACGTCCGAATCATCCTTGGCAATGGTGCCAGTGGCCTTGCCGATGGCCTTGAGACCATGGTAGGCAACGAGGATCACGATGGTGCCGATGGCGATGCCGTTGAAGGAGATGCCGGAAATGGTGAAGGCGAACTGACCGATGGCGATAATCATGGTAATGGCGGCGACCATGATGTTAATCGGCTTGTCGAAGTTAACCTTGTTTTCCACCCAGATGCGGATGCCGATCATGCCGATCATGCCGTAGAGCAAAGTGGTCACACCGCCGAGCACACCGGCGGGAATCGTGTTGATAATCGCGCCGAACTTCGGGCACAGGCTCAGAATCAGGGCGAAAGCGGCGGCGCACCAGTAGGCGGCAGTCGAATACACCTTGGTGGCGGCCATCACACCGATGTTCTCGCCGTAGGTGGTGGTGCCGGAGCCGCCACCGAGACCGGCCAGCGTGGTACCGAGGCCATCGGCCAAGAGGGCGGTACCCATCTGGTTGTCGTAGTCGCGTCCGGTCATCTGGGCGACGGACTTGACATGGCCCACGTTTTCGGCGACAAGCACGAGCACAACGGGCAGGAACATGGGCAGGATGGAGAAGTCAGCCTGAGGCAGGTGGAACTTGGGCAGGCCGATCCAAGAAGCCTCACCGATGGCGGAGAAGTCAACCTGGCCACGAATGCAGGCGTAGGCGTAGCCGATAATCACACCGACAAGGATGTTAAGACGGCCGAGCAGCCCCTTGAACAGCACTGCAACAAGCAGCACAGCCAACAAAGTCACAATGGCGGTGTCGGGCGCGACCTGGAAGTTGTTCCACACACTGGGTGCCAGGTTGAAGCCGATGATGGCCACGATGGCGCCGTTGACAACCGGCGGCATGATGATGTCAATCCACTTGGCACCGGCATAGTGCACCAGAACGCCGACAAGCGCGAGCAGGATACCGGTAGCCATAATGCCGAAGCTGGCGACGGCGATACCCTTGTTCGCGGTGGTCACGGCGGTGATCGGAGCGATGAAGCCGAAGGACGAGCCAAGGTAGCTCGGCAGCACGTTCTTGTTGATCAGCAGGAACAGAGCCGTGGACATGGCTGTGAAGAACAGTGTGGTGGACGGGTCGAAACCGGTCAGGATCGGCACAAGGAAAGTTGCGCCGAACATGGCGATCACATGCTGTGCGCCGATGCCTGCGGTACGCCCCCAAGTCAAGCGCTCATCGGGCTCGACGACCTCGCCGGGTGCCAGCGTCTTACCGTCGCCGTGCAGCGTCCAAGAGAACAAATTGGACAATGGAGTCTCCTCACTTCTAATTGGGTGCGGGCTTGCCGCCCCTCGGCCCGCCATCGGCGTCTGCGTCGAAACGGTATGCCCGCATATTCCTTGGTCATTGTAGCTGTGCAATGGCCCTCGCAGGTAACACGACATAGGCGAGCGGCCAACTCTCATTCGCAAGATATGAGATAAGGTACCGTTGGACGACACGCATGACGTATGGTGGTGACGTTTTTCATCGGCGCATGTGTCTGCGCAAGCGCCCGAACCATGCGAGAAGGATAATGATATGACGAATGTGAGCAATGCCCCGTTCCGCGCCGACGTGGTCGGCAGCTACCTGCGTCCGGCCGAACTGAAAGCCGCCCGTGCAGATTTCGAAGCGGGTGCGATCGACGCCACCGCGCTGAAGGCCGTTGAGGACAAGGCCATCACCGAACTGGTTGCCAAGCAGCAGGCCGCCGGACTCAAGGTGATTACCGACGGCGAATTCCGTCGCAGCTATTGGCATCTCGACTTCATGTGGGGACTGCAGGGCGTGGAACGCCGCTCCGCTTTGCAGGGCTATATGTTCCACGATGAAGAAACTCGTGCCGACACCGCCGTGGTGACTGGCAAGATTAGTGGCGAGAACCATCCGTTCGTTGAGCATTTCAAGTTCGTGAAAGCACTGGAGCAGGCTGGTCAGGTTGCCCGCCAGACGATTCCCGCACCCATCCAGCTGTATTCGGAGATTACGCTCAACCGCGCAGAAGGCCAGGTCGAATCCCTGCGTGCCGTGTACCCGGATGACGAAGCGTTAAAGGCTGATATCGCCGCCGCTTACCGTCAGGTTCTTGCGGATCTGTATGCCGCCGGCTGCCGTAACGTGCAGTTTGACGACTGCACGTGGGGCATCTACTGTGATACGGATTTCGTGGCTAAAACCGGTATGTCCGCCGTGGATATCGAACAGGTGAGCCGTCTGGGCGTGGAGCTCAACAATGCCGCCATCGCCGGCAAGCCCGATGATCTAGTGGTTACCACGCATGTGTGCCGCGGCAACTACCACTCCACCTATGCTTTCGAGGGCGGTTATGATCCGGTGGCACCCTATCTGTTTGCCGATGAGGATGTGAAGGCCTTCTATCTGGAGTTCGACGACTCCCGTTCCGGCGGTTTCGAACCGTTGAAGTACGTCGCCGACGGCAAGACCGTGGTGTTGGGCTTGATTACGTCGAAGAAGCCTGAGCTGGAGGATCCGGCTGTAATCAAGGAACGCATCGCTGAAGCCGCGCAGTATGTGCCTCTGGATCGGCTGTGCCTGTCCACGCAGTGCGGTTTTGCTTCCACCGAAGAGGGCAACAAGCTCACCGAGGAACAGCAGTGGGCCAAAATTGCTCTCGTCCAGTCCATCGCCGCCGAAGTTTGGCCTGAAGACTGATTTTGCTGACAGCGCCAATCCTCCAGTTTCGCTACGCTGACTCATATGAGACTTTTGGGTAATATTCTGTGGCTGATTCTTGGAGGGTTGGCGATTGCCGTTGGCTGGGCGCTGGTCGGCCTGATTCTTTGCATCAGCATCATCGGCATTCCGCTGGGACTGCAGGCGTTCAAGATGGCGGCGCTGACGCTCACCCCGTTCGGCAAGACGGTGGTGTATGGCGGCGGAGTCGGCTCCACGCTGGTTAATATCATCTGGGTGGTGCTGGTTGGCATATGGATGGCGATCGGCTATGTGTTTGCCGGCCTGCTCAACTGCATCACCATCATTGGCATCCCCTTTGGCATTCAGTCGTTCAAAATGGCGAAACTTGCCCTCTGGCCCTTCGGTGCGGAAATCCGCAACCTATAGCAACTAACGCACGTATTCTTCGAGGTGGGGGTCGATGGCGTGAACCACATCAACCAGATCGCCGTTGGAGAGGTAGGGGCGTTGGAATTCGCGCCACGGCTCTACAGTGACCTCCCACCGGCCTGTCTCAGGATTGAGTATGGGACGCGCGGTTTGCTCCCAACGCAGACGCTTGTAGGTGCGTCCGGTTTCGGGATCTCGGCGCGAATAGTGCAAGCAGGTGCAGTTGGTGATTGCCCATTCCTCGGCGTCCGCGCGCTGCATGAACTCCTCGTCGGATAGATCTTCCAAAGTGAGCATCAATGCGAGCATAAAATCGCCGTGACTGACCATCACCACGGATTCCGCATCTGACTTGCGGTTCAGCGCGGTGAGCAGATTATGCACACGGTCTTCGGCCACATCGGCGATCGACTCGCCCGCCGGCGGACGCCAGTACAACGGATCGGTGGCTTTGAACATCCAGTTGCGCTCATAGTTCGTGCGGAAGTCGTCTTTGGTGATGGTGTTGATTTCACCCCAGGAGCGTTCGCGCAATACGCGCGTCTCTTCCCATTTGGCCTTGGGCAGTGCCATCGTGGCAGCGGTTTCGCGCGTACGCACATATGGCGAAACCAAGTAACGGTCGAATAACTGCTGCTGAGCGACCAGCCAGCGACCGATGCAATCGGCTTGCTTGCGTCCTGTGGCGGTCAGTCTCCACGAACGATCGGGAACAGTGACATTGTCCTGCGTATAGAGCGAATTATCGCCCATCTCCCCTGCTTTAACGATGATATTTGCCTCCGACTCGCCATGTCGGATGACGTATAGATCAAGTGGCATTCCCATGAATGTCTCCTTATTGCTTTTCGATTATTGTGTTATGTCTTTGCTTTTCTCACCCTGCATGTCCACTGCGTCCCCGCAGCGCAGACCGAGCATTAGCATACACCACAATTGGGCATCTGCCCGAAAGATCCTGTTGAGTTAGCCAGATGTTCACCGGCAGGCAAGGCAAAACACAGTGCCGATAAGTCGCTGAATCCAACACAAAAGCAAAAAGCCTCCCTCATTGGAGGGAGGCTAATCACACGACAGTATGCCGAACCAAATTCGGCGCACAGCGTATCAGAAGAACAGCACAGCGATACCGACGCCAAAGAACATCAGCAGCACCGAGGCGATGAAGCTCGCTGCAAAAGCGGGCAATCCCTTGGCGGCGATGGCCTTGAAGTTCACGTTGATACCGAGTGCAGCCATGGCCATGCCCAGCACAATGTAGGCAATGTCGACCAGGGTGGCCGAGATGGCGCTCAGGAACGGCACGTAGGTGCCGAGAATCGAGGCAGCGATGAAACCGAGCATGAACCAGGGGAAAGCAACCTTGCGCTTGCCGATATTCGTGGCAGTCGACTGGGTCTTATCCCACCAGACGGCGATGATGATAGCCGCGAAAACGAGCATCAGCACACGCGACAGCTTCATGATGGTGGCCATGTTCAGCGCCTCGTCGCCGAATGCGCCGCCGACGGCAACAGCGTGGGCGATCTCATGCAACGTGGCGCCAGCAGCTACACCCTGCTGAGCGGGGGTCAGGCCGAAGAAGGGGAAGATGGCAATTTCCAGCAGTGCGAAGATGGTGCCCATGATGGCCACGGTGGCCACGGCCATCACCACGTCATCTTCCTTCTCCTCCTGACGATCCTCGTCGACGGTGATGGAGCCGGACAGGCCCATGACGGCGGCCGCACCGCAGATGCCGGTGCCGCCGGCGGTCAGGATAGCCAGCATCGGGTTGACCTTGAACGCACGGGCAATCAGATAGGTGACCACGATGGTCAGGGTCACGACTACGGCTGCGATGGGCAGGCACTTGATGCCTTGGGTGAACAGCACCTGCAGGTTGAGCTTGAAGCCCAGCAGGATGATGCCAAGACGCAGCAGCTTGTTGGAAATCAATCCAGCGGCGTCCTTCACGCCGGAGGCGCGGCCGGCGTTGGACCCCACATACAGGCCTCGAATCGGGAATTGGATAATCATGCCCAGGATCAGCGCGATAATCAACGCGCCAAACAGCGAAAATCCGGGGAATTGCTTCAGCCATGATCCAATGAAGGAAAGGATCAGGGTCAGCACGGCGATGAATGCCATATCAACGGTGGCGATGCGCTTCCACCATTTTGCACAGAACTCTCTCATACCCACGTATTCAACACCTATGGTAGGCATCGGTCAAATGAGATTATTCAATAATTATCATCGGTTTTTACGATACTTGAGTGCTGAGCGCGACAATCATGGCATCAATACGATCACGCTGCGTGTGGCTGAGTCCAGATCGTGGAATCAGCGCATAGAACCGGCGCACGAACTCAGGCCCCAGCTCCTGATACGGTACACCGTCGGGAACAGCGGCCAGGGAAATCAGCGACTGGCCAAACCCCGACGCCAACGATGCGACAATGGCCGCGTTGCTGGCCACATGCATCAGACGATCCGGCACCAGTCCGGCAGTCTTGAAATACAAATCGGTGTAGTAGCGCACGCCGGAACCATGTTCACGCACCAGCCATACGGCGTCGTCATGTCCGGCCAGCACCAGCCGATCCTCGCATAGCGTGGCGCGTTGCACCGAATCGTCCACGATCGGTTTTTCCACTACGCCGAGCTGTGCTTCCTTCTTGCCTACTGACTCGAGGATTGCGTCGGAGTTCATTGCGCGAGCAGATACATCAAAACGGTCCAGCGCGTCATCCAATAGCCGTAACGCCTTTGGCAGCAACACCACCGCAGTGGTGTGCGAGAACAGCATGTCGAATCGTTCCTTCTGCGCCTGCACATGGGCGATGCGTTCACGGGTGCCGCGCCAGGTATCGCAGATTGCAATGGCGGAGGTATACAGCACGCGGCCTGCTTCAGTAGGGCTCACATCGCCCTTTTGCCGACGCTTGAACAGGGGCGCGCCGGCTTCCTTTTCCAGCTGGGCGATACGCGCGGACACTGTGGACTGCGACACCTTCAGCTCGTCAGCGGCGATGGTGAATTGCCCTGTCTCATATACGGCGATCAACGTTTCTAGCAACGGGAACATAGCCCCACATTAGTGCACGGCCATGTCGTGCTGGTTCGATGCGGACGATGAGAAATATCAATTATTCTATAGCTTTATTGATAGAAGCAGCAGTTTGACTGTTTGATCTCTTTATTTTATAGTTCCTATAATTTAGAAGCGTGTATTTCAGAGAGTGATAGGCGATGAACAAAGAATACAAGACATTGGCGAGGCTATTCCACGCCGATAGAAGCGGAAACGCCTACGCAAACCACGACAACCTTGCTAAGCAACGCATTGAATCCGATTCTGCTTTTGCCACGGGAATCGATACGCCATTGGGAGAATTGTTCATAGCCACGCCGCGAAGCATCAGCATGCTCACAGAGCAAATCCTTCTTGCCGAACGGCAAGTCTCCGCGCTGTGGCAGAGCGTGCCTGGAGTCATGCGGTGGAATTATATCCGTCACGCTATCTCTGAGGAACTGTTTGCCACCAACGAAATGGAAGGCATTCGGTCGACAAGAAAGGAGACGGAGGCAGCGGTAACGGCAGCCCGGCAGACCGAGAACAACGGCAATGGCAAAATGACCAGGTTCGCGGAATTCGCAAAACTGTATCTTAACCTTACCGAACGGAATGTTGAGCTTCCCAAAACGCTTGATGACATCAGAAACATCTACGACCGAATCGCCTTTGACGAAATCGCAGACAAGGATAAGCCTGATGGTGATTTATTCCGTAAGGGCGACGTGGAAGTACAAGGACCGCATGGCACAGCCATCCATAGTGGAATCAGCGGCGAAGCCCGAATATCTGTGCTGCTCACACAGATGATGGATCTTGCTGAATCCGACACCATTCCCTTTCTGCAAAGAGCCATCGCCAGCCATTTCCTGTTTGAGTATGTTCATCCCTTCTATGATGGCAACGGCAGAACAGGTCGTTACTTGCTTGCCCTCTATCTCAGCCATGATCTTACGCTCCCCACAGTGCTGTCCCTTTCCAGAACCATCGCGGAAAGCAAAAACGAATATTACAAAGCCTTCGCTGAGGCCGAGAACAAACTCAACTGCGGCGAACTCACATTTTTTGTCGCCACAATACTTAGCTTCATCGCACGAGCGCAGGACACGCTCATCGATGAGTTGGGCATCAGCATCGACCAGCTTAACAAAGCTGGCGATTTGCGTGACAAGCTGAGCGCCAACCGTGCGCTGTCAGATAATGCCGCTTATCTTCTCTATGGCGTCATGCAGGAGGAGCTGTTCGATACTCATACATCTATGACGCTCGACGAGGCCAGCGAAAACCTCGCTGTGACCAAGCAGACTGTGCGCAAATATGTGGAAGAACTTACGGACGCCGGTCTCATCACGTTCGCCGGGAGACGCCCGCTCAAGTTTCAGGCATCCGACGCACTGCGTATGCAAATGGGAGTTATTGCGCCGTCTTACGTTGGAGAGAACAATGGAGCAAACGGAACAAGCAAAGATTGACAGACATGTCGATGTCTAGCCTCTGCGGTAAATAACCACAGTCATGCGATAAGTCATCAGTGCCCCTAAGTGCTCAATAAAACGAAAACGGCGTGATTTCAACGCACCAAAGCCCGAAATCGTTGGAATCATGCCGTTTTGTAAAACTGTTTACTTGCCTTTGGAGACGTTAAACAACCGTATGCACATCACTCCTATTTGACACTGTCAAGAATGATATGCCGCCCAAATGGGCAATGGAAAAACGAATACTCCATGCTATAGACTGTCCATATGAACATTGAAGTGGCATCAAAGACGATTGCAGCAGAACGATCTGCCACGCATTTGATTATCAAAGAACCTACGGAAAGGTCAGGCTTCTCCAAAACGAACGCAACATCGACGTCACTCAAGTGGCCTCAATAACCAATGCCATCGGCATCTACCCACACGAGATTATCGGATCAGCCGAACGTTTTATCGAAAGAGACGAACAAGCGCAATTCGCGAAGGCTGCGCTCTACGACGAGGACAAATACCTGGAGAAGGACTTCAGCGACTGAATTATCCGGAACCTTTGGATAGTTCGGGACACGCTGCATAACGTGACAAAACGGAAAGGCAGTGGGACAATGAACACCAACAGCAGCCCCCTAAGCCTACTAACAGTGCTCAACCCTGGGGGCTCTTCCATACCCGACGCAATGAAGCCCTCCAAGACAATCGACCAGTTGGTCATGCTGATGTGCGACCGAGGTCTGACGATCACCGACGAGGAACGATTGCGCCGCACCCTCTACGACTGCAACTACTACCGGCTGTCCGGATACTTCCGCGCGTTCCAGAAGGACCCCGCCCACGGGGACAACGACTTCCGGCCAGGCGTGAAGGACACGGACTTCCTTACCCCGTACACGATGGACGAACGGCTACGCTCCGTCATCCTCAAAGGAACCGCCCGCGTCGAACTGACACTGCGCTCCCGCTTCGCCTACCTGTCCGCGAACGCCGGGCACGCCTACGACTACCTCGATCCCGACTCGTATGTGGACGCACGCAACCGTTCCGGCCTCGTCATGCGCGACGGTCTACTCGACAGGATGCGCAAGTGGATGAACATGTCCAACGAGGTGTGCATCCGCCACTACCGGCGCACGGGACGCCCCGTCCCCATCTGGGCGGCGGTCGAGACGTTCCCGTTCGACACGTTCTCGCGCATGCTCTCCCTGTACGCCGACACGGACACGTTGAAGGAGCTGTACCGTTCCGTCGGGATCCGCACGAACCACCGCACCGCGTCCGAGATCATCCACGCGATGGTGTACCTGCGCAACCTGTGCTCCCATCACAGCCGCCTCTGGCATCGCGAAATGGTGATATCGCCGCCAGTGACACGCGACATGAGAACCGCGTTCCCCATGTTCGAACACGAGGAGAAGTCCGTCGCATCCTCGCTGCTCGCCCTGATGTACCTGGTCGAACGCATCGACGGAAACGGCTACTCCGGCGAGATCACCGGACTCATCGAGAGCACGACGGACTACTCATATGGAATATCCCATCCGCTGCACTGGGAATGACACCGAAACGGGATCCATGGAGGCCATCATCAGCGCGTTCAAGGGCATCCGCGATTGGGTGGTCTTCACCGACAAGAGGGTCATCGCGGTCAACGTCCAAGGCATGACCGGCAAGAAACGTGATTTCACATCCCTTCCCTACTCGCACATCCAGGCGTACAGCGTGGAGACGGCGGGACGTTTCGACTTGGACGCCGAACTGGAGATGTGGTTCAGTGGCCTGGGCAAGGTAAAGCTCGAGTTCGCCAGCGGCGTGGACATCCGTGCCATCGGCCAGTTCATCGCCGGCAGGATCCTGTAAGCACAGGCCCGCATAAAGAGAATGTCCCAAGGGCGTTGGCGCACCGTGGCCCGCGAACAGTTACGCTTCCATTCGCAAGCAGCCGGACGATGCGAGGGCCGGACTGGAATCACCCCAGTTCGGCCCTCCTGTTTCCAGCCGAACGTCAAGCAATTTCTTCGATGACCTCGGCCTCGGACGCCTCCGACGAGGTCAGGTCTCGCATCTGCCATGATATGCCTCCCGAATATCCTCGGAAGTGCACCTTATGTGCACCTTATCAGTGTGACAAACGGCTAGATACGTGCGATAAACCGCCATTCCCCGTGAATGCGAAAAACGGCGTGATTCCGCACGTTCCGGCAACCGGAATCGTTGGAATCACGCCGTTTTGCGGGGCGGTCTACTTGCCCTTGGAGACGTTGAATTTAAATTCGACGATATCGCCATCCTGCATGACGTAGTCGCGGCCTTCCTGGCGCAGCTTGCCCTCCTCCTTGATCTTCGCCATGGAGCCCTGGGCAGCGATGAAATCATCGTAGGAGACGATATCAGCCTTGATGAAGCCCTTTTCGAAGTCGGTGTGAATCACACCGGCAGCCTGCGGAGCGGTGTAGCCCTTGTGAATCTGCCAGGCACGCACTTCCTTTTCGCCGGCGGTCAGGAAGGTGGACAGGCCCAACGTGTCATAGCCCACGCGAGCCAGCTGGTCGAGACCAGACTCGGCGAGACCTGCATCGGCCAGCATTTCGCGAGCGTCCTCCTCGTCCAATTCGGTGAGGTCGGCTTCGAACTGGGCGTTGAGGAAGATCGCGGGTGCCGGTGCCACGGACGCGGCGAGCTCGGCCTGCAGATCCTTGTTCTGCAATTCGGAGTCGTCCACATTGAACACATAGATGAACGGCTTGGCCGTCATCAAGTGCAGGTCATAAACGGCCGTCTTGTCAAAGCGGCCTTCGCGCGCGGCCTTGTCCAGAGTTTCGCCGGATTCGAGAATTGCCTTGGCCTCTTTCACAGCTTCCATGTAGGCGGGCTCGATCTTCTTGCCGCGCAGATCCTTCTCCAGCTTGGGCAGTGCGTTGTCGATGGTCTGCAGATCAGCAAGAATCAACTCAGTGTTAATCGTGTCAATGTCGTCGGCCGGGTCGACATGACCGTTGACATGCACAATATCATCGTCTTCGAAGGCGCGCACGACTTCGCAGATCGCGTCGGCTTCACGGATGTTGGCGAGGAACTTGTTGCCCAGGCCTTCGCCTTCGGAGGCGCCCTTGACGATGCCGGCGATGTCGACAAAGGTGACGGTGGCGGGCACGATCTTCTCGGTGTGCACGAGCTTGGCGAGCACTGGCAAGCGATCGTCCGGCAGGGGCACGATGCCGGTATTCGGCTCGATGGTGGCGAACGGATAGTTCTCCGCGAGCACGTTGTTGCGGGTCAATGCGTTAAACATGGTGGACTTGCCAACGTTTGGCAGTCCCACGATTCCGATGGTAAGAGACATGGTTCCCTAGCTTAGCTTTCCCGCTGGTCAGCCGACGATGGCGTCCACGGCTTTGATGACGGAACCTCGGAACGCGCTCTCCTCCAGCGAGGCGACACCCTTGATGGTGGTGCCGCCGGGCGAGCAGACCGCGTCCTTCATAGCGCCGGGATGAGTTTCAGTATCGAGATACAACGCGCCGACACCTTCGATCATCTTCGCAGCGAGACGATAGGCGGTGGCACGCTGCAATCCGTATTTCACGCCGGCATCGCCCAAGGCTTCAAGATACATATCGGTGAAGGCGGGCGCACAACCGGCCACCACCATGGCGATGCCCATATGCGCGGTATCGACACGCTCGATAAGGCTGATCGGAGAGAACAGACCTTCGAAAACCGTCGTCTCATCATCAGAAAGCGTATTGACGGACTCCGTAACAAGAACGCCCTTGCCTACGGCCATCGGCGTGTTCGGAATAGTGCACTGCACGTGCACATCCTCGCCCAGCAATTCCTGATATTTCGCCAGATCCCAGCCGGCGGCGATGGACACCACGAATTTGCCTGGCTTGGCCAATGCCTCAGCCAACGGTCCCAGCACAGCTTTGATCTGGTAGGGCTTGATGGCCACGACAATCACGTTAGCGGCCTCGATCACTTCGGCCGGCGTGTGCAGCGGCTTCACGCCGAGTTTGGCGGCATTGGCTTCAAGCTTGTCGAAATGTGCGGCGCAGGCGACGATTTGCCCACCTTCAAGCACACCGGCATTCACCCATCCCTGAGCGATGGCCTGGGCCATATTGCCATATCCGATAAATCCAACGGCAGTGTTCATAACAGTCCTTTCTAAAACAGTGCTTCCAGGTCGCCGCGATTCAGCGACTCACGCCATAGGTGAGCGAACACTTCGGAGCCGTGCAGGCCGTCGTGTTCGAATTCGTTGGTGGTCCAGTAGTGCGCGTTGCCGACGCGGCTCAGCGTGTCAAGCTGCATACCGGAATCCACGTACATGTCGTCGAAGTACACGGCCGCCTGCAGCGGCACTTCGTTGCGTGCCAGCTGTTCGGCATCGTAGAGGCGTCCAAAATGCGTATCGTCCATCAGCACGTCCATGGCAGCCTTGAACGGACGCAATGCCTTTTCCTGTTCGAACATCCAGGGGAACATGGCTTCGCCGGTGAAGTTCAGCGGACGTTTGTCAGCCTCAAATTCCGAACGAGCATCGCGCACGCGCTGTGCCGCCCAGCGAATCGGCTCATTCATCTCACCGTTGGCGTAGATGAATTCCTGCAGCGGCCAGTACAACGGGCGCGAGGATGTGGCGTTCATCACCTTGGTGAGGAATTCATCGCTTAACGGCGAGCTGGCAGCGGCCGAACCGTCACCATCCAGGAAGGCGTCGTCAAGAATCCAGTGCACGCGTTCGAAACTGGGTTTCATACCGAAGTCGCTGCCCAAGCATTGCAGTCGCTCGACGGTTAACGGGTCGCCGTTCGGCAGCAGCGTTACATCGCGTCCGCTTTCCGCGACCCAACGTCCATCGGCGAGTACCAGTTCGCCGGCTGACGGCAACTTATCGGCCACAGCGGCCACACGTTCGATATCCTGCGGATAGCGTTCGTAGAACTGTGCGGTTTTGCGCATCATACGCGGGAAAGTGTGTTCGTACACCTCAGTTGCGTCGGCGGGCACATGCGGGATGCCGCCGGTGGTGAAGCTAGCGGTTACGCCCTGCGGATACAACGACAGATACGTCAAAGTAAGGAATCCTCCGTAGCTTTGACCAAGCGTAACCCAGTTGCGGCCTGCGAATTCGGTGAGCCTTAGGTGTTCGAAATCGCGCACGATGGAGTCGGCCAAGAACTTCTTCAGATACGCAGCCTGCGCTTGCGCGGCAATACTTGCCCCTGCAGCGGAGCCTGATTCCGACGCTCCACCGCCGAGAGCAATCGCGCTCTCCCCCTCATGCGCGGCGGCAATCGCGGCCATGGTGTGCGTGTCCACGCGCGATGATCGGCCGGTGCCGCGCTGATCGGGCAGAATCACGCGGAAATGTTTGATGGCCTCCTCAATCCAACCGTCAGAAGTTGGGCTGTTGAGACGTGGGCCGGCACCACCAGGGCCGCCTTGCAGGAAAATAAGCAACGGCAGGTCGTCGTGCACGTGTTCAGGAGCGGTGACCACGCGGTAGAACAGTTTGATGGTTTCTCCGGCGAATCCTTTGCCGGGTTCGTGGCCGGACCAGTCGAGCGGCACATCGATGGAATGGTCTTCGACGGCCAAGCCTGGCACATAATATTTCGCAAGCAATGTCATGCTTCTATATCACTCATGCCGCGCGACAATCCGCGCCCGTTCCCATTCATGATCCGCCTTCGACATGCCGTTCACTGTGGCAAGCATGCATGCGTATAGTCCGCGGGACGGATAGCGCTGAGGCTGGCACCCGCGTTAGGCTGAACGGTATGACAAAAGGCGTGACTTGGCTGCGACAGCTGCGACGTTGGATGGTGGATAACCCACTGTTTGTGGATACGTTGGGAATGCTTTTCATGGCTTTGCTTGTCATATCGTCCGCCGATACCATGACTTCATGGTCCGGCATCTTATTTGAACAGTCATCTTTGAGTGCTGCAATCTGGACGCTTATCGTCATGTTCCCGTTGGTGTTTCGTCGGCGCTGGCCGCAGGCCGCTGCGCTGGCATTCGTCGTGTTGGTGCTGGCACAGCTGGCATTCGGCCCGGCACTGATAGTGGGCGATTTTTTCGCGCTAGTGATGGTGTATTCGGTAATCGTGTACGGGAATCCCAGGCATACACGTGCGTTCATCATACTGACGGCTGCTATGACCATAATCGCTTCCGTTGCCATCGGCTTCGCAGTAGATGCAGGCCCACTGCTGTCATCGCTACCGTCTCCAGCCGAACACATCTGTCGTTCCGCAACGGGCACCTTCGCAATGACCCGCGATTGCGCTCGCACGGTGATCACCGAAATTATCGGCGTTGGTGTAGCGATTACGCTCTGCGTACTCTCGGCGATTGTGCTCGCCTTTTGGCAGCGTGCCCGACTCTATACATTGCAGCTGATGCGAGAACGCGAGCAGGCGTTGTTGGCCAGCGAGCGCGAGGAGCAACATATTGCCGCTTTGGCGGAGCGGGCGCGCATCGCCCGTGACATGCATGATGTGGTGGCGCACACGCTGTCGACCATTATCATTCAATCGGATGGCGGCCGATATGCGGGTGCACATGATTCTGTGGTTGCACGCAGCACGATGGAGACGATTCGCAACGAATCGCAACGTGCGCTGGGTGATATGAATCGTTTACTGACGGTGTTTGGATGGTCGGCGAGCGCTGGGTATGGCGATATCGATTCGTTGGTGGAGCAGTCGCGGGCTGCGGCGGGTGATGCTTGGACGCTGAATCGTCGTGTTGTCGGTATTCCTATGCCGCAATCGTTGAGTGATGAGGCCAGTATGGCTGCGTATCGACTGGTGCAGGAGGCGTTGACTAACGTGCGCAAGCATGCGGGGATGACTGCCGGATTGCATGTGGATATCGTCGAACACTGGGAGGATCACGGCGTAACCATTCAGATCTCGGATGATGGCCGTGGATCCCAAGCCAATGAGGATGGGCATCAGCCGGGATATGGTCTGATTGGCATGCGCGAACGCATCGAAGCGGTCGGCGGATCTGTAGCGTCCGGCCCGCGTCACGACGCCCGTGGGTTCGAGGTCGCTGCATTCCTCCCCTATCAGTCCACGCCAGTCGCTGCTTCCCATCAGTCCGAGCCGACTGCCTCCTATCGTCACCCCGAACAGGACTCCTCCTACCATTATTCAGAGCAGACTGTTCCCTCCTTCTCCCGTTATCCCGAACCGACCGCACCTTCTCGTTCTGCTGAACCGGCCACGTCCTTCCCTATTCCCATCCCCCTGCCTCTCTCTGCAGCGGCCCACGCGCTACGCAGCGAACCCATCGACCAGCCGGACACCATCCATGGCGCACGTCTCAACTGGATCGAACGGCTCTCGCAGTGGACGGAACGTCATTATCTGGCCATGGATGTCATCGGCACACTTGTTTCGCTGGCGTTCATGTTCGCGCTCAATATCACGTCGCCGACCCTGTTGAGCACATCTGGGGCGATCGATGATTCGATGACATACGTCTGGCTGTCCGAATGGTTCGTCAGCATTGGAACAATCCTGCCCTTGATGTTCCGACGTCGTTTCCCTGATGCCACGGCTTTGGTGGTGGCCGGAGTGTCGGCGTTTCAGCTTGTTTTTCTGCCGTCGGTGCTGTTCATCAATATGTTTGCGTTGGTCGCGTTGTATTCCGCAGTGCTGTACGAGCGCAGGCATACATGGAAACGTTATGCGATTATTTCGCTGATTATCTCCGCATTATTCGGCGCAAAAATCTGGTCGACGATGGTACCCATCCTCGACGGTTCAACCACGGTCAGCGACTTTTCGCTTGCCTCTGCAATCTATCAGGTGGCAACGGGGCAGAGAGCGTTGTTCAACAGTGAAACACTCTATCAGAATTGGATACCTGTGCTGTATACGGTAATGCTTCTGCTGTGTTGTTCAGCCACGATCGCCGGTGCCCTGTGGTCGCGTTCTCGCGGATCGAATGCGTTGGTGTTGCAGGCGCGTGAGGAAGCGTTGCGTGCCGAACGTGCCAAGCAACGTGTGTTGGCGGCGAATATGGAGCGTGACCGTATCAGCGCGAATATTCAAACTGAGGTGACGGCGACGCTGACCAGCGTGGATGCACGTGCTGAAGCGGGGCTCATGATGTTGGATGAGGCAGCCGAACGCGGCGAAGAGCCGTCCAGTGAGGCAATTGTTGCAGCGTTCGAGGCAATTGGGCGGCAGGGGCGTGAGGCGTTGGCTCATATGCGCCAGCTGCTTCGGGTACTGCGAGAAACCGGCTTCAGCGATGAGGCGCACTTGGCCGATGCGGAGCATCCTGGTTTGCAGCTTGCCCCGGCTGCCTCGTTGGATGAACAGTTCGCCAACGCTTCGTCCGGTTCGTCCCGGTGATGTTTTCAGGGAAAAATCAGGGTGTATGAATCCGCCGCGTCGCGCGTTGATTCGTCGATGATTCGATAAGGTGACAGGTATGAGTGAAGAACAGCGGATTCGTGTGGTGATTGCCGATGATCAGGAGCTGGTGCGTGCCGGCTTCGCTATGGTGATTGGCTCCCAGCACGATATGGTGGTGGTCGGTCAGGCGAAGGATGGTATGCAAGCCGTGGCATTGGCCGAACAGTTGCGCCCCGACGTGGTATTGATGGATGTGCGCATGCCCGGCATGGACGGCTTGGAGGCCACGCGCCGCATCACTGCGCTGGGTTCTGCCGAAGACGGCACCGCAGGTCAGACGCGCGTGATCATCCTGACGACTTTTGATTTGGACGAGTATGTGATGGCCGCCATCAATGCTGGCGCATCCGGATTCCTGCTGAAGGATACGGAGCCCGAGACGTTGTTGAGTTCGATTCGCACGGTGTTCGACGGTAATGCGATTATCGCCCCATCTGCAACCAAGCGACTTATCGAAAAAATGATGCAGGATGGTTACGCCAACGCCCATGACGCGACGGCCGCAGGAACATCTGCTGATTATCGTGGCATGGGATTGAAAGCCGGTTCCGGTATTGCGGATTCTGGCGATCGAAGCGTCGCCGAAGGCCCGTCTGGCTACTACACCGATCCTGAACTCGACGATCTGACCGACCGAGAGCGTGAGGTGCTTATCGAAATCGCGCACGGGCTGAGCAATCAGGAGATCGCCGACAAACTGTTCATTTCCCTGCCCACCGTCAAAACCCACGTGGCGCACATCCTCGCCAAAATCAACGCCCGCGACCGCGTCCAAGCCGTCGTCTTCGCCTACGACAATCACCTTGTTTAGTCATGTGAGATCCCTCGACTTCGCTCGGGATGACGAACAACCATTATCAACGTCATCTCGAGCGAAGCGAAGCGGAGTCGAGGGATCTCACATCGTAAGAGACAAGTCAGACCATGACGGATTCTGCTTATTAATCAAAGCGTCCTTCTTTTCTCTCCGCCATTTTTTCAGCTGCTTCTCACGGCTGATCGCCTCATTAGCCGTCGGATATTCTTCTGCATAAACCAACTTATGCACGTTGTATTGCTTGGTGAATCCATCAATCAACTTATTTTTATGCTCAAACATTCGTCTGTGGATGTCACTTGTCATCCCAATGTAAATCACCGAATTACTCGCGTTTGCCAATATGTATACGTAATACATGATTCTCTCCTTTGAGACGGTGAATACAGCGTAGCGGAGCCAGAGGATGTGAGATCCTTCGACTCCGCTACGCTCCGCTCAGGATGACGTCTTTTAGGCTTCAGCCAGGGCTTCGACCGGCGGCGTTTTGACGGCTCGGCGGGCGGGGAAGACGCTGGCGAGGAGGGCGGCAATGGCGGCGATCAGCAGGACGATGCCGTTGGTGGCCCAGTCGAATGGGAACACGGTTTCACCGTACAGGCTGAACACCATGTATGAGCCGGCCCATCCGAACAGAGTGCCGAGCGCGATACCGGCCACGCCGGAAACCAGCGAGATCAGCAGCGCTTCGACGGCGAGCGAGCGGCGCAATTGGCCGCGCGTCATGCCGATGGCGCGCAGGGTCGCGGATTCGCGGGTGCGTTCGATCACCGACAGGCTCAGCGTGTTGGCCACGCCGATCAGGGCGATGAGCACGGCTACTGCGAGCAGTCCGACCAGCATGGCCATCATCGAGTCGATGATGCTGCTCCATTGCGCGCGTTCCGCGACAGGGCCAGCCAAAACCACACCGGATTCATCCGTCAACGCATTCTGCAGTTCGCCGAAAATATCGTTTAGAGAGCGATCACCCTCTTCGATGCGCATCAGCGTGATATGTCCGCTCGTTTCGAGAGAACCACTAGTGAACAGCGCGTCGCTGACGAATGCGACGGCTCCGTATGCATTGGAGACGCGACGGTAATCGCTTTGCGTGACATCAAGATCCAGCGCTTTGCCGGTGTCTATGCTGCCGTAGTCATCTGTCAGTTTGAATCGTTGCATGCCATCGAAGATCAAGTGCGCACCGCTGACGGAATATTCAGGCATCAGCACCGTATGCTCGTCGATTACGGCATCATCCAGATCCGCGCGCACCACGTCTGCCACCTGCGCCTTATCCTTCACGCCGACCAGCAGTACGGAAACCTCATGTCCAGCTGTGTCCTTGACATACGCGGTGGCCGTGGACGCGTAGACTAAATCATCTACGCCTTTGACATCGGACAGAGCTTCACGGGTGGAGTCGCCGATATCCCCCATGGCGACCACGTCGACCGCATAACGGGTGGAGAGTGATTCGTCCATGGTCTGTTTGCCGCTGGCGGCTCCGGTGGTGATGGTGGAAACCAAGGTGACACCAATAAGCAGGGCGGCTCCGGTGGCGGCCACACGGCGGGCGTTCTTCTGAATATTTGCATGCGCGACCTTGGCCGAGGGGCCGGTCAGCGAGACAAGCGCACCGAAGGCTTTGATGAGCAATGGCAGCCAGAACACGGCGGTAAGCACCACGCCGATGAACACCAGAGCGCACCCGGAGATGGCAAGCAGCAGAATCGGCGTGTACACATCGCTGGAGTCATCGGGGGCAGTGAGCATGCCATGCATCTGCCACAGAGCCACGGCGGTCATCGCAACGCCGCCCACCACCATCAGCGTGCCGAATACACCACGCACGACGCTCGAACGTCGGGTATCGGTTAGTTCGATCGGACGCAGCGCCTCCAAAGGAGTGACTGAGGTGGCGGTGCGGGCGGAACCGAGCGAGGCAAGTATGGTCATGATGACGCCGAATGCCAACGGCACCGCGAACACTGGCCAGGTGATCACCAGAGACGCGTGCGCGCCGAACATCGAATCAAGCAGGCTGGAGTTGCATACCACAGCCATCAGGCCGATGCCAAGCAAGATGCCGAACAGCGAGGCGATTGCACCCAGCACGCCGGCTTCGAAGAGCACGGATGCATAGAGCTGCCCTTTCTTTGCGCCGATTGTGCGCAGCAAGGCGAGCGTGCGACGTCGTTGGGCGACCAGCACTTGGAAGGTGTTGGCGATGACCAGCGCGGCCACGAGCATGGCGAGCGCACCGAATCCGAGCAGGAAGATGGTGATGACGCTTGTTCCGCCGTTATTCAATGTCTCCATGGCCTGATCGCCGTAATCTTGGCGGGAGACGGTGTGCATGGTGTCCGGCAGGAGCGGGGCAATTGCGGCGAGTGCGGATTCGGCTTTGGCCTCATCGAGATCGAACAGCAACATGGTGGTGTTGACTTCGGAAAAATTGTTCGCGCCGATCATGGCGGCGATTACATTGCCGGAGGCTACGGCCGCGCCACCGTAATAGGCGTAGGCGCCGTTGGGATCGTCGGTCAGGCCGACCACACGCACGTCGATTTCGGTGGCGGCTGCGCCGAGATAGGTCTGGTGTTCGGAGTTGTCGACGGTTATGGTGTCGCCCACCTGTACGCCGAGTTTGTCCGCCGTTGATTCAGGCAGGGCGATCTCGTTGTTGTCGACGGGCTGGCTGCCTTCCGTAATGTTCACCGGCAGGAGCTTGGTCTCTTTGGCGGTGTTGACGGCGAACACGGTCGCAGGCTTGGCATTGTGCGTGACCTGCATGGTGTCGCTGGTAACCGCATATACGTCGTTCACGCCGTCGATAGTGCGGATGCGGTCGACGTTTAGGTCGCCGACGGTCATGGTGGCAAGCGTGTTGTTTTGCTCATCGGTCAGGCCGTCTTTCGGGGTGGCGGTATAGTTCGCGCCGCCGAGTTGAGCGGTCAACTGGCTGCGTAGCGAGGAGTCCATCGCATTGGCGAACAGGAAGGTCGATGCGATGAACGCGGTGCCGATCAGGATGGCGATGCCGGCGGGGATGAGCATCCTCGCGCTTTTCTTCATAAGTTTCAGTGTGATGGAAAACATGGGTTTGCTCTTCCTGCATTAGCGGCGGTGGCGGGCACCGGCGGGTTCGGGGGCAATAGGCGGTTCGAGAAGGGCTCCGCGGGCGGCGCGTTCGCGTTCGGCCATCAGCAGTTCGTTCATCACCTCGGCGGTCGGATTGGCCTCGTCGGCCACGATGCGCCCGTCGGCGAACACGATGGCACGGTCCGCGTAGGAGGCGGCAACCGCATCATGCGTGACCATGATGATGGTTTGGTTCAGCTCTTTGACGGATCGTTTGAGGAATTCCAGCACTTCGGCGCTGGAGACGGAGTCGAGGTTCCCGGTCGGTTCGTCGGCGAATACGAGCGAGGGCTTGGAGATCAGTGCGCGGGCGATGGCGACGCGCTGCTGTTGGCCGCCGGACAGTTCGTTCGGCCGGTGGCCCAATCGCTGTTCGAGACCAAGTGTGTGCACCAACTGGCGGAACCATGCGCGATCGGGCTTGTCACCGGCGAGCGTGAGTGGCATGAGAATGTTCTGTTCGGCGGTGAACATGGGCAGCAGGTTGAAGCTTTGGAAGATGAAGCCGATCTTCTTGCGGCGCAGCAGGGTCAGCTGGTTATCGTTCATGGCGGTGATGTCGCCGCCGTTGAACATGATGTGCCCGCCGGTGGCCGAGTCGAGGCCTGCGAGCGTGTGCATTAGCGTGGATTTGCCTGAGCCGGAGGGACCCATGATTGCGGTGAACCGTCCCCTTTCGAAGCGCACGTTCACGCCGCGCAGCGCGTGCACGGTGTTTTCGCCGCGCCCATAATCCTTGATGAGATCGACCGCTTCGATGGCGGTCGGATAAGCCAGATTTGTTGCCACATTCATGGGTTGCTCCCTGTTCGTTGTTTCGTCCACTGGTCTGTCGGCCCCGGACTTTGAGCCGGGTGATACTTCCAAGGTACGAATCAACGCCGGCACGCCCCATCGTGCGCCGGGAGGAAATGCTCACAGTGCCTCATCATCCCCAAGAATGAGATGGCAGCAAAACAACAAAAGGGCTTCGCGCCGAATTATCTGGCGCGAAGCCCTTTATGGGTAAGTGAGTATGTAATTATCCGAGTTCACGAGTCACGCCCAACATGCAACTCACGTTCTCAGCCCCATAATGGACGGTGGCGCGCAACGCCCTTCGCGTTGCACGCCACCACTTTGGATTCATGTCGGTCGCCATCCCCCGATGCCGTCCGTCACGAACGTGTGGTTACTTGGCCAGGCCAGATTCGCGGAGTGCGGCGAATGCGCCCTTGAGGTCGTCGAGGATGTCCTCGATGTTCTCGGTGCCGATGGACAGGCGGATGGTGCCCTGGTGGATGCCCTGATCCTCGAGCTCCTCCAGAGTCTCCTGGGAGTGGGTGGTGGAGGCCGGGTGAATCACGAGGCTCTTCGCGTCGGCCACGTTGGCCAGCAGGGAGAACAGGTGCAGGTTGTCGATGAACACGCGTGCCGCATCCTTGCCGCCCTTGATGTCGAAGGTGAAGATCGAGCCGGCACCGTTCGGGAAGTACTTCTTGTACAGCTCGTGATCCTTACGACCTTCGATCGAGGGGTGCGAGACGGATTCGACTTCCGGCACGGTCTGCAGGTATTCGACGACCTTCAGCGCATTCTGGACGTGACGTTCGACGCGCAGGGACAGGGTTTCGGTGCCCTGCAGCAGCAGGAAGGCGGCGAACGGGGACAGAGTGGCACCAGTGTCGCGCAGCAGGATGGCGCGGATACGGGTCACGAAGGCGGTGCCGCCGAGTGCCTCGTAGAAGTTGAGGCCGTGGTAGGAGGGATCCGGCTCGGTCAGGGTCGGGAACTTGCCCGGCACGGCGGCCCAGTCGAAGTTGCCGCCTTCGACGATCACGCCGCCCAGGGTGGTGCCGTGGCCGCCGATGAACTTGGTGGCGGATTCGACCACCACGTCAGCGCCGTGCTCCAGCGGACGGAACAGGTACGGGGTGGCGAAGGTGTTGTCGACGATCACCGGCAGATGATGCTTGTGAGCGATTGCGGAGATGGCTTCGAAGTCGGGCAGGTCGGCGTTCGGGTTGCCGAAGGTTTCGAAGTAAACGAGCTTGGTGTTCTCCTGGATGGCGTCCTCGAACTCCTGCGGGTTTTCGGCCGAAACGAAGGTGGTGGTGATGCCGTCGCGCGGCAGGGTGTGGCGCAGCAGGTTGAAGGTGCCGCCGTAGATGTTCTTGGCGGCGACGATGTGATCGCCGGACTGGGTGATGTTGCGCACGGCATATTCGACGGCCGCGGCACCCGAAGCGACGGCGAGGCCGGCGGTGCCGCCTTCGAGAGCGGCGATGCGATCCTCGAACACGCCCTGGGTGGAGTTGGTCAGGCGGCCATAGATGTTGCCGGGGTCGGCCAGTCCGAAGCGGGCCTCGGCGTGGTCGAAGTTGTGGAACACGTAGCTGGTGGTCTGGTAGATCGGCACGGCGCGCGCATCGGTGGCCGGGTCGGCCTGCTCTTGGCCGACGTGCAGCTGCAGGGTTTCGAAGCGGTAGTTCTTGTTCTGGTCGCTCATGGGATTGTCTCCTTGGGTTGGGCTATGCGTTTGTTCCTGGCCACCCTGCCTGCCGGCTGGTCGGGCGGTTGGCGAGGTGATGGTTATGAACCTACTTCGCCGCAGACCCCCGGCGCAAGCCCAGCGTTATCGCCGTTGCCTATAGGGGCTTATAACCCGTTGGAATCATTGGGGTTTGACGCACTTGACAAGCAGAAATTACCACTGTAAAAACCCGCGACACGCCGACACCATAGGTGCGACTAAAGTCAGGCATCAGCAGCCGGCCGCAGAACCGGCGATTGATTGCAAGGAGAGAAATATGACCGATGTCACCCTATTCGACCGCGACCCACACTATATTCCGCGCGTGGCCGCCGTGCATGACATGTGCGGCTATGGCAAGTGCTCGTTGACCGCCGCCATTCCGATTCTGTCGGCAGCCGGCTGCGACGTGTGCCCGGTGCCGACCGCCTTGTTCTCGGCGCATACGATGTACAAGGATTACACCTTCCACGACACCACCGAGATTTTGCCGGCGTATCTGGATGCCTGGCGCAAGGAGGGCGTGGAGTTGGATGGCGTCTACTCCGGATTCCTTGGTTCGGCGGATCAGGTGGCGTTGATTCAGCGCCTGTACCGCGAGTATCCGAACGCTCTGCGTCTGGTGGATCCGGTGATGGGTGATGCGGGCAAGATGTATCCCACCTACACCGATGAACTGTGCGAGGCGATGGGTGCCCTGGCCGACGGTGCGGACGTGCTGATGCCGAATCTTACCGAGGCTTCGATTCTGACCAAACGCGCTTATCCGGGCCAGGACATCGATGAGAAGACCGTGGAGGAAACGTTGGAGGCTCTGCTGGCGTTGGGCGCGAAGAACGTGGTTCTCAAGGGTATCGACCGCGGCGACGGTAAGATTCGCAACTATGTGGCGTCGGCTGAGACCGGTGCGTCGGCGGCCATCGAAATCGCCCATAACAAGCTGCCGTATATGATTCACGGCACGGGCGACGCCTTCGCCTCCGCCCTGTGCGGTGCGGTGCTTGCGGGCAAGCCACTGGCCGAATCGGCTCGCATCGCCGGCGAATTCGTGCGTCATGCGATGGAAAGCACCCGCAACCAGCCGCATTTCGAGGAGCGTGGCGTCAGCTTCGAGCTCAATCTCGGTGAACTGACCACCCTCGTGCGCTAACACCTTCCCCGCTTTTCCAGCATTCCCATCGGTGTTGTGGATGGCTTGTGGATAAGTCGCAACGACTATCCACCGGTTATCCACAACACGCCAAACCGCGTCACTGTATCCACATTTGCCGGTTGCGCTTGCGCCCTCGCATACCCAGCACCCAAGCTGGAAGCATGAACACCGCAACCGATTTTTCCACCCGATCAGACATCGACGACGATGCCATGGATTCCTCTGTTTTCGACTGCTCCGCTCCCCCGCGGCCCGCAGACTTCCACCAGCCGTATTTCGGCGAAACGGATTCCGATACGCATTTCCCCGGCCCTCAAGACTGTGAACCGTCGGCAATCCGCCTTATGGATCTTATTGCCGCCGACATGCGTGAACCCGGCTTAAGCGCCCGACGTTTCGGCATGCTGGGCGAAGCATATGCCGTCGCATGGCTCGAGGCACGCGGATGGCAGACGCTGTCTCGCAATTGGCGCACCCGTTTCGGCGAACTCGACATCGTGATGATGACACCTGATCAGCTCATTGTGTTCGTTGAGGTAAAAGCTCGCCGTTATGCCAAATATGGTGTGCCACAGGAGGCCGTGACGGCTGATAAGCAGCGCAAACTCCGGCTCGCCGCCAGCAGTTGGCTGCTTGACCGCAGGAATCGCGCACCCCACCATGGCGTCAGGTTCGACGTGATGTCGATCACGCTTGGCGAAACGCAACCGAACGTCAGGCATATCGCCGGCGCGTTCTAACAACGCTTAGGCATGTTATCGGCGAATCTCTAGGGAAGGAAACCATCATCATGGCCATCGGAAGCACCCTATCCGTGGGATTGATTGGTTTGAAGGCCTTCGTGGTGCAGGTGCAGGCCTTCATCAGCCCCGGACTGCCCTATTTTTCCATTATCGGACTGCCCGACACATCGTTGTCCGAAGCCCGCGAACGCGTGAAATCAGCCTGCCAGGCCAGCGGGTTTTCCTGGCCACAGACACGGGTGACGGTGAACATGAGCCCGGCAGCCCTACCCAAACGAGGCTCATCGCATGATCTGGCGATAGCCGCCAGCGTGCTGTGCGCGTCCGGTGCCATCGCACACGATTGCCTGGAAAACACCATTGTGCTGGGCGAAGTGAACCTTGACGGTTCGGTATTGCCAATCCACGGGCTGTTGCCAATCATGCTGCACGCCACCGATCGCGGACTGCGCCGGATCATCGTGCCCTACCGCAATATGGACGAAGCGGCAATGGTCGAAGGAATGGATGCAATCGGCGTGCGCCATGTGGGCGAGCTCATCGAACTCATGGGAGGCGACGCCAGATACACCATATCGCAGGCGCACCTGGCCGATGACGCCACCGGCGACCAGTCACCTGCAACGCCGCACTGTGGCGACATGAGTGAGGTGCTGGGCCAGGAGCGAGCCAAATGGGCATTGCAGGTCGCCGCCACCGGCGGTCATAACCTCATCATGACCGGGCCTCCCGGCACTGGTAAAACCATGCTGGCCTCACGCATGCCAAGCATCATGCGCCCATTGACGGAGGGCGAACAACTGGAAGTTGCATCGATCCGCTCGCTGTGCGGCACACTGCCGCAATACGGCATCAGCGATATTCCACCGTTCGAAGCGCCCCACCATACCGCCTCCATGGCAGCATTGGTGGGTGGCGGTAGCGGCGTGGCCTCACCGGGGGCCATAACACGCGCGCACCGAGGCGTCCTGTTTCTGGATGAGGCACCGGAATTCTCCGCCAAAGCGCTGCAAACGCTCAGGGAGCCATTGGAGTCAGGCTACGTCGCACTGTCACGTTCCAAAGGCAGCACCTACTACCCGGCGGCCTTCCAACTGATTATGGCCTGTAACCCCTGCCCGTGCGGCTACCATTTCGGCACGGCCGAACGCTGCGTATGCCGGGAAAAGGATCGCATACGATACTTCTCCCGACTCTCCGGGCCAATCCTCGACCGCATCGACATCCAAATCGAAGTGCCGCCGGTTTCGCGCATCGCCGTCAGACAGGAACCAGCCGGCGAATCAAGTGCGATCATCCGCGAACGGGTGACGACAGCGCAACAGGCAGCATGCGAACGATTCCAGGAATTCGGTTGGACATGCAACGCACAGGCTTCGGGCAGCTGGCTGCACAAGCACACGTCGCTCAAAGCGATGGAACTGGTCAACCAAGCACTCTCCCGTCACGAACTCACCCTGCGCGGCGCGGACCGCGCCATGCGACTGGCCTGGACACTCGCCGACCTGGCCGGACGCACCAGCCCCACCGAACAAGATGTCCACCAAGGTATTGCACTGAGAACGAGGATGTCATGAACACTACGAATACTATGCACGTCACAAATGCCGCAAACGTACGAACTGTCTCCCCTGATGTCTCCAAAGATGCGTTGTATCGCGCAGCACTCACCTTTCTGCTCGATGGCGCGGACGCAATGATGTACGCCGCAATCAAAGGCGCGCCGGACGCGCAGGGCCTGTGGCAACTCTTGGCCGAAACACACCCCAATCAGCCCGCTAACACGCGAGAGCCGGCACTGACGCAACTCGACCGCGTATTCGCCAACGGCATCACCCGCTGGGGCAGAAGCGTCTCGCCCAAAGCCATGACGATGTTCCACCGTGCGCTCGCCGGCTGGCACAGCCGTATGGACGATCTGCCCAGCCCACAGGTCGAGACACTGGCCGACTGGTTCACCGTGGATGGCAGTATGCAGATCATCGGCCCCGCACACCCTTGCTGGCCGCACCAGCTTGAGGATCTGTCGATCCGTTCCGATTGGGCGCCACCGTTATGTCTGTGGGTCAAGGGTGATCCGCGCGCACTGGTCAGCTGTGACAAGCCGATTGGTATCGTCGGTTCGCGCGACGTGAATGAATACGGCCGTTATGTGGCGCATGCCGTCGCCGAACAGGCGGCGGTGGCCGGTCATCTGGTGGTTTCCGGCGGCGCGATGGGCACCGACGCGGCTGCCCATTGGGGTGCGCTCAATGCCATGAACGGGCGAGAACACGACAATGTGGGGCGCACGGTCGCCGTCTTCGCAGGAGGACTGAATCATATGGGCCCCTCGCGCAACCGCGCATTATTCGAGCGTATCGAAGCGCAGTCGGGCGCGGCCATATCCGAACTATGCCCAGGCACGATTCCCGAGGCGCGTCGATTCCTGCTGCGTAACCGCATCATCGCCGCATTATCGTCCACACTGGTGGTAGCGCAGGCACGTCCCCGATCCGGCGCATTGAACACCGCCGGATGGGCGTGCGAGCTGATGCGCGAGGTGTATGCAGCTCCCGGCGATATCAACCAGCCGTCGAATGCAGGTTGCAACCGGATAATCGCCGACCAGCGCGCCATGATCCTGTGCACGACCAACGCCATCGACGACATCTGTCACGAAAGACACCGGCCGGTATTGGGCAAGCATTCTTCCCCTGATCAGCACCGCCAGGCTGTGGCCACCGTTGTGACTTCGGCCCCCAATGCAGCTGCAGCTCCTCATACGACCACAACTTTGCACACAACACAAACTATCGATCCGCCCCCAATAAACGATAACGAACTGCAACCTCAGGCGCGTCCGGCATCCACGCCTCCGCCGCATACTTCCATATTCCCCGCCACCCGTCACGTGCCCGATCTGCGCGGAGAGCGCACACCACCAGGCGAAGCCATCGCATTGAATACTCTCAGCGAGCCGCAGCGCATCATGGTGCAGCTGATCCGCGAATGCAACAAACGACATCTCATTGCCACTCCCGACACGCTGCTGCATGTGGCGCGCACACTGGCACCGGCCGAAGTGCCGAATATCGGATGCGTACTGGAACTCCTTGGCGCGCTTGAATTACTGGGAGTCGTCGAGCGTCATGCCGATGCATTGGCGCTTAGTGACCGGCTGACGTAAATGAGTGTTCGGCGGGTGTGCGAGAATCGAACGCATGAGTCCGAAACGTTTGGAAGATATGTATGATGCGGTGATCGTCGGTGCCGGTGCAGCCGGATTATCAGCGGCGTTGGGATTGTTACGTTCCCCTGATATCGGGCAGCTGAAAGCGCAGGGCGACGAGCCGAGGATTCTCGTGGTGTCCAAGCTGCAGCCGTTGCGCTCGCACACCGGTTCAGCCGAGGGCGGCATCGCCGCAAGCTTGGGCAATATGGAACCGGACGACTGGCATTGGCATTATTACGACACCGTCAAAGGCGGCGACTGGCTGTCCGATCAGGATGCAGCCAAGCTGCTCGCCGAGTACGCGCCTGAAACCGTGGTGAATCTGGAACGCTCCGGTGTGGCATTCTCACGTACCGAGGATGGTCATGTTGCGCAGCGTCGCTTCGGTGGGCATACGCGCGAATTCGGCGGCGAACCGGTGAAGCGTGCGGCCTATGCTGCCGATCGCGTGGGCCATCAGATTCTGCATGCCCTGTGGCAGCAGTGCGTGGCCGAAGGTGTTCAGTTCGCCGAGGAATGGTATGTCACCGATCTGGTGCTCGATGGTGATGATACCAACCGCCGAGTGTGCGGCATCGTTGCTTTGGACACGCACAGCGGCGAAGTCAAGGCGATTCATGCGCGCAACGTGCTGCTGGCCACTGGTGGCGCAGGCCGCCTGTTCCACACCACCTCCAATTCGTGGGATCTGACCGGCGATGGCATGGCACTCACCCTGGCTGCGGGTCTGCAATTGGAGGATGGCGAATTCGTGCAATTCCATCCCACAGGCCTTGCCCATACCGGCATCCTGTTGTCTGAAGCCGCCCGTGCCGAGGGCGGTGTGCTGCGCAATGCCAATGGCGAGGCCTTCATGGAACGCTACGCGCCGGGCCACGCCGATTTGGCAGCACGCGATGTAGTCAGCCGTTCGATTATGGCGGAGGTCGATGCAGGCCGTGGCGTCGCCGACCCCAAGGATCCGCAGGGGCCGAAGGATTGCGTCTGGCTGGATATGCGTGGCATTGATCCGCAGCGTATGGAGCAGGTGCTGCCGCAGGTGGTCGAAACCATCCGCATGTATGCGAACCTTGATCCCACAGTGGATTTGGTGCCCATCAAACCGACCGCACATTACACGATGGGCGGCATTCCAGTCACCACCGACGGCGAAGTGTATCGCTGGGACGGCAAGACGCGCACTGTTGTCGAAGGTCTGTTTGCTGCCGGCGAGTGCTCCTGCGTTTCCGTGCACGGCGCGAACCGCTTGGGCGGCAATTCTCTGCTGGACGCCTGCTTGTTCGGCACTCGTGCGGGCCGCGCAATGGCCTTGCGCATCGGGCAGAATCCTGCCGCAGCGCTTGAAGATGACCATGAAGGCGACACAGCCGTCGATCAGGCGGCAGCCGATCGCAAGGCCGAAATGGCCGAATTGCTGGCCGGCGACACAGCACAGCCGGAAGATGCTGACGCCACTGAACACTCCGGCGGCACAGGCAATCCCTATCAGCTGATGGCTCGTCTGGGCGAAGTGATGGAGCGTGCATTGGCGGTGCGCTGCGATGCCGAATCCATCGGTACCGCACTTGCTGCGTTGCGCGATGAGATCCGTCCTGCAGCCGAAGCTCTGCGCGCGCACGACAGCAATGCGGCGTTCAATCAGGAAGTCACTGCCATCTGGGAGGTGCAACATCTGACGGAACTGGCTGAAGCAGTGCTGCATGCTTCAGATGACCGTCACGAATCACGCGGTTCACTACGTCGTCTCGACTTCCCTGAGCGCGATGACGAGCATTTCCTTGCGCATTCCATGGTGGATGCACAGGGCACGGTCAGTTTCCAGCCGGTGGTGATCATCGACTACCCGCCCATGAAGCGCGAATACTGACCCGAATCACACGGTACAGAGGCTGCATCAGTACACAGAGCGAGGCAGTGCAAGGCAACAGACCAACGCAATGTGTACCCGTGCGACGCATAATTCACGCCACATGTTGTATCCGTCGGCGCGCGCCAGAAATCGCGCCATGGATAAGGCATGTGGCACAATGGTTTGGCTGATTTGAAACATCAATGGGAGGACACGCATGGCTGAGGCGAGCAAGACAACGGTGACTTTGAAAGTGCATCGTTTCACCCCGCGCGCCGAAAAAACCGAACGGGCTCGCGCCGGCAGCCCCTTCGCCAGAAAGAGCTCCCCGTTCGGCGGCGCAGGCTCGTCCGCATCGGCGCGTCGTCGCCCGCGCGGCAAGCAGTGGGTGCAGGAATATACGGTCAGCGCCCGCCCGGAAGACAGCGTGCTGGACTGCCTGCTCGCCATCAAACGCACCATCGATCCGACGTTGGCATTCCGCTATTCTTGCGGTCATGGCATGTGCGGTTCCGACGCAGTGTCGGTCAACGGCACTCCCACACTGCTGTGCACGGCAAGGGTGTCGGATTGGGCCAAATTGCCGGGCAGCATGCCGCATATCGATGACGATGGATTCCGTTCCACGGAATCAGGCGAACCTGAAGCAGCGGCAGCATCCGCTAATGACGCCGCTGATACCAGCGATACTGGCGAACGTTCGCTGGGCGTTATCGAACTTGCACCATTGCCCGGTTTCCCGGCGCAGCGCGACCTTATCGCCGACATCGACCCGATGCTCGATCAGATCAAGAAACTTAAGCCCTATCTGCAGGCGGATGGCGTGCTCGCCACCACCAAAGAGGGCAATATCGACGTATTCGAATACCTGCAACGCCCCGAACAGCTTGCCAAATATGAGATGCTCAGCAACTGCATCGCCTGCGGCGTATGCGAAGGCTCCTGCCCGGTGTTCGCCGGCGGCGACGCATTCATCGGACCGGCCGCACTGATTTGGGCATCGCGCTTCATCAACGATTCACGCGATGGCAAAGCCATGGAACGTATGGACGCCATCGATACCGCCGATGGTGTCGCGGCATGCCAGTCCGTACGCGCCTGCTCCCGCCAATGCCCGAGAGGCATCGATGTGGGCGAGGAAATGTGGCAGATCGTGGCCAAGGTGCGTGAACGCTAGGATTTTCAACTCTTTTCCACGTAACGAGAGAGATGACAACAGTAGGTAGAGTGGTCAGTTATGGATAAAACGCAGTATACGAAGCTTGCCAAGGCTTGGGATTATACCGAAGAGCACGCCCGTGAACTTGAACCCGCTGATATCGCCGAGGCGCGTGCCGCAGCCGATATGGCAGGCCTGATGCAGGGGCCGGCCGCCCAGGCACAGCTGCTGGGACTGTTGGTACGCCTGACCCATGCCTCTTCGGTGATTGCCGTGGGTACCGCGTCATTGGTGGAAACCATGCGTTTGGTGGCAGCCTTGGATGGTTCTGGCCAGCTCACCGCCGTCGATTCCACAGCACAGGGCATCACGCTAATTCGCAAGGCGTTCACCCAACTGCAAGACACTATCGACACGTCACTGCGCGCGGTGAACGCGCCGGCCAGCGTGTTCCTGCCGCGTCTGAACGCGAACGACTACGATTTGATTGTCGTGGCCGGCGACGCGCAAAACTATGCGGCGACATATCATCAGGCTTCTCGCCTGCTGCGCCAGCATGGAGTCATCGTATTCACCAATGCGTTGGCGTTGGATTGTGCATCTGGTGGAGTGGTTGATGCCGCTGATCGCAGCGAACGCGCGGTGGCCATGCGCGAGCTCATTGCGGCCGTCGAAGAGGATGACGCTTTCGAAACCGCGCTCACGCCGGATGGCACCGGCATGCTGATCGCCATCAAGCGTTAACTGTTGCCTCGATCGCGCGGGTGGCGACCTGTACTGCTTCGTCCACGTCATCGGTAAGGGTGACCAGGCTGGGATCAATCGGTGAAATCATGCCATGTTCGGCAACCGGTCCGTTGATCCAGTCAAGCAACCCCTGCCAGTAGGCGGTGCCATAAAGCACCACCGGCATGTCAGCGACCTTATGGGTTTGTACCAACGTGAGCAGCTCGAACATTTCATCAAGCGTGCCGAACCCTCCCGGGCAAATAATCACACCGGACGAATATTTCACGAACATGGTTTTACGCACGAAGAAGTAGCGAAAGCTCATCCCCAGATTCACCCACTGGTTCAGCCCCTGTTCGTGCGGCAGCTCGATACCAAGGCCGACTGATTTGCCACCAGCCAATGCCGCTCCCCTATTGGCGGCTTCCATAATGCCCGGGCCACCGCCGGTAATCACGGCGATATTCCGTTTGGCAATCAAAGATCCCATACGTCTGGCAGCTTTATAGTCGGCATCAGTGCGTGCGGTTCGAGCGGAGCCGAATATGGAAACGGCCGGGCCAAGTTCGGCCAAAGCGCCGAAGCCATCCACAAACTCTGATTGGATACGCAGCACACGCCACGGATCCATATGCAGCCAATCCGTGTCCTGATCCGGTTTGAGCAGGTTGGCGGTGGTGTTATCCGTCGGAATCATCTGCCCGCGCAGAATCACCGGGCCACGATGATAAGTGTCGCCTAAAGGCGATTCATCGCCGATCAGGCCGAGGGATTGCGCCTGTTGCGCCTTCTGGGACGCTTCGTTTCCGTCGCCGCTTTTCTTATTCTTATGCTTCTTCTTGACCATCGTTTCGTCTCCTTGGCTTGCTTGGGCTGCGCGGCTTCATTGGCCTTGCGCTTGGACTGTATCGCAGCGATCTGCTCCGGCGTGAACGCATCCATGGTCACGCTGGTGGCACCGTCAGCTAGCATGCCAACATGCTCCTGAGGTTCGTTGCTTTCCACTTCATGGCCAGCAGCTTTTGCCTGCTCGAAGCGCTTGGACTGATGACTGAGCAGCAGTCCGGAAATCAGTGCGGCGATCAATGATGCCATCAGCACACCGAATCGTGCTTCCGCAGACAGTTCGGCATCGCTGTATGCCAATGAGGCGATGAGGAAGGAAACAGTGAAGCCGATGCCGCAGGCGCAGGCTGCGGGAAGCATGTCTCGTACACGCAATCCCTTGGGCATGTTGAGGCCTCCCACATGCGTGGACAGCCAGGCGACGGCCAGAATGCCGACGGGTTTGCCGACCACAAGCGCCACCACAATGCCTACCACCACCGGTGAAATCATCAGGGCCGGGCTGAGTGCGTCAAAGTGCACGCCAGTGGCGAAGAAGGCAAAGATCGGCAGCGCCAGCAGCGCAGACAAGGGTTGGAGCTTGTCATGATAGCGTTCGGCACGCGGGCTGGTTTCGCCGTGCATTTCGCGCGAGGGAGTGAGCAGCCCGACCAACACACCAGCCAGAGTGGGGTGCACGCCGGCTTCGAACATCATCACCCATGCCAGAATGCCCACTAAGCCGACCGCTATCCATGGCACTCTTTTCAACCTCACCAGATATGCCCATGCCACAGCGCATACGGCAATGCCGATGAACCAGTACCAGGCGTTAAGCGACGAAAAGAATACGGCAATCAAGATGATTGCCAGCAGATCGTCCACGGTGGCAAGCGTCATCAGGAACGCACGAATCGAGCCGGGCAACGCCTTGGCGAACAGGGCGAGAACAGTCAGCGAAAAGGCAATGTCGGTTGCGGTGGGGATGGCCCAGCCGTGGGCGATGGAACCGTAGGAATGCACCGCGCCTGAGGCGATTACCTCAAAGCCCGGCGCGGGCGGTGCAAACTGCGAGTAGAGCGCCGTAACCGCCAGAAACAGCAGAGGTGGCACCAGCATGCCGCCGACCGCGCACAGCATGGGCACGGCTGCGGCCTTGGGATTGGCCAGCGAGCCCGTGGTCAATTCCTGCTTCAGGTCAAGGCCGACCATCAGGAAGAATATGGTCAGCAGACCATCCTGAGCCCAGTGGCCAATCGGCAAGTCGATATTCGTGTAGGGAATGCCGATCTGTGTTTCCGCAACGGCCTCGAACAGATGATAGGTCCAAGGCAGGTTGGCAAGCACCAGACCGGCCAGCGCGAAACCGAGCATAATCAGGCCAGAGATGCGATCCGAGGCTGCGATATGTCTGATAGTGCCCCACACCGTGTTCTTGCCTGTTGCACCCGCTGTTGCGCCCATTGCCTCTCCTCTTCTGCCCGCGAAATTATTGCTGCGGGAATCCTGATGAAATCAATCTGCTTTCCATCATACGAGGCCGATGTTGCGGAATTCCGCCCCCGGCTTACGCCGATGTCTAGCCGCGTTCATTCAAGGCGGTTTCGATGTTATTCAGCACACGTTCAAGCAGACAAGTCGGGCATGCAAGGTTCACACGTTCGAAGAAGCTGCCGGATTCGCCGAACATGGTTCCTTCGTCGAACCAGACGCGTGCCTTGGTGCGCAGGAACGTGCATAAATCCTCCGGTGTGGCAAAGCCGAGACCACGGCAGTCAAGCCACGCCAGATAGGTGCCTTCGGGTTCGATGAGGCGAATGCCGTCGGTACGAGCGGCAAAGTCGCGCACCACGCCAAGGTTGCGCGCGATAACCTGCTGCAGGGCGTCCAGCCACGGCTCGGCATGGTTATATGCCGCCTGGCATGCCACGAGTCCGAAGTGGCTGACGGTCAGACCACCGATGTTGTCGGCGGCTACATCGTAACGGCGCTTGAGGTGAGGATTCGGAATAATCGCATTGGAGCACAGCAGTCCGGCAAGGTTGAACGTCTTGGTGGGTGCGGTGAATTCGAAAACGATGTCGGCATATTCGGGGCCGAGCGTGGAGAACATGGTGACCTTATGGCCCGGGTATTCGAAGTCGGCGTGGATTTCGTCGCACAGCAGGCGCACGCGACGCTTGATGCAGATGTCGCCGATGCGCTTGAGCTCTTCGGGCGTCCACACGCGGCCGACCGGGTTGTGCGGGTTGCACAGGATCATCGCTGTGCAGCGAGGGTCGGCGGCTTTGGCTTCAAGGTCGTCGAAGTCGATTTCGTAGCGGCCTTCATCGGTGAGTTTGAGTTCGTTGTCGAGGATGGTCAAGCCGTTGCGTTCCGCAGCGGAAGTGAACGGATAGTAGACAGGGCGTTGGATGATGACTTTGTCGCCGGGGCGGGTCACCGAACGCAGGGCGGTGTTGATGGCCGGCATCACACCGTCGGACAGGCTCACCCATGCGGGGTCCACGTCGAAGTTGTGGCGGCGCTTCATCCAACTCACCAAGGCGTCGAAGTAATCCTCAGTGGCATAGTCGTAGCCGAACACGTCATGGGTTGCGGATTCGACGAGCGCGGCGACGATTTCGGGAGCTGGTTTGAATTCCATATCTGCCACGGACAGTGGCACCACATCCTTGGCACCGGGGCCCATCTGCTCGACGACCTCATGCCATTTGACGGAGGTCGAACCATGGCGTTCGAGGATGGTATCGAAATCATACTGGGGGCGCTGCGATTCAGTCACCACTTCACCTTTCGCTGCTGGCGGAAAACAACTCAATCTATCCTAGCGTCGATTGCTAACGATGCCTTGCAATACTCGCCGTTCCATCGATAGCTGCACTCTATGCTGCTCGCAACATCGCGACACACCGATTTGCATGGGCGCAAAAGGCGTGTATTATAGGGCGAGTTGTCTCAAGGACAACATGCGCGAGTAGCCCAGCGGATTAGAGCAGCTGACTACGGATCAGCAGGTCGCAGGTTCGAATCCTGTCTCGCGCACTCCTCCGGTCATAGAGGTTAAACAATGACATGCGCGAGTAGCCCAGCGGATTAGAGCAGCTGACTACGGATCAGCAGGTCGCAGGTTCGAATCCTGTCTCGCGCACAAGCTGATTCCCCGCTTCGATTGATTCGAGCGGGGATTTTCCATTACAACGTTGCCTATGCATTACAACTCTGGCTCGCCTATGCCGCTTGCCGCCCAGTTGCTGCAACTTCTCCAGCCGTCTCGCGCAACAGCTTCGGGCTGCCTGCACCTCTCACTGACGCTTCATCGACCACGACTCTGGACACATCATCCATACTGGGCAGCTGGAACATCGTATCCTGCAAGGTTTTTTCGATAATCGAGCGCAACCCGCGCGCACCGGTGCCGCGACCAATGGATATTTCAGCGATGGCCTGCACCGCGCCTTCGGTGAATCTGAGATCAACGCCATCCACCGCGAACAGCTTGCGGTATTGCTTGGTCAGTGCGTTGGCCGGTCGGGTGAGGATTTGCACCAGATCGTCAACGGTAAGTTCCCGCAGTACGCTGGTGACGGGCAAACGTCCGATGAATTCAGGCAGCAGCCCGAATTCTGCCAAATCGTCGGCACTCACCTGGGCAAGCAGTTCCTCATCATCGATATTGTGTTCATGCCAGGCCGCGCCGAAGCCACTTTCGCGTCCGCCGAGCCGTTGTCGAATGATGTCGGTGAGACCTACGAACGCGCCACCGCAGATGAACAGAATGTCACGCGTATCGATTTTGACAACGTCCTGTTCCTTGTGCTTGCGCGTGCCTTCCACCGGCACGGAGGCGATGGTGCCTTCGAGTATTTTGAGCAATGCCTGCTGCACGCCTTCGCCGGACACGTCACGGGTGATGGAGGTGTTTTCTCCGGATTTGCGAGCGATTTTATCGATTTCGTCGATGTAGATGATGCCATGCTGGGCACGGTCGATATCCCCATCCGCCGCTTCGATGAGTCGCTGCAGCACGGTTTCCACATCGTCGCCCACATAGCCTGCTTCGGTGAGGGTGGTCGCGTCGGTGATCACAAAAGGCACGTTCATTACGCGCGCCAAGGATTGGGCCAAATAGGTTTTGCCAACACCCGTAGGCCCGAGCAACAGAATATTTGATTTGGCGACCTCGACGTCGGCAAGCGGGTCACGCCGACGACGCAGTCGGGCACGCATCTCGCCCGTATGCTCTCCCCCATCTGCGCCGAGGGCGGCTGCCTCCTGCAATTCCATGTTGACGCGTTTGTAATGGTTGTATACGGCGACAGACAGCGCGCGTTTGGCATCCTCTTGACCGATGACGTATCGGTTGAGATAGTCGAAAATCTGGGCGGGCTTGGGTAAGGTCAGCGAATTGGCTTCGGCGTCTTTGCGTCGTTCCTCGGAGATGATGTCCACGCATAGTTCGATGCATTCGTCGCAAATGGAGGCGTTGGAGCCAGCGACCAGTTTTCTGACCTGATGCTCGGATTTACCGCAAAATGTGCAATGGGGAACATCGTCGTTATAGCTCACCACTCGACCCATATCGGCTCCTTGACATGCGCGTTCATCACGTACCACCACCTTATCCACACATTACTCGCACCAACGTGGCTTGCCGCGCATCAACCTGCCGGATATAGCGGAATGTCATGGCAAAGAACGTCGCAGCATAGCAAAACCCTCCGGCCTTTTGGCGGGCAGTAAATGACTGTCTTCGCGCAAAACCGGAGGGTTCCTGTTATGCCTTATGCCGCGTTTATATGTGAGGTAATACCAACACTTGCGCAACGCAAACCCTGAACAGCAGGGCTACGGCTTACTGGCGGTGTTCGAGCACCTCGTCCACGATGCCGTATTCCTTGGCCTGCTGAGCGGTCAGGAACGTATCCACCTCGATGTCGCGGCGGATCTTTTCAACATCCTGACCGGTGTGCTTGGCCAGCGTAGTCTCCAGCCATTCGCGCATGCGCAGCATTTCCTTGGCCTGGATTTCAATTTCCGTGGCCTTGCCGAAACCCTGATCGATGGCCGGCTGGTGGATAAGCACACGTGCGTTCGGCAGCATCAGACGCTTGCCCTTGGTGCCGGACGCCAGCAGAATCGCGGCGGCGGAGGCGGCTTGGCCGAGGCACACGGTCTGCACGTCAGGCTTGATGTACTGCATGGTGTCGTAGATGGCGGTCATGGCGGTCATCGAGCCACCGGGAGAGTTGATGTACATCATCACGTCGCGGTTGGGATCCTGGGATTCCAGAACCAGCAGCTGGGCCATCACGTCGTCTGCGGAAGCGTCGTCCACCTGCACACCGAGGAAGATGATGCGATCCTCGAACAGGCGTGAGTAGGCGTCCTGCGTCTTCATGCCATAGGGGGTCTTCTCCACGAACTGCGGCATGATGTAACGGTTGGTCGGAGCGGCGTACGCAGCCTGGCGTGCGGCGGCCGGCATAAAACCGACGACGCCAGTGGAGCCAGCCAGACGATCCGCGCGCTGGACGAACTTCGCTTCTTCACTTGCCATTGGTGTCACTCCCCTTGGGTTTCGTTGCCGGCGTTGCCGATGGTGTCGGGCGTGGTCACGAGCTTGTCGATGAAGCCGTATTCGAGTGCTTCCTGGGCGGTGAACCAGTGATCGTACTCGTTGTCGCGGTAGATTTCTTCGACGGTGTGGCCGGTCTGCTCGGCCGTGAGTTCGGCGAGCGTCTTCTTCATGTCCATGATCAGTTCGGCGTTGATGCGCACGTCGGTGGTGGTGCCGCCGATGCCGCCGGAAGGCTGGTGCATGAGCACGCGGGCATGGCTGGTCAGATAACGCTTGCCCTTGGTGCCGGAGCTCAGCAGGAACTGGCCCATCGAGGCGCACATGCCGATGCCCACCGTGGCCACATCCGGCTCAATGAGCTGCATGGTGTCATAGATGGCCATGCCGGCGGTGATGGAGCCGCCGGGAGAATTGATGTACAGCCAGATGTCCTTCTTCGGGTCTTCCGCGGCCAGCATCAGCAGCTGGGCGCAGATGCGGTTGGCCATGTCGTCCTTCACTTCCTCGCCCATCCAGATGATGCGATCTTTCAGGAGGCGATTGAAAATCGGGTCGACGGGGCCGGCCGGCATGTCGTCGCCAGCCATGACCGGGGCGGTTGCAAACATATTGCTCACCGTGGTTCTCCTTCTAATGTTTTCAAACAGTGTCTAGCCTACCGCCTTCAAGCGACGGCTGGCATGATTTCACGCTTTTTCTCCGGCCAGCGTACGCGTTGGACTGTGTGCTGTATTCGAAACGCAACTTCACGGATTAGACTGGTAGGCAGCCACAGAGACGCAAAGGAGCCTGACTATGAGCGCAACGCCACGTACCGTTATCGAACCATTCGCCATCGCGCACGCCACGTTGGTCACCGGTGATGCCGCAGGTACGGTGCTTGACGATATGACCATCATCGTTGGCGATAACGGTCGTATCGAGCAGGTCTCCCCCAGCCTGTCCACACCGATTCCGTCCGGATACCATATGCTTGACGCTACCGGCAAAACCGTGATGCCGGGCCTGATTAATGTGCATGTGCATTTGTTCTCCGATGGTAAGCCGATTAATCCGAAGCTGGCGACTCCGGCCGGCCAGCGCCGCATGGCTGCGTTCGCGCATTCTCCGTTCGGCCGGCCGTATATTGCAGCGAAGGCCAAGTCAAGTGTGATAACGCAGCTGCGCTCCGGCGTGACAACGCTGCGCACGTTGGGCGACGTGGGCTATGAAGCCGTGGCATTGCGCGACCGTATCGACGCGGGCGAAATTGTCGGCCCTCGTATGCTGGCGTCTGGGCCGCTGTTGGCGATTCCGGAGGGCCATGGTGCGCCGTTGATTGCATTGATCTGCCCGGATGCAGATGCGGCTCGTGCGAACACGTTGGAGAATATCGCGCATGGTGTGAACGCGATCAAAATCGCGGCGACCGGTGGCGTGACGGACGCGCAGGAGCTGGGTGAAGCGGGTTCGCCGCAGATGACGGTGGATCAGATGCGTGCGATCTGCGATGCCGCGCACGAGTCGGGTGTGATTGTCGCCGCGCATGCGCAAAGCACCGAGGGTGTGCGTCGTGCGCTGCTTGCCGGTGTGGATACGATCGAGCATGGCGCGGTGTTGGATGCTGAGCTGATTGAATTGTTCCTCAATAATCCGAATGCTTTGCGCGGCTGGTCGGCGTTGATTCCGACGATGAGCGCTGCGCTGCCGCTGCTGGATGCGGATCAGTCGGTTTCCGGCATCACGGATATTCAGTTGGAGAATGCGCGCACGGTGGTTGCCGGTATGGTGCAGGGCTTGCATCAGGCGCATGAGGCTGGCATTCGCGTTGGTGTGGGCACGGATGCGGCAATGACGTTCGTGCCGCAGTACGGCACGTGGCGTGAATTGGATTTGATGGTCAAGCGCGGCGGATTCTCACCTGTTGAGGCGCTGCATGCAGCGACGGCCGTGAACGCGGAGATTCTGGGTGTGGAGGATGTTACGGGTTCGATTACGTCTGGGCGCACCGCTGATTTGCTGGTGTTGGATGGCAATCCGCTGGTTGACCTGCGTATGCTGGAACATCCCGAACTGGTTGTTGCCCAAGGTCACCCAATCTGGCATCCCGATCGCAACATCAAGCGATTCGATGACATGGACACCCTCCTCGACCGCCTCTACGCGTTCTGAGTTGCAAAACCACCATTCCAACAACCCGCCTACACTAGCCTTATGAGCACTATTGCAGACACATCACATACCGCTGATTCCCAGCTTCCCGCTCGCCTTGAGCCCGGCCAAGCCGCACCAGACTTCGCACTCCCCGCCGACGACGGCACCACAGTACGTCTTTCCGACGTTCTAGCCGAAGGCAAGCGCGTAATCGTATACTTCTACCCTGCCGCGATGACGCCTGGCTGCACCAAGCAGGCCTGTGATTTTCGCGACAATCTCAATCGTCTGACCGCAGCCGGTTACGCCGTTCTCGGCATTTCCAAGGATTCGCCTGAGAAACTTGCCAAGTTCCGCGAGCGTGACCATCTCACCTTCCCGCTGCTTAGTGACCCGGATCTCACTGTGCATAAGCTCTATGCCGCCTATGGCGAAAAGAAACTGTACGGCAAGACGCATATCGGCGTACTCCGTTCAACCTTCGTAATCAACACCGATGGCCGACTGCTGCTCGCCCGCTACAACGTGCGCGCCACCGGTCACGTCGACTCCCTACTCAAGCAACTCGCCAAGCTCGACTGAACTTCTACCCAGATCAGGCATCCCACTGGCAACGGCGGAGATCCACACGCCATCCGTCAGCACCGGCAGCTTCGCCGGCTGACTCACTTGGCGGCACGAAAACAACACCCTCATTTTCCAGCAGTTCCCGCTGAACTTCAGGTCCGCCGAACGCAAAGCCCGGCGCGAGCGATCCATCGCGGAACACTACTCGATGGCACGGGATCACGCCCGGTTCCGGATTGGAATGCAACGCGAACCCCACAAACCGGGCCGACCGAGGCGCTCCGGCGAGTGCCGCCACCTGTCCATACGTGGCAACCTTGCCCTCCGGAATACGCCGAACCACGTCATACACCCGCTGCGAAAACGATTCAACCATGTCGCACCTCTTTCGCATCTTTCGACGGACTATCGGAACTGGTATCGCATCTGCAATTCCAAGCGATCGTATGGGGACAAATCACCAAGATGCTCTCCCAACGCGCTGATGGGGACTTTCAACAGACGATTCCATCTCACTGCGGACGCTCTGTCGAAGCCCTCTTCGTTCCAGTCCTTCAATAACATGAAATCTGGAAAGTTACTCTTTTCGACCTTGCTGGTCACGTAAATCACCACACAGTTGTCGTCGGTGACTTCCTTGACCACGACACGTCGATTCTTGCCTTTGTTGGGATTCTCGCGAAATGGGAACCAAACTCTGCGAACCTGCCAAGGACGAACATCAGTCATCGTCGTCTTCCCATCCTTCTGGAAGGAACGGGTGCCCATGCTGGTCTAGTTCCGCCTCAGTAACCAAAGAATCCGATACTGACGTTTCGTCTATCATCAACGGCGTCCGATTGACCCATTTACGGATAGAATCGCAAGGAATAACATTGTTCCTGTGCTCTTCGTATGCTTGGCTCCACGGCGTACCGGGCTTATGAGTCATCCGCATTAAGCCGATAGCCGAGTAATCCCTCGCATAGGTGCGATATACGTCGCACAGTAACCGTAAGACTTCCGGATCAATGGTTTTCCAATCGAAAGGACGAGCGACCTTGTCTATGGCGTTACGTTGATATCCGCTGAACGTCCGATACACGTCCTTGACTACGGGACCGTACTTCCATGCCTCCAAAGGTGCATCGAACAAAGGCTTTCCAAAGCGTTGCAAGCTGGCGGCCTGCGCGAAGAACAATAGCTTGTTAAGCTTCATGTTCGTCATGCCGTCGTCTTCTTCGGGATTTCCCTCATTCGCCGTTGCGATGAAGAAATCCGCTACATCCATGACATCCATGACATCCATGCGCACACCTCCACTAACTCTCATTTGAACATATCAGTATACGCCAAAGATTCCATGGCGTCTCCCTGCCCTCATTTCGAGCAAAACTCACCTCTCCCGTCATTCCAAGCAAATTCCACTTCATCGCCATTCCGAACGAAACTCGCCTCTTCTTGTCATTCCGAGCGAAGAATAGCGGAGTCGAGGAATCCCCCTCCCACACGCAGCACCCATCCGCAGGCTAGACTTGATAACCGTGAGAATCTTGGAATCACAGACCGTGGGCAAGCATGGCGATCCGTCGCTGAATGAGGATGGTCTGTTTATCGGAAGCGCCTATGTAGCCGTAATCGATGGAGTGACGTCCAAAGCAGAATACGATCTGTGGCATCCTTCGCCCGGTGTTGTGGCGAAGGATACGCTGCTAGCCGCGTTACGCGACTGCGATGCCAAAGATGCCGCGACTCCGGCTGCGGATATGACAGGTATGGCTCCAACCGTGGAATACTCCGGTTCCTCTGGCTATGACGATCGCAACGACGGCGATAACGGCAACAAGCACGACGACTTTCCAAATGGTCCCGATTCCACGAACGCCCTTATCCCGTTCGACATGCGCGGCATGCAACATGCTTTGGATTCCGCACTGCTCGCGCAATACAGCTGCAATTCTTCCCAGTCGGCGGAGTTCTTCGCAACGCACCCCGTGGAACGTTTGCAGGCGAACGCCGTAGTCTACAGCGCACCGCGTCATGAGATTTGGTTGTTCGGCGACTGTCAGGCAATAGTCAACGGCATGCAGATTCCAACTGTGAAGCGCGTGGACATGCTGCTGGCAGATTTACGTAGCTTCGTCGCACAAGCCGATCCGACGGCGGACTCACGTGCCGCCATTCTGCCATTCCTTCGCGTGCAATCTCGATTTGCCAACCACCCCGGCGAATTCGGCTATTTCGTATTCGATGGCTACACAGATCCCAACTGGCCCATCCGCATCATTCCTGTCAAACCGGGCGACGAAGTAATACTCGCCAGTGACGGATATCCGCATCTGCTCCCCACGCTAGCCGAATCAGAGACTGCTCTACAGGAGATCCGCCGCACTGACTCACAGCTCATTGGTGAATACCGTTCGACAAAGGGTTTTCTTCCCGGCTCAGATGCCTTCGATGACCGCACCTATATTCGGTTCATTGCTTGAGAGCCAACGGATATCGCTCAGTCAAGCATCATGGCATTTACGCGATCCGCATCAAGGAACCAGTAGTCCTCGGGGTTGCCACGAAGTGCAGTGAATGGCACCATTTCAACGCCTTGCTGTGCCGCTTGCACCATGAGATACCGCCGCAGCACCCAGGCATCCTCAAGATGCCGCACTTTGCGCAGGTTCATGATGTCTTTGATTCGAGATTCGCTCACCCCAAGATCAGCCGCCGCTTTCACAGGCGTTATTCCCAGCAATTCGAAATTCCGCACGAATTCCCGTCTCGTCGCAGCCTTCTGATCAACATTCAAAGACATAACCCCTCCAATCAGTTCAGCAAGCAGCATACCCCGATTATCTTGGCCGAGTCTCCGATGTCGCTATTCGCTGAACGCCCGGCACTGTGCGGCACCATGCAGCACAGGTTCGGCAGTGGTACGACACTTGCGGCACAGGTCCGGCACTCAGCGCCCCGGCTGAAGCAAGCGAGACAACGAGACCGTCACATCATGCCTCAACCATGAAGAAACGCGCTACCCCACCAGCCACTTGTATTTCGCGACGCTGTACAGCGGCACGAACGGGATGAGGATCGGCGTTTTGGATACGTATGACTGATATTCGGGATCGTTGCCGTAGTTCTTGTTCTGGCGCAATTCCAGTCTGCGTGCGCCGCCGAACATGATCCATACGATGCACACCCATCCGGCGATGGCTGCTACCCACTGCCATACGCCGCTGAGCGCGGTGACTCCGGAGACGAACATGCCCGTCCAGGTGAGCACTTCGCCCAGATAGTTCGGGCAGCGCACGAGGCGGAATGGTCCCACGTCGCAGAAGCGCTGCGGATGGGTTTTCTTGAAGCGGTTCTTCGTGTAGTCCGATGCCGATTCCAGCACGATGCCGAGCAGCATGACGATCATGCCGATGATCGCGACCGCGTCCATAGGCGCGTGGTTCTGCAGGCGGAACAGCAGCGGCGATGACTCGCACACGTACAGCAGCGCGCATACCAGCCAGATCACGATTTTGAGGATCGGGTTCACGCCGGAGCCGTCTTTGATCTCGTTCTTCATTGTGCGCTGATAGGCCGCGCTGCGCTGTTCGCGTATCAGCAGGTATCCGCCGAGCCGCAGTCCGTAGCCGATGAGCAGTACCGCCATGATCGCCGTCACCCAAGTGAGCGCGCCGCCCATGCCGAACATGACCAGCAGCGCGATGCCGATGCCCGCCATGGAGAATCCATAGCCCAACGAAATGAACCACACAAACCGATAAAACCCGATAGCTGAAATGACCAGCGCCACAACGCACAAGATAAGAAACTGCATGCTCACCATTGTATGGCGCAACGTGCATTCGTTGCGGCAAGCTCAAGCAGAATACAGAACCATATGACTGTAAGCCGTTTCAGGCTCAATATCTATCAAACCGTTGTTCCACTCGACAGTATTGACTCCGGCCCGTGCCGTCAGAAACACCTTTGGATCACGCAAACCGTCTGAACGCATCTTCACGAAAGGCAGCATATCTAACACGCCGCAATGACCGTTTGAAAAACGCAATGCCACATGAGTCGCATTCACCGCCACAGCACTGGTAACCCCAAGCTCATTACCTGAGACACTCATCATCTCTCCGATCAGTCTGTGCAATAGCGCAGCATCACATCAAGAAGGAAATTCGTGTCGACAAGAACTTTAATCACGACTGCCCAGCATCTCCTTCAGCTGACGTGCATCCATGGAGTCCAGAGGAATCCCTTTCGGAGCACGCGCACGAAGTTCCATGACAGTACGCATAAGTTCATCATGAGGCACACGACGTGGCGCACGCTCCAGACGAATGCCAGCAATCTTCGGGCCACCATCAATCAACGTCATCATGCACCTTCCTTTCGATATCTCAAATTCTACCTTCGCTGACAAAAGAGCCAAGCTAGTTATGCGTCCGGCCAAACGATGCGGGGTGCGACCACGTTGTTGGGTAAGTCGGTTGAGAAGGATTGCACGCAGCCGCGTAGGGCGGTGAGTTACGCACCCCCAGCGCGTGCAATAGCGTGGCGACGATGCCAATAACTCGTTCCATGACGATGAGTTCGCCGTTCAGTTCGAATTCGCGGTTCCAAATACGGCGATGATGCGCACATGCGTTACGCAGGTCATTCAACGGGTCGAGCTTAGCGTCCAGGATGCCAGCTTTCACGCCGAGTGTTTTGGCGATGGCACCGGGGTCAAGGTCACGCATATATTCCGTACAAATTGTGAGATCACCGAACGACAGCAATTCGCCCGCCACCCATACAAGTAATTCGCCGTCATAGTCGTCACCGTAGCGATCTTTGACTGATACATCATTCCCAATGCAGCAGGTGAAGGATTCCATACTGGCACGAATCGTTTTGCTGAAGAAAATCCATAATCCTACGCAAGTATTCTTTCCCAGTTGACCTGTTTGTGTACCTTCCGCCTCCTATGGATAAAACAAGAGCCTCCGGGTTTGAGCACTGTTAGGAGGCTTGAAGGCTACTGTTGCTATAGACAATATGTCAACTGGCACATGAACGCAAGTCTTTCGCATCCAGCCCATAGCGGCGCCGGGTGCGAAACACTAATTCGGCGGAATCGATCAGCCCCTTCGCGTAATCCCTAGCATCATCCATGAAGGCGGCGGCTCCATCTGCGTGGAGTGAACAGCCAAGGCGACATCCTCGACCCGGTCTTTGAGCCACTCGTTCGGCATCGCACTCACCCCGTTTCACAGCCGTCGGTATAGTTCATTGTACGCCGTGCACCAAAATCAATACTTCCACCGCAGGCCCCAGCACCAACCACTAAATCCAAGGATGCGGCCATAATCTTAAGCAGTGCGCCGGGTGGGCGATGCCGCCGCTGCCGGGGCGAAGACGACAGGGAGACGGCAAGGGCGTCGTAGAGGATTGGGGCTGAGCGCTTGGCTGATTCGTGCGGAACGTGGAGCAAAGTACGCGAACGACTGGTTTGACAACGGATATATCGCAATTTATGGACATTCACCGACTTCGAGCTCGCCCATGCCACGCGCGAGGACATCGGCCGACGTGTCGCCACGCAGTACGCGAATTCCTCGACTCAGACACAGGCGATGATCGCTGGTCAAGCCTACCGGTTCGGCAGCGTGATGCAGGTCGGTGACACCGTCGTCACCTATGACCCGTCGTCGCGGATGTACCATCTCGGCATCATTGCCGGAGAGTGCGAGCTCAAGCCATCCGACAATGACGAGGAGCACGACTTCCGTTACTCCCACAAGGTCACGTGGAACAAGCTCGCGCCGCGCGACCTGCTGTCCGATTCCGCCAAGAATTCGCTGGGTGGGCACCATTGCCACGCTCAGCTAGGTCAATGACGACGTGATGAACGAGCTGATGAACGCGGCCGATGGCAAACATGCGTCGGAAACAGCAACTACAACCAGCGACGGAACGGACACGACGACAAACGCGACCGACGCCACGGATGACGCCGAAATCCTGCACACCACGGTCGATGAGAGCATCGAGAAGATCAAGGATCGCATTACGCTGCTCAGCTGGGACGAAATGGAACTGCTTGCAGCCGGCCTGTTGCGGGCCATGGGCTACCGCACGTCCATGACGCCGAAGGGCGGCGACCAGGGACGCGACGTCATCGCCTCGCCGGACGGTTTGGGCCTGTCGTCGCCGCGCATCATCGTCGAGGTGAAGCACCGCAAGGAGAAAATGGGCGCTCCGGCCCTGCGCTCGTTCATCGGCAGACTGCATGACGCCGACAAAGGCCTGTACATCAGCACCGGCGGCTTCACCAAGGAAGCCGTGTACGAAGCCGAACGCGCCCGCGTCCCCGTAACCCTGCTGGATCTCGACCGCTTCGTCCGCGTCCTCGTGGATAATTACGAGACTACGGATCCAGCGACGCAGGCGCTGCTGCCGCTTACGCGGATTTATTGGCCAACGTGAACAATGATGGTTTTATTCAAGTAGAAAACAACATAAACACTACTGAGTAATTAAAAGAACTCCTTCACCAATACGCTTTGTATGAACAGTTCTATTCTCAACCTTGACCCTCTCAAGCTCATCAAAAGTTAAACTCGAAATAATATGATGAGCATGTGCCGCACCTTCGATAGCGAAAATACGATACCCAAGGACACCTAATACAGGATTAAGAAAGGTAGCGCTTGATCCTACATAAATACAGCCAATAATTAAAAAAATTAAAGCATTAACCAGAAGGGATTTAGTATTATCAATTTCAAGAGTCAGCAATGGTGGAAAATAAGTGATTACGTAGTTCATTAAGGAATCGCTTTCAGGGTTAATTTGAAAATTGCCCAGCTTTATTTGTTTCCTGTTCCTTTTTTCTAGTAGGCGAATTAGATCAAAGACAGAAATAGTAATCAAAACAACCAAAACAATGTAAAATAAGAAATTACTTCTGCCTTGTTCAACAATCCATTGGTAATAATTAACCGTTTCACCTTCCGGAAAAATATCCGTTTCCTTAAACCCCAAAATGAAATACAAAGGTAAATATGAAGAAAAATATAGAATCCATTTGTCAAAATATGTATTATGCATCAACGCGCCCCATCATAACCTTGATGCCCAGACACTTCAGCCATATAACAAGCATCAGAGATGAAATTAATTAGATTTTCTTCTTTTCCATAATCAGAGCACAATTTACCTGTTACAGGATCAAAATGAACTCCAATAAATTTTTTTGCATATGGGTGACTTTCATTCTCCAGAATCGCTTTATATTTTTCTCGATTTGCAAAGAAATCTTCCAGACGTTTTTCATCCTGCATTATTTTTGCAATTCTACGAGCAATTCTTCCACCGCTTTCAGTTTTTGCGGAAATTTGTTTTAATGTTTCACCTTCAATATGGGAAAGAATAGTTGGGGCAGATAAAGCCTCGGTCGCCTTTTCCGCAAACCTCTCTTTCATCCCAAACACTCTTTCAAATCCTTGAGTGCCTATAACCATTAGCAACTTCCTGTCTATAACAAATGTATCAACAAATTGATTTAAGCCAATAACATCTTCATCAATAGATTTCAGTTTATTGTCATTCAAGTTTCCAAAGAAACCAAATTTTTTTAACTTTGATGTTGTAGTAATACTACCAATGGCCTGATAGAAATGCTCATCACCACCAATCTCGACTACGTAGTCAGAAAAGGCGGTCTCATCCATGCCGGATGTCGTATGACTCACAGACTCTTCGTCTGTCAGGCTATCAACTATTGCTTTAATGGCTTCATCATTGTCCAAGTCAATAATGCCAATGCTACCTTTGGAATGACTTACAATATCATAATCACAAAGCTCGTTCCTCAAAAAGGAATTAGAGCATAATTGGTTCCCAAGATTCTCTAATAGAGTATTTTTCACATTATCATCTGTTTGAATTTCATAACGATATAAAGCCCCGTCATCATTTCTTAAAAAGAAAAGGGAGGTCTTTTCAAAGCAGTCGGATTCTGCAAGCGCATTTTTAAAGTCTTGAGAGATTGTGCTAATGTCCATGCTCACTCCTTATTCGCCTTGTTGAAGAAGTAGTCGAAAAGTCCGTCTTTGACGACGGACAGAGCCTCGGCGTTGCCGCTGATGAGGGTGAAGAGCTCCTGGTTTTGGGTCATGGTGTCCAGCAGAGCATCGGTGAATGCGTTTTGGAACAGTTCGGAGAAATCCGCGCGGGAGTTGTTTTGGGCTTGTCGCTTCAAGCGCTCATCCGAGTCAAGATTCTCGGCAACGGCCTCAACGAATTTCTGCGTGGGGGTTCCGTATTCAGTGCCAAACAGATCATTCAACCGCTGCACGATAACTGACAGGGGTTCCTTGGGCTCTGGCTTCTTCACACCGGCAGAACCACCGGCGTTCTTCAGCTTCTCACCGCCTTCGAGTTCGATGGCGCTTGTGCCGATCTTCTCGATGGAGAGATGCGCCAAAGCCACTTCCCCATCAATGTCACCGTCACCGTCATTATCTGGGCGAATCTGCATAAGTTCACGGTTGAGGAACTGCAAATAGGTGTTGTACTTGAGCAGGTATTCATCATCCAACCGAATCATCTGCGTGATGTAAAGGTAGGAACGCACGAACTTGGAGACTCGAAGCTTGTATTCATCTTGACGGTCATCGCTGAGATCCTTAAATCGGTCGATTGCAGGCGACAGTAACCGCAACACCTGCGGCAATACCGAGGCGTCTGGCTTGCCGTACCAGATTGCCGCAAGCTTCTCCACATCCGATTCCTCGACGATATTGAAACCGTCTAGTTCCGTCTTCATATCATAAACGGCATTGGGGTCGGTAGCGCGATCAAGCTCACTGATCGTGTAATACGGCTCGAACGAAGCTTGAATCGTGTCCGTCGAATTGACGAAATCCAGCACGAACGGATCGTCCTTGCCAGGATAAGTGCGATTCAGTCGAGACAACGTTTGCACCGCCGCAATGCCAGTGAGCATCTTGTCCACGTACATCGCACACAACTTCGGCTGGTCGAATCCAGTCTGGAACTTGTTCGCCACAATCATGATGTTGAACTCGTCCGTATCAAATCGTTTGGCGATTTGCAGTGAAGGGAAGCCATTCAGGCTCTCCTCACTAGCCTCTTCACCATCCACTACTTTGGAACCGCTAAATGCGACGACAGGCCTTGCCGCTCTAAATTGCTTCTGTTGACTAAGCTTCTCAATACAGCGATAATATTTGATGGCTGCGGCCCGCGAATCCGTCACAATCATTGCCTTGGCCTGTCCACGCAGTAGACCGGCTACACGAGAACAGAAATGATCCAAGATAATCTTTGACTTCATCTCAATATTGGTTTCGTGCAGCTTGACGAAATTCATCAAATTGCGCGTAGCCCTTGCGGACAACTTGTCCGGATCATCAGCAGTGGTCTTGACTAGATCAAAATACGTTTGGAACGTCGTATAGTTCCTGAGCGTATCCAGAATAAAGCCCTCTTCGATTGCCTGTTTCATCGAATACAGGTCGAAAGCCTCATACCGGTCATCTTCACCTTTACGGCCAAATGTTTCCAGCGTTACAGGCTTCGGCGTAGCCGTGAACGCGTAAAACGACAGGTTGGATTGCGTGCCTTGCGCGTCCATCTCTCGTTTGATGCGCACAGCTGCATCGTCTTGATCTTCAGTAATCGCATTGTCATTCCATATATCGAATTCATCACCTGAAATCGGCTCACCAACCTGTGTGCCGGCATACTCATCCATTCCCGAATCATCCGCCCGTGAATGATCGCCTAGAGCCTCCTTCGTCTTGCGATGTGCCTCACCACTTTGCGATGAATGGGCTTCGTCGATGATGATGGCAAATGAACGGCCAGTAACATTCGTTTGTTCATAGATATATGGAAACTTCTGAATCGTGGAGATAATGATGCGCACACCGGCGTTGATAGCATCCAACAACTCATGTGAATTATGCTCGACTTTTCTGACCACACCGTTTTTGTGGGCCATGGCCGTGATGTTGCGCTGTAGCTGTCGATCCAAAATCACACGGTCAGTGAGCACGATAATCGAGTCGAAAAACGCATCGCCATTGGGCTGAGTCAGCGACGAAAGTTCGTATGCTAGCCATGCAATGGAATTCGACTTGCCGGAACCAGTCGAATGCTGAATCAGATAGTTGTGTCCTGGTCCTTCGTCACGCGTTGAGGTAACCAGTTTGCGTACCACATTGAGTTGGTGATACCGAGGAAAGATCACCTTACTGATATTCGCCGGGCATTGACGGAGTTGAGGCTTGGAATCCTGTCCTCTGTATTCGATCTGGATAAACTTTTCGATGATCTCCAGCAACGAATCAGGATTCAGCACCTCCTTCCAAAGATACTCGGTCTTGAATCCACCATCAGAATTCGCCGGATTACCGCCGCCATCCTTACCGTTGCCCTTGTTGAATGGCAGAAAAAACGTCTTATCCCCGTCCAGCTTAGTGGTCATGTAAGCAAGATCAGAATCGACCGCGAAATGCACGAGAGATCGCATATCCGGTTTGAAGATCAGTTCTCGCATATCCCGCTGTTTGTATTGATTAATGGCATCAAACACATTCTGCCCAGTTTGATGATTCTTAAGTTCCATCGTGACCAGAGGAAAACCGTTGACCATGAGCACCACGTCAATGGACTCATTGGCGGTTTTGGGCATGGTGCCAAAACGAAGCTGACGTGTGACAACGAAGCGGTTCAATTCATAGTTTTGCACTAGTTCGGGATTCAACTGGTTGCTAGGTTTGAACCACACCAAACGAAAATGCGCACCCGGCACCATGGAGAATCCGTCACGCAGTGTTTTCAAAAGACCTTGATCGTTGATGACTTTGATCAAGCGATTAATGACCTGCTGACACCATTCGCCACCATAATGCCTCTCGACCTTCTGTACTTCTTTGATCTGCGTATCTCGCAGGAAATTCAGCAATGCCGGTTCGTCAATCCCGGAATCACGAGAAAACCGATATTCAGTACCCGCATCACCTCGCGGCGGTTCTAAGCGATACCAGCGCTCTTTACCATTCGCATCGCAATGACGGAAACCTTCGACGACAACATCCTCGAACTTGGATTCACCAATTCGATCCGCACGACGATTCATCTCATCATCCCTCCACGCCAGGAACCTTGACCTTGCCAGTTACGCATTCGTTGATTAACGATTGACGGTAACTCTGGAGCAACATCAAAAGTTTATTTTTCCGACTCACCAATTCGGCAAGATTGCCACAAACTTCATCAAGATATTTCACGATTCTATCTTGTACGCATAAAGGCGGGATAGGGAAATAAACCAATCCAACTTGTCGTGTACTTATATGCGGGACACTTACACCAGTTGTTTCAGTATTCATCGATTGAAAGAACAAATCCGTTTGCAATAAATAGCAGACAAATTTTAAAGACACATCTTGCTTCTTCGTAATTTTAGCAATTCGCTGAACCAAATAGCTGCCAGCATCATCCTCAGAAACAAACGAAACACGTGTTCCTGCCTTAATCCAAGGCCTATCAAGCCCTAATAACAAATCACCCTTATTCAAGCGCCACTCATCTAGTGACCGAACTACTTCAGGAGCAACATAAGCGGATTCATTCCATCGGATATTATTTACGCCAAGATTTATCCCACGTAAAACCCTAACTTCACCCTGTGCCGTTAAATCTTCACCTTTAAAGGGGAATCCACTAAGAAAATTAACAAAATGTCCTAAAGGTCCGCATCTCCAATCTTCAGGAATTAGACCGATCCAGTCGCTACCGGAATCCTTCATGGGGATAGTAGGGTCAAGGCCTTTGGTCACCGCTTCAGAGATGACGGACTTGCGATACTCCTCCAGTTTCGCAATCGATGCTTCAACATCCGCAATTGCAGCATCAATCTTCTTCGTCTTCTCATCAAGATAATCAGCAATCAATACTTGCTCGTTTACAGGTGGGTAATGAAAAGGAAGATGTAAAAAGACTTCAGGATAAAGACGCAATCTTGAGTCAATAATACCAGTTGAGTTCTGTCTGAAGATTTCCCGATATAAATCGGTCCTGAATAGATAACTTAAGTATCTTGTGTTTACATCATTTTCTGGTTTGAAAACAGCATATGCAGGACTCACTACTCCCGAAAAAGGAGTACGAGCCTGGCTACCTTTCCAAGCAAGCATAATATTCATTACAATATCGTTCTTCTCGCACTTCTTATACCCAGAAAGAGATTCTGCACGAGAAAGAACTTGTGTTTCACGAATACGATTTTTTCGATAATCGACACCGTAATACTCCGAAACTGACAATAATTCATCTGACGAAGCATCATCAACACGTTCGTCACGTTCCTTCAAAACGTGTTTCACACGTCCCACTGACCAGCTCTCAGGAATCTCGCCAATCCAATCAACGCCGCTGGGCTTGTATTGTGCATACTGTTCCATATCACAACCCCAATTCCGCAAGATGCTGGGAGATAGATGTCTCCAGCTGCTTGATGTCTTCAGCGATTTCAGTCGAAGGGCGCAACGGCGTGTACTGGTAGAAGTAACGGGTGAACGGGATTTCGTATCCTACCTTGTCCTTCTTACGGTCCAGCCATGCATCAGGTGCGTACGGTTTGACCTCGCGTTCAAAGTATTCGTCAATATCCTCGTTCAACGGCACGTTCTCCGTATCGCGCAGCTTCGCATCTGCCTTGGGATGGCCCCTCCTATCACGTACGACATTGCCGTTCTCATCACGTTGCGGACGCTCTACCGTAATTGTGGTGTAGCCGAATTCTGAGGTGTCGAAGATCTTGCAGGTTTCGCTTTCCTCAAACGCGTGGTACTCGCGGACTATAGCCTTGATTTGCTCGTCGGACAGCTCATTACGCTTCGACCCCAAGGACTTACGCATCTTGGTGAATACGCCATTAGCGTTGATAAGCTGTACTTTACCCTTACGCTCCTCAGGCTTTTGGTTGTTCAAAACCCAAATGTATGTAGCAATACCGGTGTTATAGAAAAAGTCATTAGGCATAGCAACGATGGCTTCCACCAGGTCACGTTCCTCCAGCAGCCAACGACGAATATCACTCTCGCCAGATCCAGCTGAACCTGTGAATAAGGGTGAACCATTCATGAACACGGCGATTCGCCCGCCACCGAGCCCCGGCGCACGCATACGCGACACCATATGTTCAATGAACAGCAGCTGCCCGTCGCTAATACGGGGCAAACCGGCGCCAAAACGGCCCTGCATGCCCTTGGTCTTGTATTCTTCTTCTACTTCCTTCTTTGATTTCTTCCAGTCCACGCCATAAGGAGGGTTGGAGATTTGAAAGGCAAAGGTATTATCCGGAAACGCATCGTTCGTTAGCGTATTGCCGAATGCGATATGCGACGCATCACCACCACGAAGCAGAGTATCGGCTTTACATGTTGCATAAGTTTGCGGGTTCAGTTCCTGGCCAAAGCAGATCACCCTATGCTCCGTAGAGTATTCATGCACGCGATCCCTGAACAAAGACAACGCGCCACCCGTACCGGCACAAGGATCATACACCGTGCTCGCCTTATCAGGATTGTTCAAATCGTCTTCGCATCCATCAATCAACAGGTCAACTGCCAGCTTCAGACCATCGCGCGGGCTGAAATGCTCACCGGCGGTTTCATTGGACATCTCAGAAAAACGCCGAATCAGCTCCTCGTAAATGCTACCCATCTGCAGATCGTCAATGATATTAGGGCCAAGATTGACCGTGCAGAACTTTTCCACGATTAGGAATAGCTGTCCACTCTCGTCCAAGGAAGCGATTTTGTTCGAAAAGTCAAATTTCTCGAACACATCGCGAGCATCCTGAGAGAATCCGAGAATGTAATTTTCAAGATTTTTCGCGATATTGTTGGGATCGTTATGCAGTTTGCCCATGGTGTACTGCGAGGTGTTGTAAAAGCCCACGCCGGTGATTCTCTTCAACATCTGATCACGTATTGAATCGACAAGATTCGTGGTCATGCTTTTCTCTGCAGCTTCCAGCACCACGTCCTTGGTGGGTTCCAACACGCAATCCAGACGACGCAGCACCGTAAACGGCAAAATGATGTCGCCATACTCATGCTGCTTGTAGTCACCGCGCAGCAGATCCGCCACCTGCCAAATGAAATTCACGATCCTCTGCTGGTTCATGCTTGTTCCTTTCCAACGCCATTCCCTGCCTCCACAGTATCGGATGTCTTGCTATCCGACCCGTAGCGCAACGCGTTTCTGTAGTTCTCTAGATATTCCGCCGTCAACCGTTCAAGTAAACTGGCCGCCTTCTTGGCTTCCGCAACACGGAGAATATCGTGCTGCGTAGCCGCATCGGCTACAGGAATCAGCATCTGGCTCGGCCGTACTCGGACCGCGGGCGATTGCTGCGCTGCGGTGTTCCACATACCCTCCACGCACAACGCGAGATACTGGGGACTCCATGACTTGTCAACGACACGAAGGACATGGACATGCCTCGATACACGATGACCGCCAACAGCATCCAAAGTGGCGTGTATTCCTCTCAAGGTGCTGATCAGAATATCGTTCGGCTCGGTACGCGCACCAAGTCCGTCAGGTCCCTTTGCTTGGGGAACGCTGGTCAAGCGGCGCAAATCATCCAATACATCTTCAGGACGAATAGCATCCTCCGGCAAATCCGACGAGCGAATGTCGCTGCAATCTCCAATGAGGAGTTCAGCCTTGCCTTGTGAGATCAGCTCCTGCACTGTGACTGTAGGCAGCTTATCCATATCCGGCAGTCGTTCAGGCAGATTGCGGAGCACGAATGAAGCATCAGCCACTTTGGCCAACGTCTGACGGATGCCAACGGACAGCGCTTCGCTGTTTTTAGCAATCATTGACGCGGAAACGCTCGCGGGTTCCAACCACTTGACTGGAGAAAGTGAGGCATCGGAATCGGCAAGAATGTCTTTGACCGGCACGGCTTTCCACGCCACATTACCGTCGAGGAATTCGCGTGAAGGATTGCTGAGGTTCGTGGGCAGGCCTGGCTGCTGATCTGTCTTCGCCGGTCGAGAGCAGTCAATCATATAGATGACATTTCGCTGCGAAGCGGGAGTTGTCAGTACCCAAATGAATACGGGAATTCCAGTGTTCAATAGCAGCTTTGCAGGCAGCACGATAATCGCCTCGACGCATCCAGACATAATTAGACAGCGTCGGATATCGCCCTCTCGTCCTAGTCGAGAAAGTGTTCCGCCCGGAGTAGCCACATAGGCACGCCCATTACTGTTCAGATGAGCAATCGCATCCTGCAAAAAGCCGAATCCAAACTCGATTCTTCCGCTCAGCCCATAGCGCCACCGCGGATCCGAGGAGACCATATCATCCACCTGAATGTTGAAAGGAGGCTCCATTACAACAACGTCGGCTTTCAGCGCAGGATAGCTGTCATGATGGAGGCAATCAGATTGCGTTACTCTCAGCGGTACCGTCACGCCAAAGCGCAGAAAGAATCTGGCCTCGGCGATAAACACCGCCCATGTGTTGACGTCTGCTTCATGGAATGAAACGTTATCCGCTACTTGCGCGATTTGCGTGGTTATTGTGCTAATGCCGCATACCGGGTCATAGACTTCGTATGAATCTTGCTGTTTGACAGCCATCCCCGACACCGCAAGATCGGCGATGAACCGGGATACCTTTGAATCCACAAATCCAAACTCTCCCCCGGCTCGCCCGGCTTCACGAATCGATTTACTCAATAGACCGTCTGCGAACTCGGCAAGCTTGTCGTCCGGGCACTCAGCCACAGAATCCAACACCGTCACGATCTCGCCAGGCGCGATATTGCTTAGCAGGTGCTCCCACTCTTCCAGAACGTGTGTCAGTTTGGGCCCTCGCTCCTGTTTGTTGTCGGCGTCTTTCACCGCTTGTACATACTGCGAGACTGCATTGATTGCGCTTTCCTGCGAGCCAGCTTGAAGAGCGGCCCACTCCCGCCCCAGTCCAAAAACTTCCGCCGCTTTCTTCAGGCACAGGGACGCCACAATAAGATTCGTGGCACTGTCCGGCGAAAGAGCGTCGCCCAAGCTTTCGCGCAGCGTCCACAGCTGCTGCTGAAAGCGCCGCTCGGTAAACACCTTACCTGCTGACGCAAGCCAAGCCACGACTTCGTCATAATCAAACAGGGGCTTGCCCTTCGAGCCTTCCACAGGCTGCGGAAAACGCTCGTCACGCTTACGCCAATTGGACACAGCCCCATTACTGACCTGCGCCATGATGGCGATATCAGAGGAATTAATCAGCACACGCGAACGCTTGTTCGCAGTCCCCTGTGCCTTAGCAGCGCTCTCGCTCACGCTCTTCGTCTCGCTCATGGCCAACGCTCCTTCAACGCAATCCGCGATAATCTGTGAAATAGGTTTTCACCTTTACTTCGGACTGTACACCTTTTCGGACGGCAATACAAGCGTGAACCTATTTCACAGAAAAGATGGAGATATGAAGCAGCATACCTTCATCAACAATCACTGCCAGCGGCGAAATCAACCTTCGAACAAATCACAAACATTATCTGTCGTTACTAGAATTGTGCCTATCTCCACGGAAAGGCGGACAGATCAATGAGCCTCCGGGAATTGCGAGAGAAACGCGGCATGACGCAACAGCACCTAGCGGATCTTGCGGGCACCACTCGAGGACGCATCAGCGCCTACGAAATTGGAGCAAGATCCATCGAAAACATGACGCTAGGAACCGCCCTAAAACTGTGCGACGCGTTAAGGGTATCCAATCCTCGAAAACTCTTGGACGACAAAGAACGCCCGAAAGAAAACGGCCATGCTGACTAAGACGAGGCAAGTAAGCCTTTAGACTGGCTGTCGTCTTTATAGCATCACTGATGTTTCCTATCGATTGGGATGAGCCCCGGCAGACGACTGTCTAGCTCATCCATGATGCGCTGCGATCAGGTATCGCTACATCGCGGGTATCGAAGAAAACGAGAAACACCATCAACGCTTCTTAATCAGCGGGTTTATCATAGTGTCTGCAGGATTGGTGTCGGCCCGAACCGCATCCATCATCGCCATCACACGCTCGTGACGAGTACGCGCATACCGTTCCACATCATCAAGAGGTTCATAAAGCAGTTCTTTACATTCAAGTTTTTCATGATCACTCATTGTCAGCACCTTCCTGCGGAAGTATACGATAAACTTTGTGGCTCATGATGTTGCTAACAAACAGGTCTCGCTGCAATGCAGCCAGAGGGTTCTCAATCGGCTCTGTCAAATAGTCCTTGCGAACCAGATCTACATCTGTGCCCAAAGCATCTCGCAACGCCTGACGAAACTCACGCACACTTGTAACACGGTTCGTGTTCTGATCAACGGAATACAGAAAGTCAACATCTGAATCAGGATTGGCGTTGCCATTGGCTCTGGAACCAAACAGATACAGTTGGCAAATCCCATTCGCCCGTGCAATTGGACGTGCAATCTGTGCAATAGGAGCAGGCGTGAGCGTCATCCCATCATCCACTCGCTGATCCTCCTGCGTTTCCATCATGCCCCTCAGAGTACACGCTTCCACGAAATTCAGCCGAATGGGTTAGGCCGTAACAGTTAATCCCAATTTCTCGACAACGGCTAGTATCCGTGCAAATGGAGGTAGTCGTCATCCATCATTCTCCACGTCTATCATCTTCTTCCCGCCATGCCACCATTCCTTCCAAAATGTCCCAATCACACAGCGGGTGCCCAACATAACAGTCCCTAGATGGTTTTCAATAACCGTTCTAGACACTACTATGTAAGTAATGGCATCTGACGCAAAGGAGTTGGCATGATCTCTCACATATATAGTCATGACGAGCTTCGCGAACTCATCGTTCCCATGCTTCCCCACTATGGCATGAAATCAGCAAAGCTATTCGGCTCCTACGCGCGCAATGAAGCCACATCCACATCGGATATCGATGTGCTGCTGGAAGGCAATCCAGGATTCAGCCCATTAAACGTATTCGCCATGGCCGAGGAGCTGCGGGAAAAGTCCGGCAAAGACGTTGACATGTACGAACTGAGCGAACTCAGTGATGGCCCCTTCCGCAATGCCGTATTCAAAGACGCGGTACAGCTATGAACGAGAAGGACCTGCACCGACTTCAGCGCATCGTGGAAATCGGACGTAAACTCGAACAAACTATCCGCGATAAAGGCATTACGCAACAACAGGTGGAAGACGACTACACCTTGCAATGGATGCTGGCCACGCCGCTCCATGACATCGGCGAGCAAGTATATCGACTGTCCAAAGAATTCAAAACCGATCATCCTGAAGTCCCATGGTCAGGTGTTGCCGGCGTACGACATCGCATTGTTCACGATTATGAAGGCAGCAACTGGGATTTGCTCGCCCACATCATCTTCATTGATGTTCCACCGTTCATCAACCAGGTAGAACATCTCATCAACACAGTTGGTATCCTCGACAACGGCTAATATCCGTGCGAATGGAGGTAGTCGTCGTCGAAGCCGAAGTAGTGGCCGATTTCATGGATTACGGTGATGCCAATCTGGTGGACGAGTTGTCTGCGCGTAGCACAGACACGTTCGTGCGGGCCTTTGAAGATGGTGATGACGTCGGGCATCACACCGCCATAGCTCGTGCTGCGCTGCGTAATCGGCACGCCCTCATACAAGCCCAACAGCTCGCCATGAGAACCGCACATGGAGGCAAGCTCACGCTCGTTCGGCTCATCCGCCATGGCAATGCCCACATTGTCGAGCACCTTACGGAACCGTTCGGGAATCGAATCCAACGCTTCCTCGACCGCAGCAGCGAACTCGTCATCAGTCATTCTCAACGTCATATCATCACCATTGCATCATGTCTGTACGGGCCTTCAGCGTACTCAAATAGCTTACCGTGCACATTTTCCAACGCTATTTACCCTATCTGCTGCACATTTTCCAACACTTTTTACCCTGGTTGCTGCCACTTTTCCAACATGGATTGGGGGCTTGTCTGCACATTTTCCAACGTGGATGGGGTGCGAGATGCCTCGACTTCGCTCGGCATGACGAGGGAAAAAGCTCGGCATGACGGGAGGGAAAACCCGGCATGACGGGAGGGAAAACCCGGCATGATGAAAAGTGTAAAGCTTAGTAGCACACGGAGAGAAGATGCTTGGGGGAAGGCCGTTGAGGGCGTAGCAAGATGTTTGGCAGAGAGGAAGAGAATAAGTTGTTACTTGGGCGTGGTTAGTATGGGCGTCATGACTGAAGCTGCACATGATACTTATCAACTGCCTTCCGGATTCGAACGTTGTTCGAAGCTGAATCCCGTCGTACAGGCACCAACAGCGTTGGAACGTGCCCGGGTGCTGGTTACGATTCTTACTAATCCCGGCGGGTGCCCGTGGGACGAGAAGCAGACCAACACCACCCTGCTCAAGAATTTGCTAGAAGAAACCTATGAATTCGTCGACACGGTTGAAGAGAACGATCGCGAAGGTATGCGCGAGGAGCTTGGCGATCTGCTCATGCAGTCACTGTATCAGGCCGCGGTGTGCGAGAAAGACAAGTCCGATCCGTTCACCTTGGATGAGGTGTGCAATCGCCTAGTTGATAAGCTCATTACTCGTCATCCACATGTGTTTGCGCCCGATGATGACGCGAATGCCGGCAAGGAAGAATCCGCCGAGGAAGTGCTTGCCACGTGGAATCAGATGAAGCAGCGTGAAAAGCATCGCGCATCCGTGGTCGAGGGCATCTCGCATGCGCAAGGCGCGTTTCCTCGTGCGGCGAAAATTATTCATCGTGCAGCAAAGTCTGAACATGCGCAGCTTCTAGATGAAGCGTTGCGCTCCCCTGCAGTCAGCGAATCTGACGGTACCAACGAAACGGCACAATCCCAAAAACAATCTGCTATGGCCAACGCCTATGCCGATCGCATTCTGGCTGTTATTCGTGAGGCCGATAGCCAAGGTGTTGATATGGAATCTGCTTTGCGTAATCGACTGCGTGAAGTGGAGCAGCGGCTTGTTGAAGCTGAGCAGCGGCAGAGTAAGGGCTGACCATGCTCTTTTCCCGTCATCCCGAGCGGAGTCGAGGGATTTCAGCGTGAGAGATGCTTCGACTCCGCTACGCTTCGCTCAGCATGACGAGGGAAAGAGACGCTCTGGATGACGAGAAAAGAGTACTACGCATAAACGAATGGGGTTGGAACCTGTTGGTTCCAACCCCATGTAGCGTTGTGATGTGACGCTTAGCGGCTAAGCACGCGCGTCACGGCTAAGCTCACTCAGCGTTTTCAGCCGGAGCTTCTTCCTTGCCGGACAGTTCGTCGGCAACGGCAGCAGCGGCGGAAGCGGCCTCGACGGACTCGGCTTCCTCATCCTCAGCGGCGTCACCGAGGAAGTTGGAGAGATCCACAACCTCGCCATCGGCGGTGAACTTGACGGCACGCATGCCGGCGAGCAGGCCCTTGGAGCGGCCCACTTCCTGCACGGCGGAACCAAGCTGGCCGTTCTTCATGATGGCCTGGATGAAGGCGTTCGGATCCATGCCGTACTGCTGGGCGATGGAGGCGAGGAAGTTGAACACGTCAGCCTGGGAGACCTTGACGTCCAGCTTCTCAGCCAGAGCGTCAAGCACCATCTGGTCGCGCAGATCCTTCTCCACGGTCTCGCCAGCCTGGTCCTTCTGCTCCTTAGTGGCCTTCTCAGGATCCGGGGTCATGCCCTTGAGCTGCTCTTCGACCATAGCGGCCTTGACGCCCTTCGGCACCGGGATCTCAAGGCCTTCCTGCAGCTTGGCGATGAAAGCATCGCGAGCTTCGGTGGCCTGACGGCCTTCGGCATCCTGAGCGCACGCCTTGCGGATGTCAGCCTTGAGCTCGTCGAGAGTATCGAACTCGGAGGCTTCGGAAGCGAAGTCATCGTCGAGTTCCGGCAGCTCCTCGGCCTTCACGGAGTTGACCTTCACCTTGATGGTGGCCTTCTCGCCTTCGTGGTCGCCGGCTTCCAGCGTGCCTTCGAAGGTGGTCTCTTCGCCGGCGGACAGGCCTTCGAGGGCCTCATCCATGCCGTCGAGCATGGTGGCGGAGCCGAGTTCGTAGCTCACGCCTTCCTGGGAATCAACAACCTCGCCGTTGATTTCAGCAGTCAGGTCGATGTTGGCGAAGTCACCCTTGGCGGCCGGGCGATCCACGCCGACCAGGGTACCGAAGCGCTGACGCAGGGTTTCGAGGCGCTTGTCAACATCCTCATCCTTGACTTCCGGCTTGGAGATGGCGATTTCCATACCATCGATTTCCGGCAGTTCGAATTCGGGGCGACGCTCGACGGTGGCGCTGAACTTGAGCTTGGTCTCGTCGTTGGCGGACTGGGGCACGTCCTGCACATCGTATTCGGGCTGGCCCATCGGACGAATCTTCTTCTCCTCAAGAGCCTTGGAGTACAGCTCCGGCACAGCCTTTTCGATGGCTTCGCCGGCGATGGCACCAAAGCCGAAACGCTGTTCGACAAGCTTTGCCGGCACGTGGCCCTTACGGAAGCCGGGGATATTGACCTGCTTGGCGATTTCCTTGCGAGCCTCGTCCAGATAGGGGTTGAGCTCTTCCGGCTCAACGGTGACGGTGAGCTTCGCCTTGGTGGGTTCGAGGTTACGAACGCTGATCTTCACGCTATGACTCCTCAAAAGTCGTATGTTCTATAGTTCTGCCGTAAGGCAACCTCTACATAATAGCGCTACTTACGGACGGTGCAATGAGTTTCACCTGCCAGTTTCTTGCGCCCTGCTCGGTGAGGAACTCGGCGACGTCGATTTTGCCCGGCTTGTCCAGCCAGCACAGGTTGCGCAGTATCTGCGGTTTGATGATCATTTCCGCCGGTGTGCGCGTGTCTTCGGCGATTCGGTTGGTTATCCGGCGCACGCGCTGCAATCGTTCGTAACGATCGGGATGGCGCTGCTCCCACAGGCGCATGGATCGCGGCGCGTTCACCGTGCCATCGTCGTTCTTCTCCGGCGTCGGCATAGTTGGCAGCTGGTTCGGGCGGAGTTCCAAAGCGCGGCTGATGGCTTCTTTCCATACCTTGGGTTTGATTTCGCGCTGGATGGGCGCGTATCGTTCGAACATTTTGTCCTGTTCGGTGCCGGTGTGGATGCGCACGCGCTCGTTTAGGCAACGCACGGCCCTGAATTGGGCGGCGTTGCGCGGTTTGATGGTTGCCGCCTCGATAATCGACGAATCCGCCAGCAGCAGGCTCGGTGCGATGTCATATTGTCTGGCCAGCCGGTCGCGCTCCTCCCACAGGGATTTGGCGACGGCCAAGCCGCGACGGTCATGGCCGAGCTTGGTGATATGCGAGATGCGCAGCCAGGGAATCGGATGCGGCCGGCGTGGCTTGGATCCTTCGCTGAGCGCGTATGCGAATTCCTCGGCGGCCCATTCGTCCTTGCCTTGCGCTTTGAGTTCGCGGCTCATCAGCTGTTCCAGTTCGATCAGTACTTCGACGTCGAGCGCGGCATAGTTGCGCCAGTCGCGTGGCAGTGGACGATACGACCAGTCGGCTGCGGAATGTTCTTTGGCTAGCACCAGTCCCAGATAATGTTCGGTGACGGCTGCCAGACCAAAGTGGTGCAGGCCCAGCAGTCGGGCTGCAATCTCCGTGTCGAACAAGGCTTGTGGTTTGAGCCCGATGTCGGTGAAGCCGGGCAAGTCCATCGGCGAATCATGAAGGATCCACGTGGCGTTGCCTACGGCGTCGTTGAATTCGTTCCAGTCAACACCGGCTTGATTCAGTGCGATCGGGTCAAGCAGGGCTATGCCTGCACCGTCGCGTTTGAATTGGATAAGCCAATCCTCGTGGCCGTATCGAAAGCCAGAGGCGCGTTCCGCGTCGGCGGCCACTGAGCTGGTCGCTTGGGCGAAGCGTTCGCATACGGCATGATAATCGGCAAGGGTTGCGGTGACGTCGGGCACTCCCCCGCGTGGTTCCTTGAGCAGGCGGGGCTCATGAACGTCAGTCAACGGGTGATTCCTCTCGGACGGTGGATGCGATGAATGCGGCCCACGAGCGGACCTGTGAACCGGCGTCCATGGTAGCGTCAGGCCCGGTCCTGTCAAGTGGCGTCCAGGAAACGCGCAGTTCGCAGCCGGCCGTGGCTGGCCCGGGCGTTGCTCCGAATGCTGTGTTTTGGGTGACGGTGACGGTGCCAGACATGGAATCCGGCTGCGCTCCGTCCAAGTAGTCGCACATGGTGTCCCAGTACATGCCGGGGGCAAGCGAATCGTTTTCCGGCGCTTCAAGTGGCAGTCGTGCGAAGGCGACGCATCGCCAGCAAGAATTCCAGTCGGTGCGCGGCCGCAGGTTGTAGAGCACCATCAGCCAGCCGGTGGCACCACCGGATTCCAGTTCCACGCCGATGCCATAGTCGGCCAAGGTGGAAGGCACAGGGATTTCTCGATATCGCACGTTGTTGATGCGCGTCATGACGCGTACTGATTCGACGGCGGCCCACATCTCATCCGGTACGTCGCTGGGACGTGCCAGATGTCCGTCATCATTGCCGGCGCTTCGCCCGGCTTTGGGCGAGCCCGCGGGAAACACGTATATCTCCGCCATGATTCCAGACTAAGGGTTGTGCATGCGCAATCGTGCATCAACGCGCTGGTGATGCAAACAAAGATAGCCACAACGATCGCGACAACGATGGAGACCACGATGACGGCAAAAATAAATCGGTCGATGCCGTTAACAGTAACGGCACCGACCGCAGGCGATGAATATAGACAATGAATAGTGTCTAGTACACCACGAACCCATGGGATTCGAACTGTTTGGTCACACGTTCGCGTATAGCGGCATTCGGCCCCTTCTGGTTCTCCAGCGGGTACGGGATGCGCAGCTCATGCCACTTGGGGCGGCCGAGCTGGTGGAAGCCGAGCACATCGATATGCTCGATGGCATCGCCGAAGGTTTCGCAAATCTTGGCCACGTTTTCGACGTTCTCTTCGGAGTCGGTCAGGCCCGGCACAAGCACGAAACGCACCCAGATCTTCTTGCCGGCCTTGGCCAAACGCTGGCCGAAGTCGATGGTGGGCTGCAAGGTGCCACCGGTGACCTTCTGATAGATGTCTTCACTGCCGGATTTGACGTCAAGCAAACACAGATCGATGTCTTCGAGCATCTCATCGGTGTAGTTGGTGTTGAGGAAGCCCGAGGTGTCGAGACAGGTGTGCACGCCCATTTCTTTGGCCGCATGGAACACACGCGAAACGAAGGCGGGTTGCATCATCGATTCGCCACCGGAGAAGGTGATGCCTCCCTTAGTGGCTTTGAAGAGGTCTTTGTATCGATCGACCTTCTTGATCATTGCGTCCAAGTAGACAGGCTTGCCGTCGCGCATCTTCCAAGTGTCCGGGTTCTGACAGTACTGGCAGCGCAGCGGGCAGCCGGACATGAACACTGTCATGCGCGTGCCCGGGCCGTCCACCGAGGTGTTGATGTCCCAGGAGTGCACGAAGCCAATGTCACCGGATTTGAGGGCTGCGATGCGGTCGCGGCGGTCGAGGCCGATGGGCGATTCGAAACCTGAGAGGCCTCCCATCAGGGTTTGCGAGGCGTAGGTTTTCGATTCCTTGAGCATATGACGGGTGGTTGTGCGGAATCTCGTGGTATCAGACATCGGCGTCCTCCTGAATTCATCAAACTGCGTAACTGGCTCCCAGTGTAGTGGGACGAAACGGCGAGCGGGGATGGCTCGCCGGAGAGCTGATGTGGCCTTCGTCACGTCATTCTTCATAAGAATACGAAAAAGGGCGAAGCCCTTGAAAAGGCTTCGCCCCTTACGTTCTCTACCGTCTACCGGTGGGAATCGTTATCGAGATCAGTCGACAACAGCGCCCTGGTGGAAGGTACGGGAGATCACGTCGAGCTGCTGCTCCTTGGTGAGCTTGACGAAGTTCACCGCGTAGCCGGAGACGCGCACGGTCAGGTGCGGGTACTTCTCGGGGTGCTCAACGGCGTCTTCCATGGTCTCCTTGCGCAGAACGTTGATGTTCGCGTGGTAGAGGCCGTGACCGTTGCCGGCGTCCAGGATGCCGACCAGGTTGCCGATACGCTCGTCCTCATCGCGGCCCAGGCCATCAGGGGTGATGGTGTTGGTCAGCGAGATGCCGTCGAGAGCATCGTTGTAGTCGATCTTGCCGACGGAGAACATGGACGGCAGCATGCCGTGGGAATCCATGCCGTTCTCCGGGTTGGCGCCCGGAGCGTACGGGGTGCCCTTCTTGTGGCCCGACGGGAAGGAACCGGTGTTCTTGCCGTACTCCACGTTGGAGGTGATGGTCAGGATGGACTGAGTCGGGACGGCGCCACGGTAGACGGGCAGACGCTTGACCTGGCCCATCACAGTGGAGACAACCCACTTGGCGATGTCGTCGGCGCGATCATCATCGTTGCCGTAGACCGGGAACTCGCCCTCGGTGCGGTAGCCGACGACCAGATCGTCATCAGCGCCCTCGACATACTCGTACTCGTGGCCTTCCATGGTCTTCGCGTCCTTGTTGTAGATCGGGTAGACCTTGGCGTACTTGACGGCGGCCAGGGAGTCGGCGGCGATGGACAGGCCGGACATACCGCAACCAAGGGTACGGTACACTTCCTTGTCGTGCAGGGCCATCTCGATGGACTCGTAGGCGTACTTATCGTGCATGTAATGGATGATGTTCAGAGCCATCACGTAGGTCTCAGACAGCCACTCGAGAGCCTTCTCGTAGTTGTTCTTGACCTTCTCGTAATCCAGGGTGCCGTCGGCTTCCGGAGCGATGGGCTCGATAACGCCCTTGTCGATAACCTGCATGCCGGTCATCTCGTCGCGGCCGCCGTTGATGGCGTACAGCAGGGCCTTAGCAGAGTTCACACGAGCGGCGAAGAACTGCATCTGCTTGCCAACGCGCATCGGGGAGACGCAGCAAGCGATAGCGGCGTCGTCGCCCCAGTGGCTACGGATTTCCTTATCGGACTCGTACTGGATGGCGGAGGTGTCGATGGAGATCTTGGCGCAGAAGCGCTTGTAGCCTTCCGGCAGCTTCGGATCCCAGAAGATGGTGATGTTCGGCTCAGGGCCAGGTCCAAGGTGCTCAAGGGTCAGGGTGTTGAGCAGACGGAAGGAGGTCTTGGTGACCAGCGGACGGCCATCATCGGCAAAGCCAGCATCAGACCAGGTCGCCCAGTACGGATCGCCGGAGAAGATGTTATCGTAATCCTTGGTACGCAGGAAGCGCACGATACGCAGCTTCATGACGATGTTGTCGATGAGCTCCTGAGCGTCGGTCTCGGTGATCTTGCCGGCCTTGAGGTCGCGCTCGATGAAGCAGTCGAGGAAGGCGGAGTTACGACCGAAGGACATGGCGGCGCCGTCCTGGGACTTGATGGAGGCCAGGTAGCCCATGTAGGTCCACTGCACGGCTTCCTGAGCGGTCTGAGCCGGGCGGGACAGATCCAGGCCGTACTCGTTGCCGAGGTTGATCAGCTGCTTGAGGGCCTTGATCTGCTCGTCATGCTCTTCGCGGAAGCGGATCCAGTGCTCGATCTCCGGCTCGGTGAAGTCGTTGCGGTAGGGCACGGAGTCCTTGTCACGCTTCTTGAAGGCGATCAGCTTGTTCACGCCGTACAGGGCGACACGACGGTAATCGCCGATGATGCGGCCACGGCCGTAGGCATCCGGCAGGCCGGTGAGGATCTTGTTGTGACGAGCGATCTTGATCTGCTTGGTGTAGACACCGAACACGCCGTCATTGTGGGTCTTGCGGTACTTGGTGAAGATCTTCTTGATCTCCGGATCCGGCTCCTTGCCGGCTTCCTTGATGGCCTGCTCGACCATACGCCAACCACCGTTCGGCATCATGGCGCGCTTGCAGGGCACGTCGGTCTGCAGACCAACGATCACATTGTCGACTTCCGGAGAGTCGATGTAGCCAGCCGGGAAGGCGTCGATGCCGGCCGGAGTGTGGGTGTCCACGTCGTAGACACGCTGCTTACGCTCGACTGCCAGGTAGTTATCGTCGAGGTACTTCCACAGGTGCTTGGTCTTCTCGGTGGCGTCGGCCAAGAAGGACTCGTCACCCTCGTACGGGGTGTAGTTCTTCTGGATAAAGTCGCGGACGTCGATATCCTTCTGCCAGTTACCCTCAACGAAGCCGTCCCACGCCTTGGCGTCGAGCTCTTCCTGAGAGAGGACTGCATTTTCTACTGCGGTCATGTCACTCCTTATGGGGTTGTCAGCTCAGCATCTTCACCAAGCTGTTGGTTATCAGTGTAGTTTGTAGCGTCTTGAAAAAAGCTGGAAAGTTGCGTGAGCTAGCTCACATGTTTTTGGCTTTGGCGGTATTTCAACGTTTTTGGCACCTTCAGCTGCAACGTTTGTGAGGTGCACCACAGCAAAATCGGCCTTCGAGCATGGAAAACGTTGGCAACGGTAGGATGATTGGCTGATGCTGAGGTCTCGTAGAAAGCCGTGCACGAAGGGCCATAAACGTACGCTGAGGATACGACGGGGCCGGCACCCGCCCATCGACTGATACCGGCCCCGACTTGTTATGCGCCATTTATGGCAGCGCATTCGTTATGCGACTTCGTTATGCGCCTGTGATTATCGATTGCCTTTCCACTGGCGATCTTGTTCTTCCCACTCGGCGTTGCGTGACTTGACGATGTCCCAGGCGTGCAACGCCTCTTCGCGGGAGCGGTACGGTCCCATGCGCTGGTCGATGGGTGATTTGGGCCCAAGTTCCGGCTGTTCAGTGACCATATTGAAATACCATTGCTTATCAGCCATTGCTACTCCTTACTCACTGCATCCACGACACAACCACGGCTGCTGCCACCTGTCGCAAGTGTCCATCAACGTTCTGCCGCTGCACTACTCTCTGGAGGCGCTGGTGACGGGCAGACGACGGTCGCGTCCGAACGCCAGTGCGGTGACCTTGGGGCCGAGCGGATACTGGCGGCGCTTCCATTCAGCGCGATCCACCAGCCGCATCACCGTGTCTACCGTTTTCTCGTCGAAGCCGTCGGCCAGCAGATCGGCACGACCGTGAGCATGCTCGATGTAGGCGGCGAGCACACGGTCGAGCAGCTCGTATTCGGGCAGGGAGTCGGAGTCCTTCTGCCCGGGGCGCAATTCGGCGGAAGGTGCCTTTTCAATCGAGGCGACTGGAATCATCACGCCGCCCGGCAGAGGCTTGCCTGACTGGCCTTCCTCGTTGCCGACGATTTTCAGGCCTCCAATACCCATGCCGTCTGCGGCGGCCTTGTTGCGCCAACGGCTGATCTCCCACACGCGCGTTTTGAGCAGATCCTTGATGGGCGCGTAGCCGCCGACCGCATCGCCATAAATAGTCGAATAGCCGCAGGCGAGCTCGGATTTGTTGCCGGTGGCCACAGCGAGCAGACCTTTGGAATTCGAATAAGCCATAACAATGACGCCACGAATGCGGGCCTGAAGGTTTTCGGCTGCCACACCGCCCAAGTCAAGCTGGCCTTGGAAGGCATTGAACAACGGTTCGATAGGTTGCACGTCGTAATGCGCGCCGATATTAGCGGCCAGATCGGCGGCATCATCCTTGGAGCCATCGGAGGAATACATGGAGGGCATGGAGATGCCCCATACGTTCTCGCCGCCGACTGCATCGGCCGCCATGGCTGCCACCAGTGCGGAGTCGATGCCGCCAGACAGGCCGAGGGTCACGCCAGTGAAGCCGTTCTTGGCCATGTAGTCCTTCAGGCCGAGCACGCAGGCGGTGTATACCTCTTCGTCCGGATCGAGCTCAGGGGTGATGGGGGCCGGCTGCTGATGTGCGGCTTCGGTGTCGAAATCCCAGAAGGTAAGGTTCTCCATGAACATGGGGCTTCGCTCAAGCAACACACCATCGGCATCGACTACGAAACTGCCACCGTCGAACACCAGATCATCCTGGCCGCCGACCTGGTTCACATAAATCAGTGGCGCGTTCACCTCTGCGGCACGACGTCGCGCCAATTCGAGACGGGTGTTGGTCTTGCCCTCCTCATACGGCGAACCGTTGATGGTGACCAAGGTGTCGATATGCTGGCCGGCAAGTTCAGCTACCGGTCCGCCATCCTGCCAAATGTCCTCGCAAATGGCCACGCCGAGGCGAGCGCCGTCCACGTCAAGCACCATCGAACGGTCGCCGGCGGCGAAGATGCGGAATTCGTCGAATACACCATAGTTGGGCAGGAAATGCTTGTCATAGCCGGCCCATACAACACCTTCATGCAACACCACCAGACGGTTGCGCGGCTTGGCGGTGGCGCGATCAGTGCCCACGGTGCCGACCACCACATATAGGCTGCCCAGTCCTTCCGAGCCGAGCGAAGCCGCCAGCTCGTTGGCCTTGTCCCATGCAGCCTGGCGGAAGGTGCGGCGCAAAGCGAGGTCTTCGATCGGGTAACCGGTCAGGGTCATTTCGGGGAACACAACCACCTGGGCGTTGCCCGCGGCGGCCTTGCGGCAATAGTCAAGCACCTTGGCGGCGTTGGCGTCGAGAGCGCCGACGCAGGTGTCAATCTGGGCGAGTGCAAAACGAAGCGTAGTCATGGTCTCTCAGTCTAGTCGCCGCTGGTCACGACAGTTCGTTAATCACGCGCAGCGCGGCGTTGACATAGAAATTGACGAAGGTTGGAATCGACTCGTCCAATCCCACGAAATGCGGGCTGTGCCAGTCGGCGCATCCTTCCTGGCCGTTGGAGCCGATGAAGGCGAATACCGGCAGCGTCACTTTGGCGTATTCGCAGAAGTCCTCCCCCGCCATAGACGGTCGGATGGGTTCGACTTCGGCATAGTCGCGCGCGTCGGCGCCAACGATTCTTGCCAACGATGGGTCGGAGGCAAGCGGATCTTGAAAATCATCCCAGTCCACGTCGGCGCTGATATCGTAGGCGGATGCCGTGGACTCGACGATTTCGTGGAAGCGGCGTCCGACCAGTTCGCCGTCCTGCTTATGGAAGTAGCGCACGGTGCCTTGGAAGCCGGCTTCAGCAGGCACCACATTCCATACGTCGCCGCCGTGCACTTCGGTAACCGACAACACGAGTGGGTGGAAAGGCGTGACGTTGCGGCTGACGATGGTTTGCAGGCTCAGAATCATCGAGGCCATAGCCTCCAATGGGCCGGTGCCTTTGTATGGGTAGGCGGCGTGCGTACCTTGCGCGTGCAGGTCCACGTGGAATTTCACGCAGCCGGCCATCATCGGCTCGGCACCGATGGCCAGCTGGCCGGGCGCATAATTAGGATTGTTGTGGGTGCCGATAATGGCTTCAACGTCATCGATCAGTCCGGCGTCAACCACTGCGCGGGCACCACGGCCGGTTTCTTCGCTGGGCTGGAACACGATTTTGATCGATCCGGCGAAGCGTTCGCGATGATCGGCGAGCCAGAAGGCTGCACCCAGGAGGCCCGCCATATGCAGGTCGTGACCGCAGCCGTGCATCACGCCTTTGTTCACGGAGGCAAAGTCGAGACCGGAATCTTCCTGAATGGGCAGACCGTCGATATCAGCACGCAACGCGATGCGCGGACCTGCACCTGCGGTTCCCTGAATCAGGCCCAGCACGCCGGTTTCCATCGGATTGTCAAGGATTTCGATGCCGTGAGCTTGCAGCTGACGCTCAAGGTAGGCGGTGGTTTCGAATTCACGGAAGCTACGTTCGGGGTGGGCGTGCAGCCAGTGACGTATGTCAATCAGATCATTGTCAATATCGATATGCTCGGTCATGGTTCCCGATTCTAGGACTCTTGTCTGTGGATGGGCAGATGTTTCTCAACAGCGCTGCCGGCATGGCGCAGCTCTTGTCACCTACACTGGTGTAAGGCCATGTATTCGTGCAGTGCGATATAGGTTGCGATATGGGAAGGGGCTCCGCCATGACTGATATTTCAGATTGCTCAACCGTTTCGGAACAAACGCCGTTGTCCTTTGCGCAACCAAGCACCCGACCAGATACTCAGCCAGACATCAGGGCTGTGTTTTTCGATATCGATGGCACTCTGACCAGTTTCGAGACGCACCGTGTGCCTGATTCCACCGTGGATGCGATTCATCGACTGCAGGATAAAGACATTAAGGTGCTGATTTGCACGGGCCGCTCCCCCTCACAGATGACCGTGGTATTGGACACCATGCCGGTTCATTTCGATGGCATTGTAGCGTTCAATGGGCAATATTGTGTTGACGATCATGGCTTTTTCGAGGCACAGGCGCTCGACCCTGACGATATCGCTGTGATTCTTGACTGGCTTGACGCACACCCGGATGTGGTGTGCAACTTCGGCGAAAAGGATTACGTGTATTTCAACCACACTAACGAACAGCTGCAGGCTACGTGGAATCAGCTGGGCAAAACCGCACCGACACGCTACTTCGACGATCCTCGCGCTCGTGCGCTGACACATGAAACCTTCCAGATCAGCCCGTTCGTCGACGAAGCCGCGGAAGCCGAACTTGTGGGATTGTGCCGCAATGTTGCCGGCGTACGCTGGCACCCAGATTTCACCGATCTGATTCCTGCCGATGGCGGCAAACCGCGCGGTATCCAGCGCTTTATGAAGCGTTTCGGCATCACACGTGAACAAACCATGGCCTTCGGCGACGGCGGCAACGACACCGATATGCTGGCGTTTGCAGGCATCGGTGTGGCCATGGGCAACGCCAGCGACGCGCCGAAAGCCGCAGCCGATTATGTCACCGACAGTGTGGATGACAATGGTGTGCTCAACGCGCTGACGCACTTCGGTGTGCTGTAGCGTTCGTATTCCGGCATCAGCCGGTTAGACTTGGGCTATGAGCAACGAACGCCCACCGCAGGATCAGCAGCCAGACCAGCAGCAACCCCAACAACAAGCATATGGTCAACAACCGTATGGGAATCCATATGGAGATCATGGCGAGCCTGAAAGCGGAACCAAACCTACGCCGCCGCCCTACTCGCCGTGTTATGGACAGCCTTCGTACGGACAACAGCAGTATGGGCAGCCGCAGTACAGGCAATCACCGTATGGGCAATCACCATACGGGCAGCAACCTGCATATCCTTACGGACAACCCGCCTATGGGCAACCAACCGAACCGCCCAAACGTAGGAAAATGCCGGTATGGGCGGTGGCGCTCACTGCCGTAGTGGTTGCTCTGGCGCTTAATATCGCCATTCTTGGCACTATCGGCCATGGCATCGCCACGCTTATCCGTTCGGCTGGCAGCACCAACCAATCTTCCCAGCCCCAGGAGATTCCAGGCCCGGCCGCCCGCCCTGATTCAGTGGATGCCGCCTTCGATTCCTATTACACGCAAACATTGGATTGGGAACCGTGTGACGATGGTGACGCCTGTGCCACCATCCAGGTGCCAAGCGACTGGTCTGATCCCGATTCGGCATCCATAGACCTAGAACTCGCCATCCATTACGCCACCGGTACCTCTCACGGCACACTGTTCATCAATCCGGGAGGCCCAGGCGGCTCGGGCGTGGATTATCTAACAAGTTTCCTTGATTACACGGCCACTGATCAGCTGATCGACAACTATGACATAGTGGGCTTCGACCCGCGTGGCGTAGGCGATTCCACGCCGATTCGTTGTGGTGACGATTCCGCACTGCTTGATCGCGCTTTCATTGCCGAACCCACCACGGCTGACAACATCGATAAGATGCGTGATATCGCCAACCAATTCGCCGAGGCGTGCCGCGCCTCAAGCGGCAGCCTGCTTGACCATGTGGACACGCAGTCGGTGGCCCGAGACCTTGATGTGATGCGTGCATTGGCCGGGCAGGATCAGCTTGACTATCTCGGTTTTTCCTACGGCACCCTTATCGGATCGACCTATGCGGCATTGTTCCCCCAACAGGTTGGACGAATGGTGTTGGACGGCGTAATCGACCCCATGCAAAGTGCTGCGGATGCAGTAATCAGTCAAGCTGAAGGTTTCGAGCAGTCGCTGCACGCTTATCTGACCGATTGCATTGATAATGACGACGCCTGCCCGTTCACCGGCAGTGTTGACGAGGCAACAGCCGAAATCCAAGGTTGGCTCGCGAAAGCAGATTCCCAGCCGTTGCCGACCGACGGGCGTGACGATGTCAACGGCATCATGATGATGTATGGCATTATCACACCGTTGTACTCGTCAGACAATTGGGCGTATCTGACGAAGGCCTTCGCTGAGATCAAGGATTCAGGCACCGCAAACGTCATGCTGCTGCTGGCGAATTCCTATCTGGAGCGTAACGACGACGGCGAATACGAAAGCAACTCCATGGAGGTAAACGTCGCCGTCAACTGTTTGGACGACCCGCAGCCCTCTGACATGGGCGAGCAGGAAAAGATCGCTCGTGAACTCAATGAGAAGTCGCCGACGTTCGGACGTTATATGGCCTACGGCAATGTGACCTGCGAAGCGTTAGCACAGGATCGCTCCGGAATCGAGCAATTGGATTATTCCGCACCCAGCGCAGCCCCGATTCTGGTGGTTGGCACCACCGGTGACCCGGCTACCCCGTATCAGAACGCCGTGAATCTGGCCGACCTGCTGGAATCAGGCATGCTGCTCACCGATGAAGGCGAGACCCACACCGCTTACACCTACACCAATTCCTGTGTGGCATCGATTGTGGACGACTATCTGATCTACGGCACCCCAATCGAAGACGGTGTGAGCTGCCAATAACATGCCACTGTTGAGCTTTAGCCATACATAACAAGCCAATGTGAGGACAACTCCTGATATTACACGATGAGACATGCGCATCTTTTGTCATATATGCCCATAAATGATCATCAAAGACAATATATGACAAAAGATGCACGTTTTTGTCTAAATATGCACATATGATGTCACATGTTTTCATCAGCGCCATGCCGGCACTGCGATGAATACTGCAATTCTTTGCTCAACTGAGGAGACATCATGCAACAACGCACGCCGCGCAAAGCGACATGGACCACCATCGTCGGCTATGGTGCAGGAGATTTGTTCATGAATGGTGCCATGGCGGTCGTCGCCACTTGGATGCTGTTCTTCTACGTCAACGTCGGAGGCTTGTCCGCAGTGGCGGCAGGTTCGATTCTTGCTATTGCCCGTGTCGCCGACTCCTTCATCAGCCCGCTGATGGGATACATCACCGACCACTTCGGGCAGACTCGTCTTGGCCGCCGCTTTGGTCGCCGCCGGTTCTTCATCCTCATCGGTATTCCGCTGATGGTGCTGTATGTCAGCCTATGGGTTGGCCATATGAACTACTGGTACTACCTATTGACCTACCTGTTGATTGAAGCGATCACAGCACTCATCGGCGTACCCTATGAAACACTTGCCGCTGAAATGAGCGACGACTATGAAATCAAATCGCGCTTGTCTAGCTCGCGCATGCTGTGGGCTGCTGTCGCCACCTTTCTCTCTTCGTGGCTGCCCGGCCGTGTGTTCGCCGCGATGGGCGAGGACAATCCGAACGCGTTCCTGACCATGGGCGTGCTGCTGGCGGTAATCTTCGCCGTGGCCATCGCCATCACCTACTTCACCACGTTCGAACGTCAGCCCGCGCAATCCGACGAACCTCAGTCGAGGGCAACAAAATCGCAGGATGCATCTGAATCCCGCAAGGCGAATAATCCGTTGCTTTCCACGTGGTATGTGATCAAAGAGATGGGTTCCGTATTCCGTATCAAGGCATACGCCCTGCATCTGGCCATTTATTTGACCTCCTTCACCGCCCGCGACATCATCGGCGCCACTTACGTATTCTTTGTGGTGTACGCGATGGAGCTTGACAAGGTCACCGCTTCGAACCTGCTAACGTTCGGTTCGATTATCGGCATTCCGATGAATCTGCTGTGGCCGCGCGTAATGGCCAAACTGGGGCCGAGCCGTTTGCTACAAATCATGTACGGTACGATGCTGTTCACCGTGGCCGTGTATGCGATCCTCTACGCTTCGCCGCTGATCGGCACCGGTCTCGCCCTGACCACGCTGTATGCGCTGCAGGTCACCTGGGGCATCTCCAACTCGGGCACCGGCTACGTCCCGTGGACCGTATACACATTCATTCCCGATGTGGATGAACTGATCACCAAGCAGCGCCGCGAAGGTTTGTTCGCCGGCATCATGACCTTCTGCCGCAAAACCACCTCTGCGCTTGCCCCATTCCTCACCGGCATTGTGCTAGAGGCTGTGGGCTTCGATGAGACGGCCAAATCGCAGACCGTCTCCGCGAATAACGGTCTGGTGATGTGGATGCTCATCGGGTCGGGAGTGCTGTTGGTGTGCGCGTTCACCTCGACGCTGTTCTTCCACCTCAACAAGCGCAATCACGCCATCATCCGTAGGGAAATCGACCGCCTGCACGCTGGCGGCGCATTGGCAGACGTTGATCCCGAAACCAAACGTGTTGCTGAGGATATCACCGGACTGCGTTATGAACAGCTGTGGGGCAATAACACCATCGGACGATAGAGCATTACGTGCGGGAAGAGACTCATAAATTCGATGTTCATTCCCGCATAATGCAATATTGCACATTGAGCGCATATGGGTGAGGGCGTACATGTCTGCTGCATGTACGCCCTCACCCATATGCCCATATATCTCATGGACGGTTGCGATAATCGGTGATAGCCGTTCGATCAGGTGTCGATTTTGGAGCGGTCGAAATCGTCGGCGTTGTCGACGATGAACTGTTTGCGCGGCGGCACATCGTCGCCCATCAGCAGACTGAAAATCTCACTGGCCTGGGCGGCATCCTCCATGCGGATGCGGCGCAGCATGCGCGTGCGCGGATCCATCGTGGTGTCGGCCAGCTGGTCGGCATCCATTTCGCCCAGACCCTTGTAGCGCTGAATATCATCGGCATAGCCAATATGCTGACGGTCGAGTTCGGCCAGCTTGCCAGCCAATTCATCATCGGAATACGTGTAGATGTATTCGCCCTTGCGCGAGCCAGTCAGGGCGATGCGGTGCAGGGGCGGCACAGCAGCATACACGTAGCCGTGTTCGATCAGCGGGCGCATGTAGCGGTAGAAGAGGGTGAGCAGCAGGATACGGATATGCGCACCATCCACATCAGCATCGGTCATCATAATGACCTTGTGGTAGCGCGACTGCTCGATGTCAAAGCTTTGACCGGAGCCTGCACCCACCACCTGGATGATGGCCGCACACTCCTTGTTGGAGAGCATCTGCGTGATCGAGGCCTTCTGCACGTTGAGGATTTTGCCTCGAATCGGCAGCAACGCCTGGAACCCGGCGTTGCGGGCGGCTTTAGCGGTGCCGAGTGCGGAATCACCTTCAACGATGAACAATTCGGCCACATCGTCATTGCCAGGCTGGCAGTCAGAAAGTTTGGCCGGCATTGAGGCAGATTCGAGCGCGTTCTTGCGCCGGGTCACTTCCTTGGCCTTGCGCGACTGAATGCGGGCGTGCATTTCACCGACGATTTTTTCGAGCACACGGGCGGACTGATCCTTGAAACCGCGCTTGGAACCGGTAATCATCTCACCGAATTGCTTATCGGTGATGCGCGTGACGATCGGCTTGACCTGCGCGGTGCCGAGCACGTCCTTGGTCTGGCCTTGGAACTGCGGTTCTGCCACGCGAGCGGTGACCACAGCCACAAGACCCGCCTGAATATCGTCGCGCTCCACCCTCATGGCATTGTCTTTGAGATTCACCTTGAGCTTGCGTGCATTGTCCTCGACGGCTTTGCGAATCTGCTTGGTGATCGAATTCATGAAGCCATCGACGTGGGTACCACCACCGGGGGTTTCCACGATGTTCACGAAACTCATAATCGTGGTGTCGTAGCCGTTGACCCAGCGAAGCGCGATGTCGATGCCGCAGGTGCGTTCGATCTCCTGAGCGTGCAGCTCACCGCCAGCGCCTACAGCTTGGGTTTCTTCCTTGTAGGTGCCTTCGCCTTGGATGCGCCAGATGTCAGAGATAGGTTCGCCTTTGGAGAGGAAGTCGACGAAGTCCTTTACGCCGCCGGTGTGGCGGAATTCGGCAACACGCGGATGGTTCGGCTGCTTGCCAAAAGCGCCGTCGTCGATAGTGACGGAGGTGTTGGAGATGGAGGCCGCTTCGGTTGAAGTCTCCGAGGAGGCTTGAGATTCCTCGACTTCGCTCGGAATGACGGTGGAAAAACCGTCCATAACGGTAGTTAAGTCATCCGAAGCGGTGGCGGGAGCAACCGGCACAGTGGCAGAAGACTCTTCGGGGACGTTTTCGTCGACGATGGTAATTTTCAGGCCGGGCACCAGGAAGCTGGTTTGGCGCACACGATCGACAAGTTGTTCGTAGGAAAACTTCGCGGTTTTGTTAAAGATTTCAGGGTCAGCCCAGTATCGGATGCGCGTGCCGGTGGTTTTTGGCGACACCTTGCCGATAATCTCCAGCTCGGTCGGGCGGTTCTTGCGCGTGCGCTTGAACGGCGCATCGGGCGACGGATTGGCCGGATCAGCGTCCGAATATACGCCGGGATGCCCCTGATGGAAAGCCATGTGATGTGTCTGTCCATCACGATCCACTTCGACGTCGAGTCGGGAGCTCAAAGCATTGACCACGGAGGAGCCGACACCATGCAGACCGCCAACTGCATTGTAGGAAGAATTGCCAAACTTGGCGCCGGCGTGCAGTTTGGTAAGTACGACCTCCACGCCGGACAGACCGGTTTTAGGCTCCTTGTCCACCGGGATGCCACGGCCATTATCAGCTACTTCCACCGAGCCGTCGGTGTGCAAGGTCACCACAATGTCATCGCAGAAGCCGGCCAAGGCCTCATCAACCGAATTGTCGATAATCTCCCACAGGCAATGCATCAGGCCTTGCGAATCGGTGGTGCCGATGTACATGCCCGGACGTTTGCGAACCGCGTCCAAACCTTCGAGGACGGCAAGATCCTTTGCGCCGTATTCTTCAGTTGCCATAGCTCTCTATCTTGTGGGATGGGGTTGTAGGTGATGCCACGAAGCTTATCCCGTAGGCTTGCGGACGCTCACGGCCGAACGAATCATGCTGCGGCTCAAAAACCAGCAGTCGGCAGAGCCGACATAGCAAGAAATCGAGGATTCGTGACGGATAAAGATTCCGTTTAGTGGGACTTGTCTTTTGTTATAAGGATGGCTCCGCCGGGAGGAAAGCCCACTGGGCTTTCCTCTTTTCCGGCTCGCGCGAAAGCCGCTTGTGTTTTCCGAAGGAAAACGGCGGCTTTCGCAGCGGCTTTCACTGATCAAGGAAGTCGCGCAGCGTCTGAGAACGAGACGGGTGGCGCAACTTGGACATGGTCTTCGACTCGATCTGACGGATGCGTTCACGGGTCACGCCATACACGCGGCCAATGTCGTCCAAGGTCTTCGGCTGACCGTCTTCAAGACCGTAGCGCATCTTGATCACGCCAGCCTCACGAGGCGACAGTGTTTCCAGCACCTGCTTGAACTGCTCCTGCAGCAGCGAGAACGCAACCGCATCAGAAGGTGCGATAGCATCGGTGTCTTCGATCAGATCGCCGAACTCGGAATCGCCATCCTCACCCAGCGGGGTGTGCAGCGAAATCGGCTCGCGACCGTACTTCTGCACTTCCTGCACCTTCTCGACGGGCATGTCAAGCTCGCGTGCCAGCTCGTCAGGCGTAGGTTCACGGCCAAGATCCTGCAACATCTGACGCTGCACACGAGAAAGCTTGTTGATCACTTCGACCATATGCACGGGCACACGGATGGTACGCGCCTGATCAGCCATGGCTCGGGTGATGGCCTGACGAATCCACCACGTGGCGTAGGTGGAGAACTTGAAGCCCTTCTTCCAGTCGAACTTCTCCACGGCACGAATCAGGCCCAGATTGCCTTCCTGAATCAAATCAAGGAACAGCATGCCTCGACCGGTGTAGCGCTTGGCCAGCGACACCACGAGTCGCAGGTTGGCTTCCAGCAGATGATCCTTGGCCTTCTTACCGTCGGCCGCGGCCCACTTGAGTTCACGCTTGCGCTTGAACTCCATGCCTTCAGATTCGGTATCGAGCAGATGTTGGGCGTACAGGCCAGCCTCAATGCGCTCGGAGAGGTCAACCTCCTGCTCGGCGTTCAGCAGGCTCACGCGACCAATCTGCTTCAAGTAATCCTTAACCGGATCAGCAGTAGCACCGGCGGCGATGACGCGACGCTTCGGATTGCCCGAGGGGATGATGTTCTCTTCCTCATCATCCCTGTCAGACACCACATATGCGCCCTTTTCCTTGGGCTGCTCGGGAGCCTTGGACTTATCGTCCTCATCCTCGTCGTCTACATCCTCATCGGCATCAACGTCGTCGTCGAGGTCATCCTCATCGTCCTCGTCATCGACGTCATCAATGTCTTCGTCCAGATCGTCGACGTCAAGATCCTCGTCATCGACGGGAGCGTCATCGTCAAGCTCGTCGTCCTGATCAAGTTCGTCTTTGGCGAACTCCTCGTCCTTGGTTGGACGCTCGTTCTTCTTGGCAGCCGATCCGCGCGAGGTCTTCGCACCGGTTTTCTTGGCGGTGGACTTGGTGCTGGTCTTCTTCTTGGTATCGATCTGCTCGTCGGACTCGCTCGCCCGCTTGGTTGCCGTCGTTTCCTTGGTGGCCAAAACTGCTCCTTCTATCTCTCGCCGCGAAGCGTCTATACCACATGGGCCCACTTCTGGCAAGGGCAAATCGTCAACTATGTGAGTAAACCACTGTGTGCGGACGATTATTCCCATCGTGTTGCCTGAAAGCACACGGCATGACGGGCCTGCCACCGCCTTTAGCTAGCCGTCATACCGTGCGTTTTCGCGTATTCATTCGCTTTGCTCAATACACCATGCCGGAGCAAGCTGATGCTCACAGGCGCTGAAGATCATCGCTGCCAGCGAACATTCCCCATCCAGCACCAGACATTGCGCGGCGAACGCCTCCGATCTGGCATCGCCCATCCACCACAACGCATAGGCGATAATCGCCAACGGCTGCACACAATAGGGAACGGGAACCGCTTCGGCCAGATCGATCAAAATGTCGATGCCGGTCATGCAGCGTTCTCTGTCTGGGGCAAGGCCTTCGTCCCAGAAGGCCGCTGTCAGCAATTCGCCCATCCGCTGTTTGGCATGCACCAGATGAGGCCTCGCCGCAAACTCGATCAACTGACTTTTTGGGCAGCGTCTCTCATCGATGATCAGGGAAAGAATCAGGGCGTCGCGTATCGACAATGTTTCGGCCATGCCTACCGCGAAGGCCGCCATGTCTTCACCCTCAAGGTGCGATTCACCTGTATCGAGACAGGCCAACCACGAGTCCAAGGGGCCATCAACCCAATCGGCGTCGGCCAATGGGGCACCGCGCTCACGCCGATCCTGACGGAACGCACGGGCAAGCATTTCCAGATGTTCACGTTCGAAATAGCTCTCCTGATAGTTCTTCTGATGCTCATCCCGAGAATCCTTCTGATTGCATCGCCGTGGTCGTTCACGTCCAGATGGTTGGGCTCGCCCAGTTGGCATGCTATCCGCAACCTTGCGTTCGTGCCGCGCACGGGCATTTTCGGGATTACTCTTGCGCTCCCTGTTTTCAGGGCCTGCAGCCGCGCACGTTTTCTTTCGCTGTTCACCTGCCCGCGTCTTGCGCGTATTGTGCTGTTGTCCCATGGTGTCCTCCTTGACTTGAGTGTGCTGTTTGCAGTTGCCGCCAATGCCAACGTTGCCTTGCCTATGTGCGAAGCTCAGGCGATGCAAAAGCCTCCCACATGGGCATATGTTCACTATGCATGAAAGCCTTGTGATGCGAGGCCTGGAGCGACCTATGTGGAGAGAGCTTCACATCCCACTATTTCCAATGGTCTTGCGGTCATCACAACCTGTGGATAAGTTATAAGGCATGTGGATAACCTCGAATGACCGCGAAGCCATCGAACCGCGCATCCTGGAACTGGTGCGCGAACTGGCCTCCGCCCCTGACACCGACCCTGTATCGCAAGCGCTGCAACCTGTGCTTAATCAGGTCGTCGATCAAGCCGTCCAGTCCAGTCAGGGAGGTAAGCGTCTGCGCGCGTTGCTCGCGCTTGCTGCATTCGATGCGTTGCATGCCGGCAACCATGTTGAGCACGCCAATGAATACACCGATGTCGACGAGCGCAGCGCTATGGTCGATCTTGCCTGTGCCATCGAGGTATTCCAGACCGCGGCATTGGTACATGACGACATCATTGATGAATCGGATTTGCGCCGTGGCAAACCATCAGCCCACTGTGCCTTGGAAACGGCAGTGCACAGCCAGTCCATCGGTCGTGGTCTCGGCTTGATGCTTGGCGACGTTTTAGCTACGGCCAGTATCGAGATAGCTAGGCGTGCCGCCCACAACCTGACCAACTCGGATGCCATCGACGAGGCATTCCTGACCATGCAGCGTGAAGTTGAAATCGGTCAGGTGTTGGATTTGGCCGTGGAAATGACCTCGCTGGACGACTCACAAGCTTTGGTTGATGCGTCACTTAATGTGTTTCGTTGGAAAACCGCCAGTTACACCACCATTGCTCCGCTGCTGTTCGCCCTTCTTGCCTCAGGAATACCCGCAGCGCAAGCCAAGGCCCATGCGCTGGCCATCGGCAGGCCGCTCGGTCTTGCGTTCCAGTTGGCGGATGATCTGCTGGACGTCACCGGTTCGAGCCAAAACACCGGAAAACCCATCGGAGGAGATATCCGTGAGGGCAAACGCACCGTGCTGCTAGCCGACGCACTCGAATATGCCAATGCGCCCGAACGCCGCGAATTGGCCGGCATGTTCGAACAAGACGAGCGCAACGGCCAGAAGGTGGCACGCGCCATCGAATTGTTCTCGTCCACTGGTGCCATCGAACGCTCCCGCGAACGCATCCGCACACTATGGGCCGAATCGAATGCCGCCATCAGCCAATTAGGGCTCGAAGCCGACGCCGAACAGCATCTGCGTGAAGCTTGCGCCCGTTTTATCCCGGAAGCATTACGCTAGCGTTTGTTCGAGAAAAATGCTCCAACGATTGCGGCGGCCATCATCAATCGGCGGGCGCGCCGACGTGAAAACCTTGCGCCTTGCCGCAGCAAGAAACGAATGCCGTAGCCGGCGACATGTACACTTAGGCGTTGTTCAGCAGTGATTCCAAGGAACCGTATACACAGTCATGAGTGAGACCTCGAATGAGCCCCAGACCCACGCCCCGCAGATGATCGAGGGGCGGTATCGCATTGTGCGCAATATCGCCGAAGGCGGCATGGCCACCGTCTATGAGGCGGTGGACGAGCGGCTTGGCCGCACCGTGGCGATTAAGGTGATGCACACACAGCTGGCAAAAGGCCCTCACCGTGACCAGTTCGTCGAGCGATTCCGTCGCGAAGCCAATTCTGCAGCCGCTATCGCCAACCCTCATATCGTGCAGGTGTATGACACCGGCGAATATAACGGCCTTGACTTTCTGGTGATGGAATATGTGCATGGCGTCAATCTGCGCCATGAAATGAACGTGCAGGGCACTTTTTCCGTGCGCGAAACCCTGCGTGTGATTGCCGAAACGTTGGATGGCCTCTCCTCCGCGCATCGGGCCGGCGTGGTGCATCGCGACATCAAGCCGGAAAACATTCTGATCAACGACCGCGGCCATGTGCAGATCACCGACTTCGGCCTTGCCAAAGCCGCCAGCCAAGCCACGCTCAGCTCCACCGGTATGCTGCTAGGCACCGCCGCCTATCTGGCACCGGAAATGATCGAACACAATCAGGCCACCGCCCAGGGTGACCTGTATTCCGTCGGCATCATGGCGTGGGAAATGCTGGCTGGCAAGGTGCCGTTTGATTCGGATAATCCGGTTACTCTGGTGTTCAAGCATGTGCATGAGGACGTACCCTCACTGCAAACTGTCTGCCCCGGCATTGATCCGGTTGTTGCCGGATTCATCGCACATCTTACGGCACGTGCCGTCGACGCCCGACCTGCCGATGGCGCAGAAGCGGCCGACGAGTTACGTCGAGTCGCTGCGAAATTGTCTCAGGAAGCTTGGCAGTATCGCAAGCTCGAGATTGCCGAATCCTCCAAACCCGACGATCTGACCGTTCCGGCGTTGGTCGGCGTTATCGGAGCATCCAACGCGCCGCGAGTCGTTGGAGAACACCAGCCATCTGCGGAGCCGTCGCACTCAGATACCTCTTCGCAGCAGCCCACGCAGCCGCCTGTGCCACCAGTGGCACCCACTGCAGTGTTTGATGCCTCCAAGCTATCCAACGCGAATGGTGCGAACGCTGACTCAGACTTTACGCAAATGCTGCCGAACGTTCCCAACGACGCACAAACTCAGGCGCTGAATCAGAACCAGGATGCATTCACCCAAGCGTTGACACTCGACGGATCCCCCATCGAACCGGAAATTGTCGATGCCGGCAATGGCCCGAAGTCCAAGCGCCGCAAAAAGGTAACCATCATAGTGATCACTATTGTGATTACCGCGCTCATCGCCACCATCGGCGGCACCGGCTGGTGGTGGTATTACCGGGGTCCCGGCAGCTATTGGAACGTGCCCCAGCCTCAGGATATAACCTGCACGGAAGGTACCAACTGTTCTCTTGCCGGCGCGGATTGGGCAACCTATGAAAGCACGTTGAAAGTGGCAGGCATCCCCTACACGACGGTCGAAGACAATAGCGACATCATTGATGAGGGCAAGGTCATCTCCGCAACGGTTGATGACAAGGCCGTGTATGTGGACAGCCGCATCGGCAAGCGCAGCGGCCAACAGTTGACCATCACCATATCCAAGGGTGTGAAGTCTGCCACCATTCCCAGCAATATCCTTGACTCCGCCACTCCGCTGGACGATTTGAAGAACGCCGGCTTCGACAATATCAAGCACGACGACTCCACGGATCAGTATTCGATGGACAAGGCCGAGGGCACGCTGCTGAGCATCTCCCCCGACCCCGGCACCACACTCAAGCACAACGACGAGGTAACCGTGTCGCTGTCCAAAGGTCTGATGCCGGTGACCATGCCGAATATTGTGGGCAAAACGCAAGATGAGATGCAGGCATCGTTCGATGAGCTGAAGCTCACCGCCAACGTCACCGAGCAGTTCGACGATAAAATTCCCGCAGGTGAGGTTATTTCCGCATCCCAAGATGCCGGAGCGCAGCTCAAGTGGGGCGACAGCGTGGATGTAGTGGTCTCCAAGGGCCCTGAAACCACGGTGATGCCCAACGTGGTGGGCAAGCAATATGACGAGGCCGCCAAGCAGTTGGAGGCGCTCGGGTTCACAGTTAAGAAGTCCGCGCCGCTGGGCGATCTCACTCATCAGGTGCGCATCCAAAGCCCCAAGGCCGGCGAGACGGTGCGCCTGCGCGACGAAAACGGCACCCCCACCGTTATCACCCTCACCGTGGTGTGAGGCACAAGCACCTACGGAAGCTGAAATAGTAGCTATATCGCCTTCCGTAGGTGCTTGTCCTGTAATTGCGCGTCATCACCCAACATCTGATTTTCACATATTTGCTACATCATGTGGATAACTGACGAAGTACTCTCCACATTCCTTGTTCCACTTGACTCTATCGATAGTGATTCTCTAGCGTTGATTCATCTCACAGAACGCTGAGCAACGCAGCTCACCCTATAGAAAGCGAGAGCAAGTATGCTATCATCTGATGCAATACCGAAAGCGAGGTTCACATGGATAAAGCGCGCGGATGGATCAAGCGAATTCATGGACTTTCTGGAATCCATCGACGTAAAAGCACGAGCAAAGCTGCTCGCACGCATCGAGGCAATTGAAATCCACGGCATCGAAATCGCCACTCGCATGCAGTGGGTCAAAAAACTGGAGTACAACCTCTTCGAAATACGTGTGCAGCTGTCCGGCAACCAGTATCGTTCGCTGTATTTTCAATCCACCGGAAATCAGTACGTTATCACCCACGGTTTTTCTAAGAAAACTCAGAAAACACCCAAGCAAGAAATAATTCATGCGCGTCATATGCGTGACACATGGCAAGGAAACCCACAATGACAGAAATAGAACAACTCATCACACATTATTCCCACAGCAACCCCACATTCAAGCAGGAGTATGCACAAGAGAAGGAACGTCTTGCAGCAGCTGTCGCGCTTATGGAGCTACGAGAACAGGAGGGACTTTCCCAACGAGATTTGGCCGAGAAAGTCCATAAGCCACAATCAACCATCGCCCGCATCGAGTCGGGAAAGATGAATGCCACGATAGGATTACTGGAACAGATTGCCGCAGCACTCAACAAAAAACTGCGTATCAGTTTCGTCGATGCGTAATATTCTGCGGCAACAACTGGTCGATATGCATTTCAAACTGAAACATCAACCATGAGCTTAATGCAGAGACGCTCAACACCACAGACAACACCCAAATCACCAATACCTACGATATGGGGTGGGGCGAGACCTCATAATGGCCTCGCCCCACCCCACATCAATTTGAACCTATTGAAGCAGTGACGCTCTACGCTACTTATGCTTCCGACGCGGCTTCTTGCTGGGCTTTGATCTCGGCTTTGATCTTCTGCGCGTATTCGGGCACGTATTCCTGGCCGCTCATCTGCTGGATGGCAGCGGTCACGCGATCGGTGAGCTCGCGAAGATCATCATGGGTGATGTCTTCGGCGGCCTTCTTCGACACTTCGATTGGCTTACCGTACAGCACCTTCGTTTTGCCCTTCTTCGGGATGGAGGTGCCGATCGGCTGCAGCAGGTCGGAGCCAATCAACGCGGTGGGCACAATCGCGCAGCCAGTTTCAAGCGCCAGTCGCGCGGCACCGGTATGGCCCTTGTACAGGCGACCATCGGGGCTGCGAGTGCCTTCGATATGAATGCCGAACAGGTGGCCGTCCTCAATGATTTCGCGAGCGTGTTCAAGCGCCCCCAGCGACTTGTTGCCGCCGGAACGGTCCACGGGGAATACGCCCACAGAGGTGAACCACCATTTCTTGAACTTGCCTTTGAGCCCCTTGCCCTCAAAGTATTCGGCCTTGCCCATGAAATGCACCATGCGCGGGCAGGTGATCGGAATAAGCGCGTCGTCGATGACGGCCAAATGATTCGCGGCGATAATGGCACCGCCCTCACGCGGGATATTGTTCAGCCCAGTGACCGAGGGTCCAAGCCGATGACGGGCGATGGGGCCGAACACCTTCACGAAGAACCAGTAGAGCACCTTGCTCCCTCCCCTCAGGCGTGGCGTCGCCGGTTGGGCTGCCGCCTGATTACAGTTGAGTATTATGACCGAGAACCACAATAGCAACGCGAACGACGAGCAGCCAACCCCCACGCCGGATGACGGGCAGTCTCACGCTTCTGATTCCGCGACGCCATCCTCCCCCGCGCAGTCAATGCATGGTGATGTAAACGACCTTGATAAGGCCTGGGCTGCGTTCGAAGAGGCGCACAGGGATGATTTGAAGGATGTGGCTTCATCCAAACAGGCCCGAAAGTTCGAGAAGCAAGCGCAGCGCCGAGAAAAAGAGGCGCTGTTGCACGTCGAGGATCTTGATCTTGGCACGTTCACCGATGATGCGGTGCCCCTGCGCGAACGTATTCGCCGTCGCGGCAAGGCATCTTCCACCTCCAACTCTTCCAACGCCGGCACATCCCAAGCCAGCAGCGCAAGCGCGAACCAGTCCGGCCCCCGCGATTTCACCGGTTCCAGCTGGCTTGATGCCGACGATGTTATGGACCGCTACGGCGATGATTTCGTACCGCCGAATCCTCAAATCGGCCCGGTGAACACATCCAAGCTGGTGTTCTGGATTCTATTGCTTGTTGGTGTATTCGGATTGATCGCCTCGGTTTTTGTGCCGCCGTTGGCCGCTCTGCTCGGCACTATATTCGGCCTGTGCACCCTGCTGGGCGCCGCTGGCCTGATCATTCGGCATAAGGGACACAGCCAAACGCGACGCGACGAATTCGACGACGGTGCTCGCGTATAGTTGCTTCTCTTAAGCTATGGCCGTCTGTAGCAAATAACTACTAACACGGTGAGGCCCCGGAATTATGCATGGCAATTGCACTGCATAACTCCGGGGCCTCACTGTTACTGCACGTGGAAATGTGGATGGGAAACTCGATTTATTCGCCGAGATTGCCCTTCTCCCAACGACCTTCGTCCAGATCCTTGGCGATTTCACGGAATTTGTTGTCCGAGATGCCGTACAGCAGGAACAGGATCAGCATCGCCATGAAGAGCGCGACTGCCGGATACAAGGTCATTGCGCCCTTGATGCCCGCCAGCGTTGCTTCGGACTGTTCCTGATTGGCGACGTAGCCGGTGACCGCAAGGATGCCACCGGTGATGACGGCGGCCAGCGACTGAGCCAGCTTGCGTGAGAAGTTGAATGCGGCCACGGTCACGCCTTCCTTGCGGATGCCCGTGTGCCATTCGCCGTAATCGATCACGTCGTTGACGAATGCCCACGTGATGCCGTTGGGGATGGCCAGGCACACGTATCCGATGGTGACAAACACGATGAACGTGACCAGATTGGTCGGCAGCAGGAAGTTGATGAGGTTCGCCGCAGCGCCCACAACAAAGCAGACGATGGCGACCGGCTTCTTGCCGAAATGCTTGACCAGCCACGGAATGGACAGCACGGCGACCACCGAGCAGCCCATCTGGATGAAGTTGATCACCGGCTGAAGCCCCTGGTTGCCCAGATTGTATTGCGCGAAGTACAGCATCATCGCGTTGTTCGTGTTCATCGCGGAGATTGTGAACAGCGTCATCAGGATGATCGCCAGCAGTGGCTTGTTGGTGAACACCACCTTGAGATATGCGCCAACGCCTTCCTTCTTGCGGCTGCCGGTCTTCTGGCGGTTGATCTTGATATGTTCCTTGCAGTTGAAGTATGTGACGGCGAAGCAGCCCACACCCAACGCGGCCATAATGCAGGCCGCGACGGCGTAACCATGGAAGGTGGTGACGTTGCCATCCGAGTCGGAGAACAGCATGACGATCGGGATGAACGCCACGCCGGTGATCCACTGGGCACCCAGCGAGCCAGCCTGGCGCGTGGTGGCCAACTGCGCACGCTCATCCACGTCGCGGGTCATTACGTTGGCCAAACCCACATAAGGCAGGTTGGTGAAGGAATACACTGTGCCCCAAGCCATATATGTAACGAAGGCGTAGACGATGCGCAGCCACATCGGAAAGTCCGGCATGGTGAAGGTGACGATGGTCAATATCGACAACACGATGGCGCCGACCATCATCACCGGGCGGAATTTGCCCTTCGGGCCGACTTTGCGAGCATCAACAAACACACCCGCAATCGGATCCATGAACGCGTCGTAGATTTTGGTTACTGCGAAAATCACACTGACGATGCCAGGGGCGATCAGCGCCACGTCAGTGTAGAACTTCGTCAAATAAGCCTGCCCCAGATCGAACATGAAGCCGTTGCCCAAATCGCCGAAGCCGTAGGAGATTTTCTCCCTCCAGCTGAGCTTGTCATTTTTGGGTGCTGTACCGGCCCCTGTTTGCCCGTTCGTTTCAGCCATGGATGAAACATGACTCTTCACTGCGGTCATGATTGTTCCCTTCTGTTGTTGCCGAAGCGTTTCCGCCATTCGCCATTGAAATGGTGACGTGTGTCTCAACCCCGCGTCTTACGGCAACTCACCTCAGGCGCGGAACGACGAAGACTTCTCGCTGTCTGTACCACAATCGGTCTCAGCGAACCGCATAACTGCCAAAACCGGTTTTAGTATGGTACTGTTGCCAAATTCACATAATCTTGTTGCCAGAAGTTGTCGTGGGACGGCGGCGTTCTATATGCGGACAATCTATGGCGGCAATCATGAGCAGAAAGGCGAGTCGATGACGATTAATTTTGGTGCGCGAGGGCATGACGTGACGAGCGGCCGAACCCCTGAACTGTTGGCCCAAGGATTGGCCGACTACGGGGCGCATAATGTGCAACTCGCCTTGGCCAAGTCTTTCCCCGATATGCCTTCTGGTGCCCGTGACATTAATCCTGGCATGGGTTCGTATATCCGCCGCGCGCTGTCGGCGAAAGACGTGGATATCGCGGTAATGGGCTGTTATTTCAATATGACGCACCCGGATGAAAACGTGCGCGAAGCCGGCCTGTGTAAGTTCGAGGCGTATCTGGCCAACGCACGCTTCTTTGGCGCGCCTGTGGTCGCCTCTGAAACAGGTTCCATTGATGCGGTGCCGGGTGGATTTACCGAGCGTAACTTCACTGAGGCAATGTATGGCAAAGCCCTTGCCTCAATTCGCCGTCTCGTGGCGTTTGGTGAACGTGTCGGCACCATTGTGGGCATTGAGCCGGGGGCGAATCATCCCATTTATGACATAGCCACAACTGAGCGACTGATTGCTGACGTGGATTCGCCGTTTCTGGGCATTGTGTTCGATGCGACCGCATACACCAGCCCGAATGGTTTAACCGTGAATGACGGCGACCAAGTGGATGTGACGCGTAAGGCTTTCGAACGCTTCGGCGATCGGATTGTGGCCGTGCATATTGATGATTTCACGTTGGCGCCGTCTGATGAGTACGCGTGCGGCACATCCATCCGTCGCTGCAATGTGGATGAGGGACAGATGGATGTGCAATCCATATTGCGCATTGTCGCGGCCAAACGTCCGCTGGCGCCTGTCATCCTTGAGCACACCGTTGATGAGGCCATTGGCCGCACCGTCGAACGCTACGGCAGCCTTGCTGCATGATGCGTACGACCCTGGTGCGGCCTTAATACAAATTATTGTTTACTCGCCTTGTGCTTTGAGGCGACAGGGCGTTGTTTAGTACGGCTGGTTAGCGTGGATGATGATGCCACGCTCGTGCTTCAAAAACTGGCGGGCGGATTCGCGGTCGATGTCGTGGCCGCGCTCAAGGCTGTCGTAGACCACGGCGGTTTGCGCGCCACGGCTGAGCGTGAGGAACGCGGCATGTGAGTCCCATCCGTCCTGGGCCACGCCCATGGTCGGCTCCCACACGTAGCCGTAGCCGGCTGCGTTGCAGTATCCGTTGAAGGGCAGCCCCCAGGCGTGGTGAGCTTCGAGTTCTTCGGCGAAGGCTTCGGCTTCGGCGAGTTCGGCGTCGGTGACGCCGGCGGCTTTGGCCAGTTCGACGGCATGGGCGTGATCGTAGCCGGAATCCTCCGGCGCAATGGGCAGCGGCATGTTATGCGTCCTTTCAATACAACCATTGAAAAAGTTTCCAGATGACAACCTACTCGCCATCCGCAAACTTCACATCACGTTGCCCACATTTACATTCCACCTTTGCCGGCACGCGTTATGCAATAACGTTTGCAAACGCGTGTGTCCTCGCACGTCTCGAAACGAAGGCGTATTGACATACGTCGAGCTGAGAGAAAGTGCGAGGACGCTCCGTTTGTGAACGTTATTCGGCTTGCCGAATAAGCCGTACGGCTGCGCGCGGTATCGGAGCGTGCCGAAACGAAGGCGTATATGTATACGTCGAGCTTCGGCTAAGCCCGATAACGCGCCATCCGTGCGGATTATTCGGTGGGACCGTCTTTGAAGATGACCGTCTCCTGCATCGCATTCTTCTCGTTATTGGTCCGTCGCCCGTTGACAACCTCCAGCACCAGCTTGCGGAAATCTTCGTCGACCACGGAGGCGGGCTCGTCGAGCAGACGGCCGGCGTTGAAGTCGATCCAGCGCTTCTTCTTTTCGGCGAGGGGCGTGTTGGTGGCGACTTTGATGGTGGGTACGAAGCAGCCGAACGGGGTGCCGCGGCCGGTGGTGAAGAGGATGAGGTTGCAGCCGGCGGAGCCCTTGGCGGTGGTGGAAACCATGTCGTTGCCCGGCGTCTGCATAAGGGACAGGCCGTTGCGCTTGATGCGGTGGCCGTAGAGGATCACGTCTTCGACTTCACACTTGCCACCCTTGCGGATGCAACCAAGCGACTTGTCTTCGAGAGTGGTGATGCCGCCAGCCTTGTTGCCCGGCGAGGGATTGTCGGAGATGATTTCGCCGTATTTGCGGAAGTGGCCTTTGAAGTTGTTGATCAGGTCGACGATGTCGTGGAACACGCCTTCGTCGCGTGCTTGGCTCATGAGCACGGTTTCGGCACCGAACATTTCGGGCACTTCGGAGAGCACGACGGAGCCGCCTTGGCTGACAAGCCATTCGGCGAAGCGTCCGACCATGGGGTTGGCGGTGATGCCGCTCATGCCGTCGGAACCGCCGCATTCGACGCCGACTTTGAGCTCGTTCATGGGGATGGGCTCGCGGTGGTCGTTTTTGGCGGCTTCGTTGAGTTCTTCGAGCAGGTCTGCAGCGCGGTCGAATTCGTCCGGCTCATCCTGGCAGATCATGGTTTTGACGCGGGTTTCGTCAATGCCTTCGAGTCCGGCTTTGAACAGTGCCATCTGGTTGTTTTCGCAGCCGAGGCCGACGACGAGCACGCCGCCTGCGTTCGGATGCTCGACGATGCCGCGCAGTGTGTTCTGGGTCCATTCGAGGTCGCCTCCGAGCTGCGAGCAGCCGTAGGGGTGGCGGGCCACAATTACGGAGTCGAAGTTGCCGTTGCCATTGTGGCGGGCGGTGAACATGCGCGCCATGGTGGCAACAAGGCCGGAGATGCAGCCGACGGTGGGCACGATGTACAGGTCGTTGCGGATGCCGACTTTGCCGTTGGAGCGACGATAGCCTTGGAAGGTCATGGTGGGCTGACCTGGCTTGACCGTGTCGTCGGTAGGCTCGTAGGTATATTCGAGGTTTGCGCCGAGGTTGGTGGCGATGTTGTGGGTGTGCACCCATTCGCCGCGTTTGATGGGCTGCTTGGCACGGCCGATGGCGAAACCGTATTTGATGACGTTCTCGCCTTCGGGCACGTCAACAAGTGCAATCTTGTGGCCTCGCGGCACGTCTTCGAGCACGGTGACGGGGTCATTGCCGTCCACCTCAACCGTTTCACCTGCCTTGATGGCACGGGCTGCGACGCACACCATATCGCCTTTGGCGAGGAAGATGGTGTCGCGACCGGACTTTTCGGGCAATTCGGCGATATAGTCATGGTCCTTGCCGAAGCCGTCACCACAGGTGCGGATGAAACCGCCGTTGTCGGCGGGCAGGTCGGCACGCACGTCGGCGCAGGCGTCCTTAGGAGCCGAGGTTGAGGAATATTCAGAAGTAAGCTGCTCTGCGTTCATAACTCATATGTTAGAAAAAGTCAATACCTAAAAATCCTTTTGTTGCCACACGTTGTTTTTGCAAACAACCTATGGCAACAAAATCGTGCAACAACAGTGACTATTCAGCGGACGTAAAGGAATGATCCACGTCGGTAACCGGACTGCTGCCTGCGCACAAACCTTCGAAACGTACGTCAGCGCAATCACACAACTCGATACGAGCGCTGCCGTGTTCAACGCCGCCGAGCCGGCAATCTTTGATCGTAATGTTGTGTGCTTCATGCCCCGGCTTGTCAAAGCCTTTGACCATTATCGCAACGCTGGGGCATACGTCACCGTTCTCACCCCATCGCCAGCCCATCACACGCAGTCGTTCGAAACGGAAGTCTTCGAAATACGGCTGATCCGGACCGGCGATGCCATCGTCGTTGTAGCCGACGGCGTGAATAGTGATGGCGGATACCGCGCAGTCCATTACGCGCACGTCGCGCACGTAACCACCGCGTTTGGGCGTGCCCTTGATGTGGATGCCATAACGGGATCGGGAGATGTCCGTGTCCCACACGCGTACGTCTTCGACACCGCCGCTCATCTCCGATCCGATGGCGATGCCGTGGCCTCCCGTAGCTGTGCAGGAGAAAATGCGCACGTGGCGAGTCGGACGGTTGATGGCGTTACCTTCCGGATTCTTGCCGGATTTGATGGCTACCATATCGTCGCCAGTGTCAAAAAGGGTGTCGAAGAGCACACAATCCTCGCTGGAGTCCGGATCCCATCCGTCGCCGTTCCACACGCCGCGGGAGCGGATGGTTGCCCCATGCGTAATGATGCGCCGTGAGTAAATGGCATGGATGTTCCAACTGGGGCCCTGCGAAAAGGTCAATCCGGACAGTTCGACATTCTCGGCGTTCGAAATATTGACCAGCCGGCCTCGCACCCGGCCGGGAATCGTATCCGAATTCTCGCATGTGGCGATGTAATCGGCCATGGTCTCCAGCCTGTCGGCCATCAGCTTGCGTTCACGCTCAATGGTGGCACGCATCAGTGCCACTCCCCCGCCGCGGATTTCACCGTCACCGGACAAACGCACATTACGGGTGGTGGGGGCGGATTCATGGTCGAGATAGCCGATATTGATCAGGCTTGCGTAGCATTCGCATTCCGTGCCTTCGAAACGGCTCCAAATGCGCGGCTCATAATCCTGTGGTCGTGCGGATCCTTGCAGCACGCCGCCGGCAAGCACATGTAGTTCGCTGTCTGAATGCATGCGCAATGCTCCGGTAAGGAACACACCTGCGGGAATGACGACGCGCGAGGTGGCATCGCAGTCGTCCAATGCCTGCTGAATGGCAGCGGTGTTCATGGTGTGGCCGTCGCCCACGGCGTTGTACGGCGGCAGGGACACATCAATATCTCGCTTGGTGCATTCCGTAACGAACCGACGTTCGCCCACGATTCGCGTTTCGCCCGACGTATTTTCCCTCACGCATACGGTTACCCGATACTCGTGTTCCGGCAGCAATCCCGTGATGGTGGCAAAGGTATGGCGAACGTGCGCGGCATCGGCTCCGTCCACCATCACCGTGTATTCGGTGTCCGCTCCAAGATGCTCAGGTCTATCCCAATACACGGTAAGCGTCGTGTCGGTGACGCACGCATCGAACATGTTTATAGATTCGGACGTCGGTTCAACCATGTCTGTCTCTCCGTTGTATCTATTGCGTATGGATGCGACGCCATCGGTTATGCATATGATCGGCGTGTGAATCAGACCGCCGGTGCGTTGGCGCCGCGGAAATCGACGGTGGTGTCTCGCGTGGTGACGTGGTCGGATCGCACGGCGACGACCTGTTGCGGTCGGTTCGGGTGCTCGATGCGATCGATCAGCATGTGTACGGCCTGCATCGAAATCTCCCGAGGACGCTGCGAGAGGTTCGACGGATGAACGTCGAACGAATCGATTTTGGAATCAGGGCAGATACTGATCAATGTCAGATCACGGCCGGGCTTCAGATTCCGCCTGGCCAAGGCATCCATGCAATCCTTGGTCGCACGCGGCTGACGGGTGATCACCGCCAGCCGGTCGGGAATATGCTCGCAGACCGCATCCATCGCGGACTGCACATGGTCACGATCAAACGCCATGACATCGAACGACATGCCGTGGCCGGCGCAACGCTCCCGCAATGTCGCGTACATACTCGGAAACAGGATGTACTCGCTGGTCTCCGACGGTTCCTCATCCAAGAACAGCACGGCACCATGACCGAATCCGGCCAGATAATCCGCGATGACAACACCAGCACTTTCATAATCGAAGTAGATGACGTCTAGCCCGTGATCATCATCAGTCTTACCGAACACCACCGTAGGCAAACCGATCTGGGCCGCCACGGGGATACGTTCATCATGCTGCTTGATATCCATCAGGATGAATCCGTCGCAGATGTTGCGCCCGTCCATGCGGCGCAGACTGTCGGGATCGGCTTTGGTGGTGTTGAGGATCACGTCGTAGCCTTGCCGGTAGGCCTCTTCGATGATGGAGGTCAGATATGGTGCCACGTCTGAAGCATCCGAAGAATAATCCAACCGTTCGATAAGGGTGATGAGATTCGTACGTTGTGTGCGCAACGTACGCGCACTGGAATTCGGATGGTAGTCCAGCGTGGCCATCGCCCGTTCGATACGCGCACGGGCGTCATTCGACACCGGCCTGCTGCCGTTCATGTAGTACGACACCGTGCTTTGCGCGACACCGGCCAGCTTGGCGACATCCCTACTGGTCGCTTTGCCGCGAGTTCCCGTCGACATATCGTGTTCACCCCACCTTTTGGTCGATACGTATCAGCCACATTCTAGTCAACGCGTCTGTACATGGCCTCGGTTCCGGCATCCTCCCATTTGACGAGCATGGCGTCAAACAGCTCGTCATCGGTCAGATGATTCTCCAGATTGAGCAGTGTGGTGACCTTCGCCTCCTCACGACTATAGATGAAGTCGCGCTGCCACTGGTAGAAATGCGGCCCGTCGCCCATGGTGCGCAGGAACGCCATCAAACCAGACACGACCCATGCGCTTTGCGCCACGTCGGTCAGGCACTCGTTGGCGTAGAAGCCATGCCACCTGCCATGCTCGCGCGACAGCATCGCCTTGCGTGCCCGTTGGAATTCCCTGCGGGCCAATCCGGCATGCCAGAACGCCTGCTGCCATTCGGATTGCAAACCGTCGCGCAACGCCTCGCACACCAGATGGGTGGCTTTGCAGCAATGGGCGTAGATACGCGTATGCAGTGCAATGGAATCGTCAAACAATCGCGCCGCGTGATCCGTCATGCCGTCTGCGGTGGCGATATTGCGTTTCCCCAACGTGTCGTAGCGTTCCATGCCTGAAACGGCTGCCTTGTCGACGATGCCGATCTGTTCGATCAATGGCCTTTCTCCGGTCGCCCAGATGAGGTCGGAGCATGGAGCCGTGCGGTCGCGCATGAACTGGGTGATCAGTTCACGCGGCCCATGATTGAAATACTGTTCCGCCGCATGCTCGTCCCAATGCTCGCCGAAGGGTACAGCCGCATCGAAATACGCCTGATAGGCCCCGGCCACCATGCACGCATCGGATTCGCCGTAATAGGTGGCCGCAAAATCCCATGTCTGTTGATCGGCAATGGATTGGCACGCGGGGTCGATGGCGTTCCGCGCGCAATCGGTATCGGCAGCCGCCGCCTGTGCGGGCGCTCCCCCACGCCATAGTCGTGCGATCAGGTCGAGGTAATACGCATGCGGTTTGACGTTCGACGAATTGACGACCCAGAACGCATCTCCGCCACGAGCCAACACGGCACCCAACTCGCGGATGATATGCGCCGGCTGGTTGGGCAGCGTGGTGATATGGTTGGCGGCCTGCAGATCGTAGAACGAAGCGTGATAGTAGATGCCCTGCGCGCCATGGTCGTTTGGGTTGGGCATGGCGTCGACGCGCGGATTGTGATTGCCTTGACGACGGGTGACCATGCGTCCGAAGCCGTTGTCGGACCAGATTTTGATCACGTCATCCGGCAGATTGAGCATGCCTTGGCGATACAGTTCCAAGGTCTCGCCATACAAGTAGACGCAGCAGCGTGCGGCAGGATCGGATTCCAACACCATCGCACGCTGGAGACGGATGATCTCGCTCATCAGTGCGCCGCGCTTCTCGTCGGTGTCATAGGAGGGGTCCGCGCACCAGAACGGGGAATCGCCTTGACCGCGGAATCCCACGTTCCAAATCACATGCTGCCCGGCATGCGCCGCCAATGATTCCCTCCATAATCCGATGAACAGATCCTTATGCTCGTCCCAGGAAGGGTTGAAGTCGGGATAGGCGGATGAGAACAGGCGCGCGCCCAACGGTTCCGCGTGATGCTGCGCGATTTTGAGGCCTCGGGCTACAGCGGCGACGGCATGTCTGGCGGAGTTGTTGCCGGTTCCGGGGATGACCATATTGCCGCCGCAACGCAGCAACGCCTCAAACACCATCTGCCATGGCAGGTCGGGATCATTGTCCAAAGACCATCCCATCAGCAACACTTCATCGTTGACGAACCATCCACGCTCGGCAACCGCGAAGGGTTGCGATTCGAAGCGGTAATCGTCCGGAACTTCGACCGCACCAGCATGGGGCGGCCGCCAATCCATCCAGAACCATAGATCGGGCACGCCCAGCAGCTCGCGGCTGATGTGGTACAGGCCGTAGATGAATCCGAAATCGTCGCCTGCCGAAATAGCCAACGTTCGGTTCTCGGCATCGGCAGTGATGCGGAACATGCCTTCACAGGGGAACGAATCATCCTTCAATGCGATGCGTACGACATCCGCCGTCGCGCTGTTTTCGCGCGTATCATCGGCGAATCCACATACCGCGGCCAGATCGCGACGCACATCGGCGGCAGCGACGCACACCGACGGGGAACGTCCATCCGTTTCAATGATGGCGCTGGCATCAATCAACATGGTTTTATCCTCATAACTTGAAAGAACATACAAATCAAAACAACGTCGGCTATCTCAGCACCAACGCAGCCATACCTTCTTTGGACATCACCGTGCCCGCAAGTCCAATCAGGCTCAATCCGAACAAAGGAAGAACAGCAATCGTCCACGGCAGCAGCACGACACCCACCGCCAGTACGACCACATCGAACACCACAACCAGCAGACTGGACTGGAATCTCGCCATCACCAGCAGTGCCGCGTTACGCCATACCTGTGAGGCCCGCAATGCAGTGCCCGAAACCATGGCGAACACATACGCGCCTGCCACGAATCCCCATACCGTGAATATCGCGCAGATTCCCGCGAAAGCGACGCCCATCGATGAATCGAGGCCAAGATAAAAGCGCACACCGATCACTGCAACCAGCATCGTCACGCAGTATGGCGCTCCGACGACGTATGCGCGCTTCCACAGCTTCCTCCATGCGGACCGATAGTCGCGCCAGACGAACACCATGCGACGCTCGGCCACCATGCCCAGCACATCGGTCATCGCCGCCAACGCAACCGGAATGGTGACGATGGGAATGCAGGAGATGACGAACAGCACATTGAGTTTGACCAGCACCCATGGATACGCGCATACCAGATGGCCGAACAGACGAATCCCAGTCAAGGGCCTGGCAGCACTCTCCTGTTGGGAGAGGCTCGGTTCAGGTGGATTCACGATGCGATCGGTGAAATTCATGCTATCGTCTCCTTCGCCGTTTCGGGCTCCGCTGGCCGGATAGATTCACAGGTGGATGTTTGATGGCACTGGGGCGGGACCATGGTTGCCGTGATCCCACCCCAGGAGTTCATGCATCAGGCGGATGCGATTGCCGTGTTGAGCTCGCTGATCATGGCCTTGGCAGCATCGGCGGCCGACTGCTCGCCGAACATCACCTTCTGGTTGTAGCGAGCGATGATCTTATCGAGATCGGAGGCACCATTGGGGGTGATGGACGGGGCATCGCCGAGGGTGTCCTCAATCTGGGCGGGGAAGTCCAGAGCCTGCTTGTCGGTACCGGTGGAGGTCTCGGCGAGGATCTCGCGAATCGAGTTGTTGGAGGGAATGCCGCGGTCGGTGCCAAGGGTCTTGCCGACCTCTTCGTTGTTCAGCAGATAGTCGACCAGCATGGCAGCCTCGGCCGGATGCTTGGACTGCGAGGACACCGCCCAATACATACCGGGCTTGAGATAGCCGTACTTGTTGGAGGGATCGTCGTTCGGCATGGGCACCAGGGTCATGTTGTCTGTGCCGGCAGCCTTGGCATAGGTGCTGATCTGGGTGGACTGCGTGAAGATCATCGCCTGCTTGTTGGTGGCGAAGTCGGACTGGTCCAGGGTTCCGGAGGCCTGTTCGGCCTGATGGTCCGGCGTGCCGGCGATCGGATCATCGCCATGGGTCCAGTCATAGGCCATTTGCAGGTACGATGCCAGCGCATCCTCCGAAATGGAGACCTTGCCGTCCGTGAAGAGATTCTCACCTTGCTGGCGCGCCCACAGCTGCAGGGTCATGCCGTTGTTCAGCGGCGCGATGCCCACGGTCTCGCCGTTCGAAGCCTGCACGACCTGCTTGGCGAAGGCGATGAGGTCATCCCATGTCCATGCGGAGGTGTCCGGAACGGTCAATCCCAGCTTTTCCACGACGTCATTGTTGATCACCACGCCGAAGGCGGTGGACGAGATCGGGGCGGCGTACTGCGTGCCGTCCACTTTGCCCATGTCCTTCAATGATTCGTCCATGCCGTCGAGCTTCAGATACTCGCTGGTCTTGTCCAAATCGAGCAGCGAACCCTGCGAGGCGTACGAGGCGAGGTAGAGCTCGTCCATCTGCATCACGTCGGGCGCGTTCTTGCCGGCGTTCTCGGTGGCGAGCTTGTCCCAATAGCCGGACCAGTCGTTGTAGGTGGTCTCGACATTGATGTTGGAGTGCTCCTTCTCGAACGCCTTGATGGCATCCTCGGTGATCTGGACGCGGGTGTCGGATCCCCACCAGCTGATGCGGATGGTGACGTCTTCGTCCGAGGCCTTCACTTCGGCTCCGCCAGTTACGGACGTGCCTCCCGCGCATCCGGCCAGCGCCATCGAGGCGGCTGCGACGGCAGCGGCTGCGGTGATCCACTTCTTCATGGACTTCATGGTTGACTCCTTATTATTGATTTGGGTTATCGGCTTTCGCCGGCTGGTTGTCGAACGCTCAGCGCGTTCCGTTGCTTGATGACGCCGCACGGATGCGAAACACCACTTCGTCGTTCCGTTCCACCGCTCGCGTCGGATCCTTCCCTACCTCACTTTCCTCCAGTGGTGGCAATGCCTTCCACCAGATATTTCTGGCCGAAGCAGAACACGATGAACAGCGGGATGATGGACAGCACGCTCATGGCGAACATCGGGCCGTAGCTCGACTGGCTGGTCGCATCGATGAAGTTCCTCAACGCGATCGGCACCGTGTATTTGGCCGGATCGGTCAGATAGATCAGCTGGCTGAAGAAGTCGTTGAATGTCCACATGAAGGTGAACACGGCGGTGGTGCCGATGGCGGGCTTCATCAACGGAAGCAGCCCCTGGAAGAAGATGCGGATGTGGCCGGCGCCGTCGATTTTGGCGGCTTCGTCGAGGTCTCGCGGAAGACCGCGGATGAACTGGTAGAACAGGAAGGTGAAGAAGCCGTCCATCGCCAGGAACTTCGGCAGGATCAGCGGCACATAGGTGTTGATCAGGCTCAGATTGTTCCAGATGATGTACTGCGGAATGATCACCACGTGCACCGGGATCATCAGCATCAGCAGCATGAATCCGAACATCAGGCCGCGGAACTTGAAGTTGAGGCGGGCGAAGGCGTAGGCCGCCATCGAGCAGGTAAGGATGTTGCCCACGATGGCGAAGGCGACGATGATGAACGAGTTGAGGAAGTACTTGCCGAAGCTGTAGCTCAGCGCGTTCCAGCCGTCCACGTAATTGTGCCATTGCGGGTCGGAAACCCACAGACCCATGTTGGTGAAGATCTCGGAGGGCTTCCTCAGGCTGGAGGCGACCATCCACAGGATGGGATAGAGCATCAGCAGCGCGAAGGCGAGCACCACGATCTGCTTGATGGCCTGCAGGACGATCCTGCGAACCTTATGGTCCTCATGGACGGGAATGGACTGGGCCGAGACTGCGTCGGCGGCGATTGTTGCATTAGTCATCGTAGTGCACCCAATACTTCGAGAGAGCGAAATTGATTACGGTCAGCACGGCGACGATGATCACGAGAATCCATGCCATGGCGGCGGCATAGCCCATCTTCATCGATCCGAAGCCCTGCATGTACAGATACAGTGTGTAGAACAGCGTCGCGTCATTGGGGCCGCCGGTGCCGCCGGAGACGACGAACGCCTGGGTGAAGGTCTGGAAGCTGTTGATGATGCTCATCACCAGATTGAAGAAGATGATCGGGCTGAGCATCGGCAATGTGATCGACAGGAACTGACGCCACTTTCCGGCACCGTCCACACTGGCAGCCTCGTACAGCTCACGCGGAATCTGGCGAAGACCGGCCAGGAAGATCACCATCGGCGAACCGAACTGCCAGATATGCAGCACCATCAGGGTGCCGTTCGCAGTGGCGGTGTTCGCGATCCACGACTGGGTGACATCCAAACCGAACAGTCCCAATGCCTGGTTGAACAGACCATCGGAACCGAAGACCATCTTCCACAGCACCGCGATGGCCACGGAGCCACCCAGCATGGAAGGCAGGTAGAAGGCCGAGCGGTAGAAGGTCAATCCCCTCATGCCCCGGTCAAGCACCACAGCCAGCGCGAGTGCGGCGATCAGCTGTAGCGGCACCGAGATGATCACGTAGCTGAAGGTGACTTTCAGGGATTGCAGATAACGCGTGTCCTGCAGAAGAGTCGCATAATTCTGCAGTCCGACGAACTTCGGGCTGGTGAGCATGTTGTATTTGGTCAGCGACAGATACAGCGAGATCACCATGGGAACGAAGGTCAGGCACACCGCACCGATGAGCCAAGGGGCGAGAAAGCCCAGAGCCGGCTTGGTATCCGTGGCCTTGTCCTTTGCCTTGCCGCGATTCTTGAGCAGCACGGCGAATTCACTTGCAGCGCTCACGATTCGCCTCCTTCATACCAGACGCTGCGGCTGTTAGAGCCGCAACCGGCGCGATTGCCGAAGCTCCGCGCACATTGTTGCTTTGTCATCGATTTCCTTTCCCTGAGCGACATCTTCGCCGCCTCCAGAAAACAACCATGCACTCCGTTAGGCATGATGATCATTCTTTTATCGATACGCATTTACTCGATACGTATTTACTAGAATGTCAACGAATCGAATCCACGCAACTTTAGCGTGTCGCATTCCACGCCAAACGCAACCAAAACGGGATAGAAACGGCGGAATACCGCCGTTTAGAGAATCAGCGGCCTACATGCATCATCGAGGTCAATACCCTTGCCACCACCGGAGTGTAGAACCTGTCGATAGCGGGGAAATTCGGATGGGTTCCGCTCGGCTGCCTATCGGGATGATCATAGGTGATGGTTTCGGGAGTGCCCGGTAGACCGTCGTTACCCAACGCGTCGAAGGAATACTTCACGCGGTCTTCATCCCGTCGAGTGTCGAGATCGGAGTCCGCCCATACATCCGCCACAACAACACCCCATTTTTCACAGGCGCCCAACGCCAAACGGCGGGCATGCATCTGATCGTCGAAGCTTTGGGCGCCATTCTTATGCACGGCAAGATAGACAATCGCCGCATTCGGCCAGCAGCGACGAAATTCGGCAATGGTCGATTCGAAGCAACCGGCGTAGGTGTCGGGGGCGAATCGGGAGGGGTCAAATTCGCCTGGCGCGGTCAGTTCACCCGGATGGTCACGCAGAAATCCTTGATGCACATCATTGGTCAGACCATCGAATACGATGACGTCGGGCGCAGGCGAGTCTGCAGGAACCTCTTCGGTCTGTTTCAGGATCTGCCCGCCCAGATCCGCGCTATGCAATGGCGTAGAGCAGATGGTGGCACCGTTGCGTGCCATCTTGATTACACGACAGCCGCCAATCGCCGCAGCGACGCGTTCCACACTCCCCTGTTGCGGATACACATGGCCGTTGACGATGCTATCGCCGAACGCGTAGATGATCGTCTCAAACATATCAGTCCCTCCTTCGGAACGCTTATAGACAAACGGCTCGATGCAGCCGCGAACATCACAGTCGGTCAGTGTACCACCGAACTCTTCATCATCTTCTTCGCAATCCATCATCACGCCACACCGCCGCACGCGATTCACGCATTCTTTTCCCGCCGGCCAACTTCCTTATCTCACCGCCCGCCCTACGCACGACGGCAAATCTCGCCAACACCGATGGCGTCTCCAACATGCAGTTTGCATACCTGCATACAACGGCAAATTGTGACGCGGCATCCTCACGAAAGCCACAGTAACGGTAGTGTTGACAGTGGCGCCGGCACACCGCCGACCACCGTACGGCAATGGGAGCGACAATGGAACGTGTATTCGATCTGATGATGTGCATGGGGCAGTCCAATATGGCGGGGCGCGGCATTACTTCCGAACGCTGGCCTGAACCGGCCGCAGAACCACTGCCGGGTATCGGCTATGAATACCGCGCGATTACCGATCCTGATCATCTGCATGATATTCGCGAACCGTTCGGCGTGAATGAGAATGATCCGAATGGCATCTATGAACCGGGCAAGAAAACCGGTTCCATGGTCACCGCCTTCGCCAACGCCTATGTACCGGCTGCGGGCATGCCAATTATCGCCGTTTCCGCAAGCAAGGGTGGATCGTCCATCACACAATGGCATGGCGACAAGGGTGATCTGCTGGATGACGCAATCCGCCGGTGCGATCGGGTGCAGCAGTATGCCGCGAAGCACGACATTGTTTTCCGGCACCGGTATACGCTTTGGTGCCAGGGCGAGACCGATGGGGACAGGGGCATGTCTTCTGAGGAATACAAGATTCGCTTCCGGCATTTGATGGATCGTATGCGCGAGCATGGCATTGAGGCGTGTTTCCTTGTCGCCATTGGTGAATACAACGGTCCGGATGCACGTGATTATGCTTCTATCCGTCAAGCGCAGCTAGAGTTGGCCGACGAACTGCCGGATGTACATCTGGTGTGCGATGAACTGCATACCATGCGGGCACGTGGGTTGATGAAGGATCGCTATCACTACTTTCAGCAGGCATACAACGAAGTCGGCACTATCGCTGGCCGTAATGCAGGCATGATTGCGGCGGTTCGTGGGTAGCGCAGCCCGATATCACGCAGAGCCTCGCACAACATATATCGGTAATGTAAAGGCCGCGCGGACTCCTCACGGAATCTGCGCGGCCTTTACCACACACAACAAAAAAGCAGAACGCGATTAGTCGATCAGGGACAGTACGTAGTCCTTGATTTCACCGTCGGCGGCGTGGGCTTCGAACAGTTCCTTGAAATGTTCGCCGGCGAACGCACCCTTGACCAGCTCGGGGTCGAGATCCTTGTAGATGTCGACGAGCGGGCGGTAGGCGGCGGCACGCACGCCGTCGAGAATCTTCTTGTTGCGCTGTTCGGGAACGACGCGCTCCTTGGGGTAGCCGGAGCCCGGCTCCTCAAGCCACATCTGCTCGAAGATGTACTTGAGCTGCAGTTCCTGGCCCCAGCCGTTCTTCAGGGCGAAGGGAATGGCCATGGCGTTGCCGTCGTTGATCTGGGCGAAGGTGTAGGCGTCGAGCGGATCTTCGACGTGACCGCAGATCACGCCTGGGAAGGAGTTGAGGGCCAGCATGGCGCCTTCGCCGGTGCCGCAGCCGGTGACCACGAAGTCGGCCGCACCGGTGTTGAGCAGGGCTGCGGCGAGGATGCCGTTCTGCACGTAGGTGAGTGGAGCGGAGCCTTCGGCGGAGTACATGCCGTAGTTGTCGACTTCAAAACCCTTGGGTTCGACGACCTTCTTCAGTGCGTCGAAAATCAGGTCGTTCTTCGCATTCTGCGAATTCTCATTGATCAGTGCAATACGCATTAATCCATTTCCTTTACTGCTAACAGTGAAATCATTAATAATCATTGATTACGCAGTAAATCACGTGATGATGCGTGCGACTTCAAGGCGCGGAAGGCGAAGGCGTACGAAGGTACGTCGAGCCTTCCGCAACGCAGAAGGCGCTCCATCATCGCGTGATTTACTTACTGGGGTTGCTTGCCGATGTACGCCAGAATGCCGCCATCAACGTACAGCACGAGGCCGTTGACGAAGTCGGAGGCGTCGGAGGCGAGGAACACGGCCGGGCCTTGCAGATCCTCGGGGGTGCCCCAACGGGCGGCCGGGGTCTTGGCGACGATGAAGGCGTCGAAGGGGTGACGGGAGCCGTCGGGCTGGCGTTCGCGCAACGGAGCGGTTTGCGGGGTGGCGATGTAGCCGGGGCCGATGGCGTTGCACTGGATGTTGTGCTCGCCGTATTCGGAGCAGATGTTGCGGGTGAGCATCTTGAGACCGCCCTTGGCTGCCGCGTAGGCGGAGACGGTTTCGCGGCCGAGTTCGCTCATCATGGAGCAGATGTTGATGATCTTGCCGTGGCCCTTCTTGATCATGCCGGGGATGACGGCCTTGGAGACGATGAAGGGGCCGGTCAGGTCGATGTCGATGACCTTGCGCCAGTCGTCGGCGGACATTTCAAGCATGGGGATGCGCTTGATGATGCCGGCGTTGTTGACGAGGATGTCCGGGCTGGTACCGAAGTCCTGTTCGATGTCGGCGATGAGCTGGTTGACGGCGGCTTCGTCGGTGACGTCGGCCACGTAGCCCTTGGCATCGATGCCGGCTTCCTTGTAGGCGGCCATGCCGCGTTCGACAGCGGCTTCGTTGATGTCGTTGAAGGCGATTTTTGCGCCGGCGGCTGCGAAGGCGGAGGCGATGCCGAAACCGATACCATAGGAGGCACCGGTAACAAGTGCCACTTTGCCTTCCAGTGAGAACTTGCTCATATCGAATGTCATGGTGATGACTTCCTTTCGCTGTTCACTTGCCATCGTTCGATGGCTGATGACTCTATTCAACCGCGAGTTTCATGGAGTGCATAGTTTGTTGCCAGCAGTCAGCATTTTGACGTTATGAAATCGGTTTTATAGCATCGCCCCATTATTCGATCAGAACCGGTAGTAGCGTCGCGCATTGTTGACGAATAGTGCGTCGCGTTCCGAACGTGACAGATCTTCGACGCAGCGTTCGTAGGCGTGCACGAGATCCGCTAGCGAACAGTGCAGCTTGTCTACGGGGAAGTTCGATGCGAACATGGTTCGCTCTGCACCGAAGACATCAAGCACGGTGTAGATGGCCGGTTTGATTGATTCGACGGTCCAATAGTGGTCCATCGAAGGCAAGCCGGAGATTTTGATCACGCAGTTGTCACGCTTGCCCAGTTCAATCAGACCGTTCTTCCACAGTCGCCAGCCTTCGAGGTTGCGATCGGCCCACATACCAGCATGGTTGATGATGAACAGCGTATCGGGATGCTCGTCGATGACTTCGGCCGCCCGCATGAATTGGGTGGGGTACAGCTGCATGTCGAAGCTCATCTCGTGGCGTTTGAGCAGACCGAGACCTCGCAGCCAGTTGGGGTCATCCATATAGGGTTTGTCAACGTATTGGTAGAGCGGATGGGTGTGCATGTTGAGGTTCTGGCGGAAGCCTCGCACGTTCGCGTATTCGGCTTCGGCTTCCAGTGTCGCTTCGATGTTCGGCGCGCTCAGGTCGCCTCCGGCTACGATCATCACTGGCAGGCCGGAACGCTCGCTCATGTGCTGCACTTCGGCGACTTCGGCCACCGGATCGTCGGCGTTGGCTTGAATGTGTACCGCACCGACCACTGATGCTTTAGATCCGGCCAGCTCCTCCGTCAGCGATTCGGCGGTGTAGTCGCCTGCAAGGAACAGTGGATCCCATGGCCCTTCGAAGGTGGGTGCTTTGCTGGGGTTGAACCATGAGTAGAGCGCCACGGTCATCAGGTGCACATGCGTGTCGATGAATGCGCGTGGTGCCGCCGCCCGATCGGGCGTCTCCGGAACGATGGTGTAGAGGCGCCCCGGCACCGTCTCCTGATAATCCTCACCTAATGTCATACGGACTCCTTTGTCTGTGTACTTGCACCTATGTCAACCAACACACGCCCCGAATCGGCGCAGGACGCGCGCGTCTTGAACGCCGCGTAACCCGAAGTCGTACAAAAGTACGTCGAGCGGTTGTGCGGTGCCTGAGACGCGCCGCCTCTCATTGTCGAATCGGCGCAGGACGCGCGCGGCTTGAACGCCGCGTAACCCGAAGTCGTACGAAGGTACGTCGAGTGGTTACGCGGTGTTCAAGACGCGCCGCCTCCGCCGATTCACAAGACTGAACGGGTGTCGTTTTCGTAACTATTGCGCCCCTGCCCGGTGGCCGCAGTGGTGCCGCCATCGACGGGCACCACGAGGCCGGTCAAGTATTTCGCGCCGTCGGAGGCGAGGAAGAGTGCGAGGTCGGCGCAGTCTTCGGGTTTGCCGGTGCGGCCGAGGGCCACGCGTTCGACGTAGGGCTTGAGGCGCTCGGGGTCGCTCCAGACTTCTTTGTTGATGTCGGTTTCGATGAAGGCGGGGGCGAAGGCGTTGACACGTACGCCGTAGGCGCCGTAGTCGAGGGCCACGCAGCGCACGAAGCCGTTCATGGCGTGCTTGGTGGAGTTGTAGGCGGTCTGGCCCCAGTCGCCGAAGAGGCCGGAAACCGAGGTGTCGACGACGATGTTGCCCTTGGATTGCTTGAGGTAGGGCAGGGTTTCCTTGGTGAGGTAGAACAGGCCGTCCATATTCACGGAGAAGAGCTTGTGCCATACCTCGTCGGAGACGTGTTCGATTTCACCGCCTTCGAAGATGCCGGCGTTGGAGACCACGACGTCGATGTGGCCGAATTCGTCGGCTACGGATTTGACGAGTTCGGCGACCTGGTCGTGCTTGGACACATCGGTGATGTGCGTATGACCGCGCTCGTAACCTGCGACGGTTTCCTCCAACGGCCCAGGCCTCATGCCCACCGCCACGACGGTGGCGCCGTTGTCGAGAAAGCCGCGGGTGATGGCGCGGCCGATGCCGGTGCCGCCACCTGTGACGATAACGACTTTGCCGTTGAAGTTGTATTGGTTTGCGGTCATGGTGTTGTTCCCTCCGACTGCCTTGTGCGGACACTGATTCATCCAGTAAGTGTACTCGCCGCCACAGCATATCCCTATATTTGGGATGGTATTTCAACTATGGATACACTGGTGATTGTTCCATCCATACGCACTCAAAGAGGATTGATATGGCATTAGCACCATCGCTGAAACTGCCAACCATCACCCACATCCGTGCCTACTCCATGGGCGGCGCCGCCGCCAAGGTGCACGGTCAGGGCGGTGGCGACTACCACGATCAGGGCAAGGACCACTGGATCGACGACCACATCGCCACCCCGATGTCGAAGTACGAGGAATACAAGCAGTCCCGCCAATCCTTCGGCATCAACGTGCTCGGCACGCTGGTAGTCGAAGTCGAGGCCTCCGACGGAACCACCGGCTTCGCCATCTCGACCGCCGGCAACCCCGGCTGCTTCATCGTCGAGCATCACCTGTCCCGCTTCGTCGAGGGCAAGCGCGTCGACCAGATCAAGCTCATCCATGACCAGATGCTCAACTCCACCCTGTTCTATTCCGGTGGCGGTGGCGTGGTGATCAACACCATCTCCTGCGTGGATCTGGCGCTGTGGGACCTCTACGGCAAGGTACTGAATCTGCCCGTCTACAAGCTGCTCGGCGGTGCCGTGCGCGATACCATTCATTTCTACGCCACCGGCGCCCGACCCGATCTTGCCCAGAAGATGGGCTTCATCGGCGGCAAGATGCCGACCCACTGGGGCCCGGCAGACGACGACGAAGGCATCGAAAAGGATATCGCCATGCTCGCCGATATGCGCGAGAAGGTCGGCGACAAGTTCTGGCTGATGTTCGACTGCTGGATGAGCCAGACCGTCAACTACGCCACCAAGCTGGCGCATGCGGCGGCCCCCTACAAGCTCAAATGGATCGAGGAGTGCTTCCCTCCGAACCAGATCGAGTCCTACCGTCAGCTCAAGAAGAACATGCCCGCCGGCATGCTGATGACCACCGGCGAGCACACCGGCACCATCGAAGGCTTCAAGGAGCTCTCCGACGCGGGCGTGGACATTCTGCAGCCCGATGTCGGCTGGTGCGGCGGCGTGACCTCCCTGTGCGAGATCGCGGCCATCGCCAAGTCGCGCGGCCAGCTCGTGGTGCCCCACGGCTCGTCGGTGTACTCGCACCATGCGGTTATCACGTTCACGAACACCCCGTTCAGCGAATTCCTGATGACCTCCCCGCACGCGGACTCCCTGCGCCCGCAGTTCGACCCGGTGCTCGTGGGCGAACCCGTGCCCGAAGGCGGCATTATGACCGCCGAACAGCTCGACAAGCCCGGCTTCGGCGTGGAACTCAACCGCGATTGCCCGCTCGAGCGCCCGTTCCAGCACTAAAACGGAAGTGAATTATGGTTGCATTGCCCCATAACGCGTTCAAAGAGGCGATCAAGAATCCCGACAGCCAGCTCAAGGGCCTATGGATCGCCATGGGTTCGGCCACTTCGATCGAGATTGCAGCTGAGATCGGCTACGATTGGCTGCTTATCGACGGTGAGCACGGACCGAATGATCTGAACACTCTGCTTAGCCAGCTGCGTGCCACGCACGGCTACCCCACCACCCCGGTGGTGCGCCCGGCCGCCGCCGATCCGGTGCTGATCAAGCAGGTTCTTGATTTGGGCGCGCAGACGCTGCTGATTCCCATGGTCAACACCGCCGAAGAGGCCGAGCTCATGGTCAAGGCCGTGAACTATGCCCCCGAAGGCATTCGAGGCGTGGGCGGCGTTATCGCCCGCTCCGGCCGTTGGGGTCTGATTCCCGACTACATGCGCGACGCCAAGAACGAGATCTGCCTGATCCTGCAGGTCGAGTCGAAGGAGGCTCTCGATAATATCGAGGAAATCGCGGCCGTGCCCGGTTATGACGCGATTTTCATCGGCCCGGCAGACCTGTCCGCCTCGCTGGGGCATCCGGATGATGCCGCCGCCATCGAGGACCAGGTGCACCATGCCTTCGAGGTGATTCGCAAGCATGGCAAGGCCATCGGCTCGCTTGCCTTCGACCCCGAAACCGCCAAGCGATACTTCTCGTGGGGCGCGAACTTCGTGGCCGTTGCGGGAGATACATTCTCCTATGTGCGTGCACTGCAAGAGGATCTGGCCCATTTCCAGTAAGCCGCATTGAATCCCCTCCCCTTTGGGCGGAGGGGATTTTTCCGTATTACGCACAATGCAATCGCACCTGCTGCACCATGGCCTATACGCCACGGTCTAACTGTGTCTCAGCACAACTGCGCCGCAGCACAATCGCAAGCTCAAAGGTGAGTTACCATGAAACCCATGAATAACGACACGGCAGTCATTCCCGGCACACAGACACTGGTCAACGGTCTTGCCGTGCTGCAAGCCGTCGCCCACGGTGCCACGAACCTCTCCGACGTGGTCGCAGCCACGGACCTATCACGCTCCACCGCACACCGGCTGATCCAGGCTCTGCGTGGCGAACGGTTCCTGCGCGACACCGCCGAAGGCACCATAGCACTCGGGCCGGCATTAATCGAACTGGGGTTCCAGGCACGTGACGCCGTATCGTTGCAGTCCGTCGCTCGCCCGATTCTGCTCGATCTCGCCGAAGAGGTCAAGGACACCATTCACCTCGCCGTGGAAGACAACGGCGAATGCCTGTATCTTGACAAGGTGCGCGGCAGCCGCAATGTCGAAATCCGCTCTTGGCCCGGCTTGCGCATGCCATTGACCTACACCGGCATCGGCAAGGCGCTGCTGCTTGACTCCCCCGACCGCTGGCAGGAACAGTATGAGAGCGACCGCGAGCGTATGGAGCGCCAGCCGCTGCACGACTTCGCATCAATCCGCGCCTTTCTGAAAGCCATGAGCGTATACGCCGAACAGGGATTCTCCTACGATTTAGAAGAGAACGAACCCGGCATCCGCTGTGTGGCCTCCCCCATCCATGACGCCTCTGGCAAGGTGGCCGGTGCGATATCCGTCTCCGGTATGGTGCAGGTAATGCCGCCGCGCCGTATGAAGCAAATCGGCCCCATCGTGCGCGCCGCCGCCGATCGTATTAGTGCCGAACTCGGCTGGAGCTCGGACGCTGAATCATAAGGCAGACCGCAAGGCGTGCAGTCGTTTCCATCGGCCGGAAATGACTGCAACTGCATGCAACGGCCCAGCTGCACGCGGTACCCTGAATACATCTGGCACGGCATCCGCCGCGCCGCCCGCTCAAAGGAGAATGGCAAGCTATGGTTCATCTAACCGATGATCTGACGGCGTTCAAGTCCTTCGACGCCGCCCTTCCCGCATTCGATGTCACTGCAATGCGCGCGCACACCGCCGAACACCCCTATTGGGTGCATTTCGGTGCTGGCAACCTGTTCCGCGCCGTACATGCACCGATCGCCCAGACACTGCTGAATGAAGGTGAAGTGGCCTCCGGTGTGATCGTGGCCGAGACCTTCGACGCCGACATTATCGACGAGGCCTACAAGCCGTACGACAACAAGTCGCTGAATGTGGTGCTGAAGTCCGACGGTTCCATCGAGAATACGCTGGTAGCTTCCGTTGCCGAAGCCTTCGGCGTGCGTGCGCATGACGCCGAATGGGACGGTCTTGCCGCCGTGTTCCGCAACCCTGAACTGCAGTTCGTCACCGTGACCATCACCGAAAAGGGCTACGCTGTCACCCGCGACGGCGCTCCCCTGCCGTGGATCGCCCCGGAGGTCGAGGGCGGCCCGGATACCGCGGTATCCGCCATGGGTGCCATCACGGCCCTGCTACTTGAGCGTTTCAAGGCCGGCGCCTATCCGATCGCCATGGTTTCCACCGATAACTTCTCCCAGAATGGCGACCGTTTCGGTGCTGCCATCCGCGAGTTCGCTGCCCTGTGGGCCGCGAAGGGCTTTGTGGGCCAAGACTTCCTCGACTATCTTGCCGACGATACCAAGGTGAGCTTCCCGCTGTCGATGATCGACCGCATCACCCCGAACCCCGCCCAGTCCGTGGCCGATATGCTCGGTGAGGCCGGTTTCGAAGACAACCAGATTATTCACACCGCCAAGCGCACGAATATCGCGCCGTTCTCTAACACTGAGGAAACCTGGTATCTCGTCATCGAGGACAAGTTCCCCAACGGCCGCCCCGCACTGGAGAAGGCCGGCGTGTATGTGGCCGATCGCGACACCGTCAATGATGCCGACGAGATGAAGGTCACCACCTGCCTGAACCCGCTGCACACCGCACTGGCCACCTATGGCATGCTGCTCGGCTACCTGTCGATGAGCGAAACCATCGCCGACCCCGACCTGACCAAGCTGGTCGAACGTCTCGGCTATGTCGAAGGCCTGCCCGTGGTCACCGACCCGAAGATCTTCTCCCCGAAGGAGTTCCTGCGCCAGGTGATCGAGGTGCGTGTGCCGAACCCGAATATTCCGGATACCCCGGCTCGTATCTCCACCGATACTTCGCAGAAGATTCCGGTGCGTTACGGCGTGACTCTGTCCAAGTACTTCGCTGCTGGAGACGCCGGTGTAGCCGGCCCTGAAGGCCAGCAGACGCTCGACGATCTGGTCGCCATCCCGCTGGTTATCGCCGGCTGGCTGCGCCTGCTTATCGGCACTGACTGCAAGGGTACGCGCGACGACGGCACTGAAGTGACGCTGAGCCCCGATCCTCGTATCAGCGAAATGCAGGAGCACCTGAAGGGTTTGTCCGTGGGCTCTCACTGCTCGAATGCCGCAGTGAAGGCCGCCATCGCACCGATTCTGTCCGATACCACGCTGTTCGGCAACGATCTGACCAACACGCCGCTGTCCACCAAGATTGCCGACTATCTGACCCGCCTGGCCGACAGCACCAACACCGCCCACGCAGTCCTCAAAGACGCTCTCAAGTAACCCACTCCCCCAGCTGTTAGCAACGAAAGGAAACACACCCATGCATATGTCATTCCGCTGGTACGGCGAAGGCAACGACACCATCTCCCTCGACGATATCCGCCAGATTCCGGGCGTCGAAACCATCGTCTGGTCCCTGCACCACAAGCAGGCCGGCGAACTGTGGGAGCCGGAGGAGATCGAGCACGAGATGAAGCTCATCACCGGCTTGTCCGAGGATGATCGCAAGCGTGGCGTCACCAAGACGTTTAACGCCGACGTGGTTGAGTCCGTCAACGTGCACGAGTCCATCAAAACCGGCAAGACCATGCTGGGTATGAGCCGTGACGAGGCCCTTGACAACTACCGCAAGACCATCGAGAACCTGGGCAAGGCCGGCGTGAAGGTCGTCACCTACAACTTCATGCCTGTGTTCGACTGGCTTCGCACCGACATGTTCCACCCGAGCCCGGACGGCTCCACCGCCCTGTACTATGATGCGCACAAGGTCGCCCAGCTCACCGACCCGCAGGCCCTGATCGATGAGACCCTCAACGGTGCCGGCAACTTGACCATGCCGGGCTGGGAGCCGGAGCGGCTCGCCCACTTGCCCGAGTTCATCGAGGCCTATCAGGGCATCGACCACGACAAGTACTACGAGAACTACAAGACCTTCCTCGATGCGGTGATCCCCACCTGTGAGAAGTACGATGTCAAGCTCGCCGTGCACCCCGACGACCCGGCCTTCGATCTGTTCGGCTGGCCGCGTGTGGTCTCCTCTAAGGAAGGCATCCAGCGCGTGCTCGATCTGAACCCGAGCCCCTACAACGGCCTGTGCCTGTGCCTGGGCTCCTTCTCCTCGCGCCGCGGCAACGATCCGGTCGACGCCGTCAAGACCTTCATGGATCGCATTCACTTCTCGCATGTGCGCAACATCAAGTTCCTCGACGAGGCCGGCTCTTTCTCCGAGGTCGGCCACCGCGCCTCCGAAGGCGATGTGGACACCGTCGGCATCATGAAGGCTTACGCCGAAGCCGGCTACGAAGGCTACATCCGCCCCGATCACGGCCGTCATTTGTGGAGCGAGAACACTGAGGCCGGCAAGCCGCGCCCCGGCTATGGCCTCTACGACCGTGCCCTGGGTATCCAGTACCTGCTCGGCGTGTGGGATTCCTTCACCTATACCAAGTAAGGTGCGTCCTTACCATATGCGCGTGAGCGCGCAACCGCTACCATAACGAAAGGGCTGTGACCATCCAGACAGTTGGATGATCACAGCCCTTTCTTCGATTTGCTGACGATGCGTAAACCCATCTTCCGTGGCACTTCTTGCATACTTTCCCACAAAAAGTGCCACGAAGCACAGGAAAACGATCCGTCAACGGCACATATTGCGGATTCTCCCACGATAAGTGCCGCTAGCATCACAGATACGGGCTGCTCGCGGCACTTATTGTCCAATTACTGCTTACGCTTCGGCCTTCTCTCGTCGCAGCACTTCGATATAGGCAAGCACCAGCGGGGCCACGCCCTTGGCGTCGTTACGCACCTTGGGCTCACGCATGTAGTAGTCGAAGGTGCCTTCGCGATGCTCGGTGTTGCCAAGCCCGGCTACCAGACAAATATTGTCGAGAGTGAGCTTGCCATCCTCCTCGTTCAGGCAGGTGTCGCAGATGCCCTTGAACGCCTTGTACCCGTAGTCCCAATAGCGTTCGTCGAGCACGCCGAGACGGGCACCCTTCATAATCGCGTTGGCGAAAATGGCCGAGCCAGATGTTTCCAGATAGTTCGGAGCAATGCGCCCCAAATTGATGACCTGGTGCCACATGCCGGTTTCTGCGTCCTGATACGGCAGCATCGCATCGATGAGTTCGCTGAACATGCGACGCATGATGTCTTTCTCCGCGCTCATATTGGCCGGCAGCAGTTCCCAAGTGTCAATCAATGCCATAGCGAACCAGCCTTCGGCCCTGAGCCAGAAGTTGGATGACAGTCCCGTCACCGGATCGCACCAAAAATCCTTGCGCGACGAATCGTAGGCGTGATAGTACAGTCCGTTACGCTCGTTGCGCATCAGGTCGTGCACCACTTGGAATTGGTGGAAGGAGTCGGAGCAGGCACGCCCGTCGCGATAGCTCAGTTCATATTGCACATAGAACGGCTGAGCCATGTACAGGCCATCAAGCCACACCTGATTCGGGTAGATGAGCTTATGCCAGAAGTTGCCTTCCTTGGTGCGCGGCTGATGTTCCAGCTGGCCGTAGATTACGTCCATGGCTTTGCGGTATTTGGTCTTGCCGGTGATATTGAACAGGCCATATAGGGTTTTGCCGGCGTTGATGTTGTCGAGGTTGTACTCCTCGGGATCATAGCTTCGAATCGAACCGTCGTCGGCCACGAAATAATCGATGAAGCGGTCGGCGAAGTCGAGGTAAATGTCTTTGCCGGTGATTTCGTTCAGTTCGATCAACGCTTTGATCATGCAGCCGTCGATGTAGTTCCACGTATTCGGCTTGCCGGCACGGATCTTTTCGATGTTCCATGCGGGCGCTTCGGGTGTGGAGGTTTCGATGAGCTGCTGGATGTAGGTGTTAAGAATACGCGAGCTTCCCATGATGTTCCCTTGCGTTTGAATATCGGACATTATGATACAAGTCATCCTGAGTGGAGGCGAAGTATCTCCACTCAGGATGATGGTGCTTGACAGTGCCGGTTACTTGCCGAAGTTCATCTTCAGGCGTTCGGGCATTTCGGCCTTGATGCGGGCCAACTCGTCGGGAGTGTGGTAGCCGATGGTGTTGTGGCCGAAGCAGATTTCATACTTCACACCGGTGAGCTCCTCGCAGATCTTCTTGACCTCAGGGTCCACGTCTTCCATGCGGCCGCCGTTCTTGATGCGTTCGCATTCGGCGATGGCGATCTCGTCGTTCTTCTTGTCCATCTTCATCAGGTGGGCGGAGAGCATACCAAGCAGGGACAGGCCACCCACGCCGACAATGAGCACGAGCAGGATGGTGGTGCGCACGGCAGCAGGCTGATCAGCGGCGGAGACCTGAGTATCGGCGGTGGATTCGATGAAGCCGGCAGCGGCCAAAGCAGTACCGAGGATGGCGACCACGGCGGAGTTCATCAGCTTGCCGCACAGGTGCATGGCAGCGGAGAAGGTGCCCTCGCGGCGGCGGCCGGTAACGATTTCGTCAGCGTCGGCCACGAACAGGTAGGTCTGCCACGGGATGTAGTAGACAGCACCGGTGCCCAGACCAAACACGACCACGATGGAGGTGATGGCCACCATGCCGGCGGCGGAAGCGGCGTCGAGGTGGAAGAAGCCGCAGGCGGCGTAGGCGACGGCGCAGGTGATAATCACGCATTCGGCGATCATGTAGGGCTTGCGGAAGCCAATCTTGGCGATGAGGAACATCACACCCAAGGTGGAGACGACCTGCAGGATGGGGCTGAGCGACTGCCACCAGGAAGCATTGGACTTCTGAAGCATCAGTACGTAGACCACGTAGTAGCTAAAGGTGGAGTTGAACAGCCATTCAGCGCCGAAGCCGAAGAGGTACATGCCCAGCAGGTGGCGGAAGGTGCGGATGCGCAGGGTGGAGAAGATATCGACGAACAGCTTCTTCAGGCCTTCGACGGGGTTCTCGATTTTCTCCATGGTGCTGGCGTCGACCGGGCGCTCCCAGGTGGTGAGGTAGACGAACAGCATGGCACCGGCCATGATGACGCCGAAGGCGAGGCCCATGTAGAAGAAGGCCATCGGGTTCTTCTCGCCGAAGGTCACGAAGAACACGCCGGGCAGGGCGGCGGTCAGGAAGTTGGCACCCTTGCCGAAGATGGAGCGCAGGCCCGACAAGTAGGTGCGTTCCTTGAAGTTGCCGGTCATTTCGGCGGGCAATGCATCGTAAGGAATCATCACCGTGGTGTAGACGAGGTTGTACGCCAGGTAGATCACGAAGTAGTACCAGAAGCCGCCGGGCACCACAATCCACATCAGCGGGTTCAAGATGCCGAGCACCGGAACCGCCATAAGGATGAAGAAGCGGCGGCGGCCGAACTTGCGACCGAGCTTGGTGTTGTTGAAGGCGTCGGAGATGAAGCCGGCGATCGGGTTCATGGCCACGTCCGCAATCAGGGCGAACGAGTAGATGAACGTGGCTTGGGCCATGGAAAGGCCGCAGTAGGTGGTGTAAAAGATGGTCAGCCACGAGGCCGAAATGGCAAGGGCACCGGATCCGACAAGGTTGCCGGAACCGTAGCCGAGGCGGGTGATGAATTTGACTTTGCGCTGGGGCGGTGTTGCCACGGCGGCTTTCGTTTCTTCCATGGTTGTCTCCTTGACTTCCTTGTGCAAGTGGCGCAACCCAGCGCCAACATGTGAATCAGTATAGAAGTCATGCAACAACGACACGCCGTTTTGTTGCCATTATTTAATCATTTTGTTGCACACTTGCGCATGCAACAACCGCAACAGCAATCACTGTTGCACCGACGGATCCATCGGCGCAATGATTCTTAGCGTGTGGTGCCGCGCAGGACGATGCGCGATTCGCGTTGGAAGCGCATGGCAGGGGCCGGTGTGCCGGTTTCGTGCATGCGGCGTGCTAGCAGATCCACGGCGGAGGCTGCGATCCAATCGAGATTGGAATCCACGGTGGTCAGCGGCGGACGGGTGTAGGCGGATTCATAGAAGTTGTCGAAGCCGATGACCTGCACATCTTTGGGCACAGCAAAACCGGCTTTGTCAAGTGCGAACAGTGCACCGATGGCCAACTGGTCGCTCAAGGCCACCACGCCATCAAAAGGTGCTCCCCCTTCAATCAGCTGGGTCATGACACGGTTGCCGTTGCCGATGGTCCATTCGTTGCCGGTTACACCGATCAGGCGTTCATTCAGGGTCATGTCATGGGCGGCGAGCGCCGCAAGCATACCGCCGACGCGTTCCCAGCCACGGGTTTCGCCGCGCACGGCATCAAGATTGTCGGGTGAGAACGCTTCCTGCGCGCCGAGCAGGGCGAGGCGGCTTGAGCCCTTGCCGATTAAGAGTTCGGTGGCGTTGCGTGCGTCGGATTCATTGTCGGCAAGCACCTGATCGCAGGAGTTGAGTTGTCTGCGAGGCCCCATGCATACGATGGGGAATGGTTGGGTGAGCGCCTCTTCGCTGACCGTTCCCTCCCCCACTAGATACAGCAGAAGACCATCGCACACACCGTGGCGGGTATCCATGTATTCTTCGGGGGTCAGCCCTAGCTCCTCGCCGTAGTTCACTACATCCACGCGGTAGCCGTGCAGGCGCGCTTTGGCGATCACGGTGGAGGCGAGCTGGGCGCGGTATGGGCGTGACAGGCTGGGCATGGCCAGTTCAATGACGCCTTCGCTTTCGGCGAGCGGATCGCCTCCGTTTGCGGCCAGTCGTTGGATGTGGTTCATTGCCTCTCCTTAACTTCAGGATTGGTTCGCAGCTGACGAGCCAGCTCCACGGATTGCATTTGTTGCCTTGCCCACGCTGCCGCGCAGCACCAGCGATGAAGTCACAGCGGCATAGGATGCCGCCTCACCGTTTTCTTGAGGCCGTTCGAGCCGGTGCAGCAGCAACCTGGCCAGGCCAGCGCCCAGTTCGTCGGCGGACATGCGCACGCTGGTCAGTGGCGGCATGCTGGTGCGCGCCGCCAGGTCGTCGTTGAATCCGATCACCGAACAGTCATCGGGGATCGTAAAACCCCGCTCTCGCAGTGCGGCCATGAATCCCAATGCCATTTGATCGTTGTAGGCGATAACCGCACCGGTGGGATCCTCTAGGTATTTGTCCACGTAGTCCCGTCCGCCCTCAAATGTGGGCTCTCCGGGCCATAGACGACGCAGTTCAAGCCCCTGCTCCTCACAGGAGGATTCCAGTTGCCGCCATCGTGCGGCGTCATCACCCAGCTGGCTGGGACCGGCCAGATAGGTGATACGCTCGTAGCCGCGCACAGCGAACAGGTTCACCGCTTGCCCTACTCCGCCGGAGAGATCCACGACGATATTGGATACGCCCTTGACGTTGCGATTCGCCAATACGAGCGGATGGTCTCCGGCTGCTTCGCGCAGTTCTGGGCCACCCATGCGTGGGGCAAGCATCATCACGCCATCGCATTGGCGCAGCAGGGTGTCAAGCGCCATACGCTCCCAGGCGAGCGAGTCGCGTGATTCTGAAACAACCAATGAGAAACCGTGGCCGAAGCATTCATGTTCGACGGCGTGTGTCACGGCCGCACAGTAGGGATCGGTCAGGTCGGTTACCACAATGCCTACCAGCCGGCGCAGGCTGGCGACGGGACGATCCTGAGCCGAATCGGCATCGGCGTTGGGCAATACGTAACCCATGCGTTCGGCGATCTCGTAGATGCGTCGTGTGGTGTCTGAGCTCAAACGCTCAGTGGAGTTGAAGGCGCGCGACACTGTGGATGGTGCCACACCCGCCGCTTTGGCGATGTCTCGAATCGTGACTTTCTTCAACCCCGTCGACCTCCTCGCAACCGTCTCAATATGGTTCGCACGATGTGACTGGCTGTTGCGCCGTTCCTTCAGCGCAACGCGGCCCATCGCGCATCTCCATCATACGGTTGCTACTCCCGAATCTTTCGCCCCTGTCCAATCGGTGCCATTCGACTGGTGCTGTTCGGCCAGCATTCAGGCAGCATCCGCCGGTCAGCGTTCGATAATGTCGATGTCGATGGCATTGAGCTCGTCGCCGTCCTGGCCTTCGATGGTTACGTTGTCGAGTACCAGCTTGTGCACATGTTGCGCGATGATGCCCCGACGGCTCATCTCCTCCACGCCACAGGCCATGGCCGGCACGCTCGGGCGGGCATCCGGCCGGAAGGTGATGTGCACATTGTGGAAGGCGAGACGGCCCACTTTGCTTTCCGGTAGACCGGTGATGTATGCGGCGGCGGCATGGCAGTTCTTGGCTTCGATATTGCGGAACGACAGCGAGGCCACGTTGGGCGTGCGATCGTCCACCGGCTTGGCCTCACGGCTTTGCACATAATCGGAGGTGCCGTCCGGGTCACAGAAGTAGAAGGAGTTGACTACGAACGGGGTGAGCACGTCGTCCATGATGATGTGGTCGAATTGGATGGCTCCGTACACGCTGTCTTTGCCGCGACCACGACGGGTTTTGATCCTCAGGCCTCGGTCGGTGCGCTCGAACAGGCAGTTGCGGGCAATCAACCCTTGGATGCCGCCGGCGGCCTCGGAACCGAGCACGATGGATCCGTGCCCGTCATGCATATGGCATTGTTCGATCACCAGGTTGCGGCAGGCGGGGCGCAGCTCACGTGGCATGTCGATTTTGCCGGACTTGACGGCGATGCAGTCATCCCCCACCGAGAAGTGGCAGCCCTTGATCAGCACATTGTTGCAGGACTCGGGGTTCAAGCCATCGGTGTTGGGCGATACCTTCGGGCTTTCGATGGTGAGGTTGAGGAACCGCAGATCGCGGCTCAACACCGGGTGAATATTCCAGCTGGGGCTGTTGCGCACGGTGATGCCGGCGAAATCCATCCGCTCGCAGTCGGACAGGAAAATCATGCGCGGGCGCGAGGCGATGCGGATGGTTTTCGGCTCATGCCACCAATTGTCCTCGTCCGCGTTGGCACCGCCATCAATGACGCCACGACCATAGACGGTGACGTCATGCACGTTCATGGCACTGATCACACCGCAGAACATCGGCATGCTCTCGCCTTCCCAGCGGCCCATCGGCAACAGATCGGTGCCTGCATATCCGGCACCGCTGCGCCCTTCGATATTACCCGGCAGATAGGCGAGATTGTCGCGGTCGTGGCGAGCATGCAGAGTTGCGCCCTCGGCCAGCTCCAACGCCATATCGCTGGTAAGGAACAGGTTCTTGATGCGATAGTCGCCGGCGGGAATCAGCACGCGCCCATCTTTCGGGCAGCTCATAATGGCCGCCTGGATGCTGATGGTGTCATCACGCTCACCGTCGCCGGCCGCACCGAAGTCCCGCACGTTCAGGGTGAAGCTTTCGGTTTCAGTGACGAATACGACATTGGCGGATTCAGTGATTCCATCATCGGTTTCGCGCTCGTAGCGCACACGATAGGTGGTGTCGGGCTCCAGGCCGTCGATATATGTTTCGACAAGGTCGGTAACACCCCACGGCTGTTCGTTGATGATGATGCGCCAAGGCGTGTCAGTGTGATAGATGTTGCCGTCCGCCACTTCGACGACGACGGCGCGTGCGCATTTCCAGGTGGCATTAAGTTGCATGATCGTAACCTTCCTTGGGGCTTTCGGGCATCGTTGCTCAGACCTTGCCAGACGATGTATTGCTAGTAGTTTAGCGTGCTTCGACACCTGATGCAACACAGTGTTGCCAGTATTTGTATATTCTGTTGCACTGCCGCCGTTGCACTGCCACACAACGCCAGTGGCCTGGCACGCTCGCATATGGAGCATGCCAGGCCACTGACGGATTGGAAGGAAAGGAGAGGCAAAGACTTGAATCAGGCGAACAGCGCCTTGGCGTTGTTGAAGGAGATATCCTCAACAATCGGGGCCAGATAGTCCACGTCGTTCGGGATTTCACCGCGGGAAGCCCACTCGCCGAGCTGCTCGCACAGAATGCGACGGAAGAACTCATGGCGTGTGTAGCTCAGGAACGAACGGGAATCGGTGGTCATACCCACGGCGTTGCCGAGCAGCGAGGTCTCAGCCTGCACTTCGAGCTGACGGCGGATGCCGGTGCGGGTATCGTTGAACCACCAAGCGTTGCCCAGGGAGAGCTTCTGGCGAATACCACCCTGGAAGGCACCCATCACCGTGGCGATGGCCATGTAATCGTTCGGGTTCAGGGAGTACACGAGCAGCTTGGGAATGTTGTCGCCCTGCGCGGCCTTATCGAGCAGCTTCATCAGCGCTTCGGTCACGGCATGATCAGCGATGGCGTCACCGCCCGTGTCGGCGCCGATGGAGGTGAACAGCTTGGTGTTGATGTTGCGCACGCAGTTGATATGCAGCTGCATGGTCCAGCCCTTGGCGGCATAGATGCGCATGAGGTTCAAGATGAAGGCGGTCTGATACTGGGCGACTTCCAGCGTGCTCAGTTCCTTGCCGGCACGGGCCTTGTCCACAATGGCGTTGAGCTCGGCTTCGGTGGCCTCGACATAGGTCAGATGGTCGGCACCCTGATCGGCCAGGCGACCGCCGCGCTCGTGGAAGTAGGCAACGCGCTCTTCAATGCCATCCATCAGCGAGGCGAAGGACGTAACCTTGTTGCCGGTGACTTCTTCAAGCTTCTCAACCCACGGTTCGAAGGAGGGCTGGTTGATGTTGTAGGCCTTGTCCGGGCGCATGGCCGGCAGCATCTTGAAGGTCTCGCCTTCCTTGGCGAACTGCTCGTGGAAGTGCAGATCGTCCACCGGATCGTCGGTGGTGCACACGGTATCCACGCGCATGCGACGCAGCAGGGCGCGACGGGAGTATTCGGGGCCCTTGAGCTTCTCGTTGCACTCCTCGTAGATGGCCTTGGCGCTCTTGCGGGTCAGAGTTTCGGTGATGCCGAAGTAGCGGCGCAGCTCCAGATGGGTCCACAGCTGCACAGGGCTGCCGACGGCCTTCTCCATGGTTTCGGCGTAGGCGTAGAACTTATCCCACGGATCGCCGTTGCCGGTGATGAGCTCCTCAGGCACGCCGTTGGCACGCTCCAGACGCCACTTGTAGTGGTCGCCGTAGTTGTTGCCGTCGGTAAGCCATGCGGCGACGATGTCCGGGAAGTTCGGATCCTCGCAGATCTCCTGCGGGTAGAGGTGGCAGTGGTAGTCAACCACCGGCATGCCTTCGGCATGGCCATGGAACAGTTCCTGGGCCAGATCGGTGGTCAGCAGGAAATCATCATCAAGGAAATTCACTGGGCACTCCTTCATGCGTCTTGATAGGTGATTCAAGACTAAGGTGCGACGCTTCGTTCGAGCTGTTTGTTGCCACTCGTTACATGCTATGAAACTCGCCGCAACATTCGCTTCCACACCCAAACCTCTCCCCTACGCACAGCCGCCCTTCCTATGGGGTACCACAGGAAGGGCGGCTGGTGTTGGAGACGGTCAGCGCCGATACCCTACCTCTTGTCAAGGTAGGATTCGGGCACCTGGTCGACACTGTGGTAGGTGGCGATGGCATCGTCCACGCTCATGCCGGAGGCGATGGCATCCTTGCGACAGGCGTTCACCGCTTGGATCTGCTTCATACGATCCCCTGTCAGGGTGTAGCCCTTCATGGCGGCGAGTGTGGCCACCCAGGCGAGCATCGGGATGATGCAGAACAGGATGATGGTCAGCACCTGCATGCCGTCCATATACGGGGTTGAGGAGTCGGGCAGGGTTTTCAGCCCAACGATTGCCACGGCGGCACCGACCACGGTGGTCGACAGCGACGACACCAGCTTGTCGGCGAAGGAGAACAGCGTGCCGATAACGCCGGGCACGTAGCTGCCGGTGCGGTAGGTTTCGTAGTCGGAGCAGTCGGCCACCATCGGAATCGACATGTCGGCGGTGGAATAGTAGGCGCCGTAGCCCACGCCGTATAGCAGGATGAAGGCGATGGTGTAGGCGTTGAGCGTCAGGTGGAATCCGCCTTCGGTGCTGAACAGCGACAGTCCGAAGGCCGGGTTGCCGGGGTTCCATAGGGCCAGCAGACCCGTGACGCCCACGTAGCACACCAGTGCCACCAAGGTGAAGGTCACCAGGGTTTTCTTCTGCCCGTATTTCTGGCTCATCATCAGTCCGCCGATGAAGAACGGGGCGGAGAAGACGTAACCCATCACATACATGGGCATGAAGAACTGGCTGTAGTCGCCCATCATCGAGGCATAGAGCAGGCAGCCGACGGCCGTGTTGGTGGCCACGGCGAAGGCGAACTTGGTGCCCGAGGCGGCGATGATCAGACGCTGCAGTTCCTTGTTGTCCCTCAGAATCGGCAGATAGTCCCTCAGCCGCATCTTGCCTTCGGATTCGGTGTTGCCAAGGCCGTAGAACTCGGGTCGGTCCTTGCCGGCGATGCCGATTACCGCGAGTACGGTCAGTGCCGCGGACAGGATGATGCACATCGGGATGAGCACGTTGAAGAATGCTTCGGTGCCGTATCCGTAGATGCCGCCGAACACGATGGCCACCACTTGGGTGACGCCCATGCCGATTAGCGAGGCGACGGTGTTGACCAGCGTGAAGGTGGGGCGCTGCTTGGGATCGTTGGTCAGGCAGGTCTGCCCGGAGCGCGTGCAGGAGGTCTGGATGGAGTATCCGACCATGAACAGCACATAGATCGCGGTGTAGGCGAGGTACCGGGCCCACATCATGGATTCGGGAATGGCGCGGGTTCCGAAGAACATGATGAGCGCCGAGACGACCATCGTCAGGTTGCCGATCACCATGAAAGGGCGGAATTTGCCGAAGCGCGTCGATGTGCGGTCGATGAGCATGCCCACCACCGGGTCGATGAATGCGTCGAAGGCTCGGGTGATGGTGACCATGGACGTGGCGAACGCGACGGCCAGGCCGAGTACACCGTTGGCGTGGTACATGGTGTAGTTCATCAACAGCACGAAGTAGACGTTGGTCGCACCGTTGTTGAAGGGGAAGAGGATGAGCTGATACAGTTTGGCCTGGTTCAGCGAGGAGTTCGGTTTCGGCGCAGTTGTTGCGCCGACTGTGGTTACGGTCATGAAACTGTCTCCTATTCGATGAAGTCGGCCTTGCGCGGCTTGGGGTTGGCACGGCGGAATCGCACGTTGCGGACGATTCCCAGTACGGTGCAAGCCACGAAGGCGACGGCAAGCACGCCGACTGCGATCTTGGTGGCGAGCAGATAGGGCGGATCGTGAGCGTCGACTGTGGATTCGGCGGTCATGCCGTTGACACCAAGCGAGTTGACGATGGCGTAGATCACACGGTGCGAGGCGTCGCGCATGGCGGTGACCACCACCGGGTCGTCGGTGTACTGCAGCAGGTGATCGTATTCGATTTCGGTCATCGAATCGAACAGATCCGCACCAGCCAGCACGCCGTCGGGACCGTCCATGTAGTGGTTGTCCATCGCCGAGTTGTCGGTGATGATCGCGCCCTTGACGCCCCACTCATCGCGCAGGATGCCTTGGATCATGCCTTCGTCACCGCCGTTCCAGTGGCAGCCGACACGGCTGTACGAGCTCATGACGCCGTTGCCGCCGGCTTCGGTGAACGCGTATTCGAAGGCGCGCAGATAGACTTCGCGGATGGCCTGCTCGTTGGACCAGGTGCAGATGCCCGAGCGATCCAGTTCCTGGTCGTTTAGGGCGAAATGCTTGACCATCACGCGAGCGCCCTTGGACTCGATGCCGGCGACTTCACGGGCCAAAAGCTTGCCGGACAGGAAGCCGTCTTCCGAGAAGTATTCGAAGTTGCGGCCCGAATAGCTGGTGCGGTGGATGTTGGCGCCGGGACCGTAGAGGAATGTCACGTGGGCGGCGATGCAGTCGTTGCCGATCACGCGGCCGACGTCCTCCATGAGTTCGGTGTTGTAGGTGGCGCCCATCACGTCCTCGGAGGGCAGGCCCATGGTTTTGACGTCGCTTTTCGCACCGAACAGCGTGGTGGTCAGGCCGGTGGGGCCGTTCTCATCGCGGGTGCCGGGCAGGTCGATGGATTCGATGGGCTGCGTGTAATGGAATGCGGAGCCCAGCAGATATGCCATATCCTTGGCCGTCAGCTGGTCGAGCAGATCATCCCACTTCGGGTCGTCGAAGTCCACGCCCTTGAGATCCATGGCTTTCAGACCGTTCTTCGCGCCGGTGGTCGGCATTTCGGATCCGGCGAACACGCCGTCGTAGTCGCCTTGTGCATACCGAGAGATGGCGAGTTCCTTGACCATGTCGTCGGTGGCGTCGAGCTTCACCGGCTCCGTGGGGAAGCTGCCTTGCCAGTCGGAACGGGTGAGGTAGTCGATCTTCTGGTCGCCGACGAAATCGGCGCGGTTGAGGTCGGCGTCATCGAACTGGTTTTCGATGGCGACGCCGGTGGCGTAGGACTTGGCATAGGTGGTGGTGTCGAGTTTGTCCTCGTTCCACTGGTAGGTCAGCGTGGTATCGCCTGCGGCGTCCATGCGTCCGTCCGTGTTGGCCGGCGTATGGTTCTTGGCGGCCAACACGTTGTTCACGGCGTCGTGCGCGTTGCGTCCGACGGTCAGGTAGTAGTCGCCGGCGTCCATGATGTAGGTGCCGGCACCGTCAGCGTCGTAGGAGGCGATATCACGCTTGTCAACGGTGACCGTCACCTTCTCGGATTTGCCCGGATCGATGATGCCGGTTTTGGCGAAGCCGACAAGCCCAACGGCGGGTTTTTCCACGCCGTGTTCACGGTCGTAGTCGGTGTATGGGCTTTGCGCATACACCTGCACGGTGTGCTTGCCCGCCACGTCGCCGGTGTTGGTCACGGTCAGGCTGACTTTGTACTGATCGTTGGCTTCGTCATAGACGGTTGCCATATCCGAATAGTCGAAGTTGGTGTAGCTCAGGCCGTATCCGAACGGGTAGGCCACGTCATCGGCGTAGTTCCAGTCGCCCGAGTTGCCTGATTCGGTCACCATATCCTCGTAGCGGGTTTCGTAGTAGCGGTAGCCCACATAGATACCCTCTTGGTAGACCACATAGTTGCCGTTGTATTTGGTCAGCCCGGCCTGCTCGTAGTTGCCGTACTGCCAGGAGCCGAAGTTGACCATGGCTGGCGATGAGGTGTTGTCGTTGAGGAAGGTGTCGGCCAAGCGACCGGAGGGGTTCACTTCGCCGGCGATAATATCGGCCACGGCCTGCACGCCTTGGCCGCCCACGCCGCCGATCCACAGCACGGAGTCGACCGCGTCTCCAGCAAGGAAATCAAGTTGGATGCCGTTCGAGGAGTTGAGCAGCACAATGATCTTATCGATTTCACCGTTCTGCTTCATTTCGGTGAGCTTGTCGAGCAATGCGCGCTCGTTATCATCCAATCCCAGATAGCCAGCGGACTGTGCGTCGTCGGTGTCGCTTGGCAGGTCGGCACCTTCGCCGCCCACACGGGAGACAACCATAATGGCCGCGTCACGGTAGTCGGCCACGGAATTCCATTCTGTATCACTGTAGGCGCTCATCGGCACTTCGTTGGCCGAATAGGTGGAGTTCTCGTCGGCGATCATGCCGGCGGCGATGCGCTGGTACTTGCTGCCTTCACCCTCGGCATAGAACTTCCACATCGTGTCGTTGACGTTGAATCCGGCATCCTCCATGGCCGTTTTGAGGGTTTTGACCTCGGAGGTGTCGAGCCCGGCCGAGCCGGTGCCGCCATAGACCAGGTTGGTTGATGCTTGCGAGAACAACGTCACGTTGGCACCCTTGGCAAGCGGCAGCGCATCATTGTTGTTGCGCAGCAGCGTGGCACCCTCTTCCTCAACGCTTTGGCTGAGTTTCTTGCCGTATTCCACACGTTCCTCGTCGGAGGCGAAATCGGAGGTGAAGTACTGCGCGGAGGCGTCGCCGTTTTTAATGGTGTATCGCTTCGAGCCGGTGATCAGATCGAAGGTCATCGGGAACCAGTTGAAGACGTACAACGCGATCAGCGCAACGACAAGCAGCGGCGCGAAGAGGAACGGCAGTCCCTTGAACGGTCGCACCGCCTTGCGCCTGGCTTTGTTCCAAGCCTTTTTCTGGGCTTTATATGCTGCGGATTTCATGGTGTTTCTCCTTTCCCTATGCGGATGCCGGCCTCATTGCCGTGGCATCCGTCACCATGACGGTAACAATCGTTGGCGCGCAACGTTGCGCGTTGACGTGCGGCCTGGTTGCGCGCCTCATTCGAATGATGCGGTGCGCAACCGGCCAGAATCAGGCCGATTCAGGCCCAGTTGTTCTTCTGCTTCTTTTTGCCGAGCTTGTAGGCCGGGTTTGGTCGGGCCACGCGAGTGATCGCGATGCGATCCGACAAATCGCCGGAGTGCGCTTCGACCACGGTCGTCTCGCCGGGAGCGCCGAGCGGCACATAGAAGCTGAACACCTTGTCTCCTTTCTTGGCGGCCACGGGTTTGCCGTCCACCAGCAGTTCGACCGTGGGCTGGTTGGAGTACACCTTGACCAAGGTGATTTTCTCGGCGCGCTGGTTGTATCGCGAACCGCACACATGCACGAACGGATCCTTGCTCCAGAAGGCCTTGTAGGCGTAGAAGGCGTCCTTGCGCGTCTTACGGTCGAAAGTGACCAGGCCCTTGTGGTTCATGCCGGGCTCGCCGCCCTGATCGCGCGCATCGGCGGCGAAATCGAACATATTCCACACGTGCGTGGCCCAGAAATACGGACGCGCAGCAAAGAATCGCAGCATGTATTCGTGGTAGATGCACTGGTATTCCTCGCTGTGATCCTCACGGCGGGGATGCGAACTGTGCAGGTTGGGCATGGCTTCGCACCCGTATTCGCTCATGCCGATCGCGCGCTTCGGGTGTACAAACCGCCAGAAGCCGAACCACAGTTTGTTGAGGAACAAGCCCGGCACATACCAGCCAAGATACAGATTCCACGCCACCACATCGGAAACGAACGCGGACTTGTTGAATGGTCCGCACATCGCATAGCAGGCCAGCGTGGTGGGTCGGCTGGGATCCAGTTTATGCACCAGATCGTTGAGCTCACGGTGGTTGTCCAACATATCGGCCTTGTTCTTGGTGGAAATGGTGATTTCGTTGGACAGACCCCACATGCAGATCGAGGGATGGTTGATGTTCTGCGTGATCAGCTCCGTCATCTGGCTGATGGTGTTCTCGCGGCCGGCCGGCATATGCTCGGAGATATAAGGGATTTCGGCCCAGACCACCATGCCGGCTTCGTCGCACAGATCATAGAAGGTTTGGCTGTGCTGATAGTGCGCCAAGCGGATGGTATTTGCGCCGAGTTCTCGGATAATCGCCATATCCTCGCGGTGCATATCATCGGTGAGGGCGTTGCCGACGCCCTTGCGATCCTGATGGCGTGAGACGCCGCGCAACGGATAGGGTCGACCGTTCAGGAAGAAGCCCTTGTCCGGGTCAATGGAGAAGCTGCGCACGCCGAATCGTCCATTCACCTCGTCGACCACGGTGCCGTCGGCGGTTTGAATCTGCAGGATGACGGTGTACAGGTATGGATCATTTACGCCATCCCACAGATGTGGGTGGTCAAGCACAGTCTGGCCAAAGAATGTGACGACGGAACGTGTGCCGTCGAGCTTGTAGATCTTGCAGTCGAACAGTGCGACCTGTGCACCGTCTGCGGCGTTAATCGCCGCCTTCACTGTGATGCCTTTGAACACGTGGTCGACCCCACAGCTCACCGATACTTCGGCGCTCTCGCCAGAGACATCCGTCGTGACGCTGAAACCGGGAGATCCGAAATGATCGAGATCGAAGTGACTGGCGTTGACGATCAGCAGCGAGACCGGCCGATAGATGCCACCGTAGAACGTGAAGTCGGCTTTCTGCGGATAGACATGGTCGTTGACGGAATTGTCGACATGCACCGTCAGGGTGTTGGTCTCCCCCGAGCCTTTGGCCAGTTGATCGGTCACGTCCACGCGGAAGGTGGAATAGCCACCATCGTGATGCGCGACAGTTTGCTCGTTGACTTCCACGTCGGCGGTGGCGTTGACGCCTTGAAATTCCAGATATACGCGCTGATCGTCGTCGAAGTGTGGGGTGACGAAGGTGCGCTGGTAGGTGCAGGTGCCTCGCCAATAGTCATTGCCGCCATCCTGGCCGTCCTCAGCGTTCCAAGTATGCGGCACATTTACGGTTATTGTGTCTCCTTGCGGTCCGGTGAATGCCCATCCGTCATTTAAATTGATTGTCGTGCGCATGCGTCTCCTCGTTTCTTCTCATCCGATCATCATTGACCGGGGCGTATGCCGCAGCACTGCAGGCCGGTTTATCCAGTCTAATGCAAACTCTGGTCAAGTACCTTAACAAATAATCATGCCGTGTTGAACCGCACACATTCCTTGCAATAATCTATGCAACCCCGCATATCGGTACTGCCACGGAAACCCATGCGTAATTGAACTAACAAAAATCCCTCCCCCGCCTATTCATGGCATGGAGAGGGAAAGGAATCAATCGAGCGTGAATCTAGTCCATCGAGGCGACACGGCAGCTGGATTCGCGCACCACCAGCGAAGTGGCCACATGAGCCAGATTCTCGGTGCTGGTGACATGCTGGAGCTTAGCCAGCAGCAGTCGTGCGGCGCGCTGCCCCAGTAGCGCAGGCGACATGCGCACGCTGGTCAAGGTGGGCGAATAAATCTGTCCAACAGCGTCATTATCGAATCCGGCGACACCGAAATCCTTGGGGCAATCGTAGCCGAGCCGACGCATGGCAGCAATAAAGCCCAATGCCATCAGATCATTGTGTGTGACCACCATGCCGGTGGGATCTTCGAGGTATTTCTGCGCTTGGGCGAAGCCGCCTTCAAAGGTGGGTGAGCCCGGCCAGATGCGGCGGGCGGTGACGCCTCGGGACGCCAGTCCACGTGACATGGCATTCCACCGCACGCCGGCGGACCAGGAAGAGGCCGGTCCGTCAAGATAGGTGACACGCGAATAGCCTTGTTTGACAATATGATCCACCAGTTGCGCAATACCCTGGGTCAAATCGCAGGTGACGTTGTCGACGCCGCGCACCTCACGATTGGCCACCACCACCGGGCGTGTTTGCGCGCATTTGCGAATCATTGCGTCGGGCATGCGCGAGGAGGCGAGAATCACGCCGTCCACGTACGGCACGATACGGTCGAAGGAGGTACGCTCCCACGAAGCGCTTTCACGTGATTCGGATACGACGAGGGCCACGCCGTGAGAAGCCGCCTCGTGCTGCACGGCACGAATCATATCGGACATGAACTGGTTGGCGATATCCGGCACGATGATGGCGATCATGCCTTTGAGACCTCGCGAGGGCATGGTCTCCACCGGGTCGGAATGATAGCCGAGCTGGTCGGCCACGGAGAAAATACGCTTGGCAGTGGCCGCAGACACGCGGTCGGGACGCGCGAACGCCCTTGACACAGTGGACGGGGAAACGCCGGCGGCTTTCGCCACATCGCGAATCGTCACCTTGCCTTCGTCGTCATGCTGATTGTCCGTCATCGGCCTTGTCTCTCCTTCTACCACCTTGTCCGCACATGGGCCGTGGCCCGTCCCCGAACCTACCACCTGCGATTGACCCGGCTGCGGCCGGCGTCGCCGGCTGTTGCGCCATATCAGACAGTGTACGCCATACGTGGCGGTTAGAAGCGAAAAGCCGCGCATCGCGCTGACGATGACGCGATGGGCGGCTTTTCCAATTGGAAAGGAGTCAGAGGTAAGTCGTATACGGCAATTACACGCGTTGGCTCAGCAACTCAGCGAGCGGCCTTGACCAGTTCGCGGGCATCCTTGCATGCCTGCTCGATGGCGGCCCAATCGCCGGCCTTCTGAGCGGCGGAGGGCACCGGGAACGAGCCGCCGATGGCGAACACGTTCTTCAAAGCCAGGTACTCAGGGGCGTTCTTGAGGCTCACGCCACCGGTGGGCAGGAACTTCATTTCGGCAAACGGGCCGTTCAGTGCCTTCAGGGTTTTGACGCCGCCGTAGGCCTCGGCCGGGAAGAACTTGACGTGACGCAGACCCAGATCATAGGCCTTCTCGACGTCGGAGGGCACAGCGGTGCCAGGCAGAATCAGCACATTGTTGTCCATGGCCCAATTGACGACCGGCTCGTCGAAACTCGGGGTCACCAAGCCTTCGCAACCGGCTTCGATGGCGGCTTCGGCCTGCTCGACGTTGTGCACGGTGCCGGCCACAAGGGTCACGCCGGGCACGTTGTCGCGGATGGCCTTCATGCCTTCGATGGCAAACGGGGAGCGGAAGGTCACTTCGGCGACCGGCACACCGCCGGCTTCAAGCGCCTTGGCCAGAGGAATCGCTTCCTCCACGGAATGCAGGGTCACCAGCGGGACGATGCCCAGCTCGGTGAAGTATGCGAGGTTTTCCTCATTCGTGCGCTTAGTCATGATGTTGTCCTTGTCTGTTTATTGGAAATCTTGTTGTTGCGATTGCGTCAGAGCGTTGTTTGCAGTTGCGTTGTTTACGGTTGTGCTGTTTACAGTTCGACGCGCTTGTGCGAGGCCATGAACTCGACCAGTTCGTTCGGAGTGGGAAGGCCTTCGTTGTCGGAGACATGCTGGGTCTGGATGGCACCGAGCGCGCATCCGCGTTCCATTGCCGTGGCCAGATCCTTGCCTTCCAGCAGTGCGGAAAGCGTACCTGCCGCAAAACCGTCGCCGGCACCAACCGTATCGACCACATGGTCAACCACAAAGCCGGGCACACGCACCGACGTCTCGCCGTTGGAAGCATAGGCACCGCGCGGACCGTCCTTGACGACCACCAGCTTGGCGCCATTGTCGAGGAACGCCTTGGCTGTGTCTTCCACGGTTTCAACGCCGAACAGTTCCTTGCCTTCGCCGATGCCGGGAAGAATCATGTCGGATTTGGAGGCGAGCATACGCAGGGTGTCGCGCATCACGTCGGCGCTTGGCCAAAGTGCGGGACGCAGATTGGGATCGAAGCTCACGTAAGCACCATGGGCATGGGCCTCATCCACCAGCACGGAGGAGGCTTCCAAGGTGGATAACGGCGGCAGGATACCGGTTAAATGCATCAGGCTGACGCCGGACCAGTCAAGTGCGCGCACATCGTCGCTGCTGATGGTGGAGGCGGCGGAGTTCCTGCGCCAATATGCGGTTTTCGGATCTCCCTGCGAGACCTTGGACTTGAGCATGAAACCGGTCAGATGCGTGGGATCCGTGGCTGCCAGCGAGGTGTCGAGCCCATTGCGCTGCATGAATTGAAGGATGCGTTCGGCCATGGGATCGTCGCCGAGCTTGGTCATATATACCGGATGCTGGCCGAGGCGCTGCAATCCGATTGCCACGTTCAGCTCGGCACCGGCCACCGAAGCCCCCCACGTGGGAACCTCGCTCATCGGGCCTTCCTGTTCGGCGGTGAATAGGCACATTGGTTCGCCGACCAGCAGCACTTTGCCCTTGCTGATGCCGTTTACGGTAATCGCGCCGTCCGTCACGTTCAACCCTCTTTCGTCGAAAAGCGTGGTTGGGTACCCCAACCATCCCACTGCTACGTGGGATGCGTCGATATTTCGTTAGCGGTTTCAAGGGTACGGCATAACGAACAAACCCGTGGCAATGTTGCCACGGGTTTCGGCTGTTATCGGCTCTCCTATGCCAAGGCGGCGATGAGCTCCTTGATGCGGCCCTCAGCGATGGCGGCCACATCGGCGGCGACCACATCGGCCAGAGCGTCGATGGCGGTCAGATCCTCGCCCCACAGGTCGGTGTCAGCCAGAATCGCCTTCACGTCATCCGCTTTGGCGCCCTTACCGGCGAACTTTGCCTTGACCTCGTCCGCATCGGTCACATTCACCGGGGTCGGCGCCACGCCGGCGTAGGCGGCATAGAGACCAGCCAGTGCCAAGGCGATGCGGGCTGGCACGCCACGGCCCTGTTCGACGTTGCGCTTGACGTTCGGCAGCAGGCGGGCCGTGAACTTGGAAACGGAGTTGAGGCCGATGGAGTCGAGCGAATGCTTGACGAACGGGTTCTTGAAGCGTTCGAGCACGGCGTCGGCGAAAGCGTTGAGCTCCTCTTCGGGCAGGGTGAGTACGGGGATGATCTCCTCGTGCATTTCACGCTCGATGAAGGAACGCACGATATCGTCGTTCATCACTTCGCCCACGGTGTTCAGGCCCGCGAGACGAGCGACCTGAGCCATGGTGGTGTGCGGGCCGTTGAGCAGATACACCTTGCGTTCGCGGTAGGGCTGCACCTGCTCGCAGGTGACCAGGTCGATGCCAAGACGCTTGGCGGGCAGCAGCTCATTGACCTTGTCCTGTGCGGCCTGGTCGCCGGCCACAACCCACAGGGCGAAGGGCTCGGCCTTGACCATATTGTTGTCCACATAGCCGAGCTCGTTCCACAGCGCTTCGGCGTTGTCGCGCGGGAAGCCGGGCACGATGCGGTCGACGAGAGTGGAGACGAAGGTGTTGTCGGTGACGAGCCAGTTGATGAATTCCTCGCCATAGCCGAAACGCTTGGCCGTTTCCACCAGCGTTGCCCTCAGAGCAATGCCGTTGTCAGCGATGAGTTCGCAAGGGATGATCAGCAGGCCCGGCAGTCCCTTGTCGAAGCGGCGCTTGAGCAGCTGGGTGAGCTTGGCCGGATAGCTCTTGGGCGGTTGCGCGTCGACATCGTCTTCGTCGCTGGTGGCGATGCCGGCTTCGGTGGTGTTGGAGATGACGATCTGCAGATCCGGATTGTCGGCGAGGGCCAGATAGCCTTCCCAATCCTCGTATACGTTGAGGGCGGCACCGATGGAGTCGATAACCTCGCGGCTCTGCACTTCCTTGCCGTTCTTGAGGCCTTCGAGAATCACGGTGTACAGGCGATCCTGATCGTTGAGTTCCTTGACGCGGCCGAAGGGTAGCGGCTGGACGATGGCGACGTTGCCGTTGAATTCGCCGGCGTTGTTGAGCTGCTGGATAATCCAGTCGACGAAGGCGCGCAGGAAGTTGCCTTCACCGAACTGCACGACCTTAATCGGACGTTCATCGTTCTTGGGGTTGGTCAGCCCGAGCTTCTGGGCGACATTGGCATTCAGTGTTTCCATAGGGTGATGTACCTCCTCGTAGGTGGACATCAGCCTATGCCGACGAGCTCAGCGTCAGGCAAAGCGTTGCCACAGGTTGTTTGCCGGTGCAACCCAAGGCAACGCTTTTCTCCTCTATCACGCGGCACTCCCCTTAAGTCACTTAACAGTTGGACTATGGGAAGTGCCAGTTTGACAGGAATGAATTGTCGGAAAAATCAGGCCTTAGATTGGGCGACGCTAATCCACTTATCCAGTAGGGCTGCCGCCTTGCCGGACACCACAGCCTCTTCAGCGAGTGCGTAGGCTACCTTGAAGCGTTCGGCCAACGTGCCGTCGGCGGGCACCATATGACCGTCTGCCACGATGGCGGAAGCCGCGTTCAGCAGTGCGGTGGAGCGGAAGGGCACGTCCTTATTAGCCAGGAAGTCACGTGCGGCTTGCGCATTGTAGGCCGGCTCTCCGCCCTTGAGGTCGGCGATGGTCACGGGTGCCAATCCCAGTTCGACGGTCGGGTCGAATTCGGTTTCGACAACCTTGCCATCCTTGAATTCCCACACGGAAATCGGGCCGGTAGGTGCCATTTCGTCCAATCCCTCATGCGAAGTGTAGACCATGCCAGTTTGACCATTGGCGGCGTAGACGGCGGCCATAATCGGGCTCATCGCGCGGTTTGCGCAGCCGATGGCCATGTGCTTGGGGGTGGCAGGATTGGTCAGCGGGCCCAGCACGTTGAACACACAGGGAACGCCGAGCGCTGCACGAATCGGGCCGACGAAACGCATGGCCGGGTGGAAGGTTTTGGCGAATGCGAAGGTAATACCCACCTCATCGGCGATCTCGCCCACGGCTTCAGGCTTCAATTCCAACGGCAGGCCAAGGGTTTCCAAGCAGTCGGCGGCACCGCACTTCGATGAGGCGGCACGATTGCCGTGCTTGACGATTTTCACGCCGGCGGCGGCCGCAACCACCGACCCCATGGTCGACAGGTTCACGGTGGCAGCACCGTCGCCACCAGTGCCCACGATATCCGTGCATTCGCCGGATACCTTCAGTGGCACGGCATGGGAGACCATGGCCTTGGCGGCACCACGCACTTCGTCGGCGGTCAAACCCAGTTGCTGCTGGGTGGCGAGCACAGCGCCCACCGCCGCCGGATTGGCGTTGCCACGCATCAGGTCGTCGACGAACCACTCGGATTCCTCGGCGGTTAGATGCTCTCCCCCGACGAGCTTTGTCAGAATCGACTTCCATGTGAACTCGGCCATGTTGTCCTCCTTGGCGTGGGACACGCCTCAATAGCAGTTTCGCCGCTATTGTAAACGGCCCGATGTTACAAACATCGGGCCGTTTCGTATTGCGGGCTAATCCATGCGGTTTAACCCTTATGCACTGCTATAGTGCGGCGGTTTGCCTCAGGCTTCGTTCTGGCCGTGGCACATCTTGTACTTGCGACCGGAACCGCACGGGCACTGAGCGTTCTTCGGGGTGCCCGGGTAGGTCTTGCCATCAGACCACGGGGTCTTGAGTTCCTCGCTCTTGGGGCGCTTGGAGGTGGGAACCTTGCCTTCGGCGTGGCTGATCGGCGCAGGGCCGACGATCACGGGATTACCGTCCTCGTCGCGAGTCACTTCGCCATCCTCAGCAGGCTGCTCAGCTTCATCCTGATCGGCTTCGGCCTCGGTTTCGCCAGCGGATGCCTCATCGGCGCTTTCGCCATCCTCATCGGGGCCGGCGGCCACAGCGCTCTCGGCTTCCTGCGACTCGGCAGCGGAAGCGGAGTCGATGCCGACTTCGGCTTCGGCCGTGTCAACCGCAGCATCCTCGTCCTTGGTGGAGTCGGGATCCTGGGTGGCGGCGACCTGCTTGATGTCGATGTGGAAGAGCAGCTGGATGGACTCCTCCTTGATCGCTTCGATCATGGAGTTGTACATCTGGTAGCCTTCGCGCTGGTATTCGACCAGCGGGTCGCGCTGACCCATGCCGCGCAGGCCGATGCCGTCCTTGAGGTAGTCCATCTCGTAGAGGTGTTCGCGCCACTTGCGGTCGAGCACGGCGAGCACCACGCGACGCTCCAGGTCGCGCAGGCCCTTTTCACCGATGGTGGTTTCCAGCTCGGCGTACTTGGCCTTGGCATCCTCCACGATCAGATCGCGCAGGGCCTCGACGGCCTTTTCGCCCTTGAGCTTGGCGACGGCGTCCTTGGCTTCTTCGACATCAACCGAAATCGGGATCACGGCGTTGATGGCCTTGAACAGGCCTTCCCAATCCCAGTCCTTCGGCTTTTCGGAGCCGCTTTCGGCACCCTTGATGTAGGAGGTGACGGTGTCGGTGATGAAGCGCTCGATATCCTCGTGGATGTCCTCGCCCTTCAGCACAGCCTGGCGCTCGGAGTAGATGACGGTGCGCTGCTTGTTCATCACATCGTCGTACTTGAGCACGTTCTTACGAATCTCGTAGTTGCGGGATTCCACGGCCTTCTGTGCGGTGCGCACGCCCTTGGTCACGCTCTTGGCCTCGATGGGCTGGCCCTCTTCCATGCCGGTGGCCATCACGCGGGCCACGAGCTGGGTGTTGAACAGGCGCATGAGGTCGTCTTCCAGCGACAGGTAGAAGCGGGATTCGCCCGGATCGCCCTGACGACCGGAACGGCCGCGCAGCTGGTTGTCGATACGACGGGATTCGTGGCGTTCGGTGCCCAGCACGTACAGGCCGCCGAGTTCGACGACTTCCTCGTGCTCGTCCTTGACCTGGGCCTTGATCTCGTTGAGGGTGCCCGGCCAGCGCTTCTCGTACTCTTCCGGAGTATCTTCCGGCGAGTAGCCTTCGGACTTGAGCTTGGCATCGGCGAGGAACTCGACGTTGCCGCCGAGCATGATGTCGGTACCACGGCCGGCCATGTTGGTGGCCACGGTCACGGCGCCCTTGCGGCCGGCGACGGCGACCACGGCGGCTTCCTTCTCATGCTGCTTGGCGTTGAGCACCTGATGCGGAATCTTGGCCACGTCGAGCAGGGTGGAGACCACTTCGGAGCTTTCCACGGAGGCGGTGCCGAGCAGCACCGGCTGGCCGGTGGCGTGCCTCTTGGCCACGTCCTTGATGATGGCGGCGAGCTTTTCCTTCTTGGTGCGGAAGATGAGGTCGTCCTGATCCTTGCGGATCATCGGCTTGTTGGTCTTGATCGGCAGCACGCCCAGCTTGTAGGTGTTCATGAACTCGGCCGCCTCGGTTTCGGCGGTACCGGTCATGCCGGCGAGCTTGTCGTACATGCGGAAGTAGTTCTGCAGGGTGATGGTGGCAAAGGTCTGGTTCTCAGCCTTGACCTCCACGCCTTCCTTGGCTTCGATGGCCTGGTGCAGGCCCTCGTTGTAGCGACGGCCCGGCAGGATACGGCCGGTGTGCTCGTCGACGATCAGTACTTCGCCGCCTGTGACGACGTAGTCCTTGTCGCGCAGGAACAGTTCCTTGGCCTTGATGGCGTTGTTGAGGTAGCCGATCAGGGCGGTGTTGGCCGGCTCATACAGGTTGTCAATGCCGAGGAAGTCCTCGACCTTGGTGATGCCCGGATCGAGGATGCCGACGACCTTCTTCTTTTCGTCGACCTCATAGTCCTCGTCGCGTGTCAGCTTGAGCACCAGCTTGGCGAACTGACGGTACCAACGGGTCACGTCGCCTTCGGCAGGACCGGAGATGATCAACGGGGTACGGGCCTCATCGATCAGGATGGAGTCGACCTCATCGACGATGGCGTAATGGTGGCCGCGCTGCACGAGATCGGCCTTCTCCCACGCCATATTGTCGCGCAGGTAATCGAAGCCGAACTCGTTGTTGGTGCCGTAGGTGATGTCGGCGTTGTACTGCTTGCGGCGCTCCGGAGGCTTCTGATCGGTGATGATGCAGCCGACGGACATGCCCAGGAAGCGATAGATACGGCCCATCAGCTCGCTCTGGTAGCTGGCCAGGTAGTCGTTGACGGTGACCACGTGCACGCCCTTGCCTTCGAGGGCGTTCAGGTAGGTGGGCAGGGTGGCGACCAGGGTCTTGCCTTCACCGGTTTTCATTTCGGCGATGTTGCCCCAGTGCAGGGCGGCGCCGCCCATGAGCTGCACGTCGAAGTGGCGCTGGCCCAGGGTGCGCTTGGAGACCTCACGCACGGTGGCAAAGGCCTCGGGCATGATGTCGTCGAGAGTTTTGCCGTCGGCGAGCATCTGCTTAAACTTCGGCGTCTGCGCCTTGAGTTCTTCGTCGGAGAGGGCAGAGATCTCGTCCTCCAGGGCGTTCACCGCCTTGGCAACGGCCTCAAGCCGCTTAATCTGTCGTCCTTCGCCCATACGTAGGGCTTTATCGACAATATCGACCACTTGGTACTCCTATATCGGTTGGGTGGTTTCCGTTTTAGAGCATACCCCTCGCTCACGCCTTGGGCCGACAAAATTCGTCCTATTTACGTAAATTTATACGAATTGTGGGCGATTATCATCAGCAAACAGCGTTCTTTCACTTCCACAAGCAACGCAATGGGCCGCTTCCCTATACGGGAGGCGGCCCATGAACAACCTACTGCTTCACAACCGGCGATCAGTCATTCGCCATGTTCTCCGGGGTGTCGATCTCGAAGACACCGTAGCTCCAGCCGTGACGATGGTAGACCACGGAGGGACGGCCGGTTTCCTTGTTGACGAACAGGAAGAAGTCGTGTCCGATCAACTCCATCTCATACAGAGCCTCGTCGATGGTCATCGGCTCGGCGATGTGCAGCTTGCGACGGATGACAATCGGCGTGTCGCCAACCTGCACCTCGACGGATTCGCCCGGACCCAGGTCAGAGGCCACAGCGGCGGCAGGGCTGTTGTTCGGCTCCTCCGCAATCTCCTCGGCCTCAACCTCCGGCTCCACCACGCCCAGATCCACCGGCATCATCTCGGTGTAGCCACGGCGATGATCCTTGCGGCGGTCGCGCGTGCGGCGCAGACGGAGCGTCAGCTTGTCCAGCGCCATATCGAGCGCGCTGAACTCATCGGCGCTCGACGCCTCTGCACGCACCACGGTGCGTCCGGCGATAATGGTGATTTCCACGCGCTTGGCGGTATCGGCCTGGCGCGGGTTGCCCTCATGGCTCAGTACGATTTGCGCGCGCTGGGCATCCGGGGCGATAGCGGTCACACGATTCATCTTCTGGTCGACGACATCACGGAACCTTTGCTTGATCTGTGTGTGGCGTCCGGTAACGACGATTTCCATGTTGACCTCCCTATAACTCAAGCGACTTGCGCCGCTATATCTGTTCCCCGACGGCATCGTTACCATCCGGGTAAGGCCTATTGTAGACGAACAATATGTAAACGGCGGAAGAACTCGCCCGAATTTATCCGATAGATTATTTCGTGTCGCTTTCACCTTGACATTGCCCAGTATTCCCACCATTGTCGCGCGACTCGCAGGGCTGTTCGCCCGGCGTGTATACTGTGTGTTCTTGTGAGACCTCTTGATGGCCGCGGCCGTGATCTTCATTGGGATCGGCTGAGGAACTTCCGGGCTCCACAGAGCACGATGGCGGATAACGTCCGCCCAGGGCGACCTGAGAGATAGCGCAACAGAGAATAGACCGCCCGTCCTCGACGGGTAAGGGTGAAACGGCGTGGTAAGAGCACACCGGGCCCCTGGCAACAGTGGGCCGCATGGCAAGCCTCATCGGGAGCAAGGCCAAGCAGATGGCGGTAAGAGCTGCTCGCTCGTGCCATCGGGTAGGCTGCTAGAGCCTGGCGGCAACGTCAGGTCGAGATGGATGGCCATCCACATGCGTTTACGTATGTGACAGAACCCGGGGTATAAGAGGTCTCACTTTCTTTAAACTTCTTTAAACCAATAGCTCGGCTGCCACACGACGCAAGATTGCAGGGTCGTGACCTTTGCGCCCGCCGGCGGACCAGAAACGACGCTGACGCACTTGCCGGTCAAGGCCTCGGGTTTTTCGGGCCACAACACGGCCCAACTCCCACGCCGATTCCTCAAATACGCCTTCGCTTTCAGCCTCACAGGCAACCTGTTCGGCCAAAGCGCGTTCAACACCTTTGCGTATCAATTCCAATACTGTGCCGCGCCGGCCCATCATTCGGCCCGCACAATAGCGCACCGCCGATTGGGCATAGGCATAATCATCCAGCAATTGCACGCGGGTCAAACGCTCAATGACCTCATCGACGATGTCTGCTTCGTAGCCTTTGTCCAGCAGACGCTCCCGCAATGCTCCCGATGCGCGGGGTGCCGCATCCAGTAGTCGCAATGCAGCCTCACGGCAGGCATCAAGATCGTCATGCTCTTGCGCTTTATGTGTGGCAAGTCCCTGCGGCTCGCTTCCCATTACAGGATGAGCCGCAAGGAATGTATTCGCGTCCATCATCGTGTTTATGGTCACGCCTTAGGTTCAACGGTTTTAGCCGTAGCTTTGTTGGCTGTCTTCGGCGCAGCCGTTGCGGCTTTGGCGTCTTTGGCGGCGTCAGCGGCGGCGGCTTCGCTGACTGCGGCTGCCGCCGCGGCATCACCGTCTTCGGCGAACTGATCGCCGGGGGCGATCAAACCGAATTCAGCTTTCACCTTGTTCTCAATCTCCTCGGTGATCTCGGGATTGTCCTTGAGGAACTGACGCACCTTCTCACGACCCTGGCCAAGCTGGTCGCCCTCATAGGTGAACCACGAGCCGGACTTCTTGACCACGCCGACCTGCTGGGCCATGTCAATCACGGAACCCTCACGGGAGATGCCCTCGCCATACAGCATGTCGAATTCGGCGGATTTGAAGGGCGGGGCCATCTTGTTTTTAACGACTTTGACGCGTGTACGGTTGCCCACGGCCTCGTCGCCGTTCTTCAGTGTTTGCACACGGCGGATATCCAGACGCACAGAGGCATAGAATTTCAGCGCCTTGCCGCCGGTGGTGGTTTCGGGATTGCCGAAGAATACACCGATCTTTTCGCGCAGCTGGTTGATGAAGATGGCCGTGGTGCCCGCTTGGGAAAGCGCGCCGGTCATCTTGCGCAGCGCCTGGCTCATCAGACGCGCCTGCAGGCCGACGTGGCTGTCACCCATTTCGCCCTCGATTTCGGCCTTGGGCACCAAGGCCGCCACCGAATCGATAACGATAACGTCCAAAGCACCAGAGCGAATCAGCATGTCGGCGATTTCCAGTGCCTGCTCGCCATTGTCGGGCTGGGAGACGATCAGCGAGTCAGTGTCCACGCCAAGCTTGCGAGCATAGGCGGGGTCGAGCGCGTGTTCGGCGTCGATATAAGCCGCCACTCCCCCTTTGCGCTGGGCGTTGGCCACCACATGTAGGGCCAGCGTAGTTTTACCGGAGGATTCCGGACCGTAGATCTCCACAATACGACCTCGGGGCAGGCCACCGATGCCCAGGGCCATGTCGAGTGCGAGGGAACCGGTGGGGATCACCTCGACGTTCTGTTCGGGCTGATCGCCCAGACGCATTGCGGAGCCTTTGCCAAAGCTTTTCTCAACCTGCGCCAGCGCAGTGTCAAGCGCCGCCTTGCGCTTGGGATCGAGCTCGGGCCTGGCCTCCTTGGCCGGATCGTGCACCGGCTTGGTTTCTGCTGCCATGATCTTCTCCTTGTCGAAGTCGCACAACGAATGGATTGTCTCCACCGTATGGTCGCGCGCGGCTTGTGGGCAAGCCGGAACGACCTATGTGGAGAGAGCTTGCCGCCACGGTCGGCGCACCAGCCCCTCATCCCTACTGCCATAAGGCATAAGCGGCTGGAGCAGCTACCTCACGATTCTTGCGCTCTTGTTGGTCACTGTGGATAACTATAGCCTATAGGCGAACATTTGTTCGATTGGCGTGGCGTGATACCGCACACACATCCATAACGCTTCCCACTATTCATCGGCCCTTCCAACAATCAGGCCACCACAAGTGGAATGGTTCAAGCCGCCGGAAGTGGAGGCGCCGCATGATCCTTGCCCCACCGTTTGGCATCGGGAATCTCCATTTGATCGCATAACACGTTCCATACCACGCGAGGCTCCTGCCCTGCTTCCAGTGCTTCAACGACGGTCATGTTGTCCAGCTTATTCAGCTCCTGATCGCGCGACAGCGACCTGCCGTAGGTGCGGCCGAATACTTCTTCAAGTAATTCCCAGAATTCCCGTTCTCGCATGCAGCCAGTGTGCCACCACCGCCGAACAGCGTGCTGGTGCCAAGCCGAAACAATGCGATGGCCCATGTCGTTGCCGATAAACATCGGCAATGGCATGGGCCATCGCAATCGAGTACGTGTTTTGTACAGCACCCACTAGTGTTGCACGGAATCGAGATAGTCAGCCACCAGCCGCAGCATCTGCGCGGTGCTGACACCGAGCGAATCGGCGATTGAGCTCAGCAGTTCCGAGCTGGCTTCTTTCTGCCCGCGCTCGACCTCAGAGAGGTAGCCAAGCGACACGCCGGCCTTTTCAGAGACCTCGCGCAATGTGCGACGGTCGCGGGTGCGCAAATCGCGCAGCACATGACCGATGGCCTCACGCAGCGACACCGCACGCGGCTCCTCCTCGGCAGTCTTGGCTTTGTCGGCATTCGCCGCAGCACGCGGCTTGAACTCGGCATCTTCCTCGGCCCACATGCGATCGCGGGCGGCCTGACGCTCATCCTTGGCCTTCTTGGCGGCCTGCGCCTTCAAAATCTGCTGCTGTGCGAACATCACAGCGCGGCGTTGGGCAGGTGTCAGCTCACGCATGCGAGCAGTGCCGGGATGCACGGCCATCGGCTTGGTAATGGTCGTTTCCATTTGCTCATCCGTGCGCATCATCGTTTCCATAGCCACAGCCCCTTCCGTTGTTGTCTGAAGTGTTTCCACTGTGTACAACAACGAACCCCACTGTTTTTATTCCTGAAAACTTGCTGGCAATAGACTCAACTTTTGCTGATGGGCTAACTTGTTCACGTCGTGAGCGCATTCCATAGTGCGGCTAGCACGTTCAGCACCGTTTGGTGGCGTACGTCTTCTCGGGAGCCATGCAGATGCAGTTCCTTGGCCATGACGCTGGCCTCGCCGCCGGTTAGCGCACCGGGAAGCCTCAGACCGATATATACCAAGCCTGCCGGCTTGTCACCGTCCGGACCGGGACCGGCCACGCCGGTGGTGGACAGGCCGATGATCGAATCGCCGTATTGCGGCTGGGCATACAGATTCGCGGTGCCGATCGCCATTTGGCGTGCGACTTCGGGATGCACGGCACCCTCACGGTCAAGCAACTGCGCATCCACATGCAGCACGGAGGCCTTGGCGTTGATGTCATAGGTGACCGCCGAGCCCAGGAATACGTTGGAGGCACCGGGAATGCGCACGAACGCATCGGCCAGGAGCCCTGCGGTTAATGATTCGGCGGAGGCGATTTTCAAACCGCGCGACTGGCAGTCAGCAAGTATGTTGGCAGCCAGTTCGTCGCACTGATGCTGAATATCATCGAAGCAAACCATATCGTTGGCACCGATGGCAGCCTGAGTGCTGATACCCTCGCCAGCGTTTGGCGTGTCTGCCGGGTATTGCATAGTCCGCACGATTACTTGGCCTGCTTACGCCCGCCAAAAGTGTTGTACAGGTAAATGGCACCGGAGTACAGGCACAGGATCAGCGCCACATAAATCACGGCATAGGTCAGGAAGTAGTATACGACAAGCCAGGTCGGAGCGTTCTGCGAGGGAGCAAACTGCCACATGGGCAGCAACAGCATGGACAGGCCCACGCACTGGAATACGGTTTTCAGCTTGCCCGGCCAAGCGGCGGCGATGACCTTGCCACCGGGGCGTTCCATCACGAAGAAGCGCATCACGGTGATGCCGATTTCACGAATCAGGAACAGTACGGTCACCCACCAGCCCAGTTCGCCGAATGCGGAGCAGACGATCAGTGCGCCACAAGTGAGCAGCTTGTCAGCGATAGGATCCATAAGCTTACCCATTTCGGTGACCTGATTGTAGGTGCGCGCCATCCAACCATCGATCTTATCGGTGGAAGCAGCGATGATGAACAATATCGCGGCCACCCAACGCAAAGTCAGGTTGTCGGAGCCCCAAGCACCGGCCATAATATCCAATGCCAGGAAGATCACCACCAGCACGATGCGTGAATAGGTGACCAGGTTGGCGGGTGTATTCCATCCATCCAGCAGCGATGGTTTCTTGGAGCTTTGCACAGTCTGTTCGTCAGTCATGCGGCCCACCTTACCCTTACTGGTCTACCTAGGGGTACAAATTCGGGAAATTCTTCGGACCTTCCCAGTTTTGTCCCGCTTACTTGTCATCAGAGTCCCAAACTTGGGGAGGATAGACGGGCTTTGCCAAGTTTGGGACTCTGAGCGGCGCGCAGCGTCCCAAACTTGGGAAAGTTTAGATTTCTCCCTGAGTTGGGGCGGAAGGTGTGAGGCTGTCGGTTTCCCCTCGGATGAAGGCGAGCACCTGCGGCAGGTCGGCGGGCTGCACGAGCACCTCGCGCGCCTTGGAGCCTTCGGAGGGGCCGACCACGCCGCGTGTTTCCAACAAATCCATCAGACGACCGGCTTTGGCGAAACCGACCCTGAGTTTGCGTTGCAGCATGGAGGTGGAACCGAACTGCGAGGTGACCACCAGTTCGGCGGCCTGCAGCAGCACGTCCATATCATCGCCGATTTCCTCGTCGATGTCCGTTTTATCGCTCTTGTCAGCCTGGTTGGCCATCTGTTCGATGTCTTCGCGATACTTGGGCTTGCGCTGGGTGCGCACGAATTCCACGGCCTTGCGGATTTCGGATTCCGAAACCCACGAACCCTGCACACGAATCGGTTTGGCCGAACCCATCGGCAGGAACAGGGCATCGCCCTGGCCGATCAGGGTTTCGGCACCCACCGTATCGAGGATCACGCGTGAATCAGTGGCCGAGGAGGTGGCGAACGCCAGTCTGGAAGGAATGTTCGCCTTGATCAGACCGGTGACCACGTCCACGGACGGGCGCTGGGTGGCGAGCACCAGATGCACGCCGGCGGCGCGGGCCAGCTGTGTGATGCGCTGAATGGATGATTCCACGTCGTTCTTGGCCACCATCATCAGGTCGGCCATCTCGTCGACGACAACGAGGATGTACGGATAAGGCGCCACTTTGCGTTGGGAGCCCGGCGGAACCTGCACTTTGCCGGCGCGCACGGCTTCGTTGAAGTCCTTGACATGACGGAATCCGAAGTATTCAAGATCCGAATAGCGTGCGTCCATCTCCTTAACCACCCATTCCAAAGCCTGAGCAGCCTTCTTCGGATCGGTGATGATCGGGGTAAGCAGGTGTGGGATGCCGGCGTAGGCGGACAGTTCCACACGCTTGGGATCGACCATGATCAGGCGCACCTGCTCAGGGGTGGATCGCATGATCAGCGAGGTAAGCATGGAGTTGATGAAGCTGGACTTACCCGAGCCGGTGGCACCAGCCACAAGCAGATGCGGCATCTTGGTCAGATCAGCGGTGACGAAATGGCCTTCGACGTCCTTGCCGATACCGGTGAGCATCGGGTTGGGATCACCTACGGCCTTGTCTGACCGGAGTACGTCACCCAAATGCACGATCTCACGATCCTCGTTCGGAATTTCGATGCCGATGGCGGATTTACCGGGAATCGGCGAAAGAATGCGCACATCGGAGCTGGCCACCGCGTAGGCGATATTGCGCTGCAGATTGGTGACCTTCTCCACCTTGACGCCGGGGCCCAATTCCACCTCGTACTGGGTGACGGAGGGGCCTCGCAGGAAGCCAACGACCTTGGCGTCCACGCTGAATTGGCTGAAGGTGCTGGTCAGGGCGCGGATTACGCGATCATTGGCCGGCGTACGCATCGCATGAGGCTGGCCTTTGGCAAGCAGATTCAGGTCAGGCAACTGGTAAGGCTTATTGGCCTCATCGCCCGCATCAGCGCTCACGCCGCTTTGATTCGTACCATCGCCGCTGGGTGTGCCTTGTCCAGTTCCGCTGCCGTCCGCATCGGCACCGGCATAGGGTGCTGTGGCGTTGTCAGAACCAGGTTGGCTGCTAGGTCCCATGGCAACAGTGTGACCGTCAGACGGTGCGACTGAGCCTGCAAGTGCAGTAGTGCCTGCGGCAAGTGCGGCACTGGGTGCCCATGGATCTTCGGGAACTTGCGGTGCGCCTGCAACGTCACCGGACGGCATGGCGACGGTTTGTCCGCCGGAAATGATGCGGGGTTTCGGCGTGCCGAGCACGGCGGTGGCGTCCAACGGCATGCTGGCGGTGCCAGTCGTGCCGGTAGTGGGGATGTCGGCACCTTGATAGGCCGCGGATGCGATAGAACGGCCACCGGAAATGATTTCGCCGGTAGTGGGATCGACCACCGGTGTCTCGGCGGCTTCACCGTGCCGGCTGGCGGCGGTGTCGTATGGGTCATCTGCGGCGTAACGATCGAGTCGGGTGTTCTTATCGTCGTTTTTGTTGCCGCGATGGAATAGTCGGGCGAACAGACTTGGTTTGGCATTTGCACGGGCAGAGTCGTCGTCGGCTTGTTCCGTGTCGTCATCATGTGTGGGCACACCGTCGGCGAAGGCGAGCGTTGTGTCGCCCAACCGCACCTCATTGGGGAATTGGTCAGCGCCACCTGCGCTACGTGCATCAGTTTTGGGCTGGTATTGCTTGCCTTGCACTTTGGCTGCGAACTTGCGGCAATCCTCGGGCAGATCGGTGACATGGGTGCCGGTGATCATGAGCAGGGAGAACAGGCCGACCACGACGAAGATGATGATGGCGAACGCGTTGGATAATCCCCAAGCCAATGGGGAGCCAAGGAAGAAGCCAAACAGGCCTCCGGCGTTCTGCAGCACTGCAATGTCGAATCCAGGATGGTCGGCGGCAAGTGCCACGTCGATAATCGAGCAGATGGACCACATCAGCAGGATCCAGCCGGTGACCACGCGTGGATTGTTCGATCCCTTGCCGGAGTTGCGCATTAGTCGGATGGCGACCGCGCCCAGCAGCACCGGCAGCACGATGCTCATCAGGCCGAGCACACCGGCCGCGATAGCGTGCAGGAATTGTCCGAGTACGCCGTTGACGCGGAACCATTCGGAGGCGCAGAACAGCACGGCGAGCACGAGCAGCAGGAAGCACAGGCCGTCACGCCTGTAGGCGGGGTCGTATTCGCCCACTCCTGAGACCGCGCGCACGCCCGAACCGAGGGCGCGCGGAACCGCGAGCAGAATCTTCTTGGTCCAGGATTCCTCGTCATCAAGTTCGAGGGCCGACTGGACTTTGGTCTCGCCGTCGTGGGTGGATGATTTGCCGGTCTTGGATTTACGGGCTGAAGTGCCGTTTGAGGATGCTGATCGTGCCATAACGGATTCGATTCTACGCCACGGGGTGCGCGACAGTCACACCTTGCAACACGTTGTGTGCCTCCAACGGGACTCGAACCCGTAAGCCGAAGCGGCTGATTTTAAGTCAGCTGCGTATACCAATTTCGCCATGGAGGCTTGCCGGGCCGTAACCCGGCTTAGCTATTGTACGTCATGTTCGGGCAGAATCTCGCGATTCGCGTCGCGAGAGCCGAAGAATGCTATTCGCCCCCAAGTATTCAGGCCCGTTCGGCAAGCAGACGGCGACCATAGTCGAGCACAATGCCGTCAAGCAAACCGTGTTCGCTGGCCACGAACGAGTCGATGGGCTCACCGTGATCCGCTTGGGCCGCTTCGGATACGCGCTGCAGCACACGGCTCCATACCACGGCTCCGCCGCCGACCACATCGATACGCCCGGGGTGGATGGTTTTGTAGGCACGACGTTCTTCGCGGGTCATGCGCAGGAACTTGTCATCGATGGCATACGCTTCGTCTACCGGCAGACGGTAACCGTCGACCACGGTGTGATCGTATTCGGTCAGTCCGATGGCCAGCGCGGTCATAGTGGTCACGGTGCCAGACACGCCGATGATGGTGCGCGCCTTGCCGGCATCCACATGCTTGAAGGCTTCGTCGATATGCGCGTCGATATCGGCGATGGCCTCGTCGATTTCAGCTTGTGTGGGCGGATCTGTTTTCAGATGACGTTCGGTCATGCGCACCGAACCGATATTCATCGAGTAGGCACCCTGCACTTGGGTTGCAGGAGCATGCTCGCCGTCACCGCCAACCACCAGTTCAGTGGAGCCGCCACCCAAATCAACCACCATGAACGGGGGCTTCAGATCGTCTCGCCTGACCACCGCAGTGGCGCCCAGAAAGCTCAGATCGGCCTCTTCGGTGCCGGGAATGACTTCAGGGCGCACACCCAAGATCTTCTCGATTTCGTCTTCGAATTCCTCACGGTTTTCGGCGTCACGTGTGGCGGATGTGGCCACGAAGCGAATGCCGTCCACCTGATGTTCGGCAAGCACGCCGGCGAACTCGTGCGCGGCCTCGTAGGCTCGTTCCAATGCTTCGTCGGCGAAGCGATGGGTTTTGTCCACGTCCTGGCCGAGTCGGATCACTCGCAGAATACGCGGCACGATTTCGCTCATGCCATGTTCGTCCACGCGAGCAACCTTCAGGCGAATGGAATTGGTGCCGCAGTCGATACCTGCAACCGTAACGCTTGTACTCATGTTCCCTCCTGGCTTGTTATCCCGTGATATTTCAGTCGATGATGCTGCACCGGCATACGCTGGGATCGAATTCGTCTTTGACGCGTTCCAGCACCATGTCGCCGATTGGATTCGCGCCCGCACCCATTACCAGAGTTTGTGCCAGCAGGGCGTGCAGGCATTTGACGCGCACCGGCATACCACCTGCCGAAGTGCCTTCAATATGTTCTTCGCTGTCGCCCAAACGCTCAGCCAACTCATGGCGGAACGCCAGATACAGCTCATGTGCGCGCCCATAGGCTGCACGCAGGTTTTCATCGGAGGCAAGCATGTCGTTGTAGTCCTGCATGATGCCAGCTGCTTCGACGTGGGACGCGGCTTTAACGGCTTCAGGACCTGTCAGGTAGCAGGTGGTGGGGAAAGGGATGCCTCCGGGCAGCACCGGCCGGGTGACGACGGCGAGCGGACGACCACATACGCAGCGTGCGCCCACGGCCACCATGCCGCGCGGATAACGGCCCAGCTGCGCCTGCACCAGTTCGATGTCCCGATCATTGGCCGGTTCGGCAAGAATCCGGTCGATTAGTTCCTGTGCCCGCTGAATGATGTCGTTATTGGCTGCGTTCACTGTTGAGTTGCCTCCCCCGTGTCTGTTTGATCGCTCTGTTGGTTGGTTTTGGTATCGGACTGGTCGGACTGACTAGTCTGAGTAGACTGATCATCCTTCTCATCCTTTGGCTCATCGGCCTGCTGCAGAGCATAAGACAGTTCACTGTACCATGGCAGCACTTTATGATCGGAATCGTCCGAATCATCCGATTGCTTGCTATCGGTCTCATCGCCGGTCACCGCTTCGGGATGAAGCACCCGCACAGCCTGTTCACCGGGGAATACGAATCCTAAGCGCTCACGTGCCTGAGCGGTTACATAGGCTTTGTCATCCCAGCGCTTGATATCGTTCTCCAAATCCTGTTTCTTGGCAATCAACGAGGCCTCCTCACGTTTGAGACCGTTGAGTTCAGCCAAGTTCAGTGCGTAGGTGTGGAAGGTGGATACCAACTGTATGGTGCCGAGCGCCACAATGAACAGCGAGACGAAGAATGCGATGGGCCCCGCGCTGTTGTTCCGTTTGGTTCGTGTTTTGCCTGATTTGGATTTGCGGGACTGCTTGCTCATAGCTCAATAAAATACCCGCCATGTTCGACGCGGTGGACGAACATGGCGGGTATTCACAAGAACTTTAGCAAATCGCCATTAAATCACTTGGCGATGTACTTCTTGCAGGCCTTGAAGGCGGAGTAGCCAGCGTACTGAGCGGTGGAGCCGAGCTCCTCCTCGATCTCGAGCAGGCGGTTGTACTTGGCAACGCGCTCGCCACGAGCCGGGGCACCGGTCTTGATCTGGCCGGTGTTCTTAGCAACGGCAAGATCGGAGATGGTGGTGTCGGGGGTCTCGCCGGAACGGTGGGACACCATGGAGGTGAAGCCGTTCTTGGTGGCCAGTTCGATGGCGTCGAGGGTTTCGGTGACGGAACCGATCTGGTTGAGCTTGACCAGCAGGGAGTTGGCAGCGCCGAGCTCGATGCCCTTGGCCAGACGCTTCGGGTTGGTCACGAGCAAGTCGTCGCCGACGAACTGCAGACGATCGCCGAGCTTAGCGGTGATGTTGGCCCAGTCTTCCCAGCCTTCTTCCTGGTACGGATCCTCGATGGAGACGATCGGATACTCCTCGATGAGGGCCTCGTAGAAGTCGAGCATGTAGGAGGCGTCACGATCGTCGCCTTCGAAGTGGTACTTGCCGGTCTCCTTGTTGTAGAACTCGGAGGAGGCAACGTCCAGGGAGATGCCGATCTGCTTGCCGGGCTCGTAGCCGGCAGCGGAGATGGCGTCCATGATGTAGTTCAGGGAGTCCTTGTTGGACTTCATCTTCGGAGCGAAGCCACCCTCGTCGCCGAGGCCGGTGTTCAGACCCTGCTTCTTCAGAACGTTCTTCAGGGTGTGGTAGACCTCGACACCAGCCTGCAGAGCCTCAGAGTAGGTCTTGAAGCCGTAGGGGGAGATCATGTATTCCTGAATATCGGTGGCGAAGTCGGCGTGAGCACCACCGTTCATGATGTTCATGTTCGGCACCGGCAGGATGTGGCCGTTGGTGCCGCCGATGTAACGGTAGAGCGGCATGCCGGCGGACTCAGCGGAGGCGTACAGGGCGGCCAGGGACACGCCGAGGATGGCGTTGGCGCCGAGACGGCCCTTGTTCGGGGTGCCATCGAGCTCGATCATCAGATCGTCGAGGGCGCGCTGGTCAGCAGCGTCCATACCGATGACCTTCGGAGCGATCTCTTCGTTCACGGCCTTAACGGCGTTCAGCACACCCTTGCCGCCGTAGACGGACTTGTCGCCATCACGACGCTCCCAAGCCTCGGCTTCGCCGGTGGAAGCACCGGACGGAACCAGACCCAGACCGCGGGCGCCGTCTTCGGTGTCGAGCACGACCTGAACGGTCGGGTTGCCACGGGAGTCGAGAATCTGACGCGCGTACACGCTTTCAATTGCTGCCACAACTACTCCTTAAAACGGTTGTGAATCTTGATTGACGTTTCTAACGATAGTGCGATTTGTGGACGTTATGAACAACACGCCCAAAAATCGATGTGAGCGCTCACATTACTTACGGTTTTCTAACGGCGGATGCCATCAAGATATGCCAATTCGTCAACACTCAGTCTCAGTTCGGTCGCAGCGAAGGAATCCTCGATCTCCTGCGGGTTGCGGGCGGAGGGAATGGTGAACAGTCGATCCCAGCGCGCCAGCTCCCATGCCAACGTCACACGCTGATACGAGCAACCGTGCGCGCGACCCACCTCACGGAACCGATCGAACAGATGTGCGTTGAACGGGTCAAGAAAGCCGCCGAGCGGCGACCAGCAAACAAAGGCCAGTCCAAGCCGTTTGCAGGTCTCCATCGTATTTTCAGGGTCGGGGTGCACCGGCGAGAACTGGTTCTGCACGGCGACAAGCCGCTCCCCCAGTACCTGATGAGCCGTTTCGATATCAGCGCTGCCGACGCGCGAAATGCCGACGTGGCGCGCCACACCCTCATCAACCAAAGTTTTCAGCGCCTCCATTTGCTCAGCATAGGGCACGGCGGGGTCATTGCAGTGTGAATACAGGAGATCCAGTGCGTCCACGCCAAGACGGCGAGCGGATTCTTTAGCCTGAGCGATCATGGTTTCGGGGCGGGCGTCGGCCTGCCATCCATAATGGCCGGCTTCGTCTAGGGTGCGCAGCCAACCGGTTTTGGTGGCCACCAATACTTCGTCGCGTGGGCCTTGCCATGAGGCGAGCGCGTCGCGCACCAAATATTCGCCATAGCCCATATCCTCCGGCTCGCCGGTGCCCGGCTTGCTCGGCAGATAGTACGACCATGCGGTATCGAGGTAGCGCACGCCTGCGTCGAGTGCGGCATGGATGGTGTCGATGGCCTGCGCTCGATTGGTCGGCCGGCCTTCGATGGAAAGCGCCATCACGCCCATGCCCAGGCGTGCAATGTCATATCCTGCTAGTTCGCTCATACGCCCTGAGTCTATTGGTGCCCAGCACGTACCGCAAGCGAACAACCAGTTAGCGCCAGCTGGTCGGATTGTTGAGCATGACATTCCACATCATGCGCACGTGCTGTGGGAACAGGGTAACGAGGTTGTCGTTGTTCTGAAAGTTGCGACCGATGTCTTGTGACGCATCGTCAGTGTGCCGCACTTTCAGTTTGCCTTCGTCGTCTGCCTTCAGCACAATATATTCGGGGCTGGTGCTATCGGGAAAACTCAAGGAAGAGTTTCTGGTCTCTAACGCGACGGCATAGACCGTCACTTCATCCGCATTCGCGACGCAATCGGCGATTGCTACCCCTGTAGTGCCATCATCGTATCCGATGACGGATTCACTGTGCCGTTGGAATACGGCTGTTTGGGTAAGGGACAGAATATCAACGGCAGAATCAGAGCACCGATTGCCATCGACATCCCAGAACGGAGTGATATCAACGAACAGGCTCTTCCCATCTTCGATTCGGGTGGCCTTATACCACAGACCAGTGGAATGCCGAATCGTCATACCCGTTTGCGTGGTTGTACGGCTCACGGCGAATAGCGGCATCCGCCAGTGAAGATAGCGTACTGCATCAACCAGTACGATCGCTGCCAAGCCAAGTGACATAACAACCGCGATGCAAATCGCGCGATACCAGCGATAACGTCCGGTCATGATCCACCTCACTATGAGAAGAAACAGCTTGGAATATCTCTCATTATGGAATCGGTGGCACTCCACAGGCAAGCACGATAAAGAGACCTTTAGTAAGCGGCGTCATACGTTTTTGAAAACATACACTGGATTTCATGAACGCAACTGTTTCATGCGCTCCTGCGCAAACCATCAATATCGGGCTGGTCGAAAACGACCCGTATGCCATGCGCATGATTCGCGCCCATATCGAGCACCTCGATCCTGCGTTCCATGTCATCTGGGCGAGTGCAACCGGGGTTGCAGCATTGCACCACTGCTTCGTGGGCAAAGCACCTCAAGTGCTGGTGTTGGATATGTCACTTACCGATATGGATGGGCTGCACGTATGCCGCACACTGCGCAAGCAAACGGCAGCGATTGGCATTGTCGGCATCACGGCCCTCGATCCGAAAGATTTCATGGAGGATCTTGTGTCTGCGGGTGCGCAGGCCTTGGTTGCGAAAAACGATATCCCCACGCAATTGCGACCGGCTATCCTAGCCGCCGCGGCAGCTGAACCGTATGATCCGGACAGCGAGTCCCCTCGTTTCATGGACACCCTTCACGCTCACCACATGTTGACGGCCATGGACGAATCGGAACGACTCAGCGAGCGCGAACAAACCATCATGCGCCTGTATGCCCAAGGATTGGCCACCAAACGCATATCCCGTTCTCTTGGCATCAGCTCGGCAACCGTATATGTGCACGTTCATCAGGTTATGAAGAAAACCGGCACCTCATCAAGGCAGGAGGCATTGCTTGCATGTGTATCCCGACACTTCCTATAACGCACCATAATCGAGCGATTGCTCACTGTCGTCCATCCGCAGCAATCTTGGCCTGTGCAGCGCTCATCACCATTGCGGATGTCGTGGGCACCATAGCCTTGATGCGCGGTGAATGGTCCGCCGTATTCGGCCCCGCTCCCGCTCTATTGACCATCCTCACCATCGTCACCACCATCGCTATGGCATGGTCGCCGCGCAATGGTGCCATCGCCATCGCATGCATATGGACAATCGCCGCATGCCTGCCACCTACGGCATTCTGCGTCAGTCCTATGCTGATCATCAACCTACTGTTTGCCTGCGCCGTGCTGTCTGCATCGGATGCACTTCTCGCCATGGCAGCGATTACTATCGGCTCACTGGCTATGGCCTGTTTTGGCACGCTAAGCGGCAACCTGCATCTAGATACCTACTTCGGTTGGGCAATGCTGGCGATTGCGCTTACCGGGTTGGATCTCATACTGCTTATCGTGGCGATAACACAGCATCGCATCCGCACCGAACGCGCCCGTATGCGCGAGACGGAACAGCATCATCGCATGTGCATCGTTACCGAACTGCACGACGAAGTGGCCACACGCTTAAGCAATCTGACTTTACGGCTCGAACATGATATCGAAGTCTCGGGCAATATCAGCGCGGAAGCGGCCCGTACCGAATACGGCAACATACGTCAAGAAGTCAACGAAACCTTGGCATATACTCGCCGAATCGTGTCACTGCTGCGCGATAGCAATGCGCAGCAATCTGGTAACGGCAATGTTTCCGAATCGAATCGTTTGTGGCTGGAGCGTGTGCGGCAGACCATGACCCAGCAGTCCGATCGGCTGGCTTCGCTTGGTTTGACGGGCACCATATTGATTGAGGATGCGACAGCTCACGAACTCCCCACATCCGTAGCCGATCTGGCTGTTGGGCTGATCAATGAATTATGCGCCAATATCGGCAAGTACGCCGACCGAGACCACGGATATATCGTATCGGTGCAGGATAAGCCTGACGCCATCGTGATTTCGACCTGCAACACGCCCCGGTTCACGGCAAATGCAGTCTGCAGCGATGGCAAGTCCACCGGACTTGGGCTGTCCTACTATGCCACGGCGCTCGAACGCTTGGGCGGCCGACTGGATATCAATTCGGGCGGAGGTCAGTGGTCCGTGGTGGCCAGGATACCCGTGTCTTACAGCAACGGGTATCGCTGACCCACACGATTCGATTCAGCGCTTTGCGCTCGGATTCCATGCCAGGTCGTCCAGAAGCTGGTTGGCCCACAGGACGATTTGGTCGGAGGTCATGGCGGGTTGACCCAGTGAGCCGTTGAAGGGGGCGGGTACCAGCAGTTGGTGAGTAACCGGCCGGTACTGGCAGCCCTTGTAAATGCGGGACATGCGCATCTGCACGCTTTCGGGCGGGTCGATGCGGCCCACGCGCACACGATTCGATTGGGCGAGGATTTCCGAAATGCCAAGTTTGCGCGCCTTGAACTTGAGGCGGGCGACGTCGAACAGGGTTTCGAATTCGACCGGCGGCTTGCCGTAACGGTCGGTCAGTTCCTCCCGCAGATCCTGCAGATCATGCTCGTCTCGTGCGGCAGCCAACTTGCGGTAGGCTTCGAGGCGCAGCTTGTCGGAGTCTATGTAATCGACCGGAATCGACGCTTCAATCGGCAGGTCGATGCTCACCGCCACCGGTTCGACGGCCTGCTCGGGCTCCTTGTATGCTTCGACGGCTTCGGAAACCATGCGCACATACAGGTCGAAACCCACGCCTTCGATATGGCCGGACTGTTCGTCACCGAGCAAATTGCCGGTGCCGCGCAGTTCCAAATCCTTCATGGCCACGTCGAAGCCGGAGCCCAACGCCGTGTTCTGCGCGATGGTGGCCAGGCGATCATGCGACTGCTCGGTCATCGGCTTGGCAGGATCGTACAGGAAGTAGGCGTAGGCGCGTTCACGGCCACGACCCACACGACCGCGCAACTGGTGCAGCTGCGAGAGGCCAAAACGGTCGGCATGATCCACGATCAGCGTGTTCGCATTGGAAATATCCAGGCCAGTTTCGATGATCGTGGTGCATACCAGCACATCGATGTCACGATGCCAGAAGTCACGGATGATCTGGTCGAGCTGCTTCTCCCCCATCTTGCCGTGCGCGATGCCGACATGCGATTCGGGCACAAGCGTGTGGATTTTCTCGGCGACGTGCGCGATGTCTTCCACGCGGTTGTGCACGTAGAACACCTGTCCGCCGCGCAACAACTCGCGACGCACGGCAGCGGTGACCTGCGCATCCTCGTAGGCACCCACATAGGTGAGCACCGGCAGACGATCCTCGGGAGGCGTGGCCAGCGTGGACATCTCACGGATGCCGGTAACCGCCATTTCCAGGGTTCTGGGGATAGGCGTGGCGGATAGGGAGAGCACATCGACGTTGGTTTTGAGCGCTTTGAGCGTCTCCTTATGCTCCACGCCGAAACGCTGTTCCTCATCGATGATGACCAGGCCCAGATCCTTGAACTTGATCTTCGGGTTCAGGAGTTTGTGTGTGCCGATCACCACATCCACCGTGCCCTCTTGGATGCCGTCGATGGTTTCGTTGACCTGCTTGGTGGTTTGGAATCGGCTCATGGCCGCCACATTCACCGGGAATCCTTCGAAACGTTCCGAGAACGTTTCGTAATGCTGCTGCACCAGCAATGTGGTGGGCACGAGCACGGCCACCTGCTTGCCGTCCTGTACGGCCTTGAAAGCGGCGCGCACGGCGATTTCGGTTTTGCCGAAGCCCACGTCGCCGCAGATCAGCCGATCCATCGGGATCGGCTTTTCCATATCGGCCTTCACTTCGTCAATGGTGGTCAACTGGTCGGCCGTCTCCTGGTAAGGAAACGCGTCTTCCAACTCCTTCTGCCATGGGGTGTCGGGGCTGAAGGCGAAACCTTTGGCTGCCTGGCGCGCCGAATACAGTTTGACCAGATCGTCGGCGATTTCGCGCACGTGTTTTCTGGCTTTGGCCTTGGTGGCCGCCCAGTCGGAGCCGCCGAGCTTGTTGAGCTTGGGGGCTTCGGCACCGATGTATTTGCTGACCTGATCGAGCTGATCGGTGGGGATGAACAGCTTATCCGCGGGAGCGCCACGCTTGGATGGCGCGTATTCGATGACCAAGTATTCGCGGGTGGTTTTATTTGCCCCAACACCGATGGTGCGCTGGCGCATTTCGACGAAACGACCGATGCCATGTTGTTCATGCACCACATAGTCGCCGGTTTTCAGTTCCATCAGGTCGATGGCTTTACGCCTGCGCTTCGGTGTTTTCGCCACGCCCGCCGCGGTGGAGCGACCGGTCAGATCGCGTTCTGTCAGCAACGCGATTTTGGCGGCGTGATCCACGAAACCATCGATGGCGTTGGAGCGGATGACGTCGAAAGTGGTGATGCCGGTGGTGTTGATCGCACGCTTCAGTCGTGCCAAGGTGCCCGCCGCCGCAGCGGTAATGGTCACCTGGTAGCCTGCATCGATTAATCCTTCGATGCCTTGGCTGGCTTTGCTTTCATCACCGCGGAATTCGGCCGGCGCGCCGGCATCGAGCATGACATGGCCTGCCAGGCTGGTGTCCACACCGAAGCTGGTGAGCTTGATAACCTCATGTTCGCTGAAGGCGAGCGAGCTGATGGTCTCTTCATAGTCGAGGAAGCTGGCTTCGTCGAAGCTGATGGGTGCACCGGCACCATGTCCGGAGGCCGCCACATGCCAGCTGGCAGCCAAGAACTCGTTGGCGGTTTTGGCCAGATCCTCGGCGGAGCGGCGCAGCTTTTCCGGGTCGCTCAGCAGTATCACGGCACCCTTGGGCAGCAATGACGGCACCGGTTCCAGACGGTCGACAAGCGCCGGCATCAGGGATTCCATGCCTTCGACCGGAATAGCGTTGGCGATGGATTCGAGCATGTCTTCGGCGTTGGGAATCGAACCAATCAGGGTTTTGGCGCGAGCACGCACAGCATCGGTTAATTGCAGCTCACGGCATGCGGTGGCCCAGATGGTGTTCAATTCCTCGCCGTAAGTGCGCTGGTCGGAGGCGTGGAATTGGTGGATGGCCTCGATTTCATCGCCGAAGAATTCAATGCGCACAGGGTGCGGCGCAGTGGGCGGGAACACATCAAGAATGCCGCCACGCACGGCGAATTCGCCACGATCCATCACCAGGTCCACGCGCGTATAGGCGTTTTCGGTCAGGCGACGTGCGGCTTCATCCAACGGCAGATCCTCACCGGTGGTGAACACCAGCGGTTCCACATCGCCCAATCCTTCGACCACGGGTTGAATCAGCGAGCGAACCGGCATCACCAGGATGCGAATCGGCCCGAACATCGGATTATTCGTATCCGGATGCTTCAGGCGGCGGAAGGTGGCCATACGGCTGGCCACCGTGTCGGCTCGTGGGCTCAAACGCTCGTGCGGCAGGGTCTCCCACGCTTCCAGCTGGGCGATATCGTTCGGGTCGCCGTCATACCAAGAGCGCAGTGAAGCCACGGTTTCCTCGGCTTCGCGGCCCGAGGCCACAACCAGTACCACCGGTTTGGGTGCCGCGCCATGATCCGAATCCCCTTGCGCTATAGCGGCAGCAATGGCCGGACGCAATCCGTCGGGGGCACCTACGGTGATGCTCGGATCCACATCGGATTCGGGCGGCTCGATGCTACCGGTCACCAAAGAGCGGAACGCAGAATCCTTGTGTAATTCGGCCAGTATGCCAGCCAACAGTCCATGCGTGGTGCCGCCGTTGGCAGCGGTGCGTTCAGCGGCCATTGAACTTTTCCTGCGTTTTGTTCAGGCCATGGAAAATGATGTCTTCGGCCGCATCGGCACCATCGGCGAGGAATTCCGGCAGCTGTTTGCGCTGATCAGGGCCGAAACCACCGAGCACCCAGTTGATGGTATTGTCATGCGCGTTCGCACCACGGCGGGAATGCCCCACGCCCATGCGCACGCGAGCGTATTTCGGCGTGCCCAGCGAACGGTCGATGGATTTGATGCCGTTGTGGCCGCCTGCGGAGCCACCGGCCTTGACTTTGATGCGTCCGAAGTCCAAATCCATGTCGTCGTGGATCACGATGATGTGGTCCGGTTCGATTTGGTAGTAGGCGCTGATCGAGGCAACCGCATTGCCTGAGTCGTTCATATAGGTCAGCGGTTTGGCGAGGAAGAACTTGACCGTGCGCCCTTCAAGGTTCATTGCGCCTTTGCCCAACATGGCCAAGCCCTTGTGATCGGCGAAATGCACGCTCCAGCGTTCGGCCAACACATCGGCTGTCATAAAGCCCATATTGTGGCGCGTATCCTCGTATTTTTTGCCCGGGTTGCCCAATCCCGCGATCAGCCAGAAATCCGATGCCATAGCAATCCTCTCATACTCATACAAACGGGTTGATTCTACCCGCAACCATCAACCGCGCACACATCCAAGGTGGCTCAGCCGAGGGTCTCCTCACCGGGCATCCTTATGAGGAGTGTTGGCAAGGTGAACGAACTATGGTTTGGCCCGCAAGGCTGTTGCCGTTGCGGGCCAAATATATGGTTTCGCAGAACCTCAACATCGTAGAAGTTTTACAAATCGAGGTACCAGTAGCTCATATCACGCATGGTGCCGGTCGAATCGGTGGCGGCATCGGGCATGAGGCCGAACTGGGTGAAGCCGAACCTGTGCATCAGCGCGATGGAGCCGGCATTGTCGGCGAAAATAATGCCGCATGCCTTGCGCATATGGCGTTTGCGGCACTCGTCAAGCAATCCGCCCAACAGGAAGGTGCCGACGCCTTTGCGCTGCCATTCGGGAGCAATGTAATAGGCAAGGTCAGTGACCCTGTCGTATCCGGCGCGGGCATAGAACACGGAGAGGGCGCCGAATGCGATGATGCGACGATCGGATGGTTCGTCAGTCGATTCGGCTTCGACCACAAACACCGCGTAGGGCGACTGGTGTGCTTCGATCCATGCGCGACGCTGCTCGAAGGTGCGTGGTGTGGTGTCGGCGCTCGATCCGCCGGCGATCACCGACGCATTGTAGATGTCGGTGATCGCCTGGATGTCGAGCGCGGAAGTCGGATCGGCTTCGCGAATACGGTAACGGACAGCCATTATTCTCCAAGCTCGACGGCCTTGTTCAAGGCCTCCTTCAGAGCGTCCTGAGCCTTGCCATAGGCAGCCCAATCGCCGTCCTGCAAAGCCTTGCGACCATCCTCATAGGCCTGGTTCGCATCCTTAAGCGCCTGCTGGAGGTCGGTGTTACCGCTCGAACCATTGGAATTGCCGTTGGAGGCATCGGACTTGTCGCCGTTGCTGGTTTCGCCATCCGTTGCGCCACCGGTTGTTGTCTGGCTATCGGTGGTGCCGGTGTTGTTGGACGAGTCGCCGGTTGCACTCTCGACGTTGTCGGCATCACCTGCAGCCGCGCCGGAATCACCACCGAAGACTTGGTCGAGCGCCTCATCCAGCGTATCCGCGAAACCGACCTGATCGCCGAAGGCCACCAGCGTTTTCTTCAGCAGCGGGAACGAGGTGGCACCCGAGGACTTCACATACACCGGCTGCACGTAAACCAAGCCGCCACCAAGCGGCAGCGTCAGCAGATTGCCGCGCACCACCTGGGTGTCGCCGGATTGCAGCAGGTTCAGTTCCTTGGACACATCAGCATTGGCGTTGAAGTTGTTCTGCGCCTGTCCAGGGCCGGGCACGTTGGAATCCTTAGGCAACTCCTGCAATCGGATCGTTCCGTAGTTTGCTCCGATTTTGCCGGTTTCGTTTCCAGCGTCGGAGTCGACCGACAGGAATCCCGTGAGGATTTCGCGGGTCGAGGCGCCAGCGGGAATATAGGTGGAGGTCAGCGAGAACACGGGTTCGGCGGTTCCGCCGGTCTGCAGCGTCAGATAATAGGGCGGCTGGAGAATGTCCTGGTCCTGCTGCGCCTGCGATTCGGTGGGGTCAACCGGCGTCTGCCAGAAATCCTCGCCCGAATAGTACTGGTTGGCGGAGGTCACATGATACTTGGACAGCAGTTCGCGCTGCACCTTGAACAGGCCTTCCGGATACCGCAAGTGGCTCATCAGGTCACCGGAGATATCGGAAAGCGAGTGGTACTGGCCGGGGAAGATCTGCTGCCATGCCTTGATCACAGGATCGCTGTCATCCCATACGTACAAATCCACGGAGCCATCGTAAGCATCAACCGTGGCCTTAACCGAATTACGAATATAGTTGGCCTGCTGCTGGCCCAGGGATGTCACCGTGTCGGAGGTGACGGTGGTGGAGTCCTGGGTGGCGGTTCCCAGATCGGTCATCTGCGAATACGGGTAGGCGTCGGAAGTGGTGTAGCCGTCCACGATCCACTTGACGCGGCCATCCACCACAGCCGGGTAGACGCGACCGTCAAGCGTGAGGTATGGTGCCACGGCGGCGACGCGTTCCTTGGGCGAACGGTTGTAAAGAATCTGCGAGTCGCTGTTGACGCGATCGGAGAAGAGGATCTGGTCGGATCCGAATCGGATCGCATACAGGATGCGGCTGACCATATTGCCCACGGACGGGCCGCCGTCACCGGTGAAGGTGGTCAGGGCACCTTCGGAACCGGTCGGATAATCGAACTCCCAGCCCTTGGTCCCCTCGGGAGCGCCGACAATCGCATAGTCGCCGGAATCGTTAAGGTTCGGCGAGAAGTAGATGCGCGGCTCATAATGTTCGCTGTCGGTGAGCTTGCCCTGGGTGGGGATGCCAGATTCGAAGAACATCGGCTGTCCGTCGGCGGTGACCTTGTTGCCGTAGGCGGCCACAACGCCGTAACCGTGGGTGTACACGGTGTGATCGTTGATCCACGAACGGTTGTCGTTGCCGTCAAGATCCAGCTCACGAGCGGCGATGACGGTGTCTTGGGAGACGCCATCGACCTCGTACTTGTCCACGGCGAGCGTATCGGCGAAGGTGTAGTACTGCTTGGACTGCTGCAGCTGCTTGAACGTCGGAGAGACGACCTGCGGGTCAAGCAGACGAATCTGTGCGGTGGTGTCCGCCTCTTCGGCGAGCGCACCCTGCTCGCCCTTGGTAGTGGCCTCGTACTGCTCCGTCTTCAAGTTATCGAGCCCATAGGCGGCACGGGTGGCGTCGATATTGCGCTGGATGTAAGTGGATTCCATCTCCTGTGCGTTCGGGTTGACGCGGAATCGCTGCAGCAGCACCGGCCAAGCGACGGTAAGCACCAGGGCGATGACCACGGTGGCCGCGATGGAAACCACCGGCACACGCCATGCCTTGAGCGCGGCGGAGGCACGCACACCGATGGTGGCCTGACCTTCAAGCGCATGCGAGCGCATCAGCCAAATGCCCAACACCACGCCGAGGATGGCAATGATCGCGGCCATGATGAAGGTGACCGGAATGGTGGCGTGCACGGCGGTGTACTGCGCGCCGGTGATACGCGAACCCTGCGCGGTCAGATGGTCGAATACGCCGACCACCTGATGGGCGGCCAAAGCGAACATATTGAGCATCAGCCAGATGGCGACCTGACGGCGGCAACGCTTGGTGATGGAGAACAGACCACGCCCGTTCACCGGCATGGTGATGCGAATGCCGCCCATCAGCACATGGGTGACGGCACAGAATACCAGACCGACTCCAAGCAGGATGGAAACGGCGGTAAGCACCAGTTTCAGGCCGGGCAGCACGAATACGTAGAACCCGTTGTCCAATCCGAATTGCGGATCGGTGGTGCCGAAGCTCTGTGCGTTGAACATGAGCAGGATTTCGCTCCAATTCGCATTGAATTGGGCACCGAACATCACACCGACGATCAGGGAAATGACCACGGCCACACGGCGCGCGGTTTTGGAACTGACGGATTTGCCCACTTCGATCACGTCACCGTTAATGCGAATGGTCGAACCGTCGGCCGAATCGGGGCGGGCGCGAATTGCCAGCCATGCGGAGATGAAGCCGGTCAGGGCCACGAGCAGCGCGTAGGCGATCCACAGGCCGATTTTCACGCCAAGCTGGGTCCAGACCACGGAGGCGAAGCCAAGCTGGCCGTACCACATCAGGTCGGTGATGAAGCGGGACAAGCCGAAGAACAGGCCGACAATGACGGCCAAGGCCAACACCACGCCGATCAGGATTTTGCTACCACGGCTGGCACCCGGCTGAGAAGCCGGCCTGCGGGTCAGGCGTGGGTTGGCTGGACCTCGCGGCGGACGAGCGCCACCAAAGCCGCCGGCAGGGCCGCTGGTGCGTGCACCGGATGGGCCGTCCCCGTCTGCCTCGACGTTGAGGATAATCGGGTCGTCGCCGTTGGCACGATTGGTGTTGGGGCGGCGGGCGCTCGAATTATCGTCGTCGGAGCCGAACATCATCGAAAAAGGATCAAAAAAAGACATGGCAATAGCCTATCGAAAGGCTGGGAGTTCGCTTACGCCCGGAGCACAAGAACTCTGTCATAATCGACATCATGAGGAAGCAACGTTCACAGCATATGGCTCCATCCGTTTCCACAACGCGTAAGTCCAAGCGTCTCGGATTAGTGATTGTTTCGGTGGCGTGCGTACTGGCTATCGTACTGACGTGCGTTTTCGCCTATGGTTGGACGTCCGCAGGCTTCAGATCATGGCTGAGGCATGATGCCACAGCGCCGGGAAATTCACTATCCTCCGCCCCCGACACTCAGACGGGTAATGCACCAGACGCACTGATCCGTTCCGCCGCGCCCGCGCCGGATATGTCAGATGAAGCCAAGGCGCGCCGGGCTGTGGCGGCTATGAGTTTGGAGGAGCGCATTGGCCAACTGGTGATGGTGCCCCTATTTGCCGGTACGGATCCGGCCTCTTTGCAATCCGTTATCGCCGACCGGTATGCAGGGTCGGTGCTGATTATCGGCAATTGGACCGGTGGCACCGCTCAAGTGCGAACGGCGGTCGACCAATTGCAATCGTATGCGCCTGCAGGCAACCGTCTTTTAGTCACCACCGATCAGGAGGGTGGCTTGGTACAGCATCTGACCGGCCCGGGGTTCGATACGATGCCCTCCGCCACAGCCCAGGGTGCGATGAGCGCCGACCAGCTGTGCGATTCGGCGAAGACATGGGGCGAGCAGCTTGCGCAGGCTGGTATCAATGTCGATTTGGCACCGGTGGCGGGCACGGTGACGACGGATCGCTGGTCGAATGCGCCCATTGGCGCGCTCAACCGTGATTTTGGTTTGGATGCGTCCGGTAATGCTGAGCATGCCATCGCATTCGTGGAGGGGATGCGCCAAGCTGGGGTGCAGAGCGCGATCAAACATTATCCAGGTCTGGGTGCGGTAACCGGTAACACCGATTTCACTGCCGACGGCATTCTTGATACGACCACCGTGCTCAGCGGTCCCGAAGCCGGCGCATTTGACCGGGTGATCAGCGACTCCGATCCGGCCATGGTGATGATGGCCTTGGCTACGTATCAGGCCATCGACCCGAATAATCCTGCGGTGTTCTCCTCCACCATCATCGATGGGCATATTCGCGGCGATCTGAACTATGAGGGCGTCATCACTTCGGATTCGCTGTCAGCGGCGGCCGTCAGCGGCTACGATACCACCCAATTAGGAGTGAAACTGATCGAGGCGGGCGGTGATCTGGCGTGCATTGGGCAGTCGGATTACATCGCACCTATTCTGGACGGTTTGAACGCTCGCGCAGCCGCCGATCCGGCGTTCGCGGACAAGGCGACCCGAGCCGCCGAACGTGTTATAACCCTGAAATTCCGTATGGGTCTTGCACAATGATTCTTCCCGCCAGCGCACATGGAGGAGACTGGCGGGAAATTAGCCGGGCCGTCCTGCTGCCCGGCGATCGGCTTATTCGCGATGGTACAGTCCGTGTTTGCCGATGTACTGCACCACGCCATCGGGCACGAGGTACCACACTGGTTCGTCGTGTTCGGCACGGCGACGTACGTCGGTTGATGAGATGGCCAGGGCAGGAATTTCCAAGGTGTCCACCTTGCCTTCGGGCAAGGTCACCCCGTCCGGCGACGAGTATCCGGGGCGTGTGACGGCCACGAAGTGGGCGAGCTCCCACATGCGCTCGGCGTCCTTCCACTGCATGATTTCGGCCACGGCGTCCGCACCGGTGATGAAGAACAGTTCGGCGTCCGGATGCTGGCGGCGAATGTCGCGCAGCGTGTCGATGGTGTAGGTCACGCCTGGACGGTCGATATCCACGCGGGAAACAGTAAATTTCGGGTTGGATGCCGTGGCGATCACGGTCATCAGATAACGGTCTTCGGCGTTGGTGACATGCTTGTCGAGTTTGAACACCGGCCGACCGGTGGGCACGAATATCACCTCGTCAAGGTCATATACCCACGCCACTTCGGAGGCAGCGACAAGGTGGCCGTTATGAATCGGATCGAAGGTGCCGCCCATGATGCCGATTCGCAGGCGGGTATGCCAGTTGCCACGGGCGGAAAGATGCCCGCGACGCTGCGTGCCGCCTTGCTGTGATAAATCGGACATGCGTCGCGTTGATTCGCCTTGTGTCACAGCGATGATTTCGGTCGGTTCTCGCTCATCCATCGTTAACGTCCCTGTTCGCCGGCGTCACGATCGACGTCCTCGGTTTCTTTCTCGAGTTCATCGGCAGTGGGGCTGGCATCTTTGGGATCGATTTTGTCCATATCTTCATCCCATTCGTCCTGCACCACGCGGCGGATTTCGGCGAAGGTGGGCAGCGGGAAGCCCGGCTGATAGAGCTGACGAATCTCCGCCACGCGTTCGGTGATGCGAATCAGCGTGTCGGTCATGCCATCAAGGTCGCCGTCATGCTCCATATGGCTGAATTTGGCGATATAGCCTTCCATCAGCATCATGTGCTCGCGAACGACTTTGAGCTGCGCCTCATCCAGATCCACAACCTCGGGCGAATCGGTTTCGGGCCAACCAATCAGCACGGCATCCGCATATTCAAGCGATGCACGCTGGGCTGCGGAAGCGATACCATCCTCAATCTGCACGAGGAACACATAGCGTACGATGCTCAACCGTTCGGCTGCGATTTTCAATCCCAGCCGCATATCGTTCAAATCAAGATCGGGGCGCAACGCCGCCGCTCGCAAAGCCGAAGCGGATGTATTCGTTGCGTTATCGCTCATGCTCGCACCTGCCCTGTTCCGTAGCCGATCCATTTGGTGGTGGTCATTTCCGTCAGGCCCATAGGCCCGCGCGCATGCATTTTCTGCGTGGAAATGCCCAGTTCCGCGCCAAAACCGAATACTCCCCCATCGGTAAAACGAGTGGAGGCATTGGCCATTACCACCGCCGAATCAATGCGCTGGGTGAAATCCTCGATGGCCTCATAATCCTCAGCAATGATGGATTCCGTGTGTCCGGTGGAGTGCTGGTTGATGTGGCGGATGGCCTCGTCAAGGCTGGCAACCACTTTGACGCCCATGGTCAGGGCGAGGTATTCAGTATCCCAATCCTCATCGGTGGCGTGCTTAAGCAACTCGCCGGTCACACCTGCGTCTGCACCAGCCGGCGAGCCCGCAATGATGCGATAGCTTTGTTCATCGGCATGCAGTTCCACGCCGGCGGCGAATAGCGCGTCGGCGGCCAACGGCAGGAACTGCTCGGCAATATCCTGATGCACCAGCAGTTTTTCGGCGGCGTTGCATACGCCGACGCGCTGGGTTTTGGCGTTAAGAATAATCGGGATGGCTTTGGTGAAGTCACCGGATTTATCGACGTAGATATGTACGTTGCCGGCACCGGTTTCAATCACCGGCACTTTGGAGTTGCGTACAACGGCCTGAATCAGACCTGCGCCGCCGCGTGGCACCAGCACATCGATATGTCCGCGCGCCTCCATCATGGCGGTTGCACCCGCACGCCCATGGCGGTCGACAGATTGCACCAAAGCAGGGTCGAATCCGTGGGACTGCAAAACTGAAGCGATAACATCCAAGGTGGCTGCATTAGTGTTTTCGGCGGCATGCCCGCCACGCAGCAGCGCAGCGTTACCGGATTTGAGGCACAGACTGGCCACATCGACGGTGACGTTCGGACGAGCCTCGTAAATCATGCCGATCACACCCATCGGCACTCGGGTCTGGGTGAGTCGCAGACCGTTTTCCAACTTGTAGCCGCGCACAATCTGGCCGACCGGGTCAGGCAGCGTGGCCACATGGCGCACGCCCTGGGCCGCAGCAAGCACGCGTGGGCTATCGAAAAGCAGTCGATCAAGTTTGCCTGCATCCATGCCGTCGTCTTCAGCGGCACGCATGTCAAGTGCGTTGGCGGCTTCGATATCCGCCGCATGCTCAATGAGCGCATCGGCGATGGCCATCAATAGCTCGTTCTTGGCCTGCGTATGCGACTGGGCCAAGCGTTGCTGAGCCCGTGCGGCGGCGTCGGCCTGGGCGCATACCGCGTCGAACACCTCACGATTCAATTCATCTGCCATAACCCTTAAGAATAAACCAAACCTTGCCTGCTTGTGGGCAACCGTCTGAAACACGGCATGCAGCGCGCCGCCTCACCATTCGGGCCATGCCCCTACTCTGCCCACGGCCCACGGTAGACTTGTAGCGTTTCTTACCCCGCAAAGCTCAAAGGATTCGCCGTGACGACCACGTTCCATTCCACTCGTAGCACCACCGATTCGCTGACCGCCAAGCAGGCGATCCGAAAGGGCATCGCCGATGACGGTGGCCTGTTCGTTTCCGATTCGCTGGGAGAAACCAAGGTGGATATCGCCTCGCTACCCGGCAAGACCTATCAGCAGATCGCTGCCGAAGTGCTGGGCGCACTGCTGCCGGACTTCACCGAAGCCGAGCTGGCACAGTGCATCGCCGACGCCTACGGTTCGCAGTGGTCGGACGAACGCATCACCCCATTGAAGCCGTTGGGCGATGATTACATTCTCGAACTGTTCAATGGCCCAACCTCCGCATTCAAGGATGTGGCTCTGCAAATTCTTCCCCGTTTCATGGCCCACACCACCCCGGCCGACGGCGACCCGGATGAGAAGATCATGATTCTGACCGCCACCTCCGGCGACACCGGCAAGGCCGCACTGGCCGGTTTCGCTGATGCGCCGGGCACCGCAATCACCGTCTTCTACCCCGAAGGCAAGGTGAGCCAGGTGCAGGAGCTGCAGATGACCACGCAGCTGGGCGCCAATGTGAACGTAGCCGCCGTCAAGGGCAACTTTGATGACGCACAGTCCGCGGTCAAGCGCATTTTCGGCGACAAGGCATTGGCCGACCAGCTTGCCTCTGATGCGCATGTGGTGCTCTCCTCCGCCAACTCGATTAACGTGGGTCGTCTGGTGCCGCAGGTTGTCTACTACTTCTCCGCCTACGCGCAGCTGCTGGAGGCCCAGACCATCAATGTGGGCGACGAAGTGGAGTTCGTGGTACCGACCGGTAACTTCGGCGATATTCTCGCTGGCTACTACGCCAAGCTGCTGGGCCTGCCCGTCAAGCATCTGGTCGTCGCCTCCGACAAGAACAATGTGCTGTTCGACTTCCTGACCACCGGCACCTACAACCGTCAGCGCCCGTTCTTCCAGACCATCAGCCCTTCGATGGATATTCTTATTTCCTCGAATCTTGAGCGTATGCTCTACTACCTCTCCGATGGTGACACTCGTCTGATTGCCATGCTGATGAATGATCTCAACCAGTGGGGTGCCTACGAGGTTCCGGACACGCTGCTGGCTCGCATTCGCCAGATTTTCGGCACCGGCTGGGCCGATGAGGATCAGGTGCGCGAATCGATCAAGCATTGCTGGGACAAGAACCACTATGTGATCGACCCACATACCGCCTGCGGCTACTATCTGCTGGAACAGATGCCACGCGACCCGCTTACCCCGCGTGTGCTGCTGTCCACCGCCAGCCCCTATAAGTTCCCGCGCGTGGTCAATGAATCACTCGGCTTCGATGCGACCGGCACCGACTTCGAGTGCATGGATGTGCTTGCTCGCGAAACCGGCACAACCGCCCCGGCCGCACTGCGCGGCTTGGAGAACGCTGACGTGCGTTTCGACACCGTGGTGGACATCGACGATATGGAACGTTTCGTCGCCTCCGCCGCTTCGCAACTGTAATATCCAAACCAATGTGATGTGGGTGGGCCCGGTCGCTGAACAAACAGCGACCGGGCCCACCCACATCACTACTGCTTAACCTTGCCAATTCCACGACAATTGTCAAGCGTTCCGCTGTATATGATCATCCTAGCCAAGCAAGGACATGCTTTGGCGTCATACAGATTCCAGGAAAATGTTTAATCAGCTGCCCGTCATATGTAACGACATATTTAGCAGACATTGAATCCGCTGCGGACATCACCAAGTTGTCTTCAAAATCAGGGTGATGTCTTCTCAGTTCTACAGCGCTCTCGCAAACATCCTGATCAACACCCACAATCCCATATAACGCCATCGCATCACGAATAGCATGCCAAGAAACATCACGAATCAGCGCATCCAGCTCATGTTGTGGCAAATTCATACTGTTGGGCGATAATTTGCGACGGTACGCACGCGGCATGATGTAGAACATGTCTTTTAGTGACGTGGCCGTCAACAATACATCAATATCTTTATCCGCGCATGTGTTCAGGAAACATCGAATTTCGTCAACAACCACTTCGTTACCCAAAGCGTAATTCAACGCCACATTGGTATCCACCATGACACGAATTCTGCGATTGCGACGAGGCAGATCAGACATGATGCATCACTCCTCGGCCCCTTGATGACGAATATACTCATCCGCCCTTTCGTCGTACATCAAATTTTGAAGCGTCTCATTGGAGAGATAATCCACTCCAAACGAAGCATTATCGATGATATTCGCGTCAAGCAGCTCACGAGTTGCGCGACCCGCTGCACATGCGATAAGCCGCTTGCGTTCCGCTCTGTTCGTTTCAGATCGTGTCATGAACTCGGGAAGGTCACGATTGCGATCCAAGTATTCCCATAATGAACGCACCGCGGCGCTCGGACTGATGCCCTTTTCGGACAGCACCTTGTCGCCGCGTTGCTTTAATTCCGCATCCAATCGCACATTCATTTGCATCGTCGCCATCGCACACCTCCATATTGCTATACAAGTATAGCAGTCTTAATGGCGCGATGCCTTGAAACAAGCTAGTAATTCACCATTTCGGATTCAGCGTTTCTGCCGTCGTCTTCAACCTGAGTAGCTCCGGTGAAATGGAATCCCATATGCTGGTAGAACGCTATGGCATTGGCATTACCGTCGAACACCCATAATGCCAGTTTCGGATTGTTGAATGTGTTGCCCGCAGCTTCAACCAGCGCGCGGCCGGCACCGTGGCGATGATGGTCGGCCAACACGTAGAGCGAGGCGAGTTCGACGGCTTCGGGATGATTCATGGGCTCACGCGGATGCCGCAGTACTTCGGCAAAACCAATGACGTGCTCATCGCCGCTTATCTCATCGGTTTCCAAAGCCACCAATGTCACCGCCTGCCCCGGATCGCCCTGAGCATGGCGGCGAGTGAGCTGCAAAGCGAATTCCGGCGTGATGGCTTCAATAATATCTTGGGGCAACGTCCCCTCATAAGTCTGACGCCATGTAATGGATTGCACTTCGGCTTTTTCTTTGAACCATCTCGGCTCAATCGGTATAACAGTAATCGTCATAACGCCCCCATTAACGTAAATGAATTCCGGTGACGATGATACGACATATACTCCACTTATTTATTCGTCTATTCGTCGCTCAGCGCCACGTCATATGATAAGGCGCATGGGACATCATAGGGAACGCACGCGTGGCCGGCGCGAACTGGGCGATACGGTATGCAGGTGGCTGGTGGCGTCGCAGGTCGTCGTCACCGTGGCGGGTATCGTATTCGTATTGTTCGAAGGATTTCGCGAGAACGGCGACCGCACGGCAGTGTTGAACTTCTGCACCTTCTCCTCGACGGTGATCATCACCCTGATCTCCATCGTGATCCTGTGGACGGAGCTGATGCGCGGCTTTTGGACCGTGCTGGCCATGCTCGTTCTACCCAGCATCGAATTCATTCTTGGGTGTGTCGGCGCAACCCTGATGCTGGTGCAGATGGGCAAGCATGGGCTGGCGATGGTCGGACAGTTCGCGCTGATTCTCGCGCCGTTCCTCGGATTCCTCAACAACGCGATCCCCACCACGCATCAGGCAATGAAGGACAAGGAGCTCGCCGACCTGCGCAACGCACATCGGGCGATCAAAGCACACGAACAGCAAATCCAACAACTGGCGGAGCATGCGCCAGAACTTGAACTCTCCCTACAGCCACAAACGCAGACCTTCGAGGAACCAACGCGATGGAGGGAAGTCCTCAAATCCATCGCGTTGGCGCTGGCCGCACTGGCATACATCCTCGGATTCCTGTGGCGATAAACAACATGCCGTACATGCTCGACAACGTCACGTCACATTCCAGCGCAACGCCTGCCGCAGTCGTCAACAAGCTCTTAGGGAATTAGTCCTCCGACTTGCCCGCATGGGTGACGGCATCCTTCCACGCATGGTATTCAGCGGCCTTGCGCTCCCAATACTCGCGATCCGTGTCGCCGATCTCGCGTACGACGCGGCAGGGGTTGCCCACGGCAACACTGTGTGAAGGGATGTCCTTGACGACCACCGAACCAGCACCGATCACCACATCGCTGCCGATGGTGACGCCCGGGCAGACGGTCACATTGCCACCAAACCACACATCGTCGCCGATGGTGATGGGCAGCGCGCCTTCGGGGCCCGATGAGCGCACATCCGCGTCGATCGGATGGTAAGGGGTGAGCAGGTTGACGCGCGGACCAAAGAACACGCGGTCGCCGATGGTGATTGGAGCCACGTCGAGGAAGATGCAGTCCATGTTGGCGTAAAAGTTCTTGCCTACGGTGATGTTGCAGCCGTAGTCGCAGTTGAACGGCGGTTCGATGAATCCGCCTTCGCCGAATGCACCAAACAATTCCGTGAACAAGGCCTTGCGCTCATCAAACGCATCATAGGCGGAGTTGTTGATGGCATGCACCAAACGACGCTTGCGCATATTCAGCTCCTGCAGTTGCGGATCGTTGGCGACATAGAGTTCGCCTGCAAGCATGCGTTCGCGCTGGTTGGCGTATTCGGGGGTCGATTGCGTGGTCATGACTGGCTGTACGCTCCTTTGCTGTTTGAACGTCAATCGTTTTACATTTGTCGACTCATTAACTCTACCTAGTACAATCCCCCGCCGCAATAGTCAAAGATTGCACTATCCACCCCATTACTTGCATTATCTACCGCATCTACCATCGCTACAACAACAACGGCATGGGCCGCGGCTCCCTGAAGAACCGCGGCCCATGCCGTTGCGCTTCCAATGCCGAACGACGTCGGTTACTGGTGCATGAGGTTGCGCAGCACGTACTGCAGAATACCGCCATTGCGGTAGTAGTCGGCTTCACCAGGCGTATCGATGCGCACAACCGCATCGAATTCGACCGTGGAGCCGTCTTCACGGGTGGCGGTGACATGAACCGTCTTGGGAGTCACGCCGTTGTTAAGTTCTTCGACACCGGCGATATCGTAGGTCTCGGTGCCGTTGAGACCCAAGGACTCATAGGATTCGCCTTCGGGGAACTGCAACGGCAGCACGCCCATACCAATCAGGTTGGAGCGGTGGATGCGCTCGAAGCTTTCAGTGATCACAGCCTTGACACCAAGCATCACCGTGCCCTTGGCAGCCCAGTCGCGCGAGGAGCCGGTGCCGTATTCCTTACCGGCGAGCACCACCAGCGGCACATCGTTGGCGATGTAGTCGCGGGAGGCTTCGTAGATGGTCGTAGGCTTCTTGGCGAGGAAATCATAGGTGAAGCCGCCGGGCGTCACTTCCTCGCCCACGGAAGCTAGCAGCTGGTTCTTCAGGCGAATGTTGCCGAAGGTACCACGCACCATGATTTCATGGTTGCCACGGCGAGAACCATAGGAGTTGAAGTTCTTCGGCTCCACGCCACGATCGGTCAGATACTTGCCAGCAGGGCTTGAGGCCTTGAATGCGCCGGCAGGCGAAATATGATCGGTGGTGACGGAGTCGCCGAGCAGGGCGAGCACGCGTGCGCCGTGAATGTCGTTCACAGGTTCGGGCTTCGCGCTCATGCCGTCAAAGAAGGTCTGCTTGCGCACGTAGGTGGAGCTCTCGTCCCAAGCGAACAGTTCGCCTTCGGGCACGTCAAGGCCCTTCCAACGCGCATCGCCGTCGAACACGGAAGCATAGTCTTCCACGAACATTTCGCGCGAGACGGTGTTCTCGACAGTCTGGGCGATCTCCTCGTTGGAGGGCCAGATGTCCTTAAGGAACACGTCGTTGCCGTCCTTGTCCTGGCCCAGCGGCTGGGTTTCGAAGTCGAAGTCCATGGTGCCGGCCAGAGCATAGGCGATCACAAGCGGCGGGGAGGCCAGATAGTTCATCTTGACGTCCGGGCTGATGCGGCCCTCGAAGTTACGGTTGCCGGAGAGCACCGCGGTGACGGTCAGATCGTTTTCGTTGATGGCCTTGGAGATTTCAGGCAGCAGCGGGCCGGAGTTACCGATGCAGGTGGCGCAGCCAAAGCCGACGAGCTGGTAGCCGAGTGCATCGAGGTCATCCTGCAGGTTGGCCTTCTTCAGGTAGTCGGCCACGACCTGGGAGCCAGGAGCAAGCGAGGTCTTCACCCACGGCTTCGGCTTGAGGCCGCGAGCGTGCGCGTTGCGGGCGATCAGACCGGCGGCGATCATCACCGACGGGTTGGAGGTGTTGGTGCACGAGGTGATGGACGCGATGGCCACGTCGCCGTTCTCGATATCGAACTCCCCGCGGAAGTCAGTGGAGACGGCCACCGGCTCCTTGACAGTGTTCTCGGTTTCGTAGGCGGGCACCGTCTCTTCGAACTTCTGCTTGGATTCGGCGAGTACGATGCGATCCTGCGGGCGCTTCGGGCCGGCAATGGACGGCACCACGTCACTCAGATCAAGTTCCAGATATTCGGAGTACTGCGGTTCCACATAATCGGCCGCCGTAGTGTCGCCCCACAGCTTGTTGGCCTTGGCGTATGCCTCGACAAGCGCGATCTGTTCCTCGGAGCGACCGGTCAGGCGCAGATAGTCAAGGGTTACGTCGTCGATCGGGAAGATACCGCAGGTGGAACCGAATTCAGGACCCATGTTGCCGATGGTGGCACGGTTGGCCAGCGGCACGGAAGCGATGCCTTCACCATAGAATTCCACGAACTTGCCGACCACACCATGCTGGCGCAGCATGTCGGTGATGGTGAGCACCACGTCGGTGGCGGTGACGCCCTCGGGGATGGTGCCGGTGAGCTTGAAGCCGACCACGCGCGGCACAAGCATGGAAATCGGCTGGCCGAGCATGGCTGCTTCGGCTTCAATGCCACCCACGCCCCAACCAAGCACGCCCAAGCCGTTGACGGTGGTGGTATGGGAATCGGTGCCCACGCAGGAATCAAGGTAAGCCAAAGTCTTTCCCTGTTCCTCGGCCTTGGTCATAACGACCTTGGCCAGGTATTCGATGTTGACCTGGTGGATGATGCCGGTTCCCGGCGGCACCACACGGAAGTTGCGGAAGGCCTGCTGACCCCAGCGCAGGAACTGGTAGCGTTCGCCGTTGCGCTGGTATTCGATGTCCATATTCTGCTGGAGTGCGTCGGCGATACCGTACTTATCGATCTGCACGGAGTGGTCGATGACCATGTCGGACTGCACCTGTGGATTGATCACCTCAGGATCGCCGCCAAGCTCCTTGACCGCGTCACGCATGGTGGCCAGGTCGACGATACACGGCACACCGGTGAAGTCCTGCATCACTACGCGCGAGGGGGTGAACTGGATTTCATGGCTGGGCTGTGCGGCAGGATCCCAGTCAAGCAGCGCCTTGACATGCGCATCGGTGATATTCGCACCATCGATATTGCGCACCAGGTTCTCAACCAGCACCTTGAGGGAGTAAGGCAGATGGTCGATGCCGTCAAGATCGGCGATATTGTAATAGTCGTAGTCCTTGCCGGCGGCCTTGAGGGTCGTCAGCTGGCTGTCTTTCAAGGACATGCTTCCTCCGAAATTCGTGGGTCGGCTGTATGTCACCGATTATCCGACTTCAATGGTACAAGTACGTTACTTCTCCTCTGGCGTGTCGCGCCGGAATATGGGACAATTCGCGCTCCTGTGCGACATCCCTGAGTCACCAAGCCGAAACATCAAGGTCAGGCAGCACTCCCCTTAGCCGTCATAAGTTTGTCGGAAACATCACATTTTTCGCCTTGCAGGTCACATCCATAGCCCATGTGACCTGTGCGCAAATTCGATATCGTCATCCGGCACGTTTCAATCCGCATGATTCCAACGGCTTTGCGATAAGTCACGCAACCAGCCATATTGCCCACATTATCGGCTGTATTTCGCGGCTTACCGCGCCGATACTGATATCAACGGCACACGCCGAACATGATTGATCAAAGGAGATGTCCATGTCCAACCAGCCCCGGATTCTCGTGCACGACGCCAGCGAATTCCATCTGACCAATGGCTTGGTCAGTTACGTGATTCGTGCGAACGAACAGGGCAAGCTGCTGCACTTGTACTATGGCGCAGCCGTCACCGACCGCGATGATTTCGGCTACCTCGTTGAACTGCAGCGTCGTTCCACCGCATGCTGCCCGGTCACTGGCAATCTGTCGTATTCATTGGAGCACCTGCGCCAGGAATGCCCCGAATACGGCGCCAGCGATTACCGTATGCCCGCTGTCAGCATTGCGCAACCGAACGGCTCCCGTCTGACGAATCTCACCTATGCCGGCTACCGCATCATCGACGGCAAGCCCGCGCTGCATGGACTGCCGTCCTCCTATGTCGATGACGCAGCCGACGCCGCCACCCTGGAAATCGATTTGGTGGACACTCTGATCAACGTGACCGTAACCCTGACCTACACGGTGTTCGCCAATCTTCCCGTCATCGCCCGTTCGTCGAGCATTCACAATAATGGCACCGCCGCCGTGGATATTGAGCGCGTCATGAGCCTGAGCCTTGACCTGCCCGACGATAACTATGTCACGACGCAGCTGACCGGATCCTGGGCCCGCGAGCGCAGCATTGTGCGTCATCCGTTGCATCCGGGCATTCAGCAGATCGGCTCCCTGCGCGGCTCGGCCTCCGGACACGTGCACAATCCGGCTGTGGCGTTGGCTCGTCCGAATGCCACCGAATCAGCGGGTGAGGTGATTGGTGCCGCGTTGGTGTATTCGGGTAATTTCGAGGCGCATGTGGAGGTTGATGCCTTCGCCGTATCCCGTCTGCAGATGGGCATTGCGGACTTCGGATTCACCTGGCATCTCGAGCCGGGCGAGGAGTTCCAGGCCCCCGAAGCGGTGTTCGCCTACACCACCGAGGGTTACAACGGCCTGAGCCACGCCTTCCATGACCTTGTGCGCCACCATGTGGTGCGCGGCCCCTGGCGTGATAAGGAACGCCCGGTGCTGATCAACAACTGGGAGGCCACCTACTTCAACTTCAACGAGGACAAGCTCGTTTCCATCGCGGCCAAGGCCAAGGACGCCGGAGTTGAATTGTTCGTACTCGATGATGGCTGGTTCGGCGAGCGTAGCGGCGACACCGCCGGTTTGGGCGATTGGACGCCGAATAAGCAGCGTCTGCCCGAAGGCATGGGCGGTCTCGCCCGCCGCATCAACGACATGGGCATGCTCTTCGGCCTGTGGTTCGAACCGGAGATGGTGAATATGGATTCCGATCTGTACCGCGCCCACCCCGACTGGGTGCTGCATACGCCGGACCGCCCGATGAGCCATGGCCGTAACCAGTATGTGCTCAACTTCGCCAACCCGGATGTGGTGGACAATATCTTCGGGCAGATGCACGCCGTGCTGTCCAGCGCGAACATCTCCTACATCAAGTGGGATATGAACCGTTACATCACCGAGGCATACGATGTGACGCGCGATGAACGTCATCAGGGCGAGGTGTTCCACCGCTACATCCTGGGCATGTACGAGCTCAACCAGCGTTTGCTGGAAGCCTTCCCCGATCTCATCATCGAAGGTTGCGCCTCCGGCGGTGGCCGTTTCGATCTGGGTATGCTGTGCTATTCTCCGCAGATCTGGGCCAGCGATGACACCGACGCAGTGGAACGCATGTCGATTCAATACGGCACCAGCCTGTTCTATCCGCTCGCTTCCATCGGCGCGCATGTCTCCATCGTGCCGAACCATCAGACCAACCGTCTGACGACATTAAATACCCGCACCAATGTGGCCATGTTCGGCACCTTCGGATACGAGCTCGACTTGGGCACGTTGACCGACGAGGAATTCGAGCAGGTCAAGCACGATGTGGCGTTCTTCAAGCAGTACCGCGAAACCATCCACACCGGCGACTTCTACCGTCTGGTGTCTCCCTTCGAGATCGACCCGCGCCGCAATGGCAAAACCGCATGGATGGTCGTCTCCCAAGACAAGCGCACCGCAATCGTCGGCGATTACGCGATGCTTGAGCATCCCATGTCCCCGTTCTCCAGGCTGCATCTCGAAGGCCTTGACCCGCAGCTGGAATACCAGGTTGAGGTCATCGGCGGTGCCAGCACCATCAACGGCGGCATATTCCACGGCGATGAGCTTATGCGTGTGGGCATGATCGATTCCGATGCCTCCACCGGATCGTCCAGCGGCGAAGTCGATGATGCCAATAATCTGGGCGATCCGCACGACTTCGATTCGCGTCTGTTCGTGCTCACCGCTCGCTGACACTAACCGTCACCGCATAACTGAGCGGGTCAACAATACCCTCTATGGCGAGGCCGAAAGCCACCGGCCTTAGGCCTCGCCATGCCTTGTTCACTGTTTCAACGAAGAACACCCATACAAAGGATCATCATGACTATCAAACCCCAAAGTTTTATTACCAAACTCGCAGTGCTGTCCATCTCACTGATCCTGACCAGCGCCGTCGCCATCAGCTCCGCACTGCCGCAGATGCGCGAGGAGCTCGGCATCAGCATGACGCAAAGCGAGATGCTGTCAACCGTGCCGAACGTTGCCGTCGCAATCTTCGTGATCCTGTCCAGCTGGATTGCACAGAAGTTCGGCGTCAAGCGTGTGATCACCATTGGTGTACTGCTTATCGGCATCGGCGGCATTGTGCCCATGTTTGTTTCCTCGTACCCGGTAATTCTTGCCAGCCGTCTGCTGATGGGCGTGGGCTCGGGCCTGTACAATGCACTGGCCGTCTCCATCATCAACGCTCTGTACACGGGGGATACGAAGGCGAATCTGTTGGGATGGCGTTCCTCTGCCGAGAACATCGGTCAGGCGGCGTTCATGGCCATCGCCGGTCTGCTGCTCACCTTCGGCTGGCATTGGTCCTTCGCCATCTATCTCGCCGCATTCCCCATCGCCGCGTTCTTCTGGTTCATCGTGCCGGATATCACCATCGCCTCCGATACTCCCACCGACGAGCACGGCAAGAAGCTGGGATACGGCTCGATCATCAAGGAAACCAACCCCTTCGTGTACGCCCTCGCGCTGTTCGCGGTGCTGCTGGTGCTCAACTCCATCGCCATCCAGGTGCGTTTCCCCTCCATCTGCAACGAGGTGATGGGCGAAGGATTCAACTCTGGGCTGGTGCTGTCGCTGATGCCTCTGGTCGGTATTGTGGCGGGCGCCGTGTTCGGCACGGTTCATAAGCTCACCGGTAAGGGCACCTTGTACCTTGGCCTGATCGCCTATATCGCCGCCAATCTGCTCATTGGACTCTCGAACGGCAACTTCGCTATGGTTCTGGCCGGTATGCTGGTCTCGGGCATCCCCTGCTCGTGGTGCTTCCCGTACATCTTCAACGGCATGGACTCCCTGACCAGCGCCCGCACCATCGCCTTCGCCACATCGACGATTTTCATCGGCACCAATACCGGCACATTCATCGCGCCGTTGGCCATGCAGGCCATCCAATCCGTGCTGCACACCGATTCGCTGTATGCTCCGTTCCCGGTGTTGGGTGGCATCTTCATCCTGATTCTCATCGGTCTGGCCGCTCATGATCTGATCAAGCGCCGTTCCGCCTGACGATTTTCAGACCCCATACCGTTAATGCCGGGTGACGACTCGATACGAAGCCGTCACCCGGCATTATGATATTCTGCCCTACTTATTCATCGATGTTGAATGCCGCCTGCAAGAATTCGATGCCAAGCCCCAGATTGTTGAGCACGCCGCTGTTCGATTTGCGGTATTCACTGGGTGTTATGCCGCGTATCTCACGGAAATTGCGGGTAAGTGCATCCACATTGGCATAGCCGCATTCGCCGGCCACTTCGCCCAATCCCATATCGGTCATATACAGCAGATCGCTGGCACGGGATAGGCGAATTCGTTCGATGTACTCCTTGATGGTCAATCCGGTTTCCCTGTGGAATACACGTGACAAGTAGCTGCGATCCACGTTGATCCGTTCGGCCACCCATGCCACGGAAATGCCGGGCTTCCACTGGTGGATGATTACATCAACCGCGGCACGTACCACGGGATTGACTGGGAACACTGTAGGGGCACCGCTGCGGCGCAATTCGACGGACAATATGGCCAAACATCGCAACGCCACTGCGTTCAGTTCAAGTTCATCCGCCAATCCCCCGCCGGTATAACGCAACGCCTGTGCAAGCAGACGCACGAACGGCAACGTGTGGTTGACGCCGAATGCCACCTGGTCGTCGGCGAATCCCATGGTTTTGAAGTACCGGCCCACCAAATCGCCTTCCAATCCGAACCACACGTATCCCCATGGATCATTATCGGATGCAACATACCGGATTGCCGCACCCGGGCGGATAAGAAACCCGTCTCCCTCCTTCAGTTCGTAATAGGATTCCTCGGTGAACACCGTGCCCGATCCCCTTAGTACTATGTGAATGACCCAGGGATCGTTCATTGATGGACCGTAATCGTGGCGCGGTTCGGTTTGTGATATGCCGAGATATGACAGCGCGATATGATCCGACGCATGATTGTCGGGCACACCAAAAAACAGCGAATGCTCCATCATGTCTCCTTCGAATCAAGGATTACGATTTCATATCATTATGTCGCCGTCGGCTAAACCCTTCCGCCAAGCGCGCCACATGCGGAGCGACGAATAGGCAGATGAAGAAGATGACCGCGGCGCCAGCGAGGGCGATCAGGGTGGCGATCAGCGTGCGCCCAGTCGGCAGTTGCAAGGCGAAGAAGTTTGCCACGAAGGGAATGAACATGCCGATTACTCCGGCCGCCGCGAAGAAGGCGACCAGTCCCCCGCGCCAACTATTCAGCGGCTGCGCTACACGAGCAAGCACAAACACACCCATCAGGAACAGGATGATTGCGCTGGTGGCACGCAACGCCGCCAGATCCGCATCCGAAGCGGCGATATTCCATCCCATAATGCCGGGCAGGAACCATGCCGCGCACAAGACCGACAAACCTGTGGCGATGCCGCCGGGCAAGGCGAAGTGCACAACACGTTTCAAGAACCCGGGAATATAACGACGTGTATTCGGCGCGAGTGCAAGCACGAAGGCCGGCACACCGATGGTCAGCGCCCCCACGTAGGTGATGTGGCGCGGCAGATACGGGTACGGGATGGCCGTCAGCACCACGCCGAGGGAAATCAGCGCGGAGTAGACGGTTTTGACGAGGAACAGTCCGGCGACGCGTTCCATATTGGCCATCACCTGACGTCCGCGGGCCACCACGTCGGGAAGGTGGGAAAATTTAGAGTCCACAAGTACCACTTGTGCCACGGCTTTGGTGGCAGGTGCCGCATTGCCCATGGCAATACCAAGATCGGCCTCTTTGATGGCCAATGCATCGTTGACACCGTCGCCGGTCATGGCCACCACATGGTTGCCGGTATGCAGCGCCTGAACAATCGCCTTCTTTTGGTTGGGCAGCACGCGACCAAGCACATCCACGTTTTCCAGCACGCGGGCCAATTCGTCGATATCGGTTGGCAGATCACGTGCGTCCATGGCAACAGGGGCACGATCACCAGTGAGTCGTACGTTTCGGGCGATGGCACCCACGGTGACAGGATTGTCACCTGAGATGATCCGGCAGCGCACGCCCTGCTCACGGAACCAGGCAAGCGTGGCCTCAGCATCCGAGCGCACGCGTTCGGCGCACAGCACCAAGGCGACAGGAATGCTGGATGGATCGAGCTGGGGATCATCCGCGAAATTGTCTGGAACATTGGATCGGGAACAGGCGATAAGCAGCACACGGTTGCCGTCGTCGGCGTATGCGTTGACTTGGGTGAGGATGTCGGTGTAGTCGCCGTCCAATGCGGAAAGAATAACTTCGGGGGCACCCATGGTCCATATAAGATCGTGAGCGGAGTCGAGGGATTTGGCAATGGCGCTCCACTTGCGGGCGGACGAGAACGGAACGCGCACGGCAACCGCACCGGCCTGGTAACCCCGCTCCCCCAAACCGGCCAATATGGCCTGCCCGGTGCCATTCGGATTCTCCTCATTGGACAGGTCATAGAGTGCCTGCAGCACAGTGTGTTCATCCCATATGCTGTTTGCGGCATGACCCGCATCGGCACGGCCACTCCCGGGATGCTGCTCAGCTGAATCCAGCATCACCAGCTTCGAGAAAGCAATGCCGCCGTCGGTGATGGTGCCGGTTTTATCAAGGTTCAGGCAATCGACACGAGCCAGTGTCTCCACCGATTCCAGTTCCTGCACAAGGGTGTTCTTGCGAGCCAGTCGAATCGCCGCCAGCGCAAAGTTCAAGGAGGTCAGCAGCACCAGTCCTTCGGGAATCATGCCGACCACACCAGCCACGGCCGAGACGACGGCCTGTCGCCATTCGCCAGTGGCGAGCGCGGCCTGCCAGCCGCCCACGGTGCCGATCTGCGAGATGATCAGCAGCACGCACAACGGCACCACCAGGAAGGTCATGAACTTCAGGATGGTGTTGATGCCTTTGTTCAGGTCGGACACGGTTTTCGTGTACACCTTGGCTTGGGCGGTCAGTGTGGCGGCATAGGAGTGTTCGCCCACGGCGTTGACCTTGATCAAGGCCATACCGGAGACGGCGGTGGCACCGGAGTAGATCTGTTCGCCTTCCTTGTGGCGCACGGTGCGCGATTCGCCGGTGAGCATGGATTCGTCAAGTTCCAGACCCCATGTGCGCACGATATGACCGTCGGCCGGTACCTGTTCACCGGAGCGGATCCAGAGCAAATCACCAAGTACGATTTCGTCGTGTGGCACCGCCACGTCTCGCCCGTCACGATGTACGAGAAAATCCGAGGCAACAAGAATGGAGAGCTTGTCAAGGGTACGTTTGGCTTTGAGCTCAGTGATAATGCCGATGCCGGTGTTGATGATGATCACGAAACCGAATACCGCATCCCTCCACGAACCGGTGATGAGCACCAGCACCATGGCGGCGACAATAATGCCGTTGAACAGGGTGAACACATTGGCGCGCACAATGTCTGTGATGGATCGGGAGGTGGAGGTTTTGACCTTATTGGATTGCCCGCTTTCGATACGTTGGGCAACTTCTTGGCCACTCAGGCCCGATTCATCCACAGTGGGCATGGCAATGGTCGCGGCGTCACTCAAACTCATGCCTTCCACCCTACCCGACCTGTTGCGCATACACGGTCATTCCGAAGATGGATACTTGCTGAATTCGAGCGAATCAATTACTCGCATCAGTGCAATGTGGTGACCATAATGGTGCGTTCATGCGGTTCGTCGTGCTGGATGGTCACCAAAGCCTCAGCAATGGGCGTGGCATCCGTAGCCCGGTCGTTCACGGTGAGCGAAGCCGCATAATACAACTCATTGTCAGGAGGACTAACCGGATTGAGCAGCACGACAGGAATACCCGCCTGACGCGCATTGTCAAGCACCGCGTCCCAACCTTCGCGACTATCGTTGGTGACATTGATGCCACTGATCAGCACAAGATCAACCGCTCGCGCCACGAAATCGTCAACGGCCTGCTGCGCCGTTGCGGTTGTATCGTTCACAGCGTCAAGCGAGGCGTAATAGGATTGCAACTCGGCGTCCGACAACGCATCCATCACCAGCGTGTCGGCGGAGGAATCCACAGATCCGACAACGCCGATTTCCATATCCGACTTATGCGTTGAATCATGGGCGACTTCGGGCATCGTATCCTGCGTGTCACCCACCGCCCTGCCAACCGGAGTGCAGGCGGCCAGCGACAGCATCGACAGCGCCACCGCCGCGCATCCCAAATGCTTTGCCATTCGCCGTATCATGCTGACCATTTATCGGGTGAACAAAGCCACGGTTTCCACGTGGTGGGTCATCGGGTAAATATCGAAGGCGCGGATGTTCTTAAGCGTGTATCCTTCGGCGATCAACGTGGCGGTATCACGGGCGAGACTGGTCGGGTCGCAGGCGATATACACCACGACACGGGCACCTGCCTCGGCAATCTGCCGGCATACCTTGGCGCGGGCACCGGCACGCGGCGGGTCAAGCACCACAGCATCCGGGCGGGACAGATGCGCGGGCACGCGTTCCAAAGTTTTGGACACGTCGCCGGCGCGAGCATCGACATCGCTCAGGTTCATAGCGCGCAGGTTGCGCTGCGCGTTCTTGACAGCTACGCGTGCGCCCTCCACGCTCAGCATGCGCGTGCGTTCACCGGTAAGCGTGGCCAGCGGCAGGGTAAACAAGCCAGAGCCGGAATACAGATCCCAGATCACGGGTGCGATGTTGCCGTCCAGTTCGCCGTTGACCAGATTAATGACATGGGTTGCCAGTGCGATGGGTGCCTGACGATGAATCTGCCAAAAACCATTGGCATCGACTTTGTAGTTGAACACCGTGCCATTGATGGTTACCTGTTCGTCGAGCAGCTGAGAGCCTGCGTTGAGCACACCATCGATAAGCACGGCGAAATTATCACGCTGCGTCTCGTGTGCAGCAATGTTCCGCGGTTCGGGCACGGAAAGGCGAATCTGTGCACCAGGCTCGAATCCGCCGTCCCAGACTTGTTCGCGTTCGGCAACATCCAGTAGAGTGCGTGTGGCAAGCGGCATGGTATCAATGGGCACGCGCACATGAGTGCCGCGTCGACGCATCGACGGTTTGCCTTGTTCATCGGCGATCATTTCAATACGCGTACGCCAGTTCAGACCGCCCGACTCCTCATCGCCGGGCATACGCTCGATAGGCACCGCCACATCGACGTGCCCCAGGCGATTCATCTGCTCGGAAACGGTGACGGCCTTCCATGTCAACTGCCCAGGCAAGCTCACATGCACCAAATCGGCACCGCCCACTCCCCCGCCTTGGGACAGGGGCCCGGCAAGCGGCCATGCGGGTTCGACACGGTCGTCAGAGGGTTCAAGCACCTCCACCACTTCGCCGGTCCAGAAACGATCGTCACGATCACAGGGCTCGTCAAGTTCGATGCGCACCAGTTCGCCCGGCAAAGCGAAGCGTACGAATACTACGCGCCCATCAATATGGGCCACACAACGGCCTTGGTCGGCGTATCGTTCGATGCGAACCTCAGTGCGCATTATTCCTCCGTCGGATTCATGGGATTCGTGGAATTCGTCGATGCGGCAGCTGCCTCAGACTCGCGGGCGCGCATCTTATGCCTATGCATAGGAGTGGCGATAATCAGATAGCTGACCCAGATGGCCAACGCCCAGAATGGGATGCCCATCACCAGCCTGGCCACGCCAAGCGCCGCGACATGATTGGACAGGTACAACGGCACCTGCACAATCAAACGCAGGGCAAACAAACCAACCCATAGGCCGGTGATAATCATATAAGCACGTTTGAGCTCTTTGTCGCCCATCCAATCGGCAAACCATGCCTTCAAATGCTCGGTGGGCATGGTGCGGATGAATTCCACCATCAGTCCCAAGCCGGGCACGCGGGCAAGCAGCGAAACGGACAGCAACACAATGTATACGGCATTGGTCAAAAAACCGTAGATATAGTAATTACGCGCCTCATGCGTCTGCCACGCCCAAATCAGGCAGATGGCCACAGCAATCAGGCCAGACAATGCGCCCATCACCGATTGGCGTTGAATCAGGCGCACAATCACCTGAAGCACGGCAAGTACAGCGGAAACCCCAATCGTGAGATTGAGATTGCTGGTGGCAACAAACAGCACCACGAACACCACGCCTGGCAGCATGGATTCGATCACACCTCGCGGACCGCCGATGGCATCAATAACGGAGAAATCATCGGCTTCGCCGGCTCCGGCCAAAGCGCCCAATCCGGTACGCTGCTGTGATTGCGAATTCTTGTCTGTCATAGAGTGGGCTCCGTAGCTGACAGTTTGTTGGACTGTCAGACTTTGCGTGCGGCCTTGATGTGGGTTGTTGTGAGGTTGGACTTGGGCCAGCATCTATCAACTGGAACGCTAGTTGACGCGTGCGCTGCCGGTACAGTTTGGATATAAGGATAGCTCCGTCACTTGGCAGCCCACCGGGCTGCCAAGTTCCTCGCGTGCGCTGACCTTGTGGCTTTCCTTTGGAAAGCCGGGTCAGCGCACCTCAGAGAACATGGGGCCGCGAGCGAGCGTGGTTTTGACTTCTGTCTGCTGATCGTAGTTCAGCGGGCCCTTGGGCTTGTTGTCCGGAATGTCCTTGAGATGCTCCTTGCCCTCCTCGTTTGCGGCGGCTTCGGCCGCGGCCTTGGCGGCCTTGCGCTCGGCGGGTGCAACAGGCGGATGCATGGGAATCAGGTCGCGCGGAGCGAGCGGTTCCTCGCCACGTTCAACCACGATGCCGGAGAAGAACAGGTTCAAAGCCTTGGCCTCGTCATGTTCGGGGTTAACAGCCGCATTACCGGAGAAAATGCCACGCAGCATCCAACGCGGGCCGTCAACGCCAACAATGCGGGTGTTGACAACCTTGCCGCCCTTGACGTTAACCGGCAGCCTCAGTTCAGTGCCAAACACGCCCTCGATTTCGCTGGCAGCCTTGTTAGCCTCCAGCAGATCAGCACGCACGTCATCCCACAATCCCATGGTCTTGGGCGCGGCGAACGCTTCAATCTCCAGGCTGGAACCGCCAAAGGTGATGGTGGAGCCCAGCACGGTCTGGGTGGCGCGGTTGGCCTTGATACGCAGTTCGATGCCCTGCATGAACGGCAGGTAATAGGCACCAAGATCCAGATAGTCGTCGTAATCGGGCACGTTCTCGTCATCGACATCCCACGGACCGCGCTCGTCACCACGACCTTCATAGGCACTGGATGGCTCAGCAAGCGTAGTTTCGGCGCTTTCGGCCTTGGCCTGCTCATTGGCAGTCTCAGCGGCCACCTCGTCCTCATCCACCGCCTCGACGGCGGGCTCGGCTTCCTTCTTGCTCTTTTTCTTGCCGAATCCGAACAATCCCATGTTTCCTCGTTTCTTACGAACGCTGTGGCCAAACGTTATAACCTTGCTAAGCCTAGCACCTATCAGCCGCAATAGCTGAAAATTTCCTGACGTCACACCTCGTAGGTAATCGTCAACGGCGCATGGTCAGACCATCGCGCCTCATAGCTGGGTGCTTTGTCAATGACGAAACCACGGGCGGTTTCGGCCAGTTCGGGCGTGGCGAACTGGTAGTCGATGCGCCAGCCCACATTATTGTCGAACGCACGTCCGCGTTGGCTCCACCATGTGTAGGGGCCTTGGATGTCGCCGGCAAGATCGCGCATCACATCCACGAATTCGTATTCATCCAGCCAGCGATCCACGTAGGCGCGTTCGGCGGGCAGAAAGCCGGCGTGCTTCTCATTCGCCTTGGCGTTTTTGATATCCAACGGCGTGTGCGCAATATTGAAGTCGCCACACAACACGGCCTGCTTGCCACCGTGCGCGGCTTCGTCGCGCAGCTGGCCCAAGCGTACAAGCATGGTGTCGAGAAAACGGTATTTCTGCTCCATTTTCAGCGGGTCATCGGTATTGCCGGCATGCACGTACACGCATGCGACGGTAATCTCATAGCCTTGCGGAGTGGTGACGTCCGTCTCGACCCATCGACCGGAATCCACGTCCTCGTCCAATCCCGGCAGTCCGTAGCGTGTCGCGGTAACCGGCAGGTCGGTCAGTAAGCCGACACCGGCACGCCCTTTCACACGACATACCTCGTTGGCGCAGTGCAGTCCATCCGGGGAGGTGATTTTGCCGGCTGTGGCATATTCGAAGGCGAATCCTTCGAAAATCGGATCGATCTGATCCTGTGGGGCGCGCACCTCCTGCATGCACCACACGTCGGGGGTGTTCTTGCCGACCCATTCGTCGATGCCTTTGCGCTTGGCTGCGCGGATGCCGTTCACATTCGAAGTCGTAATGGTGATGGTCATGGTTCACGACCATAGCAGCGGGCGGTTACGTCGCTCTCGTCCAGTAACGAAGAAACCCGACCGTTTACAGGTCGGGTTTCTTGATATCACAACGTGATACAGGCAGTCAGCTTGAATCAGCTTTAGTCGAGGCCAAGCTGGAGCTTACCGCCGGGAATGGCGTCAAGCAGGTCGCGCGTGTACTGCATCTTCGGATTGTTGAAGACCTCGTCGGTGGTGGCGTGTTCGACCAGACGACCGTGCTGCATCACCACCACTTCGTCGGCGATCTGACGCACCACTGCAAGATCGTGGGTGATGAACAGGTAGCTCAGTCCCTTTTCGGCCTGCAGGTCGTTGAGCAGGCGCAGCACCTGATCCTGCACCAGCACATCCAGGGCGGAGACAGCCTCGTCGCATACGATCACGTCGGGATCAAGCGCCATGGCTCGTGCGATGGCGATGCGCTGACGCTGGCCGCCGGACAGCTCGTTGGGGTAACGGCCCATAACGGACTGCGGCATCTCCACCATGTCAAGCAGTTCGCGTACACGCTTTTCACGGCTCTTATTGTCACCGATCTTGTGGATGCGCAACGGCTCCTCAATGGAACGGTAGATCGAATACATCGGGTCAAGCGAGCCGTAGGGGTTCTGGAACACCGGCTGCACATGGCGGCGGAAGTTCAGCAGATCCTTGGCGTTGAAGGTGGATGTGTCGCGGCCCTCATAGAACACCTTGCCGGACGTGGGTTGAAGCAGGTGCAGTACCATGTTCGCCACGGTGGACTTGCCGGAGCCGGATTCGCCCACGATGGCCAGCGTAGTGCCGCGCTTGACGGAGAACGACACATCATCGACGGCCTTGAACATCTCCTTCTTGCGTGGCAGCTTGAATTCGCGCACCAGATGATCCACGGTGATGATGTGCTCGCTCTTGTCCAGTGCGGCTTCACCGGCCACCTTGTGCTCGAGCAGAGCGTCAACGTTTTCGCCGCGCTCATGCGCGGAGATCAGACGCTGGGACGCCAGGGAGGGCGCTGCGGCCACCAGACGCTTGGTGTACGGGTGCTGGGGGTGCTGCAGCACTTCAAGGGAGGGACCAGATTCGACGACCTGGCCCTTGTACATCACCACGATATGCTGGGCGCGCTCGGCGGCCAGGCCCAAGTCGTGGGTGATGAACAGCACTGCCGTTCCGAGATTGTCGGTGAGCATGCGCAGGTGGTCGAGGATGCGCTTCTGCACGGTCACGTCCAGAGCGGAAGTGGGCTCGTCGGCGATAAGCAGATCAGGGCGGCAGGCCAGACCGATGGCAATCAGTGCACGCTGGCGCATACCGCCGGAGAACTCGTGCGGATACTGACGGGCGCGGGTGGCGGCATCGGGCAGACCGGCTTCGGACAGCAGGCCGGCGATGCGATCGTCCATGGTGGCGCCAAGCACATACTTTTTGGCAATGCTCCATGCCTGTTCGCTGGCCACGCCTGCCTTGATGAGGTCATCGGCCACACGCCAACGGGTTTCGGAACCCGGAACCCATTCGCTTTCGAAGCCGGCTACAGCCTTGTCGAAGGCCTCGCCGGTCACGCCAGCTGCGTTCAGGGCCTTCTTGGCCGCATCCATCAGCTCAGGCAGTTCCTTGGAGCCGAGGAAGGTCTCATCATCATTGCCCTTGAGTTGCACTGCGGCCTCACCTGCGGCCAGTGCCTTGGCCAGAGAGGAACGCTTTTCATGGGCGACGTCCATATTGTTGGCCTTCAGTGCTTCCTTGACCTGCGTGCCGATACGCCACACGGGGTTCAGGTTGCTCATGGGGTCCTGCGGCACCAGACCCATCTTGGTGCCACGCAGCTTGTCGAATTCGGACTGCTTGGCACCGGCGATTTCCTTGCCGTCGAGTTTGATGGAGCCGCCGACCACGTGGCCGGTGCCAGGCAACAGGCCCAGCACAGCCATAGCGGAGGTGGACTTGCCTGAACCGGATTCGCCCACGATGGCCACCCACTGTCCGGGGTACACCGAGAAGGACGAATCACGCACGGCATGCACGGCCTTGCCGGTATCCGTGGTGAAGTCGATGGCCAAGTGGCTCACTTCCAGCAGCGGCCCATGTTCCTTCTGCATGGCGCGCAGATCGGAGTTGACGTTCTCAGTCATAATGTTTCCTTACTCCCTCGCTCAGGCCGTACGGCTCTTCGGGTCGAGGGCGTCCTTGACGGCGTCGCCCATCATGATGAAGGCCAGCACGGTGATGGCCAATGCAGCGGCTGGGTAGAACAGTACGAGCGGATCGGTCTGAAGGTTCGTCTGGGCGCTGGAGATATCGCCGCCCCAGCTCACCGTGGTGGTGGGTAGGCCGACGCCCAGGAAGCTCAGCGTAGCCTCCGCCACAATGTAGGAGGCCAGCGACGTGGTGCCGATCACGATGATCGGGGCCAAGGAATTCGGCAGGATGTGGCGGAACAGGTTACGTGCCGGAGTGGAGCCCAGTGCAGTGGAGGCCGTGTTGAATTCCAGATTCTTGGATTCCATAACGGCGCTTCGGGCGATACGGGCCACGCCCACCCATCCGAACAGAGCCAGCACAAGCACGATTTTCCAGATGGACTTGGAGGTCTTGAACATCTGCAGCACCACGATGGCACCGAGCAGCATCGGCAAAGCGAAGAAGATATCGGTGATGCGGGAGAGCACCGCGTCAAGCCAGCCGCCGAAGAAGCCGGCCACGGAACCGATCAGCGTGCCGAGGATCACCACAAGCAGTGTGGAGAGAATGCCCACGGACAGCGAGGTGCGGGTGCCGTACACCACACGCGTGTACACGTCGCAGCCCTGCAGGTCATAGCCGAAGGGATGCCCGTCAGAGGCGGGGCTCAGCGAATTGGCCAGGTCGCAGGCGTTCGGATCCTGCTTGGTGAACAGCCCCGGCGCGATGGCCACCACGATGATGAACAGAATCAGCAGTCCGGAGATGATGAACAGCGGGTTGCGGCGCAGCGTACGCCACGCATCGGCCCACATGCTGGTGGCAGGGGCGTTTTCGTCGACGGAGTCGACGCTTTGCAAAGGTGTTTCCTCGATCGGGGCGACATAGCGCTCCTGACCGGGCAGGGTTTCGACGGCATACCCGTCGGATTTGGTGGTGATATCGGTCATATCAGATATTCCTCCCTGGATCACGCGTAGCGGATGCGCGGGTCGAGGGCCGCGTACAACATGTCGACGATAAGATTGCACACCACGAACACCAGCATCAGCAGTGTGACGATGGACACCACAAGATTGGCCTCACCCTTGAGAATGGACTGGTAGGTGAGGAAGCCGATGCCGTGGATGTTGAAGATCTGCTCGGTGATCATGGCACCGCCCATCAGGGCACCGATGTCCTGACCGAGATAGGTGACCACGGGAATCAACGAGTTGCGCAGCACATGGCGCAGCATGACCTGACCGTTGCCCATGCCTTTGGCACGTGCGGTGCGCACATAATCCTCGGCGATGTTGGAGGAGATTTCGGCGCGGGTCAGTCGGATGATGTATGCCATGGACACCGAACCGAGCACCATAGCCGGCATAAGCAGGTCGAGGAAGGTGGGGTCAGAGCCGGCGGTCACGGGCAGAATGGACCATTTGATGCCGAGCAGGTACTGCAGCACGAAGCCGGTGACGAAGGTCGGCACGGAGATAAGCAGCAGGGAGACGATTAGGATAACCGTGTCATACCACTTGCCCTTCTTCAAGCCGGAGATGATGCCGAACACCACGCCGAAAATGGCCTCGAACACGAACGCCATCAAACCGAGCTTGATGGTGACGGGGAAGGCGCGAGTGATTTCGTCGATTACCGGCTGACCGGCAAAAGTATTGCCGAAATCCAGGGTAAGCGCGTTCTTCAGATAGATGAAGTACTGGATGATGAACGGCTGATCAAGATGATATTCAGCGCGGATCTGGGCTGCGACGGCCTCATTGATGGGCTTGTCTCCGAACATGGCCTTAACCGGATCACCGGGCAGGAAGAACACAAGCGCGTACACAAGAAATGTCGTACCAAGAACCACGGGAATCATCTGCAGGATTCGTCGCAGCAGATACTTGCCCATTTGGTTGTCTCCTTGTTTACTTTGACCGGTTCGGAATGCAGCAAGCACCCTTGCCAGTCGACAAATACTCGGTTAGTTTACCGCAAGGGCTGACGAGCCCTTGACAATTGCACGGATTGTGGCCTTTTTATGCTGCTGAATGCTGCCACGCTCCTATACGACAAGGGCGGGAACCCGAAGATTCCCGCCCTTGTTTGCCATGAATGGCTTACCGAAAACGAATCGGCGAAGGTGAGGTCAAACTCACTTCTTGGTCATGGATTCGTAGGTCGGCAGGTTCTGCCAGTTCATCTCGAAGCCGTCCTTGACGTTCAGGGAGGCCACGCCGTTGGCGTTGGAGTAGTACAGCGGGAATGCCGGCAGATCCTTCAGAAGGATCTCCTCGGCCTGCTGGTAAAGCTTGTTGGCCTCATCAGTGCTCTTGGCGGCAGCAGCCTGCAGGCACAGGTTGTCGAACTCAGGGTTCTTGTAGTCGCCATCGTTGGAGCCCTTGCCGTCGGCAGCGGCGGTGGAATAGAGCTGCCACAGATAGTTCTCAGCGGACGGGTAATCCGGCTGCCAGCCAGTGCGGAAGGCACCGGTCATCTGGCGGTTGGTGATCGCGTCGCGGAACTCCTGGAAGGTCGGGATCGGGTTGGTGGAGGCGTTGATGCCGAGGTTGTTCTTGAGCTGGTTCACCACGGCGTCATAGATCGGCTTGGCACCGCCATCGGCGTTGTAGGCGAAGGTCAGTTCGCCATCGAACTTGGAGATGGCGTCGGCCTGCTCCCACAGCTTCTTGGCCTCATCCGGGTTGTACTTGAGGTATTCGCTGCCCTTGAGGTTCTTGGAATAGCCAGGGGTCTTCGGGGAGGTGAAGTCGGTCGGAGCGGTGGCTTCGCCGTTGAGTACCTTGTCGATGATCTGCTGACGATCGATGGCCATGGAGATGGCCTCACGACGCAGGTTGCCTTCCTCAGTGTTGTTCTGGAAGTGTTCCAAGTTGGAGGGGATGGTGAAGGTCTGGATGACGGAGCCGGCCTCGGAGTAGTACTGGATCTTCTTGTCGGTCTTGTAGGTCTTGGTGAAGGAAGCCGGGACGGATTCCATCACGTCAAGGTTGCCGGCCTGGATATCGCGGTAGGCGGCGGTGTCGTCGGTGTAGATCTTGAAGGTCACGCCGTCGTTCTTGACTTCCTCGTTGCCCTTGTAGTCAGGGTTCTTGACGAGCACGAGTTCCTTGTTGTGATCCCACTTCTCCAGCTTGTACGGGCCGTTGGAGACGGGCTTCTCGCCGAAGGCCTTGGTGTCCTTGTAGAAGGCTTCAGGCAGCGGGGCGAAGGCCAGGTAGCCGACCTTGATCGGGAAGACGGAATCGGACTGGTTCATGTCCACGGTGAAGGTGTGGTCATCCACAACGGTCAGACCGGAGAGCTGCTCGTCACCCTTCAAGCCGTCCTTCTGCAGATCCTCATAACCCTTGATGGTGGAGAAGAAGGAGGAGCACTTCTGGGCGTTCTTGGCGTTGGCCACGTAAGACCAAGCCTTGGTGAAGGACTCGGCGGTCACCGGGGTGCCGTCGGTGAACTTCCAGCCATCCTTAATCTTGATGGCGTACTGGGTGGCGTCGTCGTTCGGGGTGATAGATTCGGCGACCTCGTTGGAAGCGTTGCCGTCCTTGTCGAAGGAGACGAGGCGGGAGAACAGCAGATCGCCCGGCTTGCCGCCACCGGTTTCGTTGGTGTTGCCCGGGATCAGCGGGTTCTGCGGTTCGGAAGCGTAAGCAGTGATGACATTGGAGCCGGCAGTGGTGCCGTCAGCGGCGTTGTCGGCGCTGGAGCCGCCGCAAGCGCTCAGCAGCATGGCCATGGAGCAAGCCATGGCGGCGAAAGCAAGAGCTTTCTTCTTCATTGATTATCTCCTATTCATTGGAATACGGAACAGTACCGTTCCATCTCACGCGAACGGGGTTGGCGATCCTGACCGTTATGTATCGTGCGGTCGGGAACACACCAACCCCGTTGCTGATTGATTGTTAGTATCCCTCACTTGGCCGACAACCGGTAGTCCGTTTGTTACGACAATGTGAATATCCGGTGTTTCTTGTCTGGCATTGGTCTGTGAATTGGGTGTTTTTTCGCTCTGCCCGGGCTTGTTCCACACTTGGAGTCAAGCCCTCGGAAACGCCTGACCGTATCGGGCTTTGAGCTGTTCGATGGACACATGCGTGTAGCGCTGCGTGGTTTTGAGCGAGGAATGGCCCAGCATCTCCTGCACCTGACGCAGGTCCGCGCCCCCATCCAGCAGGTGGGTAGCGGCCGAATGACGCAGTGCGTGTGGGCTGATGTCAGGGACGCCGGCGGCCCGTGCGGCTCTGTGCACCACATCCCTGGCGACGCGCTGATTAAGACGTGCGCCGCGGATTCCCAAAAACAGCGCATCAGTCGCTTGGCGCTGAATATCGCTTGCGTGCCCCTGACCAGACATGCGATTCGTCAGCAATCCGCAACGCACATCAAGCCAACGCTCCAGTGCCTGTGCGGCCGGGCCACCGAACGGTACCACGCGCTGCTTGTTGCCTTTGCCCGTCACGCGAATGGTGCGTTGGGTGAAATCCACATCCCGTACATCCAAGGCGACCAGTTCGGCAACACGGATGCCCGTGGCATACAACAGTTCCAGCATTGCCATATCCCGCGCTCGAATTTCTAGGGGTTCCTCGGCGCGATGGTCGGTGTCGGCATCGTCTGGCTCGCCGCAGTTGCCAGCTTTTGTCTCATCCTGCGCTTTGTCAGGTTGCGTTGCGGCGGATGCGCAGGCGTCGGCCGTATCCAGCAATTGTTCGGCCTGGGCTTCACTGAGCACGGCGGGCAGCGTATCGGGAATTTTCGGCGTCATCAATGTGGCGGCGGGATTGACGCGTATCAGCTCATGCTCGTGCGCCCAAGCGAAGAATCCACGCACCGCCACGGTTTTTCGAGCCATGCTGCTTTTGGCGTGGGTTCTGGAGACATACGCCATCCAACTACGCAAATCGTCCAGACTGATTTCGCACAGATCCTGCATGCCACGCCGATCGAAGAACTGCAGGCAGTCCTGCACATCCGCGCGATACGCTTTCAGCGTATTGGCGGATAAGCCGCGATTGGCCTTGAGATAGCGCAGGAATGCGTCCAGCGTGTCTTCGAATCCCATAATCGGCCCTTCTCCTCGAATATTATGCGCCGGCACACGGCCCTGCCAACGACTATAACCGTCAGTCACGGTGTATTCTGTTAGCACACCGAACACTGTGGTTACGGGTATTCGCTTCAGCTTCATGGAAGGGGCATATCATGACATTGCCAAGACAGATCCCAGCGGGCGCACGCGTGGTGGTGCGCGTCACCGAAGGCGTCGATCAGACGGATGGCCGCATGAAATTCCGTGACTATGTGGGCCATGTGATCTCGTGGAACGGCTACACGCTGGAACTGCTGCGCGATGCGGCGGCCAATGGTTCACGTCCGCAACAGAACGTCACCATTCACCAAGAGCAGATCGCCACGTTGAAGCCCGTTCCCGAGCGCCCGGATAATCCTGGACGGCCGTAAGTACGCTAGGCTACGGCGTAAGTGACATCTCTCCCCCGAAAAACCACAGAGGCAATTATCCGCTAGCGCATCGCCGGCTGTTGCACAACGGTAGCTGTGCGCTCTGAGCCGGCGGCATTGAGGGCAATGATGGCTTCGCCTCGACGGGCTGATTCAAGCAACGCCTGCTGCCAGCCGTGTTCGGGAATTAGCATGGTGTGTCGAGACGCTTCAGCACCTGCATTGACGGCAGCCTTGTAAGCCCGGAACGGATCTCCTGCGGCAAAGAATTCGCCGATTGCCCGCTCGTTACCATCGTGCAGATGATCGGCGATGTCCGTCAGCCGTGCGGCCATATGTCGCAGCAGCTCCTCGACGTTTACGGCATCCTCTTCAATCATCGCGCGAGTGCGCTCAGGGTCGGTCAAGGCGACGCGGGTCATGTCACGCCAGGATCCTGCGGCCAAGGCGGCTGCGATATTGCGATCGGGATTGGCAACCAGTTCGTTGATCAGCGCGGTGGATACCGCGTGGGGCATGTGGGAGATCATCGCCGCGGCCTTGTCATGGCTATCGTCATCCACCACGATGAGCCGATTGCCGATGGCTCCGCAAATCAACTGGGCCACTGCGGCAAAACGCACATAATCCGTGCGTTCATCCACGGTAATAGCCCAGAGAGCCCCGTCATAGAGGTGTGGGTCGGCTGCCTGCCAGCCGGAATGCTCATTGCCGGCCATCGGGTGGGCGCCCACGTATTGTTCACTCAGCCCGGCTTCTTCGATTTGTTGGCGCACCATGCCCTTCACCGACCCCACGTCGGTAAGCGTGATATCAGGATGGGCATCCAGCAATGGTTGCAATGCGCCCAGTATTGCAGGCATGGCTTTCAGCGGATTGCACAATACGATGATGTCTGGTTCGGCTGCCACTAGCTGCGCCAAACTAGGCACACAGCGAATACCATCTGCTTCGGCCTGTGCATAAGGATGCGGACGATGGTTCCATGCCACAACATTGACGCCGCGATCCACCAGTCTGCGGGCTAAGGAGCCTCCGATCAGGCCGAGGCCGATGATGCCGATATTGCTTACCACAGCATCTCCCTTCGCACAATGTCATGCTCTCGCCAGTTGCTGTCCGCCATTTCGGATTCGATATGCACGCCTCCGGTGGGCAGCATCCACGTGTTCACCGGCGGATTGGGGCGTTCGCGACGCGGATAGACGGCCAGGGTCTTCACCCAATCGCCATGATCGACAATCTCTTCCAAGGCGTTGCGGAAGCGTTGCTCCCATGGCGCGGCGTCGACGGTGGCGATGAAGCTGTATGTGCCGTCGTGGCCTTTGATCGGTCGGGAGATGAAGCTGGTCATATTCAATCCTGCGTCGCGCAGCACGTCCAGCAAATTCGCCAGCACGCCGGGACCAGTGACCAGCGGAATGAAGGTGACGATGGTTTCGAATTCCTCCGCCTGCCCATGGCCTGCACGGGCGTTGAGCTCGTGCACCACATCGCGCGGGGCGATAATAAGGAATTCAGTGTGTGCGCCGTCATAATCCTGCACATGTTCGGCGATGGTGCTCAGATGATACAGTTCGCCGCAGATGCCGGGGCCGAGCGCCACTTGGCCATCCTGCAGGTCGCGGCAAGCCGCCGCATTCGATGAAGAAGGTTTGGAGCGCAACCCGTGCGCGGCGATGAACTGCTTGCATTGGGCCAGACCGTGGCTATGCGCGAGCACCTGCGCACCGCCCAACCCCGTTCCGCTTGTCTGTGTGTCATGGGTGACGAAGGCATTGAAGGCAATGTCAACGCTCACTCTGGCGAATCCCGCCACATCCGGCGCATCGATCAGCGCGTCGAGGTTCGGCACCACATAGCCTTCGACGTTATTCTCCCATGCGATCACGCCCCACCCTTTGTGGGATTGCACGGCCTCGAAAATCGAGGGAATGTCCGGCATGGCGGCCAAATCGAAATCGCCAAGCAAATGGAATTCTTCGGCGGCCATCATTGCCGCCTGATGCGTGAAGGTACCCTCGGGCCCCAGATAGAACAACGTCATTCGTGCCATAGGCATCTATGGTAGCGGCACCACCGTGAAATCAGCGTTGTTTGGTTCACGATGACGAGATGATGTCGCCCTCAGCATCGGCGTCGGCATGGGTACCAACGTCAGCATGAACGGCATCAACCTTACGCGGAGGCACCACGAACCATGCACGCGGCAGGCATAGCTCGATAACCTGCACCGCAATCAGGCCATACAACCAGATATAGCCGGCATGCTGGCTGAAGAACGGCATATCGCCTTGGAATCCGCCTACGATTACGGCATTGCCGCTGGAGGCGGTCAAGGCCAGCCACCATGCGGTACTGGACGATGAGATCAGATGCAGGGCCAAACCCACGACGCCCATGCGCGCACGGGCGCACCATGTGGACAGTCCAATAAGCAGGAATGCCAGTGCCAACCCGTAGGGAATGTTCATATCCGCACCCATACGGTGTGCGAATGTGCCCACGAATGCGGCGAATGCGCCGGCCAGCAACGTGATAAGCGTTCTGACCAGCGCATTCTGGCGATGCGACCAAGGAAGCATAATCACCTTCTGATTGGTCTGATTAACAATCCAACAGCATCCAAGCCGCTGCGAAACAGGCTCAGGCCTTGGTCTGGTTGTTCTGGCGACGCTGCTTGGCGCGCCACTTGTACCAATCCTCACGGCCGAGGATGATCTTGCGCACACGCACGGATTCCGGCGTCACTTCCACGCACTCATCTTCATTGGCGAAGTCGAGGCATTCCTCGAGGCTCATCTTGATCGGCGGGGTCAGGGTTTCGAGCACGTCGGCGGTGGAGGAACGCATGTTGGTCATATGCTTGGCCAGCGTGATGTTCACATCCAGCTCGTCAGGCTTGTTGTTCACACCCACGACCTGGCCTTCATACACCGGCGACTGCGGATCGACGAAGAAGTTGCCACGAGCCTGCAAACGCTGCATGGCGTACGGGGTGGCAACGCCCTGACGATCGCAGACCATGGAGCCGTTCTGACGGGTCACGATCTGGCCCGCCCACGGAGCATAGCCGGCGGAGATGGAAGAAGCGATGCCGGTGCCGCGAGTGGCGGACAGCAGCGCGGTACGGAAGCCAATCAGGCCACGGGACGGCACGGTGAACTGCAGACGCACCCAGCCGGAGCCATGGTTGGTCATGCCGTCCATACGGCCCTTGCGGTCGGCCATCAGCTGGGTGACGGTGCCCATGTATTCTTCGGGCACGTCGATGGTGGTGTTTTCCATCGGCTCGTTGATCACGCCGTCGATGGTCTTGGTAACCACCTGGGGGCGGCCGACGGTCAGCTCGTAACCTTCGCGGCGCATCTGCTCGGCAAGCACGGCCAGGGCGAGTTCGCCACGGCCCTGCACCTCCCAAGCATCGGGTCGGTCGGTGGGCAGCACCTTGATGGACACGTTACCGATAAGCTCGCGATCGAGACGATCCTTGATCATGCGGGCAGTGAGCTTGTGATCCTTGCCTTCGGTGCCGGCCAGCGGGGAGTCGTTGATGCCGAAGGTCATCGAGATGGCCGGGTCATCCACGTGAATCAGCGGCAGGGGCTTGGGATCGTTGGGATCGACGATGGTTTCGCCGATCATGATGTCGTTCACGCCGGCGACGGCAACGATGTCGCCGGGGCCAGCGGAGGCAACCGGGAAGCGGTCGAGGCCCTGGGTGCGCAGCAGCTCGGAAACACGGAAGTTCTCGATGGAGCCGTCCACACGAGACAGGCCGTAGGTCTTGCCCTTCTCCAGCGTGCCGTTGTATATACGCACCAGGCCGAGACGTCCGAGGAAGTCGGAGGAGTCGATGTTGGCCACATGCGCCTGCAGCGGCGCGCCTTCCTCGTATTCGGGGGCAGGAATGTTCTTGATAATGGCTTCGAACAACGGTTCGAGGTTGTCGTTGTCGGGCAGCTGGCCGTCCTCAGGCTGGTTGACGGAGGCATAGCCGGCCTTGGCCGCGCAGTAGATCACCGGCAGGTCGAGCAGAGCGTCAAGATCCAGGTCGATGCCCTCGTGCTGCACATCGTCGGCCAGGCCGAGCAGCAGATCGGAGGATTCGCCCACCACTTCATCGATACGGGAATCGGGGCGGTCGACCTTGTTAACGCACAGAATCACCGGCAGCTTGGCTTCCAAAGCCTTGCGCAGCACGAAACGGGTCTGCGGCAGCGGACCTTCCGAAGCGTCGACGAGCAGCACCACGCCGTCGACCATGGAGATGCCGCGCTCAACCTCACCACCGAAATCAGCGTGGCCAGGGGTGTCGATGATGTTCAGGGTGATGCCATCGGGATGGCCATACTTGGCGGCCAGCGGGCCGGTGTATTCCACGGCCGTGTTCTTGGCGAGAATGGTGATGCCCTTCTCACGCTCAAGATCGTTGGAGTCCATCACGCGATCGGGGACTTCCTCGCGCTCACTGAAGACATGGGACTGCTGGAGCATGGCATTGACCAGGGTGGTCTTGCCGTGGTCGACGTGAGCCACAATCGCCACATTACGGATATCACCGCGAACCGCCATCGAAACCTCTCTTAACTGTTGATTTTGGGTTCTTTCGTCTGTCTACCGATTCATTACGCTCGGTACTTACACATAAACCGACCTAAGCGTAGCGGCATATCAGGACACTGTGCAGAGCACTCCCCCGATATCGCAAATGGCTGCTGCCGACGATAGCAACGTCGGCAGCAGCCATAAACAAGCTACGCTTCCATGTCCGTTCAGCCAAGCACGGTGGCGGAATCGGTGATGGTGATCAACGGTGTGAACAGAGCCATGGTGTCGAGGGCGCGCTGATGGTTCTCCGGCGAGCTGCCGGCGCAGGCGTCGGCCACCACGCGTACGGCCACACCGGCGTCGGCGGCGGCCAAGGCGGTGGTGATCACGCAGCAGTCAGTGGCCACGCCGCACAGGGCAATCCGTTTGGCGCCATCGATGGCCTGTGCCAATTCGTCGCCCCATTTGCCGAATGTGTCCTTCGAAACCACCGGATGGCCGACGGCGAGTGCCGCGGTATCGGCGGTCAGATCGTACATCGGATCATCCGGTGGCACGAGGAACTGCGGCCAATCCTTGAAGTAGTCGACCCATGCGTTCAAGGCTGGCGTGGGTGCCACATATCGCGTATAGGCAACGCGGTCGCCGTAGGCCTTGGCAAGCGCCGAGAAGGCCGCGTCGGTGGTGTGGAAGCTGCCATTCGGGCAGGCCCAATCGGACCAGTCGGATTCAGCGAATACCTTCTGGCGGTCGATGACGACCAGCCATTCGTCATTGGGTACACTCATGGCTCAGGCCTCCTGTTCCTGACGCTTGATGTCGTCGCGCTGGAAGATGATCGCGCCGAGCAGGCCAACCAGCAATGCCACGATGACGCCGAGGTTGGCGGAGGCCCAGTTACCGTCCTTGCCGCCGAAGAGGCCAAGGAAGTAGCCCTGCCATTCGAGCCAGCCGGCGGAGGTGTTCACCACCAGGCCCCAGCCGAGCACGGTGCCCACGGCCAAGATGACCAGCGACTTGATGTTCCAGGCACCATAGCGGCCGTTGGCGTCGTAAAGGTCGTCGGTGTTGTAATCCTGCTTGCGCAGCAGCACGTCGGCGATGAACAGGCCCGTCCATACGGCCATCGGCACGCCGAGGGTGATCAGGAAGCCCTGGAACGGGCCGATGAAGGTGTCGGAGAAGAAGGTCACATACACCACGCCGAGCACGGTGAGGGCGGCGGTGAGGGCGGCGGCGGCCACGCGCGGCATCTTGATGCCGAAGCTCAGCAGTGCCAGTCCGTTGGAGTAGTTGTCCATGATAGCGCCGGACATCAGGCCAAGCACGGCCACGATGGTGAACGGCACGAGATACCAGGTCGGCAGAATGGAGGCCATGGCGCCGATCGGATCGTTGCCCACAGCCTCAGACAGTTCGGGGCTGGAGACGGCAAGCAGTCCGCCGTAGACGACCAGCAGCACAGGGGCCAGCGAGGCGCCGACCGTGGTCCACGCCACGATGCCGGAGTTCGAGGATTTGCGCGGCAGGTAGCGCGAGTAGTCGGCGGCCATATTCACCCAGCCGAGGCCGAATCCGGTCATCACGAAGAAGCATGCGCCGAGTACGGCAGGCAGGGAGCCATTGGCCGCAGAGCCGATGGCGGAGAAGTCGATGTGGGACCAGCCGAGGATAAAGAAGCCGACGGTTACCACGCCGGTGACGATGGTGATAACCTGCTGGGCTTTCATGATCAGGTCGTAGCCGAAAATACCGGCGACGACCACAAGTCCGACCACCACGATGGTGGAGATGAGCTTCGGCGCGGCACCCGATCCCAGCCCCAGACGATCAAAGGTAGAGGCGAGGGCGAGCACGGCGGTGGTGGTCAGCGAAATCTCCCAGCCGAGCGTGGCGATCCAGCTCAGGACGCTCGGCACCTTGGCACCTTCCACGCCGAAGGTGGCGCGGGTGATCACCATGGTCGGGGCGTTGGCACGCTTGCCGGCGATCGAGACCACGCCGACCAGCAGGAAGGAGACCACGATGCCGATGATGGTGGCGAGCGTGGCCTGCCAGAACGAGATGCCGAAGCCCAATGCCCATGCGCCATACGACATGGCCAGCACGGAGATGTTGACGGCGAACCACGGCCAGAACAGATCTTTTGGCGTGCCGTGGCGATCGGATTCGGCAATGGTGTCGATGCCCTGCTCCTCCACGCTGAACGCGGAGTTTCTCTCTTTGTTTTCAGTAGTGTCACTCATGGTGACCCCCTTGGGTGTTTGGTTTGGTTATTCGATGAATCGACAGGCGAAGGAACTATTGCGCATGTTCCGCGTGGCGCCGCCGCTCCGGACGGGAGGGCATGAGCGCGGACAACGCATCATCCACAGGATCTCGTTCGACAGTTGCGGCGTTCACTTCACCGCCGTCGAACGCATATGGCGCGCTGATGCGCGGGGTGCGTTCGGACGCATACCGGTAGATGGTGGCAGGGCGTTGACGCCCTTCCCTGGTCTTCTCTCCGGTGTCTTCGAGCATGCCTGAGGCCAGGATTTTGCGACGGAAGTTGGCCAGATCCACCAGTTTGCCGTCAATAGCCTCGTAAACGTCATGCAGCTGCCGCAGGGTGAATGTTGGGCCGAGCAGACGAGTGGCCACGTCGGAATATTCGATTTTCGAACGCAATCTGGTCAATGCGTAGTCAACGATTTCCCGATGGTCGAAAGCCAACGGCGGCAGCGTGTCTTCGGGGAACCAGCGCACGTTGTCGCCTTCCTCGAATCCTGCCGTCTCCCCCTGGCCCACCAACGCCCAGTAGACGATAGAGACCATGGGAAGTCCGCCGTGCGAGCGCTCAGGATCGCCGAAGGTGTAAAGCTGTTCCAGGTATCGCGGATGCAATGCCGTGGTGGATTCAAGCGCCGCGAATGCCGATTGTTCCAGTGAACGGTCGGCCCTGAGACCGCCGCCGGGCAGCGCCCAATCGCCAAGGAAGGGTTGCTTCACCCTTCTGACCAGCGGCAGCCACAATCGCGATCGATCGGATCGGTCGCCGTTGTTCATATCAGGCTTGTTCAGAGGCACATCGCCGTCACTGTTTTGGGAGATTTGGGAATGCTTGGGTCCCAAGGCCAGTATCACCACGGATACGCCGACTTGGGGCGGCGCACTGCGCCGTTCGGAGACATTGCCGAATCCCATGCTATTCCACCTTTGCCGTGCGGATGCCATCGATTACATTGGCTCCCTGATGGGAACCGGATGACAGTGCATCAGCATACCACTACTTATAGTCATCGTGACTATAAGTCGGTGCGCTCCGTTTCATCGGCAAGGTCTGCGGCACTCACCACATCCGCCACAGCGGGCAGGAAAGGTGCCAGTGCAGGCAGTTCATCAAGACTGTCAAGGCCCATATATTCCAAAAACAGCTCTGAGGTGACCAGTAGCGCAGCTCGCGAATCAGCTTCGATACCTTGTTCGCGAATCAGACCGCGCACCGTCAGCGAACGGATCACGCCATCGGAGTTGACGCCACGAATGGCGGCCACCTGGGCACGCGTCACCGGCTGCCTGTAAGCGATAATGGCCAATGCTTCCAATGCCGCCTGCGATAGGCGCGCTGTTTGCCCGTCGGTGACGAAGGCGGCAACCACGGGCTCGAATTCGACACGGTTGGCGAATTGCCAGCCGCGAACGCCGCGTCGCAGTTCGAAACCGCGATTTTCACTGGCATAGGAGTCGCGCATACGCTCCAAGGCTTCATGCACTTCGCCGATATCGACATGCAGTACGCGAGCCATGTCATCGGCGGTTTGCGGCTGGTCGGCGACCATCAGAATCGCCTCCAAGCAGGAGTCGAGGCCGCCGGGAAAATCATCCACTGTTCGGATTCCAGCGTCTGTCATGTGGGTTCCTTCATGTTGCATAATCATGCGAAATCACCTTCGCTGATGGGTGTGTCACCCACGTCTTCTTGCGTTCCGGCAACCCATCGCAAAAGCAGCTGTCCAAATGGGGCATCCTGCCGGTATTGCAGCACGCCATGTTTAAAGAACATCAGTACGGCCATGAATCGGGCGACGATTTCAAGGCGCGACACGCAGTCACGGGTCAGGTCGCGGAATGACATGCCCGTCTGCCCGCAAGCGCGCAACCGTTCGCGCACCACCGCCGATTGCGCGCGCAGATCGACCAGCGGCACATGCAGCTGATGCGTCGCTACCTCGCTGGCCGGCGCGTTGGCGATGACACGAGCGGCGATGGCGGCCAAATCCGCCGGTGTGATGGTCCACACCAATTCCGGCAGCAGATCCTTCATGGATTCGTCCAGCACACCGGGATGTGCGAATCGCCCGGCATTGGCTGCAAAACGCATACGAAAATCGACGGCGGCCTGTTTGTAGGCGCGGTATTGCAGCAGTCTTGCGAAGAGCAGATCCCGCTCGCGCAGGGCGTCAAGGCTTTGCTCATCACGCTGACCGTTTTCTGTGTCAGGCAGCAGGGCCGCGGACTTCGCTTCGACGAGAATGGATGCCACATCAATAAAGGCGCTGGCCTCATCCATATTGCGGCCAAAATCCAGCGTGCGCACATAGGCGAGGAATTCCTCAGTGATGGATGACAAGGAGACTTCGGTCAGTTCCAGTCTGTTATCGGCAATCAGGGTGAGCAGCGCGTCGAACGGGCCACTATAAACCTCAAGGTTCACATGGAAAGCCGAACCGGTGATGGATTCGGACTCGTCTATCTGGTCGTTCAGCTGGCCACTCACCTGTTTGCCCAGCTGTTCGATCGATTGCACGCTCATAGCAGCGGATTATTCATCGCGGATATCGCTGTGTCAGCTCGGCCATTTCAGGCCACGACACCGCGGGCGACCAGTTCACGCGCCACCTCACGGTATTCCTTGGAGGTTTTGTGCTGCGGCGCATAGATGACCACCGGGGCAGCCGCCACATTGGAGTCAGGCAGTTTGATGGAACGGGAGATAACGGTGTGGAACACCTTGTCCTGGAACGCTTCGTAGATGCGTTGCATCACTTCCTCACAGTGCAGGGTTTTGGTGTACATGGTCACCAACACACCATACACCTGCAGGGCAGGGTTGATGCGGCTCTGCACCTTTTCGATGGATTGCATCAGCAGGGCCACACCGCGCAGGGCGAAGAACTCGGCAGCCACGGGGATGATCACGCCGTCGGCTGCGGTGAGCGCGTTCACGGTGAGCAGGCCCAGCGACGGCTGACAGTCCACGATAATCACATCGTATTCGTTCTTAAGCTTGCGTAACACGCCATTGAGAATCTGCTCGCGGCCTACTTCGGTGACCAGCTGCACCTCCGCCGCCGACAAATCGATGTTGGCGGGAATGATGTCAATGTTTTCGAAGGCGGTGTGCTGCACCACCTCGTGCGGATCAAGCGTGGGATCGAACAGCGCGGTGTAGATGGTGCTGTCCACAGCGTTCGCATTGATGCCCAAGCCTACGGTGGCGGCACCCTGCGGATCAAAGTCGATAATCAGCACACGGCGCCCGTATTGCGCCAGCGCGCCGCCGATGTTGATGGAGCTGGTGGTTTTGCCTACGCCGCCCTTTTGGTTGCACATGGCAATCACCCTGGCGGGGCCGTGCTGTTGCAGCGGCTGGGGTGCGGGAAAGGTTTCGTATTCACGTCCAAGCAGATCGGTAGGCATACCGTTTACCTTATCATCTTCAAGCCCTGTGTTTTGGTTCACCGCTCTGATGGTTCCCGGCAAATCGAACATTCCCTGTTCACACATACTTACAGCCTACTCTGGGAGAGTTCTCACACTGCTATCGGTGCGCCCTGGGATGGGCGGTCAGATACGTTTCGATGAGGTTTTCGGGGCTGACATGCGTGTAGATCTGCGTGGTGGTCACGCTGGCGTGCCCCAAGAGCTCCTGTACGGTGCGCACGTCCGCGCCGCCTTGAATCAGATGCGTGGCGAAGGAGTGTCGCAGCGTATGCGGGTGCAGGGGTTTGTCGATGTGGGCGCGCTCCCCCGCCGCCTTCACCACCTCCCACACGGATTGACGCGACAATCGCCTGCCACGCTTGTTTAAAAACAGCGCGCGACGTTCCGACACTTTGGCGCTGGATTTCGCTTCCAATACGCCGCGCGCCTGATCCAGATATTGCCGCACGGCCGTGCAAGCGTAGCTGCCAAGCGGCACCAGTCGCTGCTTGGATCCCTTGCCCATCAGCCGCACCACATGCTCATCCAAGTCGATGTCTTCGAGATTGGTGCCAACCGCTTCCGACACGCGGCAGCCGGTGGCATACATGAATTCCAATAATGCTTTGTCGCGCAGCACCACGGGATCCGTGGCACCGCCCATCGTCGCCGCGTCAAGCAGACAGGCCACTTCGTCCACGGTGAGCACATCCGGCAGGCTGCTGGCACCTTTCGGGGCCTTGACCGTCGCCGATACATCGTCGAGCACGGCATGCTGGCTCAAGGCGAATCGGTGGAATTCATGCAACGAGGCCAGGCGGCGGGCTTTGGATCGCGCCGACTCCCCTGCGATGTCAAGCGCCGCGACATAATCCTCGACATCCTGCTTGCTGATGGCGTTCACGTCATGTATGCCGCGCGACTGAAGCCAGGCGACGTATTTGTTTATGTCGGATTCGTACGCTCGTACCGTGGCGTCCGCAAGTCCTCTCTCCACGCCGATGTGTACGAGAAACTGCTCTTCAAGTCGTGTGAATCCTGAGGTCATGGTGTTTATGATACGGCTGTCGATGATATGGCAAAGCCCCACACCAATCGGCGTGGGGCTGATGATCTACCTAGTCAGGTACGAAGCCTTAATGGGCTCCTGTCCAGACTCAGGCCACCGGGGCGTTGACGTCCTCAGGCAGAGCAGCCTTGGCGGCCTCCACGATGGTCTTGAAGGTCTCGGGATCGGAGACGGCCAGCTCGGCGAGAGCGCGGCGGTCCAGTTCGATGCCGGCGAGCTTCAGGCCCTGGATGAAGCGGTTGTAGGTGATGCCTTCGGCGCGGACGGCAGCGTTGATGCGCTGGATCCACAGCTTGCGGAAGTCGCCCTTGCGAGCCTTACGGTCGCGGAAGTTGTAGTTAAAGGAGTGCAGCAGCTGTTCCTTGGCCTTGCGGTACAGGCGGGAACGCTGGCCGCGGTAGCCGGAAGCCCTTTCGAGAACAACGCGACGCTTCTTGTGGGCGTTTACTGCGCGCTTGACACGTGCCATAATCTATTCCTCAGCTTTCTAAAAGTCTTCTATTCGTTGCGTGACGCCTAAAGGCTCACTTCTGGATGAGCTGCTTGAGCTTCTTGGCCTGGCCACCGCGCAGAACGTCATCGGCGGACAGGGCGCGACGCTTCTTGGCGGACTTGTGCTCAAGGTTGTGGCGCATGGCGGAACCGACCTGCATCACCTTACCGGTGCCGGTGAGGCGAACGCGCTTGGAAGCGGCGGAATTACTTTTCATCTTCGGCATTGCTGCCCTCCTTGCTGGTTTGCTTCTTCATATCGGAAGTCGTGGGGGAAATCGAGGCCTTCGCTTCAGCAGCGGCCTGTGCCTGGGCCTCCTGCTTGGCAGCCAGACGAGCGGCCTGACGTGCCTGGCGTTCGGCGCGGGACTGGTCGCCGCGACGGCGCTGCTCGGACTGGGTGTGCACCTTCTTGCCCTTGGGCGCAAGCGTCATGATGATGTTGCGACCCTCCTGCTTCGGCTGGGACTCGATGGTGCCGAATTCCTCGACATTCTCGGCCAGACGCTGCAGCAGTTCCACACCACCGATCGGGCGGGAGATCTCACGACCACGAAGCATAATGGTGACCTTGACCTTGTCGCCTCCGGACAGGAAGCGGCTCACATGGCCGGTTTTCACCTCGAAATCGTGATCGTCGATCTTCAGGCGGAAGCGAATCTCCTTGATTTCCGCCGTGCTCTGGTTGCGGCGAGCTTCACGAGCCTTAATCTTCTCGTTGTACTTGAACTTGCCGTAGTCGATGAGCTTGGCGACCGGAGGCTTCGCGTTCGGCGCCACCTCGACGAGATCGAGGTTCGCCTCCTTGGCAAGGTTCAACGCGACCGATGTCGCGATGACGCCCACCTGCTCGCCCTTCGGGCCGATCAGGCGCACTTGCGAGACGCGAATCTCGTCGTTAATGCGTGGTTCGTCGCTGATGATGACTCCAATCCTCTGCTGTTCCTCGCGAGACTTCCTACTGGATGGAGTTCATGGCAAGCCAAAGCCCGCGTTGCATAACGCAAGTTTTCTTCTGGCCAGCGCTTGGCGCTGTGTCATTGCGAACACCATATCTTGTGGCATTCGGTAGGCTGTTGCCTTGAACCCGAGGCCCTAATAGGCTTCCAGGTGGGGTTGCCCCGCTTTCTTGATTTCTCAAGCCAAATGACTATATTACCATGCGGCTGGACAAGGGCGACACACCTTGCCACCCCAGCCATCATCAGCGCACGGCACGCAGCAGGCCTCCGATGCCCTCCTCGGTCAGAATCTGCCGATACGGGCCGGCCTCGTTGGCGATGATGGCGTCGATGGCGCGCATGCCAAGCACTTCAACGGGGGCGCAGTCATCCGTCAGGATCGTCGAATCGTCGTCGGGGGCGTCCACATCCTGAAAACGGGCAGCGACCTCATCCATATACCACTTGAGTTCCTCGCTACCGGTGCGCATATAGGTCACCGTGCGCAGCGGAATGGCCTTGGCATCGCGTTTGATGTCAGAGGCACCCTTGGTGGCTTTATCTTCACCCTGCACTTTGGCAAACAACTCACGGTTGGTGGTGTTGGGCACATCGGCGGTAAGCATATTGCGCGCGTCAAACACGCTGGCGATGGTGTCGCTGAGCGCTTCGTTAATAGAACCGGCACCGTCGGCGGTCATATTCATATTGACCACCATCACCCCACCGGGGTTCAGATGCTCTTTGACCATGCGGAAAAACTCCGCGGAGCTCATCTGGAAGGGGATGGTGATGTCCTGATAGGCATCAACCATAATCACGTCATAGGTGTCATGCGAGGCGGCAAGCCAGGCTCGACCGTCATACGTGGAGACGGGGATATCCGCGGGCTCGTCGAAGTACTCCCCCGCCAGTTCAGTGATTTTTTGGTCGATTTCCACGCCGGTGATCTGCATGTCGGGATAGTACTGCCGCAGCTGGCGGGCATAAGTACCGGTGCCCATGCCGAGAATCAACGCCGATTCGGCCTTGTCCGCCAGAGCCGGGGCCGCCAGCGCGGTGTCGTAATACATGCCAGTCAAGCCCGGAGCCTTCATGGTGACCGATTGCACGCCGAATAATACGTTGGTGGACAAAATCGTGCGGTCGGACAGGTTTTTGACCTGCAGATAGTTGTAGATCGATTCGCCTTCGTAGGCGAGGTTCGTCTCCCAGAACGCGAAACCCGTCAGAGGGCTGGCCAGCGAGGTAGCAACGAAGATCACGGCGCTGATGGCACAGGCCACACGCTTGGCTTTGATAGAGATGAAATATACCAGCGGGATCGCCAGCAGCACACCGGAGAAGATCAGGAAGCTGACGAAAGTGCCGACTGCGGGAATCGTCACAAAAGTGGGCAGGAAGGTGCCGAGAATCGAGCCGATGGTGTTGCAGGCGGAGAGACGTCCGACCACGCTGGCGTTATCTTCCAGCGATGTGGTGGCGAATTTGTTCAGACCGGCGGTCACGGTGCCGAGCAGAAACAGCGGCGGTACAAAAATCAGCATGCAGCTGACAAACGCCGCGATAATCAGAAAATTGGTGGATACGGTGACGATCAGCAGACCGGACACCAGCAGAATCACATATTTGCCAACCAGCGGGATCAACGCGATCCATACGGCCGCCACCATAATGCGCAAATACAGTTTGTCGGGGTTCGGATCCTTATCGGCCCATTTGCCGCCGAACACCGCACCCAGCGCCAGTGCGATCATGATGGTGCCGATGATGATGGTCCACACGATCTGCGAGCTGGAGAAGTAGGGGGCGAGCAGGCGCGACGCCCCCAGTTCGGCGGCCATGACAGCCATGCCGGAGAAGAATTCGGTGATATACAGAAACACCTTTGATTTCAAAATCGGCCGTTCGCTGGCCTGGCTGATCCGCGCCATAATTCTCCTTCGGCAGCTGGGTGGGGCGACTGTGCTCAGTGACGCTTGGCGATTAGATCATTGGTCCAGTAGGCCAGCGGCGGCAGAAGCGCCAGCTGCAGGGCGATGCCGGGCAGACCGGCGACCAAGCTGGACGTCCAGATCGAGGCAATGGACATATCCCTGCCGAAGGCCAGTACGGCGACGGCCACGGCGAGACTATAGGCCACACGACCGGCAATCTGGGCGATCAGTACCTTAGCAATGGCGGGCAACTTGATGTCGCGCAGCAAGCCGGCGACCAGACCGTACACGCACAGTTCGACCACCATCAGCGGCAGCATGGCAAGCATCGGCATGCCTGAAAGCGCGAAGCTCACCAGTGGAGCGGCCGCTCCGGCGATGGCACCGGCGGCAGGGCCAGCCACCAGACCTACGAAGATAATCGGCAGATGCATGGGCAGGAACGCCGACCCCAGTGCGGTGCCGAGGCCCGAGGCCGCGCCCATCGCATGGAATAGCTGAGGCAGTGCGACCGCTGCCACGATGGCGAGCGCCGTGGCGGCGGTTTTGGTGGTTACGCTCAGGCGCGGCAGATCGGCGCGGCGGATGGCGGTGGTATTGGCTGATGTCATTGTGATACTCCTTGGTAGTTCAGTTTGTTGGTTCGCCTGATGGTTCGCCGTTCAGGCTGAGGGTGATATCGGCGAAACGGCGTGTGTCTGTGGACGTGAAGTAGCGTTCCTCCATCGGAATCCATTCGTCGAGGAATCGCCGCAATAGTGCGGCGTTGCGGGCTTCGAGACGACGACGCTGTTCAGCTGGGTCGACATCCACGAACATGGTCAGATCGTAGTAGCCGCGCAGTTCGGGGTGCAGGGCGTAGCTGCCTTCCACGATGGTTAGCGGCGCGTGTGGATCAAGCTCAATGGCGGGCTCGAAGCATAGCGCGCGACAATTCCATGGCTGGTATGAGGTCGTGCGACCGTCATGCAGGGGTTTGAGCACTTGGCTTTCCACCCGTTCGCGATCCACGTTGCCGCCGGGTTCGGCGAGACGCTGATCGGTGCGTTGTTCGGGGCGCAGGAAGAAATCATCCATGTGCACGATTTGCGCGCCGACTTTCTGCGCCAGTGTGGCCGCCAGAGTAGTTTTACCGGCGGCGCACCGCCCGTCAATGCCGATAATCATCGCGTGAGGCCTTAGTCCAGCACGGTCAAACGATAGGCGCGCGAACCGATGCCGAGTGCTTCGGCGTGTTCGAGAATGTGCTCACCATGGCGGCTGGCGATGCGTTCGGTGACGGATGCACCGTCGTCGGCGGCATGAATCAGATCCACGCAGGCCTGGTCGAGAGCCACCGGGTCGAGCGAGGAGAGCACGCCGATGTCGTGCATATCCGGCTCGCTCGGCGTGGCGAAGCAGTCGCAGTCCACGGAGATGCGATTCATCACGTTGAGGTATTGCATGCGCCCGCCCATATGGGTGATCACGGCTTCGTCGGCTTCTGCCATCGCCTCGATGAATTCGAGTTGCGGGGCTTCGACCCACCGATCGGTGGCACGGCCGCCGGAATGGATCCAGCGCTTGCCGTTCGAGGAGGCCAGGCCGATAGATACGTTCTTGAGTGCGCCGCCGAAGCCTCCCATCGGATGGCCTTTGAAATGCGAGAGCACGAACATGGAATCGTAATCGTCGATGTGCTTGCCCACGATGTCGTAGGCGATAACCTGATGCTTGGCCACGGGAATCTCGATTTCGCCGCCCATATCAAGGATTTCGACCGGTGCGATGTCCGCATAGCCGTGATCCTTCATAATCTGCAGGATTTTCTCGGGTGTTTCGCGGTTGCCGTCGTATGCGGTGGCACATTCGACCAACGTGCCGCCAAGTTCGCTAACGAGATCGGCAATCAGTGCCGGGCTCAGGTTGTTGGATTTGTCGGATTCGCCGGAGTGGATTTTGATCGCCATCTTGCCGGGCAGCTTTGCCCCCCAGCGCATGATAGGCGTCGAGAATCGATGCTGGCGTGATTGCGGGCGTGAAGAACACCTCTGGCGCGTGTTCGTCGTTGACGCGGTGTTCCAGACGGGTGACATCAATGGACATGGATAACCTCACTTCCCTAGGGATTTGTCTCGACGATACCAACTTACAGCCGACTTGAAGCAAATTGTCATGTTCTTCGGCGTTTTATACTGACCGCTATGAACGTTACACAGCATGATGCCACCACTGCCCCGCACCAGGTATGCGTGATTTTCGCCGCCGGCCAGTATTACGCAGAGCGCCCCGAAGTGCCTGCCGGCGCATTTGTGGTCGCCGCAGACGGCGGCTACGACCATGCGAACGAACTCGGCGTCACGCCCGATGTGGTGATTGGCGACTTTGATTCGATCGCACAGTTGCCGGACACGACGGACACCATCGCGCTGCCCGCGCAAAAGGACGAAACCGATATGCCACAAGCGGTGAAAATCGGCTGGAATCATGGCATCCGGGAATTCCACCTTTATGGCGGCCTTGGCGGACGCATTGATCATTCGTTGGCGAATCTACAGCTGTTAGCCGGCATCGCGCAGCATGGCGGTATCGGTTTTCTGCACGGTAATGGCACTGTGGTCACGGCAATTGCGAACGGCGAGCTGACATTCGCCGCCAATCAGGTGGCCGAGCGGAGAATGGTTTCCGTATTCGCCCATTCCGACCACGCACTGGGCGTCACGATTCGAGGATTGAAATATGAGACACAACCGGTGGATTGGGTCAATAGCCATGCGCTGGGAGTGAGCAACGAGTTTCTGCCCGGTGTGGCCTCGTCGATTAGCGTTCGCGAGGGCACGCTGATCATCACATATCCGGCAGAGGCACCTGCCCCCGAATGGAACACCAGCGTACAGGAAGCACAATCATTCGGCGAAATCGATGATTACGAATCGCAACTGCTTTCCCCGCTGTTTCGTCAGTGACACTGTGCATTCGTCAATTACACTGTGCAACAGCACACGAGTGTGAACGCTCACAAAAAATCGGCGTGTTCTGCCGAAACACACGGCGAAATCTTGCCTGAAGTACAGGCGACGCATTAGAGTAACAGGTGTTGGTAAACAATGGCCTAGCTCGCCATGCGCGCCAAGGCCACCCTCAAGGGAGAATTACATGACAGTTAAGATTGGTATCAACGGCTTCGGTCGCATCGGTCGTCTCGCCTTCCGTCGCATCTTCGAGCTGCAGGCTCGCGGTGGCGAAGCCTCCGACATCGAAGTGGCCGCCATCAACGATCTGACCACCCCGGCCACCCTGGCTTACCTGCTGAAGTACGATTCCACCCACGGCACCTTCAAGCACGACGACGGCACCCTGGTCGACGTCAAGGCCACCGAGGACTCCATCATCGTCGACGGCAAGGAATACAAGGTTTACGCCGAAAAGGATGCCAACAACATCCCGTGGGTTAAGAACGACGGCGTCGAGTTCGTGCTCGAGTGCACCGGCTTCTACACCTCCGCTGAGAAGTCCCAGGCCCACCTGAACGCTGGCGCCAAGAAGGTCCTGATCTCCGCCCCGGCCAAGGATGCCACCACCCCGACCGTTGTGTTCGGTGTGAACCACGAGATTTTGAAGCCCACCGACAACATCGTGTCCGCTGGCTCCTGCACCACCAACTCCATGGCCGCCATGGTCAAGCTGCTCAACGACAAGTGGGGCATCAAGGCCGGTTTCATGACCACCATCCACGCCTACACCGGCACCCAGATGATCCTGGACGGCCCGCGTGGCACCAAGACCGGTCGCGATCTGCGCGCCGCCGCCATCAACACCATCGCCCACTCCACCGGTGCCGCCAAGGCCATCGGCAAGGTTGTGCCCGAGGTCAACGGCAAGCTACAGGGCCACGCTCAGCGCGTGCAGGTGCCGGACGGCTCCGTCACCGAGCTGACCACCGTGCTGAACACCGAGACCACCGCCGACGAGATCAACGCTGCCTTCAAGGAAGCCTTCTCCAACACCGAGTACTACGGCTACAACGATGAGGGCATCGTCTCCTCCGATATCCTCGGCGACACCCACGGTGGCGTGTTCGATCCGACCCAGACCGACGTCAACACCGTTGACGGCGTGACCCTGGCTCGTACCGTCTCCTTCTACGACAACGAGAACGGTTTCACCTGCAACATGATCCGTACTCTGCTGTACTTCGCCGAGATCTCCGAGTGAATCGTCGCGGCCATAGCCGCATAGATTTATAACGAATCTTAAGTAAGAACCCCGCCACATACGGCGGGGTTCTTGCGTTATATGCGCCGCATTCGCGGACGCGCTACATTCGTCATACAAGGCGAGTACAACAAACAGATATGGGCAAGAAGAACAAACAAGCCAAGGGCACAGGCTCCACACCGGCAACCGTGCAGCTCGAACGCGCCGGAGTGGAATTCCACCTCTACGAATACGAACATTCCAACGACCATATGGATGATGGCTACGGGGTGGAAGCAGCCACCAAACTCGGCTTCGACGAGCATCAGGTATTCAAAACATTGATGGCCGATACCGGCACCGAACGCGTAGTCGGCGTGGTGCCGGTGAGCGGGCATATGGATTTGAAGGCCTTGGCCGCCGCCGTTGGCGCGAAAAAAGCCACAATGGCCGACCCAAAGGTTGCCATGCGCGAATCAGGGTATGTGGTCGGCGGTATTTCCCCATTAGGGCAGAAAACGCGACACAAGACGGTATTGGACGAATCGGCCCTGCAATTCGACGAAATCCTGGTCTCCGGCGGCAAGCGCGGTCTATCCGTCGGCGTGCATCCTAACGACTTGCTCAAGGTGTTGGATGGCATCGCCGCGCCCATTGGCACTTGGTAAATTTGGCTGGCCGCCGCGGACTTGCAGCGGCCAGTACCATAATCAACCTACCCGTGAATCGGCCGTCGTTGTCGCGGCCGTTATCGGCGCAGTTCAGCCGGCAATACGAAATGCATGGTCTCCTTGATGGTCTCCACGGATGTAACTGCGGTGAAGCCCTGCGATCGCAATGATTCAATGACACCGGCAACCAATTCCTCGGGCACAGAAGCACCAGACGATACGCCTACGGCTTCAACGCCTTCGAACCACGTAGGATCAAGCTCAGTGGCATCATCCACGCGATATGCCTTGCCACGCTCCCCCAATCCCTCTTGGGCGACCTCCATCAGACGCACGGAATTGGACGAATTGGCGGAGCCGACAATCACCACACAATCGGATTGTTCGGCCACCAGTTTCACCGCAGCCTGACGATTCGACGTGGCATAGCAGATATCGGAGCTCGGCGGCTCCTCAATCCAAGGGAATCGTGCTTTAAGCGCCGCAATCGTGCCGGCGGTTTCATCCACGCTCAGCGTAGTCTGGCTGAGCAGCACCAGCTTGGTATCAGGAGTAAAATCCAGCGACTGCACGTCATCGGCATGCTCGATCAAATGCACATGCTCGGGGCTTTCGCCCACCACGCCGACCGCTTCGTCATGCCCATTGTGACCGATATAGACGATTTCATAGCCTTCGCGTACGAAGCGCAGCACTTCGCGGTGCACCTTGCCCACCAGCGGGCAGGTGGCATCGATAATATTGAGCCCGCGACGCTTCGCTTCAGCCTTCACCACTGGGGATACGCCGTGAGCGGAAAACACTACTGGAATTCCTGCTGCAGCGGCTTCGTCGGGGATTTCGGACAGTTCCTGCACGAATACCGCGCCCTGCGAAGCCAGATCCTCAACCACATGCCGGTTGTGCACAATCTGACGACGCACATATACCGGAGGAAGACCTGCCAAGCGGTCTTCCTGTGTTTGTGCGGCGGCATGCAGAATCGTCTGCACGGTCAGAATCGCGCGATCCACGCCGGCGCAGAATCCTCGGGGATCAGCCAACACCACGGTTTTCGACATCATAACCTCCCTTTAAGCGCAACTGGGCACCAGTGTAACGTGCCCATTGCGCAACGGGTTCAGCGCGTGCAACAAGCGACCTCGTCACGAACGCGCTACACTGGTCGTTAGCGGTAACAATGCGTTGCCGACCCAACTATCCCATTGCACCAACCCATTGACGGGAGTGAAGAAACCCATGACGAATACCACGCCGCGCACCGGCCAACAGTACAGCATCTCCTATGGCGACTATCAGGCCGTCATCACCGAACTCGGCGCCACCATGCGCAAGGTGACTTATCAAGGCAAGAACGTGATCGTGCCGCTGGGAGCCGATGACCCGGTGACCTGCTGCCACGGCCAGCTGCTCGTGCCCTTCCCCAACCGCATCGCCGGCGGCACCTATACCTTCGAAGGCAAGGAATATACGCTGCCGATCGACGAGCACGACCGCAACACCGCCATTCACGGCTACGGATACCGTTCGTTCTGGAAGCTGGAGAAACTCACCGAAACCTCCGTTACCCAGTCCTGGCGCGCGCCGTTCCTGCTTGGCTACCCCTTCGACATGACCGTGACCGCCACCCATGAGCTGACCGAGGACGGTCTGCAAATCACCGTAACCGCCGAAAACAACGGACAAACCGACGCCCCGTGGGCTCTGGCCATCCATCCCTGGCTGGACAACGGCTTCAACGGCTACGGCGACGAAATCGACGGACATAACGCGCAATGCCATCTGACCGTACCGGCCGCCACCCACGTGACCGTGGACAAAAACCTCATCCCCACCGGCACCGAACCTGTGGAAGGCACCAAGTACGACCTCAACAACAACCCGCTGCTCACCGGCCAGCCCTTCGATGATGCCTGGACCGATGTCAAGCACGACGCCGACGGCACCGTAACCGCCACCTTCACCCGCCCCGACGGACTGGTGATCAAGGTCGGCGGCGACGAAACCATCACCTCCTTCCAGGTGTGCACCGGCACCGGCTTCCCCGCGTTCATGCACCCGGCCGGCACCGCCGTGGAACCGCAGACCGCTTACGCCAACGCGTTCAACACCGGCAACGATCTGATCGTGATCAAGCCCGGCGAGTCCAGCACCACGCGGATGTTCATCAAGGCCGAGCAGCACTGAGCGCAACATACGACTAATGGAATATCACACGCCACATAGGCTTGCGCATACATCCGTCCAACGCTGTTGGACAACGTATTTGCACATAGTCGGTGGCGTGTGGCATAATTCCCAAGGCCATTTTTTACTGCAGTAAAGGAGTCCATCATGGGCATGCGCGGACGTAAGCGCAAGGATCGTCGTAAGAAGGCTGCCAACCACGGCAAGCGTCCCAACGCCTGATCTTTGTTGCGTGAATAACGCTAGTAAGACCCGCCCGACCATCAAGTCGGGCGGGCCTTTTTGTGTCGTAACATACACTGTGCGCCCATGAGCCTATCGCCTCATCCGCTTGAGCAGCGGCTCGGGGCACAGCACCACTTAATTCTCGTCGCAGCAGCAGTGGTCGAGTGTGGCCTTGAGTTTGGCCATCAGACATTCAGGGGCCTGATCAGGGCGCAGATAGGCGCGCAGTGCGGCGATAATTGCCTGTTCGCGGGCATCACAGCAAGTCGACGGGTCGAAACAGCCCTCGACATCGGACGATACGCTCGCACTCGATCCGTTTCCCGGCGTGGATGAGACTCGTTTGGTTACCGATGTGGTGCTTACCAGCGTGCCATCCGCTTCGGTGGAGGTGGTTGAAGTGACATGCACCTCGGTCTGGCTCACCGTGCCATCGGGACAGGTACGAGTGATGGAGATATGACGTTCAATGGGATGATTATTCATCAGATCTCCCCTTTCAAGGCGGTATTGCTTGCGGTTGCGGCGGTTGCATCATTGGCCGCGCCGCGGCCGTTGATTCCATTATGAACGTCCTTGCCGGTCTCGTCACCATTTTTGGCGGACGGTGAACCAGCCGCACCGGCATGATGTGTCGAAGCAGCCGCACGCCGCTTCCCATCATCGGCGATATATCCCCGCTGCCTGGCATACGAGGCCAGCTCCCGTTTCAGTTGCGTGCGGGCACGGTTCAAACGGCTCATCACCGTGCCGATTTTCACGCCCTGTTCCTCGGCGACCTGACTGTACGACTTTCCGTCAATGGCCGCATCGATGAACACCTGCCGGCGTTCGGGGCTGAGTTTGGCGAGCGCGGCCATAATCTCCTCAGGAGCGAACGCGTCGAGATACTCCTCTTCAGCGGATTTCAGACCATCCGACGTATGTTCTGCAGCATCATAAATATCCCAGTCATCATATTCGCCGGTCGAATCATTGGCTCGTTGTGGCTGACGCTTGGCTTTGGCGTACTGGTTGAAATAGGCGTTGCGCTCGATGGTGGTCATCCACGCCTCGAAGTTGGTTCCTTGTTGGAACGAGTCGAAGGCCTTGAACCCTCGCTCGAAGGTGTCCTGCACCAGATCCTGCGCGTCGTCTGGATTGTTGGTCAGCTTCATGGCCTGCCGGTACAGGGCGTTGACTGCAGGCATGGCAAGCTGTTCGAACCGCTCGCGTTTGGCGGCCAGGCTTTCACCGTTTTCGGATTCGCGGATGTTTTCGCTGTCGCTCACGCCTCCACATTCTAGCCGGACGATGTGCCCATATCGTGGCTGATGCCGCGCGTGCCGCGCTACGGGGTGCAAGACCTGTAGAATGACTACTCGGCTAGAAACAGGGAGAATATCTATGGCTTTGACGTTGGCTTCGGCGGCCGCACTGCTCAAGGAACACCATCTATTGCGCGAAATCATCCAAGGTGACGTATGGACCGACGATCCGGTTCGCATTGCCGGTGCCGACACGCCGTTCGCGGATATTACCTACGACACCCGCACTGTCGCCCACGGCACGTTGCTGTGCTGCAAGGGTAATTTCAAGGCGGAATACCTGAACGGTATCGATTCCAAGGGCTTGGCTGCCTGGGTGGCAGAAGCCGATTACTCCTCCGCCACCGCCGCCCCCGGACTGATCGTCAACGATGCGCGACGCGCCATGAGCCTGCTATCCGCACAGTTCTACGGGCGACCGCAGGACGAATTGACCGTTATCGGCATCACCGGCACGAAGGGCAAAACCACCACCGCCTATTTCACGCAGGCGATGCTCAACGCCGTTTCGGGTGGCAAGGCCGCATTGTTCTCTTCGGTGGACAATTGCCTTGACGGACATACCTACAAAGAATCCGACCTGACCACGCCCGAATCGATGGACGCGTTCCGCATGATGCGCCAGGCCGCCGATAACGGCATGAAGTATCTGGTGATGGAGGTCTCCTCCCAGGCCTACAAGGTCGATCGCGTCTACGGGCTGACATTTGATGTGGCAGCATTCCTGAATATCTCCCCCGACCATATCTCCGCCATCGAGCACCCGTCGTTCGAGGATTATCTGTATTGCAAGCGTCAGATCATCGCCAACGCGAAATCTCTAGTGATGGGTGCGGACAGCGCCCACGCCGACCTGTTGCGTGAGGACGCGACGGCTGCCGGCATCCCGGTCGCCTCCTTCGCCCTGCATGATGACAAGGATTTGGGCACGGCCGCGGATGTGACCATGCATCCGATCGATCAGGAGCACACTGATTTCCGTGCCACTGTCGCAGGTGTGAATGTCGGTGACATTCACCTGGCACTTGACGGCGACTTCAACTATCTCAACGCCGCTGCGGCCATCGCCATCACGCGTGCCGCCGGCGCAGCGTTCAGTGCGGACAACGTGGCCAGCGACATCAGCCAGTTGGCCCTGCACGCCATCGAACCGGTGCGCATCGCCGGGCGTATGGAACAGTTCCAAGATCCCAAGTCCAACACGCTGGCCATCGTGGATTATGCGCATAACTATGCATCCGTCACCGCGCTGCTGGACTTTGTGTACGAGCGCTACGGCAGCCGGAACCCGCGCATCACGCTCCTCACCGGCTCAGCCGGCAACAAAGCCTACGACCGCCGCCCTGAAATCGTGCGCGCCGCACAGGATCGCATCGAGCATTTCGTATTCACCGCGGAAGACACCGACACCGAGCCCTTCATCGACATCTGCATGGAAATGAAAAGCTACGTAACCAATCCGAACGTGACCTCCACCGTCATCGACGACCGCCCGGCCGCCATCACCAACGCGATTTACGATGCGCGCGCCCACGCCGACCGATTCAACGTAATCCTGCTGATCGGCAAGGGCGATGAACGCTGGATCAAGTCGCATCACGCACATGTGCCGTTCGAAGGTGACGATCGCATCGTCGAGCGCATGTTCGCCGAGTAACGACGTCTCACACCACCTTTTCATTTCAAGACCTCACCATTTCACCAATCAAAGGACCGTTATGATCACGCTTGAGAAAGTCGATTCCGCCACGCTGGAGCGCGAAGCCGCCGCAGCCGGCATCGAACTGCCCATCGAACAGACCGGCGTCTGGTCCGCCTTTCAGGCGGATATCGAAGGCCGCACCCCGTGGGGCGACTTTCTGATTCGTCGCGACGGCGAGCTTATCGCCGTGATTTCACTCATCGACTTCGAAACACACGGCTACCATTACCTGCGTTCCATGCATGGACCAGCTTGGGTTACCAAGCCCTCCGAATCGGACGAACGCGAAGTGTTGGATGCATTGGTTTCCACGGTGCGTGCACAGAGCCACAACGTGGTATTCCTGCGCGTGGATACCTGGACTACTGCTGGCACAAAGCCTGTGCTGTCCACCGTGCCCTACGATCTGACCGTGGTCATCGACGTGACCGGCGGCGACGAGGCGATCCTAGGGCGTATGAAGCGTCGCGGACGCCGTGACGTGCGCAAAGCCCTGCGTGAGTGCCCGGCCGAAGTCGCCGACGAAACCTCAGCAGCATTGGCAGATTTCTCCGAATACTATGACGTGATGGTGGAAACCGGCAAACGCGACGGCTTCACCCCCGCGCCCATGAGCGACTATGCCGACATGATCCGCGCCCTCGGTGCCGATCATTGCCGCGTATTCGCCGCACGCATCGAAAATCGTGTGGTTGCTTGGTCAATCGTCACTGTGAACGGCACGCACGCCGTGCGCTATTATGCCGGCATGCGCAACGAAGTGATGCGTTTGCATGTTACCGACAAGCTGCTGTATAGCGAATGCTGCATTCTGGGCTCGCAGGGTATCACTGCTTATGATCTGATGGGCATCGGGTCTGATTTTGCGCCGTCGCTGAAGGGGCTGAATGAGTTCAAGACCAAGTTCACCGAGGAGATTACGCCGGTGGCGCCGGCGCGGGATGTGCCGGTGAAGAAGGGGTTCTATACCGCCCTTACCTTGCTGCAGGCGTTGCGTCGTAAGTTGCGTAGTAGCAGTAAGTAAGTGCGTACGTAGTAGTCGAGTATCAGCGGTGTCCGGTGGAGCTGATTGGGGACGGTTGTTTGCGGTTTTTTTCGTGAGATTTCCGTAGTACCGGCGGTGCCAGCAGTTCCAGCGGTGCCAGCGATGTCCGGTGGGGGCCGGGATTCTCGTATGTGACACGCTCCGGGCCGCTCTGGCCAAGTCTGTACGGTCATATACGAGAACCCCGGCCCCCACCTCGTTACGTCTGCAAGGTTACTTTTTGACGAGCCTTTGGCCGTCGTTTATCTGTGGGTGCGACGAGCTGGTGGCCGTCGCTTTTGTGGCTGGATTATGCCGCGACGGGGTTATGGGCGTCTCTGTCGAGCCTTTGCGAGATGACGGATGTAACCCCGTCGGATCGCATTGTTACGCCGTAGAGGGCGTCGGCGATGGACATGGTGCGTTGTTGGTGGGTGATGATGATGAGCTGGGCGTGCTCGCGCAGTTCGTTGAAGGCGTTGATCAGTCGTGTGAGGTTTGTGTCGTCGAGTGCGGCCTCCACCTCGTCCATTACGTAGAACGGGCTGGGGCGCGCGGTGAAAATCGCGAATAGCAGTGCCAATGCGGTCAGTGATCGCTCGCCGCCTGACAATAGGCTTAATTGTTTGACGCGTTTGCCGGCGGGGCTTGCCTCGACCAGCACGCCGGTGGTGAGCATATCCTGCGGGTTGTCGAGACGCAGCCGTCCGGTGCCTCCGGGGAATAGCGTGGCGAACATCGTCTCGAATGCCTTGGCCGTATCGTCGAAGGCGGAGCGGAACACTTCGACCATAGTGGCGTCAAGATCGTTGATGAGCTGCATCAGATCGTCGCGTGACTTGGCCACATCGGCTCGCTGATCGTTCAGATAGGCGTTGCGTTCCTGCAGAGCATCGTATTCCTCGGTGGCCAGCGGGTTGATTTTGCCCAGCGCAGCCAAATCGCGTGTGGCTTTGTCAAGACGTTTTTGTTGCTCTGCGCGATTGTATGGCACAGTCTGATAGGCGATTGGAGATCCTTCGACTCCGGCTTCGCCTCCGCTCAGGATGACAGAAGCAGCAATACCACCTCCGTTCGCGGTGTCGGAAGCAGCAGCCTCGCCTTCGCTGATGACGGACGTAGCCTCCATTCCCTCGTCATTCCGAGCGGAGCGTAGCGGAGTCGAGGAATCTCCCTCTTCGAGTGGGATGGGGTTGCCGTTATCGTCCAGCACGGGTACTGGTTGGTCTGGGCCATACTCGGCGATTAGTTCCTCCAAACTCATGCCCAACGCGTCGGACACTTGCTGCGTAAGCTGACCGTATTCGGCGGCGAGACGCTCACGGTTCACATCCAACGCATGCTCGCGCCCTGTCAGATCAGTGACTTTGGGCTCGAGAGTGTTGCGTTGCGCGCGCAGCGTTTTCAGTTCTTCATCATGGTTGGAAACTGCCTGCTGCAAAGCCTCACGCCGCTCAGTCACGCGTTTGAGACTTTGTTCGACCATCGCCGCAACCTCGCGCGCATCATCGGCCACCGATTGCAGTCGGGCAATCTGTTCGCGGCGACGTGTATTCAGCTGTTCGATGCGTGCGCATCGTTCGGCAGCCTGTTTGGCATTGTCGCGCAACAGGCCGGCCTGGCGTTGCAACGAATCGGCGGTGCGCCCTGCTTCGGTCCATGCGATTTTCGCCGCAATCTCATGCTCGCGCGCCACGGTGAGTTCACGTTCCAGCGTGCGTTCACGTTCATCCAACTCATCGAAGTTGGCGCTGCCATCATCGGCTTGTCGGGCGGATTCGAGCGCACGATTAAGATCATCGAGTTTCAGCTGGTGCTCTTCGCTGCCTGCCTCAATTTCAGCAACACTGGCTTCCAACCGCTTACGCTGATTTGCCAGCGTTGCAACACGATCGGCAGCGGCTTTCAGCGATTGGCGCGCCTGCTCGGCGCGTATGCGCGCTTCGGTGCGTTTGGCGGACTCCCGATCCACTGCTCGCGCAGCCTCGTCACGCGCCTCCTTGGCCTGTTCCAGTTCTGCGGTGAGCGTTTCCAGCTGATGTTCCAATTGCTTGACTTGCGCCAGAGCCTTGTCTCGCCTAGCCGCCAGTGATAAATCCGATTGGGCCAGGGACGAACCGCCCGCTGCAGCCACGCCGCGGGTGAAGATTTCACCGGCTTTGGTCACCGCACGGGCGACCGTACCGTCAGCTACCAGCTGTTGCGCGTCCTCGGCGGTAGCCGTCACGGCCACGTCGGACAACAACATACGTACCGCAGCCACCACAGCTTCAGCCTGAGATTGGTTCGAAGCAGCTGGATTGATGTCAATCAGTTCGGCGGCCAGTCGTGCTCCACTGGGCATAGCAGCCACTGCTTCTGCTGCCGCTCCCCCACGATAAGCAGGGGCAGCGCTCGTCTCGCCGGCTGCGGCGGTAAGCATTACCGCTTTGCCAAGCTTATCGGTGCGTGCACGTTCCAACGCATGCATCATATTGCCGGTTGCAGGCACCACAACAGCGCCGGCGAACTGGCCCAGCGCATGCGCTATGGCTTCTTCCCAGCCATCTTCAACATGGATGAAGCTAGTCAGCCGCCCCAGAGCGGCCACATCCTTGTCCTGCTCCAAAGCACCTGAGGCGTTGCGGCTTTCCAGCGTATCGCGTAACGCGTCAGCTTTGGCGTTCAGGGAGATAATCGTCGATTGCAGGGTGCGTTGACGGTCGGTCAGCTCATTCAGGGCGTCTCGTCGTACGGCAAGCTGTGCGCGGGCCGCTTCCAAGGCCTTGCCATCATCGTCGCTGACGTTATCGGTCTCACGGCGCAATGCGTCCAACTGCTGTTGTGCGTCCTCGCATTGGCTGTTCACAGATTGCTGTTGCGCACGGTAATCGTCGGCACGTGTCGCCGCCGATTGCACGGCCGCTTCCTCGCGGGCGATGAGTTCGCGCAGTGAGGCGATGCGTGAGTCACGTTTCTGCACGGTAGTGCGCAATTGCGTCAACGTCTGGCGCACCGAGGCGAGTTTTCTCTCATCGTTGGCACGTGTCTCGATGGCTTTGTCGAGTGCCAGTCGCGCATCTGCCACGACTGTGGACTGTGTTTCAGCCTGTGCTTCGAGTTCTTCAGCTCTTTTGAGCAGTATTGAGGGATCCTCGCCCGTATTCGTCACAATCTGCCCGGCCAATGATCGGCCGCGCTCTTCAGCCAATTGCGCCACCGCGTTCAACCGTTCACGGGTTTGCGAGAACTCATGCCAGTATTGGTTCGCTTGGGCGATGGCGGGATTCGAGGCCGAACTCAACGCCTCCACCTGTTCGATGCGCACCTTGACCTGCGCCAATTCACGTTGGGCGGCGGTCAGCTCAGCGCGCACCTGCCCAAGCTCACTGCGCACGGCTGCACGTCGCTCCATCGCCTGTTGGGCATCGTCGGCGTAGAGGCGCGATCGAGCGTCACGCACACTCACCTGAATGGCATCGGCACGACGCGCGATGCGCGATTGGCGACCCAAAGGCCCCATTCGTCGGCGAATCTCCCCCAGCAGATCGTCCAAGCGAGCCAGATTGGTTTCGGTATTGGCCAGTTTGCGCAGCGCACGTTCCTTGCGTTTGCGGTGTTTGAGGATGCCGGCCGCTTCTTCGATGAAGGCGCGATGTCCGGAAGGATCGGCTTTGAGAATCGCATCCAAGCGTCCCTGGCCCACAATCACGTGCATCTGCTGGCCAAGCCCGGTATCGCTTAGCAGTTCCTGGATGTCGAGCAGTCGGCAAGGAGTGCCGTTAATGGCGTATTCGGAGCCGCCGTTGCGGAAGATGGTGCGGGAAATGGTGACTTCGCTGTAATCGATGTCAAGCGTGTGATCGGTGTTGTCGATGGTCAGCGACACCTGTGCGCGGCCGAGCGGAGGGCGGGAGGATGTGCCGGCGAAGATCACATCCTCCATCGAAGCGCCTCTGAGGTTTTTGGCCCCCTGTTCGCCCATCACCCAGGTCAGTGCGTCGACAATATTCGATTTGCCGGAGCCGTTGGGGCCCACAACTGCGGTAATGCCCGGCTCGAAGCGCAACGTGGTGGCGGATGCGAAGGATTTGAAGCCGCGAATGTCAAGCTGTTTAAGGTACATTCACGCTCCTTCTCTCCACGCTTTTCCTACGCATCCGTCTCATGCCCGTTGTTTCAGCGTCATTCGCCTGCGGCGGAATGCCCGCGCAACAGGAACGTCACTGCTGCTCGTCACCCCACATATCATCATCTGCGGTTTCGTCATCGTCTGGATTCTCAGTGTCATCCGGTTCAACGGCGGGCTGGTGAATGGCCTGCGCCTTAGCCATAGTGGGGCTGGCATGGCTTTCCAACATGGCGCGTGCGTCACCTGCCGTAACGAAACTGCCGCAAATAAGCACGCCGTGGCCATAGCCCACGCCCAGCTCATCCTCGGCATCCACCATATTCACAGCCGTTTGGATGGCATCAGGAAGATTCGGCTCCTTGACCACGCGGTCGGCACCGAACACGTCGATGGCGATGGCTTCCAGCTCGTCGGCCGGCATCACGCGCTCACGCCACGAGTTTTCGGTGACGACCACCGCGCTCAGCAGCGGTTCGAGCACACCTAGGTATTCCTCGACCTGCTTGTCGCGCATCATGGCGACCACGCCGACAAGCTGCTTGAAGTTGTAGTTCTCTTCGATGGCGCGGCGCAGCGCCTCCGCGGCGTTCACGTTATGGCCACCGTCAAGGATAATCGTGGGCGAAGTGCGGATTTGTTCGATACGCCCCGGCACCTTAACCGAGCTCAACGCTTCGGCCACCAGATCGCCGTCCAGTGGCGCGTTGACGGGGAGCACCACTTCGGCTGCTGCGAGCGCGGCGAGCGCGTTATGCGCCTGGTGTTCGCCGAATTTGGCAATCGGCACGCCCTCATAGGTGCCGTTGGGCGTGGTCAGGGTGGCGACCTGGCCACCCACGGCGGGCATACGGTCGGAAACAGTCATTTCGTAACCGTCGCGCACCAGTGTGGCATGGTTGCGTTCGGCGGCTTCGACCAGAATCGGCATGACGGCGTCCTCGTGCGGCTGTGGGCCGATGATGGCGGTGCAGCCGGGCTTGATGATGCCTGCTTTTTCGGTGGCGATTTTCTCCACCGTGTCGCCCAGCCACTTCATGTGGTCCATATCCACCGGGCCGATGATGGCGGCGTCGGCGTTGAGCACGTTGGTCGCATCCCACAGGCCGCCCATGCCGACTTCGACAATGGCCACGTCCACAGGGGTGTCAGCGAACTTCCAGATGGCCATGGCAGTCAGCACTTCAAAGAAGCTCATCTTAGGCTTGCCTTCAGCTTCCATCTTGGCGTCCACCATCGCCACGAGGTCACGGGTCTGGTCCCAAATGTCGATGAAATCGTCGTCGGAGAGCTGCTGGCCGTCAATGGCGATGCGTTCGTTGATTTTCTCCAGATGCGGTGACGTGTATAGGCCGGTGCGCATGCCGTAGGCGCGGCAGATGGCCTCGGCCATGCGTGCGGTGGATCCCTTGCCGTTGGTGCCGGTGATGTGAATCACGCGGAAGGACTGTTCGGGGTGCCCCAAGATGTCAAGCATGAGGTTCATCCGGTCCAGATCGAGATTGGTGGTGTTATGCTCCGGCGGGCGGGACATGATGTCCAGTTCCACGTCGCGCATGGTCTCGTTGTTGCGGTTCGGATGCTCATACGACATAGTCGTGCTTCGTTCCTCTCATTGACTGTGACAAAACTTCCCCCATTCTAGCGAGCGGCCTTTATAATTGTGCACATTCGGGGGAATGCCATGAGAAGGGGTAGGACGATGGCCGAACAGCATGAGGTTTCCGTCGGCATAGTGGACAATGATGTGCTGGTGCTCGACGCTTTATGCCAAGCGATATCGAGGTATCGTGCGCCTCTTCGCATTATGTGGGCTACGGTCTCTGCGAATCTTGCCTTGGAGTATTGCCAGACAACCCGTATGCGGCCGCAAGTGGTGCTTACGGATATGGAGATGCCGGAGTTATCGGGAGTGGAGTTGGCGCGCGCATTGAGTCAGATGTCCACTCCTGTGCCGGCAGTGGGCATTACCGCGTTCGATGAATCTTTGCATGCGCCCGTTTCTGGCAGTGGTTTATCGTCGGTTCTTGCCAAGGAGACTCCCCTGCCCATGCTGGTACGCGCACTGGGAGAGGCTGCTGGCGACTCGTTTGCGGCGCACTGGTCCGAGCCGATTGCCATGGATAATCCGTTGTCTGATATGGAGTGCCGAATATTGCAACTGTATGCGCAGGGGCAAACCACCGAGGCCATAGCTCGGCAATTGCATATCAGCGCGACCACTGCCAAAACCCATGCGCAACGTGCATTCCGCAAACTTCAGGTGCACGGACGCACCGAAGCCATAGCCATATGCGTCAGCAGGGGTTGGATACGATGAGCACACGAATATCACGCAGCCGTTCCGATCATGCGTCGCATGTCACATCGATTATCGGATCGGCCTTTTGCCTACTGATATTTATTGCGGAACTTGCGGTGTCATTTAACCGTATGTCACCGGTTGACTATTGTTGCGCCGCAATATATCTGCTCATGCTGCTGCTGTCTGTGGCGTGCCCCAAGGTCGCATATGTTGCGATATCCATACTGTCCATCGTGGAAATGCTGCTGCCGGTTACCATTGGCGGGCCGACAACCCTCTGGGGCGTCTGGTTTTCGCTGGCATGGCTTGCCAACAGTGTGCCACTTTGGGTGTCTTTGCCCCTAGCGCTGGGAAATACAGGGGCATGTTTGCTCAGCCCGTTGCTGTATGCGATGCCGGTGACGCTGGGAACCGTCTGCATGTCAGCCTCGTTCACCGTGGCCTTCTGCATTGGCTATGCCTTTCGATGGAAGGCGTATAAGGATCAGCTGCTGGCTGAAAAGGCGCTGGCAGACAAGCAGATCCGCTACCAGCAGGAACGATTGGCCATCGCCCATACGGTGCATGATTCCATCGCCGGGTCGCTGATTTATGCGATATATCTCTGTCGCCTGCACGCGGACAATGCGAATGATGCGCAATCCACCGCCGCGTTCAAACAATTGGAAAACATTCTTTCCCAGACGGTGCATGATATCCGGTCGGATGTGCTTCCACCTCTGCGTGCCGGGGAAGCCGCCGGTCAAGATCAGCCGGAGGGCGGTACCAATCAGCCGCCTGCAGCACTGCATGACATGACATTGAACGATGTGATTCGCAGGCAACAGGAACGTCTTGCATCATTGGGTTTTATCGGCATCGTTAATGTAGATGTAGATTATGAAGTGACGAAGCATCCTGATATGCAGCAGCCATGCATCAGTATTGTGCTTGAGTTGACCAATAACATCATGAAACATGGGAAACCAGGATGCTATGTGCTGCGCGTCACGCATCACGATGATTCCATATGTTTCTTTGCCTCCAACCAATGTGCTCAATCCGAGCAACAGCATTATCAGCAAGCAAGCCCTCGCTCACTTGCCTCGATGGTCGCGTCCGCCTCAGGATCAATGCATATCAGCAATGAAGACAACGAATGGTCCGTCTCCATCACCATCCCCTGCAAGTGATGCTGCTGTTTTTAAAACCGTCGGCATTGCGCGGCAACAGTGCTATTCACCTATGGTGCCATCAGTATTGCCGTGCTGGTATACCAGCAAGCCCCAAAGAATCACTACGAAATAAATATGACCAAGAAATCTGCTCAATGAACCGCTGAATAGCACCATACAAGCCGTTGGCAGTATCAGTGCAATGGTGCAAGCTATCGCGATCGTCATACTCCACGATTGCAAACCGAACCACACGAACAGTGCCAATACCCCTATGGCAGCGATAAGATATACCACCAACCATGGTGTGATAGTTGTATGTTCAGCTTCCGCCGCCGCGCTAATCGACAGCGAATCATATATCAATATGCAAAACCATAACCGCCAATCCCATTCCCCCACCCCATCAACGTGCCGCATTGACTCAATCTCCTTTGTCTTTCGTGATTTCGTGAATGGAAACCACGAGAGTGGTGTCACTCTGAGCTTGCACGGTAAGCGATGTTGCGTCAGGGAATTGCTCAACCGGCAGTGACACAGCCGCAACGCTTGGGGCGACGCAGGCCTCATTGAGTATCAGACGCCTGCTCCCGTCAGGGCCGCTGAGTGAAAGCGAAAATGATGATTCGGCTTCCTGCTTGCACATATAGGCAATGTAATAGTCATCTGAATCGTTGACATCACCTTCCAATGCAACGTCGGCATTGCCTGAAATTGATCCCTGCCCCAATGTTTGTATATCTGATACAAAATCGTCGGTAAACACATTGTTCTGCAGATATTCCTCCAACGCGTCCTCACTGAATGCACGATATGCCTTGGTTACCTCCTTGAAATCAGTATCCTGAGTTTCGATTTGCTCAGGCTGTTGTTTGGACGGCTGAGACGACTCATCATCTTGCGGGCTGCACGATGACAATCCTCCCAATATTGCAGCCGCCATCAGAATGGCACCTGCCCGATACAGTAAAGCTTTCTTCATGGCAACACTCCATTCGCTCACCATGCCGATCCGCGTCGCTGCAGGATTAATCGGACATGTCGTATGAAACGGCGTTTCATAAAACCAACGATAGAAGCAACTCCCTTGAGACTCCACTGCAACATGTCATCCAAACGGGCGCATTATCGGATACGTCAACCTATGCCCTTCACATGATGAGGGAATATCCGAGTAGGATTGTCATCGATACCATGAAGGCACAATCCACAAGGAGCATTGATGTCCACAGTCATCACTGAGAAGGACAAAGAGTATGAGGCCGAGGAGCGGGCGGCGGCACCCGGCGCGAATCAGGCGATGAGCGACCGCGTGAACAATCGTTCGCTGCGCCCGCAGTCCTCTGCGTTCAAGGAGTTCATGAAAACCGGTTGGGCCGATGAGGATCCCGATATTGAACCGCTTGAGGCGGCCAAGTTCACCCCGGCTCGTTTGGAGGCGCTGGGCAAGGCCTTCCCCGGCGAGCGTTTGGTGATTCCGGCCGGCCAGCCGAAGGCGCGCAATAACGATTGCGATTACATGTTCCGCCCCGACACCACCTTCGCCTATTACACGGGCCTTGGCGTGGATTATGAGGCTGGTGCCGTGCTGGTGCTCAACCCCGTGGCCCCCGACTCCCCCGAAGCTGCCGCCGGCAAAACGCATGAGGCCGAACTGTTCGTGGCCCCTCGCGCCGACAATTCCACTGAAGACTTCTTCATGTCCGCCCATTACGGCGAATACTGGGTTGGCCCGCGTGCTGGCCTGAAGGAAATGACGGCGATGACCGGCATCGAAACCCATGACATCGCCCAGCTGGCCGACGCACTGTCCAAGGATGTGGGTGCCGAGGCTGGCGCGGTGCGCGTGCGCGTGGTGCGTGAAACCGATCCTGAGATCACGTCGCTGGTTGAATCCATCCGCGAGGCCAACGGTTTCGCCGATCCAGATGGCAATGCCGCCGATGATGACAAGCTGCACGAGTTCGCCGCCGAAGCCCGCATGACCAAGGATGCCTATGAGGTTGGCGAAATGCGCAAGGCCGTGAACGCCACCAAGGCCGGTTTCGACCGTCTGCTGGCTTCTCTGCCGACGGCGCTCGACAAGCCGCGTTCCGAACGTATTCTTGAAGGCGCGTTCAACGCCGTGTCCCGTGAGCTGGGCAATGCGGTGGGCTATGACTCCATCGTGGCTTCCGGTCCTCACGCTCCGATTCTGCATTGGATGCGCAACACCGGTGTGGTCAAGAACGGCGATCTGTTGCTCGTGGACGCTGGCGTGGAAGTTGATTCGCTGTATACCGCCGACATCACCCGCACCTTCCCGACCAACGGCAAGTTCACCGACTTCCAGAAGCGCTTGTATCAGGCGGTGCTGGACTCCCAGCAGGCCGGCTTTGAGGCCGCCAAGCCGGGTGCCACCTACTCCGATATTCATCATGCCTGCATGCGTGTGATCGCCGAACGTCTGCACGAGTGGGGTCTCTTGCCGGTGAGCGTGGAGGAATCGCTCTCCCCATCCGGCCAGCAGCACCGCCGTTGGCTCGCCTGCGGTGTTGCGCATCATCTGGGTCTTGACGTGCATGATTGCGCGCAGGCTCGTTTCGAGGCGTATCAGGGCGCTCCGATTCGCCCGGGCATGATTTTCACCATCGAGCCGGGCCTCTACTTCCGTGAGGATGACCTGCTGATTCCACCGGAATACCGTGGCATCGGCATCCGTATCGAGGATGACGTGCTCATGACCGAGAACGGCCCCGAATGGATTTCCGCCGGCATCCCCAAGCAGATCGACGACGTCGAAGCCTGGATGGCCGAACAGGCAAAGCAGGCCTGAGATGGCAACACCGCAGTTTGTGCTTGATTTGCGCAAGAAAATCGGCCATGACCTGTTGTGGCTGCATGGTGTGACGGCATGTGTGTTCGACGAGCAGGATCGTATTCTGCTCGGTCGCCGCACAGACACCGGCGAATGGGCAATGGTTTATGGCATCATCGACCCAGGCGAACAACCCGCCGATGCCGCCGCCCGTGAAGTTAAAGAAGAGACAGGAGTGGACGTCATAGCCACCGACTTGGTGTCCGTGGTCTCCGAAACCAAGTCGAAAACGTACGCGAACGGTGACAATGTGCAATACATGGATCATTCGTTCCTGTGCGCCTTGAAGCCCGGCGGCAACGCTGAGCCTTTCGTCGGCGACGACGAAAGCCTGAATGTGGGCTGGTTCGACATGGACAATCTGCCCACTCCCCTGGCGCAAAGCACCGTCGAACGTCTGGCGATATTCCGTCGCTATATCGAAGGCAAACAGCGCGGCGACGCTCATGCCTTTTTTGTAACAGCCGGGCAGCTGCACTAGCCACACCGACTGTGCTGGCTTCCAGCCAGCACAGCTTACAGATAAACGCGAGGAAGGGCTTCCCATGGGGAGGCCCTTCCTCGTATCAACTCACAGCGGTTACAACAACAAACCGCCTCATTAGGCTCAAGCTTCCTGAGCGAGCAGCTCGTGTAGATGAGCGCGGTGGAGCTGCTGTTCGCGCGGATCAGGTACCGGCAGGGACGCCAGCAGCTTCTGCGTGTACGGATTGGCAGGATGCTGCATAATCTGGTCAGCATCGCCGTGTTCGACGATCTGGCCCTTGTGCATCACCATAATGCGGTCGGCGAGCATATCGACCACTGCCAGATCATGGGTGATGAACAAGCAAGCGAAGCCGATTTCAGCCTGCAGACGTTTGAACAGCTCCAGCACCTTGGCCTGCACCGACACATCGAGGGCCGACGTAGGCTCGTCGGCGATCAGCAGCGAGGGCTTCAAAGCGAGTCCTCGCGCCAAGGAAGCACGCTGACGCTGGCCGCCGGAAAGCTCATGCGGGAAGCGGTTCATATAGGCGCGCGGCAGCTGCACCATCTCCAGCAAATCGCCCACATAATTCTTGGCTTCGGCCACCGAACCATACTTTTTATGCACGATCAGTGGTTCGGCCACGTTTTCCGCGATGGTCATCAGCGGGTTGAACGAGGAGCCTGGATCCTGGAACACGAAACCGATATCGGCGCGCTTCGGCTTGAAATCACGTTCCTTGACACCGTTCATTTCGATGCCGAGCACGTTTAGGGAGCCGCCGGTGACCTTCTGCAGGCCGGCGATGGCGCGACCGGTGGTGGATTTGCCGGAACCGGATTCGCCGACCAAGCCGAGCACTTCGGAGCGGTGGATGGTGAAGTCCACGCCGTCGACGGCCTTGAAATCAGGCTGCATGAGGTGGCCCGGATAGGTGATGGTCAGCCCCTTGGCTTCGACGGCCACCGGCTGCGTGCGCCAATCGGTTTTACGCTCGATCACGTTGCCGTCCACGTCGCGCACGACCAGCTTTTGACCGATGCGCGGCACGGCACCCAGCAGACGCTTGGTGTAGTCGTCCTTGGGGTTATAGAATACCTGTTCCACAGTGCCCTGTTCGACCACATGGCCGCGGTACATCACGACCACCTGGTCGGCGATGTCGGCGATCACGCCCATGTTGTGGGTGATGATGAGCACGGAGGCGTCGAATTCGTCACGTGCCAGACGCAGCAGGTCGAGGATTTCGGCCTGCACCGTAACGTCCAGTGCGGTGGTGGGCTCGTCAGCCAGAATCAGGCCGGGGTTGAGCACCAGCGCCATGGCGATGACGATACGCTGCTTCTGGCCGCCGGAGAACTGGTGCGGATAGTAGTCCACGCGGGTTTCGGCGTCAGGAATGCCAACTTTCTTGAGAATATCGATGGCCTTGGCGCGCAGTTCCTTCTTGTCTTTGAGACCATGGGCGCGCAGGCCCTCCTCGATCTGCCAGCCGATGGTGTAAACCGGGTTGAGCACCGAGTTCGGCTCCTGGAACACCATGGCCGCTTCGGACCCGCGCATCTGACGCAGCTGCTCGCCGGAAAGCGAGAGCACGTCGAGCGAATCGGAGCCATCGCGCTTGGACAGGTACACCGCGCCCGAGGTGGTGGCGGTCTCCGGCAGCAGTTTAATAATCGAACGTGCGGTTACGGATTTGCCGGAACCGGATTCGCCGACCACGCCGACCACAGTTTTGCGCGGAATCGTGAAGTTCACGTCCTCAACGGCCTTGATCGAACCGGCGTCGGTCATGAAGGAGACGGACAGATCCTTGATTTCGGCGAGATTGCCTTGGCTGTGTTCACTCATGGTTCACTCCTTGCCCTTGGCCGTGCCAGTGGTATTGCCTTCGCCGGTCCATTCGGACACGGTGAACGACGGATCATGGTCGGTGACGGTGGCCGGCGGGTCGACGGTGGAGTCGAGTTCGGCGACCACTTCGTTGCGCACGGAAGGCTTCTCCGAGGGATCCACGGAGGTGTCTTCGATGGAGCCGACGACTTCGCCGGCGGACTTGCGTGCGCGCAGACGCGGATCGGCCAAATCGTTCAGGGACTCGCCGACAAGGGTGATGCCGAGCACGATGAGCACGATGGCAAGGCCCGGGAACACGGCGGTCCACCAGATGCCGGCGGTCACGTCGGAGACGGAACGGTTCAGATCGTAACCCCATTCGGCGGCTGCGGTCGGCTCGATGCCGAAGCCGAGGAAGCCCAGACCGGCCAGGGTCAGGATGGCTTCCGAGGAGTTCAGCGTTAGAATCACCGGCAGGGTGCGGGTGGAGTTCTTGAACAGGTGCTTGGTCATAATGCGCCAGGTGGAGGCGCCAACCACGCGGGCTGATTCCACGTAGGCGGATTCCTTGATACGGATGACCTCAGCGCGGATCGTGCGGAAATACTGCGGAATGTAGACCACGGTGATCGAAATGCCGGAGGCCAGAATGCCGCTGACCAGACCGGACTGGCCGTGGGAGATCATAATGGCCATCAGGATGGCGAGCAGCAGGGACGGGAAGGAATAGACGGCGTCGGCGATCATCACGAGCACGCGATCCACCCAGCCGCCGAAGTAGCCGGAGACCAAGCCCAGCAGCACGCCGGCGAAAATGGACAGCAGCACAGCCACGATGATGGCGATGACGGCGGTGCGCGCGCCCCACACCACGCGGGAGAACACGTCGAAACCACCAGCGGTGGTGCCCCAGATGTGTTCGGCGCTGGGTGCGGCCTGCGCCGGGAAGGAAACACCGTTGGCGTCCTTGATCTGCGCATGGCCGTAGGGGGCGATCAGTGGCGCGAAGATGGCGACCAGCAGGAAGAAGGCTGTCAGGGCGAGGCCGGTGATCAGCATGCCCTTCTGCCAGCCAACTGCGACGCGCAGTTCCTTGATAATCGGGATTTTGGCCCATAGCGGCGTGTTCTTGTTGACATTCAGCTTATTCAGACGCTCGTCGCCGGGAACAGTGACTTTGTTTGTGGATGCGATGGACACGTCAGTACCTCACTCTCGGGTCGATGAGCGCGGCGATCACGTCGACGATAAAGTTGACGACGGCCACGATGATGGCGATGAGGATTACGATGCCCTGCACGGCCACGAAGTCACGGGCTTTCAGATACTGCGAGAGCATGAATCCCAAGCCCTTCCATTCGAAGGTGGTTTCGGTGAGCACGGCACCGGCGAGCATCAAAGCGATCTGCATACCCATCACGGTGATGATCGGGATCAGGGCCGGCTTCCAAGCGTGCTTGTTGAGCAGACGCTTTTCGGATACGCCGCGCGAGCGGGCGGCCTCGACATAGCCGGAGTTGAAGGTGGAGATCACGTTGGTGCGCACCAAGCGGATGAACACGCCTGCGGTCAGAAGGCCCAGTGCCAGTGCAGGCAGCACGGCGTGACGCAGCACATCGATGAGCACGGTTGTGTTGCCCAGCTGCAGCGCGTCGATGATATAGAAGCCTGTGGGAGACACCAGACGCGTGAACTGCATTTCGGAATCCAGCGAGGAGCGACCGGAGGCCGGCAGAATGTTGAGCCAAATGGCGAAAATCAGTTTCAGCACGAGGCCGAGGAAGAACACCGGGGTGGCGTAGCACAGGATGGCGAAGGTGCGGATGCCGGCGTCGGCGGCGCGGTCACGCTTGCGGGCGGCGAGACGGCCCAGGCCGATGCCGACGATCAACGCGACGATGAGCGCGAGGAAGGCCAGTTCGAAGGTTGCGGCACCATAACGGGTGAGGATAGTGATCACCGGCTGGTTGTCGGTCAGGGTGGTGCCGAGGTCGCCGTGCAGCAGGTCACCCAGATAATCGGCATACTGCACGATCAGCGGACGGTCGTAGCCGGCCGCATGGATACGTCGCTGCAATTCTTCGGGGGTGAGCCTGCCACCCATGGCGGCGGAAATCGGGTCACCGGTGGCGCGCATCACGAAGAAGACGATGGTGACAAGAATGAAAACGGTGGGGATGATCAGGAGGAACCGGGTCAGAATAAAGCGGAAGAATCCGCCCGACAGTCGGTTCTTCTTGGCTTGTTTCGGCTTCGCCGCATCCTTTGCGGCGGCCGGAGCTGCTGTGCTGGACACGCGGTGCTCCTTTTCAGTGGGCCAATAGGACTTTGGAAAATATGAATTGATACGAGAGCGCTGGGAGCCTTACGCGTCGAACACGCGCGGACTCCCAGCGTTAGTCAGTCAGCGTCACTTGGTGACGGAGGCGTAGCGGAAGCGGAAGGAAGCATCAAGCACGATGCCCTTCACGTCGGAGCTGGCGACAGCGGTCTGAGCACCCTGCAGCAGCGGGATGGTGGACAGGTCTTCAGTTTCGAGCTCCTGAATCTGCTTCAGGATTTCGGCGCGAGCGTTCTCGTCGGCTTCACCGGCCTGCTTGACGATCAGGTCGTTGACTTCCTTGTTGGAGTAGCCGTTGTTCACGAAGTTGCCGTCGCGGAAGAACGGGGACAGGTAGTTGTCCGGGTCGGAGTAGTCCGGGAACCAGCCGAGCTGGTAGACCGGGTAGGCACCGTCGGAATCCTCGGTGACCACACGATCCTTGTTGTACTGGGTCCATTCGGTCTGCTGCAGGTCGACCTTGAACAGGCCGCCTTCCTCAAGCTGAGCCTTGATGGCAGCATACTCGTCGGCGGAGGAGGAACCATAGTGATCGCCGTTGTACTGGAGCTTCAGATCAACCGGAGTGGACACACCGGCATCCTCGAGCACCTTCTTGGCCTTGTCGACCGACGGAGCGCCGTTACCGTCACCGTAAGCGGCCTTCAGGGTGTCATCGTGGCCGGACAGGCCATCGGGGATGAAGGAGTACATCGGGGTGTAGGTATTCTTGTAGACCTTGGTGGCCAGCTCGTCACGGTCGATCAGGTTGGCAACGGCCTGGCGCACGGCCTTGGCCTTGTTGGCGTCGGCATCGGGCTGGGATTCGCCGAAGGGCTGGATCTTCATGTTGAAGACGAGCAGACGCTCTTCGCCGCCCGGGCCCTTGACGACCTGCAGCTTGGAGTCCTTGGACAGATCCTCGATATCGGTCGGGGTCAGGGAGCGGTAGGCCACGTCGACCTGTCCCTGCTGCACGGCCATCTTGAGGTTGGAGGCATCAGCGAAGTACTTGACCTGCACGGCATCGTTCTTGGCCGGGGTCAGACCCTGATAGTCCTTGTTCTTCGCGTAGGCGGCGGTCTCGTTGAGCTTGAAGGCGGTCAGCGAGTACGGGCCAGCGAAAGCCTTCTTGGAGACGATGGTGTCGGCGTCGGTCAGCTTGTCGGCGTCGAAGGAGTCCTCGTCGACGATCGGGCCGGCCGGGGAGCTCATGACCTGCTTCAGGGTCACGTCGAAGGGCACAGAGTCGGTGAACACGACGGTGGTGTCGTCCTTGGCCTCAACGTTGGTGATGTTGGCCAGCAGCGAGCTCGGGCCGTTCTCATCGTTGATGGTCTTGATGCGGTCGTAGGAGAACTTCACATCGGAGGCGGTCAGATCGTTGCCATTGGCGAACTTCAGACCTTCCTTGAGCTTGACGGTGAACTGAGTGCCGTCCTCGTTCCAAGTGCCGTCATCGGCGGCGATGTCCGCAGACGGAGGTGTTGTAGTCCTGAGCGTACAGGAACGGGAACACCTGAATCTGCACGGCGTAGGAGCCGTTGTCGTAGGAGCCAGCCGGGTCGAGGCTGGTGATCTTATCGGTGGTGCCGATGGTGATGGCGGAGCTATCGCCGGAAGTCGCGGCGTTGTCGTCCTTCACGCCACCGCAGGCGGCGAGGGATGCGATGGCGGCCACGGATGCGATGGCGGCCAGAATCTTCTTGGAATTCACAAGAATCCTCTCTCTAATTTCATCTATCGCACCTGCATTATTAGATGCGATGTACCGCCGACTATCGCTTCGGTTTGTTAACCGAACGTTTCCATAACGGCCGAATTATGTTTCGCTTGTGGCATAAGGGGCCGATTTTTGGCGGTATTGAGCAGTTTTGCGGATTCCTGCGATTCATTGCGACAAAGGGCCGCATGGTGAGACGAAGCATATCATCGTCTCACCATGCGGCCCTTCATATACTCTAATCAACGCTCTGACGTGTGCACAGCCAGATGCTCGCCGACACCGATCAGCGCAGTTTGCGCCCGGCGCACCACACCTGTTCGACGCACCAATCAACGGGGTTGATCACGTTGAAATCGGCTGCGAAGCCCGGCGCGATAAGCCCAATCGGGGAACCGGTCACACTATTGGGCCGATCAAAGCCGAAGGCTCTGGCCGGGGTGAGCGTTGCCGCTTCGACGGCATCCGGCGCACTAACGCCCAGCTCGTTCACCGCCCGCTGAACAGCAACCTCCAGCAGCAACGTCGAGCCGGCGATGGCACCATTGGATACCAGACGCGCATGGCCATCGACCACATTCACATCCAACGCGCCCAGTTTGTAGGCACCATCCGGACAGTCGGTGGCGGCCATGGCGTCGGTGACGAAGGCGATGCGATGCGGCGCGAACTTCATCGCGAGCCTGACCATCGGATTGTCAACATGGAAGCCATCGTTGATCAGTTCGATGGTGACGCGCGGATCCTCAACCGCCGCTGGAATCGGCCCAGGCTCGCGGTGGTGCAGTCCGTTCATCGCATTGAACATGTGGGTCATCAGCCCTGCGCCCGCGTCGAAACCGGCCTTGGCTGTCGCATAGTCGGCGTCGCAATGGCCCACGGCAGGCACCACGCCGGCTTCGGCGAAGCGTCGAATGGCGTCAAGACCATGCGGCAGCTCCGGAGCAATGGTGATCTGCCGGATGCAACCACAGCTGCCGGACTGCCGGTCGCAGCCGGAAGCATTAAGCATGCGATTCACAATTTCAGGTACCGGATCCTTCAAACATTCCGGATCATGTGCACCCTTGCGCGCCATGGCAAGGAAGGGACCCTCCAAGTGGCAGCCGAGGATGTCGGGGCGTCCTGTGGCCATGGCATCGCGAACCGTGCGAATATTGTTGCAGATCTCGTCAATCGGATTGGTGATCAGCGACAACACCTGACGGGTTGTGCCGTGCACAGCATGCCCCGCGCGCGCCACGTCGATGCCGTGCCTGCCATCGTCGAAGCTATATTCCCATGCGCCATGGGAATGGATGTCCACATACCCAGGGGTGAGGATTCTGCCGGAGGCGTCGACAACGGCGGGTTTGCCATCTTCGGTTAGGTATGGTTCGCCCTCATACAGATTGGTGCCCGCTTTAACCCTCGGGGCATCGGGATCGATGCCCACTCGGCGGCATGCCGCTTCAAAAGAGTCATTGCCCACGCCGGAGGCGATGATGACGCCAGTATCATCGGAGACGACCCAATAGCCGCTTTGTTCACCGCGTGCATCGATTTTGCGCGCGTTGCATATGGCCACTGGGGATGGTTTGCCGCTCAGCGCCGCAGTGACGCGGGAGACGACTTCGTTTCTATCAGTCATGATGTTTCCCAACGACCCGAATCAGATGCCCTGCCAGGCGGGCTTGTGGGTGTAGGCATAACGATAGTAATCCTTGTGGCGCAAACGGCTTGCAGCCTCTTCATCCACGATGATTGTGGCATGGGGATGCATTTGCAGTGCCGATGCCGGGCAATACGCCGACACACCACCCTCCACCGTCTCTTCAATCGCCTCGGCCTTGCCTGAACCAAACGCCAGCAACACCAAGTGACGAGCCTTCATAATCGTGCCAATGCCCTGGGTGATGCAATGCGTCGGCACCTTATCGATGTCACCGTCGAAGAATCGAGCATTATCCACACGCGTCTGTTCCGCCAGAGTTTTGACCCTAGTGCCCGATGCCAGCGAGGAGCCGGGTTCATTGAATCCCACATGACCATCCGTGCCAATACCCAGAATCTGCACGTCAATACCGCCCGCGTCTTCGATCGCCCGGTCATAGGCCGGCCCAGCCGCAGCGATTCGCTCGCCATCTTCCAAAGGCGCTCCGTCCAACGCGTCACCTGGCACACGCACCTTGGCCGGATCCAATCCCAATGGTTCGATCACCGTGCGTCGAATCGTGGAATGATACGATTCCGGGTGTTCAAGCGGCAATCCGATATATTCGTCCAGCGCGAATCCTCGCACCTGCGATACATCAATCGATTCCGCCGTGACAATTTCCGCGAGCGCACGGTAGGCCGCCAACGGGCTTGATCCCGTCGCCAGACCCAGTACGGCATCCGGCTTCGCCTTGATCAAATTGGCCACACAACGGCCATAGATTGCGCCTGCTTCGGCTTCGTTCTTCACGATAATAATTTCCGGCATCATTACCTCCCTGTTGTATACCCCATGCCGTTGGCCACGATTTGCGCCCCTGCGTGAGGATCACGACGACTTCCTTGTCATACCCCTGTGTTGAGTTATCGATCCGCGTTCTGCCTGTCAAACATATCAGACATGCATAACTCGCATTTGTTAATGATACTTACCATTTTGGACTTGCACATGCTTCGGCGTTTTTAGCGGCTTGTAGACGTTAAACTGGAAATAATCGTGAAGTTGCATAACAGATTCACAGTTGAATTTGCTATGGTATACGCGACGCACAGCAAAACCAGCACAACCATTGAAGTCCTTCGGCTTCACCAGCACGACCCGCGGGAGGAGCAGCAGCCATGCCATACCAAGCCTTCGCCGGAGAGCCTGCCGCGCGATCGGCCAAAGCCTCACCCGCCGATGTTCGGCGCAACAACCGGCAAATCATTTTCAATCTACTATTCCCCACCAACCAATTCTCACGCGCCGAACTTGGCAGGCAAACCGGATTAAGTCGCGTTGCCGTCTCCGATGTGGTCGGCCAAATGCTGGAGGAAGGCCTGCTGCGCGAAACCGGTCAGGCCCCTAGCGCCGGCAAGGGCAAGCGCGGCACCCTGCTGAGCATCGATACCGACCGCCTGCGCATTATCAGCATTGATTTGACCCAAGAGCATCTTCTCAATGGCGCGGTAACCAATTTGCTCGGCCAACCTTTGAAACGCGCGGAAATCACACTGAACGACGACGGTGACGTGTCCGCGCAGATCATCATCGAGCTGATTGAGAAAATGCTGGGCATGTCTGACGGTGAAATAATCGGCATCGGCATCTCCTCCCCCGGCGTGGTCGACAACGGCGTCGTGCGCTCTTCAACCATGCGAGGCTGGCGCGATCTCGATTTGGCCACACCCATCAGCGACCATTTCGGCATCGATGTCACCGTGACCAATGACGCGATCAGTGCCGTGCTCACCGAGCGCTTCTTTGGTCAGGGTGGCCCCAATATGCTGTTCGTGCGCATGGACGTCGGCATCGGTTCGGCGATTCTGGTGAACAACAGGCCCGTAATCGGCGAAATGCACGCAGCCGGAGAAATCGGCCACATCTCCATCGATCTCAACGGCCCGCTATGCCCATGCGGCAAGCGAGGATGCCTTGAACGGTATCTATCAGGCAATATCCTCAAAACACGCATGGAGAATGCCTCCGAAAACCAGCGTCAAGAGATTCTGCGCGAGGCCGGGCTTCATTTGGGCCAGGCGCTGGCCATGCCCGCCGGCCTGCTCGATCTTGCGGATATCTGTGTGTTTGGGCAGCCTCTGGTAGTGAACGACGTGTTCCTTGAGGCCACGCAGCAGTATCTCGATGCCGCCACCGTCTCGTCATTCCATAAGCACACGGTGGTGCGTCGGTGCGAATGCGGACCGGACATCATCGTACAGGGCGAGGCCATTGCAGTGATATTGCATTATTTGGCCACCAAGTAGCCAGTAGCACGCGCCAATAGTACGCAGTGAGGCTCCAATCACCATGATTGGAGCCTCACCTATATATAGATCTTTTTCCTCGCCTATATCTGAGCTATGCCGCCAGCGCCGCGCCGATGGCACCCACCGGCTGTTCCACCGGTGCCAAGCGCAGGCGCGCCGGCAGATTCAACGATTCCAGGAAATGACACTGCGCCTCTCGCCGATGCAGTTCGGCGTTGATTACTTCCAGCAGCGGCTCGCCGGTTTTCGCCATGCCGCCGCCCAAGATAATCAGACGTGGATCGACCGACTGAGCCAGTATCTGAATGGCGTCGCCGATAGCACGCATCACCATATCCAAGGTATCCACGGCTTCGGCTTCACGGCGAATGGCCCGTCGGATCAGATCCGGCATCGGCGGATCGGCGTGTGGCCACAGGCGCGCCACCGAAGCGCCGGACGCCACCGTTTCCAAGCATCCGTATTGTCCGCACGGGCACTTGAAACGATGCGGCTCGACCGGCACATGCCCGATTTCACCGGCTGCGCCACTATAGCCGTGCAGCAACACCCCGTCCTGCACAATGCCCGCAGCCAATCCGGTGCCAAAATTCAACAGTGCAATGGTGCCGGTCAATCCTTCGGCACCGCCCAATAGTGCGGCCGCCCCAACCGCCGCCGCATTGACATCATTCTCGACATGCGTATCAACGCCGGTGCGCTGGGCAATTTCAGGGCCCATATCCATACTGACTACATCGAGATTCACAATATCCCCCACGTGCCCCGTGTCGGCATTGACCTGGCCCGGCGTGCCGATGCCGATGGCCGCGACTTCCGCAAAGCGCTCACCCGCCGCCTGCCTAGCGACGGACTCAATGTCTTCGAGCACCGCCTGGTTGCCGCGCCTGGCCGCGATCCTCGCCTGCCCCAGCACTCTGCCATCAGGAGACACCAGCACGGCCTCTATTTTGGTGCCGCCGACATCGACGCCTATTCTCAAGCCATTCGCATTGTTTGTCGACATAAGTTCTCCTTGCTCATCATTGAACACACTCGGTCGGGCTGTTGTTTGTGCTATGTGCAACCGAATATTGACTACTATCCTAACAAATTCAGGTGGGGTACACACCGAGGGGTGGGGGACATTTGGATTGTTTTGGAAGTAAGGTACGCGAGTTTTGTGGGAGGTTGGGTTTGTCATAAGGATGGCTCCGTCGTCGAAGGCCCACCGGGCCTTCTCCTCCTCGCGTCGCGCGCTTGTGATTTTCCGCAGGAAAATCGGCAGACAACGGATGGCTCCGTCGTCGAAGGCCCACCGGGCCTTCTCCTCCTCGCGTCGCGCGCTTGTGATTTTCCGCAGGAAAATCGGCGCGCGACACGCCGACCAATGTTGATTGCGGAAATTGATTAACTGCGTTAATATCTTAATCAAGTTCAGATTCAACGACGAGCGGACAACACCGCAACGGAGCTAGAGCAAAGGAGTTACGCGTATGAACGCCTCAGGCATCATCACCCCAGCATCCCAAGCTTCCGTCTCCGAATCCAACCGTTCGCGCATCCTCAAGCACCTCTACCACAACGGCGTCAGCTCCAGGGCACAAATCGCCAAGGCCTTGGGATTGACCCCCGCAGCCATCACCAAAATCACCGCCCGACTCATCGAAGCCGGAGTAATCGAAGAAACCGGTGATTTTGAAGGTGAGAAAAACCGCCGTTCCATCGGTCTCAATCTCGACACCGCACGTTTCCACACCATCGGCATCAAATTCGCCCGCTCTCTCGTGCAGATCGGCGTATTCGATCTGTGCGGCAACACGCTAAGTCTCGAATCACTGCCCACCGTCTACGACAACACCATCAACGACACCATCGCCATCATCCACGACCGCATCACCGGCCTGCTCGATGACGATCCGAGCATCGTGGCCATCGGCATGGCTGTTCCCGGCCCCTACCTGCGCAAAGTCGGCCGCACCGCCGTGGTTTCCAGCATGCAGGGCTGGCGCAAAATCAACTTCATCAACGAGTTCTCCCACGCCTTCCGCGTGCCTGTTTTCATCGAACAGGATGCCCGTGCCGGCGCACTCGCCCACTACCTGTTCGATCCGGCAGTGCACGCTGACGACAACATCGCCTACTATCTGGTCGGCGAAGGCGTCGGGCTTGGCGTCATCGACAACGGACGTCTGATCAACGGTGCAATCGGCGCTGCCACCGAAATCGGCCATATCTCCATCGATGTCAATGGACGCCCCTGCGACTGCGGCAACTACGGATGCCTCGAACGCTACTGCTCCACCCCGGCCATCCACGACATGCTGATCAGCAATGGCACCGTGGTACCCGAAGCGGCGGATATGACCCACACCGACGCAGTGCGCGCGCTATTCGACAAGGCGAATGCCGGCAACGACGCAGCGCGCGATATGGTTCGTCAAATCGCACGCTATGTGGGCTACGGCTGTGTAACCATCTTCAACGGCTTCAACCCCGAGCACATCATCATCGGTGACATCGTGGCCGAAGCCGGCCCCTACTTCCTGCGTGAAGTGCGCAAAACGGTGGCCGAACGCGCCATCCCCGAATTAAACGACACGACTTCCATCACTCTGTCCACCCTGCCTACGGATGCCACCGTCTGCGGTGCCGCAGCCGTAGCCGTCACCCAATTTTTGGAATGCCCCTCGGTATTCTTCGACGTGGCCTAACCGGTCTCGTCGGCAACGATTTCCACGCGAAATCAGCAAATAACAACCACAAGGAAAGGAACCACCATGACCACCCCCATCGTTCTCAGCCTTGGCGAACTGCTGTGGGATATGCTGCCCGGAGGCAAGCGCGCCGGAGGCGCCCCGGTCAACTTCGCCTACCATGCGATGAAGAACGGCACCGAAGGCTGGGCTATCAGCGCGGTCGGCGAGGATGAGCTCGGCGACGAACTGATTGCCAAGGCCGACGAAGCCGGCATCAACACCGTCATCCAGCGCAACGCATGGCCGACCTCCACTGTGGAAGTCGCGCTGAAGAACGGCATTCCGGAATACACCATTGTCAAGGGTGTCGCCTGGGATCATATCCTGTACACCAAGCAGCTTATCGACGTGGTCTCCAAGGCCGACGCCGTGTGCTTCGGCACGCTGGCCCTGCGCTCCCCCGAAACGCACGCCACCATCACCGAACTGCTCAAGCACACCAAGCCGGGTGCGATGAAGTTCTTCGACATCAACCTGCGCGGCGACCACTACTCCAAGGAACTCATCGAGGAACTGCTCAAGGCCTCCACCGTGTTCAAGATCAACGACGAGGAGCTGCTGCTGCTGCGCGACATGTTCGATATCCGCGGCACCTCGGGCGAAGACGCCTCCCGCTGGTTCCTCGAGCAGTACGATCTCGACTATGTGATCCTGACCGCCGGCAGCGCCTACTCCACCATCATCTCGCGCAAGGGCGAATCCTCCACGCTGGACACCCCGCACGTCGAAGTGGTTGACACCGTGGGCGCAGGCGACTCCTTCTCCGGCACTTTCACCGCACGCACGCTGCTTGGTGACACGCTGGCCGAAGCCCACCGCAAGGCCGTCAACACCGCCGCGTTCGTGTGCACCCAGGCCGGTGCCTGGCCGCAGTACCCGGCTGAGATGACCGACTACCTCGCCGCCGAAGGCAAGTAGTAGCTCCGGGCTTCCAGCCCTCTACCCACCAACCAACCAATCGGTTTCCCAAGAGCGTTCTTGGCAAGCCGCTACCATTCCTTTCCTTTTTGGCCTATGGCTCGCGCCTGGACAACGATGTTCGGGTACCTTACTCGCACCCAACTTCAGGCGTGAGCCATATCCAAAATCGAATCGACATAACTGAATACAGCAATAACTGAATACCGACACCAACGTTCATTGCCTCATTGCATTTAAGAAAAAGGGAAACATAAAATGAGCAACGAAACCGTTAAGACCGGCAACGCCGGATTTGCGAAAATCGCACCTGTGATGTTCGCATTCTTCGTCATGGGCTTCGTCGACCTGGTCGGCACCGCCACTAACTATGTCAAGGCCGAGTTCACCTTGGCCGACGGCACTGCAAACCTGTTCACCACCATGGTGTTCTTCTGGTTCCTGATCTTCGCAGTGCCCACCGGCATCCTGATGAACAAAATCGGCCGTCGCAAAACCGTGCTGCTGTCCATTCTCGTCACTCTTGTGGCCATGGCCCTGCCGATTATCGCCTATGTGATTTTCGCCGGCACCGCACGCCTTGTGCTGATCGTCATCTCCTTTGCCTTCCTCGGCATCGGCAACACCTTGATGCAGGTGTCGCTTAACCCGCTGCTGACCGTGTTCGTCAAGGGCGACCAGCTGGCCTCCACCCTGACCACCGGCCAGTTTGTCAAGGCCTTCGCCTCCCTGTTCGCGCCGTTTATCGCCGCTTGGGGATTCAATCAGATGAACATGTGGTGGATCCTGTTCGTGATTTACCTGGTGGTCGGCATTCTCGGTTACGTGCTGCTCGCCTTCGACAAGATCGAGGAGCCCGCGCCCGACGCCGGCACCACCTCCATCGCCAGCTGCTTCAAGCTGCTGTTCTCCGATCGCATCGTCTTCCTGTGCTTCCTCGGCATCGTGGCCCATGTGGGCGTGGACGTGGCCATTAACGCTCAGGCACCGCGCATCCTCATGGAGCACACCGACATCGCCCTGACCGTGGCCACCAACGCCACCATGGTCTACTTCATCGCCCGTATGATCGGCTGCTTCACCGGCGGCATCGTACTTTCGAAGATCTCCAACCGCATCGGCATCCTCGTGTGCGGCGTGATTATGACTGCTTCCGCCGTGTGCTTCGCGATCTTCACGCTTGCCACTTCCAACCCGCCGGTGGCCCTGTTCTGGGTGGCTGTCGCCCTCGTTGGCTTCGGCAATTCGAACGTGTTCTCGCTGTTCCTCTCCCACGCCCTGATGTACCGCCCTGAGCGCCAGAACGAAATCTCCGGCCTGATGCTCATGGGCCTGATCGGCGGCGCAATCTTCCCGCCCATCATGGGTGCGGCGGCTGACGTTGCCGGCCAGTTCGGCGGCATCCTTGTAATGGCCATCGGCTGCGTCTACGTGCTGGTCATCGGCCTTGGCTACAAGGTGATGGAAGGCAAGAAGGCCGTCGAAGCCTGATAATCCATGGGTATCCCTCGGATACCCCCAACGCCGGTAGCTCAACCGCGAGGCAACCGGCACCACATACTTGGGGAATCGGCCCGCCTCCCCCATGGAGCCGGTTCCCCGCTCTTTCCCGCGCAAGCTGTTTCATCGGCTTGCGCGGTTTTTCATATCATCTTGCGAACCGGAACACCAATGAACCGTTAACCCTCCTGTGGTTTACATTAGGAGCTGGCCGCATAGGAAATCGTCTTCAAGAAAACTTCCGCAGACTTCTACCCGGTTGCATTCCGCTGCAGTCAGATGCCGTATTCCTTGGTGTCCATCACAATGGTCACCGGTCCATCGTTGACCAGACCGACACGCATATGTGCGCCGAAACGCCCTTCCCTAACCGGCACTCCCCCGCTGCGCAGCGCTTCGTTGAACTTGATCCACGTAATATTCGCATGTTCGGGTTTGCCCGCACGTACAAAACTTGGACGATTGCCCTTCTTCACATCGGCAAACAGCGTGAACTGCGAAATCGAGAGAATCTCACCGCCGATATCCTGAATCGACCGGTTCATCTTGCCTTGTTCATCCTCGAACACGCGCAGATTGAGAATCTTATGCGCCAGCCATTGAATCTGTGGGTCGCCGTCCTCATCCTCCACACCGACCAGCAACATAAAACCCGGGCCGATCTGTTGTGCCTCAAAAGTGGGATCCAATGTACCCAACTCATTGACCACGTCAACACTCGCCTGCGAAACCCGCTGCAGCACCACTTTCATGCCCTTATATCCTTCCAGTCATCCGTATGCACATGTGTGCATACCAATGGTATCGTCCGCCCATTCTGCCCACATCCTGCCCACATTTTTGGCAGACAAAAGAAAAACTGAGAGACTTTACGGAGCGTAAGAGAATATACAAAATGGCGCAAACGCTTGAAAATACAGAAAAACCCGCTGTTTCCAGCGGGTTTACAATAGTGGAGCCGCGGGGAATTGAACCCCGGTCCGGTGACCGAGCCCACAGTCTTCTACGTGCGTAGTCTGCTGACCATTTGGCAGTTTTTCTGCCCCCATCTATGTCGCAGACAACTGATGGCGGGCATATCTGCAGTTAAAGTCCCGACACAGCCCTGAAGCTCAGCTGCATCAGCAAGTCTTCTTAACGACGCTCAGCTTCTCCCCGAAGACGAGAGAGAGTGAACGGAGCGGCTGCTCACTGGTTAATCCTGGCGCGAAGCTCAGGCAGCGAGAGCGAACTCAGTGCGGTTAGATTTAGCACTTATTCTTTTGCAGGGGACATCCACGAGTGGACCCTGCGTTCTCGGCACGCTTCCCTGCGACGAACAGATCACCGTCGAAACCGATCGGCCCCAATCTTGAATTATCAAGCTTTCCGAACACATGCGGCACACCATATGCGCTCGGACGTTTCATCGTACACCTTCCGGCTCCAATCGCCAAATTCCGCCAGAGACGAACATCAGCGAACAACGAAAGAACAACGGGCCCCGCTGTGAACTGCATCCCAGTTCTTGGACGGGTTAATAAGCGGCCTGGGCCGCCTGTGAACCGCCCGCCTATCCGACTATTTGATGATGGGTTTGAGCGGCGCAGAAACATCCACCTGCGTTTTGTCGCCGATCACGTTCGGATCGTTGATGATTTTGTCGACCACAGCCATTTTGAGCTTCAGTTCAGAGGAGTCGCCCCATACAATAACACGTTGGCCGTCGTTCAACGTGGTGGTGATGGAATCCTGGGTTTCGGCGGTGACCTTGGTAATCGACTGCCGCATTGATTCAGGCAAGGCGCCCAGAATGGTCAGCGCCTCCTTCACCGACTGGTTCTTCAAGCTGGTCTCAACATTGCGCACTTCGATAACGGGAATGCCATTGGCGTTCGCGTCAGACACCGAATTGAGCACACGCGCCTTGGAATCCACGGCGGTAAGCGTATCACCTGCCTTCAGCATGGCCGCTGGCTTTTGCGCCTTAACCTCCACACTCATCGATTTGGGGAACTGTTTGGACACCTTGGCCTCGCTGACGCCGGGAATCTCCTTCAACTGATCGGATACCTCATCAGTGGATACCAAAAACAGTGACTTGCCTGCCTGTCCGTCCGCAATCTGACGAATCGTCTGCTCGCTGACCCATTCGTTGGCGCCGGACACACTAATTGCCGATGTTTCCAAACGAAACACGGTAGAGAAGAACAGCAGCCAAATCAGTGCGCCCAGCACAGCGAGAGATGCAAGTACCGCCGCCGTGCGGATAGCGATAACGCGCAGGCTCGCACGCTTGCGCTCCCGAGACCTTTCACTGAAATCCACCACTTTAGGCCGTGAAGCGATGCCCAGTGAGCCAGCGGTCTGCCGCAACGTTTCGGTGACATAGTCTTCGCTGCGCAGCGCGCGGGCATCCACAAAGGCACCCGACTCCCCCTTGGCTTGGGTTACGGCCTTGGTGTCAGGCACCGCTTGCGCGGCAACGGAACGAGTGGTGCGCACGCTGCGGGGCGACGCGGACTGGCGAGTCTGCGGTGCGTGAGATTCGACGGCACGCGGCTTTCGGGGAGTGTGAGCGGCCGCGGAGCCAGTGCGCTTAACAACATCACGCGTGCGCACCGACTTCGTGGTTCTGATATGCCCGTTTGCCTTAACATTGCCTAAGGGCTTGCCTTTTTTCAAGGATTTGGCACCGCTGAGCGACCTAGTGCCGCCCGAAGTTCGCGCAGTGCCCGAAAGCTTGCCACTACTCGAAGTCCTAGCACTGCCCGAAAACTTGGCGTTGCCTGAAGACCTGGCACTGCCGCCGGATGACGAGCTGATCTTGCGCCCGGCCATCACTCGCAACTTTCGCGATGCGCCTCAAGCGCAGCGAGCAGCACACGTCCCATTTCGGTGACGTCTCCGGCACCTACAGTGAACACCACATCGCCGTGATGAGCGCGCATGGCCATCATTCCAGCCGCCAAACGCATATCTTCAACCGGCTGAATCCACTGGCCCTGATCGGCATTTTTCAGCCCGGCCGCCGCCTCGACGATGGTGGAGGCGTTGATATCCGGGAAATCAGCCTGCTTCTCGCGGGCAGGGAAAATGCCGGTGACAATCACATCATCGGCCTTGGCCAACGCTTCGGCGAATTGCTTGGCGAAGAACTTGGTACGAGAGAACAGGTGCGGCTGGAAGATCACGCGAATCGTGGAGTCCGGGTAGCGACGTCGAGCGGCGTCGAGCAACGCGGCGATTTCAGTGGGATGATGTGCATAGTCGTCCACTACGGTGACCTGCTTGACAGTGCCGCGAATCTGGAAGCGTCGCGCCGCGCCAAGGAAGGTGCCGGCTGCCTCAGCCGCGGCATCCGCATCCTCACCAAGCAGCACGGCGGCGGTGATTGCGGCTGCGGCATTGCGGGCGTTATGGATGCCGGGCACACGCAATGCGACAGGCTGGTCGATGTCCGCTCCCCCAGTCAAGGCCGCAGGCAGATGCAGGGTGAAGCTTTCCAATCCGCTGCCGGCCGATTCACGCTCAGAGTCGATATGCACATAGGCCTTCAGCATCGACACGTCCACACTCGCACGCATGTCTTCGTCACCAACCAGTTGGTCGGCCGGCGCAGTGCCATAAAGCACGGTACGTGCCTTGACTTCGGCAGGCAGGGCGGCAACGACGGCCAGTGCGTCAGGGTCATCAGCGCACACCAGCACATGCTCACAAGCGTGACCGGCATGGTTTACAAAAGCTGCGCGATAATGTGCCTCATCGCCGTAATGGTCGAGATGGTCAGCCTCGGCATTGGTAATAATGGCAATAGCTGGATGATATTTGGCGAAACTGCCGTCGGATTCGTCCGCTTCGGCAACCAGCACCGATCCTTTGCCGGCGTGACCGCCATCCAGCGTGGTGCCATCGGGCCCTTGGATGGCACCACCAATGGCATAGCTCGGATCAGCGCCAAGGGATACAAGAATATGGGACAGCATGGAGCTTGTGGTGGTTTTGCCGTGCGCACCGGCCACAGTGACAGCACGTTTGCCGTTCATCAGCAATGCGAGAATATCGCTGCGGTGCACGATGTGCGCGCCCGCAGCCTGCGCCTCCACGATTTCGGGATTATCGGGTTTGATGGCGCTGGAATAGACCACCGTGCGCGCCCCGGCAACATTCTCAGGCCGTTGGCCAAATTCCACGCGGATACCGAGCGCCTGCAAGCGATCGGTTTTGCTGCTGCGTTCGCGGTCGGAACCGTCCACCGCCACACCTTCGGCGTTCAGCATTTCGGCTAGCACGCTCATGCCGGCACCTCCGATGCCGATGAAGTGGGTGGGGCCAAGGTCGGCCGGACGCGCTTCGGGTGCGAATGCTGCATGGGTTGGATCCAGCACGATGGGTTCTTCACAGGACGATGACGAAGACAATGACAGCTCCTTGCGGGATGTGTGTAACGCCTATATTATGGTCGCACCCCGCGCCAAATACCGGCTAACGACAAGGTCTCACACTGGTGACACATCGTCGTTCGTATTGTTGAAATGCATTGGCTTGCGTTGGGTGCGATACAGTGCGGCACGATACGGTACCGTGCCGCCGACAGCGGACTGCAGGAATGAGTCAAGACGCGAGCCCCGGCGACTCGGTAGGTCAGTGCTCGGTGGGGCTAACGATCAGTGAGGCTAGCGCTCGGTGGTTCAGTGCTCAGCGCGCCAGTTCGAGGATGCGCTTGGCCATGACTTCGGCAGCATTACGAATGCCGTAGCCCCAAGCGTTACGTCCCAGCTGGGCAAGACGCTGACGATCGGCCAGCAGTGCGGGCACATGATCGCGCACCCATGCCGGCGTTAGATCGCGGTCTGCCACCATCAGTCCGCCTCCGGCATTGACTACGGGTTCGGCGTTGAAGCGCTGTTCGCCGTTGCCAATTGGCAGTGGCACATAGATGGCGGGCAAGCCGAGCGCCGCAAGCTCGGATACCGAGCCCGCACCAGCACGGCAAATCACCAGATCGGCGCAGGCGAACGCCAGATCGATGCGTTCGAGATATTCAGCTGTATGGTAATCGCCTTGACCGGCCGACTGCTCTCCAACGCCGGACAGCACATCGCTGCCAGCCGAAGCAGACACCAATTCACGTACCTCATCGATTTTGCCGCGTCCGGTCAGGTGAATAATCTGCGCGTGCGCCAACAGTTCTTTGGCCGAAGCGGCGATGGCACGGTTGAGGCTTTGCGCGCCCAGAGACCCACCGGTGACCAGTACGAGCGGACGATTGGGATCCACGCCCAGTTCAGCGGCGGCCTTGCGACGCACACCATCCCGATCGGATTCGATGCTGCGGCTCAATTCGGCGATTGCCGGGCGCAACGGCAGTCCGACACGCTCCAGTGTTGCGCCCTTGCGCGCGTTCAGACCGGAGCCTTCGTACACAACACCGATGTAATCGGCCCAACGGGCACCGAGCTTATTGGCCATGCCCGCGCGCGCGTTCTGTTCGTTGATGGCGATCGGAATGCCCATCCGGTGTGCGGTGGCATACACAGGTGCGGAAGCATAGCCGCCGAATCCTGCGACCACATCGGCCTGGCGAGCTTCGAGAATGGCACGCACCTTGGCGGTTTCACGCTTCCATTTGCCGGGGAATTTGAGCATGTACAGATTGGGCCGGCGCGGGAACGGCACCTTTTCGATGGTGTCGAGTTCCAGTCCGGCCTGTGGCACGAGATCTTTCTCCAAGCCAACGGCAGTGCCGATCACCGTGACCTGCGCCTGCGGTTCAATGCTGCGGATGGCACCGGCGACCGCCAGCAGCGGGTTGACATGCCCGGCGGTGCCACCGCCTGCGAGAACGATATGCGGTGCATGTGATGTGTGGTTGCTCATAGTTCTTCCGTCCGTTTCCTGGTCTTCCTTGTCGCTGCAGCATCCATAGTAATTTCATGGTGATTTCGCTGCATGTGATGCCGTGCTCTACGTATGATTATGCGTGATTATGCGCTTTGTCGTGCCTGCCGAATCTGTGGCTGGGAGCGCATCATGCCTGTTGCCAAGCCTGCGGCGCTCAGGCACATGATCATCGATGATCCGCCGGCGGAGACGAAGGGCATCGGCACGCCCAGCACAGGGAACACGCCAACGACCACGCCGATGTTGACCAACGCTTGGCCCACAATCCAAATGGTGATGCACATCAGCACCATGGAGACATATCGATCGCTGACCTGCAAAGCCACGGCGATCATGCACCAGCCGAGAATCACGAAGAACAGCAGCACGATCATGCATCCCACAAAACCGGTTTCCTCACCGATCACCGCATAGATGAAATCGTTGTGCGCGGCCGGCAGATAATTCCATTTCTCACGCGAATTGCCAATACCGACGCCCAGCAGACCGCCGGAGGCGATGGCATAGTTGGCATGGATGGATTGATAGCATACGCTTTGCGCGTCGGCTGACGAGCAGTCGCCATAGGCGGCGAAAATACGGCGCATACGATTGGGGCTGGAAATCACCAGCGCAGCGACGCCGACTGCCGCAACCAGTGCACCCAATGCCATCCATTTCAATGGGAATCCGGAGATCAGCAGCGCCACCACACCGATGAAGATAAGAATCATCGCAGTACCGAGATCCTTGCCCCCCACTACCAGACCAAGTCCCAGCAGATAGCCGATCAGGGGCACACGATAGGCTTTGACGCCTTCTTTGCGGTACATCACCTTGCAAGAGGCCAGTGACGAAGGCAGCCAAACGCAGAGGGCGAATTTCATGAATTCGGCGGGCTGAATGGTGGTGACCCCAAGGTTCAGCCATCCTCGGTTGCCATACACGTCCGTGCCCAACGGCGTAAAGGTCAGTCCTTGCAAAATCACAGCAAAGATCATGATCAAGGCACCCACGCGTTTCCAGAACAGCACCGGCATCAGCATGGCAATAAAGCCAAGCACAGCGCCGATGATGCAGAAGGCACCTTGACTCAGCAGCTGAACGAATGGGGACTTGCCTTGCGAGGTCATGGTGACTGTGGAACTGGAAAACACCATGATCAGGCCGAAGCTGGTCAAGCCGACCACGGCCACGCGGAAGCCGTGATAGCACCACAGGGGGTTGAGCAGGCCGCGCCAGCCTGTGTAGTCGGTGATGCTCAGGGCCGGCTTGACGTCGTGTGACGTGGCCTTGCCGGAAGTTTTAGTTCTTGCCATGCGCAAGAGCCCAGTCGTTCGCCGCCGAAGCGAATTGGTTGCCACGATCCGCATAGGACTTGAACTGGTCCATCGAAGCGCAGGCCGGTGCCATCAGCACCACATCCCCGGCAGTGGCATAAGTGCCGCAGGCCTCAACGGCGCGAGCCATAACCGTTCCGTCGTCAGCAGGATCGATAACAGTGATCGGAATATCCGGCGCTTGAGATGCAAATGCGTCCAGCATGGGCTGTTGATCCTTGCCAATGATCACAGCCGCTTTGATGGTATGTGCCTGATCCTTCACGAGCTGTTCGAAACGGCTGCCTTTGGCCAGTCCGCCGGCAATCCAGACTACGGATTTCGCCGGGAAGCTGGATAGCGAAGCGTTGGCGGCGTGACCATTGGTGGCTTTGGAATCGTCCACGAAACGAATCGTGCCACCGTCCACCTGTGCCTCGGCCACGGTTTGGATGCGATGGCCGCCGGGCGCGAAGGCCTTAAGCGCTTCCAGCGCCTTGTCCAAGGCCGCGCCCATGCCGAGCACCAGGGCCAGTGCGGTTAATGCGTCGGCCACCAAATGCGGGTAGGGAGTGCCGTCCGGCTCCGTCAGATGAGTGAACTCGGCCAGTGGCGCAAGCTTGACCATGTCGCCGGGCTTGCCCGAGGCAATACCGCTGTTGTCCACAATCCAGCCATCAACGATGCCGATCTGGCCCACCTGCGGGCTTTCCAGCGTGAATCCCACTTTGCGGCAGCCTTCAGCGGTTTTCGCAGAGGCGGCAAGCTCGCTGACCAAGCTATCCTGCGCATTGTAGACGATTACGCGACGAGCGTTATGGAACACCTTGGCCTTGTCGGCGGCATAGTTCGCACGACCGCCGTGCCAGTCGAGGTGATCGTCGGCGATATTGGTGATGGCCGCACAGTCGAGTGCCAGCGAATCGGTGAAATGCAGTTGGAAGGAGCTCAGCTCAACGCACAACACATCATGCTGTGGGTTGACCGCGCATCTGGAAAGGGCCATATCCATGTTGCCGGAGGCGATATTGCCGGCCGTTGGCGCGTCATACCCGCATGCGGTGAGCATGACGGAGGTCATCTCGGTGGTGGAGGTTTTACCGTTCGTGCCGGTGATGCCCACCCATGCTGCCGGATGCCCGGTGCGAGCGTTGTTCACGCGCAGTCTCCAGGCGAATTCGACTTCGCTCATCACCGGAATGCCCCGTCGTTGCGCTTCGAGGATGAACGGGGTGCGTGGGTTGAACACCGGCGAGGCCATCACATAGTCGACCGAATCCCAATCCACCTTATCGAACGAATCAAGATCGGCACCGGGCTTCTTCTCGTCGACGCCGATCACATGCGCGCCGCGTTCCTTCAGCACTTCGGCCAGATTGGTTCCCGATACGCCCAGTCCGGCAATTACCACCGTGCTATCCGCTACCTGCATTGTTGCTCCTTAGTCCTTGCTTGCCTCATCGTGGGGTTATGGGAATTGATTATCGCTGATGAATGTATCGCCTGCGCATTGCTGTGCGACTACCAACGACTACCAGCGGCAATCATCAACCGCCAGCGCCGCCAGCGCCGCCAACGTGATCAGCCGAACAGCAATCCCGAACGGTTCGCCCAATCGCAGTAGAAAATCACCAAGGCGATCAGCACGAAGATGAGTTCGATCATCCAGAACCGCACTACCACCTTGCCTTCACTCCATCCTTTGAGCTCAAAATGATGATGGATCGGTGCCATCTTGAACACACGCTTATGCGTCATCTTGAAATAGCCGACCTGAATCACGTCGCTCATGGCTTCCATCACATACAGGCCACCCAGAATCACTGCAAGGAATTCGGTGTGTGTGGCGATGGACATGGCCGCGAACAGGCCACCCAAGGCCAGAGAGCCGGTGTCACCCATGAAGATGGAGGCGGGGTTCGAGTTGTACCACAGGAATCCGAAGCAGGCCACTGCCGCGCAGACGGCGATGATGGTCAGATCCAGCGGGTCGGAGACGGCGTACGTGTAGCCTTCATGGCCGCCGCCCTTGATGTGGTAGCTTTCCCAAAAGGCGATGATGCCGAAGCCGGTGAAGGAGATCATCGAGGAGCCTGCAGCCAGTCCGTCGAGTCCGTCGGTGAGGTTGACGGCGTTGGTCCAGGCGGTCATCAGGAAGTTCACCCAGATTACGAACAGGATGATCGCCACCGCACGGCCGGCGAAGTCGAAGGAGAAGAACGGCTGCTCAATGAAGCTCATGCCCGCTTGGGCGGAGGGCAGACCGGTTTTAGTGGGAATGATCAGTGCCAGCACCGCATAGACGGTGGCGAAAATGAACTGGCCAATGAATTTACCGGCTACGGTCAGGCCTTCATTCTGTTTTTTGCGCACCTTGGCGAAATCGTCGATGAATCCCAGCACACCCATCGAGAGCATGGCAAACAGCACCAGCACAGCCGACCATGAGGGCACGTCGCCGTTGTGCAAATACCGGTAGAGCGCGGATGCGCCCCATCCCAGCAGGATTGCGAAGTTGATAACCACGCCGCCAAGGGTTGGCGTGCCTCGCTTGACCTGATGCGATTGGGGGCCATCCTGGCGGATGTACTGGCCATAATGCAGTTTATGCACCAGTCGAATCAGCAGTGGGGTGCCGATCATGGTGACGATCAGCGACACCAGCATTCCAAGAATCAGGGCAATCACGAGTAGTTTCCTCTTCTTCTTCGTCTTTTAGTTCTTTGTTGTCCAGCATTGTGCCAGAGCACTCAGGCCTGACGCGTGCGAACCTTTGAGCAGCACCACACAATCGCCGTGCTCCTTGGCCAGCCGTGTGACCAAAGCATCGGCTTGGTCGGTGCCATGCACCCAGGAAACCAATGTGTCACACGAGCCTGAGCCCTGCGTACCGCTGCCAGCAGTCCGTTCGGATCCTCCGGTACCTTCGGCTCCCTCAGCCAATGCTTGGGCCAGCTCATCCAAGTGCTGATCGGCGGCCGAGCCGACGGCGATAATCGCGTCAAGATCCAGGGATGCCGCATAGGCACCTACCTGGCGATGCAGTTCGGATTCGTCGCCGCCAAGTTCCAGCATGCCGCCCAGCACTGCGATGCGCCAGGGGGTGCCGTTATCGGCGGGACGCCATGCCTTCAGACCATCGAGACCGGCTTTCATGGAGTCGGGGTTGGCGTTGAAGGAGTCATCGATCAGAGTGAAGCAAGCTGAATCACGTTCCACAGTGGAGATCGCCATACGATGCGGGCTGATGGTCCGCTGCGCGCTGAGTCCTGCGGCAATAGCTTCGGTCTTCATTCCGTAATGCCAGGCCACGGTGGCTGCGGCCAGGGCGTTCATCGTATTGTGACGGCCGGGAATGCCCAGATGCACCGGCACGGCGGCACCATCCGGCGTATGCAGCGTAAAGCGGGCGTGATCGGCGCTGTCCGCGTCGATATGATCGGCGTACACCTTATTCGCATTCGCCGCCTGTTCACCAGTCTCAGACGTACCCTCCAAGCCGAACCACAACACGTCGGCGGGTGCCAGAGCCGCCATCGGCACGATATGTTCGTCGTCGGCGTTCAGCACGGCGGTGCCAGTGGGCACCAGACCAGTGACGATTTCGCTTTTCGCTTGGGCGATGCGCTCCCGTGAACCGAACTCCCCCAGATGCGCCACTCCCACTTTCAGCACGACGGCGGTGTCCGGCGGCGCGATACGGGTGAGCCCTGCGATCTCACCCAGATGGTTGGCGCCCATTTCCGCTACGAAGAAGCGGGTGGCCTCATTGACCTTGAGAGCAGTAAGAGGCAAGCCAATCTCGTTATTGAATGAGCCGACCGGGGCCACGGTTGAACCCAGAGTGCCCAGCAGCGCGGCCAGCAGATCCTTGGTGGTGGTTTTGCCGACCGAACCTGTTAGGCCGATGATGTCGAAGTCACCATCCATAGCGCGCCTGCGGGCAATATTGTGCTTGGCGAGCTGCCCCAATGCCGCAACCGTGTTCTCAACCACAACCTGCGGCAGTCCCGCATCCGGCACCTCATGGTCGACAATAGCCGCCACGGCACCGCGATCGGCCAAACCAGCCACAAAATCGTGACCATCCACGCGTTCGCCCTTAATGGCCACGAACACCGACCCCTCGCACACCTGGCGCGAATCGCTCAAGGCACTTGTTGCCGGCTTGCCAAGCCCGTCGCCGCCAATCAGGCGACCGCCGACTGCTTGGGCAACTTCCGCCACACTCATGGGGACCATTATTGTCTCCTCACCCTTTCCTTTTAGCCCTATTTCAGATTGCTTGCCACACGCAGTGCGGAGCGCACGTTATTCTTGCGCACGCCGGCCGCGAGCACCATGGCGATAACCAGAGACAATCCCTCAGCCTTGCCGTCGTAATGGATTTGCGGCGCTTCTCGCGACAGCTCATCCGATTCAGCCGTCATAGTCGTAACCTTCAAGCCTGTTTCCGTTTCAAAGGCGTAGCGCGCCTTGATGCCCGCCGCCTCTTCGATAGGAACGACACGACGGCTACCCAGCACATCCACATTCACCGATTCAAGCGCATGTCTGGTAAACGTGGCGTCGTCCAACGCCAGAATCACTGCCGCCACACCATCTTCGGCACATACGGAAAGCGCTCGTTGCGCCTCGATAACGCCAAGCGGATAGGTCAGATCGAGTTTGCGCGTCATGGATTGCGAGCCGGCGGCGCTGATAACAGCAACCGGATTGCCCAGCATGTGCAGAAAATCGGCCAGATGATTCACGTCCTCGTTCAGCGTGAGTGCATCCGCGCCAGTGAGCGCGAAGACCGCCATAACGTTGGAGGGGGTGCCGGCCATCTTCGATGCCAAATCACCCAGCATATGATCGCTGATATCGCCGAACACCAACGGTATATCCGTTTGTGGGCAGCGGTCGCGCCATTGGCGCGGCACCAGCACGGCGTAGGCACCGCGCTGGGCGGCGCGCTCGATGTCCGCGATATGCTCGCTGCAGACAAACAGTGCACCAGGAATAATCGAATCAACGGTGTCGCACAGCGAAGTAACCGTCACGTTCGTGGCGAACGCTGGTTCTATCTGGCATCCGTAATGGTCGGCCAGCAATCCCAACGTGGTTCGCTGGGCAATGGATTCGCTCACTGCGCTCATAACCGCTCGTCTTTCTTCCCTGGTCCAATCACCAATTGACTGCAATAGCATCTTTACGGGGGCTGGAAACCGGCACCTCGTACTTCTGCATAAGGAACTCACATATTTTGGCGGCGATCGGACCAGCCGTTGAACCGCCGTATACGCCGTTGGGATCCTTGATCACCGTGGTCACCACAAACCGCGGATTATCCGCAGGAATGGCGATGGAATAGTCGGAAACAATGGATGACAACGTGCCATCAGAGCCAACCACCTGGGCAGTGCCGGACTTCGCGGCCAGACGGTAGCCGTCAACCTTCACATAGGAGGAGTACACGTCGGAAACGGATTCCATGGCGTTCATCATCTGCGAGGCCACATCCTCGTCGATAACGCGCGTGCCTTCGGTCTTTTTGGTTTCGGTTGTCTTGCCATCGGCATTGGTGGTCGATTTGATAATCGACTGCTGCTGACGCACGCCCTTGTTGGCAATGGTGGCCACCACATTGCTTAGTTGCAGGGCGTTGACCGTATAGCCCTGACCAAACAGCACGGTGTTGTGCGTGCGGATATCCCAAGAGTCGGGGCTGGTCAGCGTACCATCTGATTCACCTGGCAGGTTCAGCCCAGTGGACTGGCCGATGCCGAATTTGACAAGGTATTCGTAGCGCTGCTCATCGGTGTACTGATCCGCGGCCATAATCATGCCGATATTCGAGGAGTTGGCCAGAATACCTGCCAACGTCCAGCGCTGGGTGCCATGGTCGGAGGCATCCTTGAAGTCCTGGCCTTCGAAAGTGGCGTGATCGGGCACGGTGAACTGATCGGTGAGCTTGTGCTGGCCGGTTTGCAAGTATCCAGACATCGAAATGACCTTGCCGATGGAACCGGGATCAAAGGTTTCCGAGACGGCACGAGAGGCGTTCATCTTCGCTTCGTCAGTGCCGGCAGTCACCTCATCGGAATCCGCCAGTGCCAGAATCTCACCGGTTTGCACATCTTGGACCACGCCGATCACCCACGGCGATCCGTAGGTGCTTTTGGATTCCTTAAGCACTTTCTTGACGTACCATTGCACGTCGCGGTCGATCGTCAGCGTCACATCGTCGCCATCGCGAGCAGCCACGGATTCGGTCATGGTGCCGGGGATTTCCTCGCCGCCAAGGCCACGCTGGTATGTTTCGTGACCGTCGGTGCCGGTCAGTGCCTCATTCTCCATCTGCTCGATGCCGGCCACACCGGTGCCGTCCGCATCCACGCCACCCAGTAGGGATCCCATGAGGTCACCATCGGCATACAGGCGTTCGCTGGAAAGTTCTCCCCACACAATACCGCCGAGATTCAGATCATCAATGGCACGCTTGACCTGCGGGGTCACATCTTTCTTCAGCACAGCGTACCGGCTGTCAACGGCCAGTTTGGCGCCCAGTTCCATAGCGTTGGTGTCGTCCAGCACGCTGGCGAGCAGTCTCGCCACGGCCGCCGCTCCCGTGGCCCCCACGGGTTTGCCGTCGATCTGATCGCAGTAGTCCTTGGTTTTCTCCGTGCAATCAATCGGTTCGTATTCCTGCGCCAGCTGCGGATCCGCCACGATGGTGTAACGCTCGACGCTCTGGGCGAGCACGGTGCCATTGGTGTCAAGGATACGGCCGCGCTTGGAGCTCAGCGGCACCGTGCTGGTGCGGCTGGCGGTGGCCGCCATGGCGGTTTGGCGACCGCCGATCAGCTGCGTGGCTGCCAGGCGCACCACGCAAGCTGAAGCCACGCAACCCAATACAACGCCTATGGCGATGCATTTAAAGGCGAACGTCTTCACCTTGGAGAAGCGGATGATGTTCTGAATCGTTGATTTCACTGTTGCGATCCACCTTCGCTTGGCTTATATCCGTTGAGATCGATAGACACGGATCCCTGCTGGGGAACCATGCCCATTTCACTGGCTTTGTCGGGCAGGGAGGCGATCAGTTGATCCAGCTTGGCCTGATCGTCTTCCACATCCTGGGTCAATACGCTGATGTTCTGCTCAATTTGCTGCGCTTCAAAGGAATTCTGCACCATTTCGGTGCGCAGCATCAGGGCACCGATCAGGGTTGCCGCAAGGAATACCACTGCGATGACCACGTGAACCAGCGGCGCGGTGCGTGATCTGGTCCATGCCAGCACCCGGCCGAACACATTCTTCTGTTCCTGTGCTTTTGTGTTGGTGATCAGTCGCAGTTCGGGACGCGGAGGAGTCTGCGGTTTGGCCGCCGGCCGACTGACGTCGGAACGCACGCTGCGTGCTGTTGCCGCCATATCAGCTCCTCCTCGATCGCGTATCGGATTGTCGTGCTGTGTTCATTCGCCGTTTGCTGGTTTTACCTATTGTTTTGCCTGCGGATTTGGATTTGGCTAAGACACCTCCAGCAGCGCTGTGCGGGTGTTCGGCAGCCTCGGCGAACTGCTGACGCCACCGGGCGGGAATCTGCCTGCTGACTTCCACGGCACGCAAACGCACTGATGCCGACCTAGGGTTCGAGGCGATCTCCTGTTCGCTGGCCTTCATGGCTCCCCGAGTCAGGGCATGGAAGAACGGCTGGGCGTCAGGAGGAACGATGGGCATATCCGCCGGCGCATCGATGGTCAGTCCCTGTGCCATGAAGGCCTTCACCGTTTTGTCTTCCAGCGAATGGTAGGACTCCACCACCAGCCGGCCACCGACATTCAGGCATCGCGCAGCCTGGGGCAGTGTGGAGGCGAGCTTGTCCAATTCGCCGTTGACTTCGATACGCAGCGCTTGGAAAACGCGCTTGGCAGGGTTGCCGGCCGGCCGGTGGGCTTGGGGCACCACTTCGTCAACAAGTCTGTTCAATTGTGCGGTGCTGGTCAACGGTTCCTTGTCACGACGAGTCACGATGGCACGCGCGATCTGGCGGGCGAAGCGTTCTTCGCCGTAGTCACGGAAGATGCGCGTCAGTTCAGCGGCCTCATAGGTGGCGAGCACGCGTTCGGCGGTAAGCTGCTGATTAGTGTCCATGCGCATATCCAGCGGAGCGTCGTGCGAATACGAAAAGCCACGATCTGCCTCATCGATTTGCAGGCTGGACAGGCCCAAATCCATGAATACGGCGTCCACTCGTGCAATATCTTGTTCGTCCAACACCTGTTCCAGCTGGTCGAAGGCGGCGTGCACCGGAATGAAACGCTCTGCAAGCCCCTCGCGGCGCATGCGTTCGCTGGCCAGTGCCAGTGCTTCGGCATCGCGATCGATGCCGATAAGCTTCGCGTTCGGCGCAGCTTTGAGGAATGCCGTGGCATGGCCTGCAAGCCCCAGCGTGCAGTCCACGATAATCGGGTCGGGCGCGTCAAGCAGCGCCCCAGTCACCAGCTCCACGCATTCGTCGAGCATCACCGGCCGGTGTACTGTGGTGGACTGTCCGGCGATTTCGGCGGCGGTTTTGGATTCCAGACGGTCGCCACTCTGACGAGCTTTGGCGGCGCTCATGCTTTGACTGACCATCAGAACTCCACCTCCGGCAGCACATCGTCGGCGATATCCGAGTAACCCTGTTCCTTATCGTTCAAATAGGACTCCCATGCGTCCTTGTTCCAGATTTCGGCGCGTGTGCCCACACCGATCACCACCACGTCCGAGCCAAGGTTCGCGTAATCGCGCAGCATCTGCGGCACCAGCACACGCCCCTGCTTGTCCGGCTGCTGGTCCACGGCACCGGAAAGGAACACGCGCAGGTATTCGCGAGCGGCCTTATTGCCCACGGATGTGCGTTGGATCTGGCCGGCGATACGGCGGAATTCATCGAAGGGCAACAGATAGACGCAACGCTCCTGACCGCGGGCCATGACCAGGCCCTGGCCCAGTTGGGAGCGAAATTTGGCGGGTAGCGCCATACGACCCTTCGCATCGATTTTGGGCGTGTAGGTTCCCAACAACAGCGGGGGCAGGCCGGCCATGAGATCACCGATGCCGCCGGATGGGCTATTTTCCGCGCCCGTCATGTCTTCCGACGACATTCCGATTGCCATGGTCACGCCTCCTTTCCCGCCGCTTCGGACACACTGAGACCAACTGCCTCACCACTTTACCCCACGGTTCCCCATTTTTCCCCACTCATGCACGATTTACACATCCTTTTTCGCCGCCATCTCCATAAACCGCGCGTGTCGAACCGTACATGCACGCCGAGTGGGCATGGCGACGAACGCGGAAACAAAGCGAATTCACCGAATTCACCAGAAGTTCACTGGATACTCCCTATAACAGCTGTCGCAAGGTAGGGGGCGTGCGCTAAATTAGACTGCCTTGACTTTTGTCCGCCGAGCAATGGAAACGAAGAACACAGCATGTCGAGTTACGCCGAACAACTGCGCGAAGAGCAGCAGGCAGTCGATCGCGCCTACGGGCGTCTGGATGATCTGCGCGCCCAAATGTGGCAGCGTCTGGACACCGTGCGCGCCGCCGGATCACACGGCTCCCCCACGCAGCGCACCGAACGCGATTCCTTCGCCACCATGTATGAGAATCGCCTCACCCAGTTGCGCGCCGTTGAAGACCGCCTGGTGTTCGGACGTCTGGATGCGAGCAATGGTGAACGCCATTACATTGGTCGTATCGGATTGTCCAGCGAAGACCACGAACCGATTCTGACCGATTGGCGCGCTGATGCCGCTCGCCCGTTCTATGAGGCAACGCCGTCGAACCATGGCGACATTGTGATGCGTCGTCATATCACATTGAGCTTCCGCGAAGTGGTGGGCGTCGAAGATGAGGTGCTGGATGTGCACTCCGAGCAGGTCGGTCAGGCTTCGTCGGCCGGCACGCTCACCGGCGAAGGCGCTCTGCTGGCATCACTCAGCACCCGGCGCACCGGCAAGATGACCGATATTGTGGCCACCATCCAAGCCGAGCAGGATCGCATCATTCGCTCGGATCTGAATCGGGCCATTGTGGTGCAAGGAGGCCCCGGCACCGGCAAAACCGCCGTGGCGCTGCATCGCGCCGCCTATTTGCTCTATACGCACCGCCGCACGTTGGAGCGTTCTGGCGTTCTGGTGGTGGGCCCCAGCTCCACGTTCCTGCACTATATTGATCAGGTGCTGCCCTCATTGGGCGAAACCGGCGTGGTGAGCCGCACTATCGCGGATCTTATCCCCGGCGTTACTGCCACGGCCGCGGATAGCCCGCATGCCGCCAAGCTCAAGGGCGATAAGCGCATGGCTCATGTGGTGTCCAATGCCATTGCCGCGCGCATTCGCGTACCTGCCAATCTGCCGACCGTGCCCATCAGCGGCATTCAGGTGCCGATGCTGGCTTCGGATATCGAACAGGCCCAAGCCGACGCCAAGCGCACGCGCCAGCCGCATAACAAGGCGCGTGAGACTTTTATTCGCTCCATGCTTGCCAGCATGCAAATGCGATATGCAGAACAGTTGGACTACACGCCCGATCAGGCGGAGCTGAATCGCGCGATGTCGCTGCTGCGCATGAATGAGAAGGTGCGCAAGACGCTGAACCTGTGCTGGCTGCCGATGACCGGCCCTTGGCTAATCGACCAATTGTTCGCACGCCCCGAGCGTCTGCGTTCCTATGCTCCGTGGATGAGCGATGAGGATGTCAAGGCTCTGGCCCGACCCAAGGGCTCTCCCCTGACCCGCTCTGATATTCCGCTGCTTGACGAGGCGATGGATTTGTTGGGCCCCGATCCCAAGCTTCAGGCGCGTTCCTCGGCTGCCGCTGCGCGCGAAGCCGCTGAGGAGCAGTATGCCAAAGACACTTTGGCTGCGACCGGCTTGGGGCAGGGCATCGTCACCAGCCAGATGCTGTTGGATCAGATGAACGGCGATGATGGCGAGCTGGTCGCCCAGCGCGCCGCTTCGGATCGCGAATGGACCTACGGGCATATCGTCGTTGACGAAGCCCAGGAGCTGACCGCCATGGATTGGCGCATGCTGATCCGCCGTTGCCCGTCACGTTCGTTCACCATCGTTGGCGATGTGGCGCAAACATCCGCTTTGGGAGGCACGCGCCGCTGGGAGAAGATGATGAATCGCCTGTTCGGTGAAACCCGTTGGGATCTGAACGAGCTGACCATCAACTACCGCAACCCGCAGGAGGTTTCCGAACTTGCCTCCCGCTTCGCGCAGAACGAAGGTCTGTATATCTCTACAGTGAACGCGGTGCGTCGCATTCCCGATTCTGTCACCCATCATGTGGTCGACGATGAGGATTCGTTGCTGGCACGCGTGGCCGACGAGGCAACTGCCCTTGCTAATCAGTTCGTCTCCGACGATGGCACCGGGCGCATCGCCATCATCTGTCCGCAGGGACTAATTGCCCCCGTGCGCAACGCTGTGCGCCAGCAGCTGTCTGCCACACTTGATCCCGCGCAATATCAGCGTCTGATTGATCAGAGCGAATGGGATGAGCAGGTCAGCGTGTGCGGCACCGAAACGGTGAAGGGCTTGGAATTCGACGCTGTGGTGGTAGTGGAGCCTGGTCGCATTAGCGATGACGCCGCAAGCCGCTTGGTTGCAGCCTCTGATCTGTATGTGGCGATGACCCGCCCCACGCAGCGTTTGGTTATAGTTCGGACAAAAGCGGACGAGAAGTCCCTGACCATCTAAGGTGGAGACATGCCCAAAGCACTGTTACTGGAAAACATTCACCCCGACGCGGCCAAGTCGTTGCGTGATCACGGCTTTGTCGTCGAAACTATGAAGGGCGCCCTCGGCGAGGATGAACTCATCGAGGCCCTGGACGGCGTTGACGTCGTCGGCATTCGTTCGAAGACCAGCGTCACCTCTCGTGTGCTTGACGCACGCCCCAACCTGAGCGCCGTCGGCTGCTTCTGCATCGGCACCAATCAGGTCGATTTGGATTATGCAGGCAAGCGCGGCATCGCTGTGTTCAATGCGCCGTACTCGAACACCCGTTCCGTGGTGGAGCTGGTGATTTGCGACATCATCTGCCTGATGCGCCGTATTCCTGCGCATACGCATCACATGAAGCACGGAGTGTGGGATAAGTCCGCATCCGGTTCGCATGAAGTGCGCGGCAAAACGCTTGGCATCATCGGCTATGGCAACATCGGCTCTCAGCTGTCGGTGCTGGCCGAGGCACTGGGTATGCGCGTGGTGTTCTACGATATCGAAGAGAAGCTGGCCCTGGGCAACGCGCACCGTTGCGAAACGCTGAACGAGTTGCTCGAACAGTCCGATGCCGTGACGCTGCATGTGGACGGGCGCAAGTCGAACACCGGGTTCTTTGGTGAGGATCAGTTCGCTCACATGAAGCAGGACGCTATCTTCATCAATCTGTCCCGTGGTTTCGTAGCTGATCTTGGTGCGCTGAAGCAGCATCTTGATTCCGGTCATATCTCCGGCGCTGCCGTGGATGTGTTCCCGATCGAGCCGAAGAAAACCGGCGATCCGTTCGAAACTGCCTTGGCTAATGAAGACAATATGATTCTGACGCCGCATATCGGTGGTTCGACTTTGGAGGCGCAGGAATCAATCGGTCATTTTGTCTCGCAGCGTCTTGAGGATTACTGGTTCAAGGGTTCCACTTCCTTGTCGGTGAATCTGCCGCAAATCAATCTCGGCGATTGCAAGGGTGCGTGCCGCATTATGCACCTGCATGCCAATCTGCCTGGCGTGCTGGCGCATGTTAACCGCGTGCTTGGCGAGGAAGATATCAACATCTCCTTCCAGTCGCTGGGCACCGAAGGCGAGTTGGGCTATGTGGTGACTGACGTTGCCAAGCGCCCGAGCACCGCAACGTTGGAAGCCCTGCGCAATATCGAAGGCACCATTCGTATGCGCGTTATTTCCTGACCCTGTGATTAACGAATAACAGTGAAGGCCAGCTTGAGCGCTCAAGCTGGCCTTCACTGTTATTCGATCTTATGCATGTCGTTTGCTGGCATATTTATGGCACAATTCATGCACCCGCTGAGGTTTGCCACGCCCCATCTATGCCGGTCAATACTCCACTGATCACTGACTATTGTTCTTTTAGCTCGTCGATTGCTGCTTGGAAATCGTGCAGATTTTCAAAGTTCTGATACACGCTGGCGAATCGCAAATACGCCACCACGTCCAATTCGCGCAACGGCTTCAAAATTGCTTTGCCGACCTCGTCGGATGACACTTCCGCCAATCCGCGAGAACGCAGGTCCTCTTCGACCTTCTGCCCCAGCAGTTTCAAATCCTCTTCTTTGACGGGCCTGCCTTGACACGCCTTGCGCACGCCGGAAATCACTTTGTCACGGCTGAATGGCTCGGCACCACCCGACCGTTTGGTGACCAGCAGCATGCTGCTTTCCACAGTGGTGAAACGCTTGTTGCAAATTGGGCATACACGGCGACGACGGATGGAATGTCCGTCTTCACTGATGCGCGTATCAATGACTTTCGTGTCAGGGTTTTGGCAAAAAGGACAATGCATACTCCCTACAATAACGTGCATGCCTAGAAAACCCGCGCATGACGGGTTTCGCCGTGCCTCATTCGCTATTGCAATACCTTGTTGCCGCACCCCGGATATATCGAATGAACACGATGATTCAACGTCCATCACACTGCTGCCTGCAATCACTGTCTACACACTGTGCTTGTATAGGCTCACTGCGCCGGCACAACAATACGTTGTCCTGCCTCCAAAACACCCGATTCAAGATTATTGATCTCAATGAGCTCAGCCACAGTGTCGCTGACGTCCTCGCCAGCTGGCGTGATGGCGGAGGCATACGACCACAGCGTATCCCCCGGCCGTACGGTGTAGCTCACCATCGGCACACTTCTGACATTAGATTGCGCCGGTTCCGCATACAGCGCACTCATAGCACCCCACATCAATACCATGGCCAGCACCGTCATCAGCACAGTAACCACGCGTGCCCCTTGACGTTTCTCATGAACAGTCTCAGCGTCACTCCTCACACTGAGCGCAGCATTGTGACCTGCAGGCATCATCATCGAAACAGTCATTGAGACCACCTCTTTCGAACATTCGTTCTATCGAACATGTGTTCTTATAATGGCACATATGTTCGAATAAGTCAAGCCGACACTCGAACAAATGTTTGCTCTCGCTTGCATATCACGCTATGCTTGATGTCTAAACCCAAGAAAGGAGCCACGACGTGAGCACCATCCCCTTCACCCCGAAACAAGAGCCGGACGAGTCGGCATTAACCGACCGCCAGCGCAAGGTGCTCCAGGCCATTCGCTCCCACATTGACAAGCAGGGCTTCGCCCCCTCCTTTCGTGAAATCGGTGAAGCCGCCGGGCTCAAAAGTCCCTCTTCGGTGAAGCACCAACTCATGGCCCTTGAAGACAAAGGCTTCATTCGCGTCAACGCCAACAAAGGTCGTGCCATAGAGGTGGTCGCCGGCTCCAGCACAGATGCTGAGAGCACAAACCACACAACCGTGCACAATAAGGCCACCGCAAAGCCGCAGGTCGCGCAAATCTATCAGTTCCCCAGCGAAACGATCAGCGAATCGCATGACGTGCCGCTGGTCGGGCGCATCGCAGCCGGCACACCCATCACCGCCGAGCAACATGTGGACGATGTGATGCGTCTGCCCGAACGCCTTACCGGAGGCGGCACCCTGTTCATGCTTGAGGTGCATGGCGATTCGATGGTGGATGCAGCCATCTGCGACGGCGACTTCGTGGTGGTGCGCGAACAGAACTCCGCCGTCAACGGCGACATCGTCGCCGCACTGCTGGACGACGAGGCCACGGTCAAAACCTTCCGCGAAGACAATGGCCACGTGTGGCTGATGCCGCACAACCCCGCCTACTCCCCCATCGACGGCACCCACGCCACCATCATGGGCAAAGTCGTCACCGTACTTCGCAAACTGTGAACGTCTCCGGCACCATAGCTACGTACATGCTATAGTTAGCATCAGTTATTGAAACCCCGGACTTAGTCCGGGGTTTCGTCGTATTTGGACGTTATCGCAAATGGTATTGAGAAGCGCTTTCAGCAAGGAAGGATTACCAACATGGCTCACACGCACACACATCTCCCCTCCGGCTCCTCGCAGGCCGATGTTTCCGCCGCCCATCAGAAGCGACTGATTGCTACGCTCTCGCTTACGGCAACGGTGTTCCTTATCGAGGTTGTGTCTGCAATTCTTACCGATTCGCTGGCTCTGCTTGTGGATGCCGGCCATATGCTCACCGACATGTCGGTGCTTATCGCCTCCACCGTCACGGCGATACTGATGCAACGCAAACCAAGTTCCCACCGCACTTGGGGTTGGGCGCGCTTGGAGGTGATCACCGCGGCCGCGGGCGCAGTGGTTTTGCTGATTGTGGGATTGTATGCACTGGTCGAAGCCGGCATGCGCCTGTTTGGCGGCCGCCCGAGCGATATCAGCGATATTGGTCTGCTGCTGTTCGTCGGTCTGCTTGGACTTGCGGCGAATATCGGATCGATAGCCATTCTCGCTTCGCAGCGCGAAGACAATATGAATATGAGGGCGGCGTTCCTTGAGGTGATGAATGACGCACTCGGTTCGGTGGCGGTGGTGATTTCGGCTCTGGTGATGATGTCGACCAGCTGGAGCGGCTTCGATGCCGTGGCCGGCGGCATTATCGCACTGATGATGATTCCGCGCGCCATCAAATTGCTTGCCAATGCGGTTAAAGTGCTGTTGGAAGAAACTCCGGATGGCCTCGATCTTGATGCCGTGCGCACCCACTTGGAACAGGTGCCGCATGTGGTCGCCGTGCATGATCTGCATGCCAGCACCGTGGCCACCGGCATGCCGATTCTTATGGCGCATGTGGTGGTGGAACGCGGGCTGACGATGGAACAGGCCGGTGACATCCTCGCCCAATTGCAGGATTGTCTACGCGAGCATTTCCCGGTTTCGGTTCCCCACACCACCTTCCAGCTTGAACCGGAGGGCTACACCTCCGTCTCGGCTGAGAATCTGCACGAATAAACAAATCTCCCGGCTATCGAAAGCAGTCGATAGCCGGGAGATTCATTCTTCTGACGCTTCGAACAGAAGCATCAGATCATGAGAATCAGAAGCCGAACTGGGCGGCGGTCTCACGCAGGGTTTCTGCGGAGCGCTTCAGCGCGGCGAGTTCCTTATCGGAAACAGGCGTGTTGATGGCGGTGTTCACGCCGGAACGGTTGATCAGGGTCGGCACAGACATGCACACGTCGGAGATGCCGTGGAAGTCCTTCAACATGGAGCTCACAGGCAGAATGCGGTTGGAATCCTTGAGCACGGCCTCGATGATGTCCACGCCGGACATGCCAATGGCGTAGTTGGTCGCGCCCTTGCCGTTGATGATCTTGTAGGCGGCGTTCTTAACGTCCTGGTGAATCTGCTCACGCACTTCGGCATCAAGCGGAGCGTGGCCGGGCAGCGGGGTCCAGTCGCACATGGGCACGCCACCGATGGTTGCGGAAGCCCACAGCGGCACTTCGGAATCGCCGTGTTCGCCGGCGATGTAGGCGTGCACGTTCTTGACGTTGACGCCGGTCTGCTGCGCGATCAGGAAGCGCAGACGAGCGGAGTCAAGGTTGGTACCGGAGCCGAACACCTGGTTCTCAGGCAGGCCGGAGATCTTCTGGGCCACGTGGGTGGCGATGTCCACCGGGTTGGTGATGAGCATGTAGATGGCGTTCGGGGCCACCTCGACCAGCGGCGGGATGATGGCCTTCAGAATGTTGATGGTGGCACCCACCAGTTCCAGACGGGACTGTCCCGGCTTCTGACGCGGGCCAGCGGTGATGACGATCATGTCGGCGTCACGGCACACCTCAGGGGTGTCGCCGCCGCTGATGGTCACGGTCGGGTAGAAGCTGGAGCCGTGCTGCATATCCAGCACTTCGGCCTCGACGCGCTCGGTAGCGATATCCTCGAGCACGATTTCACGAGCAACGCCGCGCTGTGCGGCAGCGAACGCAAGGGTGGAGCCGACGGCACCGGCACCAATAACAGCAAGCTTCGTGGGCTTAACGGTTGTTTCCGCCATGATTGGTTTACCTCTCTTCAAAGGCGGTCTGCGTGAGAAAGCAGGCCGTGTTGCTAACAGTTTCACTTTATCCACCCTATGAGACGTTGCCCAAATACCCGGCGTTTATTGCCAGATGCCATCAGGGCAATGTTCACAACGGTTGTTAGCGTTCACGATAATGCTTGACCACTATAGGCCAAACAAGCTTGTGACATTCCTCATGTTTATGCTTCTTCGGCCACGGTACCGGCCGCTGTACCAGCACCAGCACCAGCCACGGCATCGTCAATTCCAGCAGCATGATCGTCAGCGCCATCATCGATGGACTGTTCGATGATGTGGGCCGCCAGATGCGAATCGACATCGGCTTCAAGCAGCACGCCGTCGTCACGGTAGTCCACCGTGGACACATTGCCGTATTCGCGCACGCGCGACAGCAACGACCCGGCGGTATACGGCAGCAAGGCGCGCACATGCACATGCGGCACGGGCAGCAGCGCCTCCACTGCGGCACGCAGCTCGTCCAAGCCTTCGCCGTTATAGGCAGAAACGATATGCGCCTCAGGCTCCAGCGCAGCCAAACGCTGTCGCGTGGACTGATCGATCTGATCGGCTTTGTTGAACACGGTGATGCGCGGGATCGCGGCAGTGCCGTCGATGTCGGCAAGCACGTCATTCACCGCGTCAATCTGGGAGAACGGATCCGGGTGGGAGCCATCCACCACGTGCAGAATGATGTCGGCTTCGGCCACTTCTTCCAACGTGGATTTGAACGCTTCAACCAGCTGGGTGGGTAGGCGGCGCACAAAGCCGACCGTGTCCACATAGGCGTAGGCACGACCATCACGGGTTTTGGCGCGACGCACGGCCGTATCCAGCGTGGCGAACAGCGCGTTCTCCACCAACTCAGCCGAACCGGTGAGCCGGTTGGTCAGCGAGGATTTGCCCGCGTTCGTATAGCCGACCACAGCCACGGTCGGCAGTCCAAAACGACGGCGAGAACCACGTTTGACCTCGCGCGCGGGGGCCATCTGTCGAATCTGCTTCTTCAAACGGGCGATACGCGTGCGAATCACACGGCGATCCATTTCGATCTGTGTCTCACCAGGGCCTCGCGAACCAATACCACCGTTCTGGCCTGCGGCCTGACCACCGGCCTGACGAGACAGAGAACCACCCCAACCGCGCAGTCGCGGCAGCATGTATTGCAGTTGCGCCAGTTCCACCTGTGCCTTGCCTTCGCGCGAGGTGGCGTGCTGGGCGAAGATATCGAGAATCACGGCGGTGCGATCCACCACCTTCACCTTGGTTGCATCTTCCAAGGCACGGCGCTGGCTTGGCGGCAGATCGTCGTCCACCACAATGGTGTCGGCTTCCTTGATGGCCACAATATCGGCGATCTCTTTTGCTTTACCGCTACCGACATAGGTGGCGGAGTCAGGGCGCAGCCTGTGCTGCAGCAGACCGTCGCATACCACGGCACCGGCGGTTTCGGCGAGCGCCGCCAGCTCCCTCAAGGATTCCTCGGCCTTAGCTTCGGTGGTGTTAGCGCGCGACCATACGCCCACAAGTACCACGCGTTCCAGTCGCACCTTGCGGTATTCGACTTCGGTGACGTCTTGCAGTTCGCCCAAACCTTCAACATGCTTAAGCTGGTTGCGCGATTCACGTTCCTGCCAGGCTTCGTCGCCGGAATTGTCGAAATCAACGCCGCGCGCGCCCTCATCAAGCAATACTTCGGACTGTTCGCCCAGCACGTCGCGGTGCCCGCTTGCAGGGTCTGCGTTATCCGCCGCTGCAGCACTGGCGGGAGAATCCGCCATGATTTCATCGCGCGTTGGCTGCGCGGTCTGGGGTTGCATAGTCTCGAGCTGCATAGCCATATCTTGCGTTTGCGCAGTATTCAGGTCGTCCGTCAATATCCGCCCATCGTCGTTGTGTGTGAAGTATTCCATAGCCTTTACGGCAGTGCCCCATTATCCGCAATCAAGCAGACAATGGGGCACTGTTCGCTCACAGCCACCTCAGCAATGCGATCATTGCGTGCGGCTGAACATTCTGAACATTACTGTGCGCGGAAGCCTACGCCTTCGCCACGCCACCATGGCAAGATGCGCAGCACTGTGTACTCCAACCAATTCGTGGTGAAGAGGTGGTCGCCATTCGACGTGTTGTACAGGCGATAGGCATCGGTCGTCGCCTCTTCTGGCACGTGGAATGCGATGCCTTCGTCGCGCCAACCGACTGTTTTCAGATGCTTGTATTCAGTTTTATTGGTGGTGAACATGTGTTTGCCGCCGGGCTGGTATAGGCGATATACGGGGGTGCCGTAATCGCTCATCGTGAAGCCCACGCCTTCGTCACGCCAACCGATGGTGATGAGGTATGCCCACTCAGTTTCGTTAGCGGTATAGAAGTGCTCACCGGTGGTCGGGTTATACAGGCGGCGCACTTGCAGATCGGAGGTGGCTACCGTTACGGTGAACGAGGCCGTCATGCTCGTGTTGTCGTTGAGCGTGATGGTGATGGTCTGCTTGCCCGGCTTGGACGAGTCGAAGCCTGTTACCGTGTACTTGTCTGTTCCGATAACAAACGACAAGCCTCCTGATGTGTATTGTGTGACCACCAATCCCGTCAGATCAAGTGGTTCGCCAATTTTGTAGGCGAGCTTGTCGGGTTTCGCCGTCACAACAATACGGGCTTGATACGATGGGGTCGGCGATGTTGCACGACGGATAGTAAACGAGATGGTGTTCTGACCATCCTCAATCACATAATTGTGTGCACGCTCGCCGGTTAACGTAGCAGTTGCCGTATGTGTACCTGATGTTTGCACATCGCCGCCGGAAACTTCGACAGCAACACCGCTGGCATCGGCTTCCAACACACCATCTGAGATGGTGGCCGTGACCGCCTTGCCGTCGTCTTCCACACGATCGTCATGCCCGTCCCATGTGAGGGCTACGGGTTTTTGCGTAATGGTGTACGTTTGCGACTTCGTGGTGCCTTTGCAATACTTGCCATTCAATGCCGCGGTATTGGCATCAAGCGTTCCGGAATCCGGCAACGTGGCGGTTACCTTATAGGTTCCGGCATCTGTGGGAGCCGATCCCAGAGTATTGCCCGCTGTATCAGCCCAAGTCAGTGCCACCTTGGCCGTCGCGTCCGTTCCATCGCCATATGCCGCGGCAGTCACGACATCGACATCATCGACAGCGGCACCGTCGTACTCGCTACTTGACGCCAATGTGATGGACGCTTCGCCTTCGACAACTTGTTCTTTAGGAAGCACCAGCGTGGGGTGGCTGTCTTTCGTAGCAGCATCCGGATTCGGCACAATGACATAACCGTCATCCAGCGCGACGCCGTAGATCTTGCCTTCATCCGCGTATGCTTCGACGGGGAACGCGCCGCCGGTAATGGATACTGCACCGTCAATGGGCTTGGCATTCTTACCTGTAGCAGAAGCCGTGATAAAACCTCCGCTAATGTTCACTTCCACATTTTTGGAATCCCCGTCACCGCCAATAGCCGCAGCTCTAGAACCTGCTGTCTGAGCTGTTACAGTGCCACCGGCAATCGTCACCTTGACGGATTCATCACCATTACCAATAGCTGGCCAAGCAAGACTTGTTCCTGTAGCGGTGATTGTTCCTGCGCTGATGGTGACGTCTGACCTTGCGCCAGACACGCCTGCGCCAATGCCAATGATGCCCCGTGCGATAACGGTAGGCGTTCCATCGTCAGAAGATTCAATACGTATACCTGTGCCATTGCCATAGTTTCCACCGCCAATAGCAGCACCTTTGTTTCTATTGCCTTCGGCAATAGCTGTAACGGTAACCCCACCAGTAATGGTGATATTTGTGCCATTGCCCTTATCATCATCACCGTTATAGCCACTGTCATAACCGCCGCCAATAGCCGCGCCACTTCCATTGGATTGCGCGCTCACCGTTGCCGTGCCGGAAATGAGGATGTCCGATCCATTGGCCCCTTGACCGCCACCGATGCCGGCACCGCCGTTGCCAGTTGCTGTTACCTGCGCAGTACCACTAATAGTGATATGAGAACCGTCGCCCCAGAGGCCTCCGCCAATACCGGTAATTCCACTCGCATTGACCACTCCGCCGGTGATGGTGATATTGGATGCATCACCAACGTATCCTCCGCCAATACCCGCACTACCATTGGTAAGCGTCGTGCCGGTGGCGGTCACATTGCCACCATTGATGGTGATATTGGTGGCGCTTCCACCCCAGCCACCGCCAATGCCAGCACCTTGCTCACTGCCTATAGCGATGATGGTTCCAGAATTAATGGTGATATTGGCAGCATCGTATGTGCCCCGAGCTCTGCCGCCGCCAATGCCGGCCGCTGTCTGACCAACTGCAGTCAGGGATCCGCCACCTTGAGCTTCTTGGATGGTGAGCTTATGCGTGCTGTTTTCCAATCCGGCACCATAGCCTTGAGTTACTTTCAGCGAATTGGCACCCTGGAGTGTCAGGCTCAGCGCACCCTTAGTAATTTGCATCGCACTTTGCTGCCCATATTTGCTGGGATTGGCATACGCAATATGCACTCCCGCAAAGGTAATATCAGCCTCGGTGTTCTCATCTGGCATGCTCACCACAATACGGGCATCAAGCGGGCTTTCTTCGGTGTAGTCCGGAGTGTTGATTACCAGAGGCGTGGCGGTTGTGATGGTGAGGGTCTTGGTTTTCTCTGTAAACGTATAATCCGTCCCAGAAACGCCACCCTGCACCGTAAATCCGCCAACGGTGGTTGTCTCGCCGTCAGCTTCATTGCCAGTGGTCTGATCGTCATCAATGGTGCCGGTAACGCCCGCACCATCGCCATTGCTCACTTCACCAGTGTCACCAATGTCACCAGTAACACCGGCATCAGCGTCGTCGCCAGTATTATCAGCATTACCAGCAGTATCACCGGTATTGCCAGCATCCGACGTCTCATTGTCGGTAGGAGCAGTCGTTTGTGTTGTCTCAACCGTTCCTTGCATGGCATCCGTTTCATCGGCAAAAGCCGCCGCCGGGAATGCGCCTGCAACCGTCAGCATTGCCGTTGCAGCCAATACCCCCGTCGCTGTTCTATAGATTGAAAATAGGTTTCTGTGCTCTTCCATGAGTCACTTCCTTTCATGCACCACATGCCACTACGGGCATAATTTCAACCCTAGCCGATACCCCCCCCCCCCCAAGTCAAATTTGTGGGCACGAATGGTCGGTTTCAGGCACGACATGCATGTTCACGCTCAACCCGCACGTCGGCCCGCTCCTTGGCATGCCATACCATGCAATAAGCTAAACCAGCCGGCATGCACCATCGGAATCGTTATTGTGGAGGACATTATGAGCACGCAGCGCAAGCACACCACAGCCGAGTCAGCGGAACAATATTTTTCGGCGGAACCCAGCTCCAAGGATGTGCGACGTACCCTGCATGTGACGCTGCGCGGCTATGACGCGGATGTGCAGGTATCAAACGGAGTGTTCTCCGCCTCCCGTGTGGATCTGGGTACCTCGGTGCTCCTCAGGCAAGCACCGGAATTGCCCGAAGAGGGCACGGTGCTCGATCTTGGCTGCGGATGGGGACCGGTGACGCTGGCCATGGCGTTCGAATCCCCGCAGGCGCAGGTGTGGGCTGTGGACGTCAACGAGCGCACGCTGGAGCTGACCTGCGCGAACGCCAAGGCGAATGGCTGCGACAATGTGCACGTCTCGCAGGTCGATGATCAGAGCGTGCCGCTGCCTGCCGAAGCACAGCCGACATTCAGCACCGGCAACACCGGTCACGCTGCCAGCAACACCAACACCGCCACCACGCTGACGGCAGAATCTCTGCCCGCCGATCTCACCTTCGACGCAATCTGGTCGAATCCCCCGATTCGCGTGGGCAAGGAAACATTGCACACACTGCTGATGGCATGGCTGCCCCGGCTTAAGGTCGGCGGCGCCGCCTATCTGGTGGTGCAAAAGAACCTCGGCTCCGATTCCCTGATCCCCTGGCTTGACGAAGCCCTCGGCGATAGCTTCGCCGTCAGCAAATACGCGAGCTCCAAAGGCTTCCGTATCATTGAAGTTTTGCATAACAACTAATAGACAACCAACGCTATGAAATTCGAATACCCACCCGAACTACCGGTTTCGGCCGCACGCGACGATATCGCCGAGGCCATTAAACGCTCACAGGTGGTGATCGTCTCCGGACAAACCGGTTCCGGCAAGACCACGCAGCTGCCGAAAATCGTGCTGGAACTCGGCCGCGGCACGCACGGCCACCAAATCGTGCACACCCAGCCCCGCCGTATCGCCGCACGCACCGTGGCCGAACGCATCGCCTCCGAAATGGGCGTGCGTTTGGGCGACGAAGTGGGCTATCAGGTGCGCTTCACCGACGAAAGCTCGCCGAACACACGCCTGCGGGTGGTCACCGATGGTATTCTGCTGGCCCAGATCCAGCGCGATCCGAAGCTCAGCCAGTATGACACGATTATCATCGACGAGGCGCACGAGCGCAGCCTTAACATCGACTTCCTGCTCGGCTACCTGACGGCCCTGCTGCCCCGCCGCCGCGACCTCAAACTGGTGATCACCTCCGCCACCATTGATTCGGTGAAATTCCAGGAGCATTTCGAACACGCCCTGCACGAGAAAGTGCCGGTTATTGAAGTCTCCGGCAGAACATACCCGGTGCAGGTGGTTTACGAACCGCTGGGCACCGCACCCGCGCTGATGCGCGAAGTGCCCGGTTTCGCCGTTGGAGCAAGGCCCGGCGACGCCGATTACGAGGAGCTGGCGAACGCCATCGCCGATAGTGAGGATCGCCCCGGTCGAAACGGGCGCGGCGGCAATCGCAATGCCGGCTATGCGGATGATGGCATTGGTGACATGCCCACCGCCGTGGCTCGCGCCTGTGCCGAACTGGTAATTCATTCCTCCCATGAGCGCGGCCCCCGCGATATTCTCGTCTTCGCTTCCGGCGAGCGCGATATTCACGAGTTCGAGGCGGCGCTCAAGCATCATTACGGCCCTCGCGCCGAGGATATGCGCCGGCCTGATGCCATTGAAATCATGCCGTTGTTCGCCCGTCTTTCCGCCGCCGACCAGCATAAGGTGTTTGAAGCGCATACGCATCAGCGCATTGTGATCGCCACGAACGTGGCTGAAACCTCACTGACCGTGCCGGGCATCCGGTATGTGGTGGATCCGGGCACCGCGCGTATCTCCCGTTATTCGAAGACGGCGAAGGTGCAGCGCCTGCCAATTGAGCCAATCAGTCAGGCCTCCGCCGATCAGCGCTCCGGCCGATGCGGCCGTGTGGCCGACGGCATTGCCATCCGACTGTATTCGCGGGAGGATTATGAGACCCGCCCCCGCTTCACCGAGCCGGAAATTCTAAGAACTTCGCTGGGTGCGGTGGTATTGCACATGCTGAGTGTGGGGGTCGCCCGCACGGCCGAGGATGTGACCAGTTTCGGGTTCATCGATCCGCCGGATATGAAGGCCGTTTCCGATGGTTTCAACGAGCTGACCGAGCTGAAGGCCATCGGCCGCAAGCGCGGCGAGGTGACGCTTACGCACACCGGCCGTCAGCTTGCTCGCATTCCGATCGATGTGCGATTGGGCCGTATGGTGATCGAGGCGGCGAAGGCGGGCTCGCCGAACATGCTGGCCGCGGTGCTGGTTATCGTAGCGTTCCTGAGTTTGCAGGATCCGCGCGAACGTCCGGATGACAACCGTGAGGAAGCCGATCGCATCCATAACCGTTATGCGGATGAGACCAGCGATTTTCTGACGGCGCTGAACATTTGGGACCGTGTGTTCCAGGCGGATGGCGAGCCCAGCAATAATGCGTTGCGCCGCATTTGCAAAACCGAGTATTTCAGCTGGCTGCGGATGCGCCAGTGGAAGGATCTGGTCACCCAGCTTAGGGCGATGTGCAAGGAGCTCAAGTTCACGGTGGGCGATCCGTTGCCTGCCGCACGCCCTGGCCTGGAGGTGCGCAATAAGCCGTTGAACCAGCAGCCGGCGCATTCGCTGTGCTGTTCGTGGGATTCCGATGGTATTCACAAGGCGATGCTTTCCGGTTTGCTGTCGATGATGGGCATGCAGGTGGTGCGCGAACCCAAGGCCTCTGATTTCGCGGGGCTGACGGGTGCCGCCAAGGCGCGCGCGATGAAACGTGCGCAGAAGCAGAGCAAGAACGAGTATCAGGGTGCGCGCGGCACTCATTTCTCCTTGTTCCCGGCCTCAGCCGTGGCCAAGAAAACACCCAGCTGGGTGATGAGCACCGAACTGGTGGAAACCAGCAGGCTGTGGGCACGCTATTGCGCGGTAATCGACCCGGCGTGGGCGGAACCGTTGGCCGGGGCGCTGACGCGCACCACCTATGCTGAGCCGCATTGGTCCGCTTCGCGCGGTTCGGCCGTGGCCACTGCGCGCGTTTTGCTGTATGGTCTGCCGATTGTGCAGGATCGCGCTGTGCAGTGGGGGCGTATCAATCCGCCCGAAGCGCGTGATTTCCTGATTCGTCAGGGCCTGGTCGAGGGCGATATTCAGCAGCGTTTTAGCTGGGATGAGTTCGTGGGCCATAACCGCGACGTTCTTGAAGACGCCGCCGAAGACGCCAGCCGTACGCGACAGTTGGCCGACACCGTCAGCGACGAGGATCTGTTCGACTTCTATAACGCCCGGATTCCCAATGACGTGACCTGTGTGGCTGATCTGGCGAAATGGTGGAAGACCAAGCACGATGAGCAGCCGCATCTGTTGGATTTCGACCCGAGCAAGGTCGAGCGTCTTAACGACTCCGATCAGGTGAGTCTTGATGATTACCCCGATCACTGGCATACGCTTGGCACGGATGGCCAGCCTATTGATTTAAGGCTGAGCTATGTGTATGATCCGGCCAATCCGCTCGATGGCGTCACCGTGCATGTGCCGTTGAAGGCGTTGAGCCGCATCACGCCAGAACAGTTCACGTGGAATGTGCCGGGCCTTCTGGACGAGTTGATTCTGGCGATGATCAAGGCCCTGCCCAAGCAGTTGCGCGTGCAGTTCGTGCCCGCTCCCGACGCGGCGCGCAAGATTCGCGGATGGATTGACGAGCATTACCCTGATCTGCCGGGCTCTGGTTCCAGGCAGAAGCCGAATACTCCGATGAGTTCCAGCATCGCCGATGCTTTCGATGCCGCCGGTGGCACTGGTGCTGCGGGCAGTGCTGGTGCTGCTGGCCGTGCGAAGGCCGCGCAATCCTCGCAGATTCCGGCAGCCGAAGGGCGGGCCGCGGCATGGCCGGATTTGGCGCATGTGTTCACGCAGGCGGCCATCGCCACGGTGGGTGCGCAAATTCACCCCGAAGTGCTGGGCCCGGAACTGGTTGATCGGTTGAATCCGTATCTTAAAGTCACGTTCTCGGTTGAACGGCAGCTGCCCGCCGGCAAGCATCCGCGCACGCGCCGCCATGGGCGCGGTCCGATCACCGTGTTGGGCACATCCAAGGATTTGAAGGCGCTGCAACGTCAGTTCGCCGCCGAGGCCGAGGCTTCGGCCCGCCAGATGGTCAAAAAGCAGGCCGAACAAGCCGGTCAGCAGGGCAATCTGGTCAGTCAGGCGAATCTGCTGCACAAGGCCGGTGCCACCACCGAATCGCGTGCCACGATGCTCTGGCGCGGCGCATTGGACGCATTGCGACTGCCTGACGAGCGCATTTCTTCCCGTTGGCTGGGCAGTGAGGCTCTGATGCTCGCCGCCGCTCCCTACCAGTCCACCAAGGCGCTGGTGGAAGACATGCAGTTGGCTGCGGTCAAACGTCTGCTGCCCGATGTGGACAAGCTGCCCGACGATGAGGCGCTGGCCAATGCTGTGCTTGACGTACAGCAGGTGTATGAGGACACCGTCTATCAGGTGGCGCGCGACGTTATCGCCGTGCTCAAGGCCTACGCCGACGTGGACAAGGCGACCTCAGGCAAAGCCGATCTGCCGATGCTCTCGGTGTTGCAGTCGATTCGTGAGCATATCGCCACGCTGGTCTACCCCGGTTTCATCGGCCGCACTCCCCCGAAGCGCCTCACCTCGCTGACCCGTTACCTCAAGGCCGACATCAGCCGCCTCACCAAGGCGAAGTCCGACAAGAATCGCGACGTGAAATGGGCGTGGCAGGCCGATGAAGCCAAGCAACTGGTCGACAAGGCCCTCGCCCGCGCCAAGGCAGAACCTGCCGGCCCACGCCACGAAGCCCTGATGAAACAGGCCGACGCGGCCCGATGGCTGTTGGAGGAGTTCTACGTGAGCCTGTGGGCACAGGAAATCGGCACCAAAGAACCTGCCTCGCTGCAGCGCATCCGCAAGGCCCTGGCGTCCTAAAACGTCCTCAAGCGTATGCGGCACTCCAATGCAGTGCCGCATACGCCATATACACATATTGCACATATTGCACATATTGCAGGGTATCTCGAACCGACCACTCATATCGCAATCAACTAGCCTTCGACGACTTTGAGGTAGCGCACATATCCTGCGTCGGTGTCGACGAGCACCTCCATCGTCGAAGCGATGTTAGCGAATATCTCGGTGCCTTCAGACAACATCGTTGCACCCCAGTCTTGGAGGTACTTACTCCGGTGCGACGAACAGCGCCGAGTTTGTCCATAACTTCGTCACCGCTCACTGATGTTCCATCCGTGGCACGCTCGTATGCGACACCATCGACGACAATCAGATCGGCTTTGGAATTCTCTTGGACCAGACATTCCGGCGTCGCCCATTGGGCACTGTCGCTGGTGCAATCAACCGATGTCCCGTAACCACCGGCGAACATAAGCACAGCAGCTCCCACAACAACCACCGTCATCAATGTATTACGCATCATGAGTTCCCTACTCGTTACTGTTGGCGCCATCGCCACATTCAATATTGGGGAACTTTCGATTAACATGCTACATGTTCCTCGACGAATGCCTATCAGCGTCAAGCCTCAGCATTCCGATTCTGGACGCAATTCCCACAATCTCAAACATTCTCAGAGTCTCACAACCAGAAAACACTCGAGATATCTCCGATTGCGGGAGCAAACCATTCCGGCAATGTCATTCTCTTGTCAATTTATGCTCAGCGCAAAGTCACAGATCGCATTTACAATTATGAATACAAGCCCCGTGTTGACCGCTGGTTTCCAAGTCACCGGGGCATTGCATTACCCGCAAGGCAAGGAGGCCTAGATGATCAACGCTCTACGCCAAGACTTTGCGCCTGATAAAACCTGGGTTTACGACTGGCTATCCATACCTCGATTTCGCACTTACCTCGACGCCTCTGGGAACAATATGTCTCGCGCGCTTCGTCTCTATGAGTGGAACATCGATCTCGGTCAAGTGCTGATGAAAGACATTGCGTTCTTCGAGGTAGCCTTGCGAAACGCCTATGACCGAGCAATCAGTTCACACTGGGAAGGATCCGAATCATGGCTGTTTGATGGCTCCTCTCCGGTCAATATCCCCATACTTCGTCGTAGCAGCTCCGGCAAAATGTTCGACGCCAACGCATTGAACCGAGCAAGCATTCACAGTGCAGCCTCCTCTTACAAGGAACTCTCACAGCCCGGAAAGATCATTGCCAACCTTTCCTTCGGCTTTTGGGCTCATTTAACGGACAAAGCACATGAACGTGCCTTATGGATTCCCTATCTTCACCATGCATGGCCTGTCGGAACGAACAGAGCTGATTTGAATGCAAAAATCAAGCTCATCAATGAATGCCGAAACCGGATAGCGCATCATGAACCACTATTTCACTATGTCAGACAAGCAGCATCCCCGACTGCAATTGATAGATCCGTCATATCATTATTTCACCAGCTCCTGCCATTAGCAGATGTTTTCGATCCTAACGCACCGACGACATCTGTCGAAACTTTCCTACAGTCCAATCCACGCCCATAATCCAATCGTACAAACACAAGATCAACGTGATAAGCCAGTCACCTTACAGATTAGTCGAAAACTGGTTGGTGAAGTCCGGCGATTTCAGTTTGTCTTGGACTTCCCTGCTCTATGTGCTTTGCTAGAGAAGTCTTGATAGAGGCTTGCCGAAAACGATAACGCCCGAATTCTCAAAAATCCCCCTGCGTGATGTGTTGCTCGTGACGCTGCGTAATGCAGTTAAATAAGGGTGCAAGGAGGTGAAAGCTATGTCAAAATACACGACTGGAGAAATCGCGAAGCTCTGTGGCGTATCCGTTAGGACAGTGCAGTATTACGATACTCGCGGCATTCTTACGCCCAGCGAACTCACGGAGGGCGGCAGGCGTCTGTATTCGGAAGATGATGTGAAGCGCATGAAGATCATCTGCTTCCTTCGTGACGCCGACATTTCGATCAACAGCATCGGAGCATTGCTGTCCGAGGATGATCCCGGCAGTGTCATTTCCGTTTTGCTCGAACAGCAGGAGCAGCTGCTTCACAAGGAAGTGCGCGAAAGGCAAGCAAAGCTTGATATGCTCGGTGGGATCAGGCGAGGGCTGAGGAGCATAGATAATTTCTCCATCGATTCTATCGGCGATATAGCGTATGCGATGGAAAACAAAAGGAACATGAGACGGCTGCACGCCATCCTGTTGATCACCGCTATTCCCATCGGCATCATTCAGTGGACATCCATCATGTTCTGGATTACTTCAGGAATATGGTGGTTGTTCGCTCTTTACGTTCTGGTGGCCATTCCCTATGCGATTTGGGTCATAACATTCTATTTCAACAGGGTCGCCTATATCTGCCCACAATGTCATGAGGTGTTTAAGCCTCGACACAAAGAGGCCATGTTCGCAAGGCACACTCTTACGCTCAGAAAACTGACCTGCACTGGCTGTGGTTATAAAGGCTTTTGTGTGGAAACCTATGGAAAGGAAGGAAAAGAACATGGATAACGTTATGGAGTTTCTTCCGTTTTTAATCCCGCTGGCGATTGCTCAGTTCGCTCTGTTGGGTTATACGCTTTACCACATTCTGACCCATAGCAATTACAAAAGAGGCAATCGTACTTTGTGGCTCGTTATCGCCATTATCGGCATGGAGTTCATCGGCCCGATCCTCTACTTCCTGATTGGCAGGGAGGAATAATATGGACGTGCTGTCGATACATAACCTGAGAAAGAGCTTCGGCGGTAAAGAAATGCTTTGCGGGATTGATATGTCCGTTCCCGAACACAGCATCTTCGGTTTCATCGGAAAAAACGGCGCCGGAAAAACAACGACGATGAAAGCGATCCTCGGGCTTCTCAAGGTCGATTGCGGCGCGATCCACGTTATGGGTGAGAAGGTGCGTTTCGGGCAAACCGCCACCAACCGGTACATCGGCTATCTGCCCGACGTGCCGGAGTTCTATTCCTATATGACGCCGTATGAGTATCTGACTTTTTGCGGAAACATCTGCGGGATGGACGAAGCCGACATTAAGACGAGAAGCAAGGAACTGTTGGATCTGGTCGGTCTCAGGCAGGAGCGCCACCGCATCAAAGGTTTCTCAAGGGGAATGAAGCAACGCTTGGGAATCGCGCAGGCTCTTCTCAACCGCCCGAAACTGCTGATCTGCGACGAGCCTACATCGGCGCTTGATCCCGTAGGACGTAAGGAAATACTGGATATACTGCTTGCGGCAAGGGAACAGACCACGGTGCTGTTTTCCACACACATTCTTTCGGATGTGGAGCGTATCTGCACCGAAGCCGCCTTTTTGCATGATGGAAGAATCGCCATGCAAGGAACCATCGCCCAACTGCGAAGCAGGCGGACATCCGACGGATTCATCGTCGAAACGGAGCGCAAAGAAGATGCCGATACGCTTATGCCGGCATTCGGCGATCTCCGACGCACAGGGCAAAACGCACTCATGTGTCATGGCGGCGAGGATTGCTTCTTCGCTGTTATGTGCTATATCGCCGAACACAGAATCCCCGTGCAAAGAATCGAACGAATGGAGCCAACACTGGAATCACTGTTTTTGGAGGTGACAACATGACGCCCTTACTGGCCTTCATAACAAAGGAATGGCTTGAAGCCGCACGAACAGGCAAAATCATCATTCTCACACTCCTGTTCGTGATGTTCGGCATTATGAACCCCGCGATCGCAAAGCTGATGCCGTGGATGATGGAGATACTGTCCAATACGATGGCGGAAAACGGATTGATGGTCACGGATATCCAAGTGGACGCTATGACTTCCTGGACGCAGTTTTTCAAAAACATTCCCATGGCGCTTATCGCTTTCGTGCTGATCTTCAGCGATATCTTCACCAAAGAATACAAATCCGGGACGTTGCTGCTCGTACTGACTAAAGGCCTGTCAAGATATAAGGTCGTACTTGCGAAAACCATGTTGCTGCTGTCGCTTTGGACGGTCGGCTATGGACTATGCTTCGCCATCACCTATGGGTACAACGCCTACTTTTGGGATAACGATATTGCGAACAACCTATTCGTCTCGGCAGCCCTATGGTGGCTGTTCGGCGTATGGGTCATATGCCTGATGATCCTATTGTCATCACTCTTGCAGAACAACACAGGCGTCATCCTGTGCGTCGGCGGGACGATGCTGGCGGCATATGCATTGAGCATCATACCGAAGGCAAAGGCTTATTCACCCACTGTGCTGATGAATGCCAATTCGCTGTTGACGGGCGCGGAGGGAATAGACGCCTATGCGCATGCTATTGCCATTGCCGCGCTCTTGTGCATCGCATGCGTTGCCGCAAGCATTCCGATCGTCAACAAGAGGCAACTGTAATATGCGCCATCCCGCGTACGATGACAAGAACAAGCCGGGGAGCCCGTAGAATGGACGTAAAAGACTGAGAACAAAGAGGTTTGACATGGGTCTGTTCACGAGGCATGACGATTACGTATCACCATTCGACACCGACGACACCCCTGACTATGTCAGCCCGGACGTCGAAGCGGCGCGCATCAGCCAGCAAGTCGACGCCGAACAGGACCAACGCGAGCATATCGCCAGGATTCGCAAACAGCAGGATGCGAAGGTCTCTCGCTCCGAACCGACGCAATCGACGCACAACGTCCAGATGCCTACCCATCAACCGACGCAGCCTGTCAGGCAGCCGAAGCGCAGGCCCATCCAGCAATCCAAACAACAGCCACGTCCCAACACCACGACGCAGAACACGTGGCACGGTCGGACGACAGCTCCCAACACCCAAAACAACACAGGCAAGCGTTCCGGATTCGCCGTCGCCGCTCTGATCGTCGCCATCATCGCAGTGGTGAACTTCGAGTCAATCTCGTCAATGCTGTTCGCCATCGTGGCCGTGGTGTTGGCCATCATCGCCATACCCCGGACCGGCGCGCACCCCCGGAAGTCGGGACGGGGCATGGCAATCATCGCACTGGTGCTCGCCATCCTCCTGGTTATCACGCAGACAGCGGCAATCATCGCACAGCGCGCGTACTTGGAGGAAACGATCACCGAACATGCCGGCGCATACACCGAAAACGAATCGTTCACCGTCTCGGACCATTCCGGCCGGGTATATGACTATAACGATCAGGCCTACGACATTACCATTGATCATGCGGCCTACGGCTTGACCGAGGATTATGATGGCAATCCCCAGCTGCTCATCTCCCTCACCGTAACCAATGCCAGCGATGAGGAGCGGCCGCTTTCCAGGGTGGATGTCGACGCCTTGCAGAACGGCATCGCCTTGGACCGCTCTTACGGATTCGAAAGCAACCAAGGCACACAGCAGCTCGGATTCGCCGACGCCGATGACTTCACGACCATCGATGCCGGTCAAACCCAGACGGTGACGGTGGCGTTCACCACCCAAGACGGCTCATCGCCGTTTTTGGTGTATATCTGCGGCGACAATGAGGCCACCCTCTCCGCGTTCGAGTTCGAGGATGGTCAATCCGCAGGCCCTCTCACGCAGATCGACGCCGACGATATGGACACTCCCCCGCAAGCCGGTGAAGCCGACCGCGAGGGTATGACCACGCTGGTCGACTATGGCGGGCAGCCCCGCATCTCTCTGCGATTCGAATCGGTGCGGCAAGGCCCGCAGGATTATAACGGCAATGAGACGGTGATACTCACCCTCACTTGGATCAACGAAACCGACAGGCCGCATATGCTGTCCGATTTCGGCGTGCTTGACCTTATGCAAAACGGGCATGAGCTCGACACCAGCTATCCCAGCGAGGCTTCACAGGATTACGATTGGAATTCGACGCATCGCCTCGCGATGCCGGGCGTGCTGATGCGTGCGACCATCTTTTATACGCCCGCCACCAATGCCGGCGGCACCTTCGACGCCTCATTCGACGCGTATGACTCCTCTGGCATTGTGGAAAACACGTTCTCCATCGAATGACGTTTCGTCTTGCGCGCAGTCGTCGCGGTTACAATGGCATGCGATGAGCACATCACAACGCAATTCGACGCCACGCAAACGCAAACGCCCCCACACCCGATCCCGCAGGCGAACCCGGTCGAACAAATCACATGTTCTTAAGTTTCGCAAGGCGTGGAGTCATGCCAATCTGCTGCAACGAGCAGGCATGCTGCTCACGACGATGGTGGCGGTTATCTGCGTAATAGCGTTGGTTGTGGCATTGGTGCGATTCACGAATTGGCGCACGCAGGTGCAGGCGGCGGAAAGCGAACAATTGCGACTGGCACAGACCTATGATTTCAACCCTGGCAACATCATCTCCGATGGCCAGTTCTTCAACGGGTCAGCTATGAGCCAGGCTGAAGTGCAAGCCTTCCTGCAGTCGCAAGGCGGCGCTCTGGCTTCGATGACCTTCGACACGTCGGATGAATCCGGCGAATCATTGTGTCAGGACTATACCGGTGCCAAGGGCGAGTCGGCGGCTGCCATCATCACCAAGGCCGGGCAGGCCTGCGGGGTCAGTCAGAAGGTGCTGCTCACGGTATTACAGAAGGAACAGCATCTGGTCGCGGCCACGAATCCCAGCGACTTTCAGATCAAATCGGCGATGGGTTTGAATTGCCCGGATGATGCCGACTGCGATCCCGCGTATGCCGGCTTTTTCCGACAGGTATATGGCGCTGCGAAACGATACCGGTATTATGCGGCGAACGAGGATCGCTACGGCTATCATGCCGGAGCGCTGAACTACATCCAGTACCATCCGAATGAGGCTTGCGGCGGCTCCGAAGTGTATATCGAGAACAAGGCGACCGCGCTGCTGTACATTTACACGCCCTATCAGCCGAATCTGGCGGCGCTTGCGGCCGGCGGCGGCGAGGGCGATTCCTGCTCCAGCTACGGCAATCGCAACTTCGCCCTCATCTATCAGAGCTGGTTCGGCAGCCCACGTAGCTGACCGTTCGTCGCCTGCCGCTCAGCGCCGATTGCCCGAAACTCTGACCGCGGTCGATTTGTAGGGGTCGGCCAATATTCTACAGATTCGGCAACGCTCAACCTCTGGATGAGGAGACTTCATGACACGCACGGAAACCACCCGTTTCTTCAATCTGCCGGTGTGCATCCTGATTTTCGCCAGTTTCATGCTCGGCATGAGCGAGTTCGTGGTGGTGGGTATTTTGCCGGATATCGCCGCCGGTCTTCAGGTCTCCGAAGTGACGGTGGGCAATCTGGTGGCCCTGTTCGCGTTTCTGTACGCACCGTGCACGCCGCTTGGCTCGGCGCTGTCGGCGCGCTTCCCCCGCTTCGCCACCTATCTGATATTGATGGGCGTGTTTCTGGCAGGCAACATACTGTGCGCCCTCGCACCGAACTATCCCATCCTGCTGATCGCTCGACTGCTGATCGCCGCGGTCTCCGGCACGCTGGTGTCCATAGCCATGACCTTCGCGCCCGACGTGACCACGGAACAGCATCGCACCAAGTTCATCGCCTGGGTGTTCTCCGGCTTCTCCATCGCCTCCGTGGTGGGCGTGCCTATCGGCACATGGGTGGCCGATACGTTCGGCTGGCGTTGGACGTTCCGTCTGGTGTCGCTGCTGACGGCGGTGCTTATCGTGCTGATGGCAGTGGTATTGCCCCGCAACTCGCATCGTGTGAAAATCGGTTTTCTGCGGCAGTTCCGTCTGTTCTTCGACCGTCGCATCCAATTCGGCGTGCTGGATGTGGTGTGTGGCGCGGCTGCATCATATGTGTTCTACACATACCTCTCCCCCATCATGCGCGACGAAATCGGCGTGCCCACGCAGTTCCTCAGCATCGGACTGGTTATCTACGGCTGCGCCTGCCTGTGGAGCAACCTGTACGGCGGCAAGCTCGGCGACCGTGGTCGCGGCGTGGAACCGCTCACCCATATCTTCCCCATCTATATCGCGCAAGCCATCTGCCTATGCGCGCTGGCTTTGGCGTCGCTGCTGCCGGTTGCCGGCGTCATACTGCTGGTGGTGCTGGGCATGATGATGTATCTGCAGAACACCGCCTCGCAGGTGCTGTATATGGATGTGGCGGCACAATCCCACCCCGGCTCCCTGAATCTGGCCGCGTCGCTTAATTCCATGTCCTTTAATATCGGCATCGCCATTGGTTCGGCCGTTGGTGGCCTGGTCAACGACAATCTGGGGCTGACTTGGCTTGGCCCGGTCGGTGCGGTGTTCGCGCTGCTGGCCGCCGGCATCACCATCCTGCTGCGCAAGTACATCGAACGGTAGTCGCACACCTCGCATCGAAACGGGTCCGGCGAGCCATGGTCTGGCCCAATGTCTGGCCCAATGTATGGCTTGGCTTGCCCTATGTCAGGGCTTCCGCACATACAAAACGCCGGTGGGCGGGTTGCTTATGGATTATTCCACGGTCAACCCGCCCACCGGCGTTTGAGTTTGACGTTTATGCCATTGCCACGCTAGAGCGATTAGAGCTTGGGCAGATACTTCTTGAGCTCGTAGGGCGTGACCTGCTGGTTGTACTCCTCCCATTCGTGGCGCTTGTTGCGCAGGAAGTACTCGAAGGCGTGCTCGCCGAGCACTTCGGCCACGAAGTCGGACTTCTCCATGATCTTCAACGCCTCATCCAGCGAACGCGGCAGCGGCTGGATGCCCATGGCCTGACGTTCACCATCGGTGAGCTCCCACACGTCGTCGCTGGTCGGCTCGCCCAACTGCATCTGCTTGTCGATGCCGTCAAGGCCGGCGGCCAGCAGCACCGAATAGGCCAGGTACGGGTTGGCCACCGGGTCGAGCGCACGGAACTCCATGCGCGCGGAGTTGCCCTTGCCCGGCTTGTACTGCGGGATGCGCAGCAGTGCGGACCGGTTGTTGTGACCCCAGCAGATGTAGCTCGGCGCCTCGTTGCCGCCCCACAGACGCTTGTACGAGTTGACGTACTGATCGGTGACGGCGCAGATCTCCGCCGCGTGCGCCAGAATGCCGGCGGCGAATTGGCGGGCGGTCAGCGACATGTTGAACTCCTGGCCGGCCTCATAGAATGCGTTGGCGTCGCCTTCGAACAGGCTCAGGTGCGTGTGCATGCCGGAGCCGGGCGCGTCGGCGATCGGCTTGGGCATGAAGCTGGCGTGAATGCCACGCTCCAGGGAGATCTCCTTGACCACGGTACGGAAGGTCATGATGTTGTCCGCAGTGGTCAGGGCGTCGGCATACCGCAGGTCGATCTCGTTCTGGCCGGGACCGGCCTCGTGATGCGAGTATTCCACCGAGATGCCCATCTGTTCGAGCATGTTCACGGTGGCACGGCGGAAGTCCATGCCTGGGCTGCGCGGCACGTGGTCGAAATAGCCGCCTTCATCAATCGGCGTGGGGGCCTTGGACCAGTCATCCTGCTGTTCGAATAGGTAGAACTCGATTTCGGGGTGCACGTAGAAGGTGAAGCCCTTTTCCTTGGCTTTGGCGAGCGCACGCTTAAGCACGTGACGTGGATCGCCGAGCGAGGGCTCGCCGTCCGGGGTCATCACATCGCAGAACATGCGGGCGGTGCCCTGCGGGCCGCCGCGCCACGGCAGAATCTGGAATGTGGAGGGATCCGGCTGGACGATCATGTCGTCTTCGGAGACTCGCGTCATGCCTTCGATGGCGGAACCGTCGAAGCCAAGCCCCTCCTCGAATGCGGATTCCAGCTCGGCCGGTGCAATGGCCACGGATTTCAAGGTTCCCAACACATCAGTGAACCACAAACGAATAAAGCGCACGTCGCGTTCCTCGACCGTGCGCAAAGCAAACTCTTGCTGTTTATCCATAGTCGCCTATCGTTCCATACCCGTGTTACGACCCGCGTTAACACACACGCCATTCGGACACTTGTTACGAAAGTCGAACCACAGCATACGGCTAGTGCGCAACTTCCTGAAGATTCACAATCCGGTCGCAAGCTTCAGCAACACGAGCGGAATGCGTGGCGATAAGCACGATGCCCCCGTCGTGCGCCATGCTGCGCAATGTGTCGACCACCATGTCTGCGTTGTCCCGATCGAGCGCGCCGGTGGGCTCATCAGCCAGGATAATCGCCGGCTGTTTGACTATGAGACGCGCGAGCGCGACACGCTGCTGCTCCCCACCGGATAGTCGAAAGACGAGATCCCTGCCGCGATGCGGCAACCCCACACGCTTGAGCGCAGCATCCATCATCCGCTTTCTGTCTTTGCGGGGAACTGAGGGAAGAGCGATATCAAGATTGTCGTAGATCGTCGCATTGTCGATAAGCGCATAGTCCTGAAACAGATAGCCGAGTTTGCGCTGACGGAACAAGCGCGTGGCATGCGCCCCCATATGAACGAGATCCTCACCATCCACACGGATGCTCCCCTGATCTGGGTGCTCCAACAATCCGATACAGTTCAGCAGCGTGGATTTGCCGGAACCCGATGGTCCTGTGATCGCAGCCATCTGCCCTGATTGCAGCGTGAATGACATATTCTGCCACAGCATTCGAGAGCCGAATCCCTTGCCCAGCTCAAACACCTCCAATGTGGTGTGGCCTGTTGCATGGCCTACAGCGTTGTCTGTGCTCTGGTTTGTAGCATGGCTTGCGACATGATGTTGCGCCATATTATTCCTCCCTTGCATGGTTACGAACGATGCCTGCGGTGTAATGAGCAACGCCGAGCAAGCATATGGTGAGATTGATGACGGCCAGAAGCATGACCAGGACGGGCTGCCACCCTCCCAGCAGCAGCGGATTATCCTGCCCCGGCGCCGCCTGCGAGCGCATCATTGACGCAACCTGCCAGAGGGACCAGAGAAGCGGCAGAATCGCCAGCAACGTTTCCATAACGATCAAACTCATATGAGTTCTGGGGAACGACCATCCATGAATGTATCGCGCAAAAATCGTTTGGGCACGTTCCCTGACACGGATCTGAGCAATTGCAATGGAAGACACGGCGAGGATGGCCGCGCAAGTGATGATATTGAACAGGTGCACAATCAAATCCGCTTTAAGCTGCGCATAATCATCAGCCGCGTTCTGAGCAACGTTGCCCACCGCAAAGATGAAATCTCCCAGTCCCGCCTGACGTGAAGACGCAATCGCATAATTCGTGTCGCTCAACAAAACGTCTCCCTGACTGGCGTAGGCGGTGTAGTCGTCATCGGATAACAGTCCGCTGCTCGCGTTGATAACAACCAGCAAAGCGTCATCGAACAACGTCGGAGTGTTCGGCAGCGCTGAGCCATAGCCGAACAGTTGCTGGCTGGAGGCTCCGCGCACAATATTGATCTGCGGCACATTCCTTCCATACATCTCGCACTGCGATTTGACCCATCGGTGTACAGCATCAAGCCGCTCCTGTTGATGCGCATCATCCAACGTTGAAGGCACCACGACCAACACTGCATCATCCGGCACCGATGTCAATCTGCTCCCATCGGCGTCCCGCACATCCTGATGGGAAAGGTAATTGCCGTTCGCCAACAACAGGCGTCCGGATACAGTGCTCCCATCGTCCGCAGGAGGGGCGAAGAAACGCAGATCATATTCATGAGCCAGTATCATGTGCCCGTCCGCTTCGGCCTGACGCAGCCATGCACCGGTGCGTTCGCTGTATTGGTCCTGTTCTTCGGCAGACAGATTCGGATTGAGATAGATTGCGGCACTGTCGCCGGCCGTGCGCCACGCTTGCTGAGTTCGCCATTGATCGCGGGCTTCCGCAAGAGCCGTTCCAGCGAAGGATATGGCCCATATGGTCACCACAACCGCCGGAATTCGCACGCAATATACCGCTACGGATGGCAAACGTTGCGGCAGCCGTCCTTTGATGGACCACAGCAGAGGGCTTGCTGACGCAATCGCAAACCCCACCAGATACGCCACCATCATGCACGCCATAATCAATAGCAGAATGAGGGCTGTCACCATAAGCCACAGATTCCACTGCGCCCCATGATTGTAGATGTACACGGCACCGCACAGCACTGCGCACGCTACTGCCATACCAGCGGCACAGGGCACAGCATTGGCCTTGATGTCTCTGAAAACAATGCCTAGCGCGGATTTTCCATGGAGCCGTTCAATCGCATAGCCTTTCGCGTTCATCAGCGCAAAGCAACCCGATAACATGACACAGAGCATCAATGCGATAATCAGTCCGACGCCGAATGGTTTGCTGAAAAACCATTGGGCGAAGGAGCCGACATAATTCGTTTTAATACTGACCTCATAGCCCTGTTCCCTCAGCCGGTTGCTCATTATGGACGCGACCGCAGAATCTCCGTCGAACAGGTAATACATTCCCCTGGGGTCCATATCCGCAATTGAATCTATGGCGTCAACATCCGTACGAATCGTCGGGTTGAATGCAGGATATCCATGGCTAATCTATTGCGCGGCTTTCCCCTCAGTGTTGCCCACCATAACGTACAGATGACGCAAGGTGCCGGGATTGCGAACATCGTCGACATACTTCACGACGTTGACGTGATATTCATCGGCGATATCACCAATCTGAGCAATGGTTTGTCGGCTCGAGACCGACGGCACCGGGCCTGACACCTGCACCGTCGCCGCCACGCCAAGCGGTGCAGTCGCGTCCATCCCATCAAGAATCAGGAACGCCCCCAATAATGAAAACACCACGGCAAGCACAGTCGCCAACCGTATCGATCTGCTTCGCATACCAACCCATGTACACGACGTTGTTGTAATGAGGCAACCGCATATTCCCGAATTGTCCTTTTCAGAGGACAAAGAAGACCATTACGCCGAAATCGAAGTGTCGTCCATACGGGCCTTGTACCAAGCGACGGCGATCTGGGTGCGGTCGTGCACACCGAGTTTGGGAAGGATGCGGCTGACCATCTTTCTTACGGATGAGACCTCCAGCACCATGGTTTTGGCAATATCGGTGTTCTCCAAACCTTCGGCAATAAGCCGGGCGACCTCAAACTCCCGACGGGTAAGCATGAGGAAACGTTCGCGCATGGCGTCCCGCTCAGACATATTGGCCAAGTCACGACGTTGCTTGTCCAGAAACAGCCGTTGAATACGAGGAACGAACACGGCACCGTCACGGTATGCGGCATGCACGTCAGCGCATAACCGTTCCGGCGTTGCATCCTTTAACAGGAATCCAACAGCCCCGTGATCCACACCGGCAAGCGCGTAATCGTCTTGATCATAAGTGGTTAGCAGAATCACTTTAATTTCCGGAAATTCGCGGGTGATGCGTCCGGTTGCTTCGATGCCATCCATAACCGGCATACGCACGTCCATCAAAATAACGTCCGGCAGATGATTCCGACTGGCTCTTAGCTGTTCCAACGCCATCGCACCATTGGATGCCTGCATGGTGACGCGAATATCATCGGCAAGCGCAAGCATCATCATGAACCCGGCCCGCGTCGCCGCCTGATCATCAACCAACATAACGTGAATCATTGGTTGTGCAGTTTGCATCATTCGCCCCTTCCCTACCTGCCTCACGCCACGGAATCACTGCGGTAACCAACCAGCCACCATCTGCTGGCCCATATGCCAACGTTCCTCCAGCTTGACGAACGCGTTTCTCCAAGTAATGCAAACCATTGCCATCACTGTGCGGTACTGCATCCCATGCACTGTCATCAGCGCTTTGGCCTATATATGGCGTTTCAGTGAGTGTCACGGTTTCATCACGAACAACGATCTGCGTCGTGTTATCCTGTTGGTGATTCCAAGCAACGGTGATGCCCGACAGTCCCTGGCTATGCCTCATCGCATTGGTAATCGCTTCCCGTGTAACAGCGAAGCATAAATCCGAAAGTTTCAGGTCATGGCCCCGTTTACCGGTTTCGGTAAACACCACCATGACGCCGGTTAAACGCGCCCTGTCCAACAACGGTTTGATATCATCCCAGTCATGCAAATGGCATACTGTGTCCCCTGATACATCCAAATTCTCCATCACCTGCGAACGGTTGGATTCCGCATCATCAAACTCACGCAAAGCCGTACGGGTTTCGTCCAGACATCCCCGTGCGATATCGGTGATCTGTTCGAACACGTGCATAAGAGCGTCGTTATCGGCTTTGCCTGTACGCGCCATCACGCTGCCTCCTTGTGACAAGGATGCGATTGCAGTTAGATTATGGCCGATACTGTCATGCAGCTCATTGGCCAGCTGAGAGCGACGCTCGGCCTGATCGCGTTGCATGGCAAACAGTTTCGCGCGTTGATCGGATTGCAAGATTCGCTCGTGGGCAACGCGCCGCTCTCGGGCAAGCGACCATGCCGCCGAGGCGACACCACAGGCAATAACGATTAACAGAAATAACTGATACGAATACCGTATAACGTCCGGAAACAGAAATTGCACGAAAAGTGCCGTGATCATAACACCATCACAAATACGTTGAGTCCGAACAGGCAGTTGTACGCAGCAATACATCATCAACAGAAAGACCAGTTTTACAGACGGATGAATCCTCGCGCTCAGCAGCAACGATACGAAGATCCCAACGAACTCAATCATCAGAACAGCCAATGGATGGGTTTCTCGGATCAGCACTGCCACGATACCGACGACCACGCCTGTGGGGAACATCACCATCATCATTCGACTGTCAAAATTGGCAAAGAGCAACCCACTCTTAAAGTCTCCAATCAGCAGTACACCAACACCGATAATGTAAGACACGACGGTCAACAACCCCAGAGGGTGCTTATGCAGAGATATCCGACAAGCACGGATAAAATCTGATCTGATATCTCGGACTTTGTCCATCATTAGCCCCTAAGCCGTATTCCCCTATATGACATCATCCCAATTGATGTTACTGGCAACAGCCTTCGACCAAGGGCATGACGCTCACTTCGCAAGAAATTTCATACAGAATCTGGCCGGATTATCATAAGCACGCAGATATAGGATGAAACACGATATCGCATAATCACTATCTCAGAACAAGAGCAGGTTGCAGAGCAGATGCTCTAATAGCTGGAGCAATTGATCCGATGCATGCCGTAACCACGGCAGAAACACACGCCAACACTGCGGCAGAATAAGGATACGGAGGCAGTTCAAGAGGAACATCAGATGGCATCATATAAGGCAAAGCAGCCACCAACAGGATTGAAATACCAATTGAAATACAAGCGATGATAAGACTGAGCAACATCGACGAGCCAATAACAAGACATACGATGCTTGTTTTGGTCGCACCAATGGCACGTCGAATCAACAATTCCCGAGAACGTTGTTCAATTCCGGCCATTCCAATATTGATAAGACCAATAGCTGATACCACTAATAACAGCAGCGCCGATACTAAAGTAGCGGTCTGCAAAAAGTCAATAACCGACTCATAGCTTTCCGCGTTATCGCTTCGGTTCCAACTTCCTATTTTCCCTCCTACGGAATCAAACAATAGATCGCTAACGGCGCTTTTCGCCATGTTTTCATTGACCGACCCCGTAGGATGAAAAAACACAGTAAGACCTTCAGGACGCCACATTTGAGGGAGGAAACGTTCCATAGTTAACGCATCCAAATAAATAATCGGCTCCGACGATCCATCATCGATCACACCCCTCACCCATATATTTATTTTTTCCGTTCCATTAACCACACCAAGATCTACGGTTCCGTCTGACAAAATCATTCCCTCAGCTTCGCGATTCACAACAACTTGCAACGAAGATTCATGAGAATCCTCCGCGAACCATTGCCCTTTAACTATTGCGACAGGAAACAGTTTCGTTCGCTGTGAAGATGTGACTACAGCGTTTACATGTCGGATGGAGCCGGAAGAATATATTCCCAATGAGTCCATTTGATATTCCGGAACAATGATACCTATAGGGTTTTCTTGCATCGTCTCTATCATTTTCTCATTAAGCTTCAAATCAGTAATTTGAGCATCCGAAACAGTAACGGTATAGGTGGGAGACCATCCCGAAAGCTGCGCGTTTGTTGACTCAAGATAACTTTTGCCGAGAGTTCCTATGAGCACCGACAGAATCAATGTGATGATTCCAATAAACATCGAAAGCGAGGTAAGGACTGTGCGAAGTGGCGATATTCGCAGATCACTGACAATCATGTGGAACATGAGATTTCTCCTCGATCCATGAATAGTTGTCTCTGGCAACGCGCCGCAAGTCGTAAATCATGAGTCACCAAAACCAGCGTAGTTCCGTAGTCATGCACTTGTTTGAAGAGCAAATCAGCAATCTTTTCACCGGTTTTTTCATCCAATGCGCCTGTAGGCTCATCACATATCAAAATATCTGGATTTCCGATGAGAGCACGCGCAATGGCGACTCTTTGCTGTTCGCCGCCGGAAAGACTAGCGGGCGCGAAGTTGGCTTTTTCTCGCAAGCCAACGATTCCTAAGGAACGTATAGCTTGTTTTCGGATTTTTTTTCGAGAGAATCGATATCTATAGTCAAGTGGAAGAGCCACATTTTCCCACACTCGCAAATGTGGAATTAACGAATAGTTCTGGAACACAAACCCTATGTGAGCACATCGAAAACGAGAACAGAAGGCGTCGCCCCTTTCACGGATATCGGTATTGCCGTAGAGGACTTCTCCCGTATAGTCCATATTGAGAAGGCCGATAATCGAGGCTAGACTTGTTTTCCCTGAACCGCTTCTTCCTACTATTGCAGTTGAAGTTCCCCTATGAAACACTATGTTGGCATCATGTACAGTTGTCAACCGTGTTCCATCATTCAGCAGAACCGTAGCGGTAACATTTCGAAGCTCCGCCACAGCAATTTCATCTTCTGAAGTTAACTGAATCACTTTTGTTCCTTCAACTTCTTGATACGAAACACCATTCATGATTCCGTCCCTGCAGTCAGATTGGGAGCAATGCTGGAGACCTCATCTCCCTCGCGAAGTCCGCTCACTATGATGATGGAGGTGCCGTCCGAAGCGCCAAGTTGCACGTCTACGGTGTGATAGCTTCCATCTTCATATTTCGATACCTGCCCCTTTTCCGAACGTCCTGCAACCGAGGAAATAGGTAACAGCAAAGCCTCATCGACCGCGGTAGCTTTCAAGACAGTTGTGGCAGTTTGCCCAGGCCTTACGATCACATCTTTAGGAAAGAGACACTGTAGAATCTGGGAGGATTCCTCTGCGGATTGCGCATCGGAGTCTCCATCTCCCGCAAAATCGCTTGCCGTACGCACCACTGCAGCACAATCTGTTGGACCTTGACCATCAGATATTTGAAAACGGCCGGTGATGCTGGAATTTGCATCAATCGTTCTCAGCAAAACAGAAGCATCTAATTGCGAGGCCATCCCACCATAACGAACAGTGAACAGCGGATAGTTGACTGCCACGTCATTGTCTGCAGCGACATATTCCAATATTCCATCCACTGGTGCAGTCACGGTCTCACTACCTATGGTTCCCAGTTCCTCACCGGCATGGACGTATTTTCCCAACTCGACAGTGCTGTGAAAAGCACCTTGTACAGTCGCATAAACGGCAATTGGCGATGCTACTTCCACGCTTGTCGTGGCGGAAATCAACGGAGTTAACTTCCCTTTTGTGACTTTAACCAATGATTCATTTTGCTCAGTCACCTGTAATGATTCTGATGCAGACGATACGTTATTACAGCCTCCTAATGAGACACAAGCCATTACGCATATTCCAACGGCAATATTACGTCGGAAACTCACAAAGGAAGCTTTCATCATTACAGTCCTTTGCTGCTGCGATACCAAGAGCAGTCGGCATCATAAAACTGTTGCATAACGGAAACGTCACCTAGTTCGGCTTTTCCGATGACTTCATTTTCAAATATTTGATCCGTATCATCATAATACGTTTGGAACCAAGAGCTACTAGTGACTTTTTTCAACTGCTGCACGGAAGCCAAAGCAGCATCGGAATCACTCTGATTCTTATCCAGAATATTATGTTCTGTGGAACAGATCCAATAGAAGTAGGCCTGCCCTTCACCCCACCCTTTTTGATACTGCGAACTGCCTGTCCGCTGCATGTCCGCAGGGAAAACATCCCCGTTCTCAAGAGCGAAAGGAAAATCTTTAACTGTATCTTTATATTCTTCATTAGCGCCATCCCAATCTAGGAGTTCGACTGCACCAGATTCGGCATCGCCTTTTGAACCGCAGCCTGCCAGTAAGAAAGACACCACCATCATCACCAAGACAGGTTTTATCATCTTTTTCATTGTTCGCTCCGTAAGAAAAGTTGTGCTGGAACACAGACGTTCCAGCACAACAATCAATTCACTCAGTAATTACATAGTCAAAAGACCGGCCCAGTAGTTATCCGCACCAGATCGAGCTCCCATGCGTCCGTTCAGCGCATATGATCCTGATGCGACCCAGCCCCATGACTGGTCCCCACCGCTGCCGTTATACTGAAGCGAAGCCGTTCGTTGTACTCCATCAGTCGTGCGTAAACCAAAACGGCTATATGTACCAACATTGTTGGTCACTCTCAGCGAAGCATTTCCGGCTAAATGAGAGCGGAAAGTTGAATACTGGATAAGAGCACCTCCCGTATTCAAATAACCATACACATCATGAGTGGCAGCCTGCGCCGAGGCTGGAATACCAAATGCTAATGCGCCACCAGCAACGATGCCGATTAGCACTTTCTTGACCCTGCTAATATTCATCTTTGTCCTTTCAGTAGGATCAGATTTAATGGACAAGTACCATTGTTGGCAACATCGGCATCTCCGACAACAGCCAAAAGAGGAATTGTCCACTGAAGAGGGCAAAAGACATTCCACGAGTTACAGTGGTGTGTATGAGTGAAGCAGACCATCTGACACCATCCGCGAATCCACCCATTGATATGACGCGCTGGCAGCAGGCCGCCACGCCGCGTGAGCGTGCGCGCGCCGGCATTGCCGCCCGCTCTGCCGCACCGCTTGAATCGCATGCAATCTGGCAGGTGCGCGAAGATCGGCGCGAGGCGATTGCTCTGCTTGAGGAGCAGTCCGCCATTCGCGTGCCTGATCTGATTCCGTTGCGTTACAAGCGTATGAGCGCCAGCCCGTTCACGTTCTACCGCGGCACTGTGCTCATCATGACCAATGATCTGGCATCCACGCCAGTGACGGGCATTCCGGTGCAGTGCGTGGGTGATGCGCATATCGGCAATTTCGGTATGTTCCGCTCCCCCTCTGCCCGACTGGTATTCGATATCAACGATTTCGACGAGACGGCTGTGGGCCCTTGGGAATGGGATCTTAAGCGTTTGGCCGTGTCAGTGGAGATCTGCGGTCGTGCGAACGGCATCAAGGAGAAGGCCCGGCGCGCGGCGGTGATGCGCTGTGTGCATACATACCGCGAGCGTATGAAGCAGTTCTCCGAAATGGATTACCTCGACGCATGGTACGACCATTTGGATGTGACCGAAACACTCGACCGGTTCGAAAGCACACAGGGAGGCAAGCGCAACCGCACGCTGCGCGAGGCCGCGATGAAGGCGGCGGTGAAGGACTCCGACGCCGCAGCGGCCAAGCTCACGTATTTTGAGGGCGGCAAGCTGCGCTTCCGTTCCGATCCGCCGGAATTGGTGCCGATCAACGAATTGCAGGATTATGCGGATCTTGACGCCTTGCAGGCGCGCATCGACACCCTGTTCAACCAGTATCGCCATTCGCTGTATGAGGATCGCCGCCACGTGCTCGACCACTATCAGTATCATGATTCGGCGCGCAAGGTGGTAGGCGTCGGCTCGGTGGGTCAGCGTGCGTGGGCTTCGATTCTGGTGGGGCGCGATATCGACGATCCACTGATGCTGCAGATGAAGGAAGCCACCTATTCGGTGCTGGAGCACTACTGCGGCGCATCCCCGTATGCCACGCACGGCGAACGCGTGGTGCAGGGGCAGAAACTGATCCAGTCCACGGCCGACGTGCTGCTCGGCTGGTCGAGCTTCCTGGCTGAAGACGGCCGTCAGCGCGACTATTACGTGCGCCAGTTGTGGAATGGCAAGGGGTCGATCGACATCGACCATCTCAATGATCTGGGATTGAGCGACCTGAGCCGCATGTGCGCATGGTGTTTGGCCCACGCGCACGCACGCACCGGCGATTCCATCGCCATTGCGAACTATTTGGGCGGTTCGGACGAGTTCGATCAGGCGATCGCCTCGTTCGCGGTCTCCTATGCGGAGCAGAACGATGAGGATTACGCCGTGTTCAAGAAGCTCATCAAATCCGGCGAGCTCCCCTGCTCCAAGCGTGACTAAGATGCGCTTATGCGCTCCTTAGCGTGGCTTTCACTCCACACGTGGATTAATTACCACGTTGACGAAGGGCTGAGCGTGGTAATCACACCACATGTGGATTAATTACCACGCTCAGCCCAATACAAAACTGATTTGCCGCTTAGCAGAGTCGCTCAGCGGGCGACTTCGAGCGCCTCTTCGAGGGTGAAGGCTCGCGCATACAGGGATTTGCCGAGGATGGCGGAATCCACACCAAGATCGGCCAGCTCCTTGATGGCCTTGAGGTCATCGAGCTTAGCGATGCCGCCCGAGGCAGTCACCTTGGCATTGGTGCGCTCGGCCACCTCTTTGAGCAGTGTGATGTTCGGGCCGCTCATCATGCCGTCCTTGGCCACGTCGGTGACCACATAGCGCGTGCAGCCGGCGTCGTCGAGCATCGCCATCGTCTCGAACAGGTCGCCACCCTCGCGGGTCCAGCCGCGAGCCGCGAGCGTGTGTCCGCGCACATCAAGACCGACGGCAACCTTGTCGCCATACTTGGCGATAACCTGCTTGGTCCATTCGGGGTTCTCCAGAGCGGCGGTACCGATATTCACGCGGGCAGCACCGGCTTCGAGCGCCGCGTCAAGCGAAGCGTCGTCGCGCACGCCGCCGGACATTTCGATGTTGACCTTGTCGCCAAGTTCGTGCACGATTTCACGCAGCTGGGCGCGATTGTCGCCGGTGCCGAAGGCGGCGTCGAGATCGACCAGATGAATCCACTGCGCGCCGGATTCAACCCAGGTGCGGGCGGCTTCCAGCGGCGAGCCGTAGTCGGTTTCCGAGCCGGATTCGCCCTGGCGCAGGCGCACGGCCTTGCCATCGCGCACGTCGACGGCGGGCAGAAGAGTCAAAGACATGATTGTTCCTTTCGGCGGTGTATTAATTCGGATGGTTGGCAGCGATTAACGGTGATTGCTGGCTGCAACTAACAGCTGCGGCCAGCAACTGTGACAAAGCTCATAAGCTCGGCACTGCTTGATGAAAGCACGAGCTCCGGCAGACAGACCTGTAATTACGCCAATAATTACAGCAGCGCGATCCAGTTCTTCAGCAGCTGGGCACCGGCGTCGCCGGATTTTTCGGGGTGGAATTGGGTGGCGAACAGTGGCCCGCGTTCATAGGCGGCAACGAAGCGGGAGCGTCCGTAATCGCACCAGCTGACACGTTCGGGGGCATCGGACAAATCGATTTCATATTTGCTGGTATCCGCTGCACTGACGGCCATCGCCGCATAGGAGTGCACGAAATAGAATCGTTCCTGTTCCACACCATGCAGCAGCACGCTGTTGTCGGCGGCGTCGATGGTGTCCCAGCCCATATGCGGCACCACATCAGCGTCCAACGGATCCACGGATCCGCCGATCAGCCCCACGCCAGTGGCGTTGGCGCCGTGCTCGTTGCCGCGTTCGAACAGAATCTGTTCGCCCACGCACACGCCCAGTACCGGGCGGCCGGCGCGGATGCGGTCGTAAATCACCCGGTCGCCGTTCACTTTTCTCAGGCCTTCCATACAGGCGGCGAAAGCGCCCACACCGGGCACCACGAGGCCGTCGGCTTCCAGTGCCTGGCGATAATCGGAGGTGAGGGTGGTGTCGACGCCCTGATTGGCCAGCGCGCGCACCATGGAGCGCACGTTGCCGAATCCGTAGTCGAAAACAACCGCTGTGGTCATGTGGTTCTCCTCGTTTGTTGCGTTATTGCGTGCTATTCGATGACGGAGCCGTTTTTGCCGCGACCGCGCTTGGTGTGGCCGGCGAGTATTTCCATTGCCTGCTCGTGGCTGAGCGAGGCAGAGTCCAGCACTTCGAAGCCCTTGGTTTTCAGCTGTTCCAACGTCACGATGTTCAGCAGCAGATCCTCGACGAAGCGCGGCGTTGAAGTGAACAGCACAGGAGGGGCGAAGTTCTGCGCGATTTCACCCTGAATCACCATGTTGACTTCGAGTTTGTCGGCGCGGTTGACCGCAAGAATCACCGGCATGCCGGACACCACGCAGGTCAGGTCTTTGGCAGCCGCCTCAGGGCCGTCGCCGTCCAGATTCCGGAGCACCGCCACGGCACCCTGGTTGGATCCGATACAGCAGGCAGAAACATCCGACAATTGGCAGAATGCGGCGAGCAATTCGGCGGAAGCCACGCGGGTGACGATCAGCGCGACCTTGGCTTTGTTGCCGAGCAAGCCGGCAAGTTCGTTTTCGAAGCCCACGGATGGATCGACCACGTCGGCCATAGCCTCGTTGACGGCGTCGGCCACGGAGCTTGTCGCATCCTCGGAGTTCGCGTCAACTTGATCGGCGGATTGATCAGCAGATTGGCTGGCGGATTGATCGGCAGGCGCTGCAGAATCATCAGCGTTGTCAGACTTAGAATCCTGCGCGGCGAATTCCTGCTCGAAGCCAGCCAGCGCCGCCTCCAGCTCCTCGTCGGAGAAAAGTGATTCGTCCGGGTTGAAGTCGGCGTCGAATCCGTCTGCTGTGTTGTCCGAGCCCTTATAATCGTCGGCCATCACAGCGCTCCCTTGGTGCTGGGAATGCCGTCCACGCGCGGGTCGATTTCCACAGCGAAGCGTAGGGCCCTGGCGAGAGCCTTGAATTCGGCTTCGGCGATATGGTGCGGATCGCGGCCAGCAAGCACCTGCATGTGCAGGCAGATGCCGGCATGGAAGGCAATAGATTCCATAACGTGACGCACGAGGGAGCCGGTGAAGTGGCCGCCCATCATGCAGTATTCGTAGCCGGCGGGCTCGCCGCTGCACACGCAGTAGGGGCGTCCGGAAATATCGACCACGGCCTTGGCGAGCGCCTCATCCAGCGGCACGGTGGCATCGGCGAAGCGGCGCAGTCCGCGCTTGTCGCCGAGTGCCTGCTTCAGGGCTTCGCCGAAAACGATGGCCGTGTCTTCAACGGTGTGGTGCACGTCGATGTCGGTGTCGCCGTGGGCCTTAATGGTCAGGTCGATCAGCGAATGCTTGCCGAGGGCGGTCATCATATGGTTATAGAACGGCACCGAAGTGTCGATGTCGGTTTTGCCGGTGCCGTCGAGGTTCAGTTCGAGGTCGATGTGCGATTCGCTGGTTTCGCGAACGATATGCGCGGTGCGTGCCATGCTGCTCCTTGGTATATGCGTTATTCGGCTTCCACTATACGAAGCGATTCAACCAGAGCGTTGCGGAAACGCTCCATTTCTTCATCAGTACCCATGCACACGCGCAGCCAACCGTCAGGGCCGACCACGCGGATGAGCACGCCGCGCTTCAACAGTTCGTCGAAGATGGCTTCGCGCTTGTCAAAGTGACCACCGAACAGCAGGAAGTTCGAACCGGATTCGGCCACTTCAAGCGGCTGTCCCTTATAGGTTTGTCCCTGAAGCCATGCGGCGGTGGCTTCACGGGTGTCGCGCAGGTGGCCGACGTAGCTCAGCTGTTCATCGGTGTGTTCGAAGGCAGCGAGGGCGGCGGCCTGGGTTACGGCGCTCAGGTGGTAGGGCATGCGCACGATGCGCACGCAGTCGATGATGCCCTTGGATGCGGCAAGGTAGCCCACGCGCGCGCCGGCGAAGGCGAAGGCCTTGCTCATGGTGCGCGACACGGCCAGATTCGGATGGTTCTTGATCAGGCTGACGGCGCTCGGGGTGCCGGGCTTACGGAATTCCACATAGGCTTCGTCGATTACGAGAATCGGATGCACACCCTCGGCGGCACCGGCGACCTCGGCGGTTTCGCAAGCTGCGAGAATGCGTTCGATGTCTTCGAAGGGCAGCGGCGTGCCCGTGGGGTTATTCGGGCTGGTGAGCAGCACCATGCTCGGCTTGACCTGGGCGATCTGTTCGAGCACGGCGTCCACATCCAGCGTGAAGTCAGCGTTGCGGTGGGCGAGCTGCCAGCCGGTGAAAGTATCGCGCGCATATTCGGGATACATCGAATAAGTCGGGTCGGCACCCAGCGCGGTGCGGCCCGGCCCGCCGAAGGCTTGGAACAGCTGCAACATGATCTCGTTGGAGCCGTTCGCACCCCACAGTTCGTCCACGTCCAGACGCGTATCAGATTCGCGGGCAAGGTAGTCGGAGAATGCCTGACGCAGTTCGATATGCTCACGGTCCGGGTAACGATTCAGGGTTGGTGCGATCTCACGCACACGGCGGGCGATGGAATCGCATACGGCCGGGTCGGGGGCATACGGGTTCTCGTTGACGTTCAGGCACACCGGCACGTCAAGCTGCGGTGCACCGTACGGCTCTTCACCCACCAGATCGTTGCGCAGCGGCAGGCTTGCCGGGATGGCGTTGCTGTTGTCCGTGGTCATGTTGTGTTGCTTCCTTCGGTTGTATCGGTGTGCTATCGGTATGCCCTATATACACACCATCGGGCGGCCTGGCTGCTGCTCGGCCGCCCGTTCGCGGTGGTTTTCAGCGCATCTGGCGGCGCTCGCTTAGCGCAGGCCGGCCTGCTCCTCCTGCTCGCGCAGGGTGGCCTTGTCGTACGGATCGGCGACGAAGCGGGTGAGCACGCATTCGCCGTGGGCAGGCAGATCCTCGGAAACGGCGAAGGCGTTAACGCGCGCGGCGAGCTCCTTCAGACCCTGCTCGTCGTATTCGATGACTTCGACGGGCTTCATGAAGGTGTGCACGCCGAGACCTGCGGCGAAGCGGGCGGTGCCGCCAGTGGGCAGCACGTGGTTGGAGCCGGACATGTAATCGCCCAGCGGCACCGGCGAATACGGCCCGCGGAAGATGGCACCGGCGTTCTTGATGCGCTTAACAACGGCATCCGCGTCGGCGGTCTGGATCTCCAAGTGTTCGGCGGCGTAGGCGTTGGCCGCATCGATGGACTGGTCGAGATTATCGGTGAGCACGATGGCGGACTGGCTGCCAGACAGCGACGTGTGTACGCGTTCGGCGTGCTCGGTTTTCGGCACACGCACGGCCAGTTCGGCCTGCACCGCATCGGCGATGGCGGTGGAGTCGGTGAACAGCACGGATCCGGCGAGCTCATCGTGCTCGGCCTGGCCGATCAGATCGGCGGCGAGGAACTTGGGGTTGGCCTGAGCATCGGCGATGATGCCGATCTCGGTGGGGCCGGCGACCGCGTCGATACCCACGAATGCGGAGACAAGCGACTTGGCGGTGGCCACGAAGATGTTGCCGGGGCCGGTGATCTTGTCAACCGGATCGCACAGCACGTCACCGTCCTGCGGTTCGGAGCCCTTGGCACCGTAGGCGAACATGGCGATGGCCTGGGCGCCGCCGACCGCGTATACCTCGCTCACGCCGAGGATGGCGCAGGTGGCGAGGATGGTCTTGTTCGGCAGACCTTCCGGATCACCCTTGGCGGGCGGGGTGGCGATGGCCAGGGACTCGACGCCTGCGGCCTGGGCCGGCACGGCGTTCATGATGACGGAGGACGGGTAGACGGCCTTGCCGCCGGGCACATACAGACCGACGCGCTGAATCGGAATCCAACGCTCCGCCACGCGAGCGCCTTCGGCCAGATCGGTGTAGAAGTCCTCGGGCACCTGGTTGGCGGCCACGGCGCGGGCGCGGCGCACGGATTCCTCAATCGCGGCGCGCACTTCGGGGTCAAGGGTGTCGAGTGCGGCGGTGATGGCCTCGGCCGGCACGCGCAGGTTGACGGGGCGCACGCCATCGAACTTCTCGCCGAAGTCACGCAGGGCCGCGGCACCGCGCTCCTTGACGTCGTCGAGGATCGGACGCACCAGTTCGGTGGCTTCGGAAGTGCCCATCGCGGCGCGCGGCATCGCGGCAAGCAGTTCGGCACGGGACAGGTTCTGACCACGCAGGTCGATGATTCGCATAATGTTCTCGCTCATAGCTCACCATCGTAGCGCCGCAACGCAACCGAGCACCGCGAATCGTCCATTCCCGTCCGACTGGTGGGATACAAGGCGCTTACGCGTGAGCGCAAGCAATCGTTGGTTCTCTGCGCTCGGCGTCGTATAGTTGGAACCATTGTATGAACGGCAAAGGAGGCCGACGATGCCCGCTGCAACCTGTGGTTCCGTATCCGCGCTTACGTTGGGGCTGCCCGTCTCCTACGCTGTGCCTGCTGAAAAGGGCGCATTGCCTAAAGCGGCGTTTGTTGGCAAAGCGCCGGTTAGCACGAAACTTAAGTCCAGCCTGGTCAATGACGTGGCGTCCATCAGTATGCTGGCGATTCTGCGCCCGGCCAACACTGGTGCCGCCGAGGGCGTGCGTAATCGCGAAATATTGGTGCTGGGACTACGGCTTGCGAAGCCGAATGCTTCGATCCCGGTCGAAGTCATCGATCATATCGCCGCCCAACGCTCAGGAGGCATACTGTTTGTGTGCGTGCGCGATGGTAGCGTTGCGGACTCGTCCACCGGAGGTGCCGGAGCCGAAACTGCTGGAGCCGGTGCCGGCGACGGGGCTGCGGACGCCGCCACCCTCACTGAGCAGTGCGCGATCGCCGTGCGCCGTCTGATTCCCGGCAAAGCCGGACACACGGTGCAACATGCCGTATATTCCAGCGATTGGGGTGATCCGAACGATGTATTGCTGGAGGTCGAGGATATGACTTCCATGGATGAGGTGTGGGACAGTCTATGCTCGCAGGCAATTCTCGGCGTCGCCGATCCTCTCGACGTTGACGGGCGCATCATGCGACGTGCTCGAATCGTTGCGCTCGAAGCCGAAGAAGCCAAGCTTGCCAGGGATCATGCCCGTGTCAAGAATCCGGCACAGCGCAACGAAATCTATGCCAAACTGCATAAGGTTCGTGCGCAACTTACCCAGTTGCGCGGCTGACGGACTTTCGACGATCGTGTGATCGGCCGGGCACGGGATACCTACCAAGCAGCGCATATGCAACTACTGTGGTTCACGTGGACGATATCAATGACATGGATGCCACGGATGGCATAAATAACACCAATACCGCAGACGATGCGGATGATACGGACGCCGAACGCGAACGGCAGTGGATCGAGAAGACGCTGGAACGACTGTCGCACTCCCCTTTTCGCGCGAAATTCGTGCTCAGCAGCAAGGATCGGGCGTATGCACGAGCCAAGGGCGAAGTGGTTATTGCCTCCCATGCCCGCGATATGCTGCGTTCGCGCGTAGGGCAAGCGCAGCCCGAACATGATGGCCGACAGACGCCGTGGAAGGGGCATCCGGTGTTCACCGCGCAGCATGCCACCGCCACCTGCTGCCGCGGCTGCATCGCCAAATGGCACCACATCCCCGAAGGCCGAGAATTGTCCGATGATGAAATCAACCGTCTTGCCGATTTGATTATGGCGTGGATCACCCGTGACCTAACCGCCCATCCCAGCCTACGCCCCGGCACGCAAACGAACGGCTCCACCGACAGCCAACCAAATAAACGGACGAACGACCAGCGCAATCCGCAGCCCGGCAACCAACCCACGCTCTTCTGAATATCACAACCCCGAAATTATCGGCATATAATACCGGTTGTGATAATCAAGGCTGTCACAACCTCACAGATATGAGGGTATTTCGGGGAGCGTGATATCGAACGTTCATCACTACCCCAGATATATCGACGTATATCGCAGGTTGTGATTTGCTCAGATTTCACAACCCAAAGAATATGGGCGTATCTCAGGGGTTGTGATATCACGCGCACATCACTACCCCACATATATCGGCATATTGTGGCACCAGTGATATACCGCCATAATCACAACCCCCAGAAAATGCCGATATATCGCAGGTTGTGACAGCACAGGTCATAGAAAACGGTATGAAAAACCGGGATCGGCACCCGACCCCGGCGAAAAACAGTTCGAATCAGTCCTTCATATCCTCCAGAGCGACTCCCTTGGTCTCCTTCATGAAAGTAAAGCCAAAGAAGAACGAGACGAGGGCGAAGAAGGCGAACAAACCGTAGACGAGTCCCACATTCAGGCTCAGCAGCACGGGGAACGAGACAGTGACCACGAAGTTCGAAGTATATTGCACGGCCGTGCCCACGCTCATGCCTGCGGAACGCATGGCATTGGGGAACATCTCAGAGAGCATGCCCCACGATACGGTACCCCAGGTGATGCCGAAGGCAAGCACAAAACCGTTGGCACATACCAAGGCCAGGGGTCCCGCAGCACCGGCGAGTACCGGCGAGCCATCCACCATCGGTGCTGTACCAAAGATGACTGCAAGTCCGCCTTGAGCGATTGCCATGCCGATCGAACCAACAAGCAACAGAGGACGACGTCCGACACGATCAACCAAGGTCATGCCGATCAAAGTGGCGGCAATATTGATCAACGAGGTAATGGCAGTGATGGTGAAAGAATCCTGTTCTGTAAAGCCCACTGCGCTCCACAGGGCATTCGAATAGTAGAAGATCACGTTAATGCCGGTGAACTGGTTCAGAATCATGAAACCGATGGCCACCCATACGATGGGCTTCAAACGTCCAAGCGGCGTGACCAGGTCACGGAACGAAGGCCGATGATCGATGCCGAGCGAGTAACGAATGCGCCCGATTTGGTCGGATACGGCAGAAGGATCGACGCTGATGCGCTCCAGCACACTGGCGGCTTCTGCATCCCGGTTTTGTGCCACGAGATAACGAGGCGATTCGGGTATGGTCATCGCCAGCAGGAAATAGATGATTGCCGGCACGGCCATGCACATGAACATCCATTGCCAAGTCAGCAATGGTCCCAGCGCCACGCTGGCGGAGCCGGAAATGCGCACGAGCAGGGCGTTGACCAATAGAGATACGAAAATACCGACCACAATGCCGAGCTGCTGCAACGCACCGAGCACTCCGCGTTCGTCAGTGGGTGAGATCTCCGCGATATACACGGGCGCGACCATTGCGGCGATACCGGCCGCAAAGCCGCCAAGCACACGAAAGGCAACCAGCATGCCGATGTTTACGGCGAATCCGCAACCTAATGCGCATACGAGGAACAGTATGGCCGCGATCTTCATCATGGGTACGCGCCCAATTTTGTCAGCAATGCGCCCTGATAGTAGGGCACCAACGCCGCCGGAGATCAGTGCAGAACCGACGGCAAGGCCGAGGATAGCTTCGGTGGCACCGAAATCAGAGGTGATGGCTGCGGTAGCGCCATTGATGACGGCGGAATCATAGCCATACAGCAGGCCGCCGAGAGCGGCACACAGGGCAAGACGGTGCACAAGGGCACGCTTGGTTTTGATGTCGTCAGACATGATTGGTCCTTCTTCGTTGAAAGAAAAGATGAGGGGAATTATTACGCGAGCAGTGCGTCACAGCGCGCGATAAGTGCATCAATGGCGGCTTCGCCTTCGATGACGGTGAAAGTGAGGGTTTTACGTTCGCTGGCCTGCGGCGCCAGCATATGCAGGTCGCCGCGTTGCTCATGCCATTGCCGCGCATAGACAGAAGAGTTCGAAGGCTCGAGACCAACCACATAGTCGCCCGCACCCATTGACTTCCATTCCATGAAATGTGGGAAGTGCTTGATGTTGAAGTCGATCACGACGCCAAGGCCCAGCGCACGGTTGACTATTGCAGCAAAGCTGTGACCTTGCTCATCGGCGGCAAGCTCGTGAATATACACGCTTTCGGGCTTGTTGGGCACCGGCGCACCGATTTCATGCCAGACCGTGGTATCGGCGGCAGTTATTTCATCGCGCGGCGTGACCTTGCGACTAGGGATCACCACTTGGGCCCCTTCGCCAAGCAACGGCCAACCGAAGTTGCAGTGATACATCCACATCAACGGTTCGCTGCGGAACGATTCGTTGGTCACTTCGTCCTCGACGGTAATCGACGCCGTGCCGTATCGCGAAGTGATTCGACGCCGTAGCACCATGTTCTCACCGAACAGTTCGGCTTCGCGCATTTCGCCGCAGACTTCGAGTACATACTCGTTATCTTCCCAGCGGGCGTCGGCACGCACATGCTCAGCAGGTGTGGTGCGGATGCGGCCATGCATCGGATAGTCACCGGCCGGATATTGGGACCCTTCCGGAGTGGTGTGAGGACCGCAGATGTTTTCGAAGCCGCAGGTGAAGAACAGCCCGCCCATAATCGAGCGCAGTGCCTCCTGTCCGTTGGTATCAAACTGGTTGCGCCCGTTCAATCCCGGCTTGGACAAGAAGGTGAGGTTTTCGCCACGATATTCAAATTCACAGACGTCTAGGGCCTTGTCGCTCATCGACACGAACCTGAGTGGTCCGTTCTTGACTTCAATGGCACCCAGCCCATGTGCACGACCTTCTCGATATTCAATCGGGCGCACATAGGCGGCCTGCTGGAGCGAACCCATATGCGCGAGCATGGTCGTGCGCCGTGAAGGGGCTTCACCGTTTGCCTTGATACTGGAGGCGTTCAAAACGTCTGATGTCATGTTGCACCCGGTCATGCTTGTTCCTCCTTGAGCGCGTCGGAATATGCAGGCCATGCACCGGAGCAGGTGCAGACGAACGCGGAGACTTCGACCGCACGCCGATGCGCGGTGGCCAGATCGTAGCCTCGCAGCAAATAGGCCAGGAAAGCGCCGGAGAAGGAGTCTCCCGCGCCCACGGTGTCGGCAACCTCAACCTTCGGCGTGGGCAGGATCGAGGTTTCGTCATGCCCCATCACGATGCTGTATGCGGCACCGGCGGTCAGGATGATGACGTCGAGCCCGAATCGATCGCGCAGCTCGCGCATCACTTCCTGCTGTCCACTGATGCTTTCGTCAGGCATGTCGATGCCGAACAACCGCGCGACAACGGGCAGTTCTTCGTCATTGATTTTGAGGATCGTCGCACCATCCAGAAAACGCGAGATAACCTCTTTGTCAACGAAGCCGGATCGGATGTTGATGTCGAAAAACCGTACGGCATCGGCGCGTGCGGCGTCGATCATCGCGTAGATGGCGTCGCGAGTGCCCTGCGGCTCGCGTGCGGCGATACTGCCGTAACAGATGGCGTCGGCTTGTTCGACAAGCCCACGCACCTCATCGGTGAATGCGATGTGGTCCCATGCCACGCCGCGTACCACGTCGTATTCGGGCACGCCGTTGGCATCCAGACTGACGGAAGTGATGCCGGTCGGATAATCGTTGACCTCAGCAGAGACATTCACGCCGTTGTCGGAAAGCAGGGAGACGAGCTCGCGGCCGAGATCATCATTGCCCACGGCGGTGACGGCTGTGGCGGCCACGCCGTTGCAGGCGGCATGATAAACGAAATTAGCTGGTGCGCCACCCGGTTTCTTGCCGTCGGGCAGCATATCCCACAGCAATTCACCGATGGTGACGACGGAAGGAGTGGATTGAGGCATAGGAGATCCTTGCATTGGAAGCATTGGAATAAAAAAAAACTTAAGAAGCGACGGGCGAATCTCACATTGATTCGCCCGTGGCGATAATCATGGTGCGGAAAGACGGCCCGTTTTCAGTTCTTGGCCGCAGCGGGATATTCGTTGCACAGCAGACGGTAGGCGGGCTCGTCCTCCTCGATTTCGGGGAAGCGGCCAACCGGCTCGTAGAAGCGGTTGTCGGTATTGTCGTCGTTGGACATGGAAACCTCGCCGACCAAAGTGGGCACGGAGTCTTCCTTGATGTAGTACTCGTGGTAGGTGTACGGGTAGAAGGTCAGGGACTCGCCCTCGTTGAGCTCGATGTCCTCGCCGGCCGGCACATAATAGCGACGTCCGTCACGGCAAACCAGCACCGGGGTATCGAGCCGCTCCTCAGTCTCGGGATCGGCGTTGTACAGGTGGAAGACGGCGGTGCCGCCTCCGCGCACGATGATGTCTTCCATTTTGTTCCAGTGGAAGTGCATCGGGGAGACCTGGCCGGGCATGGACATCATGATCTTCTCGGCGTAGACCTTGGTGTACTTGCTGTTGTTCACATTGCCGTTGCGCAAGGTGATGAGGGCCAATCCCTTGTGTTCGAAGTCTCCTTCGCCATAGTCGGTAATATCCCATCCAAGAGCGTTGTCACGCACTTCATCCCATTCCTCGCCCTTTTCAGCCCACTGTTCGGGGGTAAAGGACAAGTACGGAGGGATGCGGAACTTGTACTTATCGAGAAGTTCTTCGAACTGCTTGATGGTGGCGTTGATCTCGGAGCGCTTCATAGCGGACCTTGCCTTTCTGAACTGCTGTGTTCGTTACATCGGTTGGTTTTCATTATGGTGTATTGATTCGGCGTTTCGTTTCCGCGCGGTTGGTGCCGACCGGGCGTGTCGCCTCTTCACCCAAGCTTTGCGAAGGCTTTCGTTTTACTTCTGAATTCTTTCGTTTTGCTTGTTGACAAAGTTATAACACAAGGATACGATAGTTGTCAACACGAAACGAAAGGAAAGTGATAAAGAAAATGCAGTAACAAAAGAAAACGAAAACAACGCTGGTATGATGAGCTTCAGACAAATCCAACCAATGCGGTACCCGAATCAGGAAAGGCAACGACAATGATGAAGGCGGAACGACAGGCGCAAATTCTGCGAGCCATTGAAACCAACGGCCGTATCGTCGTCACCGATTACGCCAAACACATCGGCGTTACCGAAGCCACCCTGCGTAAGGATCTGCAGGAACTCGACGATATGGGAGCGGTGCAACGCGTGCACGGCGGTGCGATCAAGCCCGATACCGAACTGGCCCGGTTTGAAAATCGCGTCGACGTGGGCGCGGACGTCAAAAAACGTCTCGCCGCCACCGCGATGGACGAAATCTGCGAGAACCGTGTGGTTTTCATCGATGGCGGCTCAACCAATTACCTAGCCGCGCAGACCTTCCCGCACGACTGGGAGGGCACGGTGATCACCAACAGTCCTGCCGTCGCCCTGTGGATGAGCGACTACAACAAGGTCGAAGTGAACATGCTGCCTGGCACCATGAACCACAAGTCCAAGGAAACAGTCGGATCGACGGCGCTCACCGCCATCAAGCAACTGCACTGCGACCTAGTGCTGCTTGGCGTCTCATCCATCGACGCGGAGCATGGCATCACCACACCGTATCTGGAATCCGCCGAAACCAAGCGCGCAATCATCAGCGCGGGCGTGAAAGTCATGAGCCTCATCACCCCAGAGAAATTCAAGCGCATCTCCACCTACCGCATCGCCGGCTGCGACGCGCTGGACGTCATCGTGACGCTCGGCACGCCTGATTGCATTGACGCGCTGACCGCCATGGGCATCGCCGTGCGAAGCATCAACTGACCAGCAAACTCCAATCCCCCGCCAACAAGGGTGAGCGATGATTCGCCGCACCCTCGGCTCAACACACCCAAAAACGCCACAACCCACACCTTCAACGACGATAGGACACCTCATGAGCGCACCATTTTCCGCACCCCACTTTGCCATCTCCCTGTATTGCTCCGACTTCCGCAATCCCGCTCCGCAGGTCGAATACCTCAATACCGTGGCCGACACCTACCATGTCGACATCATGGATGGGCACTTCTCCCCCAGCATGGGCCTGTGCACGTCCTGGATCGAACAGATCCTGCCGTTGAGCACCCTGCGCAACGAAGTGCACATGATGGTTACCGACCCCGATCATTGGATCGATCAGCTGGTGGCAGCAGGCGCAACCATGCTCACCCCGCACGTTGAATCCCTTGGCGCGCATGCTTTCCGCACGTTGCGCATCATCCGAGAGAACGGATGCGGTGCCGGCATCGCCGTCAATCCCCTGACCTCCTTCGCCGAATGCGAAATGTTGTTGGAACGCGTGGATCTCGTCACCGTGATGACCGTGGAGATTGGCTACAGCGGAGAGCCGCTCATCACAGAGACACTGCGAAAGATCGAACAACTGGCACAGTTCCGCGACACGCATGGGTTGAACTACGAAATCCAGATTGATGGCTCCTGCAACGAAAAGAACTTCAAGGCCATGCGCGAGGCCGGTGCGAACACCTTCGTGCTCGGCAACACCGGCATCTTCAAGCGCGACCCCGACATTCGTAAGGCATGGGGAATGACCTTGGATGCCTATGAAGCATCCACTGGCGAGAAGCCGGCCAATCCCCGCTGACTGGATATCGCACACGCGCCCGCACCCGCCTACGCGCCTGCACACCTGCAATTCATTTCCATACATTCAGACTGCATTTCGCCATATTCCGTGGCATGCCAACACAATTCATCACATCAATAAGGACACCATCATGACCCAAACCCTTGAAACCACCGCCACTTCTTCTTTCCGCAACTGCGAGAAAATCATCGTCTCCGAACTCGCCGACGTGCTCGCGCACGTGGATGAGCAGCAAATCGACCGCCTCACCACTATGATCCTCAACGCACGCAAAGTATTTTTCGTGGGTGTCGGACGCGTCGAACTTGCCCTCGAGGCCATCGCCAAACGTTTGGCACATCTGGGAGTTGACACCGTGATGGTCGGGCAGATTACCGAGCCTGCCATCTGCGATAAAGATTTGCTCATCGTCGGCTCCGGTTCAGGCAAAACCGGATTCCCGCTGTTCATCGCTGGCAAAGCCAAGAGCTTTGGTGCCAAAGTGGCTCGCATCGGCATTGTGGAGGATTGTCCGATGACACAGTTCACCGATTTATTCGTTCATGTGCCGGCAGCGGGCAAGCCCGGCAGCGGCACCAAACCGAGTCAGCAGCCGATGACCAGCCTGTTCGAACAGTCCCTGCTGCTTGTCGGTGACGCTATCGCCATGTCGCTGGTGCGTGAACGCAACATCGATCTTGACTCTTTGTGGGAATTCCACGCCAATCTGGAGTAGCCAGCCGTCATTTGGGATGAAAACGGGTCGCAGCAAGCCCCGCAGGTAGACTCGCTTCGGCGGAAAGCCTGCCGGGCTTCCGCGACCCGTTTGTTGTACGCGTAGGAAGTCAGGGAGCCGCAGGGGTATGGAACAGTTTCGCATCGTGCTTGACCAGTTGATTGGCATGGGTGTGATGATGGTCGTCGGCTTCATATGTGTCAGGGCGAAGGTGCTGGGCGAGCAGGCATTAAGCGGCATCTGCAACCTGATTCTCAAGGCCACGCTGCCGCTGATGGTTTTCTCCAATGCCGTGGCCGGTGCCACACGTCACGATCTGATCGATTCTGGTGCGATTCTGGTGATGATGAGCCTGATGTACGCGCTGCTGATTGTGATTTTCCGTCTCCTAGCGCACCTGATGCATCTCGAAGTCAATCGTGGGCGCATTTTCCAAGCCGCATTCATCTTCGGCAACGGCGGATTCATTGGCCTGCCGATTATTCTGGCCGTCTTCCCCGAGAGAGGAGCGTTGTATTTCGCGCTGATGTCCATCATTGATCAGGTGGTGCTGTGGACATATGGTGCGGCGATTTGCAAACGTGTCGAAGATCGATCCACGCCGATGGATGATAGCCCGGCGAAGAATTGGACGGCCCGGCTCAAAAGCCTGATCAATCCGCCACTGGTCGGTGTCACGATCGCGGTGCTGGCGATTCTGATCGGCATCCAAATTCCCGATGATCTGCTCAGTCCCATGCACAGCGTCGGTTCCACCTCCACGCCGCTGTCGATGATCTACATCGGCGGTCTGCTTGCCCTGCGCGACTGGAAGGGTGTGCTCAAATACCCCGATTTCTATGTCGGCATGCTGGTGCGATTGCTGGCGTTCCCGATTGGCTTCTGGGCATTGCTGACGTTCGTGCCGCCGCTGATCGGACTGGGTGCGCTGGACACCGCGATGGTGCAGGTTGTGACCATCGCCGCTGGTCTGCCCACCATGGCCGCGCTGCCGATGCTTGCCGAAAAGCATCACAACAACCCCGAATATGCCACAGGCATCGTGCTGGTGACCACCGTGGTCAGCCTGTTCACCCTCTCCGCCGTCTCCTTCGTCGCCTTCTAGGCGAAGGTCAGGAGCAATCCGCAAGCTTCGACTTGCCTGTTTACCGTCACGGCATATCCGATTATGCGATCGGTTGCGCCCAATTACGCCCAATCGTGCACGTTCGCACGTTCCGGCCTACAGGAATCGTGAGGGGCGACGCTGCTGCGCGCCGTAGCCGTCTTTGGTTTTGGCATAGGAAAGAGTGAGCGTATCTTCGGCACGAGTAATGCCCACATACATCAGCCGTCGTTCCTCTTCCAGCGTCTCCCCCGGCTCCGGCGCACCGTAGGGCAATAGTCCCTCGGAGCAACCGATCAGGAACACATGCTTAAATTCCAGGCCCTTGGCCGCATGGATGGTGGAGATGGTGACGCCGGGATCGTCGCCTTCGCGAGCACCGGAGGCATCCAGTCCCATGGCTTCCAGCAGCGCACGTTTGGTGGCGGCTTCGTTGGCGAGCGCGTTGGACTGCCAACCGGAGTCCCTGCGCACGCGGAAGCGCAGACCGCAGGATCGCAATGCCGCGCCGAATATGGGCTGCTGGGCGTTGATACGTGTCAGAATGGCGCAGTCGGAGGGTTTTGCGCCGCCAGAGACCAGGCGTGCGATACGAGCCGCCACCCCTTGTGCCTCGTCAAGGTCGGTGTCGTAGGCGATGCGGCCGATTGTCGCCCCACGCTCGCGTCCGGAGGCCAGTTTGAGGTAGTCCTCGCGATTGGGTGCGGCGGCGAGCACCCGGTTGGCCAAGCTGACGACCTGAGGTGTGGAGCGGTAATCGGTATTGAGATTCACATCGGCGGCGAGCGGGCCGAATTCGTCGGCGAAGCGCAGGAGATCCCAACTGGATGCGCCGGCAAACGAATAGATGGTCTGGGCCGGGTCTCCCACCACGCATACGTTGCGGTTCATCACGGCTTTGCCTTCACTGCCGCCACCGCCCAGCCATAGGGTGAGCAGACGATGCTGCAGAGGGGAAACGTCCTGATATTCGTCGACAGTCAGCCAGCCGATGGTGGAGCGGATTTGTGCGGCGGCTTCGGGAAAATCATCCATGATATGGCATACCAGCAGCAGGATGTCGTCGAAGTCGATTTCGCCGCGTGAGGTTTTCTCCTGTTCGTAGGCATCGTAGATGTCGGCGAAACGATCGGCGTCCAGTCCGGCCGGTGGTTGACGTTGGATCGTCGAGATTACGCGTGCATAATCGTCGCGGGCGATCAGTGAGATTTTGGCCCAGTTGATTTCGGCGAGTACGTCGCGTGCAATGAGCGGATCGATATCGCTTCTGCCGATGGCCCGTGTAATGGCTCGGCTCACCGTGTCACGTTGGTCTTCGATCAGATGAGGAAAGGGCGCTTCGCATACATCCGCCCACACGCCATTGAGCTGGCGTAGGGCTGCGGAGTGAAAGGTCGCTGCGGTGACGCCCGGTCCTCCTGCCGTGCCGCCGACGCCGAGCTGGCCCAAGCGGGCGCGCATTTCGGCGGCGGCCTTCACCGAGAAGGTTACGGCGAGCACCCGTTCGGGATTCCATGCCTTGGTAGCGCAGGCGTAGGCGATGCGTCGCGTGATCGTGCGCGTTTTGCCCGCGCCAGCGCCTGCGATAATGCGCACCGGGCCTTGTAATGTGGTCGCGGCCTTGCGCTGATGTTCGTCGAGTCCTTCGAGAATGTCCTGCGGGCTGCCTGCGCCTGCGATTGTTGGGGCATTGCGTTCGCCGTTCGGCTCGGCTTCGCCATCAGGAACCATCTGATCGACAGGGCCGGCTGAAGTGATCGAACTGGTCGAATCTGCCATGGTTGCCGTCCCTTCCGTAGTGTGCATTGCCTTCCATTGTGGCACATCGGTTCAAAAACCTTCCTGTGCTGCGTTGTCAGGCACTGGGCATGTATTAGTGTGGAAGGGTGATGAAACGTAGCAATCTTATGCTGGCGGCGTTGACCTCGGCCGTCCTGCCGAACCTTGGTCTGGCCGGCGTGCGCGACAGCGCTCAGGCCAACGCCACCGACGAGGCCAAAGGCATTGATCTGGCCGTGGTACAGGATGCTTCGGGCAAGCTGTACGACGTGTATGCCACCGACACCCCGGAGGGGCGCAAGCGTCTGGCCAATCGCGTTCGCGCAGCACAAACGCTTGCCGCAGCGAGGGAACCGGGCGTGCTTGGTTTTGACGTGGATCGCGTCATCGCCTTTGTTGCCGGCAACGCTCCCCAGCCCGGCGCCTTCACCACCGCGCAGGCCAAGCAGGCCGCCGAACAGTCTGCTGACGAACGCCCATCAAAGCCAAGCCCCACGGGCGCGGTTTCCGTGCTAGTTACTGCGCATCGCGATGGGCAGGCACGTTCGTTGGATCTGCTGACGTTGGATGATTGCACGGCGGTGGGCACCGCGCTTGGTGCGATTCATCGTCTGCCGCCAAACTTTTTGGCCGCCGCCAAATACCCGATGTTCACCACCGGTCAGATTCACGCGCAGCTGACTGCTTGGATCAAGCGGCTGCGCGATGCCGGCCATGTGCCGCCGGAAATCACCAATAGTTGGGCGCGCGTTATCGAAACCGAGGGCCTGTGGTCGTTCAACACCTGCATGGTGCATGGAGGCTTCCAGGATGGCGACATTCTGTTCTCCGGTTCCACCATCACCGCCGTAACCAATTGGCAGGATATGCAGGTCAACGATCCGGCGCGCGATTTGGCGTGGATTTTCGGCAAGCTGGACGAAACCCATCGCAATGCCGTGCTTTCGGCCTATGGCCGCATGATGGGCTCGCGCTTGGACGATCTGATTATGTTGCGCGCCAATCTGTGGCTGCAAATGGAGCAGGTGGGTGAATTCATTCAGGCCTTGAACCGCGGCGATAACGATCGAATCGTGCAGTTCAAGGCGCAGGTCGAACGATTGGCCCATCAGCTGGGCGTGATCAACCGTGACAGCGAAACACCGGCACCTGCCGCTGCCGCTGCGGCCCGAGCTGCCGGCAAGACGCCGGGCAATACATCCACTCCTGGCCCTTCCACCATCACCGTTGGCACGCTGCTGAAGGATGATGAGCGTCGTCGTGCCGCCGCAAGCACGGTCGCCAATGTGCAGGCACCCGGTTCCCATGCCGCAGCTGATGCGGATCGCACTGGCTCGGCGCATATTGTGGCCGCCGGAGAAGTGGACATGGATGCTAATGATGCCACCGCTGACCGCCAGCATGCGGCACGGCCGGCGAGTGTCGCCGTATCCGATCAGACCGCTGATCGCCAGACTGCCACAGGCACTGGCACCAGCACTGGCTCGACGTCTCCGCAGCCGGTTTCCTCACATTCCTCGGTGACGATTACGCTCAAGGAGCTCATCGAAATGAATGAGCGTGAGGCAGGTATCACCGGCTCCACCAGCCAGTCGAACAGCCAATCCTCCAATGCTGGCAATCGCACGGTTCAAGCGAACCAAGTGAACCAGACTCAGCAGGCAGATTCGGATGATGACACCGGCGAGAGTGAAACGCCTTCAACGGCTTCATCCTGGGCTGAAACCACGGTGATTCCGCTATTGGAGCGCGAAGAGCGTGCCCTGCGCGACGCCCATGCCGGACTGGAAGGTTACGACGCCGAAGGCAATCCGCTGCCCCACCAGTAAGCTCACCAGCGGAATCGCTACATGGCTGTGCCCACAATCGCACATATGGTGTAGTTTGCACGCCATGCGCGTAACTTGCGCCATATGCGCTGCTGCCAGGCAACGCATCGCACATAATCGTATTAACAGCTTCGGCCACCCGACCGGAGCACCAAACCATCAATCGCCGCTCATTCGCCGGGCGGCAGGGAGGAACCCATGGATATCGAACTGGGCATTCAGAATGTGGCTCGACCGGTGAACTTCAGCACCGATGACACCGCCGACGCGGTGAGCGACGTCATCGCCAAGGCCACGGCCAACCATCAGCCGATCGTCCTGACCGACGACAAGGGCCGTCATATTATCGTGCCCGCCGATGCTCTTGGATATGCGATCATCGGCTCGGAAACCAAGCACGCCGTCGGTTTCGGCGCGCTGTGACGGCGGACTTGCTCGCACACGTCGTTAATTCTCGATAAGCGTCAATAATCGCCAAAGGGCCTGTTGCGCTCTGACCTCAACCGTCAGATTGCAACAGGCCCTTGGCGTTTCAGCGGTAGAGCGGCAGCACGCCGCGACGCACGATTTCTTCCACAGTGGCATCATCGGTCAGGTTTTCGCCCAACAGATTCGGCTTGCCCGCTCCATGCCAATCGGAACCGCCGGTGACCAGCAAATCATAGTGCTCGCAGATGCCCAGCAAGCGCTCACGTTGCTCCGGCGTATTGCCGCGATGCCATACCTCCAAGCCGTCAAGTCCTTCGTCGATCAGCGCCTCAATCTGGCTGTCTGATAACAGGCGACTGTTGCGGCTCGGATCTCCGGCATGGGCGATAATCACCACGCCGTGCGCTCCCTTGACCGCCCGGACCACTTCATGCGTGGTCGGCGAGGGCGTGGGAATATAGTATTTCGACGTGGCACTGATTGCGCCGGCAAAAGCATCGGATCGCGTCTCGTACACGCCGGCAGCCACCAGCGCGTCGGCGATGTGGGGGCGGCCCACCGTGGTGTTGCCGCTTTCGCGCATTTGCGCCAGCACCGATTCCCAAGTAATCGGGAAATCCTCGCTCAGCAGTTCGACCATGTGTTTCGTGCGCTTGAGCCGTGCCGCACGGGTATTGGCGAACAGATCCATGATGTGCTGATCATTCGGATCATATTGCAGACCCAGCATGTGCACGGACACGTGCTCGTCGTCCGCGGTGATTTCGCTGCCGCGCAGCAACGGCAGTCCGACTTTGCGGGCACCCTCTTCGGCTTCATGCCAACCCGCCGTGGTGTCGTGATCGGTGATGGATATGCCATGCAATCCAAGCGCTTTGGATTCCTCGGCCAATTCGACCGGTGTTTTCGTGCCATCGGAAAAGGCAGTGTGGCAGTGGATGTCCCACCCGACGGTGGGCGGTGCCACGGGCATCTCATACGCTCTCATAATTCCATCGTAGCCTTATCATCGCCGTCATATGACCATCCACACGGGGTTGTCAGTCGCAATCTTATATTGCCGACGGCAACTGATTCCGAAGCCAGTTCACAAAGCTTCGGCCAGTGGCGAACAGGCCACTCCACTGAACACATGCGCAATGCTTCTGGACGCCGCAGCGACTAGTGTGGAAGCTCGTACATACAGCCACATATCGCACATGCTCTTCGCGCATGGATTCGAGGTATTGATGACCCGCGAACATACGAATACCGCATCGGCGGATACTACAGATAACGCTGCCAGCACCGTTAATATCCAAATCGACCAGCCGCAGCAGTTACGCGGATGGCGTCATGGTGCCGTATGGACGTATCTAATTATGCTCATCGCCTCGGCGGTGGCATTGGGCACCTCATTCATTTTGTCCGCGGAGACCCTGCAGCTGGCGCGTCACCCAGAGGCGGCGCTCGACTGCGATGTGAATGCGGTGGTCTCCTGTTCGGCGGTGGCCCAGTCATGGCAGGCGGAAATCATCAAGTTCGGCGGACTGTCATATCCGAACGCGTTCTTCGGCATCGCCGCCGAATCGGTGTTTGTGACCATCGCGGTGATCGGCATGTGCCGGGTGCGTGTGCCCCGCTGGTTCGCCGCATGCACTTGGCTGGGTGGTCTGGCCGCATTGGCTTACTCGTATTGGCTCAGCACGCAGTCACTGTTTGTGATTCACGCCTTGTGCCCGTGGTGCCTGACCCTGATGTTCGCAACCACCATACAGTTCATGGCATTAAGCCATGCGACCGTGGCCGTGCAGCAGCTGCCAGTTAACAGGAATGGCACGGTGCCGGCCGGGCTCACCAAATACTATCGTCTGAGTTTTGATCTGATGCTCGACGCTTTGTGGATTGTGGCGTTAGTTGCCTTGATTCTTATCGTCGAAGGCCCTGCCCTATTTGCCTGATGGCCGGACTCAGAGCCAGTCCCAGCCGATCTCATACGAACGCCGACGGTACCGGCCCTGCCTAACCTGACATATTTTGACGTGTGTTAGACAAAAGCCGATACCGCCGGCGTTTGCATTACAACAGATTACAGCAGCTCGATTGCACCCACCAAGGTAGCGGAACCGGTGAGCTTCACATCCTGCTGGCTCACATCCACGCGCAGGGTTCCTCCGCGCACGGTGATATCCCAGTGCTCGATGCCGGTTTTGGAGCGCAGCACCACGCCGGTGGCACAAAGGCCGGTGCCGCAGGAAAGCGTTTCGCCACAGCCACGCTCGTTGACGCGCATAGTGGCCTCGCCAATGCCGGTTTGTTCGTCGATGTCGTCGATGCGCACGAATTCGACGTTCTGATCGGTCTCGATGGTGGGGTTGACGACTGGCTTCACGACCAAATCCAAATCTTCAACGGTGGGCAGGGTGGAGAAGGCATCTTCGACGACGGCGACCACATGCGGATTGCCCATATCCACGAAGGTGCCGCGTGCGCTCCCCTTGGTGCCGGGAATAGTGACCTCATAGGCGTTGTCTTCGCCGATGATCCACTTACCCATATCCACTTGGAACACATTGTCGCCATAGGGAGCCATGCTGCCGTGCGGCGTCAGGGTTTTGACGCCGGCACGGGTGCCGAGTCGGAAGGGCTTATTGACGTCGGCCACGCCTTCATGCTGGGCGAACAAGGTGATGGCGCGAGTGCCATTGCCGCACATTTCCGCCAATGAACCATCGGCATTGCGATAATCCATGAACCATTCGGCACCGCCGTCATGTGCTTCCTGCCGTTGGCTGTCGCTCAAGTCAGAGACGAAAGCCGGCTTGGTCAGTCTGATCAGGCCATCGCCGCCGATGCCGAAATGACGGTCGCACAGCAGACGAATTTCTTCGCCCGTGGGCTCCCATTGGCCGGTTTGATCCAGATACACCACGAAATCATTGCCGGTGGCGTGCACTTTGGTTACTTGTTGCGGAATGCTCATGACTTTCACACTACTCCGCCGCCTGTAGCGCAACGACGCCTCCCCGATGGAGTAGGGTGGAGTGCGGCATATATGGCTGGCAGGAGGTTAGCATGAGTTCCACGGCACCGATCGGTGTGTTCGATTCCGGCTTGGGCGGCATTTCCGTGGTGCGCCAGATTGCGCAGGATATGCCACATGAGCACGTGCTGTATTTCGGTGACTCCGCCAATGCGCCGTATGGCACCAAAACGCCAGCCCAGGTGCGCGAACTGAGCTTCCGTATTGTCGAGCGGTTCGCCAGCCAAGGCGTCAAAGCGGTGGTGATCGCCTGCAATACCGCCACCTCCGCGGCGGTGAATGATTTGCGCGACACCTACGATATTCCAATCATCGGCATGGAACCGGCGTTGAAGGTGGCTTGCGACCGTGGGCAGGGCAAACGTCAGCGCGTGATCGTGGCGGCCACTCCCCTAACGTTGCGCGAGCACAAGTTCGCCGCGCTGATGGAACGTTTCGACCAGGACCATACGATTTTCAAGGAGCCGTGCCCTGGTTTGGTGGATGTGGTGGAGTCGGGCAGGCTTGCCGACCATGATTTGGTGATGCACACACTGCATGGCTATTTCGACCAATACGATCTCAGCAGTATTGATTCGGTGGTGCTAGGCTGCACGCATTTCGTGTTCTACCGCGACTATTTCCGTGAGCTGCTGCCTGATACCGCAGCGATCATCGATGGCAATGAGGGTACGGTGCGGCACCTGTCCGTGGTGCTGGAATCATTGGGCAAGCTCGCGCCGGAAACGCAAGACGGTTCGGTGACGCTTGCCAATTCCGACCCGTCCGAGCGCATCGCCGCCTTGTCCCAACAACTATTGGAACGCTAAATTCCCCCATTACGCCAGCCGCATGGTGTCCGCTTTCTTGTCCGTATACGGCGCGTAAGCTCGGCTACTGATATTACGAAAGGGGCTTGGTATGACCGGTACAACGGCAATGGTGGATGTGGGCGGTGGTTTTCGCGCGATTTTCGGCTGCGGTGTCATGGATCGCATGCTTGAAGACGGCATCGATGTGGACATGTGCTATGGGGTGTCCGCAGGCGCGGCGAATATGACATCGTTCCTGGCCCGCCAGCACGGTCGCAACCACAAGTTCTATACGGAATACGCCTTCCGCAAAGAATACGCGAGTGCCGACAGCTTCTTTAGAAACCATAATTTCGCGAATCTTGACTATATCTATGGCACCCTGTCCAACCACGACGGCGAATACCCGCTGGATTATGCCGCGCTGCAGGCCAATCCGACCGGGTTCACGGTGGTGGCGTGCAATGCAGAGGATGGCAGCGCCAAGTACTTCGACAAGTCACGCATCCGTTACGACGATTTCGATATTGTCAAGGCGTCCTCGGCAGTGCCGGTGGCCTGCGAACCGTATGTGGTTGATGGTGTGCCCTATTTCGATGGTGGCATTGCCGACCCGATTCCGGTGGCCAAAGCGTTTGATGACGGCTATGACAAGGTGATCCTGATTCTGTCGCGCACGCGCGACCAGGTGCGCGAGCAGCGCCGCGATCTTGCTCCCGCAAAGATCTTGGAGCGCACATATCCAGCGGCGGCCGAACGACTGCGCGAACGCTATAAGACGTATAACGATGAGATGGAGTTCGCCAAGCAGGCCGAGGCCGAGGGCCGTGTGCTGATTCTGGCGCCCGAAGAACTGTACGGCTTGAACACGCTGTCGAAGAATTTCGAAGGCCTGGAAATGATGTATCGCAAGGGTTATGCCGCAGCCGAGGCGATACCGGAGTTCTTGGCGGCCTGATTGCCATCGCATCACAGGTATCACCGCAGGCATACGGACAACAGACCAGACATATAAAAAGGAAGGCCGGGTATCGATGAAATTTCATCGATACCCGGCTTTCCTGCTGATAATCCTTATAATCGTTACTTCGCTTCGCTGGCGGTAAGCATGGCCTTGGTGACCTGCTCATACAGATCCTGGTATCCGCCAGGTGTGGAGGCGGGCAGCACCACGGTTTTCGCATTGTTCGATTCAGACAGCGAGCGCATCACATCAAGATACTGGTTGAACAGCACCACGTTGTTCACGTCGTTGATGTTCATGCCCACGGCCTGCAGGCTCTTGATCTGGTCGACGATACCGTTGGCGATCTCACGGCGGTAGTTTGCCTGGCCCTCACCCTGCAGACGGGTTTTCTCAGCCTCGGCGGCGGCCTGTGTCTCGATCTGGATACGCTGGGCTTCGGCACGCTGACGGGTGGCTTCCTTTTCGCGCTGGGCGGCGTTGATGGAGTCCATCGCGTTCTTGACCTGCGGCGAAGGATCGATGGCAGTGATCAGGGTTTTGACCACGGTGAAGCCGAAACGGGCCATCTCCTGCCCCACGGTTTTCTGCACATCGAAGGCCACGTCATCCTTGCGCGCAAAGGCGTCATCCAACGTCAGCGCAGGGATGGCGCTTCGCAGAGCATCCTCCATGTAGCTGCGCAGCTGGCCGGCCGGGTCACGCAGCTCGTAGTAGGCGGTGGCCACGTTTTCGGGGTTCACACGGAACTGCGTGGAGGCCACAACCGTAACGAACACGTTGTCGAGTGTTTTGGTTTCCAGCTGCACGTTGAGCTGGTTGACGCGCATATTCGTTTTCATCGCAATACGATCAACAAAGGGAATACGAATATGAATGCCAGCGAACTGCACACTCTTAAACTTACCGAAGCGTTCGATAATGTATGCCTGCTGTTGCGGCACGATGAACAGCGCTGCGGCCAGCAGCACAATAATAATGGCGAGTACGATGAGGAACACGACCAAGCCGATCGCTCCTCCTGAACCTGACGAATACATATCCTCCCCTTCCTGATGAGGGATTATTGCCGCGGCACTACTTTGCGCCGCGACCTGACAGCATCCATCATACTGTGTGGTGCAGTGAATCGCTCGAAGGCTCCTCAGGAACCATCAGAAATGCTCGGCAAGCCTGCGTTCGCAGTAATGCTGCAGCACGGTAAGCAACGTGCAGAAGAACAGGTACACCACACCCACTTCGATATACAGCACCAGAGGCTCATAGGTGGTGGCCACAATGCGCTGGGCGCTCATGAACATTTCCACCACGGTGATATTGGCGGCCAGCGAGGTGTCTTTGACCAACGCGATGAACGAATTGAACAATGCTGGGAACGCCGAGCGGAAGGCCTGCGGCAATACGATCTGGCGCATAATCGTCAAATAGCTCAGATTCACGGTTTTACCGGCTTCGATCTGTCCCTGCGGCACGGCAAGAATCGCGCCGCGCAACGTTTCGGAGGCGTAGGCACCAACATTGAGCGAAAACGCGATCACGGCGGCGGGGAATGCCGGAACCACCACGCCGATCGACGGCAGGCCGAAGAAGATGACGAACAGCTGCACCAGCAGCGGAGTGCCGCGGAACACCCACACATAGAACTGCACGATTTGGCTGGCCACGGGCACACGAGCCACGCGAACCACTGCCACCACGATGGCCAGCACCAAGCCAATGGCAAAGGAAATCAGTGTCAGCGGCACTGTGACGGTTAATCCGGGAATCAGCAGTTTGGGTATGGAATCAATGATGATGCCGATGATTCGATCATCCATGATGATTCATTGTCCTTTCGTTTGTGGCTTGTTTCGCTTGTGGCTTGACTTCCCGCCACCTATGCCTTCGAAGTGTTCGCCTAGCGTATGTTCGTTCAACCAGTTGATGCCCGACCTATTGAAGGCCGGACATCAACGATAACTTCCTGCAATCATTCCTTAACGGACACGTCCTGACCGAAGTACTTGACGCCCAACTGCTTGAGCGTGCCATCCTTCTGCAGCTTCGCAAGCGCATCGTTGATGGCCTTGACCAAATCGTCCTCGCCCTTGCGAATCGGGAATGCGGCGGCGGGCGTGGTTTCGGAAGTAGCGGCGATCTTGATGTTCGCGTCGGGCTTCTGCTTGAGATAATCGAGCACGGCAAGCTTGTCGTTCACGGTCACATCGGCGCGCCCGGAGCTCAACGCATCCACGGCCTGCGGGAAATCATTGATGGACACGATTTCGGCACCGTTGTCTTGTGCAGTCTGATTCCAGTTGCTGGTCAGCGTCTCGGCGGCCTTCTTGCCCTTGATATCAGAGAACTGCTTGATGGAATTGTCATCTTTGGTGGTCACCACGGCACCGGCGGAATAGGTGTACAAATCGGTGAAATCATACTTCTGTTTGCGCTCATCGTTCGGGGTGACCTGATCGGCCACGGTATCGAACTTCTTGGTGTCAAGGCCTGCGAGCAGCGAATCCCAGTTGGATTCCACGAACTTGGCCTTCACACCCAGTTCCTTGGCCACGGCCTGGGCCACTTCGACATCGTAGCCGACCAGCTCATTGTTGTCGGAGTCATGGTAGCTGAACGGCTGGTAGGTACCTTCGGTGCCGAAGACGATTTCGCCGTTGGCCTTGATTTGCTCAAGTTCGCTTTGTGCGGCATTCGATGAGCCGGCCGAACCGGAGTTGGCGGAACCGCAGGCAGCCGCACCGATCAATGTGGCTGCAGCGAGTAGCACGGCAGCGGTTTTCTTGGCTTTGGTGGCGATAATAGACATAGTTCTTCCTCCCTAATAATGATTTGATATAAAAAACAGCCATTAACGGCAACTATTGATGTAATCCAAGCAATCCAGAAACCGAAAATGACGCACTTAACCGCTGCGATATCCCGGCTAAATAATATTCAACTCTTAATATTCAGCGCTGCGCAATCGATGCCGCAGTGGCATCTGCAGTATGCGCCGCTGCCAAGGCCTCCGGCTTCCAATCATCCAGCAAACTGGAATCGTGAATGGACGATAGGAATTGTGCGGTACGCTCCTGGGTGGGATGGTTGAAAATCTGCGACGGACTGCCCTGCTCCACAATATTGCCGCCTTCGAAAAACACCACATGATCCGAGGCGTTGCGGGCAAAGCGCATCTCATGCGTGACCATCAGCATGGTGGTGCCTTGATCGGCCAAGGTTTTGATCACGTTCAGCACACCGGATACCATTTCCGGATCCAGCGCGGATGTGGGCTCGTCCAGCACCAGCAGTTCGGGTTCCAGCGCGATGGCGCGGGCGATGGCCACACGCTGCTGCTGGCCGCCGGACAGCGAGCTTGGGTAACGGTCGGCGAAATCGGCCAATCCCACACGGTCGAGCTGCTCGCGGGCGATGCGCTCGGCCTCCTTGCGGGATTTTCCTTTGGCGTGAATCAGTCCCAGCGTCACATTGTCTAACGCAGACTTGTTAAGGAACAGGTTGTAATTCTGGAATACAAAGCCTATTTTGGATCGCACGGAGGCAATGGCACGAGGCTTGCTGGAGGTCAAATCCACTGGCCCATCGCCGAAATCGATGGTGCCGGAGTCGGCCTGTTCCAAAAAGTCGATGGCGCGCAGCAAAGTCGACTTTCCCGAGCCGGACGGTCCGATTACGGTAACCACCTTGCTGTCGGGCACATCCAAGCTGACATTGTTCAGCACTAGCTGATCACCGAAGCGTTTGCTCACTGATGTGATGCGAATCATGGTGGTTGTTCCTTTCATCCCCCGCCTTACGACGGGTTTGCCGCCGACTGATTCGACCATATCCGAACACACGCGCCGATGAATCGGCGTTGCTATATGCGTTGCTTATGAGCAGTTATGAATAAACAATCGGATAGCAGCAGGCGTTGTGCCCACTGCTATCCGATGTATCGATGTGAGTGATGCGGCAGTTGTTCGTGACGTAACCGTGACGCGCACTGTGGCACATCTGTTGCGTACCTGTCGCGCACTCTTCGCGCAGCTGTTGCGTTAGGCAAGTCCCAGTTCTTTGACTTTGGTCTCAAGCTGGCTGTTCGTTGGCTCCACGAATACAGTGCCGTCCGTGAACTGCAGCACCGGGATATGCTGCTGGCCGCTGATGGCGACGGCCTGATCCGCCGCGCCTTCCTCCTGCTCAAGATCGTGGTAGGCATAGGCCACGCCGAGCTTGTCCAGCACGGATTTCGCGCGACGGCAGTCGCCGCACCATGAGGCACCGTAGAATTCAATGGATGGTTGCGCTTGTGTCATGATTGTTTATTCCTTTCTGTCGATAATCGGCTTAAGCACCGCACTGGTCTGTGCACTATTGTCACTATCGCTACGGTATTGGGTTGAGAATACCAGCATCGCCTGTTCCGGATGATGCTTGCCGTAACGAATCATGTCGTTGAATTCGGTTATTTCATCAATATGCCCGTCTGATCGCCTGATCCAAATCAGCGATAAGATCTTCCGGTTCTTCAAGCCCGATGGACAATCGAATCAGCTGATCACTCACGCCGCCACGAATGCGGTATTCCTCTGGCACTTCGCGGTGGGTGATGCGCGCCGGGTCAACGATCAGCGAGCGCGCGTCACCGATGTTGGGCACGTACGAGAACAGTTTGACGCCGTCTATAACGCTGTGCACATTGTCTTCGGTGCCTTCGAGCACGAAAGACAGAATTTGCCCCACGCCGCGAGGATAGTATTTGTCCACCAAATCAGACTGTGCAGTGTCACCTAATCCTGAATAGTTGACCTTGGCCACATGCGGGGCGTGACGTAGGTATTCAGCTACGGCGGTTGCCGATTTGACTTGCCGGCTGACGCGCTCGGGCAACGTTTCCAAGCCGATCAATGTCAGATAGGCGTTGAAGGGGCTGGCGACGGCGCCAAAGGTGCGCAGGTATTTGATGCGGACGCGACGAATGAATGCCTCACGCCCAAAACGACTGGCGAAACTGTGCTCGATGCCGGCACGTTCGTCGCTGACGACCAGTTCGGGAGTGGTGAACTGCGGGAATCGTCCATTGGTCCAATCAAAGCGGCCGGCATCGATGATGACGCCGCCGATGGCGTTGCCGTGCCCTGTAATGCCTTTGGTGGTGGAATGCACCACGATATCCGCGCCGAATTCGATGGGCCGGAACAGATAGGGCGTGGGCACCGTGTTATCGATGATCAGTGCGATGCCGTGACGGTGGGCCAGTTCGGCCAGGGGTTCGATGTCGAGGATGTCGGTGGAGGGATTGGCTACGGATTCGGCGAAAATCGCACGAGTGTCCGGCCTGATTTTCGCAGCAACCTCATCAAGATCGTTGATGTTATTGACGAAATCGGTATGGATGCCGAATTGGGGGAAGAAGCTTTCCATGGCATCCACCGAGGCACCGTAGAGGTTTGTCGGAGAGATGATGCGGCCGCCGCCCTCGGCCGCGCAGAGGAGAGCGAATGATACGGCTGCCATACCGGAAGCCACGGCTACTGCGCCGATGCCGCCTTCCAGAGCAGCCAGACGCTGTTCCAGCACAGCGACGGTGGGATTGGCCACGCGCGAGTAGGAGAACCCGCTTGTTTCGCCTGCTGCCAGCAGGTCGCCGCGTACTGCGCTTTCCATATTGAAGGCGGCGGATGCATAAATCGGCGTCATCGCGGCATCTCCGTGGTCCAGTTGTTCGTATCCGGCATGTACTGCAGCTGTGGCGAAACTCTGGTCACGGTATGGCGAACCAGTTGACGACGTATTGTTACATTCCGTCGTTGCCTGATCCTTATCGAAATTGTTACTCATTGAACTTTCTCCCCGTTCAGTTCCTGCAGTGCCGCAACCGCCAATTGCGACAAGAATTGCGCGCCCGGCACAATAGCCCTTGGATCAGGCGTGAAGCGCGGCGAATGTATGGATTCAGCGGCGAAGTGTGAACTGCCGACGCCCACGTGGACGAACAAGCCAGGTTTGCCGGTCACCTGCGTGTAATAGGAGAAATCCTCGCCTCCCAAAGTGGCGGGCGATTCACGCGTCTCCAATTCCACGTCGTTTACCGCTTGACGCGCTACCTTGGCCCAGTGCACATCATTGATTACGGCGGGTGCATTCGAAGACCACACCAGGTCCGCACTCGCTCCCCATGCGGCGGCCACACCACCAACAACCTGACGCACGGCCTGCTCGATGGTGTCGCGGTCGGCGGGATCGCACGTGCGCACAGTGCCTTCAAGGAAGGCCTGCTCAGGCACGATATTCCATGTGGTTCCGGCTTCAACATGCGTAACGGTGAGCACTCGCGGATGTGTGGGATCCACGCGCTGCCCGGCAATGGCCTGCAACGCGTCGACCATGGAGCTCAGTACGGAAATCGGGTTCACGCCACCGTCCGGATGCGCGGCATGCGTGCCCCGGCCCGTAATGGTGATCTGGAACTTGTCCACTGCGCCCGAAGCACCACCTTCGCGCACACCGATTACGCCTACCGGCAGGGCGGCCGTATCGTGGGTGCCGAAAAACACGTCAACGTCATCCAGTGCATGGGTGTTGAGCACACGCACGGCACCCGTGGGCGTATGCTCGTCGGATTTGACCTCTTCCGCAGGCTGGAAAATGATTTTGACCGTGCCGGCGAATTCGGCGCGACGCCGCTGCAGCAGCAGAGCCGCCCCCAACGCCACGGTGAGGTTGATATCGTGACCGCAGGCATGTGCCACGCCAGGTGTGGTCGAAGCATATAGCAAGCCTGTGTCTTCTCGTAACGGTAAGCCATCAATATCGCCGCGCAGCGCGATCACAGGGTTTTGGCTACGAGCACTGTGCTCCCCCGCATGCGATTCTGACGCAGTGCCACGCACTACAGCAATCAGGCCTGTGGACAAATCGGTATCCAGAATCTCAACACCATGCCGTTGCAGGATTGCCTTAATGCGTTCCGTGGTTGCAAACTCTTGATAAGACAGTTCAGGATGGGCATGGAACCAACGGTATTCCTGTTCCAACTCGTCGAAATCAACAGGATCGTCAGTATCAGCCACGAATACCAGCAATCGTTGCCCGCCATCAACCACCAGTGTTTCCAACTCCCGGTGCCGCACAAAGCCACAGCGATAATACAGCCGATGAGCCGTCTTCATGTTCGGCCCGGAATGAATCAGTAGTCGGGGGAAACCGAAGAATCGCCCCAAGTCAAGGGCATGGCGTACAAAGGATCGTCCCACTCCCCTGCCTTGGGCTGTCGGCAGTACGCCCAGAGTATTGAATCCAAACGTATCAGGTTCTTCCGTGGCATCAGGTTTGGGAGTCAGATATGCGCCGATGATGCGACTATCAGCATCTTCGGCCACCCATACATGTTCGCGCTCGCTGCGTTGCGCAATGGATTGCAGTCGATTGCGATACAGATCGGAGATATGGTCGTTGGCTTCGAATGCCTCGACCAGGACCTTGGCCACAACAGGGTACTCATCTTCGCGCGCAATGCGGATAACCGCGCCATGCCCGATGTCGCGATGCGTCAATGACTTGGGCAAATCCGCAATTGTGTGCGTCATATCCCACAACCTTTCTTAGGAGAACGATCCTCTACATCTGGATGTTATGCCGCTCAGCCTTGGAAAGGCTGAGCGGCCGATTCAGGTCCGAACTGCCAAAGCTCATACGAACCGCCCACACCGGGGCCGGAATATTGAGCAGAACCAGACAGTTCATCTCGGCCGGCGGGTTCCAACCAACGTTCGTATAGAGCCTTGCGCTGATCTTTGACGGCTTGTGAAGTGTTTTTGTCGGCTTCGGAGAATGGGTCGCGAGCATAGTTACCGTTTTCATCGGACACGTACCCTAGGTCAAATAGTTCCTGATCGTCGATGAAACCGGGCGTCTGGAACAAGTCACGCGCGTAGGCGAACAAATTCGGATAATCCCAGACATGCACCACTTCGTCATCCGAAAGTCCCAAGCTTTCCAGGAATTCCGGACGATAGCCGATCTCATAGGATTCCAGCGTTTGGAACAGTCGCACATCACTGTCCGTCAAATTCGGGCCGAACAAGTAGCGACGCGAGGCGAGACGGAAATCGTAGTCAAACAGTCGTGCTTTGAAAATCTCGTAGGCGGCCTTGGCAGCCCCGCGCGAGGTGGCGAAGTTCACCTTATAGGTGCCGTTGTTCACGTCATCGAAAATCTGCTGGTTCAGCAGGTCGATTTCCTGACGCAATGCCTCCGGATACAAATCCGGCGCATCTGGCTTATGAAATGGTTTGAACGCGGTTTCGAGGTCGTTGCTCAGAATGTGATAGTTATTCGTTACGACCTTGCCATTGGTCATGTCGATAACGGTAGGCGACGTGGCACGGCCCTGATAATTGGGATCGGTGGCACGGTAAGCGTCGTTGAGACGTGTATAGCCGAATTTCTCGGCCACACCTCCTGGCACATTCGTGAGTTTCCACCCATTGGCATCACGTCCGTAGATGATTTCCGGAGTGAACACGTCCCACAGACCAAGCAGACGAATGACGATACGCTGACGACGGTTCCACCCGCAGCCGGTTGCGCCCAACACATGGTAGCGGCCCGGTTCGGCCGGCGCTTGCCCCGGCTGATCACCAAAGCGTACGGTGAACTCATTGCGCTGCCGACGGAAGGCCCCGTCGGGGGTCTGCTCGACGGTGGTTTCCTCAGCGGGACGGTTGCGCCCCTGAGGATCGGCCGTGGCTGCTCGGTGGGCACGCACGCCGCAAGCGTTGGAATCGCCGGCATTGAAATGAAGAATGTTGGTCATGTGCGTTGGTCCTTTCTTTTTGCCCTTTGCCAAGGCATATTTGCGGTACTGGTGTGTTCTGGGGTCGTGCTTGTGCCGAGTTGTTCAGGCCTGAGGGCTGAGCACCACCGGCTTGGGATCGTAGGATTCGATATCAGCTAGAAAACTCTGCAACCTTGGGGTCTTGGGATTGGCGAAAATCGCCTCTGGCGAACCCTGTTCAATGATTTTGCCTCCGTCGAGAAACAGCACTTTGGAGGCGATCTTGCGCACGAATCCCATTTCATGGGAGACCAGCAACATGGTGTTGCCCTCCTGTGCGGCAAGGCTGATCGTATCCTGCACTTCCTTGACACGCTCAGGGTCAAGGGCTGAAGTGGGTTCGTCGAGCAACAGCAGCTGTGGTTTCATCGACAGCGCGCGGGCGATAGCCACGCGCTGCTGTTGGCCGCCAGACAGATGCTGAGGATAATGATTCTGATACTCTTCCAATCCCACATTGCGCAATTCAGACAATGCACGTTGGCGCGCTTCGTTCTTAGGGATTTTCTTGACGACACGAAGTCCCTCCTCCACGTTTTCCACGGCGGTGCGATTCTTGAACAGATTGAACTGCTGGAACACCATGGCTGTGGAACGGCGCAGTCGTAGCGTCTCCTTTTTGGAGATATGTGACAGATCGTAGGTGTCATCATCAAATTGGATGGTGCCTGAATCAGGCTTTTCCAACAGGTTCAACGAACGCAGGAACGTGGACTTACCTGTTCCCGATGGTCCGATGAATGCGACGACTTCTCCCGGTTCAATATCGAGATCGATGCCGTCAAGCACGGTGTGGTTGTTGAATTTCTTGACAAGATTGCGGATTCTAATCATTGGTCACGGTCCTTTCCACGGCCAGTTGCAGTTCGGGGGCTTCCTGCGGAATCGATAGTTTCTTTTCCAGCAGTCGCGCCAACCATTCGAGGACCGCCGTGATGATCCAGTAGATGATGGCGAGTGAGCAATACATTTCGAAGTAGCGGTATGAGGCACCGGCCATAATCTGTCCGGCGGCGGTCATCTCCACCACTGCACACACGAAGGCCAACGATGTTCCTTTAATCAGTCCGATGAGCGAATTCATCAGACCCGGCAGCGCGATAACACCGGCCTGTGGCAGCAATACGCGCAGTCTCACTTGGTTGGCGGTCATGCCCAACGATTCGGCTGCTTCGACCTGTCCCTCATCCACCGCCTGGATGGACGAACGGATGATTTCAGACATGAACGCCGATTGGTTAAGTCCCAAGGCCAGAATGGCAAATACCACAGGGGGCACGCCATTAACATCAAAATTCGTGCCATTCCAATAGTTGATGTATTTGAGCAGAATCGGAATACCGAAATAGCTGATATACAACTGCACGATAATCGGCGTGCCTCGCAGCATCGAAACATACACAACAACGATCTGCTTAAGCACGGGAATATCCTTCACCCGCACTATGGCGATGAGCACGCCCAGCAGCAGGCCAATCACGCCGGCCGCCACAGTCAGCTCCAATGTCACCGGCAGATACTTGAGCAGTTCAGGTATCTGCGTAAACACCAGCTTGATATCAAATAAATCGGGCATTGCTGTTCCTTATCAACTATTGCGAGAATGGACTGGGAGACTATGCCGCGTTATTTGGCATCAGGATCGGGAGTCTGATCAGCGCCGAACCACTTCTCATCGATTTTCTTGGATGTACCGTCTTTAATGATTTCCTGCAGAGCTTTATTCACATCATCGCGAAGCTTTTCTTCGCCCTTCGGGAATACCAGGTAGCTGTAGTTCTGGTTCTGGAGCTCTTCATCGACCTTGTCGCTAAGTTCAACAGTGTTGAGTTTAAGACCGATTTTCTTCTCGTAATAGCGAACCGTGGGAGCGTCAAGAATCGAGAAGTCAACCTTGCCGTCCTTGACCTGCTGCAGCTGATTGACCTGATCGGCGGAGTTGTATTCCAGTTTGATGGTGTTGTCGGGATTGGCCTGATTGTATTTCTGCAGGGCAAGCTGGACATTGCTGCCATCGGCGGAAGTGATGGTGGTCTTCCCTGCCAAATCAGACAAACTGTCGATGTTCTTGATACCGCTTTGCTCAGAGACCACCGCGACATACTCATTCTTGTACATCGGCGTGGAGAAAATATACTTTTGCTCACGTTCCGGAGTTTTGGCGAAGTTATTCACCGCAATTTGGTAACGGCCAGAATCCAGTCCCGGGAAAATGCCCTTGAATTCAGCAAAGGATATTTCCAGCTTGTACTGGGGAAGACGCTTGAATACTTCCTGAACAAGTTCGATGTTCTGTCCGTCTGGCTTGTTGTCCGTATTCTTCAGCGTATATGGCGCAGGCGTGCCGCCAGTAACAGCCTGAATAGTGCGTACCTCGTCACCATTGCTATTGGTGGCGGATGAGGATTCAGAAGCTGCTGCGGCTCCGCAAGCCGTCAAAGACGCCAAGCATGCCACCGAAGCGAGTATCGTCACCGCTTTTTTGAAAGTGCTGTTTACCATAGTTGTTCCCTTGCTCGTAAGTCCGATGGATTGCAGTCACCGTTGCGTCACACCACATTCGCACGGTGCTTTTGTATTGTTTCGATGTCTTGTGCATCGCTAAATCCTGTTGTACAGGAATCGACACAGCGGCAGGACGGGGTAATTATCGCCGATGCTTACAGCTCGGTATAACGCATAGTTATGCTCTCTGAACTATGTCGAAAGAATGGCTTTATTCCAACATTTTACGGACTATTCAGATGAAGACGCTTCCCCTAGTGCGTCTTTTGCATGGGTATATCAGTTGCTTATAGACAGTTATCGACAATAATCAAACACACAAAAAAGGGCGATCGGATCAATCCAATCGCCCTATGTCATGTGCCACAATAATCAGCGTGCAAAGCTCCACAAAGCAGCAGTGCCACCAGTGCCTGGACCGCTAAATTCGGGAATACCGCCCAATGACTCACGGTTTGCAGGCTCTTGCCAGCGCGCCAAATATTCCTTACGATTCGCCGGCCCCGGTTCGGCGGACGGATCGTTCGTTTTCACGTATCCGAAGGCATACGCGTAGTCACCATCGTCAAACGGCACGAATCCAAGCGCACGCAGCTCTTCGTCATCAATGAATCCGGGGGTGGCGAACAAGTCACGTGCGTATGCCCACAAATGTTCGAAATCCCATAGATGCTTGACCTCGTGTCCGACGGTTTCCACGACCTTAGGACGATATGTAACCTCGTACGCCTCAAGCGTTTGGAACAGACGAACATCACTGTCAGTCAATTGCGTGCCAAACAGGTAACGTCTTGTCTTCAGTCGGTAATCCAGCTCAGCCAAGCGAGCTTCAAACACGCCCAAGGCAGCTTCGGCGGCTTCACGTTCGGTGGCGAAGATGATTTTATAGGTACCGTTATTCACATCCTCAAACAACTGCTGATTAAGCAGATCAATTTCAGGGCGCAACTCACGCGGGTACAAATCCGGTGCACCCGGCTTGTGGAATGGCTTCCATACGGTTTCCCAATCCAAGCTCAATGTGTGGTATTCGTTGGTCACCACCTTACCGGTTTGATTATCAATCACTGCCGGCGAGGTTGGGCGACCGGAAAATCCCGGCTTGGTATGCTCATAGAAATCACGGATATGGTCATAACCAAACTGTTTGCCGAGACCCTCGGGGTCGAGAATCCATCCGGAATCATCGCGTCCGATTACGGACTCGATACGCACGACCGAATCCAGGCCCAACAATCGTAAGACAATACGCTGTCGTCGATTCCAGCCACAACCAATCAGGCCGATAATTGTGTATCTATTGGCGATAACAGGAACATCATCATGTCCATAGCCAAAACGGTATGGGAACTCATTGCCCTGACGCCGAAATCCCCCATCAGGAAGAATTTCCGGACGAACATAAGTATTGGTTGCCTTGTCATCCTCTGCTCCGTTCTTGACGGACACCGGAGCCGACGGACGAACATCAATGCCGCAAGCCGGTGCGGCTTCGGCGCGAAGGGATAGCTGTGCCATAAAGTATTCTCCTTGTAACAATTGCGCTTATCTAGTATTGGAATTGCACACTCATAGTGCCGGATAGTGGTGCTCGCCGAACTGCCAGTACTCTTCCAAACCAGCAGTTCCCGGACCGGAATACCGGACATCTCCTGTCAAAGACGTACGATCAACAGGCTCAGTCCAACGGGCCAGATAATCCGTTGTTCCTGCGGTGGTTTGCCCTGAGAACGGACCGGTTTCTTCACCTTTGCCTGTGGCAAATCGCGAATACTTGCCATCAGCGTCTGGAATGAAACCGAACTCGTATTTCTCTTCGTCATCAATGAATCCTGGCGTGGCATATAAATCACGCGCATAGTCCCAGAGATTGGGGTAATCCCATACGTGGAGCACGTTGTTATCCCCCAAACGACGTGCGATGCCGGGACGATACATTGTTTCGTATGCTTCCAGCGTCTGGAATAGACGAATATCGCTATCAGTCAGTTTCGGGCCAAACAGATATCGACGGCTTTTTAAGCGGTAATCGTAATCATCCAAGCGTGCTGCGAACACGTTATAGGCGCGTTGTGCAGCATCGTCATTATTGGCAAACAAAATTTTGTACGTATTGTTGTTCACATCATCAAACAGCTGCTGATTCAGCAGGTCGATGGCCGAGCGCAGTCCAGCAGGATAGAGGTCCGGAGCTCCCGGCTTGTGGAATTGCTTCCAGGCGATCTCCAAATCAGCTGGCAATGTGTGGTAATTATTGGTTACCACTTTGCCGGTTTGTTCGTCAATCACGGCAGGCGAAGTTCCCTTACCCTTAAAATCGGGATCAGTGAATGCGTAGAAATCACGAAGATGAGTAAAGCCAAAACGCTTGCCCAAACTATTGTCTTTCAACACCCAGCCGATGCTGTCCTGCTGCGATTCCACGGATTCGATGGCGATAACGTTTTCCAATCCCAGCAAACGCACCAATATGCGCAAGCGCCTGTTCCAACCGCAAATTGGTACGCCAATAATGCGGTATCGGTTGGCGATGACCGGTACCTGCTCTGGAGCATCGCCAAAACGTTTGGTGAAATACACACGCTGCCGATCGAACAAACCGTCCTGAGTGCGGCTTTTATATTGCATCGGCGTCTTGTCATCCGAAAACACATCCACACCGCATGCCGGCGCGGCTGTTCGGGCATGCAAATTCAGCGTTGTCATTATATTTCCCCTTCTGATAGTTGTTTCAGTGCACTTCACTAGTGCAATATCAAATGCGATTTGCGAAAGCGCTTATTAGCGCACGCAGGAATCATTGGCCACCGTAAGTACGTCATCTGCAACATTGGTAATGCCGTCAGACGCAACACGGTTGGAGCGTTCCAATGCCTCGTAGGCAACTTCAAACGCCTGACCCAGATCTTCAATCAGATCGGCGGCATCTTCAATACCGACGGACAGGCGAATCAGCTCGTCGCTGATGCCGATCTTCAGACGTTCTTCGCGCGGCAGTTCGAAATGTGTCATGCGACAGGGCAGTTCGGCGAGGCTTTCCACTGCACCCAGCGAAACTGCCAGATGGAACAGGTGCAGATTGTCAAGCACGTCGGCCGGATCCACGCCGGGCACCACCTCGAAGCTCAGCACGCCGCCACCGCCCTTGAGCCCTTTGGCGGCGAGATCTTCGCTGGCGGAAGGCAAGCCAGGATAGTGGACGGTTCGAACCAGCGGATGGGCAAGCAAGTATTGCGCGATGGCCAGCGTGTTCTCCTGCTGGCGCTCCATGCGCAGGGCTAGGGTCTGGATGCCACGGCGTACCGCATCGCATTCGGCGGGTGCCAGCACCCCTCCCAGACGATTCTGGTTGAAGTAGATGCGGTTGGCGAGATCATCACGCCTAACCACTACCAGACCAGCGTTCACTTCGGAGTGACCGGCAAGATACTTGGTCGCGGAGTGGATCACCACATCCACGCCCAGATCAAGCGGCTGCTGCAGGTACGGGGTCACAAAGGTGTTGTCCACGATGGCCAGCGCACCGTAAGCATGAGCGATTTCAGCAATCGCATGAGCATCGTTGACCTTAAGCAGCGGGTTGGTCAGGGTTTCGAAATAGACGGCCTTTGCCGGGGCGATGCCATTGTTCTGATCGCCTTTGATGGCAGCTTCGAGCGCCGTCAGATCCTGAGCATCCACGGACTCGATCTTCAGCCCCCAGCGGGTGAAGAACTCGTTGAACTGGGAGTAGGAACCGCCGTAGATGTTGTCACCGACGATGATGCGGTCACCGGGTTGGAAGATGGCGAGCACCGCGTGGATTGCGGCGAGGCCGGAAGCGAATGCGAAACCGCGCGTGCCGTGTTCGAGCTGGGCAATCTGGCGTTCCAGAAAATCACGGGTCGGATTGCCGCTGCGCGCATAATCATAGCGGGGCATGGCGTTGACACTCTCGAAAGCGTAGGTCGTGGAATTGTAGATTGGCGGATTGACGGCTCCGGTGTTGTTGTCATTAACCGGCAGGCCGTGAACCAGCTGTGTGTTGAAACGTGCCATGGCACCCCCTTGATTGTGTAATATTTGCGGCGCGAACCCTACCGCGCCCTGTGTGGTTCCCACCATAATGAGTGACGCCATGGCTTGGGTCGGCGTGGCTATATGGGTTGATTATGAGGGGCTATACAGGCCATATTTCTCAGGTTTCATCCCGTTAGCCCGAATTCCGTTCCAGTCATCCCAGTCATCCCGGCCATCCCAAGTCCCATCCCAGGTTTGGGACGCTGCGGCAGACTCAGCGTCCCAAAACTGGGAAAAACCCAAGCCACTTCCCAAGTTCGAGACGCTAAAGACGAAAAAACGTCCCGAACTTGGGAAACACCAGTCATGTTTCCCAAGTTCGGGACGCTGAAATAGCAGTTGGAGTTGGATTACGGCCGGATCAGTAACAGGCCACCCAACGGGCTGCTCAGACGTTACCGCCCTCAACCACAATCTCATCAGGATCGACTTCATCGCCGTATACCGGCTGCAGGGTCTCCTCGTAATCCTTGTGGAAGAAGTTCTCCTCGCCGAGCTTGTCGATTTCCTCGTTCACCCAGTCGAGCAGCTCCTTGTTGCCCTTCTGCACGGCGGGCGCAATCGTATCATCGTCACCCAAATGGGTGATGCCGACGGTGAAGCCAGGATTGGACTTGGCCCAGGCGAGCACCTCGGTGTTGTCGGTGGAGAAGGCGTCGCCGCGGCCGTCGAGCAGCGCGTTGTAGGCGTCAGCGTACTGGTCGTACTTCTGCAGGTTAACGTTCGGCGCGTTCTTTTCGAACCAGGTTTCGGCGGTGGTGCCCTTGGCGATGATCAGGGTCTTGCCGTCCAGCTGGGAGACGTCCGTAATCGGCGCGGACTCAGGCGAAACAACGCCCAACGCGACCTTCATATACGGCTTGGCGAAGTCGACCTTCTCCTTGCGCTCGTCGGTGACGGTGAAGTTGGCAAGCACGAGATCCACCTTGTTGGAGGTCAGTACGTCCACGCGGGCGGCCGGATCGACAGAAGTGTATTCGGGCTCCACGCCGAGATCCTTGGCAAGGCGTTCGGCGAAGTACACGTCGTAGCCCTGGTATTTGCCGTCCTGGTCGACGTAGCCGAACGGTGCCTTGTCAGAGAATACGGCGATCTTGATCTTGCCGGATTCCTTGATCTCATCCAAGGTGCGGGCAGTGGCGTTGGCTTCGGAGGACGAGTTGGCCGAGCTATCGTCGGCTGCGGCATCAGACGGCGTGCCCGCAGACGGTCCGCAAGCGGCAATCGACGTCATCATCAGCAGCGCGGCACCAGCTGCGAGTAGTCCTTTAGTTTTGGCCCATAGCGTATTGGTCATGGGTTTACCTCTCTCTTGTGATGGTTGGTTGGTGTGAGATTAAGTAAGTAGTTAAGTAGGTAACTTGTATTGGTTGGCAAGCCCAGATACCGGAGCTGCCAGAGCACGCCGGAACAGGCCCGAGACCATACCAATTACTCGAATTCGAAGGTGCGCAGGAACTGCTGCGCGCGCTCGGTGTTCGGATTGGTGAAGAAGGCGTGCGCGTCGTCGGATTCCTCCACGATGTGCCCGCCGTCCAGCAGAATCACATGGTCGGCGATGGCGCGCGCGAAGTTCATCTCGTGCGTCACGATCATCATGGTTTGTCCGGATTTGGCGAGGCCGAGCATCACGTCGAGCACTTCACGCACCATTTCGGGGTCGAGCGCGGCGGTCACCTCGTCGAACAGCAGGACTTCGGGGTGCAGGATCAGCGCACGGCAGATGGCCACGCGCTGCCGCTGCCCGCCCGACAGTTCGTGGGGCCAGGCATCCTTGCGATCGGCGAGACCGACGCGTTCGAGCAGTTTGACCGCCTCCCGCTCAGCTTCGGCGCGGTCACGCTTCTGCACCAGCGTGGGTGCCAAGGTGATGTTGCCGAGCACGGTTTTGTTCGGGAACAGGTCGTAGCTTTGGAACACCATGCCGATGCGCGTGCGCAGCGCACTGGAGCGTCGCGAACGCCCGGCTTTGGCGGAGTCGGGGCGACCGGTTTCGATCACCTCGCCATCCAGCGCGATGGTGCCGCCCTGAATCGGCTCAAGGCCGGCGATGGTGCGCAGCAGCGTGGATTTGCCGGAACCGGAGGGGCCGACCACCACAAACACTTTGCCCTTGGGCACGGTGAAGGAGATGTCGTCCAGCACCGGATGGTCGGCGTTGGCGTATTGCTTAGTCAGATTGCTTACAGACAGTGCCGGTTGCTCAGTCATTCGCCCACCTCTTTTCCAGCCGGCGCGCCACGATGGACAGCGGCCAGCACACGATGAAGTACATGAAGAAAATCACCCCATAGATCCACAGGGTGCCGCTCGGGTATTGGAATCGGTTCGCGTCGATGATCTGCTGACCCACTTTGATGACCTCGACCACACCCAGCAGCACGGCCAACGACGTGGTTTTGACGATGCGTGTGGCCAGATTCACGCTTGCCGGCAGCAGTCGACGCAGCGCCTGCGGCAGGATGACGCGGGAGAAGGTCTGCCAAGCGTTCAATCCCAGCACATAGCTGGATTCGAACTGCACCTCGGGGATGGAGACCAGTGCGCCGCGCACCAGATCGCCGAGTTCCGCGCCTCCCCACAACACGAATACCAACACGCAGGCACCGGTGGCGTCAAGATTCCAGTCGAACCAGCGGGCAAAACCATAGTAGGCAAGAAACAGCAGGGCCAACTGCGGCATGATGCGGATGAAATCCAGATACACGCGCATGATGACTTTGACAACACGATTGTTGAGCGTCATCAGCCAGCCGGTGAGCAATCCCACCGGAATGGACAGCCCGACCGATACGCCGGCGATCCACACGGTAACCCACAGGCCTTGCAGTAAGCGCGGGAAAACGCCCGGCTGCAGAAGAATTTCAGCGCCTTGCATAGTCGAACCTCCGCTCAAGCCAGGTGCCGGCAATCGAAATCGGCAGCAGGATGACCAAGTAGCTGACAACCAGCAGGAACAGCGATTCGTAGGTGCTGTAGTACATGCCGATCAGATCCTTGGCCATATACATCACGTCGGCGAGCGCGATGGCGGAGACCACGGAGGATTCCTTGATCAGGAAGATCACGTTGGCCACAATACCGGGCACGGCCGTGGAGATGGCCTGTGGCAATACCACACGGCTGATGGATTGCATGGGGCTCAGGCCCAGCACGTAGGCGGTTTCCCGTTGCACTTCTGGCACGGCTTCGAGTCCGCCGCGCATCGCTTCGGCCATGTAGGAGCCGCCGAGAAATCCCAGACCGATGATGGCACAGGCTTCTGCTGACCAGACTATGCCGAGTTTGGGCAGGCCGAAGTACAGGAAGTAGAGTTGCACGAGCAGCGGCGTATTGCGACTGAGCTCGATGTACACCCTAACTATCTGTCGTGCAACGGGTATTCTGGCCAGCTCAATGCCGGCGCACACCAAACCCACCGCAATGGCAAGCAGGATGCCGAATATGCTGATGAATAGGGTCATCAGCGTGCCGTTGACGAAGAAGGGGGCATAGCGATGCACGAACGACCAGTCGAACATGGCATGCTCCTTTCGTTGTCTCGTCTTGTATCCGCCGAAGCCGACGGTTGGCGTGTTATACGCCATGAGGTCTCACCCTCGTTGTGCCGGTGGCCGTGGCGGTGCCGCTGACGCTGTTAGGCCCGCGGCCTGTCACACGGCTTCGTTCAGGTTCCGTCGCGCCCGTGTGGCAAGTCGCTTCATTGTTGCACAAGCGTGCGCGTTACGCCTCATGCGAAGCGAACATGCGTGCACATACATGCAGGTCATGGTATGCAGCACGCGTCTGCCGTGCAGCGGCGTGGCTATAGGCGTTGCTTATAGGCCGTGTATGGCGACGCGGCCATGTAGTCTCAGACTACTGAACCAATGCTCAATCTGCGGTAATTGTTGACCGTAGTTTGAGATGTCGCATCATGCATGTGCGCATGCGTGCGATGAAGGATGAAAAGAGGACCTATGGAAGTCACCACTGCAATCACCTCGCTTCGCGGCAGCAACGATCTGCCGGTGTTCGTGCTGTTGCACGGTTGGGGATCGAATGAACATGACTTGCCCGATTTGCTGAACTACTGTGCCCGTGGCGCCGATTACGCGTCGTTGCGCGCACCGATCGCCTACGGTATGGGCTACACATGGTTCGATGAATGGGCGCATGAAGGCGTGCCGGAGGGTGAGTCGCTCGACCGTCAGGCCCTGCGCGCGGCCGAAGCGATTGACCGTTGGGTCGCGGCGAATATTCCGGAGTCACGCAAGGTGGTGCCAATGGGCTTCTCACAAGGCGGTTTGCTGGCGGCGCACATGCTGCGAGTAAATCCGGCGCGCTACATGGCGGCGGTTTCCTTCTCCGGCTGGCTGGCACCTGGTGCGCTGGCCGGCGACGCCACGTTGGCCGAATCGAAGCCGCCAGTATTCTACGGGCACGGTTCGGCTGACACAATCTTCTCCCCCGCCGAGGTCTCCGCGATGAGTGATTTCTGGGAAGCGCATGGCACGCTTACCGAACGCATCTACCCTGGCATGGAACACAGCATCAACATGGAAGAAATGCGCGACGTGGCCGCATTCCTAGAACACATCGGCGCCGTCCGCCCCACCATCTGGTAAAACTCCCTTCCCCGTCCACGGTCTGTCCGGCAATCAAGTCGATGGACAGACCGTGGCCTCCCCATCGATGCCATCGCACGCAAACTAGTAATTCGTTCTCGCGCAGCCCTCAATCATACGTAAGTTATCCACACCATCGCACGCAAAAGTATGAAGCTCTCTCCACATTGGTCGGAATAGCTTGTGCAAACGCCAACCGTATGCATAGCGTGGTCTTATGAAAAAGCATTTGGGGGTAGCAGCGGCGCTTGCTGAGGCGCGTAGACAACAACGCTGCGCATACGGCAGTGACGCCACGTTGCGCAAAGCGTTCAGCAGACGCGTGCGCAACGGTGAACTGATATCACCGTTTCGCAATGTCTTCATCGAACGTGATGTGTGGAACCAACTGAGCAACTGCGAGCGCACACGCTACGCAACCCGCACCCTTTCCATATTGCACGACCACTGGGTATTCGCAGGACTCACCGCTGCGGATATTCATGGACTCGATCACAGCTGGCGTTTGCACAACGGCAGTGTGCAAATAGTCGACGGCAAACGGTCAGGATTCATTTCCCAGCAACGTATTGAGCGCCTATATAAGGCAACGGTGCCTACAGTATCGGTTGGGGGAATGATCGTCACCGATGTGGTGTGCACCGTCATCGACTGTTGCTTGGCGCTTCCCTTCGACCAAGCATTGCCTATTGTGGATTCGGCGTTGCGCAACGGCCTGACCATCGAGACATTGCAAGCACGTTGTCTGTCGCTCACTGATGGCAGGGACGACATGAACCGACTACTGAAATATGCTGACGCCAGGAGTGAGAATGGCGGTGAATCATGGGTCAGGGCCATGATCGTCACCATGGGGTTTGCTCAGCCCGAATTACAGGTTGAGTTCGAGAATCCGGACAATCCCTATCAGCGCTACCGGGTCGATTTCCTGTGGCGAATCCACGATGGACGTATCATCGTCCTCGAATTCGACGGCACTCGCAAATATGTGGATCCGAATATGACCAATGGCCGGGCGATTAGGCAAATCGTCGAACAGCAGCTCGAACGTGACCGCGTTTTACGTCAGGCTGGTGCGACCACAATCGTTCATTGCTTTCTCGATGAGGTGCCCACCCAGTTATTCGATAAGCTCAAGGCTGCTGGAGTCCCTTGGATAGGCCGTCCATTCTCCTAACGGACGGTGCCGTCGCCCTGACAGACAGGTGGTACCGTCCCGAACTTGGGAAGGGTAAGGGGCTCTTCTCAAGTTCGGGACGCTTATTTCGTTTCAGCGTCCCAAACCTGGGAAACAGACCGGTTTCTTCCCAAGTTTGTCCCTCTTAGCGCAATTCAGCGTCCCAAACCTGGGAAATAGGATGGGAAGACCCGACAACACCCCGTCATGCCGAGCAAAGTCGGGGTATTTCATGGCCTTTCCGGCAGCCTTCCTTTATGATGGCTAGCATGGCTCAACCTGTTTCTTCACACCGTTTATCGGCACGTCTGTGGATTCCCGACCAGCCCGGCGCTTGGGCGATGGCGCTGTTGCCGGCCATCGCCGGGGTGGCATTGGTTGGTGCAAGTGCGGCCAACCTGTGGCTGCTGGCCTTGTGGGCGCTGTGTTATTGCACGCAGTTCACCGCCGCCCGATGGGTGAAGTCACGGTTCCAACGTCGCTATCTGATGCCCATGGCAGTCTATGGCGTGCTGCTGGCGGTATTCGGCCTGCCGTTTGTGGTGATGCACCCCCGCGTACTGATATGGGCACCTCTGTATGTGGTGGCCTTGGCGTTGTCGATGCTCGCAGCCTGGCGTCGGCAGGAGCGCAGCCTGTGGGGCAATATCACGGCGATTGTCGCCGCCTGTGCGATGGCAGTGGTGACGGCTTCGTTCGGCGCTGACGTCGAGGCCGGTGTGATGCCCATGTCCGAAGGCGCTCCGTTGGAACAATATCTGACGAATGTTCAACCGCCGTTGCCAAGAGTCGGCGTGATTGCTGCACTGTTATTCGCCGTGACGCAGTTCGGATCCGTGCTGTTCGTCAAAACGATGATTCGCGAGCGCGGCAGCCGCGCGTATCTGATCGCGTCAATCGTCTGGCACGCGGGGTTGGTTATTGGCGGGTTCCTGCTGCATCCCGCACTGTTGTGTACCGCGCTGGTACTGTTGGCGCGGGCGGTGGCATTACCGCTCATCGCACGCAAACGCTCCGTCAAGCCGGTGATCGTCGGCATCACCGAACTGTTCACCAGTGTGTTGATTGTTGTGACAATTATTATTGTCGTTCCACATCTGACGATATAACCGATATAGCCGATAGAGCCAGCTCTTCCGCGAAAGAGCGCATAATGGAACGCATGCTTACGATTCGTCACGCCACGCTCGCCGACCTTGATGCCATTGCCGCCGTGGAGGCTGCCTGTTTCCCAGCAGCCGAAGCCGCCAGCAGCGACGCGATCCGTACCAGACTTGCAACCTATCCCGACTATTTTTGGCTACTTACGAATGGCGAAAACCAAGGCAACAACGAAGAGGCAGCCTGCACTAATACCTGCACTAATAACAGGAGCACCGGCCACATCCTTGCCTTCATCAACGGGTTTGTCACCGACTCCCCCGATTTAAGCGATGACATGTATGATGACGCTTCGCTGCACAATCCCCATGGTGCCTGGCAGATGATCTTCGGCGTGGATACCGCGCCCGAATACCAGCATCAGGGCTATGCCAGTATGCTGATGCGTCGGGTCATCGCCGACGCCCAAGCCGCCGGGCGCCGTGGCTTGGTGCTCACCTGCAAGGAGCGGCTCATCGGCTTCTACGCCCGGTTCGGTTTTCTTGATGAGGGCGTCAGCGAGTCCACGCATGGCAATGTGGTCTGGCATCAGATGCGTCTGACATTCGAGCCTGCACAACGCAACTGAGCGGTAACGTCAGAACAGCACTAAAACGGACCAAAAACGTCACTACAACGGCACCAGTTCCAGCCTGTCACACCTCGCCGTCGGCTTGCTGCACTGAAGTCCCGTCCGTCGCCCAGCCCAGATGCATGAAATCGGGCACGCGATACCATTTGACCGGGTATCCGGCGCCATGCGCGCAGAACACCGAATCGGGCGTATTATCCAGATCCGCTTCCGGGTCGTAGTTGGCTTCCTCAATCACGCGATCAGCGTCGTGGCATGGCTTGTAACCGCCGAACGTCGCCTGCAAGCGGCCACGCCCGTGCGTGTATTGGTTCACGTCCATCGCATAGTCGCGCATTTCGGCAACCGGCGCCTCGCCTTCGATCAGCGCATATTCGCCATCCGTTTCGGGAGACTCGAAGTTGCCACTCATACGTTGGATGTCGCTCATCGCACGGCCCAGCATCGGCGACGGCACCTCCAGCCGGAAGCGATACCACGGTTCCAACACCCGGCAATTGCCTGTCCCCTCAACACGACCGGCAGCAACCTGCTCGGCATTGGGATGCCCGATGACGCCGGCTGCGGCCTCCATCAGACCCTGTCGAATCGCCCGATATGTGGCTTGGCGGAAGTCACCGCCTTCGGTGTGTTTCAGGTGCGCCCTGCCAGCCACCAACGTCATTTTCAAGTCGGTCAAAGGCGCGCCAGTGAGTACGCCCAAATGGTCGCGTTCCGTCAAATGCGTCAGGATCAGCCGCTGCCAGTTACGATCCAATTCGTTGAGCGATACGGCCGAAGCCACACGTATGCCGCTGCCTGGCTCCCCCGGTTCCAGCAGGATGTGCGCCTCAGCATAATGACGCAGCGGTTCGAAATGGCCGACGCCTTCGATGGGCGCGGTGATGGTTTCCCGGTACAGTATCGAACCCGGCCCGAAGGAGACGTCAAGGCCGAATCGGTCGTGCAGCATCGAGGCGATGATTTCCAGCTGCACCGTGCCCATCAGCTGCACATGGATTTCGCCCAGACGCTCCACCCATACGACATGCAACAGCGGATCCTCATCCTCCAGTTCACGCAACGCGGTGAGCACACGATGCAGGGTCAGGTCGTCGAAATGCTCCGCCGAACCCGAAGAGGATTCGTCGGCACCAGCCGCCGGCAGCACGGTATAGGTCAGCACCGGTTGCAGCGATGGTGATTCCGCGTGTGGTTCGGCACCCAGACCTTCGCCGGGGAATGTGCGCTCCGGACCGGTGACCGCGCATACCGCACCCGCCGGCACTTCGGTTACCGTCTCGTATTTGGCACCGTTGTATACGCGCACTTGATCGATCTTTTCAGCGTGCGTCGCCTCTTCGCCGCTGGTAACGCCGCCAATAACACCGTCACCAAAACCAACGCCATCGCCGGCACTATTACCGGCACCGCCATAGGGCGCAATCATGGCCTTGGCCTTCAACGTGCCGCCGGTTACGCGCAGCCAGGTCATGCGATTGTGCTGGGAATCATGCGAAATCTTGAACACACGCGCCCGGAATTCCTCTGGCCATTGCGGCTCCACACAGAAGCGCTCCAAGCCATCCAGAAACGTTTCGACGCCCTCCAGTTTCAGGGCCGATCCGCAATACACCGGAAACACCTTGCGCGTGGCGATCATCGCACGCAGACGCTCGTCGCCAACCGTGCCGGTTTCCAAAAACTCGTCCATCGCAAGCTCATCCTGCATGGCCAGGTCTTCCCAAGCATCCTGTGGCAGAGTGGCAGCCTCGCCGACCTCGTCACCATCGTTGGCGCTCCCATCGCCCACGCCACGGCTCAACGGCCCGAAATCCGCGCAGCCGTCCGACAAGCGTCGTTTCAGCTGGGCCATAATATGCGTTTTGTCGAATCCGTCCGCATCGCATTTATTGACGAACACAAACGTCGGCACATGGTAGCGCGCCAGTAGTCTCCACAACGTTTCAGTGTGCCCTTGCACGCCGTCGATGCCGGAGACCACCAGAATCGCATAGTCAAGCACGCGCAGCACACGTTCGGTTTCCGCAGCGAAATCCACGTGCCCCGGGGTATCCAGCAGACTCAAACGCAGCGAACCATGCTCGACCATCGCCTGATGCGCGAAAATCGTAATGCCGCGCGCCTTCTCCAGCGCATTGGTGTCAAGGAACGCATCGCCGTGATCCACGCGGCCCAGCCGGCGAATCTCCCCCGTGCGATACAGCAACGCTTCGGACAACGTGGTTTTGCCCGCATCCACATGCGCCACGATTCCCGCCACGATTCGTTTCATGAGCTGCCTCCACACGTTGCCATCCACTGCGACCTCTTGCACGCCAAAATCTATCACGAGCATGGCGCAAGCGCGTCCGGCGCACACCGCCGCTACAATAAACTGTTGCGAATATCGACCTGCCTATAAGGAGCCACCGTGAGCGTTTCCGGCATCAACGTGTTTGGACTTGCCGCCAACACCACCAGCGTCACCGCCGACACTGCCCTTACCAGCGATGATCCGGCCGGCTTCCCTCTCGATTATGTGGCCCTTGATTTGGAGACCACAGGTTTGAATCCCAGTAGTAGCGCGATTACCGAAATCGGTGCCGTGCGCGTGCGCGGCGGCCGTATCATCGACCGATTCCAACAGCTGATCAATCCGTTGCGCCCGATTCCCAGCCGCATCACCGCGCTCACTGGCATCACTAATGAGATGGTTGCCGGTCTTGATCCAATCGATGAAGTGTTCCCCCGTTTCCTGTCTTGGATTGCCGAGCCGGGCGCAGAAAACGAACGCACGGCCGGCGAGCCCATCGTGGGGCATAACGTCAGCTTCGACCTGCGATTCTTGAACTACAACGCGCAGCGCATCGCCGGCGTGGATTTTGCCTGTGTGGATTACGACACGATGCAGATCAGCCGCACGCTGTTCCCCGACTGCCGGCATCACAAGCTGGTCGATCTCATCCAACGCTTTGGCATTGCCGACACCGAAGAGCACCGCGCGCTGTCCGATGCCATCCAAACCCAGCAGTGCTTCGAATGGATGCGACAGTACACTTGCGACAACCGTGACCTCGGCACATTCGACTGGAGAATCAAGCCGGCCACAACCAGCCCCTGCATCATCAACCGGCAGCTGACGCTGCGCTAACGCAGCACCCAGTCACATCGTGTTCCAGTCGCGCCTAAAGCAAGAATCAACGCTTCGCCCAATATCACAAAATTGCTGAAGTGTTTTGCAGAACTGATACAAATCATCGATAACAGCTAATCCCCACAACAAGAAATCGCTTTCATGTTACTGTGCTCTTTCGTAGGACGACACAAACGTCCAGATGTCGCAGCAACACCATACCAGCAAGTCTGCGATCGCACACACAACAATGCAAGAGATATTGGGGAATTCAATGATGAATACAGTAAATCTGCTGCAACAGTGGATTGTGGATTATGAAGACGGTAAGGCATCGATGTGCTTTCCCTCCTCAGCAACAGGAAATCTGTTCCAGCCCAAAGGATTCCTGTCCGTCTCCGACAAAGCATTCGACGCTTCGACTTACGCCGGCTTACGTCTGACATTCACCACGGCAACAGCCAACACCACCATCACCGTTGCAGTATCCACGTTGGACGAACACTCCGGCCAAGTTCGCACGGCTCATGCTTCGTTCACCATAGCCTCTTCCAGCCAGCATGCCATCAATCTCGCTTGGGGCGACTTTGACGTTCCGACATCGAACCGCGCCTACTGGCGGTTCGTAACTCAGGTAAGCGTGCACTGGAATGGAGCCGCACAACTGACGGATGCCGAATTATGCCCAGCGTTTGGCCTGGCAGCCACTTGTGACGTTCGCGGCCGCAGCATACAAATCGGCGACACCGCCGAATATGACATCACCGTATCGAATTGTCTGGGGAAAGCAGCTTGCGTGCGCGCCTGCCAAACGTATTACGGATGGGAGTCGATGAATGCGCAGATCAAGCCACAAACATTCTGCTTGCAGCCGGGAGAACGGACTGTGGTTCATGTAACGGTACCCATGCATGATCGTATCGTTCCCGGTGGCCGCGAGCGCACAACCATTCGCTTTGTAGCCGACGGTGATTCGGATACCGCCGTGCAAATCGAATTGTTCACCATGCGCACGATGCCCCACCCTTATATCGTTCACACCGCTGAAGGCTGGAGTGACGTCGCGTCACGCATCGCCGCATATCCGAAATTCCATGCCGAAGTCGCCGACTGGCACCAACTGGCCGACGACTGGACACCCAAGCCAACAGCCGAAGGCGAGGCATACTGTTACCCCACGCAAGTTGAAAACAATCTTATGGCTTGCGCCTACCTGTATGCCGTCACCGCAGACAACAGTTACGCAGACAAAATCGCACAATTCCTCCTGTTCTTCGCAGATGAGAAACGCGGCTATCCGGCTCGTCTACGCGGATGCCACCAGAGTTTCGTGCAGGAGGGCCATTTCTTTCAGCATCTGGCAATCGCTTACGATGTCGTGCTGTCAGCCGGAATCCTCGATGACAGCCAACAGTCACGCATCAATCATTGCCTGCGATTGTATATCGGCATGGTTGATGACTGTATCGCAAGTGGCGGCATCTCCAATTGGGTGGTTTCCGAGCTGACGAGTGCTCTGTTCGCAGCTCTGGTATTACAAGACTGGTCCATGGTGGATCGTTTCGTTTACGGCACATGCGGAACTATCGAACAATTTCGCTACGGCACGCTGAACGACGGGTGGTGGCATGAGTGTTCGATCGGATACAACACCTGGGTCTCCTCCGAGTTCCTGATGACCGCTCAAGCCCTGCTGCCATTCGGTGAGGATCTCGCCCATCGGAAGTTTGCGCTGCCGCACAATATGAGCGTAAGCGCCTCATACGCTTGTGAAGCGGACTCAGTGGGCACACCCGCCACATGGGTGTGCCTGAAGTGGGGAGGCAATGTGCATGAGACCATTGGATTCAAAGCTCTGTTCGACGCGCCTCTGAAATTCATCGACTGGCGCGGTGTGATGTTTGGCGTCAACGATTCGGATGAAAAGAAAATTGACACCACACATTGGAATCCCACATATGACCTTGCCTATCGTTTTTACGGCGACCCCGAATACATCCCAGTGATGGAACGATTCGATAATCCGGATCCCGTATTCGGCATTCCCGAGCTGCCTTCATATGCCGAAGCACTTCACGCGCGTGCAATCATCGACGGGCGCACGCCCGAATCCTCCCCCGCCCGCTTGTCTGGCCGCAACGCATATTCGGACAATATCGGTTTGGCAATGCTGCGCAGCCAAACTCCCGGGCGCGAGCAACGCGAACAGATTCAAGCCACATTGCACTACGGCTCGCACGGCGGCGCGCATGGCCATTTCGACATCACCGATTTGCTCAGCATCATGCGCTACGGACGTAGCCTGTTCAATCCGGAAGCCAACTGGTGGGGATATGACAAATTCATGTACAAATGGCATGTGCAGGCCTCACTGACCAAGAATATGGTCAACGTGGATGACAAAATGCAGCTGCCCGCAGATTCCCGTCGCACACTGTTCTACTCAGGAAAGGCTCTGCAAGCCGCTGCCATCGATACCGCCTGCGAATGGGCTTACGCCCCCTACCTCGGTATGGACTACGGGGATTGCGGCGGCATTCAAGAGCGACTGGCAAAGAACCACATGTCATTCCCCGTTCAGTCTTCCCTCGCATACGCACAAATCTCCGGCACAACCGAACCCATTCGGCAACAACGCGTTATGGCCGTAACCGACGACTATATCGTGGTGTTCGATGCAGTGAGCGGTGATATGCCACACCAATACGAAACCACATGGCAGTTGAAAGGCCTTCGTGGAATAACCCCATTGAGGGAAGGCAAACTAATCGACACCGGGCACACCGCCCAATACACCGATAACCCCGCTTCCGACGGGCAGGTAATCACTGATTGTCAGTGGTATCAGGCTGAGGGCACAACCCGTGCAAGCTTCGAGAATACCTTCGATCCCAACTGGCTGGCATCAGAAAAAACCTGTATTCGCAGCTCATACAACGAGCCTGGAGTGCTGCATACCGACGTATATACGGCATGGCCTCTGCACAATGTGCAGGTCACAGGACAAACCGCCTCGTATTACGGGTGGGCTGCTGACAACTCCGGCTACAACATTCCGTTACGCTGGCAGGTCGATGTTGACGGCGAGACACAAGCGCACGGCGCGTTCGATGGATGGATTTTGGGACGAGACAACATCCATATTGATCTGACCGGAGCGAGCAGCATCACGCTGCGTTGCACCCAAGGCGATGTAACCGCGGAAAACGGAGCACCCGTACGCACGCCCGATAGCATTTTCTGGGGAAAGGCCGAACTAGTCACAGCCGACGGCCAACATCTTGCGCTCGCCGATATCGCCCATACCGCCACAAATATCGCGCCCGGCTATGGGCCAGGTAAAGACTACAAGGGCGGGCGCGTAACGATTCAGGGTGAGGAATTCCCGAACGCCATCCCCGCCAGCCCCATCGATCACGACAAGGAGGGCATACTGACCTGGCAGATTGATGGATTGAATGCGGTATCGCTGGAAGCCTGCATAGGCGTGGACGCCATTCCCGGTGACGAAAGCCAGAACCGAATGTTCTATGCGGTGCGCGCAACAAAGCCAACGCCGTCAGCTCGTTTCATTACCGTCATCGAACCTTATGAAGCCACACGTTGTATTAGGAACGTGCAGGCGTCCAGTGCGCAGGAAGTGACAGTGACACTTGCCGGCGGACGCAGCCAGACGATTTCGCTGGTCGACGATGAGGAGAAACCTGCTGTTTGCCTCATAGAACGATCTGCTGATGGCACGGTCTTGCGTAAGGAAACCTCACTGAATCAATAAACTACTATCCGCGTTATGCCACGGCACCGCATCAGGGCATGGTATTGGGGGTTCTCGCTTGAGTTTTCAAGCGAGAACCCCCAATACCATGTTCTCCCCTCCGCTTACCACAGACAGCAATAAATCACAATATCGCGATTGTTTTTCTTAATCCAGAAACCGGTTTCACACTATGATGAGTTATAAAGACAAAGCACAGAACAGTGGAAGTTCTCGCCTTTGCCCTGTAACCGAAGAAGATATTCGTTGTCGATTGTTGTGCTTCTTCGATTGATAAGTGTTGTCACTGTTTGAGGGGTTCATATGAAGAAACAATTGCCAGCGTTTTTGGCGCATCGGTGGAGGCTGGTTTACCTGGTTCTGCCATTCGTGCTATTCGTTTTCGTATTCCACTATCTGCCTATTCTGGGCTGGTATTTCGCCTTTGTGGATTTCCAGCCCGGCGTCGCGCCATGGCAAATGCCATTTGCGGGATTGAAATGGTTCACTTCCATCATTTCCTCGCCCGAGCAAATCAACACCATCATTCGCGTGATGAAGAACACGCTGGGATTGAGTTTCCTCGGATTGCTGACCAGCGTTTTCCCGCTGATTTTCGCCGTATTGCTCTATGAGCTTAGAAGCAATAAACTGCGCCGCCTGGTACAGACGCTCTCCACCGCACCGCATTTCGTCTCTTGGGTGCTTGTCTACTCGCTGGTATTCGCATTCATCTCCGTAGACAACGGAGTTGTCAACAACCTGCTTATGCAGTGGGGCGTTATCGACACTCCTATCAACTTCCTGCTTGACTCCAACCATATGTGGCTGAAGATGACCGTACTTGGCGTATGGAAGTCACTGGGATGGAGCGCCATCATGTATCTAGCGGCCATCAACGGCATCGATCAGGAACTATACGAAGCCGCCTCCATCGATGGCGCCTCACGGTTCCAGCGAGCCATCCACGTCACCATACCGGGTCTTATGCCCACGTTCTTTGTGCTTATTTTGATGAATATCGCCAATATCATCAACACCGGTATGGATCAGTACTTCGTGTTCTCCAATGCCATGAATAAGGATGCCATCGAAGTGCTCGATCTGTACGTGTACAACATTGGTATTTCCGACGGCAATTTCTCATTCGCCACTGTGATATCCATCCTGAAAACCGTGGTCTCGCTGATTCTTTTGTTCACCGTGAACAAGGCATCGAGAATCGTCCGCGGCGAATCAATCTTCTAACTCACTGCGCATAAGGAAAGGAGCAACGATTATGACTTCCATGACAACGACACGTCATATCCACGATAATGACATCGCACTTAATCGGGCTGCCAAGCCCCAAGGCGCAAAGAAAGGATTCTTGCGGCATAAGCAGGTGAATCGCAACCCGATGGATCAAATGTCATTGGGCGAGAAGGTGTTCAATGTTTGCAATACGATATTCATGCTCTTCTTTGCATTCATCACGTTCTATCCCTTCTACTACATTCTCATCAATTCAATTTCGGACAATCAGGTAGCTTCGAAGGAAAGCATCCTATTCCTGCCTAAAGGCATACATTTCCAGAACTATATTGATGTGCTGCAATTGCCCGGCATTTTCAGCGCCGCAATGGTATCCCTTGCCCGAACCATACTCGGAACAGCGCTGACGGTATTTTGCTGCGCTTTTCTTGGCTTCATGATGACTCAGCAGAAAATGGCGCATCGGAAGTTCATCTACAGGTTTTTCGTGGCAACCATGTATGTGAACGCCGGAATTATCCCCGGCTATATTCTGTACAACTATCTGGGACTGCTGGATAACTTCTTGGTCTACATTTTGCCGGGAGCTGTTTCGGCGTTCAATATCGTGCTGGTCAAAACATATATCGAATCCTCGATTCCTGCGTCATTGCAGGAGGCCGCAGAAATCGACGGTGCCGGCACGTTAACGGTATTCTTCAAAATTGCCTTGCCCCTGATGGGACCGATTCTGGCGACATTGGCCATTTTCACTGCCGTTGGCCAATGGAATAGCTTCATGGATACGGTAATCTACGTGTCCAGCGAAAAGCTACAGACCCTGCAATATGTGCTGTACCGCTATCTGAGCCAGGCGGAGGCCATGGCAAACATCATGTCCGACGGCGGCAACGTTGACGAACAATCGTTGGCCACAGCCGTCACCCCGCAGTCAGTCAAACTCACCATCACCATGGTTACCGTGCTGCCTATTTTCATCTTCTACCCATTTATGCAGAAGTACTTCACCAAGGGCATCACTATCGGCGCGGTCAAGGGCTGATCACAACCACAAGCACTCACCGCCAAACATATCAAGAACTTTCCTTGCCGATTGAAGCAAATGTTTCATCGGCAAGGAGGGAATAAATAGCCGATCGCATGGAAGCATCGGCAACATAGAAAGGAACATTGGGATGAAGATCAATACGATCGTTACCCGAACCGTAGCGGTAACAGGAGCGATGGCGATGCTGCTGTCAACCGCGGCATGTGGATGGGGCTCCCCCAGCTCATCCTCATCGTCGGACGCACTCACCATTTTCACCACAAGCGCCACCTATGAAGGCAAATTGGATGGATGGACAGGCAAGCTGGTCAAGGATAAGACCGGCTTGAGCATTGATGTTGTCCCCAGCGTGGTCGGCGGTACCGACCGTTTCCAGACCCGACTGACCACCGGCAACCTCGGCGACATCATCATTCTGAAAAGCAGGGATGCGCTGGAGGATGCCATCAAAGCCGGTGCCGTTGAAGACCTCAGTGGCGTCTCCAGCAAGCTTGACAACGCCTTCCGCTTTACCGACGCCATCGACCGCGTCAAACAAATCGACGACGGCAAAGTCTATGGTCTGCCAATGGGCGTGACGAATGAGCATAAGGCCACCGGCGTTGATCCCAAGACTGTGCCGTCCATGCGTTACGACTATTACAAGGAGCTCGGATCCCCCGAAATCCATGATTTCTGGGATTACAAGGATGTCGCCAAAGATATGGTGGCCGCACACCCGAAAACAGAAGAAGGAAACAACTTCTACGGACTGTCGTTGTTCTCCGAATGGGATAAGACCAACATTTCCCAGATCGCCGGCATCGGCACGTTGATGGGTTTGGCTTCCGGCGACGGCATCAACAACTACAGCTTCATCGCCATCGATCCTCTGAACAAGAAAACCGTGCGACTGCTTGATGAAGACAGCTACTATATGCAAGGTCTTCAATGGGCCAACGACTTCTATCGCGAAGGACTGCTGGATCCCGATTCCGCCACACAGACATGGGAATCCTATCTGAAGAAAGCACAGAATGGCCAATCGGCAATCTGGCTGCTGGGATACATGGGCAACTACAACTTCAATCCGACGCATACGGATATGACCGCACAGAAGAAGGGCTATGAGCGTATTCCATTCGAAACCCTCAACTATGCGGAAAGCACGTCCACGTTCGGTTCCGGCTGGTATTACTGCGTTTCCTCCAAGTCCAAGAACAAAGAAGGCGCCTATAAATTCCTGAACTGGATTTATTCCGACGAAGGAGCTTGGGAATTGACCAATGGCCCCGAAGGCATGCTGTGGAAGATGAATGATCAGAAGCAGCCCGTGCTGACGGAGCTTGGCAAAAAGGATTACGAGCAGGCAGTGCCTGAAGAATACGGCGGCGGCAAGATCGGCGACAATTATGCCAAGCGAGTGAACGGCCCGACTCTCTCCGGTGTCATCGAACAATACGGCTATCCGGCAGGCACCAACGAGTGGCCCGAATCCATGAAGGAAAATCAAACCGAGCTTGACAAGGAGTGGAGCGACGATCATGAAGGCGCGCTCAACATGAAGGAGTACATGCTGAGCAATGATCAGGTACACACTTACGAGGTCAAGAATGTGCCAGCTGTCACTTGGTCCGACACCGATTCCGTTGTGGCCTCCCAGGTGGGTGATGTAATCAAGCAATACTCTTGGAAGATGGTATATGCCAAGGATGATGCCGAATTCAACAGCCTGAAGGAAGAGATGATCTCCAAGGCAAAGAATCTGGGTCTTGACAAGCTGGTTGCCACTGAAGAAAAGACCGCACAAGCCTTCTTTGATGCGCAGTGATTGCAGAAACAGCGATCATATAGGCAAAGCAGCATGATAATGGGCGCATGGCTTATCGTAAGCCATGCGCCCATTGCATATGGTCGGTCACTTTTGGATATGTTGGCGCCGTCTACTTCTTGACGCCGCCGAAGCGACGGTCGCGGTGGATGTAGTGGTCGATGGAGCGCCAGAGCACCTCGCGGCCGCAGTCGGGGAAGAGTTCGGGCACGAAATCCAGTTCGGCGTAGGCGGCCTCCCACGGCAGGAAGTTCGAGGTGCGTTGCTCGCCTGAGGTACGAATCACCAGATCGCAGTCGGGAATGTCCGGATTGTAAAGGTGGTCGGCGATCATTTTCTCGGTTACGCGATCGCCGCTGATTTTGCCATCGCGCACCTCGCGTGCGATGGCGGCGCAGGCGTCGGCAAGTTCCGCGCGTCCGCCATAGTTGATGCAGAACACCACATCAATCACCTTATTGTGCTTGGTGCGCTCCATTGCCACTTCAAGTTCATCGATAACCGACTTCCATAGCTTCGGGCGGCGGCCCGACCAGCGCACGCGCACACCCCATTCATCCATCTGCGCCACGCGGCGGTGGATGATCTCGCGCGAGAAGCCCATCAGGAAACGCACTTCCTGCGGGCTGCGCTTCCAGTTTTCGGTGGAGAACGTGTACAGCGACAGGTAGCGCACTCCAGCTTCGATAGCACCGGCGATGGTGTCGAACACCACGGGTTCGGCGGCCTGATGGCCGTTGGTGCGAATCATGCCGCGTTCCTTGGCCCAACGCCCGTTGCCGTCCATGATTACGCCTACATGGCGCGGCACCTTGTCTTTGGGAAAATCGGGAATACGCGACGGATCGGAAAACGGCGCCGCGGGAATGGACAGTGACGTGTAGTCGACGTTCTCAAAAGCCATACCTCACAATCTACCAACCGCCCGTAACCTTGGTAGCCGACAGGCGCAACGCAAAGCATCAGGCACCAGCATCCTGAATGATGCGCACAGACTTATGCACGTACAGCCGAACCATCATGCACAGCAGACAGACGCAGAGACCGCAGGGGGCGTTCCAAGTAGTATTCGGCCCAGTCTTCGACTATCTCCCCGGCGGAACGCTCCAGAGGTGCGGAATCCAGCACAGACCAATCGCCATCGACCAATGCAGCAAATTGACGCAATGCCAAGGGCGCGATGCGACGGGCGTCGCGCGTGTGATCAGCCTCGCACATCACGCCACCTGCGGCAATGGACAGATACGCGGTTTCGGCGCGTCCGCACACCACGCAGGCGCGCAGTCGCGGCGACCAGCCGGCGATCGCCAGCGCGCGCATCACATAGGAGTCGGCGATAGCGTGCGGATCGTGGGCATGCTTGGCCAGAGCATTCAATGCCCCGATCAGCAACCTGTACTGCTCCCCCACCGGTTCATGCTCGCTGGAGGCGAGTTTGTCAATGGTTTCCACGATGACGTTGGCGGCCTCATACGCCGCATAGTCGGCGGCGATGGGCGCGCCATAGGCCGCTATCGATTCGGCCTGTGAGACCACGTCCAGCGAACGACCTTCGGCGATCAGCACGTCAACGCGCATGAACGGTTCCAGTCGCGCGCCGAACCGTGATTTCAACCGTCGCACGCCTTTGGCGACGGCGCGAATTTTGCCATGGGTAGCCGTCAGCAGGGTGATGATGCGATCGGCTTCACCCAACTTGGCGGTTCTGAGCACCACGGCTTCGTCGCGGTAGAGCGGCATCACGCCTCCTTGTCAACGGATATTGGGTCAGTGGGTAACGAATCAGCGAATCAATCGGTAGATGACCAATCAGTAAATGAACAGTCCCCAGAATGCGAAGAACAACATCACATACAGCATAGTGACCGCGACCACCCAAAACAGCACGCGACCGAGCCTCGTGGAGGCCAGCACCGGTTCGGCACCGGTGACGATGCCACGCACCGAGCCTTTGCGTGGCGGCCACTGCAGGATGCCGCGCTGGCTGGCGACTTCGATCAGTCGCATGAACACGCGCGACCACGCCCATACCACCATCAGCGTAACCGCTTGGATCACCGGCCAACTCCAATACATCACACCTGGTGTTTCACTGGGCGCGTCTCCCCAAGCCAATCGCACCACGCCCATAATTACCTGTCCCAAACCGGCGGCGAAAATGGCCAGTGTGGCCATGGTGGTGACGGTAAGCGTCAGCAGTGCGCTGCCGAACCCGTGCGCGAAGCCAAGCACCACCGGTTTCGCTGGCACAGGCATCTTGCTGCGGGCTGCGGCATGTGCCTGGCGACGCCATCGTGCACGCACCATAATCGTTCGTATCAATGCCGTCACCGACACGGCCAATGAGGCCAGCATCAGCACCAGCATTGAGACGTGCAGAATCACACCGTATATGGTGAGTGCACGCCTGGGTTTGAGATTCGTGGGCAGCGCGACCGATTGGTAAAGATCCGCGCCAGCAACCCGCTCGCTGGTTTGCGCTAAACCGCGCGTTGTACCAACCGCCCAATCGATGAGATCATTCGTGTAGGCGTCGGCGAAAGGGGTGCCGGATTCGGATTCGTCACCGAGTTTCAACACATGGTTGGCGACCGGATAGCTGCGGATGGTCACGTCCCAATTGTCGCCTTGGTGGGCTTCGAACAGCATGCGGCGTGCACCCTCCACCTGTGCGGTCATCACATCCTTTGATCCGTAGGCGATATAGGTGGGAATTGCGAACGCCTCGGGGTTCAGCGTTTGGATATCCAGGTTGGTTAGCGAGAACAATGAGGCGTCAACGCTGAACACTCGTTGCACGATGGATTGGTAGCCGTCGTTCGCGCCGACCAGTGCGAAATCCTGGGTTACGAAGAAGCCAAGCGCCTGGCGCGGGGTGAATACCATTGGGCTGAGCAGGATTTGGAAGGCGATGTTTTTGTCTTGCTGCAGCAGATATGAGGAGATCCACGTGGATTCGGAGGTGGCATAAATGCCGATGTTGTCGGCATCCACGTTGCTTTGGCTGCGCAGGATTCTCACGGCTTGTTCGTAGGCTGTGGCGGAGGCTGGGTAGTCACGGTTGATGTCGGTGGTGTCCCACACCGGTTTGTCGATTACCGCGGTGACAAATCCCGCTGAGGCAAGCTCCGTAGCAACGTCGCCGAACGAATCGTAGGCGGTGCCGAATCCTGCGCCATGCATGAATAATACGCCGGGAAACCTGCCGTTTATGCTCTGATCGGCATCGCAGGTGGCGCTTGCAATATCACCACTCTCCTCATCTACCGCAGTCTGCCCGTCTCTCGAACCATCATCAGCATCGGAATCATCAGCGTTAGCGGTGGTTCCAGTCGAACCGGACGTATCCGCCAGTCGCACAGGCTGGCGAATCAGCATGGTGATGGTTTGCATGGCATCGTCTCCGGAGCCCTCGACCTGCCAGGTGGTATCTTCCGCCTCGTTCACATCGCTATTCGTCGGCTGGCCGACCAACGATCCGTCGCGCGCCAGACGGAACGTCATCGCGCGTTCGCAGGTTTCATACGTGCCTTTGCCCGGCAAGCTGGCACCGGCGGGATTAGCGAAGGTAACGTCCGTATCCGCACTCAGCGTGGCCATGGACATTCCGGTGGGTTCGATATTCCACGGCACAGTAATGGCGTTGGAAACGAACACAAGTATGCCGACCAGAATGATGAAAATAGGCAGGCTAACCATCAGCCGGCGCATTCCGGTCCACGGCTTGGACTGCTGATCGGGTAAAGACACGTACGGTATTCTAGCGTGCGCTATGGTTCGGGTGCTGAATCGGCACGACAACCGGCCCGGTGGCACCCGCGGGCACCTGCCCGTCGGCTTCCATCTGCGCGGCCATCTCCTGACTCATCGTCAGCAGTGTGTCAACGATCTGATCCTCAGGCACTGTTTTCACAACTTTGCCTTTGATGAAGATCTGCCCCTTGCCATTGCCGGAGGCCACACCCAGATCGGCTTCGCGCGCTTCACCTGGCCCGTTGACGATGCAGCCCATTACGGCCACGCGAATCGGGGCGGTAACGTCCTTCAAACCTTCGGTTACAGCACTGGCCAGCTGGATCACGTCCACTTGGGCACGCCCGCAGCTTGGGCAGGAGATGATGTCGAATTTGCGCGGGCGAAGACCCATGTATTCGAGCAGTTTGCAGCCGACCTTCACCTCTTCGACCGGCGGCGCGGAAAGAGATACACGAATCGTGTCGCCGATGCCTTCGGCCAGCAGGGCGCCGAACGCAAGACAGGATTTGATGGTGCCCTGCCAGGCGGGTCCGGCTTCGGTAACGCCCAAGTGCAGCGGCCAATCGCCTTTGGAGGCGAGCAGACGGTAGGTTTCGACCATGGTGATTACGTCATGGTGCTTGACGGAGATCTTGAAATCATGGAAGCCCACATCCTCGAACATGTGAGCTTCCTTCAGCGCGGAAGCGACCAGCGCTTCAGGGGTCGGGCCACCGTACTTGGCGTACAGTTCTTTGTCGAGGGAGCCGGCGTTGACGCCGATACGCAGGGAGATGCCCGCATCGGTGGCGGCCTTGCAGATGGAGGGGCCCACCTCGTCGAACTTGCGAATATTGCCGGGGTTCACGCGCACGGCCGCGCAGCCGGCGTCGATGGCCTGAAACACGTACTTGCTTTGGAAGTGAATGTCGGCGATAACTGGAATCGGCGATTTGCGGCAGATTTCCGGCAGTGCGTCGGCATCGTCCTGACTGGGCACGGCCACACGCACGATATCGCAGCCTGCGGCGGTCAGCTCGGCGATCTGCTGCAGGGTGGCGGGCACGTTCGCGGTCAGCGTGTTCGTCATGGATTGCACCGAAATCGGCGCTCCCCCACCCACCGGCACAGGGCCGACCATGATGCGCCGAGAGGCGCGACGCGGATGGAGCGGCGATTCGCTGGTCAGTTCAGCGGGGTCACCGGTTTTGCGGAATGGCTTGTCGATGGTCGGCATGGTGCTTTCGATGGTTTCAGGCATGGGTTCCAAACTCGTGGGGTTGCATGGTTCGTCTCGCGTTTGCGCCGTCGTTCGCCGCTGTGCAACACTGTCTGCGCGGCGGCGAACGACGGCACGGCTTGCTCCCCAATCGGGAGCCGCCGTGGCGCATCACTACTGTCGGTTTATCAGATCGTCGGCCAGACGGCGGGCTTCCAGCTCGATCTGGCTCATTTCCTCCACGCTGGCGAACAGCGGGTTGCCGCGCATCTCAGCGTCCATGTGATCAAGCACGCGCTGCACCGTGTCCACAATGCCCAGATAAGGCAGTCGATGCTCGAGGAAGGCATGCACGGCCTGTTCGTTGGCGGCGTTCAGCACAGCCGTATGCTTTTCGGAAGCCGCAAGGCAATGCCGCGCCAGCGACACGGCGGGGAATGCCTCATCATCCAGCGGTTCGAAGGTCCAGGTGGCGGCTTTGGTCCAGTCGCAGGCAGCGGCCACATGATCCATGCGGTCGGGCGCCGACAAGCCCAAAGCAATGGGCAAACGCATGTCAGGCGGCGAAGCTTGGGCGATGGTGGCACCATCCTGGAATTCCACCATCGAATGCACGATGGACTGTGGATGCACGGTCACTTCGATGCGGTCGGGCGGCACGTCAAACAAACGCGAAGCCTCGATCACCTCCAAGCCCTTGTTCATCAGCGTAGAGGAGTTGATGGTGACCACAGGCCCCATATGCCATGTGGGGTGATTCAAGGCCTGCTCGGGGGTGATGTCAGTCATTTCAGCACGTGTGCGCCCCCGGAACGGGCCACCCGAGGCGGTGACCACGAGTTTGGCCACTTCACCATGCGTGCCGCTTCGCAGCGACTGCCAGATCGCGGAATGTTCGGAGTCCACGGGGTTGATCTGCTGTTGGCGCACTCTGGCGTCGAACAGCAAATGCCCGCCGGCCACCACGGATTCCTTATTGGCCAGGGCAAGCTGTGAGCCGGCTTGCAGCGCCGCGATTGAGGGCTCCAGTCCGATGGAGCCGGTGATGCCGTTGAGCACCACACCGGCACCGGAGCCGGCGAGTGAAATCACCGCATCCGCGCCGCCGGTGACGCGCGTATGGTGAGCGCCCGCCTGTTCGAGCGCGGCCTTGAGCTGAGGCACTTTGGTAGCGTCGAATACTGCTACTTCGGGCACATGGAATTGCGCGGCCTGCTGGGCCAGCAAGTCGATATGGGCACCGCCTGCCGCCAGTCCCGTAACGGTGAACCGATCACGATGGCGGGCGATAACATCCAAGCCCTGAGTGCCAATGGATCCGGTGGATCCGAGTATGACGACGGTGGAATTGGCTTGGTTCACTGTTCCTTCTTTGGTTCGGTTATGAAGGGCTTGACATCATCACCAGTATCGTCAAGCGTTGGGAAATGCAGATCCGGAATGTCCAAACTGGGCAAATCAAGATCAGGCATCATGGGGGTAAAGGATGACGTATCGACCACGGGGGTTTCCTGTGTGGATTCGGCCATCTGTGCCAAGGCGGCCAATGAGGCATTATCCTGCGCCATCATATCTACTTGAGGTGCCGGCACAGCCTGTCGTGTCGTTTCTTGGGCAGTATCGACGTGAGCAGTGGCAGAAGTCTCAGCGGTGGACTCACCATGCGTGCTGGTGGGGAATGATGGCGGCATAGCATTCGCCCGTCCCGTTTCAGCCGTAGCGGCACCGGTGGCCGCCGCAGCACTTGGGCTTGCCAAGGGGCGCAAAATCTCGGTTCGCTCCTGGCTGGAAATATTCTTGGCGGAGTCATCATCGCCGGTGGTTGCCGTCTGAGAGGAAAGAACAGCCGGTTTCGGCGCGGCAGGTGGCGCAGGCGCAACGGGCGGCACCGGGGCGACCAATGCTGCCAACGGCGTTTGCGTGGCAGCAGCGACGGGGGTATAGGAGATCGGATTGGAGGGCTGTGCGGCAGCCGAAGCCGCGAACAGGCTCTGTTCGGCCTGATGCAGCGCGTCGAAGGATTCGGCGGCAACGTCATCTCCAGCTGCGGACACCCCGGCCTGATACTGTCGGGCACCATCAGCGAACAACGGGGAAACACCGCCGTTCGCCGCCGCGGTACCAGTATGCGATAAGGAATCAGCGTGGGCGCCATCCGCATCGCCGGATACATAATCGGCCACACGTGCATAGGATTCCAAACGGCTCAGCAATTGCACGCAGGAGTTCAGGAAGTAGTCGACCTGACGCTCGTCATAGCCTTTTTTGCCTTTACGCTGGGTGAACACCACATTGTTCACCGAGGCTGCGGTCAGATCCGCCAATGCGCGCGCATCCTCCGAGCCTGCACCGTCAAGGCCCAGCGAGGCGGCGGCTTTGTTCACGATTTGATCGGCAAGACGATCAACCTGCTTGCGATCGTACGAAGGCTGCTTGCCTGTGCCGGGCCTGAATCGTTCACGCTCGGCCCTTGCCACATGATCGGCGATCTGACGGTACAGCTTGTCGGTCTGAGCCTTCCAGGTCACACGCCCATGCTGGGAAATCTCCCATTCGGTTTGCTTGTCGACCACGGCACGTTCGAGACGCCCCAACGCAGCATCAACCTGAGCGATCACATAACCGTTCTTAACCACGTCGAAGGAGACGTCCTGAATGTCATGCTGGCTGAGGGTCGGTCCTTCGCTTTCATACAGGGCATGGGCATGTTCGAGGAATTCGTCTACCTGGGCAGGGTCGTACCCGTACTTACGCTTGCCCGCACGTGCGATGCCGGGAAGTTCTTGCGCCATCGGCTTGTTAACCTCCTGCTGGATGAAATAGTCTGCCTTAACAATACGTGATATTTGCGACGCAGGTGGACTGTATCGCCCGATCATTGGAGACACAATGCGTGTCGTAACAGGTAACGGGCCTTGGCGAAACAACGAAATGATGCCGTGCGACGCGCACAGGCAGAGGGTGGTTCCGTCCGGACTCGAACCGGAGACACCCGCCGTGTAAAGGCGGTGCTCTAACCAACTGAGCTACGGAACCGTTGGGCAGGTCATGCGCACAGCATGTGATTGTGGCAGACCCGCCAGACAGAATCGTGCGAATCGTGTGGAGTCCGCGTGGCTGTCAGCGTCCTTTGCCGAACGCGCGCAGGCGGATGCCGTTCCAGTCCGGGCTTACGGTGAGCGGAGTGGCGGCGTTCATACCGGCGGTTTTTGCGGCGGACTGCACGGTGGAGGAGCTTGCGGCACCCGTGCGGCCTGGCTTAGGGGTGAGCACCCACAGCGGGCCATCGTCGCCGAGCACGGCGTAGGCATCGACGATGGTATCGGACAATTCGTCCTCGTCATCGCCGTCGCGCCACCAGACGATTACGCCATCAACGGCGGAATCATAGTCTTCGTCCACGAGTTCCTCACCCGTGAGCTCCTCGATCTTGGCGCGGATTGAGTCATCCACGTCATCATCCCAGAGCCATTCCTGGACGATGTCGCCGGGCTCAAATCCGAATTCTTCAGCGTTCTGTGATGCCGTTTGATTCACAGGGGACACAATAGCAAGCCGTAGCGAACAAATATGTTAACGTGCCCGGAATATGACGCGGAATTTGCTGGCTTACGCCTCGCAGTGTGGCAACGTGTCGCCCTGTCCTTTGCCGATGGCCACCAGCGCCTGATACGCCTCGTCCAGCGTGGCGACTTTGACGTCGCGCAAACCTTCGGGCACGTGTCCCACCACTTCATCGCAGTTGGATTCGGGTGCCAGGAACCATGTGGCACCGTCACGCTTGGCGCCCAGCATTTTGAGGCGTATGCCGCCGATGGCACCGACCTTGCCCTTGGCATCGATGGTGCCAGTGCCGGCAATAACGTTGCCGCCGCTTTCTTCGGCGGGGGTGAGCTTGTCGATCAGCCCCAGCGTGTACATCATGCCGGCCGAAGGTCCACCGATTTCATCGACGTGCATCTCGACTTTTGCGTTATCGAGTGTGGCGGCGTCGATGCCGAGTTCGTCGGCGTGTTGCTTGGCGTAGGCCAGGCCGACTTCGCTGGCCGACTGTTGGGAGCCGGACATGTCGTTGTCGACCTCCTGCTGGTATTCGTCTGCGGTTTGCCCAACTGGCACCACCGCTTCGCGCGGCGTGACCTCAACCTGTGGGTTCGCCCACCCCCAGACGGCCTGCGCGTTGGTGATTGTGTAGCCTGGCACGCCCGAAGCGCTGACCGTGACCAGCAGCAGTTTGCCGGAATCCTTATGGATGGTCACCCCGTCGCCTGATATGGCGATGACTTCCCCCTCGCTCACCTTGCCGAGTACGTCCTGCGTGGGGCCGGGCATTTCGATGACATAGGGGCTGGGCAGCAGCAGGATCACCGCCCCCAGCAACACGGCGAAGAAACCGGCCAGATACCTTACGGATCGGGTGGCGAAGTAGTGTGTGACGCGAGTTTTCAAACGACGCACGCGGCCGGTGCGCTGCGGCTGCGCTTCGGGCTGTGCATTGATCGGCTGCGCGTCAGTATTCATATCAAGATTCATATCAAGCGAATCGTTGTCTGGCTTATTGGCAGGCTCAACGGCCGGTTGCCTCGTATCAGGTTGCATCGTGTGGTGTGGGCGCATAATCACCAGTGTATGCGCGGGGCGACGCATGCGCAGAACACGCGCAATTCCTTGGCTTCGAGCGAACGGGCGCACCCACAACCTACACTTGGGAATGTGTACACCCGCGGCACGCCGGCTCAAACCCTGTGCGCCGTGGGATAACAATACCGTTTTTCGCGGCGAACAGAAGGATGCGCATGGACGACAACGCGATTCACGAATGGCTGATCAAATGCTTCGGCCCGGTTCAGGGTGAGATGGCATGGCAGCAAATCAGTCAGCTGCCCGCCGAAATCCGCGAACAATTGATGAGCCAGGATGCCAGCCGTCTGCCCAATCCAGCCGAAGTGCAGCAGATGATGGCCGCGTTCACCGCCGGCGGGCTCAATACCATGGGCGATATGCAGCGCACGGTTGAAGAGGGGCCGATTAACGTCAAGCTTGCCAAGTCCATCGCGCTGCAGCAGGCGAATGCCGCAGGCAGCCAGTCCAGCGTGTCGGCAATCGATGGGCAGCGGGCGCGCCGCGCGATGAGTGAGGCGAACCTGTGGCTGGATTCCACCTGTGATTTCAATCCCGCTCCCGGCGAGCCCGAAGTGCTCACCCGCGCCGGATGGGTTGAGCAGACAATCGACCAGTGGGCCACGTTCGCGGCGCCTGTGGCCGAATCGATGAACGATGCGCTGGCTTCGGTGATTGGCGAGCGTCTGGGCGGCATGTTCGGCGAAGGCGAGGTGGCCGGCATGTTCGCGGGCCCGGTGCCGATTCCGATTCCCGATGGCATGAAGGATCCGGCGCAACTGATGAAACTGTTGGGCAATACTTCCTTCGCTATGCAGCTTGGGCATGCCGCCGGCAATTTGAGTCATGAAGTGCATGGCAGTTTCGATCAGGGCATCGCACTGTTGAAGAATCCGGCCGGTGCGCTGATTGTGCAGAACGCCGCTGAATATGCCAAGTCATTGAACGGCGAACAGCCCGCTGGCACCAGTGAGACGGCCACTGCGACTGGTGACATGCAGACCGATGCACAGACCAGCGCACAATCCAATCCGATTGGTTTTACCGCCCCCACCAATGCCGATTCCACGACCGCTGCCGACGCTTCAGCCGATGAGGCTGGAAAGGTGGATTCCGCTGAATCCGCCGAACAGGCTGCGGCTTTCGAACAGGCATTCGCCGGCTTCACCACCGCGCAGCATATCCCTGAGGATGAGGTGCTCTCGTTCCTGGCTTTGCAGGAGATGGCGCACGCGCGCCTCTATGCTTCGGTGCCGTGGCTGATGCCGCGATTCGAAGCGCTGATTGGCAAATACGCCCGTGGCATCACCATTGATTTGGATGCCATGGAAGAGCAGCTGCGCGATGCGGCGAGTATGGATCCCGAATCGATTTCCGGCGCGGTGAATCTCGCCAAGGTCGGTATTCCCGACACCCCCGAGCAGCAGGAGGCGCTGACCTCGTTGGAAGCCCTGTTGGCTTTGGTTGAAGGTTGGGTGGATTGCGTGGTGTGGCGTGCCGGCATGGCTCACCTGCCGCATATCGAGCAATTGCGTGAGATGATGCGCCGTGAGCGGGCTATGGGAGGCCCGGCTGAACGCACTTTCGAGAATCTGCTCGGTCTTAAGCTGCGCCCCAAGCGCATGCGCGAGGCTGCAGGATTGTGGGAGATGATCACCGCTGCGGAAGGTGCGGAAGATCGCGACGCCAAGTGGTCGCATCCGGATCTGCTGCCCGCGCTGCCAGGCGACAAGCCCACGCCTGCCAGCGGCGCTGGTTCCGCGCATCCGGCTGCGAATGGCGGCGGAGCATCCGGCGAGACCATCGATTGGGATGCGGAATTGTCCAAGCTGCTTGACGAAGGCGACGATAGCGACAACAACGACAATAAGTAATACATACAAACCATTAGCGGCGGAGGGCTCGGAAACATCGCACGAATGTTTCCGAGCCCTCCGCCGCTATCTGTTGTGTCTTATCGCCTCGTTATCAGTGGCCCATCAGTTCGGTGGCCAGATTCCTGAATATCTCAGCGACCTGCTCGTTGTCCAATACCGCCGGACGCCCGGCTTCGCCGGTTTCGCGCACTTCGGGCAGCAACGGCAGCTGCGCCATCAGGGGCACGTCATAGCCCAAATCATGGCTGAGCTGTTCGGCGACCCGCTGGCCTCCGCCCTCGCCGAAAATATGCAGCCGCTCGCCCTTATGGTCGTAATACGACATGTTCTCCACCACTCCCCTGACCTTGAACGGCACCTGCAGAGCCACCAGGCCTGAGCGCACGGCGATATCGGAGGCGCTCGGCTGCGGGGTGGTGACAACGACCAGTTCGGCGTTGGGCAACGCCTGTGCCACGGAAATGGCCATATCGCCAGTGCCCGGGGCCATATCCAGCAGCAGCACGTCCGGCTCCCCCCACCACACGTCGGAGAGGAATTGCTCAAGACTGCGTTGCAGGCGCGGGCCGCGCCACAGAATCGCCCGATCCGCGCCGGCGAACATGCCGATGGAAATCAGTTTGACACCGTGGGCGGTGACAGGCATCAGCATGCCGTTCAAATTGGTGGGCTGGGTGGTCACGCCGAACAGGCGCGGCAGGGAGAAGCCATAGATATCAGCGTCGATGGCCGCAGTGTCATAGCCCATCGCAGCGAATGTGGCGGCAAGATTCGCCGTCACCGACGATTTGCCTACGCCTCCCTTGCCAGAGGCGATGGCGAAGATGCGGGTTTTGACGCCCGGTTTGGTGAACGGGTTCTGTTTGCGTTCGGCTTTGAGTCCGGCTACCAGATCGGCGAGCTTGTCGCGGCTCATCGAACCGACCTCAATGTGTGGGGTCAATGTTGCGCCCGGATAGGAGCTCACCGCGCCGTTGATCTGATTGGTGATAGTTTCGCTTAGGGGGCAACCGGGCACGGTCAGCTCGACTTGCACGGTCACGTCCCAAGCGTCCTGCCGGCCGTCTGCGGGCGCGGCCTCGATGGCGGCGATCATGCCCAGGTCGGTGACCGAACGGCCTAGTTCCGGGTCGATAACCCGGCTCAATCGTTCATAAATGTCCGCTTCGATCTGGCGTGCGCTGCTCATAACCCTCCCTTAGGAAATTACTGTAACAATCCACTGTGTTCGGCAAACCGCCTACCACCCTAGCGGTTTATGCGCTCCCACGCCAGAGTCCTGTACGCCGCCTGTGTGATTCAGACGACGTGCAGGCACGATGTCACAGTCCGTCCGGGCCTTCGTCAAGCAATATGGCGAATTGGGCCTCATCAAGCATGGGAACGCCGAGTTCTTCGGCTTTGGCGGCTTTGGATCCGGCATTCGCGCCGACCACCACGAAATCGGTTTTCTTGGATACCGAGCCCGCGGCCTTGCCTCCGCGCGCGATAATCGCCTCTTTGGCGGAGTCGCGCGAATAGCCTTCCAACGAACCGGTAACCACCACCGTCAGCCCCTGCAGCGTTTGCGGCAGCGTACTGGTTTCGGCCTTGTCCATGCCCACGCCGGCGGCCTTCCATGCGCGCAGCGTTTCGCCGCGCCAATCCCCCGGTTCGCGGGCGGCGGCGAACCACCCGACCACCGATTCGGCGATTTCCGGACCCACGCCGTCGATAGCGGTCAAGTCTTCGACACTGGCCTGCTCAATCGCTTCCAAGGATCCCAGCGACGAAGCGATCAGGCGTGCGGTGGGCGGTCCAAGCCGGCGGATGGACAGCGACACCAACACACGCCACAAGTCGGCGTGACGCGCCTTGTCAATCTCCTGCAGCATTTTGCGCGTGTTTTCCATCGGTTTGACGATGATTGGCACCACCGTCTGCCCGTCGCGTGTGCGTTTCGTTTCCTCGCGCACGATCACGGCGTCAGCGGGTACATCGTAGCCGGGGTAGCGTGGGTCATCCGGCTGACCGGCTTTGACTTTGGTGGCCGGGGATGGTGCGGTCCAGAAAGCCGGCACCTGATGCCATAGGCCGGCTCCACCGATACGCTTGCGGGTTTTTCTGGGTTTGCCGTTCGCGCCAATGGTTTCGCGCACTTCGATAATCGGCGTTTCACGCCATACGCGCACATCTTTGAGATCATCCGCCGTAAGAGAAAACACACCGGCCTCAGATTTGAGCGTCGGCGTTTGCACCGCCGGCAATTCCAGTCCCGGCACCGGTTCGTAAGGTTCCGGCTCCTCACCGGGAGCGACAAGGATTTCCGTGATATTCGGCGCATATTCCGCCACCGATCCGGGGCGGTTGTCTTCGGGGTTGGTCAGTGCGATTGCCGACTGTTCGCCCAGATGCTCGATATCGAAGGCCTTGCGCATCGACAGTGAGATGACACGCTCGGTCAGCTGGGCGGGGCACGATTCCATATTCGGGCAGCGAATATCCTTATCACCCTCCTTGGCCGGAGCAAGGCGCGCCCCGCAGCTCGGGCAGTATTCGGGCATCACGAATTCACGCAGCTCCGCTTCACGCCCCTTGCGTCGTTCGAGTACCGGTCCGACCAGTTCGGGGATCACGTCGCCGGCCTTGCGCACCACTACGGTGTCGCCGATCAAAATGCCCTTGCGTTTGACTTCGAAGCCGTTGTGCAGCGTGGTGCGTGCCACGGTGGAGCCGGCCACATACACAGGTTTCAGAATCGCCACCGGCGTCACACGGCCGGTGCGGCCCACCTGCACGCGAATGTCAAGCAGTTCGGTGTTGACCTCCTCAGGCGGGTATTTGTAGGCGATAGCCCAACGTGGCGCACGCGAGGTGGCACCCAGCGTGCGCTGCAAAGCGAGATCGTCAACTTTAACCACAATGCCATCGAGCGCGTGTTCAATATCGCCGCGATGTTCGCCGTAATAGTCGATCATGTCAAGGATCTCATTGAACGACGAAACCGAACGGTTGTGCGGGGAAACAGGCACACCCCACTTGGTGTACAGCTCGTAGGCTTCAGATTGGTCGTTGACCTGATCATGGGTGTCGGCCGCGCGACCCTGCCCCCAGTCAAGCCGTCCGATGCCATGCGCGTAGAACGAGAGCCGACGGGTGGCGGTGATGCGCGGATCCTTCTGGCGCAGGGAGCCGGCCGCCGCATTGCGAGGGTTGGCGAACGGCGCGCGCCCGGCATCCTCCTGCTGTCGGTTCAAGGCATGAAAGTCATCCCAGCGCATGAACACTTCGCCGCGTATTTCCACAAATTCGGGCACATCTTCGGCAGGACCCGCAAGGTTGGCCGGAATGGAGCCGATGGTGCGCACATTCAGCGTGATATCTTCGCCGGTTACGCCATCACCGCGCGTCAAGCCCTGCTCGAGCACGCCGTTGCGGTAGATGAGGTTCAGTGCCAGACCGTCGATTTTCACTTCGCAGCTCATCGGCAGGGGCTTGGATTCGGGCCAGTCAAGATCACGAATCACCGAATCGTACCAGTCCCGCAGCTCTTCGATGGAGAACACGTCATCCAAGCTCATCATGCGGCTGGGGTGGCGTACAGAGGCAAAATCATTGGAGAAGGTGCCGCCGACGCGGTGTGTGGGCGACTGCGGGTTATCAAGCGAGGGGAAGGCAGCTTCCAGCCGCTCAAGGCAACGCATGCGCGCATCATAGGCGGCGTCGGAGCTTACGGGAGCATCGTCAATATAGTAGGCAATCTGATCGGCTTCCACCCAAGCGGCCACGCGCGCCCACAGGCGGGCGGCGGCTTCGGCGCTCAGCGTGTTCACATCCAGACGATCCAGGCGCGTCGCATCGTCGTCGGTGGCCTGCAGGGCGGCGATCCACTGCTCACTGCCCGGGGCGAAACGCGCAATACCCTCATCGACGACGATGACGTCGCCATCCCCCTCGTCGAAATCCCATGCCAGTTGTTCGGTTTCGTTCGTGCTCATGGGAGCCCATCTTACCGGCTGGCTGGGCCAGTTACAGCAGCCCCTCCTGAATGCATACCTTGATTGCTTCGATTCTTGAATGCACGCCCATTTTTGAATACGCATTATTCATATGGCTTTTGACTGTGCCCTCGCTCATATGCAGCAATCTGGCAACCGAGCTGGTTGTGCGGCCTTTCAAGTATTCACGCAACACAGTGATTTCTGTATCTGTTAGCAACATCCGGCTCGCAGCTAACGATCGTTCTTCCCAAGTCCGAAGAAAATCCTTACCGGTCACCACGCCAACTGTGTGCACGTATTCTTGCACACTTGCCTCTTTACGCAAAACAGCTTTGATTCCAGCTTCAATCAGTTCTTGGCGTGTATATGTAAGATTGAATGCAGTTATGCCAATCATAAACACGTTCGCCCAATGTGTCGTAACACGGTTAGCAAGATCCTTGCCACTCATAGTAGGCATCTGCAGATCCGTAAAAATCACTTCAGGACGCATGGCATCACACGAACAAAGGCTAAGAGCTTCACGCCCATCGCATACACTCCACATTACTTGTAATGGAGTAGGACGATTCGTAAACATGTCTTCCAGCGCTTTGGCGACCAGAGGATCATTATCAACAATTCCTACAGTAGCGACATTGTTCACATTCATAAAATCACTTCACTTCTGTAATGGGGAATAGTGATATATGTTACCCACTCACCATCCTGTTTCCCATATGACATACTACCATTTATATCGTGAATCATCTGTTCAAGTAGCATTAATCCAGCACCAGAAGAAAAAGATGATGACAAAGCATCCTTAGATTCAGGTGAACATTTATTCGACGAAATGATAATTGTGGCACTATCTTCAACAACCACCGTAAGAATATATTCGCCCTTCACACCATGTTTAGCGATATTACTGCTCAACTCATTTATACAGTTAACAATCACATGAGCAACATCATTCGACAATAATCGCAGCGGTCCCAAGCATTGCGGTTCACCTATAAAACCAAGTTCAGACAGATGACCACCAATCACAGACATACATTTTTTAATATCATAAACTTCATTATGAGATACCTCTGATTCTATACGAGTATCATTAATTTCTTGGCTTTCCAGATGTTGACGCTCAGGGATAATGACACGTTGACGCAGTTCCGACAGACAATGTTCAAGAGTTACACAAATATCATCCAACAAATTATCTTGATTATTCAAATTTAAACTTCTGCATCGTGTAACAACATACACCAAATCATTAGCAACGGAATCATGCAACACATGCAGCATCTCTAACTGGCGACTCCGATAACGTTCTTTTTCTTCAGCTACCAACAATTGCTTCTGATTATTAATTGCAAAACGTATTATTACCCCAACAGTCCACGCAAGCAATATCAAGAACAACATTGAACAAAACCCAGATACTATCTGATACTGCATCAATGAAGTAACCAAGTACAGAGTTTCTACAACCACCAAACAAATCACAGACAGGCGAATACGGCCCTTACGCATACCCAAAACAATTATCGATGCATAAAATGACATCGTCGAAATCCAGTACGCCCCAAGGCTTGGAAAAGGCATAATCCACAAAATAATACTAGAAACTACATAGATTATACTTCCATACACTGGATATAAGGGCCAAACCAAAAAAAGAAAAACCATAATAGACAACTCACCATAAAGCAGTGGCGTCATTCCTTCTATACCTAAATTATATATCACCATCCAGCTTACACATACCCACGATGTTGCAAAATACATCCATCGTTCTTTCCAAAGTTTCTTCATCGTCTCACCACACATGAATCCACACCTCTAGCACGATTAGAATTCCAGCTCCCAACATATTCACCTCTTTGAAATCAATCCTATACAAGATAGGATTAGTCATTTTACTCAAAATACGTAGGCACAGGTGGAACTAGATTTACAGACTGGTTATCGATTTTAACGACAACAAAAGGACGAAATACTATTTTTTCCGATCGTATTTTCGCTTTTGCTTGAACCTGCATTCCTTTTTCTGATTTAACTATTTTTTTATCAGTAATATCAATCTGATCAAAATGATTAGGATAATAATATGAAACATCTGAAACTTCAGCTGTTTGACCACTAATTTCATAATCAATAGAGGCAACCCCTTGATCAGAAACCTGCGACTGCATAGGGGTCGAAGTTATCGATAAAACTTTCTCATCAACCGTCTCTTTTTGATCTAGAATATACTGAGAAAAATCGTAATTCAACACTTTGTCATCAAGACATATGAATTCAATACGCGTAATTCTTGTCTCGTTATCAAAAACACATTCATCCACCTTAGGCAACAGCACCAAGGTTAAATTCTGCTCTTCTCCTGCTACTTTTACAACCGTCCAAACCAACTCAGCAGTTTTATATATCATATCTGCTTTAGAATATAATTTCGCCTCCTTTATATTATTCTTTAACTCATTCTCAATATCTGACTCAGACAGCTGATTGCTAAAGTGTGATTTAAAATAGAATGGAATCCACCTATTATATCCCGAATCATCATTTTTACTAAGTGAAACATATGCATCATTTTGATCAAGCTCTAATGTTTGAGAATTAAACTCAGAAATTGATGATTTACTTTTCATGTTTTGTACGTACATAAATACCATAGCGATCACAGCGATTGCTGCAACAAAAACACATATTCCACGATACCAAATCTTTTTTTGCATTTTCTTTTCCATTCAATATGGGTGATTCGTATCAAACTCAATACGACACTCCCCCACAAGTCGAACTATATTGTCAGTATGACGACTTCTTTATCGTCATACTGACAATATAATTCTTCAACGGCTCGGCACCGCCGGAAAAAATCATACAAACGGTCAGAAAACACAGGCAAGCCGCGTAAGCGACACCCAAGCGGAAAAGCCTTAGGCCGACAGGGAGCGCAGGAATTGGGCCTGGATCACGTCGATATTGTCGCCTTCGCCGTCGTTCATGCGCGCGGCGGCCACCGACAGGGTGCGGGCCGGCACGAACATGCCTTCGTCCACGCACACGCGGGCCGCGTCGTTGACGATGTCGGCTACCTCGGTGTGCGGCCAGACAGGCAGATCATGCGCGGCGAGCACATGGGCCGCAGCCTCCACGCTTTCGGGCACGCGAATGCACTGCGAGTCGGCGCGAGAGACCAGCTCCTGTAACTCGCCCTCCAGCGAACCGATGGCACCGGGGGCAATGTGGTCGGACATGATGTACGCAGCGACCGCGGTATCGAAATGATCCAACATCCATTCCGAATAGGCGAAACGGTAGTAGGCGAAGGCTGCATCGTCGCGATCCAATGCCACGCGCAACGCATTAAGGCAGGCGGCGCGCGCCGAATCCCAATCCTCCAGGCGGGCCAACTGAATCGCCAGCTTCAAATGCGACAGCGGATAGGCCGGCGCATAGGCGACCATCGTGTTCAGATGCCCAATTGCAGCTTTGGCACCCTTGATCTGGCTGAGCACATCGGCCAATTCCATATGCGCATAGAAGAGGTTGTCGGGAATAAGCACGGTGCGCTCGTCCAGCGTGGCGAACAGGCGGTTGTACACCACTCGCTCGGCATAGGAATTGAAGTAACGCGGCACACCAGGATTGGCGGCGAGACGCTGATCCAGACCATCGACAGCGGCCTCGACCGCTTCCAATGCCTGATCGACCTGACCGGAGAACAGCATGTCGCGAGCACGCATACGCTCCTTATCAAGATCGTCGGCCATGGAGAACGTGAAGTCCGGCGTATCCTTGCCATCAATCAGCGCGCTGGTGACCTCAGGGGCCAACGCCGTCAGCTCAGGGTCGCTGATGGATTCGATCAGGCGCATGGCCTGCTGCGCTTTGGAGACGGAATCCAGTGAGGAATCGCGGGCGATGGCATGGAATGCGTTGACGCCATGCTGCAGCAGATCCACGCGCTGAATGGCCAGGCCGGCGCTGTCGGCGGCGCCCAGCACGCGCGCGGTGGATTGCCCGAACGTACGTTCAGCCAGTTCAGGCTCCTCCTGGGATCCCGCCGGTGAGAATCGGCTGTCGCGCAGGTCGAAGTCGGCATTGATCGGCTTGAGGCCTCCCTCGCCGTCCACGTCCATCACCGCGTCGAACATGCGGTAGGTTTCCTCGGGGTGTTCCAGCCCATCGGCGCGCAGCCTGCGTTCGAAGGCCTCGCGCGTGAAAGTGACGGTAACCATGTTGCGCACGGTGGGGTTGCGGCGCAGCGCACTCATTGGATCGTTGTCCGCATCATTGCCATCCGAAAGCGCATCCTGCCCGCTCATATCACCAGCATCGGCGCCAAAAGGTTCGGCACCGACAGTGAACGGAACGGACGCATCCTCCCCTGGATTGGCGTTCCCCTCGTTTCCTGCGGAAAAGGCCATTTCGTCAATATCGAGCCCCTTCATCAGGTTCTCGAACTGTGCGTCAATAGATGCCGCATCACCGTCCGTTGCATTGTCATCGCCTAACGTAGCGTCGCTGCCGCCGCCCGTAGCATCGTCGGACGCTTCGGGCGCATGGGTGATCGGCAGGGACGGGTCGCCGTGGAAGTCGCCGTCTTTGGGATCGGCTTTGGAACCGGCGCGGCCCACGTCAGTCGAACGCATGTGTTCGAAGGCAAGCAGGGCTTCGCGCATCATCTCTTGGATGGCGCTGTCTTGTTCGGCGATGGCCTCTTCCAAGCCGATCGAATCAATATGCAGGGATACGCTGCGCACCGCCGGATCGGCACCGAAGCTCAACGCGGCCATAATCAGACCGACGCGCAGATTGTATTCGGCGCTCATGGTCGCCCGTTCGGCGCTGCTCAACGTGCGCCAGGTGCGGCGGTCAGCATCGTAGCGGCTCTCCGGCATCATCGATGTACCCGCCGTGGTGAAGCCCAGAGCCACGTCGCCAGCCGCCAGATGGGAACGGAATTCCACGTCGAAACGATAGGGCAAGCGCAAACGGCGCAGCAACGACGACAAAGTCTGCCGATATACCCATTCGGAAGGTTCGCTGGCTTGCCCGCGCGGATCAGCGAACTGGTCATTGATTTTGATAGCAAGCCGACGCGCGGTCGCCATCAAGGCAAGCATCTCGTTGCCGCCCTCCTCAACCGCTTCAAGCGGCGTCAGCGCCATAATCGCCGGATTTTCCAACAAACGCATGTCGATTTGCGCCGCTTCGGCTCTGGTGACCGTGTCTTCCGTGGGGTACACTCCTTGCGTCGCGTTGCGCTCCAACCATGCGCTCACTGTGGCGAAACGATTGAGATTACCTTCAATTTTCAGCGATTTCAGCGCTTGGGCGAATGCCAACGACTTGTCCCAAGTGAAGAAATACGTGCCTGCATAGGTCGAGGTGTACAGGTGCAACGGTTCGGCCCCATGCACGGCCTCCAAGCCGGGCGTGGTATCGAGTGCGCCGGCTTCGCGCATCAAGTCGGCGAAATGATCCTCAAGCCCGGAGGCGCGCATGCCATGGGCGCGGGCTTCCATGGTGTCGCGCACGCAGCGGCGGATTGCGCCAATCGGCGCTTCGCGGTTGAGACGGCGGAAGATGTTGCCCGAGCCAAAGCCGATAAGCAGCCCGTTGATTTGCGGCAGCATGTATGCGGCGAAGAACGCAATGGTGATTGCGTCGCGGTATTCCAGATTCTCGCGCATATCGGCCGGCAAGTTGGCGCGCATCTGCTCCAAGGTGTACCGATTGCCAGATTTGAGCCATGAGGCAAGCCAGGTCATGCGACCAGTGTCGTCGCGCCCGACCACTCCGCCGACAACCGCCTTCACGCCGCTACCGTTAGCACCGTTAACACCATTAACACCATTGGTGTCATTACCAAGCGTGCCAGACGTGTCGGCAGCCCCATTGTGGCCGGAATGCTTGGCATGCAGGGCCGCTTTGGCCGCTCCCATCGCCTCCGCAGCACCGCGCTTTACTCCAAGCAGCGTGTTGCGCCAGCCGTTCGCTTGGGTTTCATTTCCGCCAAGACGGGCGCTTGAGGACAGTTCCAGGTCACGTTCCTTGCCGAACATGAAGCGCGGCTGCATCTCCTGCACGTCCATATCGGGGTCGGAGCCCACAAATACGCGGCCGTGACGGTCGGCGAACGCCACCTGTGCGAAGTGATCCTTGTCGGTGAAGATGCCGAGTGAAAACCCGCGGCTGTGCTCGCTGGGCAATTGCGCCCAGCCAAGCGTTAGTCCTTCGGGAACGTTCTCCAACTTGGCGAAAGTGCGGCGTTTGGTCAGCGGAGACAGCGCGATCGCATGGCGTGTCAATTCATCGATGATGCCGCCGGTTCGTGCACTGGCTTCTTCCAGCGCCTCACCGAACGGGTTGGCGTGTGTCGTCTTGCTCGGGGCGGCAAGCCCCAAATCGACGGCGAGCGCGCCCATTGACGCCTTCGCCCCTGACAGTAGGGAAGACAGGCTCAATCGTTCGTGGTTCGGCATTGGTTTCGGCATGGTTCACATTCTCCCCTGCTTGCCTGACATGAAGCCCATAGAGTAATGCCTATAGAATAATGGGGTGCATGCCAAGAACCTCACGCCCGTCAACCGCGGCGACGCGCCTCAATCCAGTGCGCGACGCGGGCATAAACGCCTGCTGTTCGCGCTGATCGCCGCCATTGTGCTGATTGCCGCCGCTGAATGTGCCGTATTCAATCTGCCGTTCTGGCGCACGCTTGGTGCCAGTACCGACACGAATGCCGTGCACAATACGCTGGGCGCCGGTTTGCAACGCACCGACGAGGGACTGTTGCGTGTCACCGATCCGACCAAGGCCTATCTTGAATTAACCGCCGATGGAACGTCGGATTATCTGCGGGTCGATACCGTATCCGATGAGGCTATCGAACAGGCGAATCAGCAGGCGCAGGCCGATACGCAATCCGACGCCGCGACCGAATCCTCCGACGGCAACACCGAAGGCAACACCGACAGCAAGTCCTCCAAACCGCTTTCTTCCATTCATATCCGTGTGGATGTCGGCGGGCAGGCGGGCCGTGTGCAATGGTTGAGTCCATCGGTGGAGCGCAGCCATATCGTCAAAGCGTCGGGTTCGGGCACGGTGCGCGTGTGGATTGTCGAAAAGCTTGGCGCGGTGGTACCGATCAGCGACGCGCGCGCCAATGTGCGCGTACCATTCGCCGTCAACGGCCTGCGCATGGCCGCGATGGCTGTAATTCTGCTGCTGATTGCTATTTGGCGTCCGGGGTCACGACTGTGGCGCATCGCCTTGAATCCATCCAGCACGCGCCAGCGGCTGGCGTTCACCGGAATCATGCTGGTTGTCTGCGCGGCGTTTGGCGCATCCATTATCTGGCAGTTGCGCCATGCTCAACCGCTCGTTTTCCATACGGAGAACGGTTATACCTATGATTTCGACCAATATGCGCATGTGGCGGATTCGCTGATCGCCGGCCGCTCCTGGCTGGATCTGCCGGTGCCCGATCAGCTTGCGCAAACCGCCGACCCCTATGATGTGCCGACGCGATTGAAACTCCTGGAGGATGGTGTCAGCCCTATTTACTGGGATTACGCGTTCTACAACGGCCACTGGTATTCGTATTTCGGCGTGCTGCCGGCCGCGTTGCTGTTCGTGCCCTACCGTCTGTTGACTGGCATGATACTGCCGACTTCCGCTGCCGAACAGTTCCTGACCATGCTGTTCATCGTGTTCTTCTCGATGCTGGTGTTGCGTGTGGTGCACCGGGTGATGCCCGCCACTTCGCTGGCCGCCGCATCACTTACCGTAACCGGCGCGCTGTTGGGCGCGCAGGTTGGCTATCTGGCGTATCGCACGAATTTCTATCAGGTGCCGTTCGCTGCCTCCCTTGCATTGACCAGCCTCGGCCTATGGTTCTGGCTCGGTGCCGACACCTGCGCCCGGCCATTGCGCAAAGCCGACCGTTGGAGTGTTGGCGATACCAAACCATTGTCTCTGCCCAGACTTGCCGCAGGAGCATTATGCATTGCGGCGAATTTTGGCTGCCGTCCGACGTTCACGCTGACGGCTTTGCTGGCGTTCCCCTTGTTTTGGCCGCAGATTCGCGCCCTGGTCGGCGAACTGCGCGCCCGGCGCATCAGCTGGGGCAAGGCTCTGCACGCGCCGTTGGCGGTGATATTGCCGGCTGCCGTGGTGGTTGCGCCGCTGATGGTATGGAATCAGGTGCGTTTCTCCAGTCCGTTCAACTTCGGCAACGCCTACCAGTTCACCGTCTCCGACATGACGCGCTACACCACGCCGCTGGAGGATATGCCGGCGACCATCTGGTATTACCTGTTCCTGCCGTTGCGCTTCACCAATCACTTCCCTTGGTTGTCCATCTCCCCCGCCCCGATGCCGGTTTGGGGCTATTACGAGGTGATGGTGGGCGCATTGTTCACTGCCACCCCGCTGATGCTGCTAGCGTTTGCATTGCCGTTCCTGCGTAAATTGGAGATGCACGGACTGCGCCCTTGGCTGACGGGATGCCTGGTGCTAGCCGGCGTCTTAGTGGTGTTCGATAGCTATGTGGGTGGCTTGGGATGGCGGTATTCCTGCGATTTTGGATGGCTGGCTGCCTTGGCTGCCGCACCATGTCTGCTGTGGCTGGTTAATGGTCGCGAACCAAGCCGTACGCTTGCCGGTGCGAATGACGCCGTTTCTGGCGATGGTATCGCCCATGTCACGCCATGGCGATGGCTGACCCGCTGGATTGTGACGTTGCTGACCATCTGGACGCTGATTATCGCGGTGCTCAGCTGTTTCGTATTGTCTCGTGATGACTCGCTGATTGTGAATAATCCAAGCGTCTGGTATCAGGTTCAATCCTGGTTCTCACTATTGCAGTAGTAGACGCAGGCAGACGCTACACCATACCATCTGTGCGGTGTACGGCATGTTATAACCAAAATCCCAGTGGGTTTTCAGCAAGTGACCCCGGCAACACCAAGGCACGGGCCTTTAGAGTATGGTGCGTAATCGTTTTGTGTCCTACTATTTTCCGGGAGTTCACCCGTGCCTATCGTTACCCGTAACCGCGCCATAAAAATCACCGCCGCTCTCGCCACGGCAGCCATCGCGCTCGGCCTGTGCATGGTGTCGCGCGACGACGTAAGCGCGGCCATCAAACAGCATCGCATCGAACGACTGAATGCGCAGGTGGAGAACATCTACACCACCGACTACCAGCAGATGATGGACGATGAGCTGACTTCGCAGCGCGACGATGAGGAACGCACCGTCGACAACATCTACACCAAAACCAATCCCTACGGCACCAATACCACTTCGCTGTATGTGTATTTCACCACCGACGAGCCGTCCACCATCAGCTACACGGTGCATGCCGAGGGCTATCCGGATTATTCGGCCGATGCGGTCACCAGCGACGAGGCCGCTGAAACAGTGACGCTTGCAGCTGATACCAGCGACACCAGTAGTACTAGCGACACCGCTGACGCTGATATCGCATCGACCGAACACGAGTTCCTGGTGTTGGGCTTGATTCCAAAGGTTAAAAACACCATCACCCTAACCATCACCAGTGAAGATGGTGCCTCCACCACCCGCACGCTAAGCGAAACCGGCCCCAGCCTGCTTGGTTCCGAAGAAGTCCAGCTGGAGACGACCGTCGCCCCCAGCGACGATGCGCTGGCCACGCTCGGCAACGATCTGTACGTCATTCTTGGCAATGATTCCGACGAGCAGGATTTCATGACCTATTACGATGCGAACGGCGTGCTGCGCGGCGAGGTGCCGATTCTCTACTATCGTGCGCATCGTCTGCTGTTCGACGACAATGGGCTGATGTGGTTCTCGGCATCCACCAAAACCTTTGTTGGCATGAATCGTCTCGGCAAGCTGGAGCGCATCATCGACTTGGGTGACCAGTACATTCTTCACCATGATTATGCGTTGGATTCCGACGGCAATATCGTGTCGTTGGCCACCGATCTGACACGCGACGACCATGCCGTGCAGGATCAGGTCATCAAAGTCGATACCGATTCGGGCGAGGTGACCTCGCTGGTGGACTTCGGTGAGATGTTCGCCGACTACAAGGCTTCAACCGATCACTCCGGCATTGACGAATCCGATCCGACGGCCTCGAATCGTTGGGATTGGATTCATTTCAACACCATTCAGCTGCTTGAGGATGGCTCCGCACTGCTTTCCGCGCGCGAAACCTCCACCATCATCAAGGTGAATGATCTGGAGAGCGATCCCACGCTCGACTATATGATCGGCGAGCCTTCCGTATGGTCCGGCTTCGAACAAACCGACAGCTTCCTGACCAAGAATGGCGACTTCCCCGACACCGGCGGGCAGCATTCGATCACCTATGTCGCCGATGATTCGCTTGCCGACGGCCAGTATTACCTGTACATGTTCGACAATAATTTCGGCTATGCCATGACCCGCCCGGATTTCGACTGGACCGTAATCGATGGCATTTCCACCGCGCAATCATCCAAGGATGAATCCTCGCACTCCCAGTTCCGCAAGTATCTGGTCGATGAGCAGGCGGGCACCTATACCGAAGTGCAGTCCTTCGACGTGCCGTATTCGCCCTATGTCTCCTCGGCACAGGAACTGTCCGATGATCTCAACTTTGTCGATTCGGGCATGCAAGGCATCTTCGGCGTCTACAACGACGACGGCCAGCTCGAAGCCCAATATCATATGGAATTGAATACGTCCTACATATATCGCGTGTATAGCTACGGGTTCAAGGGCTTCTACTTCGCCTGACAGCTGTCCCGCCTCCTTCTGATGCGCCTCATTGTCGGTCTCGCGTTTCCCACGCCTGACCTACAATGGGGCGCATGGCATTTCTCTTCGCACGCCCCCAGCAACCAGCCCCTTCCTCGCTGACCTTCACGCTGCAGGAAGCCGGCCACACCTATGATGACGGCCATATCGGCTTAAAGCCCACGTCTCTGACCATCGCCGAGAAGCGCGTGGCCATTATCGGACTGAATGGTGCAGGCAAATCGACACTGCTCGGCCTGTTGGATGGCTCCCTCACCCCGTCCACCGGTTCAGTGCGCATCGCCGGCGGCGAGGAGACACTTGATCCGACGTCGAAGCGCGATACCAAGCGCATCGAACAATTGGTGGGCAAGGTGCGCCGCGAAGAAATCCCGAACTCCTTCTACCGTGCCAAGAACATCGCCGAAGCCGTATCCGAAGCCTTGAAGAAGCACAAAGTGCCTGAATCGGAGCGTCAGGCTCGTATCGGCAACCTGTTCGCACATTTCGACTTGGCACAGGTGTCTCGGCGTGCGGCCGGCGAGCTCAATAGCGAGCAACGCCATCTGCTGGCCATTGCTGCGGCCCTAAGCTTCGAGCCGAGCGCCATCGTGGCCGATGAGCCCAGCAAGGGGCTGGACGAAATCGGCACCGCGCATGTGGCCCAGGCCCTGCTCAGCTATGACAAGCAGGTGATCTTCGCCACGCACGATACCGATATGATCCGCCGCCCCGAATACGCGATCGACCGCGTACTGGTGCTTGACGAAGGGCGCATCGTATTCGACGGCACTCCGGATGAGGCCGTAACCTTCTACAACGACCTCATTATGGCGCGCTACCGCAGCATGTCCGCCACGGTGTCAAGCACCGACTGAATATTGCGTTCGAATTCGGCCGGTTCAGGCAGCAGCGAAACAGCCAGATAGCCGTTGGATTCCATGTCGAAGAAGTAGCCGGGCTGCCCGGTGAGCCGGTGCTGATCAATCAGTGTGAGCACCAGTTCGTTCTCATCCAGCACGGCAGGCACGCGCAGCAGCACATTCCACCCGCCTTCGGCACGAAGCACACTGACCAGACCGTGAGGGTCAGCATCCAGCAGCGCGTGTAGTCGAGCCAGATTGCCCTGCACACGTTCACGCACCTTGTCGCTTTGTGCTTCGGCAGCATCCAACAGATCGGGAATGTCACGCGCGATGATGTCGCTCATCGGCAGGTAATCATCGGCGATGACGTCAAGCCTGCGCTGGGCTTCGGCCACGTCCTCGCTAGGACCAGACACCTGAATCCAACCGACTTTGGCATGGGGTGCGGCAAGCATTTTGGAGAAACCATCCAGGGCGAAGGTGAGCACCCCACTCTCGCCCGCCAGTCTGGCATTGCCGGGGAACGGTTCGAGCGCGTACGTGAAAAACACTTCGTCCGCGATCAGCGCGATGCCATGGTCACGGCACAGACGCACCAATGCCTCGCGTTCCGAAGGCTTGACGTAGGAGCCGGTGGGATTGTTGGGGTTAATCACCACCAACGCCCGTATGCGCGTGCCTTCGGCGGATTCCAGCAGTTCTGCGATGGCGGCTGTGTCGATGAACCAGGAGCCGTCGAATTGCAATTGGTATTCAAGTGTTTCCACGCCTTCGAGACGACAGATCGATTCGATCAGCGGATACCCGGGCTTGGGTGCCAGCACTGCATCCCCCGGATCACACAAGAGCTTGACCAGCCAGGAATAGGCTTCGGATGTGGAGCTGAGCAGATACAGCGCATCCGCGTCGGCACTCAGGAAAGCAGCCAGAGCCTGACGTGCGGCTTTCGGCCCGCGCGGGTCGGCGCTATAGATGCTGGGCACCAGTTCGGGGGCCAATCCATGCCGGGTAGGGTTGGAATCATTCAGTTTGCCCAGCGCAATGCCCTGTCGCTTGGCCTCCTGTTCCGCAGCGGCAATCGGGTTGGGCGCGGAAATATCCACACGGGAAGAAAAATGCACGGTCATACCATGTACTGTATTGCCCCGCAACAACAAAATCCTCCCGACGCCTGTGTTCAGGCGTAGGGAGGATTATCGATTATCGCGCATTGACGCCGGTATGGCGCAAACGCTTAGTTCTGCTTGACGCTGGCGTAGTAGGCGGCGCCGACGATGCCGGCGGAGTTGCGCAGCGTTGCGGGCACGATCGGCGTCTTGATGTCGATATTGGGCAGGAACTTGTGGCTGTCCTTGCTCACGCCGCCGCCGACGACGAACAGGTCGGGGTTGAAGTAGTGTTCCATCAGACCGTAGTACTTGGTCAGGCGCTTGGCCCACTTCTTGTAGCTGATGTCTTCGAGATCCTTGACGGAGGAGGCTGCATACTTTTCGGCGTCCAGATGCTTGGCGTCAAGCACGATGTGGCCCAGCTCCGAGTTCGGGATCAGCACGCCGTCATAAATCAGCGCGGTGCCGATGCCGGTGCCCAGTGTGGTGGCGATCACCAGGCCGTTCTGGCCTTTGGCGGCACCATACTGCACTTCGGCGAGGCCTGCGGCGTCGGCGTCGTTGACCACAACAACCGGGCGACCACATGCTTCGGAGAACACCTCGGTCACGTCCACGCCAACCCAGGACTGATCGAGGTTGGCCATGAAGTCGAGCTTCTGGCCGGGCTTGATCGGGGCGGGGAAGGCCACACCGACCGGGGCGGATTCGGGCACCTCGAAGTGGTCAAGCTGCTGCTTGACGATCTTGGCGACAGCCTCAGGAGTGGAGACCTCAGGGGTGAGAATCTTCAGACGCGGCTCGGCAAACTCGCCCTTCTGCAAATCGACGGGGGCAGCCTTGATACCAGAACCGCCGATATCAACACCGAATGCCTGTGCAGTTTCAATCATCGTTGACCTTTCCTTTTACCTTTCCAAGGGGTGGTTGTTTCGAACCGGTGGGGCCAGTGTAGCGCACCCCGGCCCCAAGACGAAAACCCAAACGCACGAACTGTGCAAACGTGTGCATAATTTGTATTGGACACGCCGTGGCGCACCCAGCGCGCGATAATGAGAAGCATGGCAGAACATACTCAACTTATTGATGCAATCAACATCCGCACCGCCGTACGCGCCTTCGATGACGAGCCGATCGATGACGACATGGCCCGTCAGCTGACCATGACGCTCGAACCGATTAATCTGCTCGCTGATCTGAGCATTCAGCTCGTGCGCGATCAGCCGAGGGTATTCACCGAAGCCAATGCTTCCGGGCACCTGACCAATGCGGCCAATTATCTGGCCATCGTCGGCCCCAAGAACGATGACGAAGCCAAGGAGCGCGCCGGATTCTATGCCGAACGCGTGGTGCTCACCGCAACACTGCGAGGTCTGGGCACCCTCTGGGTCGCCGGCTCCTGGGATCGCGAGCAGGCCGCACGCCACTGCCGTGTGAGTGACTCGCAGGAGCTCTATCTGGGTGTGGTGATTGGCTACCCGGCCAACCATCTGGAATATCAGGCGAAGTCCTACGAGCAGCTCACCGAGGTGCAGCGCACGCACCGCACCTCGAAAACCTTCGAACAGTTCACGCCCACGATGAGTGACGAGGAGCGCCAGAGCGCCCCCGATTGGTTCAAGGCCGGCGTTGAGGCCGCGATGAAGGCACCGAGCGCCATGAATCGACAGCCGATTACCTTCAGCTATAACGCGGCCGACGACACCGCCGCCGCACATATCGATCCGACTGCCGGCGATGAGCATTGGGCATTGAACGATCTGGGCATCGCAAAACTGCATTTCCAGATCGGTGCCGGCCAGGGCAAGTGGGCTTGGGGCGACGGCGGCCTGTTCATTCACCGCTGATCCCTCGTTCGGTTATCGTTCGGTTATCGCTCGGTGGCAGGCCACTGGCTTGTTATTGCACCTGCCACTGGCCTGCCACCAATGCCGCCGCTCATACGCTATTTCAGCGACGGCATCGGCTTCCAATCGGCGTCGTGCAGCAGCTTTCGGGAATCCCACCAGCCCTTGGCGATCTGCACTACGCCGGTTTTCAGGTGTTCGCGATCCACCATCACCAGTCGGATCAGCTCCTTGGCGGCGGTGGCCAGTGTACCCAAACCGAACAGGAGGGGGCGGAAGTCGCCGTACACCATGAAATAGCGGGCCATATAGCCACGATTGCGCATGATGTGGTAGCGGTTCATGTCGGAAGTGGAGTTGAGCTGGCGCACGCCGGCGATATCCCAGTTGCCGATTTCGCGCGTGCGGCGCAGAATCACGTCGGGCACCACAATCGGATTGGTGACCTTGCTGGCACGATAGCCGTAGATCGTGTCGTCCCAGTAGATGAAGAAGCGCGGATCCGGCAAACCGATTTCGGTTACGATGCGCCGGGAGAACAAACCGCCTTCGAAGCATAGCGTGTCCATCACACGGTAGCCGGCCGGGCCAAACGCGGCGGGCGCGATCGGGTTCGGAATGCCCAGCGGCACGATGAAATCGTACTGCCAGTAGAATGGCCCGCCGTCATAGTCGAAGCGGGAGCCTTGGATGACTTCGTGACGGTCGGTCCAACGAGCCAGTTTGGCGATGGCGTCAGGCAAGACGGCCACATCGTCATCCATCACCCAGAACCATTCGGCACCCAGTTCGTAGGCCTTCTTCACTCCGGCGGAGAATCCGCCCGCGCCACCCAGGTTTTCGGTTTGCGGCGCATAGACCACGCGTTCCTCGTTGCCGCTCTGATCGGCAATGGTGGTGCCCCACCGGCCGGTCACCCTGCCAGCGAAGGCGGCGACCATATTCGCCGTGTCGCCGGAGTGCTCATTGTCGACGATGACAATGCGCCACGGTGCCTGCTCCAACGCCAGAATCGAATCGAACAGGGTGGCGAGCAGTTCCTGACGCTTATAGGTGGTGACGATCAGCGCCAGCTTGTCGATAGTCTTTTTGGGGGTCTTCACTTGAGCCATAGGTTCCATTGTTGCACCTGACGGGCACAAACACCCGCACCCCACGCTTCTCGACGATATCGATCGCACATCTCCCCCAGTGAACACATCACTTGCGTAATACCACCAAACGATGTATGAATAAGGCTTGTCAGTTTCAGGGAAGGTGCAATTCCTTACTGGCGGTAATCGGCTATCCCGGGATTCATAACGGGATCGGCCCCAAGCCCGCGACCCGCCACCAGGCGGCTGATTCGGTGAGATTCCGAAGCCAACGGTATAGTCCGGATGGAAGAAACGAGGAGCTCACTATGAGCATGTTTTCGCATATTCACGATTATCGCTACCGTCATATCCGCACTGTGGCACCCACGGCCGAAAGTGGATCTGATACTACGGCGACTACTGCGGCCACGACGCCAGCTACAACGACACAATCCGGCTCCCATGCCACGGGCGTGGCCGATTCCGGACGCTGGTCCACGCGTCGCATCGCCATATACGCGCTGTTCGTGGCGTTGGCGATGGTGACCAGTTTCATCGAATTCCCGATTACGCCGGTGGCTTGGCTGAAATACGATCCCTCCGGCATTGTCTGCCTGATTGCCGGCTTCGCATTCGGCCCTTCGGCTGCGGCGATTGTGTCGGTGCTCGGTTTCGTGCCCCATATGTTCGCCGATCCGTGGGGATCGCTGATGGCGGTGCTGGTGGCACTATGCCTGTCGGTGCCGGCCGCACTCATCTACCGCTCCCACCGCACGCGCAAGGGCGCTGCGGCCGGTATTCTTGTGGGCGCGCTGCTGGCCATCGTGGCCGCACTGCTGGGCAATCTGGTGATCACGCCGATTTACGCGCATATGAGCTATGCACAGGTCGCTGCGATGATTCTGCCGATTCTGCTGCCATTCAACGTGGCCAAGATGGCGATCCACGCCATCATCACCTTCCTGATTTACAAGCCGGTATCCAATCTGCTCGCCCAGCGGCACTAATCGGGATCCGCTACTGTTCACATGATCGATACCACGATTCGCCGCCTCACCATCGCGCGGCTGGATAATATTCGCTTCAGCTATGACGGCGGTGCCTCTTGGGCTTTGGATGGTGTTTCGCTCACCATTGTGGAGGGCGAACGTATCTGCCTGACCGGGCCAAACGGTTCGGGAAAGTCCACGCTGGCACGTTTGATCGCCGGTCTGGCTGCACCCGACTCCGGTACCGTGACTTTGCTGGGGCGGCGCGTGTTCGATGATGCCGGTCCGAACGCCGACGAATACCGTCAGGCGCGACGTGGCATTGGCGCGGTGTTTCAGAACCCCGAGGACCAACTGGTCACCACATCATTGGAAGATGATGTGGCCTTCGGTCCGGAGAATCTGGGGTTGCAACGCCGCCTCATTGGCGAGCGCATCGGCGGGGCATTGGTTGCCGTGGATTTGAACGATCGCCGGCATGCCGACCCGACGCATTTCAGCGGCGGGCAGCAGCAGCGCGCCGCCATCGCCGGTATGCTGGCGATGCGTCCGCGCTTGCTGGTGTTGGACGAACCCACGGCAATGCTGGACGAAGTCTCCCGCGCCGAAGTGTTGGAGATTCTCGACGAACTACAGGCGCGTGGCACCACCATTGTGCATGTCACCCATCACACGGGTGACACCGTCCACGCCGATCGCGTGCTGCGCCTTGAGGCCGGACGGGTACAGGCCGATGTGCCGGCTGATAGGTCTGATGAGGCGTCGCTGTCGGAAGGCACAACCGCGCAGGATTCGATTGCGCCGGTTGTCGCATCGCATGCCCCGCACGACTCCAATGCGCCGCAGCAACCCTTCGCTATCGTTGCCGATCATCTCGCCTATGGGTATCAGAATGACCGGCAACCGGTATTTACCGATGTGTGCCTGCGCATCCGGCAAGGTGAAACCGTGGCGCTGATGGGTGCCAACGGTTCGGGAAAGTCCACGCTGGCTCGTCTGCTGTGCGCATTGGCCCGCCCTGCTGCCGGCTCGATTATGGTTGCAGGACTGCCGATTGCGCCCGCGAAGCCGAAGCGCAAACAATTGACCGAACTGCGCAAGCGCGTAGGGTATGTGATGCAGCACCCGGAACGCCAGTTGTTTGCGGATACGGTGGCCGATGATGTGGCGTATGGCCCGCGTAACCAGGGCCTATCCGATGATGAGGTTGATCAGCGGGTCGGCGAGGCGTTGCGTCTGCTGCATATCGAGCATTTGGCTGACCGCTCTCCATTCGAGCTTTCCGGCGGCCAGCAGCGGCTTGCCGCCATTGCCGGAATCGTGGCGTCGAAGCCCCAAGTGCTGGTGATGGATGAGCCGACCGCGAGCTTGGATGCCGCCGCCAGGTCACGCATTCATGATCTGGTGCGTGCGCTCCGCGCGCAGGGCGTCACCATGCTGATTATTACGCACGATCGCGCCGAGGCCGCCATGCTGGCTGATCGCGTGCTTGATATGAATCAGCTGTGCCGCTCCAATGCCGCCAGCCCAAGTGATTCTGAAACAACGGAAACAACAGAAACAACGTCAGTATCCGCAGCCAAGCAACACCATTCCTTGTTGCAACGGCTCGACCCCCGCGTGAAAATGGTGGGGTTCCTGATCGTGATGTTTTCCATGTTCGCCGTATCCAACCCGATGCAGCTGGCTGCGGCCGCACTGCTCACGCTGGCCGCGATTCTGGCCGCGCGCATGAATCCGCTCGAAGTCGCGCGCACCGTACATCCGATTCTGGCGATGCTGGTGCTGATGGGACTGCTTAATCTGTTCGTGGTGCGCACCGGCACCCCACTGGTCGAGCTTGGCCCAATCAGTATCACCGATGACGCCGTACGGTTCGCGATACTGTACACCTGTCGTTTCGCGCTCGTGATCATCCAGGGTGCCCTATTCCTGACCACTACCGGCCCCACGGCCATTACCGATGCCTTCGCTTCACTGCTCAGCCCTTTGGGCCGTCTGGGGTTGCACACCCAGGAGCTGTCGCTGGTGATGAGTCTGGCTCTGCGCTTCATTCCCACACTCACGGATGAGGCGCTGGCCATACGCAATGCGCAGGCGGCGCGCGGCGGTTCGATAGAGACCGGCTCCCCCAGCCAAAAACTGCGGGCGATGGCCGCGATTATCGTACCGGTGCTCGCCGGCACCATGCGTCATGCCGACAATCTGGCCTTGGCGTTGGATGCGCGATGCTATGAGGAGGGCATACACCGCACGCACTGGCGGCAACTGGCGATTCGCTCGCACGATATCGCATGTATTGCGTGCGTATGCGGTTGGCTTGTTGTGCTGGTAACGCTGTAAACCGCGCCTATCAGCCAGCCAAAACTGCGGGAAACCTATTCCCACAGTCCTATGCCGGGCTTCATGTATGCTGTTGAGGTTATTCGGATGGATGAAGCGAACGTAAGGTAAGGAATCCTATGGCATTGACCAAGAAGCAAATCAAACAGCTGCGTGCGATGGCGAACAGCCTCAAACCCCTGTTTTATGTGGGCAAGAATGATCTGACCGAAGCGGCCATTAAGCAGGCCGAGGAAACCATCGACAAGCATGAGCTCATCAAATGCGCCGTGCAGGATGGTTCCGGCCTGACCGCCAAGGAAGCGGCCGAGGCTCTTGCCGAAGCGCTGGGCGGCGAAGTGGTGCAGTCCATCGGCAACCGTTTTGTGCTGTTCCGTCGCTCGAAGCGTGATGATGTGGAGCATATCCGCCTCGTGCGCGAGTAACGCTTGCCAGTACTCCAGCTGCCAGTGCTACAACAATGCCCCGGGTGTGCGACTTCAGTTGGTCGCATAGCCCGGGGCATTACTATTGCTGCGGCGGTATTGCTAGTCGATTGCTAGTCGCCGATAATCGCACCGACGATACCTGAGACGATGGTCATCACCAAAGAGCCGAGCACGGACCACCAGAATCCATCAACGATAACGCCCACGCCGAACAGGCTTACCGCCAGCCAACCGGCCAATCGCATGAACAACCAGTTGATGATCAGCGTGACCAAACCAAGCGTCAGTATCGCGAATGGTAGCGAAATCAAGTGGACAATAGGTTTGATTGAAGCGTTGATCAGCGCCATGAACAGCGCGAATGCGGCGATGCCGAGAATCGGCGGATCCCCCACCGGCGTCATGCCGGGAATCACAGCGACCATCGCTGCGGCGGCGATGGTTAAAATCAGCCAGTTCGTCAGAAAACTTCTCATGGGCCCCATCGTAATCGGATGATTGGGTTATTCGACATGACGTGCGACAATGGTGCACAGCTTCATCGCACTTGGACGAAAGGGTTATCAATGAGCGACAACCAGCAGCAGCCTTATGGCGAGCCTACGTCAGCAGAAACACAAGCCACATCCACAAATTCGCAGGATGCGAACTACGGCAGCCAACAGCAATACAATCCGTATGCGCAGGCTAATGCTTCCCAGGGCTATGCCCCGCAGTATGGACAGCCAGCCGCGGATCAGCAATACGGCGGCCAGCCCTACGGCGAACAACAGTATGGCGGCCAGCAGTATGGAAGCCAGCCTTACGGCCAGCAGCCGTATGGGCAACAGCCTTATGGATACGCGCAGCCGGACTCGCAGCAACCCTACGCTCAGCAGCAGGGCCAGCCTTATGGATATCCTCCGCAGGGGCAACCGTACGGCTACGCGCCTTACGGCCAATACGGCCAGTCCTACCCGATCAGCACCAAATCGAAACTTGCCGCAGGCTTGCTCGGTATTTTCCTTGGCTCGCTGGGCGTGCACAACTTCTATCTAGGCAACACTACCAAGGCCGTTATCCAGTTGCTGCTGACGCTGGTCGGTTGGATTATCATTATCGGTCCGCTGATCTCAGGCATCTGGGGACTAATCGAAGGCATCCTAATCCTGTGCAGCCGCTATGGATCGCCGTGGCATAAGGATGCGGAGGGCATGGAGCTTATGGACTAGAGCCAGCCATGGATTGGCGCCAATCAACTCAACGACATTAACCAACCAGTCGATATCAGTCGACATACACCAATCTGACAGCCGGCGATCGATGAGGCCCATCGATCGCTGGCTGTTGTATTGTGCGGCTTGCGTCGAGTTCCCTGCAACTGGCGGCAATTGATATGGCACTCATGCGACACGCCGAAGCTTCGATATTTTTGCGTCATGTTGCCATAAGTTTCCTCTGATTTCACACAAAATACAACATTCTTCATGTTCGTTTTTGACTGCAACAACACACAGCATGACATTGCACATCAGAAGCATACAACTTGGTTACTACAACGTTAATTTCATCTAAAAGGCGTAAACACAGCCTTTTATACGTGCTATTCTCATTCATGTCATCAACGGATGGCACATAAACAGCACAGCAGTGATGTCAATTTTGTTGTTCGAATACATATGAATATGAACATATAAACGAACACACCTGAGAAGAGCACATCACCTAGGGAAAGAGGCACACATGGCCGAGGACAAGAAGATCGTCGTCAACGCAGACCTGTTCGGCGAGGACGCCGCCGCCAAGACGGCAGCAGCCAACGAGGTGGCCAAGAGCTTTGGCATCACCGACGAAGAGCTCGCCCAAGTGGAGGATTTCAAGGCCGAACTCACCAAGCACAACGCCTGGGATCTGCCGTTCATGGGCTATGTGAATGAAGACGGTTACGGCTATGCCTATGTTCCGGATGCGGCCATCACCATGACCCCGTACTGGGATGCACACAAGGCGTTCCTCGCCCTGCCTTACAACGTGCAGACCGCATTCGCCATTCGTATGCTGTTCACGCACCGCCCTGTCGACCGTTATGGCGCCGACATGTTCCTGCACTATCAGCGTGGCTTCAAGGTGACCTTCGAAGGCACCGGCGCGAATAAGTACTGATTTTGTCGAGCTGACTTATTCCCCTCAACCATTCCTCTAAACGCGCATGGGGCACACAATCCCATGCTACGAGCCACGCCCATAGGCAACGAGGGGCTGGAACGCATAGGCATATATATGCCAAGCTGTTCAGCCCCTCGTCATATTTATGTGGCCCAGCAGCATGTGCCAGCACGCGTCAGCATATGTCATGCTTTGCGCGGGCGGCATACGCTATCGTGCCACCGCACATCAGCGGCGCACAATATTCTTCAATTCCCGCCCTTGGGCATAACGCGTCACATTTTCCAATGCAATCTCGATAATGCGCCGGCCGGTCTGTGCAAGATGCAAACCGCCCGCCACATGCGGGGTGATCAGGCATCGCGGCTCGTCCCATAGCGGATGATCCGCCGGCAACGGTTCGGGTTCGGTAACGTCCAATCCCGCAGCGCGCAGTTTGCCTTCGCGCAGGGCCGCAGCCAGCGCCTGGCAGTCGATGGCATCTCCCCTGCCAGCGTTAAGCACGATGGCCGTGGGTTTGAGCAGCGTTAGCCGGGCAGCATCGATCAAATGATGCGTTTGCGGCGTGCTGGGCAGCGCCATTGCCACCACGTCAGCAAGCGGCAACAGCGCATCCAAGTCTTCGAAACCATGCATGCGTTCGATGCCTTCGGCACCCACGCTGGCGTTACGACGCACACCGATGGTCTGCATGCCGACGGCTTGGGCCAACCGACCAAAGTGAGAGCCGATATCACCGGTGCCGATAATCAACGCCACAGCGCCGTCCGGGCTAGCTGCCGGCCCCTCGTCATGCCATACATGATCGCGCTGAGCGCTGGCGTAACGATGCACCTGCTTCATCAGCGTCCACATCATGGCAAACATATGCTCGGCAACGCTTTGCCCATACGCTCCAGTGGCGTTGGTAATCATCACGTCACTCGGCAGCCCGCCCGGGCGCGTGTAAGCGTCCACACCGGCGGAAACGGTTTGCAGCCATTCGATTGCGGTGTACTGCGCCGCGTCGGAGGCCGGGAAATTGCCGATAACCGCGCTGGCACGCGCACGCCACTGTTCGGGAATATTCGCCCGCCAGACCATCTCGCCGCGCATCGCCTCGTCGCCCACGAACACCTGCGGTATGCCGCAGGCGGCCTTATCGAAGGATTCGCGCTCCTCGCCGGTAAGCGGCAGTGCGTTGACAATCAGTTTATTCGCGTTCTCCTGTGTCATGCACTCCAACCTAGGCGGCAGTGGGGATATTGGCACAGATCAATGGGAATACAGCTCAACGGGCACGTTAGGCGCGCCGGGCACGTATACGGAAGGCCAGGAACAGGGACGCCCAGCTGATTGCGCAAATCACAATCATCACGGCGAAAATCCACGTGCCGCCCTGTGCGGTGGCATGCATGAACTCCGCGCTGCCTTCTTCACCATGGCCGGCTTGTGCGACGGCCAGCATGGTGGAGAACAATGCGGTGCCGGCAGCGCCGCCGAACTGCAGTGAGGTGTTGAAAATCGCGTTGCCATCGGGGGCGAATTCGTGCGGAATCTCGCTTAATGCGCTGGTCATCACATTCGCGTTGCCCATGGCGAAGCAGAAACCGAAGATGAAATAGAATCCCGCCAGCATGGCGGGGGTCAGGTGCAGCGAGAAGATGCACAGCAGCACAGGGCCCAATGTGGCCACACCGAACGGCACCAGAATCGGTCGCGTGGCACCAAATCGGTCATACAGCCAGCCGCCGATGGGCGCGCAGACCGCGCCAATCAGTGCGCCGGGCAGCACCAAGGAGCCTGCCAAGAAAGCGTTTGTGCCGAGAGACAGCTGGGCGATGTTGGTAATCACATAGCCGAAACCAATGGATACGATCGGCATGATGAGGTAGGCGACCAGATGCAGCAGCACCACTTTGTCGCGCAGAATACCCAAGCGCAGCAGCGGCGAGAATGCCTTTTTGGACAGCAAACCGAATGCGGCAAGCGAACCGAAGCCCACCACAAACGCAATTGCAGCAATCACACCGGAGGTCACGGCCGGATGGCCTGCCACTGCAGCGCTGACGGCCACACCGGCCTGATTCAGGCCCAGCACCATGCCGACCAGCGCAAGCACAATCGTGCCCAGCTGCAGCGGATCAAGATAGGCGGCTTCGGTAGGCGACTTCTGCTCGATGCAGGCGAGGCCAACCACCAAGGCGATGATCATCAGCGGGATTGCCGCCACGAAAATGGCGCGCCACGGCAGAATGCTGGTCACCGCGCCACCCACAGTCGGGCCGATGGCCGGCGCAACCGTGATCACCAAGGAACCGACGCCCATCAGTCGGCCGATTTTGGAGCGCGGCGACTGTTCCAGGATGATGTTCATCATCAACGGCGTGGCAATACCCGATCCCACGCCTTGGATGACACGAGCGATGATCAGCCACGGGAATGCGGTGGCCACGATCATAATCAGTGAACCGATCAGCGCCAGAGCCACGGCGGCCACAAAAATCGTTTTCAGTTTGAAACGACGCTTCAGGAACGAGGAAACCGGCATGGTGGCGGCCACAGACAGCAGGTAGATCGTGGTGATCCACTGCACGGTGGCGGTGTCCACGCTGAACTCGCGCATCAGTGCAGGGAACAGCACGGTCATCACCGTTTCGGTCAGAATGCCGATGAAGGCCAGCGACCCCACCGCAACAATCGCACCCAGCAGTTTGCCTGGTATTTTCTCGTCTATCTTCTCGTTGATGGGCGCAGCGGCGTTCACCCGATTCTTGGGATTAACGGACTCGTGAGACATCAATTCGCTCTCTTCCTCATCATTCATCAGCGCGAGGGTGCTTCACGCGCAATTCGGCCGATGCACGTCTTTGACGCGCATGGTGTTCATGGAATATAAGGTTTGCCAACCGGTCGAGCCGCTGTTATCACCGTCCGTATGCATAAGTCACGCGGAAGAATCGCGTGCAAGACGTGGTGCCCACTCAAAACCAAATGACCAATGTAGCCGACATGACTGGACAAGTCACCCAATCAATTTAGCCGTGGCAAGCCGCGACAAACACGTCGAACAGCTGTTGCGAGCGCGGATCGACCTTATAAAGGAATTCGGGATGCCATTGCACCGCCCACAGAAAACGACTGGCAGGCCGGCGAATCGCTTCAACGACGCCATCCGGCGCCTCGGCCATGACTTCAAAGCCTGCGGCGACCTCGCGCACGGCCTGATGATGGTAGCTGTTAACCGCTATCGTCCACTCCCCCGCGAACAGTTCGGCCAATGGCGTGCTCGGCGCAAGCATGACGTCATGTCCGAAGGCATCATAGGGCGGGTTCATATGATGTTCGACAGCGCTGGGATGTTCGCTGGGCAGATCCTGCCACAATGTGCCGCCGAACCATCGGTTGATGAGCTGAATGCCGCGGCATATACCGAATACCGGCTTGTCCAACTGCACAACGTTGTGCAATAGCAGCGTCTCCATTCGATCGCGTTCCATGCTCAGCGCTTCGCTGCGCCCTGTGGCGTCGTCTTCGGCATCTTCGGCATCTTCAGTGTCGTTAGCGCCGCCAGTACCGCCAACATCAATCGCCGAAATGGCCTGGTCGGCAATAACGGCGTTCCCGCCCAATATCGTATTACCAGCCGGCATCGCAATGTCTGTCGCAACCGCACCGCCAGTCGGGCATTCGCGAACCGTCTTCCCCGGTTTCACCCACGGGCCGACGTCCGGACCTCCGGTGAACAGAAATCCATCGAATTGACGGGCGCACTGCTCTATAACGACCGGATCCCCACTCAGCGGCAGCATCACCGGCACGCCGCCGGCACGTTCGATGGCCTCCATATATCCAGGCAGCATCCACAGACTGTCACGCCCATAATCCATCAGTGGGGTCAACGCAATCATCGGACGATCAACGGTCATGCATCCTCCCACAAAGTCATAACTCTCAATAACACCTAACACCAAGCGTAACCGCCCCCACGTAACGAACCCAATACCCTGCCGCTGCGCTAGCCGACCATCATTATCCACAATTGTTGTGCACAACTCAACGCAATCAACTGCATCAATCGATTGCTGTGGACAAGCATGGCAAGCTCGCTCCACATACCCTGTTTTTCGTTTCCTCGACCCCACGAATGCGTTATGGTGCGCTCATGGACGACTACAAACCAGTATCAGCAGCCTCATTGGAGGAGCTTCAAACCTCCACGATGGCAGTCTGCCGCGCATTGAACGTGAGGTACCCGTTTAGCCATACCACCGCGCTCGCTTTGCTGAAGGTCGAGCAGCCCACAACCAACACACTGAATGGCTCCATGCTTCATGCCACGGTTTCCAAACGTAACAAGCTGCACCGCAGAGTCGGTCTGCAGCTTCATTTGCTGTCCACGCTAACCAGCGAGCACATCATCACCATCGACCGCAATCTCCATGTGCTCAGGCCCGAAATGGTCTGGCACCAGCTTGCCGGTTACACCAGCATCGACGAACAAGTGGCGCTGGCCGAATCGATGATTCGGCACAACATTTGCGATATGAAGGATCTGCAACGAACTGTGGCCGGCGAGAAGTTCCCCCATCGCAAGCAGTGCATTCGCGCGCTGTCGTTGGCATCTCCGGGCAGCGATTCCCCTAAGGAAACCCAATTGCGGCTGGTGCTGCTGCGCTACGGAATGCCGGCGATGGTGGTGAATTACACGTTTACCAATCTGCATTACTATTCAGGCAAACCCATCAGCCTTGATCTGGCGATCCCCGAATGGAAGATAGGCATAGAGTACAACGGCGATCATCATCGCACCGATCAACAGCAATGGAGACGCGACAACTGGAAATGGAATATGCTGCGATCCAAGCATTGGGAAATTGTCACGGTCGACCAGCTGGATTTGTCGGATGAATGGCATCAGCAGGTGCTGGCCTGCAAAGTGGCGCAGGCAATTATGAAACAGACAGGCAAGGTGGTGCCGATCCAGCCGCGTCTCAGTCTCGAACAGCTCACCGATAAGCGCAGAAAACTGACACTGATCCGCACTTCCTAGCAGCGCCGCACCAACGCAAGCCCGATTGCAAAGCTAATTCGACCTTCGTAGGTGTCAGCCCCAAGCAACGTTCCAGCATTCATACCCTATAAACCGCAGAAACAAGCCATTTTCATACTATTAATCGTGTGCATGGCAATATGAAGAACACCTACGAATGCGCATTTACCCGCCTATTCGGGCTTCCGTAGGTGTGCGCCAAACTTTCCGGCATACCAGCGGATCATCAAAACCGCGGAAACAAGCCATTCTCATGCGCCGCAATTATGCGCTTGCTGCTAACAGACACCTACGGACGCCGAAATAGCTCTGCAAACGGGCCTTCGTAGGTGCGTCCTCACGCATAATCTCGATGTCATGCCCTAAACGCAATATCATGCCCGAACATCGGCGCAAAAAACGTTTCGGGGCGTGGTCTGGAAGCAGGCCACGCCCCGAAACGCTGAAAGGAAAGGGGAGGAAAGTGTTCAGTTATGAATATTCAGTTATAATTCCGGCACAAGAAACCGGCTATTTTTTATCTCCGCTCAGCGCGGTCACCGCACGCTGCAGGACCACGAAGATCAGGATCATGGCACCCACCACGATGGTGGTCCATTCGGCCGGCACACCGAAGTCGGAGGTCAGCGGGTCGATGATGGAACGGACCAGAGCACCGATCACGGAGCCAAGCACGTAGCCGAAGCCACCGGTGATCAGGGTACCGCCGATGACGACGGACGAGATGGCGTCCAGCTCCCAGCCGACACCCACGGTGTTCTTGGCCGAACCGACGTTGGCCGTGTACACCACGGAAGCCAGGGCCGCCAGCGTGCCGGAGACAAGGTAGATGATGTAGTTGGTGCGCTTGGCGGGCAGACCCATCAGTTCCGCGGAGGAGCGGGAGCCGCCGATGGCGTAAATGGTGCGTCCGGTGCGGGTCTTGTGCAGCAGGATATAGCCGAAGATCACCACGAGCACGGCGATGATGACGCCGACGTTGATCGTAAGATCATGGCTGATCTTGGGACGGTCGATGATCTTGATGTCCTGGCTGATGAAGTCGAAGTTGTTGCCCTCCGGCAGGGTCAGCGAGTCAGTGGAGATCATCGAGGCGATACCGCGGGCCAGGAACATCGTCGACAGGGTGGCGATGAACGGCTGCATGTTGAATTCCTCGATGAGCACGCCGGCCAGCAGGCCGAACACCACGCCGAGCAGCAGCATCACGATGATGGCGACGAACGCCGGCACACCGGCCATGGTCATCTTGACGCCGACAACCGAGGTGATTGCCACGATGGCGCCGACCGACAGATCGATGCCGCCGGTGAGAATCGGCAGGGTCATTGCCACGGCCAGAATGATCAGGTAGGCATGATCGACGAACAGCGACGAGAAGAAGCCAAGTCGGGCGTAGGTGCCGAACAGTGCCTGGCCCATCACGAGCATGAGGATGAAGATGACGACGGCCGTGATGGTCGGGATCATCTGAGGATTGAAGGAGAATCCCTTCGTGGCCTTCGTGGCCTTTGCAGCCTTGCGAGTTGCCGTTGTCATGCTGCCACCGCCTTCGCTTGTTCCTTAAGCGCGCGTTTACGTTTTATTTCAGCGCCGAGGTTATGAATCTTGGGAGCCTGCATCACGCAGATCACGATCACCACGATGGCGAAGAAGGCCGGAGTTGCAGCCGAATCGATGCCGAGGGTGATGATGGTCTTGCGGATCATGGCGATGATCACGGCGCCGAGTGCGGAACCGGCAAGCGAGAACTTACCGCCCAGCAGCGAGGTGCCGCCGATGACGACCGCGAGGATGGCGTACATTTCCAGATCCTGACCGGTTTTGGAGATGTCGACGCGCATCACGGATGCGGTGGCGAACAGGCCGGCGACTGCGGCCAGCAGGCCGGAGATTGCGTACACCAGGAAGAGGATCTTCCTCGGCTTGATGCCGGTCATGCGGGAGGCCTCGGGGTTGATGCCCACGGATTCGATCATCATGCCCATGGCTGTCTTGCGGCAGATAAGCGCCACGATTGCGACGATTACCAGCGCGATGATGAAGTTGGCCGGGATGCCGAGGATGAAGCCGTTGGCCATCCACTTGAGCGGGCCATTGCCGGCGACCGAGCCAGCGTCGGTGTTCTCACCGGAGGTGATGACCTTTGCCAAGCCACGGCCGGCGAGCATCATAATCAGTGTGGTGATGAACGGCTGAAGTCCCAGAACCGAGACGAGCATGCCGTTGAAGCAGCCGATGGCCAGACCGATGAGCAGGGAGAGCAGGATGGCGGCCCACACGTTGACGCCGCTGACCAGCAGCTGCATCGCGGCGGCGCCGGAGACGGCCATCACCGAGCCGACCGACAGGTCGATGCCTGCGGTGGAGATGACCAGGGTCATGCCGGTTGCGATCATCAGGTAGCGCGCGGATTCCTGCAGCACGGTGATCAGGGGGCCTGCCAGGCCGCCGGTGTTGTCATTCCAACGCAGCGACAGGAACCCATCGGAGAAAACGGTGCAGATGACGATAAGAACGAGCAGCGCGACGACCGACCAGGTCAGATTGGAGCCCAGCAGCTTCTTGATAATCGGGTTTCCCGCTTTTTTCTTGGTGTCAGCCATCATGCCTCCTTTCCGGTGGAAATGGTCGTATTGGAGATCGTGTCGACGATGGTCTGCTGAGAGACGGTGTCACCGTTCTCGATCTCGGCGATTTTATGACGGTCCTTGAGCACTTCGATGTTGTCGGAGAGACGCACGACTTCCTCAAGTTCGGAGGAGATGAACACCACGCCCATGCCCTGTTCGGCCAGGTCAAGCACAACCTGCTGGATTTCGGCCTTGGCGCCGATATCAATGCCTCGGGTTGGTTCGTCCAGAATCAGCAGATCCGGGTGGGTTGCCAGCCAACGGCCAATCAGCACCTTCTGCTGGTTACCACCAGATAGATTCTTGATCGGACGATCAGGATCCGGCGGCTGGACGTTGAGCTCCTTCATGTACTTGGCAACGATCTCGTCGGCTTCCTTCTTGGGAATCGGCTTGAGCATGCCACGCGTCGCTTGCAGGGCGATCAGCATGTTCTGACGCACGGTCAGGTCGCCGATGATGCCTTCGTCACGACGGTTTTCGGTGGAGTAGGCGATCTTGTTCTTCAGAGCGGTGTAGGGGTCGGAGATGGAGACGGTCTTGCCCTTGAGCTCGTAGGAGCCGCCGGCATCCGGCTTGTCGGCACCGTACAGCAAACGTCCCAGTTCGGTGCGGCCGGAACCCAGCAGGCCAGCGAAGCCGACAACCTCGCCGCCGTAGATGTCGAGATCCACGGGGTTGATGGTGCCCTTCTTGCCCAGCTGCTTGATCGACACGATCGGCTTTTCGCCGGCATCAACCGCGCGACGTGCCTTCTTGGCGCCAATCTGGGAAAGTTCCTCAGCGCTCTTGCCGATCATCATGCCGATCAGCTCGTTGCGCGGGGTGTCCTTGACCATGACTTCCTTGATGAAGCGGCCATTGCGCAGGATGGTCATGCGGTCGCAGATCTCGTAGATCTGGTCAAGGAAGTGGGAGACGAACAGGATGGCCACGCCCGAATCACGCACCTTGCGCATGATCTTGTACAGATCCTGCACCTCGTTGGCGTCCAGCGACGAGGTGGGCTCGTCGAGGATCAGCACCTTGGCGTCGATGACCATGGCGCGGGCGATGGCGACCAGCTGCTGCATGGCGATGGAGATCGAGCTCAGCGGCGTGCGCGGATCGATGTTCTCCAGACCCATCTGAGCGAGGTACTGCTTCGCCGCCTCATGCGTCTTCTTCCAGTTGATGCCCAGCGGACCGCGCACTTCGTGTCCCAGCATCACGTTCTCGCCCACCGTCAGGTTGGTGCACAGGTTGACTTCCTGATACACGGTGGCGATGCCTGCGTTCTGTGCGTCGAGGGTGCCGTTGAACTGCTGCGGCTTGCCATCCACCACGATGGTGCCGGCGTTGATTTTGTACACGCCCGTCAGGGCCTTGATCATCGTCGACTTGCCTGCACCGTTCTCGCCCATGAGGGCGTGGACCTCACCCGGGAAGAGTCGCAGATCGACACCGTCCAGGGCTTTGACGCCCGGGAATTCGATCGTGATGCCTTTCATCACGACGATTGGTTGCTTGTCTGTCATGTCGTTGCCTTACCAAAAAGGATTGTTACCGTTTTGTGATAATTCGCGCCGATACGAACGATGGTGTGCGGGAAGCCCTGCACACCATCTTGTTCGCGGTTTATCAGTTATGAATTATTTGAATCGTGAGAAGAGGTTGATCAGTACTGACGCTCGCCGGAATCGAGAGCGGCCTGAGCTTCTTCCTTGGTGAAGGTCTTGGAGTCGATTTCGATGTTGGCTTCGACGTCCTTGCCATCCAGGTAATCCTTGACAGCCTGAGCGGTCTCCTTGCCGAAGATCGGGTTGTATTCGATATCGAAGGCGAGATCACCATCGGCCACGGCTTGCAGAGCGGCTTCGGTACCATCGTTACCGATGATGGTCACCTGGCCCTTGAGGCCGGCGGCGTCCACAGCCTGGGCAGCGCCCAGAGCCATCTCATCGTTCTGAGCCCAGATCCACTTGATGCCCTCGGACTTGTACTTGTCAAGCAGGCCGGCGGTCACGGTCTTGGCCTCATCAGTGGACCAGTTAGCGGACTGGGATTCGAGCACCTTCTGGTTGGAGGCGATCTTGGAATCGAAACCAGTCTGGCGATCCTTGACCACGGACAGGCCGGCGATGCCTTCCAGGATGATACCGTTGGCACCATCCGGATACTGCTCGTTGAGGAACTCGGCAGCCTGCTGGCCGCACCATTCGTTGGACGGGCCGATGTGGGAGACGATGGCCTTCTTGGCTTCGGCATCCTTGACGTCCACGTTGCGGTCGACCGTGAACACCGGGATTTCCGCCTCGGCGGCCTTCTTCAGGGAGTCATCCCAGCCGGAGTCCTCGGTGGAGGACAGGATGATCGCGTCCACTTCGTCGTTGACGAACTTGTTGAACGCCTGAATCTGCTTGGACTGATCAGAGTTGCTGGTCGGGGAATAAATCAGGTCGAAGCCGGCATCCTTGAAGGCGTTCTGGATATCCTTCTCATTGGCGGAGCGGAAGCCGCCCTCGGGGCCAACTGCCACGAAGCCGACGGTCTTCTTGCCGCTGTCGGAGCTACCGTTGTCAGCGGCGTCGCCATTGCTGGAGCCGCAGGCTGCAAAAGACACCAGAGCCGCGCCGGAAACGACGAATGCGATGGCCTTCTTCCAATTCTTCATGTTGTACTCCTCCTCGGGTACGTTGCGCAAAGGTCCGTTCCTTTGCCCGATGACGGTTGTCATCTGATGGCTTCCATTATGGTTGGCGGGAACGGGTCGTTCAATCTCAGATGGTAACGAAACCATAACAGCTCGATAACAGTTTGATAACGACGAACCGTGTCTATGCGTGTCTCATATCGGGGGGAAAGTGCTCAACAACGGGGAAGGCTTAGGCATGCTGCGGCGCAGCTCCTACTATTGTTCGCCCAAGGCGACGACCTGGCTGTCGGCAATGCTCCAGGAACCGTCAAGCGTGCCGGACACCGAACGCACGGTTCCGGAATCATCGAGTGCCGCCAATCGGCGAACCTGGGCGATCTGCCCTGCCGCTATCGATACCACGTCGGCATCCGGCAAACGCTGTGTATTTGCCGGGCCGGGCGTAATCTGGCGGAATCCCTCCTGCACAACATCCTGACCGGCTTTGGTGACATACACCAAGCTAAGTTCGTTATAGAACGTCAGCATGGTGACATGGCGCTGCGCACTTACCGTCACGGCATCGCCGCCCAATGCAGTTGGCAGGCCATCTGAATCGCGGGCCACGCCGGTCATCATCACGCTGGCCGATGCATGAGCGTTCTCGGTTGTCTCGTCATTCGTCTGATCCGTTGTATTGGCCTTGTCTGTATTGGCCTTGTCTGTATTGGCATCGTCGCCGGACTTCTGCGCATTGTTCTGGTCGGAAGTCTCCTGATCGGTTTCGACTGCCAGAGCCAGGCGCGCGCCCTCTGGGGAAACCGCCAGCGAAACAATACGGGTCCCCGGATCCAGCCACGATACGTTCAGCACTGCTTCTTTGCCGTTGCGCGACACATGCAGCGTGCGGCCATCCGCGCCAATGCCCCAAATCTCGCCGTCGATGCCCTCGCTGATCGCATTCATATGTTCGCCGGAGAACAGCTGGTTGCAAGACTTGCCATCGGCATCAAGACAATCGACAACATGATTCTCGCGCAATACTGCGCCACCGGTTGCCGAGAACACGAAACCCTTCGCATGCTCGTAGCCAGGCACCTCACCGACGCGCAGCGGGCTTGAGCTTGACAATGACACCACATACCCTCCGGTCAGGGTATAGACGCCATTGCTTGGCAGGCTTTCTGTGCCCAACGTCAGTTCGCTGTCCGCATCCGAATAGTCAACTCCCGCACCCAGCACCTTGATCTGATACTCTGTGCTGCCATCGCCCAAGGTCATGCGAATGCGGCGCACCAACCGCGCCCGCTCCCCCTCGTCGAGTTCGGCGAACGCGCCGTCAAGGTTCACTTCGGCCGTGCTGCCGTCCACTGGAACGGAATTCACGGCCAGGCGCACATCGCCCGGATTCGGGTCGCGCACCACACCGCTGAGCCAATCCGACGCATCGGCGAGCACTTCCTTGACGGCTTGGGTGCGCCAGTTGCGCCAGCTGAGCCAGCGCACATCCGGAATCGCACAAGTGCCGGAATGATCAACCTGATACACCGATACCTGCCGGAATACCTGCTCAAAATCGGCCTTGGAGACCACTACGCCATTGTCGAGCGCGGAAATGCGCCACTGGTTGCTCTCCTTGGCCAGCATATACGTCAGGCTTGTTACCTGCGCACCTTCATAGGCCGTATACAATCCATGCGAATCGAGTTTGCCGACAACTTTCAGGTCGACTTCCACCACCATCGAGCGGTCATCGGAATGCGCCGAACCCATTGCGTTCACACGGCGGCGGATATCCGGAGTACCGTCGTATACCAACGCCGAAATATCGCCATTCCAATCGGCGGCGGCTGCCTTGGTGAGATATTCACGGGCCACTTCATAGCCGTCGGACTGCACGCCAGCCGGCATGGCATCGTAAAATCCACTGACGATATCTTCCGGAGGCGCGTTATCGTCGGGGCCTTCAGGATTGGTGTATACGCGCTGGGTCTGCTGTTCGACGGGTGCCAGCGTCTGCACCATGCCTTTGGTGGGCAGGCCCAGAGGCCCATAGCCGCATGCGGCCAGGGTCAGGCAACAGCTGCACACCATGGTTGCCGCGACGAATCGTTTGATTCTTGGTGCAAGAGTTGCAATCGATGTCATAGTGGTCTTCCCATCATGGTGTCGCGTCGTGTCTCGTCGGTGCCGGAAATGCGACTTTGCGCCACACCGAATCCTCCGGTGATGCGCAGGTCATCAGGGCTGTCGAAAGCGAAATTCAACGGCAGATCTGCATCGGGAACTGCACCTGCGTCGGGATCGCGCGGCAGAATCACCAAAAACCATGTGCCCTCCCCCTTGCGCGAACGCACACGAATGGTGCCGTGATGCAGCAGCGCATCGGTCATGGCGATAGACAGGCCCAATCCCGTTCCCCCGGTGATGCGTGAACGTGAGGAATCGCCGCGCCAGAACCGGTCGAATACATGTTCCAACTGATCCGGTGCCATGCCGGTGCCATAATCGCGCACGGAAATCACCACAGCCTTGCGATTGGCCGCAACGCGCATGTCCACAGGCTTATCATCGGCGAAATCGACGGCATTGGCCAACAGATTGCGCACGATGCGAATCACACGCCGCGAATCGATACGAGCCAGTACTTGCACGTTCGGCAGATACTGGTGAATCAGCACATGCTTGGCTTGTGCGATGCCGGCAACCTGACCGGCAGCGGCCTCCAGCGGCTCGCGAATATCGGTTTCCACCAAATCGAGCGCGGCATAACCGGCATCATATCGGGAAATCTCCAGCAAATCGGCAAGCATATCCTGGAACCTGTCGATCTGGCCAGACAGCAGTTCGACGGTGCGGCGGGCCGCAGGGTCGAAATCGTCCTTTTTCATCTCCAGCAAGTCGCAAGCCATGCGCATGGTGGTGATAGGCGTGCGCAGCTCGTGGGAGACATCAGAGACGAAACGTTTCTGTGAAACACCGGCGGCTTCGAGCTCATCAATGGTATGGCCCAACGATACTGCCATGGCGTTGAACGATTGCTGCAGCACGCCGAGCTCGTCTTTGCGGTTCACCGTCACACGGGCATCGAGATCACCGGATGCCATATTCTTCGCCGCCGCGGCCACATGTTCCACCGGGCGCACGATGCCGCGGATCGCCGACCACATTACCACGCCCACAACCAGACTCAGCAGCACGCATACCGCCAGCAGATTGACCTGAATCTGCATCAGCGATTCCTGCTGCAGGGCATACGAATACACGGCATAGAACTCAAGATTGCCGACTATGCCAAAGTCAAGCATGGTGCCCAGTACCGCACCGGGTGTTGATTCCTGCGACTCATTCGACGACACCGGCAATTCAATGGGCTGGTAAAAAACATTGCTGCCAAGGTTGGAGGCCACGGATGAACGAATATCATCCGAAATCACCCGCTCATAGGTGGGCTCGGTGGAAATCGGCACGATGGCGCGCGACGACGAGTCGCGACTCCATAGGTATATGCCCGCCAGATTCGACGAGCCGTCGGATTGCAAGGTGGAAGCCAGGTCATTCACCAGTTGCTGAATCTGCACGGTTGTGCTCACATCGGCGGCATCCAGACTGGCCTGCGCGCGGCGAACCATATTCGAATAGTCCGCGCGCGACTGTGAGGTGATTTGGGACAGCAGCGAGGCGCGTACGGAAATCAGCGACACCATGGAGAACACCACCGCCACCGCCAGGGTCAATGCCACGGTTAGCGCCACGGTTCTTGCCTGCAGCGAGCGGCGAACCTCGGTGCGGCCGTGGCGAATCAGCCGGCCGAAGCTGAAAGTGCGCGTGCGTGTTCTGGGTTTTGTCTCCAACTTCGGCTGCGATTCTGCATCCGCCGGCGCAAGTTCCGCCCATCCCTGTGCTGGCAGCAGCCATCGCCGAGCCCGTTTGAGGCCTGGCGAAACCTTTGACGTGTCATCAGACGTGTCATCGGGCCGATTGGCCGGATGATCTTCGGCTTGTCCCCGCATCGCCGTCAGTTTTTGGGCGTGACGAACTTATATCCGATGCCGCGCACGGTCTGGACGATCTGCGGATTTTCCGGATCGTCCTCAACTTTGGCCCGCAACCGTTGAATATGCACGTTCACCAAACGAGTGTCACCGGAATTCTCATACCCCCACACGCTTTTGAGCAATGCGGACCGACTGATGGCCTCGCCTGCGGAGGCAGCAAGCATGAACAGCAGTGCGAATTCCATTGGCGTGAGGTTCAGATCGGCACCGTTCTTGGTGGCGGTGTGCTCGATGCGATCGATCACAATGGGGCCGCGCTCGATGCGATCCGCAACGCTCGCCGGGTCACTGGAATCGGATGGCGCGGCGGCCACGCGGAATCGCGCACGAATGCGGGCCAACAGCTCAGCAACCTTAAACGGCTTGGGCACATAGTCGTCGGCTCCGGTCTCCAAGCCGGCCACCACATCAAGCGTGTCTGACTTGGCGGTGAGCATGATAATCGGCACATTCGAGGTCTCTCGAATGCGACGGGCCACTTCGGTGCCGTCGAGGCCGGGCAGCATCACGTCAAGCAGAATCAGATCGGGCTTGACGATGGGAAACATTTCCACCGCACGCAAGCCATCCATGCAGGTGACGGTCTGGAAACCTTCGTTTTCCAGCACCAGACTCAGCATTTCGCCGATGGCTTGGTCGTCATCGACTATGAAAATGGTCGCCATTGGGCGCTCTCTCCTTTACCACTTCTACTACTTCTGCTGATTCTAGCGCCTCTGTTGCTGATGCTGCTCTCGCTACTGCTTCTGCTGCTTCTTGAGCGGCACGTAAATCACCGTATCAATAAGCTCGCGGTAATGCTGCACAATCTGAGCGCGGCGTGTTTTCATACTCGGCGTCAGCATGCCGTTGGCTTCGGTGAATTCGTCAGACAGAATCTCGAACTTACGAATGGATTCAGCGCGCGAAACGTTGTCGTTAGCGGCGTTCACCGCGCGTTCCACTTCAGCGTGCACGATGGCGTTGCCGGCAAGAGCGTTCAGATCAGGCTCCGGCTTGGCTCCCTGAGATTCCAACCAGGCGTTCGCGTCGGCCAAGTCCAAGGTGACCAGTGCGGCCACGAACGGCTTCTTATCGCCGATCACCAAGCACTGGTTAACCACCGGAGAGGTCATGACGGCAGCCTCCAGCAGTCCCGGCGACACGTTCTTGCCACCGGCGGTGATGATGAGGTCCTTCTTGCGGCCAGTGATCGAGATGAAACCATCCTCACTGATATCGCCCAAATCACCGGTATGCAGCCAACCATCGGTGATCTGCTGGGCGGTGACCTCGGGATTGTTGTGGTAGCCCTTGCACACCAGCGGGCCCTTGACCAACAGTTCGCCGTCCTCGGCGATGCCGGCGGTCACGCCGCACATTGGCATGCCGATGGTGCCGATACGGTTGTCTTCCGGCAGGCTCACGCACACCGGGCCGCAGGTTTCAGTCATGCCATAGCCTTCGAGCACGGGCATGCCGATGCCGTTGAAGAAGTGCGAGAGTTCCGCGTCCATGGGAGCGCCGCCGGTGATGGCGAAATCGGCGTTCGGCCCGAAAATGGTGCGGATCTTCTTATACACCACCTGCTCGTAGAAGGCGTGGGCGATGCGGCCGGTGATGGGCAGTTTCTCGCCGTGTTGCTCGGCCCTGGACCAAGCGCGGGCGTTTTCGGCGGCGCGCATGAACAGCTTGCCCGCGATGCCGGAGCCTGCACGCTGGGAAGCGGCGTTATAGACCTTTTCGTACACGCGCGGCACGGCAAGCAGCAGCGTGGGGCCGAAGGTTTCGAAATCCTTGACCATGGTCTTCATATTGGAGCTCAATGCCAACGAAATGGTGCCGGCAAAGCTGAAGAATTCCATGAAGCGGGCGAATACATGGCTCAGCGGCAGGAACAGCAGCAGGCGGCGGTCGGGCCAAGCGCCCGCACGCGGCATGTATTGCAGGGCGCCGAGCACGAGAGCGGCGAAGTTGCCGTGGCTTAATTCCACGCCCTTGGGTGTGCCGGTGGAGCCGGAGGTGTAGACGATGGTGGCCAGGTCATCGCCGTGGGAGGCGTTCTTGTATTCCCAGAATTCGGTTTCGGTCACACTTGCGCCATAGGCCGTGATGGCGTTAAGACCGCCGGCTTCGATAACGAACACATTGCGCAGTCCGGGCACTTCATCGCGCACGGATTCGATTTTGTCGCGCTGCGCGTCGTCCTCGGCGATGGCGAGTGTGACCTTGGCATCGTTGAAAATCCAGCTGACCTGGGCGGCGGAATTGGTTTCGTAAACGGGCACGGTCAGTGCGCCGATGGACATGATCGCCATGTCGAGCGCGGTCCACTCCCAGCGGGTGCGCGAGACGATGGCCACCGAATCGCCCTTGCCAACGCCAAGTCCGATCAGGCCACGGGCCAGCGCGATCACCTTGTCGCGGAATTCCCGAGCACTGTAGGGTTGCCACGAGCCGTCGGCGGCCTTGTATTCGATCATGTTGCCGTCAGGATCGCGCTGGGCGCGGCGGTCAAGCAGATCAAACAGGTTGATGTCGGCGTCGACAGGCTCCTTGAAGGCGTTGGAGAACTGCTTGACGACGTGGGTGTCGTTAACGACCTTATCGGCGATGTTTTCAGTCATACTACTTATGTAACTCCACGGCTGCTACAAACGTCGGGGTAGCGGGTGGTAGTTGACTAATGCCATGGCGACTATCTGCGTTCCGCCATAGGCGACGATCAGGCTTCGACCGACACCTACGTGGTAGTTGACTGATGTTGTGGAGGCTATCTGCATTACGGGTAGTGGATTTACGTGTTTGCGGACATCTATCTGCGTTACTGGTAGTGTGCTTTCGGCTTTGTCTGGAGTACGAGCCTTGAAATTCCGCCAAACATACTCAGCATATGCGTGAATTGACACTACCAGTAACGCAGATAGATGTCTGCAAAGTCTCGAATCCACTACCCGTAACGCAGATAGGACCGATATCGTTCCTGTCGAAACATCATTCTCTTCATCGGGATTATAGAAGCACACGATTTTTGTCATTCACAGCCTACTTTTCGCACTGCAAGTTCAAGCTCTAGATCATGAAGACCATGATAAGCTTTTTCAAGGAAATCTACCGGGACTTTATGTATCACCTGTGCACTCGGCATATTGTAATACCACTGGTAATATGCATAGAATTCACCTATCCAGTCAGGTATAAACCCCGCAAGCGCTTCGCCTGGACGTAATACATATCCTTCGGTTTTACAGAAATACTCCCATAATTCTTCAGCACTCATGGTATTGACGTAAGCCTGCGCTTGGTCAATGCTCTTTCGAGTTTTGCTGTTCATATAAGCATTAATGAAATCGACCGTATCCTTGTCCGGAAACGCAAACGCTACAAAATCGAATAGCTTCCCCCCTGATTTTCCACCACGTCAGCCAAATAAGCTTCAGGATACGCATGCATGTCATCACCCGAATTGCACGCAGGAACAATCCCTTCATAAGAGCTATTACAATACAACAACAAACCCCTCACTTCTCAGTACCTCAGCAAAGCATTAGAGTCAAAGACCAGCAATCATTGCATGACATCGTAATCATCATACCTAACTCATCACTCTCAATGAAGTGCTGGAAAATGGGAATTAGTATCCGCCTGATAAGCTTGCAACAGTGCGAACATGCTTAGCCGTGGTGTAGGGAACTAATTTAGTATCCGTCCTTCTTGATAAGCTTGATTCCTAGCTGCAAAATACTTACAAATACGCTGGGAATTAGCATCTGCCCTTCTTGATACGCTTGGAAACAAACCGAAAGGACAAACCATGGAGCTGGGAATTAGCATCTGCCCTTCTTGATACGCTTGCTCCCAGACGGTCACCGCGCTTTTGTCGGCTGGGAATTAGCATCTGCCCTTCTTGATACGCTTGCGGCGCGAATCACCATCCGCGAGGCCCGGCTGGGAATTAGCATCTGCCCTTCTTGATACGCTTGTTTATCGTCCGTGAAGCAACGAACTATGGCTGGGAATTAGCATCTGCCCTTCTTGATACGCTTGTCCAGAAGCGTCCTTCGCAAGACGATGCGCTGGGAATTAGCATCTGCCCTTCTTGATACGCTTGATCGTAGAAGCAGTAAAACCAAAAATGGGCTGGGAATTAGCATCTGCCCTTCTTGATACGCTTGCCCAGCTCACCCGCATCGCCAGCGAACCGCTGGGAATTAGCATCTGCCCTTCTTGATACGCTTGGAGTCCAATTCATCCACTGACGGGAGACGCTGGGAATTAGCATCTGCCCTTCTTGATACGCTTGCCAACCAAACCAAGGAGACCAATCATCAGCTGGGAATTAGCATCTGCCCTTCTTGATACGCTTGCCATACCGGCAGCGAGACGTATGGAGAGGCTGGGAATTAGCATCTGCCCTTCTTGATACGCTTGCGAAAGCGCCACACGTGGCGTCATTAATGCTGGGAATTAGCATCTGCCCTTCTTGATACGCTTGATGCTGGCGATGGTCTGACGTTGGACAAGCTGGGAATTAGCATCTGCCCTTCTTGATACGCTTGACCACGAGCGGTTGGGCACAATACACGAGCTGGGAATTAGCATCTGCCCTTCTTGATACGCTTGACAAGCAAACGTGGTTCTTCGAGGACATGCTGGGAATTAGCATCTGCCCTTCTTGATACGCTTGACAAGCAAACGTGGTTCTTCGAGGACATGCTGGGAATTAGCATCTGCCCTTCTTGATACGCTTGACTCGCGATTCTTGCCAGTTCGGTTGAGTATTTGTAGCGTTTGAGGTCACTGGTTATTGTGCTTGAAGGCCGGGGGTATGGTGTGGGGAGGCCGGTGGCGGATTGGTTGGATGCCACCGGCCTGTTTGGCTAGTTGTCGAGCGTGGTTTGTCCGTGTCGTTGTCTCATGTTGTATTCGCCGGTGTCGATCCATATCGTGTTGTGCACGATGCGGTCGAGGATCGCGTCGGCGATGGTGTCGCCGCCGAGCCGGTTGTGCCATTCCTTGGTCGCCAATTGGGTGGCGAACGCGGTGCTGGCGGTGTCGTAGCGCAGCTCCATGAGTTCGAGGAGGAAGCGTTTGAATGGTTCGTCGGGTTTGTCGACGAGCCATTCGTCGATCGCGAGCAGGTTGTAGGTGGCGTATTTGCGCACGAGCTTGGGCACGCCGCCCGGCTTGCCCGCCGCCGTCAGGACTTGTTCGGCGAGGTCGGGCATGCGGATGTAGGCCGCGCGGTATCTTCCTCGGCACGCGGATTTCGCCAACGCGCATAATAGGTGAGATTTGCCTGATCCGGTGGCTCCCTGGAACACGATGTTGACCCGTTGTTCGAGGTAGTTGCCGGCGTCGAGGCCGGCGATCGAGCCCCGGTCGAGTCCGCGTTCCTCCATGAGGTCGATGGTTCGCAGGTCGGCCTGGGGGTAGCGCAGTCCGGCGCGTTTGACCAGCCGTTGGATCTTGGCGTCCATGTGGGTGGCGTGCGCGTTGTCGACCGCGATCCTGACCACCTCCGCGTGGCTCAATGGCATGGTGGTCCGTTCGTCGAGGCGTTCGAACGCGGCGAGGAGGTCCTGGGCGTCCATCTCGCGCAGCTTGCGTCTGGTCTCGGTGTCGATGATCATTGCCCGTCACCTTCCCATGTTCGCGTAGTAGTCGCCGCCGCGCACCCAGCCGCCGGTCTCGGCACCGCCGACGCTTCCGTCGGGGATCTCACCGGTGAGGTCCTGCCCGGATTCGAGGATCGGCCTGATATGCGAATGTCTGGGGGAGGCGATCGACCCCAACGCCAATGCGCACGCCTTCTCCAAACGTCGCGCGGAATACCGTTTCGACAGGCGCAAGACCGCCAGCGCGGGTTCGACGCCCTGCTCGTCGAGGCGTTCCATGGCGAACAGTCTGCCTATCACGGTCGCGCAGTCGGGGCCGATCCGGTTCGCCCATCGCTCGCAGCGTTCGCGGTCCCATTGCCTCCACATGGTCTTGCCGGGAAGGTCCGCCTCGTTCGTCGAGTACCGGTTGGAGGCGGTGCCGGGCAGGAGGCGGTGCGTGCAGAGCCTGACGCCCTTGTGCCAGATTTCGAGCGTGTTCGCGCCGATCCTGAGGTCCACCGTGGAGCCGACGTGCGAGTACGGGGCGGAATACCAGTTGCGCGCGTAGGAGACGTGGCAGTTGGCCTGCACCCTTCGGCCATAGACCCAGTCCGCCACCTCGTACGGCAATGGCGGCAACGCGATGAGCAGCGGCTTCTCCTCCGATTCGAACACCGACAGCCGGGATCCGTCGCGTTTCTGGAACGGGCGCGCGTTGTATTCCCTGAGCCAGGCGCGTATCGCCGTGCGCAACTCGTCCAACGACGTGAATTCGCGGTCGCGCATCGCGCCGATCAGCGCCATGGTCGCGTGCCACACGGTGTTCTCCGCGGACGGCTTGTCCTTCGGCTTCCTGACCCGTCCGGGCAGCACGGCGGCGGAGTAATGCTCGGCCATGGCCCGGTACGCGTCGTTCAATACGACCTCGCCCTCACGCGGGTGTCTGATCACGCCGGTCTTGAGGTTGTCGCACACCAGACGGGGCGTGGATCCGCCGAACCAAGCGTACATCGCGATATGGCAGCGCAGCCACTGTCTGTGTTCAAATAATGCTGGTCGGTGTCTGCACTGATTCGTGAACACTTTCTGCGTTCATTTTGTACGGTGTCGGCGGATGGCGTCGGATGCGGATGAGGGCACCGATGCCGGTTCCTTGGTAGATTCCCGAGTGCTAACAACCATTCGAGGTTCTCGGGAGGAAAGGAATGACGACACCGATGCGTGTTCAACAGACTATCAGGCAATTGGAGGCGAAGGGCATGAACCATTCGCGGATCGCCAGGGAGCTGGGTTTGTCCCGGACCACGGTGGTCAAGTACGCCAACAAGGACGACTACTCGCCCCGATCCGGCGGATCGGGGACGGGACGCTCCCTGGTGGACCAGGGCTGGGCCGACATCGTGGACGGCTGGCTTACCGCGGATCTGCGCCTGCCGGTGAAGCAGCGGCACACGGCCGTGCGCGTGCATGAGAGGCTCGTCGCGGAATGCGGTTTCCCGGGCGAGTATCCCTCGGTGCAGCGTTGGGTCCACCGCTGGCGCGTGGCGCACGCGGACGAATCGGACGGCTTCGCGGAGCTGGAATGGGCGCCGGGGTGCGCGCAGGCCGATTTCGGCCAGGCCAGGGCCGTGGTGGCCGGCGTGGAGGTCGTGACGCATTTCCTGGCGGTCTCGTTCCCTTACTCCGACATGCGCTGCGTGGTGGCGCTGCCGGGTGAGACCGCGGAATGCCTGTGCCACGGTCTCGCCGTGGTGTTCGAGCATATCGGCATGGTTCCGCGGGTGCTGGTGATCGACAACGCCACGGGCGCCGG